>NZ_CP015820.1:0-2167500 GCF_002007485.1 Ditibartonella apihabitans
ATGATTGTTCATTTGCACATCTATCAACAAGGGCCTGTGAATCCTGTGACAAAAGAAAAATTGGACTTTCATTTATATATGATTTCTGATGCGACCGGAGAGACTCTCCTCTCGGCAGGTCGCGCAGTGGCCTCCCAATATGTAGAAGCAAACGCTATTGAACATGTTTATCCGCTTATTCGCAATGAAGCCCAGTTGCAGGAAGTAATCGGCCAGATCAATCGTGAGCCGGGAATTGTGCTTTATACAATTGTGGACGAAAAAATCGCACATTTACTGCATTCGGCATGTGAAAAAATGGGTGTGCCTTCGGTTTCTGTTCTTGATCCGGTTTTCAAAGCGTTCCATTCCTATTTGCGTTTGCCGGCAAACAGGCGCGCCAGTGCCCAGCACGAGCTTAATGCAAATTATTTCAAACGAATCGAGGCGCTCGATTACACAATGGATCATGATGACGGCCAATTGCCGGATGGCTTACAAAATGCCGATGTGATTCTTGTAGGAATTTCGAGAACGTCAAAAACGCCGACAAGTATTTATCTTGCCAATCGTGGCATCAAAACAGCCAATGTTCCACTGGTTCCGGGTGTTGAACCACCCAATCAGCTCTTTTTGTCGAAAAAACCTATGATCGTCGGTCTTATCGCTTCTGCCGACCGGATAAGTCAGGTGCGGCAAAGTCGTAACATTGGTGGCGGGCTTTCAACAGAAAGCTATATTGACCGGGCAAATATCGCGCAGGAACTCAATAATGCCAAACAGATTTGTATGCGTAACAATTGGCCGGTTATCGATGTTACACGCCGTTCTATCGAAGAAACAGCAACCGCGATTCTCGAGCTTTATTTGCGCGATCATCAAATCTGAATTTTAATAAAAAGAAAAACCATGTCTCATAAACTGCTTATTCTCGCATCTTTAAGCCCGTTCAGAAAATCGATTTTGGAAAATGCCGGTCTCGAATTCGATGTTGAAGGAGCAAAAATAGATGAGCGTCAGCTCGAACAAACTCTAGGTAAAATCACACCGGAGGAGCTTGCCAAAGAATTGGCAATAAAAAAGGCAGAAGATGTTTCCCGCCGGTTTCCAAATGCACTTGTTATAGGATGCGATCAAACACTGGAGCTTGAAGGAAATGCACTTCATAAAGTGGCAAATCTTGAGGAAGTGCGTCAGCGTCTTGCCGCCTTATCAGGTAAAACACATTATCTTCATAGCGGCATCGCTTTGGCAAAAGCCGGTAAAGCCGATTGGGTCGGGCTTTCAACGGCGAAAATGATTGTCCGTTCATTATCGCCCGAATTTATTGATTATTATATCGATAAAACAGGAGATGACGTTCAATCAAGTGTCGGTGCCTATCAGGTTGAAGGCTTGGGTATCCAGCTATTTGATAAAATAGAGGGTGATTATTTTACCATTATCGGTTTACCCCTCTTATTATTGTTGCAGAAATTACGCGAGACAGGAATCATCATTCGATAAGATGACAAATATAATACCAGAAATACCCCATGCTTTTGTAACCGGCTATCCGGTCGGACACTCCCTTTCACCGCAAATTCATCGCTTTTGGCTCAAAAAATATAACTTGGCCGGAACTTATGATGCAGTCGAGGTTAAGCCGGAAAATTTTGAAACATTTATCAATTCGTTGAAAAAAAAAGGTTTTTGCGGTGGCAATGTTACGCTGCCTCATAAAGAAGAAGCCTTTCGCCTTTCCGAAAAAAAAGATCAGGCTGCAACAAGGATAGGAGCCGCCAATACATTATGGTTCGAGAATAACATACTTTGTGCAAGCAATACCGATGGTTATGGTTTTGAAGCCAATCTTGACGATTTTGCTCCTGGCTGGGGTGGAAATGCGGCGCTTGTCATCGGGGCCGGAGGTGCGGCGCGCGCAGTGATCTATACGCTTGAACAACGCGGGTTTGAGAACATTTATCTTGTAAACCGGACGAGAGCACGTGCTGACAAGCTTGCCGGTTATTTTGGCCATCAGGTAAAAGCACGAAATTGGAGCGAAATTGATGATCTCGTTCCTCTGGCAGATCTAATCGTTAATACGACCTCTCTGGGGATGACAAATAATCTTATTAAAAAAGACAGCGAACCGTTTATTCACCTTGATCAGGCAAAGCCGTCGGTTCTCGTGACAGATATTGTTTATACTCCTTTGATGACGCCAATTCTCTTACAGGCCAAAGCTAGAAACCTCAATTATGTTGACGGAATCGGAATGTTGCTTCATCAGGCTGTACCGGGGTTTGAACGGTGGTTTGGAATAAGACCTGTTGTTGATAATGAATTACGACAAGAAATACTGGGTAAAATGGGCCAATAAATGATTATCCTCGGGCTTACAGGTTCTATCGGCATGGGAAAAACGACGACAGCCGGCTTTTTTGAAGAAGCCGGTGTTCCCGTTTATAATGCTGACAGGGCTGTTCATGAACTTTATGAAAGTAAGCCGGTTATTGAAGATTTAAGCCGTATTTTCCCTGATTGTTTGACAGATGGCCGGATAGACCGGTCAAAATTATCAAAAACAATTGTGAAGAATCCGTCAAAACTTGCCCTTTTGGAAAAGTTCATTCACCCGCTGGTGCGAAAAAAGGAAAAAGACTTTGTAAAAATTCACCGCGATCGGGGTGACCCGCTTGTTGTTCTCGATATTCCTTTGTTATTTGAAACAGGGCCTGAAGGACGGGTTGACAAAATAGCGGTTGTTTCGGCACCAACCGAAATTCAGCGGCAACGTGTACTAGCCCGCAGCGGCTGGGATGATGAAAAATTAAACCGTATTTTGTCGCGTCAGATATCGGACGAAGAAAAGCGAAGGCGTGCCGATTTTGTTATTGATACGGGCAAGAGTCTTGATGATGCCAGAGAACAGGTAAAACATCTGATTTCCCGTTTGACATTGAAATAAACCGCCCGCCCATGAGAATGTGGATATTTTCGGCGCTGTTTTTGTAAAATTGAAATGACGGCTCAATCGCGAATTTTAGCAACGTTATATCCGGATTATCCATAGTTTCTTTCAAAGATATATAAATGTAAAAATCGTCAAAATGATTTTGCGTCGACTATTTTTGATAGCTAACCTTCCGGTCGTATTCACGCGAATATAGGCGCCAACAGTACCGGAAACAGGATTTGTTGTTTATTGCATCTTCAAAACGCAAGAAAGATGGGAAATAATCCATTATGAAGGTACAATTCGTGCAAAAATGCCGGAGCAATTTAAAGGGCTGATGAGAGCAGGTTTTATGAGAGAAATTATTTTTGATACTGAAACAACAGGCCTTCACAAAGAAACAGACCGTATTGTCGAAATCGGCTGTGTGGAGATGGTTGATCGCTATCTCACTGATAAAACTTTTCACGTCTATCTCAATCCGCAAGGGGTGATTATTCCCGACGAAGTTGTAGCAGTCCACGGTCTTACCAATGAGCGCCTCAAGGACGAGCCGAAATTTGAAGAAATAGCCGATGATTTTCTTTCCTTTATCGAAGGCGCGACATTGATTGCCCATAATGCAAACTTCGACCTTGGATTTTTGAATGCAGAATTGGAGCGTATCCATAAGCCCCTCATCAGTGTTGATCGTATTATTGATACATTGGCAATGGCGCGACGGAAATTTCCGATGGGGCCTAATTCTCTCGATGCTTTGTGCAAACGTTTCGGTATCGATAATTCACGCCGGACGCTACACGGTGCTTTGCTCGACTCTGAAATTCTTGCCGATGTTTATATCGAACTGATTGGCGGCAAACAGGGAGCTTTGGGATTTGATGGAGCGAATTCAGATAGCAAATCCAACGAAAATGATGATCAGAATAAAATTGTTCTGAAAACGCGCCCTGAGCCATTGCCAAGCCGTTTGAGCGAAGAGGATAAGGCGGCCCATGACGCATTGCTTGCAAAAATCGGCGAAAAAGCCATGTGGAGCCACATAAAAAATTGAAGTGTCGGGAAAACCGGCAATCGGAGAGACCGGAAATATCCTGATGCCAGCCAAGTTGATTTTCATAAAATCTCCAATGAAGATTATATCGGCATCCGGACTATCCGGAGTTTATGATAGCGGGATATAGCACTTGAAAATTTAAGGAAAAAGCGGACTTTGATTTTAACGCCCGCATTCAAATCTGTATGATTATTCAAACTTCAATAATAATTTTTTCGCATCCCTTCGTAAAACCGCGCTTCAAATCGATCTGATCAATATCTTCAGGGGCTATTTTCGGAAAATCAGTTTAAAAAAATAGACCGTTGCGGAGAGGGGGAACCACAACGGTCTTTTTTACTGCACTCACTCAACAGTCCGGAGAGGGAAAGTAGACTGTTGTATCCGGTAAACGGCGGGGGACAAAGCCGGACAACCGGACATATCGACGCAGTGTCGATAGGTCATATAAAAGAATTTAAAAATGGCTTTTCAAGGGCAACTATATTAACATTTTGTAACAAATGCGTGAAAAATGTTTAAAAAGGCTAACGATAAATTTTGCCTGCACCACATTTTCTATCGTTTGCTCATGGGCTTTTCGTGTTCAATGTGCTTTTAAACTTATATAATGTTTTTAAAATTCAATGTCAGGATTGACGATGCAAAAAAATGATCACCTTTTTCTCGTTGACGGTTCAAGCTATATCTTTCGCGCCTATCATGCCTTGCCGCCATTAACACGGAAAAAAGACGGTTTGCCGGTTGGCGCGCTGGCCGGTTTTTGCAATATGCTGTGGAAATTGCTGTGCGATGCGCGTGATACTGCAGTTGGCGTCGTGCCAACGCATTTTGCTGTCATTTTTGATTATTCGTCGGAAACATTCCGGAAAAAGATATATCCCGAATATAAAGCGAACCGCCCTACTCCGCCCGACGATCTTATTCCCCAATTCAGCCTTATCAGACAGGCAACCCGCGCTTTCAACCTGCCATGCATTGAAAAAGAAGGTTATGAGGCAGACGACATTATTGCAACTTATGCGTCTGAGGCCACCCGAAGTGGTGCGAAAACCACAATCATTTCTTCCGACAAAGACCTCATGCAACTCGTCAATCAACAGGTCGGGATGTATGACGGTATGAAAGACCGTCCGATCGGCGTTGCGGAAGTGATCGAAAAATGGGGCGTTCCGCCGGAAAAGATGATTGATTTGCAATCGCTTACCGGTGATTCCACCGATAATGTTCCAGGTGTGCCGGGTATTGGCCCGAAAACGGCAGCCCAGCTTCTTGACGAATTCGGCGATCTTGATACGCTTTTGGCTCATGCCGGCGACATTAAACAACAAAAACGTCGTGAAAATATTATCGAATTTGCCGATCAGGCAAGATTGGCACGTCAGCTTGTAACATTAAAAACCGATGTTCCGCTTGAAACCGGTCTTGATGGCCTCCTGTTGGAACCAACCGACGGGCCGCGGCTTATCGGCTTTTTGAAAGCAATGGAATTCAATTCCTTGACGCGTCGTGTTGCAGAAGCGACCAATTGTGATGCGGCTTTGATCGAGCCGGTGGAGCTTGATGTGGAATGGGGCAAGAGTGCCCATGGGCCTGATCTCGAAGCGGGTTCGGATGTCGGCGGAGAGCCGGACGTGCGTGGCAATGGTCAACAAGAACAAAAAAGTGATTCTGATGATTCACAAGAAAACACCCCGCAGCTTCTTGCAGAAAAACGTAAAAAAGAAGCTCTCACAGAAAAAATAGATACGACCGCTTATCACACTATAACTGACGAAGCCGAATTGAAACAATGGCTTGATCGGGCGCTCGATCAGGGGTTCTTTGCATTTGATACCGAAACGACCTCGCTTGACCCTATGCAAGCGGAACTTGTCGGCTTTTCTATAGGTCTTAAACCCGGTGAAGCGGCTTATGTGCCACTTAACCATGTCGATGGTAGCAATGATTTGCTGGGCGGTGGACGCTTAAAGGGACAAATTGATACACAAAAAGCGGTCGCTTTATTGAAGCCGGTATTGGAAAATCCGGCGATTTTAAAAATTGCGCAAAATATGAAATATGATTGGCTGGTGATGCGACAGTATCATGTCACAATCCGGTCTTTCGACGATACGATGTTGCTTTCCTATGTTCTGGATGCCGGAACATTGACCCATGGAATGGACGCATTGTCCGAGCGCTGGTTGGGGCATAAGCCGATAACATTCAAAGAGGTTGCCGGAAGTGGAAAAACGGCAACTGGTTTTGCTGCTGTCGATTTGAAACGGGCAACCCAATATGCGGCCGAAGATGCCGATGTTACGTTGCGACTTTGGCGGGTTTTAAAACCCCAAATTGTCGCCCGCGGTGTTACCCGTGTTTATGAGCGTCTGGAGCGGCCATTGGTGACCGTTCTTGCCCGTATGGAAGAACGCGGTGTTCTGGTTGACCGGCAGTTACTGTCGCGATTATCCGGTGAGCTTGCCCAGTCGGCAGCAGCATTGGAAGATGAAATTTATCAACTTGCCGGAGAAAAATTCAATATCGGCTCGCCCAAGCAATTGGGTGAAATATTGTTCGGTAAAATGGGTTTGCCGGGAGGCTCGAAAACCAAAACTGGCCAATGGTCGACATCGGCTCAGGTTCTTGAAGATCTGGCAGCAGAGGGGCATGAATTACCCCGCAAGATTGTTGATTGGCGCCAGCTCACAAAATTGAAATCGACCTATACCGATGCACTCCCGAATTATATTTTACCTGAAACAGGGCGCGTTCATACGAACTATTCAATGGCGGCAACGTCAACCGGACGGCTTGCCTCGTCAGACCCGAATTTGCAAAATATTCCGGTTCGCACACCGGAGGGAAGAAAAATCCGTGCCGCTTTTATAGCCGGTCCCGGAAATTTGCTACTGTCTGCCGATTACAGCCAGATTGAACTGCGTGTTCTTGCCCATGTCGCCGATATCAAAGCTTTGAAAAAAGCATTTGCAGACGGCCTTGATATTCATGCAATGACAGCATCGGAAATGTTCGGTGTGCCGATCGAGGGTATGCCACCGGAAGTTCGTCGCCGTGCCAAAGCGATCAATTTCGGCATTATTTATGGCATTTCCGCTTTCGGACTTGCCAATCAATTGTCGATTCCGCGCGAGGAAGCAGCCCAATATATCCGCACCTATTTCGAACGTTTTCCCGGCATTAAAGACTATATGGAAAAGACCAAGGCTTTTGCGCATGAGCATGGTTTTGTCGAGACAATTTTCGGACGGCGTGCACATTATCCGGATATCAATTCCAAAAGTGCACAAGTGCGGGCTTTTAACGAGAGGGCTGCAATCAACGCACCAATTCAGGGGGCCGCCGCCGATATTATCCGTCGTGCCATGATAAAAATGGATGACGCGCTGAAGGAAGCCGGCTTATCGGCCAAAATGTTGTTGCAGGTTCATGATGAACTGATTTTTGAATTGCCTGAAAACGAAGTTGAAAAAACCACCGCACTTGTAAAAAATGTGATGGAGAATGCGACAATGCCGGCTCTATCCTTATCTGTGCCACTTAAAGTCGATGCACGCGCAGCTAAAAATTGGGATGAAGCCCATTAAAATGAGCCATATCGAAAGTATTATTCTGCTTATTGTGACTTGAAAACCGGATGATGCTGCACTTGAAATAGAAAATAATGCTCCATATTGCTCCCTATTACTTTGAACAGGGAGCAATTTGATGAACCGGAATTTTCTTTTTCTTATTATCGGCGTTCTTATCGTTGTTGTTGCGGGCTTGGGTTATAAATTTTACCAACAGAAACAGCAGCAAAAACCATCCGGCATCGAAATGACAATCGATAAAAATGGTGTTTCGGTCGATCGTCACTAGTGTTCCGATAAAACAATATTTAAAGAATGATAACAGCTAAAGGCGACGTGTTTTTCACTCGTCATTAATCTTGTAATTGCATTGTTGTTCACACCCCCGTCCCGATCAAGATATAATATAGCTCGATTGGGTTAAGGATACTATTCTCTAAAAGAGAGAAGTCTGGTATCTTAAAAAAGCTTTTTGAAAAGGCGGAATTATTCACAGAAGTTTTGTAATTACTCGAACAGCAATTTAGGGAAGAAGTAATAGAAATGTTAAGTTACATTTTTTCTATTAAAGGTTTTGTTCTTTCACTGGATGGACTTCTACTTTCGTTCCTGATTGGTGCTGTGCTTGCCTATTTTACCAATATCAGTTTGAAGACGCTTTATCGCATTCCCTATATGTTCATGCTTGCCGTAGCTTTTTTGGGCTATGTTTTATTAACTTATGCAATCAATTTGCTAGTGTTCAGATTAATTGGCACATTGCCACTGGCATTTCTGGTATTGCTCGCAGCTGTCCCGCCATTTCTGTTCGGTTATGTCGCCATGTACCTTTCTGTTTCCCGTGCGCGGGACGGATTCGGTAAAAAAGGCGCTGCCTGGCTTCTGATCATACCACTTCTTAATCTTGGCTTATTCATTGTCACGCTTGATGATGATCCGGAAGACAAAGAAGAAAAGCCGATCAACCGGAACCCGATTGGAACACCGGCTTTTATGAATGGTGCAACCGGTGTCATCGTCGCAACAATTATTTTCACATTGAGTTTCACAGGCGGAATGATGTTGGTGACTTATCCGAGCATCTACTGAATTCCGGAACTACTGTACATGGGAACCCGCTAACGGAATGATGTTTTTGGGTCAATGTACCAAAGCGGCGAATCTTTTTATCAGTGTTTCAACGGGCAGCTTGACAAGCCGAATATTTTGTAAAGCGGGCAAAAACCGATAATTGCGGTGAGAAGTGGTATAAGGCCGATCAAACCGAACCAGCGCGCACCACTATCAAGAAAGAAAATAAGAGAAAGTAGAACAATACCGATAATGATACGGATAATGCGATCAACGCTACCAAGATTTTGTGTCATCCGAGAAGCCTTTCCAATTTAGTTCTTTTTTAGATTTAGTCCTGCGGATTGGAAAAAACAATCCTTCAGCCGGTATTCGGGGTTCTTCACCTTGGCACTTGGGACGAAACGCGCTTGGTGATCGTTACCGTTATCGGCATTTTTTTGGTGTTTTGTAGAAATGTTTTAGCGACGTAACTTGCCAGATGTGGGCCGGATTTGGAGACAACAAAAAGGCAATAAAAAGCTCCGGAAGATTCATTCCGGAGCTTTTGTAAAATATGGATAAAATCTGCTTATTTGCGGTCGCGCGCAGCAAGAGTGCGAAGACGCAAAGCATTCAATTTGATGAAGCCGGCGGCATCTTTCTGGTTATAGGCACCGTGGTCATCTTCAAATGTCACAAGCGAACTCGAATAGAGCGATTTGTCACTCTTGCGACCCTGAATAATGACATTGCCCTTATAGAGTTTCAGCTTGACTTCCCCTTCAACATTTTCTTGCGACAGATCTATTGCTGCCTGCAACATTTTGCGTTCCGGAGAGAACCAGAAACCGTTGTAAATCAACTCGGCATAACGCGGCATCAGCTCATCTTTTAAATGTGCTGCACCGCGATCAAGCGTGATCGATTCAATAGCGCGGTGGGCTGCGAGCAGAATTGTACCACCGGGAGTCTCGTAGACGCCGCGTGACTTCATGCCAACAAAGCGGTTTTCAACCAGATCGACACGACCAATTCCGTTATCATGACCATATTTATTAAGTTCGGTCAGCAATGTTGCCGGCGACATTTGTTTGCCATTGATTGAAACAGCGTCGCCTTTTTTGAAGCCGATGGTGATAATGGTCGGTTTATCGGGTGCATTTTCAGGTGAAACGGTGCGCAAATGCACATATTCTGGAGCCGGAAGTGACGGGTCTTCCAACACTTTGCCCTCTGAAGACGAATGTAGCAAATTCGCATCGACCGAAAACGGCGCTTCGCCCTGTTTATCTTTCGTCACAGGAATCTGGTGCTTTTGGGCAAAATCCAGAAGTTCTGTACGGCTCTTGAAATTCCAGTCACGCCATGGCGCAATGATCTTGATGTCGGGGTTCAAAGCATAAGCTGAAAGTTCGAAACGAACCTGATCATTGCCTTTACCTGTTGCACCATGAGCAATCGCATCGGCACCGGTTTTTTTGGCAATCTCGATCAGATGTTTTGAAATGAGCGGGCGGGCAATCGATGTTCCAAGAAGGTAGACACCTTCATAAACTGCATTGGCGCGAAACATCGGAAATACGAAATCGCGAACAAATTCTTCGCGCAGGTCTTCCATGAAAATCTGTTTGGCACCAAGCATTTCGGCTTTGCGGCGTGCCGGCTCAAGCTCCTCTCCTTGCCCCAGATCGGCTGTAAAGGTGATGACTTCAGCACCAAGCTCGGTTTGCAACCATTTTAATATGATTGAAGTATCAAGGCCGCCTGAATAGGCCAGTACAACTTTTTTAACGTCTTTCCACTTTTCCATTTTTTCTGTCCGATAATTAATGGCCCCAATTGATTGACCCGATTGAATTGATATGAGCTGTTTTATCAGGAGATAGCAACCATGCAAGCAATCAAAAATTTTTTCTTACATAAAACTTATAAAAACAGATTGAAATGGTTTGATAAAACAATAAGACAAAGATGATTAACGAGAGATCATGATCATGTCTTTCTTGCCAGACGCCCATGTGTTTTTGGAATTTGCCGGTGCAGCAATCATTTTGACACTCATTCCGGGGCCGGATATGGCGCTTTTTGTCGGCCGTGCTATATCGCAGGGAAAAGCGGCTGGCCTTGCCTGCATTGCCGGTTGTACAACAGGCATTATTATTCAGGTTTTTGCGGTCTCTGTCGGCCTCTCGGCGTTGATAATAGCCTCGCCAATGGCGTTTTTTATTCTCAAAGTGGCCGGTTCCGTCTATCTCTTATGGCTTGCACTACAAGCGCTTTTGAACCGGTCGAATTTTTTGGTCGAAGGAAAAAAGCAGAAGAAACTCAGCGTAAAACGGAATTACCTTACCGGCCTTGCGATCAATTTGTTAAATCCGAAAGTTCTTCTCTTCAATTTGACCTTTTTGCCGCAATTTGTCGACGCGCTCGACCCGCATGCACCTGAAAAAATATTTTTTCTCGGAGCTTCTTTCATTCCGATATCCCTTCCTTTCACGGTTTCGATGGTTTTAGCTGCCGACAAATTTGCCAAAGCCTTAAAAGAAAATCCCCATTTTATAAGAATACTTGATTTTTTAATGGCCGGAATTTTCACAGCCTTTGCAGTCCGGCTGATCGTGACCGAAGTTAAATAAATATCGGCTTCATCTCATCGGTGAAAATGGCTATAAATTTGAAGGTTGCAAAAATTTGTATTCGGAAAAACGGTTAAAAACTTTATAAAATTCAATTTTCCATTGAATCCCGTCATCCGGCTTTTCCGGCCTCGAAAATTTCTTTTAAACGAGAGGATAAAGAAATGAGTGATTTCATATTTACGCCACCTGCAATTGTCGGTATCCCGATCAAAGGGAGCAGTAAAGTTTTTCCGGTTCACAGGATTTATTGCGTTGGTCGCAATTATGCAAATCATGCAATAGAAATGGGGCATGACCCGTCAAAGGAAGCACCATTCTTTTTCCAGAAAAATCCCGATAATCTGGTATTTGATGGTGTTTTCCCTTATCCGCCGAAAAGCCATGATGTCGAACATGAGATAGAGCTCGTTGTTGCTCTTCAAAAAGGTGGACAAAATCTGACAACGAAAGAGGCGCAGGATTGTGTGTTCGGTTTTGCTGTCGGCCTTGATATGACAAGGCGTGATTTGCAGGCAGAACTTAAAAAAGCGGGGCGTTCATGGGAAACGGCAAAAGCTTTTGAACATTCGGCTCCCTGTTCTCATTTGATTGAAAAATCTGAAACCAAAGACATGAACGAAGGTTCGATTACCCTTTCGGTAAACGGAAAAGGTCGCCAATCGGGCAATTTGAACGAGATGATCTGGAAAATTCCTGAAATGATTGCCTATTTGTCGCAATTATTTGTGTTGCAGGCGGGAGATATTATCATGACGGGAACGCCGGCAGGCGTGGGGCCGGTGCAAAAAGGTGACGAATTGATAGGTCATATTGACGGGCTGGATGATCTGGTGGTGAAAGTTAGCTGAAGGCAGGGGGATTCACACGCACATCCCAAAAAGTGTGAAACGGTTTTTGGACAAGATGTGCGTGCACTTAAAAAGCTACATCCCAAAAAGTGTGAAACGGTTTTTGGACAAGATGTGCGTGCACTTAAAAAGCTACATCCCAAAAAGTGTGAAGCGGTTTTTGGACAAGATGTGCGTGCACTTAAAAAGCCACATCCCAAAAAGTGTGAAGCGGTTTTTGGATAAGATGTGCGTGCACTTAAAAAGCTACATCCCAAAAAGTGTGAAACGGTTTTTGGACAAGATGTGCGTGCACTTAAAAAGCCACATCCCAAAAAGTGTGAAACGGTTTTTGGATAAGATGTGCATATATTTTAAAAGCTGCATCCCGAAAAGCCGGTATGGTTTTTTTTGAAAACTGTGAGCGTTAAACCGACTTCCTGATAGATTAAGGACGCGACGGACATCAAAACCAGATGATTCTGGCGGGCGCAATTTGAAAGCCGCTATCAGTGGCGGAACATCAGTTCTTGACGGTCTCTCCGGGATAGGCACCCCAAAGTTGATCTTGGGCAACATAGCCGCGTGTATGGTTGACATCAAGTTCGCACCATTTACCGTCACATTTATGAATTGTGGCGATAACACCGGGCTCGAGTTCGGCAGCGAGCGGTGCATTTTCACTCGGTTCCCGACGCATGGGGGCAAGCTTGGATTTGTCTTTTTGCCAAGGCGTTATCATTGCTGTGCGATGGCCCGATAAAAGGGACTGATAGACCCAACCTTCATCACCATCCGAGTCGCGAATTTTACGCCATTGGTCATATTCCTGTGTAATTTCCACAGGCAATCCCTGTTTTTGATAAGAGAACACAACCGTATAATTACGTCCGGGACCAACGCGTACATTGACACGCGCCGGTTTGATAGAAACAAAACGCGGCAATGGCAAACCGCTAGGCCCCACATTTTGGGAAGCTTCTTGAGCCGCTTCTTCTTCTGCAAAGCCGGAAGCGGGAAAAAATAACAAAGACAAACCCGTCAAAACCGAACAAATGCTTGCCAGGCAAAACATTCTTCCGAGGTTCGAAAAACGGAATTTGTTGAAACTGTCCACCGTATGTGCCTCTCTTCTCTTGTGTTCAATCAATTCTTTTCTGCTATAAGCAGACCAGACTCATGACAGCCTGTTGATCCTATGCCATAGTGCTGGTTAAAGAGGTCTCAATAATCGCGAAAAATATTGGAAATATTTCGAGGTTTTCTATGCAGGGGAAAAAATTACCGTTGGTCATTTTGACACGCAAGCTTCCGGAACAGGTTGAAAGACGCATGTGCGAGCTTTTCAATACCGAGGTTGTCAAACAAGATCGGCCAATGTCACGACAGGAACTGGTTGATGCTGTAAAACGCGCAGATGTTCTCGTGCCGACAATTTCCGATATTATCGACAAGGACCTTATCGATCAGGCGGGAGATAATCTCAGGATGATTGCCAATTTCGGCAATGGTACCGATAATATCGACATTAACGCGGCAACCGGTCGTAGTATCCTTGTGACCAATACCCCGAATGTTCAAACAGAAGATACCGCCGATATGGCAATGGCACTGATACTGGCGGTGCCGCGTCGCCTTGTCGAGGGTGCCAATGTATTGAATGAAAGCGGTATCTGGCCGGGTTGGTCGCCGGACTGGATGTTGGGACGACGCATCTACGGAAGAAAACTCGGCATTATCGGTCTCGGGCGCATTGGTACAGCGGTTGCGCGCCGCGCCAAAGCATTCGGGCTTTCGATCCACTATCATAATCGCACCCGCGTCAGCGAAAAAATCGAAGAACAGCTTGAAGCGACCTATTGGGCCGATCTTGATGATATGTTGAAGACGATTGATATTCTTTCAATCAATTGCCCGCTTACCGAGAAGACCTATCATCTCCTTTCAGCCGAACGTCTCGCTTTGATGCAGGAAACAGCCTACGTCGTTAACACGGCTCGTGGTGAAATTATTGATGAAAATGCCCTCGCCCGACAGATAGAAAATGGCAAACTTGCCGGCGCAGGTCTTGATGTTTTCGAAAAAGAACCGAATTTCAGTCCGTCTCTTGCAAAATTGGCAAAGCAAGGCAAGGTGGTGCTTTTGCCACATATGGCATCGGCGACGGTGGAAAGCCGGATCAATATGGGGGAAAAAGTCATCATCAATATCAGAGCTTTTATCGATCACCATCGTCCACCCGATCGCATTATCCCTGAAAAATTGCGTAGCTGATTCGTTTTTTAGCGAGTCTTCGACCTTTATAAAAAGCGGTGTGGCTAAAAATTTAAGGCACGCGGTTTGACGCATCTTACCAAGCGTTATGGCTTGAAAACACTTGAGTTCGGTGACCTATGTTTTGTTGCCAGCCGGTTTTAAACTGACCGTGTTTGCTTTGGTCGTTAAGCAAAATTGAAAGACCATTTGGAAAAGGCTTTTTCGACAAGTCTTGTTGTTTTTCATGAACCAGTCATTGAAGAATTTTGTCCGAAAACCGGAAAAGAGTTGCCTTAACTCTTTTCCAAGGTGCAATGGTTTATTTCATTATGAGTCGTGAGATTTCTGAAGTCCAAAGCCGTAATTTTATCGTCTTTGGTTTTTGATAGCGCTTTATGCCTTCTTGCTTTTTAAGAAGCCTCAACGTGTGGGGACTGGTGTCTCACCGCTATAGTCGTAAAAACCGCGGCCACTTTTGCGCCCCAACCAGCCGGCTTCGACATATTTTATCAATAACGGGCAGGGACGGTATTTCGAGTCTGATAAGCCTTGATGCAAAACATGCATAATAGCAAGGCAGACATCAAGCCCGATAAAATCGGCAAGTTCCAATGGACCCATCGGATGATTGGCCCCGAGTTTCAAAGCTGTATCAATTGCATTGACATCCCCCACGCCTTCATAAAGAGCGTAGATCGCCTCGTTAATCATCGGCACCAAGACACGATTGACGATAAAGGCCGGAAAATCTTCGGTAACAGTAAAAGTTTTTCCGATTGAAGTGACAAAATCGCAAATTGTCGAAAAGGTCTCTTCGCTGGTTGCAATGCCGCGCACCACTTCAACAAGCTTCATTTGTGGCACCGGATTCATAAAATGCGTGCCAATGAATTTTTCCGGCCGGTTTGTGGTTGCAGCGAGACGGGTAATCGAAATGGTCGATGTATTGGTAGCCAGAATGGTTGCAGGGGCAAGATTCTCGCATAGACTAATGAAAATATCTCTTTTGATATTCTCGTCCTCGCTTGCTGCTTCAATGATAAGATCGGCATTTTTCAATTCATCCAAAGTCAGTCGGGTTGAAAGCCTTTTGATTGTATCAAGGCGGCTTTGCTCGCTCATTTTTCCGGCTTTGACGAGATGGGCAAGGTTTGATTTTATCGTCGAAATGGCATGTTCAATCTGTTCGGACGAAATATCGTAAAGAAGAACCTCGAAACCGGCAGTCGCAACGGTTTGGGCAATTCCTCCCCCCATTTGTCCTGCTCCGACAATAGCGACCGTCTTTATCATGCGCTGATTCCTCCTCTAGCGATTCTTTCCCGGTACCCATAATACATCATTTTTACCACAATCATTAGCATAACGGGCAGCAACAAACAGAAAATCCGAAAGCCGGTTGATATAGCCCAGAACATCCTTGCTGACATTTTCCTGTTTACTCAACGCAACAATGGTCCGTTCGGTACGTCTTGCGACAGTGCGGGCGAGGTGTAGAAAGGCGGATGCTTTGGACCCGCCAGGTAAAACAAAGGATTTCAAGGGCGAGAGTTTTTCATTCAACCTGTCGATTTCATCTTCAAGCCGTTTTGTCTGGGTGGAGAGAACGCGTAAATCTGTTTTATTTTCGCTCTGTTCAGGAGTTGCCAGATCGGCCCCAAGATCAAACAGGTCATTTTGTATTTCTTCGAGCATTTTGTCGAGATCGCTTACCGTTTCGAGACGGGCAAGTCCGATCGTCGCATTGGTTTCATCAATCAGGCCATAAGCATCAACGCGCAAATCGGCTTTCGAGCGTCTGGGGCCATTAACGAGGCCGGTTGTACCATCATCACCTGTACGCGTGTAGATTTTATTGATTTTGACCATTTTGGACTCCTCGGAAAATCATCTGTCTCATTTAAAAATATAGATAGATTGGCTTGTGGCAAAGTCCATTAAAGCAGTGTGATGTGATCAAATGACGGGAAAACATTGAATTAGCTATTGTAACGCTTGTATAGATTGCGTTCTCAATTAAAATAATTTTATACGGTAGTCTGTGCGTTTAGCCCGTTACAAGCGGGTTGATTAACGGGAAAGACATTGATTTGACGCTGAGACCCTTACGCTTTTGTTGGCGCATTTTATATAACGCTGTCAGCCACTATTTCCGTGATTCTGGCAGTGCTTTTGCCAGTCATATAGCTTTGTCCGGTTTGATGGCACTGTTTCCTTTCCTGATTTTTGCAACATCACTCGCAAGTTTTATTGGTGCACGTGCCTATACCCAGCAAAGTGTCAATGCGCTTTTGAAAATGCTTCCCGATGCTATTGCCGGTCCGATTGTCAAGGAAGTCGTCAATGTCATGACCATTCAGCGCGGTGGTCTGTTGACCATTTCGGTCATCGGGACGGCCTATTTTGCTTCAAACGGCGTGGAAGCATTGAGAACTGCACTTAATCGTGCCTATCGCGTGGTCGATCGACGCAGCCTGTTTTTTTGCCGGTTTCAAAGTCTGTTTTTCGTTATCGTCGGCACGATAGGGTTGATGGTTATCAGCTTTCTTCTGGTGCTGGCACCGCTTGTTATCAATATTCTTCAACATGATTATCCGGTTATTGGCCAATATGTCGGCACAATCCGCTTCTGGCGTTATGCCATTGCCGTGGTTGTTCTGTTAATCAGTCTGTTGATTGCCCATAAATGGCTTCCTGCCGGAAAACGGAAATTGGCCGATATTTTGCCCGGTATTGGTGTAACCATGGTGGTTTGGGTCTTGGCCTCGATGCTCTTTGCACAATATCTGGCGACATTTGCCAATTATGTTTCCACTTATGCAGGGCTCGCTTCGATCATGGTGGCAATCATCTTTCTCTATATGTTGAGTGCCATTTTTATTCTTGGTGGAGAAATCAACGCAGCCATTATGTTTTATCGCAACCGTCAGCAACAGCCTGGCCAATTGGTGCGCGCCATTGAACAAAAAGAGGAAAAAGAAGAAGGGCTAAAGCAGCAAAACAATGACGGACAAAATGATCATACAGTTGTTTCTTGATGGTGATGCCTGTCCCGTCAAAACCGAAGCCTATCGGGTAGCCGAACGTTATCATATCAAGACTTTTATCGTCTCGAACAGTTTCATGAAGATCCCGAACGAGGATTTTCTCGAAGCTGTCATTGTTGATCAAGGGTTGAACAAAGCAGACGACTGGATTGCAGAAAAGGCCAATGAGGCGAGTATTGTTGTTACCAATGATGTGCCATTGGCCGATCGTGTGGTCAAAAAGGGTGGAGTGGCGATTTCCCCATCCGGCCGGCTCTTTGATGCGGCCACAATCGGTGCGGCATTGGCCACCCGCAATCTCTTTGAAAATCTCAGGGAAAGTGGTGTTGTAACCGGTGGACCGCGCCCGTTTTCCGGCCGTGACCGCTCGGCATTTCTGGGGGCACTCGATTTGGCTGTGCAACGCAAAAAACGTCAAGGTTTTGAGCCTGATTTTAGCAAAAACCGGCTTTGACCGGTTTGCAACCGGTCAATTTTACATTTTGATCAATTTAAAAGTGCTGTTCCGGATAGAGAACCGATGATCAGTCTTTTTTATCGGCTTCCATGGCAGATTTCATCAGTTTTTCCGAATCGGCATTGCTCCATGGAGCCGAACCGTTATAGGATCCGAGCAGGCAGCCATTTTTGTCAATCAACATGGTGACAGGAAGCCCCATAGCGAGACCCTGTTTGCGCACTTCATTAAAAACATCCATCGACTGGTCGCGATAGAAAACAATATTGTCGGCTTTGATGCTTTTTAGAAAATCTTTTACTTTTTCATCGCTTGCTGTTTTATCAATATTGATTGCTATGACATCGAATGCGTCATTACCAAGAGAACGTTTGAGATTGGCAAGTTCCGGCATTTCGGTGCGGCAGGGTACACACCAGCTTGCCCATAGGTTCACAAGTAAGGTTTTGCCGGAAAATTCTGCCAATCTATGATCTTTGCCGGTTTCATCTTTGAAGGTGAGTTTGGTTGCATCATAAGGCTCTTCGGCAAAACGCATATTCTTGAAAAACCCGTCTGCCGACTGCTTCAATTTATCGATTTTTCCGGAATTTGCTGTGCACCCCGAACCGGTTTCGGCTTGAGCCACAGAAATCAGTGATGGAAAAGAGTAAACTTGGTTGTCAGACGCCGTCATTATCGCGTATATGCTCAGTGTGCCAAGTGCAATCTTGGAAATTATTTTCCGGAATTTTCTAGAAAATTTTACGTTTTCGGGAATTCTTGCAACCATTTTTTCGTCCTTTCGATGGGGGCTAACATATATGAATAACAGTGGATCAAGCAACCAGATGTGGGGTGGACGTTTTGCCTCGGGTCCGGCAGCCATTATGGAAGAGATCAATGCTTCGATCGATTTCGATAAAAAGCTTTATAAAGAAGACATAAAAGGTTCATCGGCCCATGCGGCTATGTTGGCCGCACAAGGCATTATATCGGCAGCCGATTATGACGAGATAGAAAAAGGCCTGAAAACGATCCTTTCCGAAATTGAAAGCGGCAAATTTGCTTTTTCCCGAAAGCTTGAAGATATTCATATGAATATCGAAGCGCGCCTTGCCGAACTTATCGGTTCCGCCGCCGGAAGGCTCCACACAGCCCGGTCGCGAAACGATCAGGTCGCGTTGGATTTTCGCCTTTGGGTGAGAACGGAAACAGACAAGACCATTCAGTCCATCAGGCATTTAATCGAGACCTTGCTGCAGCGGGCCGAACAGGAAGTTGAGACGATTATGCCGGGATTTACCCATTTGCAGGTTGCTCAACCGATAACTCTGGGTCATCATCTAATGGCCTATGTCGAAATGTTCGGGCGGGATTTATCCCGCATGTATGATGCCCGCGAAAGAATGAACGAATCACCTTTGGGTGCAGCGGCTCTGGCCGGTACCAGTTTCCCGACAGACCGTTTTATGACCGCTAAAGCACTCGGTTTCAGGGAACCAACCAGAAATTCGATCGACAGTGTTTCCGACCGCGATTTTGCATTGGAATTTCTGAGTGCTTCGGCAATTTGCGCGGTTCATCTTTCGCGCCTTGCCGAGGAAATTGTTATCTGGTCGACAGCACAGTTCAATTTCATCCATTTGCCTGATTCTTTTTCAACCGGTTCGTCCATTATGCCGCAAAAGAAAAATCCCGATGCGGCAGAACTGGTCCGTGCGAAAACCGGACGGATCAATGGGTCACTGATTGCTTTATTGACCATTATGAAAGGCCTTCCGCTTGCCTATTCGAAAGATATGCAAGAAGATAAAGAACAGGTTTTCGATGCAGCTCAATCGCTTGAATTGTCGCTTGCCGCAATGGCCGGTATGATTGCTGATATAGAAGTGAACAAAAACATAATGAAAAAGGCGGCCGGTACCGGCTATTCGACGGCAACCGATCTTGCTGATTGGCTTGTTAGGAAATTGGGAATACCCTTCAGAGAGGCTCATCATATAACCGGTCACGCTGTGGCTTTGGCAGAAAAGAAGAAGTGCGATCTTGCTGACCTGACCCTTGAAGATCTGAAGACAATTAATCCCGATATTACGGCAGATGTGTTTGACGTTCTGAGCGTTGAGAAATCGGTTCAAAGCCGCAAGAGTTATGGCGGTACAGCCCCTCAGGAAGTGCAACGCCAAATCGACTATTGGAAAAAACGCCTTGCCAAAGCTTGAATTTGACCATTACACAAAGAGTAGATTAAATAGAGAATAGATCAGATAGAGCGTAAAGCTTGCTATTTTTGAAAGAGACGCGATCATGAAAAAAACTCTGACCGGTTTGGTGGTTGTCACAATCTGTGGCGTGGCTTTGGCCGGTTGCGGACGTAAAGGTCCGCTTGAACCGCCGCCGTCCACGATGATTGAGGACTCTAACGGCAAAATGGTTCAAAAACCGAAAGTAGAAAAACCGTTTATTCTTGATCCATTGATTAAGCAGAGGCACTAATTGCAGGCTTTTCAATATTCTAACGGTCATCTTTATGCCGAAAAAATTGCTGTTGCCGATTTGGCAAAAAAGGTGGAAACGCCTTTTTATTGCTATTCGGCTAAAGCCATTCAGCAACAATTTGAACAGTATCGTCAGGCCTTTGCCGACACCAATGCGCTTGTCGCCTTTGCACTGAAAGCCAATTCCAATCAGGCTGTTCTGACCCTTCTTGCAAAACAAGGTGCCGGTGCCGATGTTGTGTCTGGTGGAGAAATGCGTCGGGCGCTCAAAGCCGGTATTCCTGCCGACAAGATAGTTTATTCCGGTGTTGGCAAAACCGTTGAAGAAATCGACTTTGCCCTTGGTCACGATATCCATTGTTTCAATGCCGAATCGGAACCGGAATTGCAACAATTGTCCGCCCGCGCCGTAGCGATTGGGAAAAAAGCACGTGTTTCTTTGCGCATAAATCCGAATGTTGACGCAAAAACACATAAGAAAATTGCTACCGGCAAATCCGAAAACAAGTTCGGCATTCCTATTGCGGTCGCACGCGAGGTTTATGAGCAGGCAGCAAAACTCCCCGGTCTGGATGTTCATGGGGTTGATGTTCATATCGGTAGCCAGATTTGCGAATTGCAGCCGTTCGAGGATGCTTTTTCACTCGTTGCGGATTTTGTCCATGTTCTGCGGGGCGAGGGGCACGATATCCGTCATGTTGATGTCGGCGGTGGGCTTGGCATTGTTTATCGCAAGGATAACTTGCCCCCGCCCTCGCCGGCCGAATACGCAAATGTTGTCAAAAAACATTTCGCACCGCTTAATGTCCAGATCATCATGGAACCGGGTCGTAATATTGTCGGTAATGCAGGCATTCTGGTTACATCCATCATCTATATAAAACACGGAGCCGGAAAAAATTTCGTTATTGTCGATGCAGCAATGAATGATCTTATCCGCCCGACTTTATATGATGCCTGGCATGACATCGTACCGATTAAAGAACCGAATCCGAATGATGAACCGATGAAAGCCGATATTGTCGGTCCGGTTTGCGAAACCGGCGATTATATGGGGCTTGCGCGCTATCTTCCCCGCCCAAAAGCCGGAGATTTGTTGGCTGTTTGGAGTGCGGGAGCATATGGTGCGGATATGGCAAGTACCTATAATACACGTCTGTTGGTACCGGAAGTGTTGGTGAGTGATAACCATTTTGACATTGTTCGTCCGCGTATTTCATATGAAGAGCTGATAGGGTTTGACCATGTACCGGAATGGGTGAAAAACTCTTGAGGTTTGAAACAGATATTTTCGAGTGAAGGTGGTATAAAATATTTGCAAAGGGTCTCGCCTTTGTTTGTTTCATTGCTATGATGTGGCAAAACCGGTGCGAAGGGAAGAACATATATCTTGCGGAGTGATAAAGGCCCTTTTCATGGAACTATGGCAGCGCTTGTAAGAGCACGGGCTTCGGCGTGGTGTATCCTGACATTCGAACGGTTGTGGCCACGCATTCTTCCAAGCATTCTTGCTTTGTTGATATTGTTTTCTTTGGCATGGCTCGGCATTTTCGATCGCCTCTCCTATTGGCCGCATGTTATCCTGTTATGGATTTTGCTTTTTATCGCTGTCGGTTCCCTTTTCTTTGTTTCCGGTTTCCGTTTTCCCTCTTTAAGCGAAATCGATCGGCGGATAGAAAAAGCGAGCGGACTGCAAAATCAGCCACTCGAAGCGCTTTATGATGCACCGGCAAATAGCGAGGCGAATGATTTTGTAAAAGTTCTATGGAAAGAACATCAGCGGCGTATGGCTGCCGAACTCAAAAATCTGGAAGCAGGTGTGCCCGACACCGGAATTGCCCGTGCCGACCCGTTGGCGCTGCGGGCATTGGTTGTCCTTTTTGCTGTTACAGCTTTTGCCTATTCATTTGGTCCTTCCGGAGGGCAAATGGGTGATCTCTTGGATTTTTCGCAACCGGTCGATTTATCAAAAATGCGCGTGGATGCTTGGGTCACTCCTCCCACCTATACCGGCGAAGCCCCTGTTTATTTGACCGAAGCCAATATCCGGAACGCCAAAGTGCCGGAAGGAAGCAAACTGACTATTCGTGTGGTCGAGGGTGGCGATGCAACATTGAAGTCGACTGAAAGCCAATCTGGCAAGACTGTCAATATTACTGCACAAGGTAGCTTTGACACTATAAAGCAGAATAGCAAAACATTCGAGACTGTGCTCGCCAAGTCGAGCAATGTGACATTGAGAACGCGCCATTATGACAGAAATTGGCATTTTGATGTTGTTGCCGACCGTGCCCCCACTATCAAATTGACCAAGGAACCGGGACGTATTCTCAATGGGTCACTGGAACTCAATTATTTTCTTGATGATGATTATGGTGTCGAGAAAGCTTACGTCGAAATAACGCCCACATCCACTATCAAGGAAACCGGACACCCTCTTTATGATGCACCGGAAATCAAATTGATGATTCCGCGTGGTGGTAAAGGGGATGCGCGTACCGTGCAGGATGTCAGTATCCATCCTTGGGCAGGTTCGGAAGTGCGTTTGACACTGGTTGCAGAAGATGGCGCCGGTCATCAGGGAAGAAGTGAAACGCGCACCATGACATTGCCGCAAAGAAATTTCGGCAATCCGCTTGCCCGTGCCGTGGTTGAACAACGTCGACTTCTGGCTCTTGATACACTTTCCCGCGATCGGGTTCTTGATATGTTGTCGGCCTTAACGTTGCGGCCGGAAGAAACGATCGACAATTTTACCCATTATCTGGCATTGCGGAGCATATGGACGCGACTCCATCTCGCAGAAACCGACGAAAACTTGAAAAATGTAGCCGATTTTATGTGGCAGACAGCCATCGGTATCGAGGGAGACAATGTCAATCAGGCTGAAAAAAACTTGAAAGCGGCTCAAGCAGCCTTGCGTGATGCTTTGAGAAATGGTGCTTCGCCAGAGGAAATCGAACGTCTGACGGACGCATTGCGTCAGGCGATGAATGACTATATTGCCGCCCTTGCCGAACAACAACAAAACGGCGGTCTTGGACAAAAGCCTTCTCAACAGGCACAAAATCTTTCACCTAATGAACTCGCCGAGAAACTGAAGCAACTTGAAGATATGGCCAAATTGGGTAACCGCGCTGGTGCCGAGCAGCTTTTGTCCGAGCTTGAACAACTCATGGACAATCTTCAGGTAAGTCGTGGCGGATCGGGAGAAGGGGGAAGCCAAACAAGCGAAATGCAAAAGCAGCTTGACGAGCTTGGTAATTTGATGAGGAAACAACAAGAAACTCTCAATGATACGCATAAGCTTGAAGCTGATCGTGAACGCGGCGAAAAAACGCCGGAGGAATATCGCAAAGATCTTGATGACCTGAAAAAGAGACAAGATGAATTGCAGCAGGAATTGAAAAAATTCGGCAAGGATTTATCCGATAAAGGGTTCAAGTCGGGCGATGGATTAAAAGAGGCTGAAAAAAAGATGGACAAATCCGGTGAGGCTCTTCAACAGGGAGATGCTGCCGGATCCGAAGGTCAGCAATCGCAGGCTTTGGATGCGATGCGCGATGGCGCAAAAGAACTGATGCAAGAAATGCAGGAAGCCATGAAAAAAAATGGCGAAACAGGAAAAGACGGAGACGGCTCGTCCAAAGATCCACTCGGACGAAAACTTGGTTCAGCCGGACACCAGTCGGAAAAAGATGGACTTTCTCAAGAAAGTGATATGCAACGGGCAAGACGCATTCTCGATGAAATCCGGAAAAAGTTGGGACAATCCGCGCTGCCTGATAGTGAAAAAGACTATCTTGAAAGATTACTGAAATTTTATTGAGTTTTGACCGCCTGTCGACAAAACACGTTCATTTGAAATAGGCTTTTTTATATTCTCGCCATTCGGTTTCTTATCGTTTTTTCAGTTTTTTTAAAAAGGGAAGACGCGCTGGTTTCATCAAGCGACGCAAAATTAAACAAAAATTCAAGCGGTATTGTCAATCCGTTTTCGATATATAGGGTAAAGCTCTTAAAGAATAGTTATGTTTGCGTGAGCGCACGAGAAAATCATTTTGTTATCCGTAGTTCTAAAGAAGAAAACAAATTTACATAAATTTTTTAAGAAGTTTATTTGAATGGACGATTTTTTAAGCACTTATCGGTATTCGCATTGATAAATAGATAGAACAGCTAAACATTATATTAAAAGACTATATCTGGTATTTTGCTTATATATGAAATAGCCGTTCGACAGTGATTTTAATGGATTCCGATACTCACGCACCCAAAGAAGACGTGCGATAATGACTGTAAAAAAGTCATTATAAAATTCGTGCGGCATTTCCGGTAAAATCGATATGTTTTTTTAAAAGCTTAATGGAAGCGGCTCTTACGAAAAATAGATGACCTGTCGAAACCACGGATTCATGTTGACTACTGCCTGATCGAAAGCTCAGGCGGTCAGGAATATGGACGCGCTTGAAAACAGCCTAAGAAAACACAAGAAAAAGGGCATTTTTTTAAAATTGATCTTCAATTCGATTTTGTTCAAAACGTTAATACAAATCTGAAATGAATATGAATGGACAAATAAATTGCACTATTTCGTGCTAAATATGGAACTATATTCTATTTAATGCGTTTCAATAAAAAGAGGATTTGAAAATGAAAAAATTTATCGCAGCCTTATGCATTTGTTGTGCGTCAGTCAGCTATGCAGCAGCACAAAGTGAGAACAGTAACATGATGGATATGGCAAAAGGCGCAGCTTCGACCGCTTCTCAGGCTTTATCGGCTTCCTCGTCGGCTTTGGATAAAGTCAATGAAACGATGATGAAAAACATGTCGATCAAGATGAGCGGCAATGCTGATGTTGATTTTATAAAGATGATGTTGGCTCACCACCAAGGTGCTGTCGATATGGCAGAGGTCGAATTGAAATATGGCAAAGACCCGGAAGCCAGAAAGCTCGCCGAGACAATTATTGCCGCTCAACAAAAAGAAATTGCGCAAATGCAAGATTGGTTGAAAGCGAACGAAAAGAAGTAATTTCCTGAACAAGCCTACATGCTGGGGAGGCTTTTTAAAATGACAACGCGTCAAGCTTCTCCAGTTATGAAAGGCCATGTTTCATGGACGATAAAACACGCTCCTCACAATTACGCCCCGAACAACAAGCGCAACGCTTGAACCTCACCTTTTTCTTGAGGGGGAGTGCAAGGCACTCCCGTCCGAGGCGTGCGTTTTCGACAAATCGTATCGCGTCGTCTATTTCGGCAAAGTCGTTTGTTGGCCGATCAGGACGGATCAATGGCCGTAAGCGGTTGAAATCCGCTCGCGAAGTTTGACTGGCAAAGTTTTAATCGAGTCCTTCAAACAGTTGGGTCGAAAGATAGCGCTCGGCAAAATCCGGAATGATGATCACTATGTTTTTTCCGGTATTTTCAGGACGCTTTCCTATTTCGATTGCTGCTGTCAATGCCGCACCGGCAGAAATTCCAACAGGAATACCTTCAATATGTGCCAGATCGCGGGAATTTTGAAAAGCATCATCGCTTGAAACTGTAACGATCTCATCGATAATTTTTGTGTTCAGTATCTTTGGAACAAATCCTGCACCTATACCCTGAATTTTATGGGGCCCCGGTTGCCCACCCGACAACACAGGTGAATCTTTAGGTTCTACCGCCACAACTTTGAAATCGGGTTTGCGTTGCTTGATGACTTCCCCGATACCGGTGATGGTACCACCTGTACCGAATCCGGCTACGAGAAAATCGACATTTCCATTCGTATCGTTCCAGATTTCCTCAGCCGTTGTCTGACGATGCACTTCCGGATTTGCGGGATTTTCAAACTGTTGCGGAATAATTGCATCCGGATTATTGGCAGCCAGTTCTTCGGCTTTGGCGATAGCGCCTTTCATGCCTTTTGCACCTTCGGTCAATACCAGTTCGGCACCCAGAAACTTCAATAATTTGCGTCGCTCGACGGACATGGTTTCCGGCATTGTCAAAATCAGTTTATAACCTTTTGCTGCCGCCACAAATGCGAGCGCAATTCCGGTATTGCCGGATGTCGGTTCAATCAATACAGTTTTTCCCGGTTTTGCTTTTCCTTGTTTTTCGAGGGTTTCGATCAGAGCAAGACCGATACGGTCCTTGACACTGGCCAAAGGGTTAAAAAATTCAAGCTTTGCAAGAAGATTGGCCTTAACACCTTTCTTTTTGGCGAACTTGTCAATCCGGACGAGTGGTGTATTACCAATGGTCTCCAAAACAGAGCTATAAATAAAGCCGCGTCCTTTTCGAGATGAATTTTTATCAGTCATGACCGGTCTCCCTGGTGAAATTATCCGGATTAATCAAATAGGCTAGGAATGCTCATAGCCCTTATTTTGATAAATACTTGTCTTGATAAATATCAGGATAGAACCAATTCCTAGAATGATATAGCGATTATATACTTTAGGAGCGATTAAAATAAAAATTTTTCCTACAAAAATCGAATAATCTAGAAAAATAACCCTTATTGAAAGGACGGAGAAGCTACTCGAGTGTTTTCCCCGTCCTTTCCGGTTTGATGTTTGGCAGAGCTTTAATAGCTGCTTGCGTGATTAAGAGCGTCAATATCCTCTTTACTCAGATTTATCATTGTTGCTTTGACGAGGCTATATAGTTGGTCAAGCTTTGTGGCACTCGCTATTGGCGCCGTTACGGCGGGTTGCGCAATAAGCCACGCCAACGCAATCTCGGCTTGTGTCACATTATGTTTTTCACTGATTGTATCAAGCGCGTTCAGAATGCGCATCCCGCGTGGATTGATATATTGTTCAACTCTCGAGCCGCGTTTATGTCCAGCAAGATCGGCTTTTGAACGATATTTGCCCGAGAGAAATCCGGAAGCAAGACTATAATAGGTGATAACACCGAGACCGTATTTTTGTGCAGTATCGGCCAATTTTCCTTCGAATGTGTTCCGGTCATAAAGGTTATATTGGGGTTGCAATGTTTGATAGCTGGGAAGATTGTTCTTCTTGGCTGTTTGCATTGCATTTTCAAGTTGCTCTGCCGTTATATTGGAGCAGCCGGTAGCGCGGATTTTTCCTGCTTTCAAAAGCTTGCCATAGGCCTCGAGAGTTTCTTCAAATGGTGTATGAGGATCGAACCAGTGTGACTGATAGAGATCAATGACATCGATATTCAAACGGCGTAAAGAATCTTCTACAGCCTGTTCTATCCAGCGGGCGGAAAGGCCCTTATGGCCGGCTACGCCCATATCCGAACCGACTTTTGTGAAAATATAGAATTTGTCTCGCTTGGACGGATTTTGTTTTAACCACTTCCCGATGATGGTTTCCGATTCACCGCCTTTATTGCCTTCAACCCATGTCGAATAGGCGTCGGCTGTATCAATAGCGTTCAATCCGCTTTCGGCAATTGCATCAAGCATCGTGAAGGATTGCTTCTCATCCAGTGTCCAACCAAAGACATTGCCTCCAAAAACAAGGGGAACAATATTAAAACCTGTATTTCCTAAAGCGCGATGTTTCATAAAACGTCCTTTCATTGTTTGTTGGATTTAACCGAACGCAAATTAATCGCGAGCAACGGCGTCTTTTAAAAGTAGTCACGGTTTTGGCTTGAGGGAAAGTGTTTCACAGTATTTTGATAGTTTTCATGGTTTTGTCAGAATTTAACCTTAAATTCACGATTATTTTCTTTTTCGAATAAAGTTTGGTATGGTCACACGAGTAAAATGCGTGAAAGTCGAATGATTGGATTAAATTTCATGGGCATGCTGGATAGTTTTATGTCTGTTAAAACATTGGTTCTTCCGTGCCTTTTGATGTTTGCCGGTTGTGCAACGCAAGCCACGGCATGGACCGAGAAAATTACCACTCAAAAAGTTGAACTGCCAACAGAATGTGCCGGCTGGCAAAAAATCGAAGTAAAGACAAGGACGCGCTATTTTATGATGAAAGAAGATCAGCGTGCTCTGGTCGATATTGATGCGCATAATTTACGAGGGAAAAATCTGGGCTGTTGGGACAGAAATGTACAATCGTCTTCGGCACAGCCTTTGATACAAAGCCCTCAGCCCCAGTCAGGTGCGTTGACTTCAAGTCAGGCACAATAACGCTTTAGGGTTGCTATTTGGACATATTGACGTTCAGATCATTTTACGAAACACCACTTGGCGAAAAGGTTTTTTCGACCATTACCAATAAACTTGGATTAAAAGACCGTGATGTTTCCGGCGAGCGGGTGATGGGACTGGGTTATGTTACCCCCTATCTTCAATGGCTTAAACCACGGGCAGAGAGGTGTTTTGCTTTTATGCCGGCGCGTCAAGGAGCCTGTGTGTGGCCTTCTGCAGAAAAAGTTGCAACGGCTTTGGTATTTGAAGAAGATTTGCCTTTGCCGGATTCTGCTGTTGACCGGATTATGCTCGTCCATTCACTGGAATTTGCCGAAAATGCCCGCGAAATGCTCAGTGAAATGTGGCGTGTATTGGCACCGAACGGGCGCGTTATCATCGTTGTTCCCAATAGACGCGGTCTTTGGGCCAGAAATGATCATACACCCTTTGGTAGTGGCCAACCTTATAGCCGTCAGCAATTGTTATTATTGTTACACGAAACCAATTTTAGCGTCGTCAATATTAGCGAAGCGCTCTATTTTTCCCCATCCGGTCGTGCATTGGCTCGCGGTTTTTCAGCAATTTATGAGCCATTGGCGAGGAACTTTTTTCCGTATTTTGGTGGAATTATCGTCTGTGAAGCCCAAAAACGCCTGTTTCAGGGATTGCCGGTACATCGTCGCCAGTCGCGGCGGGTATTTATACCGGCTCTGTCGCCCCAGATTACCAATCGTAAACCTTCTCATGCTGTCGAAATCAGAAGCGACCACGAGAGTTCGGATTGGTAAAGCCTTGCTTGATTTGTCGCACCGATAGGCAGTACCTAGTTTATTGATTTTGCCGATTCGAGATAGGAAACGCCCAATGAAATTCCTCTATTTCTCAAAGGGGTTTGCCCTGTTTTATCGGGAAGACCGGCTTTTAACCTGAAGGCTCGTTTTTTAAAGACGCGCTTCTTTTCAGAATTTATCGGTATTTCCCGTTTCGCAACCATGGTACATCCGGTCTTTTCTGGCTCGAAAAGCGGGTTTTAGCCTATTTGAGTTCGGACATCCGGTTGATATTGTTGGCAAGCTCGTGAATTCGCTCGTTCACATAGTCATAAATATAACGGGTAATGTCAGGAAACTCCTTGATTAACCGGAGGAATACTGTGCGTTCGATTTCCAAAACTTTTGAATTGGATTGTGCAATAGCTGTAAACGGACGATTGATCTCGGTTACCAAAGCAAGCTCGTTGATGAGCGCATTTCTATTGATGATGTCGATCGGTTGTCCGGAATTGTTGTTTTGCCGGTAAAGATTGACAGTTCCTGAAAGAACGACATAGGCACTTTCGGCAAGTTCGCCTTCTTTGAAAATCATTTCTCCCGAAGCAAATTCCTGTCGCTCGGCTCCGAATATCAACAAGCGCAGTTGTTCCGGTGTCATTTTGTTGAAAAAGTCGAACTTTTTCAATAAAATAATGTCATCATTAATTGCCACCGAAAACTCCCGACTTTCATAAACTGGCCTTTTATTGTGGCCAATCCATTTCATGAGATTTCTTTGGAGCGTAAGCTTAGGTGAATAAACTGTTTGACAGTATTCACCAATGTTTACGGATTCAATCTATAGCCACCGCTATCGGTTATCAAGATTTGCGCATTAGCGGGATCTTTCTCGATTTTTTGGCGGAGGCGATAAACGTGAGTTTCCAAAGTATGGGTGGTTACCCCTGAATTATAACCCCAAACTTCCTCCAGCAAAGTGTCCCGGCTTACAACACTGTCTCCTGCACGATAGAGGAATTTTATGATGGCGGCTTCTTTTTCGGTCAAGCGGATCTTGCTGCCCTTTTCGTCAATAAGCAATTTTTGTCCGGGCTTGAATGTATAAGGCCCTACCTGGAAGGTTGCATCTTCGCTCTGTTCATGTTGGCGCAATTGTGCACGGATACGAGCCAGCAAAACAGCAAATCGGAACGGTTTTGTTACATAGTCATTGGCACCGGCTTCAAGACCGAGAATAGTATCCGAATCGGTATCATGACCCGTCAGCATGATGATCGGCGCACGGAATCCTTCCTGACGCAATTTTTTTACAGCTTCACGGCCATCAAGATCGGGCAAACCGATATCCATAATAATAAGATCTACATTTTCGTTTCTTGCGGTTTCAAGCCCTTTTGCAGCCGTACTTTCCTGAAGAACATTGAATTCTTCATGCATTTGTAGTTGCTCTACCAGAATAGAGCGCAGATCCTCGTCATCATCTACAATCAAAAGGGTGCGATCGGTCATTTTCTGTCCTTATAAAAAACGCTATCGGGCGTTATGTAATAATTGCAGTCACAATCACGAAAAACTGAACATCATGCAAGTGCCTTTAATCAGAAATCCGCTAAAAACACCAAAAATTGTTTCGTTTATCGCTGTGCGCAAGAAATGCGGTACAACAACAAAAGGAATCTTGGCAATCGGCCAATATCGTTTTCTGTGCGCTTTGGGCAGAAACGGTTTTTCAGCCCGAAAACGCGAAGGTGACGGCGCAACACCCATTGCTGTTATGCCAATTCTTGGCGGTTTTCAAAAGAATGATTTACATAGTCTACCACATCATGCGTTAATGCTCCAACGTGTAAAATTAACTGACGGATGGTGCGACCAGCCATGGGACGCCAATTATAATCGTCGGGTAAAGTTGCCTTACAGAAATAGCGCTGAAAAACTTTGTCGCAGAGATGAGCTTTATGACATGGTATTGATACCGGATTGGAATATCCGTTGCAGAATTCAAAACAATGGCAGTGCCATTTTTTTTCATCTGGCAAGGCCGGGGTTTGCTCCGACAGAGGGGTGTATTGCTGTCTCGCGGCGCACAATGGAGCGAATCCTGCCTTTTATATCGCGCAAAACAAAAATAATGACATTGGGAACCATAACGAGATCAAAACCTGCAAGTGTACGCGCGAGAAGTCGTAAACGATAATATTCGTTGCTTGATTTGGGCAAGAACCTCTTCTCGGTTATTGGCCGCGATGTTTGACCAGAATGATGTGACCGGCCCTTTCTGTTCATTTCGCAATACACATTGGAAAGTAACAATAATGTCGGTGAGATTGAGTGACCAATTCGCAAGATTATTATAGATATTTTGGATAAGTCTATTTTTAAATCGGAAAATCAAAAGATGAATGAATATTCACCATTGAATGAATTCATGAGTTTTCTTAATGTATTTTCACTATAAAATAGGTGAGTGAGAAAACTAGTCTATGAAAATACTAATGTTGAATTATCGATATTTTATAGATAAAATTCATCAATAAAATTGATATTTTACATGACAATTTTTCTATCGGGAAAACAGGATTGAACAGAATGCTGGAGTCACACTCTGCCGGTTCGGTAATCGGATATCTTTGAAAACAAATCACCCTCTGGATAAAGTGCTGGTCAGGAAGCTCCCACCCCGATGTTTTCACGTGAAACACAAGAACAATAATCCTCAATCGGGATTATAAGGGATAGATGTCGGCTTATCCGACGTAGAAATAGTCGCTTCGATTATTGCAGGCTAATCAACATTATTTGGCAAGCGAGCGGCCAATTTCCAGATATTTATCCCAGCGTTCTCTTTTCAGAGTGTCACCATCTTTTTCGGCCATGCCCTTCAATGCCGCTTCGATTACCTGACCGGCTGCGTCAATGGCTTCTTTCTTATTGCGGTGTGCACCGCCCAGAGGCTCAGGAATAATACCGTCAATAATTTTCAATTTATAGAGATCTTGAGCGGTAATGTGCATAGATGTCGCCGCATCTTTTGCCCGTGTAGCATCGCGCCATAAAATGGAAGCTGCACCCTCGGGAGAGATAACAGAATAGATTGCGTGTTCAAGCATATAAACTTTGTTGGCAGCCGCAATTGCAATAGCACCGCCTGAACCGCCTTCACCAATAATAACAGAAACGACAGGCACTTTTAACCGCAAGGTTTCGGCTGTTGATTGGGCAATGGCTTCAGCTTGTCCGCGTTCTTCTGCACTTACTCCCGGATAGGCACCGGCGGTATCGACAAGGGTAATAACAGGAAGCGAAAAACGATCGGCCAATTCCATGATGCGCACAGCCTTGCGGTAGCCTTCCGGACGGGCAGAGCCGAAATTGTAGCGCAATCTCGATTGGGTGTCGTAACCTTTTTCTTGTCCGAGATAGGCTATTGCCTGACCGTTGAAACGGGCAAAACCTGCTTGAATCGCTTCATCTTCGCCATATTTCCGGTCACCGGCCAGAGGTGTCACATCGGTAAAGAGTTCTTTTGAATAATCCAGAAAATGCGGTCTATCCGGATGGCGCGCAACTTGCGCCTTTTGCCAGGGCGTAAGTTTTTTATAAAGATCACGCAAGGCCGCTTGTGAGCGTTCTTCAAGACGGGATATTTCATCCCCCATATCGACGCTACCTTTTTCCTGGGCTATTTTCTTCAGTTCGAAGATTTGCCCTTCCAGATCAGCAACCGGCTTTTCGAAATCAAGATAATTATACATCGGCTCCAACTTTTTATGATACCATTTTTGTGGTTTGTTTTAAGCTTTAACGGTGTCTTATAAATAACATAACATTTTCTTTACTCTGCATGAGAGCGCTCGGCAAGCGGGTGATGCTCATTTACAAGACTTTGCAGCTTTTCTTCAAGAACGTGGGTATAGATTTGTGTCGTAGATATATCCGAATGTCCCAGCAATTGTTGGACAACGCGCAAATCGGCACCATGCTGTAACAAATGGCTGGCAAAAGCATGGCGGATAACATGTGGTGAAATGTTATGGGCATTGATTCCGGCATCTATTGCAAGAATTTTAAGTTCGCGCGCAACAACCTGTCGCGCAATATACCCCTGTTCGCTATGGGCAGGAAAAAGATAGGAACTGTCACTATCCGTTGTTTTATCTCGCAATTCAAGCCATTTCCTGATTGCTTCCTTGGCTTTTCCGGACAAGGGCACCATTCGTTCTTTTGACCCTTTACCGCGGATCAATAGAAAATCCGGCGCACCGCGAACAATGCGGACCGGCATAGTGACAAGTTCGCTGATGCGTAAACCTGTCGCGTAAAGCAGTTCGACAATGGTATGAAGCCGCATCGCTTTTTTATGCTCGGCCGCAGTGAAATCGGCACGTTGAGCATTTTTTTCAGCAAGATCACGCAGATTGTCCACCTGTTTTTCGCTGATAATCTTCGGCAAATTCGGGTGTTTGCGCGGGGATAGAAGGTCGCCTGAAGGGTCGTCATTGCGTAAACCTTCTGCGTAGAGAAACTGGAAAAATTGACGCAATGTCGACAAACGTCTTGCTTGGGAGGTAGCAGCAAAACCGTCTTTTTGCATGGATGCCAATATTTTCGTAAGTTGTTCCCTTCCAGTATCAATAAGAGATGTTCCCGCTCCTGCCAGTTCTTCATTTGCCCATAAAAGATCGCGTCGATAGGCTTCGAGTGTATTTTTCGAGGCGCCGCGTTCGGCGCTCATCATTTCAAGAAAATTGTCGATTGTCGCAGAGAGGTTCATTTCTTATCCTTCTTGGTATTTGAAGGCGTGGTTATGTCAGGAGTTTTCGGACGGGAAGGCAAATTTCCGGTAGTCTGTCGAGCTTTCCGGAGATTAACATTATTTGAACCGTGGTCCGTCACATCATTCGGCTTTGTGTCAGCCTCTTTGCTATTCTGGTCACTGGACAAGTGCCTTTTGTTTTCCTGATCATTTGTGTTTACCTCACCATTTGCGGGATTTTGACTGCCTGAAACTTGAGACAGTGCGGAGCGATCACGCAAATGCAGATTTTCCGGTTGAATTTCGATTGTTATATCGGTGGTCACCGGTTTTACGATATAAACAAGTCCGACCATTGCAGCATAAACGAGTGCAACCAGAATGGCAAAAGCGATGAATAAACGAGTAAGAGTGGGCATACCGGCGCAAAATTATCCAAAATTGAAAAAGTTTTAAACACTATCATGCCTTATAAAGATTAACAGGGATTGACTTATTCCGAGATAAATGTCGAAACGAAATTATGAAAAGCAGATTTTCAAAAACTGGTCCAATGGCAAAAACCGCGCATCGACTGTTGTCTCATCTCGATGGTCGCTCGCTTGTGCTTGTCGGGCTCATGGGAGCGGGCAAATCCACAATTGGCAAACGTGTTGCGACCATGTTGGAACTTCCTTTTCATGATGCGGATTACGAGATCGAGCAAGCAGCACGTATGACAATACCGGAATTGTTCGAAAGTTATGGCGAGCCTGCTTTTCGGGATCTCGAACGGCGGGTGATTCTCCGTTTGCTGAAAGAGGGGCCCATGGTGCTGGCTACCGGTGGCGGTGCCTATATGAACGGGGAGACACGTAAAGCCATTGCCGAGAAGGGTATTTCTATCTGGCTTCACGCCGAGCTTGACGTATTGATGGAGCGGGTATCGCACCGTCAAAATCGCCCCTTATTGCAAAGACCTGATCCGCGTGCCTTTATGGAAAAATTGATGGCGGAGCGTTATCCCGTCTATGCTTTATCAGACATTCGTGTAAGTAGTCGGAAGACGCGTCGTGACGTGGTTGCCCGTTCTGTTATACGCTCTGTCGAAAGCTATCTTTCAAAACCTGAAAAACCGCAATAAAAGGCAGCTAAAAATGGAAAATCAGACAGTTCAAGTAACACTGGGGAAACGTAGTTACGATATTCTGATAGGCCCCGGTCTGGTTGTCTCGGCAGGTCACGAGATTGCCCGCCGTTTTCCGGGAAAACGTGTTGTTGTTGTGACAGATGAAAATGTTGCAGCACTGCATTTGGGAATGTTGACACAAAGTTTGCGTGATGGCGGAATTGATGTGGTTCCGGTAGTGGTTAAAGCCGGTGAAAAATCGAAATGTTTCGAAACACTGCAAAATGTCACAAATGATATTCTTGATAATCGTCTGGAGCGTGGCGATTTTGTCATTGCATTTGGCGGTGGTGTTGTCGGTGATCTTGCAGGATTTGCTGCCGGAATAGTGCGTCGTGGAATGAATTTTATCCAGATTCCAACGTCCCTTCTGGCGCAGGTTGATTCGTCTGTCGGGGGCAAAACCGGTATCGACACACGTCAGGGAAAAAATCTGATTGGTGTATTTTATCAGCCGAAACTTGTCATTGCCGATACCGAGATTCTCGACACTCTTCCTGAACGGGAATTCAGAGCCGGTTATGCCGAAGTTGCCAAATACGGATTGATCAATCAACCGGACTTTTTTTCGTGGCTTGAAAAAAATTGGCAAAAGATTTTTCTCGGGGGGCACGAACGGATCGAGGCGATAGCCCGCTCCTGTCGTTCAAAAGCCGATGTGGTCGCCCATGATGAACATGAGGCGGGAGAACGTGCATTATTGAATTTGGGGCACACTTTCGGTCATGCCTTGGAAACGGTTACAAATTATGATTCGAATCGCCTTGTCCATGGAGAAGGGGTCTCTATCGGCATGGTTCTCGCACACCAGTTTTCAAATTATCTGGGACTTTGTCCTGCCGATGTTGCAACGCGGGTGGAAACCCATTTGAGTTCTGTCGGCCTTCCTGTGGCTTTGCAGGATGTTCCGGGCGGCGTGCCGGATGCTGCAACATTGATGAAAATTATCGCTCAGGACAAGAAGGTCGAACATGGCAGTCTGACCTTTATATTAACACGCGGGTTGGGCCAGTCATTCATTGCCAAAAATGTGCCGCCGGAAAAAGTATTGGCGTTTCTTAAACAGAAACTTGGCGAAAAATGATTGATCGGAGCCGCTATATTGTTTAATGCTTCCACTGCGATGAAGTCTGCGTAGCTCAGCAGGATAGAGCACAGGATTCCTGAAACATTGAAATTGGGCGCCTCTCAAGGAAACTTTTGAAGCGGATCTGCTCAAAGTCGGGGAACGCTTATGACTTTTCAAAGTCATTGCCAATCCCGAGCCAAGCCCTCAAAAAGGGAAGGTGTAGAGACTGGACGGGCAGCACCTTACGGGTTAAGCCGATGGTGAAGGGACAGTCCAGACCACAAACGGTCATAGCGTGTTGACTGGCGGCGAAAGTCGAAGTGGTATGAATCCTGGGGTCGTGGGTTCGAATCCCACCGCGGACACCATCGTCATGATATTATAAAATTATTGTTTATACGAATTATCCGGAAATTGCTCCCCTTCTTTTTCCCATCTTGAAATCCGGAACACATAGCGGCAATCGCCTTTATTGCAGAGACTAAGATACAGTTATCTCAAGGATAAATTGTTGAAGGCCATTTCCTTCACAGAAGGTAAAATTTTGTTCCGATTATGAGGATTATCTCGTTTGATAGAAAATCGTTCCTTTTATGAAGAATAAATGAAAATAAGGCTTCTTCGTTTTATCTTTTAAAATATTTCCTTTTGATCACCTGCAACAAAAACCTTAATTGCCATTATGTACATAAAACAAATTGTCTATTTTTTGTGAGCTATAGGAAGTTTCAATATCGAATTTCAATATCTTTTATAGGCGTTCGTTTTCCGAAATCATGGTTTGAAAGCATATAATAAGGTTTATAGGCTCTATTTTTGGAAATTTTTATCAAATTGAAACTATGACATAGATCGGAAAGGTGAAATTTTAATAATTTCCTATTCGAAAAAAACTATTTTTAGATAATAGTCATAAAAAATAGAATATTAATAAATAATAAATAAGTATAATTCTCTTAAAATAATAAAAAATAAATTTTTGAGGGTTATTGCGTTATACGCGCGTAACGCAATGACAGAACGCTCAGGTTGATTATCATCTTGAATCCTGTATAACTGGTTTTAGGGGTTATGAACGTTTCAACGTTATTTACTGAAAATTAACGTTGTTACATGGCAAGCTATTAACGTTGTCATTCATATGCCGCATGATGTAACCGGTTTTGTTGTTTGCGTATATTTTTGTATTGCTTCATTTCAGGCAGGGAAGACTGATGCGTTTTTTTAAGGTTTTACGGTTTTCGGTCGCGGTACTTATTGCAGTTGCGAGTGTTCTATTTTTTGCGCTGGCGCCGGTGCAGGCCAAGTCCAATGCGGTTGAACTTCCGGCAATTGTTGTCGATGCGAATACCGGCAATGTCTTGTTTGCAAACCGTGCTGATGAAATACGCCCGCCTGCATCAATCACCAAAGTAATGACGCTTTATCTCGTTTTTGATGCAATACAAAGCGGCCGTCTGAATTGGAATACCGAAATGCCCGTCTCCCGACATGCAGCCAGCAAACCGAGGATGAAGCTCGGTATGCCTGCCGGTTCAAAGCTTTCGGTCCGTGATGCAGTCAATTCCATGATTGTTCTTTCAGCCAATGATGCGGCTGTTGTCGTGGCTGAATATCTCGGCGGGAGCGAAGAGAATTTCGCCCGTGTTATGACCTTGAAGGCAAGAAGCCTCGGTATGCGCAATACCACTTTCAAAAATCCGAACGGGCTCCCTGCACAGGGGCATGTTTCGACAGCCCGTGATATTGCTTTGATGTCGATTGCCATGCGTGAACATTTTCCGCAATATTATCATCTCTTCAGCCAACGTGAATTTGTTTACCGCGGTCAGGTCTATAAAGGCCACAATCGTGTTCTCGACAGGATTGACGGAGCAGACGGGTTAAAAACCGGCTTTACCGGTCTTGCCGGTTTTACCATCACCACCACAATTGCCAAGGACGGCAAAAAACTGGTTATTGTTGTTCTTGGTGGAACGTCGGGGCGCCAGCGTGACGATGTCGTTGTCTTGTTAGCCAATGCTTATATGGATAGTGCAAGCCGCTCGACCAAAAAACGTATTTTTGCCCAATGGAGTGTGGCGCAATCAGCCTGGCGTGGTCAGCCCCAACCGGCAATTGCGCAATCGGGTAAAAGAAACGCGGAAGTCGTAACTGCTTCTGTTAATTCACGTGGTAATCGGGCGGTCGAACCTGCAAAAACAGTTACTGAAACACGGTCTACTATATCCATTCCGGTCAAAAAAACAGTTAAAATGGAAACCGCTCCGACAACCATGGCTTATGCCGATGAAGGCAAAAAGACTGTTACCGATATTTTGAAAAATGAAATTCAGCTAAGCTACATTGTACAGGTAGCAGCACTACCGGATAAAGCTTCTGCCGACGGATTTTTGAAAACGATACAAAAGTCTTTGAAAGATTCGAAAGTCGCTTCGCTCGGACATGTCGAACCAGCCAAAATTGATGGCAAACAAGTCTATCGGGTGCGCTTTGGTTCATTCGGTAGCGAAAGTGAAGCAAATGCTGCATGTGGCAAGATAACAGCGCAAGCATATTCCTGTTTTGTTGTCGCAAACTGAACACAGCTTCCGTCCTGCTGGGTAGAAAACAAAATCGCATTGTAGTTCGCGTGTGTCCTGCTTCTAACCGGCGATTATGACACCGGTTATTATGACATTTGTCATTGTTGTAGCAGTTTTTCTCACGTGTAAAACGGGTTGCGACTGCGCTACTATGAACACATGTGCCTTGAAACCGTCAAGACTTCGGGCTTTTCTGTCGTCAATCAAAATTCGCGAAGATTCGAACCAATTGATGTGGTGAGAGGAAAGCGGACTTTCACATCAATATTTTATCGGGTTAAATATTGCGACTTCCCCCGACGTGTGAAATCGTCGCCGGATTTTTAAGCGGAAGGATTAGCCGGAATGACCTATAAAAAAGGCGGGGAAAGCCCGCCTTTTTAGAAGTAAAATGTGAATTAGGAGAAATTCTTGACTTCTATTATCGATTTTGATTGAACAAAAACCGGTTCATTCCGGCTTTTTCTCGTTCTGCGGTTCGGTTTTTGCCGCCGTTTCTTTTGGACCGCCCTTGGAAACACCAACCATTGCGGGACGTAATACACGGTCTCCGATAACATAACCGGCCTGAACAACCTGTTGAACTGTGTTGTTCGGAACATCAGTATTTGGAATTTCAAACATTGCCTGATGAAAATTCGGGTCGAATTTCTGCCCTTCCGGCTCTAATTTTTTAACGCCATTGCGCTCCAGAGCAGCCATCATGGCGCGTTCTGTCATTTCCACGCCTTCTGCCAAAGCATTGAGCCCTGTATCCTTCTCGCGTGCGCCGTCGGGGATCGCCTGCAAAGCGCGGTTGAGATTGTCCGAAACCTGAAGCATATCACGTGCAAAATTGGCAACGGAATAAGCTCTCGCATCGGCAACATCACGAGCCGTACGGCGGCGTAAATTTTCCATTTCGGCAGCAAGGCGCAAAACCTGATCTTTCAGCTCGTCATTTTCAGCTTGCATGGCTGCAACCGGATCGGCACCTTCATCGGCAACCTGATCATCTTCGACTTCGGCTTTCGCTTCTTCCTTGCGCTGTTTCAAAAAATCATCGGCTGCGCGTTTCAACGCATCTCTGTCAGCCGGATTCTTAATGTCGCGGTTATTGATATCACTTTCAGCAGATTTCTTTTTTTCCTCAGACATAGGATTCCTACTTTTCGATAATAGTTGTTAAATTCGATATCGAAATTTTAGCGAGAAAAATCAAGAGGCAAACCGCAAAAGGAACGCTTAAATAGGTTCGCCTCCCTGCTTTTAACCGATAAATGATAACCGGATGGAAATTTCACGCAATTCAGGCTTTTAGCAGGCTTTCAACCATTTTTTTATTACCATTGACTGTACAGGCCCGAAGTAGTTCGCCGGCTCCCTTATCAAGCAACCGTTCAGCCAAGACCTTGCCCATTTCTTCCACACCATAAGTACAAGTTGTCGCGTAATCGACAATCTGCTTCAAACCGTCAACGCCCGTTACAGTGGCTTTCATGTAAAGCATTGTGTTCTTCCATGTAGAGCAAACACCCACAGGCAAATTGCATCCGGCATTGAGATATTTCATCAATGAGCGTTCTGCATCGGTCTCCGCACGTGATTTTTTGCATTCAATCGCTTTGAGAAGCCGCAAAATATCTCTGTCACCTTGGCGGCATTCTATGCCGAGCGCCCCTTGGGCAACGGCATAAGGGAATATTTGCGGGTTGAGACATTCCATGCTGTCTTCAAAAAGGCCAAGCCGTTTCAATCCCGCAGCCGCAAGAATTGTTGCATCAATACCGTTTTTATCGACAGCGCGGCGTAATCTCGGCGGTACATTGCCACGAACCGGCACAATTTCGATATCCGGGAAAAACGACCTGAGCTGGGCGGCGCGACGAATGGAACCGGTGCCGATTTTGTGATGATTGCCGCGAATATCGTCAAATTTCAAGCCGCATAGAACATCACGCGGGTCTTCGCGCTTTGGCACAGAGGCAAGAACAAGTCCCTCCGGCTGAACAGTCGGTAGGTCTTTCAAAGAATGGACAACAACATCGACTTCACGGTTCAACAGAGCTTCTTCACCACTTTTGGTGAAAACCCCGACATTGCCAATATCCTGAAAACTTGTGTGCTTATCTTTGTCACCTACACAGCCAAGCAAAACAGTTTCGACTGTTAATGTAGGATCAAGCTCCCGCAAAAGCTTAGCCACACTTTCCGCTTGCACGCGCGCTAACGCACTTTTCCGTGTTCCAAGCCTTATCCGCATAACTCTAAGCCTATTCCATAAATTCCAATAATCAAACCGACACTCTTTAGAGCGTTTCTAAGAGTATCTAACTCAACTTGCGCATAAAAGAAAGTTCTCTTCGCTTAAATTGTGTTTCGGAGTGCCATTTTCAAATTTTAAGGCAGTTTTTCCTTAAAATGTCAGGAAAAGAAACAAATGATTCCCCACTTTTCGTGTTGATTATAACGTTTTTTGAAGCGATATGTTGCAGGGCAAATGCGGAAAATTCCGGATTATCTTTGTCCACCCCAGAAAATGATTCTGTGTTTTGCAAAACCGACCATCAAATGCATAATAACGCCAATAAGTGCCAGAATGACAAGAATGGCAAATTGACCGGCAATGTTGAACTGCTCGTTGAATTGCATAAGCATTTTGCCCAAGCCCTTTTGGGCACCGACAAATTCGGCAACAATTGCGCCAATCAGGGCAAAGATAATGCCAAGGCCGAGACCTGCAAAAACAAATGGCAGGGAAGCCGGCAATTTTACTTTCAGCAAAATCTGTATTTCGTTGGCACCGAATGCCTTGAGCATCTGGATTTCTTCCCGTCCTGCCGATTGTAAACCGGCAATCACGTTGATAAGCATCGGGAAAAACGAAATAAGTGCGGCCATAACAATTTTTGATGTAATGCCGTAGCCGAACCATTGCAGAAAAATCGGTGCAAGGGCAACTGTCGGTATCGTCTGGAAAGCGATAATATAGGGCAAAAACGCAAGCTGGAAAACGCGAACTTGAGAAATAGCAACGCCAAGAATTGCCGCAAGCACTATGCCGCAAATATAGCCGAGCAAAACTTCAGCCATGGTAACACCGAGATTATCCCAGAAAAGAGTCGACCTTATCAGCCGGACAAGCTGGTAGAAGATGAGACTGGGCGGTGGCAAAAGATAGGTAGGAACCTGCCATAGCCGGACCGATGTTTCCCAGAAGCCGACAACCAGAATAAAAACAACAACAACAAGCAATGCTTGAAGTGTTTTTTCATTTTTAAACATTGCCAGCCTTTCTGCGGTTTTGCCGATTTCTCAATCACAGGATTTGATGGATATGCAACAGCAGTTCAACAATTCATACTAAAATTTTCAAAATGCTGTCTTATTTGACCTAAAATTTTTCCGACCTTTTTATCGGTTAATTCCTGAAGCTCGCGTGGACGGGGCAATTTGACATCGACAATTTCTTCAATATGGCCGGGGCGCGGGCTCATCACCACCACTTTGTCGGCAAGAAATACCGCTTCGGGAATGGAATGGGTAACAAAAAGGACAGTTTTTTTGCTTTCAAGCCAGATATTTTGCAATTCGCCATTTAAAACTTCGCGGGTCATTGCATCAAGCGCCCCGAATGGCTCATCCATAAGCAGAACTTTCGGGTCACGAATAAGCGCACGGCAAATTCCCGCACGTTGTCGCATTCCGCCTGAAAGCTCGGTCGGCAATTTGTTTTCAAATCCTTTAAGTCCCACCGTTTCCATGAGCATCAAAGCGCGGTCATGGTACTCTCTTTTGTCAAGATGCATCAATTCGACCGGCAAGAGGATGTTTTGCAGGATTGTACGCCACGGAAGCAGTGTAGGGTCCTGAAAAACAAATCCCACTTCCGGCGAAGGACGGGTAACGGCAACGCCGTTAAGCATCACATCACCGACAAAATTGTCCACAAGACCGGCAAGGATTTTAAGTAACGTTGTTTTGCCGCAGCCGGATGGCCCCACAAGTGCAACAAAAGCGCCTTCGGCAATTTCCAGATTGACATTCTTCAACGCGTCAATCGTGCCGTCTTTTTTGCTTATATAGCTTTTATGCAATCCCTTGATGGTGATAAGGGGCTTTTTGATAGACGGCATAGACGTTTTCTCAATCCTTCAGAATGACAGCCTTCGCTTTAAACGGGTTAGTCCTTTTTAACAATTGTCTTGATATCGAAATTATAAATTTCCTGCATCAAGGAATTGTTCCAGACGTCTTTTACATGAAGCAGGCGTTCAGTTGAACCTGTTTGATGAGCAAAAGATAAAACTGCTTGCCAGCGTTCATCAGGAATATCAAGCCATTTTCCCCAACTTGCCGGATCCGGTTTGTCAGCCGGTGTCGAATCGGCAAGTGCTATGGCCATAGCTTCGGCCGTATTTTTGGCATCTTGTCCCGTCGGATTATCAGAGCCGCCCAGTTCGGGGAATTCCTTAAAAGCAAGTTTCAAGGCACTATCGGGATAAAGTTTGGTGTAGATCATGCCTTTATAGGCAGCGCGTGCAAAAGCCGAAAGTTCATGCGGCTTGTCATCGAATATTTTCTGGCTTGTGACCATAGTAACGCTGAAAAGGCGGTTCATTTCTTCCGGTCGTTGCAGAAGATCGAATTCAACGCCGTTTTGACGCATGACGGTAAAACTATCCGAATAGCTGTCGACTGCGTCGATATCCTTCGCATTGAGCGCGGCTGCCGCGCGCGCACCTGCACCAACAGGGACAATTGTAACGTCACTTTCTTTCAAGCCGGCAATTTTCAAATTCGCCCGTAAATCTGCATAAGAAGCCGAAGCGAGGCTAATTACGCCCACCCGTTTTCCTTTAAGATCGGCAATGGATTTGATAGTGGAGCCTTTCGGGACACCGATAAAATAAGGCCATCTGACCGTTATTCCGGCAAATGCTTTGAGTGGCACGCCTTTGTCGACAGCGGCTGCAATATTGGCAGACGATGCATAGGCAATATCGGCCGAACCGGATGCAACTGCCTGAAGAGCTGCTGTGGAGCCATCGGTAAAGAGCAATGTCGGATTGATATTTTCTTCCTCAAAATAGCCGAGTTGTTTGGGTATGGCATAAGTAAATGTTTCTTCCGCCGGCGTTGTTGTGCTGCGGGCGAGCGCCAGAACAAAATGCACAGGTTCGGCAAATCCGGATATAGCGAAAAATAAAAACGCATTGAGTAGTACAACGGCATGGATGAAAGCGGCTTTCATGGGATGCTCTCCTTTGTACTTTCCGTAAAACACAAATGCAGCCCATAAAACAGATGTGACTTGCGGAAAGGGGCGGACGATGACAGGGCCTATCCGGAAAGTATCCCATCACCAGCCGATAAGTGCAATAGAGGGTAAGGTTTTACGACATTTAACGGCGTTTATTTACGTCTATTTGAGAAGTCGCGAGACCAGTTGGGCAGTATAGTCGACCATCGGAACAATGCGGGCATAGTTCAAGCGGGTCGGTCCAATAACGCCGAGAGCACCAAGAACATGCTGGTTTGAATCGCAATAAGGAGCAACGATAAGAGACGAGCCGGATAACGAAAACAGTTTGTTTTCAGACCCGATAAAAATACGCACACCCGAACCTTCCTCGGCAAGGTCAAGAAGCTGCATCATGCTTTCACGTGTTTCAAGATCGTCGAAAAGATGGCGCAAACGTTCAATATCTTCTGCAGCTTTGACATCTTCCAGAAGGTTGCCGCGCCCGCGCACAATAAGCTGGGTTTTACGCCCCTGATCTTCGCCGCCCCAAACGGCAAGCCCTTGATCGACGAGATGTTGCGACAATTCATCAAGAGCGGCCTTGGTCTCTTCTCTCTGTCTTGAGATTTCGGCTTTGGCTTCACTTAAAGTACGTCCCTGAATATGGGCGTTCAGAAAATTGGTGGCTTCGCTCAATTGTGACAATGTTACCCCTTCGGGTAAATTGACGATACGATTTTCCACATCACCGTTTTGGGTTACCAGAACTGCCATGGCACGCGACGAATCGAGGCGCACAAATTCGATATGTTTGAGTGTTCCTTCGTTTTTTGTCGACAAAACCAGTCCGGCACCGCGTGACAAACCGGATAGAATTTGGCTTGCACCGGTCAAGAATTGTTCAACCGATTGGCTATGGCCTGCTTCTTCAACCTGTGTTTCTATAGCTTTGCGTTCATCTTCCGGAAGGTCTCCCACTTCGATAAAAGCATCTACAAAAAACCTCAAACCAGATTGCGTCGGCATACGACCGGCAGAAATATGGGGCGAGTAGATAAGCCCTAAATGCTCGAGATCGCTCATAATTGTGCGGATGGTTGCCGGCGAGAGGCTTTGTGGCAATTGTCGGGACAGATTGGCCGACCCGACAGGGTCCCCTTCGTTCAGATAGGTTTCGACAATACGCCTGAATATATCGCGGGATCTTTCGTCGAGACTTTTCAATTCATCCGGAATGGCGGCGTGTTTCATCATATTCCTTCAATGATCGCATTTCTTTCCTTCTATATAAGTTTTGCCAAAGACGGGTCAAATGGTCTAAAGATGCTTGAAACAATACTTCACGGAAAGGAAAATTTATGCGTCCGTCCAATCGTGCCAGCAACGAGATGCGCGCCGTTTCATTTGAACGTCATGTGAACAAGCATGCCGAAGGGTCATGTCTGGTCAAGTTCGGTGATACCCATGTTTTATGTACCGCAAGCCTTGAAGAACGTGTCCCCAACTGGATGCGCAATTCCGGTAAAGGTTGGGTTACAGCCGAATATGGTATGTTGCCCCGTTCAACCGGTGAAAGAATGCGCCGCGAAGCCGCTTCCGGCAAACAGGGTGGGCGCACCATGGAAATCCAGCGTTTGATCGGCCGTTCACTGCGCGCGGTTGTTGATTTGAAAGCCTTGGGCGAAATGCAGATTACGATTGATTGTGATGTTATTCAGGCCGATGGCGGAACCCGCACGGCATCGATTACCGGAGCATGGGTTGCCCTTTATGATTGTCTGGGCTTTATGGAAACGCGCCAGATGGTCTTGCGCAATAAAGTGCTGAAAGACCATGTTGCGGCAATTTCTTGCGGCATTTATCAGGGAACACCGGTGCTTGATCTTGATTATGCAGAAGATTCCAATGCCGAAACCGATGCCAATTTCGTGATGACCGGTAAAGGTGGAATTGTTGAAATACAGGGAACCGCAGAAGGTGACCCGTTCAGTGAGGAGCAGTTTTCAACTTTGATGTCTTTGGCTAAAGGCGGCATTCACGATTTGATTGAATTGCAGAAGAAAGTTATTGCAGCCTGAAAGGTGGATTATCGATGAGAAAGCTTGACGGGAAAAAACTGGTTGTTGCAACCCATAATTCCGGCAAACTCAGGGAAATAGCCGATCTTATTGGCCCGTTCGGTTTTGAAACCACATCGGCGGGCGAATTGGGGCTGGAAGAACCGGAAGAAACCGGCACGAAATTTGAAGAAAACGCCTATATCAAAGCTTTTTTTGCTGCCAAATCGACAGGGCTGCCGGCATTGTCGGACGATTCAGGACTGGAGGCAGACGCTCTCGACAAGGCACCCGGCGTTTATACTGCCGATTGGGCTATTCAACCTGATGGGCACCGCGATTTCGACAAAGCAATGAAAAAAGTTGAAGATGCATTGGAAAAGAAGGGTGCAACAACGCCTGATAAACGGCATGGCCGTTTTGTCTCGGTACTTTGCCTTGCCTGGCCGGATGGTCATGCGGAATATTTCCGTGGCGAAATCGAAGGCACTTTGGTTTGGCCGCCGCGCGGCAAAAAGGGTTTCGGTTTTGATCCTATCTTCCAGCCGGAAGGCTATGACAAAACATTCGGCGAAATGACGGCAGAGGAAAAACATGGTTGGAAGCCGGGCGACAAACATGCTTTGTCCCACCGCGCACGGGCTTTCAAACAATTTGCCGAAGCGTTACTGGAAAACTGATGGACGAGCCTTTCGGTATTTACGTCCATTGGCCATTTTGTGCCGCCAAATGTCCTTATTGCGACTTCAATTCCTATGTCCGGTTAAAAGGTGTGGATGAAGACCGTTTTGCCAAAGCTTTTGCAAGAGAGATGGCAACAGTGCGTGAATGGACAGGAGCCCATAAGGCGACAACTGTTTTTATCGGCGGTGGTACGCCATCGCTGATGTCACCGAAAACAGTCGAATCACTGTTGAAAAGTATTGATCGCTATTGGCCGATTGTGGACAATGCCGAAATTACAATGGAAGCCAATCCTTCAAGCGTCGAGGCCGGGCGTTTTCATGGCTATCGTTCAGCCGGTGTCAACCGGCTTTCTTTGGGCGTTCAATCTTTAAATGATGAAGAATTGAAACGCCTGGGGCGCATTCATAATGTCGAACAGGCACGTTTTGCCATTGGTCTTGCACGCGAGATTTTTCCGCGGCTTTCCTTTGACCTTATTTATGCGCGGCCCCACCAGACATTGCAATCATGGAAACATGAGCTGGAAGAAGCAATTGATCTCGCAGCCGATCATCTTTCGCTTTATCAATTGACCATTGAAGAGGGCACGGGGTTTGACAGGCTCTATAAAGCCGGAAAACTCAAATTGCCGGAGGCGGATTTGAGTGCCGATCTTTATGATCTCACACAGGAGATAACCGAAAGTCACGGGCTTCCGGCTTATGAAATATCCAATCATGCAGCCGCCAATGCGCAGTCGCAACATAATCTCATTTACTGGCGCTACCAGCAATATGTCGGTATTGGACCGGGGGCGCATGGCAGGTTTCTCCCCTCTTCAAATGGCGATTTTCCGGATAGGCGATTGGTAACGATAACCGAAAAAATTCCCGAGCGCTGGTTGGAACTCGTTGAAAAACAAGGCCACGGTATTGTTGAAGAAGAACATTTGACAAAAAGTGAACAGGCGGAAGAAATGGTCTTGATGGGCCTGCGGCTTGCCGAGGGGCTTGATCTTGCCCGTTATGAAAAACTGGCGATTCAAGGATTGAACCAGAGTAAAGTTGCCGATCTTCAACAACAAGGTCTTGTAGAAATGGTGGGCAATAGCCGCATCCGTGCGACCAAAAAAGGCCGCGTGGTGCTGAATTATATTATCAGCGAACTCGCGTGAGAAATTCTATCCGGTTTTCCGGATTCGATCGGTTTCTATTCAAAGAAAATAGAAAATATCACTTCTATAAAAATTGCTTTTGAATTCATAGAGAACAATTTTTATATTCAAAAACAATCTGAGAAAGACGTAACCGCGCCAAGTTTGCCTTTATATTATTAGTCAAATATCCGCTTTATTGAGTTGCCAGTTTATGGAATTGAATGAGATAAAGTGAGGGAATGCTTGATCTCTCCGTTCAAGTCGTTTTCTCCGAAGGTTTAGCTATCTCGCCTTTTCGATAGTCAGCATCTTTCATGTGTTAGAAAGTTTCAAGACTTCATGTGTGCTGCTCTCTTCTCTTGAGAAATGAAAACGATGAACAGGACGTGGCTGCTTTTTTCACTTTTTAAGGATTTTTATGCAAAACCGGCTCCGGCTGGCGTCACAGTTATAATTTTTGAAAAGCACGCTTCCCTTTTTCACACTCACCCTTTTTCATGAAGGGGGCATGTGAAAAAACATAGAGCTATAGAGCAAGCTTTTGAATTTCTTTCAGACAATGCAAAAGGATTTTTGTGGCAGAAAATCTAAAGCGATGGATTTGGAAGCGTCCTTGGCCTTAAACCTCTTCAAGCTCTACCAATGTTCCATCAAAGTCTTTCGGATGGATGAATAGAACGGGTTTCCCATGTGCGCCGGTTTTAGGATTCCCGTCGCCAAGAATTCGAATGCCTTCGGCAACAAGTTGGTCGCGCATTTTTAGAATATCATCAACTTCAAAACAGATGTGATGGAGGCCACCATTCGGATTTTTTTCAAGAAATTTTGCGATTGGTGAATTATCTCCCAATGGGCTCATCAGTTCGAGTTTTGTATTGGGCAGTTCGACGAAAACAATTCTGACACCATGTTCAGGCAGGTCCTGAACAGGAGAAACATCATTGTTCACGGAACGATAAAGTTCGGCAGCCTGTTCGATATCCGGTACGGCGATTGCGACATGGTTCAGTCGGCCAAAGTGGTACACTGGAAAAACTCCCTATATAGCCATGCAATATAAATTGGTCTCATCAAATATTACGTAATTTCCCTTGTAAAAGATCAAGGATTTTGCCGGCTGCTTCGACCACATTGGTTCCGGGACCAAAAACAGCAGCAACACCGTTTTCTTTCAGAAATTCGTAATCCTGCCGGGGCACAACGCCGCCACAGACCACGATAATCTTGGAATTGCGATTTTGCAACGCTTTGACAAGCTCCGGCAACAGGGTTTTATGGCCGGCTGCCAACGAAGAAACACCGATGAGTTGAACCTTGTTTTCAATAGCCATTTCGGCTGCTTCTTCCGGTGTCTGGAAAAGTGGCCCGGCAATGATTTCGAATCCCATATCGCCGAATGCCGAAGCAATGACTTTTGCTCCGCGATCGTGACCATCCTGTCCGAGTTTGGCAATCATGATGCGCGGGCGTTGGTCTGTTGTATTAATTATATCGCTCAAGCGCTGTTTTAATGTTTTATATTCGGGTTCGCTCGCAAATGCTTTGCCATAGATGTTTTTGACCACAACAGGTTTTGCCGAATGGTCACCGAAAACTTTGCGCATTGTGTCCGATATTTCACCGACAGTTGCGCGCGCCCTTGCGGCTTCCACTGCGGCTTCAAGCAGGTTACCCTTTCCGCTTCTGGCAATATTTTCTAAATTCCCCAATGTTTCGGCTACTTTCCGACTATTGCGGGTTTGTTTAATCTTTTCCAGTCGGGCAATTTGTTGGGCTCGGACTTTTGTATTGTCAATTTCAAGGATATCGATTTTCTTTTCCTCATCGGAACGGAATTTATTAACCCCGACGATAATCTCTTCTCCCTTGTCAACGGCCGCCTGACGGGCGGTTGCCGCTTCTTCGATGAGGCGTTTCGGCAAGCCGTCAATCACCGCTTTGGTCATGCCGCCCATGGCTTCTATCTTGTCAATGAGAGCCGATGCTTTGTCGACGAGTTCTTTGGTAAGCGTTTCGACATAATAGGAACCGGCGAGCGGGTCGATGATCTTGGTAAGACCCATTTCATTTTGCAAAATCAATTGCGTATTGCGGGCAATGCGCGCCGAAAATTCGGTAGGTAACGCAATCGCCTCGTCAAACGAATTGGTATGAAGCGATTGTGTACCACCCAAAACAGCCGCCAATGCTTCATAAGCGGTACGCACAATATTGTTATACGGGTCCTGTTCTTGAAGAGAAACACCGGACGTCTGACAATGGGTGCGCAGCATCAGGGAAGATGCTTTTTTAGGTGAAAATTCGTGCATAATGCGCGACCATAAAAAACGTGCCGCACGTAATTTTGCCGCTTCCATGAAAAAATTCATGCCGATGGCAAAGAAAAATGAAAGTCGACCGGCAAATTGGTCAACATCAAGCCCTTTTTTAAGGGCCGCACGCACATATTCTCGCCCGTCTGCAAGTGTGAAGGCCAGTTCCTGTACAAGCGTGGCTCCCGCTTCCTGCATATGATAACCGGAAATGGAAATCGAATTGAAGCGCGGCATTTCATTGGCGGTATATTCGATAATATCGGCAATGATGCGCATAGATGCTTCGGGCGGATAGATATAGGTATTGCGTACCATAAATTCTTTGAGAATATCGTTCTGGATTGTTCCCGAAAGATCGCGCCTTGCAACGCCCTGTTCTTCACCCGCAACAATAAAATTCGCAAGAATGGGTATAACAGCACCGTTCATCGTCATCGAGACAGACATTTTATCAAGCGGAATACCGTCAAAGAGAATTTTCATATCTTCGACTGAATCGATCGCAACACCGGCTTTTCCTACGTCTCCCACAACACGCGGGTGATCGGAGTCATATCCGCGATGTGTGGCAAGATCAAAAGCGACCGAAAGGCCTTTTTGCCCGCTCGCAAGGGCTTTTTTATAAAAGATATTCGATTCTTCGGCGGTAGAGAAACCGGCATATTGGCGGATTGTCCACGGCCTTCCGGTATACATTGTCGCTCTGGGGCCACGCAAAAACGGGTCCAGTCCCGGTAATGTGTCCAAAAGATCGTCGTGAGCGAGATCGTCTTTTGTATAAAGCGGTTTGACATCAATACCCTCGGCGGTGTGCCAGACAAGTGTGTCGGGAGAAGCTTTAAGCTCCTTTTCAGCAAGTTTTTTCCACTCGCTCATATCTCCTTTTCCGGTCATGTCTATTCGAACTCCATAATGGTTTCGTCAACACCGAGACTTTGTCCGACTTTCACCGAAATCTCGCCGATTTTGCTTTTCTTTTCCGACCTCAGCATATTTTCCATTTTCATCGCTTCAACGATCGCAAGAGGTTGGCCGACTTCGACTTCATCGCCTTTTTTGACAAAAATCGCGGTAATGACGCCGGGCATCGGGCATAACAACATTTTGGATGTATCAGGCGGCAATTTTTTCGGCATAAGTGCTGCAAGGGCAGCAATATTGGGTTCCCTGACATGGGCAATTGCGTCAATACCACCGTGGCGCAACCTTATGGATGTTCCTTTGACATCGACCTTCACAACCATGTTCGACCGGTCGGAAACAGAAAATTGGCAAATAGTCATGCCGGGTAGCCAATGACTTTCGAGAGAAATCTGTTCTCCATCGGCAAATTCCAATTTAGCGCCGGCGTGATCAACCTCAATAACCAAAGGAAAAGACTGGTCGAAAATCGACACGACCCATTCATTTTTTACAATACGCCGGTGGTTGTCGAGTGTACCGGAAATCATCGCCGCCCGTTCTTGCAATTTAAAATTGATAAACGCGGCAATAGCTGCAAAGGAACGCGCTTCATCCGGCGTCGGCGAGACACCATGAAAACCATCCGGAAATTCTTCCGCAATATAGGCGGTGGTTAATTTGCCTTCCTGAAAGCGTTTTTGCCGCATGACAGCCGAAAGAAATGGCAAATTGTTTCCGATGCCTTCAAGTTCGAAACTGTCGAGGGCTTCTTGCATGGCTTGAATCGCCATTTGGCGATTTTTCCCCCATGTAACGAGTTTCGAAATCATCGGGTCATAATAGATCGAGATTTCTCCCCCTTCATAAACGCCGCCATCGTTACGGATTTTCACTTCATTGTTGTCGTCGGTTGCAACAGGGGGATTATAACGTGTCAGTCTTCCGGTAGAGGGGAGGAAATTGCGATAGGGATCCTCGGCATAGAGCCGGCATTCCAAAGCCCAGCCATTCCGTTTGACATCATTTTGGGAAAGCGGCAAAGCTTCACCGTCGGCAATACGGATCATCAGTTCGACAAGATCAAGTCCGGTAATCATTTCGGTGATCGGATGTTCAACCTGCAAGCGGGTGTTCATTTCCAGAAAATAGAAATTCCGTTTGCCATCAACAATAAATTCCACCGTACCGGCGGAGTGATAATTGACGGCACGGGCGAGCGCGACCGCTTGTTCTCCCATGGCTTTGCGGGTTTTTTCATCAAGAAAAGGTGAGGGAGCTTCCTCAATCACCTTCTGGTTGCGCCGCTGGATAGAACATTCTCTTTCATTGAGGTAGATAATGTCACCATGCTTGTCGCCCATGATCTGGATTTCGATATGGCGCGGTTCACTCACAAATTTTTCGATAAAAATACGGTCATCTCCGAAGGCTGATTTGGCTTCATTTTTCGACGCCTGAAATCCTTCTCTTGCTTCTTCATCATTCCATGCAATGCGCATACCTTTGCCACCGCCACCGGCAGAGGCTTTGATCATGACCGGATAGCCGATTTCACGCGCGATTTTTACCGCATGATCGGCATCAACAATCAGCCCCATATGTCCGGGAACAGTTGAAACGCCGGCTCCCGCGGCCAATTTTTTGGAAGTAATCTTGTCACCCATAGCGCGCATGGCATTTGCCGGTGGCCCGATCAATATAATCCCTTCCTGTTCCAGACGATCGGCAAAAGCAGGATTTTCCGACAAAAAGCCATAGCCCGGATGAACTGCATCGGCATTGCTCTGTTTGACCGCAGCAATGATTTTTTCAATGTCGAGATAGGATTGGGATGAAGGCGAGGCGCCAATATGGATAGCCTCATCGGCTTGGCGTACATGAAGAGCATTGGCATCGGCATCCGAATAGACCGCAACCGTTTTGATGCCCATTTTTTTTGCCGTACGAATGACGCGACAAGCGATTTCGCCACGATTGGCAATCAGGATTTTTTTAATCATTTGAAGCCTCAAAGCGGGATAGTGTCATGTTTGCGATCACGATTTTCGACTTTTTTATTCCGAAGGGCAGCAAATGCCCGCGCCACTCTTTTGCGGGTGGAATGAGGCATGATCACTTCGTCAATAAAACCGCGCTCGGCAGCAATAAAAGGATTGGCAAAACGTTTTTCATATTCTTGCGTCAGGCGGGCAATCTCCTCTTTGTCATCAAGATGTGACCGGTGGAGAATTTCAGTGGCCCCTTTTGCTCCCATGACAGCAATTTCCGCCGTTGGCCATGCATAATTGACATCCGCGCCAATATGTTTTGATGCCATCACGTCATAGGCGCCGCCATAGGCTTTCCTGGTAATGACCGTCACCATCGGAACGGTCGCCTCGCTATAGGCAAAGAGCAATTTCGAGCCGTGAATGATAACGCCGTTATATTCCTGCGAAGTGCCGGGCAGGAAACCGGGAACATCGACAAGTGTCAGGATCGGAATATTGAAAGCGTCACAGAAGCGTACAAAGCGTGCACCTTTGCGGGCAGTGTCAATATCAAGACACCCTGCTAGCACCATTGGCTGGTTTGCAACGACGCCGACCGTGCGTCCTTCAATACGGATAAAACCGGTTATCAGATTTTTTGCAAAATTCTCTTTGATTTCGAAAAATGAGCCCTCATCGGCAACACTTAAAATAAGCTCTTTCATGTCGTAGGGCTTTGTGGATGAATCGGGAATGAGCGTATCAAGCTTCATATCGAGCCGTTCGGTATCATCGTAAAAAGGCCGCACAGGCGGCTTTTCTTTGCTGTTTAACGGCAGATAGTCGAAAAGCAGCCGGATATTTTCCAATGCTTCGATATCATTTTCAAAAGCCCCGTCAGCAACAGAAGACTTTTTGGTGTGGGTTGTTGCGCCACCCAATTCTTCAGCAGTAACAATTTCATTGGTGACAGTTTTTACCACATCGGGACCGGTGACAAACATATAGGAAGAGTCACGAACCATAAAAATAAAATCGGTCATTGCCGGTGAATAGACGGCGCCACCGGCACAAGGTCCCATGATAACGGAAATTTGTGGTATCACGCCTGAAGCTTCGACATTGCGACGGAAAACTTCGGCATAACCTGCAAGCGAGGCAACACCTTCCTGAATGCGGGCACCACCGGAATCATTAAGGCCGATAACCGGTGCACCATTGCGCGCGGCCATATCCATGATTTTGCAAATTTTTTGCGCATGCGTTTCGGAAAGCGAACCGCCAAGAACGGTAAAATCCTGAGAAAAAACGTAAACCTGTCGTCCGTTGATTGTTCCCCAGCCGGTAACCACGCCATCGCCCGCGTATTTTTGCTCTTCCATGCCGAAGTCGGTACAACGGTGATTGACGAACATGTCATATTCTTCAAAAGAACCGGCATCGAGAAGAACCTCTATGCGTTCGCGCGCTGTGAGTTTGCCTTTTTTATGTTGAGCTTCTATGCGACGCTCGCCGCCGCCAAGGCGGGCACTCTGGCGTCGTTCTTCCAATTGTTGCAATGTTGCAAGCATTGTTTCTCCCTCGGTTTTTAAAAACCGCTAAAGCGCATCCCTTTATGATTTTGCGTGATGCTGTTATGCGAGGAATAGATAGCGAAAAAAAAAGAAAAGGCGCGTTTTCTCTTACCGCAGCCTTTTCTTTTCCTCCCACATGTATTCGATCAATAAAGGCGAAGCCTTTTTCCTCCACAATTCAAAGCTATCACAGCGAAAAAAATAATAAAGCTTGATCGTGTGCGAATGCATAAGTTATAAAAATGCAAATTGTAAATTGCGAAATTGTGAAAAATGGCTATCGGGAAACTTTATATCGGGCGGAGAGTACGCAAATTGCGGGAAGACCAGCAATTGACGCAAGCCCATTTTGCCGAGCGTATCGGCATTTCTACCTCTTATCTCAATCAGATTGAAAATAACCAGCGGCCGGTTTCGGCAGCGGTTCTTTTATCGCTGGCGGAAAAATTCCATATTGATATTTCCAGTCTTTCTTCCGGCGAGGATGACCGTCTGCTCTCGGCTTTGAGTGAAACTCTGAGCGATCCGCTATTTAGAAATAATCGGGCAGGCATGCAGGAATTAAGGCTTATTACGCAAAATGCGCCGGGTCTTGCGCGTGCACTTATTACGTGTCATCAGGCCTATCGACTGGCTTCCGAACAATTGGCAAGTACCGACGGACGGTTACAGGCAAGTGGCCTCACGGAAGTTTTACCTTATGAAGAGGTGCGCGACTTTTTCCATTTTGTCGATAATTATATCGACGATCTCGACCGCAGCGCCGAACGGCTCGCCGCCGAAATCGGAATCGGTGAAAGTGACAATCATTCCGCCATTATCCAGCGACTTGAAGAACGCCATCAGGTTCTTATACGCTGGGGCACAGATGATAATGGCATGGTTCGCCAATTTGACCCCAAGAGCCGTGTTTTGACGTTAAACCCTTATGTCGCGCCACAGCAACGCACGTTCCAACTGGCGGTCCAGCTTGCACAATTTGAAGCGGATTCGCTTTGCGACGAGATTATCAAAAAAGCCTCTTTTAAATCGGAAGAAGCCAATCAGATTTGCCGTATCGGACTTTACAACTATTTCGCCGGTGCACTGGTTTTGCCCTATAAACCTTTTCTGCGCACTGCCAATCTGTTGCGTCATGATATCGAATTGCTTGCGGCCCGTTTCAGTGTGTCATTGGAACAGGTTTGCCACCGGCTTTCGACCTTGCAACGTCCCGGTGAAAAAGGCGTTCCGATTTTCTTCGCCCGCATTGACCGCGCAGGCAATATAACGAAACGGCACAGTGCCGTGAAATTGCAATTTGGCCGCTATGGTGCGGCTTGTCCCGTCTGGAATGCCCATCAGGCTTTTGAAACTCCCGGAAATATTATAAGGCAACTTGCCGAAACGCCCGATGGCGTGCGTTATCTTTGTCTGGCCGTACAGGTGGTAAAACGGAACGGTGGCTATCACAGTCCGCATCCCCATTATGCTCTAGCTTTCGGTTGCGAAATATCGAATGCTTCACAATTTGTTTATGCCGATGGTCTCAACCTCGAAAATAACGCCGCTTACGAACCGATCGGTATTTCATGCCGGATTTGTTCGCGGACGGCTTGCCCAAGTCGGGCTGCTCCACCGCTCAAGCATAAACTGTCGGTCAATTATAATCAGCGCGATGTATTACCTTATACATTGGAGCAAATCGGTTAAACCTGTTTGCCAATTAATGATGCTCTGGAAAGGTTCAGCTCATAAATGCAGGAACGACCGAACCTTTTTTGATAGCGTTAGTCGTTCCAGAAAAATTGTTTTGAAAAGATTAAAAATCCGGACGGCTTAAATGAAGTTTTCGAGGTCGCCCATAATTAGAAATGCAAGAAAAAATAACTCAGGCATTCGAGCGGTTTTTGATCAATATGGATGACGGTTGCGGCAATAAGCTGGTCGATGGAAAGATTATGAAGGGAGAGATATATTTCTCCTCGTATTGTTAGCTTATATTATGCGCAAGACATTTCTTTTTCCGCTCCGCACCTGATATTTCCTTCCCCGCTGCATTTCGCATTTCCGATTTTTAAAACGACACATGAAACCGGTGTTGCTGCTTGTTGACATTTTATGAGTGTATAGCCGGAAACAGCATAGTGAACTGTTAAAACCGGTCTTCAAATTTATAAAGCGAGAGTGCGAATCCCATAATTTGAATGGTCATTCACACCCTCGATCATTTTCTATTCAGTCGTCTACCGATGAAATTTTTAAAAGCCCGCTTAACCGGCTTTTAAAAACCGAAAATTGATTATTTATCAACCAATTTCAACCGGCTGTCATCATAACGTTTTCCGGCAACTTTTTCAGGGCTGACAATATTTTCAAGCCGCTTGCAATCATCTTTTGTCAGATGAATTTCGGTGGCGGCAACATTGTCTTCCAGATGGCGGATTTTTCTTGCCCCCGGTATCGGTACGATAAAATCACCACGGCTTAGAACCCATGCCAATGCAAGCTGGGCAACAGTGGCATTTTTCTCTTTTGCCATTTTTTCCATTTCGCTAATGATTTGCCGATTTTTTTCAAAAGCTCCTTCCTGAAAACGCGGCAGTAGACGACGGAAATCGTTAGTGCCCAGGCTTTTGGTTGTAAAATCGCTGGCGAAAAAACCGCGTCCTAAAGGACTATATGGGACAAAGCCAATGCCAAACTCGCGGCATGTTGCCAGAATTTCCTTTTCGGGATCACGTGTCCAGAGCGAATATTCACTTTGAAGTGCACTGATCGGATGAACCTTGTAAGCGCGTCTTATTGTTTCGCTGTTTGCTTCCGAAAGGCCAAGCGCACGCACTTTGCCTTCTTTGACGAGATCGGCCATAGCACCGACTGTATCTTCAATCGGAACATTCGGATCAACCCGATGCTGATAAAGTAGGTCAATTACATCAATGCCCAAACGTTTAAGCGAAGCTTCAGCAACTTCACGCACATGTTCCGGACGGCCATCAACGCCGGTGGCATCAATGTGGCCATCAGGTTGCTTTTCGAGTTTAAAACCGAATTTTGTGGCAATCACCACTTTATCGCGAAAAGGTTTTAATGCTTTACCAACAAGAATTTCATTGTTGAAAGGGCCGTACATTTCAGCTGTATCAAACAGGGTAACACCCAGTTCGACTGCGCGGTGCAATGTCTTAATCGCCGATTGTTCGTCATCACCGCCATAAGCATGTGTAAAGCCCATGCATCCAAGTCCGATTTCCGAGACACTCAATACACCGAGTTTGCGTTTTTTCATGCTTCAATTCCTCTTTATTTTTGTCTGTTTGTCTATTTGTTAAAATTCTAGAGGAATATTTATTGTTTGTTTATACTATTTAATTCGCTAAATATGATCTAAAAATTAGAACAATTGAAGGGCACGGGATTTATGGACAGGCAGCAACTCTCCCATTTGCTCATTTTCGAGACAGTGGTGGAAGAAGGTAGTTTCCGGACAGCGGCGAAAAGACTGAATATTGCGCCGTCTGCGGTATCTTATGCAGTTGGAAAACTGGAAGAAAGTCTGGGTGTTCAGCTTTTCAACCGTACAACGCGCAGTCTTGGCTTGAGCGAAGCAGGCAAAGTTCTTATGCACGAAACCGCTTCTGCTCTAAGAGTGATCGAGGATGGCTTTAATGCCGCCAAAGCAACCCATAACAAGATATCGGGTTTGTTGCGCATAAATACCGGCTATTCGGCAGCCAAATTTGTGATCGCGCCCTATTTGGGGGCGTTCAGCGAAGCTTATCCGGATATTACACTTGATCTCGTCATCGACAATCGTTTCGTTGATATTGTCAAATCAGGTTATGACGCTGGAATCCGTATCCACGAACAAGTCGAAAAGGATATGATAGCGGCAAAAATAGGTGGAGATTTGCGAAGTGTTCTTGTGGCAACGCCAAAATATTTCGAAACACATCCGGCTCCCCATGATCCTACCGATCTGAAAAACCATAAAGCAATTTTATACCGGTTTAACGAAAAGCGGACTTATGTTTGGGAATTTGAAAAGGGTCGGAAAAAATATACAGTCACGCCACCTGAACAACTTATCCTCAACAACCATCAATTGGTGGTTGATGCGGTGCTTCAGAATGCCGGACTTGCCTATGTTTTCGAAAATTATGTAAAGGACGCAATCAAGGAAGGTAAGCTTATCAAAGTGATGGAAGATTGGACGCCGTCTTTTCCAGGATTTTACATCTATTACCCGCAACAAAAAATGCGGGCGGCACTGCGTGCTTTTATCGATTTTTTACCGCACATAATCGATGATATGACATGTCATAAAACCTGAACGATTAAAAAATTGCGTGTTATAACCGTTCTGATGACAATGTTCTGTGGTGATCTAAAAATCATGGGCAACAGTCTTGATTGCAACATGATGCCCACCAACATCAGAAAATTTGTTCGAAAAAATTCTTTCAATCAAGTATTGCTATTTGCCGGTCATTTATAATCGGAAATTTTTTGTTCATGACGATAATGAAATGGCAAATCGCTCATCGGTTTTGATCAATTAAAGTTCGCTTGTCCAAAAACTTTTTACAAAAATTCCATTCCGGAATTTCTGGTAAAATCTACCGGTGTTTGCCGTTCAAAGAGGTTAAAGAGAAGGTAACCGTCGGGATTACCTTCTCTTTTTTCATTTAAATGAAGCCCGTATAATTGACGTTTAATCATCCAAAATGGCGGGTTTTCACCAGTTCTTGAATTTCTTCAAGTGTTGAAGGGTCTTCAATCGTGCTTGGTATTGACCATTCATCACCGTCAATAATTTTTCGTATGACAGCGCGCAGAATTTTACCCGAACGGGTTTTTGGCAATTTGCGTACTGTCATGACAAGTTTGAATGCTGCAACCGGTCCGATAATCTCGCGGATGCGGGCAATGCATTCCTTTTCAATGATGGCGTCTTCCCGTTCGACATTGTGTTTGAGGACAATAAAACCGCAGGGAACCTGCCCTTTCAAATTGTCCTTAATGCCAATAACCGCACATTCGGCAATATCCTGATGACCTGCCAGTGCTTCTTCCATGCCGCCGGTGGAAAGCCGGTGACCGGCGACATTGATGATATCATCGGTGCGGCTCATGACAAACACATAACCGTCTTCATCAATATAGCCCGCGTCCGACGAATTATAAAACCCGGGGAAACGCTCAAGATAGGTTTTTTTGAATTGTTCGTCAGCGTTCCACAAAGTTGGCAAACAACCGGGCGGAAGCGGCAGGCGAAATGCCAGATTGCCGAATGTACCAGGCGCGACCTTGTTGCCGTCATCATCAAGAACGTCAATGATAAAGCCCGGCATCGGGAGGGTTGGGGAACCGGGTTTAATAGGCAAAAGCTCCAATCCCAGCGGATTGGCTGCAATTGGCCAACCGGTTTCGGTTTGCCACCAATTGTCGATAACCGGTACGTGAAAAAGGTTGGTTACCCATTGCAAAGTATCGGGATCTGCCCGTTCTCCAGCAACAAACATGGCTTGCAAATTGGGTAATTTATAAGGCTTTGCATAATTCCCGTTTGGGTCTTCGCGTTTGATCGAGCGAAACGCGGTCGGAGCAGAGAAAAACGAGCGTACATTATATTCTTCACATATACGCCAAAATGTTCCCGGATCGGGTGTACCGATCGGTTTTCCTTCAAAAAGTACGGTTGTTGCACCGACGATGAGCGGCGCGTAAAGGATATAGGAATGGCCCACCACCCAGCCGACATCGGAAGCGGTAAACATAACCTCGCCAGGTTTGACGTTGAATACAGCCCCCATTGTCCATGCCAATGCTACGATATAACCGCCAATGTCGCGCATAACCCCTTTGGGTTTTCCGGTCGTACCGGAAGTATAAAGGATATAAAGCGGATCAGTTGCGGAAAGCTCTACACACGGGACTTTGCGCCCCATATTTTCTTTGAGCACTTTGGCGTAATCGAAATCACGCCCTTCTTTTAAGGTAAAAAGTCCCTCGGGGGCTTTTTGGGTAATCGGCCGTTCATGAACAATGCAATGGTCGACTTCATGTTTTGCCATGTCTATCGCTTGATTAACCATTGCCTGATAGGGAACAATACGGTTCGGTTCAATTCCGCAAGAGGCAGCAATGATAAGTTTCGGCTTGCAATCATCAATCCGGATCGCAAGTTCTTTGGCAGAAAATCCCCCGAATACAACCGAATGCACGGCTCCAATACGCGTACAGGCAAAAACCGAAGTAAAAACCTGCGGAATCATCGGCATATAGATGAGAACGCGGTCTCCCTTTTTTATGCCGATATCCTGCATAAAGGCTGCGAGTGCCTGCACTTCTTCGTAAAGTTGCTGATAAGTAATTGCTCTTTTGGCATTGCTCACCGGACTATCATAATAGATAGCCACTTGAGCGCCACGTCCTGCTTTGACGTGCCTGTCGACAGCATTATAGCAAGCGTTTGTTTTACCCCCTGTGAACCAACGCCCATAGACTCCGGCATCTTTATCGAATACTTTGTCATATGGTTTGAACCAGTCAATCAGACGGGCAGCTTCACCCCAAAATTCGTCAGGATGTTTTAAACACTTGTCATAAATCTGTTTGTAAGACGACATTATGCAACCCTCCCAGTTTGCAAATTCCTCAGCCGCGGAATCTAGCGAGTAAAAAATTCTTGTCTAGTGCTAAATTGTACCAATAGAAAAATATCTTGCATTACGATAAGGTTATGTTGTGTTTTAACTGTTCCAGAGCATAAGATTTCTTGTTATTAAAATTGGAAGTACCTATTTTGCTGTACTTCCGAGGAGGGCGATTTTAATGGATGAACCGACTACCAACGCTGCCGATATTGCAGAAAGACAGGCTGCACTGCTTTCCGCAGCTTTGCCTTATATGCAGAAATACGAGAATAAGACCGTTGTGGTGAAATATGGCGGCCATGCAATGGGAGATCCTGAACTCGGACATGCTTTTGCGCGCGATATTGCGCTTCTCAAACAATCAGGCATCAACCCGATTGTCGTTCATGGCGGTGGTCCGCAAATTGCAAAACTGCTGGCTAAAATGGGAATTGAATCGAAGTTCGAAGGGGGACTTCGGGTAACAGATTCAAAAACTGTCGAAGTTGTCGAAATGGTGCTCGCCGGTTCGATCAACAAGGAAATTGTTGCGATGATCAATGCCGAGGGCGAATGGGCAATCGGTCTTTGCGGCAAAGATGGCAATATGGTTTTTGCCGAAAAAGCCAGGAAGACGGTTATCGATCCCGATTCCAATATCGAGCGCATTCTCGACCTGGGCTATGTCGGCGAACCGGTTGAAGTCGACCGCACACTTCTTGATTTGCTTGCCCGTTCCGAAATGATACCGGTCATTGCTCCGGTTGCGCCGGGAAGGGATGGCAATACCTATAACATCAATGCCGATGTTTTTGCCGGTGCCATTGCCGGAGCGCTAAAAGCCAAGCGCTTGCTGTTTTTGACAGATGTGCCCGGTGTTCTCGATAAAGCCGGAAAACTTTACAAGGAACTGACAGTCAAGCAATGTGAAGAGCTTATGCGTGACGGGACCATATCCGGCGGTATGATACCAAAAGTCGAAACGTGTATTCAGGCAATCAATCGCGGTGTTGAAGGCGTTGTTATTCTGAATGGGAAAACTGCCCATTCGGTTTTGCTTGAACTTTTTACTGAACGCGGTGCAGGTACGTTGATTGTGCCATGATAAACGAAAAAATTTTGTCTAAGCTCACAACCGTGAATGTTTGGGTGTTCGATCTTGATGATACACTTTATCCGAGAGAAAGCGGGCTTTGGGCACAGATCGACAAACGTATCAGTGCCTATGTCAAAAAACAGCTCGAACTTGACGATGATGAAGAGGTCAAAAAATTTCGCCAATATTTCAGGCAAACTTATGGTGGCGCTTTACGCGGTATGATCGAAGAATATTTTGTCGATGTAAAAGACTATTTGAGGGATGTTCATAATATCGACTATTCGCCGTTAAAAAAAGATCCGCAGCTTGCCGAAGATATTAAAAGCTTGCCCGGCCGCAAATTCATATTTACCAACGGCGACCGTGCTCACGCGGAACGTGTTCTTACCCACCGTGGCTTAACCGGATGTTTTGACGGCATTTATGATGTCACATTTACCGATTTTTTGCCCAAACCTTACCGGCAAGCCTATCACAGATTTTTAGGACATTTTTCAATCGATCCGGAAAAAACAGCAATGTTTGAAGATAATCTTGCCAATCTTTCAACCTGCAAAGAACTTGGCATGACCACGATACTGGTTGGTCACAAAGAGGATAAAGAAATTCCGGCTTTTGTTGATATTGAAGCACCGGAACTTGAAAGTTTTCTCCATAGCCTTTCGGATTACCTGAACAGGGCAAGCTGAATGGCGGGAGCGAAGGGAAACGCGTTTTATCTCTTGTCGAGACAAGAACTCGCTCTGATCGGCATAACTTTTCTATGGGGCGCAACCTTTCTTATCATCCATTTGGCAATGCGCTCCTGCGGACCATTGTTCTTTGTCGGTTTCCGCTTCGTTCTTGCCGGTATTTTTGCCGGCATCATTTTTTGGCGAAGCCTCAAAAATATCAGTATGCATGATATTTTCGCCGGTGCAGTTATCGGTATTCCTATTTTTCTGGGGTATAGTTTGCAAACTGCCGGATTAAAGACCATTGCAAGCAGCCAGTCGGCCTTTATTACCGCTGTTTATGTTCCGCTCGTACCGCTCTTGCAATGGATAATTTTACGTAAAAAACCGCGTTTGACGAGTTTCATTGGAATAAGCTTGGCGTTTATCGGTTTACTTCTGGTTTCAGGGCAAGGAATTCATGCAATAGATTTTTCAAAGGGCGAAATTCTCACACTTTTATCGGCTTTTGCAATTGCCTCGGAAATTGTCTTTATCAGCTTTTTTGCCGGTCGGGTCGATAGCCGTCGTGTCACTGTTGTGCAGCTTTTTGTTGCGGGCTTCCTTTCCTTTGTGGCAATGCCGGTTAATGGCGAAACTATTCCGGCATTTTCTTGGGTGTGGGTGTCGGCAGGATTGGGATTGGCTGCGATGAGTGCTCTCATTCAGCTTACAATGAATTGGGCGCAACGCTCGGTTTCACCAGCGCGCGCAACAATCATCTATACCGGTGAACCGGTGTGGGCAGGGCTTGTCGGGTGGATTGCCGGCGAACGCCTGCCTCACCTTGCAATTCTTGGAGCATTTTGCATTATCATTGGTATTCTTGTTTCCGAATTGAAGCCGAAAAGGCGGGCAATAGCGCAAGAATGATAAAAAGCGCCAAAAAATTTGTTTTTAAAAACACATCCGGACTAAGGAATGAAAGCAGCTCACTTGAAAAATCATGATTTTTTTATAAAAAATCTGAAGCCGTGCTATTTCCGGTTTGGGCCATTATTTAAAGACGTTTTCTCAAAACGAAAAAAACAGTCGGAATTTCAGGTAAAAATCGGGCAATATCAATAAGCTCATCTGTGGAATGAAGAAGATTTCTGCAAACTTGCTTCCCAACATTCATTTCGGCTTTGCGTTTCTTTGCGTTCCTTGCTAAATCGCTTTTCATGACAGTAGATCGCGACCATATTCGGAATTTCTCCATCGTGGCCCATATTGACCACGGAAAATCAACTTTGGCTGACCGGCTCATCCAGATGACGGGTGGCCTTGCCCAGAGGGAAATGAAAGAACAAGTGCTCGATTCGATGGATATCGAGCGCGAACGCGGCATCACCATCAAAGCGCAAACAGTGCGGCTCCATTACAAGGCAAAGAATGGTGAAACCTATATTTTGAATTTGATCGACACACCGGGTCATGTCGACTTTGCTTACGAGGTCTCGCGTTCTCTTGCTGCCTGTGAAGGGTCACTTCTTGTTGTCGACGCTTCGCAAGGCGTGGAAGCGCAAACGCTCGCCAATGTTTATCAGGCAATCGACAATAATCATGAAATTGTTGTTGTTCTTAACAAGGTTGATCTGCCTGCAGCCGAGCCTGAACGCGTCAAAGAACAAATTGAAGAAGTGATCGGCATTGATGCGAGCGACGCAATAGAAATTTCGGCAAAAACCGGTATGGGCGTCGACAAGGTTCTCGAGGCTATTGTCCACAAACTGCCAGCACCCCGCGAAGGGGATATTAACAAGCCGCTCAAAGCAATGCTGGTCGATAGCTGGTATGATGCCTATCTGGGCGTGATTGTTCTTGTGCGTGTAATCGACGGGGTTTTGAAAAAAGGCCAGACCATCCGCATGATGGGCACCGGTGCAAAATATCCGGTCGAACGGGTTGGTGTTTTCACTCCCAAAATGGCAACGATTGAAGACCTGGGGCCGGGGGAATTAGGCTTCATTACTGCTTCTATCAAGGAAGTGGCCGATACCCGCGTTGGTGATACAATTACGGAAGATCATCGTCCGTGTGACCATGCTTTGCCGGGGTTCAAGCCCGCGCAACCGGTGGTTTTCTGCGGGCTCTTTCCCGTCGATGCGGATGATTTTGCCGATCTTCGAGCGGCAATGGGCAAGCTTCGTCTGAATGATGCCAGTTTTTCTTATGAAATGGAAACCTCCGCTGCTCTGGGCTTCGGTTTCCGCTGCGGTTTTTTGGGTCTTTTGCACCTTGAAATTATCGAAGAACGGCTTGAACGCGAGTTCAACCTCAACCTTATTGCCACGGCTCCTTCTGTTGTCTATCGCATCAATATGACGGACGGTTCGGTGAAAGAGCTCCATAATCCGGCCGATATGCCTGATGTTGTTAAAATTGCCTCCATTGAAGAGCCGTGGATACGCGCCACAATTATGTCACCGGATGAATATCTCGGTGCAATTTTAAAACTTTGTCAGGATCGTCGCGGGATTCAGGTTGATCTTTCCTATGTCGGTACACGTGCGATGGTTACCTATGACCTGCCGCTCAACGAGGTCGTTTTCGATTTCTATGATCGTTTGAAGTCAATTTCCAAAGGCTATGCTTCTTTCGATTATCACGTAACCGATTATCGGGAAGGTGATCTCGTCAAAATGAGTATTCTGGTCAATGGTGAACCGGTTGACGCACTTTCTATCCTCGTGCACCGGTCGGGAGCCGAGAAACGTGGTCGTTCAATGTGTGAAAAATTGAAGGAACTTATTCCTCAACACATGTTCCAGATTCCGATTCAGGCAGCTATCGGCGGCAAGATTATTGCGCGTGAAAATATCCGCGCCTTGCGTAAAGACGTCACAGCCAAATGTTATGGCGGTGATGTGAGCCGTAAACGCAAACTTCTTGAAAAACAAAAAGAAGGCAAGAAGCGTATGCGCCAATTCGGTAAGGTGGAAATCCCTCAAGAGGCGTTTATCCAGGCTTTAAAAATGAATGAATAGCACTTGTGACAGTGTTCATTCTGAACGTCGGGCGATGGTGGGGCGACAATCTTACGTGTCTATCACTATCTGTGCATTCAATGTGATCTGCTTACATAAGAAATGATTTTGCAGTGATTCGATTCTCCACTATCGTTTTTTAAAAATCGGTCGAAAAAGCCGAAACCGGTTTTGTGCGGAATATCGACGTCGGCTTGAACGACGCTGTTTTGCCATTCAATGTCAGAGGGCTATTTTCTTCAAAGGAAAAAAACACAAGTCCGAAATCTATTTTCGTTTGAAAACCGGAGTGATTCGGCATAATTTGAAAAGCATTCAATTTGATCAGGAATTGCCTGATCCAAGCCAAGAAAATTTTTTAATATTTCCAAAAATACAATTTTTCTTTTATCGAAATTCAAAACTTCAATCATAAGGTGTTAATTTGTAAGTTATTCGCATTTGTTAGCGTCTTTGGGTGTTGACGCTTATTAATAAGCCGACTAATAATCGATTTAAATTTTCAGAAGCTACTCGTTTTCCGGCTTTTCATGGGCCGAAAACCGGTTGGGCTTTGGTCATTTTAATGACCTTGGCCCGGCGCAGCAGAGTTACACCCCCGCATACTCTGCTGCACTCTATTCGAGAAGATAAGGTGAAGAAGTTTAAAACTTCTTCGCCTTTCTTTTTTTGAGAATTTTCGATCATCTCGAATAGTCTGGTTCGCGGCTAATCCGGTTTTCCCCCGCCGGTTTATGATTACCGGATAAACGGATAGACTTGGAATTTTTATTCCATTTCCATTTATCCGGATTTTATAAACATGAGCGATTTTTTAACCGGATTTCCTAGTCGCGCAACAAGTCATTGACGGATGTTTTCGAGCGGGTTTTTTCATCGACCCGTTTGACAATGACTGCACAATAAAGATTAGGACCGGCTTCTCCATTCGGAAAAGGTTTTCCTGGCATAGTTCCCGCCACAACGACTGAATAGGGTGGTACTTCGCCATAAGTGATTTCACCGGTTGCACGGTCGACAATTTTGGTTGATTTGCCGATGAAAACGCCCATACCAAGCACTGCCCCTTCACGGACGATGCATCCTTCTACCACTTCGGAACGTGCACCGATAAAGCAATTGTCTTCAATAATTGTGGGACCTGCCTGTAAAGGTTCAAGAACGCCACCGATACCCGCACCACCCGACAGGTGGACATGTTTGCCAATTTGTGCACAAGAGCCGACTGTCGCCCATGTATCAACCATTGTGCCTTCACCGACATAAGCACCGATATTGACGAATGAGGGCATCAAGACAACACTCGGCGCAATATAGGCTGAACGACGCACAATGGCATTGGGGACCGCGCGGAAGCCCGCTTTTTCGAAATTATCGGCATTCCAGCCGTCAAATTTCGATGGCACTTTATCCCACCATGATGATTGGTCAGGCCCGCCCGAAATAAGTCCCATAGCATTGAGGCGAAATGACAGGAGAACCGCTTTTTTTAACCATTGATGAACTTTCCAGTTGCCATTGGTTTCGCGTTCGGCAACGCGCAGTTCTCCTTTGTCGAGCTGATCAAGCACATGGTCAACTGCGTCACGTATTTCTCCCTTTGTCAGGATATTTACTTTTTCGCGTTCATCAAACGCCTTTTCAATGATGGATTCCAGTTGGGACAGATTGGTCATGGCATTAGGTCTCCGTTAAGTAAGTCGAAAGCATCAGCATTTATTCTATCCGGCCTAATGCAAGAAACAATTGTGGTCAATGAAAAGGAAGTTTCCGAATGGCTAATGGCGAAAAAAACGGTTGGACACCTTTTCGGCACTCGAAAGAGGATGCCCGTAAGGTTCATGAAGTTCCCGATACTGCCCAAACGCGTTCACCTGCCTATCGCCTTGCCTATGTAGACGAAGATTTCATGATGCGGCGCGAGTTGCGTGCTGTCCGAATCGGTCTCGAACTCATGAAACCGGAATTCAGTTTTGTTGAACACGGCATCAAGTCGACTGTTGTATTGTTTGGTGGAGCGCGTATTCCGGAACCGGGTAAAGAACCGCGTGCGGCAAAAACCCCCGAACAGAAGAAAAATCTTGAAAATGCCTCCCGTTATTACGACGAAGCGCGAAAATTTTCCCGACTTTGTTCACAATATTCTGCGTCGACCGGTCATCATGAATTTGTCATTATAACCGGTGGCGGTCCCGGTGTGATGGAGGCGGGCAACCGCGGTGCAGCCGATGTCGGTGCTCCCAGTATCGGGCTTAATATCGTATTGCCGCATGAACAGGCACCAAATCCTTATGTAACACCCGATCTCTGTTTTGACTTCCATTATTTTGCGATGCGCAAAATGCACTTTCTCATGCGGGCAAAGGTTATAGCCATTTTTCCCGGTGGTTTCGGTACATTGGATGAATTTTTCGAATCACTCACCCTCATCCAGACAGGTCGTATGAAACGTGTGCCGATATTAATGTTCGGCCGTGAATTCTGGCAAAATGTTATCAATCTCGATTATCTTGCCGAACAAGGGACGATTTCACCTGATGATGCAAAACTCGTCAATTATGTCGAAAGTGCTGACGAGGGCTGGTCGATCATACGCCAGTTTTACCAATTGGTGTAATCGACAAAAATCCTGATTTTCCAATCAACCGACATCCGGAAAATGGAAGATTGTTGCCGAAGAATTTGTCTGTCATTGCCGGTTCGGCTTGGCAGATCGGGATGATCGTCGCCGATGAATATCCCTGCCCGTTAAACTCATCGACTAAGTATTGTTTTGAACAGTGTTCTTCGCGTTATGTTTAATATAAATTGGGTTTATATTTAATCTGAATTGAATGAGTTTAATGATATTTCTTATAAAAAATATTGTTTCTTTAAGAGAAAATTTATAGCAAATTTTATTTTGAATGACTTTAAATGAGTTTAAATTATATTGAATGCCATTGAATGGCCGGTTTTTTTAAAAAGCGGTTAGCCGGTTTATTGGTATTTTTCTGTTAGAAGAATAAACGTGAACCAAGAATAGATTAAAATAAAAGGCGGGTAAAACCCGCCTCGCTTATTCATAAAACCGAATTATTTACGCGGTGAACCGTCGTCAGATTCGCCTTTTTCATCGTCCTGAATAACGGTCTTGTCCATGGGTGAATCTTTCTTTTCACCAGGAACATAACTGTCTTCACGTGAACCATCACCAAAGTGGCGACCGGCGTTGCCACCACGATCATGATGAACCTCGCCCTCGGGGGCTTTTGCCTTTTGGCCTTCTACGTAGCTATCTTCAACCGAACCGTCACCTGAGCCATTGCGGGCTTCAGCTGCCAATATCATCGATCCTGCTGCCAAAAGGCCAGCCAAAGAGACTGCAAGAATCTTTTTCATTTTAACTTCTCCTGTTTTGAAGCGTTGATGCTCCATGTCATCACACTGCTTGGTTAAACTATCCTGAATTGAATAAACAATAAAGAAATGTTCCAGACAGTGTTTTATTCAAGTCACAAAGCTGTTCCGGGTCATTTAGTTTGTGACAATGGCATAGAAACATAATCGGATTTTATTTGCAAACCGGATTTTTTAGATACCTCGTCGCAGGTGCCAGCCGGTTTTTAGCTTTATAAGTTTTGTGGGTTCTGAAAATAACTTTGGCTCCAATGAAAACAGGGGCTTGGCGGATTGTTACTCGAACCGGAAACAGTTAGAAAGACGAAAATATTGGCAAAAAACCGCTTTCTCATATGAATCTTTTCAACATCTCTTGCACCTCTACAGGGGTGCCCTTATATACGCGTCAACGAGGTTCGTTATGGTTGCCGATTTTTGAGTGGCCATTACGGGCTTTTCATATGATAAGGAGCTGTCTGATTGGAATGCTCGGTAGAGGTCCCGACAGCTTGCTGAATGGAGAGTAGATATATGGCAAAAGTAATCGGTATTGACTTAGGTACGACAAACTCTTGCGTGGCTGTCATGGATGGCAAAAACGCGAAAGTTATTGAAAATTCGGAAGGTGCCCGCACAACACCTTCTATTGTAGCATTTGCAGAGGGTGGCGAGCGTCTTGTAGGCCAGCCGGCGAAACGTCAGGCTGTTACCAATCCTGAAGGCACTATTTTTGCGGTCAAGCGTTTGATTGGCCGTCGTTTTGACGACCCGATGGTTACCAAGGACAAAGAACTTGTTCCTTATAAAATCGTCAAAGGGGAAAATGGTGACGCCTGGGTTGAAGTAGAAGGCAAGAAATATTCACCTTCCCAGGTTTCTGCAATGGTCTTGCAGAAAATGAAGGAAACGGCAGAGTCCTATTTGGGCGAAAAAGTCGAGCAGGCCGTTATTACAGTTCCTGCCTATTTTAATGATGCCCAGCGTCAGGCAACAAAAGATGCCGGTAAGATTGCCGGTCTTGATGTTTTGCGTATCATTAACGAGCCTACGGCTGCTGCTTTGGCTTATGGTCTTGACAAGAAAGACGGTAAGACAATTGCTGTTTATGACTTGGGCGGTGGTACATTCGATATTTCGGTTCTCGAAATTGGTGATGGTGTTTTCGAGGTTAAATCGACCAATGGTGATACATTCCTTGGCGGTGAAGACTTTGATATGCGTCTGGTTACCTATCTTGCCGAAGAATTTGAAAAAGAAAACGGCATTGATCTGAGAAAAGACAAGCTTGCTTTGCAGCGTTTGAAAGAAGCGTCCGAAAAAGCCAAGATCGAATTGTCATCTTCGCAGCAAACAGAAATCAATTTGCCGTTCATTACGGCTGATGCAACCGGTCCTAAACACCTGACCATGAAATTGACCCGTGCAAAATTCGAGTCATTGGTTGAAGATCTGGTTCAACGCACAATCAATCCTTGTAAGGCTGCTTTGAAGGATGCCGGTTTGAGCGCTGGCGATATTGATGAAGTCGTTCTCGTTGGCGGTATGACCCGTATGCCGAAGATTCAGGAAATTGTAAAAACCTTCTTTGGCAAGGATCCGCATAAGGGCGTTAACCCGGATGAGGTTGTTGCCATGGGTGCTGCCATTCAGGGCGGCGTTTTGCAGGGCGACGTCAAAGACGTTCTGTTGCTTGATGTTACACCGCTTTCTCTCGGTATCGAGACATTGGGTGGTGTGTTCACACGCTTGATCGAACGTAATACAACAATTCCGACCAAGAAGTCGCAGACCTTCTCGACGGCTGAAGATAATCAGAACGCTGTGACAATTCGTGTCTTTCAGGGTGAACGCGAGATGGCAGCCGACAACAAGTTGCTTGCCCAGTTTGACCTTGTAGGCATTCCGCCGGCACCACGTGGCGTTCCGCAGATCGAAGTTACATTCGATATTGACGCGAACGGTATTGTCAGTGTCTCGGCAAAAGATAAAGGCACCGGTAAAGAACACCAGATCCGCATTCAGGCTTCTGGCGGTTTGAGCGATGCCGATATCGACAAGATGGTCAAGGACGCTGAAGCCCATGCTGCCGATGACAAGAAGCGGCGTGAAGGCGTTGAAGCCAAGAATCAGGCAGAGGCTCTTGTTCATACAACCGAGAAATCGCTTGCCGATTATGGTGACAAGGTCTCGGCTGAAGACAAGTCGGCCATTGAAGCTGCCATTGCAGATGTCAAGAAGGCCATTGAATCGGATGACGTTGATAGCCTTCCTGAAAAGACCAAGAAATTGTCTGAAGTCAGCATGAAACTTGGTGAAGCGATGTATGCTGCTTCAAAAGCTCAGGCAGAGGCTGATGCTGCCCATGATGCAGCAAAAGAAGAGCATAAAGACGACGATGTTGTTGATGCCGATTTTGAAGAAGTCGACGACAACGACAAGAACAACAAGAAATAATTGTTCTGATGTCTTTGTAAATTGAAAAAAGCCCGACCTTTTATCAAAAGGGCGGGCTTTGTTATAAAACAGCCAATATGCTCGCAATAAAAGCCAAAATGACAACGGTTTTTTAAAACCAGCGACAATTGTTCGAGCGAATTTTGAATATGGTAAATGTCGTCTCGTCAATAAATGGCAGAGGAACTGCAGGAATAAGCGATGAAAGTTGATTATTATGAAACATTGGGCGTTTCACGGGAATGCGATGAAAAAACGCTCAAATCTGCTTTTCGTAAACTTGCCATGCGTTACCACCCCGACAGGAATCCGGGCGACAAAGAGGCGGAACAGAAATTCAAAGAAATCGGCGAAGCCTATGAGGTTTTAAAAGATCCTCAAAAGCGTGCCGCTTATGACCGTTTCGGCCATGCTGCTTTTGAAAATGGTGGCGGTGGTGGTGGAAATCCGTTTGGACGTGGTGGTTTTGCTGCGGGTGGTTTTTCCGATATTTTTGAAGATTTCTTTGGCGAGATGATGGGCGGTGCACGACGCAAACGCGCCGATGGGCGCGAACGTGGTGCCGATCTCAGCTACAATATGGAAGTCACTCTGGAAGAGGCTTATCACGGCAAAACCGCACAAATCAGGGTTCCGGGTTCCATCACCTGTGATCTTTGTTCGGGAACAGGTGCCAAGAAAGGTTCAAAACCACAGCCCTGTGCAACCTGTGGCGGAACCGGAAGAGTCCGTAGCGCTCAAGGTTTCTTTTCGATTGAAAGGACTTGCCCGACATGTCAGGGGCGCGGTGAAACCATCAAGGATCCTTGCCCGAAATGTCATGGACAGGGGCGCATCGAAGAAGAGCGTACATTGACTGTCAATATTCCGGCAGGGATTGAAGATGGAACGCGCATCCGTCTCGCGGGAGAGGGGGATGCCGGAAGCCATGGCGGACCGGCTGGCGATCTTTATATTTTCCTATCCATCAAACCACATGAATTTTTCCAGCGCGATGGTGCCGATCTTTACTGCCGCGTGCCTATTTCCATGACAACTGCCGCACTTGGCGGAGAGTTTGAAGTTTCAACGCTTGACGGGTTGAAAACACGGGTCAAAGTACCGGAAGGTACACAAAATGGCCGTCAGTTTCGTTTGAAGGGCAAGGGAATGCCGGTTTTACGCCAACAGACAACCGGCGATCTTTATATTCAGGTGGCAATCGAAACGCCGCAAAAATTGAGCAAAAGACAACGGGAACTTCTGGAAGAGTTCGAAAAGCTTTCTGTTGATGAAAACTCGCCTCAGTCACATGGATTTTTTGCCCGTATGAAAGAATTTTTCGAAGGCATTGGCAATAGTGACAGCCAAACAAAAAAATAAATTCGTAAAATAGGTGATGCATCGGCGAGCTTTGTCGACAATAACAGATTGATTGTCTTTATGTCGAAATCGAGCTAAAAAGGCTGGCAATTTGGTGCAAGCGAATTCTGGATGACTTGTGAACGCTAGATTTTTAGAAACTTGCTTTACAAGAATGCTTTAAAAGCCGGTTTGTCGACCGGCTTTTTATAATTGTTATAAAATAGTGGCTCATCTCAAATAGTGGTTCATCACAATAAGTCTGCCGATTTTCAAGTGTTAAAGAAAGTCGCTAAAAAATTCTCATAAATCTTTGTGAGCTTTTCAAGATCATCTATTGCTACGCATTCATCAACCATATGCATGGTTTTTCCTACCAGCCCGAATTCGACAACGGGACAATAATCTTTAATAAAACGAGCATCCGATGTGCCGCCAGAGGTGGATAATTCCGGTGTGCGTCCCGTTACTGTTTTTATTGCATTGCTCAAACATCCGACAAGCTCATCATTTTTCGTCAGAAAAACTCCACCGGGGCTTATAACCCAGTCGATTTTGAACGTCGGAACAAGCGAACCCTTTGTTTCAAGTTTTACCGAGTCGAGCCGCTTTTTTATTTCCTGCTTTAAAGTTTCGGCAGTCCAATTGTCATTATAGCGGACATTGAACCGGATAACGCTATGTTGCGGAATAACATTGGTGGCTGTATTGCCGGTATCTATGGTCGTTATTTCAAGGTTGCTGGGCTCGAAATTTTCGCTCCCTTTGTCAAGAACCGGATTTTTAAGCGCTTCGCATAATTTTATAACGAGATTGATCGGATTGGCCGCTCTTTTGGGATAGGCCACATGACCCTGATGTCCCGTGACAGTGATCACACCTGAAAGCGAACCGCGCCGGCCAATTTTGATCATGTCGCCTAAATTGTTCGGGTTTGTTGGTTCTCCGACAATTGTGGCGTCCCATTTTTCGCCTTTGTCGGCTGCCCATTTCAAAAGCTTTATCGTGCCATTAATACCGGGGCCCTCTTCGTCATTTGTTATCAATAGGCTGAGCGAGCCTTTAAGTGGATTTTTTTCTAAATAACGGGCAACGGCTGCAATAAAACAGGCAATTCCGCCTTTCATATCAACAGCGCCACGGCCGTAAAGTTTATCGTCTTTGATCGTACCTTCAAATGGCGGAAAGTTCCAAGCTTTTTCGTCACCAACCGGTACAACATCGGTATGACCGGCAAAAGCAAGATGCGGTCCATTTTTACCGACACGTGCATAAAGATTTTCAATATCGGGTGTGTTTTTATCTGTAAAAACTGGTCGTTCAACAGAAAAACCGAGGCTTTTTGCCCATGTTTGAACTTGCGTTAATACGCCGTTTTCATCCGGCGTAACAGATGGACAACGGATAAGTGCCTGCGCCAAAACTACAGGATCTTTGAGTGTCAACATAGCTATTGTCCTTTGTCTGAAACGGTCGACAGTTATTATTCACCAATATGATAATAATTAAGAAAATATATTGTTAATATTTTTGTCAGATTGCCAATGAAATTGCGTGCCTGAATTTCCTCGCTCGGGTTAAATTAGCAGGAAAATTATCAAGGGATAGCCATTATGACTGAATTGGTAAATACTCCTGACAATGATACAGGGAATGTTACCCTGACACCTGTCGGTAGCAAGACGAAATTGATTGTCGCAGCAGGTGTCGGCAATTTTCTCGAAATTTTCGATTTTACGGTTTATAGTTTTTTTGCCGGAATTATCGGACATGTCTTTTTCAATTCTGAAGACAAGCTGATTTCATTGCTGATATCGGTATCGGTTTTTGGGGTCGGCTTTGTCATGCGTCCATTAGGCAGTATTGTTATCGGTGCCTATGCCGACCGCCATGGGCGTAAAGACGCAATGCTACTGACAATTATATTAATGGCCATTGGCAGTGCCTTGATAGCATTTGCACCGCCTTATAAAGCAATTGGTATTTTTGCGCCCCTGTTGATTGTTATGGGGCGTCTCTGTCAAGGATTTTCAGCCGGTGGAGAAATTGGCGCGGCAACGACGCTTCTTATGGAATCGGCCGAACGTAACAAGCGCGGATTTTTCGTAAGCTGGCAGTTTTTCGGACAAGGCTTGAGTACTTTATGCGGTTCACTTCTTGCCGCCTTATTAATGTCGCGCCTTTCCAATGAAGCCATGGAAAGCTGGGGCTGGCGCGTACCATTTATCTTGTCACTCCTCATTATTCCTGTCGGGCTTTATATCCGCGCCCATATCAACGAAACACATAAGGCACCAACAGTTGAAGCACACACAATACATCCGTTCAAAGAGCTTATCAGCCAACATACGAAACAGATGATTGCCGGTATTTTTGTGATTTTTCCGGGAACTGTCATGATGTATGTTCTGGTGTTCTTTATGCCGAGTTACCTGAAGACGGTCACGGACATCGGAAGCTCCGAAGCGTTCCTTGTATCAAGCTATGCAAGTGTCATTGTTATCGTTGTGACTGTTTTTTCAGGCTTTTTATGTGACCGGTTGGAACGGCGTAAACGCACAGCTATTAACACGCTGATCATCATCTTTATCTCATCCTATTTTGCATTCCACTTTGTACAAAATATTCGCGTTTTTCTGGCTTTTTACACTGTGGCAGTGATTGGTATGTCGATTGTGTTTACCTTATGTGTTCTTTTCATTATCGAAGCATTCGAGAAAAGAATTCGCGCAACTGCAACGTCGGTTATTTATGCTTTCAGTGTTTCAATATTTGGTGGTACAGCACAAATGATTGTAACATTCCTTCTTAAAATATCCGACAGCAATATTATGGCGCCATTCTGGTATCTTGGTGTTTCTCTCGTCCTTGGTGGGGTGGCATATCTGGCTTTCGACGAAAAGCGCCATGAGATTTAATTATGAAATTTAATTATAGAAAATAGGGGAATTTGAATGAGTAATGAAAACCTTTCGCCAGAAGCGAAAAAAATTCTTCAAACCATGAAAGCCTATGTGCCGGAAATGGAAGCAGTGCGCCACGATTTGCATGCGCATCCAGAGACCGCTTATGAAGAGCATAGAACAGCAAAAATTATTGCCGACTTTTTGAAAAAATGGGGTTATGAAGTTACAACAGGCCTTGGCAAGACCGGCGTTGTAGGACGTTTAAAAGTAGGCAATGGCAAAAAATCCATTGGTTTGCGTGCCGATTTTGATGCTTTACCAATTACAGAAATGACAAATCTTGAATATTCGAGTTGTCATGAAGGCAAAATGCATGCTTGTGGGCATGACGGCCACACAACCATGTTGTTAACGGCCGCACGCTACTTTGCCGAAACAAAGAATTTCAACGGGACACTCAACCTCATTTTCCAGCCGGCAGAAGAAGGTTTTGCCGGTGCAAAAGCAATGATTGATGACGGACTTTTTGAAAAATTCCCGTGTGATGCCGTGTTTGGTATGCACAACTGGCCGGGGTTTCCGACCGGCAAAATTTCCGCGAATACCGGGGCATTCATGCCTTCAAGCGACATTGTCAAAATAAAAGTGATTGGCAAGGGCGGCCATGGTGCTGTTCCGGATCAGGCAATTGATCCGATAGCGGCAAGTGCGGCGATCATTTCAAGCCTGCAAACAATTGTCTCGCGCAATGTGCCACCGCTTGAAACGGCTGTTGTAACTGTTGGTAGCTTTCATGCAGGGGTTGCCCCAAATGTTATTCCCGATAGTGCGGAAATGTTGCTCACGGTCCGTTGCTTTAATCCGGACGTAAGGGATTTGCTGCAATCGCGTATCGAAAAACTCGCAAAGTTACAGGCTGAAAGCTTTGGTGCAACGGCCGAAGTTGATTATCAGCGTTCATATCCGGTGCTGGTCAACCACAAAACAGAGACGGCATTTGCTATTGATGTTGCGGCAAAAATTTTCGGGTCCGATCATGTTGATGATAATACGCCGAAACGATCGGGAAGTGAAGACTTTGCCTTTATGTTGGAAAAAGTACCAGGATCCTATGTTGGCATTGGAAATGGTGACAGTGCGCCTTTGCATAGTCCCCATTATAACTTCAACGATGAATTGCTCCCTCTTGGCGGGTGTTATTGGGTTTCATTGGCTGAAACATATTTGAAATGACTTTTAAAAGCTACATTCCCGAAAAATGTAGGATATAGGACTTTTATCTATGAAACATATTCGCGAGCATATTGATAAAACGATTGATGAAATGGTGGCGATCCGCCACCAAATTCACCAAAACCCCGAATTGGGCTTTAACGAGCATAAAACCGGCGACAAAGTAGCAAGCCTACTTAAAAGTTGGGGCTTCGACGTTGTACGGGGTGTCGGTAAAACCGGTATTGTTGGCACATTGAAAGTCGGTAATGGCAAAAAGGTAATCGGTATACGTGCCGATATGGATGCTTTGCCGATCGAAGAAGAAACCAATCTCGATTATTCCAGCAAGAATAAAGGGGTCATGCATGCTTGCGGGCATGACGGGCATACAACAATTCTTCTGACTGCCGCCCGTTATCTTGCCGAAACGAAAAATTTTGATGGCACAGTCCGTGTTATCTTCCAGCCTGCCGAGGAAAGCTATGGCGGTGGCAAGAAAATGATTGATGACGGATTGTTTGAAAGATTTCCGTGCGACCGGATTTATGGATTGCATAATTGGCCGGGCTTTCCTTCAGGAACATTGCGTTTTACGAAAGGGCCGATGATGGCATCGGTTGACACCGCTTATATTACAGTTCGCGGCAAAGGCGGTCATGGTGCACGTCCGGAAACAACAATTGATCCGATTGTTGCAGCGTCATCTATCGTTATGGCCTTGCAAACCATTGTTTCCCGTAATGTCCCACCGCTCGAGGCTGCACTTATCACTGTCGGTATGTTCAAAGGTGGCAGTGTTTCCAATGTCATACCGGAAGAAGTCAAGATGGAGCTGACGATTCGGGCGTTTTCGGCAAAAGTACGGGACCTTTTGCAGGAAAGAATTTGTAAATTGGTGAAATCGCAAGCCGAAAGCTATGGAGCAAAGGCCATCATCAATTATGAACGCGGTTATCCTGTTACGGTAAATGATGCCGAATCGATCGACTTTGCTTTGGAAGTTGCCAAACAAGTTGTTGGCGATAAAAATGTCGTCGAAAATGCCGAACCTTTGACCCCGAGTGAGGATTTTTCCTACATGCTGGAAAAAGTACCGGGTGCCTATATCATTATGGGCAATGGTGACAGCACAGGTCTTCATACGCCGCATTATAATTTCAACGATGATGGTATTGCTGTTGGTGCAACCCTGTGGGGTGCGCTGGTTGAAAAATATCTGGCGAGAGCTTGAAAATTGATTTTTTCTTTAACGGAAACATAGGCAACCGCCAGTGTGGGCAATCGTCAGTGCAGGTAACCTCCAGTAATTTCATCGGCTTTCGAAATGCGACGAAAAAATTTGAAAATTGTGATAGGGCTTGTCGGTTTCACCGATAAAAAATGACTGCCGTTTTTTTTGAAACAGGCGATTTTTCACACTTTGTGAAGCGACTTTGTGCTCGCTGGCAATTGGCCGGGGCTTTGGAGGCAACACACACGAGCCAATTCGCAGAAGGTAAAAATAGCTGCTTGCGAAGAAAAAATAGACGGATATTTCTTGATAACCACCTCTTGCGAAATCCATAATTGACATGATCAACAATGGAAACGGGAAAGATGGCAACAGAAGTAATCAAAAATTTGATCCTCTCCTATTTGCCGGAAATGACCGAATTCCGACATGCCATGCATAATAATCCCGAATTATCCGGAAAAGAAACGGCCACTTCGGCTCGGATAGCGACACTTCTGGAACGCTATGGATATGAAGTAACCCGCCACATTGGTGGCAATGGTATTGTTGCAAGTTTGAAAAATGGCAATGGGCCAAAATCGATTGGCATCAGAGCTGATATGGATGCTCTCCCGATAAGGGAAGAAACAAATCTGGAATATGCCAGCAAAAATGAAGGTGTGATGCATGCTTGCGGTCACGACGGGCATACAACAACACTCCTTGCAGCCGCGCGTGCTTTGGCTGCCACAAAAAATTTTGACGGGACAGTGCATCTTATTTTTCAACCGGCCGAAGAAATTGGTGCCGGCGCAAAAGCAATGATTAATGACGGATTGTTCGAACGATTTCCTTGTGATGCCATCTATGGACTCCATAACTGGCCAGGACTGGAACAAGGAAAAATACAATTCACCAAAAAGGCAATGATGGCTTCTGTCGATAAAGCAACAATTGTCATTTATGGTAAGGGCGGTCATGGAGCCCGACCGGAATCTGCAATTGATCCTATTGTTGTTGCGTCTTCTATCGTGATGGCGTTGCAAACGATTGTATCTCGCAATGTTCCACCGCTTCAATCCGCTATTATATCAACCGGCTCTATTCATGGCGGCGAAGCCTTTAATATTATCCCTGATAGCGTAACGATATCGCTGACTGTGCGCAACTTTTCCGCAGATATTCAAAATCTTGTTGAAGAGCGCATCCAACAAATCGTTGAAGCTCAGGCTGCAAGCTTCGGTGCAACCGCATCGGTGAATTATGAGAGGCTTGTTCCTGCGGTGGTCAATCACCCCAAGCATAGTGATTTTGCTCTTGATGTTGCCAAACGTGTTTTGGGAGCGGACAGAGTCGTCGAGACCGAGATACCAACCACTGTAAGTGAGGATTTTGCATTTATGCTGGAAGCTTGTCCGGGTGCGTTTTTTTTCCTCGGGAATGGCGAAAGTGCAAGCCTTCATAGTCCCCATTATAATTTTGACGATCAAAATATCATCGACGGTGCGGTTTTCTGGTATGCCTTGGTCGAGGCAAGTTTAAACAATCGGAATTAACCATTCGGAAACCATCATTAGGCATCATTCATAACAAATCGCATGCATTCAATAATGGCAAGAATCGGAAACGGATTGATAAGCCGGATTCGTTTCAAACCACAATTGGCTGCATTTGTTTGAACACGAGTTCAGGTGCTTTATGAAAAAATCACGTCTCTCTTTTACCCGCCGCAGTTTTTTAATCGGAAGTGGAACAACTTTTGTCGGGGTGTTGAGCGGTTGCACGAGTGACGGGATTTTGGGAAGCGGTTACAATAATATGACGACCGGTTCAATTCCACGCCCGCTTATCGGCATTGATAAAGGTTTTACCTCGCCTGATAAAATGTATGCGGCCGTCCATGAAGGGCCTTACACGCTTGCAGCAATTCCCTACGACAAAGTGCCAAAACAATTTTTACGCCAGATCGTACCTAACCCGACAGGCGAAGCTCCGGGAACAATTGTTGTTAGCCTCAAAGACCATTTTCTATATTTCATCCAGCCTGACGGTGATGCGTTACGCTATGGTGTCGGTATTGGTGCAGCCGGTTTCCAGTGGTCGGGGCGAGCCAATGTTCAATTCAAACGCGAATGGCCCCGTTGGACACCACCGGCAGAAATGATCGGAAGAAAACCTGAACTTGTTGAATATAAGAACGGCATGGAGCCCGGCCCCACCAATCCGCTTGGTGCACGCGCACTTTATATCTATCAAAACGGTCGCGATACAGGATATCGAATCCATGGTTCACCGGAATGGTGGTCCATCGGCCAATCAATGTCATCCGGTTGTATCAGATTGATGAATCAGGATATTATCGACCTCTACAATCGGGTTCCGGTTGGAACACCGATCGTAGTAGGTTAGTCCTCATTATATGGGAGGAGGCGTATAATGAGAAGAAAGGGGTGCCCGATTAGACAAGCGGGGGCAACTCCATCGGGCACCTAGGGGTACCAGGTTTTGTCCTGGTGCTCGTTTAACGGGTGGTTGAATATAAAGTTCCAAAAAATTTTTTGTCTTTTGGTAAAGGCCTTGAAAAATGTTGAAAAAGACTTTCCTTGCAACGCTTGCTTTTGCTGCTCTTCATGGCTTTGCGGCCAATGCCGAAGAGCCTTCAGTGCATAACCAAACCTATATCTGTGAACGGGGCGTGGCATTGCAGGCAGTTTTTATAAAGGCCAAAGATGGTTCTTATGCAGTCATATCTGTCGACGGAAAACTGGTGGCATTGCGTGAGGATGTTAAAACTGCGGAAAAGCTTTTCATCGCTGTTGACGATCAGGATAATTACCGTCTTCATATAAAAGGGAATGATGCATTCCTGACCTATAAGGACAGCGATCCGTCTAAAGCGGAAAAGACGATTTTACAAGCCTGTCAGGCAGATATAGCGGAGGATTGATGGAAAAGCCCGATTTCGAGAAAGGCACTTTTGGACATTTGCGAAAAAATGCCGGTGGTTTGTGGCAAGCTTATGTTGAACATTCTTTTGTCAATCAATTGGCCGCTGGAACATTGGAAGAAAAATGTTTCAAAAAGTTTTTGACGCAGGATTATCTGTTCCTCGTTCATTTTTCCCGTGCTTATGCACTTCTTGCGGCAAAATCAACGAATATCGAAGATATTCGGGAAGCGCTTGACGGCCTAAATGATATTGCAGCAGAAATGCCGCTTCATGTAGCCTATGCAAAAACGTGGGGAATTTCGGAACAAGAAATGAGCGGGGCAGAAGAAGCTATCGAAACCATTGCCTATACCCGTTTTGTTCTGGACGTTGGATATTCAGGTGACCGGCTCGACTTGATGACAGCCTTGATTCCATGTGTTGCGGGCTATGCAGAAATCGGTCTGCGCCTTGTCGAATCACCAGACACTGTGTTTGAAGGAAATCCCTATTCACAATGGATCAAAAATTACCAAAGTGATGATTACGTTAAAGGCGTGAAAACATTTCTTGATAGCTTCAATAAACTGGCCGAACAAAGTCATGATGAAGTGCATTTCAAGCACTTGAGTAAAATTTTTAACACGGCTACCCGGCTTGAAACAGAATTCTGGAAGATGGGACTGGAAGCCCGCTAATTGCTTTTCTGCGTTTAGAGAAAACAGGATAGACTCTTGCTAAAATAACAAGCCTTTTGCAGCTTATAAAGTCAGTCATTATTGTTTAAAATAATCGAATATCAGGCGATCATTTTGCTAAAATCAAGTGAATAAGCGAAGGCTCGATTATCCAAAACACCATTATTCGAAGTCAATAGCATGAAGAGTTTGGCCATTACGTTTCAACCATGCTCTGTACTCTTTTGTGCGCGGGCACAGTTTTTCACATAAAGACCAGAATTTCGAACTGTGATTCATTTCGATAAGATGGGCGGTCTCATGTGCAACAAGATAATCGATCACGCCGATCGGAGCCATGACAATTCGCCAGGAAAACGACAAATGGCCGTCGGCTGAACAGGATCCCCAACGGCTTTTGGTATCTTTATAACGGATTGAAACGGGCGTTCTGCCGACCACGGCACAGTGTTTTTTAACAAGAGGGGCAATAATCAGCGCAGCCTGTTTTTTTAAGGCTTCGCGAATGTGTCTTGGAAGATAGCGGCTATCGCCATAAACAATGATTTTTCCGCCTTTACCATCATCATCCGGTATAATAGTGACGTTACCACGTCCTTCTTGATGAATAATGCGATAAGGGTGACCGAGAATAGGAATCGCGGCACCGGGTTTCAACATCGGGGTATCCTGCGGGGGAGGAAAACGCGAAATCCGGCTTTCTATCCACCCCCTATAGCGCTCGATAAAATTTGTTACTTCGGTTTCCGGTGTTGTTGGTGGTACGGTCACGCGAACACCTTTGCCACCTGTTTCTATCCGTAATGTCAACCGGCTTGCCCGTGCACTTCGCACAATTGTAAGCGGCAAAGAACGATCCGACAATTGAAGTGTCAGTTGCAACTTTTTAAGGAGGGATTTGTCAGAGCTGTTTGACGCAAAAAACATGTCGGTTATTTAGGTAATAAAAATCGTTTTTGAAGAGATGGCGAAGATAAACGGAAAAACATGATAAAATCAGCTTTTGAGATGAATTCCCGAACTATTATCCGGTTTTAATTCGTTATTTTGCACGATAGCCCCGTCGGATAGTTATATTTTTCAAAGTGTTAATTCCGATTTTATCCGACGGCAACGAAATTTCGAGAAAATACGAATCCGACCCTCACCTCTCGTTCTCTAGAGATTAGCGTAACGATCAACGATTGCTGTTTGCAATAAGAGTTTCCGCCCCATTGATAATCGTTGCAATATCTTGAGGGCGAGAAAGATGATGTTCGCCGTCCTTGATCAGCGTTAGAGTAACATTATCGAAAGGCAGATGTTCAACAAGTTCGAGCGTATGCTGATAAGGCACCTCATTATCGGCCATTCCCTGAATAATATGAACGGGACAATGAATATCGATGAGGCCTTCCATAACCAGATTTTTATCGCCGTCATCAAGAAAAATTTTGGTAAAAGGAACAGGTTCCTGCTCGTTTTCATAAGGAACCTCAAAAAAGCCGCGTTCCTCCAGTTCCCGTTTTTGTTTGCTGCTCATTTGCGGGCGAACAAGGTCACGGGTGAAATCCGGTGCAGGGGCGAGAAGTAACAGACCGGCAAGCGGTATGTTTTTCTTGGCCAATTCTTGTGCCATGCGGAGTGCAATCCAGCCTCCCATTGATGATCCGGCGATAATTTGAGGACCTCGGCAAAATTTTTCAAAAAGTGTCAGGCTTTCTTCCAGCCACAACGAAATACTGCCTTGATAGAAATCGCCTTCCGATTCGCCGGTCCCTGAATAATCGAAACGCAAAAATGGATAATTGTTTTTTTGGGCAAATTCGTTCAATGCGACGGCTTTACCACCCATCATATGTGAACGATAACCCGGTAGCCACATGAGACCGGGATGTTTGTCACCTTTCAGAGCGCGTATAGCGAGTTTTTGATGGCCTATAGTTAAAAATTCGAGAGCACCATTTTCCATGAAAAAACTCCTTATTCAGCTCATATCTTTAAACTTGATCACAACATACTTATTCTAATCATAGAAAATCGTGACTTAAACCCTTTATGCCAATTTCAAGCCAATATTCATTAAAAGCTAGGCATTTCGGTTGTTTTTGCACGTTAATTCGGTTGTTTTTGCACGTTAATTTGTATATGACGAAAAAAGAGATAAGTTTATCCTGATCTCGAACAAGCATCTGACGAGTTTTTTTGAATGACGCAAGTCATCACGCCGGTTTTTGATTGGGTAATTTATTTCAGAACTGAATAATTGAAACTATTATAGGGAGAATCGACCATTCGCCGACCGTTTAAAACAACGCCAACCCCGAAAGATGGGCCGCGTTCCAATCAGGATATTCGCATTCCTCGTATACAGCTTATTGATCATGAGGGGCATAATCACGGAATAATACCGACACATGATGCTTTGGCTATGGCTGAAGAAGCGGGCCTTGATCTTGTCGAAATTGTTCCAAATGCCGAACCGCCTGTTTGCAAAATAATTGATCTTGGTAAGCTGAAATATCAGAATCAGAAAAAAGCATCCGAGGCTCGCAAAAAGCAGAAGACCGTGGAAATTAAAGAGATCAAGATGCGGCCAAATATTGATACCCATGATTACGGGGTCAAAATGAAGGCGATCAGCAAATTTCTTGAGGGCGGTGACAAGGTCAAAATAACCCTTCGATTCCGTGGTCGCGAGATGGCCCATCAGGAGTTGGGTATGCAGCTTCTCGAACGGGTAAAGATAGATACTTCATCTATCTCGAAAGTCGAGGCTGAACCAAAACTGGAAGGCCGACAGATGATGATGGTGGTCGCTCCAAAATAACACTTAAGATCATTTTAAAAAGCATCGTTATAAACGGTGCTTTTTTGTTAACTTCTGGTTGCAATCGCAAAACAATACATGAAATACTGGGCGCATCGTGTCACGTATTTAGTCTTGTAAGACTTAAAATACGGAAAATTTGAATTTGTACCGTTCGGTTAAGGCTTTTTTGCATTCGGAAAACCTTAACCGGCGGAAGAGTAAGGAATGTAAAATGTCGGGATGGCTCAGACGGAAACCCGTTCTTCAACAAAATGTTCAACGGGAAAGGAAACTCGTCCCTACATTGGGGTGGCCGCATCTTGTCGCTTTGGGTGTGGGTGGAATTGTCGGCACAGGCATTTATACACTGATTGGTATCGGAGCTGACAGGGCTGGACCGGCTGTACTTTTTGCATTTGTTATCGCCGGAATAGTTTGTGCTTGTGCTGCTTTTGCTTATGCGGAACTTGCGACTCTTATTCCGCTCGCGGGAGGCGCCTACACATATTCTTATGCGGCATTGGGCGAGCTTATAGCCTGGATCGTTGGTTGGAGTCTCATTCTCGAATATTCTCTGGTGGTCAGCACCGTTGCAGTCGGCTGGTCGGCTTATGCAACCGGATTTTTGCACGGCATCGGCATTCATCTGCCATTCTGGCTGACTGCCGGTTATAATGCGGTTGATCCTGCAACGGGTGTTCACGGTCTTGTCAATCTTCCTGCAGTTTTCATCGTCTTTGTTATCGCTGCTATGTTGATGATCGGCACCAAAGCGAGCGCAACATTGAATCTTTTTCTGGTGGTTATCAAAATAACTGCGCTGGTTTTATTTATTATTGTTACACTTCCCCACTTTGATTTAGAAAATCTGCATCCATTCATGCCGAACGGATTTTCAAAAGTTATGTCTCCGGATGGTGTGGAGCGCGGTGTCATGGCAGCCGCGGCTATTATTTTCTTCGCTTTTTATGGTTTTGATACAATCGCGACGGCCGCCGAAGAAACCAAAGAGCCGCGGCGCGATCTTTCAATCGGTATTGTCGGTTCATTGATTGCCTGTATCATTATTTATGTTCTGGTTGGCCTCGGTGCTGTCGGCTCCTTGCATTACACGGAATTTGCCCATAGCGAGGAACCTCTTGCCCATATTTTGCGTAGTCTCGGTTCCAATCATATTGCAGGTCTCATCGGTATAGCAGCAGTCGTTGCTCTACCCACTGTTTTATTGGCCTTTTTTTACGGTCAAACCCGTATATTCTTCGTCATGGGGCGGGATGGAACGCTTCCTTCTTTTCTTTCCCGCGTGAACGCAAAAACAGGTACACCTGTTGCGACAACACTTTTCACTGCCGTGATCATTGCTGCTATTGCCGGACTTTTCCGGCTTGATGAAATAGCAGCTCTCGCCAATGCAGGTACATTGGTTGCCTTTACTTCTGTTGGCATATGTCTCATTGTTTTACGCAAAACAGCACCCGACGTTCCAAGAAAATTCAAAACGCCTCTGGTCTTTATTGTCGGACCGTTAAGTGCCATCGGTTGCATCTACCTGTTCTTCAGCCTGCCGTCAAAAACCCAATATTATTTTCTATTATGGAACCTTATTGGCATCGTATTCTATTTTTGTTACGGGTACCGCAAGAGCAAGCTGGCGGATCACATTACCGTGAGCAAGCAGTCTTGATGGCAAGTTATGATGAACAATCCCTACCTACAAAGCGTTGCAGGTATTATAATAATAATGTTGAAGTAGTTTGGTATGTTTTGCGAGTTTATGATACCCGAGGTTAGTTCAGTGTTTAAGTCGATGAAACTCATTTCCCTTATTATTGCTTTATGCTTGGCTCCAATGGGGGCTCGTGCAGCAGTTTACCAGAAAGTTCCCGGCACAGCAGTTTATATTAGTGTACCTGATAGTTTTACTTTAACGACCGATTTTAGCGGATTTATTGATAAAAAAACCGGTGCTGCGATTGTTGTGGCGACAATGCCTCCGGCCAGTGATCATATAAAACAGCTTTTCAGTGACGAGAGCAAGTTCAAGCCTGCTATGGCAGCCCAGCATTATGATATTGTTTCGCAGTCAGACAAAAAATCCCGCGATGGTTATGCATTGAAAATTTATCAGGGCAAACAGACGGCAGCCAATGGTATTTTTGACAAATGGTCGTCCATGTTATTTGCGCCCAATGCTTCCTATATCATTACTGTTCAGGCACCGGAGAAAGCAAAATTCTCCAATAATGATGCCATGACGATTTTTGGGTCGGTTTCACTTGCCAGTCATAATGATGAATCCGATCAGCTAAGTGCACTTCCTTTCACTTTTGGTGCTCAACCTCCGTTCGAGTTTGTCGGATCTATTATGAACAGCTCCGCAATGTTGACGATTCCGGCCTATATTAAGGAAGACGCCGAGCGTCCTGATATTATCGTGACCAAGGGGCTCGAAAATACCAAAGGGGCGCCACTTGATAAAGTCGTAGATAACTATCTCCAATCGATCAAAGGTACAGTGGATAATGTTGAAGATCGCAAAACATCAACGACAAAATTTGCCGGCCACCCGGGGCTGAAGCTTCAGGCAACCGCTCTTATGAAGGGTGATCCTGTTGATCTCGTTATTTACGCAGCCATTGGAAATGATGGGCGTCCTATTTTTATGCATGCCACCGGAGAAAAAGGTACATTGGCAGCATATAACACAGAAATTGAAAAAACAGCTGAAAGCATCAAATTACGCAATGACGTACAAAAATAGAAATGTCGAACAAAATAGATAAATAAAAATCTGTTCGGGTTTTCTGTCCATAAAACAATCGGAGCTGCCATAACATTCATCAAAAACAGATCCGATGAATTTTTATCCGTTTTTCAAGATAGAGTGGAAATTCAAAAAAGCTTATCGTGATATGTGGGGCAAATAGGTGGTCACGATGTCATAGCCCTTTTGATAGCACGTCAAAGTAAACATGCGTTCGATCGCATGTAAGAAAGTTCCATCAAGCGCCAAGGGCTCTTGAGGATAGTCGTTCCACTGCAAGTCGAGATTGACAAACGGTTTTAGCACGTCTGCTTTGGCCCAGAACATCGTCCCTGTGGGAAATACTATATATTTTGGCAATGTCTCTATTTTCAGGCGTTTGGCGAGCTCAAGGCCTGCTTGATAATTACCTGCCCAACCGACCGCATATTTATCATCAGGGAAAATCAGCGCTGTTTTTTCATGTGTTTGCATATAATGCAAAATCACATCTGCCATCTTTATCGTTTTGCCATCGCCCAAAAGATTGGTCATAAGAAAGGTGTTCCAACTCGCAACCATCTTCCGGTCGGTTTTGTGAAGACTTTGTTTTGTGTGTATATGACCGATAATCTCATAGTGCTGAACAAGTTCTTTTCCGAATTCGGTAAACAATGGTCCAATATCCCTTCCGCGATTGGGAACCACTTCTATAACGGTTTTCCCTTCATATTTGTCGACAAGAAGTTGAACAGATAATTTATCGCTTTCGCTTTTAACACTAATAAACAGGTCGGGACGTATTTTATTTGCCCTCAATTTTTCAAGTATTGCCTCTAACATATGTGGGTAATAAGCGTGGATATGGAGCGCGATTTTCAATCCAATATCGGGCGAGGAAACAATGTCAGGAGAAGTCAGTACATTCCAGTTCCATTTTCCATCGGGTTTGTCAGATTTTAGGTAATGAACAAAAGGATCGACGCGTTCCTCGCCACGATCGTGATTTTCGGCGTAAATGCCGGGGTGAAAACCGGCTCTCGGGCGTGCTGCACTTGCACCGCTTTTATAGTTACGAACGTAATGGCGGGCGTAACGGAAGCGGTTGAACCTAGGTTTATTTTTTCCGGTCCAATAAGGAATATCAAATTCAGAGGAATTGCTTAAGAACTCAGCATCCTTGTTTTCCTGAATAAGTTGTTTTTGAGCTTTATAACCAATGTCAGTGATCCTGGAAATGTAGTTTTGTAACTCTTCGGCATTTTTGCTATCTGGAGGAACAAGATAATCGACACTGTCAGGAAAGGCCCACAAAGCGTTTGTAAGGGTTTTCATAAATGTTTCATAACGATCATAAATGACCCTTGTGGCATAAGCGATGACTCTGTTTAAAGTCTTTCCTTCAAGCGGATAATTTTCCCCAATAAGCAATAGGCTGGCAATATGTTTTTGCCATAGGTAATGCATCAGGAACCGGCCGACATTGGCGTTAATCAGGACAAAACGAATGGGGTGGGCAGATAGCAAAAACCGGGAAAAATAAAATTTGATACGGTTTTGAAGTTCATGGGGACCGAAATAATAAACCCGCCAGCATTTTTCGATGTTTATTTCCGGAGACGATCGATAACTTTCCGGTAGAAAAAGAATAATATTAAAATTATCCGTCAAATAACCGAGATAATCGGAAAGGTGGAAATTCGGGTCATGTGAAGGGTCATAAATAATGGCAACAGAAGGGAGCCTTTTGTTAAAAGGCGCATAACCGACGTGTCTTTTTGCCTTTGCAACAAAGAAACTGAAAGTTTTCCAGAAAAAAGTGTTTAGTTTTCCCTTGTTTAAAAAGCCCATTCCATTATTTCCGATAGTTGAAAGAATTATTTACGAAAATTCGCCTTTCCATGGACGTTTGACGGCTAATTCGAGCGCCTGTTTCCCGTCTGTACGCTTTTGGGATATCATATTTTCCTAACTGCCATATTATCAAAGAGATAATAACATTTATACTGCATAATTGCTCTCAAATCGTATTACAAAGTAGACGGGCTTCTTGCATCCCCCCATTGAAGAGGGTAGGAACGGGAGTGATTGTTGGTGAGGTTGAGAGCTATCCTTCACTAAAAGCAGTGGTTTTTAAAGGTTAAGCTGTTTATGGCCAAAAAAAGCAGATATCATCATTTGATAAAAAACTCATTATGCGTTTGCTTCATGATAATTTCCGCAAACATGCATTCTGGTATATTTGCGCCATCTTATCTATGCTGGTTATCTCGGCAACAACCGGCGCAAGCGCATGGATTATGCGTGATGTGGTTAATCACATCATAGAAGCCAAGGACTTTAAAATCATTGCAATGGTTTCAGTCGGTGTGGCGGTTATCTTTATTGTCAAAGGATTTTCTACTTTTGCGCAAAGCTATTTTTTAAGTAAAGCAGGCAATAGTATTGTTGCAGAACAACAGCGTCGTATTTATTCGCGCCTTATGCAACAAGGCGTTGCTTTCTATCAGAATACGTCTTCCTCCGATCTGCTCGTGCGTGTCACGCAAAATGCGAATGCCGCTCGCAGCATTATCGATACGATCGTAACAACATTTGTGCGTGATCTTTTTTCGGTTATCAGTCTTCTTGCGGTTATGCTTTATCAGAACTTTCTGCTGAGCATTGTTGCTCTGGCAGTCGGCCCTCTTGCTTTTATCGGCGTTCGTCAGGTTCTGAAACGCGTTCGGGGACTGATGGAAAAAGAACTTTCCTCTATTGCCGAAATTATTAAAGTTATGCAGGAAACCACAATCGGTATTCGCGTCATTAAAGCTTTCTCACTGGAAGAGCTCATGAAACGGCGCATGGACAAGGCTATTACCGATGTGGAAATGCGCTCGAATGGTATTGCGATGCTCGAATCGGCAACTAATCCGATTATGGAAACGCTTGCCGGTGTTGCTATAGCCGTGGTTATTTGTTTTTCCGGTTACATGGCAACCCAAAGAGTTGGCGTTCAAGGCGAGCTGATGTCATTTATTGTCGCGCTTCTTCTGGCTTATGAACCCGCAAAACGGGTTGCCAATGTGCGTGTCAAAATCGAATCAGGCATGATCGGCGTGCGTATGATGTTCGAAATTCTTGATCATCCGCTCACCCTTATGGAAAAGGAAAATCCTGTTGATCTTGACCGCTCGAAGGGTGATGTCCGGCTTGAACATGTCGGCTTTTCCTATGTGAAGGACCACATGGTTCTGCATGATATCAATCTTGATATTCCGGCAGGAAAGATGACTGCCTTGGTTGGACCTTCCGGATCGGGTAAATCGACAATGATCAATTTGATCATGCGTCTTTATGATCCACAAGAAGGACGTATTCTTATTGATGGACAAGATATCCGTGATGTAAGCTTCAAATCGTTGCGCGAATTGATGTCTTATGTCGGGCAAGATACGTTCCTCTTTCAAGGCTCTGTCCGCTATAATATTGGGCTCGGGCGTGAAGGGGCAACCGAAGAAGAGATCGAACAGGTCGCCAAGCTTGCCAATGCGCATGACTTTATTATGGAACTGCCGAATGGCTACGATACCGATGTCGGTGATAATGGTGGCAATCTTTCGGGTGGTCAAAAACAACGTATTGCCATTGCACGCGCCATGTTGCGCAATAGCGAAATTCTGATTCTGGATGAAGCAACCAGTGCTCTTGATTCAGAATCCGAATCCCTGATCAAGGAAGCTTTGGCACGGTTGACAACCAACCGTACAACTATTGTTATCGCCCACAGGCTTTCGACAATTTCGCGTGCTGATAAAATCGTCGTTATGAAAAATGGCAAGATTGTCGAACAAGGAACCCAACATCAATTGTTGCAGATTGAAGGTGGCCTTTATAAGCATCTCCATGATTTACAATTCAAGGACCCCGATTTTGACGATATTGACCATGTAGAAACCTCGTCGAAAAATCAGAAAAAAATTGCCAAATAATTCGGGTTCTTTGTAATTCCGGTTCCACTTTGCATGGGCTTCTCTGGCAGATGCAAAATAATGCAATCACCTATTTGTCCGGTTCAATTGGCTTTCTTTCAAAAATACTCTAAATTGGTGGTTTAGGAGGTAATTGCCCCCTCATCCATGCCATTTTATAGATGTTTTAAATGTTTCTCACCAAAGGAAAACCATTATGAAAGCCGTCGGATATTTCGAGAATTTGCCGATTAGTGATGATCGGTCCTTGCAGGATTTAACCGTTGATGTGCCGAAAATCGGTGATTACGACCTGTTGGTTGCTGTGAAGGCTGTTTCGGTCAATCCGATTGATGTGAAAACACGTCAAACCGGCAAAGCTTTTTCCGATGGGCCGAGAATTTTGGGCTTTGATGCTTCCGGCATTGTGCAAAAACTCGGTAAAAATGTTACCGGTTTCCATGAGGGGGATGAAGTCTTTTACGCCGGTGCTATCAATCGGCAAGGTTCAAACAGTGAATTTCAAGCGATAGATAGCCGTCTGGTCGCGTTAAAGCCCAAGAGTCTGGATTTCAAGACAGCGGCAGCGATGCCGCTTACCTCGCTCACTGCTTACGAAATGTTGTTTGATCGTATTGATATTTTGAAGCCGGTTCATGAAGGGAAAAATGCTCTATTGATGATCGCCGGTGCAGGCGGCGTTGGTTCGATTGCCATTCAATTGGCGCGCCACCTCTCGGATGTGGAAATCATTGCAACCGCATCGCGTCCACAATCGCAGGAATGGGCCTTGAAAATGGGTGCTCATCACGTCATTGATCATACAAAAGATTTTACTCCACAGCTTGAGAAAATCGGTTTTCCTCATCCTTCATTCATTTTCTCGACAGCAAATTCAGACGGTTACTTGCCGCAATATGTCAATATTATTGCACCCGAAGGACGACTTGGTCTGATCGATGGACCGAAAACATTCGATATTAATCCGCTAAAGATGAAAAGCGTGTCGGTTCATTGGGAATCCATGTTTACGCGTTCTATGTTTGGAACAGATGATATAGCGCGCCAAGGTGAAATACTCTCTCATGTAGCGCGTTTAATCGACGAAAAGAAAATTTTGCCGACACTGTCAAAAGTTATGTCACCAATCAATGCAGCCACTTTACGTGAAGCGCATCGTTTGATCGAAACGCAGCGGTCGGTTGGCAAACTCGTTGTCGAGGGATTCTGATTCTATTCGGAAAAGCTCACAGAATATTTCGGGCTTCAATGGCATTAATGATTGTTATTGAAGTCTGTTATTTCTGTTTTATCGGATAAAATAAGAATGATGATGGAAACGTTTTACAAGAAGTGGTTATTCCGGCAAAAGCGGTTATTCCAGAAAAGTAGAGCCTTTGATGAAGTTTCAGAAAATCCTAGGTTATAACCTCCGATAGCCGGTTGGAACCGAATGGTTCTTTGCAATACGTTCGATAGCGTGATCAAGATTTTCTTTTCTCACATCCATTGACGCACCATTGGCATGAATAAGTGTTCCGGAATCAACCATAATGGCTACATGCCCTTTCCAGAAGACGAGATCACCGCGTTGGAGACCATTTTCAGGTGCAATATCTTTCCCGATTGTCGCTTGCTGCATATCGGTATCGCGCAAAACTGTACGCCCCGTCATCATCAGTGCAAGTTGCACAAGGCCCGAGCAATCAATTCCCAAACCACTTTTGCCACCCCAAAGATAGGGCGTGTGAATGAATGATTCTGCTATTGTTACATAATCATCTGCCACCGTGCTGACAGGTATAATATGGTTGAAAACAACAAAGCTTCCATTATCAAGCCTCGCATAACGGGTGCCGCGTGTTTCTGCCTCTGAAACCACGTTGATGCGGCTTCCCATGGATAAAGGGCCTATCATGGGGCTGCGCAAGTCCGCATCACGATATTGGAAAGTGCGTGGTACGTTCACCCAATGTGTGGGTTGACTTCTGATAGGTCCGATTTTTGATTGTTCTACGTAACCGACATAGCCATCTTGTTGGGCTTGAACCCAGCAAAAGCCGTTTTTTTCTTCAAAGACTTTTACATCTTCGCCGAAGAGACATTCGCTTTGCCGTTCAGAGAGCGTGTCCGGAATTTTGTAAAGAGCAGCAACAGGCGCGACAATGCGCTTCAAAGAGCCGCGCACAAATCGGGACGCTTCTACCTGCCCACGCAAAGCTTCGTCTGCAAGATCAGGGCGATAGGCATGAAGACGGGGATCAAGTTTATCCATCAAAGGCCTTTCAGAATTGTATAAAGAGCGCGAATCCCTTGGGCTTCACCACCAATCGGGAAGGCGGGTTTTTCGGCCGGTGTCCAGCCATAAATATCAAAATGCGCCCAGTTTGCCGCTTGGTCGACGAATTTCTGTAAAAACAAAGCAGCCGTAATAGAACCGGCAAATCCGTCTGTCGTTACATTATTGAGATCGGCAATGCGGGAGGAAAGTTTTTTCTGATAGGGTTTCCAGAGTGGCAATTGCCATAACGGATCCTGAATTTCCATTGATATACGGGAGATTATTTGGCCCAATTCATTGTTGTTACAATAAAAGGGCGGGACATCCGGTCCCAATGCGACACGTGCTGCACCGGTCAAGGTTGCCATGTCGAAAAGATAGTCCGGTTTTTCCTCGTCACCATAGGCGAGTGCATCAGCCAGAATAAGCCGCCCCTCTGCATCGGTATTGCCGATTTCGACAGTCAATCCTTTTCTGCTTTTTAAAACATCTCCGGGGCGAAAAGCATTTCCCGAAATCGAGTTTTCGACTGCAGGAACGATTAGTCTCAAACGGATAGGGAGTTTTGCGTCCATAATGAGTTTGGCAAGCCCCATAACATTTGCAGCTCCCCCCATATCTTTTTTCATTAGCAACATGCCGTTTGCGGATTTTATATCAAGGCCGCCGCTATCAAAAGCAACGCCTTTTCCCACCAATGTCACTTTAGGGTGGTTCTCGTCTCCCCAACGAAGATCAATAACGCGCGGGGCTACCGAGCCGGCGCGGCCGACTGCATGAACCATCGGAAAATTCTGTTTGAGAAGATCATCACCCCAGATACTGGTAACAGTCGCGCTGTAAGTTCTTCCCAATTCACGTATAGCCTCCTCGATTGTGTCGGGCTGCATGTCATTGGTCGGCGTATTGATAAGATCGCGAACGAAAAATGTTGTTTCAATAAGACGTTTCAGTTCAGTTTTATCAATATCTGCAGGAAGGGTAATTCTGATTTTCTTGTTTCCGGTTATTTCAAGATAACGCGCGAATTTATAGCTTCCCAGAGCAAGTCCCAAAAAGAGGTTGAGGGCATTTTCCGGTAAATGTTCAAAATGCCAGTCACCTTCGGGCAATTGTTTAAACAGATTTCCGATAGCAAAAACATCATTCCCGTCGCCGAAGCCCAAATAGACTTTGGAAACCGTTCCGTCATTATCAGGAACGATCAATATGTCACCGCATTTTCCAGTGAAGTGGTTGGCTTTTGCCCACGTGGCTGCAACAGTGTCTTCGGAAAAAAAAGATTGATCATTTTCGCCGACCAGAATGATCGGGTGGCTTTGCCCCGATCGTTCGGTCATAAATTCAATCGGACAAGGCGTTATCGGGGCCAAAATTCGTGACATATTTCACCTATAATTTTCTAAGTGCGACATATTCCACCAGATGATCGCTGCCCTTTCGCAAAATGAGATCGGCGCGTGGTCTTGTTGGCAAAATATTTTCTTCAAGATTTTTCAAATTGATTGTGTTCCACAGATTTTCCGCGACATCCATAGCTTCTTTTTCTGTCATTTTTGAATAACGATGAAAATACGAATCGGGATTCTGGAATGCTGTGAGGCGGAAACGGCGGAACCGCTCCATATACCAATGATAGATAATTTCGGTTTTTGCATCGATATAGATAGAAAAATCGAAAAAGTCGGAAACGAATGGCACGGCTTTTCCATCACGCGGTAAATCCCTGACCTGAAGCACATTGATACCCTCGACAATCAGAATATCCGGCCGGTCGACAACAATTTGCTCATTTGGCAAAACATCATAAGCCTGATGGGAATAAAGGGGTGCCACAACATCGCCCATACCTGCCTTGATAGCAGAAAGGAAACGTAAAAGTTTGCCGACATCATAAGAATCGGGAAAGCCTTTTCTATCCATTCTGTTTTCAGCTTTCAGGACAGCATTGGGATAGAGAAAACCGTCTGTTGTTATCAGGTCCACCTTGGGGCTCGAGGGCCAGCGTTTAAGGAGTTCTTGCAAAATGCGGGCGGTGGTTGATTTGCCAACGGCAACCGAACCCGCAATTCCGATAATGAACGGTGTTTTTGCGGTGTTTTGCGTGCGCAAGAAACGTTTGCGTTTTTGAAAAAGCATCTGGATTGCTTCGACATGGGTCGAAAGCAGACGGGATAGAGAAAGATAAATGCGTTGCACTTCGTGAAGATCAATCGGATCACCAATAGAGCGTAACCGTTTGACCTCGTCGAAGGTCAGGGTCAATGGAGTATCCGCACGAAAGACAGACCATTCATAGGCCGTGAAAATGCTATAGGGCGAATAACGGCCGAAAACAAAATCACCGAGATCGGCGGTCTGATTGGTGGGCTTTAGCGCGTCAACCATTCTTGCGGGATGCCTTTTCCTCTAGTCCTGATTGAGCGGTGCGTCTTGCCAATTCTTTAACCACGTCATCAAGCTTTATTCCGCGAATATGCCACATAACCAGCAAATGATAGATGAGATCGGCACTCTCGCTGATGAAATGTTTGTCATCTTCATCAAGCGAAGCAATAACTGTTTCGACAGCTTCCTCCCCCATTTTTTTGGCCGCACGCCCCATTCCCTTTTGTACGAGGCTTGCCGTATAGGAACTGCCATCGTCAACCATTGCACGTTTTGCAATAATATCTTCAAGGCTATGCAAGCTAAAATCAGTCATTCACCTTCTCCAAATTTATCCATGCGTACCGGAATGCCGGCTTTTGCCATGTAGTGTTTTGCTTCACCAATGCTATAGGTTCCGAAATGGAAAATCGACGCGGCAAGCACGGCTGTTGCATGCCCGTCACGGATACCGGCCACAAGATGGTCGAGTGTTCCGACCCCGCCCGAAGCAATCACGGGAACGTCCACCGCATCGGCAAGGGTACGGGTCAAAGCAATGTCATAGCCTTCTTTTGTCCCGTCACGATCCATAGAGGTGAGCAGAATTTCACCGGCACCTTTTTTTTCAACAAGACGGGCAAATTCGATTGCATCAATGCCGGTCGGGTTTCTGCCACCGTGGGTAAAAATTTCCCAATGCCGGTTTTTACCATCGCCTGCCACCTCTTTGGCATCAATGGCAACCACAATACATTGGTTGCCGAATTTATCGGCAGCTTCGGCAACAAAATCGGGGTTTTTGACAGCGGCGGTGTTTATCGACACCTTGTCGGCACCGGCAAGCAGAAGTTTGCGAATGTCGTTTACAGTGCGCACACCTCCGCCAACAGTGACAGGCATGAAACATTGGTCGGCTGTGCGGGCAACAACATCGAATAATGTTTCGCGATTGTCGCTACTTGCGGTAATATCGAGAAAACATAATTCATCGGCGCCGGCGCTATCATAGGCTTTTGCGGCTTCAACCGGATCACCCGCATCAATAAGATCAACAAAGTTGACCCCTTTGACCACACGGCCGTCTTTGACATCAAGACAAGGAATAATACGCGCTTTGAGTGTCATGATTGCCCGCTCTTTCCGGCTTTTTTATTTGCCTCGTCAATCAATGCCAATGCTTCTTTTGCATCAATATGCCCGTCATAAAGAGCGCGTCCCGAAATTGCACCGTTCAATATGGCAGCATCGGGCGAACAAAGCCGTTTGATATCCTCCATTGAAGCAAGACCACCGGAAGCAATAACCGGTATTGAAACAGAGCGGGCAAGATCAAGGGTCGAATTCCAGTTGATACCGGTCAATATCCCATCACGATCAATATCGGTATAGATAATAGCGGCAACGCCCGCACCTTCAAAACGCTTTGCCAGTTCAAGGGCGGAAAGTTCGGACTCTTCAGCCCATCCTTCAACGGCAACTTTGCCACCACGAGCATCAATACCGACGGCAATCTTTCCCGGAAAAAGTTTGCAAGCTTCACGAACCAGTTGCGGATTTCTGACGGCAACAGTGCCCAGAATTACGCGGGCGAGACCCTTTTTCAGCCAGTTTTCGATGTGGGCAAGGGTTCTGATACCGCCACCAAGCTGGACTGGGTTTGTCGTTGCCCGCAATATTGCATCGACGGCCGAACCATTGACTGTAACACCTTCAAATGCGCCATTGAGATCAACAACGTGAAGCCATTTGAAACCTTCCGACTGGAAGTGGTGGGCTTGTGCGGCAGGATCGGCACTATAAACTGTTGCCTTATTCATATCGCCGAGTTTCAGGCGGACGCAAAACCCGTCTTTAAGATCGATTGCAGGGTAAAGAATCATGGTTTCCATTCCAGAAAATTGGCAATGAGTTGAAGGCCGAGACGCTGGCTTTTTTCCGGATGAAACTGCGTCCCGAACATATTGTCGCGGATAACTGCTGCGGTGGCCGGCCCGCCATAATCGGTGACTGCCAATAATTCATCAGGATTTTGGCAATCAAGTTGGTAGGAATGGACAAAATAGGCATGAAGCCCCTGTTCACCGGTGAGGATGCCGGAAAATAGCGGATGGCTCCGTTTCAATTCGAGCGTGTTCCAGCCGATCTGGGGCACTTTCAAAGCAGCGTCTTGAGGCTTTATCAAAGTAACATCACCCTTAATCCAGTTAAGTCCGTTGGTGGTTGTTTTTTCCATTCCACGGGACGCCATGAGCTGCATGCCAACGCAAATCCCCATAAAGGGATAGCCGCCTTTGAGCACCCTTTCATTCAAAGCTTCAACCATTCCCTGAACGGCATCAAGTCCCGCCCGACAATCGGCATAGGCACCGACGCCTGGCAAAACCACGCGGTCGGCTTTCATAACATCTTCTGCCCGATTGGTGAGGACAATATTTGCATTTATGCCATGGTCATGGCTTGCGCGCTCGAAAGCTTTTGTGGCCGAGCGTAAATTGCCGGAGCCGTAGTCGATAATTGCGACTTGCATTTTATCAGCCTTTCAAAGTGCCTTTGGTCGAGGGCACAGCGTTTTTCTGGCGCGGGTCTTCCTCGATTGCAGCACGTAAAACGCGGGCTACCGATTTGAATGCGGTCTCAGCGATATGGTGGCTATTCAAACCATAATGATTGACAATATGAAGCGTTATTCCGGCATGTTGGGAAAAGGCTTGAAAAAACTCTCTGACCAATTCGGTATCGAAAGAGCCGATTTTTTGTGTCGGAAATTCAACCTTGAAAATAAGAAACGGGCGCCCCGATACATCAATGGCCGCTCTCGTGCAGGTTTCATCCATAGCAAGATCAAGCGAAGCATAACGGCGAATGCCGCGCCGCTCGCCCAAAGCCTGTTTGATAGCTTCACCCAACGCAATTCCGCAATCTTCAACCGTGTGATGATCGTCAATATAGGTGTCGCCGACAGCCTTGATTTTCATATCAATCAATGAATGGCGGGAAAGTTGTTCCAACATATGATTGAAAAATCCTACACCGGTATCAATCTCGAATGTTCCTGTTCCGTCTAGGTTGACCGAAACCGAAATATCTGTCTCATTGGTTTTGCGTTTTATCGTTGCTGAGCGCGTCATTTTGTTCCCGTTCCAAGAAGCTTGAAAGAAGCTCCACTTGTTGTCATTTTCAAAACCTGACGATGAGCACAAGGCTTAACGAAGCAGTGTTATTTATAAGCTTTGCCAGCGTCACTTTTGAAGTAAAATATGTTAAATCATTCGTGCAAAATATCCAATTGCTTTCACGTTTTTTTCATTGGTGAACCGCTTTTGTGACTTTAAACGGTTTCGACTGTCTCGCCGATTTGCCAGTGACCCCATTCTTTTTCAATTTCTTCTTTATCATGACCGGCTGAAAGGAGAGCCCATAATAACAGCCGCGCTTTTAAGGGCGAAAGCCACCCGCCCATCAGCACGCCGTTTTTCATCAGATCAATTTCCGAACCTTTATAGCCATAGGTTCTCTCACTCGTTGGCCCGCTATAGGCCCGTGTTGCCACAATAACCGGCAGAGTGCCCGCATAATTTTTAATAATATCGGCTTCCTCGAAACTGACATGGCCTGAGCCGAAACCGGCAATCACAACGCCCTGATAAATGCCTCTTGAAAATAAGAGTTCAAGATGATCTCCTCCTGAAGAAAGGCAGGCTTCGACAAGCGCAACTTTTTTATCAAGCGTTTTCGGCCGGCTTAGCGGTTTTGGTCGTCTATCGATAGAGTGGAAGTAAACCGGTTTTTCCTCGACAATCACACCAAGCGGGCCGACTAAACCTGATTTGAAAGTTTCAACTTTAAGCGAATGACTTTTTCTTACAAAATAGGGAGAGTGGATTTCGTCATTCATCACCACCAAAGCGCCGCGGCCAATGCTTTGTTCATCTATTGCCACGAGCAAAGAGGATAAAAGATTGGCTGGCCCGTCGGCACCGGCTGCCATTGGTGCGCGCATAGCACCGGTAATAACAAGCGGCTGTGGTTTTTGCCAATAAAGTGAAAGGAGAAATGCTGATTCTTCAAGCGTGTCAGTGCCTTGCGTCAGAATGACAGCTTTTGCACCTTCATCAATCTGGTTATTTGCCCAATCAAGAGCTTCAAACAACACTTTGAAGGAAAGCGAACCGCTTGGCAGTTTTGCCAATGTTTCGGCATGTATTGTAGCAAGTTCGGAAATACCGGGAACCGATTTTGCGAGCTGGTCGGCCGAAAGTTCAGGCTCCACTCCGCCGGACTTTCCGGCAACCATGGCAATTGTGCCACCCAATGCACCAATAGCAACTGTCGGCAATGGCATTTTCTGTTTTCCTTTGAGAGTTCGAATTTGCCAAGCATTAGCAGCATTTGATCAAGTCAACAATGCGCTTTGATAACAAGTTATAATCGAGCGGTTTTGTTCAAAAATGAATGTTTTTTTAAAAATCGGGACGGTTTTTAAAATGTCTTTGTCAATATGGTTGAGTTTTAATGTGCGAATTCCTAAATATGCACTCTGTATAGCCGCTTTTCATTGCTTTTAACGAGGATGGAGCGTGTGGATAAAAGGAGTTTACTTGTGACAGAACATAAGCCCGATACAATGTATGGCACGACCATCATTACAGTTCGTAAAGGCAATAAGGTTGTCATTGCCGGCGATGGACAGGTGACATTGGGGCAGACAATCATGAAGGGTAATGCAAGAAAAGTACGCCGCATTGGCAAGAATGGATCGGTTATTGCCGGTTTTGCCGGTGCAACAGCCGACGCATTTACCTTGCTTGAACGGCTTGAAACCAAGCTTGAACAATATCCTGACCAATTGATGCGTGCCTGTGTTGAACTTGCCAAGGATTGGCGCACCGATCGTTATTTGCGTAAATTGGAAGCGATGATGCTGGTGGCCGATAAAAATGTAACATTGGCTTTGACAGGGCTCGGCGATGTGCTTGAACCTGAAGATGGCATTATGGCAATCGGTTCGGGCGGCAACTTTGCTCTTTCGGCAGCGCGTGCACTGATCGACACCGATATGGATGCCGAAACAATTGCCCGCAAAGCCATGAAGATTGCTTCCGATATTTGCGTTTACACCAATAGCAACTTTATTGTTGAAACGCTTGATGCCGAATAATGATTGAATGTTTCCATGTCACTTCTTGTCGAAAGAGCTTTAAACCTGACAAGAAGTGCGAAAGAGAGAGCACTTTTAGATGAGTTCTGTATTTTCCCCCCGCGAAATAGTTTCCGAGCTTGATCGCTTTATTATCGGACAAAAAGATGCCAAACGTGCTGTTGCTATAGCATTGCGTAACCGCTGGCGTCGTCAGCAGCTTCAAGGCGAAATGCGCGAAGAAGTGATGCCGAAAAATATTCTGATGATCGGGCCGACCGGTGTCGGCAAGACCGAAATTGCCCGCCGCCTTGCAAAACTTGCCGGCTCACCTTTTGTCAAGGTTGAAGCCACCAAGTTTACAGAGGTCGGCTATGTCGGCCGTGATGTCGAACAGATTATTCGTGATCTTGTTGAAGTGGCCATTAATCTTGTCCGTGAAAAAAAACGTGAAGCGGTGAAAGCCAAAGCCCATATCAACGCAGAAGAACGTGTTCTGGATGCGCTGGTTGGCAAAACCGCAAGTCCTGCAACGCGCGACAGTTTCCGCAAAAAATTGCGTGAGGGCGAGCTTGATGATAACGAAATTGAAATAGAGGTTGCCGATAACAGCCCGAATAGTGCCCCCACCTTCGACATTCCAGGTATGCCGGGCGCGCAAATGGGCATTATGAATTTGTCCGATATTTTCGGTAAGATGGGTGGACGCACCAAGACACGGAAAACCACGGTCAAAAATGCATTCAAACCATTGATTGAAGATGAGTCTGACAAGCTTCTCGATCAGGATCAGATTATTCAGGAAGCGCTTCGTTCCACTGAAAATGACGGTATTGTCTTTATTGACGAGATCGACAAGATCGCAGCGCGTGAAGGCGGCCTTGGTGCCGGTGTTTCGCGCGAAGGTGTGCAGCGCGATCTGTTACCTTTGATTGAAGGAACAACCGTTGCCACCAAATATGGTCAAATCAAAACCGATCATATTCTGTTTATCGCTTCCGGTGCGTTTCATGTTTCGAAACCTTCCGATCTTTTGCCTGAACTTCAGGGGCGTTTGCCAATCAGGGTCGAACTTAATGCGCTCACACGGGAAGATTTCCGCCGCATTCTTACCGAAACGGAAGTCAGTCTTATCAAGCAATATATCGCTTTGATGGCGACTGAAAATGTGACGCTCGAAATTACCGATGATGCCATTGATGCTCTCGCCGATATAGCAGTAGATTTGAACTCTACTGTAGAAAATATCGGTGCCCGCCGTCTGCAAACAGTGATGGAACGCGTTCTTGACGAAATTTCCTTCACAGCACCCGATAAATCGGGCACAACCTTCAAGGTTGATGCGGCTTATGTCAAAAAAGCAGTGGGTGACCTTGCAGCCAATGCCGATTTGTCGCGGTTTATTCTGTAATTTCAAAACAAAGAGATTGCATTTAATCTATTAAAACAGCCCTTCGGGGCTGTTTTATTTTGAATATATCGTCGTTTAGTGCACTTCCGGCTATTTATGACAATTGAAGGAGCGAGATCATTGTCAGGCTTGCGGTCGCCAGAATGATGATGGATATGAAAGCTGTCAGGACAACTCGTGGTCCGGATTTTTTCAAAGCCTTTATATCAACACCCAGCCCTAAAGCGGCCATTGAAATAACGGTCAGGATTTTTGCCACAAAAGCCATGGTGTCGAGTGCCAATTGCGGAATGATAGCGCAGGAATTGGCAAGCAAAAGAATGACGAAGCCGATAATGAACCACGGCACCATTTTGCTGAATTTGAGTTTGGTGTTGGCACCGAGCCCGTAAATGAGGCCGATCACGAATATCACCGGCCCAAGCATCAACACACGAACAAGTTTGACAAGCGTGGCTGTCTGTACACTGATAAGTGATACAGGTGCAGCCGCAGCCAAAACTTGCGGCACAGCATAAACAGTCATACCGGCAAGAACCCCGTATTGCTTAAAGCTTAAACCTGCTAACGGGACTGCAAGTGGCAAGACCAGAATAACAACAATACCGAGCGCGGCTGTAAAAGCGATTGACGAAGCCACATCCGAGCCTTCTGCCTTGATGACAGGTGCAACAGCCGCAATCGCCGAATTTCCGCAAATCGAATTGCCACAGGCAACAAGCAAGGCGAGACGGGGGCCAAGGCCCAAAAGCCTGCCAATTGCATAGGTTATGGCAATCACACAGGCCACAATGACGATAATGCCGACAAGCAATCCGAAACCGGCCGCGATGACCGCGCTCACACTGATACTTGCACCCAATAATAGAACCGCACATTCAAGAAGAATTTTTGCCGAAAATCCCACCCCTTCCGCATATTGGGATGGAATGCCTTTGACTGTCCGGATGATTGCACCAATCAGTATGGCAAGAACCAGACTTTCAAGCCAGGCCTCGCCGAAGATGAGTTTTTCAAGCTTTTCCAGAACAATGGCAACAGCCGAAATAACCGCGCATAATATAATGCCCGGTGCAAAACGAAAGAAAATTGCCTGAATTCGGCTAGCCATGTTGAAATATCCTTTTTTTTAAAATCTGCTAGCGCGGTTTAATCATGTAATCAATTTTCAAATATGTTATGAATTGTTCGATTTAATCGAACATTGGCACGGCAATGATTACATTTGAACAGATGCGGATATTTCTGGCTGTCGCCGAACGCGAGCATTTGACCGAAGCGGCAAAAGCGCTTTTGTTGACACCTTCTGCCGTTTCCAGTGCCATCCATATGATTGAAGAACATTATCAGGTGCGTCTTTTCAATCGCATTGGCCGACGTATCCAGTTGAGTGATGCGGGTTCTGTCTTTGTTGAAGATTGCCGCCACACATTGGCGCAAGTCAAAGTCGCGGAAACAACTTTGCGTGAATTTAGCGGTCTTAAACGTGGAGCACTTGGTTTATTTGCGAGCCAGACAATCGCCAATTATTTTTTGCCACCGGTCATTGCAAAATTTCGCAATTTATATCCGGCAATTACTGTCAAAATGTCGATCGGTAACACCGAACAGGTCGAAAATGCTGTTCTATCGGGGGTAACAGACATCGGTTTTGCCGAAGGGACTATAAAAAATGAAAGCCTTCATCGTCAAAAAGTGGCTGATGATGAATTGTTCATTATTGCCGCAAAAAACCATCCTCTTACGAATAAACCGTCGGTGAAGTATAAAGATATTTCAGCGTTTCCGTGGATTTTGCGTGAAAAGGGCTCGGGAACACGAGCCATTTTCGAGCAAGCGCTTTCAAACCATGGTTATGACCTGGCAGATCTTGAAGTGATGCAGACTTTCCCCTCGAATGAAGCGGTGCTGTCGGCGGTTGCGGCATCAAATGCTCTGACTGCCATTTCAAAACGTGCGGTTTCGGCTTCGCTTGCCGCAGGACTTGTTGAAAAGTTGAATTTTTTATCCGTAAAACGGGATTTTTTACTGTTACTCAATCCGCAGCGCTTCAAAACCAAAGCGGTTGGTGCTTTTATTGATTTGCTTGATGGCTGATTTGGTTAAACCGACAAGCAATAAGGTTAAAACAATGTGGGAAAGAAACAGTCAGACGAATAATGAACTGCCGGATGGGACCGATGATGAAGAAAACTCTTATGATGCTTTTTTGGGGGTGCTCTTTCTTAACACTGACACATGCCGATGCGTCGAAACTCAATGATGTCCTTGACATTAAAACATTACGCGTTTGCACCACCGGTGACTATAAACCTTATAGCTTTTTGAAAACGGATGGCACTTACGAAGGTATCGACATTTCCATGGCGCATTCTCTGGCCAAATCGCTTGGTGCCGAGGTAGAATTTGTGCAAACAAGCTGGAAAACGCTGATGGCGGATTTCCTTGATGACAAATGCGATATAGCAATGGGCGGAATTTCCATTTCGCTTGCCCGCCAACAACAGGTTTATATGTCGGAACCACTTGGAGTGGATGGCAAAATTCCGTTTGTACGCTGTGAAGATGCTAAAAAATATAATACGTTAAGTGCACTCAACCACAAGACTGTTCGTGCGATCGAACCGGCCGGCGGAACCAATGAGGCATTTGTCAGAAAATATATGCCGAATGCAAAACTCGAACTTTTTCATGACAATACGACGATTTTTAAAAATCTCGTCGACAAAAAAGCCGATGTCATGATTACCGATGCATCCGAAGCTCTTTATCAAAAACGGTATTATCCGACTTTATGTGCTGTCAATCCGGATAAACCTTTGGAATTTTTCGAGAAGGGCTACATGCTTCCGAAAGGCGATATCAGTTGGAAACTTTATGTCGACCAATGGCTGCATTTGATGCAGAAAAATGGCGAATATAATGCAATTTCCGCCCATTGGCTGAAGGTAGATGATGTTGGACATCATGATAAAAAACATGCCACAACCAAACATAGCCACTAAATATAGCTCGCCGGACTAAGATTGGTGTAAATTGCCGAAATAAGATACCCCGTTCATTCACCAAAACAGTCTCATGTTGTCTGATGTGTTTTTTTAAATTTCTCGATAAATCAACAGAGTTAGCCGGTTGCAGTTGCTGCAAACAGAAGAATATTAAATAGCTCTAAAATGTCAAAAAACGGAAGCATTTTACGGCCTCCGTTTCTTGAACTTTAGTTTATGGGCAAAAACATTTCTGTCTTTTATAGGTGTTGTTTCAACCAACAATTTTTTTGGCTGGAAATAATAAAAATACGCGTGTTTCATTGCTTGCACGGTCAACCACAGCATTATCGGCAACTTTTGCTCCAACACGCAAGCAATAGCGCAGCATGGGCGGAAGCGAAGAAAATGCTTCATCGGGCTTGATGGCCTCTTCAGGCATAATATCCATGGTCACACCATGGGCAGCACGCAAATGAACGCCTGATTGCGCGCGACAAAAATGATAAAGATAGGAAAGTTCCAAAGCATGAGCGGCAGGATAGCGGCTGTCGAATGCCAGACTTCCAATGACGTAATCGACATTCCGGAGAACGCAAAAGTTCGAAATCGCCTGCCATAAAAGCCCTTGGGCACGATGGGCCTTCGATTTGTCAAAACATTCAAAAGGAGCAATTGTCAAAAATACCGGTGCATTCTGGCCGCCTTCGACTTCAAAACTTTCGCCGAGACTTGTTCCGTCAAGATTTTGATTGGCACCGAGAACATTCGTAAGTGTCATATAGCAACGTGCAACAGGATTTTGCGGATCAGCTTTATCATTGACAACCATAACCCATTCGTCACGGTCATCCGGCACATTTTCTTTTGCCGGAACCGTTTTTTCAAGGCTGTCGGATATTCTCTGCAAGCGGGCTTCCAGAGAACCGAATGTTGCAAGCAAGAGAGAATCGCTCTTATCGCAATTTTCATTACCCGATGTTTTCAGAACTGTCCTTGCACAAGCTGTCATTTCAATGCTCCTCATTGAAGCGTTGTTGATTTAAAAGCAACCAACATCATGTCCTGCTGTCGATTTAGAACTTTCTTATTGCATGACAATGACGGGAAAGTGATTTTTTCAAGGCAATTCACAATCGGCCTGAAACAGGATTAACAATTGGTAAATATAGGCTTTTTTCTATGTTTATAAGAGCTTGAGATTGGTTAGCCGGTTTAGAACCGCAATTTTATTTCTGTCAAAAAAAGGCAAAGACAGATGTCGGAGAGCGGATGTGCCAAAAATGGATATGATTTTTTGTCCTTTTTCGTCTCGCATAAAGGCTGATGACCGATCGAAATTGTTTTGTCGTAACCGTTTTCTAGAAAGACGTTGTTATCGAAACGGATGTTTTTTCGTCGTTAGAAAATTTGGATGAGAAGCTGCTGACGGGCTTTTAAATTTTTGAGCTTATAAACGGGGAATGTTTCAAGTGGCTTGCGGTTATTCTAGTTTGCTTTTTGCTTTTCCCGTTTCCAGTGCAGCAATTCATCGAGCACGATCAGGACAGCGCCGACCGTTATGAAACTGTCAGCAAGGTTGAAAATGGCAAAGGAGAAAACACCGTCGATATGGAAAGAAATGTAATCTATGACATAGTGAAAACGTATGCGGTCAATCAGATTGCCGATGGCTCCACCGATCACCAGCAGAAAGCCAAATCGCGAGAGTGATTTTTCCGGTCCTGCATTTTTCCATAACCAGATGACGAAACAGATAATGCATAATGTCAATGCAATCAGGCCCCAATCGGAGACTGATGACAACATGGAAAACGCAATTCCGGGGTTGCGGGCATGATAAAGTGAAAGAAATGGCAAAAGGTCGATCTCTTCCCCGACTTCCAATGTATTCACCACCCAATATTTGATCAATTGGTCAAGGCCAACTGTAATAACAAGTCCCGCTATAAGTGTGATGAGGGATTTTGCCTTCATGAACGGGCCTCTCGCGGGTCAAGCGTCAGGTTATGACGGCGGATTTCATAGAGCATGACACCGGTTGCCACAGCAAGATTGAGTGAATCAGCACGTCCCGCTTGCGGAATGCGGGCAAGTTGATCGCAACTATCGGCAAGATTATCCGGAAGGCCTTGTTGTTCGTTACCCATAAAAAGAATGATAGGTCCTTTTTTATAGTCGATTGTGCGGTAGTCAACGGAACCTTTCAAGTGTGTACCAATGATTTGACCATGAAATCCGGTGCGCCATTTTAAAAACTCGTCAGCGCTCATTTTAAAAAGCGGAAGGGCAAAAATCGAGCCCATGGTTGCGCGTACCGTTTCAAGGGAATAGGGGTCGGTTGTATCGCCAACGAGTATCAGCCCCTTCGCCCCGACTGCATCGGCTGTGCGGATAATGGTTCCGAGATTGCCGGGGTCACGAATGCGGTCGAGTGCAACATAGACATCCTCTCCCTTGGCGTTAAAGGTCGACATGTCATGCCAGCGTTGTTCGAAAACACCAACCACCATTTGCGGATTGTCGCGCCGTGTTACGGATTCCATAACCTTCTGGTTTGCTTCGATGATGAGACCACCAGCGGCTTTCGTGCGGGCAGCCGTTTTTTCAATCAACGGATTGCCAAGACCGGCTTTTGAAAACAGAAGTGTGCGTATTGTCCAGCCAAGATCAAGAGCATCAATAATAAGCTTCAACCCTTCGGCCATGAAAACGCCTTCACGATCACGGTTTTTTTTAAGCGACAAGGATTTCATATCCTTGATGATCGGATTGGCAAGCGAAGTAATTTCTTTAACCTGACCGTGTTGTCTTTGTGTTGTCATATTAAAAAATCCAGCGGCTAAAAAGAGAAGTGGAAAGCGCCCTTTTTGCCTTTTCTTCACGCAAAATAAGTTCACCCGATTCGATAAGTCCGCCAAGACCGGTAAATTCGTCACGCATCAATTCGTGGATTGCAAAAAATGAGGCACGAATAGAATAGGCAGTCAATATCACGGCAATCGGATTATCAGACAAAATAGCGCGACATCGTTTGACCATTTCGGGCAAATGATCGAAAAGTTGCCAAACCTCGCCATGGGGGCCGCGCCCATAAGCCGGCGGATCAAGTAAAATAATGTCATAATGTTTGCCGCGACGCCCTTCACGTTCGACAAATTTCATCGCATCATCACAAATCCAGCGAATGGGGCGATCTGTCAAATGTGCAACTTCCTGATTTTCTTTAGCCCATAAAATAGCTTTTTTGGAAGCGTCGACATGGGTGACTTCGGCTCCCGCTCTTGCCGCAATAAGCGAGGCAAGACCGGTATAGCCGAAAAGGTTCAATACCTTAACCGGACGGTTTGCTTTTTTAATAAGTTCTTCCATAAAACGCCAATGGGCATCCTGTTCGGGAAAGACCCCGACATGGCGAAATGACGTAAAGCGGCCGAGAAATGACATTCCATCCCATGAAAGCGGCCATGTCTCTCCAAGGGGAAGTTTCGGAAAATTCCAGCGCCCCATGCCTTCTTCATCGGTATTTCCGGTGAAAATCGCATCGACATCCTGCCAGTCTTTTTCACTTAATGCGGGTTGCCACAAAGCTTGCCCTTCAGGGCGAATAATGCGCAAATTTCCGTAACGCTCGAGTTTCAGGCCATTACCGCTGTCAATCAATGCGTAATTCGCGCTTGCTGCCGTCTCAAGAATAACCGGCAATTTTTCTTCGGGGCGTTTTCCTGACGGGCGCGGTAAAAAGCGGCTTTTCACTTCTACTGTGTTTTCACCCTTGTCGTCGCGCGGCAATTCTTTAACTGATCGCACCGCGTTATCCGGTGTGTGCGCTTTATAAAATTTTCCTGAATGATTGGCGCGCACCGCTTTCCGTCTTTCAGGCTTATCTCCTGTTTCGAGGGCCTTTTTCGGACTATAGGGAGCACCTTTGCGCGATATTTTTAATCCGCGTTTTTTTTCTTTTGGGTGTTGTGCTTTCACAATCGGGCGTTTTCCAATAAGTTTCAGGATGTTCTTTGTTTATAAAACATCTTTTTCAAAAAGGTATAGTTTTCTTGCACATTCGAAAGAAGGATTTAGCTCATGGACAACGCGTTCCACTATCACGACGAGCATAAAATTTTAGCATGATGATTATTTTTAATTTTCGTTTATGCAGTCTTGAAAGATGCGGGAGATAGGCCGTTAATTCCCAAAATTTTTCTGAAACTTGAATGGCGAAAGCAATTTTTGGTGTCGCAAATATTCAAAAACAACGGATAACGGTGACCTGAAAAAGCCGGCAAAAAACAATAAAATATGCGCATAAAGTGTTTGAACCGCCACACGCTTATAATCGCCGTATTTTTGTTCAAGGACGCTGGTCAAAATTTTAAAAAAATCCGCGAATAGAAAAGAAAGATGCGTGAAAAAATTCTGCTTGGCCAGCGGGCTTGATATTCAGGAATGATCGACAACGGTGAGATCTGTTTTCGTCAAATCCGGTTTTTTCGACATATCCATTTTTAGCCCTTGCAACTCGGTTTGTGTGTCTTTCAGGGCTTTACGAAAGCGATGTTGGGTAAACCAGACAGTTATTCCGCCAATAATAATGCCGATTATAAGTGCCAGAAACAGCCAGACAAACAGCGGAGCATGGTAGACAAGGCTGGTATCGGCTGTATCAAATGGATTGAGGCTTAAAGCAACGCTCGCCCGATTGGCAATGATAAAAGCAATCAGGATAATGCCAACCGGAATCAATATAATCAGACTAACGATCTGCTTTAGGGTCATGATGTCACTCGTTGTTCAAGCGGTCCCTTAATTCCTTGCCGGTTTTGAAAAACGGAACCCATTTTTCTTCAACCGAAACAGATTCCCCCGTGCGCGGATTGCGACCGGAACGTGCCGGCCGATTTTTAACAGAAAACGCACCAAATCCGCGCAGCTCTACCCGGTTTCCTTCGGCCAGAGCCGTGGATATTTCGTCAAATACAGCACTGACAATATTCTCAATATCCCGTTGGAAAAGGTGAGGATTGCGGTTAGCGATAATCTGTACAAGTTCCGACTTAATCAAGACAGCCTCCAATTTTGATCGGCGCAGTGACGATCGCCCCTTTTTAAAATCCAAGGCCAATGACGATTCGCCGATCGATAGTCCCATGACTGGCAGGTATTTTAACTTCCCGTTTAAAAATTCTGCCAGTTGTCCTTAAACATTACAAAATATAATTGACGTGATAGTTTATTGTCTGTCTATCGCATTTCGTCAACGCTCTTTAGTTAAAAAATATGCGTAATCATATAAAAATCATAGAAATAAGTGTGTTACCAGCTTTTTCCTCCGGTTAATCATGCAAAATCGATCAAATCCGGCAAATGTTGAATAGCGTTGAGAATTGCTCTAAATATTGAACTGGTATATGGAACTTCCTTATGGCGGTTATTGTCGCGAAAATGGGCAAAAATTTTTAGGGGTATAATGGACGACAGTTCGGAAATTTTTTCAGCGAGTTATAAATCCGATGCTGTTTTCGATGCTGCTCGGCGTCATTCAGTACGTGTTCATATATTGAAATTTCTGCTGCCCGTCATTGCAATTGTTATTGCGCTGGTTTTCTCATGGTTCACATTTTTTGCAACTCCCGGCACAACTGATTTGGTTATTTTAAACAATGATCAGGGAAGCAACGGGCAGTTGACAATGACAGACCCCAAGCTTGAAGGCTATACATCGGACAACAAGCCTTATTCATTAAAAGCCAACAAGGCTATTCAAGATCCCCGTCATCCGGGCATGATAGAATTGCAACAGATTATTGCTACTCTTCCTCTCGGACAACGGGGCGAAGCTGCAGTCAATGCAATCGGCGCGTTTTATGATAATGTTAACGGACGCTTGCAATTTGATAAGCCGTTCGAAATCAAAACAAATGACGGGATGGTTGCCAAACTCGATTCAGCCGACGTGAATTTGTCGACAAGCCAATTGAGTACCGACCAGCCGGTTGATATTGTTCGCGGTGGACAACATTTGAAGGCAAACGGTTTACAAATACGTGATAATGGACAAGTGTTATTCTTTAATCGCGGTGTCAGTCTTGTCATCGACAATGCAAATGCGCAATAAGGAATAAAATGCTTGTCTTTTAAAAAAGCGGTGTCGGTTTATTTGAGGATTTTAAAATGAAGCCTTTAAAGCAGTACTTTTCTCACCTTGGTGCAGTCATGGCAACGGGATTGGCTTTCATGAGCCTCGGACAGACGCCGTCATTGGCACAACAAACAAATTTCGGTGTCAATCTTTCAGGTGGAAAAGAGCCTGTCGAACTCAATGCCGATAATCTGGAAATGCGCGATAAAGAAGGTGTCGCTATTTTCAGCGGCAATGTTTCTGTTGTTCAGGGCGACCGTATTTTGCGAACCTCAAAACTGATCGTGCATTATGCCAAGGCCCCTGAAGAGGGCAAGAAAGATAAAACCGGCGAGGGGAAAGATAAAGACACAGATGCCAACCAAAATGCTTCGGCGAAACCGGCAGCAGCAGGTGCCGGAGGTCTCGGCTCGACAGGTGTCGAAAAAATGGAAGCCTCGGGAAAGGTTTACATCAAAACAGCAACACAGGTTGCAACCGGTGATGAAGGTGTTTTCGATGGTAAATCCAAGCTGATGGTTTTGACGGGCAAACGCGTCATTTTGGCAGATGGTGATAATGTGGCGACCGGTTGTAAATTGACCGCCCATATGGATACTGGAAAAGCTTTCCTTGAAAGCTGTAAATCAGCGGGGCAGAATGGTCGTGTATCGATCATTATGAATCGCAACGAACAAAACGGAAAATGAGCGTTTTATGTCACAAAGTGATTCGCAAGTGGCTTTTGAACAGATCGCCTATGGTGATGGTTCGGGCGACAATCTGAAGGAACGCCTCAAAGGGACACTGGCTGCTCGCGATTTAACGAAAACATATCGTGGGCGTAAAGTTGTCAAGGGCGTGTCTTTCGGGGTGCGCGCAGGAGAGATTGTCGGTATTCTCGGTCCCAACGGAGCTGGTAAAACGACATGTTTCTATATGGTGACCGGACTCGTCGAGGTTGATAGCGGTAGCATCGAGATTGACGGTTTTGATGTGACGGATATGCCGATGTACCGCCGTTCACGTTTGGGCATCGGTTATTTGCCGCAAGAAGCTTCCATTTTTCGGGGGCTTTCGGTGGAAGACAACATTAAAGCGGTTTTGGAAGTGGTCGAAAAAGACCGAAAGAAACGTGCAGAAGAGCTTGACGCGCTTCTTGATGAATTCAAGATTGCGCATTTGCGTAAGAGTCCTTCTCTCGCTCTTTCCGGTGGTGAAAGACGGCGCCTGGAAATTGCCCGTGCACTCGCTTCTCGTCCGAACTTCATGCTGCTTGACGAACCTTTTGCCGGTATTGATCCGATTGCGATTGCCGATATTCAGCAATTGGTACGCCATTTGAAAAGTCGTGGTATCGGGGTCTTGGTAACCGATCATAATGTTCGTGAAACATTGGGCCTTGTCGACCGCGCCTATATTATCCACGATGGTCAGGTTTTAACCCATGGGCAGCCGGATGATATTGTCACCAATGCGGATGTACGCCGCCTTTATCTTGGCGACCAATTCTCGCTATAATCTTTATATCGCGTGTAACCTCTACCCGATATAAAATTTCGTGCTTTTTGACAGATTGACCGGACCGGCTCACGATTGGGTAAAGCTATTGTCGGTCTGTGGTACGTTATTTTGCGAAAATAAAAATTGTGAGCAGAGAAACACGGATATTAAGCCTGCAACACAATATAAATGGGGTGGCCGGTTTTTGTTATTTCAAAGACTATCGTAAAAAGCGCATTTTCTGGAAGGTTGACGAATTCCGGGGGGCGATTTTCCAATATAGAGCTTTTGAAACGAGGCGACCGCATATTGGAGAAACATGAAGATATAGGCGGTTGCTTCCGGCATTTGGATAAAATGATATCGGCCAAGAATTTATCTGAATTGATGATCCGGATATAGAGGGCTTTTTGCCGGTTCTTCCTAAGTAAAACAATGAAAAGCGTTTTGTTGCCGATAAAGGTTAAAAGTCGGGAGGAAAAGAATTGCCGTGGAATTTTTTTAAAAACCGCTTATTAGCTTTATCATAACGCGCTGTATAAGTGTTTTGGATAACTTTTTAAAGATCGCCATATAACAGAAAAACAAGCGTCCCGAAAACCTCTTTATCGGGCTGTTTTTTCCTGAAAAATTGGAAAACTAGATCATCAGGAAGCGGTTCGGGAAAGCCATATAATTTTACTTTTCTGCGACGACATGGACGATTTCAAATTGCGGACAAGGATTGAAGCTTGTTATTTTTCTCATTTTTTAGTTGACAAGCAAGGATCATACCATTTTCGTTAAGGAGAAGAATTTTAACAAATTAAACGATCGAGGTTACAAAAACCGGTTCGTTTCGTGTGATGTTCATTGGCCGTTTCGCGTGGGGTCCATTGGGGAGGAATAAGGTTTATGGCACTGTCACCATCTTTTGAGCTTCGTCAGTCACAATCATTGGTGATGACTCCCCAGTTGATGCAATCGATCAAGCTTCTTCAGATGACGGCCGCGGAACTTGAACATTTTATCGAGGAGGCTTTGGAAAAAAATCCCTTGCTCGAGCGTCAAAATGGGCAAGAGTTTACAGAAAAAACCGATAATGAAGCCATTAAAAATAGTGACGCGCAAACCAATAATGTTTTCGACAATTCGGCTGGCGCACCTGAAAATTTCGAGCAAAATATCGATAGCGATCAAAATCTCTATGAGACACCTGATCCGGAAACATTATCCAATATGTTCGATGGAGGCGATGAGGCTGTCTTTTCGCAAAAGTCTTCGCCAGAACATTTTGGGGAAAAAGAATATTCATCCGATTGGACGACTTCTTTCATTGGATCTTCGCCAATCGAAGATGTGAATATTGTCGAAACGGTTGCATATAAACCTGGCTTGCAGGATTTTGTTGCCGAGCAAATCGGCTTTGCATTCAAAAATAAAGAGGAGCACGATATTGCTTGCTACCTTTCTTCCGAACTTGATGAAGCGGGATATTTTAACGGTTCGGTTGATAAGGTAGCTGATGAATTGTCAGTTTCAAAAACATTGGTTCACAATATTCTGAAACGTTTACAACAGCTCGACCCGCCGGGCATATTTGCTACTTCACTTTGCGAATGTTTGTCATTGCAACTTGAACGGCAAAACCGGCTTGATCCGGCAATCAGTGTCATACTTGATAATCTCCCGCTTTTGGCCAAACGTGATTTTGTCACGCTTTCCAGACTTTCCGGTCTCGAAGAAAGCGAAGTAGTCGATATATTGAACGAGATTCGCAGCCTCGATCCCAAACCGGGGACAGCTTATAGCGCATCGACACCAATCCCTGTCGTGCCTGATGTGATTATTTCCGAGAATCCGAATGGAGAATTTACCGTTGAACTCAATCGCGAGGTATTGCCAAAACTTGTTATTCATCGCGATTATGTCGTCAAAATCGGCAAGGACAATGTTGATCGCAGTTTCATCAGTAATTGCTACCAGAATGCCAACTGGTTGCTCAAAGCACTCGATCAGCGTGAACGCACACTCATCACAGTCAGTGCAGAAATTGCCCGTCACCAGCAAGAATTTTTGCGTCGGGGCATTTCTTTTTTGAAACCTCTCACGCTGGCAACAGTAGCCGAAGCGGTTCACATGCATGAATCGACTATAAGTCGGGTAACTGCCAATAAATATGTGGCAACTCCGCGAGGCATTTTCGAAATGCGCAGCTTTTTTTCAGCGGCTCTGCAATCCACAGATGGCGGGGAACAGTATGCAACCGAAGCGGTACGTCAGCGTATTCGCAAATTGATCGACAGCGAAACTGCCGATCATGTGCTTTCCGATGATACACTTGTCCAATTGCTCAAAAAAGAGAATATCGATATAGCTCGTCGCACCGTAGCCAAATATAGAGAAATGATGAATATTTCATCTTCAGTATTGCGGCGTAGAGAAAAGAAACGCCAGATTCACACAACTACAGATTGATTTTTGCCGATTGACTTATTGTTGATAAATGACTAGAAGCCGGCTTTAAAAAGTCAGTAATCCGGTCTTTTCAGGAAAAGACACGCTTTGAGTTGCTTCCGCTTGAAGATGTCGTTAAACTGCGGAGATCACGAATTATGAACGAGGTTTATAATGAGCTTGCGCATTTCAGGAAAGCATATGGATATTGGTGAAGCTTTCCGTACGCGGATTGAAGACCGTATCAATGATGCGATTTCAAAATATTTTGCCGGTGGTGTCACAGGACATGTTACTGTTGTGAAATCCGGTTCGCGTTTTTCAGCTGAATGCGTATTGCATTTGAGTTCTGGCGCGGTGTTACAGACAACGGGTCAGGCGCAAGATCCTCAAGGCGCTTTCGATGCTGCAGCAGAACGTCTGGAGACGCGCCTTCGTCGTTATAAACGGCGTTTGAAATCACGCAGCAACAAGCAGAATGACAATACCGCTTTTGCCGAATATGCCTATCACATTATGGAGCCGGTGCCCGATGAAGATGAAGGCTTGCCGGAAGATTATGCCCCGACAATCGTTGCAGAAACGTCGATGACATTGCGCGATATGTCTGTCGCCAATGCTGTTGTCGAACTTGATCTGATGGATAATCCGGTGTTGGTGTTCCGCAATGCGGTTGATGGAAAAATCAATATTGTCTACCGGCGGGCTGATGGAAATATCGGCTGGATCGACCCCTCATCCATTACTAATAAAGCCTGAATAAGGAAATTCCTTTTCCCCGTTTTTTCAAATTATGAGGAAAAGGGATTATCCAGACCCTCGATGTTCTTGGCTCGATGTCGCGAGCTTGAGAAAGAATTCGGGATGGAAAAAGGAAACCACATGGATCTTAGTGATTTGATTGCACCGGAAGCGGTTATTCCTGCCCTTAAGGCAAATTCCAAAAAACAGGTTTTGCAAATTATGGCGGAAAAAGCAGCCTCTCTGACAGGCCTTGACGAGCGAACAGTGCTTGATACGGTACTTCAACGTGAAAAACTCGGTTCGACCGGCGTTGGCAATGGTATTGCCATTCCTCATAGCAAGCTTGCCAATATCGACCACATTGTCGGTGTTTTTGCCCGCCTTGAAACGCCGGTCGATTTCGAAGCGCTTGACGATGAACCGGTTGATCTGGTTTTCTTGCTTCTGGTTCCTGAAAGCGCGGGTGCCGATCATTTGAAGGCACTTTCGAGAATTGCCCGCGTTTTGCGTGATAATGATATGGTACAAAAATTACGCAATACGCGTGATGCGGTTGCCATCCATACTTTTTGACACAGCATCCGGCCGCCTCGAACGCCGCGTAATATAACGGCTTGCGCCCGCATGAACTTTTCATGCGGGCATTTTATTCTTTTTGTCTGAAAATTTTATATGCAAAGCTTTTGCCAATTATCGTGAGTTGACCGGTAAAGAAGTGGCTGATAGGCTCACATCGCCGGATTTGTGTTTTGTTGTCAGGCAATTTCAATGGCAGGATAAAATAATGACCTCTTTGGCCCATCAGAATGATGATCGCTTTCGTGAGCCGGGCATCGCCGCTCCGCTTACTTTCCTCATTATGTTTGTTTTTTTCATTTATGGCGCATTATTGGTCGGTCTCCTCGGTTTATCAAACTGGATTATTCATGCGTGGAACCTGACATTTTTCATTAATCTCGGAAATTTCGGCGTATTTCTTCTGGCTATTCTTATACCCGCCCTGTGGGCAGTTATTGTTGGCATCTGTGCCTCTATTCCCTATTATATTTTGCGCTCGCGCGGGCACTATCTTATGGCCTCGAAAGTCGCAACAATCATTGTTTTTGCAATGTTCCATATCTTTGCTTTGCCTTGGATTTTATGGCCAATGGTGCGTCGTGCTTCGCCAAAATTACGGCATAAACGCATTGAAAAACTGCGCCAGATGGTCAGAGACGGAAAGATGAAAGACCGGCTGGCCGAACGCCATCAGCGGCTATTGGCTCGCGGATATCAATTTTCGTGATCCGGTTTCAAGACTGGCCTCCAGTTTCAAGGCTTTTGGTAGGTCTTACGTTTTTCGCTTAGCTCCAATTACAGAGCTTAAAAAAAAGCCGCTTAAAAATTTTTTGAAATGGTATCACGAAGAGATATGTTTCAATTTTTAAAGCTAAAAAGTTTTAGCCGCTTGGGGGATATGCCCGGAACATCAGGACGCAACAAAACATGGTATCGGTTGGCATTGTGTCGGGTAATCCTCAGGCTCAAAGGGTAGTTTTCAGGTTTAAAAAAGTCCATTCTTGGAAAAATATATCGAGCGTGTTTCACAAAAAATAAATTTGCCGATCAAAAAATAAAAATTCGGGCGATATAAAGCAGGACAATCAAGACTAAAAAACCGGGTATGCATATTTTGCAAACCCGGTCACATAAGTGTATTTGCGAAGCCTAGTTGTTTTTGAGGCTTGCCAATGAGCGGCGATTATAGCGACGCGGTGTGATGCACCAGTAAACACCGCCGGAAACAAGAGCAGCGATGAGATTGATGACAGTTTCACCGAAAGAGAGCGCCGTTCCAGTTGCCCATAGGGAAATGAAATAAAGGATAGCAGCGATAACGGCAGACAATAGATAATAATGCATCTTATAGAAATGCCGGTGTTCGCCATAAATAATCGCCAGAATAAAGACAACGCCCACAATCATGAAATGCGGCGGAACATCGTAAAGCGGATTATTCGGTGACAATAAATCATGTAATGTTATGTCATGTTCGAGGAGTAATACCGTTAATCCGATTTGCACAATCATAAATGCGGCTTCGGCAAAGATACAACCGACTAAAATCCATGTAATGTGAAATGCAGTAATACTTTTCATGTCACTTCCTATTCGAGCCACCATTTTCAGTCGCCATGTCCGGCAATCATCATGGCTTCAAGTTTTAACCGTTCCGATTTTCTTAAACGTTCCGATTGTGATTTGAGTTGCCCGCAAGCGGCAAGAATATCGCGCCCGCGCGGTGTCCTTATCGGTGAAGCATAACCTGCCTGATTAATCAAATCGGCAAACCGTTCGATTTGTTCCCAATCGGAGCACTGGTAATTGCTTCCCGGCCAGGGATTGAAAGGGATAAGGTTGATTTTTGCCGGTATGCCTTTCAGAAGTTTGATCAAACCTCTGGCATCATCAAGGCTGTCATTCACATCCTTGAGCATGACATATTCAAAGGTTATCCGCTTTGCGTTTGATAGTCCCGGATAAGCACGACAGGCATCAAGCAATTCGGCCAACGGATATTTTTTATTGATAGGAACCAATATATCGCGCAATTCGTCGCGAACAGCGTGGAGCGATATGGCAAGCATCACGCCGATTTCTTCACCGGTTTTGAAAATCCCCGGTACAACGCCGGATGTCGACAAAGTGATACGGCGTTTTGAAAGCGACAACCCTTCACCATCCGAAGCAATAAGCAGTGCCTTTTTGACGGCCTCGAAATTATAGAGCGGTTCGCCCATTCCCATCATAACGATATTGGTAATTTTGCGCCCCTCTGCCGGTACAATGGCACCATCTGGCGTGTCTTTATCCGGAAAATCACCGAGCCGGTCGCGCGCTATCAGCAATTGGCCGAGGATTTCTTCAGCCGTGAGGTTACGAACCAGTTTTTGGGTGCCGGTATGGCAGAACGAACATGTAAGAGTGCATCCCACTTGCGAGGACATGCACAAAGTGCCACGCCCCTCTTCGGGAATGTAAACCATTTCGACTTCGACAGGTTTTCCGGCGCCGCGCGAAGGAAAGCGCAACAACCATTTACGCGTACCATCGTTAGAAATCTGTTCTTCGACAATTTCCGGACGGGCAATGGAAAAATGTTTTTTCATTTTTTCACGCATGTCCTTGGAAATATTGAACATGTCGTCGAAGTTTGAAACACCGCGTACATAAAGCCAATGCCAAAGCTGGCTAACACGCATACGTGTCTGACGTTCCGGTACGCCTATCTCCTGTAACGCGCTTGCCATTTCGGCGCGCGACAAGCCGATCAGGGATGCTTTTGTTTCATCCATTCTGGCAGGGCGCAAAAGCGAAGTCGCGCCAATAGGTCTAAGATCGTAGGATACGCTCATAGTTTCCAAAGCTCTGAATAAAGTTCTGTCTTGGCGGATTTAGCATAAAAGCAAGCCAACGTCACCACACTTATGTGCCATAAAACGAGCACTGCACCATGACAATATCATGATGCAGTGCCGAAACGGGTAAAAATTGAAAAATTCGTATTATTTGCATTTCTGTGCAGCGTTGAGTGCTGCGGTAATTCCCTTCAAGGAATAGGTATAGCTTGTATTTGTTCCGCGCTGGGAAACAGCTTTGACAGAAAGATTGGAACCGCTTTTCATGGCTGCAACAAGTTGGTTCTCTGCTGCCGGTGATGCTGCCCAAGCAGAGGAATCCTTGGTAAAGAATTCGAAATTTTTGCCATCGACAGAAACCGTAACTTTGTCCTTCAGGCCATAACCTGCCATGAATTGCGGCTCATAAGTAACAGGGTTTCCGGCGCGTTTGCTGACGAGGAAATAATTATCGCCATGGTTGACCGATTTGGGTTCTGCAGTAATCGGGGCGGAAAGCACATAACATACTGTATTGTTTCCTGATTTATAAGAATAGGCACCCCATGCATCAAATTGGTTGATGCGTGTAGGTGTCTGTGCCGAAGCAGTTCCGGCAACTCCCATAATCAAGACAGACGCAGCAACAAAAATTTTCCAAACATCGTATACTCAGCTCACTTTTTGTTTTCTATTGGCAAAGCCAGATGGCTTCAAACCGGCGATTTTTCAAAAATTAGCATATCATTCTCACAACATGCTTTCAGTGTTACATGCAATTTTGACTAGTTTATGGTTACCAAAAAGTGAAGTTTTGTCCGGAAATTACAATTTTAATGAAAAACTATTTTTTTTGCGTTTCAATCGGGGCCTTTTCCAGAGCTTTTCGTGCAGCCTGATAATGTGCGTCGGTGATGTGGGCGCGCACTGCCGAGATCGCAATTGTAAGAACTGCAATATCGTCGGTGAAACCGATTACAGCCAACATATCGGGGATAAGATCGAAAGGCATTACAAAATAGGCGAGTGCTGCAAGAAGAATGCCGCGTACACGTGTTGGTGTTTGAGGGTCAAATGCGCAGTAATAACTGGCAACGACATCTTCCATAAAGGGAATGTGTCCTGCCGCTTTACGAACTGTTTTCCAGAAAGCCGCCCGTACTTTTGCAGCACGACTTTTTTGCGTTTCTTCTGATTCGGGCTTCAAAATTTTTTCGATTGTTGTTTTATCCATCTTAAAATTCCGTCCGCAGAAATGTCCTCAAACTACGCTTTTTAACAATGATAGAAGTAGGAAGTCGTGATAATTTTACAAGTTTCCGGTTTCAGGAATCCTTTTCATGTGCATCCTGAAATTGATTTTTTAAAGGATATTTCAGAATTGAAGAGGCAGTTTCTTTTATAAAATCTCCCACTTGACTCTGATTTATATTCGATTCCATAATGGAACAAAACAAGAACATTGTTGTGAGTCTTTTATGCCGGATATAGCCCAATTACGTCGCCTTGTTGCCCGCATGGAAGGAAAACCTGTCGCTTTTTCTATGGATGACAATAGGAAGGGCAAGGAAAAGCATTCCCTTCCTGAAGGCTATTTCTATCTCGGTCACGAAGAGGTGGATTTTGCGGCTGGTCCATTTCCCTCTTATGCCTTGCATGAAGTTATTTCCGGTCCTGCCGCCATGAATAGTGCAACCGGTTTTTCTCTCGGTCTTCTCAAACGCAATGAAAAGGCAAACTGCCCATTCATCTGGCTGGAAGAAGAAAGTACAGAAATAGAATATGGCATTCCTTATCCTGTTGGAATTTCTGCTTCCGGGCTTGATCCGGCGCGATTTATTCTGGTGCGTTGTCAAAAGGCCGAAGATGTTTTGAAAGCGGCTGATGATGCATTGGCAACGTCCAGAGTGGGCGGTTTATTATTGAGCCTTTCGGGTGCCTGTCGGGCGCTTGATTTTACAGCTACCCGACGTTTGCATCTGGCAGCAGAAAAAGCACATTCGCCGGTTGTTCTGGTGCTTGGCAAAGAAGCTTTGAAAAACAGCAATGCTGCTACACGTTGGCAAATCAAAGCAGCACCTTCCGAAAGTTCGGGTGCAAAAGCACCGGGACTAACAAATTACGATGTCACACTTTTGCGAAATAGGGCCGGATATACCGGACATTGGTTGATGCAATGGAACATCCATGACCAGATTTTTACAAAACCCCAAGAAATACGGCTTAAACGACCGGCTCTATCTGGCACTCGCTTTTCCTCGCCTGCCGATAGACCGTCTGAAGACGGTTTTGCCGCCTGAAAAAGCACCGGATTTCACAAAACCTTTTGCAGTGGTTGGCCGTTCTGTCCACGGACTGAGGCTCGCTCATGTCAATGAGGCGGCGACACATGCCGGCCTTTATCCGGGGCTTTCTCTGGTTCATGCACGCAGCCTTTGTGAAAGAATAGAAACAGTCAATGAAGCAGAAGAGGCCGACAAGAACTATCTTCAATATCTCGCTCGAAATGCTGGCCGGTTTACCCCACTTGTAGCCTATAGCCTTCCCTTTGGTTTGATACTTGATGTGACAGGTTGCGATCATCTTTTCGGGGGGCCACAAAAAATGCTCGAAAAAGTGACCGCTTATTATAAGGGGCTGGGGCTTGAGACACTCTCGGCACTGACAGTAACACCGGCAGCCGCGCGGGCTTTTGCCCGTTTTGGTGTCAACCGTTTTGTCACAAAAGAAGATTTTGTTTTAACACTGGATCGGCTGAAATTACCGGCACTTGAAGCAAAGCCGGATGTCCAAATGGCACTTCGCCGTGCCGGATTCCATTGTCTCAAAGATATTCAGGCGGTTTCGCCAAAAGCACTGGCTGCGCGCTTCGGCGAAGTTTTGCCTGCCCGCCTTGATGCGCTTTATGGAAAAAGACAGGAGCCGCTTTCATTCATAAATCCACCCCCATCCCTTTATTTGTCATTACGTTTGGAAGAGCCATTGATTGATGTAACAATGGTTGAAAAACAGTTTTTTGTTCTGGCAAAAGAATTTTTCAAGCGTTTAACGAAACTCGGTCTGGGGTGTCTGATGATAAATATCATCCTTTATCGGGTTGATGGACATATTGACCGGATAGGTATCGAGACCGGTCGCCCTTTGAGCGATCCGGTACAATTCCTGTCGCTTCTCGAGGAACGGCTGAAAAGCTTGAAAACACCGCTCGATGCGGGATATGGCTATGATACATTGGCACTTTCGGTAAGCCGTTCCGCTCCCCTTCGCCCCCTTCAGACAGAGCTTGTCAATGATGATCTGGAACCGGCAGAAATCGGGCAACTGGTTGATCGGCTGTCAACCCGTTTAGGGGCAGATCATGTTCTGGTTGCCGGTACAAAAGAAAGTCATATTCCCGAATATGCAGCTTTTTGGGGGGTAGCGCAGCACCATAAACCGCATACTGAAGCTTTGAAAGCTTTGGATGCACAATTGAAGGCACAAGGATTTTCCTCTCTTCGTCCCAATCCGCCCGAACGGCCTATCAGGCTTTTTTGCCCGCCACAGCCCATTGATGTCATTGCCGCTTTGCCGGATGATCCACCAGCTTCTTTTCGCTGGCGACGGGTTGTCCATAAAATCCACCTTGCCGAAGGGCCTGAACGTATCAGTGCCGAATGGTGGAAGCATTCGGGTCCTGATCGTGATTATTATCGCGTGGAAGATGAAAATGGTGAACGTTTCTGGATATTCCGTTATGGAGAATATCCGCAAACAAAATGGTTTCTGCATGGCTTATTTGCCTGAAATCTCTCGGTTTCCAGAAATTTTAAAGGCAAGTTTACGCATTAAGCGGTGGTTTTATTTCTTATAAGAAAGTCTGGTCTTTTGAAAAACATGTCTTTTCGTCCGGTTGAAGAATCTACCAGCAAGGAAACGACCAGACAAAATAAGGCGACAACATGTTTGCATTGTCTGTAAGAAGCAATTTTTCCTTTTTAAAAGGCGCTTCCCATCCCGAAGAGTTGGTTGGCGAGGCGGCGCGCCTTCACTATGCAGGCATCGGCATTGCCGACGAAAACACATTGGCCGGCGTGGTTCGCGGCTTTGCCATGGCACGGGAAGTTTTAAAACTTGCCCCTTCTTTCCGCTATCTTGTCGGTTGTCGGCTGGTGTTTTCGGATGGAACGCCGGATCTTGTTGTCTATCCACGAGACAGAAAAGCTTATGGCATGTTGTGCCGGATGTTGAGTGAAGGAAAAGCAAGATCCGGCGAAAAAGGAGCCTGCCAATTAAAGTTTGAAGATTTTTTGTTTCGTGCGCGCGGTTTCCAGATCATTGTCACAGATGGCGAAAAACTGGAAGACACGTTGAAAAATTTGCAACAGGTGGCAAAGGGACAAGTTTTTCTGGGTTTGCCGATGAATTTTACCGGCAAGGATGCCCGTTATAGTGAATATCTGGCAAGAATGGCCAAAAACTTTAATGTCGGCCTCATTGCTGCTGCCGATATTCTCTATCACAGTGAAGAAAGGCGCATTTTACAAGATATTCTGACAGCAATCCGCCTTCATAAAACAATTGACGAAGCAGGCTTTGCGCTTCAAGCCAATAGCGAAAAATATCTGAAGCCGGTGAAAGAAATAGAACGGCTTTATCGGAATTTTTCCGGTGCAATCAAAGCGCAACAGGATTTTGTAGCCCCCATTTCGTTTTCACTTGATGATCTTTCCTATTCCTATCCGGACGAGCCGGTTCCTGCCGGTAAAACGCCCCAATCCTATCTGGAAGAATTGACCTGGAAAGGCATGGCTGAAAGGTTTCCAAAAACAGCTTATGAGAGTGTAAAACCACTTCTGGAAAAAGAATTGAAGCTTATCAAGAAGCTTCGCTATGCTCCCTATTTTCTGACTGTTTATGACATTGTCAGTTTTGCAAAATCGCAAGGCATTCTTTGTCAGGGGCGCGGTTCGGCTGCCAATTCGGCAGTATGTTTCTGTTTGGGCATTACCAATGTTAATCCGCAACAGATTGATCTGTTGTTCGAGCGTTTTATTTCCGAAGAACGTAATGAACCACCCGATATTGATGTCGATTTCGAGCATGAGCGGCGCGAAGAAGTGATGCAATATATCTATCGCCGTTATGGTCGCCATAGAGCTGCGATTGTTGCAACGGTCATCTGTTATCGCAGTCGCAGTGCCATTCGTGATGTCGGCAAAGCTTTGGGCTTGAGCGAAGATATTATAGGAGCGATTGCCTCGACTGTATGGGGCACATCCGGCAAAAAAGTAAGCGATGAGGTGATTGCTCAAAGAGGACTCGACCCGACAAACCGGATGATTGGTTTGACACTACGTCTTGCTCATGAATTGGTCGGCTTTCCAAGGCATTTGTCACAGCATGTCGGCGGTTTTGTTTTGACCGAGCAAAGGCTTGATGAAACCGTGCCGATCGGCCCTGCTGCCATGAAAGACCGCAGCTTCATCGAGTGGGATAAAGATGATATCGACACTGTCAAATTGATGAAGGTCGATATTTTGTCTTTGGGGATGCTGACCTTGATCCGCAAATCTTTTGATCTTTTGAAGCGTCATAAAAATATCAGCCATGGCTTGCATGACGTGCCGCGGGAAGACGAGCACGTCTATAAAATGTTGTCAAAAGGCGATTCGATCGGAGTTTTTCAGGTTGAAAGCCGGGCACAAATGAACATGTTGCCGCGATTGAAACCGAAACAATTCTATGATCTGGTCATTGAAGTGGCTATTGTCCGTCCAGGCCCGATACAGGGCGATATGGTGCACCCGTATTTACGCCGTCGCAACCATATGGAAAAAGTGGTTTATCCTTCACCTTCACCACAATTCGGTCCACCTGACGAATTGCAACGTGTTCTGGGAAAAACATTGGGCGTGCCGCTTTTTCAGGAACAAGCAATGCGCATTGCCATAGAAGCCGCCAAATTTACTCCCGATGAAGCCAATCTTTTGCGCCGTGCCATGGCAACATTCCGGCGGGTTGGAACCATTCATACCATGCAGGCAAAAATGGTCGAGGGAATGGTGAGGCGGGGTTACAAGCGCGATTTTGCCGAAAATTGTTTCAAGCAGATTGAAGGTTTCGGCGAATATGGTTTTCCTGAAAGCCATGCGGCAAGCTTTGCCCACCTTGTCTATGTTTCGGCTTGGCTCAAATGTCATCATCCGGAAATATTTGCGACCGCTCTTCTTAACTCCCAACCTATGGGATTTTATGCCCCCGCCCAGATTATTCGGGATGCCCGCAATCATGGTGTCGAGGTTTTGCCGGTCGATGTCAATCATAGCCATTATGACCATTGTCTGGAAAAAAACGGCAACGGTTTTTCTTTGCGATTGGGATTTCGCCAAATCAACGGTTTTGCCATTGAATGGGGAAAAAGAATCGAACTTCAACAGGCTGAAGGGCCGTTTTCTTCGATTGAAGAATTGCATCGTCGGGTGATGTTACCAAAACGCGCCTTCGAGCTTCTTGCCGATGCCGATTGTTTCTTAAGTATCGATAAAGAGCGGCGTTCGGCTTTATGGGCGGTGCGCCGTTTACCCGATCATGGAAACTTGCCATTATTTGCGGCAGCACAACAATCCGATCTCGGTGAAGAAGACCCGCTTATCTTTACGCCGATGAAATTGAGCGAACATGTCATTACCGATTATGAAACAACGCGCTTGTCGCTCAAAGCCCATCCGTTGAGTTTTTTGCGAAACGACCTTGTGAAAAAGGGTGTGCTTACCTGTCATGAAGCAATGGAAATTGCCGGTGGATCTTCTGCAACAATTGCCGGTATTGTTACGGTCCGGCAAAAGCCCGGTAGTGCCAAGGGGGTGGTCTTTTTGACAATGGAAGATGAAAGCGGCATTGCCAATATTGTTGTCTGGCCAAAAATAATGGTGCGCTTTCGCCGCGAGGTCATGGGAGGTAAACTCCTATTAATAACAGGTAAAATACAACGGGATTCTTCCGGTGTTACCCACCTTGTTGCCTCTTATATCGAAGATAGAAGTATGGACATTATCAATTTGAGCGAAATTCCCGAACATTTTGCGGCGATTGAAAGCGAACCTGTGGCCCGCCATCCCCGTCAGTTCCGTGCTTTGCCGAAATCCCGCGATTTCCATTGAAATATTTTTTATGCATGAAGACTTTTATGCCTTTCAACTTTTTATTTTGCATATCTCGAACCGTTTGATGACAAGCTGAAAATGTAGGAGCCTATGAAAGCTTCATCACGTGGTCGGCAGTTGTTCAGTATTTTTAAAACTGTTGTTTCAATCTTTTAAGAAAAACAAAATCCTGTCAAAAATGAATAAGGAAATAGAGGGTTGATCAAGCAAAAGAACGGGTCTGAAAGCCGAAGCTTGCCCCCTGTGTCAGGGTGATCTAAAAGTCCATGAATCCATTTGCTCAGGTATATTTTTTGAAATCGGAAATTTGAAAAATATTCGTGTTTTAAAAAAGCATTTGAATGCATCGATTGTCGGTTGTTTTTGAAAATAAACAGCGACAATAAAATCCGGAAGCCTGACTTTCATAACATTCACCCGCAGGTAAAGGTGTGAGGCCGCGGATAAAACCGCATTATGTTCGATCAACCGGTTTTGAAAAAGCTTGAAGACCATTCGGAAGTTCATTTCGTTCCGACAACAAACTCCATATTTCATTTTCGCGAATTATTATGAATTATGCGAGGTAACTATGAATTATGCGAGCCTTGTTGTGGAAATTTCGAACGGCGCAAAAAAACGCGCATAGAACGTCATTTTTCACGCTTTGAGCACTACCATTCAAGCTACGGCTTTCAGGCGTTCATTGCCCAGACGATAGGAAACCGCTTCGGCAAGATGGTGTCTGGTAAGATGCGTCTCCCCCTCAAGATCGGCAATCGTACGAGCAACTTTCAGGACACGATGGTAAGCGCGTGCTGAAAGGCGCATTTTTTCGCTTATCGTTTGTAATAATATTGTGGCAGCACCATCAAGAACGGCAACTTTTTCGATCAGATTTGCAGGACAATCACCATTAGTGCGGATTTGGGGCATTCCCAGTTCTGCATATCTTTTAACCTGAATATCTCGTGCTTTTTTAACGCGTTCGGCGACAACGCGGCTTGGTTCGGCTTCTGCCGGTTTGATGAGATCAAGTGCCGATAAGGCCGGCACATCAATACGTAAATCTATGCGGTCAAGCAGGGGGCCGGAAATACGTGCCTGATAATCGGTTTGGCATTTCGGGCCTTTGGCACAAACATGTCCGGGTTCACCTGCCATGCCGCAGCGACAAGGGTTCATGGCGGCAACAAGCTGGATACGTGCGGGATAACTGACATGCCGGTTGGCACGCGCAACAACGCATTCCCCGCTTTCAAGCGGTTGACGCAAAGAATCGAGAACTTGCGGTGAAAATTCTGGAAACTCGTCGAGAAACAATACCCCATTATGGGCAAGTGAAACTTCGCCGGGGCGTGCTTTAATGCCGCCGCCGACCATAGCTGCCATGGATGCCGAATGATGGGGTGCACGGAAAGGTCGATGAATGGAAACAGATCCGTTCGTTGTTTCTCCGGCAATCGAGGCAATCAGCGAAACATCAAGAAGTTCGCGGGCATCAAGCGGCGGCAATATGGAAGGTAACCGCTCGGCCAGCATAGATTTGCCAGCTCCGGGAGGGCCGACAAACAACAAATTATGACGACCCGCGGCTGCCACTTCAAGTGCCCGTTTGGCGGCACTTTGCCCCTTTATGTCGGCAAGATCGGGCAAATTATCCTGAACAATATATTGGCGTGGCTGTGGCGGCGACAAAAATTGCGAACCTTTGAAATGGTTGACCAGAGTGAGCAAACTCGAAGGGGCCAGAATGTCGATGTCGGAGCCTGCCCAGGCGGCTTCAGGACCACATTGTTCCGGACAAATCAGCCCTTTATCGGAAGCAACAGCGGACATTGCGGCCGGTAGAACACCGCTCACCGGTGCAATAGAACCATCCAGTCCCAATTCCCCCATAACAACGTATTTTTGCCCGATTTCAGGGGGTAAAAGCCCCATTCCGACCATAAGCCCGACAGCGATCGGTAGATCATAATGGGAACCTTCCTTGGGTAGATCGGCCGGCGCAAGATTGACCGTAATCCGTTTGATCGGCATGGACAATCCACAGGCGTGAAGTGCTGCCTGCACGCGTTCGCGACTTTCTGCAACCGCCTTATCGGCAAGGCCTACAATGGACATTCCCATTTTGCCATTGGCAATCATGACCTGTACATCCACAGGTAAAGCTTCAATGCCCGAAAAGGCAACAGTCGTAATACGTGCAACCATTTGTCTTGTTCTCATGTGAGTTGTATCAAAATGAGACAATCATTATTTTTACTGAAAATCAAGAACATTTCATGAACATCAAGTATTTTTATGGTGTTCGCCACGATAAGGCACAAATTGCCGGTTAACACTTCATTGATGAAAATGAAGCAAAATCATGTTCGTCAGTATATGATTAAACGCTGGCCTATGCTAACGCATGAACAAGCAGCAATTTTAATGAGCGCGAAGTTAAAGTGCGAAGTAAATTGTGGGTTCTGAATTTTGGAGCGTTATATTTGGTAAATAAGCAGGTAAACAAAGAGTTTGACGGTTAAGAGTTAAGTGTTTTGGTAATGTCAGTTACAAAATCGAGGTTGAAGGCAGAGAGTGCTCTTGTCGCTCTCATGACCTGCGTTGCGCTGACTTTTTATCAACCACAAGAAGCAAATGCTTTCGATCTTTTTGGTATCCATTTATGGGGTAAAAAAGACCAGACTGATAAAAATGCCGATGTTATCGGTGTCCCCAAACATTATAAGGTCAAAGTTACCAATGCTCCGAATGCACCCGAAGGGGGCGTAAAAATTGTCAAAGCAGCGTCATCTCTCATTGAAGATGATGATAAGCCGGCCTCCGGTTCTGCAGGACTTTTGGCCAAAGCACGCGGTGATTACAGGAAAATTCTGGCTGCCCTTTATGCCGAAGGTTATTACGGCGGTACGATCAGTATTCAGGTGAACGGTGCGGAGGCAGCCAATATCCGTCCCGATACAGAATTGCCCGACCAATCCGATATCCTCATTACAATCGATACCGGACCGCAATATCATTTCGGTGTTGCAAGCGTTCATGATCTCGCTCCAAAAACCGACGACAAGAAAGACAAAGTTCCTCTTCCGGCCGATTCTGGATATGCGTCAGGGGATGTTGCAAAATCCGGTTCTGTTTTCAAGGCGGAACAACTTGCCATCGAAGGGTGGCGGCAACAAGGTTATGCCAAGGCAAGCGTAAAAAACCGTGATGTTGTTGCCGATCATGCCAGCCGCACTATCGATTCCAATATAGAGGTTCAGCCCGGTCGAAAAGCCAGTTATGGTCCCTTGACAGTTAAAAACGTCAGCGACAAGCCCCGCATGGATTCAGCCTATGTCGCCTGGATGACCGGATTAAAAGAGGGGCAGGAATATGACCCCGATGATATTGCCAAAGCCAACAAGCGCCTCGCGCGTCTTGATGTATTTCGTGCGGCCAATGTGAGGGAGGCAGACAAGATAAAGGCTGATGGCACTTTGCCGCTCAATCTTACAGTACAGGAACGTCCGCTTCATCGTTTCGGTGTTGGCGGCAGCTATTCGACACTTGATGGCGCCGGTCTTGAAGCTTACTGGATGCATCGCGACCTTTTCGGCCATGCGGAACGCCTGCGTTTTGATGCCAAGATTAGCGGCATTGGCGGCAGTCAGGATGACTCCTATAATCCGAAAAACTTCGGTTATCTTTTGGGAACCACTTTCACCCGCCCCGGTGTCATTACGCCGGATACCGATTTTGTTGCAAGCCTTAAAGGGCAGCGTGAGGTTCTTGATAATTATACAACCACAGGCATTACCGGACAGCTCGGTTTGACACATATATTCACCGATGAGCTGTCAGGGCGGATTTATTTTAATGCCGCCCAAACCAAATCGGAAGACGACTATTTCGGCAATCGCGATTTTACACCGGTCGGTTTTTTGGGAGGATTGCTTTATGATAGTCGTGACAACAAGTCCAATCCGAAACACGGCCTTTATGGCGAAGCAGTCCTGGAGCCGATTTACGAAATTCATTATGGAAACTTTATCGGCAAGATGACATTGGAAGGCCGTTCCTATTTTTCGCTTGATGCGAAAGATCGCTATGTTATTGCAACACGTGCAAAGATCGGTTCGATTACCGGTCCGGAAGCGCGCGAAATTCCTTCTGATATGCTCTTCTTTGCCGGTGGCGGTGGTTCTGTGCGCGGTTATGGCTATCGTAATATCGGTATTAGAACCGATACCGGCGATACAATTGGCGGCCGTTCACTCGTCGAAGGTTCGGCGGAGTTGCGCACAATGGTGACCGATACAATCGGTCTCGTCGGTTTTGTCGATGCCGGTGTTGTGGGGGCTGATTCCACTCCGGATTTTTCGGAAAACACAAAAGTCGGTGCCGGTATCGGTGTCCGTTATATGACAGGGCTTGGACCATTGCGTTTTGATGTGGCAGCACCTCTCGATGGTGCAGTGGGCGACCCTGATTTAGGTTTCTATATCGGCATAGGGCAGGCGTTCTGATGATGAAAAAATTTTCACTTTCAGCTTTTATGACCGCATTGTTCCTGATTTTTACAGGTTTGACAGCGAGTTTTGCCGACACTTCTTCACCCGCCGGTCACGATACGGCTGCGGCGGAAAAGTCATGGGTTTTGTCATTCATTGAAAGCAAAATTTCCTCACCTAACCGGCAAATCCGTTTTGCGGGCATTGAAGGGGCTTTGTCGTCTAACGCTACAATCGGCTCGATTACGATTGCCGATCGACAAGGCGTCTGGCTCAAAATCACCAATGCCAAACTTGACTGGAATCGTTTGGCACTATTGCGCGGACAAGTGTCTATTAACGAATTGTCTGCCGAAAAAATTGATATTTTCAGGAAACCTTTGCCTGATTCTTCGGCACCAAGTCCCCAGTCCAAGGGTTTTTCTATACCGGACTTGCCAGTTGCGATAAGCATCAAATCGCTTGACGCAAAGAAAGTTGCATTCGGAGAGCCACTATTCAATCTTCCTTCCGAAGTTTCGTTGCAAGGCGGTATAACCCTTGCCGATGGTGATCTCGCAGCCCAACTCGTCATGAAACGTCTGGATAAAGCCGGCAATTTCAATGTATTGGCCAATATCTCAAACAGTACTAATAAGGCAAAAATCGATATCGAAGTGTCGGAGCCGGAAAACGGCATTGTTGCCAATCTGTTAAAAATAAAGAATCGCCCCGCCGTTGCTTTGATTGCAAAAGGCGAAGGACCGCTTGATAATTTCGAGCTCGGTCTTGCGATGAAAGCTGGTGCCGATCCGGTACTGAATGGCAAATTCAAGCTTCAGGGCACAGAAAGCGGAAAATCGATAAATGTTAACCTGTCAGGGCCGATTGTCCTTTTGATGCCTGACGAATATCGGGCATTTTTCGGGGCAAGAACGGAGCTTGAACTGGCAGCTTTGCTGAAAAAGGGCGGCGGCTTTCGACTGGACAAATTTTCGATCAATGGTGAAGGCGTTCATATAGCAGCAAATGCAGAGACATTGTCAGACGGCTTTTTACGCCGATTGGCGGTAAAAGCATCGGTCAAAGCGCAAACCGGTCAGTCAATTATTTTGCCTGTCGCCGGAGGCAAAACACGTGCCGATAATATTGCTCTTAATATCGATTATGGACGCAATGAAAGCTCTATGTGGAGTGGCCAATTTATCGTCAATAACTTTTCAAACGAAAATTTCATTGCCCACGATATAACTGTCGATATGGGGGGCGACTCGGAAAATCTGGATGACGTCAATAATCGTCATGTCGGTTTGCAGATTACCGGCGCAATAAACGGCATGGCAACGCCTAAGAGCAAGATTTCGGATGCCTTGGGAAAATCGGTTAATTTGAAAGTTGATGCCGATATTCTCGCCCATCAGCCGGTTACACTACGCACTGTCAATCTTTCCGCTAACGGGCTCACTTTATGGCTGAAGGGGCAAATCGAGAAGTTTCAATTCAAAGGAAATCTCGGCATTCAAGCCGATACATTGGAACCTTTGGCAATGTTGAGCGGAAAACCGCTTTCGGGTGCAGCCGATATTGAGGCAAATGGCTCAATCGGCCTTGTCGGTGGCTCTTTCGATCTTGATCTTTCCGGAAAAACCGTGGCTTTGAAAACCGGTAATGAAACGCTGGATCGTTTGCTGGCTGGCAATGTAAAATTATCGGGCGGAATAAAACGCGACGAAACCGGAATTACAACACGCCAATTCCTGCTTGGTAACGACCATATCAAGCTTGAAGCGAATGGCAGCTTCTCGAGTGATGAAGCCGATATGGACTATCAGCTTGATCTTTCCGACCTTAATCTCGTCAATCCCCGTATGCATGGGGCAGTCCAATTGCAGGGTGCCGCCCGTGGCCATAACCGTCTTGTTGCTTTAAGTCTTGGAGCAAAGATAAAAGATGCAACTTTGTCGGGTCAGAAAATGCAGGATACGGCAATTTTTGCCAATGCCGTTCTTGATAACACCTCTCCTGTTGCCACCTATATGAGTGGTTATGTAGATGGTAGCGGCCTCTTCGGGGGTGAAAAACTCAAACTAAGCGGTAGTTTTTCCGATAATGACCAGTTTAAAAGTCTGAACAATCTCGACATTCTCGTCGGCGAAACCCATGTGAACGGCAATCTGAAACAAAATCTGGAAGGGCTGATTGACGGCAATATCCATATTGATGCACGTGATATTTCAACATTGAGTGCGCTTTTGCTCACCGACGGTCATGGCACTATGACAGGTGACTTTAATTTAAGCGAAAGTGAAGGAAAGCAGAGCGGTCGTCTGAAAGCCCATATCGACAAACTGGTTTTTGGCGAAAATCATGTTGAAAGCCTTGATATGAATTTGACGCTCGATGACCCGAAAGGTGCTTTCCGTGTCAATGGCTTTGTCAATGCTTCCGATATTCGCGTTGCGAATTTTGTCGTCAATACCATAAAAGCAACAGCAAAAGATATGGATGGAAAAACCGCTTTTCAGGTTTCTGCCGATGTCCAGAATAATATCAAGGCCGATCTTGCTGGTCGCTTGATCTACCCTGCAACAAACGGGGATGATGGGCAAAACGGGCAAGAAGATAATCGGCGGCTAACCGTCGAGTTTGATTCTATGAACGTTTCGCAGGATACATTGCATGCGAAACTATTAAATCCGGCTTCTGTGATTTTGTTTGATAATAGCTATCACATTTCGCCTCTGACATTGGATGTGAATGGCGGGAAATTTTCGGTTAAAGGCGATGGCGGGTCAAAACTCGATTTGGAGTTGCAAATGGACCATTTGCCCGTTTCACTTGCCAATCTGATAAAACCGGATCTTCGTGCAACCGGTGCTTTAACCGGTCAAGCCGATATAAAAGGAACGCCGGATAAACCTGATGTTGCCTTTGATATGAAAGGCGAAGGTCTATCAATTGGCCTTCTCAAAGACAAGAAAATCGCACCTTTTGCACTTGATGCAAAGGGGAGAACCAATGGCAAATCGGTCAATATTGATACAAGAATTTCCGGCTCCGGTCTTGATGTTGAAGCCAATGGCAAAGTTCCGCTGGATGCAGGAAATCTTGATCTTGACATCAATTTGAAAAACTTGCCCGTTACTCTCGCAAACAGTTTTGTGGCCAATCAGAATCTTGGAGGAACCATCTCCGGTCACGCCCACATCGGTGGACAATTGAAAGCACCGACGGCAACATTCAATCTTTCAGGCCAGGGCTTGAGAGCCGATCTGTTGGCAAAAAATGGTCTTACACCAATCAGTTTGAATGCTGAGGGTCATTATGACAATAATGTTCTTAATCTTGAACAATTCAATGCAAATGGTGCGCAAGGGCTTAATATGTCGGCAAATGGCCGCATTCCGGTAAAAGGTGATGGCATCGATCTTCATGTCAAAGGTTCGGCTCCTATGGCAATTGCCAATCAATTCCTTGCCGAACGTGGAACGCAAATTTCCGGCTCGGCAAATATTGATGCGACCGTTAGAGGCTCCTTCTCAAAACCGGAATTGAATGGTCATTTTGCTCTTGCAAATGGTACTTTTATTGATCCGCAAAGCAATTTGCGCCTGAACAATATTGTCGTTGATGCCGGTTTGAGTGGCGAGCGCATTGTGCTCAATCGTGCCAGCGCTTCATCATCTGCTGGAGGTACAATTTCCGCCAACGGTTCTATTTCGACAGATTTTTCTGCCGGAATGCCCGCCGATATGACCGTTCGCCTCAATCATACACGCTATAGCGATGGCGAAATGGTTGTTGCGACCGTTGATGGCACTTTAACAGTAACGGGCGGTCTGTTGAATAATCCGGTGATTGGCGGTGATCTTACAATCGAAAAGGCAGAAATTACCGTTCCGGATCGTTTCGGAGGGGCGGCTCTTATAGATGTCAAACACAAGAATCTTACAAAAGATATTGAAACAACGCTTGAGCGGGCGAAAATCGATACTGGCAGGAATAAAGCTGCAACGGCTCCGGCAAAACCTTCTGTCGTCCAGCTAAAACTGCATATTCGTGCACCGAACCAGATTTTTGTTCGCGGTATGGGGCTTGATGTCGAATTGGGTGGCGAAATCGGTTTGTTCGGTCCGGTGAATGAAATTCATCCTGTCGGCGGGTTCCAGATGTTGCGGGGCCGGTTTGAAATTCTTTCTCAACGCCTTACCTTCACTGAAGGAACGGTAACACTTGTCGGCAATCTCAATCCTGAAGTCAATTTTGTTGCGACCACGCAAGGAAGCGATATTACGGTGACGGTAACTGTAAGCGGTACGATCAATGCATTGAGTGTTTCCTTCACTTCAGTTCCTGTCTTGCCTCAGGACGAAGTTCTCGCCCGTTTGATTTTCAATCGTTCGATCAGCGAACTCTCGCCCTTCCAGATTGCCCAGCTTGCGTCTGCTGCTGCCGAACTTGCCGGTGTTACCAACACGTCGCTTCTCGGTTCCTTACGGTCGACCACCGGTCTTGATGATCTTGATGTCGTGACAGATAAACAGGGGAATACCGGCGTTAAAGCGGGTCGCTATATTCGCGATAATATTTATCTCGGTGTCGAAGCCGGCTCCGGTGGCAACACGAAAGGCACTGTTAATCTGGATATTTCCAAAAACTTGAAAGCCAAAGGCGCACTTGGCGCACAAGGTGATTCAAGTGTTGGTGTTTTCTATGAAAAAGATTATTAAAACGAGAAATATTGCTTTTGCCGGAAATCACCTTCCGGCGTTCATTTCATCGTCACCCACAACGCGTAAGGAATAATGATGCCCCGACTTTTTGCCGCATTGGAAGTGCCGCATGATGCCGCGTTGTCCTTGTCACTTTTGCGAGGCGGTTTACCTGGAGCACGTTTCATAGAAGTAGAGGATTATCATATCACCCTGCGCTTCTTCGGCGATATGAACAACGAGATGGCTGATGAACTTGTTCACGCACTTGATCACATTGAAAGAAAGCCTTTCAATTTGCGACTGAAAGGCATTGATGTCTTCGGTTCAAAAACGCCCCATTCGATTTATGCAAGTGTAGAACCATGTGAGGAATTATTGTTTTTGCAAAGCGACATTGATCGTATTGCCAAAAGACTTGGCCTCAAATCGGATAAAGGAAAATATATTCCTCATGTGACAGTTGCTCGCCTGAAACAGGTGAAGCTTGACGATTTATTGACCTATCTTTCTTCACATGGCCATTTTGAAACGGGATATTTTCCGGTTAACCGCTTCGTGTTGATGTCATCGCACGAGTCAATTGGCGGCGGGCCATATGTTATTGAAGACAAATGGGCACTAAAAATAAAATAATTTCGGATATGTCCTGCATATTATAGATATTAATGAATTGTTTTGGAAACTATCTATATTTTCGTAAGCGAACCATAGAGGATTGTCCGGGTACAATTTAAAGCTGAACGTGATTGCAATGATAACTACCGCGTGTGTTAATAATCTTCGTCTAGGTATTTGGAGTTATGATATCACGTCAAAAAGGAAGTCTAACGCAATATAGCTACGAGTCATTGATCTATCGGGATATTTTTCATATTAATTGAATCAATTTTACCGGTTTTTCATGATGAGTTTGAGTGGGCAATATATTATTTGTTTCAAAGCGAGCGAGAGTTGATTAAATCATCATTAAACGAACACGATCGCACTGTTTCTGTTATTATTCCATATTACAATGGATCAAAATATATAGAACGAAGTGTACAAAGCGTACTCGATCAAACTGTTAAACCGAATGAATTGTTAGTCATCGATGATGGATCAATTCAAGAAGAGTCAGATTTCTTAAATATTATTGCAAAGAAAATGGGATTTGCTGTTCTTCGTAAAGAAAACGGTGGGCAGGGGTCAGCGCGAAATTTCGGTGTTGCACATACAAAATCTAAATTTATCTGTTTTCTTGATCAAGATGATTTCTTTTTGCCAAATCATATAAAGCAATTAATGGATGCGGTCGAATGGCAAGATCCGAAATTTGGTTGGGTCTACGGCGATTTATGTGAAGCGGATGAGGAAGGGAATATCGTTCAAACGAATGTTGTCGTCCGGAGTACAAAAGATTCTCATCCTAAAACAAGTATATTGACCATGCTAAGGTACGATATGTATGTTCTCCCATCAGCCTCTTTAATTAGTCGCCGGGCTTTTGAAGATGTCGGTGGGTTCGATCCACAGTTTACAGGCTATGAGGATGATGATTTTTTTCTCAGGTTATTCCGCAAAGGATGGACTAATTATTATTTACCGAAAGCTGTGACAGTGTGGTGTATCAATAATAATAGTACATCTTTCAGTATCAAAATGAGTCGTAGCCGTTTGCGTTATGTAAAGAAGATATGTGATAATTTTGACGAAGTTTCCGGCTACGGGCATCGTTATATAAGGGATTGCCTCGTACCACGTTTTATGGGTACTTTCATTAAAGAGGCGAGACAGGCCGTAAAAAAGCCAAAGACACCTCAACAAATCAAGATGTTTGAACACCGCGATGAAATTATTTCATTATTAGACCAATTCATTGACGTTATTTCACAAAAAACAAGATTAAGAGGGCCTATCCGACGTAAGCTGAAACGCGCTGTATTAAAGATTAAAATAGAAAGAACTATTAAAAAGATATTTTTGAAATATTAATTTAGTTAATCAATTTTCCATAAAACATGTTTATTGTTTCGTTATATACATAAAAAATAAAAAGTATTTTTCAGTACAGTAATTTCATAGTTTTATATTTACAATATATATGTATTGTTATTAAAAAATCAAAAACGCGATCTGAGAAGAAATAAAATATATAAATTTGTTTGGAAATTGAAATGCTCGTATCGGCGATACAATTAAAAGTGGTCGTTTGTTATATCATGCAAATGAATCAATAAATATATTTTTAATCACAAAATATAAACATATATGCAATATTTAAATAACTTAAAATTAATTAAAAATAACAATAAAGAAAAATATTTAATTGATATATATTATATTAATGATTTATTGTTTTTGCCAAAGCGAATATTAAAAAGAAAGAGGTTACGTGGTTAAGGGGTAAAATTTTTCTATCCTTGTGATAATTCTTTTTTGAGATTGTTTCGTGGTCGGTTATTGCCGCACTATTCATACTCTTTGAGATGGAGATGGAACGACTCTTCAGGGTTATAATTGGAGTGCCGCAATATGCCGTTTTGCTTTTAAACTAATTTCTCAACTACATAGAGGCGATGACGTTTGCTGGCAAAAGCTTCTGAACTGTTCCTCTGTTGAGGATAAAATATTTTAAACATCAAAATGCTTTCAGACAATAGAAACAGGTTTGATTGATTGTCGTATAATGATCTGAAGCTTCAATGCCACCTTCGAAAGGTGAAAAGCGTGGATGTTTTTATTGCGTTTCATTTGCCTGAAGATGGGAAATTTTCCACCTGCACGCCTCGTTCTTTTGTCTTTTAGTTACACCGTTTGTTCTGTTTTTCTTCCGATAGGTAGCTTTTTCTCCCTAATCGTTGTCATTTGACGCAATTAACTATTTTCAAGTCTGTGTTAGCGCCGTACAAAATTGTTTGCCGAGGAAAGGTAAAAATATAATAATTCTGTTTTAAATTTTAAATAAAATTATAAATCATTATATTATTTATTTATAAATAAATTTAAAACGACGTCATATAACACAACATAACCACATATTCATAAATAAAATATGTGGTTATGAAAAATAAAGCATGTTAACTCAATTACTGTTGAACGAACTTAAGAGCGTTTCTGAGCCAAAAGGTTTTCTACAACAGTAGACAGATTCTTTTCAAAAACATCCAATGAAAAATATTTTTTAAAGATTTTCTGCCCTTCAAGCCCGATGTTATGCCATTTATCGCTTAATTCTAATGCGTGTTGTAACGCCTTTGCGATACCTTCGGGAGTCGACTGCTCAATTATAAATCCGGATTTGTCATTTTCTAAATATTGACTTGTTCCGGTTTGCTTTGTGCACATAATAGGCACACCGGCACCTAAAGCATCTATCGAAACTATTGGCAGTGTATCGCTTCTAGATGGAATAATTACAAGATCGGACGTTTCCGTTTCGATAACACAATCTTCGTGAGATAGTTCACCATTGACCGAGACATTTTCGTAGTTTTTTGCATCAACTTCCAATTTTGCTTTGAGTTCTTTTGTTAATGTTCGACCAAAAAAACGGAGTTTGAATTTTTTGCGATATTCCGGTGCAAGATATTGCATTGCTGCCAAAAGAAGATCTTGACCTTTCCGATATTCATATGATCCGAAAGTAGACAATAGGAGTTGATCTCCCTTATGGTTTTTGCGTTGAAGTTGAGGAAAACCGGTTTCCAATCGTCCAGTCTTATTACTTCGATATTTTTTATATGCTCAATTGCATAGTCGCTTACACCAACAATATTTGCTGCATCATGTAATATTTTTGCACAATCCGGAAACTTATCAGCCAAATCCGAGACAAGCTCCACTTCATGGATGTACCATAAAACCGGAACAACGGGATCAAGCTGTTTAACAATTGGCCATGTTACAACTGTGTTTGCAATTATGAGGTCAAAATTGCGTGCGAAAGATAGCACACTTTCGCCCATTTTTAGCAACAAACTATCTATGATAACGTTGAAGCCTAGTGATTGTAGTTCTTTTGCTAAAGGACCGTCCTCAGGACTGGTTATAACAACAAAATACCCTTCTTTTTCCAACGTCTTTGCCATTTCGACAACAACTCGCGGAGCACCGCTATTTGTCAGATCATGGCTTACGATCAATACATCGCCCTTCGATTTTTGTCATATCGTTTTCCTGGATAGATGGAGAAATCTTCAGGCGAGTCATGATATAATAATGATCGCATTAACGGAGTGAAATATGGGTCATTTGCGACTTGTTCGGGCCAACGTTTCAAGAGATAAATATCCGATTTATCAATTTTGGGAGAAACGTTCTTTTCAAGTTTACCGATTGATAGATGCCCTAAATGAGTTAATTTTGAATCTGGTTGATATATGCATGTTTGCCCTAATTCACGTATTTTAAAGCATAAATCCACGTCGGAATGAGCAATTGGTGTATGTTCGCTGTCAAATCCACCGACTTGTGAAAATGTTTTTGCAGAAACAAGTAAACACGCTCCGCAAAGAAGCGAAACTTCCCGTATTTGATCTGCCATATTGAAGTAAGGATGTTGAATGTCTGGAACTGCATGAAATGCGGTACCAACCAAACGACGAACCCCGGTGACCATGCCGGCATGTTGAATAGTGCCATTTGAATACAGCATTTTGGGAGCTACGGCACCAACTCCCTTGATCAGAGCCACGTGAACGAGCTGTTTCAACCAATCATCATTTATGATTCTAACATCGTCATTGAAAAATGCCAGAAATTGGCCTTTCGCTTGCATCGCCCCTTGATTACACTTATCAGAAAAGTTGAAGGGCTTATCGTAGTTGACGAAACTTATAGTCTGATTTTCATTCTTTAACTGGTCGATAATTTTCGAGTTTGTAACGACCAGGATTTCATAATTGGTATAATCTGTATGAGTTAGGATAGAATTGAGTGAAGCACGAATATTTTCAATGTTATCCGATGGTATAATAATCGATACCATTGGTTCTTTACCTGATTCATCCCATTCTATACGATTGCCAAAAGACTTGGCCTCAAATCGGATAAAGGGAAATATATTCCACATGTGACAGTTGCTCGCCTGAAACAGGTGAAGCTTGATGATCTATTGCCCTATCTTTCTTCTCATGGACATTTTGAAACGGGGTATTTTCCGGTCAACCGCTTTGTGTTGATGTCATCGCACGAGTCAATTGGCGGCGGTCCATATGTTATTGAAGACAAATTTATAATATAATTGGTTCACGGGGCAGGGCTTATCAATTAAGACAGAAGATGACTGAAAGCGGCGAAGCATATAGCTGCGAAAAAATGTGTATATGTTAGTCATAGTATGTGGCAATAGGCTTCCGGTCTTCGGGCTTGGTAAACAGATTCCTAACTTTGTGATGTTCGGCTGCTGAAGGCGAGTTTTGTGCTTCTGTCCATTCTAGGAGAAATGCAGGCCTTGATCTTCCTGATATGCAAAGTTTGTTTGAGCCAGTCGACATCAAGGCTTGCCTGAACCCGTTGGCACTATCCCCTCCATCAGCAGGGATTAGCTGGTATCAGCTTGCGGGTAACAGGAGTGCGGCCTCCTCATTGTCAGTCATCCGGTCTTCCGACAATAATAGACAAATAGGTATGCCCGTTTCATAGCGGACGTTATGCCATTTGGAGGTCAGGCCGCCTTTTCTACGGGTCACTATCATACTTTTTTAAAAGGCTTGCTGCCATGAGATGCGCTTTGCGATGTGTTGCATCAATCATAATGCATCGAGGTCTTGTGCCTTGCCGGATGGGGGCGGAAAGACACGATCAAATACGGTCAATTCTCTCCAGCAGATAAAGCGTTTGGCGAGCGTGTTATCCAGACAAAAGCCGACAAAAAACATCTCGATCTTGTTTGATAACGTAGACAAGCCATAGACGACGCTCCGCTCATTGGCCACGCTAATTCGTGAGGCTATGGATAATAGGGCGATGCGCACGTCTTCCGATCAACGCCCGATAAAAGCTCATTCATTGGTCAATCATCTTTAAAACCAATGAATCATCATTCAATCATAGAGACTATCCATAAAATTAATGGGTGGTGAGCCCGAGCTTATAACAAATTTTATGTAATTTTTTAAAAAAATACAACTTTTTAAATCCTGATTTAAATAAAGAATAGTCAGATTAAGAAGTTTATATGTATATTTTTCACTAACGTAATATATATAAACTATATATATTAAATATTTATAAAATAAAACATATTATATGTAATTATAATTATAAAATAACAAATAATAGTATGAAAAAAATATTTCAACAATATATCGGACGACCTAATAGATACATATGATAATAAAACAAAAAGATGAATTATGTAGATGTAATTATGATCTAATTTAAAATATGTCATGAAAAAATCAACATATTATTCTATTTTTGTTAATTAACATTAATCTATATATGCCGATTCACAAAATTGGCATAAAATCGTTCGAAAATGAATCACAATATTAAATTGTGAATTTTGCCTATCGAGACGAAATCGCTGGCTTAATCATGCAAGGAGGTTCAAAATTAACTATGGAATTGTTAGGGAATAGAGTTTATGGGTGCTTAACGAAATATCCAGCTTATATATTTAGTTTTAGCACTGATAATTTCTCAACTTCTCTATGAACGGAGTTTGATTTTTGCCTCGTCCTTTATATGTTGCTCGTCCCCTTTTACCGGATATAAACGATTTCGAATTAGTCTTGAAAGAAATATGGAAAAGCAGAGTGGTTACTAACGGAGGGCCATTACATAACAAGCTTGAAGCGGAGCTGCAGAAATATCTGGATGTCCCCACTGCAATGCTTTTTAACAACGGAACCATGGGACTGCTTGTTGCATTGAAAATGTTCGACTTTCCAAAGGAAAGTGAAATTATCACTACACCGTTAACTTTTGCTGCTACAGCTCATGCAATCAAGTGGAATGGTTTTAAACCGGTTTTTGCAGATGTTGATCCGAATACCTTAACATTGGATCCAGCTTCGGTGGAGAAGGCTTTAACCGCAAAAACTGCTGCTATATTGGCTGTACATGTTTATGGTACTGTATGTGATGTTGATAAGCTTCAGGAAATAGCTACAAAACATAATTTGAAGCTCATTTACGATGCTGCTCATGTGTTTGGCACGAAAATTAATGGACAGGCAATCGGAAAATTTGGTGACGCATCTGTTTTTTCATTTCATGCCACGAAATTATTCAACACGATTGAAGGTGGCCTTATAGCGACTCCACATAAATCTTATCAACAAACGATTTATAATTTGCGCAATTTTGGAATCAAAAATGAAGAAGAAGTTGTATCTATTGGCTTGAACGGTAAAATGAACGAGTTGCAAGCTGCAATCGGTCTGTTGAATTTGCCACTAGTTGAGAAAGAACGTTCAATTAGGAGATCGTTGCGACAAGAGTATTGCTCGCGATTGGAGGGTATCAAAGGCATTACATTGCCACCGTGCCAAAAAGGGGTGTTTAATTCGGAGCAATATTTTCCGTTGGTCATTGACGAAGAAGTTTTCGGGAGAAGTAGGGATGAAATTTATGATGCTTTGAAAAAGAAGCAGATATTTACTCGTAAATACTTCCATCCTATTTGCACCGATTTTTTGCCTTATAAAGGTTATGGTATTGTTACTGCAAGAGATCATGCATATGCAAATGTGGTAAAGCATAGGGTCTTGTGTCTACCATTCCATAGTGCAGTAGAACAAGATGACATTACTGATATCTGTAATGAATTTTTAAAGTAAGATTACGTCTATAACAGTCGATACGAAATTATAATAGGTGACTTAGTTAAATGCTAATTTATAGACTTTGTAAATTTCACGCAAATCTCGTTGCAATGTTTGCGGGGAAAAAAGAGAAACGGCGCAGAAAACGCAAACAAATATTAGATAAATATGCATTAGAATTTTTAAAAAAACCACAGAATTTTGATCTGATAAAAATACAAGAGCTTACCCAAGATATATATTTCCCCTTGGATCTAGAAAGTGCGGAACGCATAATTATAATCCTTGTACCGGAGTGGAACGACATGAGCGGCGGCATTTATTCCATGTTTTCAATTGCAGCTCATTTGCGTCGTATGAAGCCTAAGCATGGTTATGACGTTGTCATAATGACTCGTCCTAATAAGCAAGATCTGACTTATTTCAGAAATTCGAATTTTATTAATAGTGAAAATGTGTATCGTTTTTCACAAATAGAACGCCTAAAGAACGTCAAAGAGATATATTTACAAATACCAGAATATGTAACTGTTGACTTTGTAGATAATTTAACGGACGATGAATTCAATTTCCTATCACATGTAAAAAAACTCGATATAAATATTCTCAATCAAAATATAAAGTTGATGCCAGAGGAAGAGAAATTCTGGCCGCTCAGAAGAATCGCGGATTCGGTAACTCAATCAGTGGCACATCACGCATATTTCAGTCAAAAGATGGCAGACAAATATGATTTACCAACTCTACTTTTGCCTGCGTATACCGATTTATCAAATTATCCCAAGACATCATTCGAAGAAAAAAAGAAATTAATCATATATTCTCCGGATTCAGCTCCTTTTAAAGAGGTCGTTCTGAATAAAATCAGAAAAAACTTGCCAGAATTCCAGTTATTAGAAATCAAAGATATAACCTTTGATAAATATATGGAATACGCCACTGATTGTATGTTTTCTATATCATTTGGCGAAGGATTTGACGGATACGTTGCACAACCTATTTATCAGGGTGGGCTTGGTCTTACGGTATATAACGAAGATTTTTTCCCTTCAAAAAAGTATAAAGACTATCCGGTTTTCTTTGAATCCAGTAAAGCAATGCAAAATGAAATATGCGAAAAGATATTGTATTTTTCAAAACATCCTGACGCTTATAAAAAGCTGAACAGGAAAATTGTTGAAGAATTTAACAAACTATATAACTACGATGAATACGTCGAACAAATACGAAAGTTAGCAGACAAAAAGTTTGAAATTTTTCCTTCACAGAAATTGAAATAAGTACAAAGTGCTTGAAGGCAGGCAATATGGCTGAACAACTGAAATTACTCCTATCCGGACCCGGACTTATTGGTCATAAACATGCCCAATTAATAAAAGACTTGCCCGATGCAGAGCTTGTTGCCGTTGTTGCACCCGAGTCAAGTGAGAATATAGAGTTTGCGCGACAATATAATGTAAAGCTTTATGTCGATATAAATAAGGCTCTTGATAGAGAGCATGTTGATGGTGTCATTATTAGCTCACCTAACGAATATCATTATGCTCAAGCGTTATCTTGCATTGAAAGGCACATTCCTGTGTTGGTTGAAAAGCCAATTACAGAAAATATTAAACAATCATTGCAGCTTTATAAAAGAGCAAAACAGCTGAACGTTCCGGTACTAGTAGGACATCACCGTACCTATAATCCACTTTTGGAAACAGTTAAAACTTTTATGGAATCTGACAAATTTGGCGAACTTGTCACCTTTTCAGGTAGCGTGCTTTTTTATAAGCCCAATCAATATTTTATTGACGGACCGTGGAGGACAAAAAAAGGCGGGGGTCCGATCCTTATTAACCTCATCCATGAAATTGGCTTGGTGCGGTATCTTTGCGGTGAGATTAAGGAAGTATTTGCAATAGCAAGTAACCGGATACGGGGATATGAGGTTGAGGATACCGCAGCTATAACATTGGTATTCAAGAACGGTGCTCTGGGTAATTTTATACTGTCCGATACGGCGGCGAGCAATCAGAGTTGGGAATTGACAACCGGAGAAAACCCCGATTACCCTAAACATGACGATGCCAATTGCTACCATTTTGCCGGTACAAATGGTTCAATCGATTTTCCGACAATGTCAGCAAGATATTATCCTCTTGGCAGTGAGAGATCCTGGTGGTCAAGCTTCAAATACGAAAAACTCCAGCGCATTGAGGGTCCTTCTTTAAAGTTGCAAATGTTACACTTCCTGGATGTAATTAAAAATGGTCGTGATCCTAGAGTAAGCGCAATGGACGGGCATATGAATTTGGTAGTCGTTTCTGCAATATTAAAATCAATAGAAACAAAAACGATTGTGAATGTTGATGAAGATGCATTGTGAGGCAAGATATTAATATTATGAAGATACTTCTTGTTGATACAGGATTTTCATCATTACCGGTTTATAAGTTTTTGAGGCAGTGCACTGATGAAGTGTGGGCCATTGGAAACCGTGCTGAGGACGTAATTGCAAAGCATGCCGGAAAACGCTGGATAAAACAAGATTATAGTAAAATTCATGATGTTGCTAAAATCATTGATAAATTTGACTTTATAGTACCCGGTTGTACAGATGTATCAATGGATACATGTGTGAAAATCACATCGAACAACAAGTTGCTCGATTCTGTCCAGGTTAATGATATTTTGAATCGCAAATCGCTGTTCAGGTCGGTTTGTAAGAAACTGGATCTACCTTGTCCACGGTTGATAGATCCGGAGGATTTGCCTCTGGAAGGCAAATTTATCTGTAAGCCGGTGGATAGCTTTAGTGGCCGTGGTGTTACTATTTTTGAAGGGAAAGATATTAAGCAATTTGAAAAGGCCGCAGAAATTGCGCGTTTATCCAGTCCCAGCAGCGATTTTCTTATAGAAAGCTATATTGAAGGACAACTTTATAGTTGTTCCGGATTTATCGAAAATGAAAGTTTGACAGATCATTTTTTTGTAAGGGAAGGATGTTCGGCCAATCCCTATGCTGTAGATACAAGTTATGTTGTCGAGGCAATGGATAAGACCGCTGAAAGTGTTCTTGTAAAAGCAATTGAAAAATTGGCTGAACATTTGAAGCTGAAAGACGGTTTGCTGCATGTGCAATTCATCTTGTCCGATACCGGTCCGATGATTATTGAGGCAACGCGTCGTTGTCCGGGAGATCTTTACTCATTGCTTATTGAACGTTCAACAGGTTTTGAATATGCGGCTAAATATGCTTCCTATCACTTGGGAAAAACGTTTTATGCAACGAGTAAATTCAGTAAACCGATTGTTAGGCACACTGTTACCGCTGACGATGTTTGTATATTCGATGGGCTAAATTTGAAAAAAGATATTCTGCTTCGTGCTTTTTATCCCTTGTCAATGTTGGGTTCCAGTTTACAACCCAAGCAAAAGGATCGGGCGGGAATTTTATTTTGTGAAGCGCAAAATAAAGATAGCATATTAAATATCTATGATTACTTTATGCAACGTCAAATATATGATGTTACAGATCCTCAATTGATGTGATCACTATAGTGGATGAAGTCATTAAAATACCACGTCCAGTTTTTACATGGAATGTTGAATGTTTGCTTGACCATATCACAATTCAAAACAGAGTTTTTGGGTCGCGTCGCAACTGTCTGATATGCCGCTTCGGTTACGTGAGGTATTTTACCGAATTTGGCTTGGAAACGGACTAACGAACTGAATATTGTTCTTGCAAAATCAGCCCAATTGGTTTTTCCATCAGGAACAAGATGAAAAATACCACGCCAGTTTTGTGGTGGAATTTTACCTGTTACTTGCTTGCTGATAGCAATAATATTGTTAGCAATAAAATCGGCACTTGTCGGAGTTCCCCACTGGTCACTCACAACGTTTATTTCGTCATGCGTTTGCGCCAGCCGGATCATCGTTTTAACAAAATTATTTCCAAATTGGCTATAAACCCAGGCGGTGCGCAAAATGATGTGGTTTGGATTGGCTTCCATTATAGCCCATTCGCCTTCGAGCTTGGAAAGGCCATAAACGTTCAGTGGTCCTGGAGCATCATCTTCCTTATAGCCATTTTCTTTCTGTCCGTTAAAGACATAGTCTGTCGAAATATGAATGATCGGCAAACCATTGTCTTGCCCAACTTCCGCAACATTTTTGGCACCGTCTCTGTTGACAGCAAATGCTTCCTGAATCTCGGTTTCGGCCTTATCGACAGCAGTATAGGCAGCGGCGTTGACAACGATGTCAGGCTTATAAACTTGAACAGCCTTTGCAATTGAAGTTTTATCGGTGATATCAAGTTCAGGTCGACCAAGTGCAACAATTTCAACGTCTTCTTGTGTCGAATGCAGCATAGATTGCGCAACTTGACCGTTTCTTCCGGTAACCAGAATTTTCACAGTTGTTCCCCCTTTTCAAGCGATTTTTGCGCGTTCTTTTAACGGCTGCCACCACCATTTATTATCAAGATACCACTGGACTGTTTTCTTCAAACCTGTGTCAAAGGTCTCCTGCGGTTTCCAATGAAGTTCTGTCATGATTTTTGTTGGATCAATCGCATAACGCCTGTCATGTCCGGCTCGGTCTTTAACAAATGTAATGAGTTCCCGATAGGATTTTCCATTTGCACGGGGCTTGAGTCCATCAAGAATGTCACAGATAGATTCGACAACCTGAAGATTGGTTCGTTCATTATGTCCACCAACATTATAGCTTTCGCCTATTTCGCCATGGCAGACAATTGTTTCCAAAGCCCGTGCGTGGTCCTCGACATAAAGCCAATCGCGAATATTCTTTCCCTCACCATAAATAGGCAGTGGCTTTTCATCAAGCGCGGAGAGAATAACAAGCGGAATAAGTTTCTCGGGAAAATGGTATGGACCATAATTATTTGAACAATTGGAAATAACAGTTGGCACCCCATAGGTATGATGCCAAGCACGCACCAAATGATCCGATGAGGCTTTCGAGGCAGAATAGGGAGAAGACGGGTTATACGGTGTTTGTTCGGTAAAAATACCGCTGTCGAAAGGCAGATCTCCGAACACTTCATCGGTAGAGATATGGTGAAAGCGGAATGTCTTTTGTTTGCTATGATCCAATTTTTCAAAATAACGGCGCGCTGCTTCCAATAAACGAAAAGTACCTACGATATTTGTCTCAATGAACGCCGATGGACCGAGAATCGATCGATCTACATGACTTTCAGCTGCAAGATGCATAATGGCGTCGATTTGTTCGTTTTTCAAAATTTCAAAAACAGCATTACTGTCACAGATATCCAATTGATAGAAATGATAGTTTTGTTTACCAGCCAATGTTTTTAAAGATTGAAGATTTCCTGCATAGGTCAGCTTATCAACATTAAAAACATCATATCCCTTATTAACAAGATGTCGGCACAATGCTGACCCGATAAAGCCTGCACCGCCAGTCACAAGAATTTTCACTTTGTCATCTCCGCAAAATCGAAGAGCTCTGCATCTTTTAAAAATGGTGCATTTTTGTCTTTTTCCGAAAGCTCGACATGGGTAAGGTCGATCGGCCAACTGATCGCTATGTCAGGATCGTCAAAACGAATAGAGCGATCACATTCGGGAGCATAATAGTCTGTTACTTTATAAACAAATTCACAATTGTCCTCAAGTGTTAGAAACCCGTGTGCAAACCCCGCAGGAATATAGAACTCGTTCCATTTTTCAGGTGAAAGTTCAACACTTGTCCATTTGAGAAAAGTTGGTGAACCGCGTCTTATATCAACTGCAACGTCAAATACACGTCCTCGTGTTACACGAACGAGTTTTGTTTGCGCGTGTGGAGTAAGTTGGTAATGCAATCCTCTTAAAGTACCGGCTTTAGCAGAATAAGACTGGTTGTCTTGAACGAAAATGTCGTTGATACAATGAGCTGAAAAATCTTTGGCATTATAAGTTTCAGAAAAAAAACCGCGATTATCTCCGAATTTTTTAGGCTGAATTATAAAAACATCGGGAATAGGCGTTTTATTGACTTCAATCATTACCGATCTCCGTAACAAGACGTTTCAAATACTCTGCATAGCCGGTTTTTCCTAGCTGATCAGCCCGTTGTAAAACCTGATCTGCTGTCAGATAGCCGTTATTATAAGCGATTTCTTCTGGACACATCACCTTGACGCCCTGTCGTTTTTCAATCGCTCTAACATAAGACGATGCGTCATGAAGGCTATCATGAGTACCCGTATCAAGCCATGCGTATCCGCGTCCAAGTCGGACAACCTGTAAACGCTTTTCAGCAAGATATAAGCTATTGATATCGGTTATCTCGAGTTCTCCACGAGCAGAAGGTTTTAAATCTCGTGCAAATGAAACAACATCATTGTCATAAAAATAAAGTCCGGTAACAGCCCAATTGGATCGTGGTTTTTCCGGCTTTTCAACGAGTGATTCTGCCATGCCTGTTTGCTTATCGAAACTTACAACGCCATATCGTTCAGGATCATCGACACGATAGGCAAATACGGTTGCACCGTTTTTAAATGATTTCGCTTTTTCAAGCTGGTTCGCAAGACCGTGCCCGAAAAAAATATTATCACCAAGTACAAGTGACACATGGTTATCTTCAATGAAGTTTTTGCCAATTTTAAAGGCTTCGGCAAGGCCATTCGGATGGGCTTGTTCGGCATAGGAAAAATTAATTCCGTAAGCGCTGCCATCGCCTAGTAAATGATGAAAGAGCGGGAGATCACGCGGCGTCGATATAATAAGGATATCACGGATTCCTGCCAGCATAAGAACACCAAGCGGATAATAGATCATCGGTTTATCATAGATCGGCAAAAGTTGCTTTGAAATTCCCAAAGTCGCCGGATAGAGTCTTGTTCCGCTCCCGCCAGCAAGAATAATCCCCTTCATACCGATAGCCTCATTTGATTAGTTTTTTTGAAAATAAGGAAAATGCTATTTAGGTGTTTCACGAAATATATCCACAAAGAGTTCGAGAAAAAATCAAATCACAAATTCCAATATCTATTATAACAGTGTTTATCATAAAACCAATAAAGGCGCATCTATATAACCAAAACATAAGCGTAATTTTAGCCGCTTATGACTGTTTTTTAGTCACCTGTCAAAATTACATTTGGCATAAAGATCTCTTTATATCCCTGTTGCGCCATTGTGCGACATCTGTTAAATCACCGGAAGCTAAAAATCTTCAAGGAGTGCATAATGGCTGCCAAAGAATATATTATCAAGGATATCGGCCTTGCCGACTATGGTCGCAGAGAACTCGATATTGCCGAAACTGAAATGCCGGGGCTAATGGCCTGCCGTGAGGAATTCGGCTCCTCTCAACCGTTGCGTGGCGCACGCATTTCCGGTTCGCTGCACATGACAATCCAGACAGCCGTTCTGATCGAAACATTGAAAATGATCGGTGCAGATTTGCGCTGGGCCTCATGTAATATTTTTTCAACGCAGGATCATGCTGCCGCAGCAATTGCTGCAGGTGGTACACCTGTTTTTGCAGTCAAGGGCGAAACGCTTGAACAATATTGGAGCTATACCGATGCTATTTTTCAATGGCCGGACGGCAAGCCTTCAAATATGATTCTTGATGATGGCGGTGATGCAACAGCTTATATCCTGACCGGTGCCCGCGCCGAAGATGGAGAAGATGTTCTTTCAAAGCCGGAATCCGAAGAAGAGGCAATCTTTTTTGCCCAAATCAAGAAACGTATGAAAGAAACACCCGGCTTCTTCACCCGTCAACGTGATGCCATCAAAGGCGTGACCGAAGAGACAACGACAGGTGTTCATCGCCTCTATCATTTACAGGAACAAGGGTTGCTTCCGTTCCCTGCTATCAACGTCAATGACAGCGTGACAAAATCCAAATTCGACAACCGTTATGGCTGTAAAGAATCGCTGGTTGACGGTATTCGCCGTGGTACCGACGTGATGATGGCCGGTAAAGTTGCTATTGTTTGCGGCTATGGCGATGTCGGTAAAGGCTGTGCCGCTTCCCTTTCTGGTGCTGGTGCGCGCGTCAAGGTTACCGAAGTTGACCCGATTTGTGCCTTGCAGGCAGCTATGGATGGCTATGAGGTTGTAACACTCGAGGATGCTGCACCGACTGCCGACATTATCATTACGGCAACGGGAAACCGTGACATTGTTCGCCTTGAACATATGCGGGCAGTCAAGGATATGTGCATTATCGGCAATATCGGACATTTTGATAATGAAATTCAGGTCGCTTCACTGAAAAACCTGAAATGGACGAATATCAAGCCGCAAGTCGACATGATTACATTTCCGGATGGAAAACGTATCATCCTTCTTTCGGAAGGACGTCTGCTTAATCTCGGCAATGCAACAGGGCATCCTTCTTTTGTTATGTCGGCGTCTTTCACCAACCAGACATTAGCCCAGATCGAATTGTTCACACGTGGCGAGAATTATAAAAATCAGGTCTATGTTTTGCCGAAACATCTTGATGAAAAAGTTGCCCGTCTGCATCTTGATCGTCTTGGTGTCAAACTGACAACGCTGTCGGAAGAGCAGGCTGCCTATATCGGTGTTTCGGTCGAAGGTCCGTTCAAGCCTGATCGCTATCGCTACTAAAACCGGTTTGGCTGAAAGAAGCTAATCCATATTGTTTTTAAAGGTCGGGCAGAAATGCCCGACCTTTGTTTTTTTGAAGATACTTCACCTGAAAAGCATAGACATGTATGGTTAAGCCTGATTCGGCTAAATATGATCGAGAAGTCAACTTTGCAGGCTAGAGGTGGATATAAGAGCAAATTATTGTCGGGGATTTTCTCGAGTCCGGCTGCTTTTGCCTGTTTTTCTGTAAATCCTTTGAAGAGTGATGCTGCAGCCACTGATGTGCTTCCCGATTTCGGAAGTCTCGCACTTCAGACAGCAATTATCGGCGGAGTTATCGTTGCGGCATTGATTATTTGCCTCGCCATATTTTTCCGCCATTTTTCAAAAAGTTCTTCTGATCAGGAAAATAGCAATTCTGATAAATTTCAGGAAATCGACAATTACGAGCGCTTTCTCATGCATACGGGACAATGTGCGCTTATCTGGAAAACGCCTGCTGCTCTTCCTAAGATAATCGGTCATATGGCTACTTTAGATCGGCTGCAAGTAAAGCCGAAAGATATATTGCGTTTCGGGCAGTGGCTTGATGATAATGAAGTCCGTGTCCTTGATGAAGCTCTCAATCATTTGCGACATGACGGGCAATCTTTTGATCTTTATCTGAATACCAAACAAAAAACATTGGTTGAAGCAACCGGTCTTATTGCAGGAACAGCTGCAATTTTGCGTTTTCAGGATCTTTCCGGCCAACAGGAACAGCTTGCCAAGCTTGAAAAAGATGCCGCTTTTACGAAGACGATGCTTGCAATGCGTAATGTTCTTCTTGAAGCGCTTGATGAACCTGTCTGGCTCGTCAATCGCGATAACAGAATTATCTATGCCAATCGTGCGTTTCAGAAGGCAAGCGGTTACGACCCCGAAAAAGTGCAAGAAACCTCTCTGTTTAATGAAGCAACACGTCAGAAACTCTTAGAAAATAAGCCGCTTTTCAAAGGGCCGGCCTATGCCATTGTCGAAGGGGATCGGAGGCTCCTTGAAGTCACACAAGTGACGTCAGATGATGGTGTTGCAACATTTGCTCACGATATCAGCGCCATGGAAGAAATGTCGGAAGAAATGAAGCGGATGGCGCGTGGACATTCCGAAACACTTGACCAGATTTCAACGGCAGTTGCCATTTTCGGTCCCGATCAAAAACTGAAATTTGCCAATCAGGCTTTCGCAACACTCTGGCCGTTGGATACGGTTTTTCTGGAAAGCGAACCCAGTCATACTCTTCTTCTTGATCGTTTGCGGGAAGAAGGCATTATTGCTGAAAAGCCGGATTGGAGAGGGTGGAAGGAAGAGCTTTTTTCTGCTTATCGTTCGGGTGAACCAAGCCAGCAAATCTGGAATTTGCCGGATGGTCGCACGCTCAGGGTTCTCGCAAGTCCTCATCCGCAAGGCGGCGTGACATGGCTTTTTGAAAATCTCACTGAAAAAATAGATCTTGAACGGCGTTATAACAGCCTCATTGAAATGCAAGGCGAAACGCTGGACCATCTTTCCGAAGGTGTCGCTTTGTTTGGTCCGGACGGGCGTATGCGTCTTTCCAATCCGGCACTCGCCAAATTATGGTCTTTACCCACCGAATTGACCGTTGAAGGAACGCATATTTCAAAACTTCAGGAGAATTGCGCAAAAAAGACAACGAGCAATGCATGGGATACATTCGGTGCATTTATAACCGGTTTTAGTGAAAATCGGGATGCCATTTCGGGGCGTATGGATTTAACAAACGATGTTATTCTTGATTATGCCTTGGTGCCTCTGCCGAACGCGCAGACTATGATGACCTTTGTCAATGTGACGGATACGGTCAATATCACCCGTGCATTGCAAGAAAAGAACGATGCATTGCGCAGTGCCGACGCATTGCGCAGCGAGTTTGTTCGCCATGTGTCTTATGAATTGCGCACGCCCCTTACCAATATTATCGGCTTTTCGGATATTTTACAGAGCGGACTTTTCGGCACTCTTAATTCCCGCCAGCAGGAATATCTCAAGCATATCGCTTCTGAATCAGGTGCGCTTCTTGATATCGTCAATGATATTCTCGATCTTGCCAAACTTGATGCCGGCATTATGGAACTTGATATTAAAGATGTCGATATTGCCGCTTCAATGGCTTTTGCAACAGAACGAACGAAAGAGCGTCTCGGTGCCCGTCCGGTACAAATTGAAGAAAAAATTGAAGACGGCCTCACGACGATTCCGGCAGATCAGGCAAGGCTACGGCAGATTTTTGTCAATGTATTGAGCAATGCCGCCAATTTTGCGCCTGACAATAGTGTCATTACCTTTTCTGCCAAAAAGGATGGAAACGACATTGTCTTTTCTGTCCATGATGACGGAGCAGGAATTCCGGAAGAAATTCTTGATACTGTTTTCAAGCGATTTTCATCCCATGCCCATCATGGTTCACGTGCCGGAGCAGGGCTTGGTCTTTCGATCGTTAAAAGTTTTGTCGAACTTCATGGCGGCAGTGTCGCGATAGAGACCGGAAATGCTAAAGGAACAACTGTTTTTTGCCGCTTTCCAGCCAAACGCCCTTCGCCCGCAACGTTGCTTCAATCAGAGGAAACAGAATGATTTTCAGTTTATTTCTTGAAGATGAAAAAGCAACCGAACGCTTTGGCGAGGATTTTGCGCTAGCTCTTGAAAAAGGTAATCTCGTTACGCTTGAAGGCGACCTTGGAACAGGGAAAACATCACTGTCCCGTTCTATTGTTCGCACATTAGCAGATGATGACGGGATGGATGTTCCAAGTCCAACCTTCACACTTGTTCAAGTCTATGACATGCCCAAATTTAGCCTCACCCATGCCGATCTTTATCGCATTAACGAACCGGAAGAAATTGACGAACTTGGCTTTGAAGAAGCGCGAGAGGCCGGGGTTGTTCTTGTCGAATGGCCGGAAAAAGCTCAAGGAGAATTGGGAAAAGCAGATTTTGCCATTTTTCTTGAACATCAGGGAAATGGTCGAAAAATAACGATTGAGGCGGAAGGCCGTGCTGCCGACAGGCTCCAACGTTCGCTTGAAATAAGAGAATTTTTAAAATCCAATCACCGTGGCAATTTCAAACGCCGTTATTTTACCGGTGATGCTTCGGCGCGTTCCTACGAGATTATTTATGGCAAGGATGGTCATGAGATTTTGATGAATGCGCCGGCAATGGAAATGCCGGAACAAAGTGGCCAGTCTTACGGGAAAATTGCCCATCTTGCCACATCGGTCAGCCAGTTTGTCGGCGTTGACCGGCTGATTTTAAAAAATGGTTTTGTAGCGCCAAAAATTCTAGCGCAAGATTTAAAAAACGGTTTGCTCATTACCGACGATCTCGGGCGGGACGGCGTGCTTGATGAAGAGAGGAAGCCGATTGAAAACCGCTATATCGAATCGGGAAAATTGCTTTCTTCATTTCACCAGAAAGAGTGGCCAAAACATCAAAAATTCGATGATCTGACACTTGATATACCGGCTTATGATCGGAGTGTTTTGCAGGCCGAAGTTTCTCTTCTTCTTGACTGGTATTTACCTTATTCAACCGGAAGAAATGCAAGTCATTCCCTGAAGGAAGAGTTCCATCGGCAATGGGAGCCGTTTTTTGAAATTTTTGAACAGGCAGAACGAAGTTTTGTTATGCGCGATTATCATTCGCCAAATATTATCTGGCGGGAGAATGAGCAGGGCTTGAAAAAAATAGGTCTCATTGATTTTCAGGACGGGCAAATTGGCCCGACAGCCTATGATGTTGTGTCACTCGCCCAGGATGCGCGTGTTGCTATTAGCCGCTCGCTTGAGGAGCGTATTATCAAGGCTTATTGCGATGAACGCAAAAAGGGCGCGCGTATCTTTGATGAAGAACAGTTCAAACTCGTCTATGCTATTGCCGGTGCGCAACGCGTTTCCAAAATTCTCGGCATTTTTGTTCGTCTTGACAAGCGTGATGGCAAGCCCGCTTATTTGAAACATTTGCCGCACTGCCGCGATTATTTGAAGCGCAATCTTGAACATCCGGCCCTTTCATCATTGCGTCAATTTTATATTGCCTCGAAACTGGTTGAAGAGTGATAAAATGAAAATAACACATGCCATGGTGCTTGCTGCGGGGCTTGGCACCCGCATGCGGCCATTGACTTTCAAAACACCGAAACCACTGGTAAAAATTGCCGGTCGAAGTCTTTTGAACCGCGCTCTCGACGCCCTTGAAAAAGCCGGTGTCGAGGAAGCGGTGGTCAATGTCCATTATCTTGCCGATTCCATCGAAAGTCATGTCGAAAGCCGTAAAAAACCGCATGTAACCATTTCGGACGAGCGTACGGAACTTCTCGATTCTGCCGGAGGCGTGGTGAAAGCTTTGCCACTTTTGGGAGAAAATCCGTTTTTTGTTCTTAACGCCGATACATTCTGGGTCGACCATGGCACGCCAACGCTTGAAGCAATGGCAAACCGCTTTGACCCCGAAAAAATGGATATGTTGCTTATGACGGTTAAACGCGTGCAGGCAGCGGGTCCGGAAAAAGGTGATTTCCTGATTGGTGAAGGTCAAAAACTTGTTCGCGCACCTGCAAATGCACCGGAAGCGGTTATTTATGGTGGTGCACTTATTGTAAATCCGAAAATATTTTCATTTGCAAAAATCGAACCGCAATCGCTCAACCTCTATTTTGACGAGGCGATAGCCCGTGGTCGCCTTTATGGTTTTCCTTTGGATGGCAACTGGTATACTGTCGGGACAATTGCAATGATTAGCAAGGTTGAGGAGCTGATGCGCCAAAGGGGGGAAATCGCGTGAAAGACAAGCCGAAGCTGTTTTCGATTTCGAGCGGTGCGCCGTTTTTGCCGACTTTTGTTGATGCACTTCTTTCGGGACGCTTGATTAAAGATTTCGGCAAAGACGGCAATATCCAGAAAGCTTTGGCAGATACCCTTATCTATGTTCCCACTCGTCGTGCCGCGCGTGCGCTACGCTCCTGCTTTGTGGAGATGAGTACGACACATTCAAGTTTCTTGCCGACAATTCGCCCTTTGGGCGATGTTGATGAAGACACCGCTTTTTTCCTTGATAATGGAGCGGCAGCTTTATCGCTCAATCCGAAAATTGGCGATGTCGAGCGGCTCTTGTTATTGGCGCGTCTCATTCGTCCGTGGCGGGAGAATTTGCCCGCCCATGTGCGCTCGCTCTTCGGCAGTGAAGATATTATCATACCGGCCAATACAGCCGATGCGATCTGGCTTGCCGAAGATCTCGCCCGTTTGATGGACGAGGTCGAGACAGAGTCCGCCGATTGGGCAAAGCTTAAAGATATTGCCCCCGATATGGTCGCCGAATGGTGGCAGGTGACACTTGATTTTCTTGAAATTGTAACAAAAACCTGGCCTGATATTCTTGCCGAACGGCAAAAAATAAATCCGGCAGAATGGCGCAATCAGGCTATTCGGGCGGAAACTGAAAGGCTTTTACGTAACAAACCGCGTGATCCCGTTATTGTGGCCGGTTCCAATGGCTCGATTCCGGCTATTGCCGATTTGCTGAAAGTGGTAAGCGGATTGGAAAATGGTGCGGTTGTTTTGCCAGGCCTCGACCTTGCCATGGATGATGCCCAGTGGGCAGCACTTGATGAAACGCATGATGACCCCTCCATTTTCGGCCATCCGCAATATAGCTTCAAAAAATTGTTCGACCGCATGAAACTGACAAGAAATGTCGTTGACGAGATCGGAGCGCCTTCGGAAAACAAGAAAAAACGCGCTGCAATTTTATCCGAAGCATTGCGACCGGCAGTCACCACCGACACATGGTCACAATTGAAACGTGATGGTTTTGATGAAATTTTTGCCGATGTCTCTTTGATCGAGGCCGCCAATGAGCGTGAAGAGGCTTTGGCTATCGCAGTTGCGCTAAGGCAAGCAATTGAAGACAAAAAGAAAACGGCCGCACTTGTGACGGGGGACAGAAATCTTGCCCGCCGTGTTGTTGCCGAACTCAAACGTTTCGGCATCGAGGCCAATGATTCCGGCGGCGTTCCTTTAAGCGAAGTGTTACCGGCAACTTTGTTGCGGCTCATTTTACAAACTTTGTTTCAACCTGGTGATCCGGTGGCTTTCCTGTCGCTTTTGAAACACCCTTTGACATCGCTTGGATATGAACGCGGAGCTTTACGAAAAATTGCCGAGCGTTTCGAGCTCTTTGCATTAAGAGGGGGAACCGGACGAATCAATATTGCAACCTGTGAGCAGTTTGTTGAAGAACGTCTTCTTGCTCTCACAACAGATGAAAACGGGACGAGCGATATTGATACCGATATGATCGAGGAAGCAAGAAATCTTGCGTCTGCACTGGTGAAAGCCGTTCAGCCATTGGTGGCATTGATGGCAAAAAGCGAACCGCAGTCGGTGAACGAAGTTGCCCGTGCCACGACTGAAGTTCTGGAAAATTTCGGGGCTAACGAGCAGGGTTCATTTCACGCGCTTTATGCCGGTGAAGCGGGAAAAGCCATTATATCTTTACTGCGTGATCTTGTTGCCGATCAATCCGGCCTTACGTTTGACATTTCCGAATGGCCGGCCATTCTTGAAGCTTTGATGGCAGCGCGTTCGGTCAGCCCCTCTGCCGGTGGTCATCCCCGTCTTTTTATCTGGGGTGCATTGGAATCACGATTGCAAACGGTTGATACAATGGTCATCGGTGGCTTGAATGAAGGGTCTTGGCCGGCGACAGCTCGCAATGACCCGTTCATGTCACGGCCGATGAAAATGACATTGACACTTGACCCACCGGAGCGACGGATCGGTTTGGCTGCCCATGATTTCCAGATGGCTATGGGCATGGATAAAGTCATTATGAGCAGGGCATTGAGAGTTGATAATGCCCCTTCTGTGCCGTCGCGCTGGTTACAAAGGCTGGAAACAGTCGTGGGCGCCAAAGCGAGTGCTAATATGCGCGCTCATGGCGGGGTTTTTGTCCACTGGGCACGAGAACTCGATCGTCGCAAAAATGTCGATTTTATTGCGCGCCCATGCCCCACACCGCCATTGAAACAACGTCCGAAACATTTTTCTGTTACCGAAATCGAAACATTACGCCGCGACCCTTATGCAATTTATGCCAAAAAGGTTTTGCGCCTGAAGCCACTTGATGACCTAATCCATGATCCGTCGGTTGCCGAGCGTGGCACACTTTATCATGCAATTGTTGCGGGCTTTTCATTGCTGAAAATTGATCCGGAAAAACCGGATGCACTGCAAAAATTTCTTGAAATTGCGCGTGCCGAATTTGACCGGATGCAGCTTCCCCTTGATGTTGAAGCTATATGGTGGCCGCGTTTTGAAATTCTTGCGCCATCAATCATCGCGTGGGAAAAAGGACTTTCTCCACGCGAAAGATATGTCGAAATTTCAGCCCGTCCGGTTCATATTGTGCCGGAAGGAGCGACTCTTTCAGGGCGCGCCGACCGCATAGATGTGTTGGATAGACATTTTGCCGAAATTCTTGATTTCAAAACCGGCTCGACTCCTTCCGCAAAACAGGCGGCGACACTCATGGCACCGCAATTGGCGTTGGAAGCAGCTCTTTTGTCGCGCAATGCCTTTGTTCCGCTTAAAAATATCAAACCGTCCGAACTTGCCTATATCCGTTTGAATGCCCACGGCGAAGTAAAAGAAGAGCGCATTTCTCTCACAGCCAAAAAAACCGCAATCGAACTTTCCGAAGAAGCATGGGCAAGATTGGGTGAACTGGTGGAATATTATCAAAATCCCGCCCATGGCTATTTGTCGCGGGCAATGCCACCTTTGACCACTTATGAAGGCGATTATGACCATTTGGCGCGGGTTCTTGAATGGTCGGCCGGTTCTGATACGGCAGGTGAAGAATGACCAAACGCGAAATTCCTGAAGATGCCATTAAAAATCAGACGGCCGCTTCAAATCCGCAAAGCAGTGCGTGGGTGTCTGCCAATGCCGGCTCCGGCAAAACCCATGTTTTGACGTTTCGGGTTATAAGGCTTTTATTGAATGGCACCGAACCGGCGCGGATTTTGTGCCTCACTTATACCAAAGCGGCCGCTGCTGTCATGCAAACGCGCATTTTCCAGACTCTTTCCGGCTGGACAGAGCTTGACGATGACAAATTGACAGAGGTGTTGATCGCGCTTGAGGGTAAAAAACCCGATACTAAAAGGCTTGACGAAGCGCGTAGACTTTTTGCCCGTGCTCTTGAAACACCGGGCGGGTTAAAAATCCAGACGATCCATGCTTTTTGTGAAGGCCTGCTTCACCAATTTCCTTTGGAAGCCAATATCGCCGGCCATTTCGAGATGATGGACGATCTCAAGCGTGACGAGTTTTTCAAAAATGCGCGCCGTGACTTGCTTGAAAAAGCTTATTTGCAAAAAAATAGTTCTCTTCATGACGCATTGATGCTGGTTTTGAAAACAGCAGGAGAAAATGGACTTTTTACGCTGTTAGACGAAGCAATTGAAAAACGGCAGGCTTTAAGGGCGTTTCTCACGCGTGTGAGTGGACCGGATGGCAAGCATATTCTGGAAAAAGCATTACAAATATCTCCGGAAGATACGGAAGAAAATCTCACTGATGAAATCCGTAAAACGGCGCTTCATTCGGAGGAGACTATTGAGGCATTCAAAAGTCTCGGCCACTCTTTCGCCCAAGATTTTGTTGAAAGATTGGAGCTTGTAGAAAAGGCGGATAATAGCGAGAGCATAAAATTTATCGAACTTGCCTATTTTACCCGTGGAAATCCGCGAAAAATAAGCAATTTGGCATCAAAAAAACTTCTTGCAGCTTTGCCATGGCTTGCAGACGATTTGTTAAAGCGTCAGGAAAAGCTCGCTTCCTATCTCGACAAGTTGCGACGTGTACGACTGGTACGGCTCAATTTGGCAGCCTTCAAGCTCTGTTACCGGCTTTTGGCGCGTTATGAAAGTTTGAAGAAAGCGGAAGGTTTGCTTGATTTCGATGATTTGATCGAGCGGGCGCTTAATCTGTTAAAACGCGACGGTGCAGGCCAATGGGTACAATATAAACTGGATAGGGGCATTGACCATATTCTGGTTGACGAAGCACAGGATACAAGCCCTTCCCAGTGGCAAATAATCCAGCTTCTTGCACAGGAATTTTTTGTCGGGGAAGGACAAAGAGAGGTCAATCGCACTGTTTTTGCCGTTGGTGACGAAAAACAGTCGATCTATTCCTTCCAAGGCGCTGTACCGGAAGATTTTGCAACGAATGGTCGCATTATCGAAAGAAAAGCCGAAGCCGTTGGCAAGTCTTTCGGCCACATACGTTTGAATTATTCCTTCCGTTCGACTGCCGATGTTTTAAAAAGTGTTGATCGGGTATTTGAAAAACCTGAAAATTATAAAGGTCTTTCAGCCGAAAATATCAAAACCGTGCATGAGCCGGTTCGCCGCAATGACCCGGGTGAAGTGGTGATCTGGGACAATATTGCGCCGACCGATGTAGAAGAACCGGAAGACTGGCGCAAACCTATTGACCAGCTTCATGCACCGGCTGTTCGCCTTGCCGAAGAAATAGCAACGACGATCAGCCATTGGCTTTATCATCATGAAATGCTTTCTGGTCAGGGAAGAGAAGTTAAAGCCAGTGATATTATGGTGCTGGTGAGAAAACGCGACCAGTTTGTTCCGGCTTTGGCGCGCGCATTGAAAAACCGCAATGTTCCGGTTGCCGGTGCCGACCGCTTGCGTCTGGCGAGCCATATTGCCGTGCGTGATTTAACGGCGCTTGCCCGATTTGTTCTGCAACCGCAGGATGACCTTTCTCTCGCATCCGTTTTGAAAAGCCCGCTTTTCGGACTTGATGAAGATGATCTTTATCATATTGCTATAAACCGTGAAGGAAGCCTGTTTAATAGCCTTGAAGCCCATAGTGAAGAGAAGCCCGAATTTGCAACTGTTCTGGCTTTACTCAAAAAATATAGAAACCTCGCCGATAAAACGCCTGTCTATGAATTTTATAGCCATATATTGAGCGAAGATCAGGGACGAGCAAAAATTCTCGCCCGATTGGGTTCGGAAGCAAGCGATGTCCTTGATGCGTTCATGGATTATACCTTATCCATCCAGAAAACCGGTTTGCCCGGTTTGCAGGCTTTTCTGGAAACAATCAAGCTTTCCGATCCGGAAATCAAACGTGAACTCGACCAGAACCGTGAAGAAGTCCGTATTATGACTGTTCATGCGGCAAAAGGGCTTGAAAGCGCCATTGTCTTTCTGGTCGATTCCGGTTCGCGTATCTGGAACGCGCAACATGAACCGAAATTCATCGAAATTGATGATCATGGCGAGAAGAGCTTTTTGTGGCAGCCCGCCAAGGAGTTCAAAACATCATTCGGTGACAATTATATCAATACGTTAAAATTAAAAGCCGAAGAAGAATATAGGCGCCTTCTTTATGTTGGCATGACACGGGCAGAAGACCGCCTTATTGTTTGTGGTTATCAGGGAAAGAATGTTGTTAGCGGGACATGGAGTGAACTTGTCGGTGAAGCATTGAAGCCGGTTTCGGAAGAAATTGCCGGACCTTCACCCGACATCAAGGCATGGCGTTATTGCGTGGATGACAACCGCACAAGTGTTGAAACAAAAACTGCGGAAGATGAAGCAGTCGTTCCGGCTTTTCCGCTTCCTTCCTATTTCCATAGACGTATGGAACCGGAAACCGATTTACCTAAGCCGCTTACCCCTTCAGGTGCTTCACTTGACATTGACGAGAATGCACCGGCGGCAAAAAATAATGTTACGATTTCGCCGGTTCTGGGAGAAAAACCGGCAAATTCTTCATTTGCTATCGAACGGGGGACGATCATTCACCGGCTTTTGCAGTATTTGCCGCAAATAAAGGAGGAAGACAGGCAAAGGCTTGCCCGTGCCTATCTTGAAAAAGCAGCACCTGAATGGAGCGAGGAACAAAGAGCGGATGCTTTTGAACAAACCTTCAAGGTTATGGATGATGAAGCACTGCGCCCCTTGTTTACCAAAGAAGCGCGTGCCGAAGTGACATTGATGGGAACTGTCACAATAAGGGGTAAAAAATACGTTGTTTCCGGACAAATAGACCGCCTCAATGATGGCGATGACACGATTGTTCTGGGAGATTTCAAAACCGGTCGTGCGCCAAAACGCGAGCAGCAAATTCCCGACAGCTACATGTTGCAAATGGCACTTTACCGGACGCTATTGATGAGCATTCATCCGGATAAGACCGTTAGAACATTGTTGATCTATAGTGACGGACCAAAAGTTTTTGAACTCGACGGCAAAAAACTCGATTTCATTATCAATAAAGAAAAAACTAATTCACCGGAACAATAAAGGGTGAAAAAGCTTGCTCTTGACGGAATCGGTCTGGCACGCCAAATTTAGGCAAATTGGAATCACAAAGGAAAGATCAATGAGCACTGTAAAAGTCGATACAAGCAATTTTGAAAATGACGTGCTAAAGTCGGCAGAACCTGTTGTTGTAGACTTCTGGGCAGAATGGTGCGGTCCATGTAAAATGATAGCCCCCTCGCTTGAAGAAATTGCTACCGAATTACAGGGTAAGGTCAAAGTCGCCAAAATCAATATTGATGAAAATCCCGAACTTGCAACGCAGTTCGGTGTCCGTTCAATCCCCACATTATTGTTGTTCAATAATGGTGAAATCGTCTCCAATATGGTGGGTGCTGCTCCCAAAAGCCGTTTGGCAGACTGGATTAAAGACGGAGTAAAATAAGTCCGTAGAATTTATTTTAATAAAAACGGCATCCAATTCATTTGGTGCCGTTTTTGTATTTGTGTTATCCGTTTCCCGTTTACATATTTGGCTTGTCAATTTTCGTCTCGGCTTGTCGGCAAAAACTGTTCCGATGCAAATGATTTGGAGCAAAAAAATTGCGGTATTCCGACTTATAAAGCAGAGAGCGTAAATGGGATTGGCCATTATCCAATCCTGTTTTTTGAGACAAATTTTATAAAAACCACCACGCAAAACCATAATCCGGCTCACTTTTAATCGTTAAAACCCTCGCAATTTCAGAAAAATCAAGAAAGTGAATCAACCGGAGATAGAAAGGCGAGGGCAAGAAAGCGGTTCAATAAGAAAATTCATGAATTTTAGGTTTATTTTCTTTCATTATTGTATTATTTCTCGTTTTTAGTATATCTCTTACTTCTATGGCTGGAGTTATTCTGCCATGAGGATAGAGACTTCAGGTGCATTATGAGCTTTGCCCGGTGAGCCTGGATTATACGGAACGATCGAATTGGGGGTCGGTCGTGCAAATTCCTTTTAATAGAATTTCGAATTTAAACAAACTTGGGCACTTATGTATGTGATAATCCGATGGATTTATCAAAATTACATAATCCCAATTTTTGCGGGATGAGTTAATGATGACTGATATGGAAATTGCCTTTAACGTTTCCTCAGATAACATTCAACATTAAAGCAGAATGAAATACAAAGTGATCTGAAAATTGGAAGCTTGTTGCGTCATTTTCGTAAGAAAAATGGCATTACCCAAATGCAATTGGCATCAATTGCGGGTATTAGTCCCCAACAAATACAGAAATATGAAAAAGGGGCTGACAGGATTGCTGTGTCAAGATTGATAACGCTTCTCGATTTTTTGGATATCAATTTTGAAGAATTTTCAAAGCGATGAAGAATCTTAAACAATCTTGATCAAATAATCAACGACGTCCGGTTGCTTTTCCCCTTTGTCGTTGATTTTCTTCGTTGAACATTATGAAGAAATAGAAATTTATCGAAATTATTATCGGGCAGCTCGAAGCAAGCTTGCACATTCCGAAATGCGAGCTATGCGAGTGCCCGAAAATCGGAAGCGGCAGTTCTTTAAATTTTGACCATTTAGATCAGGCGCTCCGTATCTGATAATCTTTGATTGTTGCAAACTTGATTTTTGGTGATCGTTCCGCTTCATAATTGAGCGAAAAGTTGTTTTCTGCGAGAAATACCGGATTGCCGTCGAGATCGGATGCAATTGCATCGCGGTGTGTCGAAACAAATTTCTCGAGATCCTCTTTGTTATCGGCCGAAATCCAGCGGCATACAGTAAAGCGGGCCGGTTCAAAACCGACAGGAAGAGAATATTCGACTTTGAGACGCTCGGTCAGAACATCAATTTGCAAAGCACCGATCACACCGACAATCGACGGCGAACCATCGTCAGGCATAAAGAGCTGAACAACGCCTTCTTCCGCCATTTGCTGCAAAGCTTCTTTAAGTTTCTTTGCCTTCATCGGGTCACCGAGACGAACACGGCGCAAAATTTCCGGAGCGAAATTCGGAACGCCTTTGAAAAGAATGTCTTCGCCTTCTGTCAGCGTATCGCCAATGCGTAATGTTCCGTGGTTCGGAATTCCTACAACGTCGCCGGCATAGGCTTCGTCGGCAATCTGGCGGGAGCGGGCAAAGAAAAATTGCGGCGTTGATAATGTCATGGGTTTACCGGTGCGCACCAGTTTTGCTTTCATGCCGCGGGATAAAATTCCCGAACAAACGCGCAAAAACGCGATGCGGTCGCGGTGGTTGGGGTCCATATTGGCTTGTATTTTAAAAACAAAACCGGTCATTTTCGGCTCTGTCGCCTCGACAATGCGTGTATCGGCAACTTGCGCCCTCGGACTTGGCCCATAGGCAACAAGAGCGTCGATAAGATCACGCACACCGTAATTCTTCAGTGCTGAACCAAAATAGACAGGGGTCATTTGGCCTTCACGGAACGATTTTAGGTCAAATTTTTTACATGCGTCACGTGCAAGAACAACGCCTTCAACAAAAGCCGCACGGTCATTTTCCGGCAGCAACAGGGCTGCTTCTTCGGGGCCTTTGACAGGGCGCGGAGTTTTTTCTTCGTCTTTCTGGCGTACAAGATTGTTATGAAGGTCAAAACTTCCTGCAAAATTTTTGCCCGATCCGATTGGCCATGTCACAGGGGCTGTATCAAGTGCGAGCTTGTCTTCAATCTCGTCCAATATCTCTAATGGGTCGAGTGCTTCTCTATCCATTTTGTTGACAAATGTCACAATCGGAATGTCGCGCATGCGGCAGACTTCGAACAGTTTCAATGTTCTGGGTTCGATGCCGCGGGCTCCGTCAAGAACCATGACAGCGCTATCGACAGCCGTCAATGTGCGGTAGGTATCATCGGCAAAGTCTTCGTGGCCGGGTGTATCAAGCAAATTGAATATATGATCTTCATATTCGAACGTCATAACCGAGGTGACAACCGAAATACCGCGTTCGCGTTCGATTTTCATCCAGTCGGAACGGGTCTGGATGCGGTCTTTCTTGGCCTTGACCTCACCTGCAAGCTGGATGGCGCCGCCGAACAATAACAATTTTTCGGTCAAGGTTGTCTTACCGGCATCAGGGTGCGCGATAATAGCAAATGTGCGGCGCCGCGCGACCTCTTGTGCCTCGTTCATAACTCACTCCTGTTGTTTCGTTATCCAAGCGACCCGATTGTTTTTATAACCGGCCGGTCGATAATAAAATTCCGCTTCTTTTACCTCTTTTTTTAAAAAAGAGTGAGGAATTTGTGTCCTTTATCTAAAAATTTTCAACAAATTCGCGGCAAGCTTGAAGTTTGTCTTCGAGAACTGTACCGGATTGTTTCAAAATCATAATGAAAGGGTGAAAAGCCCCTTTCATGGTGAGTTTCGACCTCTTTTATTCGTTGACAAGTTTTCCGGCGAGCGCGTCGGCAATCAAGCTCCGCGTTTCATCAATGCCATAAAGAGCAATGAAGGAGCCAAAACGCGGTCCCCGTTCCTGACCGATCAGAACTTCATAAAGCATTTGGAAAAATGAAACAGAAACGCCAGGCCCCCCGTCAGGGACTTTTTTGTTGTGGTCCTGATAGCGCTCTGTCACACGACCAATGTCGAGAAGTGCATTCTGGATGGTGTGGGCATCGGCATCTGCCGGCAAGTTTGCAAGCGTTTGGTCGATTTTTTCCAAAGTTTCACGCTCGACAGCATCGGGTGCACGGAATTTTTTGGTCGGTTTGACGAAATCATTGAAATAGCGGATTGCAAAACCGACAAGACTGTCAAGTTCGGGCTGGTTTTCAGGTGTAGCACCCTTGGCATAACGCGAAATAAAGCCCCATAAGACATCGGCATTCTCGGCATTCGATGCACTCACGAGATTGAGCAACATGGCAAAAGGCACCGGTAAATCCACTTTGGGCGGATTGCCATTATGCATATGCCAGACAGGATTGTTAAGCCGGTCTTTCCAGCTTTGCTTCGGATAGGCTGAAAGAAAACTGTAATATTCGTCAACAGCTTTCGGTATCACATCGAAATAAAGCCGCTTGGCAGTTTTGGGTTTCTGATACATATAAAGGCCGAGGCTTGAGGTGGGCGCATAGGTAAGCCATTCGTCAATTGTCAGGCCATTACCTTTCGATTTTGAAATTTTTTGTCCTTTGTCATCCAGAAATAGCTCGTAATTGAAACCTTCCGGCGGTGTCCCGCCAAGGATACGACAAATTTTTGAAGACAAAGCCACAGAATCAATCAGATCTTTGCCAGCCATTTCATAGTCGATACCTAAAGCCGTCCAGCGCATAGCCCAATCGGCTTTCCATTGGCATTTGACCTTGCCACCGGTAACTTCGGTTTCAATTTTTTCACCGGTTTCCGGCTCGATATAGGTGATCGTACCCTTTTTGGCATCATGGGCAATCATTGCAACTTGCAAAACTTTTCCTGAAACAGGAGAAATCGGCAAAAATGGCGAATAGGTCGCGCGCCGTTCTTCACCCAATGTGGGAACAATGACAGCCATGATTTTATCGTAATTGGCAAGCATTTTAAGGAGCGTTTCATCGAAACGTCCCGAAGTATAATAATCGGTCGCGCTGGCAAATTCGTAATTGAAGCCGAAACGGTCAAGAAAAGCGCGAAGCCGCGCATTATTGGCAGCGCCAAAAGAGGGATAATCTTTCGTAAACGGGTCGGGTACTCGCGTTAACGGTTTACCAAGATAAGTCTCCATCAGTGCACGGTTGGGGACATTTTCGGGTACTTTGCGCAATCCGTCCATGTCGTCGGAAAAACATAACAATTTGGTTTTGACTTTATTTTCCGTCAACACATGAAAAGCGTGGCGCACCATTGTTGTGCGCGCAACTTCACCAAAAGTTCCGATATGCGGCAAACCGGAGGGACCGTAACCGGTTTCGAACATCACTGTATCAGGGTAGCCCTTTTTCTCGTAACGTTTGACAATCTTGCGCGCTTCTTCGAACGGCCATGCTCTGGATTCGGCTGCCGCATCAATGACATCCTGATTAAGATTTTCTGCCACGAAATTGTCTGTTGCCATGGGGTTTTATCCTGAATTTGAATCGTTTAAGAAAGCTCTATGGCTCAAACAGCTTTTCGTCAATCATTGTAAGAAAAAAGCGGAAAAAACCATAGACGAAGAGAGTAAAAGGGAGGAACTTATGGAAAAACTGACAGCACACGAAGCGTTAATATATATCATGGTCACAACCTCTGCCGCTGATGCGGCGGTGAGCGACGATGAACTGGAATTGATGAGCGAAATTGTTGCGCGTTTTCCGGTTTTTAAAGGGTTCGACCGGAAGCGTCTTGATCAATTGGCTGCAAAATGTTGTTCTTATCTTGCTCTTGAAGATGGAATTGAACAAATACTTGAAGTGACCGGCAAGGCACTTTCTCCAAAGCTTCGTGATACTGCTTATGCTCTCGCTGTTGAAGTTGCGGCAAGCGATCTTGATGTCAGGCAGGAAGAATTGGTGTTTTTGCAAATTTTACGCGAGCAATTCGAGCTTGAGGATTTGACTGTCGCGGCAATTGAGCGTTCAGCGAGAATCCGTTTCAGAAAAGCTTGAAGATACATAGTCGAAGAAAAAAGAGAACTGATCCCCTAAAATTCATTCCGGCCAAGACTGACCTAATTTTAATTTGGAATCGCGAAATGGGCTTTTCAATTTGTTTATTTCACTCAATCACTAAACATTATTTCACGAATGGCGAATATATCCCCGGATCCTGATCATCTTCCGGATTGCCAGTAAGGTCATCGCTCAAACGCATTTGCTTGAACTCTTTTTCTTGCGAGTTGAGAAAAGCTTTAAGAGCAGTGCTTACACGTGCGGCCGCATCGCTGTCGCTATCAATCATAGCATCAAGAAAATCTTTCAATGAAATACCGATAAGGTCAAATCCGAGGTCTTTTTCAACGGCCCGAAGATCATAACTATTTCGCGGAGAATATAAAATTTCTTTCAAATAGGCTGCGGCTTCCTGAATTGGCAAACCATGCGGTTTTTCAAGGCCGAATTTTTCCGAAAGCACATAGAGAAGCTTTTCTTCTTCATCCTCGATCTCTTCGGCACTTTTCTGGTTATCCAGAGGTTTGAAGCGATTGGCAACTTGACGTGCGCCATTTTCGGCCTGTGAAGAGGTACTCGGTGTTACAGCATTGAATGTTTCTGCAAGAGTGTCGGAACTTGAATCACCATCAAGATTTTTTGCACGACGGTTGGTCAGCTCTGTGGCGGCTGCTACCGTGACATAAAGTTGCACAGGAATGGGTGGTATCATGGCAATTCCCTATCCGGCATTGGAAAGCCGAAGAATAAACGATTGTGGGAATAGGTGCAATTGCTTTTAAATATTAATATTCAATATAAATTACGAATAGGGAATTCAAAATCCGTTAACATAATAATATTTATATAAAATATGTTTAGTCGTGAATTATTAATTCATTGGGCTTGATCTCACTATTAAAATAAAATTTTAAACTTTAAATTGAATATTGGAATTTGTGTTAAGTTTTAAGGGTAAAATATTTATTTTCTCTTCCATCTAACCCAATAAAAGCCGGACGAAATCGTTTAACAAATTATCCTTTCGCAAATTGAAGCCAACACAAACGAATTTTAGAGCAGGAGACGCTTGATGAACATGTTTTCATCCCTGAATGAAGAAACTGTGTTGATTTCTTCTCGATTTCATGTGTTTGTTTGGCTAAAGGAGAATGAACATGAAGCCAATATTTATCCAGTTGCAGTGTGCGCCGGGTACAGCTTACGATGTTGCCGACATACTTTATGAACGCGAGATTGTTTCGGAACTCTATTCCACAAGTGGTGAATTCGAGCTTCTGGCAAAAATCTACATCGAAGAAGGCAAGGATATCGGTAAATTCATCAATGACAATATTCTTGATATACCCGGTATCACACGGTCTTTGACAACGCTCACTTTTACTGCATTCTAGACCTCTTAACCATGAAAATAGCGAGAAAACACCGGGTCAGCTGATGCAGTTGGTAAAGCATAAGCATCAATTTTTTATATTTGTGCTCGTTGCTGTGATGACAATTCAATCAGTTGTCATGGCAAAAGCCGGTGTGCTTGGTGAATATGCTGTTCGCGATGCTTACGGCGGCATTATTTGCGCGTCCGCAGCCGGAAAAGGTCGTTCATCCCAAGATCATTTCCCTGTCCCCGCTTGTTGCATCGGCGGGTGTATCCTTTCTGCGGCCCTTCAAATATCCGGACCGGTTAATGTCGTTCTTGAAATATCCAAGTGTTCAAGCGAGGCAATGGCTGTCATTCGGGTTTTGTTGCTTCCCTGCGAGCAGCCATCATTTGTTTATGATGCACGCTCGCCGCCCCATATAATTTCCTGAGCCGATTTACTATCATTTGCCAATTTTCAATTCCGTTCATCGGACTGAGAAAAGATCTTTGGCAAATGGTCATAAACATCTTCAACACGAATTCATATTTTAAATATCAGGAGTTATATATGTCTTACGCTTTTCAAAAATGCTCGATTTTGATCAGGACAAGCTTTGCTGTTCTGGCAGCTTTTGCCTGTTTGTTTCTATCCTTGTCGCTCGGTAGTGCTTTTGCCAACGATTATAAAATTGGTGATATTGAAATTACCAATGTTTGGGCACGTGCGACCCCGAACGGGGCAAAAGTTGCCGGTGGTTTCTTTACCATTGTCAACCATGGTAAAGAAGCTGACAGGCTGGTGTCTCTCTCTTCGGAATTATCCGATAAAGCACAAATCCATTCAATGGAAATGGCTGACGGTGTCATGAAAATGCGTCATCAGGCGGATGGCGTGGTCATTCCGGCCGGTGGAACAGTCGAATTCAAACCGGGCAGTTTCCACGTCATGTTTATGGATCTCGACAAAACCTTGAACAAGGGTGACGAATTCAAGGCAAAAATGGTTTTTGAAAAAGCCGGCACTGTCGATGTGGTCTTTACTGTTTCGGGCATTGGTGCACAAGCACCCGATTCAATGCCTGCCAATCATGAAGAACATCAACATCATTAAAAGACTACTTTTCGAATTAAAGTTTTCACGAAAAAATAAAATGCGTGGCGAAAATCTGTCACGCATTTTTGTTGATCAAGATTTTTATTCAAGTTTTTAAAAACATTACCAAGAGAAAAGTTTTCACGTGAAACGCTATTCCATGATAGGCAAGGGGCTTCTTTCAGGAAGCAAGCCTTGCCAGAAATATTTCTATTTTACCCGACAGGCGTAATACGTCGCAAAGTCAGGTTGATACGGCCGGGGACTTTCAAAAGTGTAGAAGTTTCAGGATAAATCCGGTCAACCCCATGAAATGCAAGACGCATATCACCGCCAAATAGAATAACATCGCCGCTATTCAGCCGTAAGGAATGGGTTTTCCCGCCTTTGACTGGCGTTCCGACACGAAAGAGACATGTATCGCCCAAGGATACTGAAATGACCGGAGCGGCAAGTTCTCCCTCATCCTTGTCCTGATGCATTCCCATGCGTGCGTCCGGCGCATAAAAATTAATGAGGCAGGCTTCCGGCGGAGCGCCAAATCCGGATAATTTTTGCCATAATTCTTGGAGTTCTCGGGGAATTTCCGGCCAAGGTTTTTGCGTTTGAGGATGCGTTTCCTGATAGCGATAGCCGCGATCTTTATCGGTGACCCAGCCCAGTTTTCCGCAATTGGTTTGCCGGACACTCATCGGCTTTCCGGTTTTTGGCATTCTGGGAACAAATAATGGCGCTTGCCGGACGATTTCTCTCACCTCATCAACCAGTTCTTCCTGACCGGTGCGATCGAAATAGTTCGGGAAATAATCAAAGCCATAAAAATCCATTCTTTGAAAATAAACAGACTGTGACCGCTCTTCAAGATGCCGAGCAACATTCGCCTTGTCCGATCTTCAAGACGAATTGGTTTCTGTTTTTAAAAGCCTGCATTGGCTAATTTTTGAGAGGTGTTTCATTTCCCAATAGCTTTTTCGAAAATTGCTTCAGGTCTTCCGCTGCAGCCTTCCGCTATCCTCACCGACAAGATTTACGCAGTTGTCGGGGAGGAGAAAAATACCCACGCATCTAATCCCGAAAACCGTTTCACACTTTTCGGGATGGGTTTTTGAGTGCCCACGCATCTTGTCCGAAAACCGTTTCACACTTTTCGGGATAGGTTTTTGAGTGCCCACGCATCTTGTCCGAAAACCGTTTCACACTTTTCGGGATGGGTTTTTGAGTGCCCACGCATCTTGGCCGAAAACCGTTTCACACTTTTCGGGATAGGTTTTTGAGTGCCCACGCATCTTGTCCGAAAACCGTTTCACACTTTTCGGGATGCGTGGGGGGTGTAGGGTGTGGTGTAAAAATAAGAAAAAATAATCAGGCCTGATTAAGGTCGGGAATGCGAAGCTTTTGACCGGGGAAGATTTTTTCAGGTGATTTCAACATAGGCTTATTTGCCTCGAAAATAATCTTGTTTTTATCGCCATGACCTTTTCCATAAACTTCTTCAGCAATCTTCCACAAAGTATCGCCCTTTTTCACTTCGTAAAAATGTGGTTCTACCGGTTGTGAACCTGACGGTTGAGAGGCCGAAGAGGTTTGCGCAGTGCCCGCTTGTGCCGTTTGGCTGCTTGCCGATTTTTGGCCGTTCTCAACCTTAAGATTATCGGTATTGACCGATTCAATGCTGTGAAGGTTGCCAACCGCAAGAATTGCTTTTTCCAGTGTTGCCTGATCTTTGACAGCGCCGGTCAGAATTGCTTTGCCGTTCTCGACAGCGACTTTAACGTTTTCTGTCCCGAGATTAAGGCCATCCAAAGCTGTTTTAATGCTTTGTGCGTCAGGGGCTTGTTCCCCGATCCCAAGTTTTTCACCAACCGATTTTACGAAATTAAAAAGTCCCATTGCATTCTCCTTTCAAGAAAATGCGCGTCTTGCCCTTTTTAAGGCGGAGCGGCACATTGTTAGAGCGGAAACCCGTGTTCCGTCTTTCAATGAAAGACATAGAGCAGGAATTTAAATTTCAATCAGGAGTTACTTTTGAACGAGCCTTTTTCACCTCTGAACGAATATTTTTGGCTTTCAATCTTCGTTCAATCGAGCCTTTGGTCGGTTTTGTTTTCCGTCGCTTTGGTGGCGGTGGTTCAGCCGCTTTTTTGACAAGTGAAACAAGTCTTGCACGCGCATCTTGCCGATTTTTTTCTTGCAAACGAAAACGCGATGCTTCGATGAGGATTTCTCCATCTTTCGTTGCTTTTTGACCGGCCAATTTTATGAGGCGGGTGAATATATCGTGGGGAAGGCCTGCCCGATAAGCGAAATAGCGTAATTGGACAGCCGTGGCAACCTTGTTAACGTTCTGTCCGCCAGGTCCCGAAGCACGAATAAAATTTTCCGCTATATCACTTTCGCGTATGCGGATTTTTGCATTGATAAAAAGTTCGCCTTTTTCGCTATCCATTTTTGCAATTATAACGTGGATGCGCCAATAAAAAAGCCCGGTTACAAGAACCGGGCTTTCATTTAATTATTTTTGAACTCAGGCCTTAGGGGCTGCGTTTTTCACTTCATCATCAACATGCGGAATGAATTTCTCGAAGTTTTTGATGAACATGCCAGCAAGTTTCTTGACCTGTTCGTCATAGGCAGCTTTGTCTTTCCAGGTTGAACGCGGGTCAAGAATTTTCGAATCCACTCCGGCAACGGCCTTCGGTACCATAAAGCCGAAATTCTCGTCTTTGCGGAATTCGACATTTTTGAGCGAACCATCCAACGCAGCGTTCAGCAATGCGCGGGTTGCCTTGATTGGCATACGGCTGCCAACTCCGTAAGGACCACCAGTCCAACCGGTATTGATGAGCCAGCAATCGACATGGTGTTCGGCGATTTTCTTGCGCAACAAATTACCATAGACAGAAGGATGACGCGGCATGAACGGTGCGCCAAAGCAGGTCGAGAAAGTTGCTTCCGGTTCGGTTACGCCTTTTTCGGTACCAGCAACCTTGGCTGTATAGCCGGACAGGAAGTGGTACATGGCTTGTGCCGGTGTGAGTTTGGCAATCGGCGGAATAACGCCAAAAGCATCGGCCGTCAGCATGATGATGTTTTTAGGCTGTCCACCCTTGCCGGTTTTACTTGCGTTATCAACGAAATAGATCGGATAGGCGGCACGGGTATTTTCAGTCAGAGAACCGTCATTGAAATCGGGTTCACGATCTTTGTCGAGGACGACGTTTTCAAGAATGGTACCGAAACGCTGGGTCGTGGAATAGATGACCGGTTCCGCTTCGGCAGAGAGCCGGATGACCTTGGCATAACAACCGCCTTCAAAATTGAAGACGCCGTCATTGCCCCAACCGTGTTCGTCATCGCCGATCAATGTGCGGCTTGCATCGGCCGAAAGTGTTGTCTTACCGGTTCCTGAAAGGCCGAAGAACACAGCGGTATCGCCTTTTGGCCCTTCATTGGCTGAAGAGTGCATCGGCATAACGCCTTTTTCAGGCAGAATGTAGTTCAATGCGGTGAAGACCGATTTTTTCATTTCACCGGCATAGGATGTACCGCCAATCAGAACGATAAGACGGGTTAGATCGCAGGCAATCACTGTCTCGGAGCGTGTTCCATGGCGCTTCGGATCGGCACGGAAAGACGGCAGATTGATAATTGTCATCTGCGGAACATAGGATTCCAGAGCTTTGTCATCCGGACGGATGAGGAGGTTGCGGATGAAAACGGCATGCCATGCATATTCTGAGGCAACGCGCGCCCTGATGGAGTTTTCATGATCCGCACCACCAATAAGATCTTCGACAAATAGATCGCGCCCTTTTGCATGTTCGACAAAATCGGCAAACAACTGGTCGAAATGTTCCTGACTCATCGGCTTGTTGTTGTCCCACCAGATATTGGGTTCGGTCTCTTTTGTGCGAACGATGAACTTGTCTTTTGCTGATCGGCCCGTAAATTGGCCTGTATAGGCAACAAGCGCTCCTTCGGCTGTCAATTTCGCTTCATTGCGACGAATTGCTTCTTCATAAAGAAAAGGCGGTTTAAAATTATAATAAACATTGCCCAGATCTTTAAAACCGAAGCTTTTGAGTGAAGCCTTTGGATTGAATATACCAGTCTCTTTCATAGTACCTCCGCTATTGCCTTTCGAAGCAAAAATGCCCCACACGATTGTGAGTGTGCCCTCCAAAAATCAGAAAACGCATTAAATATCAAATATTTAATCGATTTAAAAAAATTTAATTTTTTTAAAAATTGAGTTAATGAAACTTCAAGCGCTGTTTGGCGTTTACAAAATTAAAAACGGAAAGGGTGTTTTTCCTCGGTAAATCAAAGACTTTCGTGAGCTTTGCCACAATTTGTACCACATTTGTTTTGCAAAAGCGTTTTCAACACCCATATAAAGAAAATGTATGTTTAATAAGCAATGTGGATGTTTCGAAGCTTCCAAAGAAACGTTCTAAAAATAAAAACCGCAAGAAAGAGTCGGAAAACTATGAAAGATATTGCAACCACGACACAGACAATTGCACTTGTCGATGACGATCGCAACATTCTGACATCAGTGTCGATAGCCCTGGAATCGGAAGGCTACCGTGTCGAGACCTATACGGATGGCGCTTCGGCCCTTGAAGGCTTGATGGCGCGTCCGCCCAATCTCGCCATCTTCGATATCAAGATGCCCCGTATGGATGGCATGGAGTTGTTGCGGCGCTTACGACAGAAATCGGATTTGCCGGTGATCTTTCTCACTTCAAAGGACGATGAGATCGACGAGCTTTTCGGTTTGAAAATGGGTGCGGACGATTTCATTACCAAGCCGTTTTCCCAACGCCTTCTTGTTGAGCGTGTCAAGGCAGTTCTAAGGCGTGCGGCAGCGCGCGGTGAGCCTGTCAAAGCCAATGCGCAGGCCGCTACCTCTATTGAACGCGGCGACCTTGTTATGGATCAAGAGCGTCACACCTGCACATGGAAAGGTGAACCGGTCATTCTGACAGTGACCGAGTTTCTTATTTTGCAAGCACTTGCCCAGCGCCCCGGCGTTGTCAAAAGTCGTGATTCGCTGATGGATGCTGCCTATGACGATCAGGTCTATGTTGATGATCGCACCATTGACAGTCATATCAAAAGGCTGCGTAAAAAGTTCAAACAGGTTGATAACGATTTTGAAATGATTGAAACTCTTTACGGAGTTGGCTACCGGTTTCGCGAGGTATAAAACAGGTAATAAAGTGTAACGATTATCCCGCTCTTCAAAGCCGGTTATTTGGTGGGGTGCGGGATAGTTCAGTTTGTAACAGTCGGCAAAACCATATGTTCTGGCATATGGTTTTGCTCTGAAAGGTGCGGGCGACCGGATGGTTTCCGAGGAAGCAACAGCGGGCACAGAGGAAAAGACGAAAAAGGGGCAACATTCCCGCAAGACAACCCGTTTCGGGCGCTTGCGCAGGCGTGGCCACTATCTTTTCGAACAACTTCTCTTTTCAAGTCTGACACGCCGTATAGTTATTCTCAACCTTGCAGCTCTTTGTGTGCTCGTTGCCGGCATTATGTATCTCAACCAGTTTCGGGACGGTTTGATCGATGCCAAGATCGAATCATTGCGCACACAAGGCAAGATTATTGCCGGAGCAATTGCCGCTTCGGCAACGGTTGACACCAATTCTATCCTGATTGATCCGGAAAAACTTATGGAGTTGCAAGCCGGACAAAGTATCACCCCGAAAGCGGAATCGACAGATAATTGGGATTTTCCGATTAATCCGGAACGTGTCGCGCCGCTATTGCGCAATGTCATTTCGCCGGAGACAACGCGTGCCCGCATCTATGATCGGGATGCCAACCTGCTTCTCGATTCCATGGTACTTTATTCGAGTGGTCAGGTTTTAAGTTATAACCTTCCTCCTATTGCCGAAGATAAGCCCGGTCTTATCGAACGGTTCAGAAACTGGCTTACCAACACGATTTACGGCAATGATATTGCTGTTGACAAAGACCAGCTCGGTGGAAACGGGGCTGTCTACCCGGAAGTTGTCAAAGCTATGAACGGAATTCTGGCAACAGCGCAAAGGCGTAACTCGCAAGGTGAACTGGTTGTTTCTGTCGCTGTTCCGGTGCAGCGTTATCATTCTGTGGTCGGCGTTTTGTTATTGTCGACAGCGGGATCCGATATTGACAATATTGTCACGGCGGAACGGCTCGCAATTTTTAAGGTTTTTGCGGTGGTTGCCGCTGTGCTTCTCGTTCTCTCGCTGTTTCTTGCTTATACGATCGCCAATCCTTTGCGCAAATTGTCGGCAGCAGCCGATCGTGTCCGTCATGGCACCAACAAGCGCGTTGAAATTCCGGATTTTTCGGACAGGCAAGATGAAGTCGGGCATTTGTCAACATCAATCCGCGATATGACCGATGCGCTCTACACCCGTATCGAAGCAATCGAACAATTTGCAGCCGATGTCAGCCACGAATTGAAAAATCCGCTAACATCGCTCAGAAGTGCGGTGGAAACCTTGCCACTTGCCAAAACGCATGAGGCGCGCGAACGGCTTTTTGATATTATCCAGCAGGATGTGCGTCGCCTTGATCGTCTCATTACCGATATTTCCGATGCATCACGCCTTGACGCAGAACTTGCGCGCGAGACATCCGACAAGGTTGATATGGTTGCTATGCTTGAAAATATTGTGAGAGCCTCGCGAGAGGTTCGTCGCAACAAGGTTTCGACAACAATCGAACTCGATATAAAGCCGCGCAGTGGCGGTAAAAAATATATTGTTGCCGGTCATGATCTGCGGCTTGGCCAAGTCGTTTCCAATTTGATTGAAAATGCCCGCTCGTTTATTCCGCATGAAAACGGGAAGATAAAACTTGCCATGCATGCGGAAGGTTCTAAACTCGTATTGACGGTTGAAGATAATGGCCCTGGAATTCGTGCCGAAAAGATAGACCGGATTTTCGAACGTTTTTATACCGATCGGCCGGGTGCTGAATCCTTCGGGAAAAATTCAGGCCTCGGGCTTTCGATCAGCCGCCAGATTATTGAAGCCCATAATGGTACTTTGACAGCAGAAAATATCTATTCCGACAAGGAACCGGATAAAAAGCTGGGTGCCCGTTTCATCATTGTTTTACCGCTCGAAAAATAGGAATTTACTTTTAAAACAAGGAAGAAGCTGTGTCTGAAAGCGTTGAACACTCCCTCACACTTCACGCAAACTGTTTAATCCTCGGTAATAAAGGTGTTTTGCTTAAAGGTGCGTCGGCTTCCGGTAAATCGGCACTGACTTTGGCACTCGTCGAACGTGCGTCATGGTCAGGAAATTATGCTTGCCTCGTCAGTGATGACTATACGGAATTATTTTTAAAACAGAAAAAACTCTATGGGCGGGCACCGGAGAAACTCCGCGGCGGTATTGAGATCAGGGGAGCAGGCTTATATCGCATGGCGTTCGAGCCTGAAGTGGTAATCAACTTTGTGGTGAGCTTATCGAAAGAGGCAAAACGTTATCCCGAGGATGATAAAATAACTTATTGTGGCATTGAAGTACCACTTTATATTCTTCCTGATTTGAATACTGCTGACAGCTTGACAATTTGTCAGGCGATTGAAGCATTTGCTTTCAAAGAACCTTGGCAAAGACCGGATTCGCCTGTCAAATCATGTTGAAAAACAATATTTTTTTATATAGTGCGAAAATTTTTCTTGGCACAGAAGAAAACCCCTGCCAGAATATAAAACCCACTGTTGAGTGCCAAGGAACAAGACCGGTGGGACGCTGGTGACAGGAGCATTGTGAATGATCGGACTCGTGCTTGTAACGCACGGCAGATTGGCTGAAGAGTTTTTGCATGCGGTAGAGCATGTTGTAGGTCCTCAGGAGAAATTTGCCACTGTGTGTATTGGCCCTGAAGATGATATGGATCAACGTCGTAAGGATATTGTTGCAGCCGTCGGTTCGGTCGATGATGGACAGGGCGTCATTATCCTTACCGATATGTTCGGGGGCACACCGTCCAATCTCGCCATTTCAATCATGCAGGAAGGCAAGATCGAGGTGATCGCCGGTGTCAATTTGCCAATGCTTATCAAACTCACCTCGGTGCGTCAGTCGAATGATATCGAATTGGTTGACGCTTTGAAAGCTGCACAGGATGCCGGACGCAAATATATCAATGTTCCCAGTATGTTGTTGTCAGATGAATAGATAATGAGTTGTGTGCGGGAAAATGGACAGCTCCTTTAAACGACAATTGGTTATTTCTAACAAACGTGGTCTCCATGCTCGTGCATCGGCAAAGTTTGTACAAACTGTCGACGGTTTTGACGCTGTTGTCGAAGTGGAAAAAGATGGCCAGACTGTTGGTGGCAATTCGATTATGGGACTGATGATGTTGGCCGCCTCGCAAGGGAGCACCATAGACGTGACAACTCATGGGCAGCAGGCAGAAGAAGTGCTTGATGCTTTGGAAAAACTTGTAAATGACAAGTTTGGCGAAGAAAGCTGAAATCCTGCTAAATTTTGTTATGGATCACTTGTGTCCTGACAATTCATTACAGTTCTCGACGTTTTGACGCAGTATAACGCATTAAAAACAGCTTTTTATCAGAGCTTAGTTCCATCTCTCCCGTTATCCGCACCGGAAATTGTGTTGACCGACGAGCACGTTTATTTTTTAAAAATATTCCGGTTTTTTGTATGGCCTTGTTGGCAATCTTGTTCCGTTTGAAAACGTGTCTTTCATCAACAAGTTATACCGTTTTGTAAGGCGGGTTAAGAAAGTCCGGTTGTGGCGTTTGAAGAAACCGATAAAAAACTAATCCGGCTTGGAGCCAAAAGAGACAATTTTTAGAGCCCGATCATTCAATTTGACTTTAAAAAGATTAAATGACCACAAGTTTTACGAGTGCTCGCCGGTGTTTAATTGCCACTTTCGGAGTGCTTGCACTAAAATGACAAGGTTTAAAAAAGCTGCCAATAGTTGCGGAATTTGAGAAAGTAGACATATGCTTCTTCATTCGATTGACGTTATCGGGACTTTTGTGTTTGCATTAAGCGGTACCAGTGCCGGTATACGGCGCGGTTTTGATTTCTTTGGCGTATTTGTGGTTGCAATGGCCACCGCCTGCGGTGGCGGTATCATGCGTGACCTGTGTTTGGGAGCAACACCACCGGTAGGCCTCACCAATATCGAATATTTTATTGCAATAATAGGTGCAGTCTTGCTCGGCATTTTTTGTCAGGGATTGATTATCAGGATGGAAAAACCGACCCTTTGGCTTGATGCCTTGGGGCTTGGTTTTTTTGCGGCCTTCGGTTCGGATAAAGCCTATCAACTAACAGGTAATATCCAGATAGCAATCATTCTCGGCTGTGCAAGCGCTGTTGGTGGTGGATGCGTGCGAGATATTCTGACCGGTCGCACGCCAATCATCTTCAGCAAAGAAATTTATGCAAGCGCTTCTATTGTTGGTTCAGCCATCGTTCTTTTGGGCTCGGCGCGGCTTATCTCTCCGGTTATTGCAATCTGGACGGCAATTGCGGTTTGCACCTTTATCCGCATCATCTCTATCCATTATCAGATCAATCTTCCTCCCATTACACTGAAAACGCCAAATCGTCCGAAATAGTGCGGTAACGCTGGAGGATATCGCTACTTGACGTTTGTTGACAGCCGGCTTTCTTCAGTTCATCTTTTGATTGGAAAATATGAAAGGAAAAACAGTAATGGAAGAAATCCGTTCAACACAAGTTGTACTCGCGTCCCGCCCGCATGGAGTGCCTGTCAAAGAAAATTTTGCATTCGAAACAGTGAAGCTTCCGGAGCCGAAGAGTGGCGAAGTGTTGATAAAGATTCTTTATCTTTCATTGGATCCCTATATGCGTCAGCGTATGTCGGATGAGCCTTCCTATGATGAGCCGGTTGCGATCGGTGATGTTATGATCGGTGGCACTGTGGGGGAAGTTGTCAGCTCGAACCACAAAGATTTCAAGAAAGGCGATAAGGTTTTATCGGCAAGTGGCTGGCAAAGTTACAGCATTGAAAAAGGTGAAAAGCTGAAAAAACTCGACAATTTTGACGCGCCACTTTCAACCGCTTTGGGTATTCTTGGTATGCCGGGTTTTACTGCCTATGCCGGAATGCGCAATATCGGTAAACCGAAAAAGGGCGAGACAGTGGTTGTTGCAGCAGCAACCGGAACTGTCGGGTCCATGGTTGGGCAACTCGCAAAAATCGCAGGTGCCAAGGCAGTCGGCATTGCTGGCGGGCCGGAAAAATGTTCTTTTGGGCGTGATGTGCTGGGATTTGATGTCATGCTTGACCATAGAAACACCGATTTTGCCGAACGCCTCGCCAAGGCTTGTCCGGAAGGTATTGACGTTTATTATGAAAATGTCGGCGGCAAGGTGTGGGACGCAGTGTTTCCCCTTTTAAATCCTTTTGCCCGTATACCTGTTTGTGGTTTGATTGCCCAATATAACGGCGTCAAGAATACGGGCCACGAAGTTGATCGCGTACCGCAATTGATGAGAGCGATCCTTATAAAAAGTTTGCTTGTTCGCGGTTTTATCGAACGGGAATTTGAACATCAAAGACCCGAATTCATTGTTCAGGCACAAGAATGGTTGAAAAAGGGGCACCTTAAATATCGTGAAGATATTACCGAAGGTTTGGAAAATGCGCCGGAAGCTTTTATCGGCCTTCTTCAGGGTAAAAATTTCGGTAAAGTCATCATCCGCTTATAGTGGTGCTCTAAGCTTGATAATGGTGCTGGCAAACAGCACCATTATTCGAGGACTTTTCAAAGGCTTTTCGAAGAGTTCTCAATAAAAACCTATCGGAAAATAACGTAGATAAAGTTCCGTGAGTTTTCCTTTGCGTTCCAGCGATTTCAATGCGTAATTTAGCGCGTCAACCAGTTGCGGATTATCTTTCTGAACTGCAATTCTAAGGCCACTTTGTAAGAATTGTGGAGCAATATAGGCATCTCCTACGAAGCGACAACAATTTTCCGATCGGGGATCGTTCAACCATTGCGAAAATCCCATTCCGTCGCCGAAAGCAAGATCAATGGTTTTGGCTTTTAACGCCGCCCGCAAGCTTTCATCATTCTCGAACGGTTGCCATTTGACATCAGGAAAATAGGCGGAAAAAAGTGCTTCATGAGCACTTTTATGGACAATGCCTATTTTGTATTTCTTCAAGTCTTTTTCGACAGGTTCGGTGAGCGCAATATTTTCCGAACTTACAAAGCGTGCCGGAAACCTCAGATAACTTTGCGTAAAAATCAGGCTTTTGGCAGTCTCCGGTGTTTCATTCATACCGGCAATAATCGCTTCACCCTGATGATTGTTCATATGTGAAACAAGTTCGTCCCACGGTAGAGCTTCTACCTCACAAACCTGTTGCAGCTTCAATTCCGTACAGATAGCTCGTAAGAGATCGATATTATATCCTGAAAGCCTTCCAGTACGATCAACAAAATTGAACGGAGGAAAATCGACAGTGGTCAGGAATCGAAGTCTCGAAAGAGTGCCGAGATTAGGGTGGTTCAATCGTTCCTGTGCATCGAAAAAATGCGGTAGCACAGATGCTTCGTCCGCCTTTCCCGTTGTCGGCAAAAAGGTGCAGAGCGAAAAGAAAACCCACGCGGTAAACGATATTTTACGAAAAAGCATAACATTTATCCGCTTAACACAAATGGTATGAAATCGACAATAAAAAGAACAGGCACGTGTTCTATTCATGCCTGTCCGGTTTATTTATTCAGATAAGATTTTCGCTGGCATGACGCAAAAATTCCGGTCCTGTGCCAATAATTTTTTCGTCTTCCGGACCGATTGCCGAAATATTACGGTCGGCATAGGGAATAGACAAAAGTACACGGCGGATTACCGCAAGTCGTGCCCGTCTTTTATCGTTGGATTTAACAATAGTCCAAGGTGCCATGGCCGAATGGGTGCGCTCGATCATGCGGTCGGCAGCCTTGCCATAATCATCCCAAAGGGTAATTCCGGCTTCATCCATTTTGGAAAATTTCCAGTGTTTCAGCGGGCTATGGCGGCGTTCATGGAAACGTTTCAATTGCATTTCCTGCCCGATATCAAGCCAGATTTTGAAAAATCTTATGCCATCAGAAACAATCAATTTTTCAAAAGTCGGAGCTTCGGCAAGAAATGTTTCAACTTGGGCGGGGCTCGCAAATTTCATCACCGATTCAACACCTGCGCGGTTATACCACGAACGGTCGAATGTGACGAATTCACCATGGGTCGGAAAATGACGCACATAGCGCTGGAAGTACCACTGACCGCTTTCTGTTTCGTCAGGTTTCGGCAAAGCGACATTGCGCGCAGTACGAGGGTTCATATATTGGCGAAGTGTGAAAATTGTACCACCTTTACCGGCGGCATCACGCCCTTCGAACAAAGCAACAACTCTTTCGCCGGTTTCAAGCAGCCAGGATTGAAGTTTGACAAGCTCGATTTGCAGGTCCTGCAATGTTTCTTCATATTCCTTACGCGGCATTTTTTTGTCGTAAGGATAGTTTCCCGATGTCAAAGCATTTTTCTGGATCCATTCGGGAAGTTTCGGTTCGTTAATATCAAAAACGCGTTTTTTCCCCGCAACCGTAAGTTTGATACCGACTTCATCTTTGTCATGTTTTGTTTGGTCTGAATTTTTTGATTTTTGAGCCACAATAATTCCCTTATCAATAAAACAACCGCTTTCATAAACACAGTCAAAAAGCCAATTATTGAAACCGGTTGAAAGCTATGTTCAAAATAAAATCCCTCTGAGTGCAATGTGCCAGGCACAAAAATACTACCCAATAAAATGACTATAAAACTTCATCTTCAAAAAAGAAAATGGCTTTTCGGTTCTTTTGTTGAAAAAGTTAAGACGGTTTTTTTAAATCATCAAATGACATGGGGAAAAATTAAAAATTCTAACCGTCTGAGGAGGCCAATGACCTTTCCGGTCTGTTGTCCGGTTTTTCCGAATTTTTCAACTTGTCATACTTGAATCTTAAAACGGCGCGCTCAAAAAAACGGATTTGGAAGGTCGGATTGATTTTTTGATAGGAATAGATTGGAGACGCGGTTTTCTCGTTATCAAAATCGCATCTGTCGGGAATTTGTATCGTCAAATTTCGATGTTCGGGTGCGTTTTATGGATGTTTCACTGTGGCTTAAAAGGCAAGAACATATTTATGAAAGTTTTATAGCTTTGCTCAAGCTTGCAATATGAGAGGCGACGATAAACACACCGCATCAATCGATTTTTTTTGAGCACTGGTTTAAATTTTAATCGGGCTTTCGAACTTCGACATTGACTGTTCTTAATAATCTACTTTTGTCAGATAAAGTCCGGATGGAGGCGCAACCATACCGCAGCGGGCGCGATTTTTGGCATTCAATGCATCTTCAAGGTCATCCGCACTCCAGCGACCGACGCCCACTTCCATCAAGCTTCCGGCAAAAGAGCGTATCTGGTTATGAAGAAAAGAACGGGCGCTTGCATAAATATGAATCTCTTCGCCGATACGTTCAACATCAAGCTGGTCGAGGGTTTTTACAGGGCTTTTGGCTTGGCATTCGCTGGAGCGGAAAGTGGTGAAGTCATGAAGTCCCAAAAGTCGTTTTGCCGCTTCGTCCATTTTTTCGGCATCAAGTTTTTTGGGCACCCACCAGACGCGGTTTGCTTTGAGGACCGCTGGCGCCCGTCTATTCAAAATAATGAAGTGATAGTGACGCTTTCGTGCAGAAAAACGCGCATCGAAATCGGCATCTGCTTCTTCCGATTGCAAGATAGCGACATTTTCTTTGTTAAGGGTCAAATGCGCGTTAATGGCATCCCGTAAACGGTCGGCTCGAATATTTTTTTCAAGGTCGACATGAGCAACCTGACCTGTCGCATGGACACCGGCATCGGTACGACCTGCACCGAAAATTGTCACTTTTTCACCTGAAAACGCAAAAACGGCTTCTTCAATGGCAGCTTGAACGGTTCTTAAGCCATCCTGTCTTTGCCAACCGCAATAATTTGTCCCGTCATATTCAATTGTTAATTTGAAACGCGCCATATCAATAGACTTTTGTTACATGAAAACCATGCAAGAAAGTTTCAACATCCATGGCCTTGCCACCGGCTTTTTGTAGCCGTGTAATTTGCAAACGACCTTCGCCACAATGGATTGTCAAAGTTTCAGGGTCGACATGACCGACACCAAGTGAAGAACCTTCAACAAGTTTTGCTTTTAATAACTTGACGCGTTCCTGTTTGCCGGAAATTTCCATCTCGCACCAGCTTCCCGGAAAAGGCGATAGCCCGCATATACGTTTTTGTAACTCTTTTGCCGGTTTCGACCAGTCAATGCGGGTTTCATCCTTGGTGATTTTTTTTGCATAAGTTGCCCCTTCCGATTTCTGGGGGGTTAATACCAAATCACCTTGTTCCAGTTTTTCCATGGTTTCAACCATGAGAGGGGCGGCAATTTTTTCCAATTCGTCATAAAGTTCGCCTGCGGTCATATCGGGGGCAATGTCGATTGATTTTGAAAGTGCGATAGGGCCGGTATCAAGGCCTTCATCCATTTTCATAATCATCATACCGGTTGTTTTATCACCGGCCATAATTGCCCGCTGGATGGGAGCCGCACCACGCCAACGTGGCAACAGTGAAGCGTGACCATTAAAACAGCCAAAACGCGGCGCTTCAAGAATGGCTTTTGGCAATAAAAGCCCGTAAGCCACGACAATTGCCGCATCCAGATTGAATGATGAAAAACGTTCCTGCTCATGCCGGTCTTTCAAGCTTTTCGGAGTAAAAACCGGAATTCCCAATTTTTCGGCTGCCGAGGCAACCGGTGTGGGGGTAAGCTCCAATCCGCGCCGGCCTGCCGGTCGTGGTGGCTGGCTATAGACAGCCACAATCTCGTGGCCTGCCTGATGAAGTGCTTCAAGGACGGGAACCGAAAATTCCGGCGTTCCCATAAAGGCAAGCCGCAACGGCATTATAATCGTGCTCCGCTTTGTGCTTTTTCTTTGGCCAGTTTTTTAAATTTGCGAATGACCATATCACGTTTCAGTCTGGATATATGGTCGATAAACAGAACGCCATTGAGGTGGTCAATTTCGTGTTGCAAACAGGTTGCGAGCAATCCGTCCGCCTCGATTTCACTCTCTTTACCCTCGCGATCAAGATAGCTTACGCGTACACGTTTTGGCCGCTCGACTTCTGCGTAATAGTCGGGAATGGAAAGGCACCCTTCCTCATAAACGTTAGGCTCGTCGGAGCGCCACAAAATTTGTGGATTGATAAAAACCCGAGGTTCTTTGGGCTCGTCTTTACCGGCAACATCAATCACCAACAGGCGTAACGGTTCTCCGATCTGGATTGCTGCCAGTCCGATGCCGGGCGCTTCATACATTGTCTCCAGCATATCATCGGCCAGTTTTTGCAACGGTTGATCAACGCGCTCGATCGGTTTTGAAACCTTGCGCAGAATAGGATCGGGAAGAATAACTAATGGTTTTATTGACATAAAGAAGAGGTAATCAATCACATTTCATACGTCAATGTGATAATGTTGATTTTCGCAGCCTTTTGATCGCTTTGTGACCGGAAAACCGCTAATCTTGAAAAATGTTTGATTCGTCTTCACATTCTTTAATCACAATTGCAGGTTTCGCTGTTAATCTGATGGATTGCATGCTTCTGATCCTTGCTGCCATTCTCGTTATTTTGGTTGTTACGATTATTGGCGGTAACAGGCGTCGTTCGATTCTTGCAACCCAGGTTGCAGAACGGGCAAGAGACGCCGAAATCCACATGAACGAGCTTTTGAAAACACAAGCCGAAATGCAAGGGCGTATGCAAACAATGGCCGAGATATTCGGTCGTCGGCAGGCCGAACTCAACCAGTCGATTCGCGAACAATTGACCGGCATGAGCAACAATCTTGGCCAGACAATCAATGCGCAGACAAAATCGACGCACGAAAATCTTGCCAGATTACAGGAAAGACTGGCAATTATTGACACGGCGCAAAACAATATCCAGTCGCTTGCCGGCCAAGTTGTCCAGTTACAGGCGATTTTGAGCAACAAACAAACCCGCGGAGCGTTCGGGCAGGGAAGAATGGAAGCCATTATTTCCGATGCTTTGCCACCCAATGCCTATGCTTTTCAAGCAACACTTTCCAATGGCACACGGCCGGATTGTCTGGTCTTTATGCCAAATCATGCCCCGTCATTGGTCATTGATGCAAAATTCCCTCTGGAAGCCTGGAATAATATGCGCGAGGCACCGACGCCTCAGGAAAAACAGGCTGCCGAACGTCAGTTCCAGACCGATATGGATACGCATATAAAAGCGATTTCCGGAAAATATATCATTCCTGGAGAAACACAGGATACAGCCTTCATGTTTGTGCCTTCGGAATCAATTTTCGCGACAATCCACGAAGATTTCGAAGGAATTGTACAAAAAGCCAATCGTGCGCGTGTCATCATTGTTTCACCATCTCTTCTGATGTTATCGATTCAGGTGGTGCAAGCCATTATGAAAGATGCCCGTATGCGCGAACAGGCACATTTGATACAAACCGAAGTCGGGCGCTTGATGGAAGAGGTTGTGCGGCTTGATGATCGGGTAACCAAATTGCAAGGTCACTTTAAAAACGCTTCCAAAGATGTCGAGGATATCCTTACGACGACCGGAAAAATCAAAAACCGTGGAGACCGTATTGAACAACTCGATTTGAAAGAGCCGGAAAAAACCAATCGGCCATCAACAGAGCCTGCGCAGCAATTGGGGCTCGATATTCAAAAATAGCTGAGAGCCAAGCAAGCTGCCAGAACTTCATCAAGAGAACTGCCAGAGTTCAAAAATCAATATAGAGAGATATTTCGCCCCGTTCGCCACTGACATATTAACAGTGACGCGTATTGCGGCGATATTAAAAGGCCACATGGAAAGGCTGCATTAGAAGGTTGCATGAAAAGGTTGCGGCATAGACAGCGAAATCTCTGCCGCAACCTCGTATTTTATTCACGAACGCCGGATGAAAGTGTTACCAGCGGTAACCAATACCGACTTTACCGGAAATTTCGTCACGTTTACCGGCAACGCCTTTAACACCGGCATTGGCAACCCAGCCTTGCATACCCTGATTTTGCTCGTATTTGCCGCCAACTTCAAAGACGGCACTTGCCCCGCTGAAGTCAGGCTTGTCAACGCGATAGCTGTCGAGTTTACCTTCGATCTCGCCATCAAGTTCCTGTTCCCAGGCGGCACCTGCATAAAGCTTTGCTTCTTGCGTTACTTTATGGTCGACACGTGCTCCCAAATGTGTGCGCACGGAGTTGGCACTGTCGAAGCCTAAATGTTCGTCAGCTTTTGTTACGGTGCTAAAATCTTCAATTCGTGTCCACAATAAACGGCCGTTCAAAGTAAGTTTGTTGTCAGGCGAAATTTCGAGTTCTTTACCACCGCCAATATGGAAACCGTAATAGTTCGAGCTTTTATCGTCGAAGCGGCCATTCACGATGTCGCCGCTCTTGAAATCCCGTTTGACACGTCCACCGCGTCCCGACCCGTCGATAAACCAGCCATTATCCCAGGTTTGTTTCGCGTAAAGACCGGCACCCGTGTAGCTGAAGTCACCTTTTCCATGAATGCTTTGATGATAGGTATCATAGTCGCCGTCTCCATGCTCGACAAAGACAGTCGCAAGAAGATTGCCTTGATCTTCATGGTAACGGATACCGGCGCCGCCCATCAAATGATAACCGTCATTCTTGATATGGCTTCCGGTTTCTACTTTTTGTCTGAAACCGCTACCTTGTAAAAAAGCTACCCCTTCAACAGTTTCGCCAAATTTTTTGACATCCATCGGCAAAACATAGTCATCAATTGATGCAATCTGGTCAGCACCATAATTAAGGGCATTAAGTGCGGCAGCATTGCTTTGGAAATAAGCATTGGCTTTGGCACGGTTAATGGTTACTGCACCATGGTTGTCGGTATAGATGTTGCCTTTTCCGTCATCTTTTCCGATAAGGTCGGGCTTATTGTTATCACCATTATTATTGCCGGCATTGTTACCTTGATCGGTTCCCTCGCCGTTATTTTCGGGTGCCTTGTTTCCTTTAAGCGAAGCAACCAGATTTTCTCTCTCTGTCGAAATATCAAAGTTCCAATTTTTAGCGCCGTTCGAGACACTCGCTTCTGTAGTTTTGGAAATTCCTACAACATCGCCTTCAATCAATCTGATCTGATCACCCGGGCTTAAACGGCGCAAATCGGCGCCGGCAAGTTTCAGCACGACTGCGGCATTATTGATTGCAACTTTGCCATTACCTGTCATCCTCAATAAGGAATCGCCATTTTGAACGTTTTCAGGCAGATAGAAAATTAAGTTCGAATTTGGGCCTAAAGTGAGATCGTTTTCAATCGAAAATTTTGCAGGATTTATAAAATCGCTACTGCTGATATTTTCGCTATCGGGATCGGTTACCCTTTTTCCGATTGTCAGTGACGAAATAGAATATTCGCCATTTCCTGTGATTGTGACTTTGCGGCCCATACCGATTGTCACATTACCGAATGTCACACCCGTGTTACTATTTGAGGGCCGAGATTGGGTGTTATCAAGATTAAGTGTGAGATTACCGTTGCTCGCGTCTAATTGTTTGGTTTCAAACTTGAACTCGCCGTCTTGGCGTGTGAGGTTGATAGAGACATCCTCACCGCCGACAATTACAGATCCCGCCAAGAATTCAATACCACCGGCGTTATTTTTGTTCGGATCGTTGCCGCCCGCTTTTCCACTTGTAATACTTATACTTTTCGTAACCGTGATTTTTTTGTTGGAACCCCTTAGGTGCACGTACCCTCCTGTTCCACCAGCTCCAACAGTTCCTGACTGGTCTTCTGGTAATAAAGCAGGATTTCCTCCATCGCCGGCCTCAAGAATAATATTTTCTATACTGATATCCTTCTCAATATTGGCCTCGACATTTGCTCCTAGGCCGCCATTATTGCCATTGAATTCTTTACCTGACGCGATATCGCCAACGTTGAAGCCATCGAGCGCATTTTTCTGATCGTCAGTCAACGTGTTTTTTCCGGCTATCTTATCACTGTTGCTTGCATCGTCTGCACCACCAGCACCACCAGCGCCACCATTCTCGCCCGAACCTTGGCCACCATGACCGCGAATATCAGGCTTTTCCGCGCTAATAAGAGCACCTGCACCATAACCACCATTTCCGGTTAGCGACCCGCCACCGCCGCCGCCACCGGACAGATAAATCGATTGTGCCATAACCGGTTGGATAGCTGTCAGGGAAAAAATGCTAATTCCTAAACTTCCTGCCAGTGCCGTGGCTCCCAACCAATTGGAACGAAATTTTCGACTTAAGCAGTACATGAGAAATGACCTCGGAATGAATAAAATTGAGTTCAATTCTCTTTTTCAAGTCTAAACAAAAGGTTGCAATCGCCGCTCGTTAACACGTAAACGGGAGAAAACTTGAAATCATGGTTAATGAACATCTTAATAATCTGTTAAGAGGAACATTATATCTTTACCAATTAAAAAGAGGTATTGATCATGAAGCGCATAGTGTTTCTCGTGGCGCTTGTAGCGGTGCTGGCCGGTTGTGCATCAAAGGCCCCCACACATACAAATAATGTTTGCGCCGTCTTTGACCAAAAGGATGGTTTCTTCAATAACTGGGAGAAATCGGCCAAAAAAGCTGAAAGCCGTTATGGCATTCCGATGCCGATTATCATGGCAACGATGAATACCGAATCGGGCTATAAGCATAATGCACGTCCTCCCAGAAAAAAATTGTTCGGGTTTATTCCATGGAAACGTCGCTCTTCCGCCTATGGTTATTCGCAGGCTCTTGACGGGACTTGGGAACATTATATCCGTGCGACAGGCAACCGTGGTGCAAAGCGTACCAATTTTGCCGATGCTGCGGATTTTATTGGCTGGTATCACAGTCAAAGCGTAAGGCTGAATGGCATCAACCCGAATAACGCTTATGCTCTTTATCTTAATTATTATATGGGCCATAGCGCTTATGCCCGTACAGGCGGAAGAGCAAGCAGTGCTATTTTGTCAGCCGCAGAAAGAACAGATCAGATGGCTCGCCGTTATGACCAGCAATTGCGCCGTTGCGGGCGCCGTTAGATAAGAAATACTGTGCTGTTATCCTTAAAAACGGGATTTGGCCTATTGTTATAAAATCGGGTAAAAAATGGGCGCATGACCAAACAGGATCATGCGCCTTTTCTTTGTGCTTGACGCGGGAAAAACTTTTCCGCAATCATTTATATTTTTTCATTTCAAGTTTATGACGGGCGAGAGCTGCATTGCGATATATATCAAGCTCGTTGATTAATTTATCCCGATTGGTTTCAAGCCGGAAATTGAAACCGGAAATCATCAATTTCTTTTTTGCCTTGTCATAATAGGAGCCGCCACGACATTTTGCATTTTCTTCAGGTAAAAATCTGTCGTCTATAACAAATTCCATACCGACGGCGATGTTCATCGAATTGCTTTTTGAAGAATTGATCTGGAAATCTGTTATTCCGCGCCATGGCACAGGCGTTTTGAATACGGTGGTTTCCAATCCTTCCGGCGCCAATACCATATAGGGGATACGGCGACGCATCATCGTGCGGATCAGAATGACAAATAACAAAAGTGCCAAGGCACCAAGAATGACCGTTGTCATCATCTTTCCTATTTGAAAATTCTGATAGGCAGTGCCAGTAAGCGCAATTCCCAATACCAGAAAGGCAAGAGGAATAAACACCCCACCTTCCCAAACTGTAATTCGGCCATTCGCCTCATTGATGATAGATTTAAGGCTTTTTTCATCATTGGGAAGTTTGACATCACTGATAAGATGGGTTTCTTCGAGTTTTTTATCGGCCAATTTTTTCTCCCAATTTTTAAAGCCGGAATCTGCGCCGTAGTTTTCGATTTTCAAACGACGTGTCAGCTATTATTTCCTGACAGTCATAAGACCGTTATAAAGCGGTCTCTTCATATTTACTATAATTTTGTTATACGCGCGGGTGCAATTCTAAAACGCTATCGTCATTTTTATTGCAACCGGAGACAAATAGTAACAATTGATGATGGTATCACTATATAAAGCGCAAAAGTGTTTTACGTCTTTGCCATCTTCGGGCTTTATGGTGAAACACAACCCGATAGGGGCAACGTAAGCGGCTTAACCCGCTTGGCAAAGTTTTTTAAAAGGGTGTTTTTTTAAAAGGCGTGGCCGTTTTATCCGGTTAGCAGTTTCACTACTTTTTATAGTGGAAGAGATTGCAATGGACAAAATTTGACTTATCTGTCAATCCTCGTTTCTGAACTGCGATTCTTTAGATAATTTGGCTTCGTGAGACTGTTTTATGAACTGGTTTAAAGCGGTAAAAATGTCTGATCACATTGTCCTCATCGGCATGTTGTTAATGCTGTTGGGTGACTTCATGTTCGCGGCCAATGATGCCATGGGTAAATGGCTGGTTGCAACATTTTCTGTTGGTCAGGTTTTGATGTTGCGTTCGATTGGTGCATTCCTCGTTCTGGGGCCAATGCTTACCACCGTCACGACACAAAATTTGTTCAAGCCCAAAAAACCGTTTCTTATTTTGCTGCGGGTGATTTTCGCTACAATGGATACGGGGCTGTTTTATGCAGCCGTCGCTTATTTGCCTCTTGCAGATGTCGTGACATTTTATATGGCAGGACCGATCTATGTCGCAGCCGTTTCGCACTTTTTCCTGAACGAGCGTATTGGTTGGCGTCGCTGGCTTGCAATCTTTGTAGGCTTTATCGGCGTTATCATTGCGCTTCGTCCTTCATCGGCGATGCTTTCATGGCCATCAATCTTTGCGCTTCTCGGCAGTTTCGGCTTTTCAATGGTTATCGTTTTGAGCCGTGTTTTAAAAGATGTCACCGATACTGTCCTTGTTACGTGGCAAACAATCGGTGCACTTCTTGTCGGACTGGTTTTGACAATCAATCATTGGGTCGAACCGACAATGTTGCAGTGGGGGGCTATGGCACTTTTGGGCATCGTGTCTTGCTGTGGCCATCTTTTAATCGCCCGTTCATTAAAACTTTCGCCTGCATCTGTGCTTGCTCCTTTGCAGTATACACTTTTGCTTTGGGGCATTATTTTCGGGATTGTATTTTTCGACAATTATCCCGATCGCTACATTATTATCGGGGCAGCAATCATCATTTTTGCGGGACTTTTTATTTTCCACCGCAAACAGGTGGTCGACCACAAAATCCCCAAAGAGGATATCGCCAGAATCAAGCAGTGAAACGCATATTATTTGTTTTAGAAAAGTGGTTTTTACCGGAACATTACTAAGATTTAATAAAGTTCAGACTAAAGGATCTTTTTTTATCGAAATTTTGCCTTATTATAAGTTCAGTTAGTTACTTGTACAAACTTGTCATAAGGACATGTTATTTTATTCATTTGTAAAGGGAGTATTAAATTGAAAAAAATACTGCTTGCGTCAGTGTTTGCTTCGTCAATGCTTGCACCGGCTTTTATTTCTTCTGCTCTGGCTGCTCCAACACCGCCGCCAGCTCATGGTGAACATCAGCCAAAGCCGCCTCATCACAAGGGGCCGGAAGCCGAAGGCCCGAAGGGGCCAAGAGGGCCGGAACATTTCAAAGGACCACACGCAGGATTGCACATGGCCGAGAAACTTTCGGCAATGGAAACGGCTTTGGGAATTCGCTCGAACCAGTTGGATGCCTGGCGCAAATATACGTCCAGTCTTGTCGATTTGGTTGATGTTACGCTTCCGCCGCCGCCCGCTCCCGATGTAAAACCTGCTCCCGATGCTGTGAAACCTATTTTTGGTGAACCCATTGCCGATAGAGCCATTGATCGGGCGGAAAAAGCCAAAAAATTCAAAACAGCAGCCGAAGAACTACGCAAAGTATTGGACGCTGATCAATTGAACAAGTTGGAACGCTATGCGTTGCCACATCCGGGACCAAAAGACGGGCCTGAAGGTCCGAAAGGTCCGGATGCTCCGGAACCTCCGGCAGAACCACATCCGTAAGCGGTATATCAGACATCGCTGCATTCTCAGTGATGAAACTTTATTAAAGCACTAAATTTACGCCCGGTCGAAAGACCGGGTTTTTTTATCCGAAAATGTGGTTTTATAATCAAAATAGCTGCGACTTCACAGATATGTAATAATTTATTAAACTATTTCAGTTTCTGCGCTTAATACCCTATATTTGCATCGGAACTCCGTTTTGGAACTTTTTGGTTTTGAACGAGTTAAGCGTTTTAGGAAGGAACGTGAAAGATGAAATATCAAAGAACAGTTTTAACATCTTTGGCCTTTGCGGCCACTGCATTATTGTCTTTACAAACACAAGCCGGTGCAACCGGTCTGGTTTCGGGTACGCTCACTTGCGATAGCAAGGGCGGAATCGGGCAGTTTGTAAGTTCTTCAAAAGAACTCAATTGCGAGTTTATTCCGATAAGTGGACATTCGATCAATGATCATTATGTTGGTCGTATCGAAAATTATGGTCTTGATTTGGGTGTAACGGGACGCACAAAAATGACATGGTGGGTTCTTGCAACCTCCCCGAATGCCCACTCAAACGGTTCTCTTGCCGGTAATTATGGTGGTGTCGGTTCGAGCATCAGTCTTGCAGCCGGCGCTGGCAGCCAGCTTCTCGGATTTGGTCCGGCAAACGGACTTACACTTCAACCATTGAGCGTTGATGCCCATGAAGGTTTGAACCTCGCTCTTGGTGTATCCAAGATGTCTTTGGCACCAGCCTATACACAGCAACATGTTGTCTACCATCATAAAAAAGCGGTAGTCCATCATAAGAAAGTTAATGCTCATCACAAAAAAGCCGTTTCTCAACATAAAAAGCACTAAAAAGTACTGTTATAGAGAAGCTGCTGTTCAGTTGCTATTGAACAGGCAGACGGTAAAATGTGATCATCGACAAAGAAAAGAGTTGTCAATGACCACATATTTATAGAATTAAAATTCGCCTATTTATTTCCAAGCGGCCGGTAAAATTACCGGCCGCTTTTTCATGTCTCCACCTTCGCGCAAGTTTGGTCGTTTAAAAAGATATTATCGATGTTGCGAGGTGAATGGAAATGGTCAAACTTGATATCTATGATAATGATAATTTTGGTCATCCGGTCATTTATGATGACCCGGATCAGGAAAATGGCCGTCGTGACAAAAAAGAAAACGCTATTTGCCTGACTGCACTCTTCGTTTGTGTTCCGCTCTTTATTATTGCAGGACTATATGGTTTGTCGGATTTTATTGTTTATGTAAAAACCGGTGTCGGACATCTGACAACCTTGGCAGAAATGTTTATGCTTTCGCAAGGCACGGTTAGCGAGACAAGCTGGCTAGGCGAAATTTTGAATTCTCTACCTGTTTGCATTGTATTTTTTCTGCTCGGTATTTTCGTACCCTTCGCTATTTTGGAAGTCTTTTTCAAACTGGAAAAATGAAAGTCTGATCAGCGCAATGAAGAAGGACAATTGGCCATAACAAATCGTGCAGCTTGTTTAAGACCCGGCATATCGGAAAACTCTACATTGGCAATTCCATCCAGAGTTTCAGGAACATTTTCGCCTTTTAGATAAGGTACATCGACATGCCAGTCTTGCAATGACGTTTTAGGGAGTTCGATCGTATAGACCACACGCCCTTCCGAAAGGTTGACCTGCATCCGGTTCATAGCAACAGACATTCCCCAAATTGTTAAAGTCGAGACAGTCTGCTGGTAATTCTGGAAGTTTTCAGCAGTAAACCGCGTTGGTCCGCTTATTTCCAGAAATGTTGTTTTATGGCTATCACAATAAAGCCGCGCTGATGTTTTTTTATCATTGCTTATTGCTATTGCAACAAGTGCATCTGCTGTCGGAGCGAGTTGCCATTTCCCGATAACATCGGGAGAAAAATCGATGTTATAAATCCGGATTTCCTCGGCAGAAAAAACATGAGAATTGGCATTATCCCAGTTTAAAAAGGCAATGAGGGGATCAAAACCCATCTCTTGTGAATAATCTGCTATATAAGCAATATCGGCCAGTTGTTGCTGACGTACACTGACCTCTTGACCGGAACTTGTTCCAGCCCCGTCGAGTGGCGGCCGGTAGGTCCGCAATTCCAGTTTTCCATTTCCGACATTACGCGCTCTCCCTCCCAGAAAAGCCCATAGACAGGCTTCCCGACATATTCCTTCGATTCGTTCAGAGGTGCTTTTGATGGTGTTAGCTGCTAAACCGGAATTATTGTTTTCATTTCCAGTTTTTTCGGAATTTTGATCGGGAGATTTCTCCGGATTCTGGTTTTCGACCTTTATAACATTGACCGGTTTATCAATCGTCTCGGCAATGGTTGTATCGAAATTGTGTTTTCTGATTTCCCGTCCCAGTGCAATTGCAGCAAGAATATCTCCTCCATCAGAGTGAAATGAAACCAACAATCCGTTTTTTGTCGAGAGGGGGTCATCAAGCTTGTTTTCCTCAAGAAAATGAGTGAATTGGGATGGTGTATCGGAAACAATATTACCTTCCGCACTAATCCATCTGCATGTCGGGCACTGACCGTCATCGACTTTGCGAAGTGTAAAGACCATCGGCCTGCCCGGCGGTTCGCTCATTGTGTTTTTGTTGGCGACAGATTTTCGGATGCCTGATTATTTTCAACCGGTGTTGATCCGGAAGGAGTATCGGTTGCCTTGTCGTTATTTTGGTTCTCCTGACCAAAGGCGAGAGAGCACAAAGTAAGACACATAAAAACCGCAGCCACGACAGGTTTCATAAAGAACACTCCACCCGGAAATATTAATTTTCGGTTAATTTGTACCACTGGTACCGGTGTTCTGCAATGTGTCGGGCATATGAGTCGTGTGAATTGGGCTTTGATAAACAAAAATGCGGTCAAGTTTACAACTATACATAGTTTTGCCCGAAAATTTGTACCTTAAACGGTCAATTTCGGGAAATATCTCTAGTCCTTAGCCGGAATAGACATGACTTTGGCAATTGATAAACAGGATTGAATGTGGAAACACGTCGTCAACCGTTTTTGAGGACATCCTGATTACGGCAATTTACGGGGGAAATTTGACGACCGGACAACCTGTTTACAAAGGCTTAGAATATAATAGCCGAAAGCCGAACAAGGGGCCAGAAGCAGCATTGACCAACCAATAAAGTCGAAGAAAATGCCGAAATTCACGCCGAGATAGCTCACCGGTAGAAATAAACTACAGAAAGCGCAAATAAGTGCGGACAAAAATATCGAATTGAAATCGATTTCACGTTTGATAAATGCGATGATTGCGACGCATCCGGCAAAAACAATACCGGCATCAAGATAAGCAAAGGAAAGATTTGCAGTAAAAAAAGAGGCAGGTGGAAAAGAAAAAAGCAATGCCCGCCATAAAATTGTTCCTGATTGCCAAAGAGGTGGGGCAGAAATAAAAAAGATGAAAAAAACGAATAAAGCGAAATAAACTCTGCTTCCAAGATGATAACGCGGATTTGGCCGAATTGTAGTTTTAAGACTTTTGCCGTTAAAAGGAACACCCGATAAACATAACAAACCGCCACCGATCACAGTGAGGCTGATAGCTGTCAAAAGATAAACGGCCAAAATATAAAGACCGGTTTGCTGCCAATCGGATTTGGAGACAAATATACTGTCGACAATCCAGAAACTTAAGGAAATTGCGATTGTTACAGCAAAGAGCCAACGCCAGGTGAGCGTACCATAGAGACGTAATTTCCGGACACCACAAAAGATGGTAAGGCTTACAAGCATAAGTCCTGCAGTGTTTATTTTTCCGGATATCATCCCGCGAGCTCCAAGATAACTCAAATCATCCCCCACCATGACCCATAATGTGACGATGATATAAAGCACTGGTCCATAAATTGCATAAATAACGGTGAGCTTCATGGCATCAACAAGCCGCGCACGTTCTTCCTCTTTGTAGCGTCTGGTAAGGCCACTCATGTTCAGTATTATCCAGAACAATCCTCCGGCAAAAAACCAGGCGGCCATCCAATAGGGAAAGGATTCATTGGAAATGCCGACAGACGAAAGTAACTGAGGAAAAGACAGCTTCATAATGCGAATGGTGCCATCGAAAAAAAGTGCCATCAAAACCGAGGTAATTAACGAAAATTTGAGTGAAATACTTCCCCAGCTTGCGCTTCTCAATCCCAAAATAAATGCAATCAGACATGCGGTGATAAAACTTGGCAAGTAGATTTGATAAGGCCTGAAAAAGGCTATGGTCAGGGAAAAACCGAATGTCTTGAACCACCCGCCAAGAAGCAGGAAGAAAAATGACCATGCCGTGGGCAAAATGACGAGAGCTGCAAGAACGACAAGTATAGCTTGGAGAAAACGGGCCTGCAGAAAACCGACCGGCCTGAATTTTTTGTCGGTTTTTTCGCGTAGCAAGATAAATATCCTTTTCTCTGTTCCGGCAAAGCAGGAATAATATAACGTTATTTTAGAATTAAAATCACTTGGTTATAAAAAACAGTGCAGCGGTTTTAATGTTTACGAAACTCTACGCTCTTTTCAGGTTTTTCCTGAATTCGGCCTTGTCTGTTCAATTGAATTTGTCTGCTGCATTGACTGGGATTCATGCCGTTTTTTAGATAAAGCGGTTAAAGCCTGCAATATTATTGCTCGACCGGTTTATCAAGTCTGAACCCGGTTGCAAGAATCCAGCAAACCCAGCCGACAAATATCCATTGGATGAAACCATAAGAGAGCCTGCGAAGAATATCTTCACTTGTTATAGGCTCTATATTTGGCTCAGAAATAACAATCTGCGACATAACAATATAGAATATTTCCACGCATAAACTGACAAGAATGGTGCGCCAAATGGATGCTGAAAGTGACAGCCCCAGTCCTCGTGAGGGGGGAAGAGAACAAAATACACCGCTTAAAAATACCGAAGGCATGTAATAGGAATAACCCGATAAAAATCTCGGACGCACTTCGTTACCGAAAACATCAAAAATCTCTACGAGCAGATTTGTGCCGCCAACCCAATGATGAAGAAGATAAACTCCGGCAATTGTCTGCACGGCCGGCCCAAGCAACAGAAAAATTGTAATAATACCGAAGCCCCGCATGGGGTAGCTATAAAGGGGTGTTTTATTATGATTTGTCATAACGCTCACAAGTCATCGAATTGTGAGATGACTTTAGGTTTTCGTTTCGGTCTGTGCAAGCCAATAAATACAATAGACGAGATAGACAAAACCGATCGGTATAATGACATAAAGGAACGGTGTAAGCAAAACATAAACCAGAATAGAGCCAAGAGGCAGCGTAACGCGAGCGAGGTTAAGATAGAAAGCTATACCGGTTGCTGCAACGAGATAGATGACACCGGCATAGGTAATAACAAAAACGAGCGGCAGCTTTTTCAACTGGTAGAGATAGACTGTCGGAAAAATTGAAAAGATTGCGGCAAACAAAAGATTTTCAGCAAGAAACAGACCGAATGCCACAAAACTGTTGAAATTTTCCATCATCGCCAAAAGGAAGCGATCATTGAAAAAACGGGAATATAGAAAATAGTTCGTCAGGCAACGACACACAAATAGCGCAAGTCCCCCGAAAAATGAAAAAATAACAAAAACTATGACTGCCTGCTTTCGCAAAATTATCCCCGTTGCACTAACATTCACAAGACAAATTATAAAACTTGTTTCATTCAATTCAATAAAATTCTCAAGAATGCTGATTGTTCTGATTTAATACGAGCTTATCGAACAATTGTTTAAAAAACGTAATTTAAATAAAATTATATGAACGATGAAAAATTTGTAAAAATTCGTTATTAGCAATAAAATTATCAATAATAATATACTGAAAATTTCTAATATGATAATATTAATAAAACATATTTTCTATATTTTTCATAAAAATATAGAAAATATAGTTTAGGAAAGTATATAAAAGATATTGTTGACAATTGTAAATTTTTTTATCAGATTAGAATTGTCCTGTTATCCATTCATGTGAATGATAATCAACAAAGCGAAAAATCGTCACGATGATAATCTTAAATATAATTTTACAAGATAATAGATTTTCTTTCCGAATTTTTAAGTGTCGGGAATTTGAAAACGGGTAGGTTTTGATTACAGATCTTCGGGTATTATCTGTCGCGCCTTGTTCCCTCATCAATTTCTGAAGGAAAAATGTTGATGGTCGATAATACCCGATTTTTATGACGAAGGAGTTGACTTGAAAAACAAGTTTAATTCAAGCAAACGTCCTTTTGTAGATTATTGTAAGGTTACTGTCCTTAATTCCTGATCATTTGCACCTTCCAGAGCCTTGGCACGGACATCGGAAAGAATAATCGGTTCGCCACCGGCTCCGAATAAGGCCCATAAAGAAATGCCTGGTGTCATTGGTGGCATATTCGGAAATTTCTTACTTAATTCATCGGTACGAATTTTGCGCAGATAGGCGATTTCGCCCTCACCGAGCAAAGCAAATTCCTGCATGGACAAAGATTTTTCGTTTTTCATTTTCTTCTCCTGTCGCATTACTCGTCGTCTATGGCACTGATCGTAATGCGTTTGACGCGCTTCTCGGGAGCCGGTCTTTCAAGATCTATTGAAAGTAAGCCGTTTTTGAGCTCCGCAGCCCCTACCTTTATTCCATCTGCCAGCACAAAAGCCCGCTGGAATTGGCGAGAGGCAATACCTCTGTGGAGATATTCGAACTCCTCATCGTCAGTTTGCCGACCGCGGATAATAAGCTGATTATCCTCTACCGTAACATCAAGGTTTTCCGGAGTGAAACCGGCAACTGCCAATGTAATTCGCAGTCGTTCATTTGGTTCCTCACCGGACAAACGCACAATGTTATAAGGAGGATAGCCATCGCCCGATTTATTCAAACGGTCGAGCGTTTTTTCCATTGTTTCGAAGCCTAACAGCAACGGGTTGGAAAAAGGTGTCATGCGTGTCATAAGGTAGTCCTCTTCGAAGCGACTATTGAACAGAAAACCCGTTTTGGCATTTTCTGTCTTTAGCTGTTATATGGAAATTTCAAGATCGAAGTTCAAGACAGGTTTTTAAAAGCGAATGACGGGTGTGAAGGCTGAAAGGTCAAAAGTTAGGAAAATAGCGGGAACTGCTTATAAAGCCGAGGAAATCAAAGAAATTTTTCGCCGTTTTTCGGTTCAGCGACCAAATCCGAGAAGCGATCTTGTCTATGAAAGTCCGTTCACTTTGCTTGTGGCGGTGGTTTTGTCGGCACAAGCGACAGACGCAAGCGTGAATAAAGCAACAAAGCCGCTTTTTGCTGTTGCCGATACGCCCGAAAAAATGGCTGCTCTCGGAGAAGACGGCATTGCCCGCTATATCCGCACGATCGGCCTGTGGCGGGCAAAAGCCAAAAACGTCTATGCGCTTTCCAAAATATTGAACGAAAAATATGCCGGCAAAGTGCCTGATACGAGAGAAGCGTTGATGGCACTCCCAGGTGTCGGGCGCAAAACTGCAAATGTTGTGCTTAATGTTGCTTTCAACCAGCCGACCATGGCCGTTGACACCCATATTTTCCGGTTTTGTAACCGGACAGAACTGGCACCGGGAAAAACGCCTGAAGAGGTAGAAAAGAAACTTGTCAAAATAATACCCGAAAAATATATGGCCCACGCCCATCATTGGTTGATTTTACATGGGCGTTACATCTGTAAAGCCCGTAAACCGGATTGTGTGCATTGTATTATCGCCGATATTTGCAAGGCAGCCATTAAAACAAATTCTATTCCCGCACCGCTTGTTGAAGTGAAAGGCAATGGTGCTCCGGTTCCGGTTTAATGGCAAAAAAGATTAATCCTGTTTGCGGTAATCTTTATAGCAGATGAAATTAAAGACAAAAAAATATATTATCTCTATAGTTTTATCGGAATTGTTGGAAATGCCAACGAAATAAAAGCCAGCCTTGGCTGGTTTTGGGGGGTAAATTTTATAAAAATGGCCGCCCGATTTCCGGCGCACAATTGCTTTTTTTGGGCTTATATAAATGGCCATGACACTTCTAACCAATAATACAGATCAGCTTTATGAAGCTCTGATCAACCGTGATCGCTCCTATGACGGGCATGTCTTTGTTTGCGTGACAACGACAGGTATTTTTTGTCGTCTGTCATGTCCGGCGCGAAAGCCCAAGCGGGAAAACGTCTTTTTTTGTGATAGTGCGGCTGCATGTCTCGAACAGGGCTATCGGCCATGTCTAAAATGCCATCCGCTCGAAGCAGGTGGTCACGTTGATCCGCTTTTTCGTAATTTGATGGCAAGACTTGATGAAAATCCCGATCACATATGGTCGGAAGACGATATTGTACGGATGGGATTTGACCCTTCCACGGTGCGGCGCATTTTCAAGCGCCAGATAGGCATGACATTTCTCGAATTTGCGCGCTTGAAAAGAGCAAGCCGTGGTGCAGCGCTGCTTTCCCATGGTCAGCCGGTGATTGAAGCACAACTTTCCGCCGGTTACGATTCGGGTAGTGGCTTTCGTGAAGCAATTCTCAAGCTTATCGGTCATCCACCAAAAGCCATACAAAACCGCACTCTTTTAAAAGCGACGTGGATTGAAACGCCGATAGGCGAAATGCTTGCTGTCAGTGACCAACATGTCTTGCATCTCTTGGAGTTTTTCGACCGCAAGGGGCTGTTGACGGAACTGAAAAAATTGCAAGCAGTCACCCGCTCTTCCATCAGTTTTGAAAGAACCGCGGTGATCGACAAGGTAGAAACCGAGTTGGCCGATTATTATCAAGGAAAACGCTGCCGTTTTGAAACACCGCTTGCCAAAGTTTCTGGTGGCTTTGCACCTCTTGTCTGGGAGGCTTTGCGCAAAATACCGGCGGGAGAAACACGCTCTTACAGTGAATTGGCGCGCGCTTTGGATAGACCGACAGCCATGCGGGCTGTGGCGCGGGCAAACGGGCAAAACCAGATTGCAATTATCATCCCCTGTCATAGGGTGATCGGTGCAGATGGGACGCTTACCGGTTATGGTGGCGGTTTATGGCGTAAAGACTGGCTTTTGCGCCATGAAAAAAGTATTTTACATAAAAGTCTGCTTGCTATTTTTTAGGCTCTGTTTTATGAGAACCCAGTTCAAGCCGTCCGGCAGGGCATGCCGTGACGACTTTTATGCTTGTTCGTACTTTGGTCAGTACGAACATCGATCACAACAATGGAGAAGCAAAATGCCCAAAATGAAGACCAAATCGGCTGCCAAAAAGCGGTTCAAAATTACTGCTACAGGCAAAATCAAGGCAGCTGCCGCAGGCAAGCAGCATGGCATGATCAAACGTTCCAACCAGTTTTTGCGTGATGCACGTGGCACCATGGTTCTTGGTGCACCCGACGCCAAGAAAATCATCAAAAACTATTTGCCGAACGGCCTTTAAAAGTTAGCTCTTAAGGAGATTATGACATGGCACGCGTAAAACGCGGCGTAACTGCACACGCCAAACACAAAAAAGTTATTAAACTTGCTGAAGGTTTCTACGGACGTCGTAAAAATACGATCCGTACAGCCAAAGCTGCTGTCGACCGTTCACGGCAATATGCCTATCGCGATCGCAAGAATCGCAAGCGCAGTTTCCGCGCATTGTGGATCCAGCGTATCAATGCGGCTGTCCGTCTTGAGGGCTTGACCTATGGCCGTTTTATTGACGGTCTTGCCAAGGCAGGAATCGAGATCGACCGCAAGGTTCTTTCAGATATTGCTATTCATGAGCCCGCAACATTCTCCAAGCTTGTTGCTTCGGCAAAAAAGGCATTGGAATATTTGAAGAAAACCACACCGAATGCTTTTGAAGGCGCCGTCAAGTAAGCCGGTCGCGTTCCTTTAAAAAACAGAACATTCTTTCGGAACCCGCACTGGTTTAAGCCGGTTGCGGGTTTTTGTTTTTGAGGCGTTATGAGCGAGATAAATCCTTTCATATCCAAGCCGCTGAGCGATACTGACAAGAAGCTTTTTCAATCTTGTGAGGGCAAGCGCATTGCCAGCGTCATGCGCGATGGCAAAAAGGTCTGGATCAAGCGGCAGGGAATCGAAAAGCGTCCGTGGGGCAAGCGGCTTCATGGCAGTTTATCGTTTTTATTACCGGCAGCTTTTATGAAATCTTCGCCATTGCGTGACGCTCTCGCCATGAACGGGCAGGAAATACGCAAAATTGAAAAGTTCAGGAAGGCAGGTATCGCTGTTCCTGAAATTCTAGCTGTTGATGGACCGGCTTTGATGATTTCCGATGTTGGCCAAACGGTGCAAAAACGCCTTGATTTTTTAAAAAAGAACGATGGCGAGGCATACGAGAAATTATTGATTCAATGCGGTGAAGCTTTGGGCAAAGTACATCACGCCGGACTTGTCCACGGCAGGCCGCATCCGCGTGATATGTTTATGGCAGGAAATGAGCTGGGTTTTTTCGATTTCGAGGAAGAGCCGGAAGCCGTGATGCCAATTCCCACAGCGCAGGCGCGTGATGCGTGGTTGTTATTTTTTCAAGTGTCGGCACAATCGCTTGAAAAAAATAAAACCGATCATGTGGCTTTCGAGGCGTGGAAAAAGCAGGTTTCCCCTGAAACCTTGAAACAACTTGAAAAAATTGTCCGGTTTTTTTCTATTTTTATTACTCCGTTGAAGTTGGCCAGGTTTATTTATCTTGGTGGTGATGGCAAACGTATGTTAAGCGCTACGGAGTTTCTTTCTTCCAATTTGAAAAACAGACATCCACTTTAAAGAACAGGCAAAGACATGAACGACATTGATAGTCTGGAAAAAGAAATCTGTGCGGCAATCGACGCTGCACAAGACGAGCAGGCACTGGAAGCAGTGCGTGTCAGCGCCCTCGGTAAAAAGGGTAGTGTTTCGGAAAAACTTAAAAGCCTTGGTGGTATGAGCGCAGAAGAGCGCCAGAAAGCCGGACCGGTGATAAACGGTTTGAAAAATCGGGTTTTAGAGCTTTTGGGCGAAAAACGTACGGCATTGAAGCGGGCAGCAACGGAGGCGCGGCTCAAAAACGAAACAGTCGATGTTACATTGCCGGTTCGCCTTTCCCCTGAAGCGCGTGGTCGTATCCACCCTATTTCTCAGGTGATTGACGAGATTACCGCCATTTACGCCGATATGGGCTTTTCCATTGCCGAAGGGCCGGATATCGAGACCGATTATTATAACTTTACCGCACTCAATTTTCCGGAAGGCCATCCTGCCCGCGAAATGCATGATACCTTCTTTTTCAATCCCGACGAGAAAGGTGAAAAGCGGCTTTTGCGCACGCATACATCGCCTGTTCAGGTTCGTACGATGGAAAAACAAAAACCCCCAATTCGCATTATCATTCCGGGAAAAACCTATCGTATGGATTCGGATGCCACCCATTCGCCGATGTTCCATCAGGTAGAAGGGCTGGTTGTCGATAAAAAGTCGACCATTGCCAATATTATGTGGGTGCATGAAGAATTCTGTAAGGCGTTTTTTGAAGTACCTTCGTTGAAGATGCGTTTTCGCCCTTCGTTCTTTCCTTTCACCGAACCGTCTATGGAAGTCGATATTCAATGTGACCGCTCCGGTACAGAAGTAAAATTCGGCGAGGGCAATGACTGGCTCGAAATATTGGGCTGCGGCATGGTGCACCCGAATGTGTTGAAAAATGTCGGCTTCGATCCGGATGAATATCAGGGCTTTGCCTGGGGCATGGGAATCGACCGTATCGCTATGTTGAAATATGGCATGCCGGATTTGCGGGCATTTTTTGATGCCGATATACGCTGGATCCAACATTACGGTTTCCGTCCGCTTGATGTGCCGACGCTTTTTGGCGGTCTCAGCAATTCATAAACTCACACCCGCGTCTTGCGTTTTGAAAAGAGGTTTTGAACAATGAAATTTACTTTGTCCTGGTTGAAAGATCATCTGGAGACAGACGCATCGCTCGGCGAGATTTGTGACCGGCTTACCGATATAGGCCTTGAGGTTGATAGCGTCGATGACCGCAAAAGCTTTGAAGTTTTTGTAATTGCCAAAGTTTTGACAGCCAAAAAACATCCCGATTCCGATCATTTGCAGATTTTGACTGTCGATACGGGGGAGAATAAGCCACTTCAGGTGGTTTGTGGTGCTCCTAATGCTAAGGCGGGGTTGATCGGGGTTTTCGCTCCTCCGGGAGCTTATATTCCGGGGCTTGATGTCACATTGTCGGTCGGAAAAATCCGTGGTGTCGAAAGTTTCGGCATGATGTGTTCCGAACGCGAGCTTGAACTTTCAAATGAACATAACGGCATTATCGAACTCGGCTCCGATGCACCTGTCGGCAAATCATTTGCAGCCTTTTATGGTCTGAACGACCCGCTTATTGATGTCGGCCTCACGCCGAACCGGCCGGATTGTACAGGTGTTTATGGCATTGCCCGCGATCTTGCAGCAAGTGGCATCGGCAAATTGAAGCCGCTTCAAGTTCCTTCTATTTCCGGCGAAGGAGAGCCATCGGTCACAGTGTCGCTCGATTTTGGTGACGCCGCACCTTTGTGTCTCGGCTTTTCATGGCGTGAAATTCGCGATGTTAACAATGTCCAGTCACCCAAATGGATGCAACGCCGTCTCACTGCTATCGGGTTGCGCCCGATCAATGCACTTGTCGATATGACCAATTACATCACGGTTGATCTCGGCCGTCCGCTCCATGTTTTTGATGCCGATAAGGTAAAAGGAAAGCTCACCGTCCGTCGTGGGCGCAAGGGTGATAAACTCCTTGCCCTTAACGGCAAGGAATATGAATTGGGGCCGGATAATTGCGTTATTGCCGATGACAATGGTGTTGAATCTATCGGTGGCATAATGGGCGGCGAGGCAACAGGATGCGATGAAAACACGAAAAATGTTATCATTGAATCGGCTTTGTGGGACCCGCGCAATGTTGCGGCGACAGGGCGCTCTTTTGGCATTGTTTCGGATGCACGTTATCGTTTTGAACGCGGTGTCGATCCGGAATTTATGGAACCGGGACTTGCCTTTGCCACCGAGATGGCCATGAAACTCTGTGGTGGCAAGCCTTCAAAAGCCCATATTATCGGGGAAAAGAGCGTTGAACAAAAAGTAATTAAGTTCCCGTTTGCCGAAATCAAACGTTTGACCGGTCTGGAATTAAGCCATGAAGCGGCAAAAACCATATTGCAGCACCTCGGCTTTGTTGTGGAGGGTAAAGGTGATGTTGTCACGGTAACAGTGCCAACATGGCGTCCCGATATTGATGGCAAGGCTGATCTTGTTGAAGAAGTTATGCGTATCCATGGGCTGAACAATATCAAGCCGGAACCATTGGAACGGCCGTCTTCTGTAAGCGGGCAAATTCTTACCACAATACAGATAAGGCAGCGTTCCGCACGTCGTGCTCTGGCTTCTCGCGGATTGATGGAAGCAATCACATGGTCTTTCATTTCGGAAAAACAGGCCAAAGCATTTGGCGGCGGCAAGCCTGAATTGAAGCTATTGAACCCGATTGCTGCCGATATGTCGGATATGCGTCCTTCACTGCTTCCGGGACTGATTGCAGCTGCCCAGCGTAATGCCGACCGTGGCTTTCCCGATCTCGGCCTATTTGAGATCTCGGCAACCTTTGAAGGCAATACGCCCGAGAAACAAAGGCGCGTTGCTGGTGGTATCCGCCGTGGTACTTACAAGCTTGATGGTTCAGGACGTTTTTGGGCCGGTTCTGCCAAACCGGTCGATGTTTTTGATGCCAAGGCCGATGCACTTTGTGTGCTCGACGCTTGCGGGCTTGATGCTTCAAAGGTGCAGATAGAAGCGGGTGCGCCTGAATGGTATCATCCGGGGCGTTCGGGCGTTATCAAATTGGGGCCGAAGATTATTCTTGGTACGTTTGGCGAATTCCACCCCGATACGCTTGAGGAACTCGATGTAGCCGGACCATTGTGCGGTTTTGAAGTCTATATTGACCGTATTCCCGAACCGCGCAAGAAGGCAACCAAAACACGCCCGCCTTTGGTGCTGTCGCCATATCAGATGATACGGCGCGATTTTGCTTTTGTTATGGATAAATCTGTGAATGCTGCCACGGTCATTCGTGCGGCAAGCGGTGCCGATAAAAAGCTTATCCAGTCTGTCGAGATATTTGATGTCTTCGAGGGGGCGAGCCTTGGTGAAGACAAGAAATCGATTGCGATCGAAGTGGCAATCCAGCCGCATGAACGCACTTTGACAGATGAAGATATTGAAGCTCTGGCGAAAAAAATTATCGATAATGTTGCGAAATCGACCGGAGCGACATTGCGCCAGTAATTTTTCTTGATCTTAAGGGTCGAGAGAAGAATTTCTATAAAAAAAGTGAGGGGGCAAAGCTTATTTGCCCCTTCATTTTATCGGTCGATGTCGAAAGAAACTAGTCGTATAAAACCGGCTATTCTCTTTCGAATTTTTGATATTCGAATATAAAAATAGCCTTTAATACTGTTATTTTTGAAATATTTTCGAGCCAAATATGCCCCTCCCGACCGAAAACAGATTTTGTCTTTTTCATAAAAATAACGAGTACTTTAAAAAACGGGACGCTTTGTCTTGATGTCGCCGGTTGAAAGCGAATAGACGTTTTCTGCGCTTCAGGTGATCGGAGCTAGAAATGGCCGAGACACGGCTCATAATCGTTCCTGATCAATATGTGTTTCTTGCGTCACTAAAAAATCGAGGCTTTTCTATCGGGGATGGTCATCCATATTCCGGATTAAAATACGATTCTCTGGAATTTTTGGCTCCGGAATTTTTGGCTCCGGAATTTTTTTGGCACTGGAATTTTTTGGTTAAATTTTAAAAAACTGTTAAACCGCCATTGCGGTTTTTAGTGCCTCATTGGTTTGGTGCAGGTTTTTCCGTTGGGTAGAACGGGAAACGCCCTTTCTTCAATTCTTTAAGGCTCATAATTTTTTACTTGATTGGAATGCGGTTTTTCCCGAATGAGTTGGCCATTATCGAGGAAATTACGATACTGTATAAAACCGGAAGTTGATAAAAAGCATTTTTACGACATTAAATTTTCGTTTTTTGATCCCGATCAACAATGGATTTCTTCTAACCTGGCGCATGTTGTGATTTATTCGCTTTACAGTTGACATTTGTTTTCTTCCATATTCTATCTTTTAAAAAACAAAAACCATCCTTGTCGAAAGTCGATTAAATGAAAAAAGAAAAACACTATGATCTTTTTGTTATAGGTGGTGGCGTCAACGGTTGTGGTGTCGCCCGCGATGCTGTTGGCCGTGGCTATTCCGTCGGTCTGGCGGAAATGAATGATCTTGCGTCAGGTACGTCCAGTGCCTCTACCAAGCTTATTCATGGTGGTTTGCGCTATCTCGAACAATATGCCTTCCGTCTGGTCAGAGAAGCATTGATGGAACGTGAGGTGATCTGGCACATGGCACCTCATCTCGTTCGTCCTTTGCGCTTTATACTGCCTTATAACAAAGGATTGCGTCCTGCATGGATGCTGCGTTTGGGTTTATTCATTTACGATCATCTGGGAAGCCGTCATCAGGAATTGTGGCGGACCAAGGTTCTTGATCTTACCAAAGAATATAGTGAATCTCTGAAACCCGGTTTCGTCAAAGGGTTCGAATATTCCGATGCCCGTGTTGATGATGCGCGTCTGGTTGTTGCCAATGCCCGTCATGCGGCAAGACTGGGCGCAGACATCATGGTGCGCACCGAAGTTGTCTCGCTTAAAGCCGATGGCAAGAAATGGAAAATCGGCCTTAAAAACAAATTGAATGGTGAAGAGTGGACAGTTACTGCCGATTATCTTGCAAATATGGCGGGCCCATGGATTAATCACGTCTTGCAGGATGCTTTGGGCTTTAAAGGCCACCCGCCGGTTCGTCTGGTTAAAGGGTCGCACATTGTTGTGCCAAAACTTTATCAACATGACCGCGCTTTTATTTTCCAGAACAAGGATGGAAGAATTGTTTTTGCCATTCCTTATCAGGAAGATTTTACGCTGATTGGAACAACCGACTGCGATTATAAAGGTGATCCGGCGAAGGTTCATATCAGTGACGAAGAGATTGATTATATCTGTTCGGCTGCAAGCGAATATTTCACCAAACCGGTTTTGCGCGATTCTATCGTTTGGGCTTATTCGGGTGTTCGCCCGCTTTATGACGACGGTGCTTCAAAAGCACAGGAAGCAACGCGCGATTATGTTTTGAAAGAAATGCGGGAAAATGATGGTGCTGTCATGCTGAATGCATTTGGCGGCAAAATCACCACGTTCCGTAAATTGTCGGAAGACGCTCTGGTCTTTATCGAAAAAGCTTTGGGTAAGCGCAAACCTGCATGGACTGCCGAAGTCAGCCTTCCGGGTGGCGATTTCCCGCATGATTCGCTTTCAGTCATGGAAGCGAGAGTTGCCAGTATTTTGCCCGATCTCGATGCAAAAACCCATCGCCGTCTGGCAAGAAACTACGGCACAGAAGCCCTGGAAATTTTTGACAATGGCAAAAAAGACAAGGGACAACATTTTGGACACGGCCTTTATGAGGCCGAGGTTCAATGGATGATGCGTGAAGAATGGGCAAAGGATGTCGACGATGTCTTGTGGCGTCGTTCGAAACTGGGCCTCTATTTTAATGACGAAGAAAAAGAAGCTTTAAGACAATACCTTGAAAAACATAAAACTATCTAAAAGGTTCGCCGTCTACTGAAGTAAAGCTGGTCAGACTGCAAACCAGGGGAGAAAACATGTCTGATGTGAATACTTTACGTGATGAATGCGTTGCGGAATTTGCCGGCACATTTTTGTTTCTGGCCCTCGGAATGGGGTGCGTTGCAGGATTGAAATTGGCCGGCGCCGCTTACGGACAATGGGAAATCAGCATTATCTGGGGGTTGGCTGTTGCACTTGCAGCCTATCTGACAGGGGGTGTTTCGGGGGCTCACCTCAATCCTTCGGTCACTTTTGCACTGGCTTTCTTTGCAAAATTTCCAAAACAAAAAATATTGCCTTATATCATTTCGCAATTTTTGGGTGCGTTTGTTGCAGCCGCCGTTGTCTATGGACTTTACTATAATCTCTTCTCGGCAAAAACACTTGATACAGCCGGTGTTTTTACCACTTTTCCAAATCCCCACATCACTCTCTCACAAGCCTTTATGACAGAATTTTTTATCACGGCTGTCTTGGTGGCGGTGATTTTAGGTTTGAGTGATGATGGCAACGGTTTGCCGCGTGGTGCCTTGGTTGCATTTCTTGTCGGTATACTGGTTGCTGTGCTTGGCGGTGCTTTTGGTCCGCTGACAGGATTTGCAATGAATGCCGCACGTGATTTTGGGCCCCGCCTCTTTGCTTATTTCGCCGGTTGGGGCAATGGCGTTATGACAGGAAATAGGGAAATTCCATATTTTCTCGTTCCGCTTATTGCGCCCGTCATCGGAGGATGCGTGGGAGCTGCCTTCTATACGAAATTGATCGGCGAGCCTCTTGCCCGCAGACAATCGAAATCATTGGCAAAATAATTAGCAAGACAATTGATCATTTTTCTATAGGACAGGGAGGCTTTCATGGCCGAAAAGAAATATATAGTCGCATTCGATCAAGGTACGACCAGTTCGCGCACTTTGGTGCTTGATCATGATGCCAACATCGTCAGTGTCGCTCAACGTGAATTTACCCAGATATATCCCCATCCCGGCTGGGTCGAACATGACGCACGCGAAATATGGGCAACACAAAGTTCAACTTTGACAGAAGCTCTGGCAAAAGCGGGCATTAGTTCAGATGAAATTGCGGCAATCGGAATTACCAATCAGCGGGAAACGACTGTTGTTTGGGAAAAAGCAACAGGCAAACCGGTTTATAATGCCATTGTCTGGCAGTGTCGGCGTACCACAGATATCTGTGCACGACTGAAAAAAGAAGGGCTTGAGGATTATATCAGGGAAAATACCGGTCTTGTCATTGATCCTTATTTTTCAGGTACCAAAATCGCCTGGATATTGGAAAATGTAGAAGGTGCAAGGCAGAAAGCCGATAATGGCGAACTGCTCTTTGGCACGATTGATACCTGGCTCATCTGGAATATGACGCAAGGGCGCGTTCATGTTACCGAATATACCAATGCTTCGCGCACTATGCTCTTCAATATTCATAAACTGGATTGGGACGAAACAATGCTCAAAGCATTGAACATTCCCCGTTCTATGCTGCCGGAAGTCAAAGCATCATCCGAAATCTACGGTCAAACCAATATTGGCGGACGCGGTGGTACACGTATTCCCATTGCCGGAGCCGCCGGTGACCAGCAGGCAGCCTTGTTCGGTCATATCTGTGTTGAAGAGGGGCAGGCCAAAAACACATACGGTACCGGTTGTTTCATGTTGATGAACACCGGCAAAAAGGCGGTCAAATCAACCCATGGTCTGGTGACAACGCTTTGCTGTGATGCACAAGGAAAACCTGCTTATGCTCTGGAAGGCTCGATCTTTGTGGCTGGAGCTGCCATCCAGTGGCTTCGCGACGAATTGAAGTTTTTCACTGATTCTGAAGATTCGGAATATTTTGCCGAAAAAGTGGGAACTTCGAATGGCGTTTATGTGGTGCCGGCATTTACCGGCCTTGGCGCGCCTTATTGGGACCCCTTTGCCCGCGGGGGCCATTTTGGGGCTGACAAGGGGCGTCAACCGCAACCATATCACCCGTGCAACGCTCGAATCGATTGCCTATCAGACAAAAGATGTTCTCACCGCCATGTTGGCAGATGCACAGACAGATCTGAAGACATTGCGTGTTGATGGCGGCGCTGTTGCCAACAACTTCCTTATGCAGTTCCAGTCCGATATTTTGCAAAAACCGGTTGAACGCCCGCAAATATTGGAAGTGACAGCATTCGGCTCGGCTTATCTTGCCGGTCTTGCAGTCGGCTATTGGTCGAGTTTGGATGAGTTGCGGAAGGTTGCAACAATAGAACGTGTCTTCAAGCCTTCCAAAGATGTGGCAAAACAGGAAAAACGTTATGCCGGCTGGCGAAAGGCTGTCGAGCGGGCATGTTCATGGGATTCGGTTGTTGAATGAAAGCCGCAGAGGCAACAAAAACGGCTAGTTTAGGAAGCTGTTTAAAGAACCTGAAAACATAAAAAAGAAAGGCACGTAAAATCTTTACGTGCCTTTCAAATTTAAACAAAGTTTAAATTATCTGCAACGTGCTTCGAATACTTTGCCGTTACGATCGCGATAATGGCAGTAACGAACGTGATTCTTGGTGCGTGAATATCCGATAAGGCCACCGGCAACAGCACCAATAGCAGCACCAGCGGCAACAGCTTTGCCACCGTGACCGAATGCAGCACCACCCAAAGCACCAAGAGCAGCACCACCGGCACCCCACTTGGCAACTGTTTTCTCGTTTTGTGTACAAGCAACAGTTGAAAAGGCAAACATCAAAACGATAAATAAAGAACACAATTTTTTCATGGTTTAACTCCAGAACCCTCAATGTGTTCCTATATAGCACAGTCCAAATCGCGCGGCTCTAAAAATAGTTAATGTTCTATTAAAAATCATTATTGAAATTGCAGATATGCAACAGATGCGACATTAGGAGAGTAACGAGGAGAGAAATACAAAAAATTAGCAAAGAAATTTTTCAAATATGACAATAAAATAACCTTACGTTTAGAAAAAGACATTTCATTTGTGCGGAAGTTTTAAGAATAATGTCATGCTTTATAGCTTAACGGTTCAATGAACAGCGTTAAAATATCCGTTAAGAAAAGCGGCTTATTAAAATAACAGAAAGTGTATTATAAAAACCAAATTAATGAGGATGATCGTTGCAAGCAATCTTCAGAGCTTATGCGAATAAGATAATCCAAAATAAAGGGCGCTGTTTTGACCGGCGCCCGTTTTATTTGCGAATTTCAAACAGAAAAATTCTGTGTTCAGATTTTATATCTTTTTTGTAATTCTTCGTATTCTTGGCAAATTGACCATGAGGACGGAAGCGCCACAAATAGGAAGGCAAAACAGCTTCCATTGCTCTTGGTGTAATGCCGACACCTTCCAATGTGCGTCCTTCAAGCTTTGCTTCTTCCGAAACAATGCAATCTTTTTTGAGCATTTTGATCTGTTCGGAGGTTGTCACTGTCGGGATCATCGGAATTTTTCCAAGGAGCCCAAAAATTCCGCCGATAAGGCTTCCAATTCCGAAGGGCACGGAAACCAGAGCTTTTTTCCGCATGATAACTTTGAGCATTTCTTCAATAGCATGCCGATAGGTTATGACTTCTTTGCCACCCAGTTCATAAATCTTGCCTGCCGGAATATTTCCTTCAATTGCCGCAACAACGAAATTGGCAATATCGCCCACATAAACCGGTTGCAGTTTTGTCTCGCCACCGCCAAACATTGGCAACATCCATGTGAAGCGCGACATATCGGCAAGTTTGTTGAAGAAAGAATCTTCCTGACCGAAAATCACCGATGGCCGCATGATAATGGCACCTTTATGGGCTTTTTGAACAGCCTGTTCGCCAAGTGCTTTGGTTTTCGGATAGGAAAGGTTGGAATTGATATCGGCATTCAAGGCCGACATATGAATGAGAGGAATACCGGCACTTGCTGCAAGTTCGGCAACATTTTTTGCACCTTCAACCTGCACATTTTTGTAATTGTTTTTGCCTTGCGAATAAAGAAGGCCGGGTAGAAAAACGGCTGCATCGGCATCAATCAGTGCACGTCCGACAGATTCACGGTTACGCACATTGGTCTTCATCATTTGCGTTTGACCGACTTCACCAATTTGCAACATATAATAGGCAACTTCAGGCCGACGCACAGCAATGCGAACCCGATAGCCACGTTTTGTCAATGTTTCGACCACATGGCGACCGACAAAACCTGAACCACCGAAAACGGTAATGAGTTTCGGGTATTGATAAAGTTCGGTACTGAGCGTCATAGGGTGCACTCCTCAAAAATCTTCAATCTTTGCCTTTATATGGTTTAGCTTGTTTTGGCCCGAACGCAAGTCTTTTGAACTATTCTCATTAAATGTTGAAGAGATTAACAATCGTTTTATTCCGGTGGTGTCCCATTTTTCTTCAAAAAGTCGCCGGCCATATAAAGTGAACCCGCAACAAGAATGGTCCTTTGAGGTGTTAGACCGGAAATTTTTTGGAAAGCGTCTTCAATAGATGTGGTGGTTTGCGTCTCTAATCCGGCTGAACGGACAACTTTAGCCAATTCTTGAGGCGCTACACCACTATCGCTTGATAAGACCGGTACAGTGTAGACCTTATCGACAAGACCTTCGAGCTCTTTGAAATAGTGGAAGGAATCCTTTGTGTTGATCATACCGGCAACCATGGTTACCGGTCCCATTCTTTTTTCTTTCCAATGCCTGATTTCTTGTGCAATGACTTTCGCACCTGCCGGATTATGCCCGCCATCGAGAAAAACTGTCATCGTTTTTGGCAGAAAATCAATGAGCTTGCCGGCTTTGATGCGCTGCATTCGCGCTGGCCAGACAATATTTTGCATGGCTTTGGCAATATCCTGATCGGTCAATTTGAAACCGGCATGGATTAGAGCTTCAATGGCGCTTGCTGCATTGCTGATTTGATGGTCCCCGCGAAGCGAGGGAAGCGGAAGTTCTTTAAGGCCCTCTTCGTTTTGGAAAACCATATGCCCATGGTCATTATAGGCCTGAAAATCCTGACCATAAATGACGAAAGGAGCATGGCGTTTTTGCGCAATGTTTGTCAAAACGTCGACAGCACCATCGCTTTCCTGCTTGCCGATAACAAGCGGGACACCTTCTTTGATAATGCCGCCCTTTTCGAAAGCGATCTTTTCAACTGTATTGCCGAGCAAAGCAACGTGATCGAGCGATATGGGCATAATAAGAGAAACGGCCGGCTTTTGAATGACGTTGGTTGCGTCGAAACGCCCGCCCAGCCCCACTTCAAGAATGACAGCATCGGCCGGATGTTCGGAAAAAAGCAGAAAGGCAACGGCCGTCAACAATTCGAAGACCGTAATCGGTTCATCATGATTGGCTTTTGTTACCCGCTCTATTGCATCGGCGAGAGTGTCGTCATCAACAAATTTGCCACCACCTTGTTCACCCAACCGGTAGCGCTCGTTCCAATGAACAAGATGGGGAGAGGTATGGACATGAACGCTATATCCGGCACTTTCAAGAAGCGCACGGCAAACCGCCGCCGCTGACCCTTTTCCATTGGTTCCCGCAATATGGATAATCGGCGGCAATTTCAAATGCGGATTGCCGAGATTTTCCAAAAGCCGCGAGATACGGTCGAGCGAAAGGTCAAACCCTTTCGGATAGCGCTTGAGAAGGCTATTGATAAGCGTATCTACCCGATTTTCGGTCATTTCATTTCAAGCAGCTTTATTACCGTGATGTTTGCCCGAATGATGTTCAGGTGCAGGCAATTTCATCATCAGCCGCAAAAGCTTGGCAATGGTCGATTTCAACTCAAGCCGTGAGACCACCATATCAACCATACCATGTTTGAGGAGATATTCGGCGCTCTGGAAACCTTCCGGCAGCTTTTCGCGAATGGTTTGCTCGATCACGCGGGGACCGGCAAAACCGATCATCGCACCGGGTTCTGCTATATGAACATCACCCAGCATGGCATAAGAAGCGGTAACACCACCAGTCGTCGGATTGGTCAAAACAACAATATAAGGAAGCTTTGCATCTTTCATCATCTCGACCGCTACAGTCGTGCGCGGCATTTGCATGAGAGAAAGTGTGCCTTCCTGCATACGGGCACCGCCAGAGGCTACAAACAGCACCAAAGGCCGTTTTTCCTGAATGGCTGTTTCGAAAGCCTTGATAATGGCTTCACCTGCCGCCATACCAAGCGAGCCACCCATAAAGGCAAAATCCTGCACAGTGGCTATAATAGGGAGGCCTTCAATGGTGCCGCGTGCATTCATAATATCGTCGTCAACACCGAGTTTTGAACGATAATCTTTCAAACGGTCGATATAGCGCTTTTCATCGCGGAATTTCAGCGGGTCAATGACAACTTTCGGATTTTCTAAAAGTTCATAGGCGCCATCGTCGAAAAAGCTTGCCAGACGGGCTTTTGCCGGTATGCGCATATGATAGCCCGAGTTTGGAACGACATATTGGTTTTTTTCCAGATCTTTGTGAAAGACCATTTCACCACTGGCAGGGTCTTTGACCCATAAATTTTCTGGCATCTCACGACGACCAAACATCGAGTTGATCTTCGGACGAACATAATTGGTAATCCAGTTCATCTATGTCACCTTATCCTGTTTGTTGGCAAAGCTTCAATTCAGCCTTTTCTGGCTTCCAATACACCTGCACTCAATTGCTTTACAAGGTCACTTGCCGCTTTTGCCGCATCACCTTTCGGGTGGCCATTTTCATCAAGAGTAGAAGCAATGGCGTTGACAATTGCACTTCCGACCACAACACCATCGGCAGCACGACCGATTTTTGCAGCTTGTTCTCTTGTCTTGATGCCAAAACCAACAGCAATCGGTAAAGACGTGTGTTTTTTAATATTTTTCACGGCTTTGGCAACAATATCGGTCTCAGGCAAGGCTTGACCGGTGATGCCCGTCATCGAAACATAATAAACAAAGCCGGAGGTGTTTTCCAGTACTTTCGGCAAGCGTTGGTCGTCGGTTGTCGGTGTCGCCAGACGAATGAAATTGATATCCGCTTTGACTGCGGGCAAGCAAAGTTCGTTATCCATTTCCGGCGGCAAATCAACGACAATTAGACCGTCGATATCAGCCTTTTTGGCATCGATCAAAAATTGGTCGACGCCATGGACATAGATCGGATTATAATATCCCATCAGAACGATTGGCGTGGTCTGGTCGGTTTTGCGGAATTCACTAACGAGTTTCAGCGTCTTGTTGAGCGTCTGTCCGGCTTTTAGCGCGCGCAGACCTGCAGCCTGAATGGTCGGGCCGTCCGCCATCGGGTCGGAAAATGGCATTCCGAGTTCGATTAAATCGCTACCGGCTTTCGGGAGTGCTTTCATAATTTCCAGCGCGGTGTCAAAATCCGGGTCCCCTGCCATTATATAGGTTACAAGAGCCGGACGATTGTTATTCTTGGCTTTTTCAAATGTTTCTTTGATACGTGTTGTCATAGCCGCTCTCTCAAACTCACATATTCATGCCAAGAAGTGTTCCAACCGTGTGGACATCCTTGTCGCCACGACCGGAAAGATTGACAATAATAATCTGTTCTTTATCCATCTTAGGTGCTTCCTTGATGGCTTGCGCAACCGCATGCGAGGATTCGAGTGCCGGTATGATGCCTTCAAGGCGTGTCAAAAGCTGGAAGGCTTCCAATGCTTCTGTGTCAAGAATTGGCACATATTCAACGCGCCCTTTGTCTTTTAGCCACGAATGTTCCGGCCCGACACCGGGATAATCAAGACCTGCAGAAATCGAATGGCCTTCCAGAATCTGGCCATCGTCATTCTGGATAAGATAAGTGCGATTGCCATGTAAAACCCCCGGACTTCCGGCCGTCATGGACGCGCAATGCTCGTTCCCTTTAAGGCCACGGCCACCTGCTTCAACGCCGATAATTCTGACAGTTTTATCGTCAAGGAAGGGGTAGAACAGCCCAATCGAATTCGAACCGCCGCCAACGGCAGCAATCAACAGATCGGGAAGGCGACCTTCGCGCTCGAGGATTTGCTCTCTTGCTTCTTTGCCGATGACGGATTGGAAATCCCGAACCATTTCCGGATAGGGATGCGGGCCTGCAGCAGTGCCGATAAGATAATAGGTATCGCGTACATTGCTTACCCAATCGCGCAAAGCTTCATTCATTGCGTCTTTCAATGTGCCGTTACCGGCTTTGACCGCATTGACCTTGGCGCCGAGAAGTTCCATGCGGAACACATTTGGTTTTTGCCGTTCGACATCGGTCGAGCCCATATAGACAACGCAAGGCAGGCCAAAGCGCGCGCATACGGTGGCTGCTGCGACACCGTGTTGTCCGGCGCCGGTTTCGGCAATGATACGGGTTTTGCCCATGCGGCGCGCAAGCAGAATTTGCCCCAGACAATTGTTGATTTTGTGGCTGCCGGTGTGGTTCAGATCTTCCCGTTTCAAATAGATTTTCGCACCGCCAAGATGCTTGCTCAAACGCTCGGCATAATAAAGTTTCGATGGACGGCCTGCATAATTGGTGGAAAGATTTTTCAGTTCGATATTGAAAGCCGGGTCATCCTTGGCCTCGTTATATGCTTTCTCCAATTCCAGAATAAGCGGCATCAATGTTTCGGCAACAAAACGCCCGCCATATATACCGAACATCCCCGCTTCATCGGGGCCTGTTTTAAAGGAATTGATTTCAGCCGACTTTTCCACGTCAGTCTCCTTAATTTTCAACGGCTTTTTTGACAGAATCAAAAAAACCTTCAATCAATTTTGTGTCCTTAACACCGGGGGCACTTTCAACGCCACTTGAAACATCAAGAATGTCGGGAGCGGCAATCCTTATCGCTTCTTCCACATTTTGCGCATTCAATCCACCGGAAAGCACGGTTTGACTATCTTCGTCAAGCGACTTTAACAGCGACCAGTCAAAAGACACGCCATTCCCTCCCGGCAATTGTGAGCCTTTTGGAGCTTTGGCGTCAAATAAAAACATATCGGCTATGCCGCGATAGGCAGAAACCTGATCAAAATCCGATTGCTCGCGAATAGAAAAAGCTTTGATAACCGGCAAACCATAAGTGGTTGCAAGCTCTTTCACACGTTCGGGTGATTCATGGCCATGAAGCTGGAGAATATCAGGTTTGACATGAGCAACAATGTTTGAAATCAATTCATCATCAGCATCGACAGTAACAGCAACAAGCTTAACCGGCTTTTTGATGTACCGGCGCAATTGCTCAGCCTTTTCAATTGAAAGATGACGCGGGCTTTTGGCAAAAAAGATAAAGCCGATATATTGCGCACCGTTGTCGATGGCAGCTTTAATTGCTTCAGGTGTTTTCAATCCGCATATTTTTATAAGTGGCTTCATGATCTCTTGTTGTCACAAAAGTCGGATAAAGTCGAGAAGATGTTGAAATTGTCGGTAATCTATCTCGTTATTGACTGATTTTTTTAGACAGACTTTTGTGGAGATAGGTCATCATTGCCGCAGCAAAAAGCGGTGTCAGCAAGTTCAGAACCGGCACAGAAACAAAAAGTGCAATGATAACACCGCCACAAAATACATAAATTGCATTCTGTTTATAGAATTGGCGGGTGTCAGCCTCTGTACGGTGTCGGCAGGCGGCAAATTCGAAATATTCGCGGCCGAGAAGATAGCCATTGATCACATAGAAAGCGAAGAGATTGACGCCAGGGAAGAAATAGAGAATCAGCGCAATGATATTACCGACAATGCTCAAAGCTAGAAATTTCAGCGAGATGACAAGCGAACGGCCAAGCGGCATTGCAACGCCGACCGGATCGTCGGGATAATCTGTTTTCTCGATGATTTCGGCTGCATCATCCATAAAATAACCGCCGATCAGTGATGTAATTGGCGCAATTAAGAGTGCCATAAGCAGAGCCAACCCCACCGAAAAGACGATCACGGCAACAAATCCGAGCCAGCCCGCCCAATCGGGAAAATCAGGCATATATTGTTGTAGGAACGGCCAAACATAATAAAGGAATAATTCGCGCAAGCTGAACCATAAAATTGCCAATAACAGCAATGTTGCGCTCAATGCTTTCCATAGCATGGAACGGAAGGGCGGGGTAAAAAGGCGCGAGAAAGCGCGATAGGCTGCGTCAAAAATCATGGGGATATAGATAGAAAGCAGACAAAAAGAAACAAGAGGGGCTTTAGCTCTCTGGTCTTTTGTGTTCTGAACGAGTAATGAGCGAGGGAGAATAAAATACGGAGAGAGCGAGATGGCACATTATGATGTTTTGGCAATCGGCAATGCAATTGTCGACGTGATTGCCCGTACGGACGAAGATTTTCTGGTCAATAACGGTATCATTAAAGGGGCAATGAATTTGATTGATGCGAAACGTGCCGAACTTCTCTATTCGCGTATGGGGCAGGCAGTCGAGACATCGGGCGGCAGTGCAAGCAACACTGCTGCAGCACTTGCCAATCTTGGTGGCAAAGCTGCTTTTATGGGCAAAGTGGCAGCCGATCATTTGGGGCAGGTTTTTGCCCATGATCTTCGTGGTCAAGGCGTTGTTTATGATACGCGGCCTCTGGAAGGTCGTGCACCGACTGCTCGTTGCATGATTTTCAATACACCCGACGGTGAACGTTCCATGAATACCTATCTTGGTGCTTGTGTCGAATTCGGGCCGGAAGATGTCGAAGCAACGAAAGTTGCCAATTCCAAAGTTGTTTATTTTGAAGGTTATCTGTGGGACCCGCCACGCGCAAAACAGGCTATGCGATTGGCTGCAAAAATAGCCCATGAAAATGGAAACCAGATGGCAATTACCCTTTCTGATTCCTTCTGTGTAGATCGTTATCGTGGCGAATTTCTTGAACTCATCCGCACAGGCACGGTCGATATTGTGTTTTCAAACGAATCAGAACTGCTTTCGCTTTATGAAACTTCATCATTCGATATGGCAATTACCGCTATTCGTAACGACGTTCGCGGCTTTGCTTGCGTCACGCGCAATGCCAAAGGCTCCATTATTACATCGCGGCAAGAAACATTCACGGCCGGTATCTATCCGGTTGAACGGGTTGTTGACCAGACCGGTGCCGGTGATGTTTATGCGGCCGGTTTTCTCTACGGCTATACCAATGATATGTCGTTTATAGATAGCGCACGGCTTGGCGCTCTGTGTGCCAGTACCATTATTCAGCAAACCGGACCACGTGCACAGTTTTCATTAAGAGATGTTGCAACGCAAGCGGGGCTTATCCAGGCCGGATAAGTTGGGTGACACTTATTCGGACGGTGGGTTTTTACCTTGTCTTCCGTGCGTAGCAATAGCGTTGGAGCTTAAGCTTTTTACGCGCGTAATATACCCGACAATAATTGGGTGAGTGAAAGAACACTCTCAAAACAAGGGGGTCCTTCTTGTCGACAGGAAGGCCCCCCTTTGAATTTTTGTTCACCAATGCAAAATAGCGATTCTGGCAAAGAATAAAACAAGTGTTGGGGGGATAAAACAAGTGCGGGAATAAATCAGCTTTGCCCGCTTTTGCCGTTTTCTATAAACACTTGGTTTTCCATGAACACTTAGTTTTCTATGAAAGCTTGGGTTTTCTATGAACACTTATTGGTTGAGACTGTTCGAAATTGCATTAAACATCAATGAAGCTTCAAGTGGCTCGGCAGAAAAAGATGGTTCGGCTTTTTCCCATGTTGACCACTGGACAAACACCATATTCTCCTGCTGGTTGACGACCAGCATCTGCCCGTAAATTCCCAAGCCCCACATTGTTTCCGAACTGCTTAGACCAAGTTTCGGCGAAACATTTTCTGCTGCTTGAGGCACGGCATTGTTCCACCATTCAAATCCGTAACTTCCTTCCGGATGATTTTCAGTAACGGAATTTGTTGCTTTGTTCCATGTGCGTGAGTCAACAACCCAATGATCAGGCAGTATCGTTTTGCCTTCAGGAAGGAACCCGTTATAAAGTACAAATTGTCCGAATTTTCCCCAATCTTCCAGCGTCGCATTGAAACCGTGAGCGCCGGTATCATGCTTTCCTTTTTGATAGCTGTGCCATACACCGTCACTGACCATACCGTAAGGTTTCCAGATTTTTTCCTGTAAATATTGGGCAAGGGGCATCTTTACAGCTTTTTCCAAAGTGTCGCCTAAAAGCCAAGCACCACCTGATGAATATGACCACACTTTCCCCGGAGCAGCGTATTTCACGCGTTTTTTGTTGATCACAAGGTCATGGACGCAAGAATAGGCATTGTCCAAAGCTTCACATTGAGTAAGTTTGGCAAAATCGGAATTGTCATCTTCATAATTTTCATCCCATTTGACACCGGATGTATGTTGCAACAATTCTCTTATGGTGACATTTGCCCACACAGTGCCTTTTACGTCGGGATTATAGCGAACGACCTTATCGTCGAGGGATTTGATCTTCCCTTCTTTAAGAGCCACGCCGACAAGGGTTGAAACGACGGATTTACCAACAGATCGGGATGTCCACAAAGTTTGGGGTGTATTGCCGCGGCCATAAAATTCCAACACTACAACGCCGTTTTTTATCACCATTAATCCGGCAATCTTGTTGCGCGCTACATATTCCTGAAGATTATAGGAATGGCCGTCAACAGTGTAGGAAACACTCGACATATCACGAATTTGTCGCATCAATGGACGAGGGGTTGCGTGTTTGAAGACATCACCGGGATAAGCGCGATAATCATTGCGAAAGCCGATCATCCGGTCTTCCATGTTCCATTTCAACATGTTTTTGACATCTGGCAATTTTTCATCCACCGGTGTGGGGCATTCTGTAAGTTCCGGAACTCCGCAAGGGGAGCTCGCATAAGCATTCGGAAATAAGCTAAGCCCCGCCAATATGACGCTTAATCCAAATAATTTCGTTTTCATTCTTTCCAATATCCTTTTTAACAACTTTTAAATTATGTAAGTTTTCAATTGTGTTTTGGTAGTACGCTTCCAATTATCAACACATTGTAAAAGACAATTTTGATAAAAATTGCGAAATGTAAATTTATCAGAATAGAATTGTTACCGCAAAAATTCTTCATTCACGAAAAAATGTTGCTAATTTTTCGCCAAGTTTTTTAGCAACTTCTTCTTTGTTCATTTTCGGCCACGCTTCGACAGCGTTACGGCTCACACATGAAATTCTGTTATAATCTCCTCCCATAATGCTGTTTCCATCTTTATCGACAGAAACATCGTTGGCCAGAATGAAATCGGCACCTTTTTTATCGAGCTTCTTTTTCGCATTTTCGATAAGATTATTGGTTTCTGCGGCAAAACCGATAACGAGTTTCGGCCGGTTTGCAGCATGGCCGATTGTGGCAAGAATATCCGGATTTTCGACCATTGTTAATGTGGGAGCAGATTGGCCTGATTGTTTTTTGATTTTTTGCGTAGCACTTTCGGCACTGCGCCAATCGGCAACGGCAGCAACAAATATGGCACCATCGGCAGGCAAAGCGCGTTTGACTGCATCAAGCATCTCCATTGCCGTTTCAACATGAATTGTTTCAACGCCATAGGGGTCGGGAATGCTGACGGGGCCGGAAACGAGTGTGACACGGGCTCCAAGATGTTGGAGAGCTGTGGCAATTGCGTGCCCCTGTTTACCGGAAGAGCGGTTTGCAAGATAGCGCACCGGATCTATCGGCTCGTGGGTAGGGCCAGACGTAACAATGATATGTTTGCCGGAGAGCGGTTTTTCTCCACAATCAAGCATGGATTCGACCGCAGCAACAATTTCGAGCGGTTCGCTCATACGCCCCCGTCCGGCTTCACCCCGTTCGGCCATTTCGCCGCTCTCTGGCCCGATCATTTTGATTCCGTCTGCAAGCAACCGGTCAACATTGCGTTGTGTTGCCGGATGGTTCCACATTGCCGGATTCATCGCTGGCGCAATAAGAATCGAGGAATTGGCGGCAAGAAGAATAGCTCCCGCAAGATCATCGGCAATGCCATTTGCCATTTTTGCAATCCGGTCTGCTGTCGCAGGGGCAACAACAATCAGGTCGGCAGAACGGGCGAGCCTGATATGGCCAATATCATGTTCATCCTGGCGGTGAAAAAGATCGGTAAAAACATGCCCCCCTGAAAGGCTGCCCGCAGCAAGAGGCGTCACAAATTCTGTTGCCGCTTTTGTCATCACAACAGTAACATTTGCTCCCCGCTCTTGTAATCGGCGAATGAGATCAAGCGCTTTATAAGCCGCAATGCCTCCCGTTATAATGAGGACTATTGTTTTTGATTGCAGTGATTGCACTTCTTTGGCGCTGGGTTTTTCCGGAAATATTTCTGAATTATTGCCGGACATCAACAAAAGCCGCGCTTCTTCTTCCATAGAACGTTTGTTTTTTGCAGCGTTGAGACGAAGTTTTTCCTTTGCTTCATCCGGTAAATTGCGAATTGTGATGCTCGCCATAAAAACCTCTTATGCAATCAATGCAATCAAAATTTAATCAGTCTTTTAATGCGTTTTTGAACTGTCGGCAAGCGGGAGGCGTTTTTTCGGTTCATTTTCGAATGAAGAGTCCGCCGGGCTTTTAATAGATATTATTTGTGGAACCGGTTTTTTATCAATAGTTTTCTGGAAAAATAGTTTTTCCGCGATAAATCTGGACATGTGTCATATTTATAAAGAATAAATTTATATATTGAGGAAAAATTTATGCGTTATTCATTTTCCTTTTTTTCATGCCTTACAGTTTTTTCGTTCATAGTGTTCAATCCTGCTTACGCGCAACCGCCAGCTTCTACAGGGAGCGGTTTTGCTGTGACGAATAACGGATGGGTTTTAACAAATGCCCATGTGGTAAAAAATTGCCAATATGTGAAAATCGGTGATTTCGGAACCGGAAAGGACATCCGCATCGATTCTCATGATGATCTTGCTCTCATAAAGTTACCTGACGGAGTGAAAACAAAGCCCCTCTATCTCAGGCGGAATGTTATCAGGCTTGGCGAAGATATCATCGCACTCGGATTTCCTCTTGATGGTCTATTGTCGGACTCGATAAAAATGACGACCGGTAATGTCAATTCGCTTTCAGGCGTTGAAAATGACATCCGCTATCTCCAGATTTCAACCCCGATACAGCCCGGAAGCTCCGGTGGTCCTGTTATCGACCGGCAAGGTCATGTCATAGGCATCACCACATCCGGTTTGTCGAAAACTTTTGCCGACGAGTCGGGTTTTATCGCACAGAATGTCAATTTTGCAATCAGAGCCAGAGTAGCCGAGCTATTTTTGGAAACCGAAGGCATTGCTGTTTCCTATGCCGACGAAGATAAGGGCGGATCATTTCGTTCAACAGCCGACATTGCTGAATCAACATCTCCTTCGGTTTATAAAATTTTGTGTTATGGCGAAAAAAATAGCGGGACGGATGACGCCGTTCGCAGTGATGGAAAAGAACAGAAATAACGAGCTTCCGGTTGGCCGCTCCGAACTTTGTTTTTTGGTCTTTTCCTCTTGAACACGAAATGACGGTGAAAATATTATCCTTTTCCGCAATCCGAAAATATTATTGTCAACTGCGCTTTTTTACCTCGCACATTGTCTGTTAAGGCCGGTAAAACAAGTCAAAGGCATATGACCCGATATTAGAATAGCGTTCGCGGCAGCGTGACACAGAAATAATCGAGCCGAATAGAAGCTCTGAATATGTGCCAAATATATGCGCCATTTTAATGGCGCTGACATAAGCGTTGACACATTCCGGAGGCGAGAAAAACTTCTCCCGTCAAATGACGATTTTGGAATCTATCGGATTAGGTCTGCAGGTTATATGACAAGCTTGTAAGTGATGATCACCATGCAAACAGCGATTAGAATGACAGCATATCGGCCAAAACGGTTTTGTTTTCCCTGCATCAGGGCAAATCTCTTTAATGTATCATCATCAAGATGAAGGCCATTCTGCGCCATTTTATCAGCACCTTTCTGGATGCGTTCGACGCTTCGGACAAGTTCCGGCGTTCTGCGGGCGAAAGTAAGGAGAGATTGCGCACCCTCGGTCAAATCTTTCGCCATGCCGATGGGCCCCAAATTTTTTGTAATCCACTCTTTTACAACAGGTTCGGCCGCTTTCCACATATTGAAATGCGGATTAAGCGAACGGGAAACACCTTCTACAACCACCATGGTTTTTTGTAACAACAATAGTTCCGGCCGTGTCTGCATATCGAAAAGTTCGGTTACTTCAAAAAGCAGAGTCAGCAACTTGGCCATCGAAATTGTTTCGGCCGATTGACCGTGGATCGGTTCGCCTATGGCACGGTTGGCCTGGGCAAAGCTTTCCATATTTTGGTGGGGCGGCACATAGCCGGCTTCAAAGTGCACATTGGCAACACGCCGATAATCACGGGTAATAAAGCCATATAAAATTTCGGCAAGAAAGCGTTTTTCCTGTTTGCCGAGCCTTCCGGTAATGCCCAAATCGACAGCGACAATACAACCGTCTTTATCTACAAAGAGATTTCCCGGATGCATATCCGCGTGGAAAAAGCCGTCGCGCAATGTGTGTTTCAGGAAGGATTGCATGAGCGTAACGGCAAGAGCATCAAGGTCGAAACCGGCAGCTTTAAGCCCCTCGATATCCGACATTTTGATGCCGTCAATCCATTCCATGGTCAGAACATCACGCCCTGTCCGCTCCCAATCGACTGCGGGAACACGAAAACCTTTGTCATTTTGTGTGTTCTCGGCAATTTCGGAAAGTGCCGCCGCTTCAAGGCGCAAATCCATCTCGATTTTTGTGGTTTGTGCCAATGTGTCAACAACGCTTACCGGCTTTAGCCGTCGGGAAGCCGGCACATAGCGTTCCTGCATTTCGGCTGCAAGATAAAACCCCTCAAGATCTTTGGCAAACCGCCGTCTTACACCGGGGCGGATAACCTTGACGGCCACTTTACGCAGACTCCCGTCGGGGTTCCTCACCGTTGCGGGGTGAACTTGCGCCATCGAGGCGGCTGCAATTGCCGGACCGAACTCGACAAAAAGATCATCTATTTTGCGGCCGAGCGACCCTTCGATTTGGGCAACAGCCTGTTCATGAGGAAAGGTATCGACATGATCTTGTAGTCGCGACAGATCTTTTGCAACTTCCGAGCCGACAATATCAGGACGTGTTGCAAGAAACTGGCCGAGCTTGATATAGGAAGGCCCGAGTTTGTTTATTGCCCGTGACATATTTTCGGAGCGATTGGTATTTTTACTTCTTTTTCTGGCAAACCAGCCAGCGATACGATGGAAAAACGCCATTGAAGCAGGTAAGCCATCGCTTGGAAGTGCGCTCAGCACACCCTCTCGTGCCAGAATAAAACCGACACGTAAAAGACGTAAGGATGCGGCAAGTTTCGACATTCAAACCTTCCAGCCAGAGTGCATGGCAGCAATGCCACCGGTAAGGTTACGGTAGCTTACATGGGAAAAACCGGCTTCCCGTATCATTACGGCAAAATCTTCCTGCTTGGGAAATTTGCGGATTGATTCAATAAGGTAGCGGTAAGATTCTTTGTCACCGGCAATCATTTGGCCAACGCGCGGTATGCCCTGAAACGACCAGATGTCATAGAGTTTATCGAGAATCGGCATTTGAACTTCCGAAAATTCCAGACACATAAATCGGCCACCCGGCTTCAAAACGCGATAGGCTTCCGACAAGGCTTTGGCAATGTGGGGAACGTTACGGATGCCGAATGCAATCGTATAAGCATCGAATGTATTGTCTTCAAAGGGCAGTTTTTCTGCATTCGCCTCGACAAAATCAAGATAGGGCAGGAGGCCGTTTTTCTTTGCTCTTTCGCGCCCCACTTCCAGCATGGAACTGTTAATGTCAAGAACCGTTGCATGGGCGTGGCGACCGGACGCTTCAACGATACGGAAAGCAATGTCACCCGTACCACCAGCCACATCGAGAACTTTATACCCGTTAAGATGCGAGGGGTGAAGCCATGCAACAAATGCATCTTTCCACAAGCGGTGCATGCCAACCGACATGACATCATTCATGATGTCGTATTTTTTGGCCACAGAATGGAAAACCCCGTTAACCATCGACTGTTTTTCCGATTCGTCGACCTTCTTGAAACCGAATGTTTCTTCCATCCCGCCTTTTGCGCCGACGCGCTCTGTTTCAGCAGTCATATTTGTGACCTTTCAAATTTATACCATCTTTTTTCTAGCCTAACTTGCCCGTTTAGGGAATGGGCTCTGATGAAAAAGTAGCGCTGCAGACGCTTCGCCCTTTTCATTCCACTTTAATGGTTTTATACGACATATAGAATGCTGTAATGAGGAGAAAAGCCCATGGGTTTAACAATTGTTTCCCACCCTCTTGTCCAACACAAATTGACGATGATGCGTCGCAAAGAAACATCAACTGCCGAATTTCGCCAGCTTGTGCGGGAAACAGCATTCTTGCTCGGCTATGAAGTCACGCGTGATCTGGAGCTTGAAACTGTTCACATCGAAACACCGATGGAAGAAATGGAAGCGCCGATGCTCAAGGGTAAGAAACTCGTTCTTGCCTCGATTTTGAGAGCGGGTGAGGGGCTGCTTTTCGGTATGCTCGATCTTTTACCGTCTGCACGTGTTTGTCATATCGGCCTTTACCGTGATCATAATACACTTGAAGCAGTCGAATATTATTTCAAAGCCCCCGAAGATATTTCCGAGCGTCTGGTTATTGTGGTCGACCCTATGCTTGCAACGGGAAATTCTGCTGTAAAAGCCATTGAACAACTGAAAAAACATGGTGCTAAAGAAATAAGGTTTGTGTGCATATTAAGTGTTGAACAGGGAATCAAACAGTTGCAAAAGGCTCATCCCGATGTCGATATTTTTACCGCATCGGTTGATCGGGCACTTAATCCCGCTTCTTATATTCTTCCCGGTTTGGGCGATGCGGGTGACCGTATGTTCGGGACAAAATAGCACTATTTAAGGCAATAGAGAGTGTAACAAACTTTGTCTGCAGAATATAAAAAAGCACAACAAATGCTTGTTTCATGTTCTGCCATCGCGTCTTTTAATATGCTAATTTCGGTTCTTTCGGGTTTTGTCTTATAATCTCTGAGACAAGGCTTCAATCTTTTGCAAAAACAATGAAACCCGCTTTTTAAAGTAATAGCCCGAATTGAAACACAAATTTTGTTTGCATTCCCGCCAAGCATTATCAGGTAAAAAGCTGTTGCATCTATGAAAATGCTTTTTCATACATATCATTAATAAAAGCCTTGATTGTTCGGTCCGGCTGTCAGAATTCGGGCGGTGATATGCCAGACGGGACCAAGAGTTTTCTTTTTTAAAACGCGGATAAGATTATTCAAGGTTTTTTATAGCCACGCGAAAATTGTTCCAGGCAACATGGCTCGGATGCAAAAGTTTTGATCGGTTAACAATTCTTTTTGCGATTTTTAATCAGTGAGCGGGACTATTGGTAGTGGGGTTGTGGTGAGGCACTACCCTTGCATCGCGTGGAATAAAAACCATATGCAATAAGCGGGTACCAAAAGTTTTATGCAATTTCTGGTGGTACAACGGGTGAACAATACGAATGGAGGATTAAAATATGACAATGAACAAAATTCGCATGATTGCACTTGCTGCTGCCACTGCGACTATTGGTCTTGCCGGTTTTTCAAGCTCGTCTTTTGCAGCAGAAAACGGGCGTATCAGCTGGTCGGCTTTAACCACAAAACTGGAGCAAAGCGGTTTTAAAATTCACGAGCTAGATGAAAAGCACGAAGGCTGGAAAGCCGAAGTTACCGACAAAAACAACCAACGTCTCAAGCTTTATATTGATCGTCAGGGGAATATAACCCGCCAAAAAGTCGATGATTGATTATCGGGCGTAAACGGCGTCTAAGTTAGTAACCGGTTTTCCTGAAACATTCGGGAAGCCGGTTTTTTTGACAAGATGAATAGCAACGTCAATATGGCTTATTTCAAAGCCTTCAGGTGGAAGCGGAAGTTTCTGGACGACCGGCTCATGTCCGTAAAGCGCAATCACCTCTCCGTTCTGATAGTAGAAAAAACTGCTGTTACGACAATTGACGATAAAGAACGATTTTTGTCCCGAAGATGCAACGGGTCGAACCAGCCCTGCTTTTGTGAAGTGGTGCAGGGTATTATATATTGTTGCAAGAGAAATATCTTCACCCGAGAAAGCAATGTCTTCATAAAGTTTGCTTGCATCAATCAACCGGTTATTTCTCCCGAAGATATGTGTTGCCACAATTAATCTTTGATGCGTTACACGAAGCCCATATTTTCCCAGTAAAGCCGACAATTGTTTTTCATTTTTCATTTGTCCGGCGTCGGATTGAATGTGCTGTACCTCACCCGTCATAAATTCTCCCCTGAAAGTGCAATGATTGGCCAAAATGCCCGCCAAATCATTTTGTTTAACTGCTAATGATTTGCAGTTGCAATTATAACAATGGTCTGATACGCAGTAAAGTAATTGCAAATGATTTGCAATAAGAAAAATCAGCGAGAGGAATTTTGAAAATGAAACCTGCTTTTTTGCAACAGGTTGGTCTCAAAACAATCATATTTGCGCTCATAGCGATATCTATCAGCGCTTTTTCGACAGCGAGTAGTTATGCAGCCCAGAAATTCAAAGCTGTGACAACATTTACCGTTATCGCCGATATGGCAAAAAATGTTGCAGGAGATGCAGCCGAGGTTCAATCCATAACCAAACCCGGTGCGGAAATTCACGAATATCAGCCGACACCGCAAGACTTGATGCGGGCACAAGGTGCCAATCTTATTTTGTGGAACGGATTGAATCTGGAATTATGGTTCGAGAAATTTTTTGACAATATTCACGATGTGCCGGGTGTTGTCGTTTCAACCGGTGTTGAACCTATGAGCATCAATGAGGGGCCATATAATGGCAAACCCAATCCTCATGCATGGATGTCGCCTACGTCCGCTTTGATCTATGTTGATAATATCCGTGATGCATTTGTCAAATATGATCCGGAAAATGCCGAAACCTACAAGCAAAATGCAGAAATTTACAAAGCCAAGATCAGGGCAACGATTGATCCGATCAAGCAAGAACTGTCAAGTTTGCCGGAAGAGCGGCGCTGGTTGGTTACAAGTGAAGGTGCTTTCAGCTATCTCGCCCGCGATTTCAATTTGAAAGAACTTTATCTATGGCCGATCAATGCCGATCAGCAGGGCACACCTCAGCAAGTCAAACATGTCATTGACGCTGTGAAGAAACACAATATTCCGGTCGTTTTCTCGGAAAGCACAATTTCGGATGCACCGGCAAAACAGGTAGCCCGTGAAACCGGTGCCAAATATGGTGGTGTGCTCTATGTCGACTCGCTGTCCGAAGCTGACGGCATTGTCCCCACTTACATTGATCTTCTGAAAGTCACGAGTTCCACCATTTCCAAAGGACTAGCCAAATGAACATAGTGGGAATTTCGGCATCACATATTACGGTAACCTACCGTAATGGTCATACGGCGCTTCGCGATTCAAGTTTTGAAACGCCGACCGGTTCTATTACGGCATTGGTTGGTATCAACGGTTCCGGCAAGTCGACGCTTTTCAAAGCCATCATGGGGTTTGTCCGTTTATCGCGCGGCAACATCACTATTTTCGATATGCCGGTGCGTAATGCACTGAAGAAAAATCTTGTTGCTTATGTCCCTCAAGCGGAAGATGTCGATTGGAATTTTCCGGTGCTGGTTGAAGATGTCGTTATGATGGGCCGTTACGGTCACATGAATTTTTTGCGCCAGCCCAAAGATGTCGATTATGCCGCTGTGACAGACGCTTTGCAGCGGGTAAATATGCTGGCCTTCCGCAAACGCCAGATCGGGGAATTGTCCGGCGGGCAAAAGAAACGCGTTTTTCTTGCCCGCGCTATAGCGCAGGAAGCAAAGGTCATTTTACTTGACGAACCTTTTACCGGCGTTGATGTCAAAACCGAAGATCAAATCATCACATTGCTGAAAGAAATGCGCAAAAGCGGTGCTGTTATGCTGGTTTCCACGCATAATCTTGGTTCGGTGCCCGAATTTTGTGACCGCACGGTTTTGATAAAGGGCACGGTTTTGGGGTATGGCCCGACTTCGGAAATTTTTACTGAAGAAAATCTCACAAAAACCTTTGGTGGCGCATTACGACATCAGGTGGTTACCCCTCAGCAAACATCCGCCGGAGTGGATATTGTCAGCGATGACGAAGATCCGCTTGTGCTTTCTCCCTACCAGCAAAAAATGTAACCACAATGATAGACCAGTTTTTGGAACCTTTTTCATATGATTTTATGATAAACGCCATGTGGGTTTCCGCATTGGTGGGCTGCGTTTGTGCTTTTCTTTCCGCTTTTTTGATGCTCAAAGGCTGGTCGCTGATCGGTGATGCACTTTCCCATTCGATCGTTCCCGGTGTTGCCGGAGCCTATATGTTGGGCTTGCCATTTTCTCTTGGTGCTTTTTTTTCAGGCGGGCTTGCTGCCGCTGCCATGCTGTTCTTCAACGAGCGAACGAAATTGAAAGAAGACACGATTATAGGTCTTATTTTTTCATCCTTTTTCGCGCTCGGGCTGTTTATGAAATCGTTAAAGCCGATGGCGGTGAGCATTGATACAATCGTACTCGGAAATATTTTGGCAGTGAGCCCGACAGATATTTTTCAGCTTGCAATGATCGGCGTAATTTCACTCATTATTCTCTCCATCAAATGGAAAGATATGATGGTGACTTTCTTTGACGAAAATCATGCCCGTTCAATCGGTATAAATACCAAGGGGTTGAAAATTTTGTTTTTTGCATTGCTTGCAGCTTCAACAGTTGCCGCCATGCAAACGGTTGGAGCTTTTCTGGTCATTAGTCTTGTGGTCACCCCCGGGGCAACTGCTTATCTGATAACCGACCGTTTCGAGCGCTTGATTGTTCTTTCGGTTATCATCGGAATTCTCACAAGTATCATCGGCGTATATGCAAGTTATCTTATCCATGCGCAGACCGGTGGCGTCATTGTATTGTTGCAGGCGACGCTCTTCGCGCTCGCTTTCATTTTCGCACCCAAACACGGTTTTATCGCTGCACGCTTGCGCGCAAGGAAAGTTCAACAATGATTGACGCACTTTTATTTCCCTTCCAATTTCCTTTTATGATCAGGGGAATGCTGATCACGATGATTGTTGCCATCCCCATGGCGATGCTCTCAAGTTTTTTGATTCTGAAAGGCTGGTCGCTATTGGGCGACGCCATTTCACATGCCGTTTTCCCCGGCGTTGTTGTCGGTTACATGATGACACCTGCCGCAATGTTTGTTCTGGGACTTTTGCCCTTTGTCGCAATCGAGGCTGTCGACCGGTCCGATGTTACTATGGCAATGATGGCCTTCGGTGCCTTTCTTGCAGGCATGGTTTGTGCTGTTCTCACCGGTTTTTTGGGAGCAAACAGCCGTATCAAGCAAGACACAGTGATGGGGGTGGTGTTTTCCTCAATGTTCGGTTTGGGGCTCGTCTTGGCAACCAGTATAGAAAGCGAACTTCATTTGAATCATATCCTGTTCGGCCATTTGTTGGGTGTCAATTGGCTGGACATTTTGCAAACATTGATAATCTCCTTTTTGGTCACAGCAGTGCTTGGAGCCAAATGGCGCGATTTTTTGCTATTTTGCTTCGATCCGGTTCAGTCAAAAGCGGTTGGCCTTAATGTCGGCTTTCTTCATTATGCTTTACTCACGATGATTTCCCTTACGATCGTTGCCGCGCTCAAAGCTGTCGGAATTATTCTGGCAATCTCGCTGTTGATTGCTCCGGGTGCAATTGCCTATCTTTTAACCAAACGGTTTTCATATATGTTGTTGATTGCGATACTGATTGCCGTGACAAGCAGTTTTCTGGGCGTTTATTCAAGTGCTTTTATTGGTTCGGATGCAGCATCAACGATTGTATTGATCATGACAATACTATTCATGGTTGTATTCTCTGTAATATCATTTACCATACGTAAAAAGGCACCTACTGCTTGAGTATCGCCGACATTTGATGATAGAAGCAAAGGTGAATCTTGTCACCGGAGCTCTAAACTCTATGAAACGATATGTGATTAATCTTGACCGTTCAGAGGAGCGCTTAACACATATAAAAAGCGTCTTTACCAAAGAAGGTCTTGATTTTACACGCGTTAAGGCTGTTGATGGGCGCAATTTGTCGCAAGAAGACTATGAACGGTTAACACAAACGTCTATCTGGCCCAAACCATTGACCAAAGCAGAGGTGGCCTGCTTTCTCAGTCATCGTGAATGCTGGCGTTTAATTGCCGAAGGTGATGACCCTTATGGAGCAGTGTTCGAGGATGATGTGAAACTGTCTCCTCATGCATATCTGTTTTTGACAAAATTCGATTGGATACCGGAAGGGTGCGATATCGTTAAACTCGATACAGCTGAAATCACATGCGTATTGGGAAAATTCAATAAAGAATTGCTTGATGGATATAAGTTGGCGCCGTTACTCACCAAACATTATTGTTCTGGCGGGTATATCATTTCCAAAAGTTGCGCCAAACGACTTTATGACGTGAATAAACAGATCAAAGCACCCGTCGATGAAATCATGTATAATCCGGAATGCGGTATATTCAGTACCCTTAACATTGAACAAATGTTTCCGGCTGTTGTTATTCAAATCGGCCTTTCCAGTACGATTTTGTCTGAAAGAAAGACAATAAAAGGTCCCAAACATTCGCGAAGAACAATACCGGAAAAAATAAGGCGCGAATTAAAACGGTTTAAAAAACGCTATCTCGTTCCTTGGGCTTTGAAGACGTTTCGCGGTTGTTTCTGGGGCATCGTTCCCTTTCGTTAAAGATAACCATTTGAAAACACAGACTTTTCTATATGCATAACAGCTATGCAATATTGTCTATTGTTGTTCGGGGAGCGTTGAAATATTTTACCTCTCGCTGGATTACTCCTCCTCCCAAATCCAGCAAGTTGAATGCAGCACCTCCTCCTCCCATAGCTGCATTCGGAATCAAAGGCTGCGCATCTCCTCCCGCGCGGCCTTTTTCTTTTCCGATATAATTCTGTTCGGTCCCCCGCTTTTGGGGCATTGATCAGATCTTTCCTTTATCACTTCACGTTCAAAAAGATTTCGCGCAATTGCTGTTTTCCAATTGGGAGTTCCGTCAATCCATAAGGCTCTTACTCTCACAATCGATAGGGTTAATACGCAATCTCCAATAAATGCTACGAAGAAAGAGTATTCTGATCCAGTAAAATTGTTATTTCCAATTCACAATTAAGCGACCGATATCGAATTATCTTTTATTTTTACAACTAAAAATATTTCTTTTTGGATATTGAATATAAAATAATCATCATGATCAATATAAAAACGGAATTATAATTATTTATTTAACATAATAACGAATTGTTTTTGATATATTTTATTTGAATGAATTTTAAGAATATATTTTTAAAATAACAATATTTGTTTGGTAGAGCTATAAGCCGAGAATTTTTTGTTAATGTAAGTGAAAATAAAAAAGTGGGCACAAAATTTAATGTCAAAAAATTTTGTCTATCAAAATAGCGCAAACTGTATATGGTTAACATCCTGTTAATAATCGGAGATTTAATTGAGTGACACGAATGTGATTCGTGCTTGCTGCTTGAACCTGTTGAGTTGAGAGGGAATATGCGCGTGAAATCTATTTTGCTTGCCGCAAGCCTGCTGGCAAGTGCAACACTAGCCGGTTGTACGACTACAGGGGGATCGACATCGCCCCTTTCGGCCTATTCACAAGTAAATGATGGCGGGTTTATTATACCCGCGCTCAAGGCAAACGAGATCAAGCCGGAATTTCGTCGCCAGATCGTTGCTTATCCGACGGATGAGAAACCCGGTACGATTATCATCGATACGGAAGCCAAGTTTCTTTATTACATAATGCCGGATGGGAAAGCCATGCGTTATGGCATCGGGGTCGGGCGTGACGGATTCCGCTGGTCGGGAAATGCAACAATCGGTCGCAAAGCCAAATGGCCTTACTGGGTACCGCCACAGCGTATGCTGGTGCGTCAACCCGAACTGAAGGAATTTGCTGGCGGTATGGGGCCGGGAGTGAAAAATCCGCTCGGTGCACGCGCACTTTATCTCTATAAGGATGGTAAAGACAGCATGTTCAGACTACATGGTACGCCTGAATGGTGGACTATAGGCACAAATGTTTCGTCGGGATGCATTCGGCTCATCAATCAGGATATTATCGATCTCTATAATCGGGCCGAAATAGGTGCCAAGGTTATTGTTAAATAAGGTTTGACCAATTTTTTCCTTCTATAAAAGCGCGGGTTTTTCCGCGCCTTTTTATTTTTATGGTGACTTTGGTAAAGGGGCGTTGAAAAACCGGATTTGTGAAAATTTCCGTAATGGAAAAGTTTCTGGATCATTCGGAGGATGTGGCAATAGAAATCAGGCGGACAAAATTCGCAGAAGCCGAAACCCATAGTTGGTATAACAGTTTTATCGCGAGTGAGAAGGGGTAAGTCATTCGTAGCAATGAACGATTTATCTCGATGGACGAGTTAAAATATAAATTGAAATCAACACCAATACGACAATAGTCGCCACAGCCAACCAAAGAACCGGTTGGGCAATGATCATAAAAGAACAAAAGCCGACAGCCATTCCGCCAACCGCGAGGAATTTGATAAAAGGTGATATGACGCCTTGTTCCTCCCACTGTTTGATCGGGGGGCCAAAAACCTTATGGCTATGAAGCCAATTATGAAAACGCGGGGATGAGCGCGCAAAACACCAGGACGCGACGAGTAAAAATGGCACTGTCGGCATGATCGGAAGAACAGCTCCGATAAGCCCCAGAACAATCATCAGGCAGCCGATCACCAGATAGAAAATCCGTAGCGGAGCCGGTGTGTTGAATTCTTTCATCTCTTATCTACGCTTGCTAAAAACTCATAGTTGTATAACAAATTGCCCCAAATTAGGTCAACTAATTGATAATAATGGCAAAAATGCCTTTTGACGGCCATGTGAACAACACAACCTCAGGTTATATCAGTTTTTCGTTTAATGACCCGAAACTCTAACCAGTTAGCAGGATATGTGTTTTTTAACCGATAAAAAAAGACTTCTTCCGTTCCTGACAGCAATTTTTGTTGTCTGTTTTTTCAATCAAGGACATGCGAGCTTGAATCATGGCCATATCAGCCATGGTAGTCAATGTGGTGGCGCATCGTGGTATGCATTGCACTCGAAAACGGCTTCAGGTGAAAAGATGAATCCGTTCGGAATGACAGCAGCGCATAAAACATTACCGCTCGGAAGCAAAATTCGTGTCACGAATAAGTTCAATGGAAAATCCATTATCGTGCGTATTAATGACCGCGGCCCGTTCATTGCCGGACGTATTCTGGATTTGTCCAAAGGTGCAGCCGCCGAACTTGGTTTTGTACAACATGGACTAGCAAATGTCTGTTATGAACGGTTAAGCTGAGATAAACGTAAAAAAAGGGGAAGAGCAATCTTCCCCTTTTTTATTCGATCTTTATAGACCCGAATTTTTGAGCGAATGTAAACCGATCGCAAAACCGATCCAGCCCCATCCCTGAAAGATCAGATCGATTGACAGGAACAATCCCAAAACCCATAGCGTATTAGCCGGCCAGCCGGTTGTGATGATAAGACCGGCAACAGCCGTAATAATACCGGCAGCAATAATCCATCCGTGCCCCTTCAATTCCCGGCTCTGAAAGCCGATAATCACACGGATGACACCGGCAACAACAAGCAAAAAGCCAAGTAGAAAAGTAAACACAGCAGCAGCCAAAATCGGTTGCACGAGGCAGACAATGCCGCCGAAGGTATAAAGTAGTCCAGCCAGTAACCAGTAGAAAAAACGCCCCCAACTTTTAACACTGAATGCGTGAATGACTTGCACAATCCCGCCCACAAGCATCATAATGCCGATATAAATTGCAACAGCTTCTGTGGCAAAGGGCAATGTAAATGCTGCGACAATACCTACCAGTAGAAGAATGATTCCAAGAACCAAAAACCAGCCCCATTTCGCCGATAGCTCTCGCGCGCCTTCCAGCGGATTCCAATTATTTGAACTCACGACGGTATTTCCTTTTCAAAAATGACTGTTTCAGAAGAATGCTTTTTATGGCATTGCTCATTAATTCCGGCAATACCATTTTCGCGTCACCTTTAGCATAGAATATAAAAAGAAATAACATAGAAATAAAGACGGTTAATCATCTTTGCGGTTATCAACCTGTATAAAGACCGATGAAAGTAACGTGACATATGCATGTGTTTATTGAAAATTATTGGCCGCATATCCTCGCCATATTATCTTTTTTTCTGGGGCTTGGTGCCGCAATTCATGCAACTATGACTAAACAGGAAGTTCGCACCGCGATCGGATGGGTCGGTGTTATCATGCTCTCTCCCATTTTAGGTGCTGTCATTTACGGTATTTTCGGTATCAACCGGATGCATAATAACGTCGTTTATAAACGGCATCGTCACGCTTGGGGAAAAGGCCGCCTGCGTTCCGGTAATTTCGATTGTTCCGATAGTTATATCCTGAACCGGTTCGGACGCCTTGCCATGCCGATGAAAAGACTGGGCGATCATGTAACTCCCGGGCGAATGACTTATGGAAATCACCTGACAGTTCTTGATAATGGCGATGAAGCTTATAGTGCAATGCTCGACGCAATCGGTGCAGCAAAACATTCCCTAATCCTTGAATGTTATATTTTTGATCGCGATAGTATGGGAGAGCTTTTCGTTAAAGCCTTGTCGGCTGCGGTGCGTCGTGGCGTCGAAGTGCGCGTTCTTATTGATGCTGTTGGCGCCCGTTATTCAATACCGTCTATCGTGCGCGATTTGCGGCGCGAAAAAGTTCCGGTTGCAGTCTTCAACGGAAATATCATTATCGGTTTAAGACTGCCTTATGCCAATTTGCGCACGCACCGAAAAATTCTTGTTGTTGACGGGAGCGTTGCTTTTACCGGAGGAATGAATATACGCGCCGGTTTTTCCCAGACATTCAGCGGCGAAAAGACAGCAGATGATACCCATTTTCGTGTAGAAGGTCCTGCTGTTGCCGATATTTTTTCAGTTGCAGCCAATGACTGGGCTTTTGCAACAAAAGAAAATCTGGATACAAAAATCTGGGCTATCCAGCCAGTTCAAAAGGTTTCCGATGAAGATGTCTGTATTCGCGTGGTCCCGACAGGTCCTGATCGCTTGATCGAAACCAACCAGCATATGTTGATCGGGGCATTTTCACTCGCTGAAAAGCATATCCATATCATGACACCCTATCTTTTGCCGGATCGCGAATTGATCAGCGCATTGGTTACGGCCGCCCGTCGTGGCGTGGAAGTGGATATTGTTGTTCCCGGAAATAATAATTTGAAACTCGTTGATCGGGCGATGCGTGCGCAGTTCGACCAGCTTTTGCGTGACGGGTGTCGTATTTGGCGTGCGAACGGCCCTTTTAATCATTCCAAACTCATGGCTATCGACAATCAGTGGAGTTATGTCGGCTCGTCAAATCTGGATTCTCGCTCTTTAAGACTCAATTTCGAAATCGATATGGAAATATTCGATGAGTCGCTTGCACATTATTTGTCAGAAAAAATCATTCGCGAAAGAGAAGACGCCCGCGAGGTAAAATTGGAAAATCTCGTCAATCGTCCCTTTTTGTTGCGTCTGATTGACAAAATTATCTGGTTGGGCTCACCCTATCTTTAGCACGAGAGCGCCGTCATATTTTTAAAATATATAAAACAAAGAGCCCGAGGCGATCAATTTGCGGGTCTGCCCCCACACCTTGCATCAGGCGAAAACTTTCGGCCAAAGGACAAAAACCGGAGCGCGGTAAAAACAGCGGAAAAATTCGATTGTCTTTAAAACCAGCCGTCGGTTTCTTGGCAAAATCTATCTTGTGGTCTGTTTTACCCGCTCTTTAAGCAGTTTTGTTGCCCCTTCAAGGTCGATTTCCGCCTTGATAGGCAAATGGTCGGAAGCGAGCCTTGCCAATGGCGAATTATGGATTTCTATGTTGGAAACAAGCTCGTGTGGATAAGCAAAAACACGGTCTAGCGCCAGAACCGGAAAACGGGAGGGAAAGCTTGGCAATGTGCCGAGCCGTAAATCAAAGAACGGAGCAAGGCTTTTAAGAGAGGATGTCCTGCCAAGTCGCCATTCATTGAGGTCGCCAATCATAATCGTCGGCATGATTTCGCGTTTTTCCAGAATGGACAAAATGAGTTTTGCCTGTTGAATTCTAGAATGATGTAATAGCCCGAAATGGGCTGCAACAATACGGATAAGCCCGAGAGGCATGTCGAGTTCGACAATCAGTGCACCACGCGGTTCAACGCCGGGCAGTTTCAGTTGGACAATATCTTTGACTTTACCATTGCGCATGAAAAGCGCATTGCCATGCCAACCAAGCCCTCGTGGAGACATGGTATTGATCGGCACACGTTCCAATCCGGTTTCCGACTTTAAAAGTTCCGGATCAAGCAAGCCTATTCTTTCGCCAAAACGCTTGTCGGCTTCCTGAAATGCCATAATATCGGGATCAAGTTCGGCAACGACATGGACAATTCGTGCGGGATCGAACACATTGTCAACGCCGACACATTTATGAATATTGTAGGATCCGACAACCATATCATAAGTGTCGCGATCGGCATCTTTCGGACGATGTCCATGGCGGTTGCGGACAGCCTGTAACAATCTGGTCTGGAGCGCTTTTTGATTTAATTGGCTTGGCCAATGGAATTTTTTATTTTTAAGGATATCCATCATTTTTTTCTGAAAGCAGAGTTGCCCCGCTCGAAAGCTTTAACCATAATATGAAGTGACAGCTTTGAAACTACAAGTTAGGTCGCTTGAAGTTGAAGACTATTACCATCTATTTTTTCATTAAACTATGATAAAAGATTTAATTGTTGCGAGAAAAATTGCGTAACCATTTAAAATGGGACAATATCTTCCGTAAACGGTGAAAGACAAAACTATGGCTGATATGAGCGACGATGAAGCAATAATAATCGAAGCTTTTTCACAGAATACTCACAGAAAACATTCAGGACCTGTTGCTTTCAACCGAATTGAACTGAATGCGATATTGCGTGTTTATGGTCAGATGGTTGCCGCCGGTGAATGGCGCGATTATGCGATTGACCATCTTGATGATAGAGCCGTTTTTTCTATATTTCGCCGTACTGCCGAGGTACCGCTTTATCGTGTCGAGAAAAATCCGAAATTGGCGAACCGACAGGGTGCTTACAGCGTCATTGCGGCAAGCGGTTTGATTTTGAAACGTGGCAAAGAACTTCGCAATGTTCTGAAAGTGTTTGACAAAAAACTTTTCAAAATTGTTTGAGCTTTTTTATTGGATTTATCTCTTTTGAAGAGCATCGGAAAACTGGTGCTCTTACGGTTTTCTATTCTATCGGAAAATCATAATTTTTGTTGGATTAGCAAATAGCAATGACTTTGAATTTTGCCAAAAGAAAACCCCGTCTTTAAGAAAGGCGGGGCTTAAAAATCGTCTTATATTCGAATTCTTAGGAGTTGCGATTCTGACCGAGGAATTGCAACAAGAAAACGAACATATTGATGAAGTCGAGATAGAGTGTCAAAGCACCCATCACAACCTTACGGCCGCGTGTTTCTTCGGCATCGCCTTCATAATACATAACTTTGATTGTCTGTGTGTCATAAGCGGTAAGACCGGCAAAAATAAGAACACCGATAATCGAGATTGCAAATTGCAATGCATTCGAGCCAAGGAACAAGTTGACAACCATGGCAAGTAGAAGGCCAATCAACCCCATAAACAGGAAAGACCCCATGCCTGTCAGATCGCGTCTTGTTGTGTAACCATAGAGTGAAAGGGCACCGAAAGAAGCCGCGGTGATAAAGAATGTCTGCGTAATGCTTGCAGGGGTGTAGCGCAAAATGATTGACGAAAGCGACAAACCGACGAGTGCCGCATAGACAAAAAACAATGCGCGTGCCGAACTTGTGCTCAACGACCCGATTTTGAAGCTTAGAAAGAAAACTGCAATAAGCGGAGCAAACATCACAACATATGCAAACGGTGAGTTATAGAACATAACACCGAATGATGACAGACGGACACCATTGGGTAATACAGCAGGTGTCGGATCGCTTGTTGTTGCAAGTGACGCAATAACAAACGCTGCAATACCTGTTATAACAAGCCCGATTGCCATCGCGTTGTAAACGCCTAGCATATAACTGCGCAGTCCCTGGTCAATGGAAGCATCGGCCTGAGTGACTGTCGTCGGGCGAAAGTTTCTGAAATCAGCCATATAAATAATCCTTTAGCTTGTGTTCCGGACGGTGTCGGTAAATGGTTGGAAAAACTGTCTTCCCCCATTTCAATCCCGGGCGCCGCTGGCGGAACCCCAGCATGCCTAACCGATATTATGGGCATTAATTTGATAAATTACAAGTCTTTCATTGTTTTCAATACATTACAATTCTTTAAGAAAACGCGATGGTTTTTCACTCAAAATGTGCCAGGTTCCAATGAGACCGAAACCGATTGTCAGGATAAGAGCGACAAGGACAACCATGACACCCGAGCCGAAGAAAAAATGGGTATTGGTTATCTCCATCTTATAATGGCCGATCATTGAACCGGCTATCGTTCCGGCAACAAATGCAAAAACCGCCGTTGCAAGTCCGAGAATTGTATATTCGGCAAGGTAGGCCTTGAGGAGCATTTTGCGGGTTGCGCCCAAGGTTTTCAAGACCACTGCATCATGGATACGTGACCTGTTGGTCGACGAAAGTGTGCCGACAAGGACAAGAATTGCGGCAAGAATTGCGATTGCGGATGATGCACGGATTGCAATACCGATTTCATCAACGATTTTTCTTGCGTCATCAAGAACCTGATGAACCGGTACGACCGTAATTGAAGGGAAACGATTTGCAATGTCGCGCATCAATCCCGCTTCATTGATAGTATGGTTTTTCCCCTCTTTGAAAGTTGCAAGGTAAACATGTGGTGCAGCTTGCAAAGCTTGTGGCGAAAAAATCATCACGAAATTCATATTGAATGAATCCCAATCGACATCACGGAAACTGGTAATGCGGGCTGTTATTTCCCGCCCCGACACATTGACAGTGATGGTATCACCAAGTTTCAAAAACAGCCCGTTTGCTTCCCTTTTGGAAACAGAAACCTCGATTGCATCACTTCTGTCATTTTTCCACCATTGGCCTTCCGAAAGCACGGTGTTTTCCGGCATAGCCGCCGAATAGGTAATATTCCGGTCACCGCGCAACACCCATTCACTTTCTTCTTTTATTTTCCTGTTCTTCACCGGTTCACCGTTTATTTTTGTGATACGGGCGCGCAATGTCGGCATGATCTTGAAACTTCCCGACGGATCCTGATGATGCAAAAAGTTTGAAAAATCGTCTGCATCACTTTTCAGAATATCCATAAAGAAGAAATCGGGAGCCTTTTCGGGAACAGAACCGGATAATTCCGATCTCAAATTGCTGTCGATTGTGGAAAGCGTGACAAGCAGTGTCAAACCGAGCCCGAGTGCGAGAACAACCGAAGGGGTAATGGATTGCGGCCGATAAATATTGGCTATAGCAACGCGCAAAATGGTTGAATGGACATGGGCGCATTTGCGCGCGACAAAAATAATGGACGAGGAAATCGCTCTTAAAACCAGAAAGACAATAATGACTGCGATGATAAATATGAAAGCAAGTTTTTTGTCGGAGGCTGTAGCGATTGCAAGAATTGCGGTTACGAGAAGCAATATTGCTGAAATGAGCTGCGCAGATTTATCCGACTTTTTGACTGTCGAAATGTCGAAGGGGCGAAGAAGCGTGGTTACCGAAATAAAGCGGGCCCGCGATAAAGGCAGTATCGCAAAGGCAGAAACTGTCAATAATGCAAAAATGACTGCAAGGATGAGACTGGTTGGTGAAAAATGCGCATGCCCGAAAAATGGCAAATAGTGACTGATGACAAAACTTGCCACAAAAGGAATGATTGCCGCGAAAACAAGCCCTATCACAATTCCAATGAGTGCGATGAGCATGATTTGTGAAAAATAAATTTCTTCAATGAAACGCGAACGCGCACCAAGTGCTTTGAATATGGCGATTACCTTGCGTTTTTTATCCATATAGGCACTGACAGAATTGGCAATGCCGACCCCTCCGACAACAAGCGCTGTAAGCCCGATAAGCGTAAGAAAACTGGTAAAACGTTCGATATTTTTTTGTAAAACAGGAGCAGCATCAACACGGCTGCGGATTGCCCAACCATTTTCCGAATAGTCTTTTTCCTGGTTATTCCGAAGGTTTTCTAAGCTGCTGTCAGACGGATTATCGAGTTTTATTCGATAGACAAAATTGTGCAAACTTCCGGGAACGATAAGACCCGTTTCGCGTAAAGCATCAATCGACATAAAAACCCGCGGCCCAAGCTGAAAGCCTTCCGACAAGAGGTCGGGTTCATCCTCGACGACTGCGCGAATTGTGAAGTCTTGATCGCCAATTCTAATTTTTTCACCAATGTGAAGCTGGAGCCGGTCAAGCAAAAGTTTCTGGATAGCAACACCAAAACCACCAGAACGTCTCTCATCTTTTCCGAACAATTCGTCGTTTGTGGCTTGAGGCGCGGTTTTCAATTTTCCATAAAGCGGGTAGAAGCTGTCGACAGCCTTAATTTCGACCAATGTGCCATCATTGGTATCCACACGTCGTGCCATAGAGCGCATGAGAATATTTTCGGAAACTTTTCCCTGGGCTTTGAAAAATGACAATTCTTTTTCATTTGCTTCGCGCTGTGTATGGCTAAAACGTATGTCTGCGGCTAGAATAACCTGCCCCTGATTTTTAATTTCATTGCTGATATTTTTTGAAACGCCATCCACCCCGCCAATGGCTGCAACGCCCAATGCAATCAGGCAAAGGAAAATATAAAATCCTTTAAGGCCGCTACGCATTTCTCTCAAACAGAAACGCCATGCCAGAAAAAGTTCCTGAAATCTTTTCATGCCGGCATCACGCTTTCATTTTCGAGGCGACCGTTTTTTACATGGATTTGACGTTGACAACGTGCTGCAAGGCCAAGGTCGTGGGTAACAAGCACAGTCGTCAATCCATGTTCTTTTGCGCGTTTGAATATGATGTCTGCAATTGTTTTACCGGTGTCGGCATCAAGATTACCGGTCGGTTCGTCGGCAACCAAGATACGGGGATTGGGGGCGAGTGCGCGGGCAATCGCAACGCGCTGTTGTTCGCCACCTGATAATGTTGCCGGATAATGATGAAGCCGCCCGCCAAGCCCGACGCTCTCAAGTTCTTTTTTTGCAATAGCGAAAGCTTCCTTGTTTCCCGCAAGTTCGAGCGGAACAGCTGCATTTTCCCAAGCCGTCATGTTGGGGATAAGTTGGAAGGATTGGAAAACAATGCCGATATTCTGCCCGCGAAAAATCGCTGCTTCATCCTCGTTCATCTTGTCGATGCGCGTATCCGCAATAGTTATTTCACCGCTATCAATTTTTTCAAGCCCGGCAAGCACCATAAGCAATGTCGATTTGCCGGAGCCGGAGGGGCCGACTATGCCCACGGTTTCACCTTGATTTATCGTAAGTGACAATTCCTTTAAAACGTGAACGCGCGAGCTTCCCTCACCCAGAGTAAGATCGATATTTTTCAGTTTAACGAGCGAACTTGCCACAAATAACTCCTGTTCTTATGCCATAAGCTGATTCAAAATATAACTATACTTCTCGTAAAGGAATTGAGAAATAATGTTGCGATCATTCATTTGCGCATTTATCGGCCTTTCTTTTGGCTGCATTGCGGGTTTACCTCTATTTGCTGAAGAAAGCGGGCAAATACAGGAACCGGCACGGGAAGACACTGAAACAACAGTTCTTGACGATGATTTGACGCCGCCACGTCCGTTCCAGATTGTCGGCTTTGGCGATAGTCTCATGGCCGGCTATAGACTTGCCGTCGACAAATCTTTTACCGCCGCCCTTGAAGCTACCTTGCAGGCAAAAAATTATAATGTTTCAATTATCAATGCTGGCGTTTCCGGCGATACAACGACAGGCGGGCGTGAACGTCTTGACTGGTCGGTACCCGAACAAACGGGGCTTGTCATTCTGGAGCTGGGTGCCAATGACATGTTGCGCGGCATAGACCCGAAAGTTACGGAAGATAATCTCGATTTCATGTTGTCACGATTGAAAGAGCGTAAAATTCCGGTCATATTTGTCGGTATGAAAAGCGCTCCCAACTATGGCAAGGAAAAAGCGCAGCAATTCGAGTCGATCTATCAACGTCTTGCCGATAAATATCATGTAGCGTTCTATCCTTTCTTTCTGGATGGCGTAGCAGGGCATCCGGATCTTCAATTGGATGATGGCAAACATCCCAATGAAAAAGGCGTTGCTATCATTGTCGAAAAAATGTTGCCGATGATTGAAAAGACATTGAATGAATTGGGCGTTCATCACCAATAATTTGGCATGAGTAAACAGGCATCGATAAAATCTGGTCTCTAGCATTAGGACAAACAAGAGAATTACTGGTAAACATGTTTACAAATTGCTGTCGCAAAGCTCGTATTAATCAACTGATGATACGCGCAAAACAGGAACTTGCGGGTAGGAATTCAAAAGGGAACAAGTAAACTTTCTCGTTATGCCGATTATCAATCTTCATAAGGAACATCCATTGGACGACGGGCGTCAATCAGAAAAAGCCCTGATGGTTCGCCACGGCGTTCAAAGACTTTTTTTGCGACTGGGTATTCCCGTTTTAAGCGAGTTGCCACTTGCCGACGGAAGGCGGGCCGACCTTGTCGGAATCACACGTAAAGGCGAGGTGATTATTGTCGAGATCAAATCCTCGATAGGCGATTTGAAAGCCGATCACAAATGGCCGGATTATCGTAGCCATTGCGACCGCCTCTATTTTGCCAGCCACAACGAAGTCCCGATGGAATTTTTTCCTGAAGATTGCGGGTTTATTCTGGCAGATGGCTTTGACGGCTATATTATGCGGGAGGCGCCGGAACACCGTATGTCGGCAGCAACACGCAAAGCCGTTATGTTGCGCTTTTCAAGGGTCGCAGCACGGAGACTTACCCGGGCCGAACTCGAAGGGTTTGATCTTGCGGGCGATGATGACGAAAAGGCCGGATGAATTCACGGGAAATCTGAAATCCGGCCGTTTACACCTCATAGTAATTCTATAGGATTCTCGGACAATTCCGGACATTCTTGGTGACAAGGTTTCGGCGAAAGATTACACGAGATTGCGCGCCGGAATAACCGGCATCAGAGCAGCACCGGCGCAGAAGTGCCAAGCGGCATTCCGGTTTTCGTCGATTATAATTTCAGCGCGGTGCACGCTTTGCCAGAATGCGTTGCAAGGTGCGCCGATGCATGTTGAGCCTGCGTGCCGTTTCAGAAACATTGCGGTCACACATTTCATAGACGCGTTGAATGTGTTCCCAGCGTACCCGATCCGCAGACATAGGATTTTCGGGAACAGGAGCTTTTTCACCGGCATGACGGGTAAGGGCTCCGAATATGTCATCGGCATCGGCAGGCTTCGAGAGATAATCGATTGCCCCGAGTTTTACAGCATTGACAGCGGAGGCAATATTGCCATAGCCGGTCAATACAATCATATGGGTGTCGGGGCGGATTTTACGAATTTCTTCAATGACATCAAGACCATTGCCATCGCCCAATTTCAGATCGACCACAGCATAAGCCGGTGGACTATGGCGTACATTGGCAATCCCGTCCTGCACTGATTCGGCCGTCGTCACGGTGAAGCCACGTGCTTCCATAGCGCGCGCCAAACGATGAAGAAACGGCTTGTCGTCGTCAACCAGAAGCAATGAAGCGTCAGCTCCGATCGCGTCCTGATCATGTGCAGTATCAGTCATGCAGTGTCCTTTGTTCGGTCGTTTTCAAAATGTACCTTCTGGTTGTCAACATTAGCCTTGACTGCGACAAAATGTCAAATCATCTAGGACTTGGTTAAGCCCTTTCGACTCCACGCCAGATAAACCTCTGCACCGAACTGTTTTTTCGGACTATTTCTGAAACGCAAGACTGCTCCCGATCTTTCGAGAAGTGTTTTGGCAATAAATAATCCAAGCCCCAATCCTCCGCCTTGACTGTCTGTGTGACGGCTTGTGGTATAGGGTTCGCCGATACGATCGAGAATAGACGGGTCATAACCGTGGCCATCGTCAATAATGGTAAGCGCTACATATTTTTCATTCCATTTATATTGGATGATGACTTTGCTGCGTGCAAAATCGACGGCATTTTCCAATAGATTGCCGAGGCCATAAAGTATGCCGGGGTTTCTTGGAAAAACCGGTTCTTCGCCAATTGTTTCACCCTTTTCGGTAACAATATCGATGCCGAATTCGCGAAGCGGTTCTGAAACTTCTTCTAGAAGTTCGAGAAGAGTGAGATGTGAAAGATGCTCTTCACCTTCACTGGAAAGTGTTGTCAAACGTTTCAATATATTCCGGCATCGTTCGGTCTGGCTTAACAGAAGGCTCAAATCGTCGCCGATTTCCGGATCATCCTTAAAACCGTTATACATTTCCTTGACGACAAGCTGGATCGTTGCAAGCGGGGTGCCGAGTTCGTGGGCTGCCGCAGCAGCTAGGCCATCCAGTTCGGATAGATGTTTTTCGTGCTGCATAATAAGTTCGGTCGCGCTCAATGCATCGGCGAGACTTCGGGTTTCTTCTGCAACCCTATAGCCATAGGTCGTCGTAAATATGAGAGAGGAAACAATTGCCGTCCAGATACCGTCAACGAGAAGCCTTGGCGTTTCAATTGTTCGTCCGGAATACCAGGGTAAAGGTTCCGAATAAGTCGAGAGAAAACTTGCCAGAATGATAACGAGCAGATTGAGAAAGATAATGTGTTTTCCGGGTAGAGATGTTGCAGATATGACCGCCGGAGCAATCAATAAAACCGAAAAGGGGTTTTGTAGGCCGCCAGTCAGATAAAGCAAAGCGGCATATTGCAAAATATCGACCCCCAGAATGGCCGTAGCAACATTGGAAGATAGCCGGTCATTGATCGAATAAAAGAATGTCAGAAAAATATTGAGCCAGATGGATGCACCGATCAATATTGCGCAGGGGACAATCGGGAACTTGAATCCGAGATAGACGGAAACAAAAGCAATCGTTATCGTCTGGCTGAAAATTGCAAGCCAGCGGATGCGAATAAGCGTTGTCGAACGCAAGCGGCGCGAATAGGTGGATGTGCGTCGAAAAAATTCCTTTTCCATCAATTTTGCCCTTGCCAATTTTGCCTTTGCGAAGTGAGCTTGTCTCTTTATTCGGAAAACCGGTCAAACGAAACAATGTTCTTTCATCATGTTTAAAGCCGATATTCGGCTTCATTTCAACTGCCGCGCGGTTTTGCACGCCGCGTCGGGAGTGCAGAAAGCGGATCTTCCGGCCACGGGTGTTTCGGATAGCGCCCGCGCATTTCAGCTCTTACATCCGCCCATGAACCGCGCCAGAAGCCCGGAAGATCACGCGTGATTTGTATTGGCCGGTGGGAAGGGGAAAGAAGTTCGAGAACAAGCGGTATATGCCCATCGGCAATGGAAGGATGTTGACTTAACCCGAATAATTCCTGAACGCGAACAGAAATGAGTGGTGCTTCCCCTTCATAATTGATCGGAATGTGAGACCCTGTCGGTACGGTAAAATGGGTCGGGGCTTTTTTGTCTATTTCGTTTTGAAGCTGATAAGGCACAAGCGATATAAGCCCATTATAAATGACTTTCCCGCTTATTGTATCAATCCGTGCTTCTCCGTGAAGAAATGGCAACAGCCAGTCGTCGAGCTTTTTTAACAGTTGTTCATCCGACATATCAGGCCATGGTCCGCCCAAACCACGGTGTAACCATTGAAGACGATGTCTTAATGCAATAGTTTCTTTTGTCCATGGGAGGAGATCAAGCCCGTAATGCCTTATAGCCTTGATCACAGCGTGATCGGCTTCTTCACCCGAGGGGAGGGGAAGCGGTTTTTCGCTTAAATTGATTGCTCCAAGTTTTTGAATTTCTCGTGCTCGGAAACAACGCGATTGCACATCGAAAGAAAGGTCTCTGTGGCGTTCTATTTTATCAGCCAGAACATTGCGGATTGTTTCTTCGTCGATTTTTGCAGCGGCAAGAACACGCGCCTCTTCGGCTTTTCCCATCATATCGGCAACCACCAGATAATCCGCTTTGAAAAAGCTTGAGAATTCATCAACGGCAACACCTCTTCCATTGGCAAGCAAAAAACGTCCCTTGTTGCCCCTTGCCTTTGCAACGCGGTCAGGCCAGGCCAAAAGTAGGAGCCGCCCTAAATGATCGACAGAAAGCGCGGCCGAATTTTCAAACCCGACTTTGCTTACGGGCCGACTATCGAGTGATTGTCTGTTAACAAGGCGTTGAACGAGCAAGCGCGCTTTTTTCGCCCTGTCGGATTTGTCAGTGCGGAATTTTTCAATTCTGCGCCCGATATCGTCGTCGTTTCCACCAAGTCCCCGTTCGGTCAATATAACGGCAATCTCGCTTGCCAAACGGGTCTCTTCTATGGTTTTTGTTTTGATAAGCATGGCAGACAGACGCACCGGCAAAGCCGTTTCACGCATCTTTTTGCCGATTGGTGTGATGCGGCCGGTTTCATCAATTGCATCAAGTTTTTTTAAAAGTTCGCGCGCTTCAACAATTTGAGGTTTTGGCGGCGGGTCAAGAAAGACAAGCTTTGATAAATCGGTAATTCCGAAGGCAGCACTATCAAGCACAAGGTTGGAAAGATCGGCTGAAAATATTTCAGGGGTCTGGAAATCCTGAAGCGATGAGGTTTGTCCTTCGTGCCAAAGGCGCACAGCAATGCCACGCGCTGTTCTCCCCGCACGACCGGCGCGCTGGTCGACCGAAGCGCGTGAAGCTCTCACTGTTTCAAGTCTTGTAACGCCTGTTGACGGTTCAAAAACCGGCACACGCGAAAGCCCGCTATCAATAACAACGCCGATACCGTCAATAGTAAGCGACGTTTCGGCAATGGAGGTTGCAAGAACAACTTTACGGTGCCCCTGATCAGCGGGTTTGATTGCTATATCCTGTTCTTTGATGTCCATGGCTCCGTAAAGAGGCGCAATGATCGTATTTTTATCAACCGTGTCGGCAAGCAATTGTGCGGTTTTTTTTATTTCTCTTTGTCCGGGAAGAAAGGCGAGAATACTTTCAGGCTGTGACGACAACCAGTGACGGATGGCTTTTGCCATAGCTTCTTCGATAGTGTCAGTCGCCTTTCGAGGTTGATAGACAATATCGACGGGAAAGCTTCGCCCTTTTGATTCAATGAGAGGTGCTCCCTGAAGGACTTTTGCAATTCTTGCTCCATCAAGTGTTGCCGACATGACAAGAATTTTTAAATCGGGGCGCAACCCCTCCATGATATCAAGCGTCAATGCCAAACCGAAATCGGCATCAAGACTACGTTCATGAAATTCGTCAAACAAAACGGCTGCCACTGACGATAGTTCGGGATCGTCGAGAACCATGCGTGAATATACGCCCTCGGTCACCACAACAATGCGTGTGCTTTTGGAGATTTTTTTATCAAAGCGCATGAGATAGCCGACAGTCTCACCGACTTTTTCACCAAGGCGGGATGCCATTTGTCGTGCTGCAGCGCGCGCCGCCAAGCGCCTTGGCTCAAGCAGGATGAGTTTTTTGTTTTTGCACCAGTCCTGTTTTAACAGATGAAGTGGCACGAGTGTGGTTTTTCCAGCACCCGGCGGGGCAACGAGAACAGCTTTACCATGCGAACCGAGAGCTTTGTCGAGCTCGGGAAGTGCTTCGGTAACTGGAAGGCTTGTGTTGTCTGCGGTCATAAGGTGTTTGTGGATAATTGCTGGCTGATCTTGAATGTGAATAAAAGAAATAGACTTTCGCATATGAAATGCCAATAAATAAAACAGTGCCGATAGTTAAAACGTTGGAGGCGCTTAAAAAACGGTCGGGGAGTTTTAAAACATATTATGGATAGGGTGAACGCCAACAGAAACGAAACAGCAGACGCTTTGCCATTCAAAGACCTGATTGATGCATTGGACAAAGGTTTTGCTATCGGGTGTGCCAAGCCCGAGCGCCAACATCTGAAATTGGGAAAACAACAAAACAACCCGCCGATCATGTTGTTGATGCCAGCTTGGACAAACTCCGAAGTTGGACAACAATTTCTGGGCGTGAAAATTGTCAATGTTTTTCCTGACAACCGTTTGAAAAATTTACCCGGTCTCACGTCGACTTATATTCTTTATGATGGCGATACAGGCGAAGAGCTGGCAATATTTGACGGCAATACATTGACAGCCAGACGTACGGCAGCAACATCGGCTTTGGCCGCGCGTTATCTATCCTCGCCACGATCGGAAAAATTGGCTATTATCGGTGCCGGTGAAGTTGCACAATTATTGGCTGATGCATTTTCTGCTGTCCGGCCTATCAAGAAAATAAGCATTTGGAACCGGACGAAAAAATCCGCTGAAAAATTGGGAAAACAGCTTGAAGATGCAGGCTTTTATGTAACCATAGCGGGTACTGCCGAAGAGGCTGTCAACGGGGCGGATATTATCTCGGCAGCCACACTTTCAAATGAACCGGTTATTCACAAAAATTGGGTAAAGAAGGGCGCCCATGTTGATCTTATCGGTGCTTTTACGCCGCAGATGCGAGAAGCGGATGATGATCTGGTGCGCCACGCCAAACTTTATATTGATACAGCCGAAGCCCTTGAAGAGGCAGGCGATTTATGTATTCCGATCGGCAATGGCACAATAAAAAAGGGCGATATTCTAGCGACACTAAGCGACCTTGCTTTATCAAAAGAACCGCCGGAACGAGGTGATGACGATATCACCCTGTTCAAGGCCGTGGGGTCCGCTCTTACAGATCTTTATGCGGCAAAACTTGCTTTTGAAACATTGTCTGAACGCCGTCGGGGTGAGAAAAATATTCGAGAGGAGAAAATATGACGATAAAACGTATTGATGCGAATAAGAGGATGAGCGAGGCGGTCATCTATAACGGTATGGTTTTTCTTTCAGGACAGGTCGGCAGCCCCGGAAAAACCACCAGAGAACAAACAATTGAGGCGCTCGCGTCAATCGATCAATTGTTAGCAAAGGCAGGAACCGATAAATCCCGTTTATTATCTGCAACAATCTGGCTTGCCGATATGGTGGATTTCGACATTATGAACGAGGTTTGGGAAGCATGGTTGGAAAAAAGTGCAGCTCCGACAAGAGCAACCTGTGAAGCGCAACTTGCTTCTCCTCTCTATCGGGTGGAAATAATCGTCACGGCTGCATTGGAAAAAATTAATGGAATGATTGAGTTTTAAAGCCTTGAAGACAAATATTCAGGGCAGAAAAACGCGAACGCTTTTTTCCGATATTGGCGGAAAGAGTGATGGAATCGCAATCTTGTTTTTTGTCGGCAATAAGAGGCTTCTTTCCGGAAAATCCGGAAAGGGGCGCTTTTGCCGAACTTGAAAGAACACCCTAGGAAAACAATTTTTTCAAACGTTTCCGAAACAAAGAAATCTAACAGTATGCGTCAGCAAGTTGATTTTATATGTTTTAAGATGAAATAATTATGGCCGAAAATTTTTAAGCGTGAAACGATCGTTTTACATCACGATAAAAAGCAATAAGACACGAAGCGATATGAAAGAAATTATATTTATTCGAGTCATTCTTGTAGAGACGATTTTGATAAGTTTTGGTGCTTTTCTAAAATTAAGCCACATAGACTATAAAGCTCTTCCTGTAGAGACCGGTTGAACCGTCTATCCACGGGAAAAATGCTGAAAAAACTTGGTAAATCAAGGCTCATGGCGTATAAATAAGGAGCTTATCCGCCTTGATTCGTAAGGCGGCTTAACATCTTGTTTTTAAAGCAGAAATGGACTGACTTATGAGTGATCAAACAACGCAGCATCACGAAGGCGATTATGATGCCGAATCCATTAAGGTACTTAAAGGCCTTGATGCCGTGCGCAAACGTCCGGGTATGTATATTGGCGATACTGACGACGGTTCAGGTTTGCACCATATGGTCTATGAAGTTGTTGACAATGCGATTGACGAGGCATTGGCCGGCTATGCAACCCTTATCACAGTCACACTGAATGCCGATGGCTCTTGCACAGTGACTGATAACGGGCGCGGGATTCCGACAGAAATTCACCCGACAGAGGGTGTTTCGGCTGCTGAAGTCATTATGACGCAGCTTCACGCTGGCGGTAAATTCGACCAGAATTCATATAAAGTTTCCGGTGGTCTTCACGGGGTTGGCGTTTCGGTCGTCAACGCATTGTCGGTCTGGTTGAAATTGCGCATCAAACGCAAGGGTAAAATTCATGAAATGACTTTCACCCATGGCGAACCGGATGCTCCGTTGAAAGTTGTTGGCGAATGTGGCGATGAAACCGGTACGGAAGTTACTTTTCTTCCCAGTACCGAAACATTTACAATGGTCGAATTCGATTTCGATACGTTGGAACGGCGCCTTCGCGAGCTCGCTTTTCTGAATTCGGGTGTTCGTATTCGTTTAACAGATCGCAGACATGCCGATGTGCGTGAAGAAACATTGCATTATGAAGGCGGACTTGTCGAATTTGTGAAATATATCGATCAGTCCAAAAAGCCGCTTATTCCCGAACCTATTTACATTAATGGCGAAAAAGACGGCATGACTGTCGAAGTGGCCATGTGGTGGAATGATTCCTACCATGAAAAAGTTTTGTGCTTTACCAACAATATTCCCCAACGTGATGGCGGCACACATTTGGCCGGTTTTCGTGGTGCATTGACGCGTCAGGTTAACGGTTATGCAGAAACATCGGGTATTGCGAAAAAAGAAAAAGTCGCTTTGACAGGGGATGATTGTCGTGAAGGTTTAACGGCAATTTTGTCGGTAAAAGTACCGGATCCGAAATTTTCTTCGCAAACTAAAGATAAGCTCGTTTCTTCCGAAGTGCGGCCGGTGGTTGAAAACCTCGTCAATGAAGGGCTTTCCAATTGGCTTGAAGAACATCCCACCGAGGCAAAAATTCTGATCGGCAAGGTTGTAGAAGCAGCCGCAGCCCGTGAAGCCGCGCGTAAAGCTCGTGAATTGACCCGCCGTAAAGGTGCTCTGGATATATCATCACTTCCGGGTAAACTCGCCGATTGTCAGGAACGCGATCCGGAAAAATCGGAAATTTTTATCGTCGAGGGTGATTCAGCCGGTGGCTCTGCAAAAAGCGGAAGAGCACGCCAAAATCAGGCTATTTTGCCTTTGCGCGGTAAAATTTTGAATGTTGAACGCGCCCGTTTTGACCGTATGTTATCGTCGGATATGATTGGTACTTTGATTACCGCACTTGGTACGTCAATTGGCAAGGACGAATTCAATCCCGATAAATTGCGTTACCATAAAATCATTATCATGACGGATGCCGATGTCGACGGCGCCCATATTCGTACGCTATTGTTGACGTTCTTTTTCCGTCAAATGCCGGAATTGATCGAACGGGGCTATGTCTATATCGCCCAGCCGCCGCTTTACAAAGTAACGCGTGGCAAATCTTCCCAATATATCAAGAATGAAAGCGCTTTTGAGGAATCGTTGATTGAAGCGGGCCTTGAAGGCAGTGTGTTGGAACTTGCCAATGGCGAGATGCGCGCCGGTGCCGATTTGCACCAATTGGTAGAAGATGCACGTGTGATAAGAAATATGCTTCATGGTTTAAATACCAGATATAACCGTACTGTTGTCGAACAGGCGGCAATTGCCGGTGCACTTAATCCGGAAGCTTTGTCGACAAAGGAAAAAGCACAAGCAACGGCTGATCATGTGGCCGCCCGCCTTGATTTGATTGCCGAAGATATGGAACGTGGCTGGACGGGACATGTTAATGACGATGGCGGCTTGCGTTTCGAGCGGGTTCTGCGCGGCGTAAAAGATGTTGTCGTTCTCGATATGGGGTTGATTGCTTCGACCGATGCCAAACGGATTGATAATATGTCTCATCATCTTGATGAAATTTACGGGAAACTTCCGGTTTTGCGTCGTAAAGACACGACAGAAACGATTTCGGGTCCGATTGCTCTTCTCGACACCATTTTTGCCAATGGCAAGAAGGGGCTCACAATGCAACGTTATAAAGGCTTGGGTGAAATGAATGCCGAGCAGCTTTGGGAAACCACACTTGATCCCAATGCACGGTCACTTTTGCAGGTCAAAATTGGCGATGCACAGGACGCCGATGCAGTTTTTGCAAAATTGATGGGCGATGAAGTGGAACCACGCCGTGAATTCATTCAGGACAACGCTCTGAACGTCTCGAATCTTGATGTTTGATCGGTGTGAAACAGGCCCGAAAAGCTTGGACCGCCGGGAATGAACAACAGTTGATGAAAGTTTCCGGCACATAAACGGCACTTTTCAAATTCGGATTAAATCGCATTTCTCGTATAAAACTTTTTTCAAAAGCCGGCCTTTTCAGGGCCGGTTTTTTATTGTCTTCAAGGGAATAGCCAGCCCCCAAACTTCTATGGAAAATAGGCGAGTGGTGTTTGAAAATTGTAAAAGCCTGAATGCTGATACAAAAAGGCACATAAAAGCAATTAACTATTGGCGAAATAGAATAGCCACGGAAAAACAGTTTTTCGTCAAAGCTCTCTACAAGCTGTTAGCTCGCGCGTGTCTTGAAAGCACAATTCAGGATAGAAAATAGACATTCCATTTTGTGAAGCAAAAAACGGGAACGACATTGCCCCCCGCTATTGTCGTTTCCAAATGTGCATAAAAAACCTCCCGCCATATGAAAGTGACGGGAGGGATAAAATCAGCAGCAATGAAAAATGAACGGAAAAGAGCTTTTTAAACCCTTACCGGTTTCGACACACGTTCTTCATTGCCAAAGAACTGCAAATAACGGCGAATTTCACTCGGCTCACCAATGGCTTTTTCAGGATTATCCGAAAGTTTGACAGCCGGTCGACCATTCGCATGGGTAACCTTGCAAACAAGCGAAATTGCATCAAGTTCCTTGATGTCATCGGGAGCACAACCGGCAAAATCATTGGTCAGATTGGTTCCCCAGCCGAAGCTCATGCGAACGCGCCCTTGAAAATGTTTGTAGGTTTCTTCGATTGTATCGACATCCAATGCATCGGAAAAAACAATAAGTTTTTCACGCGGGTCTTTGCCGTGGTCTTTCCACCACTTGATAATGCGCTCACCCCCCTCGATTGGCGGTGCACTATCCGGACGGAAGCCGGTCCAGTCTGCCACCCATTGAGGCGCATTGCGTAAGAACGCCGCTGTGCCGAAAGCGTCAGGCAGTGCAACCAGAAGATTGCCGCCATAATAACGGTTCCAATCCTGCATAACCCGATAAGGAGCTGTGCGCAATTCCTCATCATTATTGGCAAGGGCTGCAACAACCATCGGCAATTCATGGGCATTGGTGCCGATTGCTTCCAAATCATTGTTCATGGCCAGAAGCACATTGGAAGTACCGGTAAATGAACGTCCGATTCCTTCTTTCAAAGCTTCGACACACCAGCGTTGCCATAAAAACGAATGGCGGCGGCGCGTACCAAAATCGGATATACGAATATCAGGATATTTTTTTAACCGCTCGACCTTGCTCCACATTTTGGCTTTTGCCCGCGCATAGAGAATGTCGAGTTCAAATCGTCCGAGATTGCGCATGGCTGCACGCGAACGCAATTCATTGATGATCGAAAGCGCAGGTATTTCCCACATTGTGGTGTGGGTCCACGGCCCCTCGAAATTCAAAATATATTGCCCGTCTTTACGTGTCAGCTCGTATTCAGGCAATTGGAAACCTTGAAGCCAATGGAGAAAATCGGGTGTGAAAATCTGTTTGCGACCATAAAATGTATTACCGGCAAGCCAGATCATTTCCTTTTTGGTAAATTTCAAAGTGCGGGCATGGTCAAGCTGCGCCCGCAATTCTCCCTCATCAATTTCATCGGCAAGCCGCACCGTTTTTGTCCGGTTGATCAGTGAAAAAGTAACATCGACATCCGAATAAAGTCCCCAAATCATTTGCAACATCAGGAACTTATAGAAATCGGTATCAAGCAGTGATCTTATAATTGGATCAAGCTTCCAGGTGTGATTATATACACGTTCTGCGATATCAGTTTGCGCCATAGCACTTTCAATCTGTTTGTTGCCTCTACCCAATGGGAAGAACGTTACCTTGATAAAAGAACAAAAGGAAGTAAAGCCTTCGCGAGGAACTTCAAGGAGTTTTTAAACCCCTTGAAGTTATTTATCGATCGTCAGATTAATTTCATGATGTCCTGTCTTTTTCAGACCGATGCCGTTTTCAGGTTTGTCGACCTTCTTGTCATCAACTGTCAAGCCAAGATTTTTACCGCGATTAACTTTGATAACATAGATTGCGCCGTCAAATTTTACGGTTGCTTCGTAACCCGGCCAATCTTTTGGCAGACATGGTTTGAGATAAAGTTTGGAACCATTGCGGTTGATGCCCAGAATAGATTCTGTAGCAGCACGATAGAACCAACCGGCAGAACCTGTATACCATGTCCAGCCGCCTTGGCCACGCCGTGGTTCGACCGAATATATATCGGCAGAAATCACATAAGGTTCGACGCGATAGATGTGAGGTTTTTTCCCGTGCGAAATCGGGTTGATCATCGAAAAGACCTGATAGGCCTTGTCTTTGTCTCCGAGTTTGGCAAGTGCCAGAATGCTCCAGATTGCACCATGGGTATATTGACCACCATTTTCGCGAATGCCAGCCGGATAACCCTTGATATACCCCGGTTCAAGTTCGGTCTTGTCAAAGGGAGGCCAGAACAGACGGATGAGCTCACCTTTCTCGTCAAGCAAGTGCTCAAGCATGGACTGCATGGCCTGTTTTTGATGTTCTTCCGTTCCCATGCCGGAAATAACACTCCACGATTGGGCGATCGTATCAATCTGGCATTCGTCGTTGGTGTGTGAACCCAAAGGTTCACCATTATCGAAATAACCACGACGGTACCATTCTCCGTCCCATCCGCTCACCTCAAGCGCTTTGGTGAGCTTCTCCAGATGATGCGTCCATTTTTTGACGCGTTTTTCATCCTTGCGTTCTTCGGCAATCGGAATGAAAGCTTGTAAAGCTGTGCCAAGGAACCAGCCGAGCCAGATGCTTTCGCCTTTCCCTTCAATGCCCACAAGATTCATTCCGTCATTCCAGTCGCCGCCCAGCATTAACGGTAGGCCGTGTTTGCCGGTGCGTTTGATTGCAAGATCAAGGGCGAGTGCGCAATGCTCGTAGAGTGTGGCAGTTTTTGGCGAAATGGCTGGCTGGAAATAGCTGTCATGTTGGCCTTCCTTGAGTTTGTCGCCTTCAATAAAGGCAATATCTGTATCAAGAAACTCACGATCGCCCGTGGTATTGACATAAAGCGCAGCACCATAGCCGAGCCAGGCCACATCATCGGAAATCAATGTTCTGACACCGGCGCCGCTATCGGGCAGCCACCAGTGTTGCACATCACCTTCAGGAAACTGGCGTGATGCGGCATTGATAACCTGTTCACGGGCAAGTTCCGGCTTGAGCAGCAAGAGTGACAATGTGTCCTGCAACTGGTCACGGAAACCGAATGCTCCGCTTGCCTGATAAAATGCGGCTCTTGCCATGATGCGGCAGGCATAGGTTTGATAGGGAAGCCAGTTATTGACCATGAGATCGAATGAACGGTCGTTTGTTTTGACCTGTAGGCCGGAAACAAAATCTGTCCATTGTTTTTTCTCTTTTTCAAGAACAGAGGTAAATGTTTCTTTCCGGACGCTATCAAGGAGCTTTTCTGCTTCCAGACGATTTTTGGCATTACCGAGATAGAAGATAATCTCTTTCTTTTCACCGGCTTTCAATTCGATGTCAAAAGCAAGTGCGGAGCACGGATCACGTCCGGCTTCAACCGTGTTCGACAGCGGCTCGCCTTGACGGATCGCTTGCGGATGTTTGACAGTTCCGATCGAGCCGATGAACTCCGTTCTGTCGGCCGTATAGCTTGAAGGCGTGCTGCTTGCCGCAATGAAGCTTACTTCTTCGGACTTCTCCGTATGATAAGGATTGCGAACAAAAAGCGCACCGCGTTTTTCGTCATAATCGGGAATGATGAAGGGAGCAGCTTTTGCCCTGACTGTGCCCAATACCCATTCGACATAATCGTAAAGTCTCAGGCTTCTCGGGCTCTTGTCTTCGTTTTTGATGACAAGACGCGATAGCCTTATCGGGCGTTTATTATCGACAGTGTGGGTCAATTCCAGACTTATCGTTCCGTGTTTCGATGTGAATGTCGAATAGCCAAGGCCGTGGCGCGCTTCATAGAGTGCGCTATCATCACATTCGACAACCGAAACCGGCGAGAAACGTTTTAACGAGTGACGGTCGACAATGTAGAGAGCTTCGCCCGGACGGTTGACAACAGGATCGTTCGCCCATGGTGTCAATTGATAATCGCGGCTATTGCCCGACCAGGTAAAACTCGACCCTTCTGCCGAAACGTGGAAACCGAAATGCTCGTTGGAAATAACGTTAATCCATGGATTTGGCGTTGCATTTCTTCCTGAAAGACGAATGACATAGCTGTTGTCCTTGTCGAAGCCGCCATAGCCGTTCCAATAGGCAAGGTCTTTGCCATCCGGAAGCGGGCAGGATTTATGCTGGTCGCCGATGATACCGATTGATGTAAATTGGCCCTGTTCAAGCGGCATAACAATCTCTTCGTGTTTGCCGCTTTTTCGTTGCGCAGCTTTGCCATTGTTATGCGTCTTGGCAGATTGAGCAGTTTCCTCATCTTTATTGCGATGGGAAAGGTCGGAATCGATATTTTCCATGCGCTGCATCTGTTCGGACAAGGAGCCATTCTGGGCTTGTAAAACAATGCGGGCACTGGCAAGCAAAGTCTTGAAACTCTGCTCGTTCATCTGGTCACGGCGGACAGTGAAAATATGCTGGCGTCCGTCTGCTTCGGCGGTGCGGTTGCGATAACCTTCGCACATCCATTCAATGGCGCGCTGGGTATCTTGCGCATAAGAAAAAGCCCGTTCGTTCAAAATGACAATATCGACAGTCAATCCGCGCATCCGCCAATATTCATGCGCTTTCAAAAGTCCGCGCAAGACTTCGAGATCGGCTTCATTATCAAGCCTGAGCAGGAAGATCGGAAAATCGCCGGATATTGACATCGGCCACAAATCGGATTGTTTGCCAAGGTTTTCAGCGAGCGCCTCCGAAGGCAAACGCCACGTGCGATCCGGATAAATAAGGGAAGTCGCGTATTTCTGGTAAACGACGGATTCCTTTGGCTTGATACCAAGCTGGTAAAGCGACACTTGCGAACGGGTCCAGGCAAGCGAGAATTCGCGCTGGAATACATTCGGTTGACGGTAATATTCAACTTGGGATGCAAGCTTTTCTTTCGAATTTGCTGCAAATGTCCAGAAGATAAGTGCGGCTTTTTTATGTGCTGGAACCCGAACACGACATCTTATTGCTGCAATTGGATCAAGCACACAACCCTCTGTTCCGGTGAGAGTGGCACCACGGTCGAAAGCGGCAGGACGACGGATAGAGCGCCCGCGGCCGATGAAAACACGCCTGTCGGTCTCGGCTTCCGCATCACGAACAGAACCGGATGTATCGGTGACAAAATGGGCAACATGGATTTCCGGATCTTTCGGGTCGCGTTTACGCCTTTTGGCATAAATTGTTCCGCCTTGATCGGCAATTTCCGTTTCCACAAACATGCGTGCGAAGACCGTATGGGCCGCATCTGTCTCGGGCGTTGTCAATACCAGTTCGGCATAGGACGTAATTTCAAGAATGCGATCTTTGGAAGTAGTGTTGATAAGCTCGATACGTCGACCTTCACCATCACCTTCGGATGCAACAATACATTCCACAGTCGATTTTATACCATCGACCGTTTTTGTATATTCGGCCTTTTCGTCGGTGAAAACCGCTGAAGCTTCTTCATCGGCAACGCGCGTTGGTTCACCCGTTGCCGACCACCAGCGGCCGGAAGCAGGGTCACGCAAAAAGATGAAAGTGCCTTGCTGGTCTTCGGCTGCATCGGGCATGAAACGGGTAACAGCAATATTGTTCCAGCGGCTATAGCCGGAACCTTTGCCGGTCAACATGACCGAATAATTGCCATTTGACAAAAGCACTGTCGAACGTGGTTTGGTGAGCGGGGCTTTGATAACGCGAACCGGTGCGTCTTCAAAACCGCCAGCATCACTGCGCATCGGATTAGCCGTTTTTGCATGAACCATAGGAATTTCACGCGGCGCTTTTTCCTGTAACAGAAGCTGTGCCGCTTCGATCACCGGATCGCTATGGAAACGGTTTCTCATGCGGCCATCGAAAATAACATTGTCAATTGCGAGAATAGACATGCCGTGGTGGTGCGCATAATAATTCTTGACGACGGCATATTTTTCGCCTTCACGCACACGCGCCGGTGTGAAATCAACCGAGTCATGGAAACCGTATTCGCCGAGCGCACCGAGCTTGCGCAAACGTGCAAGATTGGCGACTGCTTCTGTCGGCATATATTGGGAAGCGAGAATGCTTGCATAAGGCGCAATAACAGCATTGCGCGAAAGGCCACGTTGAAGACCGAGACTGGGAACACCAAAGTTGGAATATTGGTAGTTCATCTGTTGATCACGGGCATTAAACGCTGCTTCCGAAATGCCCCATGGCAACCCGCGTTCATTGGCATATTGGATTTGTCTACGAACAACAAGCCGGTTTGTCTGGTCAAGGAGCGATCCCAGAGGCTCGCGCATGACAAGCGGTGGCATTAAATATTCGAACATAGAACCCGACCAGGAAAGCAGAGCACCTTTCCAGCCGACCGGTACCAGCATACGACCAAGGCGGAACCAATGTTCAACCTTGACATCGCCTTTGGCAATGGCAAAGAGGCTCGAAAGACGGGCTTCCGAAGCAAGCAGATCGTAGCAACTTTCATCAAGCTCGTTTTCCTGAACACGATAGCCGATGGACATGAGACGACGTTCCTTTCGTTCAAGGAAATCGAATTTCATATCAAAGGCAAACTGCCGTGCTCTTGCAGAAAGATCACTTAAAGTCTTGCGTAAAGCCTCCGTATCATGATCGGCGGTCGCGTCATGAGTGTGAGCTTCGCATGTCTCGATCAAACATTCGGCCCATGAAACAGCATGACGGGATTCATCGCTTCCGATTTCACCATCAAGCTCGCTCGTGAGACGGCCTATATCGTTTGCCGCAATTGTGAGATTTGCCGTGCGGAATGTTGCCGTTTCCGGTTCATCCATAATCGAGCGGACAGCCCTGCGGAAATTGGCCATGCGTTCATCAATTCGTCTGCGAAGCGGGCGCAGGATGCGACGGTCATCGGGGATGAGGTTTAATGTTTCCTGCAAAATGTCATTAACATCAAGGAGGCCTGCAAGATCACCTTGTAGGAATACGGATGGTGCTTCAGACCATTCTCTCAAGGCTGCAGCCAGTGTTACAAGATGGCCGGCAAGATTGCCCGAGTCGACAGTCGAGACATAGCTTGGTACAAGGGGCCGCAAAGTATCGGTTTCATACCAGTTGAAGAAATGCCCGCGGAATCTTTCCATTTTATCCATTGTATCGAGTGTGCGTTCGATACGCTGGATAGCATCATCGAAACTGACCCAGCCGAAATCACGAGCAGCGACTGTCGAGAGCAAATAGACGCCGATATTGGTTGGCGAGGTTCTGCGCGCCAGAACCGGTACCGGATCTTCCTGAAAATTGTCGGGGGGAAGAAAATTGTTATCGGCATTGGCGAATGTTTCGTAATAATGCCAGGTGCGGCGCGCAATACGCCGAAGTTCGTTTTTATCGGCTGGCCGGATTTCAAGCGAATCCTGAAAGGCAGCCGAACGGCTTACGATCCATGCAATAAGCGGTGAAAAGAACCACGCAAGACCAAAGGGCAGGGCTACAAAGACAGCAGAATTATGAAGTGCTGCCGGAAGTGCAATGGAAATCACGCCAATCAATGTCGCCGGCCACATGGTGGTGACATAATAGGAGAGCGTGTTGGGCGAAGAACGCGTTGCTGCCGATGTTTTCCATTCGAGCAAATGTTTATGTGAAACAAACATGCGATAGAGCGTACGGATAATCGCATCAACCATATAAAATGCCGAATAGGCAAGGAAGGTCGTGCGCAGTGCAACATCTGCTGTGCTGGTTGCAATATTTGTCAACACCGATTGGAAGTGGCCACGTAACGAATTGTCCATACTCGTTGGCATAATGTTGCGCAGAACACCAAGTGTGGGGGCAATAAACATGCCCAAAAGCAGGAATAATTGCCAGAAAACAGCCGTATGAAGCGGCAAAACACACCAACCTACAAGCGAGGCAATAATCCACATGAGCGGTGTCAGAGAACGCCGCAAATTATCCTGCATTTTCCAGCGGGTAATGAGGTTGATATTGTGACGGGTGAAGAGATAGGGCAGTAATTGCCAATCACCGCGGATCCAGCGATGGTGACGGGCAACATCAACATTATAAGCCGTAGGATAATCTTCAACCACCTCGACATCGCTCACAAAGCCGACGCGTGCATAACCACCTTCAAGAAGATCGTGGCTCAAAACGCTGTTTTCGCGCACTTTGTCAGCAAGCGCTATTTCGAATGCATCAATGTCATAAAGGCCTTTACCGGTATAGGTGCCTTCGCCCAAAAGATCCTGATAGGTATCGGAGACGGCAAAAACATAAGGGTCTATGCCGCGATTGACGGAAAAGACACGCTGCAGGAATGAAGCATCATCACCGGTGGTAAGCGAGGGTGTCACGCGCGGCTGAAGAATGCCATAACCACTTTTGACAGTATGTGTTTTCGGGTCAATGACCGGACGGTTCAATGGATGATTGAGCTTTCCGACAAGGCGGGTGACTGCCTCGGTGGTGAGCTTGGTGTCGGAATCAAGTGTCATGACAAAGCGGCAATCCATTGGCAGACGTGGGTCTGTCGGGAAGAAACTGGTGTCGCGGTCACCGCGCAAAAGCAGATTCAACTCGTGCAGCTTGCCGCGTTTACGCTCCCAGCCCATATAGCAATCTTCGCCGGGATTGTACAAACGGTGGCGGTGTAAAATGAAAAAGAGTGGCTGCCCGTCACCGCGATAATAACGGTTGAGATCGGCAATACCATTTTGTGCATATTCGAGGAGATCGCGATCGTCGGCTGTTTCTTCCTTTTTCGAGTCGGCCCAGTCTGTCACCAATGCGAAATAAATTGCCCCTTGCGGGTTTGAAAGATAGTGAACTTCGAGATTTCTTATCTGCTCGTCAATAGAATCGCGCGAGGTTATCATTGTCGGAACAACGACGAGCGTTTTGGCTTCTTCCGGAATGCCGTCTTTATATTCATATCCGATCAATCGCCGTGGTTCGACAGTCCAGGCAACAAGAGTATTGAAGAGCGCAAAAGCGGTATCCATTGTCGGGAAAAGCGCAAGTGCCGTGAAAGTGAGCGACAATGCATGGCTCAAGCCGGTTTCCCTCAGCAATGCATAAACTGCAATGAGAATGAGAATGGTGAGAACCGAAACCGGAATGGCAATGCTGAAAATTTTCATCGCGCGGAAGGCACGCATGAAACGGGTCGAGAACGGGCAATCATAATTGCAAGCCTGTTCGAATGCTTCTCGTCCCGGCCCCACAAGATACCATGCAACCGATGCTCCAGTCGCGACACCGTCTTTCTTTGCATTCTCCACCATGTCGAGTGCTTTTTTCGTCACCTCGAGTTCGCTTAATGGCGAACGACGGGCAATTTTTTCGATGATGACGCGATAGGTATTGCGCGATGGAAAGTCGATTTCTCCGAAATCGCTGTTTTCACGCAACATGAAATCGACATGGCTGACCGTTTCGAACCAATATGTCCAATCAACGTCATCAATCGCTTTCAGGGCACGGATGATATTGCCCATGGTTACACCGCCGGTTGATTGGCGCGAATGTTCTTCGGCAGTTGCCGATTCAGGGTCGCTGCCATGACGATGTAACTGCTCTTCAAGCCAGTTTAATGCAGTCGTTGAATCAACAGAAGCGCCACGCAAACGATAAAGAAGATGGGCGGCAAAAGTCGGGTCGGCAACAAGCGCTTGGTAAGTTGAAAAAATGTTCTGAAGTGCATTGTCATTTTCAGCCAGAGCCATTTGGTCAGCGGCCTGGTTTGCAAATCGCCGCATCCGTCGGGCTTTTTCAATGCGCATGGAAAGTCGCCGCGCATTTTCAATGAGAACCATACGGACAGCCGACGGCAAAGCCCATAATTCGCCAATCTGGAAATCGGCAACCTGTTGGTAACCATTGACCATGGCCGTTAAAGTTTTAAGCGAAAAACTGCTGTCGGTATGGGCGACATAAAGCCAAGCCAGTGCGAAAATTCTTGGCAGTTCATTTTCGCCTTTATAAGGGGGAAGCTGTTTGACGAATGCACGCGGAAAATCACGCCGCGCCTGCTGGATGGTCTTATCAATCGTATAATGGTTGTCGAGCAGCCATTGTGCTGCCGGTGTGATGGCCTCGTTATTGCGAGCTGCGGCATCGGTCGAGCGGAAGGTGTGAAGAATGAGCTTGGAATTTTCGGTGAGCCGTTCTCTGAAATCGAATGGCGTATATTCCGGCAAAACAATTTTTTTGCCCTCGGCCATTTCATGGGCCAGTTGCTGTAGCTCGTCTTCCGACTTGAATGTCGAACGGATTGGAAAAGCTGTATCAGGAAGGTAGCGTACTTCCGTTTGCTGAGAAAGAAGCCATTTGATTGATGATGCAGTTTCCGCCATATTATTTGATCCTTGCTTTAAAAAGCTCACGCGACAGAATTTAGCCTGTTTTTTTACCGATAAACTATATCTTTTTTATTAAGCCCAATTTTCAATTTTTTTGGTAAACGCCAAACACTTTATATTACATGCCGATAAAAATAGGACATAGTGTTAAAAATTGAATTAAATTGCGCTGCTACGGGGGAAAAATCAGCAAGCCAAGGCATTTGTTTAATAAAACGCTTCCCCGCCATATCTGTGAGCCAGCTATAAAGTTCAAGAATTTATTTATAAAGCAATTAATAAAAGCCCCGTTAGAGAAAACGAGGCTTTAAAATCCGGATAGATCTATTTTGTTGTGTTATAGGCAGCTAATGCTGCCATCGTCACTATGTCGGAGTCACGTGCGCCCAAGGGAACAATCTGGGCCGATTTTTCGAGACCGACGAGAATAGGTCCGATCAAGGTTGCTCCGCCGAGTTCCTGCAACATTTTGCTGGCAATTGAAGCAGAATGGTAGCCCGGCATAACCAGAACATTGGCCGGTTCGCTCAATCCCATGAATGGATATTGCTCCATCATTTTCGGATTGAGCGCAACGTCGGCACTCATTTCGCCATCAACTTCGAAATTGACATTGCGTGCGCGAAGCAATTTGACCGCTTCCTGAATACGTTGGGCGCCTTCACCCTTCATGTGACCGAAAGTAGAATATGCCAGAAGTGCAACGCGTGGCTTATAGCTCATATCACGGGCAAAATTTGCAGCTTGCTCGGCAATATCGGCTAATTCTTCCGGATTCGGGTGTTCCGAAATTGCCGTGTCGGCAATAAAAACGGTGCGCCCGCGGCAAATTGCCATAGAAATACCGACAACCCGTTCGCCGGCTTTCATGTCGATAACGCGGCGGACATCGGCAAGTCCGGTTTCATAATTTCGGGTAACACCGGTAATCATCGCATCGGCATCGCCCATTGCCAACATACATGCGGCAAAATGGTTGCGATCATTATTGATGTAACGGTGGCAATCTCTCAATAGCCAACCTCTTCGTTGCATTTTGCTATAGAGATAATCGGCATAAGCATCTTTCCGATCGGACAGGCGGGCATTGGCAATTTTTATTCCGGATCTGTTAAGGTCGATACCGGCTATATGTGCTCTTTTTTCAATAATATCTTCATGACCAACCAGAATGGCACTACCGAGGTTCTGGTTGACGTAAGAAACGGCTGCCCGCATGACCTGTTCTTCTTCACCTTCGGCAAAGACAATCCGTTTGGGATTTTGCCGTACGCGATTATAAACACCGCGCATTGTTGCGGCTATCGGGTCACGCCGCGCAGCCAAATCCCGTGCATAAGCTTCGAGATCAGCAATAGGCTTGCCGGCAACGCCGCTTTCCATTGCCGCCTTGGCAACTGCAGTCGGAATGGCAGATAACAGGCGTGAATCAAACGGTACCGGAATGATATAATTCGGACCGAATTTCAGTCGGGTGCCCCGATAGGCTTCGGCGACATCGTCAGGCACTTCTTCACGGGCAAGTTGGGCTATGGCTTTTGCCGCCGCAATTTTCATTGTTTCATTGATCGTGCTGGCGCGGACATCCAAAGCTCCGCGGAAAATATAAGGAAAGCATAAGACATTGTTGATCTGGTTCGGATAATCCGAGCGGCCTGTTGCCATAATGGCATCATCACGCACCTTGGCAACTTCTTCCGGCGTAATTTCAGGATCAGGATTAGCCATAGCAAAAATGATCGGTTTCGGAGCCATGGATTTGACCATTTCGGGAGTCAGAACACCCTTGGCCGAAACGCCAAAGAAAACATCTGCCCCATCAAGTGCTTCGGCGAGTGTACGTTTGTCGGTCTTGACGGCATGGGCCGCTTTCCATTGGTTCATATTTTCTTGCCGACCTTCATAAACAACGCCTTTGGTGTCGCACAATATGACATTTTCCGACTTGAACCCCATGGCCTTTATGAGTTCAATGCAGGCAATTCCTGCAGAACCGGCACCATTACAGACGAGACGTGTATGTTTCATGTCCCGACCGGTGAGGTAAAGCGCATTGATGAGACCGGCTGTAGCAATAATAGCCGTACCATGTTGGTCGTCATGGAAAACCGGAATATTCATTAACTCTCTTAAACGGCTTTCAATGATGAAACAGTCCGGAGCCTTGATATCTTCCAGATTTATGCCGCCGAAAGACGGGCCGAGATAACGGACCGAATTGATGAAAGCATCAACATCGGTCGTATCAATTTCGAGGTCAATTGAATCGACATCGGCAAAACGTTTGAACAACACGGCTTTGCCTTCCATCACCGGCTTGGAGGCGAGAGCACCAAGATGACCAAGGCCCAAAATGGCTGTGCCGTTGGAAATAACAGCAACGAGGTTGCCTTTGGCTGTATAATCATAGGCAAGAGCCGGATTTTGCGCAATGGCTTTCACCGGAACTGCAACACCCGGTGAATAAGCTAAAGCCAAATCATGTTGGGTTGCCATGGGCTTTGTCGCAATAATTTCGAGCTTTCCCGGACGCCCGCGACTGTGAAAATCCAGCGCTTCCTGATCGAGAGAACTGTAACTTGTTGATTTGTCGTTGTTTTTTTGATTCTTTTTGCTCATTTTTCTATCATTTTCTGAGGTAGCGAGTTTGTTCGCTCCATTTAAGCCGGTATATATGTGATAATAAACGGAAATTATGGATTATATTTAAAAAATAGTCCAAGTTTTTTATTGCTTTTGCATATATTGTCCGGACGTTTCGAACAACAAATTCTGATGACATTTCAATCGACAAGAGTTGGGTATTAAAACACATATTGAATGGCATGACACATAGTTTGGATGCTATAGCTTGAAATATTCCGACAAAGCATTGCGGTTTAAAAAAGCTCTTTGGTGACAAGCCGAAAGCAAAGGTAAAAAAAAGGCATGGCAGAAGAAGTAACCCGGGAAATGGCGGCAGAAAAGCCGGAAAGAAAACATAATCGCTCTGATGATCGTATCACGCCGATGATGGAGCAATATATCGAGATAAAGGCGGCAAATAGCGATTATTTGCTGTTTTATCGCATGGGTGATTTTTACGAGTTATTTTTTGATGATGCCGTTGAAGCTTCCAAAGCATTGGGTATCGCTCTTACCAAACGTGGCAAACATCTTGGCGAAGATGTGCCAATGTGTGGCGTTCCTGTTCATGCTGCTGATGATTATTTGCAAAAACTTATTGCCTGCGGTTACCGCGTGGCCGTCTGCGAGCAGATGGAAGATCCCGCTGAAGCAAGAAAACGGGGTGCCAAATCGGTTGTGCGACGCAATGTTATCCGCCTTGTCACACCGGGGACTTTGACAGAAGACAAACTGCTTGATCCGGCGCGCGCCAATTATCTTATGGCGCTTTCACGCATAAAGTCGGGAAAAGATCAGGAATTTGCGCTTGCATGGATTGATATTTCGACCGGAATTTTCAAAGTAAGCCGTGCCCATGCCGACCGGTTGCTTGCCGATATTATGCGCATTGACCCGCAAGAACTGATTGTTGCCGATAGTGTTTTCCATGACGAGGCATTGAAACCGTTATTCAACATTCTTGGCCGTATCGTCACACCGCAAGCAGCAAGCCTCTTTGATAGCAATATGGCCGAACGCAATATTTGCGACTATTTCAAACTGGCAACACTGGAGGGGCTCGGACACTATGATCGTGCCGAACTTTCGGCCATTTCGGCGGCAATCGGTTATGTTGAAAAAACACAGATCAATGAACGTCCCCCCCTTATGCGTCCTCTCAGGGAAGATGAAAATGCCTCTTTGTTTATTGATCCGGCAACCCGCAACAATCTGGAATTGACACGAACACTTTCAGGCCAGCGCGATGGCAGCTTGATGAAAGCGATTGACCGGACCGTCACCGGCGGCGGTGCAAGGCTTTTGAGCGAACGCTTGATGGCGCCGTTGATTTCACCGGTAACAATCAACGAGAGGCTCGATTCGGTTGCCTATTTTCTCAATGATATGCGGTTTGCCGAAAATTTGCAGGCTATTTTGAAGAGCGCTCCTGATATGCCGCGAGCACTTTCACGCCTTGTTCTTGGTCGCGGCGGCCCGCGCGATATGGCTGCAATCCAGCGCGGCTTTGCTGTTATTTGCGATGTGAGACATCTGTTTGCGGGTAAACTTCTACCGCAAGAATTAAGTGATGCTTTTGCAACTCTTGAAAAATTGCCGGTTGATTTACACAGTCACCTTGATCGCATACTGGCCGATGATTTGCCCTTGTTGAAACGGGACGGGGGATTTGTTCGCGAGAATTATAACAAAGAGCTTGATGAATTAAGAACCTTGAGGGATCAATCCCGCCGCTTCATTGCCGAATTGCAAGGCCGTTATGCGGAAGAGACGGGCGTTAAAGCGCTTAAAATCCGCCATAACAATATTCTCGGTTATTATATCGAAGTCACCGCGCTTCAGGCACCCGCACTGACAGAAACGGCTGAAGCAAAAAGCCGTTTTATCCATCGCCAGACAATGGCGAATGCCATGCGTTTTACCACAACCGAACTTGCCGATCTTGAAAGCCGCATTGCCAATGCAGCCGATCGTGCTTTGACAATCGAACTTGAATTGTTCGAGAAGCTTGTCGCAGAAATTGCAGATCAAGCCGATTTTATCCGGCAAGCCGCTATGGCACTTGCTGTTTTTGATGTTTCCGCCTCCAATGCTTCTCTTGCCGAAGAACAGGGCTATTGCCGCCCGATTGTCGACCAGTCGCTCGATTTCGAGATTGTCGCCGGACGCCATCCGGTGGTCGAACAGGCATTGAGAAAGCAGGCCAAGGAACCGTTTGTAGCCAATAATTGTGATCTTTCTCCCAAAAATGGTGCGAAATACGGCGCCATTTGGCTTCTCACCGGCCCCAATATGGGTGGTAAATCAACGTTTTTGCGTCAAAATGCCTTGATTGCGATAATGGCGCAAATGGGGTCGTTCGTTCCTGCCGGTTCTGCCCATATCGGTGTTGTCGACAGGCTTTTTAGCCGCGTTGGTGCAGCCGATGATCTTGCCCATGGGCGGTCAACTTTTATGGTTGAAATGGTGGAAACAGCAACAATTCTCAATCAGGCAGGCGAGCGTTCATTGGTCATTCTCGACGAAATCGGCCGTGGGACGTCGACATTTGACGGGCTTTCAATTGCCTGGGCAGCCATTGAATATCTTCATGAAGTCAATCATTGCCGTGCAATTTTTGCGACCCATTTCCATGAAATGACAGCGCTCACCGAAAAACTTGATCGTCTTCATAATGTGACGATGAAAGTCAAAGAATGGAATGGCGATGTTGTTTTTCTTCACGAGGTGGGAAACGGCGCGGCAGATCGTTCTTACGGTGTGCAGGTGGCAAAACTTGCAGGCCTTCCGGCCGCTGTTTTGTCGCGGGCAAAAGATGTTCTCCACCAATTGGAAAAAGGCGAAGTCGCCGGTAAAGCCACAAAATTGATAGATGATCTTCCACTTTTTTCCGTTGCTTTGGCACGCGAAGCAGAAAACAGCCGTCAAACTTCAAAAATTGAAGAAGCCTTGAAGGCAATCAATCCGGATGAGCTTTCGCCAAGGGAAGCCTTGGAAGAACTCTATCGCCTGAAACAACTTTCATTGGCTGAAAATTAACGGGAAGGGCCAGAAATTAACCTTCTGAATCGTCAAAACCATGTGTGTTTTTTAAAGCGCTTGAAGCGCGGGCAAAGCCCGCTTTTCACATTTTTAATAAGATCGGATGGTTCAACAAGAACGGGGTGATGTTAAACGGGGATATATCAAACAATCATCCGGAGGCTCTCAATTCACATGAACCAATGGTTATTGATCGCATTGGTCTTGAATTGTTTGCCTGACCGCCGAAAAAAGCCGGTATTTAAAAAATCCGGTTTCGGCTTAAAATATCAAGATAGTGCTTCCGCTCAAGCAAAGTGATTTTTAAGCGTTGTGATATGGCCTGAATGCTGCACTTATTCCCATTCCTCCACCGATTCCCATTGTTGCAAGGCCAAGGGCATCGTCAGCCTGATTTTTCATCTGGGAAAAAAGCCGTATCGTCAAAAAAGTGCCCGACGCGCCGAAGGGATGCCCAAGGGCGATTGCGCCACCATCACGGTTGATTTGTTCTTCCGATATATCCAATTCGTCAATGGCGGCAAGCACTTGTGCTGCAAAAGCTTCATTGAATTCAATGACTTTAAAATCCGAACAATTGTCGAGCTTCATTCTTTGTAACAACTTTTTTGTCGAAGGAACCGCTCCCATACCGGCAAGATTGGGATCAACACCGCTTACAGCACTGTCAACGAACACAATCCCGTATTGAATACCCAATTGTTTGGCTTTTTCGAGAGATGTCACCAGAACAAGTGCCGCTCCGTCATTCAAAGGGCAGGAATTTCCGGCCGTGACTGTTCCATCTGTTTCAAATACCGGTCGCAAATGCTCCAAAGTTTCAAGTTTCAAACCTGCTCTCGGGCAATCGTCAGCGGAAAATAAGCCTTTTGCTGTTTGAAGTGCTATGATTTCATCATCAAAACGATGGTCCGCCTGAGCTTTCAAAGCTCGTCGATGGCTTTGAAGCGCAAAACGATCCTGTCTTTGTCTCGATACACCAAAATGTCGGGCAATATTTTCAGCCATGTTTCCCATATCGGGGTCACCGATTGTATCCGGTGAAAACCGTGCACGGGAGAAAAATTGCGGCAATTCGCGCGGCGTTTTCGGGCGTTTTATGCGCCAAGGCGCAGTTGATACACTTTCTGCACCACCGGCAAGATAAATGTCACCCGCTCCCGCTTCAACAAGTCTGCACGCCATAACGACGGCTTCAAGACCTGAGCCGCATTGTCGGTCGAGCGTTAACCCCGAAATTTCGACAGGCAGTCCGGCGGTTAAAGCGGCAAGGCGTGCGAGATTACCGCCACCGCCCGCCGCATTACCGATCATAACATCGTCAATATCGGTTTTTTTGATGTTTGTGCTTTCGACGAGTGCCTGAATGAGCGGGCTTAGAAGATATTCCACGTCAACAGATGAAAGCGCACCATATGCGCGCGCTATAGCTGTTCTCGCGACCGCAATAATAACTGGTGTTCTGCTTTCATCCATTTTTAAAGCCTTGTGATTTCGGGGTTGCCCTCTTCAACCATTTTTTTAACGATGACACGCGCAATTTTTCCGCTCCATGTCATTGGCCAATGGTTGATCATATAGAAATTTTTCGGAATTTTGAATTTTTCCATTAACGGGTGGCAAAACTCGCGCAATTCATCTGCCGTTAACGGGGCATCTTTGAATGAAACAACGCTGACAAGACGTTCTCCATAAATGTCATCGGCAATGCCGAACGCAATCGCTTCACTGATTTGAGGAATAGTTTTCAATGCGGTTTCTATTTCGGCAAGATAAATATTGTTGCCGCCCGAAATAATCATGCCACCGGCACGCCCCATTACATAAAGCTCGCCATTTTTATCCGTCATGCCGAGGTCGCCAACCGTTGCACCATATTGGTTACGGACAAATGACTTGCCATTGTCACCCCATAAATATCCGTCCGAGATCAAATTGCTTTCGACAAAAATCGTGCCGATTTTATTAGGCGCGAGCGGTGACAAATTTTCATCGCGTATTGTGACTTTGACACCGGGAAACGGTTTTCCTACCGGCGACATGGAAGTTTCATGCGAAAGCGTTCTAGGCGTCATTTTGTTGACTGCAACAAAACTTAATTCGGAGGCGCCATAATATTGTAAAATCTCCGCATTCGGGAAAAGCGCACGGGCATCGTCATAATGCTGACGATCGAATTTTGAAGCTCCGGTCACAAGTTGCTTCACTTCTTTAAAAACCAACTTACGCTCATCTGCCCGTTGTTTCAATTCGTTGAGCATGGTTGGAACGCCGACAAAACGGTTGGCAGTTTTAAGAAGCTCCAATACTTCATCGACATTGAATTTCCTGACACTTTCAAATGTCTGGCCGCTATCCAATGTTTCAATAAGCGCATAAAGGCTCACGCCGTGGGCCATGGGCCCCGGAGCAACTGATTTATGTAACGTGTCGAGACCGAAGAGCTTTCGTCCGGTGACGAGCGAGTTTCGCCAACTTTGACGGTTTCTGATAAAAGCTTTGGGAAGCCCTGTTGTGCCGGATGTAAAACCGATGAAAAAAGGCCCGAGCGGTAAATCGGCTATTGCCCGATCAGGAACGATTCCTTCCAGAAAACGGTCATAAGTTGCCAGAAAACGGTCATAAGTTGCCAGAAAACGGTCATAAGTTGATTGGGTGTCAGCACCTTTTTCAACATAAAGCGCTGGCAGATCAAGGTTGCGGGCAATTTCAGCGATAACACAGTCTTTATTCTCGCAAATGACAATGTCGGGACTAAGCCGACGCATGATTTCTTCAATCTGTTTTAGTGGAGTCGCAACAGAAAGAACAGCAACGCAATGCGGGCTTGCCGAACCGCCGACAAAAATTTCACCAAAGCGGAAATGGTTTGGCAGTGCGAGCAACACCAGCCGACCATCATCCGGTAAACCGAAACGGTCAGGGTGGCGTTTTTCCAGATTGAAAAGCTTGCGCCTGAAAGTTTCGGCGCGTTGGCAGAGTGTTTTATAGGTGATTTCATTTCCGGCGATCGAAATCGCAATTCTGTCAGGTGTTAAACCGGCATGTTTTGCCAATACATCAATAACCGACATTCGTTCCCCTAACGGTTCGGAAATAATTATGGAGCGACTGCTTTTTTAAGCGCCGACGTATTTTTAAAATGATCATAAAACTCTCCCGTTACAATTCAACGATTATAACGGGAGAGAAAATTTTAAAATCAGATTTGGCGAACAGCACCTTTGGCTGCCGATGTTGTCATGGCTGCATAAGCGCGTAATGCCTTGGAGACTTTGCGTTTGCGAACCTCTTCCGGCTTCCAGGCTTTGTCGCCTTTCTGTTCCATTTCCTTGCGACGTTTGGCAAGTGTAGCGTCATCGACATTAAGATGGATTTTGCGATTTGGTATGTCGATTTCGATTATATCGCCTTCTTCGACAAGGCCAATTGTGCCGCCTTCAGCAGCTTCCGGTGAAACATGGCCGATGGAAAGCCCTGACGAACCACCGGAAAAACGACCATCGGTAATGAGGGCACAGGCTTTTCCCAAACCTTTCGATTTCAGGTAGCTTGTCGGATAAAGCATTTCCTGCATTCCGGGGCCACCGCGTGGACCTTCGTAACGGATAAGCACAATGTCCCCCGGTTTGATTTTGCCGTTCAAAATAGCCACCACTGCCGAGTCCTGACTTTCAAAAATCCGTGCAGGACCTTTGAATTTCAAAATCGAGTCGTCAACACCGGCAGTTTTGACGATGCACCCATCCTTGGCAAGATTGCCGTAAAGAACGGCCAGGCCGCCATCCTTCGAATAGGCGTGGTCGACATCGCGGATAACGCCTTTTTCGCGGTCAAGGTCGACTGTTTCATAACGCCGTGACTGGCTGAATGGTATTTGTGTGGGAATACCACCCGGAGCTGCACGATAAAATTCATGGACTTCGGGATTATTTGTCTGTTTGACATCCCATTTACGCAAAGCATCCTTCAAGGTTGCTTCATGAACAGTTGCAACTTCGCTGTGAATAAGACCTGCACGGTCAAGCTCGCCCAGAATTGCCATCACGCCGCCGGCACGGTGGACATCTTCCATATGCACATTGGCAACGGCCGGAGCGACTTTACAAATAACCGGAACATGGCGTGAAAGCCGGTCGATGTCGGACATGGTAAAATCAACTTCGCCTTCTTGCGCAGCGGCTAGTAAGTGAAGAACCGTATTGGTTGAACCGCCCATTGAAATATCAAGCGTCATTGCATTTTCAAAAGATTTGAATGTTGCAATCGAGCGGGGAAGAACACTGTCATCATTCTGTTCATAATAACGCTTGGCCAATTCAACAATCCGGTGGCCGGCTTTTTCAAAAAGATGTTTGCGGTCGGCATGGGTTGCGAGCATTGAACCATTGCCGGGAAGCGAAAGCCCCAGAGCTTCGGTCAGGCAATTCATCGAGTTTGCTGTAAACATTCCCGAACATGAACCGCATGTCGGGCAAGCTGCCCGTTCCATATTGGCAACTTCCGAGTCGCTGTTATGGTCATCGGCTGCCGCAACCATGGCATCAATAAGATCAACCGCAAGGTCTTTGCCTTTCCATTTGATCTTTCCTGCTTCCATAGGGCCGCCGGACACAAAAATCGTTGGAATATTGAGCCGCAAAGCCGCCATCAGCATTCCTGGCGTAATTTTATCGCAATTGGAAATACAGACCAGAGCATCTGCACAATGGGCATTGACCATATATTCGACCGAATCGGCAATGATCTCGCGGGAGGGAAGAGAATAGAGCATACCGTCATGCCCCATTGCGATGCCGTCATCGACAGCAATTGTATTGAACTCTTTGGCAACGCCGCCAGCTTTTTCCACTTCACGCGCGACAAGTTGGCCTAAATCTTTAAGATGGACATGGCCCGGAACAAATTGCGTAAAGGAATTGGCAATCGCAATAATCGGCTTACCAAAATCTCCGTCTTTCATTCCTGTGGCACGCCAAAGGCCACGGGCACCGGCCATATTCCGGCCATGAGTAGAAGTTCTTGAGCGATAGGGAGGCATTTTGAATTTCCTTGAATAATTCCAATGTAGCAACGGTTTTGCCGCACAGATCATATAAACGCAAGGATTTTAAACGCTTTTTCGTTCAATGCTCAATCACATTTAGATTAGAATCAAAAACAATTGGAAAAATTTACGCAATATTATTGCGCATTCTTTGGCCACTCTTCTTGGTAAACAAGGCTTTCGAGCGGTACGCGTTTGCGCCAGCCTTTTTGTTCGAGTTCGGGGCTGTCGTAAAAGTGGCTGACATAGCCGATACACAGATAGGCGATAATGTCTATTTCGGCGGGAATCTTTAACAATTCCTTCAGCTCGTCATCATGATAGATCGAAACCCAGCCGACGCCGATGTTTTCAGCGCGTGCCGCAAGCCACAAATTTTCGACCGCACATACGCAACTATAAGCCGACATTTGCGGATTATGAAAACGGCCAAGACCGGTGCGGCCATCGCGCGAGCGGTCACATGTGACAACCAGATTAAGAGGTGCTTTGACGATACCCTGTAATTTCAGGCGGTTATAAAGTTTTCGCCTTTCATCGTTAAAAATTTTTGCTTCTTCGGCTGCCGCCCGGTCAAAAATTTCTTTGACTAGCGTTATTCGTTTTTTGTCGCGAATGAGAAGGAAATTCCATGGTTGCTGGAAGCCTACCGAAGGCGCTGAATGAGCCGCTTCAAGAAGCCTTTTAATAACAGCCTCTTCGAGTGGTTGAGGTAAAAATTCGTCGCGCACATCGCGCCGTTCATGAATAACTTTATAGATATCTTCCAACATAAATTCTGTGCCGAACTCCTTAATAATTCTGCCGATGGTTGAATGAAAATCGTTCTCTTGGCGGCGTAAGAACGCTTTCCGAAATTTATTAGCCGTCTAACAAATGCCTTATAATTAATAATGTGAACCAATCAAGTTTATCGCCGCTCTCGTGAGCCAATTTGAAAGCACAAAAATAGTCGAACATGTTTTCGGTCATGATTGGCGCAGGCAAGATTTTAAAAAATCAACAATCGTTTGCCAATAGTGTCAAACTATCTCTCAAGGAAAAAAACGGTGATTTTTTTAAACGGGAATTAGCGGGATAGAAAAAGCAATGAACAAGACCGGTTGGGAATGGAAAGATAAAGCCGCTTTGAAGAATCGGGTCTTCATTCAAAGAAGGAAATGGCAAATGAGTTAACCGGCAGATAAGTTAACCGGCAAAAAATTTAAACGGCAAAAAGTTAGCGGGCAAAAAATTTAAACAGCAAAATTTCGGGAATGTAGCGGGATGAGTCCCTATTTTTTGAAGCGGGTAAATTTTGAAGATTGGTGGAGCTAAGCGGGATCGAACCGCTGACCTCTTGCATGCCATGCAAGCGCTCTCCCAGCTGAGCTATAGCCCCATTCAGGATGAGAAGGTCACGTTGTGACCCTCAGGGATAAAGACAAACTGTCTGGCGGCTTCTTAAATTGAGTGGCGCCAAAGATCAAGAGGGAAATTGCAATCTTTATAAAGAAAGCGACTTCCCTCTTTGTATTTCATTAAATGTCGTCGTCTTTATGAACTTTATTGCCACCGGTGATAATGCCGCTAACGTCATCATCCTCGTCGTCTTCATCATCCGGCAAGAATGCGTCGTCATCATCGTCACCAAGATCGACATCCTCGTCGTCGCCGATATCGGGTATATCTTCGCCACCTTTGGTTTCATCGTCGGCATCTTCAAGCGAGATGAATTCAGGCTTTTCTAATGCCGTCTCAAGGTCCTCCGTCTCTGTCTCCTCTTCCTCATCTTCGCCCTTAGCATCGGCTGTGGCGTCGAAATAGGATCTGGGGTAGGAGATCCCAGTATAAGGCGAAATAATCGGGTCACGATTGAGATCATAGAATTTCTTGCCCGTTTCCGGGTCTATTCGTTTGGTTCCAAGTTCAGGTTTTGCCATGGACCGAGCCTCTTTTGGTTGGTCGTGATATTTCTATTTGCTATATGCTTACAGAAATAGACACGCGCCTTTGTTTGAAAGCACTTTAACCGGACACGAGCATTTACGCGTCCATAAAAATGCCGTTGAGATTAATCAAAAAATCCGTTCACGGTGCTTAAGCGCAAAAATATGCTTTTGTCAAAGATAAACAATAAGAACCATGTTCAATTTCCTTGAAGCGATGTATTTTTTCATGACGTATGAAACTCGTTATGTTAGAAGCATGCTTTTCCTATATATAAAGAAGAAATACGTTTGCCATGTCTGAACCGCTTCCCGCTACCTCGAAAAAATCTGCTGACCTTTCCGGACATATCCGGATACCGGGCGATAAATCCATTTCCCACCGTTCCCTGATGTTCGGTGCTCTGGCAAGTGGTCAAACCCGCATTTCCGGCCTTTTGGAAGGGGATGATGTTATTCACACCGCCAATGCTATGCGGGCAATGGGAGCAAAAATAACTAAGGATAACGATGTTTATGTTATCCATGGAACAGGAAACGGTTGCCTTTTGGAACCCGAACAACCGCTTGATTTCGGTAATGCCGGAACCGGTGCGAGATTGACGATGGGGCTTGTCGGTACCTACGCAATGAAGACACGTTTTATCGGTGACGTGTCCCTGTCAAAACGGCCGATGGGGCGCATCCTTGATCCGTTACGGCTGATGGGCGTGCAGGTAGAAGCCTCGGAAGGTGACAGATTACCGTTGACATTGTGGGGTGCTGTGACACCCAACCCGATTACCTATCGCGTTCCTATGGCATCGGCACAGGTGAAATCTGCCGTTTTGCTTGCCGGTCTCAATACCCCGGGTATAACCACTGTCATCGAGCCGGTCATGACACGTGACCACACCGAAAAGATGCTTGTGGGCTTTGGTGCCGACCTTGAGGTCGAGACTGATAATGACGGTGTTCGTTATATTCATTTAGAGGGGCAGGGCGAATTGCACGGGCAGGATATTATCGTTCCTGGCGATCCGTCATCGGCAGCATTTCCGATTGTGGCGGCCTTGATTACCGAAGGTTCGGATATAACAATAGAAAATGTATTGTTAAATCCCACCCGTACCGGATTAATCACCACACTTTTGGAAATGGGAGCCGATATAAGCTTTGAAAACCAACGCCAGACCGGCGGGGAAGAGGTGGCCGATATTCGCGTGCGTTCCTCCCGATTAAAAGGGGTAAAGGTGCCAAAAGAGCGCGCACCTTCCATGATTGATGAATATCCTGTTCTTGCAGTTGCTGCTGCTTTTGCCGAGGGAAAAACAATTATGGAAGGGCTTGCAGAACTGAGAGTCAAGGAATCGGACCGGCTTTCAGCCGTCGCCAACGGTTTGAAAAAAAATGGTGTTGATTGTGAAGAGGGAAAAGATTTCCTGATCGTGACTGGCGAACCTTCGGCAAAAAATATTGGCGGCGGAACAGTCACAACACATCTTGACCACCGCATTGCCATGAGCTTTCTGGTCCTTGGTCTTGGAGCTGAAAAGCCTGTAACAATTGATGACAAACGCATGATTGCGACAAGTTTTCCGGAATTTATGGGGCTGATGGCCAAATTGGGAGCGCATATCGAATGAACCTGAAAAAGGCGTTTATTATTGCAATTGACGGGCCGGCCGCTTCAGGAAAGGGAACATTGGCGCGCAAACTTGCCTCCCATTATAAATTTTCCTATCTTGATACCGGTTTGACTTATCGTGCAGTTGCCGATGAACTCATAAAACGTCATTTGCCACTTGATGACGAGGATATTGCTGTAAAAACCGCTTCGCTAATCGATTTTGGTTCACTTGATCGGGCGCATTTATCCGAACATGAAATCGGTGAAGTGGCTTCGAAAGTGGCGGTGATGGGGCGTTTGCGCAAGACATTGGTCGACATGCAAAAAGCTTTTGCAAAACAAAGTAAAGGGGCGGTTCTTGACGGGCGCGATATTGGAACAGTCGTCTGTCCCGATGCAAATGTTAAGCTCTATATTATTGCGACACCCGAAGTTCGCGCCGAGCGGCGTTATAATGAAATGCTGGAGAAAGGCGAGAAAGCCGATTATAATGCTATTCTTGCCGATCTCAAACGGCGCGACGAACGCGATATGAAGCGCACCGAAAGCCCGTTGAAACCTGCAAAAGATGCGCACTTGCTTGATACAACAAAATTGAGTATAGAAGGCGCGTTTACTGCCGCTTGTGCTATAATTGATGCAATTTTGGCAAAACGGTAAAAGACTTTAAGAGAAATGTTATTTCCGGCCATGCGCCAAACTACCCCGCCAAAGAGCGGGCGGCAGGAAAATAACATCGTTTTAACACTAACCCGGCGCGCTCGTGCCTTATTTCATAATTCTATCAAAAGGCACTTCTTCAGGAGTTTCTATGTCACAATACAATCCCACAAAAGCGGATTTCGAAGCCCTTTTGGCTGAATCCCTCCAGACCCATGATCTCGTCGAGGGTTCGGTTGTCAAAGGCCGCATCATTGCAATTGAAAAAGATATGGCAATCATTGATGCCGGTCTTAAAGTAGAAGGCCGCGTTCCGTTAAAGGAATTCGGTGCCAAGGGTAAAGACGGTTCGCTCAAGCCCGGCGATGAAGTCGAGGTTTATGTTGAGCGTATCGAAAACGCTATGGGTGAAGCTGTTCTTTCACGTGAAAAAGCCCGCCGTGAAGAGAGCTGGGTTCGTCTGGAAGAAAAATTCAACGCCGGTGAACGCGTTGAAGGTGTTATCTTCAGTCAGGTCAAAGGTGGTTTCACGGTTGATCTTGACGGAGCAGTTGCTTTCTTGCCGCGCAGTCAGGTCGATATTCGTCCGATTCGCGATGTAACGCCGTTGATGCACAATCCGCAGCCTTTTGAAATTTTGAAAATGGACCGTCGTCGTGGCAATATTGTTGTTTCACGCCGTACAGTTCTTGAAGAAAGCCGCGCCGAACAGCGTTCTGAAATCGTACAGAACCTTGAAGAAGGTCAGGTTGTTGAAGGTGTCGTCAAGAACATCACCGATTACGGTGCATTCGTTGACCTTGGCGGTATTGACGGCCTCTTGCACGTTACCGATATGGCATGGCGCCGTGTCAACCATCCGTCTGAAATCCTGTCGATCGGTCAGACTGTAAAAGTACAGATCATCCGTATCAATCAGGAAACACATCGTATTTCCTTGGGCATGAAACAGCTTGAAAGTGACCCGTGGGAAGGCATCAGCGATAAATATCCGGTTGGCAAGAAGATCAAAGGTACTGTTACCAACATTACCGATTATGGTGCTTTTGTCGAAATCGAGCCGGGCATTGAAGGCCTTATCCACGTTTCAGAAATGAGCTGGACCAAGAAGAATGTTCACCCCGGAAAGATTCTTTCGACATCTCAGGAAGTCGAAGTTGTCGTTCTGGAAGTGGATCCGGCAAAACGCCGTATTTCTTTGGGCCTCAAGCAGACATTCGAAAACCCGTGGACAGCTTTTGCCAACAAATTCCCTGTTGGTTCTGTTGTTGAAGGTGAAGTCAAGAACAAGACCGAATTCGGCCTGTTCATTGGTCTTGAAGGCGATGTTGACGGTATGGTTCACCTTTCCGATCTCGACTGGAACCGTCCTGGCGAGCAGGTTATCGAGGAATACAACAAGGGTGATGTCGTCAAGGCTGTTGTTCTTGATGTTGATGTCGACAAAGAACGTATTTCACTCGGTATCAAGCAGCTTTCCGGCGACAAGGTCGGTGAAGCCGTTGCTTCCGGTGAATTGCGCAAAGGTGCTGTTGTGACTTGCGAAGTGACTGCAATCCACGACAATGGCATTGATGTAAAACTGGTCGACCATGATCTCGAAACAACGATCCGTCGTTCGGATCTGTCGCTTGATCGTGATGAACAACGTCCGGAACGCTTTACAGTCGGCCAGAAGGTTGATGCACGCGTTACCGCATTCGACAAAAAGACCCGCAAAATCACAGTTTCAATCAAAGCTTTGGAAATTGCCGAAGAAAAAGAAGCTGTTGCACAATATGGTTCATCAGATGCCGGTGCTTCACTCGGTGACATTCTGGGTGCCGCATTGAAGAAGCAGGAACAGGAATAATCCTTTCAGTCCTGTTATCGCAGTTGACTGCGATGGCTTTTAGACAAATCAGAAAAACCCGCCTTTTGAGGCGGGTTTTTTTATAGATGATAGCTTTTTTGCGGTTTTTAATTGAATTGCCGTTTCTCCTTTATAAAGCCTGAAAAACTGCATTATTCCTGCCTGATCAACACAACCGGTGAAGCACGTTGAATTAAGGATTTGCAAAAATAAATAATTTGCGAAAATTAGTAATTAAAAAAGCGGCTATCAGCTTATTTTTCAGCGACGAGAATAAGGAGGCTTCTTCCGTTTTTGAACAAAGCCTGGCAGGTACTTCTGGCCAATAATCACTTCATATCATTGAAGGCGGAGCCATATATAATCCCGTTTGATAAGTGCGGTGGCGATTGTCTCTCCCTATTTTATCAAAGCAAAGGGAAACGGATTTTTTATGCTTTGAAAAATCAATAAAGTTCCGTTTTGCAATTGATTGAGCGGAATGCGCTTTGGTCTGTTTTTTAAAATATTTTGTTTCAAAAATTAAATGACAAAAGATAGAGGCGTTCGTTGATTTGTTTATCTTTGGCGAGCCACGTCATTCTTTTGTAAATGTTAGGCGAGGGGATAGGGAGTGACCAAAAAAATTCCCGCGAATTTCGCGGGAATAATGGAATAATCGAAGAATCTTTAAATTCTTACGAAGGATTGGACTTTTGTGCTTTTGCCTGTTCTTCGGCAATGCGCTTCTGGAATAGTCCTGCAAAGTCGATCGGGTCGATCATCAAAGGCGGGAAGCCGCCATTACGTGTTGCATCGGCAACGATCTGGCGTGCGAAAGGAAAGAGCAAACGCGGACATTCAATGAAAACCAACGGCATGATGTGTTCTTGCGGGATGTTCTTTACGCGGAAGACACCACCATAAACGAGTTCGACGTTGAAGAGCATATCCTTGCCTTCACCGGCTTTGGCGGTAAGCGAAAGGACAACATCATAGTTACCATCTTCCATAGGATTGGCGTTGACGTTGATTCCGATATTGATTTCGGGAGCTTTGTCTCTTGGTCGTAATGCCTGCGGGGCATTCGGGCTTTCAAATGAAAAGTCTTTCAGATATTGGGTGAGGACCGTAAATACGGGAGCTTCACCATTTTTATTTGCATCGCCTTCGGCCATAATGAAAACCTTCTATGATTAGCGCCAAAACGCGCCTTGTGTGGTTAGAGATAATATGGGCTAGCATGTCACGCGCATTGTTGCAATAAATGGGGCCCGGCCTTTCACCATTTTTCACTCAATGATCAATTTAAACGCTTGTTATCGTCATCTTTTCGCCATGGCGAATGTTCCGGGTCGGATGAATGATAATCCTCGGCATCAAGGTCGATTGTTTGCGAATGGCTGTTATCGTAATTGTTTTTTGTAAAACCGGATGAAAAAGAGGTGCGGACTATCATCTTTTTCGACACCCATTTCCATAAGAGATCGCGTATTTGCGGGATAAAAAGCAAAAGGCCGATAATATCGGTTACAAAACCCGGAATGATCAACAGGATAGCGGCTATAATAACCAACGCTCCGTGGGCAAGTTCACGATCAGGCATATGACCGGCGGCAAGCTCGCTTTGCATTTTGGTAAGAAGCGTAATTCCCTGAACGCGCAAAAGAACAAATCCCGCAACCATTGATAAAATGATAAGACCTAAAGTTGCGAGAACGCCGATCTGTTTTCCGACAATGATGAAACCGGCAATCTCGATAAAAATTGCGATGAGCAAAATCACACCGGCAATATTGGGTGTGTTACGGTAGATATTTCCCACCAACGCTATCCTTTCGACGGTTTTTTATGAGTTTAATGCGTTCTATAGTACAATTCCTTCTTTAAATAGGGATTAAAAAGCCATATTTGAATGATGGCTTTTGCTGTTCTATATGTTTATGTCAACGATTATTGCCACACTCTTCGTAGTGGTGCCCCTTTAATTTTGGAGATTGGCCGCAAAGATGGATTTCGACATTGTACTGGTTATTGCCCTGGTTATTGCCGTAGTGGTGTTTTTGCAGCTACGCAGTGTGTTGGGAAAACGTACGGGTTTTGAAAGACCGCCTTTCGACCCTTATTCACGCCAGCCGGAAAATGCGGAAGAAAAGGAAAACGATACGGTTGTTGCATTGCCGAAACCGGAAGCAAAAGCAGCCGATGATTTTTCCGATATTGATAAAATCGCACCTGAAGACAGCGACCTTAATAAAGGCTTGCGCGCTATCCGCAAAGAAGACGCAACATTTTCACCCAATTCATTTCTGGATGGGGCAAGGGTCGCATATGAAATGGTTGTAACAGCCTTTGCAAAAGCGGATAAAAATACCTTGAAATCGCTTTTATCCGATGATGTCTTTGCCGGATTTTCTTCCGCCATTGATGAGCGTGATAAAAAAGGTGAAACTGTCAAATTTACATTTGTCGGCATTGATAAAATTGAAATTATCGATGCGTCGTGTGAGGCAGATATTGCGCAACTGACAATCAGGGTCGAGAGCGAGATTATCTCGGCAACTTACGATGATAGCCAGAAACTTGTCGATGGTGACCCGCAAACAATAGCTGAAATCAAGGATATCTGGACGTTTGCACGCAATGTCAAATCGCGCGATCCGAACTGGAAAATTATCGGCACAGAAGATGGTGAGTAATTTTCTCTAGAAACGCTAGGTTCAGCCGATCACATCGGGCGTATAATTTGAAGGTTGCATGACCATGGCTCGTGACAATAATCGGGATGAGTTTGATCGGCTGAAACTTGAAGACCGTATTTTATGGGATAAAGTGAGAAGTACTGCAATTCCCTTGGCAAAATCGGAGCGTTTCACTGTCGAGATCAAGGATATGCCAGCACTTTTCTCAATGGAGCTTTTACGGCAAACCAGACTGAACATTATAACCGATGATAAGAGTGATCGGAAAGAAGCTCTGCCGAAGCTTTTTCCTTTTGATAAACCGACCTATCGTAAAATATCGCGCGGGCGTGTTGATATTGAAGGACGTGTCGACCTCCACGGCCTCTATCGCGATGAAGCCTATTCGTTGCTCCTTAATTTTCTACAATCAGCGCGCCATCGAGGTTTACGACATGTCCTTGTAATAACCGGTAAAGGGTTGTCACAGGGCAGCGAAGGTGTTTTGCGGCAAGCCGTTCCCCATTGGCTGGAAACTGCACCTTTCCGCCAGATTATATCTTCCTTTGAAGATGCTCCGCGAAATCACGGTGGTAAAGGTGCGCTTTATGTGCGCTTGCGGCGGCAATCAAAAAACTGATTTGATAAAACTGTTCTGCCTGTTTTTCTGATTGTCAGGACTTATTTTCTGTACTCTATAATTTAATTGGTAGCGGATATAATTGACGTTCAAGCAGATGCTGTGGTTTCAAAACAGATAGTTTTGATTGGCTGATGAACCTATCCGAGCGTTGAAAAAATTATCGTTTTCAATTTCTGGCAGGAACGAGAAAATAACCGGAAAGCTTTTGAAACAGGCAATATGAAATAAGATCTGCCGAAATTGGATCATGAAAAGAATTATCAAATCGCCGGATTATGTAACAGTGAAGATATAGAGAAAATAGCAGAGAGAGCAATAATGACGAGGTTTTTAAAACAGCTTTTCAAGATCGCCGATTTTGCTGTTTACAAACCAGCCGTAATAATTTTCTTGCGGCAATTTGGGTTGTTCCCCATGTGCAATGGCTTGCTTGTTGTCTTCAGCCAATGCGCGTGCCCGCGCTTCCGCACCTCCGGTATTATAAAGTGTTGCAGTCAAACCCGGATTATCCGAAATATCAAAACCGGCAATCTGGCGGTAAGCGTCGATGGACTGGCGGATTGTTGCAGCAATATAGGGAATGGTCTGGTCGGGGTCCATAATAGTTTTATAGACTTGCCCGCCATTTTCCGCAGAAAGCTTGGGCAAACCGGAAATCCGGTTAACGCGGTCGGACATCATTAAAGCAGTGAGCGGATTAACCTGTCCCAGTCCAAAGGTCTGGCCGGCAAAAAACGGTTGGAAAAATACCGCACTGAAACGGTTATTGGGATATTTCTTCCCGTCAACTGTTTTGCCACGAAAATCCTTATTCCAGATATTTTCACGACATGTCCATAATCTATAGCTATCCGAGAGACCATTGCATGAAGAAAATTGTGGGCGTTTAACAAAATCCGTTACGTCTTCCCCGTTATAGGCAAATTGAACTCCCTGATTAAGATAGGACATGCCTTTCACATAATAGGTCTGCAAGCGGTCATAGACATCAACATTATAAGTGTGTTCGCCGATGATTGCGCCTGCGATATGAATAGGGGCAATGCCATAATCTTTTGCGGTTGCGACAATGCGTGCCCTTAGTTTTGAGTCATTCTTCAGAAGATTATAGATTTTCGTATATTTTGCAGCATAGCTTGTTGAAAGTTCGCGCGTGCGTTTTGCCGAAGCACCGGGAACGGGCGGTTGTACCGTATTACGATTACCGGGAGGAACGAGTGTGACGGCCTCGGCTTCGGTGAGCAATGATAAAATCAACGGGATAATCAAACACAGCTTCTTCATGAATATTGGCATGTGCTTACCCTATCTAAGATTGCAAAGGTTTGTTCGTTAAAGGTCTAGTCGTTACAAGAGCATTTTTATCGAGTCGATAGTAAATTGCTAGATATATCGGATATTTTTAGCGCGTTACGCACTACCGCCCACGTAAAAAGTCAAAAAATGAACGTTTTTTTTGTGGAACAGGTTGTGCCTCACTCACATCGGCAGGCGGGCGGGGGGCCCAATAATCGTCACTACTTCCCGGTTCAGGCGGCGGAGCCGGATAAGGTGTTGTCGACGGTTGTTCGCTTTCAGGCAAAATATCATTGCCTCCGGGAACCGCATTTTGCAGGTTATAATTGCCCGGAAGCGGCAAAACCGGCAAGGATTTTTCGGCAACCGTCATATAGGATTTCCAAGCGCGCACGGGAAGCGAACCGCCGGAAATTGTTTTCATCGGATGACCATCGTCATTTCCGAACCATATGCCTGTCACATAATCTGTTGTATAGCCGATAAACCATGCGTCGCGAAAATCCTGACTTGTGCCGGTTTTTCCGGCAGACGGACGGTCGATCGCGGCTTTTCGTGCAGTACCGTTCTCGACAGTCTGTTCAAGCATCGCATTCATCATGCCGACAATATCTGATTGAACGACGCGATTGGCCGTAATTTCACCAAAATCATATATGGTTTTACCGTTTGTATCTTCTACTTTCGAGATAAGTCTTAATTGCGGCTTATAACCACCATTGGCAAAAGGCACAAATGCGCCGGTCAATTCAAGCAAGCTCACTTCCGACGTGCCAAGTGCGATAGAGGCATTGTCCGAAAGTGCCGAATGGATACCGAGACGGTGAGCCACTTCGATAACCTTGTCGGTACCGACCTCCATAATCAATTGGGCGGCAACAGAGTTTAGCGAATGGGATAAAGCGGTGGTCAATGTGACTTCACCCATATATTTGCCGCCGTAATTTTTTGGCGTCCAGTTGCCAATTCTGACCGGTGCGTCGTTGCGGATTGTATTGGGGGTACGACCGGCTTCAAGTGCAGCTAGATAGACAAAGGGTTTGAAGGTGGAACCGGGTTGTCTTTTTGCATCGGTCGCGCGGTTGAACTGGCTTTGCGCATAGTCGACACCGCCAACCATGGCACGGATTGCCCCGCTTTTATCAATCGATACAAGTGCGCCCTGGCTCACGTCGCGTTTTTCTCCATTTTCGGAAATTTGTGTGCGGATTGCTTCTTCGGCAGCCCTTTCAAGTGTCATATCAAGCGTGGTTTCGACCACAATATCCTTATCTGTCTCGCCAATGAGAAACGGTAATTGTTGAACAACCTGATCGGCAACATAGTTTTCCGAGCCGGTCCAATAGGATTGAGCCCTTGCCATCGGTTCGGCTTCTGCCATCGCTACCTCGGCATCATTCACCATGCCTTCTTCTTTCATGGCAGCAAGAACAAGTTTGGCACGGTCATTGGCAGCTTTCGGATCACGTGCAGGCGAAAGGCGTGAGGGTGCTTTTAATAATCCTGCCAGAGTTGCTGCTTCCATCAAATCAATATCTTTAGCCGATTTTCCGAAATATCGCCTTGAGGCTGCTTCGACACCATAAGCACCTGACCCAAGATAAACACGGTTCAAATAGATTTCCAGAATTTGATCTTTGGTATATTTATGCTCGAGCCAGAGCGCCAGCAGCGCTTCCTGCACCTTTCTTTCCAATGTTCTATCGGGAGAAAGAAACAGATTCTTGGCCAATTGTTGGGTAAGTGTCGAGCCTCCCTGTTTGCTGCGGCTATGGATAATGTTGGTTACCATTGCGCGCGCAATTCCAATAGGGTCAACGCCATAGTGGTCGTAAAAACGGCGGTCTTCAATTGCTACCACGGCCTTCGATATCCACGGGCTCATTTCTTTCAATGAAAGTGCTTCACCACCTGTTGTTCCGCGGTTGGCAATCAGAAATCCGTTGCGATCAATAATGCGCACATTTGGCGGCCGTTGGGGGATATTCCATGTTGAAGCTTGCGGCATTTTAAGTGCGACATAGCCGACATAAGCAGCGACAGCTATCGCGCCCCAGATAGCAAGAATGAAACACCATTTGATCAGACGGAACATGAGCCCATGCTTTTTTCGTTTTTCCCGCGACTTGCCCCTTTTTGCGCCGGAACCGCCTTGCGGCGGCAATGCACGGTCTTCATCAGTCAAGCGCATATCAGAAACGCTCCGATTTTTTCAAGACTAGCATTTTTATTGAATATTGCCGACATGGAAAGACTTTTAAAAAATTTCAAGAACCTGAGCGTTAAACCGGAAACCGGATTGAACATTTCGCTGTTTTGCTAGCATAGAAGAATGATTCCGGCAATTTTAAGTAAGATCGATTGCACTATCCAATCATTTCAAAAGCTTCAAGCACTTCCTCACTATTATTTATGATCTGTTATATTTTTCTCTCAAGAGAAGCGAAATATCGCGCTACCAGACATTTCCGCAATTTAACAAACCGGTTTCCGTATGGGAGTGGTTTGATGTCTTTTGGAGGGGATCATTTTTCTCTAGAAGTGATTTTATCGAAAAAGCCGACAATAGATCAGTTCCTGATTTCCGTTAAAATACGATAAATCAGCTTCAAGGGATTGTCCGGTTGCTTACGGTCAATGAAGTTTAAAATGGCAATGGAGCCGAATGGCGTTTTAGCCAATCGGCTGCATTGAATTTTCAATTTTGTTTTGCCTTCAGATCGGCAACATTATCTTGTCCGGTTTTGCGAAATTCTTCCGGATTGAAATTATAAACTGTCGAACAGAATTCACATTTTACAGTAATTCTGCCGTTTTCAACGCTGGAGTTGATCTCCTCCGCCGTGAAGGTATTCAAGACATTTTCTATTTTTTCACGCGAGCATGAACATTGATCAAGAATAGCTCTTGCATTGAAAACCCTGACGCCGTGTTCATGGAACAATCGGAACAAAAGTCTTTCCGCACCCACCTGCGGATCCGTCATCTCGGAACTTTCAATCGTGTCAACAAGTGCCTTGACTTCTCTCCAATGATCAAGATCGGTCTTCTTATCTATTTTTTTGTTCGTTTGGCTTTCAATAGAAGACTTCGGAAGATGTTGGACAAGCACGCCGCCGGCGCGCCAGCTCTCTCTTGAATGGCCATTTTCATCACGGTCGAAAAGTGTCGCAACGCCAAGCTTGACTTCGGTTGGAATCTGCTCGGATTGTTTGAAATAGTTACGCGCTATTTCTTCAAGGCTCGAACCGTCAAGTGCAACAATACCCTGATAGCGTTGCATATGTTCGCCCTGATCGATTGTGAGTGCCAAAGTTCCTTTGCCAAGAAGTTCTTCAGGAGCATCATGGCCGGAAGCAACAGCCTCTTCGAGTTTCTTGTCATCAAATCTTGCATAAGCGCGCAAACTGGATGGAGTTTTAAAATCGCATACCAAGAGATTGACCGGCCCGTCGGAGCTGGTCTGCAAAATGAATTTTCCATCAAATTTCAATGAGGTGCCGAGTAAAACGGTTAAAACCATTGCTTCAGCCAATAACCGCGCTACCGGCTCGGGATAATGGTGGCGCGACAAAATGCTGTTGACGGCAGTTCCCAACTGCACCGCGCGCCCACGTGCATCAAGGTCTTCCACCTCGAAAGGCACGACTGCATCATCGCCAGCAAAATTGAAATCACCAAGGGAAGGGCTCTTTTTACCTTGAGCCGGTTGGTCGTTTGCATTCATTTCTTTTGTCAAAACCGCGTTTCCTTAAAGACTGCCAGAGCGTTCTTGCCAAAATGGTTCTGGTTGATTTTACTTTAAAAAGCAAAGATGCTCCGGCACAATGAAGTCTCTGAACATTGTTCAGATGAATACTTCATAATGCCTGAAGCTGATAAAACAGTAGAACCTTTTGCAAGTAGCCTTATAGATAGGTATTATTTTAACGCCTGCAAGCACCACTCCAGAACAGCCTTTTGGGCGTGCAAGCGGTTTTCAGCTTCGTCAAAGACAACAGAATGTGGTCCGTCAATGACCGCGTCGACAACTTCTTCGCCACGGTGGGCCGGAAGACAATGCATAAACAAGGCATCCGGTTTGGCCAAATCCATCAACGCTTCGTTAACCTGATAAGGCTGGAATACACTGTGTCCGCGGGCCCGGAATTCTTGCCCCATTGAAACCCATGTATCGGTAACAATGCAATCGGCATTTCTGGCGGCCTCTTCGGCATTATTGGTGAGAACAATGTTCGCACCATTTTGACGTGCCCAATCAATATATTTTTGCTGCGGTTCGCTGCCTTTGGGGGTTGCAATTCTCAAATTGAATTTGAAAAGTGCGGATGCTTCAATGAATGAATGTAAAACATTGTTCCCGTCACCCATCCACGCAAAAGTTTTGCCGGTGATTGGTCCGCGATGTTCTTCATAGGTCATAATGTCAGCCAAAATCTGACAAGGATGGGTATCATCTGTCAGGCCATTAATGACAGGAACACCGGCATATTCTGCAAGTTCCAGCATTCTGGTGTGAGCCGTTGTCCGTATCATGATAATGTCAACGAAGCGGGAAAGTACGCGAGCTGTATCGGCAATCGTTTCACTATGTCCGAGTTGCATTTCCGAGCCGGTGAGCATGATCGTCTCGCCGCCCAATTGATGCATCCCGACATCGAATGATACGCGTGTACGTGTTGACGGTTTCTCGAAAATCATGGCGAGTGTTTTGCCAGTAAAAGGTTTTTCCGATTGGCCTTTTTTAAGAAGTGCCTTGACCTTTTTGGCGTGCTCGATGATGTTGCGGGCAGTTTCCGGCGAGAGAATGGACAAATCAGTAAAGTGGCGAATATTCTTCGTCATAATATCAAGCCTATTTTTGTTTGTGAGCATTAGAAACGAGTTGGATTGCTTTTTCAATCCGGTGAAGGCCATCGCGAATTTCATCTTCGGTGACAGTCAATGGCGGTAAAAGACGAATAACATTGTTTCCTGCACCAACGCCTAAAAGTTTTTCATCACGCATAGCAGCAATAACTTCAGTGTTTTTAACAACACATTTAAGCCCGGTTAAAAGCCCTACTCCACGAATTGACTCTACGACATCGGGAAAACGGTCAATAATGGAAGCCAATCCCTGTTTGAACAGGTTGGCCATGGCATTGACATGGTCGAGAAAACCGTCGGCCAACATAACATCAAGTACCGCATTGGCCGCTGCCATTGCAAGAAGATTTCCACCAAATGTTGAACCATGGGTCCCCGGTGTCATGCCTTTGGCTGCCTCTTTTGTTGCGAGACAAGCACCGATTGGAAAACCGCCGCCAAGACCCTTGGCAAGCGCCATGATATCGGGTTCTATGCCCGACCACTGATAGGCAAAAAGTTTGCCTGTCCGCCCCATGCCGGTTTGGACTTCGTCTACAATGAACAACAATCCGTTTTCATCGCAGATGCGGCGCAATAATTGCATGAATTCCTTTGGCACCGGACGCAACCCGCTTTCGCCCTGAATAGGCTCGATGAGCAGTGCAGCAGTCTTTTCACCGATTGCAGCCCGCAATGCTTTTTCATCGTCGAACGGAACTTGAATAAAACCTTGAGCTTTCGGGCCAAAACCTTCAAGATATTTTTCCTGCCCTCCGGCGGCAAGTGTCGCCAGTGTGCGGCCATGAAAAGCACCCTCGAAAGTGATGATTTCATAGCGTTCGGGATGTCCACTTACATATTGATAGCGTCTTGCGGTTTTGATGGCGCATTCTATCGCTTCCGCCCCCGAATTACAGAAAAAAACTTTATCGGCAAAGCTGTTTGCACAAAGTCTTTCAGCAACTTTTTCCTGTTCAGGCGACTGGAACAGATTTGATACATGCCAGAGCTTGTTGGCCTGTTCTTCAATGGCTTTGACAAGCTTGGGGTGGTTATGACCAAGAGCATTGACCGCAATACCGGACGTAAAATCGAGATAGCGCTCGCCGTTATCCGAGATAAGCCAGGCACCGTTTCCTCGTGTGAAGCGCAAACCGATACGTGCAAAAGTATCATAAAGTGGTTGCGCATTGTTTTGGGTCATTGCCTGGTCTCCTATCCATTATATAATTTATGCCGGATACCAAAAACCGGATAAACCGATTTTGGCGATAGCATAAACGATCATATCGCTGTTTTTCTGAACGAAACGTTAGGTTTTTGAAAAACAGCGCTTTTATGCAAGATAAAACATCAACAGCGCCGTGTTTCATCACGACGCTGTCGAAATTATTCATTTTTACTATCCTGCCTGTCTGAAAAAAAGTCAATTGATGCCTTTGAAACACCATAATCAAAATTTATCTTGCAAAAATTGATTTTTGCGCCTGCAAATTTTCCTTTTTTGAAAAAAGTGATTCGCAAGTTGGGGAAAACATCGCAAAACACCTATATAAGCATAAGTAGACTCTTGTCAGGGAGTCATCGCGTATAGTAGTACTTTGGGTAAAACTGGAACATTTCGGTTCTGTCGGGCAAATATCATAACAAGTATGACTGTTTTTGCGCTTTTTAGCGCGTTGATGGATTCCGGCAAAAATCGAGATGACAAAGTGAATGGTCATGCCACCTGAAAGTGAAGGGGCGTTGATAGAAATTAAGAAACGGAGTGCCGGTATGAACTGGACAGATGAACGTGTTGAACTTTTGAAAAAGCTTTGGAGTGACGGGTTGAGTGCCAGCCAGATTGCTGCCCAGCTTGGCGGAGTTAGCCGTAATGCCGTTATCGGTAAGGTTCATCGATTGAAATTGTCAGGACGTGGCAAAACAACAAAAGCAACGCCACGCACAAAGAAGCCGGTCGAAACAGTTGTCAATAATGGAACACAGGCACCACGTGCTCCCCGCAATACGCCGGTCGCACCGGTTGCCGCTGCTGTTGCGGCTTCAGCCAAAAAACCACAGCCTTCAACGATCGGCGCCACAGCTTTGAAACTGGATTTTGTTGCCGATGCGGTTTCCGAAGTGGAAGAACAGCCTTCAACGGATGTTGTTGTGCCGATGTCACGACATTTGAGCCTTTTGCAATTGAGTGAAAATACATGCAAATGGCCTGTTGGCGACCCGCTGTCGGATGACTTCTATTTCTGCGGTGCCGATGCGGGAGAGTCAGGTCCCTATTGCGCTTTCCATGCAAAACTTGCTTTCCAGCCGGTTTCGGAACGCCGTCGCGTAAGAGCTTGAATGCCGAACTAGAAGAGCATAAAATACTAATAATAAGCAAAACCTTGGAATGTTTATTCCAAGGTTTTTTATTTATTAGAAAAAACGAACTGTATTTTCTTCAAATTTAATATTCAATTCTATAATTTAAATCTCTCCAAAAGGAAGATTTAAAGTGAATAAAGTTGATTCAATCGTAAGCTATGACGCGCCGCATTCTTGCAGTCAGGAATGGCTTAAAAAAGCAATTGAAATTATCGAAGCGGAAATAAACCGTTCGGCCGATACCCATCTCATCCGTTATGATTTACCGGCTTCATGCGGGATAACGCTCTATTTAAAAGATGAATCCTGCCATCCGACAGGAAGTTTGAAACATCGTTTGGCGCGTTCGCTTTTTCTCTATTCTCTTTGTAATGGAAAAATTGGGCCCCAGACGACTATTGTCGAAGCTTCGAGCGGTTCGACAGCCGTGTCGGAAGCCTATTTTGCAAAATTGATCGGCGTTCCTTTTGTGACGGTTATTCCGAGGACAACGTCACCGCAAAAAGTCGCAGCCATAGAAGCATATGGCGGCAATGTTCATTTTATAGATGATCCGAAATCGGTTTATGTAACAGCTCAAAACCTCGCTGATGAATTGGGGGGCTATTATATAGACCAGTTTACCTTTGCCGAACGGGCAACAGATTGGCGTGGCAACAACAATATTGCCGATTCAATTTTCTGCCAGATGTCCAAAGAACCGCATCCCGTTCCGCAATGGATTGTTGCAAGTGCAGGCACTGGTGGAACATCGGCAACATTGGGACGATATATAAGGTATCGCAAATTTTCAACGAGACTTTGTGTAGCCGATCCGGAAGCTTCGGTTTTTCACCTCCATTATGCCGACCGGTCGATAAAGGAAATAGAGTCATGTCGTTCGGTGATTGAAGGTATCGGGCGTGCACGTGTCGAGCCGTCATTCATGCCGGACGTGATAGACCGGATGATTTCGGTTCCCGATCAGGCAAGCCTTGCAGCGATGCGTGTGATAAGCCGCCTTATCGGCCGCAGTTGCGGCGGGTCAACCGGAACCAATGTCTATGCAGCCGCAGAACTCATTTCCGATATGATTAAAAATCATCAACAGGGCTCGCTCGTAACATTGATTTGTGACAGTGGGGAACGTTATCGCTCAACCTATCTTGACGATCAGTGGCTTGCTAAAAAAGGTTTTGATATTTCCGGTGATATGAAACGTCTGGAACAACTCTTTGTAGAAGGGAAACCCTTCTGATTGTTGCTTTTGCCTTTAGCCGGTTTTGATGGCGCAAGCCGCTTGAACCCATTTTGCAGGAAGCCGGTTTGCCGGAAATCATTTTTCAGGCTAAAGCCATTTGAGTGTACTTCGGAGCGTCCGAGCGGGGCTCGAAGAGACATGCACCTCATCAGTTTGAAAAAATTTGCCGGACAAAATCTTGAGCGAAAAAATAATGGTGTTCAGTACTTTACCACCACCCGATCAATGATGGTGATTGATCACAATGAAATTTTATTCCGCTTGAAAAATGACAATTTCTTGGATGGGCGACAAGTTTTTAACTTTTCAGCCTATCTGTTTTATCCGGTGAACGTGTTGCAAGGAACCGGACAAGTTTGACAATGCCGATGAGCACGAACACATATAGTGCATGATTGGAAGCCTGTTCCGGCACCTTTTCAGCACAAACAAGTTTTAAAAACAAATAGCCGAAGAGGTGCAAGTTCAACTGCCGAAATTAAAAATGGCAGTAAGTTGTTTTTTCAATTTCCGGTATTGTTGACCGAGCTCACAACAATATCGTCGCGCTGTTCGATGCTGACCCACTTTCCGGGAGATTGTGTCGATTGACGTTTGAGATATGTATATTCGGTGTCTTTCCAGTTGAAGACTTCATCACGCAAATTGTCGAGTACAAAATCACCGCGATCTGTCCGTACAGTTAAAACAGCATGGCCTTCGCCGTCAGGTTTACGCACAACGGTAATAAGCAGACTGGCAAGCGGCATACCTTTGTCATGTAATTCTTTCTGCTTTTCAAGAACATAGTCTTCGCAATCGCCGGCGTTTACCGGATAGGTCCAATATTCTTCCTTGCCGTAAAGTTCCATGTCTGTTGCGGGAGTAATACGGGCATTAACACTATGATTGACATCCAGCATCATATCCCAGACATTTTGAGTTAACTTTACCGGTTGGAGAATGGTGTTGCGTATTTTGCATTCTTGCGGCAAGCGCTCACAAAATTCGTAGTGCCCTATGGGCTGCGATGTTTGGCCACTTACGGTCATAAATTCACCAGCCGCTTTTGCCGCGGATGTCAGTCCGACAAACGTTAAAAACGCCACTCCGAATAATCTGAACGCAAACACCATTTTTGTACTCAATTTAACTTTGCACGATAAAGATCGTTAACAAAAGGTTAAAGTCCAAACTTGCTTGCTAGTCAATGACCGGAATGCAACACTTTATTAAGATTTAAATTATGGTTAAATTTGTGAATTGTTTATTTTCAATGAGTTAGCCTATTGATATGGTTAATATAGTTTTTTATGTCGAAAAAACGTTATTACAGGATGGTTCATAAAAAGCGTGTGATAGTTTTTAGTGTTTTCTTGAAAAAGCTGAAATATAGCCTATTCATGCGTAAAAAATCACTTATATGGATGGTGTTAAGCCTTGATGGCAAAGGCATTCGGGAACTGAGAGTGTGTGAATGGGCAATTTGATTAAACGAAAAGCAACTATAGACGATATAGATGCACTTGTAGCTATCGAAGAAGCCTGCTTTGACAGCGACAGAATATCGCGTCGTTCTTTTCGTACATTAATTGATCGTCCGACAGCAAGAACGATTGTTGCCGAACTTGATGGAACAATTATCGGCTATGCAATGATTTTGTTTCGTAAAGGCACAGCACTCGCGCGCCTTTATTCACTTGCTGTCAAACCCGGTGGCAAAATAAAAGGTGTCGGCTCCGAGTTATTAGAGTCGGCAGAGCAGGCGGCTTTTGATGAAGGGCGCGTTTATATGCGCCTCGAAGTTCGCGAAGACAATGAACGCGCAATCAAGCTTTATGAACGTTTTCATTACCGGCCGATCGGCCGTTATCTTGATTATTATGCCGATCATGCGCCGGCTTTGCGTTATGAAAAAACCTTGCGTGGTGATACGCCGGTTGAAACATCAGTTCCCTATTATCAACAGACTTCGGAATTTACCTGTGGCGCTGCCTGTCTGATGATGGCGCTCAAATATTTCAATCCGCAATCGCGCCTTGATCCTGTGTTCGAGCTTAGACTGTGGCGGGGTGCAACAACGGTTTTCATGCTTTCGGGGCTGGGGGGGTGCGAGCCTTTCGGGCTTGCTGTTCTTGCCCATAATTATGGTTTGAAAGCTGAAATCATCGTCACAAGTTACGAATTTCTATTTATCAATTCGGTGCGTGATCCCAAAAAACGCGAAATTATGGAAATTGCCCAGACCGATTTTCGCGAGCAGGCTGATGCAGCACACATTCCGGTGCGGATTGCTGCTTTTACGCTGGATGATATTCGTGCTGCTTTGGCACGAGGCGCTCTGGTTCTTGTGCTCATCAGTTTCTATCATATGTTTGGTGAAAAAATTCCTCATTGGGTACTGGTCCATGGAGATGATGGAAGCCATATCCACATCCATGATCCATGGGTGGAGGAAGATGCAGGCGAGACAATTGCTGATTCTGCAAATTTGCCTTTGAACTATAAAGTGTTTGATCATATTGCGCGCTTTGGAAAAGACGGTTTGCGCGCAGCCGTCATATTGGAGAAAAGCTAGTTTTCTATGACTATTTGTGTAATTCTTGCTGGACGAGTGTCTGACGTAGATAATGGTGCGACGACGCACAAAGTCATGACCCATCGTGATTATTTGGCCAATCCGGCATTATTTGCCGGTCAGCGTCCCCGTATTATCAACCTGTCACGTTCCTACCGTTATCAAAGCCGCGCTTATTATTGTTCGCTGCTTGCCGAAGCTCGCGGCCATCGTGTGTTACCGTCTGTGGAAACCATGATCGACCTGTCGGAACGACGGTTATATAAAAAATCTATTCCCGAGCTTGAAGATTGTCTCAACAAAGCCCTGAAAGGAGACGGTACACGCGCACCGGAAATTATCAGGGTATTTTTTGGCATTACCGATAGTTCAAATGATATTAAAGGTGACCGATTTGAGAAATTCGGCCACCTTTTGTTTGACTGGTATCGGGCTCCGGCATTGGAAGTTCACGTTATACCGGGTGAATGGGCACGCATTCACAAAATAGGTTTTGCCAATTGGCAAAAACTTGAAGGTGAAAGTCGCGATGCTTTCTATCAGGCGATGGAAACTTATACGACACGGGCCTGGAAAGAAGCCCGCCACAAAGTGCCGCCACGCTGGACTTTCGCGGTTTTATGCAATCCGGAAGAAGAATTGCCACCAACAAACGTTGCCGATTTGAAGCATTGGGCAAAAATTGCCGCCCGCCTTGGTGTGGAAGTCGAACCGATCGGGGCAAGAGATCTCGCCCGTCTTGCCAATTTCGATGCGCTGTTTATTCGTGAAACAACCAATATATCCAATCATACCTATCGTTTTGCCCGTCGCGCGGAACAGGAAAATATGCCGGTCATTGACGACCCGATGTCGATGATCCGTTGTACAAACAAAGTCTATCTTGACGAGTTGATGCGCGCGAATGGGGTTCCGGTTCCCCCTACAGTGATGATCGGTGGCAATGATGATCTGGTAAGAGCGGCAGATACGCTCGGCTTTCCGATGGTGTTGAAAATTCCGGATTCGTCGTTTTCACGCGGGGTGAAACGCGTAGGCTCGATGGAAGAATTACGCCGCCTTGCCCATGAGTGGCTCAAAGATAGTGATCTTTTGCTGGCACAAAAATATTTACCGACCAAATTCGATTGGCGTGTCGGTGTATTAGGTGGCAAGCCGCTTTTTGTTTGCCAGTATGAAATGGCGCCCCACCATTGGCAAATTATCAAACATGATCCGAATGGTGGTGAACCGCTGGAAGGTGGTTTCAAAACCTATGCTATTCCCGATGCACCGCCGGCAGTTGTCGAAATCGGTTTGAAGGCGGCCCGTTGTATCGGTGATGGCCTTTATGGTGTTGATATTAAAGAAACCGATGAAGGTATTGTGGTCATTGAAGTCAATGACAACCCGAATATCGAACACGGGGTCGAAGATCTGGCTGAAAAAGACGATGTCTGGATCAATCTTACGCGCTGGTTTATCGAGCGCCTTGAACGTTGATTAAAAAACTAAAGCTTGATTTAAAAGGCCTGATTTTGATTTAAAGACCTGAAGAGAAAAACCGGCAATGTGTTGCCGGTTTTTTATATCTCGTCAGAATTCTGTTTATCTCATTGCCAAGCAAAAACGGGGGCTTCTTCCGTTTCCTTAAAACATCGTTTTTGAGTGGAACTATGAGTGAATTCCCGTTCTCCTCCGATCACAAAAACAAAAATTGAAAATCACAAAGGCCGATATGATGACATCGCTGTTTTGGCGCAAATGACACTCTGTCCATTTTCAGGCCCGTCATCAGGGTGCAGAATTATCGGACGAAGAAGGCTTGCTATTCAGTGCCTTTTCAATTTGTGGCAATGTTTCATCTTTATAGATTTGCGGTGTTAATGGCCCGATATGTTTATAAACAATAATGCCTTCACGGTTTAAAAGAAAAGTTTCCGGTGGTCCGTATACGCCCCAATCAATGGCTGCGCGGCCGCTCGGATCAAAGCCGACAAGCTTGAACGGACTTCTGAAATTATCAAGGAAGCGTATCGCGTTTTCTTCTTTATCTTTGTAATTGATGCCGACAAGGTCAAAGCGATTGTCTTTTGAGATTTCGATAAGGGTGGGATGTTCGTCACGGCATGGTGGACACCAAGACCCCCAGAAATTGACAAGCGTAACGCGCCCCTTGAAATCGTCAGGGTTGAAGGAGCCGGTTTGACCAAGTAGGGGCAAAACTGTTGCAGGTGCAGGCTTGCCGGCAAGTGCATTGGGAACAAGATTGGCCGTGTCGGGATTGGTTGTTTCCATATGGCTAAACATGATAACAACCAGAACAACAAACAGGATGAATGGCCCAAAAAGGGCGATCATCACCGGAACACTCATTTTTTTCTTGGGCGTGTCCATGATCTTCACGATTTCACTTTGTTGGCACGGATAGCATTTGACTGTTCAAGTTTTTGAAGCCGGGCTTTTTGATGACGACCATTAAGGACAATGTATAAAACCAGCAATAACAGGACAACGGCCGAGACAACATAGCTCAAGGTGACAATCTGGCTATGGTCGAAATGGCCCAGAAATATGTCAATACGATCGGAAATGCCAATTGCATTTTCAGTGGTCATTTTACGTTTTCCTTCTGACGCAGGCGCCGCGCAGCCATTCTTTGCATTGTTTCCACACGCCGACGGGTAATTTCGGTACGCATGCTCGCAAGATAAAGGGCAAAAAAGGCCAATGTGAAACCGATAGCCATAGTAAAGAGCGGCCATAACATGGCGCTATCAATAGCCGAGCCGCCTTTACGGAGAATAGAGGCGGGTTGATGAAGTGTGTTCCACCATTCAACGGAGAATTTGATAATCGGTATGTTAATGAAGCCGACAAGTGTCAGGATAGCCGCAGCTTTTGCGCCTTTTGTTGCGTCGTCAAAGGCCCGTGAAAGCGCGATGATCGCAAGATAAATCAAAAACAATACGAGCACGGAAGTAAGCCGCGCATCCCATTCCCACCATGTGCCCCATGTTGGCCGTCCCCAGAGAGAGCCGGTTATGAGGGCAAGAGCAGTAAAAGTGGCACCAATCGGAGCAGCACTTTTAAGCGATACGTCGGCAAGCGGATGGCGCCAGACCAAAGTTCCAAGCGCCGAAACGCTCATCAACGTGTAACAGAACATGGAAAGCCAGGCAAAAGGCACATGAAGATACATGATGCGTACTGTCATGCCTTGCTGATAATCGTCGGGCGAACGCATGACCATGAAAAGGCCACAGGCGAGAACAATAACAGCAACAAGGCTAAGCCACGGCAGAATTTTACCGCTCAGCCCCATGAAACGGGTCGGGTTGGCCAATGATTGCAACCAGTTTGTCTTCTTTTGTATCAATTCCATGATATCCCTTATTATCGGGTTTTGTTTTTGTCGCAATTATCTTTCTTTATTCAGACCAACATATGACACCAATCTGACAAAGATGTGATGTCTAGTCCGATAATGAAGCAAGTGTCAAAGCTGCTGCCAATGGACCGAGAATCGAAAAGAACAGTGACAGAGCGATCAAAAACAGTAACGGGTTTATAAACGAAATCCCCGGAGCGGTGGTTGCATAGGCTGCGGATACCCCGAAAATCATAACCGGCACCGCAAGCGGCAAAACAATAACCGATATTAATACGCCGCCACGCGGTAGCGAGGTTGCTAGCGCCGCACCGACTGCACCAATCAGGGTAATTGCAGGTGTACCACATAAAAGTGTGAGCATAAGACCGCCTATTGCTGTTCCACCAAGACCGAGCATCAATCCCAGCACAGGAGTAAAAAGAATAAGCGGCAGAATGGTTCCACACCAATGCGCCAGGCATTTTGTAAATACGATCAGACTCAAGCTTTTTCTGTGTCGGGACAATATCAGTTGATCAAGGCTGCCATCATCACGGTCGGTCTGGAACATGCGGTCCATTCCAAGAAGGATTGAAAGAAGTGCTCCAATCCACAGCATTCCCGGACCGATGCGGGACAAAATTTCCTGATCAGGTCCGACAGCAAACGGAGTTATGATAATAATTGCTGCAAAAAACAGAAGTCCCGTCAATAAAGAACTTCCCGGACCAAAAGCAATTCGCAAATCGCGCAAGAAAAGAGCTTTCATCAACTGTCCTCGAAATCGGGAAGGTATTCGTCAAGGAGAATATGACGATTTTCTTCTATGCCAAGCGGTAAATGGGTTGCGGCAATAATCATGCCCGAGCGGTTTCTATGCTCTTCCATAATCTTTGCAAAAATCGCACTTGCATGTTTGTCGAGCCCTGATGTCGGCTCGTCCAGGAGCCATAAAGGCTGATGGGATAATAACAATCGCGCAATGGCAACGCGCCTTTTCTGTCCAGTTGAAAGCACACCGAATGGAAGATGCTCGATTCCTGAAAGTTCGACTTGATCGAGTGCTTCCATCGGCGACAACAATTGCGCTGAATCGAAATTCGACCAGAATTCGAGATTTTGCAAAACGGTCAAATGCGTTTTCATGGCGTTTTGACTGCCAAGATAATGGCTGACAAGAGCAACGGGAAAGCGTTGATCACCTTCTTGTGCTGCGACTTCTCCTTCATTGGCGGGCAAGAAGCCTGCAATGATTCGCAGCAAAGTCGACTTGCCGATACCATTTGGACCGGTGATTGTGAGCAATTCTCTATCGTGGATTGTAAAGTGCAAGTGTTGAAACAACACCTCTTCACCACGTTTTGCACTCAGATCAATTGCTGTTATTTCCATGTAACCACCGGATTTTGCTTAACCTTTCTTAAGATGGCCGGAGCCTTTAAACAAGTAAACACATTTTTTTTAATGGATTACGTCTGGAACAGTTCCAGAAAAGGACTTATATCAGATTTACCATACCAGCGGTCGGTGTGGGACAATTTTTGGGCCGGTCTCCAAATCTGCTTGTTCTGGCGGTTGAGGAACGGACAGCGGAAATGACTGCACCCGCACCGTAGCTGCGATCTTGACCCGCAGTTTGTGGCGTTCGTTCCAGGAGCTAAGGCTCGCACAAATATAAGGACGAACAGTCGTGTCTCAAATAGATAGTTTTAAGTGCCGCAAAACACTCCATGTAAATGGCAAAGACTATATTTATTACAGTCTGACGGAAGCCGAAAAGAACGGTCTTCCCGACATTTCTCGCTTGCCATTTTCAATGAAGGTTCTGCTCGAGAACCTGTTGCGGTTTGAAGACGGTCGCACGGTCAAGAAAGACGACATTTTAAATATCGCCAAATGGCTAGACGACAAGGGAAAAGCAGGTGCTGAAATCGCCTATCGCCCTTCACGCGTTTTGATGCAGGATTTTACCGGTGTTCCAGCGGTTGTCGATCTTGCAGCGATGCGGGATGCAATGGTGAAACTTGGTGAAAATCCGGAAAAAATCAACCCGTTGGTTCCGGTTGACCTCGTCATTGACCACTCGGTCATTGTTGATGATTTTGGCAATCCGCTTGCTTTCCAGCACAATAAGGAACTCGAATATAAACGTAATGGCGAACGTTATCGTTTCCTGAAATGGGGGCAACAAGCCTTCCGGAATTTCCGGGTTGTTCCTCCGGGGACAGGTATTTGCCATCAGGTCAATCTTGAATATCTTGCCCAATGTGTTTGGACGAGAGAAGAAAATGGCCACACAATAGCTTATCCCGATACCTGCGTTGGTACCGATTCCCACACCACAATGGTCAACGGTCTTGGTGTTCTCGGCTGGGGCGTTGGTGGTATTGAAGCTGAAGCTGCCATGCTTGGCCAACCGGTTTCGATGTTGTTGCCGGAGGTTATCGGCTTCCGCCTCACAGGTAAGCTCAAGGAAGGCATTACAGCCACCGATCTTGTTTTGACCGTAACACAGATGTTGCGTAAAAAAGGCGTGGTCGGCAAATTTGTCGAATTCTTTGGTCCGGGTCTTGAACATATGACTTTGGCCGATCGTGCGACAATTGGCAATATGAGCCCTGAATATGGCGCGACATGCGGCTTTTTCCCGATTGATCAGGAAACCATCCGTTACCTCAATATGACAGGTCGTAAAGAAGAACGGATTGCACTTGTCGAAGCTTATACAAAAGCTCAAGGCATGTGGCATGATTCCCATACAGCCGATCCGGTATTTACCGATACAATCGAACTTGATATGGGAACGGTTGTGCCGTCTATGGCAGGGCCGAAACGTCCGGAAGGGCGCTTGCCGCTTGAAGAAGTCGGCAAAAGTTTTGCGACAGCGCTTCACAACGAATATAAGAAAACAACCGGTGAAAAAACTCGTTATCCGGTTGAAGGCGAGGATTTCGACATTGGTCACGGAGATGTTGCTATTGCAGCGATCACCTCTTGCACCAACACATCCAATCCGAGTGTTCTGATTGCGGCAGGTCTACTTGCCCGAAACGCGGTTGCCAAAGGCTTGAAATCCAAGCCGTGGGTTAAAACTTCACTGGCTCCGGGCTCGCAGGTTGTTGAAGCCTATCTGGTCAATTCCGGACTGCAAAAAGATCTTGATGCTTTGGGCTTCAATCTCGTCGGTTTCGGTTGCACAACCTGTATCGGTAACTCGGGTCCTCTGCCGCCGGCAATTTCGAAAACCATCAATGACAAGGGATTGATTGTTGCAGCGGTTCTTTCAGGAAACCGTAACTTCGAGGGACGTGTTTCTCCTGATGTTCAGGCAAACTACCTTGCTTCACCGCCACTTGTTGTTGCCCATGCTTTGGCTGGAACCATCACCAAGGATCTCACAAAAGAACCTCTTGGAACCGGCAAGGATGGCAAACCGGTTTATCTGAAGGATATCTGGCCAACTTCGCAGGAAGTTCAGGAATTCATCGAAAAGAATGTTACCCGCAAGATTTTTGAATCAAAATATGCGGATGTCTTCAAGGGCGATGAAAACTGGCAGAAAGTCAAGGTTCCTGCAGGTGAAACCTATGCTTGGGACAAAGACTCGACCTATGTCCGCAATCCTCCCTATTTTGAAAACATGCCGAAAGTACCTGCACCGCTCAAGAATATTGACGGAGCTCGTATCCTCGGACTTTTCGGGGACAAGATCACGACAGACCATATTTCGCCTGCCGGTTCTATCAAGGTTGATTCTCCGGCCGGTAAATATCTGATCGAACATGGTGTAAAACCTGCCGATTTCAACCAGTATGGTACCCGTCGTGGTAACCATGAAGTGATGATGCGTGGCACATTTGCCAATATTCGTATCCGTAACTTTATGCTTGGCGAGAATGGACGCGAAGGTGGCTACACCATTCACTATCCATCCAAGGAAGAAGAATCGATCTATGATGCTGCTATGCAGTATAAGAGCGAGCACGTGCCACTCGTTGTTTTTGCCGGCATCGAATATGGTAACGGGTCATCACGTGACTGGGCGGCCAAAGGAACCAATCTTTTGGGCGTGCGTGCGGTGATTGCTCAATCTTTCGAGCGTATTCACCGGTCCAATCTTGTTGGTATGGGAATTGTACCGTTTGTCTTCGAGGATGGACAGAGCTGGCGTTCATTGGGGCTGAAAGGCGATGAAGTCATCACGATCGATGGCATCAACGATCTGAAGCCACGGCAAAAAACTGTTGCCAAGGTCAAATTCGGTGACGGCAGTGTCAAGGAAGTTCCGCTTCTTTGCCGGGTCGATACTGTTGATGAACTTGATTACCTCCATAATGGCGGCATTTTGCAATATGTTTTGCGCAACCTTGCCAAAGAAGGCTGATTGGCAACTCATAAAACGATAAATGGGTTATAAAACACATAAACGGGTCGTAAAATTACGGCCCGTTTATTTTTAACCGACAATTTCAGAGAATCTCATTGACGTACCCAGCGAAATTACGCTATAAACCCGCCAAGATTAAGCGGCTCTCGGCCGCAGTTTGTGTTTCTAGGCTTAAAAGCCGGTCAATAAGAAGAGAGAGATAGACTTATGGCGAATACACCTTCGTCCAGAAAAGCAGTGCGTAAGATTGCAGCACGCACAGAGGTTAGTAAATCCCGTCGTACACGTGTTCGTTCATTTGTACGCAAATTTGATGATGCAGTTGCTGCCGGCAATAAGGCGGCTGCCGAAGTTGCTTTCAAGACGGTTGAACCGGAATTGATGCGTGCTGTCACAAAAGGTGTTCTGCATAAGAATACGGCTTCGCGCAAAGTTTCACGTTTAGCCAAAAAGTTGAAATCACTTTCTGCCTGATTGTTTGAAAGAACGCTTCCGAGGAGTTTTTTCTCGGTTGAGCGGGTTTGTAGATTTTCAAAAACCGGTGCCTTTCGGGTGCCGGTTTTTTTCGTTTTTATTTTTGTTTGGGCGGTAGAATAATTAACCGTAAAAATGATTAATTTTAGAAAGAAATATCATTTTATTTTTTGTAAAAAACCTTTAAAAACAATTACCTAACAGCCTTATCCACAATGACAAAAAAGCCTTGGAACGCTCATATTTTGTCAAGCTTTTTTTTTAATTTTTTTTAAGGAATTTTGTCGACCGGCAAGCGCCATAGCCGTTTCGAAAAAGCTTATTGATTCAAAGTAATTACGCGCTGTTCCTGTTAACGAATATCGGAAAAATAGAATAGGAACGCAATTTCCGGTTGAGTTTTACCCCTTGCATTTATGGACGGCGTTTTTGTATGGTCTAACTGCAATTAATAACTTTCCAGCCTGCTGCCTTTGAGTCTTCTCTGATCGGTTGACGATAAGCGGATAACAAAGGTAGTAACGCTATCAAATGAAAATGCTCTTTGTTTTTTCTAAGGGGTTGAAGCCGTGAAACTTGATGGAACAGAACATGTTTTTGTCACCACCAGGTTTGGTACAAGTAGATGGAAAGGGAATTACGAAACAGAGCGATCTTGGCTGCCTTATGTGGTTTGGCATCGAGGTGGCGCTTGTTGTTAAGGGGAAGTTCTTGGGTGAGTTGAGTTTTTCGTGTTGAATGGATGTGTTTTTGGTTTGTTAAGAGGGTTAACAAACGTGTCGGTCTGTTTTTCGCGGAGTAGTTTTATTTTGGTTATTCAAGGCAAGGATGTTTTGACCGCGAAGGTGTTGTAACCGTTCGGTTTTCATTTGTCTTTGTCAGAGAGAATGTTGCGTAAGATGTCAAATTTGAATGGGATTGTTTCTGGTGAAACCAAAGTAAATGATGATGTTCATCATTTGGTTGCACAAGATGAAGGGGACGAACTTTTTGCACGTGTTATGGCACAGTTGAAAGTTCATGTCGGTAATGAGGCTTATACGAGCTGGTTCGGTCGTCTGCAACTCGATGAATTCAGCCGTAGCCAAGTACGACTTTCTGTTCCGACAGCTTTTTTACGTTCATGGATTACCAACCATTATGCGACGATTCTGACCGAGCTATGGCGTCAGGAATGTCCGACACTGTTGCGGGTTGACGTTGTTGTGCGCGGAATGAATCGTGTGGTTAAACATCATGCTCCGCGAAAAGAAGAAGAGACGCATGTTCAAAACCATCAGGAAAACATGGTTGTGTCGTCTTCTCATGGCCGCACAGAGCGTTTTTCCGGAGAAGCCCAGCAGAGTGTTTTTGGCTCTCCACTTGATTCGCGCTATACCTTTGATACCTTTGTTGAAGGTCCGTCCAATCGCGTGGCTCTTGCTGCAGCCCGTTCGATTGCCGAAAGCCACAAAAGTGCTTTGCGCTTCAATCCACTTTTTATTCATGCAGCCGTAGGCTTGGGAAAAACCCATCTTTTGCAAGCAATTGCTGCTGCCGCTTTGCAGCGTCCAACGCCTGTTCGCGTCATCTATTTGACCGCCGAATATTTTATGTGGCGTTTTGCAACGGCGATCCGCGATAACAACGCTTTGTCATTTAAAGAACAATTGCGAGATATCGACCTGCTTATTATTGACGATATGCAATTTTTACAGGGCAAATCGATTCAGCATGAATTCTGTCATTTGCTCAATATGTTGCTTGATAGTGCAAAACAGGTTGTCGTGGCAGCTGATAGGGCGCCAGCCGAGCTTGAATCATTGGATGTCAGGGTGCGCTCACGTTTGCAGGGTGGTGTTTCGCTCGAAATTGAGTCGCCTGATTATGACATGCGGCTCGAAATGTTGCGCAAGCGCTTGAAAGCAGCCCAACATGATGATCCGTCTATTTCGATCCCCGACGAGGTTCTATCCCATATTGCAAGAACTGTTTCCGGTTCGGGGCGCGATCTTGAAGGGGCATTTAACCAGCTTCTGTTCCGTCAATCTTTTGAGCCGGATCTATCGCTCAATCGTATTGACGAATTGTTGGACCATTTGACGCGCTCGGGCGAACCCAAGCGGATTCGTATCGAAGAAATCCAGCGTGTTGTGGCTCGTCATTATAATGTTTCCAAGCAGGATTTGTTGTCGAATCGCCGTACGCGGACAATTGTTAAACCGCGTCAGGTTGCGATGTATCTTGCAAAAATGATGACACCACGCTCGCTTCCGGAAATTGGCCGTCGCTTTGGCGGACGGGATCACACAACTGTCCTTCATGCAGTGCGCAAGATTGAAGATATGGTCGGTGCCGATCAGCAATTGGCCAAAGAATTGGAGCTCTTGAAGCGCCTGATTGACGAGCAATCGGCTTGAACAGGCCTTTGAGAGAACAAGTCTCGTTAGACTCTGTCAGAGAGTAGTATCTTGTATTTTATGCAAGAATATTGCCAATCCGGTTTTTATCTGTTTTTCTTGTCGGGTGATTCCTTGGCTTAAAAGGAATCACTACATCTTGTTTTATTCAGTTAGAACCCTTTTTAATTGGCAGAATAATTTAGAGAGTGTCCAATATGCGCATTACAGTCGATCGTAGCCATCTGTTAAAATCTCTCGGCCGTGTTCATCGTGTTGTCGAACGGCGCAATACGATTCCTATTCTGTCCAATGTGCTTATCAATACAGTTAATTCCGGTGTCGAATTGCAGGCAACCGACCTTGATCTTGAGGTCACTGAAACAACATCTGCAAATATCGAACAAGCAGGTTCGACAACTGTTCCTGCCCACCTTCTTTACGAGATCGTGCGCAAGCTTCCCGAAGGTGGCGAGATTATGCTTTCGGTTTCCGATGACGGCAACGCTATGCAGGTCGTTTCCGGACGCTCGAACTTCCGTTTGCAATGCTTGCCCAAAGAGGACTTTCCGGAACTTAATGCCGGTGATTTCAGCCATAGTTTTACTTTATCGGCTGCGGCTTTAAAACGATTAATCGACTGCACGCAGTTTGCTATTTCCACAGAGGAAACGCGTTATTATCTCAATGGTATCTATTTTCACGTCATTGACGATAAAGGCCTGAAAATACGTACAGTTGCGACCGATGGTCACCGTCTGGCCGAAGCGGAAACAGACGCACCGTCAGGCTCTGAAGGAATGCCCGGCGTTATTATTCCTCGTAAAGCGGTAGGCGAATTGCAGAAACTGTTGGGAGAGGAAGCCGAAAGCGAAATAAAGATAGAAGTTTCCGAAACAAAAATACGTTTCACGATTGCTTCTGTTGTGCTGACGTCGAAATTGATAGACGGGACATTTCCCGATTATCAGCGTGTCATCCCCTTGGGCAATGACAAAAAGCTGACGATCAACCGTCAAAGTTTTGCTGCGGCAGTTGACCGTGTGTCGACCATTTCCAGTGATCGCGGACGTGCCGTTAAATTGACAATCGAAAATGGTCAATTAACACTCACGGTTAATAATCCTGATTCGGGAAGTGCGGAAGACCAGATTGTTGCCGATTATGAAGGTGAACCGCTGGAAATCGGTTTCAATTCCAAATATCTCCTTGATATTATGGCACAACTCAACGGTGAAAACGCGGTATTCATGCTCGCCGACGCAGGTGCACCAACGCTTATTCGCGATAGTGACGATGCTGACGCCCTTTACGTTTTAATGCCAATGCGTGTTTAGAGAACGAATGGTAGATGACTCTGGCAGAAGCGCTGCAAAGGTTTTTATCCGGCAGCTTAAGCTGACCAATTACCGTAATTATCGAAATTTTTCTGCCGATTTTTCCGACCGGATTGTGATCTTCACCGGACATAACGGTGCCGGTAAAACCAATCTTCTTGAAGCCTTGTCTTTTCTTTCGCCAGGGCGAGGTTTGCGTCGGGCACCTTACGATAGTGTCATTCGTGCCGGTCAGCCATCCGGTGCAGGCGAACAAATAGCGTCGGAAGATCGGGATTCGACCGGCTCATTGCAGGCTGAACAGAGGCTTCAAAACGATGCTGTCGGATTGGAAAATGCACCAACCGGTCATGATGCGGCTCCTGTCCAAAAAGGGGCGGATGGATTTGTCATTTTTGCCCAATTGCATTCGGCTCTTTATGGAAATGTCAATATCGGTACGGCAAGTGACACTGCCTCGAATGGTCGCAAAGTGCGAATTAATGGGGAAAGTGTTGCTTCCGACAGACTGACGGAATATTGCAGAGTGAGCTGGCTTGTTCCATCCATGGACGGTTTGTTTACCGGTCCTGCAAGTGACCGAAGGCGTTTTCTCGATCGCATGGTTCTGGCCATTGATCCTGCGCATGCTCGCCGCGTGTCGGATTTTGAAAAGGCAATGAGAGCCAGAAACCGGCTTTTAGTGGATGGAAATCGCGACGAATACTGGTTCAATGCATTGGAAACGCAAATGGCAGAACTTGCTGTTGCCATTGCGGCAGCGCGTATGGATGTCGTGAGACTCATTACAAATATTGATAATTTCGATGCAGAAAACACATTTCCGGTACCACTGCTTGATCTTGAGGGAACTATTGAACATTCATTGATGAGGCAATCGGCTGTAGATGTCGAAGAAGACTATAAACAACGCCTCCGCGATAAGCGGGAGCTTGATCGCACGGCCGGACGAACGCTTGAAGGGCCGCATAGAAGCGATCTCCTGGTCTTTTACGCCAAAAAGAATATGCCGGCGGCGCTGTGCTCCACAGGAGAACAAAAAGCCTTATTAACCGGACTCGTTCTTTCACACGCCCGATTGACAGCAGAAATTTCGGGTATGACACCGATTCTTCTGCTTGACGAGATGGCCGCCCATCTTGACCAGAAAAGGCGGGCAATATTATTCGATAGCCTTGATAAGCTCGGTGGCCAAACTTTTATGACTGGCACCGATAGCGAGCTTTTTTCAGCATTGAAGGGGCGTGCGGAATTTTTCGAGATATCCGGTGGACAGTTTACCAAAATTTAAGAAAATATCACCGACGTTAAGTAAACTCGTTCGAACATAGAGGGGATACTGACCATGGCAAAAAAGATTACAGTACTCAATGGACCAAATCTGAACTTTTTAGGACGACGTGAACCGGCAATCTACGGTCGTGAAACATTGAAAGACATTGAAAATATGACTCGGGAATGCGCTCGTTCCCACGGGTTTGATGTCGATTTCTTACAGAGCAATTGCGAAGGCGAATTGGTTGGCTTTATTCAGGCAGCAATCGGCGAAAGCGTCGCAATAATCATTAATCCGGCGGCCTATAGCCATACTTCAATTGCCATACTCGACGCATTGAAAATGTTTGAAGGGGTGGTTGTAGAAGTTCATTTGTCGAACATCCACAAAAGAGAAACCTATCGTCACCATTCTTTTGTATCGGAAAGAGCCGATGCTGTTATTGCAGGCTGCGGAAGTGATGGTTACCGGTTTGCTGTTGAATATATCGTTCAGCACGATTTGTGAATCAAAAATCGTCGGAAAAACCGCGCAATATTGACGCAGGGGGGGACAAAATACTTGCGAATTTTTACCCAAAGAGTAAGACGTTGCCTAGATGATGCCACAATTGTCTTTGTGGCAACGTCAGTCCAAGTCGGGCTTCTATGTCTTTTTGGGACAAATAATCTGCCTGACGGGGAAAGTTGGAGAGGTGGAAAAGTCCGCTTTTCCGTGACGAATGAATAGAAATACCCTCGTGCAATAATATGCAATGCATATAAAGAGGCAGGTAGGAATGAAGAACTTTGGTAAACTAACAGGGCTGCTGGGCGTCTTAACATCCGCTTTGCTCTTGTCGGGTTGTGAATTTGATGTTCTTGACCCGGCGGGCTATGTGGCGCGCCACGAGCTAATATTGATTACTACATGCGTTATCGTAATGGCTTGTATTGTCATTCCCGTGATGATCGCCGTTGTCGCTTTCGCAATTAAATATCGTGCTACCAACACCCAAGCAGAATATCTGCCGGATTGGGGGCACTCCAACAAAGTGGAAACCTTCATGTGGGGGATTCCGATTCTTGTTATTATTATTTTGGGTAGCTTGACAGCTTATTTCACTTATAAGCTGGAACCCTCAAAGCCAATTGATAAAGCTGTTGCCGGAGCACAAGAACCACTCCAGATCGATGCAGTCGCACTTGATTGGAAATGGTTGTTTATCTATCCGCAATATGGCGTAGCTTCGATCAACGAGATCTATGCTCCCGAGAACCGTCAGGTTCTCGTGCAGTTGACTTCGGAAAATTCGGTTAACGCTTTCTGGGTCCCGCGTCTTGGTACAGTGTTGTATGCAATGCCGCAAATGAATGCGAAGTTGCATCTTATTGCTGACCGTCAAGGTGTATTCAAAGGTTCTTCCGCCAATTACAGTGGCGACGGTTTCTCGGAGATGCACTTCAAATGGAATTCTGTTGCTCAGGCAGATTTTGATAACTGGATTGCCAAAGCTCGTGAAAGCAAAGAAACGCTTGATCGTGCTGGATATCGTCAGCTTTCCTATTCGCCGAAAATGGGCGATACTGCCGGTAAGCAAAAAGACGCTGAGGTTCGCTATTTCTCGCAAGTCGAAAAAGGTCTATACTATCGCATCGTGAACCGCTGCGTAGATAAAGACACGACTTGTAACGAAGATCAGATGAAACTTGCTGCAGCGAAATCTCTGTGGGGTGAACTCTGCTCCGTATTTGATCCCGGTGTGGTTCAGAAGAAATAAAATTATCGAGGAAGGGGCATCTACCTTCTCGAAAGGTAACGTCCCCTCCAAACCGAAATTCATTTAATATGGGTTGAAAAATGTTTGGAAGACTTACAGACCCTGTAGCCGGAGCGTTTCACGCGCTAACGAATGAGCCGATCGTCCTTTACACCTGCCTTGTTGTAGTTGCATTGGCCGTCGTTATTCTTGCCGCTATTACGCTGCTCGGCTGGTGGGGAATATTGTGGCGCAATTGGATCACATCTGTTGATCACAAGCGCGTCGGCATTATGTATATTGTCCTCGCAATTGTCATGCTTGTCCGTGGCTTTGCAGATGCTATCATGATGCGTACACACCAAGCGTTCGCGCTTGGATCAGAGACTGCGGGTTATTTACCGCCTGATCACTTTGACCAGATTTTCTCGGCACACGGCACAATCATGATTTTCTTCATGGCAACGCCGCTATTGTTCGGTATTTTGAACTATGTTCTGCCGCTGCAACTTGGTGCTCGCGATGTGGCCTTTCCATTTGCCAACAACCTTGGCTTCTGGATTACATGCGCCGGTGCGATTCTGATCAACATTTCACTCGGTATCGGTAACTTTGGCCGTGGTGGTTGGTTGATGTATCCACCTTTCTCGGAATTGCTGAATAGCCCTGACACGGGTGTTGACTATTATCTGTGGTCACTGCAGCTATCAGGTATTGCGACGACGATGGGTGCTGTCAACTTTGTTGCCACTATCGTCAAATGTCGTGCTCCCGGAATGACAATGTGGAAGATGCCGGTATTCTGCTGGTGCGCATTGGTTTCGAACGTTCTTATCCTTATCATCTATCCGCCGCTGACAGTTGCTTATGCACTGCTCGCCGGTGATCGTTACCTTGATATGAACTTCTTCACCAATACAGCCGGTGGTAACCCGATGGTCTGGATCAACTACGTTTGGATTTTCGGTCACCCGGAAGTTTACGTTCTGGTTGTTCCTGCATTCGGTATCATTTCCGAAATCGTTCCGACATTCTCGTCAAAACGCCTTTTCGGTTACACCTCGATGGTTTGGGCCGTCCTTGTTATCTTGATCCTGTCGATCATCGTTTGGGGACACCACTTCTTCACAATGGGTGGCGGCGAAGCCGTTAATACCTTCTTCGGTACTGCAACCATGATTATTGCTATTCCGACCGGTGTTAAGGTCTTCAACTGGCTCTTCACAATGTATAAAGGACGCATCCGTTTCGAACCTCCGATGTTGTGGTGCATGGGTATGATGTTCACCTTTGTTGGTGGTGGTCTTACCGGTGTTCTGCTTTCGATCGTTCCTTCGGACTGGCAGTTCCACAACTCTTTGTTCCTGGTTGCCCACTTCCACCACACAATTCTTGGTGGTGTTGTGTTTGCTTACCTCGGTGCATTGGCGTTCTGGTTCCCGAAAGCTTTCGGTGTCAAGCCGAACCGCGCATTGGGTATTGCTTCGTTCTGGTGCTGGTTCATCGGCTTCTACGTAGCATTCTTCCCGATCTATGCAGTTGGCTTGATGGGTGCTACACGTCGTTTGCAGCACTATGTCGAACCAAGCTGGCAGCCTTTGTTCATCACAGCAGCTATTGGTGCATTCATCATCCTTCTTGGTATCCTGTGCTTTGTTCTGCAGGTATTGATCGCCATCTGGTATGGCATCAAGCATAGAGGCAAATTGCCGATCACACAGAACGATCCGTGGGGCGATGCCCGTACTCTGGAATGGTCAATCTCTTGCCCGCCTCCTGCTTACAACTTTGCTACAGTCCCTGTCGTTCAAGCGGACGATGCCTATTGGGATATGAAACAACGCGGTGAGCATCGTAAAACTTCGGGCTTCGAGAAGATCCATATGCCTTCCAACACGATTGCAGGCTTTATTTCCGGCATGTTGATGTTGGTACTTGGCTTCTCTCTCGTATGGCACATCTGGTGGCTGGCTGTAATTACGTTCGTTGGCTTCATTTTGACCATTCTGCTTCATTCGCTTAATGGAAACCATGCAGGCTATTACATCTCGGCTGAAGAAGTACAGAAGACTGAAGACGAATTCAGCGCTGTTCTTAAAGCACAAGGAGTAAAAGCATGAGCGCTACAGCAGTAACAACCGCTCACGCGGAAAACCACCACGACGGTAGTTCGACAATGGTCTTCGGGTTCTGGGTTTATATCCTTTCCGACCTGATCATCTTCGCAACTCTGTTCGCTACATTTGCAGTGTTCGCCTCCGCTTACGGCGGCGGACCTGCCGGTAAGGATTTCATCAGCCTCAATTACGTGCTTTGCGAAACAGCTTTGCTGTTGTTCTCGTCAATCACTTATGGCATGGCAATGGTGCAGGTTCGTAATGGTAATATCGGCGGGGTAAAAACCTGGCTTGCTATTACTTTTATTCTTGGCCTCGCATTCATTGGAATGGAATTGAATGAATTCCATGAGCTTCTCTTCGGGAAGGAAAATGTTTTCTTCTTTGATCCGAATGCTTATGCGGGTGTGGATCCTGAAACCGGTGTTCGCACATTCGGTAAAGAAGTTCTGTCGGCTTATTGGTCGTCATTCTTCATGCTGGTTGGCACACACGGTATTCACGTTACGACCGGCTTGATCTGGATGGTATTGATGTTCTTGCATCTTGGCCGTCACGGTTTGGATAAAGATAACAAGACTCGTTTGTCGTGTCTTTCTATCTTCTGGCACTTCCTTGACATTATCTGGGTTGGTGTCTTCACAGCCGTCTATCTTTTGGGAGCACTATAATGAGCGAACATGAAGAAGCACACGGTGTAACAACCGGCAAATACATGGTCGGATTCATTCTGGCTGTTATATTGACCCTCGCATCATTCATTCCTGTTATGCAGGGAATGCTTGATAACTGGGCAGTCAGCACCAAGGTTATCTACCTCATTGGCATGGCTCTCATTCAGATATTCGTCCAGATCGTTTTCTTCCTCCACCTCAACGAAGGTCCGGATGCGAAGTGGATGGTCGGCTCAATGTGGTTTGGTGCGCTCTGCGTATTCATCGTTCTCGGTGGTACATGGTGGGCGATTTCTCACCTGAACTACAATATGATGGGCGGTTCGGGCCGTATTGTTCAGCCTGATATTATTGATCAGGTTCCGGGTGGTAGTCCGGTTGCACCTTCAACAGAAGCTGCACCTGCGACAGAAGAAGCTGCTCCTGCTACACCGGCAGCACCTGCACAATAATACGATTTTGTAATATAAAGCAGTTGAAAGCCCCGCTACCAAGCGGGGCTTTTTTCGTGTTTTTAGTAAACTGCGCTCAATGTCCGGACGTTTAGCTAAAGCCTATTTTACACATCGCCATAAACCCGATTTTCGCACGCTATTATAATTCCGGATAAAGAGTCGCCATAAGACCGTGTAGCTGTCCGCCCGCGCACCTAACACCAATGCGAAAATCCACTGCAAATAGACCAATTGACGTTTAATGAGATGTCGGAACGTAATGCACAACGATGTTTGAAAAGGGTGCCTATTGCACAGACTGTCCGGAAAAGACCACCAAGCACAGAGTGTCCGGAAAAGTCCGCCATGCATCGACTATCCGGAAATGTGGGGGGCTTTGTGCCAATGCACTTCCTACCACTTCAGAGACGGAAAAATAATCGGCCTGAATATTAGTGCTTATCAAAAATGTGCTCACCGGCCACCCCTACCCAAATGTTTAAGAAATGGCTGTTAATAAAATAAGACCGGACAATCTTCAGCCCACCACGAGCCTGACTTGACCGGCAGGTAGCACCGCTATTGATGAAAAAGGTATTTCTTTCGAGGGCGAATATGAATGTAAACGTAAGATAAACAGTGGCAAACAGGTTTGGCATGGCTAGGACCTGTTCATTCTTATGAAAAACAACAGCAAAAACTATCGTCTTCTAAGATAACAGACATCGGTTTTTGGGGAGACAGAATTTACAACCGCAAAACTGACTATATTTTTACAAGCTGTTTCAAGCGGCCGATAAGAGAGCAATATTATTCACGAACGGGCAAGAGCAGCACCTTTGCCACTTCCCACCGGTTTCCTCTATTATGCTACCAATGCTGAAAAATATCACTTTAAAGCAATATGGATTTTTGAACTTTTTGCTAAAGGATTTTTTGTGCAGCCGCGCGGGATAATTAAAAATATCGGTCGCGCGTCGATTTCTCAACCCACTTAACCTGCTAATTTTTAATATTGAATTGAGATAAACAATTTTCGGTCTTCCGAAAATACCTCACAATAAACGGACGCGTTATCAATTAAGGTTCATGAGCATTTGCAAGAATGAGATGGTATCATGCCCGACAAGGACCACAGTTTTCCACGCAATGAATGACTATTGGTTTAGCAAAAACACAACAATTTTAATATGCGGTTCTGATCCAAATTGTAGGAAAAGGGAGGTTATAAGTCGAGGCTTTGAATAAAAGGCCATCAATCAAGCCCCCAAATCAAAAAGGAAGCAACAGCAGTTGCTTCCTTTAAATCCTGAACTTCCGTTCTTTTGGCAGAAGGATTGAATTAAGCTTCCTGAACATGTGATTCAAGGAACCACAAGCTCTTATCAAGTTCACGTGACGCCGCGGTAAAGATATCGGCAGTGTCTGCATCCCCTGCGTCATCTGCTTCGTCAATTGCTTTACGCATATCGTTGGCAGCATCGCCATAACGCTCGATCAAGGCCAAGAGATGATCATGCACTTTATAAATATCTGTCGGGTAAGCTTTCAGCTTGGACGTACCGGCAACTGCTTGAACGGTACCCAAAGCAGTTCCACCCAATTGGGCAACGCGTTCGGCAATAATATCGACGTGTTCGTCAATTGCATCTCTAAAGCCATCCAACATTTCGTGGACACCAATAAAGTTGGACCCCTTCAAATTCCAGTGGGCCTGTTTGTAACGAGTGCCAAATCGATAAGCGTTGCGAGGTTCTTGTTCAACAACGCAATGGCTGTTGTTTTTGTATTTGAAGGCATATCGTTACGAGTTTTGTGTGTTTTAACCATAATAATCTCCGCTTGAATTAATTCGCGTATCTATATAACGCACCAAACGCCTGAAAGTTCCGCTTGGAATTTCTACCAGTGTCAAGCTGTTCCAGTGGTAGTGCGGTGATGCCCTTATAGAATACACCTTATAAAAAATAATCCAACAGAAAATATATACAATAAATAAGTTAATTTTGGAAATATTTTACCATTATAAATTGTATAACCTAAACTTATGGATGTTTCATAAAAAATTATAATGAACTTATATTTTTAATTATTTTAATTCTAAAAAATTTTGCCGATTGATAAAATGGGAAATAGCTATTATATATAAGATATATTATATCTAATATAGAAAATTATTATGAATGATATGTAATTATTGATTGACCGAAAAACAAGGTTTCATTGATGATCCGTAAAAAAATTTGGAATTTTATCATTTAAAATATCCAAATAGGACGTAATTTTTGATAAATTTTAAACACAAAACAATTTATATAAATAAATAATATTCATATAATTCTGAAAATTATAATTATTAAAATCACTTGAAAGTTATTTTTATAAATAATTAAAAATCAATACGAAATTTTATATAAAATGCATAACATTCTAAAAACGATAACCTTTCTAAAGTCACACCTCGAATTGTTCATTGCATATATATTTTTGGCTGACATTTTTGTTCCAAGTCCGATGCTTTTGTTTTAAACAAAAATACAAGCTCTTCGAAAATAAAATTTGTGAAATATCGCCCGGCAATTTTTGTTGATTTTTGCCATATTTCGTTCCCGTTTTGAAAAAAGAATTTTTGATCATTTTGATCTATCAGCCAAGAAAAGTTCAAAACGTATTGATTTAAGGTTATCGGTTCTTTTGTTTCGGTGAACAATGGTCTAATAGACAGAAAATGATTACGCTTGCCATAGATACAGCTTCTTTAAATTGCGCCGTTGCATTGATGAAAGACGGCAGCATTGTCGCGCGTATAAGCGAAAAAATTGGTAAAGGACACGCCGAAAAGTTGATCGGGCAAATCATTGAGGCATGCAGTCTAGCAAAAATTGAGCTGTCATCTATCGACCGTATTGCCGTCAATGTCGGTCCGGGATCTTTTACAGGCGTGCGCATTGGTGTGGCTACGGCCAGAGGCTTGGCTCTTGCACTTGAAAAGCCGGCAATTGGTGTAAGTTCGCTTGAAGCAATCGGTTTTGAAGCACATGGACATTTTCCAAAAAGTCATATTATTGCTTTGATAGATGCCGGCCGCGACATGGTGTATCGGCAAGATTTTGATGAAAATTTGCAACCTCTTTCCCCTGCTATAGTGCAAAATTGCGAAGAGGTTGTCGCTGGGCTTGATAATAAGGCAATTCTTGCAGGCCCCTTTTCCAAAACTATAGCGCATTTGGCTGGAGTCAAAGAAAGTTCTATCTATTTTCTTGATGCTCCGGATGTGGCAAGCTTTGCAAAATTGTCGCAAAACAAATCGTCCGATGGTTCACCGAAACCGCTTTATTTGCGCGAGGCAGATGCAAAGCCGCAAACAAGTTTTTCCGTGCCAAGGAAAAAGGAATGAGGTCAGGACTTTTTTCAAAACCGGAATATATTGTCACTTCGATTACATCAGATGATAGTGATATTTGCATGATATACACAAACAGTCATTTTATCATGCGTGGGATGAAACAGTTTTTGCGTCATTTTTGGCTGATCCGCAAATTTCAGGTTTTATCGTGAGCCCCAAGGGCAAGCCCGGAAAGGTTTTGGGGTTTGTCCTCTGTCGGTTGGTTATCGACGAGGCAGAAATTATTACTATTGCCGTTCATCCCCGATTTCGCCAAAAAGGCTTGGGAAAAAAGCTTTTGGATGCAGTTTTCCGCTATCTCTATCAGCAGCGGGCGAAAGTGCTTTTTCTGGAGGTTGATGAAAACAATAGCGCGGCACTTGCACTCTATAAGGGGTTAGGTTTCCATGAAGTCGGTCGTAGACCCGGTTATTACAAAACAGACAAAGGTCATAGTGATGCCTTGATCATGCGTAGAACCATTCAGCAAAAAGATTGAGATTTACCAGAAAACCGGATAAAAATATCCTATGAGCGAAGCAAACAAAAAAATCGGCAATAGTCGCAAGGTCTTTATCAAGACTTATGGCTGTCAGATGAATGTCTATGATAGTGAGCGCATGGGCGACAGTCTTGACAGCGAGGGGTATGTGGCAACAGAAACTCCCGACGATGCTGATCTTATATTGCTCAATACATGTCATATCCGTGAAAAAGCGGCTGAAAAACTTTATTCCGATCTCGGTCGTTTAAGAGTTATGCGCGAAGAAAGGGATCCTTCGCGGCCATTAACAATAGGTGTAACAGGTTGTGTTGCTCAAGCCGAAGGGGCCGAAATTTTGCGCCGTGCACCAACAGTCGATCTGGTTGTAGGGCCGCAAACTTACCACCGGTTGCCTGAATTGTTGCGCAAGGTCCATGAAGGACAAAAGGTTGTTGAAACCGAATATGCAGTGGAAGATAAATTTGCCCATCTTCCACACCATAATCGGCGGGCTGTCCAGAAGCGAGGGGTTACTGCATTTTTGACGGTTCAGGAAGGCTGTGACAAATTTTGTACATTCTGCGTGGTTCCCTACACGCGCGGGTCGGAAGTTTCTCGTCCGCTAGACCAGATCATGAGCGAGGCACGTGAACTTGTCGACGCCGGGGTAAAAGAAATCACCTTGCTTGGACAAAATGTCAACGCCTGGCACGGCGTTTCGGCAGACGGAGATGTTTTGCATCTCGGAGACCTTCTTTATCAGCTTGCCAAAATTGATGGGCTTAAACGTCTCCGCTATACAACAAGCCACCCGCGGGATATGGACGACAGTCTTATAGCTGCTCACAAAAATCTCGGAATGCTGATGCCTTATCTTCACCTTCCGGTTCAATCAGGCTCCGACCGGATCCTCAAAGCAATGAATCGTCAACATAAAGCGGATGATTATCTGCGTCTTATTGATCGCATCCGTAAAGCGCGTCCCGATATTGCATTTTCAGGCGATTTCATTGTCGGCTTTCCGGGAGAAACCGACGAAGATTTTGAAGCGACCATGAAGCTCGTTCAAGAAGTAGGATATAGCTCTGCCTATTCATTCAAATATTCGCCACGTCCGGGAACACCCGGAGCAACAATGAAAGACCATATAGAGGAGAAAGTAAAAGACGAGCGCCTTCAGCGCTTACAAGCCCTTATTCTCGATCAACAACATCAATTCTTGCAATCGAAAATCGGTCAGCGGATTGAAGTCCTCGTTGAGAAAGTTGGTCGCCATGAAGGGCAGATGGTCGGTCGCTCGCCCTGGTTGCTGCCTGTTGCTGTTTCAACAAATGCAAAAATTGGCGAAATTATCGCGGTTGATGTAACAGACGCATCATCCAACAGTTTCCTCGGCCGTGCAGTCAATTGAATATTTTTTTCAAGTTCGGCGGGATTTCATGGCGGGTTCGGTGGCGGATGAGGTAACGTGAATAAAGCAGGTTTCCTTTTCACTATAATTTTATATATTCTTACCCAAATATATTTTTTCAGGAGACAAGGTTGAAGAATTCAACCGAAACAAAAAAGACGGTCAAGACAGGTAAAAACGGGCGAGCGAAAGAGCCCGATAAAAGTAGTGTCGACGATGCTTCTGTTAAAAAAGGCGCATCCGATACAGATCATATTGTCCTGGTTTTCGAGGATAACCAGCAGGCAAATATTGTTTTTGGCCAATTTGACGAAAACCTTGCCCGCATCGAACAAAAACTGGGTCTGGATATCCGTGCACAGGGAAATGAAGTATCAATCCGGGGGGACAGGCAGGATATCGAAATTGCCCGCCGGTCTCTCGACCAGCTTTATGAACTTGCAAAAACCGGTTTGCAACCGGGTTTGTCGGATGTGGATGGTGCAATAGCAATCGCCTCTTCTGTGAACGAGAAAGCCGATCGGGAAAAGTCTGAAAATAGTTCGCGGAAAGTGACGCCAGCCCATATATCAACGCGTAAAAAAACAATTTATGCACGCACACCAATGCAGGATGCCTATATGCGGGCGTTACAACGTGCCGAGCTTGTTTTCGGCGTTGGTCCGGCGGGTACCGGAAAAACCTATCTTGCAGTGGCACACGCGGCAATGTTGCTCGAGCGTGGACTTGTAGAGCGTATCATCTTGTCACGTCCTGCCGTTGAAGCCGGTGAAAGATTGGGCTTTTTGCCCGGTGATATGAAGGAAAAAGTCGATCCTTACCTGCGTCCTCTTTATGATGCACTTTATGACATGATGCCGGCCGAAAAAATCGAACGTGCCATGGCGGCAGATATTATCGAAATCGCTCCGCTTGCTTTTATGCGTGGTCGGACACTTGCCCACTCTGCCGTTATTCTCGACGAGGCACAAAATACAACCTCAATGCAGATGAAAATGTTTTTGACCCGTCTTGGGGAAGGGTCACGTATGATCGTGACAGGCGACCCTAGCCAGATCGATTTGCCTTTCGGACAAAAATCGGGGCTTACCGAAGCGATGCGCATTCTTGGCAGTATTGACGATATTGTGACGGTGCATTTTACCGAGGCAGATGTTGTGCGACATCCATTGGTAACAGCTATTGTTACTGCCTATGATCAGGATGCCCGTCTGCACTCGAAAAATCGTGCTCAAGATAATAATATAGCAAAGAACCTGGAAAAATGACAGTGCATTATGACATGGCAATCAATGCTGAAGGCTGGCAAAACGAGGAGACTTTAAGACGGCTCGTTGACAGTGTATTGCAAGCGACATTGCAGGAGCTCGGCTTTGACAAGATTGATAGCGAACTGAGCCTTGTTTTTACCAATGATGCCGATATCCGCGAAATAAACGGGAAATGGCGCCACATTGACAAGCCCACCAATGTTTTGTCATTTCCGGCTTTTGCTCTTCAACCCGGACAAGAGCCCGGAGAGATTTTGGGTGATATTGTCATTGCGCGTGAAACGGTTGCACGTGAGGCGGCGGAAGAACACAAGAGCTTTGACGATCATCTGAGCCATCTTGTTGTTCACGGTCTCCTTCATTTGATGGGGTATGATCACCAGAATGATGAAGAAGCAGAGCAGATGGAAACGCTGGAGAGAAAAATTTTAGCCTCTCTTGGTATTTCGGATCCTTATCTATGATTAAATAAAGCCAAGTGTTGCTATTATGCGTCTATACATATATTAGAGAAATATATGTCCTAGTTTAATAACAAGAAAACTGACACAATTTACTTCGCATATTGTAATTTTAAGAAGCCATGACGGAAAAAACAGATAGTTCAATTGACGAAGAGTCCGGTAGGTCATCAACAGGGCAAAACTCTTCACGGTCGCAATCAGGTGAAAAGAAGTCTTTATTTGCCAATCTCTTTTCTTTTTTGCGCTCGCGTAACAATTCGACTTTGCGTGAAGATCTGACAGATGCCCTTTCCGAGGGAGAAGGCGAAACAAACGCTCTTTTTTCGCCTGAAGAGCGCCTTATGCTCAATAATATTTTGCGTCTTCGCGAAACGCGCGTCGAAGATGTTATGATTCCCCGTTCCGAAATCGAAGCACTTGATATTTCGACAACTTTGGCTGAAGCATTGATAGAATTTGAAAAATCGGGCCATTCGCGTATGCCGGTCTATTCGGAAAGCCTCGATGATCCGCGCGGGATGTTGCATATCCGTGATGTCTTGAATTACATCACAAGGAAAGCGCAAAGCGGGGAAAAAGAAGGCGTTCTCGATTTTTCCAAAATTGATCTTTCACAGGCTGTCGGTAATCTTGAACTAATACGCAGTGTTCTTTTTGTTCCGGGATCAATGTTGGCCGGACAATTGTTGACGCGTATGCAGGCAACGCGAACACAAATGGCGTTGATTATTGATGAATATGGAGGAACGGACGGGCTCGCTTCTATGGAAGATATTGTCGAGCTGGTTGTGGGCGATATCGAAGATGAACACGACGATGTCGACATGTCCATTATCAAAGAAGCAGAAAATAGATGGCTTGTGGATGCAAGCGCCGATCTCGACGAGGTCGGAAAAGCTTTGGGACCAGGGTTCAAAATTGGTGAACATGGAGATGACGTTGATACAATTGGCGGGCTCATCGTTTCGACTCTAGACCGGATACCGGCGAAAGGTGAAGTTATAGAAGCCGTACCCGGTTACCAGTTCCGTATTCTGGAGGCCGATAAACGACGCATTAAACGGATCAGGATTCAACCGTTACAAAACCACCCGAAACTGGAGGGAGCGGCTGTTCCATCTGATTGAGAAACGATTGTTTACAGTCTTCTTTTCTGGAAGTGGCTAAGATTCAATAGACGTTTACGGATAAACGCTTCAAAATATTTTTTTAGTTTGTGTCGAAATTTAGGGATTGAAAGATAAGAGGGGGAGCAGGAATGCGTATTTTGGCAACAGCCACCTCTTATATGAAGACATTACGAGGACTGAAACGTCAGCTCCTGAGCTTTGTGTGTGGAGGAGTTAGCGCTTTTGCGTTAGCGCCGTTTTATCTCTTTCCTCTGGCTTTTTTTACTTTTCCGGTACTTGTCTTATTGCTTGATAATATCGCTTGTAAGACTTGTCGGAAGCAACGTTTCAAGCTTGCCTTTTTTACCTCCTTCAGCTTTGCCTTCGGTTATTTTGTTTTTGGTCTTTGGTGGCTTTCGAGCGCTATGCTCATTGACCCCGTAAGCTTCGGCTGGGCTATCCCGTTAGCAATATTCGGGCTACCATTTTATCTTGCACTTTATTGGGGATTTGCTGGCGGCGTTGCTATTGTCTTTTGGCGTGAAGGACTGTCACGTATATTTGTTTTGGCACTTGCTCTGGGGGTAGCGGAGCTTTTGCGTTCCATTATGTTTACCGGTTTTCCATGGAACGCAATCGGTTACACAATAATGCCGACACCACTTTTTATGCAGTCCGATGCAGTAGTGGGTTTATATGCAATGAACACTCTTGCTGTGCTTCTTTATTCGCTGCCAGCCACTCTGATTGATAAAAGCGGGCAATGGCTTGCACTTGGCATAGGCCTTGTTCTTTTTTGCACTCACACAGGATTTGGTATTTTCCGCCTCTATAACGCGCCTCCTATAGAAAGTTATGACAGGGCCGACCGATGGGTAAGGTTGGTACAACCGTCCATCAAACAGGACGAAAAACTTGATAACGAAGTGCGCTATGCGATGTTTGATGCCCATATGCAACTGAGCAAAAAACCGTTGACAGATGGTGCCCATGAACCCGCCTATATTGTATGGCCGGAAACTGCCGTGCCCTATATTCTCGATTATGTTCCTGAAGCAAAGATGCGTATTGCATCATTGCTTCGGCCGGATCAATGGGCAATTGTCGGGGCGGTACGCAGCACTGGCCGGCCGAATGATGAAAATAATAAATATTTTAATACCATATCTGTCATTGATAGTAATGGTGATGTTCTTGCGTCCTCGGACAAGGTGCATCTCGTCCCATTTGGTGAATATTTGCCTTTCCAACAAATATTCGACCGGATAGGTCTCCACGCTTTGGCGGTAATGGCAGGCGGCTATAGTAATAGCACGATACGAAAAACTGTGACACTGCCTGATGGATTTGTTTATCTGCCGATGATTTGTTACGAGGTCATATTTCCGAACGGTATGGGATATGAAGGCGATAAACCGCAAGCAATTTTGAATGTTACCAATGATGCATGGTTTGGCGTTACTCCCGGTCCTTATCAACATTTCGATCAGGCACGTTTACGCGCTGTTGAATTGGGAATTCCTCTTATTCGTGCAGCTAATAACGGCTTATCGGCAGTCGTTGATCCTTATGGGCGAATCGTCAGATCATTGGACCAGAATGCAGTCGGTGTGATTGATGCGCCAATTCCTGCGGCGATTGTTCCGATATGGAACAAAGGTCCAAATTTTTTGCACGCTTTTGTAGCCTTTCTTGTTATACTGACATTTAGTATAATGTTCGGTTATGTAAAAAACGGTCGTTCGATTGACAAGTTAGAACCAATGAGATGATATGAGGAAGAAATGTGGTCCAGCGGGGGACCGATATTAAAACCCATGAACAACAAATAATCATATAAATCGGTTTGAATTTATGAAGATGGATCAATATTGACGCGAGAAAGTTGAATTATGGCCTCACTCAAAAAAACACCCGCCCCGACAGACGTATATGTGGGTAGCCGTATAAGATTACGGCGCAACATGCTTGGGCTCAGTCAGGAAAAGTTGGGCGAGCAATTGGGTATCACCTTCCAGCAAATACAGAAATATGAAAAAGGCACCAACCGCGTTGGTGCGAGCCGTCTTCAGGCTATTTCCGAAATTCTGGACGTGCCGGTATCCTATTTTTTGAAGAAGCTCCCGGTACCCGTTCGGCAGAAGGGTTTCGCGAAGACGACAATAATTTTATGGACTTTTGTTCAAGTAACGAAGGCATTCAACTTCTTCGTGCGTTTACCAATATAAAAGATCCGAAAGTTCGTCGTAAGATTATCGATTTGGCAAAGGCATTATCCGAAGACGAAACTCTTAATCAGCTTTAAATGTTTTTGAAAATTGATTTAGGACACGCAGAATCGTTTTTGTTTTTTAATTTTTATTATTGATTTGTTTGCTGCTTTGTTGTCCTTTAGCGATGGATCAAAGCTTGATCAGACACTGAATGATGTCGGGATATTGTGTGTTGAATGCGTTTATCACATTTATTTCGTTCTCTTGACCAAAACAGCATTGACGCAATTCAACAAGCTTGGCAAATAAAGCAACTGTCGTTTTTCTTTCCGGAGAGTCCGGCGAGAAAGTAAACGTCGTCTTTCTAGAGGGGTTTCCCGTGTCTCATCAGAATTATCTTTTTACCAGCGAATCGGTATCGGAAGGTCATCCCGACAAAGTTTGTGACCGCATTTCAGATGAAATTGTTGATATGATCTACAAAGAAGCAGCCAAAACGGGTGTGGACCCCTGGTCTGTCCGCGTTGCTTGTGAAACTTTGGCTACGACCAACCGCGTTGTTATCGCCGGTGAGGTTCGTGTGCCCGATACACTTTTGAAAAAAGATAAAAATGGCAAACTTGTTCATGACAAAAAAGGAAATCCGGTTATCAATCCGTCACGTTTCCGTTCGGCTGCCCGTCGCGCCATCCGTGCTATCGGTTATGAACAGGAAGGTTTTCACTGGAAGACAGTGAAGATCGATGTTTTGTTGCATTCCCAATCTGCCGATATTGCTCAAGGCGTGGATAATGCTTCCGATCGCCAAGGTGAGGAAGGTGCGGGAGATCAGGGTATCATGTTCGGTTATGCCTGCCGCGAAACACCGGATTTGATGCCGGCACCAATCTATTATGCCCATAAAATTCTCGAGACTCTTTCGATTGCACGCCATCTTGATGAAGGCGAAGCAAGCAAGCTTGGACCGGATGCTAAAAGTCAGGTTACAGTTCGTTATGAAAACGATAAACCTGTGGAAGTGGTCTCCATTGTTCTTTCAACCCAGCACACTGATCCGACATGGGATTCAAAGAAGGTTCGCTCGGTTGTCGAGCCTTACATCCGCCAAGCATTGAGCGATATAAAAATTGCCGATAATTGTAACTGGTATATCAATCCGACAGGAAAATTCGTTATTGGCGGGCCTGACGGAGATGCCGGCCTTACAGGCCGTAAAATTATTGTCGATACTTATGGCGGCGCTGCTCCTCATGGTGGTGGTGCATTCTCCGGTAAGGATACCACAAAAGTAGATCGTTCGGCTGCTTATGCAGCCCGCTATCTTGCCAAAAATGTTGTTGCCGCAGGACTTGCCGATCGCTGCACAATCCAGCTTTCATATGCAATCGGTGTGGCCCAACCTCTTTCGATCTATGTCAATTTGCATGGCACAGGTAAAGTTGATGAAAGTGCTGTCGAGGCAGCTATTCGACAACTTATGGATTTGTCGCCTTCGGGAATTCGCAAGCATCTCGAACTTAACAAGGCAATTTACGCAAAAACATCGGCTTATGGGCATTTTGGTCGCAAACCCGGACGCGATGGTTCTTTCTCGTGGGAACGGACAAATCTCGTCAAAGCGCTGAAAGACGCAATCAAGGCGTAATGAGTGAACATAAAGAAAGGGCAAGTGAAGCTTTTTTCGGGCGTCGTCGTGGCAAGACATTGCGTGCGGGCCAGACCAGACGCGAAGAAACTTTACTTCCCCTTCTTAAAGTGGATTTGAACAAGCCTGCACCTGAAAGACTTGCCGACTTATTTGCTAGTTCCGGTGCCACAAAAAACAGTTGCGAAAATATACGCATTGAAATCGGTTTTGGGGGTGGAGAACATCTTGTTCATGAAATGGACAGATTTCCACAAACAGGCTTTATCGGCATCGAACCATTCATCAATGGAATGGCCAAAATGCTTGCAGCCTTGGAAGGGCATGAGCAGAGGCTGCAACACATCCGGCTTTATGATGATGATGCGACCAGATTGCTCGACTGGCTACCGGAATCATCAATTGCCGGAATAGATCTTTTTTATCCTGATCCGTGGCCCAAGAAAAAACATTGGAAGCGCCGCTTTGTGAATATGAAAAATTTGAACCGCTTTGCACGGGTTTTAAAACCGGGGGCGAAATTCCGGTTTGCTTCGGATATTGATACTTATGTGAATTGGACATTGTTTTATTGCATGCGCCATGCGGATTTTTATTGGACAGCCAATGGTTCGAAGGACTGGAAAACGCCTTTTGAAGCTTGGTCTGGAACGCGCTATGAAGAAAAAGCATTGCGGGAGGGGCGCACGCCCGCTTATCTCACATTTGTCAGAAAATAGCAGTCACTGTAGCGGATTGTTATCGGACAAGTTTTTCCGGAATTGTTTTGACATGCCGTAATGTTGTACTTGAAAAAAACAATTATCGAGTGTATAGTATAGAAAATTCTTGATCATTTGATGAAGAGTGGGTTTTCCGAGCCCGCTCTTTTTTGTTACCAAAATGATCTGTTTGATATTTGGAATAGATAGGCATGAGCGAGAGCGGACAGGCAGTTGATTTGGATGAACCGCGCCTTTTTGAAGAAAAAGGCGTTGAGGCACGAGTGGTTGCAATTGTTGCACCAGTGCTAAAACCTCTTGGCTACCGGATTGTCAGAGTGCGGTTGTCAGGTCTCAACGGCCTTACTTTGCAAATCATGGCCGAGCGGGGTGATGGTACAATGACCATCAAGGATTGTGAGGAGGTGAGCAGCATTGTCTCACCTATTCTGGATGTGGAAGACATCATCGAACGGAAATATCATCTTGAAATTTCTTCGCCCGGAATTGACCGTCCCTTGGTCAGAAAATCCGATTTTTCACGTTGGCAAGGCCATATCGCAAAAATCGAAACGTCGATAATGATTGATGGGCGAAAGAAATTTCGCGGGACAATTAGCGATGTTAATGACGATGGATTTGTTCTCAATACCGACAAGGCAGCTTATGGCGAAGCTTTGGCTGTGCAACTTCCGTTTACCGATATTGCCGATGCGCATCTGGTTTTGACCGACGATCTGATCCGTGATGCGCTGGCAAAAGACAAGGCATTGCGCCAGCAACTCATTCCCGATGATGACCTTGGGTCCGATAACGATTCTGAAAAAGCGGATAATTCGGGCAAGACACAAAAGAATTTGAAGGGCGGGGACAGTCGAAAAAAGTCCAAGCCGGAAAAGAAATAATTTAATCGATGCCGTGAAGCGGCACTAAAAAGGAGAGAATCAATGGCTATAAGCGCTAATAGGCTTGAACTTCTGCAAATTGCAGATGCCGTAGCCCGCGAAAAGTCGATTGACCGTGAAATCGTTATTTCTGCCATGGCTGACGCCATCCAGAAGGCTGCCCGGTCACGCTATGGTCAGGAAACCAATATCCGCGCAGATATCAATTCCAAAACCGGCGAAATCAAGTTGCAGCGTTTGCTGGAAGTTGTCGACACGGTTGACGATTATGCAACACAGATTTCTCTGGAAGATGCAAAAAAACGCAAACCCGATGCAGAGATTGGCGATTTCTTGTCGGATCCGCTACCGCCAATGGAATTCGGGCGCATTGCTGCCCAGTCGGCCAAGCAGGTCATCGTCCAGAAAGTGCGCGAGGCCGAGCGCGATCACCAATATGAAGAATATAAAGACAAGGTTGGTGAAATTGTTTCCGGCACAGTCAAACGTGTAGAATATGGCAATGTCATTGTCGATCTTGGACATGGCGAAGCAATTGTCCGTCGAGACGAACTCATTCCGCGCGAGTCGTTCCGCTATGGCGATCGTATTCGCGCCTATGTCTATGATGTCCGGCGCGAACAACGTGGGCCGCAAATTTTTCTTTCGCGTACCCATCCGCAATTTATGGCCAAACTTTTCACCATGGAAGTTCCGGAAATTTATGACGGTATTATTGAAATCAAGTCGGTTGCCCGCGATCCCGGTTCACGTGCTAAGATTGCTGTCGTCTCGCGCGATGGCTCGATTGATCCGGTTGGCGCCTGCGTTGGTATGCGTGGTAGCCGCGTTCAGGCTGTTGTCAACGAGCTGCAGGGTGAGAAGATCGATATTATTCCCTGGTCTCCTGATGCGGCAACATTTATCGTCAACGCATTGCAGCCGGCCGAAGTCGCCAAAGTGGTTCTTGATGAAGATGCAGAGCGTATCGAAGTTGTTGTGCCTGATGACCAGCTTAGCCTTGCAATCGGACGGCGTGGTCAAAATGTCCGTCTTGCTTCGCAACTCACTGGCTGGGATATTGATATCCTCACTGAACAGGAAGAATCCGAAAATCGGCAGAAAGAGTTTGCTAAACGCAGCAAATTGTTCATGGAAGCTCTGGATGTTGACGAGATGGTTGCACAAGTTCTTGCTTCCGAAGGTTTTGCTTCAATCGAAGAAATTGCCTATGTCGATCCGGACGAAATCAGCTCAATTGAAGGCTTTGATGAAGAAACCGCTTCCGAAATCCAGCAGCGTGCAAAGGATTATATCGACAAGCAGGAAGCCGAACTCGACAAGAAACGTAAAAAACTCGGTGTTTCCGATGAATTGCGTGAATTGCCGGGAATGACAACCGCGATGATGGTTGCCGTCGGTGAGGATGGTGTCAAGACAATTGAAGACTTCGCCGGTTATGCGGTTGATGATCTTGCCGGTTGGCGCGAACGCAAGGATGGCGAAACACAGAATTTTGCCGGCGTTTTTACGCCGTTCGACATAAGCCGTGCCGATGCCGAGGCTATGGTTGTTGCTGCCCGCCTGAAAGCTGGCTGGATAACTGAAGAAGATCTTCATAACCAAGATCAGGAACAGACAGAAGAACAGGCAGATGCTGATAAAACTGCTGAAACAGAAACGCCGGCTGAATAGGAAAGACGGGCTGATTGATGAATGACCGTACATGTATCCTGACAAGAAAAAGTGGTGATGCCAACGAGCTTATCCGCTTTGTTGCCGGACCGGACGGTCATCTTGTGCCCGATATAAAAGCCAATTTGCCGGGGCGGGGAGCATGGATTTCCGCCTCCCGATCTGTTCTTGAAGACGCAATCAGGCGCAAGGCTTTTACACATAGCCTGAAGACTGATATTATCGTAGATCAGGGGCTTGTCGAACTTGTAGACAGACTGCTGGTCAAGGCGGCACTCGGTCGTCTTGCTTTGGCTCGAAAGGCCGGTGCAGTTGTAACCGGTGCGACAAAGGTCGAACAGGCAATACGTTCGGGTGAAGCATGTCTTGTTTTACACTCGAAAGAAGCGGCTTTTGATGGTAAACGCAAGATCGAACAGGCAATCTACTCGGTCAGACGACCGGATAAGCCAGACATTCCGGTTGTAACTTTATTCAACAGTGATGAAATGGGTGTGGCTTTTGGTGATAATCCTGTGGTACATGCTGCATTATTGAATTCGAAGCTTGCACAGGGATTCATGAAAACGGTGCAAAAACTTGTCGCCTACCGCGATGGTAAGCACTAGGCCGGAAAAGAAGACGGTAGAAGCCGTGAAGGAAACGGAATGACGGAAAACAATAACGACAAGAAAACAGCCAAGAAAACGCTGACCTTAAAACGCCCCGGGGTTGAAACCAGCACAGTCAAGCAAAATTTCAGCCATGGTCGCACAAAGGCGGTCGTTGTCGAAACGAAACGGCGAAAAATCACCCGTCCGGACGAAAAGGTGGAAGTCAAGCACGTTGTGACCAAGCCACGCGTTGCCCAGACAACAAAACCGCGTACTGAAACACCGCCGAAAGTTTCTGTTCACCACCCCCATAGCAACCTTTCATCGGCTGAAATGGAAGCACGTATGCGGGCTCTTGAGGAAGCACGGCTTCACGCTGAAGAAGAACATCAACGCGAAGAAGAAGAACATAAACGCGCTGCAGAAGAAGCGAAGCGTCGTCAGGTGGAAGAAGCCAAACGCGCCAAAGAGCGCGAAGAGCTTTTACGCAAACAGGCTGAAGAAGACGCCAAAGCCCGTGCTGCCCACGAGGTTGAAAAGTCTGGAGGACACAAGCCTGAAGTTAAAAAGCACGAAGTTCATAAGGTCAAAGAAGGTTACCGTCCAAAGACCGATAAACAGGCAGCCAATCGCCCGATTGAAATTGATATTGCTCCCGTTACCAAACAACGCGCAGCCTCTCCTGTCACAAAACGCAATATTGTTGATGATGACGAGGATGATCGTCGTTCGCGCCGTGGCGGTGGTAATAAATCCGAAGTACGTGCTCCCAAAGCAGTAAAAGGCGGTGATGAACGTCGCCGCAGCAAACTGACATTGAATAGTGCACTTGACGAGGAAGGCAATTCGCGCGGCCGGTCAATGGCTGCCATGCGTCGGCGTCAGGAAAAATTCAAACGCTCGCAAATTCAGGAACCGCGTGAAAAGATTTCTCGCGAGGTGACAATTCCTGAAACCATTACTATTCAGGAACTTGCCCAACGTATGACCGAACGGTCTGTCGACGTCATCAAATATCTGATGAAACAGGGTCAGATGTTGAAGCCCGGTGATGTCATTGATGCCGATATGGCGCAATTGATTGCCGAAGAATTCGGCCATACGGTAAAACGCGTTGCAGAATCGGATGTTGAAGAAGGTCTCTTCAATGTTCCGGATGATCCGGCAAAACTGAAACCGCGTCCACCGGTCGTCACAATTATGGGCCACGTTGACCACGGCAAGACATCGCTTCTTGATGCCATACGCCATGCCAATGTTGTTGCCGGTGAAGCGGGTGGTATCACCCAGCATATCGGTGCTTATCAGGTGGAACAAAAGGGACAGAAGATAACCTTTATCGATACACCGGGACATGCGGCCTTTACAGCCATGCGTGCCCGTGGTGCGCAGGTAACCGATATTGCGGTTCTGGTGGTTGCAGCCGACGATAGTGTCATGCCGCAAACGATTGAATCCATTCACCATGCAAAAGCTGCCGGTGTGCCGATTATTGTTGCCATCAACAAGATTGATAAACCGGCTGCCGACCCGCAAAAGGTTAGAACCGAACTCTTGCAACATGAAGTATTTGTCGAAAGCATGGGTGGTGATACGCTGGAAGTCGAGGTTTCGGCAAAAACCGGCAAGAATATCGACAAGCTTCTTGAAGCAATTCTGCTGCAGGCGGAAATTCTCGACTTGAAAGCCGATCCTGATCGTACCGCCGAAGGTGTTGTTATCGAAGCGCAGCTTGATCGCGGTCGCGGTGCTGTTGCAACGGTACTTATCCAGAAGGGTACATTGCATCCTTCCGATATTATCGTTGCCGGTAACGAATGGGGTCGAGTTCGGGCCCTTATCAATGATCGTGGCGCCCATATCAAAGCTGCAACCCCGTCAATGCCGGTTGAAGTTCTCGGTATGCAAGGCACTCCGCAGGCCGGTGACCGTTTTGCAGTCGTGGCCAATGAAGCACAGGCTCGCGAGATTGCCGAATATCGTCAACGTCTTGCCCGTGAGAAGGCGGTTGCGCGGCAGGCAGGCTCGCGTGGTTCTCTTGAACAGATGATGAACCGGATGCAGACAAGCGGCATGAAAGAATTTCCGCTGGTCATCAAAGGGGATGTTCAGGGCTCTGTCGAAGCCATTACCTCAGCGCTTGAAAAACTCGGCAATGACGAAGTACGCGCCCATATTGTCCATGCCGCTCCCGGTGGTATTACGGAAAGCGATGTATCATTGGCTGCAGCATCCAATGCCGCCATTATCGGCTTCAATGTTCGTGCCAATAGTCAGGCACGTGATGCAGCCGAAGCCCAAGGCATAGAAATTCGTTACTACAATATCATTTATGATCTTGTTGACGATGTGAAGGCAGCAATGTCGGGCATGTTGACGCCGGAACGCCGCGAAACTTTCCTTGGCAATGCCGAGATTATCGAAGTCTTCCACATTTCCAAGGTCGGAAAGGTGGCAGGTTGCCGTGTTACAGAAGGCAAGATGGAGCGCGGCGAGGGTGTACGCCTTATCCGTGATCATGTTGTTGTCCATGAAGGCAAGCTCAAGACTTTGAAACGCTTCAAAGACGAGGTTGCCGAAGTTCCTGCCGGTCAGGAATGCGGTATGGCCTTCGAGAATTATGATGATATTCGCGTTGGAGATATTATCGAAGCGTTCCGCGTTGAAACCATTAAACGCTCGCTCTAATTCAATACATGTTTGGCCATATTATTGAATGATATGGCCAAACGAAAAATCCCGTCTGATGAACGAAAGTCGCGCCGGTTTTCAAGCGGTGGTTGACCGCTTTATTCTGTTGCGAATTGATCGTTTTGAAAGATTTCGGGATATTGATCGACAAATATGTGCCTGAAAAATCAAAGGTAATGGTTATGAAACATGCTGGTCCATCCCAAAGGCAATTGCGTGTCGGTGAACAAGTTCGCCATGCTCTTGCTTCCATATTCCAGCGGGGAGTTATTCTGGATCCGGTGCTTGATGGTGTGGTGCTCAGTGCAACCGAGGTGAGAATGTCGCCGGATTTACGCGTTGCAACCTGTTTTGTTGCGCCACTTGCCGATGCAGATCCGGAAGAGGTGGTAAAAGCGCTCAATCATCATGCAAGATTTATTCGTGGCGAGTTGGGGCCCGAGTTGCGGCAATTGAGATATATGCCGGAATTCCGTTTCAAGGTGGATACGAGTTTTGACAATTTTGCAAAAATCGATGCCTTGTTGCACTCGCCGGAAGTGGCCCGCGATCTTCATCACGATGACGAGGAAAAGGAATAGAATTTTATGGCGCGTCAGCGAAAGAAAAAGGGCCGTCCGGTTTCGGGCTGGGTTATTCTTGATAAGCCGGAGGGTATGGGGTCGACCGAGGCTGTTTCAAAAATCAAATGGCTGTTTCAGGCGGAGAAAGCCGGTCACGCGGGAACCCTTGACCCGCTTGCTTCGGGCATGTTGCCAATTGCCTTGGGAGAAGCCACAAAAACTGTTCCCTATGTTGTCGATGGTACAAAAGTTTACCGCTTTACCGTTGCGTGGGGGGAAGAACACAATACCGATGATATGGAAGGCGTCGTGACAAAAACGTCTACCAAACGCCCGGGTAAAGACGAAATAATATCGATTTTACCTCATTATATTGGCACAATTCTTCAAACCCCGCCGCAATTTTCGGCAATCAAGATTGATGGCAATCGTGCTTATGATCTGGCACGGGAAGGTGAAAAAATCGAAATTCCGCCACGTGAAGTTGAAATCGATAGCCTCGAGTTGATTGATATGACACCGGAAGGCCATGCGATTTTCGAGGTGGAGTGTGGTAAAGGGACTTATGTCCGTGCTCTTGCCCGCGATATGGGAAGAGAACTTGGATGCTATGGCTATATTGCCAATTTGCGTCGTATCGAAGTTTCGCCTTTTGTCGAAGATGATTTTGTGAGCCTTGAAGATTTGGAAGACGCCGCGCCGGAAAGAGGCGAGGCCGACGAGAATGGCATTTATCCGTCATGCGATTTTTCCGCACTTGACGAACTTCTGATCGAAACCGGTGCGGCGCTCGAATTTCTGCCGCAATATCCGTTAAGCGACGAGCAGGCTTATCGTGTGCGAATGGGAAACCCGGTTTTAATGCGTGGACGAGGTGCCCCCGTTGACGAAGATGAGGTTTGTGCGACGTATAAGGGTAAATTATTGGCAATCGGCATGATCGAAAAAGGCCAGTTCAAGCCCAAGCGCGTTTTCACAACCGGCTGATTTGAGCACTAAAAGGCCTGAAGATTGCTGTTTGCCTTTCTCCCATTCAATGAGGTTTTATCGATAAGCCGGATTTTTTAAGCGAAGTGAACCGATTTTGTCGCAGGCGGTGAACAGCGATTATCCAGCTTGTTGCAAGTCGCACACTCAAGTTTGTTGTAGCTTCAGTTAGTTCGGCACCCGCTTTCTATTTCACAATCGATATTGTGCTCATATATCGGCTTGCCAAACGCGATTTTACCTTCAAACAATTTCTATTTTGAAAGAATTAATAAGCTGCTCTGAAAGTGGAGCAGCAAACGACCTGAACCGGAATTATCAAGCGAGTCAAAAATTTAGCACCGATAGTCAAAACATTATTTTGAAAAAAATCCGGCCCGTTGACAGTTTGCCCCGTCTTTATCGGAGTATTGTTTTAAATGACGGATGGGATTGGCAAATATGTCTTCACAGTCCGACATTCCGGCGTCGGCTTTTTATGAAGCCGGATATGGAGGGTAGAATAGGTTATATGTCGCTTGAACCGTTTATTGGAAAGCGCGGTGGCCTATTCTCTCACCCTATATCAGCCTAGTGCAGATGGTGGGCGGAATGCTTGACTTGTATCTGGTCAGCTTCCGGCACTGTGTGACGTTCAATCATCCTGTGCACTCGCAAGCCTTCGGGAATTTGGCTAAGCTGGCGTAATTTTTCTGTCACGTCGGCATCGGCTTTGGTGCGGCGGCGATTGTGCCGCAAATAATCCACCCATGTCGGCATATGATAGGTTTCAACCCAGCGATTAGGATGCTCGAGATCGCGCAACAGTGTCCATTGTCTGGCACCGTCACGCAACCGGATACGCCTCCTCAACGACATTGTTTTGAGAAATTCTGCTAGATCTTCGTCTTTAATCTCGTAGTCGATCAGAACCATAATCGGGCCGCTTCTTGCCTGAAGATCAAGATGCAATTCCGGTTCGCGAAATTGGTCAAGTGGGTCCAGATTGATGCTCGGTATTTCAAAGATGGTAAATTTCAGTCCCATCAATGCACCCACAATAAGGAATGCAGCGCATATATAAAGCGCTATGACAGGTGAATAACTGTCAGCCAAACTTCCCCATAACCAGCTTCCGACGGCCATACCGCCAAAAGATGATGTCTGATAGAGAGCCAAAGCGCGTGAAACAACCCAGCGTGGCGTTGATAATTGCACCGAAACATTGAAGAGCGAAAGCGCCAGAACCCAGCACATACCGGCCGGAAAAAGCACTATATGAGCAATGATTGACGAGTCACTCAAAGCGAGTAGAAGGCAAGACAAGGCATAACCGACAAATGAACCGGCAACGATAGCTTCCGAGGAAAAGCGCCGTCTGACCCAGGAATTGATAATGCCGGCAGCAATTGCTCCTACTCCGAAAGAACCGAGCAATGTCCCGTAAATGAGCGCTCCGCCATCAAGTTTTTCGTGGGCAATAATGGGAAGAAGAGCCAGAACCGATATGGCACCAAGGCCGAACATGAACGCCCGCGTCATGATGTTTAGAAGATGCGGCGACATCAAAACATAGCGTAATCCGTCAGACATTGCTGCAACGAGTCTTTCGCGCGGCAAACCGTTATTTGCGTAATCAGGTTTCCAGAAAAACAGGGCGCCAAGAAGCGGAATATAGCTGAAGGCATTGACGACAAAAGCGGCCGCTCCGCCAAAGGCGGCAACAATTGCACCGCCGGTTGCAGGCCCGACGCTGCGCATCAAATTGAAGCCCACACTATTTAAAGTCACTGCTGCGGAAATATCTTCGCGTGGCACGATGTCACCAACGGTCGCTTGCCAAGGGGGATTATAAAGCGCGGAGCCACAGCCGATCAGAAACGTAAAGGCTAACAAAAGCCACGGCGTCAAGAGACCGAAACAGGTGAGAACCGCAAGGAGAACCGAAACCGCCATCATCAACAATTGCGCGGTAATCATGATCTGTCGACGGTTGAAATTATCGGCAAGGGCACCGGCGAGAAGCGAAAATATCACAACTGGTAAGGTGTTGGCACCCTGAACAAGTCCCACCATTGAATGGGAGGTGCTGATTAATGTCATAATCCAGCCTGCACCGACTGTCTGGATAAGCCCGCCAAGATTGGACACAAGTGTCGCCGCCCACAGGCTTCGAAAAGCATGGCTTTTGAATGGCGCAAGTGTCGAGCTTTTTTGTTGCATCGGGTTCCGGAACAAAGCTAATGTTCGTTTCAATCTAGGCGACGGCAGTAAAAGCCGCAAGCCTGATATGGGGGGTTGCGCGACTGCACTGTGAAAATCCACACATCTATTTCAGATAATATATCTGTTTTTGATAATATTCGTTGATGGGCACGGTTAAAAAGAAAAGTAGCAACCCGAGAACGTAAATGTTTGATTTTCATCAACATATTTGAATTATATTTTGTATATCCGTCATTACGGATAGCAATTTTTAAAAGAATTAGAAAGAAATATCGTTTCATAAATAGTTTCATTACCTATTCTTGTGTTTTTAATGTTTATTGACAAAAACCTGCTGATAAAGAAAAGTTCAAGAAAAATAGTCGAAAACTTTATCAAGCGAATAGCAGGGCTGGTAATTAACGCATAATTCCTATATATGAAGCGGACGTGCAGGTGTTTTTGCATTTGCCGTTTCATCGACCCTAGCTGGACGACATCCCGGCCGGGGCGTCTTTTATGTCCCATTTTTTTGAAAGGATGAACCGATGTCGATTACTGCTGAACGTAAACAGGCTTTGATCAAAGAATATGCAACCAAGGAAGGCGATACAGGTTCGCCGGAAGTGCAGGTTGCTATTTTGTCAGAACGTATTGCCAATTTGACCGAGCATTTCAAAACCCACAAAAAGGATAACCATTCCCGCCGTGGTCTTTTGAAACTTGTTTCCCAACGTCGTCGTCTTCTCGATTACCTGAACGGTGTCGATGAAAAACGTTATCAGACGTTGATTTCCAAGCTCGGCTTGCGTCGCTAAACAATCAAGGCGGGAAGTCATGTGACTTCCCGCTTTTCAATTTCTACAACTTAAAAAAGTCGCAGAAATCGAGGAACCGTCATGGGGCAGGATTGCCAGCCGCATCAAAAAACATCGGATGCGCCTCGTTGTCTTGCCCATGACATGACTAAAGAACTAGGCCGTTGAAAGGAATTTGTCTTCTCACGGTTAATCAAGGACAAGAAATGTTTTTTAACACTCACAAAGTAGAGATTGACTGGGCAGGTCGCCCGCTAACTCTTGAAACAGGAAAAATTGCCCGTCAGGCTGATGGTGCAGTTATGGCAACCTATGGCGAAACAATCGTTCTCGCCACTGTGGTTTCCGAAAAGGAACCCAAGCCCGGGCAGGATTTTTTCCCGCTCACTGTCAACTATCAGGAAAAGACTTATGCAGCCGGTAAAATACCGGGAGGCTATTTCAAGCGCGAAGGTCGTCCGAGCGAAGGTGAAACATTGATTTCACGTTTGATCGACCGTCCGATCCGCCCGCTTTTTGCAGAAGGCTACAAAAACGAAACACAGGTCATCATCACCGTTTTGCAACATGACCTTGAAAACAACCCCGATATTTTGTCGATGGTTGCAGCTTCTGCTGCTTTGACCCTTTCAGGTGTTCCGTTCATGGGGCCGATTGGTGGCGCACGTGTTGGCTATATTAACGGCAAATATGTGTTGAACCCGAACATTGATGAAATGCCGGAATCAAAGCTTGATCTCGTCGTTGCTGGCACATCCGACGCGGTTTTGATGGTTGAATCGGAAGCACAGGAACTTAGCGAAGATGTGATGCTCGGCGCTGTCATTTTCGGTCATAACGGCTTCAAACCGGTTATTGATGCAATTATCAAACTAGCTGAAGTTGCCGCCAAGGAGCCGCGCGAATTTGCTCCGGAAGATTTGAGTGCTTTGGAAAAGAAGATGCTCAAATTTGCCGAAAAGGATTTGCGCAAGGCCTATCAGCTTACTGATAAACAGGAGCGTTATGCTGCTGTTGATGCAGTTAAAGCCAAGGTTGACGCAAAATTCATGCCGGAAGGCGAAGAAGAACCGGAATATAATGCGGAAGAAATCGCAACTGTCTTCAAACATTTGCAGGCAAAAATCGTTCGCTGGAATATTCTTGATAACGGCAGCCGTATTGATGGCCGCGATTTGAAAACAGTCCGCCCGATTTATACAGAAGTCGGCATTTTGCCGCGCACGCACGGTTCGGCATTGTTTACTCGTGGCGAAACACAGGCCGTCGTTGTTGCAACGTTGGGAACCGGTGAAGACGAACAATATATCGATTCGCTCACCGGAATGTACAAGGAAACCTTCCTTCTCCATTATAACTTCCCGCCATTTTCGGTTGGTGAAACCGGCCGTATCGGTTCTCCGGGACGCCGTGAAATCGGCCATGGAAAGCTCGCATGGCGCGCAATTCACCCGATGCTTCCCTCTCAGGAAAGTTTCCCTTACACAATCCGTGCCGTTTCGGAAATTACCGAGTCTAACGGTTCGTCATCCATGGCAACTGTTTGCGGTACGTCCCTGGCATTGATGGATGCCGGTGTTCCGCTGCAACATCCTGTTGCCGGTATTGCTATGGGCCTCATCAAGGAAGGTGACCGTTATGCGATCCTTTCCGATATTCTCGGTGATGAAGACCATCTTGGCGATATGGATTTCAAGGTTGCCGGTACAGAAAACGGTGTCACTGCCTTGCAGATGGATATCAAGATCAACGGCATTACCGAAGACATTATGAAGGTGGCGCTCGGACAGGCCAAAGAAGGCCGTATCCATATTCTCGGTGAAATGGCAAAAGCTTTGACCGGAGCACGTGCCGAATTGGGTGAATATGCTCCGCGTATCGAGATGATGAATATTCCGGTCGACAAGATCCGCGATGTTATCGGTTCCGGCGGCAAGGTTATTCGCGAGATTACCGAGCAAACCGGTGCCAAGATCAATATCGAAGATGACGGCACAATCAAAATTGCATCTTCCGATGCCAAAACAATTGAAGCTGCCAAACGCTGGATCCATTCGATCGTCGACGAGCCGGAAGTTGGACAGATCTATCAGGGTACTGTTGTGAAAACAGCCGATTTTGGCGCCTTCGTCAATTTCTTTGGTCCCCGTGATGGTCTGGTTCACATTTCCCAATTGGCTCCCGAACGCGTCAACAAGACGACAGATGTTGTCAAGGAAGGCCAGAAAGTTTGGGTCAAGCTCATGGGATTTGATGAACGTGGAAAAGTCCGCCTGTCGATGAAAGTTGTCGATCAGGAAACAGGGCAGGAAATTCCGCGCGAAGAAGCTCCAAAGTCTGAAGATGCTGACCATGCCGAAAAACATGGAAAGCATGAAAAGGGCGAAAAGCACCACGAAGACAATGCTGAAAAGGGCGAGAAGGATGAAAAATCCGATAAGCCGGAAAAGAAACATCGTCGTAAGAAGAATGCTGATAAAGACAAAGAATAGTCTTTGAAACAATGTTTTATGGAAAAAGCCGCTCATGACGAGCGGCTTTTTTTTGGCAATAGAAAACGAATGAAATCAAGGTAAAACTGGGGAAATCAAGGGAATTAGAATGAGACCTCTTTTCTTTTTATGACCGGTTTGAAATGAAAGCAATCGGCCTGAAAGTTCGGTTATTTTTTTCCAAACGGTTCATTCAAAAGTGATCATTTCTTAAAACAAGTTTTTTGATAACCAACATCTTCAAAGAATTTGTGGCAGAAAATAAATGTCTATTGCCGCAAATCGTGGGGCCGAATATTGTTCCGGTTTCGTTTTCAATTTTAAAATTGCGCCTTCTTAAGCATAACGATAAAGGAACAACAATGCGGGCTTGTTAAAAAGCCTCCTTTAAAAAAGCGAGTTCAAAATGTCGGTTTTTTTGCCCTTTTACCAGAATGCTCTCGACCATCCACATCCGGAAAGTTTGTGGTGCGCATTCGGTTTGACAGAAAAACCGGAAAAAGATTGGGTCAAATCACTCGAAATCATTCAACCTTGGCGGGCGGATTTTTTAACGCTTCAACAGGCGGGCTTTCAATGCTTGCCTGAATTGCTCGATAAAGCAAAGAAGTTTTCCGGTGGTCTTCTGGAGCTTAACAAGCATAAAAAACTCAACCAGAACCGGTTTCTCGCCCTTTTGCGTGTGGTGAAAGCCGGTGGCACAATTATTGTCAGTGGCGATAAATTGTCCGGCGCCCAATCCTTCATGAAATGGGTTAACGCCATTGTTCCGGTAACACAAAAGCTTTCAAAAGCGCATGGCATTGTTTTCTGGTTGACTGTACCGGAGGATCTTCCGGAAAAAGAGCTGGAAACGCTTCAACAGCTTCCGCAGAGTTTTGAAAATGCCTTCACAACACAGGCAGGCATGTTTTCAAACGGGCGCATTGACCAAGGTTCGCAAATGTTGGTCAAACATATGGAGAGAGTAGTGTTTGGCAAAACGGCCGATTTTGGTGCCGGCTGGGGCTATCTTTCCTATGAAGCGATAAAACAGGCAAAAAAGCTTGCCGAGCTCGATCTTTATGAGGCCGATTATAATTCACTGGAAGCTGCGAAAACACATATAGGCAGCCTTCACACGTCCCTTAAGGTCGATTATTTATGGCAGGATATTACAAGCGAGCCGATAGATCGGATTTATGATACAATCCTGTCGAACCCTCCATTTCATGACGGGCGCGCGGCAGATGTCTCATTGGGGCAAAAATTCATAAGTGTTGCAGCGCAAAGGTTAAAACCCGGTGGTTGCTTTCTCATGGTAGCAAACCGGCAATTGCCTTATGAAACGACTTTGCAAAAATGTTTCCGAAAAGTACTGCTTCTTGAAGAACAGAACGGCTTCAAAGTGATTGAAGCGCGCAAATGACGTTTATGAAAAGGGTTTAAAGAGGCGGGTGAAAAGACTTCGTAAACGTGTTTGATTATTTGTCAGAATTATCCCGACCGCTGATTTTGGTGACGATAAGGAAAAAGCAAATACAACCAATCGCCCCGAAATAAAACGCGGCGAAAATTATTCGCCGCGTGATTCGTCACTGTCTTTGAGCTCTTCCAGTATCGGCATGGACATAATATTATAGCCGCAATCGACATAATGAATGTCACCGGTCACACCGGAAGCCAAATCGGATAACAGATAAAGTGCCGATTTGCCGATTTCATTAATATCAACTGTGCGACGCAAAGGTGCATTGCGCTTCTGGTAAGAGAAAATCGCACGTGCCGCTCCAATACCATTACCGGCAAGTGTGCGAACAGGCCCCGCTGAAATTGCATTGACACGGATATTTTGCGGTCCGAAGTCAGCCGCCAAATAGCGCACCATGGCTTCAAGTGCGGCTTTCGCAACGCCCATAACATTGTAATTCGGAACAACATGCTGTGAGGCACCATAGGTCAATGTCAGCAATGCGCCACCGTTAGGCATCAGTCTTCCTGCGCGCTGGGCAATTTCGGTAAAGGAAAATGCCGAAATAACCATTGTGCGGCTGAAATTTTCCCGTGTTGTCACATCGACATAGCGTCCTTTAAGCTGCGATTTGTCCGAGAAACCGATCGCATGAACCACAAAGTCGAGTGTGCCCCATTCTTTTTCCAGTCGATTGAAAACAGCATCGACCGAATCGATATTTTCAACATCGCATTCAAGCAAAAGCTTGGATCCAAGTTTTTCTGCCAAGGGGTGGACACGCTTTCCAAATGCATCTCCTTGATAGGTAAAAGCCAGTTCAGCCCCCGCTTTTGCGAGCTGACATGCTATTCCCCAGGCGATTGAATGGTCGTTCGCGACGCCCATTATGAGGCCGCGCTTGCCCTTCATCAAACCTTCCATCATATTCTCCGTAAGCCTGTGGCACTCTCGTAGCGAAAGTGTCCGGTTTATTCGTAACGCTGGAAAACCAGCGTTGCATTGGTTCCGCCAAAGCCGAAAGTATTTGACAGGACTGTGTTCAGTTTTTGGTTATCAAGACGTTTGCGTACAATCGGCATATCCGCAAACGCCGGATCAAGCTCATCAATATGAGCACTTTCACAGATGAAATTATTTTTCATCATAAGAAGGGAATAAATTGCTTCCTGCACACCGGCAGCTCCAAGTGAATGGCCGGTCAGCGATTTTGTTGCCGAAATCGGCGGGCACGAATCACCCGAGCCGAAAATCTTGCGGATCGCTTCTATTTCCGGTGGATCGCCAACAGGTGTGGATGTGGCATGGGGATTAATGTAGTCAATTTTATTTTTGACAGTCGATAAAGCCATGCGCATGCAGCGCTCGGCCCCTTCACCAGAGGGAGCGACCATATCGTAACCATCGGATGTTGCACCATAACCGACAATCTCGGCATATATTTTTGCACCACGTGCTTTGGCAACTTCCAGCTCTTCAAGCACCAGAACGCCGGCGCCTCCGGCAATGACAAAACCGTCACGGCCGGCATCATAGGCACGTGAAGCACTTTCAGGCGTTGCATTGCGTTTACTCGACATTGCCCCCATCGCATCAAAGAGCACCGACAATGTCCAATCAAGATCTTCGCAACCACCGGCAAAAACACGATCCTGCTTGCCAAACTGGATAAGTTCATAGGCATTGCCAATGCAGTGGTTGGATGTCGCGCAGGCGGATGAAATAGAATAGTTCACGCCTTTTATCTTGAAAAAAGTGGCCAATGTTGCCGATGCAGTCGAACTCATCGCTTTTGGCACAGCAAAAGGACCAACGCGTTTGGGGCCTTTTTGGCGGGCAATGTCGGCCGAGTCTACGATTGTCCGCGTTGAAGGTCCGCCGGAGCCCATAATAATACCGGTTTTCGGATTGGAAACTTCGTCGGATGAAAGCCCTGCATCGGCAATTGCCTGATCCATAGCAATATGGTTCCAAGCAGTTCCCCGCCCGTGAAAACGCATGGCACGCCGGTCAACCAGTGCCTCAATGTCAATCTGCGGCATGCCGTAGACCTGGCTGCGGAAGCCCAGATCTGCATATTCTTGCGAAAAACTGATACCGGATTTCGCTTCGCGCAAACTATTGAGGACAGCTTCAGGGTTATTCCCGATTGATGAGACAATTCCCATACCGGTTACAACTACTCGACGCATCAGTATCTCCTTGGGTTCATATAGAACTGGCCTCTATCGCCCTTCCTATTTGAAAGAATACTCACTCTTCCTTGAATAAGGCTACACGCAAATCGGCTGCCTTATAAATTATTTCACCATCAGCTTTGACAAAGCCATCGGCAATACCGAGAACGAGCCGACCACGCATGACACGCTTGAAATCAATTCCATATTCGACAAGTTTTGTCTTCGGGGTAACCATTCCGGAAAATTTCACTTCTCCTGTTGATATCGCACGTCCCTTGCCGGGTTCGCCCAGCCAACCGAGGAAAAAACCGGTGAGTTGCCATAAAGCATCAAGCCCCAAACAGCCAGGCATGACCGGATCACCAATAAAATGGCAGGCAAAAAACCATAAATCCGGAGTGATATCGAATTCGGCACGAATCAGACCTTTGTCGTGTTCACCGCCATTTTCACTGATTTCGGTAATACGGTTGAACATCAACATTGGCGGAGCCGGCAATTGTGCATTGCCTTTTCCGAACATTTCACCGCGTGCGCAGCTTAAAAGCTCTTCATACGTGTAGCTAGACTTTTGTTCAGCCATTGTTACTCCATCCGTCAGCACTTTATAACTCTTAGCGCTTTTTTACGACATACTCTTAGAGCATATTCAACAATGTTGAAACCGCTTTTCGACAGTTTTTGATGACAAATCGTGATCTCGGTCAATTTTATTTGCGATATTGATGTTAATAAGCCGGTAGAAGTGGGGAAAAACGCGGTTTTAAAGGTGATGACAATATTCAAGTATACTTGATTGCAAATGCTTTTCAGTATATATAATTTAGCCGGAATTGGTGGGAAACATCAAACAACGCGGAAAAAATAGTGATTTATCATTCGCCGGTAGAATTGGAAAAACGCTTACGCGAAAAAGGATTGCGGCCAACACGGCAACGCATGGCTTTGGCTGATCTATTATTCTCCAAAGGAAACCGTCATATTGCCGCTGAAGAATTGCATGAGGAAGCGGTGAAGGCTTCGATTCCGGTTTCTCTGGCAACAGTCTACAATACGCTTCATCAATTTACCGAGGCAGGGCTTTTGCGGATTATCGCCGTTGAAGGTTCGAAAACCTGGTTCGACACCAATACATCCGATCACCATCACTTCTTTCTGGAAGGCGAGAACGAGATTGTGGATATTCCTTCGGGCCCCGAAGGAGAACCGATTGTCGGCAATTTGCCCGAACCACCGGAAGGCATGGAGATTTCCCATGTCGATCTTATCGTAAGATTGCGCCAGAAAGATTAAGCCGGATAGACGGTCAAAGACTATCGTTTCGAATTATATTTACTGCAGAAATTCTGGTAACATGAACCGGAACTTTCGAACTGCTAAAAGCATATTCTGGCAGCACGCGCAGGCATAAAGCAGTGCGGGTTTTGTTAAGTGCCGGTTTTGTTAAAGGCGGACGGCAGCGGTTTTCACTGTTCTTTTGAATGCTCATATCCTGTTCGACAAAATAGCCGAGCATGTCGGAGAGATGAGGATTATTATATTATTGAGTTCATAGTAATTTTTTAAAATTTTATTTTGTTGAATTAAAACCGGAAAGACCGGCTTTATAGAGGCGGTGCGACTATTTTCTACTCTTCATCGCTATCATTATTGTCTTCGTGGTTTGCTTCAATTTTTTTCCGTCTTCTCGCCCAGATACCGGCTGTTTGCGGCTTTACGAAAAAACCCACCACTTCCGGTCTTGCAATCGCCAAATTCCTTTCAATACGAAGTACGCATTCTTCTATCTTTGGTGCGGTCAGTTTGTCTTCGAATTCGAGACTGACATTGACGACCACCTGATTGGGACCCATTTGCTGGGTGATAATTCCATTGACTTTTTGCACGTCGGGGTCGGCAGATACAATGTTGAAAATTGCTTTTTGCACCTCGGGAAGGGCAGCCTCGCCAAGCAGCAATCCTTTACATTCGCGTGCAAGAAAAATTGCAGTGACAGCAAGGATGACGGAAATTCCAAGTGAAGCGATACCATCAAAAATAAAATTGCCGGTAAGAATTGAAGCGGTAATGCCGCTTAAAGCAATCGCGATACCTAAAAGTGCCGCACTATCTTCGAAAAGAATGGAAAAAACAGTCGGGTCCTTGGAACGGTGAACAGCAGCAAGATAGCCAAGTTTACCTTTTGTGCGGCGGAAATGTCGCAAAGCCAAAAGCCAGGACGTTCCTTCAAAAAACACCGATAGACCCAAGACAATATAGTTGACGGTTACATTATGGATTTCCGCAGGGTTGAGAACGTGTAAAACACCTTCAAAAAAGGATACGCCGGCACCCAATGCAAAGACCAGCAAGGCAACAATAAAACTCCAGAAATAAAGCTCCCGTCCGTGGCCGAAAGGATGCACACGATCAGGTGGAATGGATGCACGCTTGAGACCGTGCAATAATAATAATTCATTGCCGGTGTCGACAATCGAATGCACACCTTCTGACAACATCGCCGACGAACCGGTGAAAGAAGCGGCAACAAATTTAGTAAGCGCAATGAGAAGATTGCCTGCGAGTGCCGCATAGATGACTGTTTTGGAACCGGAATGTGATGCCATTTAGCGAATATCCGCAATTAAAGAACGACTTGGAAAACAGGTCGGCTTCTGTCCGTGTTTTTGCTGCCATAAGCCAATTGAACGGCGAGTTTTGAAGCCTGCAAAACCATCAGCTTTGCCGATATCATATCCTTGCGATTGCAATTTTGTTTGCAAGTTTAAAACGTCCGATTGATAAAGCTCGTCAATTTTTTGCCATGGCTCGATAAAGCCACGTTTTCCCTCAATTCCGTCAGAGACTGTAGCGATAAAAAGCGCATAAAGGTCGCTCATATTATAGGATTTCAAGACATAGAAATTGTCGGTTACAAGAAAGGCTGGTCCCAGACGTCCCTCCGGCATCAGGAGATAGAGCGGACGACTTTTATCAAGCGCGGAGACGTTTTTATCGGACTGAGGTAATATGCCGAGCTTTTGCCATTCGCTTAACATTTTCCCCTGATCGGGCCCTTCCAGAAAACAGCCGACAGTTTCGGGAACTTTAACTTCATAGCCCCAACCGGCATTCGCCCTGTAACCGTTAAGGTTCAGATAGTTTGCAATAGATGCGAGAGTATCGGGTGTTGATGTCCAGATATTACGATGGCCATCACCATCAAAATCGACAGCGTATTTCAAATAGGATGTTGGCATGAATTGCGGTTGGCCTAACGCACCCGCCCATGAACTTTTCATGGAAGCCGCATCCATGTAATGGTCCTGTACAATCGTCAAGGCAGCGATAAGCTCGGTTTTGAACATGTCTTTTCGTGTGCTCATAAACGCTTTGGTTGCGAGAACTTCAAAAGCATTATAGGGAATTTTAACATTACCATAATTGGTTTCCCGTCCCCATATGGCAAGTGCAATCGAGGCCGGAACGCCATATTGTTTTTCTAATTTTTTTAAAGCTCCACGATTTTCTGACAATTGTGTTTTGCCGTCACTAACAAGGCGAGCAAGTGTTTTTGCCGAAAAATAATTGGCCGGTGCGCTGAATTCCGCCTGATGTTGGCGCCTTTGCGTTTTCGGTTTTTCTCCCGGAATCACAAGGTCGGGTAATGCGAGATTGGGCACAACTGTGGAAAGGGCTTCAGAAAATGTTCCGGCCGAAATTCCGGATTTGAGAGCCTCTTTATAAAAATCCTTGTTAAGCCAATTTGTAAATTGCCCGTTGATCGCGTCGCGATCAACGGCGGAGGCATTTGCCACCAAAGCGGCAAAGAGAAGGATAAATGCTGTAAAAAAACGGAGCGTTTTCAACATTCTTCAAAGACTCGTCCTTGCTCGTAACGCCGCAGCCAAAGTACCATCATCAAGATAATCAAGTTCACCGCCAACAGGAACTCCATGTGCCAAACGCGTAATTTTCACCGGATAGGGGTGAAGTTGGTCAGTGAGATAATGGGCTGTTGTCTGGCCTTCAATCGTTGCATTGACCGCAAGTATCACTTCCTTGACATTGCCTTCGGCCACACGGTTCACAAGACCTGCAATGTTAAGATCATCCGGCCCAATGCCATCAAGAGGCGACAGGTGCCCGCCCAGAACATGATATTTGACCTGCATGGTGCCCGCCCGTTCCAGCGCCCAAAGATCGGAGACATCTTCGACAACAATGATTGTGGATTGATCGCGCCTCGGGTCGGTGCACACAGAGCACGGGTCGGATGTATCCACATTACCGCAGACAGAACAGATACGTATCTTTTCGGCAGCATCCTGCATGGCAAGGCCTAGCGGCTTCAATAAAGCTTCTTTTTTCTTGATCAGGAAAAGTGCAGCCCGTCTTGCCGAACGTGGCCCGAGACCGGGAACACGTGCAAGAAGTTGGATGAGCTTTTCTATTTCTGGACCCGCGAGATGTTTTGACATGGATGAACTCTTTTAAAAATATATATGCAAACTTCCGGAAAATACCAGTTGTTGAGTGAAACCGGTAAATCGGGCTCTTTTCTGATAGGAAGAGCGGGACGGAATGGCGTAAAACAAGGAACGTTTAATCAAAATGATTGCTTCAAGCAATTCTTCTTCACGCCATTTCTTGCTTACGTTTCGACAGCATGATTATCCAGTTTAATTCTCCCTTTTGTGAAAAAAGCAAAAGCATTCTTATGCAAGATGCACTTATTCACAGATCAAGCTGCAAGACATGAAGTACAGGGTTGTAACGGAAGAATTGAAGTCTGATAGCTATTTGACAGGCCGTTTACCGGTTGTGGTTAGCTCACCGAAAACAAAAGCCGTTGTTCTTTTAATAAAACAAAGCTTTTGTGATGGCTTCTATTTGCCCTCATCTTTCGGCGAGAATCGACGCAAATATATCAGAACGGCAGTTTGAAACCGGGAGGGATTGGTAGGCCGGCAGTAATTTCTTTGGTTTTTTCAGCCATTGTATTTTCAATTTTTGCTTTGGCTTCATTATGGGCAGCCATAATCAGGTCTTCGAGAATTTCAACTTCATCAGCTTTTACCAGTGAAGGATCAATCTTGATTGCAGAAATCGTTCCCTGACCGGTCAAAGTCACGCTGACCAGACCACCGCCGGATGTTCCCGTTTCCTGAATATTTGCCATTTCATCCTGCATGGCCTGCATTTTTGCCTGCATTTCTTTGGCTTTTTTCATCATACCCATCATGTCACGCATGGGATTTACTCTCCTTGGTCATTTTCGTCGTCTTCACCAGTCATATCGTCATTATTGGTCAAATCAAGACCATCGTCGGATTTGTTGACACGCACATCGACAATTTTTGAACCGGGGAAATATCTCAAAATCTTGGCAATATCGGGGTCGGCTTCGGCATCAGATAGAAGTGCCTGATGGGCTTTCTCGTCCTCTTCACGCAAAGTTAATCCGCCGCCCTCGTTGACGACCGTTACTGTCCAGCGTTCGCCTGTCCACTCTCGGAGCATTTTTGCTATGTCATGAGCAAAAAAGCGAGGCATACCTTCAGCAGGTTCAAACTCGATACGGCCTTGGCGGAACGAAACCGGGCGCACAAATTCCTTGACCAGCAGTTTGAACTGCATGTCATTATGTTTGTCGGCAAGATCGACAACATCCTGCAAGGAATGAAGAATAACCTTGTTTACTTCCGGTTCGCTGTTCTTTTCGGCTGTTTCGTTATTTTTTGCGGTGTCTTGTAAAGCCTGTTCGTCCGGCTCCAACGCGGCTGAAGACGTGCTCACCAATTGCATGGTTGGCACTTTTTGCGGGGAAGAGCTTTGCAAATTCTTCTGTTCTGCAACGGCGTTATTGCGAGAGCTATTATCACTCTCTGCACGGGCAGTTTCATGAGTTTCTGTCGAAAAAGCATTGCCACTGCCGGTCGAATTATCCGCCAATGCATGTTTTGGTGCGGATTTTTCTGCCATGATATTTTTTCCGGAATTGGCACTGCTTTTTTCGGAATTGCCGCTCACACTATGCGAATCATCTGTGCCTTGTGCCCCATCGGAACTTGGTGGAAGTTTGATGGCAGGCTTTCCCTCGCCAAGGGCTTTCAGCGCCTCGTCAAGCGTTGGCAAATCGGCAGCATGTGTGAGGCGGATCAGAAGCATTTCGGCAGCATCGATAGGACTTGCAGCCGAATCAACCTCTTGTGTGCCTTTAAGAAGCATCTGCCAGGTGCTCGAGAGAACGCGCACCGACAGTTTTTTGGAAAAATCAAGCCCGCGTTCCCGCTCTTCCTCGACAAGCGAAATATCATCAGCAATTTCGGGCGTAAAACGCAGTCTGGTCACCAGATGATTGAAATCGGCAAGCTCGTTCAAAATGACAAGCGGATCGGCTCCGCCGTCATATTGATCGCGAAATTCCTTCAAAGCGCCGGCAACATCGCCTTTCATAATCATTTCAAAAAGGTCGATAATGCGGGTGCGGTCGGCAAGCCCCAACATGGTACGCACAGAAGCGGCATCGACTTTGCCGCCACCATGGGCAATCGCCTGATCAAGAATTGAAAGCGCATCGCGAACAGAACCTTCTCCGGCACGAGCTATCATGGCAAGAGCATTGTCTTCGGCCTCGATTTTTTCAAGATCGGAGATTTTTCTCAAATGTGCCGCCAGAACATTCGAATCAACCCGCCGCAAATTATAGCGTTGGCAACGCGACAAGACAGTCACCGGAACTTTGCGGATTTCTGTTGTGGCGAAAATGAATTTTACATGCGGCGGTGGTTCTTCCAGCGTTTTTAACAGACCATTGAAGGCCTGTGTCGAAAGCATATGGACTTCGTCGATAATATAGACTTTGAAACGGGCGGCAACCGGACGATAGCGAACCTGTTCGATGATTTCTCTTATATCGTCAATACCGGTATGGGATGCCGCATCCATTTCGATCACGTCGACGTGCCGGCCTTCCATAATAGCTTTACAATGTTCACCGAGCTTGTCCATATGGATTGTCGGTTTATCGATTGTGTCGGTCTTGTAATTGAGGGCACGCGCAAGAATGCGGGCTGTCGTGGTTTTTCCAACGCCACGAACGCCTGTCAACATCCATGCTTGCGGTATACGTCCACTATCGAATGCGTTTGTAAGTGTGCGCACCATCGGCTCCTGACCGATAAGGTCGGAAAAATTTTGCGGCCGATATTTTCGGGCGAGAACGCGATAACCTGTCTCTGCCTCAGTGCTTTCCATGTGTTCTTCCAGTTTCCGAAATGTGATTTTCCTGAATGTGAACTTTGACGACGTCTGCGTCAACCAATTGTGTTGAATATAGGATTTCAGGTGGGGATTTTCGACAGTTCAGGCAATTTTTCACAATACCATTGCCCGAATTTTCCAATAAACAAGACGTGACCTGAATAAGATGTGATTGGTATAATGAGTGGGAGGCTGGCACTGTGACCCGTGCCGAAGCTCGTTAGGGCTGCTTCCTTCCGGACCTGACCCGGTTGGCGAGTGGCTCGTCCACCACCAACCTCCCGGCGTTGATATCGCTAATTTGAAACAAAAAGCAAGTCGTGAAACGAAAAACATGGAGATAAATACGTTGCAACAGCCATTTAAACTTGATCCACGTTTGGAAAAAGACAGTTTTTTCATTGTCGAGCTTGCCTTGTCCGATGTCCGGCTCATGAATGATTCCCGTTGGCCGTGGCTCATTGTTGTGCCTCGCATTGCCGGAGCGGAAGAAATACATCATCTTTCCGTTGATGATGAACAGGTCCTTGTTGCCGAAATGAACGAGGTTGCCGTAGCACTTGAAGCCATCACCGGATGCGATAAAGTTAATACAGCCGCTATCGGCAATATCGTGCGACAACTTCATGTGCATATTATCGCGCGCAACGAAGGCGATATAAATTGGCCGAAAACGGTCTGGGGATACGGAGAACCCGTTCCCTATAGCGATGAAGCCGCTCGCAAGTTTATTCGTAAGCTGCAACTGAGGCTCGATTGAAATTAAGGCTGGATTGAATATGACATCTTCTGCAATTGCATTTATCGGAAACCCTATCAACCGTCAGCTTGAAAAGCGTACGGATACAATCGTGGCCGACCAGAGAAACCATCATGCGCGTTTTATTGTGCTCAACGGTTTTTCAATCGTCTATCGGAATATTAAAGGGATAGCCGATCTCTATCTTGATGAAAAATCATTAGAGCTCTTCAAGCCGCAATGGGAAGAAGCCTGCCTGCTTGGTTGGGAAGACGAAAATCCGGTTATTGCTTTGCCGGTTGAAGAATTTGCCGGTCAACCCCCTTCACCATTCAATCAGGTGGGATTGAGGGAAGCTTATAGCCGCGCACTTTTCAGCCAGACCCAATCGGGCGTTCTCGCACAAGCCTATTCATTGCTCATGTGGCACAAAAATAACCGTTTTTGTTCGCGTTGTGGCAAGCCCAGCCGGATTGCGGCAGGTGGTGCAAAGCGCATCTGCACGGCTTGCGGGACCGAGCATTTTCCACGAACAGATCCGGTTGCCATCATGCTTGTCCATTTTGGGGACAAGTGCCTGCTTGCCCGCACACCGAGTTTTGAAAAGGGGCGTTATTCCTGCCTTGCCGGTTTTGTCGAACAGGGCGAGACATTGGAAATGGCAGTGCGTCGGGAAACACGCGAGGAAATGGGAATACCGGTGGGCAAGGTGGTCTATATTGCGTCCCAACCTTGGCCGTTTCCGCATTCTTTGATGCTCGGTTGTCATGCCGAAGCGCTCGACGATAAGATTACCATCGGCTATGACGAGATGGAAGACGGGCGCTGGTTTACCCGTCAGGAAGTAGCACTCATGATGGCCGGTCGCCATGAACAAGGCTTGCATTTGCCACCTCGCGCGGCAATTGCCAATTTTCTGATAAAGGAATGGCTGGAAAAGAAGTTTATCGACTAGGATATTGCTTTTGGTGGCGGTGGTTTTTGTGAACTTTGAAAAATCGCCGCTATATAATTTAGCCGAGTGCCTCGAAAACTATCCGTTTGTGGTTTTTTGTTTGAAACAGCTTGTCTTTACGGCTCGCAACCGAACACTCTGACCGAACGGAAAATACAAAAACCACTTTTGTTTATCTCAAGCTTTGAGAGCGGCTATTTCTCTACCCCTCATCATTATGGCCAAAAAATTCTTACCCGATTGTCTTCAATCTATAAACAGTATGGCTTGCCAAAAGCAGGACAAAAGTTCGGGTGAAAATTCATGCTCGAAACGCACAAATAGCAATCGACAAATTTCTGCCAATTTCTGTGATTTACGAGCACCGTCCCGCTAAGCCGGTGAACCTCACCCATAGATTTTCGTGTCGCGGACAGGACTTGCCGGATAGACACCGACTATTCTGACCTTGGTCGAGAAGAAGCCTAGTTCTTCCAAAGCAAGGCGCACCATCAGCTGATCGGGGTGGCCTTCAATATCGGCAAAAAATTGTGTTGCGTTGAATGTGCCGCCAACCTGATAGCTTTCAAGCTTGGTCATGTTGACGCCATTGGTTGCAAAACCTCCCATGGCTTTATAAAGCGCTGCCGGAACGTTGCGCACACGGAAAAGAAAACTGGTCATGACCTTTTCGCCGTTTTCTGGTTTTGGTGCGCGTTTCTCTTCCCGCGAAAGGATAACAAAACGCGTTACATTATTTTCCGAATCCTCGACATTTTCTTCAATGATATCCAGGCCGTAAAGTTTGGCAGCAAGTTTTGGTGCAAGGGCTGCCTGTGTGCGGTCGCCTGCCTGCTTGATGAATTTGGCAGCACCCGCCGTATCGGATGAAACGACCGCCTGCCAATGGTTGTCCCGGATAATTTTGCGGCATTGTCCCAGTGCATGGATGTGGCTATGAACCGATTTTATCTCTTCACGTTTGACACCCGGCAGCACCATCAATTCAAAATGAATTGGTAAAAAATATTCGCCAATGATGAAAAGTTTTGTTTGCGGCAGCAAATGGTGAATATCGGCAACACGTCCGGCAAGCGTATTTTCAATCGGAATCATGCCAAGGTCGGCTTCTCCGCTCTCGACCGCATGCAAAGCGTCTTCAAATGTCGTGCAGGGTAACGGATCCATATCCGGAAATACGTTCCGGCAAGCTGTGTCGGAATTGGCGCCGTAATCACCTTGAAATGCGATTTTATTGGTTTTTGTCATTTTCCCGCTCTGATCATTTCTCTTGCATGTTCAAGATCTTCAATTGTATCAACCCCTAAAGGCACAGTTTCGATAATTTCCGCATCAATGCGCATACCTGCTTCAAGTGCGCGCAATTGTTCAAGGCTTTCCCGCTTTTCAAGATAGGAAGGTTGTAGCGAGACAAAACGTTGAAGTGCCTTGCGCTTATAGGCATAAAGGCCGATATGATGGTAAAGCGGCCCCTTGCCATAGGGTGCTGTGGCACGGGTAAAATAAAGGGCGCGCAATCTGGTTTTTCCGATCGGCGAACCGACGATTTTCACCACATTCGGATTGACTTTTTCCTCTTCAACCGAAATTTCAGCCCCCAAAGTGGCAATATCCGTTTCAGGGTTTTCAAGTGGTTCCAATGCTGCGGCAATTTCATGCGGCGCGATCGTCGGCAAATCACCTTGTACATTGACGATGACATCAAAACGGTTATCCGGATCAAGAAGCGTTAATGCCTCATAGATACGGTCCGAACCCGACTGGTGGTCGGGACGGGTCATGACAGCTTCCATTCCATGTGCTTTGACAGCATTGGCAACGTCTTCATGGTCGGTTGCAACAACTACCCTGCCGAGATTTGCCTTATTGGCGCGTTCGGCAACATGTACAATCATCGGCTTTCCGGCAATATCGGCCAGAGGCTTTCCGGGAAGTCGTGTTGAAGACATGCGGGCAGGAATAAGTATAAGAGTAGAAAAAGCCATCATCATCGTCCTGAAGATTATTATCCCAGTTTATTCTATCCGATTTATAGATATTGCGTTGATGACGCAAAAGACTTAAATTTTCAACATCTATAAAATTTAAGCGACCGAATTTTTTATGAAGGTATCCACTGTCAATGACCTTATCGCCGCCTGTCTTCTCTGGGCTGTTTTTCTTTTTCTAATCGTTTATGGCAGTGACCTTGTTTATGACCATCAGCAACCGGCAAAAATTGTTTATTCAATCAACGGTGAAGAAGTACCGGTTACCGAAAAGGTAGAGCCGAAACAACAAATATCACTGGTGACAAGGCTTCAGCAGGCCGATATTGAAAATGGCCGCAAAGTATTCGGCCAATGTGGTTTATGTCATACACCGGCAAAAAATGGCCCTGCACGTGTCGGCCCACCTTTATATGGAATAGTGGGAAGGCCATTTGCTTCCGTTTCCGAATATACTTATTCGCGCGCCATGCGGGCAGAAAATGGCAAGACATGGGACTTTGCAACGCTTGACGCCTATCTTGCTTCCCCGCGTAAATATATTCCCGGAACGGCCATGGCTTTCAATGGTGTGAAGGATGAGAAAGACAGAGCCGATCTTATTCTTTATTTGCGTAGTCTTTCCGATGCGCCGGTTGAATTGCCACATTTAACCCCTTAAGAATAACAATCAATAAAATCTGTTTTCTATCGGCTATCTTGAAATCGATTGGGGATTTGATGAAACTCGGATTGGCTTTTTGTCTCTTTTTCGCCCTTAATAGTATAGCTATCGCCGATCCAGAGTGGCGCACAAGCCTGTCTCTCGGTGTTGAACCCAAATATGGCGACAATTTTACCCATTATGATTATGTCAATGTGAATGCGCCCAAAGGCGGCACTTTTAATGATAGTCGCACCGGCACATTCAACAGTTTCAACCCCTATATTGTTACAGGTACACCTGCTGCGGGTTTTTCTTCCCGCGGCGGCGGGGAACAATATGATACACTGATGGCACCTTCGACCGAAGAAACGTCGGTCAACTATCCCCTTATTGCCGAGGCTGCACAATATCCGGACGATTTTTCGTGGGTAAAATTCCGCTTGAACAAAAAAGCCCGATGGCATGACGGTCGCCCCATTACTGCCGGGGATGTGGTGTGGAGCTTCAATGTTTTGAAAAGCAATTCGCCATTTTTCAACAATTATTATCATTCGGTCAAAAAAGCCGAAAAAACCGGTGAACATGAAGTCACCTTTCTGTTTGAAGAAAAAGGCAATCGCGAACTCCCTTATGTGATGGGGCAAATGCCGGTTTTACCTCAACATTGGTGGGAAGGAACCGATGCAACAGGTAAAAAACGGGATATTACTGCGCCAACTCTCGAAATACCTTTGGGGTCAGGGCCTTACGAGGTTGAAAGTTTTATAGCCGGAAAATCGATTACCTGGAAAAGGGTTGAAAATTATTGGGCAGCCGATCTTCCTGTCAATCGTGGGCGGTTCAATTTCGATAAAGAGCATTATAGCTATTTTCTTGATCCGAACGCTGCATGGGAAGCTTTCAAAAAAGGTAATCTCGTCGACTGGAATTTGGAAAACCGTATCCAGCGCTGGAACCAGAGCTATGATTTTCCAGCGGTCAAAAACGGGCAAGTTATCCGGCGCAGTTTCGCCTTTCATGGCTCGGGACGTATGCAAGGATTTTTTATCAATACCCGCCGTCCGCAATTTGCCGACCGGCGCGTGCGTCAGGCACTCAACCTCGCTTTTGACTTCGAGTCTCTCAATAAATCGTTGTTTTTTAATGATTATCATCGCATCTCGAGCTATTTTGACGGGCTTGATCTGGCGGCAAAAGGTTTGCCGCAGGGAAAGGAACTTGAAATTCTTGAAACGGTTAAAGATGAAGTGCCGGCCGAAGTCTTTACCACACCCTTTTCCAACCCCGTTTATGACAAGCCCGATTCATCAAGGCGCTATCTGACAGAAGCCATGCGTTTGTTGAATGAAGCCGGTTGGCATTTGGAGCAGAACCGGCTTGTCAATAAAAAGGGTGAAGTTTTTACATTGGAAGTGATGCTGAGTGATATGGCATTCGAGCGTGCGACAGCACCTTTTATAGCCAATCTTCAACGTTTGGGAATCGATGCATCCATGCGTGTGGTTGATGCTTCACAATATCAAAATCGTGAAGCAAATTTCGATTTCGATCTTGTCATCAAGGTCATCGGCCAAAGCGATTCACCCGGCAATGAACAATTGGAATATTGGGGCTCGAAAGCCGCTGATCGGCCGGGTAGCTATAATGTTGCGGGTATTAAAAATCCGGCTGTCGACAAACTTATCGAACGTGTCATCTATGCAAAAGATCGTGAGGAACTCGTTGCTGCAACCCGTGCTCTCGACCGTGTTTTGTTGTGGAATTATTATGTTATTCCCCAATGGTATGCCGAACATCTCAATATTGCCTATTGGGACAAATTCGGCATTCCCGAACCGCAACCGGAAGCAAGCGGCGTTGATATTCCCTCATGGTGGGTAAAGAACGACAAAAACTAGAACTGCGGTGGGCTAGAATTGCCAAGAACCGGAATTGCTGAAAAATCAGCCGTTTGTCATTTGTTTACCATAAATGTTCCAGAATAGGGGTTCAATTGAACGCACCGGTTTGATTCGCATGTTGCGAGCCTAACAAAACTCATACCGGAAAGAGGATGAAAGAGAGATATGGCGGCCTATATAGCGCGGCGTTTGCTGCTGATTATACCGACATTGATCGGCATTTTGACAGTGACATTTGTCATTGTGCAATTTACTCCCGGTGGCCCTATCGAGAATATTATTGCGCAATTGCAAGGCACCGGTGGCGATGCCATGGGGCGGGTTGCCGGCGGTGGTGGTGACCTCGGGCTTTCATCAGAGGTAACGTTACAGGGTAGCGACGCGAGTGCAAAATATCGTGGTGCACGCGGCCTTGATCCGGAATTTATTGCAAAACTCGAAAAACAGTTCGGTTTTGATAAACCTCCGCTTGAACGTTATTTTACGATGTTGTGGAATTATATCCGTTTCGATTTCGGGGATTCCTATACGCAAGGCCGTTCTGTTGTGGATCTTATTAAAGGTGCCTTGCCGGTTTCGATTTCTTTAGGGCTGTGGCAATTGTTGATTTCTTATGCGATTTCCATTCCTCTCGGTATCCGCAAGGCCGTCAAGGATGGCTCCACATTCGATATATGGACAAGTGCCGTTATCATTATCGGCTATGCAATACCGAGTTTCCTGTTCGGTATTCTGTTAATGGTCCTTTTTGCCGGAGGGTCATTCTTCGACTGGTTTCCATTGAGCCATTTGACATCGGAAAATTTTGATGAATTGTCGCTTGGCGGCAAAATTTTGGATTATTTCCACCATCTTGCTTTGCCACTCACAGCAATGGTTATTTCGGCTTTCGCCACCACAACATTGCTGACCAAAAACTGTTTTCTGGAAGAAATCAGAAAGCAATATGTGGTGACGGCACGGGCAAAAGGTTTAAGCGAACACGCTGTTCTTTACGGGCATGTTTTCCGCAACGCCATGCTTGTTGTTATTGCAAGTTTTCCGGCAGCATTCATCGCTTCATTTTTCACCGGTTCACTGCTTATCGAAATGCTATATTCGTTAAACGGAATGGGGCTTTTAAGCTATACATCCATTGTCAATCGTGATTATCCGGTTGTGTTCGGCTCGCTCTATATTTTCTCGTTGATCGGTCTTGTTGTGAGCCTTATTTCCGACCTCACATACATGCTTGTCGATCCGCGTATCGATTTCGAGAAGAGGGACGTTTGATGAGCGAGCAAACTTCCGGACAGACAATCGGCGTGGCAAAGCCAGTAAAACCCCGCCGCAACAAAAGACCGTTTTTGTCGCCGCTTAATGAACGGCGCTGGAGAAACTTCAAGAAAAACCGTCGCGGCTGGTGGTCGTTGTGGATTTTCCTTATTCTTTGTCTGTTTTCTTTTGGTGCCAATTTCATTGCAAATGACCGGCCGATTATCGCATCCTATAAGGGCGAGCTGCTTTTTCCGGTGCTTTTCGACTATCCCGATTCCAAGTTTGGCGGTGTTCTTGCAACGGTCGATTTCCGGGAAGATTATATCAAGAAAGAAATCAACGAACATGGCTGGGCGATATGGCCGCCGGTGCATTATTCCTATGATACAACAGTCGGCAACAAGCCTGTTGCGCTGGCTCCTCCATTCTGGCTTCAAAGTAAAGACGAGCGCTGCAAGAATTATGCTCTCGGTGCAAAGGATCCCGAATGCACAATCGGAAACTGGAACTGGCTTGGTACAGATGACCAGACACGTGATGTTTTTGCGCGTGTGCTTTACGGTTTTCGTGTTTCCATATTGTTTACGGTTATCTTGACGGCTGTTTCTTCGATTATCGGTATTGCTGCCGGTGCGGTGCAGGGATATTTCGGCGGTTGGGTCGATCTCATTTTCCAGCGTTTTATCGAAATCTGGTCTTCGGTTCCCGCGCTTTATCTCATCATCATTATGGCGGCGGTTCTTGCCCAAGGCTTCTGGGTTCTGTTGGGAATTATGTTGCTGTTCCAGTGGGTGGCGCTGGTGGGCGTGGTGCGTGCAGAATTTTTGCGGGCAAGAAATTTTGAATATGTCAATGCAGCAAGGGCGCTGGGTGTGCCGAATATCACGATCATGATACGCCATCTTCTTCCCAATGCCATGGTTGCAGCACTCACCTATTTGCCGTTTTTATTGACAGCCGGTATCTCGACTTTGACTGCGCTTGACTATCTCGGTTTCGGCTTGCCTCCGGGGTCGGCCTCGCTTGGAGAACTCATGCGGCAGGCAGCAACCAATCTCAATGCTCCGTGGATTGGCATTACCGGCTTTGTTGCTATTGCGGTCATGTTGTCGCTTCTGGCTTTTATCGGTGAAGCCGCCCGTGATGCTTTCGATCCGAGGAAGACGTTCCAATGACAGCTTTGCTCAGTGTTCGCGATCTTTCAGTGATGTTTCGTCAGGATGGCAAGGAAACACTTGCCGTCGATCACATCTCGTTTGACATCAATTCCGGTGAAACACTCGCGCTTGTCGGCGAATCGGGTTCGGGAAAGTCTGTAACCGCGCTTTCTATTCTGAAGCTTTTATCCTATCCGATGGCGAGCCACCCTTCAGGCGAAATCTTTTTTGACAATAAGGATTTGATGAAGCTTGATGAAAAATCTTTGCAGAAAGTTCGTGGCAAAGACATTGCAATGATTTTTCAGGAACCGATGACTTCGCTCAATCCCCTTCACACGGTCGAGCGGCAGGTCGGCGAGGTGATGAAAGTTCATGAGGGCATGTCGGATAAAGACGCTCGCCAACGCACGATCGAGCTTCTCACTCAAGTGGGAATCCGCGAGCCGGAAAAACGCTTGTCGTCATTTCCCCATCAATTATCGGGCGGTCAGCGGCAACGCGTTATGATTGCAATGGCGCTTGCCAATAATCCGAAACTTCTTATTGCCGACGAGCCGACAACAGCACTTGATGTAACAGTGCAGGCGCAAATTCTCGAACTTCTTGAAAAGCTCAAGCAAGAGCGTTCTATGTCGATGCTCTTTATTACCCATAATCTCGGTATTGTGAGGAAATTTGCCGACCGCGTTTGTGTGATGACCGGGGGCAAAATTGTCGAGACAGGAAAAACCGCCGATATTTTTAATCGCCCGCAACATGACTATACCAAAAAACTGCTTGCCGCAGAGCCGAAAGGAAATCCGCCGAAAGCCGATAAAAACGCTCCTGTTGTGATGGAAGGGGAAAAGGTCAGGGTCTGGTTTCCTGTTAAAAAAGGTTTTTTCCGCCGCACGGTCGATTATATCAAGGCGGTTAATGATATTGACGTGACCATACGTGAAGGACAGACATTGGGCGTTGTTGGCGAATCCGGTTCGGGAAAAACCACGCTGGGTCTGGCACTCACGCGTATGATCTCTTCACAAGGCCATATTCGTTTTAACGGGAAAAATATTGAACATTTTTCCTTCAAACAGATGCGACCTTTGCGCCGTCATATCCAGATTGTTTTTCAGGATCCGTTCGGCTCGTTGTCGCCAAGAATGTCAGTCGGTGAAATTATCGCCGAAGGACTCCTCATTCACGAGAAAAATCTGAATTACGAAGAACGCGATGAGCGAGTTGTCCGTGCTTTAGAAGAAGTCGATCTTGATCCCGAGACGCGCAATCGCTATCCGCACGAGTTTTCCGGTGGTCAACGCCAGCGTATTGCAATTGCCCGCGCCATGGTTCTCAATCCACGTTTTGTGATGCTCGATGAACCGACATCGGCACTTGATATGAGCGTTCAGGCACAAGTGGTCGATTTGTTGCGCACTCTTCAACAAAAACACAATCTTGCCTATCTCTTCATCAGCCATGATCTGAAAGTCGTCAAAGCATTGGCCAATGATCTTATTGTCATGAGAAATGGTCGAATGGTCGAACATGGACCGGCAGAAGAAGTGTTTTCATCACCCAAAACCGAATATACCAGAGCTTTGATGAATGCCGCTTTCGATTTGAGTGTCGATAAGAATGACATTGATGAAGCTTGATATTTATCAAGCGTGAATGTGGACAAGCAAAGCGAAAATTCTATGTCTGCTTAACAAAACCGATCGGCCGGTTTTTTTAGTGGCCAAGTTTTTTGGTTAACCAGTTTTAGATCGTCCAGCTTTTTGATTGGAAAAGTTATCTGATTGGTCGAATTTCTGCCTGAAAGAATTTTGAATTTTTCTTGTGTTTTCTTTGAAGTGAAATAAAAATCGGAGCAATAAAACATCAGCAGAAACATCAAGGCGAAAGTGCATCACATGGCTAAAATAGCCCCGTGAAATAACAATTCTCAAAATTACTTTTTTGTTCAACAATGCGCATAAGAGAGGATTTTTCGGGTTTCAAAACCGGCAATTGTCGGAAGTGTTTTGCCGAAGTTATGAAAGAGCGATAGAGCCTTTCAACGAAATAAAGCCTGAAGTCTTGAAAAGTTTTTAATCCGCTCAATGTCTTTTAGCTGTGAGACTTTCAGGAGAAAGACATTATGATAAAAGCACATAAAAATGGGCATAAGTCACCCGAACATAAAAACAGGCCAGAAAATAGACATGAGCGCCGTCACGAGACTATGCCAGATGGTACTGCCTATAAAACCAATGAAACGCTTCTCGATGCGGGTAATCTTGAAGATTATAATGGCCCATTATCGGATTCCGACAGCCCATTATTGGAAAAGAACATTGCTTCCGATAATTTATCGACCGACAAACAGAAATAGTCCTTTTAGAATAACTGGTCCCGACATTCAAAATAGCCCGACTTTACTAGAAAGACAGGGCTAGAATGACAGAGTTGGAAAGACGCGGCTAAAAATAGTGCTTCAAGAGGCGTTGTTTTAAAAAAACAAGGCATTGTTTTAAACAAGACAAACAGCGTTTTTATTTTTGTGTCGAGGCTCTTTTTTTATAGCGGATTGTTTCGAAACGGGCTGATAACCCGTCATAAAGGAGCAGTCTCCCGACAAGCGGTTCACCGCAACCGGTAATGATTTTTATAGCTTCCATGGCTTCTAACGAACCGATAACACCGGGAAGAGCACCGATGACGCCGGCTTCTGCACATGTCGGTACAACACCTTTGGGCGGCGGGGTCGGAAAGAGATCGCGATAGGAGGGGTGTTCACCGCCAAGATAAGGCATGAGGACCGTTAAAGAGCCGTCAAAACGCCCGATTGCACCGCTGACGAGCGGTTTTTTCAAATTTTCGCAACTATCGGCGAGAAGATAACGGGTGGTAAAATTATCCGAACCATCAATGACAAGATCGTATTTGCCGATAATTTCAGCAGCATTTTCTTCCGTTAGTCTTAAAGGGTAAAGGTCGAGTTTCACGTACGGGTTGATCGCTTCGAGCGTTTCGGCAGCACTTTCAGTCTTTTTTTCTCCGATTGCCGAAGTTTTGTGGATAACCTGCCGTTGCAGGTTTGAAAGCGAAACCACATCATCGTCGATAATGCCGAGAGTGCCGACACCTGCGGCCGCAAGATAGGTTAAGACCGGCGCTCCAAGCCCGCCTGCACCGACAACCAGCACTTTCGCAGCTTTAAGTTTCTGTTGACCGGCACCACCGATTTCCGGCAAAAGAATGTGGCGTGCATAGCGCTCTATTTCTTCCTTGTTTAATTTTTCGTCTGGTGCTTGCGTCATGCCTTAACCCTTGTCATATTTCATTCCTATCTAGTGACTCATGGTACGATTGACTAGCCTGCTTTGATTACCCGCTTTGATTATATGAGGCAAATCTTATGAAAATAGCTATCCAGATGGATCATATCTCGACCATCCATATCAAGGGAGATACAACATTTGCTCTGGCATTGGAGGCGCAAAGGCGGGGACACGAACTGTTCCATTATACACCCGACCGGCTTTCGATGCTCAATGGCGAAGTGACCGCTCGTATCGAAGCGTTGAAAGTGCGCGACGAGGAAAACAATTATTACGAATTGGGTGAGGCTAAGCGCACACCACTTCAAGAAATGGATGTCGTGCTGCTCAGGCAGGATCCGCCATTCGATATGAATTATATTACGACCACGCATATTCTTGAACGGATAATGGATAAGACTTTGGTCGTGAATGATCCGAATTGGGTACGCAATAGTCCTGAAAAACTCTTTGTTACCGAATTTCCTGACCTAATGCCGGAAACGCTCATCACCCGTGACGCCGAAGAGGTCAATGCTTTTCGCTCCGAATTTGGTGATATTATTATCAAACCACTTTATGGAAATGGCGGAGCAGGGGTTTTCCTGTTGAAAAAGGACGACAAGAATCTCGGCTCGCTCCTTGAAATGTTCAACGAGCTTTATCCGGAAGCTTTTGTCGTGCAACGTTATTTGAAAGATGTGAGTGCCGGCGACAAGCGCATTATATTGATTGACGGAGAGGCCGTGGGAGCCATCAACCGCGTTGCAGCCTCGACCGATGCCCGTTCGAATATGCATATTGGTGGACGGGCAGAGAAAACCGAGCTTACTCGCCGTGACCTTGAAATTTGTGAACGGATTGGACCTTCCTTGAAAAAACGCGGTCTTCTCCTCGTCGGAATAGATGTCATCGGCAATTACATGACCGAAATTAACGTCACTTCGCCAACCGGTATCCGCGAACTGAAACGTTTCGGTGGTGCCGATGCTGCCAAAATCTTCTGGGATCATGTGGAAAACAAATTAAAAGGTTGAAAAAGCCAATATAAAGATAGTCAAAAATGGCTTTAGACTGTATGAGGTTTTTAACAGACACTGCAACAAGCATTATGAGAGAAATAACAATCCATTGTTAGCCTTGTTAAAAAAAGCTGCCGGTTGTCCAGGAGTGCATGGATGAACAGATTGCTTGCAACGGTTGTGGGGGTGGTATTGGTCACAACCAGTTTGTCGGGAACTGCCTTGGCTCGCGATTATATCCAAGTGTCCGGCTCATCGACAGTTTTACCCTATGCAAAAATAGTTGCAGAAACATTCGGAGAAATTTTTACCAATTATCGTACACCTGTTATCGAATCGGGTGGTTCGGGGGCCGGAATCAAAGAATTTTGCCGCGGCATCAGTGACAATACCATTGATATTGCCAATGCTTCCCGACCGATGAAAAATACCGAATTGAAAGCCTGTTTTGATGCCGGTGTCACCGAAGTCGAAGAAGTCCGCATCGGCTATGACGGGATTGTATTTGCAAGCGATATTCACGGTCCTAACATCGATTTGACACCTGTCGATGTTTATAAGGCATTGGCAGCAAAAATCGTTGTTGAGGGGAAACTTGTTGCTAACACTTTTAAAAAATGGAACGAGATTGACCCGAAATTACCCGATTGGGAGATCAACGCGTATATCCCCGGCGAAAAACATGGCACAAGAGAAGTCTTCGAGGAAAAATTGATGGCTGAAGGCTGCAAAAAAAGTGGTGCAGCCGAAAGCATGAAAACTCTTTCGATGGATGACACGGCAGTCACTGCCGCTTGTATAAGTATTCGCAAGGATGGCAGGGCTATTGATATTGATGGTGACTATTCGGAAACCCTTGCACGTGTCATGTCGAATAAAACAGGGATAGGCGTTTTCGGACTGGCATTTTATGAAAATAATGCCGACAAGCTGAAAGTTGCTACCGTTAATGGTGTTACTCCCAATGTTGACACGATTTCGAGCGGAAAGTATCTCGTTTCCCGTCCGCTGTTTTTTTATGTCAAGAAAGCCCATTTGGGAGTCATTCCGGGCATGAGAGACTATATCGAATTTTTCTTGTCTGACCAGATGATCGGACCGGATGGTCCACTTGCAGATTATGGCCTCATTCCCGCTCCTGATAGCGAACGGGAAGCGCAAAGGGCTGCATTCGAGAGTGGAACTGTCATGTCAATTGACAAATGAAGTGAGCAAACGCGGGAAATTCCCGCGTTATTTTTGAAATAAAACCGGAAAATGGAATGTCCATATCACTATTAATCTTGGTTATTTTTGCTCTTGGCATAGCCGGGTTTGTCATTTCGGGAAAGCGTGCCGCTTCAATCGAGAAACAAGGTAAAAAATTGCATTCGCGGCCATATTATTTTGGCTGGTGGACATTTTTGCTGACGGTCGTTCCCGCTTTTCTCGTTCTTATATTGTGGGAATTGGGAAGTGCTGTCTATCTTGAAGAACGCGCTTCGACCGGATTGACTGAAATTGTAAAAAGCGGAGAGACGTTAAATCACAGTTTGGCATTAAGCACGGTTGACAGTCTTACCCGCGCTTTTTCGACCGCCAAAACCGACATTGCAGATCTTGATCTTAATCATCCGGCATCCCCGCTCACTTATAAAACAATAAGCGATGATATGGCAAAAAAAGGCATTATGCTGCCGAGTGAGGGAGCAGATAGCCTTATTCCGGTTGCTATAGACTGGTATAAAGGGGCAACGAAGTCCCATTTCTATTGTTTGATTGTCACATTGGTTATTGCAATTGTCGGCCTGTTTTCTGGTATTTTGGGGGTGGGCGAGAAAAAACGCGCCCGCAACAAAGTCGAGAAGATGGTGTTTGTCGGCCTCGTTATTGCCTCTATCGTGGCCATTCTTGCAACCATCGGCATTTTCTTTTCAATGCTGTTCCAAACAATCAGTTTTTTCAAAGTTGTGCCGTTGTCGAATTTCTTTTTCGGTACTGTTTGGGACCCGCGTTTTAGCGCAAGCGGTTCGGCCGGTGCTGTCGGGCAATTCGGTTTGCTGCCGCTTCTCGCCGGTACACTTTATATTGCCTTGGTTTCAATGATTTTTGCGGTTCCGGTGGGGCTTTTTGCGGCTATATACATGTCGGAATATGCTTCCCGCCGTGTGCGTGCAATTATCAAACCGCTATTGGAGGTTCTGGCCGGTATTCCGACAATTGTTTACGGGTTTTTCGCTCTGGTTACTGTCGGGCCGTTCTTGCGGGATCTTTCAATTGCCATTGCTGGCGGACAAGGTTTCATTATGTCGCAAAGCATTTTGACTGCCGGTCTCGTTATGGGAATTATGTTAATACCTTTTGTATCCTCGCTTTCCGACGATATTATATCGGCAGTACCGCAAGCTTTGCGTGATGGTTCATACGGGCTTGGCGCCACACAATCGGAAACCATTAAAAAGGTTGTCCTTCCGGCAGCATTGCCGGGGATTGTGGGTGCAGTGTTGTTGACCGCATCACGGGCTATCGGCGAAACAATGATTGTCGTTCTTGCAGCCGGTGTTGCAGCAAATCTGACCCTTAATCCGTTCGAGGCCATGACAACGATGACAGTAAAAATCGTCAATCAGCTCACCGGTGACCTTGAATTCAATTCGCCGCAGACATTGGTTGCATTTGCCCTCGGTATGACGCTCTTTGTACTGACACTTTTGATGAATGTTTTTGCGCTTTATATTGTGCGTAAATATAGGGAACAATATGAATGAGTAACGTTGTTCAAACGCCAAGACGCGACATCGGGTTAAAGCGCCGTTATCGGGCGGAACGGCGTTTCCGCGCCTATGGGCTTTTAGCAATCGGGGTCGGGCTTTTATTTCTCGTTATTCTTTTGTGGTCGATTATTGCTCAAGGGGTGAGTGCGTTTCAACAGACAACGATGACCTTGCCTGTCTATTTCGATGAACAGATTATTGACCCGAAAGGCGAGCGGCTCACAAATCCCAAAGTCCTCATTACCGCAAATTATCCGCTGCTTGTGCGCAATACTCTCGCAGACAAGCTTGGCGTTGATAAGAATAACCATGGCGCAATGCGTGAACTCAACCGCATGATTTCAGGTGGTGTGCGCGTTGAAATACGTAAGCTTCTTATTGAGCATCCCGATTATATCGGTAAAACCCGCACGATTGATGTATTAGCCGCCGCCGATATCGATTCTGCTTTCAAAGGGCAAATCGACCTTTCTGTTCCAGAACAAAATCGTAAGGTCACTAATCGCCAGATCGGGTGGATGGAAAAACTCGCTTCCGACGGCACATTGCATAAAGCTTTCAATAAAGGGCTTTTCACATTCGGGGCTTCAAGCCGGCCGGAAACATCCGGACTTGGCGTTGCCATTATCGGTTCGGCTTATATGATGGCAATCGTGTTGATATTGTCTTTGCCGATTGGAGTTGCAACAGCCATTTATCTTGAAGAATTTGCCCGCCGCAGCAGGTTCAATGATATAATAGAGGTGAACATCAATAATCTTGCAGCTGTGCCGTCTATCGTTTTCGGTTTGCTAGGGCTTTCCATCTTTATCAATTTTCTGCATCTGCCGCGCGCCTCGTCAATTGTCGGGGGGCTCGTATTAACGCTCATGACGCTGCCAACAATCATTATTGCAACGCGTGCTGCTTTGCGGGCAGTTCCGCCTTCAATACGGGATGCAGCGTTGGGACTTGGTGCATCAAAAACGCAAACCATTTTTGGTCATGTTTTGCCGCTTGCCTTGCCTGGAATTCTCACCGGTACAATCCTTGGTCTTGCAAGGGCTTTGGGGGAAACAGCGCCACTTTTATTGATCGGCATGGTCGCCTTTGTTGCAAATTATCCGGCAACCCCGATGGAACCCGCAACAGCCCTTCCGGTCCAAATTTACATGTGGGCAAATGAGCCGGAACGTGCCTTTAATGAACGTACATTCGGAGCGATCATCATTTTGATGGCGTTTCTCGCTATCATGAATATAGCCGCAGTATTGCTGCGCCGTAAATTTGAACGGCGCTGGTAAAGTTGAAGTTGAACATATTGATTTAGCGAGCCCATTCTGGCTCAAGACGAAATAGGATTAGGTCGATAATGAAAATCAAGATGCGTGGTCAGGATGTCAAAGTGTTTTATGGCGCCAAAGAAGCTTTGCATGGTGTCAGCCTTGATATTCCCGAACATCAGGTTATGGCATTGATTGGTCCGTCCGGTTGCGGCAAGTCAACTTTCCTGCGTTGTCTCAATCGTATGAATGATACAATTGACGGGGCAAAAGTAACCGGTCTTATCACTCTTGACGGGCAGGATATTTATGATCCGGATATCGACGTTGTCGAATTGCGCGCCCGTGTCGGTATGGTCTTTCAAAAACCCAATCCTTTCCCGAAGTCCATATACGAGAATGTCGCCTATGGGCCGCGTATTCATGGACTTGCCAAATCACGCAAGGAACTTGATATGATCGTTGAACAAAGCCTTGTCAAAGCCGGTTTGTTCGATGAGGTCAAAGACCGTTTGAACGATGCCGGAACCGGTCTTTCCGGTGGGCAGCAGCAACGCTTGTGCATTGCACGCGCTATTGCGGTCAGTCCGGAAGTGATCTTGATGGATGAACCATGTTCCGCACTCGACCCGATTGCAACGGCGCGCATTGAAGAATTGATTGATGATTTGCGCGAGAATTTTACGATTGTTATCGTTACCCATTCAATGCAGCAGGCTGCACGCGTTTCGCAATATACGGCGATGTTCCATTTGGGAGATCTCGTTGAAGTAGGCGAAACCGAGATGATGTTCACTTCACCAAAAGAGCAACGTACACAAGATTATATTACCGGTCGTTTCGGTTAAATTCAGGGAGCACGCTTATGCCAATAAATCATACCGTCCGTTCATTCGATGAGGAGTTGGGCTACCTTGAAGCAAAAATTGCCAAAATGGGAACTTTTGCTAGCGAGATGATCGAAGAAGCAGTCAATGCTGTTGTGAATAATGATCTGGATTTGGCTAAAAAGGTCATTTCCGATGATATGTTTCTCGATGAGACCGAACGCGAAATTGATGAAAAGTCGGTGGCAATTATCGCCAAACGCCAGCCAATGGCGGTGGATTTGCGCGAAATTATCGGGGCTATGCGCATTGCTGCCGATCTGGAACGCGTTGGCGATATGGGGAAAAACATTGCAAAAAGGGCGGCCGCGATTGTCGAAAGCCGGCAACCGGCGAGCCTATATCATGGCCTTCAATCATTCGCGACATTGACACTTAATCAGCTCAAGGAAGTTTTGGACGCTTATGCCAGCCGCTCGCTTGAACGGATTGATGCCGTGCGTAACAGGGATGAAGAAATTGACGCTATGTATACATCGCTGTTTCGCGAGCTCCTCACTTATATGATGGAAGATCCGCGCAATATTACCGCTTGCACGCATTTGTTATTTTGCGCCAAAAATATCGAGCGCATTGGCGATCACGCAACCAATATTGCCGAGGCATTGCACTATATCATGACCGGTACATATTTGAGCACAGATCGTCCGCGCGATGATACGACCTATAAGGTTGGAGCAGACGAAAAAACTGAAAAATAACTGAAGCTGTGCCCAAAAATATCGATTATTGAAATAGCTTCCGGAAATAGATCATATCGGGCGGATAGCTGCGATCTGTCGTGGCTCCTCCGTGTCCTTCGGTTTATTGCCTAAAATTTACTTCTCTCAATAGGAATTTACCTGTCTGAATATATGCCCAATTTTCTCATTGAGAATTTCGTAATCAACCCGCATAGGTTTCAATGACTGTTTTCATTTTCATGAGCACGCAACTTACTCATAACAACAGTCTAGCGAAATGCGTTCTTTTGTTTTGCGAACCGAACCGCAAATACTGCTTGGATTTATCCGGAGCAGGTTTTCTCCGCAATATTCACCAATGAAATTTTATTATGTTCGGCTATGGGCTTTTAAGCTCATTAATAACAGTCTTATTTTAAACGAAAGATGATCTAGAACAGTCTTCCTGGTCGTTTTTTGCCTTATTCTGCCCGATTTTGTCGATGAAATTCATTTATCGGCTACACTTTGTGGATTTAGCGTTAATAATAAGTGAACAGGCAGCCTTGTCGGGCCGTAGCAAGGCAACTGAAAAGTCGGGAGCGGATATTTTTAAGATAGTTTATGAATTTAAAAATATATAAATAAAACAATGTGTTATAATAATTATTCAGCTCTCCTTTTATCATTCAACGACAATTTTCAAAATAATGCTCCAAGAACCCAAAAAGAGTGCCTTAAAACGCAATTAATAGTTTTTAAAAGGTTTAAAGTCATAGTGATTTTAAAGCTTTTTGCCTCTTAAAACGCGCATTGACAAAAGTGACGCGAAAAATCTGCCTTCATTTGGCCTTTTTTTGCTTTTGTTTTTAAGCGGTCGAAAAGAAAACGAAACACAGGAATGGTATTGGAAAGATGAAAAAACTCCGTTGGGCAAGTACCGCTGCTATTATGCTCGCACCGCTCGTCGTTACTGGATGTGCATCAAACCATTTATTCGGTCACAAAAATACCAATCAACCAGCCCCGTTTCCCCTGACAGAACGTACTTGCCTGATGCGGGCAATGTATTTTGAATCAAACCGCTCAAGCCGCGACGGTATGATTGCTGTAGGAACTGTGGTCATGAACCGTGTAAATTCGACAGCCTATCCGAAGACAATTTGCGGCGTTGTCGGGCAACCCAACCAATTTGCTCCCGGTGTTTTGACAAAACCGATGAGTGAACCTGCTGCAATGGCAAGAGCAGGTGAAGCCGCCGACGCAGTTTTGCGTGGCGAGCGTGCCAAAAAAAGTAAAAACGCGATGTTTTTTCACACCGCCGGATTAACCTTCCCGTATAAAAATATCCATTATGTGCAAGTCGCTGGTGGTAACGCATTTTATGAAAAGCGCGGTCGTAACGGCGAACTGCAAGTTCCGGCAAATGATGCACCTTATGATGTAGCGTTTGCTTTTGCTCAAGAAAAGAACGGCAATGCACCGCAATTCACAACTCCGGGTCGGGGTGCCCAGCCGGTAGCGCCAAAAGCGGTTTCAGAACCGGCACCTGCACTACCGGTCAAGACAGCTCCGACAAGCGAACCTGTGATGATTGCTCAGGCGCAACCTGTGCCGGTTGAAGCCAAACCTTTTTCATCACAGAAAAGCGTAGCTACGCATCAAACGAATACTGTTGTAGCAGATGCAAAACCGGCAGCTTCCCATGCAAAACCGGTTGCAAAGGTTGAAGAACCCTATCTACCTTTCCAGACAGCACCTACTCCTGCGCCAAAACAGGTTATGGTTGCCGATGCGCATTATAATTATGCCCCGAAGCCGGCGGCCCGTTCGGTGGACCATACACAGACAGGTTCGACAACTGTTGGTTATCCGACCCCGTCAAAAGAGAAGATTGATGAAATTGGCGCTATTTTACAAAAACAGGATAAGAACAAAAGGTTCTGATGAATTTTTGTGAAATCGCCTGATTGAAAGGGCATTTTTACAAACGACTTTATGCATCAAGCCCGCAATGAATTGCGGGCTTTTTATTGGTGGGGGTGTTTTCTGGCAGTTTTTTCCGACTTGTTTTCTAAGGCTGTTATGGTTTGCGAACTTTCTGCTTATGTTCGAAACATTTGCACTCGCTGGAGAATTTTATAGCATGCTGTTTTTTAAAGGTAACATAAAACAGATATATTCGTCTTTGCATTGTTTTTATAGAATTTATTAAAATCAAAAATAATAAAACCGTAAAACAATATATTATATATGATGACAATAGTATTATAAAAATTTATGTGGGTTCGATCTATTCATAATTATTTTTTATTTTAAAATAATAATATTGAATAATGTCTAAAAACCCGCCACATGAATGCGGCGGGTCCGGTTTTAGAGGGTTCCAACATTGGGGATATTTCAAACGTTTGGGAACCGGAAAATTTTATCGTTTTATAACAGTTAATCCTTCAAAGCATAGGCAATGACATAGTCACCCCGTTTCGGGTTTTGACGGGCACCACCTGCGGTAATGACAATATATTGTTTGCCGGTTTTTGGCGAAATATAAGTCATAGGGCCGCCCTGGCTGCCGACAGGCAAACGCGACTTCCAGATTTCTTTGCCTGTGCGGCTATCGAACGCACGCAAATAGAAATCCTGCGTTCCGGCAAAGAACACAAGGCCGGATTGTGTTGCTAAAGAGGCTCCGAGTGTCGGCATTCCGATCGGAACGGGCACACCGAGTGCGATATTAAGCGGTCCCGTATCCCTGACAGTGCCAACCGGAACTTGCCAGACGATTTTACGGGTTTTGAGATCAATTGCCGACATTGTGCCAAAAGGCGGCTTCTGACACGGGACGCCAAGCGGCGAAAGGAAGCGCATGCGCATAGCACCGAAAGGTGTTCCGGCCATGGGGACAATGCCCATTTCAATGCCGGACGCGCTTTCAGGAATATCTTTGCGCTTGACAAGATAATTGGCAAGGCCGAGCCTCATATCATTGACGAAAACATAGTTCAATGTCGGATCAATCGAGACAGATCCCCAATTCATACCGCCGAGCGAACCCGGCATTTGTAATGAATAATCAAGCCCCGGAGGGGTGAACACACCCTGATGGCGCATTTTGGCAAATTCGATACGGCATAGAAGCTTGTCGAACGGTGTGGTTCCCCACATATCGGCTTCTGTTAAAGTTGCATTGCCGAATGACGGCATTCCAACCGAGAAGCGCTGTGTTGGCGAATAACGTTCACCGGCAACATTCCCTTGCGGTACCGGTTTTTCTTCGACATCCGCAATCGGTTCGCCGGTTTCACGGTTAAGCAGGAAGACCTCTCCTTGTTTTGTCACCTGAACGAGTGCTGGTACGATATTGCCGTCATTATCGGGTGCGTCAAGCAGAACAGGTTGTGCAGGCGTATCAAAATCCCAAATGTCATGATGGACAAATTGATAATGCCAACGCACCTCGCCGGTTTTCACATCGACAGCCACAACGGAAGACGAGTATTTATCGTCTTCGGGCGTGCGATAGCCGGCCCAGAAATCGGGGGTTGAATTGCCTGTCGGTAAATAGACAAGTCCGAGTTTTTCGTCATATGACATTGCCGCCCAGACATTCGGTGTTCCACGTGTATAGGTTTGCCCTTCCGGCGGAAGTCCGTGAATATCGGGATTACCGGGATCCCAAGCCCAGACAAGATGACCGTCGTTCACGTCATAGGCTCTGACAACGCCCGGCGGTTCATCGGTCGAGAAATTGTCGGCCACACGCCCGCCGACAATGACAACGTCACCGGCAACAAGGGGTGTCGATGTTTGCTGGTAATAACCGGGTTTTACTTCACCCATACCGGTTTTAAGGTCGACAGTACCTTTATCTCCGAATTCTTCGCAAGGCTTTCCAGTTGCTGCATCAAGTGCGATGAGTCTTGCGTCTCCCGTTGGCAAAAACAGCCGCGCTTCGCAGGTATTATCAGCTTTCACAGCTTTGATTGACTGTGCCTCATGATAACCCAAGCCGCGGCAACGTTGCCAGTTCGGTCCGGTCCCGTGAGGGTCGAACATCCAGTTCTGTTTTCCACTATCGACGTCGAATGAAAGCACCTTGCCATAGGCAGTACAAACATAAAGATTGGTGCCGATCTGTAGCGGAGTGTTCTGGTCTTCTGCCCCCGAACCGTTACTTTGGGGGATGTCACCGGTATGGGCAATCCAGGCCACATCAAGTTTTTTGATATTGGCAGGCGTTATCTGGTCAAGGGCTGCAAAACGGCTACCATGATCGTCATTGCCCCAGCTTTTCCAGTCTTTTTGTTCATTAACCGGTTGCACCGGTCGTGCAGGCGTGGCTTTTTCTGCCGCGTGGATGACATTTTTCGGTATAAACGAGCTGGCAATTGTAGCCGCCATACCAATAAACACCAAACCGGCCAAAACAAGTGATGTGGAGCCTGCGATTTTCCCCTGTTTTTTTGCCATTGCTCTATAGGCAAGTAACACCAGAAAAAAGGCTACAGACAAAGCAAAGAGATTGGAAAATTGCTGCCAGTAATCAAGCCCTGCTTCATGATAAGACCATATTGCGCTCATCACATAGATAAAAGCGAAAATCCATACACTGAAACGGTTGAGCCGGATCATGAACAAACCTGACAGAAGCAACAGGATACCGAGCGCCAGATAATACCATGTCCGGCTGCCAAGATAAATGAGATAGCCGCCAAGAAGAGTGAAATAAAGCCCCGCTGCCAATACCAGCAAGCTTAACAGAATAACCAGACAAACGGTCATTCTCGACGGGCCATTTTTGAACTTTATCATTTGAACTTCCCACTGATTGGAAACAAATTCGGGGTTTTTCAGATTGTTGTTTTTGGAAAGCTTTTGCATAAAGTCAAAACAACGTCAATTCGGCAGCCGTTCATATGAGTGTGATGAATGATGGTCTTTATAAGATAAATATATAACAATATTTTATACAAAAAATTTTCTATTCAATAATTAGATAAATTTAACATAAGTTTAGATATGTTGTTTCGTATAATATATTTAAATAAAGTAAATATAGAATTATAATAATTATAAAACGCAATATAAAAATTCTGTTTTTTAAATCACGAAAATGATTATATTTTGTTTAAAATTATTAGAAATTAAAAAATATAAGTAGCGAGAAAAATACGAGATAAGGGCAGCAGGAAACAGTCAAAGAGCTGGAGCGGGTAGCGGGAATCGAACCCGCGCGTTCAGCTTGGGAAGCTGACAGGCTACCATTACATCATACCCGCAAAATGCGTGACACACGGATGCAATCTTTAATGCTTTTTGTCAAGCACCCTCTCATCAAAGTGGTTTAAAATGTTTTGACAGTTTCAAGCCCTGAGCCTGATAATTCGAGCCGAGATCGCGCCCGTAGAGAGATTTCGGGTGCCTCAACATATGTTCATAAACGAGATGGCCGACGATTTGTCCATGTTCGAGGATGAAGGGAACTTCATGGCTGCGCACTTCGAGAACGGCGCGCGAGCCTTTGCCACCCGCTTCGTGGTTACCGAAACCGGGGTCGAAGAAACCGGCATAGTGAACACGAAATTCGCCGATTAACGGGTCAAACGGTGTCATTTCGGCAGCAAAAAGCGGCGGGACGTGAACCGCTTCACGCGAGACGAGAATATAGAACTCGTCCGGATCAAGGATAAGCGAATGCGAACCCCGATCATAAATCGGTTCCCAAAAATCGAGCACATCGGCTACGCCACGCTTGTCGACATCGATAACGCCGGTATGATGTTTGCCGCGATAACCGACAAGTCCCGAAGAATTGCCTGTAAGATCGATCGAAAGCCCGACACCGCTTGCGGTAATATTGGGGTGCTCGTCGGAAACCAGCATTTCTTTTTTGTGGAGGGTCAAGAGTTCGCTTTCATTCAACCCGCTTTTGCCTTTACGGAAACGGATTTGCGACAATCTTGAGCCGGTGCGGACAATGACGGGAAATGTGCGCGGGCTTATTTCGAGATAAAGTTGCCCATGATAACCACTGGTGACCTTATCAAATTCTTGTGCGTAATCGGTAATGATGCGGGTAAAAATATCAAGCCGTCCGGTTGAACTTTTCGGATTGGCAGAGGCACTCAATTCGTCAGAAAGAGCGAGTGTCTCAATGAGTGGGACAATATAGACGCAACCCGTTTCAAGCACCGCACCATTTTCGAGATCGAATTCATGTAGCTTGAATTGTTCAAGCTTATCAATCACTTGTTTTTCAGGACCAGGGAGAAAAGAAGCACGGACACGATAGGCCTTTTTGCCCAACCGCAAATCGAGACTGGCCGGTTGTATCTGATCTTTGTCTAACGGGCGATCCGATTTCAAAATATTGTTTTCAAATAAACCCTGAATATCGCTATCTGCCAGAATGCCGCTTGAGCGTGCCATGATGACTACCTTTTCCTGTTTTCCATTCTCTCTTTAACCTGTTCACGGATTGACGCAAGCGGTTGAAGGGCATATGGAAGGTTTATCCCGTGGTGATTTGGGCCGGCCGGCTTGCAGCCACGCTTGGGGTTTATGGAATATAAACGCGTTCGGATGACAACGTAAAGTCTTCGATGCTGATTCCATTCAATCCTCTTGAAATGCTAAAAGGCCGTGAGATCAAGCGGACTTTTGGCATCTTGTTTTTCAATCTTTACCATGACGGCAAAGGTTTTTTTGATGAAAGCAGGTGACTTATGACACTTAATCCGCATCGTAAATACCGTACCGCTACAGAAATGGTTCATGCGGGGACTCAACGCTCTCCTTATGGAGAAGTCTGTGAAGCGATTTATTTAACCCAGGGCTTTACCTATCCGAGTGCCGAAGCGGCCGAAAGGCGTTTCGACGGAGAGGATCCGGGCTTTGTCTATTCACGTTATGCAAATCCGACCAACGATATGTTTGAAAAACGTATGTGTGCGTTGGAAGGGGCTGAAAGTGCACGCGCGCTTGCTTCGGGAATGGCTGCTGTCTCGACAGCTATTTTATGTTTTGTGAAAGCCGGCGACCATTTTGTTGCCGCCCGTTCCATGTTCGGTTCCTGCCGTTATATCATTGAAAAAGTTTTGCCCCGTTATGGTGTCGAGGTTTCAATCATTGACGGGCGCAAAATCGAAAATTGGGAAAAAGCAATTCGCCCCAATACACGCGGGATATTTTTTGAAACACCGGCCAATCCGACTTTAGAAATAGTCGACATTAAAGCGGTTTCGGAACTTGCCCACAAAGTTGGTGCAACCGTGATTGTCGATAATGTATTCGCGACGCCGCTTTATCAAAAGCCGCTCGAACTTGGTGCTGATGTCGTTGTCTATTCGACCACCAAACATATTGACGGGCATGGGCGCTGTCTCGGTGGAATGGTTTTATCGAGTGAAGAATGGATGACAGAAAATTTTCAGGACTTCTTCCGTCATACGGGGCCCGGAATGAGCCCCTATGTCGCATGGCTCATGTTGAAAAGTCTCGAAACGCTCCCGCTTCGTGTTGAAGAAATGACACGCTCGGCAGCAAAACTTGCCGATTTTATCAGTGGGCATAAGGCGGTCGCAAAATGTGTTTACCCGGGACGTGATGACCACCCACAAAGGGATATTATAAAAAAGCAGATGACAGGCGGTTCGACAATGATTGCCTTGGAATTGAAGGGTGGCAAAAAGGCCGCTTTTTCCTTCTGCGATCATCTGACGATTCCGCTTATTTCCAATAATCTTGGAGATACACGCTCCATCATGACCCATCCCGCAACCACAACCCACCAGAGCATCGGTCCCGAAGCACGTGCCGAACTTGGTATCAGTGACGGATTGTTGCGCTTTTCGGTTGGTCTCGAAGATGTTGACGATTTGCTGGAAGATGTCGAACAGGCATTGAACGCGACACTCTGATAAATCCGTTATCCGGATTGTTCAAAATATGAGCGCAAGCTTTTTTAAAAAGCTTGCGCTTTTTTAAAACAGTCTCAATCAGGATTATCTATTCAAGGGGGATAATGCCGGAGCACAAATGTGCTTTTGCTATACGCCGGTTCATAAATTGGTTATAACGGCTTCATGACAATACATCATCTAAGTGAAACCGTAATTAACCAGATTGCAGCGGGCGAAGTGATCGAGCGTCCGGCAAGTGTGGTCAAGGAACTCGTCGAAAATGCTATTGATGCCGGTGCGACACGGATTGAAATTGTGACAGCCGGCGGCGGAAAAAGCCTGATCCGCGTGTCCGATAACGGGTGCGGTATTGCCGAGGACGAACTTGAACTGGCAATTTCGCGCCATTGCACATCTAAACTTGACAATGATGTTCACGACATCCATTCACTTGGATTTCGTGGTGAAGCTTTGCCGTCAATCGGGTCGGTTTCAAAGTTGAAACTGGTGTCACGCACAGCTTCTTCGGAACATGCGGCTGAAATTGTTGTCAATGCCGGACATGTTGATGGGCCGCGTCCTGCAGCCGGTAACGCGGGAACAATTGTCGAAGTGCGCGATCTTTTTTACGTCACACCGGCACGTCTCAAATTCATGAAAACAGATCGTTCCGAAGCCAATGCGATAACCGATATTGTCAAACGGATTGCCATTGCATTTCCGAATGTCCGTTTTTCGCTTTCCGGTACAGATCGCTCGATGCTTGACTATCCCGCGACCGGTACAGGTGAAGAGGCGCAATTACAGCGTATTACCCAGATTATGGGAAAAGATTTTGCCCCCAACGTTATTACTCTTGACGCGGTAAGAGAAGGGGTGGAGCTTAAAGGCTTTGCAGGCATACCGTCATTCAATCGGGGTAACAGTCTTCATCAGTTTGCTTATGTGAACGGTCGACCGGTGCGCGATAAATTGATATTTGGCGCCATTCGCGGGGCTTATGCCGATGCAATGGCGCGCGACCGCTATTCGATTTGTGTGCTTTTCATCAATCTTCCTTCATCCGATGTTGATGTCAATGTCCATCCGGCAAAGGCGGATGTGCGTTTTCGTGATCAGGGGCTTGTGCGCGGGCTTATTGTTGGTGGCATTCGCGAAGCTTTAAGCCATGCCGGCATTCACCCTGCAACGACGGGGGCAGACGCTATGCTTAAAAGTTTCCGTCCCGATGGTATTCAACCTTCATCGTCTGTTCCACCGCACCAGACCTATTATAATAATAGAGCTTTTTCCTATAATTCTTTTTCAAGAGCGCCTGTGTCACCGGCAGCGCAAATGGTCAACCAACCGCTTTATAATGCGCCTTTATCAGGCTTCAATGAAGACTATGGAAATGTCTTGGGCGATCTCGATCAACCAACAACAGATAGTCGTCCGGCAATGGAAATTCCAAGTGTCGAGGAACAGCGTTTTCCCCTTGGTGCTGCACGCGCGCAAATTCATAAAAACTATATCATTGCCCAAACTGAAGACAGCCTCATTATCGTCGATCAACATGCAGCACATGAGAGGCTGGTTTATGAAGCTTTGAAAAAGGCACTTTATTCCAAGCCTTTGCCATCCCAAATCTTGCTTATTCCCGAAATTGTGGAATTGCCGGAAGAAGACGCAAACCGGCTTTTGACACATGCAGAGACACTGCAAAAATTCGGCTTGAAAATTGAACCTTTTGGCCCCGGTGCTGTCGCGGTCCGCGAAACACCAGCGATGCTTGGCGAGGTGAATGTCAAAGGCCTTATTGCCGATTTGGCTGATGAAGCAGCCGATTATGATACCACAAACGGGCTTAAAGCCATGCTCGATTATGTTGCGGCAACCATGGCCTGCCACGGTTCGGTGCGTTCCGGCCGCTTGTTGCGTGCGGAAGAGATGAATGCGCTTTTACGCCAGATGGAAGCGACCCCGGGTTCAGGAACCTGTAATCATGGACGCCCGACCTATGTCGAGTTGAAGCTTACCGATATTGAAAGATTGTTCGGCCGCCGTTGATTGTCTTTAAGCGCGGCTATCTTTCAGCAATCAAGAAGTTTGAAGATTCGATTTTAGACAAAACAAATTTGTACCTCAGGTTACAGTGAATCTATTGGTTGGAATTTACCGGCGGGGTTTTCTCCTGATAACAAAACCGTCCGGCTTCCGGTTTGATAATTCGTGTCGGAGAGGTGCGAAAAGCTTGAACAACAAAAATTCTGAAGGGAAGAGAAAACCGTCTCTATAGGATAATGGATAGAGGAGATAAAATGTCACTTTCTCCAAATGCATGATATGTTTGAAACGAGATCAATAGTTTCGTGAGCGGAGGATTTAAGGCTTTTATAGTTTCACCCGACGCTTTATAATGATTGCCAATGAGCAATCTGAAAGGTTTAGAATAATGATGTTTCCCGGTGGTGAACGCGAGGCGCAACTCCATTACCTGAGTGGCGATTATGAGGTTTTAACACACGGAACTTATGTTTTATGTGCAATTACAGGCGAGAAAATTCCGCTGGACGAGTTGAGATATTGGAGTGCATCACGTCAGGAAGCTTATGCAAGTTGCGAAATTTCCTATCGCCGTGAACTTGAATGTGATCCCCGTTTACGTAAACTTTTGGGCACAACACTTAAAAAATAAGCGTTATTGCCGGTTTATGCATTGTGTTTAATAAAAGCGCCCATATGAGGCGCTTTTTGTATTTTTATTCCTCATAAGAGCGGTTTTTGAACGCTTCGAGTGTTTCATTTATCCGTTGCTTACAAAAGTCCGGATCATCAAAAGAAACCTCGACATCGAACACAACAAGATTTTCAAGTTTCTTGTCCTGTCCATCGGTTTTTAAACGGGCAAAATCCTTTGCGGTGGTAGCTAGGGAAAGCTGTTTTGCCTTTGCCGAGCCGATAATGTCATCAAGGTCGAAATCTGTATAAAAATGATGGTCGGCATAAATCCGAGTTTGTTCAACTTTGCCTTCCAATTCACCAATCGAACGGAAAAATTTTTGCGGATTTCCTATGCCTGCAAAGGCCAAAAATTTTCTGCCAGAAACAGCATCGGTGGCAGAAGGCACAAGATGGGCAAAGTTTAACGGTTTTGCGGCACGGGCGGCCATATGGATAACTTCGTTACCTTTGTCACCATTGCCAATCATCAGCACACCATCGGTATAGGCAAGTTGGGTTACAAGCGGTGCACGGAGCGGTCCCGCCGGAAATACTGCATTGTTCCCCAAGCCACGCATGCCATCCACCACCATCAAAGCATAGTCGGCGAATAGGCGGCGACTTTGAAAACCATCGTCCATCAGGATGAGATTGCATCCTTGTTTTTGTAAAAGTTTTGCGGCTCCCAACCTGTCGGTTGCTACAGCAACCGGTGCATGTCGGGCAAGAAGCAATGGTTCGTCACCGACTTCGCGAGCTTTGTCAAATTCGGGGTCGATGAGATGCGGGCTATGTATTTCACCACCATAACCACGCGAAATAATTCCCGGATTAAGACCTAGTTTTTTGGCCGCTTCCGCAAGGCTGATGACGACGGGAGTTTTTCCCGTTCCACCAAGCGTAAAATTGCCGACACACAAAACTGGAAGATCAATCACCGGAATATTCTCCCGTTCCATTCTACGGCGGGCAAAAAAACCGTAAATCCACGAAACCGGCAGCAAAAGCCAACGCATCAATTTTTGGTCGTTCCACCAGAAATTGGGTGCTTCACCAACCATGATTGGTATCCTGATGATGAAGTTTTGCCTGCATGATCAACGGATCAATAAACGGGCGGAGCACTTTTAACGTGCGCTCGAGCGCTCCGCTCATATTGGTAGCCGTATCATAGGCAGCTTCAATCATTTCATAGCGTAACGGTTCGTGGGTCAAAAGTGTGTTGAGCTGGACAGCCAATTGCGTCGCATCTTCAACGACTCTTGCAGCATTATTGGCAAAAAATACATCGAACGTATCTTTGAAATTTTCCACATGCGGGCCTGTCAGTATGGCAGATCCTAAAAGTGCGGGTTCAAGCGGATTGTGCCCGCCGGTTTCTGTTAAAGATTTGCCGATAAAGGATACTTTTGCAAGTTGCAAAAACACGCCCATCTCGCCAATTGTGTCCACGAGAACAATATCTGTATCGGCGGTGGGCATTTGTTTTTCACTATGCCGGACGACATTGAGGGACTTTTTAGCAAGTTCCTCCATAATCTCGTCAGCCCGTTCAGGATGACGGGGCACAATGATTGTCAAAAGATTGGGCAATCGTGTTTTTAAAGCAAGATGAACTTCGGCAGCAATATTCTCTTCACCTTCATGGGTGGAGATGGCCGCCCAAACCAGCCGGTTATGCAGACTTTCCCGATATTGCATTAACAGATTTTTGTCGGCTGCCGGTGCAATGTCGGCTTTCAGATTTCCCGAAACAGCAACTGTTTTGACACCGAGCGCATGATATTGTTCGGCATCACTTTCGCTTTGTCCGATGGCCGCATCTATCTGTCTGAAAATGTGCGAAGCGAGAGCCGACCGCTTTTGCCATGAATGGAATGAACGGCCGGACATATGTGCATTGACCATAACTTGCGGAATGTGGCGGCGCGCAAGTCCGCTAATGCGCAATGGCCAGATTTCGGATTCACAAACGAGTGCCAGATCGGGTTTCCAGTGATCAAGAAATCTTCTTATCGCCGGTTTGATGTCGAGCGGCGCAAATTGATGAATAACCCGACTGCCAAACCGGTTTTCAATGAGACTTGCAGATGTAACTGTGCCGGTTGTCAAAAGCACGTTGATATGAAGCTGCAAGATGCGTTCAATGAGGGGAACGAGTGCCAGCGTTTCACCAACACTTGCGGCATGAAGCCAGATAAGCGGTCCTTCGGGACGCTTTTTATCGGTGCGCCCCATACGCTCGCGTTTTCGATGCGGGTCTTCCTTGCCGCGTGCCGCCCTTAAAGATAGATAGAAGGGAACGAAAGGTCGGATCAAGCCGCCCGCAACGCGATAAAGATATAATGCTGTTCGCGCCTTGAATTCTTTCATGATTGCCCCCGTTATTTCCCTTCCCTAAGACGTTTTTCTGCCTCGTCCGTCAGACGGTTCATAATATCGGAAAGTTCGATGCGTTTTTGCTCCATGAGGTCATCATCGGCATCTTCAGGAACATAGAATGCATCTCCCATCAGAAATATGGAATGTCCGAAAGGGAGCGGAATTACGGTTTTGTCCCATGTTTTTTCCAAAATTTTTACATGAGAAAAGGAATAGATATAAGGGACAATGGGGCGGCCGGATATTTTGGCAAGCAATATGATACCCTTACCGGCTTCGCGCGCTGTTCCATGAGCAATATCAGCAATCATTGCCGCCGTTTTACCCTCTTGCAAGGCGCGTTTTAACGTGAGAAGCGCCCTCGCACCGCCTTTATCGGTATTCTGGTGTTTGGATCGTCCGCCCGAACCGCGCACTGTTTCAAGCCCCAGTTTTTCACCGACCCGTGCATTGATCTCGGCATCAGCAGAGCGCGAAAACATGGCAATGATATGTTCTTTTTTCGGGCGCAAAAACGGCCCCATAATATGACGCCCATGCCAGAATGTAATAATGAACGGGTTATAGGCATCATGAGCCTTTTGCGGGTCATCCGAACCTTTAAGCCGTAGATTGGTCCAATAAACCAGACGCAAATAATTGGCCATAAGCGATACAACAATCGCTTTGGTTACACGGGCGTTCATCAGTGGATAGCGGATTTTACGCCACAAGCGGTTCAATATATCCGAATTTTTTTGTTTTTTCTTTTCAGTCATTCAACTGTCGAACCAATCACTTTTCACGAGGCTGGCCGCAATCCTCTTACTTGAAAATAATATAAGCCCGCGAAGGCATTTGAAAAGCCAGTCCGAGACCACGAAATGTCATTGTCATAATCTCCGGCCAAGATCAAGACATGGCAATCAAATGCTCTGCGAAGAATGCGAAAATGCTTCAAAAAGTGTTAAAACTATATTGGTTCGTTTCAAAATAGGCAAATATCTATTTGCTACCGGAATGTTCAGGATCGAGCAGGCGATGAAGGTGCACAATATAATAACGTTGCAAAGCATTATCGACACTTGACTGGGCTTTCGCTCGCCAGGCAGCTTCGGCAGATTTGTAATCGGGGAAGATTCCAACGATATCAAGATTATCGAGATCACGAAATTCGTTGCTATCGAGATTCTTCAATTCTCCACCAAAGACCAGATGCAACAATTGTTTTGGTTCACCTGTCGCGCTCATATAGACCTCCTATTATTCTCTACCCATTCTCGAGTCGTTAAACGATTATCCCAATCGAATTTTACGGACAATATCTATCACGTTATTAAGTTCGCTGTTCATGCCTGCAATCAAAAAATCGTGTTCGAAAGGCGCTTTTCCATAAAGCGGCTCTTTGTCGTCCATATCCTTTATTGCACCGCCACATTCCTGCAAAATAAGATCGGCAGCGGCAATATCCCAATCATGGCTGTCAGGTTTGACAAGAACGATGTCGATCTTTCCTTCTGCAGCAAGTGCAATACGATAGGCAAGCGAAGGCAGGTAATGGGCAAAATTGACCTGTGATTTGAAGGTTTCCGGAAGCTTGGCTTCAAGTTTTCCGGTTGCAGAAACAACGAGTTTTCCCTCATGACTTTCTAGAAGCGGAAGCTTATTGCCATTAAGGCTTGCTCCTTTACCTCTTTCAGCTTTATAGACCGAACGGGTTGCAGGACAATCAAGAACGCCAACTTGCGAAATTCCGTTTTCTATGACTGCGACAGATACACACCAATGTTTCGAACCGGAAAGAAAACCACGTGTTCCGTCAATCGGATCAACCACAAAATATCGTTTATAGTCGCTATGCGGGCGTTCATCTCTGGTTTCTTCCGATATCCAGCCATAATCGGGGCGGGCCTTCAACAAGAGTTCTTTGAGAACTTTATCGGCAGCAAAATCGCCTTCGCTCACCGGTGAATTTCCCGGTTTGATCCAGACTTTAGGGTCGTGTCCGAAATAGCTTAAAGCCGTGTTTCCCGCTTGATGGGCAGCATTGACGATAAGCTCCAGATCTTCCGAATTGGTTGTACTATTTGCCTGCAAGGGTCATTCCTTCAATCAACAGAGTGGGTGCTGCCGTGCCATAGCGACGGTCAATATCACTTGCCGGTGTAAGATGAGCCAACATATCAAGTAGATTGGAGCCTAGCGTTACTTCACTTACCGGATAAGCAAGCTCGCCATTTTCAATCCAGAAACCTGAAGCGCCACGGCTATATTGACCTGTCACAAGATCGACACCATGGCCAACCAATTCGGTGACGTAAAATCCGGTTTTGATTTCTCGCATGATTTCTTCCGGCGTTTTATCGCCCGGTTCAATCGCAAAATTGGTACTTGCCGGTTGCACCGATGAAGCAGACCGTACACCGTGACCGTTGGTTTCAAGATGAAGTTCGCGGGCAACTGATGAAGATAAAAACCAGTGCTTGAGGACGCCATTTTCAATGACATTGAGCGGCGTTCCCTCGACACCCTCGCCATCAAAAGGACGGGAGGCATTGCCGCGTTTTTTCAACGGTTGATCAGTGACCGTAATTGTCGGCTTCATAATTTGTTCGCCCATGCGGTTTTGCAACAGGCTGGTTTTGCGTGCAACGGCGGCACCATTCACCATTGAGGCAATGTGGCTTGCAATACCGCGTGCCATGCGCGGTTCGAAAATAACATTGACAGTTCCGGTTTTTGGCTTCCGCGCATTTAACCGCCGAACCGCACGTTCACCGGCATTCTTGCCTATTTTAGTTGTCTTATCGAGAGCGTCGTGGTGAAGAGCTGTTGTATAATCATAGTCACGCTCCATCGCCGTGCCTTCACCGGCAAGTGCGCTACATGAATAGGAAAAGCGACTTGACTGATAACTGCCGCAAAAACCGTCACTGGTGACAAGAACCAGACCGCCGCTCCCATAAGCAGAGGTTGCACCGCCCGAATTGGTAACACCTTTTACCGACAATGCTGCATTTTCAATCTCCAAGGCCTCTTCTGTCAGGCGTTTGCTGTCGGGTATAAAAGGATCGTAAAGATCAAGATCTTTCGGATTTTTAACAAGGAGAGAGCGATCAGCCAAACCTTCAAAAGGATTTTCAGGTGAAACTTTGGCCATGGCAACCGCCCGTTCGGCAAGGCTTATCGGGTCGGCCGAAAGGTTTGCCGAAATACTCGCTACCCTTTTGCCGACAAATACCCGTAACGAGAAATCATCATTTTCCGATGCTTCGGTTGATTCCACTTTGCCAAGACGCACCGATACGCTTACCGAACGTGAGCCGATGATGACTGCATCAGCACTATCGGCGCCGGCTTTGCGTGCTGCTTCGACCAATGCCGAAGCTTTATCAATTTGGCTATCATGGACCATAGAAGATTCCTCTCGATCATTTTGCATAAGATTTTATAAAACTTAAGCTATAAAACTCAATTCTTTTCATTAAATATAGGTAAAATCTCGGAGATCAGGCACTGTGATGAAGACCCTCACAATTTTTTAAACTTTATGCAGAATGAACAGCAGTTTTCAGAAATATAACGGCGACTATGTTCAAAATTATAAACCGGAGATCAATTGATTTCAGTAAAAATGGTCCGGCACTCTTCGTGAAATTTATATATTCTTATGTTTTAACGCGAACATTTGAGATTGAAGCAAAAAATAAAACCGGATGAATGCATTTTATTAAAATGCCGACCCTTTTAGTCGAGTCGGCATTATAGAGGAGTCGATAGAGCGCCTCGCCAACAAATAGACAAAACCGGTCGCTTTCTTGATTTTTAGAGAATCAAGACCCGCTTGTTCAACCTTTTGACGGACCAATGACCAATAAAGCCGGTTCCGGACGAAGTAGCTTTTCTGCGATCGCTTTGACCTGATCACGGGTTACAGCCTCAATAAGTGCGCGTCTTTGATCAATATAATCAATAGGTAATTTTTCATCCTGCAAGCCGACGAGTGTTGCCGCAATTTCCGAGGATGACCCCATATTTTGCACAGCATAAGAACCGATCACGTAACTTTTTGCATCTTCGAGTTCTTGTTCGCTCACACCTTCATCGGCCATTCTTTTCACTTCATTACGAATGGTTGCAAGGGTTTTTTGAGCTTCACTCGAACGGGTGCCGGTAGAAATAGCCAAACTTGCCGAATGGTCATAAAGCATCAAAGACGAACCGACAGTATAAGCAAGGCCGCGTTTTTCACGTACTTCCGAGAACAGGCGCGAGGTAAGACCGGGCCCACCCAGAACATAATTCATCAAATAGGCAGCAAAAAAGTCCGGATCATTACGTTTGATACCGGGGTAAACAAGCATCAAGGATGTTTGTGGCAAATCATAATTGACATTCGCCATACCACCCAGATTGAGTTTTGCTTCTTCTACTTTTTGAAGCACGGCTTTCTCTGGCAAGTCGCCAAATATTTGATCAATGATTGTTGCGGCATCGTCGGGTGAAACAGGGCCTACAATGCCAATATGGATATTGTCGCGGGCAAACATGTTGTGATGTGCTTTGACGAGATCATCGTGATTTATGCTTGTCAGCGTTTCGGGTGTTCCTTCTCCGCGACGGGCATAAGGATGCTTGCCGTAGATCAAGGTCAAAAGGCGATTTTGGGCAATGGTTTTCGGGTCTTTTTCAGATGCTTTGAGTTCAGCCACCAATTGTTCACGAATACGATCAATAGCGTCATCATCAAAGCGGGGCTTCTGAACAGCAAGTGCAAGCAGGTTGAAAGCCTCTTTGCGATTATCGGCGAGCACTTTCATGCTGCCGCGCATCCGGTCACGATTGACCGAAAATGCCATTTCTGCACCGAGATCATCAAGCCGGCCCTGAAAGGACTGGGAGTCAAAATCACCGGCACCTTCATCAAAAAGTCCGGTCATCAGATTTGCCAAACCTTCTTTGCCTTCCGGATCCTGTGTTGTTCCACCACCAATAGAAAATTGGATTGCTACAACCGGCACGGTTCTATCTTCAACGAGCCAGCCATGGATCCCTTTTTTTGATGTCACATTTTCTATATTCAAGGCACTTGCGGTTGTTATTCCCAAACCGAGACTCAAAAAAGCGAGAATGCAAGGATTGAAGCACAATGAAAAATATTCGATTTCTTGTTCATAGCAATCCTCATTTGTTTTTCTTGCTTTGATTGATATTTGCGGATGTTCTTTCGCCAACCGGAGGTAACAAATAGCTGGTAACGCTTTTGTCGGGATCAAGATAGCGATTGGCGACCGCTTTTATATCATCTGTTGTCACTTCTTTCAGTCTATCGGGCCAATGCGTTACATCTTCTATAGTCATTCCAACCGAAAGGGAGCTGCCGTAAATTTGCGCGAGACCGGAAGGGCTGTCCAGTGAAAAAATCATATTCTTGATAAAGCGGTTGCGTGCCTGATCAAGTTCGGACTTTGTCACGCCATTTTTCCGGATTTCGGCAAGCTCATGAGCAATTTGTTCTTGAACATTTTCAAGACTTGCACCTCCCCGCGGCATTCCATAGAGGTAAAATACACCGTCGTCGACTGCATTGCCGCTATAATTTGCGCCCACTGACGCGGCCGAACCGGTTTTTACAACCAATGACTGGTAGAGCCGTCCACGTGGTGCACCACCGAGAATCTCTCCAAGCAAATCGAGTGCTTGAGCCTCTTTTTTGTCTTTTGCATTGTGATAGGAAGGAACCACCCACATTTTTTGGAAACTTGGCTCGGTGACACGCGGGTCGTGCATTGTCACTGTGCGCAGCGTTTGCTTTTCAGGCTCCTGAGGGCGAATACGCGGACCAATCTGTGAACGGACAGGTAGTTTCCCGTAGATCTCTGTCGCGAGTTCACGCACTTTCTCGGCCGTAACATCACCGGAAATAATGAGGGTTGCATTGTTCGGGGTATAATATTTGTTATAGAAAGCGATCGCGTCATCGCGTGTCAGCTTTTCCATTTCCTGTTTCCAGCCGATCACCGGATTATGGTAGGGACTGTTCATAAATAATGTTGCCCGCGTTTCCTCGGCTAGCATTGCATCCGGATTATTATCGGTACGCATACGTCTTTCTTCAATGATCACGTTTCTTTCCGGCGCTATCACTTCGTCTGTCAAAACCAGATTTTCCATCCGGTCTGCTTCGAATTCCATAATTGTTTCGAGATAATCGGAAGCAACGCTTTGATAGTAACCGGTGTAATCATAATAGGTGAAAGCGTTTTCTTCGCCGCCGATTTTGGCAATGAATTTCGAAAATTCGCCATCTTTATGATTTGCTGTGCCTTTGAACATTAAATGTTCAAGGAAATGGGCAATGCCGGTATGCCCCTTCGGTTCGTCGGCAGAACCGACATGATACCAGATCATTTGCGTGACAACGGGTGCCCGATGATTTTCAATCACGACAACTTGAAGGCCATTTTTCAAGGTGAAGCTTTGCGTCGGACCCGATTTTGTGATTTCCGGAAGATCCGGAGTGGTTGAAGTTGTCATTTGTGACTCTGTCGGGGTTTTCTCGCTCGTTTCCGCTGCATAAAGAGGAAAAAGCGCGCTCGTAGATAAAAGAACGCCAAACGTCGCTTTCAAAAACGTTTTTCTCAACAATTCAGGCACAGGCAAATCCTCTCGCGAATGTATGATCACAATTGTAACATATATATATAAATAATTGTGCCACCATAATGGCGCTCGTCGTCAAGCTTAAAAATGTCGGGTAAGCGAATTGTGGCTTCTTTTGTCTCTTCAAGCACAAAAAGCGCATTGTTTCTTACCCATTGGCCTTCGATAGCGGCAGAAAAAGCTTTTTCTCCCAGACCATGCCCATATGGCGGGTCGGCAAAAACAACATCGAAGGGTTGCATTGTTCCGATCTGTCCTAAACGGGTTGCATCACGGCGCAATAGTCGGGTAACGCCTTGTAATCGGAAGGCTTCTATATTTTCATGAATTAGCCCGCGCCCCTCAACCGACTGTTCGACAAAGGTGCATGTTTCTGCACCGCGCGAAAGTGCTTCTATGCCGAGCGCTCCGGTTCCTGAAAAGAGATCAAGCACGCGTTTGCCATTCCAGAAATTCTCTTGTCGCGATCCCAGAATATTGAACAGGCTTTCACGCGTGCGATCTGTTGTCGGACGGATTGCCTGTCCTGTGGGCGTTGCAAGATGGCGTCCGGAGAACTTACCGCCGACGACCCGCACCTGATCCTCCATTTGACCGTCCGGAACGTTGGCTACGGGAACGTTCTCTATCGGAACGTCCGTTTCCTTTGGCACCGCCTTTACGATCTAGAAATTTGCCTGCTTTCTCGGACTTGCCGGTAAAAGCTTTCTTCCCGCTGCGGTCATTTTTTGAAGAAAATGGTTTTTCGGAACGATTGCCGGAAAAACGGGATGATCTTTTCTGGTTCTGCTCTTCCGGATTTTTCTTCCCGTAATGACGGCGTGGAAAGTCAAATCCACCTTCGTGATGTTCAGAAGAACTGCGATAGTTTTTTCGAGGGTGATCAAACTTCCGTTCAGGGGCATTAAATTCCCGCTTTTCGGAAAATTTCCGCTCTGTATTATATTTTCTTGCCGGTCTTTCGCCAGCTCCCCCTGAATGATGCTGAAACTGTTTTTTCCCGCCTTCAAAACCACGGTCGTGACTATAGCCGGACCGCTCTTTTATTGCTCCAGCATAATTTCCGGTTTTCTTATAATCCCGATTCTTTCTATCGCCCCGTGACGCATCATCATCTTCAAACGAGCGGTCTTTCCGGAATTTCTGTTTGAAATCGGGTTTGCGGTTCGATTTGTCGAAATGTTTCTCACGGTGGTTGAAATGTGTGTCGCTTTCACCCTGTGAAGCGCGATGAGGATGACGGCGGGCGGCTCTTTCTTCAAAGCCGTTGTCGTTTCTTTCCTCTTCGTCTCTCATGCGCCAGAATTTTTTATGCGCGGTTTGAGGGCGGGCACCGGGAGCCATCCAGACATTGGCGCTACGCAATCGTTGCGGTTCTGCTTCAGGCTTTTTCTCGAAAGCTTTCTTAAGGGGAGCAGAACTTCTCACGAATTTACCGCCCCGTTTATTGAAACTGTCCGGCCTTGTTGAAAGCTGGTCGCGGCCACGTTCGGCAAAATCGGCTTTTTTCCAGCGTCTATTAAAGCGGGGTGCTTCCGGTGTTGAAGAAATCCAGCCGTCATCCGAAACAGTAGGCTTTTCACGCGGCTTTTGTTCTCCAACAACAGGGGCATTGGAAAAAGGCTTCAAAATTGGCAAATCGAAATCGGCATTGGCCTCTTCGATAAGGCGTTCGCCTAATTGGTCGCGCAGTGTGCGCCCTTTCAATTCGCGCACAGCGCCTTCTTCAAGATCGGCAAGTTGAAATGGGCCGAACGAGATGCGGATAAGGCGCGTGACAGTCAAGCCCAGAGCGCCCAGAATATTCTTGACCTCGCGGTTTTTACCTTCTCTTAAAGCCATTGTCAGCCAGACATTTGTTCCTTGTTCGCGCTCAAGTGTTGCTTCTACAGCACCGTAAAAAATGCCATCTATGGCAATACCATCTTTCAACGCGTCAAGATCGGCTTGCGTGACTTTGCCGTGTGCACGGACACGATATTTGCGCACCCAGCCGGTTGATGGCAATTCAAGAACCCGCGCAAGCCCCCCGTCATTAGTAAGGAGCAACAAACCTTCGGTGTTGATATCGAGTCGCCCGACCGAAAGTACGCGTGGCATACCTTCCGGAAGACTGTCGAATACAGTTGGCCGACCTTCCGGATCGCGGTTGGTCGTCACCAGTCCTGCGCGTTTATGGTAAAGCCAGACGCGGGTGCGCTCAATGGGGGGCAAAGGTTTTCCATCAACAGTAATTGCATCGGTGCGTTTGACATTGAACGCGGGAGTATCAAGAACCTTGCCATTAACCGCAATACGACCTGCGGCAATCATGGTTTCGGCATCACGCCGCGAAGCTATTCCGGCACGTGCCAATCTTTTGGCAATGCGTTCACTGCCATCACTTTCATCACCGGTTTTTACCTTCGGGGCTTTTTTGTCTTTTTTTCCACGTGGGTCGAAATTATTTCTTGTGTCCCCCGTGTCGTTTTGCGGTTTCTTATTGCCGCGATCATATGTCATCTCACATCATCCTTTAGAAGCACCGGGGGCGCATTGTTCATTTTTTTACCGCTCTAGCTTATTTTTTTCTGATATGGAATCTCTTTCGTCAGTTGTTTTTGATAAACTGTCATAAATGACATAAACGGCGTATAAAATCCAATTGTTCCGGCGCTTCAAAATGATTAAAAGGCAAAAATGACAAAAACGCCAATGGAAATAGCACTTGAAGAAGCAATTTCGGCAAATGCCAATGACGAAGTGCCGGTTGGCGCCGTGATTGTCAAGGACGGACAGGTGATCGCCAAGGCTTCCAATCTCACGCATAAAAAGTTTGATCCGACAGGTCACGCGGAAATGCGGGTTATTCGTTTGGCATGCGAGGCGCTTCGAAGCGAGCGATTGGTCGATTGCGACCTTTATGTGACATTGGAGCCCTGTACAATGTGCGCAGCTGCCATATCTTTTGCCCGTATCAGGAGACTTTATTTTGCTGCAAGCGACGAAAAAGGTGGTGCGGTTGAGCATGGTGTCCGCTTCTATAGCCAGCCAACATGTCATCATCGTCCGGAAGTTTATTCGGGCTTGGGCGAAAGACAGGCTTCCCGGTTGCTCAAAAATTTTTTTGCTGGAAAAAGAGAAGAATGATGAAAACAGTAACATTCCCGAATGGTTCGATCGTACCGGCTTTAGGACAGGGGACATGGGGTATGGGAGAGGGGATTTCTCCCGCAGACATTGAAGCTGATTCTCTGCGTGCAGGCCTTGATCTCGGATTGAAGCTCATTGATACGGCTGAAATGTATGGAAATGGTGGTTCCGAAAGAGTGGTTGGTAAAGCGCTTGCCGGGCGACGTGACGATGCCTTTGTTGTTTCAAAAGTTTTGCCAAGCCATGCTTCAAGAAAAGGCACAATCGAAGCATGCGAACGCAGCCTTAAAAATTTAAAAATCGAAAAAATCGACCTTTATCTTCTGCATTGGCAAAGCAGCGTGCCTTTGAGCGAAACCGTGGAAGCTCTGGAAAAACTTGTCACACAAGGCAAAATCGGCGCATGGGGGGTAAGCAATTTCGATACCGCACTCATGGAAAATCTTGCACAAATAGCCCCAAAAGGACACATTGCGACCAACCAGATACTTTATAATTTGTCACGTCGAGGACCGGAATTCGATCTTATCCCATGGTGTGAAGACCATAATATTCCGGTTATGGCCTATGCACCGATCGAACAGGGCCGGATCATGAAAAACCATGATCTTCTGGATCTTGCGGGAAAGCTCAATGTTGCACCATCAGTTCTTGCTCTTGCTTGGGTTATCCGCAATCCGCTGATGATTGCCATTCCGAAGACCTCGTCAATTAAACATTTGCGTGAAAACACCAAAGCGCTTGATCTCACACTCGATCACGATGTCCTGCAAGCTCTTGATAAAATATTTTTGCCACCGACACGAAAACAGCCGCTCGAAGTTATTTGATAAAAGTAAAGTTTGAAAGTCGAACGCTTCGAATGATCGGCTGGAAATGGTGAAAAACACTGTATAACAAGCATGACATAACAAGCATGACAGTTTTTTTGCCCCCAAGAAAACGAAGAAGATTTTAAAATCTTGAACCTGAAAAGGGGGGAAAACACCTATTTTAGGATATCCAATCCGTTCGGGAAGTCTAACCTATTCCTGAATAGTCTGTTTAATCAATGACCGGTTTGGAGACACAACCGGAAATTTTTATTGACTGAAGATTGGCTTATCAAGCATTCGAAACAAGTGAGCGAATGAAACAGAGAATACTATTTTTATCATGCGTTTTATGAATAAAAATGAACGATAAGGCTTTCACCCGAGGCGGGCTTTCGGGGTGGTCGAATAGCGGCATTTATCGAGACAAATAGATTATATATATGCACCCATCGCCATAGCCGTTTGATAGGGCGAAAAGTTTCAATCCGGAACCGGCTGGAACATCGTGCTACAAGTTCCGAGTTTTTCACATTGTTGATGTAACATGTGATGAGTGAGGTCAATGGAACATGCGGCAAAAAAGGTAATATGACGTGTGACGGGAGGGTCAGACGTTTTGAACAGAAAAACGGAGTGACTTCGCCGGTGTTTTAGTTAAAAAAATGAATGTTTTAGTTAAAAAACGAACAGTCCTCATGCCCTTCAAATAAATAAAATCCAACTTTCCCCTATCGGAAAAGGACAGGAGTGTCTCGACAAAAGAATAAAGATTTCAGGGGGCAGCCTTGATATTTAGAAAGGCCACCAGCTCTTTTTGCCGGAGCTTTCTTTGAGTGCTTTTTTCCTCTCACGCTCTTTTTTCGCTTCATCCTCGCCTTTATCTCCAACTGGTGCGGAGGCAGCCGGTTGACGATAACTCAAAGGCGGTTCGCTTAAATATTTGCGTGTGGTTGGAGAGCCGCCTTCATTTTCTTTTTTGCGGCGTAAATATTCGGCACGTTGTTCCTTATCGTTATTGACTTGCTCGTTGCGATGAATACCGTCAAGCCATTCCGTCGATCCGGTAGGTTTTGTTTCTTTGCCGCTATCAGGAACAATCGGGGAAACATAATTCGGATTGTTCTGGTTCGCCGTTGCTTCGTCGCGCAATCTCTGCCGCTTTTGTTCCGGCGATTCCGGCCAATCCGGTGTTCCGGTTTGGGCGACGTTGGTTTGCGGTTGTGGCAGAACGCCTTTTGTGCCGGGAGCCGGACGGACAAGCTCGGGGCGCGGCTTGGTGTCAACCTGATTTTTATTGGTGTTGGATCTGATTGATGCAATATTCGAAAAATCGTCAATCAGTTGCTTGCCCGTGGATTTATCTGTTCCATAAGTCGGACTGGAAACACCACATCCTGTCAGCATAAGACCGGCCGTAACCATACTCGATACAATAAATGCTACTTCGCGTTTCTTCACTGCTAATCCGTTTCCCGGCTGTGCCGCCAAAAATTGCTTTCACCATTCCACCCTGAGGCAGATAACAACCATGATTTTGTGCCGTTCATTAGCACCTATAGTCCATTTCCATATCATGACATATGCCTCTACGGCAATCCCTACCAACCAGGAAGTAGTGAAGTTCACTCAAGAGACAGTCTTCACTGGCAAAGAGGAAAACTTTGCCAGTCTTTTTTATTGAGATCAGATTTTTCCAAGTGCATGGAGTTCATGTAATGCGGCGGCATCACGTGCAGACACATCAGGATATTCGGGATCACTGCCGACATCCTGTGTATAGCGCCATGAACGGGCACATTTTTTACCGTCAGCTTTATGAAATTCCACAGCAACACCCTTGACATCATCGAGCTTGAAAGCATTTTCCGGGGCTTCGGCATTGGTAATAACAATATCGCTTGTGATCGCAATTTCCGCCATATCCATACCTTCGACAGCTTTCAACAAATCAAGGTCGGAAATATAGACAACGGGTGCTGCTTCCAGAGAAGAGCCAATATGTTTTTCAGCTCTTTCAAGTTCAAGAGCACCTGTGACAACTTTACGGACCTGACGGATTTTGCGCCAACGTTCATTCAGTTTATTGTCGCACCAGCTATCCGGTGTTTTGCGGAATTGTTCAAAGTGAACCGATTTGCTTTCCGGATGCCGTTCAAGCCAGGCTTCTTCCATTGTGAATGGCAACATCGGAGCAAGCCATGTGACCATGCGTTCAAAAATCTCGCGCACAACATGGATTGCTGATTTGCGCTTTATAGAAGAAGGCGCATCGCAATAAAGCGAATCTTTGCGGATATCGAAATAGAAAGCCGAGAGGTCAACGATTGAAAAATCGAGCAATGCACGGGTAATGCGCTTGAAATCGAAACCGTCATAAGCTTCGTTGACAAGCCTGTCCAACTCGTAAAGGCGATGCAGCATAAACTTTTCAAGGTCCGGCATATCTTCATAGGCGATATTTTCGCCCTCGTCATAGGCAAGTGTACCGAGCATCCAGCGAATAACATTGCGCAGTTTCCGATAGGAATCGACATTGGTCTGAATGATATTTCTTCCCAGACGCTGATCTTCCCAATAATCGGTTGTCATGACCCAAAGGCGCAAAATATCGGCACCAGAAGTGTTGATAACATCTTGAGGCGCGACGGTATTCCCCAATGATTTCGACATTTTCTTGCCTTGTTCATCGAGCGTAAATCCGTGTGTCAAAACAGTATTATAGGGTGCTCTTCCCCGCGTTCCGCAGCTTTCCAGCATCGAAGAATGGAACCATCCGCGGTGTTGGTCGGATCCTTCAAGATAAAGATCGGCTGGCCATTTCAAATCGGGGCGGTCTTCAAGTGTAAAGACATGTGTGCAGCCCGAATCGAACCAGACATCAAGAATGTCATGAACCGGTTGCCAATCTTCTTTGGCATGTTCACTGAGAAAACGCTCTCTCGCACCTTCCTTGAACCAGGCATCGGCACCTTCTTTTTCGAAAGCATCGACAATGCGTTTGTTGACAGCCTCGTCTTTGAGAATTTCACCGTTTTCCTTGACGAAAATTGCAATGGGAACACCCCATGCACGTTGACGGGATAATACCCAGTCGGGACGATCTTCCATCATGGCACCAATACGGTTTTGTCCTGCCGGTGGTACAAAACGTGTATCCTGAACGGCCTTGAGAGCGCGTTCGCGCAATGTGGTTCCGTCAGAGAGTTTCTTGTCCATATAGACAAACCATTGTGGCGTGTTGCGGAAGATAACAGGCTTTTTCGAGCGCCAGCTATGCGGGTAAGAGTGCTTGATACGCCCGCGGGCAAAGAGCATGTCTTTTTCAATCAACAGAGCGATAACGGTTTTATTGGCATCACCATATTTACCGTTATCATCAATAACACGCGAAGCACCGCCTTCGCGATCTGGGCCGAAACCCGGCGCGTCCTTGGTGTAGTAACCGGCATCATCAACCGGAAAGGGGATGGATGAATCAATGCCGAGGTTTTCGATTTTCCCTTTATTTGCAACCCATACTTCAAAGTCTTCGCGCCCATGGCTTGGCGCTGTATGGACAAAACCGGTACCGGAATCGGCCGTGACATGGTCTCCATCGAGCAGGGGAACTTTAAAGGCATAATCATTGGCAAAACCTTTGAGCGGATGCGAAAGCAGCATCGTATCAAGCTCGGAAGGATTCAATGAGCGAAGCTTTCTGAAAGTCAGTTTTGCTTTCTTTGCACTTTCTTCAGCGAGCGCCTCAGCAAATATCAGTTTTTCACCGGGCTTCGGGCCATAATCATTTTCGGCATCCACCACCTGATAAAGCCCATAAGGAATACGCGAAGAATAGGCAACAGCACGGTTACCGGGAATTGTCCATGGTGTGGTTGTCCAGATGACGACAAAAGCTCCCGACAAATCATCAGCCTTGGCTTTCAGAACCGGAAATTTGACCCAGATTGTATCGGATTCAACATCGTGATATTCGACCTCCGCCTCTGCCAAAGCGGTTCTTTCAACGACCGACCACATAACGGGTTTGGAACCGCGGTAAAGCTGGTCAGACATGGCAAATTTCATCAGTTCACCGGCAATACGAGCCTCCGCATGGAACGCCATGGTTGTATAGGGATTTTTGAAATCGCCGATAATTCCAAGCCGTTTGAATTCTTCCGATTGGATTTTGACCCAATGTTTGGCAAATTCCCGACATTCCTGACGGAATTCGTTGATCGGAATATCGTCTTTATTCTTGCCCTTTGCCCGATATTTTTCTTCGATCTTCCATTCAATAGGCAGGCCATGGCAATCCCAGCCGGGTACATAATTGGCATTATAACCCCGCATCTGGAAAGACCGCACGATGGTATCTTTCAGGATCTTGTTCAAGGCATGCCCGATATGAATGTCACCATTGGCATAAGGAGGACCATCATGCAAAACATAAAGGGGACGATCAACTGCCTGTTTGCGTAATGCGCCATAGAGATCCATGTCTTCCCAACGTTTGACAATTTCCGGTTCTTTTTGGGGAAGGCCGGCACGCATAGGAAAATCGGTCTTAGGCAGATAAAGGGTTTTTGAATAATCCATGGCTTGGTCTTTATTTGACATGTTAAAAATTCCTGTAGGCGTTACTGTTTTGCAATCATCGAACTCCCGACCTTCCATACCATTGCAATGTTCAAGCAAGGGTGAAGATCGGGCTAATAATTCGTAACGTTATCAGGTCAGGGTCATATACACTCATGATGCATGGCTTTATCATGAGATGAAACAGAAAGAAAACTGAAAAATCGAGAAAAAGAAAAGGCCCCGTAAAATACGGAGCCTTTCCAAAACAAAGTTCGTTTAAATTAGAACTTGTAAGCTACACCAACGCGGAAATCGTTGGTCTTGTAGTCAACATTGTATTTAACGTTGTTCTTGCTGTAGTCTTCGTCACCGAAGTCGGTGTAACGATATTCAGCACGCAAGATGATGTGGTCTGTCATAGCATAGTCGAAACCAGCGCCGATTGTCCAACCGACGAGTGTGTCGCTATCGCTAGCTGAAAAGCCAGGTACAACCTTGCCAGCAGAATCCTTCATACGGTAGCTCGAATCAACCTTGGCATAAGCAACACCGCCAGCAATGTAAGGCATCCAGCGATCAACTGCATAACCGATACGTGCACGGGTAGAACCAGCCCACTGTTCTTTCAACTTGCCTTGGAAAGAACCGGTTTGGCCGTCGTTATATGTTACAGAGTGCTTGTCGCTCTCGTCCATGTCGCCCCATACCCAGTCGGTATCGGCACCGATGACAATATTGTTGCCGAGGTCATAGTTATAACCGGCATAGATGCCACCGATGAAACCTGACGGATCAGGCGAAAAGCCCTGTCTACCGCCAAAATTGGTAGCGCTTGTACGATACTTGCCATGAAGGTCTGTATCTGACCAGGAACCACCGATCTGAGCACCAGCGTAGAAACCGGTCCATGAGAAAGCCGGAGCTGCAACAACAGGAGCCGGCTCCTGATTTGCTACAACGTCAGCAGCTTGTGCTGAAGAAGCTGCTGTAAGAGCAGCTGCAGAAGCAGCAATAAGATATCTAATTTTCATTTTTATTCTCCAATGCAATAAAATGCCGTCTGAACTTATATAGTTTATCCGGATAAGAATTGCTGTAGCACGAAAGACACACCTCGCAAAAACTGAAACAAAAACCTCAATAAAATGCGAGGAGGGTTGAAAAATATAGAAAAAATGCAGGTCGTTTCTTTAAAAAAGTGTCGAAAACGCTTTTTGACCAGAATCAAAACCGGGCTTTACGACGTCGATTCGCAAATTTTCCGTTAATTTTTCAAGACGGCGACTTATATGCCAAATCGATTTTTGTGTCAAAGAGAAGAGACCAGAGCCGTTTCCCATGTTCCATTTTTATGGAATAGCCCTGCATTTTATCCGGTTTTGTGACGAACTTTCCATTGAATGCAGGTCTTCTGGTTCTATCAATAGGCAAAACAAGAGATAAAAAGGAGTCAAAACAAGAGATAAAAAGGTTGAACAAGATAATAAAAAAAGCCCCACAGTTTTCTGCGGGGCTTCTTTTTAATTCTTCAAAAAGAATTAGAACTTGTAGGCAACGCCAACGCGTACATCGTTGGTCTTGTAATCTACATTATATTTGAAGTCCTTGTTGCCGTAGTCTTGGTCACCGAAGTCGGTGTAACGATATTCAGCACGAAGGATGATGTGGTCGGTCATAGCATAATCAACGCCGGCACCCAGAGTATAGCCGGTCAAAGTATCGCTATCACTGACCTTGCTGTTACGAGCACCCGAGAACTTGGCGTCCGAGTCGATCTTGGCATAAGCAACACCGCCAGCAAAATAAGGCATCCAGCGATCCATTGCGTAGCCGATACGAGCACGGGTTGATCCAGCCCATTTTTCTTTGATCTTGCCATTAACTTTGTATTCGCCTTCTTGGCCTTTGAGGTAGGTCGCGCTGTCGCTTTCGTCCATATCACCCCATACCCAGTCGGTATCGGCACCAATTACGATGTTGTTGCCGAGATCATAGTTGTAACCGGCATAAAGACCACCGATGAAACCTGACGGATCCGGAGAGAAGGATTTACCGAAGCCGGCAAAGTTCTGTACGTTGCTACGGCCTTTGATCTTCTGGTCTGTGTCAGACCATGAACCACCGATTTGACCACCAGCATAGAAGCCGGTCCAGGAGAAAGCAGGAGCGGCAACAACCGGAGCCGGTTCCTGATTCATGACAACGTCAGCAGCTTGTGCGCTGGAAGCAGCGGTTAAAGCCAAAGCCGAAGCAGCAACGAGATATTTTATTTTCATTTGTTAACTCCACGCGAAATGTATTGCGATTGAGGTCAATATAGTTTGTGTGGTCATAAAGTCTGTAACAAAATGCCACAGCAAGTCGAATGAGCATTTTTTTAGGCCTTTCGGACCAAAAGCTCTTCAGTATGGTAAACAAAGTATAAAAAACGCCGGAAAACCGGCGCTTTTTAATTTGTAAATATGATTTGCGAATCAACTATGGGCAAAAATATCGACATCGGGAAAGCCGATAAGATCAAGTTCCGACCTTGACGGCAGGAATTCGAAACATGATTTTGCCACACTCTCGCGTCCGTCCCTGATCAACCTTGCCGAAAGTATCGCTTTTAATTGATGGAGATAGAGAACATCTGTTGCGGCATATTCAACCTGAGCCGGTGAAAGCTCGTCAGCACCCCAGTCGGAGGATTGCTGTTGTTTGGAGATATTGATCTCGAGGAGTTCGGCGACCAGATCTTTCAAACCATGCCGGTCTGTATAAGTCCGGGTGAGTTTCGAGGCTATTTTAGTGCAGAAAACCGGTCTCGGCATGACACCGAATGTCAAAGCCAATACAGCAAGGTCAAAACGTCCGAAGTGGAATATCTTGGTAATATCCGGATCTTTAAGGATTTTTACAAGATTGGGCGCTGTCTTTTGCCCTTTGGCAATTTGTATAACATCGGCTGTGCCATCTCCCGGTGAAATCTGGACGACGCAGAGCCGGTCGCGATGGGGGTGCAGTCCCAAAGTTTCAGTGTCAATGGCAACTTCCTTGACATTATAATGTTTCAGGTCAGGCAAATCGCCTTTGTGAACGCGTATTTTAGCCATTCTTATTATCCTATTTATTAGCCAGGGCAGTTAGAATTCTTGCCCAGGATCGCTGTCCTTTATGGAATGATTTGAGATTATATTTTTCATTCGGCGAATGGATGCGATCGTCATCCAATCCAAAACCGACAAGCAGCGATTCCATTCCGAGGAAAGATTGGAAATCTCCGACAATCGGAATCGAGCCGCCCATGGCTGCAAGAATAGCCGGTTTGTGCCATTCTTCGGTCAAAGCTTTCTTGGCGAGTTGAACGAGTGGCGAATCATAGGCCAGTTCGATTGCCGGCGAAGCCCCATGATCTTTGAATTCGACAGAGCAGTCAGCCGGAATTTGTGAGCGAACATAATCACGGAATGATTTTCTGATTTTTGCGGGATCCTGTTTGTGGACAAGTCTGAAAGAAATTTTTGCACTGGCTTTGGCAGCAATCACTGTCTTGAAGCCTTCTCCTTCATAGCCGCCGCTGATGCCATTGACCTCGGCGGTCGGTCTTGCCCATACGAGTTCAAGAACGGAACGGCCTTTTTCGCCCGCCGGAATCGATAAGCCGACAGGTCCTAAAAATTCTTTAGGACCACGATTGAGTGCATTCCAGGATTTCAAGACAGCTTCCGGTGTTTCTTCAACCCCGTCATAGAATCCTTTAAGGGTTACATGGCCGTTTTCATCGTGCAGGCCTGCAATAATTTTTGCAAGAATTTGAATAGGATTTGCTGCAGCACCACCAAAATGACCGGAATGAAGATCGCGATCGGCACCATGGATAATGATTTCGTCACTTACCATGCCTCTTAACGCGATGGATATGGACGGTGTATCGGCATCCCACATGCTGGTATCACAAACCAGAGCATAATCGGCTTTCAACTCGTCTTTATGGGCATGTAAAAAGGGTTGTAGTGAAGGTGAGCCGGATTCTTCTTCCCCCTCGAACAGAATTGTGATCGCAATCGGAAGGGTACCGGTTTCCTTCTTGAAAGCACGGCAAGCCTCGACAAAGGTCATAAGCTGTCCCTTGTCATCACCGGCGCCGCGCGCAGCAATAACCTTTTCACCGTTTAACTGTTTTATTTTCGGGTCAAAGGGATCATCTTCCCAAAGGTTAAGGGGGTCAACCGGCTGTACATCATAGTGACCATAAAACAGAACATGGGGTGCATCTTTTGTCGGACCCGGATGGTGGGCGACAACCATAGGATTGCCTGTGGTATCGCGGCGCGAAGCTTCAAAACCGATCGATTTCAAGTCATTGACCAGCCAATCGGCAGCTTTGCGGCAATCTTCTTTATATTTGGGATCCGTGGAAATAGAAGGAATACGTAAAAGTTCGAAAAGATGTTCGAGACTATTATCAAGATTTGAATCAAGACGGGATAAAACTTTGTCAAGCATGGAGTGCACCTGCGGTTTGTTGATTGGAAAACAACTTTAAGCCTCTTAAGCCGTTTTGCAAGTTGTTAACATCATTTTTGGCATGTTCACGTCGCTCTTCTTATAGTCGATACGATATTTTCTGCTTTTACAACTTTCCGCCGTTATGTTTGACAATGGGGGCAATAAAAACTCGAACGACCGGATTGGACAATGCGTTTTATTGGGGTTCCGCATTGGAGACACGGTTCTCCTTCACGACCATAAACCGAAAAATGGTGTTGGAAATAGCCGAGCGAACCATCTGTATGGACGTAATCGCGCAAGGAAGAGCCGCCTGCCTCTATCGCCTTGTTGATAACATCACGAATATTTTGTGCGAGCAATTTCGATTTTTGTTGCGCTGCTGCCGATTTTTTTCCGAGTGTTAGCGATTTCCGTTTCGGAGAAAGGTGACTTCGCCATAAGGCCTCGCAGACATAAATATTTCCAAGTCCGGCAATGATGGTCTGGTCAAGAAGTGCGGCTTTAAGAGGGGCTGACCTGTTACGTAGAACCTCGTTAAGATAGGCACCGGAAAGACTGTTTCCGGTTGGTTCGGGGCCTAAATGGGCCAATAATTTATGGTGTTCAAGGTCAGCCGTTTTTGTCAACAGCATAAAGCCGAAACGGCGTGGATCATTATAGACGGCATGTAAAAGCTCGCCGTTTTCTGTTCTGATATCCATTTCAAAATGGTCATGTACAGCAAGCTTGTTTTTTTCATGATAATAGGAACCGGGTGTTCTATTTTCGACACGCCAGGAACCCGACATACCCAAATGGCTTATGATTGTTTCCTCATTATCAAGATAGATAAGCAGATATTTTGCCCGTCGTCCGAGGCCGATAATTTCGCGCCCCGTAAGACGGGATTGAAAATTTTCCGGAAATGGAAAACGTAAATCCGGCCGGTTTTGTTTAACGTTTATTATCTTTGCATGGGTGAAACTTGGTTCGAGACCACGCTTTACAGTTTCAACTTCAGGAAGTTCAGGCATATCCGATTGTTCTTGGGTTCTAAGCGGGAATTTGTTTCAACCGCTCCGGTTCAGGCATATAACATTGTTTTTTACAAAATAATCGTTGCGAAAGCCGATTTTAAGGTAAGATAAAAAATTTTCTCACGAAAAAAGAATGTTGTAAATGACGGAATGTCATTTTTATTGAACAATAAATCATCAACTTTTTAAAACTGTCATCGGATCAAGGTTTACCGAATATGCACTCATTAAAGCGGTTCATGAAAAATCGGGTCATTAAATAATGTCACTTTAATATGGATGATTGAATTGGCAAATTAACCAATTGTTAACCTTTTTCTGTCAATTTCTAAGTACAAATAAATGTTATCATCTTGAAAAACAGAGATAACGACCACAGATAAGGCTTAACAACGCGATGATTGACCACGGATGTACTGGCAGTCAACGTATAACGGAAGGTCGGGTTTTCCCCGGCCTTTTTGTTGTTTTTAGTTATTTTAAAAACGGATTTCGAATTTTTAGCAAAAAACGAAATCCGTCTTTTTAAATCGGGTTGTTCAAAAAAATGGGCGTAATTAAGCCCATTCGCCTTTCCTGAAAACCGGAACTTTTTTCCCGTCAGCAGTGATACCGTCAATATCGATTTCTCCGGACCCGATCATCCAGTCGATATGAATAAGGCTTTTATTGCCACCCTGTTTTTCGATTTGCTCTTTAGAAAGTGCGGCTCCTTTCAAGAAGCATTTCGAATAGCACTGCCCAAGGGCAATATGGCAGGCGGCATTTTCATCAAACAATGTGTTATAGAACAACAGACCGCTTGCAGAAATCGGCGACGAATTGGGAACGAGTGCAACTTCGCCCAAATGGCGAGCACCTTCATCGGTATCAAGGATCTGTTGCAATACTTTTTCGCCTTTCGAAGCGTGCGCTTCGACAATGCGCCCCTTTTCAAAACGGACTTTGATTTTGTCAATCAATGTGCCTTGATAGGATAGGGGCTTTGTCGAGCTTACATAACCTTCAACACGATGGGCGTGTGGCGTTGTGAAAACTTCTTCGGTCGGAATATTCGGGTTGCAGATAACGCCATTTTTTGCTTTCGAGGCGCCACCTTGCCATTCGTGGCCATCAGCAAGGCCGATGGTCAAATCTGTTTCGGGACCACTATAATGGAGAGCGGAGAAGCGTTGGTCGTTTAGCCATTTTGCATGTTTTTTCAAATTGGCATTATGGTCTTTCCATGCGCCGATTGCATCCGGTTTATCAACACGGGAAGCAGCAAATATCGCATCAGCAAGTTTTTTTGTCGCCTCGATGATTGGCAAATCGGGAAAAACCACAGCCGCCCATGACGGATTGGGATAGGAAACGATATTCCAGTTGATATCAAAGCCCGCAATTTTTTCGAGCGCCGGTTGATAGGCAAGAGATGTAGCTTTATTGACCCGTGAAACTTTGGCAGGGTCTTCGTTAGCAAGAAGCGACGGATTATCTCCAGCAATAGCAAGTCGTGCCGCACCGTTTGCATAGGCTCTTGCCATACCTTCATAAAGCCAGCTTGCTGCCTTGTCGAAACTCTTGTCATGAGCATCTTTGAAACGGCCAAGCGTCATTTCTTCATCACTGAAAATAGGGGTAACGACACCGGCGTCGGCTTTATAAGCATGATGGGCAATCCGGCGTACGAGTGGAAGTGCAGCAAGCGGGCTTGTGAGAACGAGATCTTGACCTTTCTGCAGGTTGAGACCGACCTTGACAGCCACTTCTGCGAGCCGGTCAAGTTTTTGAGGATCGATAACAGATTGGTCTTCATTCATTGCGAGGTTTTCCTTTTAAATTTAAAAATCGCGAAACGACGTATTTTTCGAGCAAATGATAATAGTTTTACCCGCTATGTCAAAGCGACTTTGGAAACATAGAGACAGGAAAAACGGCAAAATCGGAGCAATGCTTATCAGGACTTTTAAATCATTGGTGGTATTTGAATTTTTCGATAGACATTACAGTTTTTCATTCATTAATATCTTTCCTTGAAAAATATTTTAATAAAACCAGAGGGAGAATAATGTGAAACAGGATATATTGGTACTAAGTCCGCTTGAAGAGCGTCAAATGAAAGACATCGACAAGCGTTATCACTTGTTGCGCGCGGATCTTGCAAAAGATAGGGCCGATTTTATTGATAAAAATGCACAAAATTGTCGTGCAGTCATCAGCACAGGCAATATTGTTTTTGACAAAAATCTGATTTCAAAATTGCCTCAGGTCGGGCTTGTCGCCTGTGTAACGGCGGGGTTCGATCAGGTTAATCTCAAGGATTTGAAAGAGCATAAAATCCATTTAACCAATACGCCGGATGTATTAACCGATGACGTTGCCGATGTCGCATTGATGTTGATGCTTGCCGCCCGTCGCAGGCTTGTTTTTGGCGATCATTATGTGCGTTCCGGCGAGTGGGCCAAGAAAGGCCCGATGCCGCTCACAGAAACGACTGCCGGAAAACGCGCCGGTGTCGTCGGTCTCGGGCGGATTGGACACGCTATAGCCAAACGGTTTGAAAGTTGCGGGCTCACAATCGGTTATTACGGACGCCATAAAAAACCGGATGTCGCTTATCAGTTTTTCCCCTCGCTTGTCGAACTTGCCAAATGGTCGGATATTCTGGTTGTTGCAGTAACCGGCGGCAAGGAAACTGAAAAGCTCATCTCTAAAGAGGTGATTGCAGCACTTGGAAACCGCGGTTCTCTTATCAATATTTCGCGCGGCACGGTTATCGACGAAGATGCCATGATTAAAGCCTTGCAAAGCAAAGAATTGGAAACGGCCGGTCTTGATGTCTATCTTAACGAGCCGAATATCAATCCGGCATTCTATAAGCTTGAGAATGTGGTTCTCTATCCCCACCATGGCAGTGGTACTGTTGAAACACGCGACAGAATGTCCGATCTTGTGGTGGAAAATATCGACGCCTTTTTTGCCGACAAACCCTTGCCTTCAGAAGTTAAACTTTGAGGTTGAATTTCTGTCGGGGAAGAGAAAAACGGTCTCTTGGCGGTTAGTTTAGGAATGCTTTTAAAAAAGCGCATTCTTTACGAAATTTATCATCGAAAAAGTTGGTAAACGGGAATATAAGCACTGTAGCCCGATACAGTGCTTATTTTATTTGATGGGAAGATTGATTGAACAAGTTTTTTGCCTGTTTAAAGCCGCTGGAAAGAGGTTTTGAAACTTTCCTGTTTGATCAGATAAAAGACAAAAAATCTGGTTTGATCGTCTAACTCACACCGCAGAGGATGCGCTTGAAAACGGGCGCTGGTAATTTTGACCATCACCAAGAAAACGAACGCATTATAGAGTTCGTGCCCGACGACCAATTCCGGTTACAAATAACGATGTTTTCCGTTCTGTTTAAGCGGCTCTGTCAGCTTTTATGTTGAAAGTGAATTGCGGTCAGCCGCCAAGCTCTGACATGTGACGGCTTAGCCCGCAAATGCCATCTTTTTCGATTGAAAATTCATGTCCCTTCGGCTTGCTGTCGATTGCTTTCAGGATAAGTTCTGTCAGTTTTTCATCACTTTCGGAGCTTCTGATAGCTTCACGCAATTCGACCATGCCGGATTGCCCCATGCAAGGATAAAGTTTACCGGTCGAACCGATGCGCACACGATTACACGAAGCACAGAAATCGCATGAAAGCGGGGTAATAAACCCAAGTCTACCCCCTGTTTCCTTGACTGTTACATAACGGGCAGGGCCACCTGAACAATGCGCATCCGGAACTAATGTCCAGCGTTGTTCAAGACTTTTACGCAAAGCGCCGAGTGACAGGAATGTTTCATAACGGTCATGACCGGTATAGCCCATAGGCATTTCTTCAATGACTGTAAGATCCATACCGCGCCCGTGGGCAAAATGGATGAGATCGTCGACCTCACCGAGAAAGCCGCCACGCATGGCAACAGCGTTCAATTTAACTTTCAATCCGGCTTTTTGTGCCGCGTCAATGCCGGCAAGCACATGGGCAATGTCACCGCGACGGGTCAGTTGGTGATAGCGGACAGGGTCAAGTGTATCAAGAGAGACGTTGACACGTTTGACACCATTTTGAACAAGTGCCTCGGCATAACGGGCAAGCAATGTTCCATTGGTTGTCAATGTCAATTCTTCAAGACCATGTCCGAGATGCTTCCCCAGCATTTCAAACAATACCATAATGTTGCGCCGTACCAGTGGTTCACCACCGGTAAGACGGATTTTGGTGACACCAAGATCAATCATCCGGCTTGCAACGCGGTAGAGTTCTTCGATTGTCAGAAGCTCTTTTTTGGGTAAAAACACCATTTCTTCCGCCATGCAGTACACACAGCGTAAATCACAACGATCGGTTACAGAAAGTCGCAGATAGCTGATCTTTCTGCCAAAAGGATCAACCAACTTTGATTCTGGTGTTTTTTGCACTCTCTAAACTCCTTACTGGACAAGAGGTCCCTCACCGGATTTCAAATCAATACCCGTGATATGGGATTTCCCGGCCAAAATTGCTATATATTGTTGAACAGCTTTTGACCAGCTTGATGCCTCGAGCCAGGCAGCAATTTTTTCTTTTACCAGTTTGAGCGGAAGAATTTCTCCCGGGATAATCTGGTTTATTTCGACAATATGATAACCATAACGGCTCTCGATTGGTTGCATCAATAATCCGGATTTTTTTGCTTTTTTCAAAGCATTTTCAAATTCCGGCACAGTCGACCCGCGTGTTATCTGACCAAGATTGCCACCTTGAGCTGCTGAAGGGCAGGAAGAAATATCTTTCGCAATTGTGGCAAAGTTTTGCGGATTTTTTTTCACCTGTTCCAAAATGGCATAAGCTTTCTCTCGTGCTTGATCGAAAGCTTTTTTGTCTTTCGGATTGGCGCTAACAAGAATGTGTCTGACCTGCCAGATCGTTTCGGTTGAAAAACGTGACGGGTCACGATCATAAAAAGCCTTGCAATCTTCTTCACTTGCTTCAGGTGTTTTTATTTCACTCTCAAGAAGGGCAGAGATTGCCGCATCAAGCTTTGTTTGCCGGCCACTATCTTCTCCCGCATTATCTTCACCAGCACTCTCTTCCCGTGCACTGTCTTCATTATCGGGAACAAGATTTTTGTTTTTTGCTTCCTGCCACAAAAGTTCACGGATAACTAATGAACGCGCGGCTTCAAGAAGCGCTTCACCCGGCGTTTGAGCCGGATGATTTTGTGCTTCTTGAAGAATATCGACTTCGGGGATGACAACGCCATTGACGCTGACCTCTTTGAATAGCGGCTTTGCTTTTGGCGGAATTCTCGTGTCGATTTCCTGCTTTGTGGGGGAGGGGGGAACCACTAATTTTTTTAATCCCGAATGTTCGACTTTTACCGTTGTCGCCATAGACAATTACTCCTTTATCCGCAGTTTTACTCCGTTACTTCTCTACGGATGTGAACGGGCAGGCGGTCTTTTTTACGAACAACCTGATATCCCGTACGCCAGATATAACGCACCGGTGCACTCAGCATATGAACGAGACGTGTAAACGGGAACAAAAGCAAAATGGTAAGACCGAGGAAAAGGTGCAGCTTGAATACAAAAGCCACATCGGTGATATAGCTTGAAGCTGCAAGGTTGAAGGTGAATATTCCCTGTGCCCAATCCATCAGCTTGACCATTTCATGCCCGTCGAGATGCTGCATCGAAAAAGGTATGGTTGCAAGGCCGAGGAAAAGCTGTGCCCACAACAGAAGAATAATCAATGTATCTGTTGTGCTTGAGGTTGCCCTGACCCGCGGGTCGAACAACCGCCGGTGGGCAAGCATTGTTGCGCCGATAATGGCCATGGCTCCGGCAATGCCACCGGCTGTCATGGCAACAACCTGTTTGAAGCTATGGCTGACGCCCAAGGCATCCCAAACGGCAATAGGTGTGAGAAGCCCGACAAAATGGCCTAAAAAAATAAACAACACACCGACATGGAAAAGAACAGACCCCCACATCAATTGTTTACGACGCAACAACTGGCTGGAACTTGCCCGCCATGTATAAGGCTCGCGATCGTAACGGATAATCGAACCAAGTGCCAGAACAGTCAAAGCAATATAGGGATAGACCCCGAATATGAGTGTATGGAAAAAGTGCAACATTGTCTATCTATCCTTAAATTTGCGTAGAAGCATCGCGGTGCTGGGCGCGGATGCGACGTTGTAACCGGTCGGGCCCGCAATCATTTTCACCCTGGTTGCCACCAAAAGTAATGGCTTCCTCTTCCCAAATACGGTCGAGAGCCTCAAGGTCATTCGGGTCATCTTCTTTACGGTTGACGATTTCGGCCGTTAATACCTCGTCGGGTTTTTTACCAGACAGGCTTTCAAGTGCCACGAATGCAGCAGCATAAACCGACCCGCGTTTTTGCAATCTTTGCCGGATTGCGGAAATGATGTGCAAGGTTTCGCCGAGAAGATGGCGTGCTTCCTCGTCACTTCTTGTTGACAGAAATTCCAGAAACATCGGCAGATAATCCGGCATTTCGTGAGCATCGATTTCAAAACCGGCCTGATCATACATGTCCTTGAGATCAACCATAGCCTGTCCGCGATCGCGGTTTTCACCATAAACATGTTCAAAAAGATGGAGCGACAAAGACCGCGTTCTGTCAAAAAGCAAAACGTAGTCTTCCTGTACTTCGTAAATGTCGCGATCGGAAATTGCCGAGACCAGACTTTTCAGGCCGACAATTTCTGCCGCATCAAGATCGGAAAGCTGATCGAGCGTTGCTCTGATAAGATTGCCCGATTGCTGCAATTCTTCTTCCGGATAGCTTAAAAGTAAGGAAATGATTTTGAGATCGGAATTCATTACGCGCTCTCCTTCAATAAGTCAGTCGGTGTTGTGACGACTTTCTTGCCCTTTGAACCGAAAAGATCACCTTTTGAATTGCCGCCCGAACATCCGTTGCCGAATGAAAAGCCGCAAGATCCACGCAGATCATAGGCATCTTCACTCACTTCACGGTGGGATGTCGGAATGACAAAACGGTCTTCATAATTGGCGATCGCCATGACCTGATACATGTGTTCGATCATTTCAGGTGTCAGGCCGACTTTTTCCGCGTATTCCGGACGATATTCACCATCGACAGATTTGGCACGCATATAAGCGCGCATGGCAAGCATACGTTCAAGTGCCGAAACGATCGGTGCTTCTTTTCCGGCAGTCAACAAATTGGCAAGGTAACGCACGGGGATGCGCAACGAACGAACATTGGGAATGAAATCGTCCATTGCAAGCTTACCGGCTTCGGCTGCCGATTGCAGCGGCGAAAGCGGCGGAATATACCAGACCATCGGCAAGGTGCGATATTCAGGGTGAAGCGGAAAGGCTACTTTCCATTTCATCGCCATTTGATAGACAGGCGAATGTTGGGCAGCTTCAATCCATTCGTCACTAACACCGTCTTTACGTGCCTGTTCGATAACAGCAGGGTCATTCGGATCAAGGAAAATCTTCAATTGTTCCTCATAAAGATCCTGTTCGCCTTCTGCAGCGGCAGCATCGGAAATCTTGTCGGCATCATAAAGCATCACACCAAGATAACGGATACGACCGACACAAGTTTCCGAACAAACTGTCGGCATACCGCTTTCAATGCGCGGATAGCAGAAAATGCATTTTTCCGATTTGCCGGAAGACCAGTTGAAATAGATCTTCTTATAGGGGCAGCCGGAAACACACATACGCCAGCCGCGGCATTTTTCCTGATCAATGAGAACAATACCGTCATCCTCGCGCTTATAAATTGCTCCCGACGGGCAAACGGCCACGCAGGCAGGATTGAGGCAATGTTCGCAAAGACGCGGCAAATACATCATGAATGTATTTTCAAATTCGCCGTAAATTTCTTTTTCGACATTGGCAAAATTGTAATCTTCGGAGCGCTTGGAAAATTCGCCACCAAGGACATCTTCCCAATTCGGGCCCCATTTGATTTTTTCCATGCGCTCGCCGGTAATCTTCGAGCGCGGACGGGCAACCGGCATGGTTTTTGACTCTTTTGCCGTTTGCAGATGCTCATAGTCGAAATCGAACGGTTCATAATAATCGTCAATCTCCGGCAAATCGGGATTGGCAAAAATTTTGGAAAGAACACGCCACTTTGCGCCCATGCGCGGACGTATCTTGCCATTCGATTTTCTTATCCAGCCGCCATTCCAGCGTTTCTGGTTTTCCCAATCTTTGGGAAAACCGATGCCGGGTTTGGTCTCGACATTGTTGAACCAGGCATATTCAACGCCTTCACGGTTCGTCCAGACATTTTTGCAGGTGACAGAGCAGGTATGGCAACCGATACATTTATCAAGGTTTAAAACCATACCTATTTGCGCGCGAACCTTCATTCTGCGGCCTCCTTCATTGCTGAATTTTCTTCACCATCCATCCAATCGACATGGTCAAGTTTGCGTACCACCACAAACTCGTCGCGATTGGCGCCGACAGTGCCGTAATAATTGAAACCGTATGATTGCTGGACATAGCCGCCGATCATATGGGTCGGTTTGGTAATAACGCGGGTCACCGAGTTATGGATCCCTCCGCGTTGTTTGGTTAAAGGCGAGCCCGGAACATTCACGATTTTTTCCTGGGCATGATACATGAAGACCGTTCCGTCTTTCATACGCTGTGAAACGATGACACGGGCAACAAGCGAACCATTGGCATTGAAAGCTTCCACCCAATCATTATCGACAATACCGGCCTTTCGAGCATCATTTTCCGAAATCCAGACAACCGGACCGCCTCTGTTCAAGGTCAACATCAACAGATTGTCGGAATAGGTCGAATGGATACCCCATTTCTGGTGCGGGGTTATGAAGTTCAAAATCAGATGCGGCTTGTCACCGGCCTTGGCTTCAATCTCTGTTGTCACCGTTTTGGTGTCGATTGGCGGGCGATAAACGCAGAAACCTTCGCCAAAGGCACGCATCCACAAATGATCCTGATAAAGTTGCTGACGACCGGTTATGGTGCGCCACGGGATCAATTCGTGAACATTGGTATAGCCGGCATTATAACAGACTTTTTCTGATTCAAGACCGGACCACGTAGGTGACGAAATGATCTTACGCGGTTGGGCAACAATGTCGCGATAACGGATCTTCTCGTCTTCCTTGGGCAGTGCCAGATGTGTGTGGTCACGCCCTGTATGTTCACCCAAAGCTTCCCATGCCTTGACAGCAACTTCACCATTGGTTTCCGGTGCAAGAGTCAAAATGACTTCGGTTGCATCAATATCGGTTGCAATGCTCGGCATGCCTTTTGTGGCGCCCTCATCTTCAACAACGCCATTGATACGGCCGACGAGATCGACTTCCTCTTCGGTTTTCCAGTTGATACCTTTGCCACCATTGCCGACCTTTTTCATCAAAGGACCAAGGGCGGTAAAACGCTTGTAGATGTTCGGATAGTCGCGCTCAACCACTGCAATGGCCGGCATTGTTTTGCCGGGAATAGGTTCGATTTCGCCCTTTTTCCAATCCTTGACATCGAATGGCTGACCAAGCTCGCCCGCAGTATCGTGCTGGCTCGGAGACAAAACAACATCTTTTTCAACACCCAGAACTTCTTTCGACACTTCGGAAAATTTCTCGGCAAGGCCCTTGAAAATATTCCAGTCGCATCTTGCTTCCCAAGCCGGATCAGCTGCGCTTGAAAGCGGGTGGATGAAGGGATGCATGTCCGACGTGTTAAGGTCGTTCTTTTCGTACCATGTTGCAGTCGGCAACACGATATCGGAATAGACACAGGTTGTAGACATACGGAAATCGAGCGTTACCAGAAGATCAAGTTTGCCTTCCGGCGCTTCGTCATGCCAGACAGCTTCTTTGGTCTCGACGCGTCCCTGATCTCCTAAATCCTTGCCCAACACGCCATTGGCTGTGCCAAGGAAGTGCTTAAGGAAATATTCGTGTCCTTTACCTGACGAACCGAGAATATTCGAACGCCAGACAAACATGTTGCGTGGCCAGTTGACCGGATCATCCGGATCTTCACACGACATTTGCAGGCTGCCCGATTTCAGACTGTCAACGATATAATCTTTCGGGTCTTTACCGGCAGCTTCCGCTTCTCTCACAAGGTTGATCGGATTTGCTTTCAATTGCGGTGCCGACGGCAACCATCCCATGCGCTCGGCACGGATATTATAGTCGATCAATGCACCATCCCACGGCCCTTCGGGAGCAGTTGGCGACAATAATTCGCTCACTTTCACAGTTTCATAGCGCCATTGATCGGTATGGGCATAGAAAAACGACGTGCCGTTCATCTGGCGTGGCGGGCGCGACCAGTCAAGACCGAAAGCAAGCGGAGCCCAACCGGTTTGCGGGCGCAATTTTTCCTGTCCCACATAGTGGCTCCAGCCACCGCCGGATTGACCGATACAACCGCACATAACGAGCATATTGATAATGCCGCGATAGTTCATATCCATATGGTACCAGTGATTGATACCGGCACCGAGAATAACCATCGAGCGACCTTTGGTCTTTTCGGCATTGCGGGCAAATTCCCGTGCAACAGTTATGATTTTGTCGCGTGAAACGCCCGTGATCTTTTCTGCCCATGCGGGAGTATAAGGAATATTTTCATCGTAAGAGCTTGCACAGTTTTTGTCTTTGAAACCGCGTTCCAAGCCGTAATTGGCAACGAACAGGTCAAAAACGGTAGCGACGACAACCTCGCCTTCCGGCAATTTCAATTTGCGGGCAGGCACTTTGCGTGTGAGAATGCTCTCATGATCGGTGCCGTCATCGAAACTGTGTTCGCGACTTGCAAAATAGGGGAAATCGACATCGGCAACGGCGTCATGCTCGCCTTCAAGCATGAAGCTCATTTCCAATGTGACATCACGGCCCTTGCCATCTTTCGATTCAAGGTTCCATTTGCCTTTTTCACCCCAACGGAAACCGGAAGAACCGAGTGGCGCAACATATTCACCGCTTTTCATATCAACGGCGACAGTCTTCCATTCGGGATTATTGGTTTCACCGAGCTTGTCGGCAAAGTCGGAGGCACGCAGCAACCGGTCAGGAATGAAGTGGCCATTTCTGTTCACCAGTCTGACGAGCATCGGCATATCTGTGTAGCGCTGGCAATAATCTTCAAAATATTCGGCCTGACGCTCCAGATGAAATTCACGCAAAATAACGTGACCGAGCGCCATGGCAAGTGCTGCGTCGGTTCCTTGCTTGGGATGAAGCCAGAGATCGGCAAACTTGCTTGCTTCCGAATAATCGGGTGAAACAACCACCGATTTTGTGCCTTTATAGCGGGCTTCCGAATAAAAATGCGCGTCCGGTGTGCGTGTTTGCGGCACGTTGGAGCCCCAAAGCATAAGGAAACCGGCATTATACCAGTCGGCAGATTCAGGCACATCTGTCTGTTCGCCCCATGTCATGGGCGAAGCAGGCGGCAAATCGCAATACCAGTCATAGAAAGACATGCATACACCGCCGAGAAGTGACAGGTAACGCGAACCGGAAGCATAGGAGACCATGGACATTGCCGGAATCGGCGAAAAGCCGATAATCCGGTCGGGACCATATTTCTTGATTGTGTAAGAATTGGCAGCAGCGATAATCTCGTTGACTTCGTCCCATGTAGAACGAACAAAGCCACCAAGCCCGCGCACCTTCTGGTATTCGGACCGTTTTTCAGGATTTTCCTGAATTGCAGCCCATGCACCAACCGGTGTTTTTACCACGCGTTCCTTGCGCCATAATTTGATAAGACGCGAGCGGATAAGCGGATATTTTACACGGTTTGCCGAATACATATACCAGCTATAGCTTGCGCCTCGCGGACAGCCACGTGGTTCATGGTTGGGCAGGTCAGGGCGGGTACGCGGATAATCGGTCTGCTGGGTTTCCCAAGTGACAATACCACCCTTGACATAGATTTTCCACGAGCACGAGCCGGTGCAATTGACACCGTGCGTCGAGCGCACGATTTTGTCATATTGCCAGCGTTTGCGATAAGCGTCTTCCCATGAACGGTTTTCATCGGTTGTAACACCATGTCCATGAGAAAACGGTTGTTTTTTTCGTGCCAGAAAATTCAGGCGGTCGAGTAGTAGACTCATCAATGGTCTCCTTAACTTACAGCGTTATTTTTGTGTCCGACGACCTTCAACATGGAGGATTGCACCGTTACGGATGTAACAGAACCATGTGATGGCGAGGCAAATAACGTAAAAGATCATAAATCCCCAAAGTGCGGCTTGCGGGCCACCCGTTGCATCTTTGGATAGTGCAAAACTTACGGGTATAAGAAAGAAGGCATAGGCAGCAATGGCGGCGGTAAAGCCGGTAATTGCAGCCGATTCACGGTCGCTTTGATGGCGCTTTTGTTCTTCCGTGGCATTTGGCATGGTTTTGTCGATAACACGGCTCATAATAACCGGTATCATCTGGAAGGTTGAAGCATTGCCGACACCGGTTGCAAAGAACAAAACCATGAACGCAGCAAAGAAACCGGGGAAAGCAACGGCGCTACCGGGATTTGCAACAAAATAAAGCGCGGCTCCCAGAGCAAGCATCATCAGGATAAATGCCCAGAAGGTTACACGACCACCGCCGATTTTATCGCTTACGCCACCAAAACCCGCACGTGCAAGTGCCGAAATCAGTGGTCCCAAGAATACATAGTTCACCACATTTACATCCGGAAAGGTCAACCGCATTAGAAGTGGAAATGCAGCAGAAAAACCGATGAACGAGCCAAAAGTTCCCATGTAAAGAATACACATCAGCCAGTTATCTTTACGTTTGAAAATAATAGCTTGATCGGAAAATGAAGCCTTGGCATCGGCAATGTCGTTCATTCCGAACCAGCAGCATATGGCTGATAAAGCAATGAAGGGGACGAAAACAAAGGCACCGTTTTGTAGCCAGAGCTCGGAAGTGTGACCATTCGCTTCTGTAACAGTGAGCGGGTGGCCGCCCAACCAGCCGAAAGCGTTGGTGGCAATAACAAGCGGTACAACAAATTGCACAACCGACACACCGAGGTTGCCCAAACCGGCATTAAGGCCGCTGGCTTTGCCTTTTTCGGCTTTCGGGTAGAAAAACGAAATATTCGACATGGAAGAAGAAAAGTTTCCGCCACCGAAGCCGCACAATAGTGCAAGAAGCGCCATCACCCAATAAGGGGTATTGACGTCCTGCACAGCAAAACCGATTCCGAGTGCCGGTATCAACAAAGACGCGGTTGTGAGTGCCGTCCAGCGACGGCCACCGAATATCGGCACCATGAAGGAATAGAATATGCGGAGTGTTGCTCCGGAAAGCCCCGGCAAAGCGGTAAGCCAGAACAATTGTGTCGAGCTGAATTTGAAACCGGCGCGCGGCAATTCAGCCACAACCACTGACCAAACCTGCCACACGGCAAAAGCGAGAAGCAGAGCCGGAATAGACAACCAGAGATTCTTGTTGGCAATTTTGCGCCCGTAATTATTCCAGAAACTGCTATCTTCGGGATTCCATTCGGTTAATACATAACCTTTATTAATTTGATTGGACATGCGAATTACTCCTGAAATTCAGGCGTTTTTTGCCCGAGCTCTACCAATTTGCGGTGCTCCATCAGAAGGATTGAAACATGCATCCAGATGAGTGCCGCGAGTGAAATGACAAATAAAATCATGAAGCAGGTTGAATAGATTCCGGTGATGTCGAGGACTTCACCGAAGAGAATGGGCAGGATAAATCCGCCAAGTCCGCCCATCATACCGACGAGGCCGCCAACGGCACCGACGCTTTTCGGGTAATAAACAGGAATATGCTTATAAACAGCCGCTTTCCCGAGAGCCATGAAGAAGCCGAGTATGGCAACGACAATCGCAAAACCGACAAGGCTGATAGCAAATGTGAAGGTGAATGGACCTTTCGCAGTTTCAACCGTGTATTGTGTCGGAGGGTAGGAGAGAATGAAACATGTAATGGTACACATTGTGAGTGTCCAATACATGACACGGCGTGCTCCATATTTATCAGAAAGATAACCGCCATAGGCACGGAAGAGCGATGCGGGTATCGAATAGAGTGCAGCAATGACGCCTGCAAGCCACAGATCGATTGAATAAACATCCTGCAAATAGTGCGGCAACCACGTTGCCAAAGCGATATATCCACCGAATACGAAGAAATAATAGAAGGAAAACCGCCACACTTGCAGTTTCTTCAAAGGTGCAAGTTCAAGCAAAGCGCTTTGCGGCTTGATGCCCAACCGGCGCTGTTCGACAAGCACGGGATCGTCGGAGGTAAAGAGCCAGAAGATCACAGCCGTAATAACGAGCACCAGTGCCCAGATATAGGCCACGCCTTCCCAGCTTCCCCACCAGCTCATCACCCATGGAGCGCCAAGCTTGGTAACGGCTGCACCGACATTGCCTGCACCGAAAATGCCCAGTGCCAGGCCCTGTCTTTTGGCGCTGAACCAGCGTGAAACATAGGCAACGCCCACAGAAAATGTGCCGCCGGCAATGCCAATCCCGAGAGCCGCTACCAACATCCACGTGTAGGTGTGGGCAAAAGTGAGGAGAAATGTCGATAAGGCCGAAGCCAGCATCGATAAAACAAAAATAATGCGTCCACCGATCTGTTCGGTCCAGATGCCAAGTGGAATGCGCACAAGTGAACCGGTGAGTACGGGTGTCGCTATGAGGAGTCCGAGTTCAGACTGGCTCAAGCCCAATTTTTTCTGGATCGCAATGCCGATAATCGAAAAAATTGTCCATACCGCAAAACAGACGGTAAAGGCCAAAGAGCTCAGCCATAAGGCCTCTGACGAGCCTTTGATCGGGGTGTCAGTTTGTTCCATTTTTACCACCAGATAAATTCTTCCTTTTTGTTGAGGGGGTATGTAGTAATGAGTGAAATAGGGCACCTTGATCAAAATCAAATGAGTTTTATTTAAAATAAAAGAAAAGCTTATTTTGAAATAATGATGATGACGTCTTGAAATATTGCTCTACTACACTTGATAGATGTTAAGAACAAAATGAAATATGTTAATTAGAGGAACGAAATGAGATCAGAAGATCGGTTAAAAATTCAAAATCTCGATATTTTTTCGCAAGCGAGTGACAAAACATTCGATTCTTTAATTGGCCCGGGTTTTTTCCAACGTTTTCCTCCGGGGGTGGTTCTCGTCAATGAAAACACCATGCAGGATTTTCTCTACATATTGGTCGATGGTCAGGTCGAGATGTATGCGACCAGCCATGGGCGTGTAACAATTCTCGATATTATCCAGCCGGTAAGTCTCTTCATTCTCGCAGCAATTTTGAATGATGATGTTTGCCTTCAATCAGCCCGCACATTAACCGAAGCGGAAGTTCTGATGATTCCGTCAGCCCGTTTCAGGGAGGCAATCGACAATGATACTGCTTTCATGCATGCGGTTGTTCGCGAACTTTCGCGCCGTTATCGTACGACCATCAAGGAATTGAAAAATCAGAAATTGAGAAACGGCAGTGAACGGCTGGCAAACTGGATTTTGGCTGAAGCCGATACGCAGGTCGAGGCTAATTATATCGATATTCCGTTCGAGAAAAAACTTCTTGCCTATAAACTCGGCATGACTCCTGAAAATCTTTCACGGGCATTTGCAACCATTGCAAAACATGGTGTCAATGTCGACGGATCACGAATAGTCTTTACCGACAGACAAAAATTTATCGATTTTGCCCACCCCGACAAGCTTATCGACAAACGGGAGCCTGTCTGATTATAACTGACCTCATGATGAAAACCGGATTAGCCATGCTCTACGGTTTTAATGGTAATCAGATTTTGTTCGTTTGAACAAAAATCATCGTCAGTTAAGGATTATTTCTGTGCGTTTAATGCGTCGATTATTTCGTTTTGTGTCGTTTATATTTCTGGTGATAACGATTATAGCGCTTGTTATCGACGCAGCCCGTTCAGTCGGTGCATCCCAAATTGTGTTTACGCCGGCCCGGTCTGCACTATCGTTTATATTTAGTTTGAGCGCACAGGAATTTGATAACGTTATTGCGCATCTTTCACCTCCATATCTATCTATAGCTGCTAGAATGATCACTCTTTGTCCAACATGGATCATTTCGGGAGCTTTTGCGTTGGTATTTTATAGTGTTGGATATGATCGTGAGGCCGTTTTGGAAAAGACAGGTTTTGGTGAAGAAAATGTTTGATATTTTGTCGCTTTCGGAAAAACTCACTATGCCGAAAAAAGAAAATGCACTTGTCGGCAGAAGTGAACCAATCGAAACCTCGGAAAAACATTTCGTCAACGGCCACAATCTGAAAGGTCCATATCCTGAAAATATGCATCATATCATTGTTGCAATGGGCTGTTTCTGGGGCGTTGAACGGCTGTTCTGGAAAATGCCGGGCGTTTATGTGACGGCTGCCGGTTACACCGGTGGCTTCACACCAAACCCGACTTATGAAGAAGTTTGTACGGGTAAAACCGGTCATACAGAAGCGGTCCTCGTCGTCTATGATCCGAAGATACTGCCTCTCAATGAAATATTGAAAACTTTCTGGGAACAGCATGATCCCACACAAGGCATGCGGCAGGGAAACGACATCGGCAATAATTACCGTTCGGCTCTCTATCTTTCCAATGAACATGATCTGGAAATTGCAAAAAAAAGCAAAGCGCAATTTGAAAAGGCACTTCAATCCAAGGGATTGGGGCCGATTACAACGGAAATTGCGTTAGAAGGGCCATTCTATTTTGCCGAAGGTTATCACCAGCAATATCTCGCAAAAAACCCTAATGGCTATTGTGGACTAAAGGGAACCGGTGTTTCTTGCCCCGTTCCACGAGGCTGATTGTGCATAACCTATCGGAGCAATTCATGAATTTATCGGCGTTTGGAATATAGGACGCCGGGATATTGGCAAATATGTCCTGACATTTTCCGGTCAAAAATAGCAGGCGAAAGCTCTGTAATAATTTTTGGCAAATAACCGGATTATTCTGAACCATATTGAAAAATAAATTGATGCCAATAAAAAACTTGGTGACGATTATTCGACAGGGTAGAGGGAAACATGATGTTTCCCGATTTTTCAGTATCAATATTTTTCGAGCAAGAACTGTTGAACAATTTCACCAATGCGGTGGTCGGGTGACAGGAATGTCAGGCTGGCTTTGTTCTTCAAGTTCCAGAAAGCGTTTGGTTAGTGCTTTTAATTTTTTATCCATAAGGTCGATTGTTTTCCATTGTTCAGCGAGAACAGTAGAAAGCTCGTCGACAAGTCGCTCTTGTTCGGCAAGTTTGATTTCGACCTCGGTAAGACGATCTTTTTCAATCACAATGCGTGATCCTTATTTCTGATATAGCGTTCGCCGGGTTGTAAAAGAACCTTATTGTTGAAGGCAAGGCCCAACTCGAGACTGTGGGCGATCTGGGTTGCTTTTTTCATGAACAATTCGGCATCTACCCTCACGCAAAGTTCTTCAACGGTATTTTTGAAAATTTCGAGCCAATGGTCGAAATGCGCAGCATCAATCGGTAAAACGACATGCTTGGGCATAGGGCGTCCGTTATAACGGTTGGTATGCAGCATGACCGATGACCAGAAGGCGAACATATTTTGTAAATGGGGCTCCCAATCGTGAATATGTTCTTCAAAAATAGGACCTAGCATATAATCTTTTCTGATCCGCGCGTAAAATGTGCGCACAACGGCTTCAATCAATGTTTCATCTACTGCTATCGGTTCTTGTGCCATAAATCTCAATCTGTTGCTTTGATTTTCATACCGTAAATATCAATGCCATGACCTTCACCCATAAGGTCGCTTGTCAAATAAAGTTTTGCTGAACCTGATCCTTCGGCCGGTATTGTTAGGTCAAATAATAGGTCGTTCCGATTTGTCGGAACTTCAAAACGCCGCCGTCCACAATCGGCATTATTGCCGAGATCACATGTTATACTCATTTGGCTTGGCTCTGTTCCATCACTTTTGGCGTTGATATCAATGAGTACTTTTTTACCGCGTAAGCCGGATAAAACACCCGCGCCAATTTCAATAACGACAATATCTTGCTCGCTATTCGCTGAAATATGGGTATATGGTATTCCGGCGTCATCACGTATATCGACCGATGTGCGACCATAGACTGTGAGCGCCGAGGCATCACCCGGACGGAAAAATCTAATCCAACCGTCATTGGTTTCGGTTTCTTGACGGAAAGGTTGCATCAACGTGGAACGCGGGTTTTGCTCAGCCGCTTCCTTTTGACGTTCAACAAGAGCACGGCCTGAAAAACTGTTAAAAAACGACCACGCGGTGAAGCCTAAAACCATAATAATTGCAAGAATCGATGGAGCAACAATCAGCAGAATTTTGGAACGCCGTCTTGTTCTAGCCCGATGCAAACTCCGGTTATCGAAATTTGTCGCTCCGTTTACTTCAATTTTTATCTGTTCTTCGGGGCCTTCTGCAGCGAGTTCATTATAGTATTGCGTTTTTTCTTCGGGAGCCTGAACAATGTAATCCTGTTCTATGCTCCGGATAATTTGCATCAATGCATCGCGTCGCTTGGAACGACTCTCGTTGCTCAAATCATGTTGAGCCAACAATGCACGCTCATGGGCGTTCCATGCAGATTCATAAATCTGCCGCCTTTGAGCAACATTGCTGGCGTCAATTCTAAGCAATGCATTGCGGATGGCTTGCTCGGCACTAGCCAAGAAAAATTCTCCTCAAACTAAAAACATTGAAATCTAGAATAAGCATCAGGTGAAAAATAGGCAAACCAATTCTATTGTTGATGATTTTAAAAAAAGCTTGTGTTTTGACATTGCGTTGCCGGTTCATAACGAAAATTACCGAAAGATAAAATTGGGCGCTTGCTTTCAGACGATCTTTTGGCTATCACCCGATACCGGTTCTGTCTTGAAGACAAGAATCTGTGCCGCATTAGCTCAGTTGGTAGAGCACGTCATTCGTAATGATGGGGTCGCTGGTTCGATTCCGGCATGCGGCACCAATAAAAATCATGTAAGTATTTGTTTTTATTATGTTTTTTATTTTTTAATTTTTAAGATATTGAAAAATTAGCCAAAAATGTAACACATTTTAAAAAAAGAAAACGGAAAAATAATAATATTTACAATGCGTTATAAAGAAGTGTACTGCCAGTATGCGGCACCAGGCATATTTTTGCAACGCATTTAACTGATAATTTTAGTTTCTACCCTCAAAATCTATCGGATGGATCAAAAAATATTATGTTTTGTTTAATTGATTGATTGATTTGTTTATTCAATACAATAAATAAAAATATTTTATAGTTAATATATTTATTTTAGTATTGTTTTTTATTAATTATTTATTCTAAATTTCATTAAAATAAAACATTAAACATATATTGAATATGAACTATATTTATAATATATTTTTTTGTAACGATCGTTAATTTTTATGTTTTACGTCGTCGATTGCTTTATCTCGACGCGTGGGTTTTATGAATGTCTATCAAGTTAAATAGCCGATATATAGGTCAGTTATTTACCGGATGTCCAAGGAGCGGCAGATATCCCCATAACCAGAGGAAGAAAGCCAAAGACCAGAAAATAGCAGCCCATGCATAATGATAACTGCCGATAGCGAAGAGATCGGTTATTTCCGGTAGGACGCGCATGGCGACGGCGAGTATAATAAATGCGATAGCCGCTTTTGATTGCCAGGGGATCGGTATTAATTTCCGTCCTGAATGGCGTAAACCGGCAATTGTAAAAACACCCATCACGCCAAGTCCCAATGTCGCAATGGTCAATATATGTAAGCCCGCATAAATCGGTATGCTTTCGTTAAAGCCGGAAAGACCGATAAGAAAAAAACCGATTGCCGCGCTGACATTGGCAAGCGCTAGGCATATGACTTCTGCTTTTAATGCGGCTTTACCGATGAACCATTCTGCAGTTCTGTCCATAAAACCGGCACTGGCAGCAAAAGCGAGATAATATTGCATTTGTGAAGACGGCAGAAAAAGCATCGAGAGAGCATATAAGACTGTCAAAAATGCAGATAGATTGCGTCTGCCCGGATGCGGGCGATAAGGGCTTGTTTCACCTGAAGGATCCAATGAAAGATTGGTGACCACAGTGTTGATGCGCGAGATTGCCAAGGAAAATAGAACAACAAAAACAGCAATAATCGTCCACAATATGCGGGACGATAGTTCCGTTTCTTCGCGCCACCATAAAATTTTCAATACAATTTCAAGTGTAAAAAGAACAATAAGCCATAGCAAAAATGACAAGTTTTTCCATTTTCTTTTCGAAAGAATTGGCAAGCCGACATATAAGATCATAAGTGCCAGAAAAGCGAAATCAAATACACTGCCGATGACCATCAGGTAATCCGAACCCAAAAAACCGACAATGCGACCGGGAAGCCATAATAAAAGCAGCAAGAAAAGTCTCATGCCATTTAACGGCTTTGTTTCTGTCCATTCGGCAACGGCGGAACATAAAAATCCGGCAAGAGCTGCCGAATAAAAGCCGAAAATCATCTCGTGCGCATGCCATTGCTGAGGGAAAATATAGCGTGTACCGGGATAGTCGAGTTGATAGACAATTACCCAGATAAACGGCATGAGTAGAGCATAACAGGCCGATACCGGAAAGAATAAAAATACGCCTTCGGTAAAAAAGGGATTATGAGCAATGACTGCTTTTATCTTTTTGCGAAGTCCCATTGCGTTAATCCCTGTCTCTATAAAGAAGGTCGTAAAAATCCCGATCTTTGGCGAATTGTTCGCTCATGTCGAATATTTCCCGTTCGCTTCGCTTTCCCGGTTCACCTTCGACATGTCTTTCAGCGACAATTGTTGCAGGATCGCCACCGACCAGTAACAAACGGTGAGCAATGCGCAGTGCTTCGTGAAGGTCGTGGGTAACAAACAATGATGAAAAACCTTGGCCTTTTGCCTCTTCAATAACAATGTCCTGAAGGTTACGCCTGAGGCCGATATCGACTGCCGAAAACGGCTCGTCGAAAAATATGATATCGGGATTAACAGCAAGTGCGCGCGCAACGGCTGCGCGCTGGCGCATGCCGCCCGATAAGGCGGCCGGATATTTTTCAAGATCGGTTATTTTTAGACCGACTTTTTTTGCACAATCGGAAATGAAATCTTTTTTTCCGGATGGTCGGTGTGAATTTTTCAAACCATAAGCAATATTTTCATAAGTTGTTTTCCAAGGGAGCAATCTCGGTTCCTGAAAAACAATTGCCTGTTGGCGATAAGTTTTTCTGATTTGGCCTTTGTTAGGCGTCAACAAGCCTGCAGCAATCTGCAATATTGTGGTTTTTCCGGCACCCGACGCACCGAGAATAACCAGCGTTTCGTGGTCATTGACGTGGATATTGACGTTTTCAAGAATGCGTCTTCCAAGATAAGAAAACGCGATATCCTGCATTTCAATTCTCATTTTTTAACGCCCCAAGGCTCGGATGCATGTCGCCAGCTTTCAAAAAATTCCCGTATCGGATGAATAATACCGAATTCGGTTATCAGGGCAAAACACACAATGATCATAATAATGGCCGTTACTTCAGGAACATCAAAAGTGCTGCGCGCTTCAAAAAGGAGGCCCCCAAGCCCGCCGGAATAGCTCAAAAGTTCAGCCATTACGGCGACTTTCCAGGCACTTCCGGCCGAAAGCGACAAGGCCGGAAAAATATAGGACACCATTTGCGGAAATGTGATTGTACGAAATCGTTTGAATATGCCGATGTTAAAAGCACGCGCCATATCGTCGAGTGACCGGTCGCGTGTGGCAATTGCCTGAACGCTATTGATGAAAATGAGTGGAAAGGACGCAACAGCAATCGTCATGATAACCGAGCCGCCACCGTTTTCAAACCAGATGAGCGCAAGCACAATCCAGCCTATTGGAGGCACGCCGAGAAGAATGATAATGATCGGCCTCATCAGACGGATTGCCGCAAATGAATAACCGCACAACACGCCACCGAGAATTCCGATCGAACCGGCTAGCGCAAAGCCCATGAAGGAACGTTCAGCCGTAATTTTCGCCATCTCGGCAAATTTGTCCGTTTGGACAAGCAAGACCATCGCTTGCAAAGTTTGTTGCGGAGAGGGGAGCACATAACTGCCATAAAGTTCATGGGCCAACTGCCAAACGGCAAAAAAACAAAAGCAACCGGCAAGCCCTGCGAAGCCTCCCCAAAAGTAGTTTCCAAGCGATACAAGATGAGAAATGGTCTTATGGAAATTCATCAGGCATAAAATCCGTCATCAGGCAGTTTTCCGCCTAGAATTGCAGAATTTTGTTCGATGAGAACATTGAAAAATGTTTCCAGCGACGGTTTTGCTTCGCTTGCATTATGAACAACAAGATGACTGAAAGCGATGGATGTGGCTATCAGGTGCGGTGGAAAATCGAGAAGACCGCTGATCTCGTCGGCTGCTTTTTCGGGGTCAGCTTTAATTTTTTCAAGTGCATTAGAAAAACATGCATTGAGCGCTTTTATTTTGTCTTTTCCTTCGTCGCCTTCGAAACCTTTGCCGACAACAAGGCCGGCTTGCGGAATGGCATCGGTTTTCGACACTTTTTCCCAAAGCTTTTGAATATCAAGAGCACGAACAATTTTTTTAGGGGATGCCGTGCTCATGGAAATCACTGTAGAGGCAGCAGGCTCCACAATGACTGCTGCATCAACACGTCCGATCATGAGAAGCGGCATAGCTTCGGGGAGGCTCCCCGTATATTGTATGTCGATTGCATCCGGTTTGATGTCATATGCCTTTAAAATTGCTTGCATAATATAGTCGGGCATATCGTTTTTGAATGGTACAGCAAGTTTTTTGCCGACAAGATCCTGAAGTGTTTTTATATTGGATGCTTCCGGTGCGACGATATAAAGAAGCCCGTCTGTCAGAATATTCGCCAATCTTACACCAAGGCCTTTATTATATAAATTTGCGCCGCTATAACTTGGCAAAATGGCCATATTGATTGAGCCGGAACCGAGTCCGGCCCGGATCTGATCGGGATTATTCCAGACTTTGAATTGGCAACCGGGTAACAGTTGATCAAGCATGCCGGTTTTTACTGCATAAGCAGCAACAAGAGATGGCCCGGCAGGAGGCCCCCAAATGACGGGTTTATTTTCTTCTGCAACCACATTGGCGGGAAATGCGCAAACAACGGGAAGAAGTGAAGCACCAATTAAAAAATGACGGCGTGTTTGGGTAAGCATCATCCACCTCGATTGGCAAATACCGGACCAAAAATAACACAATGGACGGTCAGGTATTTTGATTAAAATTTAAATTTTAAATAAGAGTTTATCCCTCAAATTAAAAATTTCAAAACTTTGCTTTTATTCCGGCAAAAAAACCTCTTCCCTCCCCGGGGAGGAATGCAGCTTGATCAGGGGTTGCGCGATCGGAAATAATGGTGGATGACGCATATTTTTCGTTAAAAATATTCGTTATTTCACCGAAGATACGAAGGTTTTTGTTAAGGCTATATTCGCTCCTCAAATCAACAACAACGTAATCATCCGAATAAAGTGTGTTCATATTATCAACGGGTGTTCTTGTCGGTACCCAATGGATATTACCCTGCCATATCCACGGCTCGGTCGGGTGATATTGAATCATGGTATTGATGATGTTGCGTAGTGCACCGGCAAGATAGTTGTTATGACGTAACGGGTCATCATGAAATGTAAAGCGTTGATAGGTATAGGCAATACGCGCTGTTATCGAAGCGTTGATTTTCCAGCCGATTGCAGCATCAATGCCAAAATGGCGGGTTTTATCGGCGTTAACCGCACCGAGCGGCGCTCCACTGACATCACGCAAGCTCAGTAATTCGTCATTAACCCATGAATAATAGGTCGATAAATCCCAGGAATAGCCTTCAAAATTGCCTCGCCATCCGCCTTCCAGAGTGGTTGCTGTTTGATCATCAAGATCGGGTGTTGCAAACATTTTGGACTTCAAATTGGGCATAGCAGGATTTGGACGGCCGGCACTGGTGTTCGGAGTGCCGTTAACTGTTGCGAGAAGATCATCATGCGTCGGAGGCTCGAAGCTGCGGCTTAATGCAGTGTATAAAGTTTGTCTTTGGGTGAGGGCGTAGCTAATGCCCAAAGCCGGACTTAATCCCGAATAAGAACGGTTATAGCTTGTATTTTCCGCAGGAACTGCACCGTTCGGCAAAAGCCGATCCGGCATACGAGGATTATATGCTATTGTTGGCCGGGTATTTTTCCGCCATTCGTCGTCATTGTCACGACGTGCATGAGCATAAGAGAGTGATGGCGAAATAGTAAAGCGTTGAAAAAGAGGAATATTCATACCGGCAAAAAATGACACTGTCGTTGACTTTAATTTATTGTCACCGAATTTGTCGCCCTTTCCGCCCGAAAAATTCAAATAATAATCGCGATCCATAGAACCGTTGGTGTAATTGCCGGCAAGTTCTACAAGTGGCAAAGGATTGCTTTTATCAGGGGTGTATGCGTAACGGAATAGTCCGGTAAAATCACCGCCATCGCTCTGTTTGACACCGGCGGATATAGGAAAACGAAACATATCTTCCGTATTTGTATAGCCCAAAGCAATATCATAAATATGGGAGCCGAGCTCGATTGTTGAACGGTTGCCAATGAGATATTGGCTGGCATCCCTTCGTGGCCGATCGCGCCAAACATTGGGGCCCGGATTTACAACCCCTTGTGGAGTAACTATAGGACCCGACCAGCTCATTTCCGGATGTTTTTTTATTTCATATTTTGGAATTGGTCCTGAAACATCGAAACCCAGATCGGTGTATCCGGCAAAAAAACGCGTTGTCGTGATATCATTTACTCTAAAACCGATATTGCCGGATAGGCCTGTCCTGTCAGAGGAATTGTAATCCCGAAAGCCTTCCCGGTTATTATGTTCAAATGAAAAAAAGCCGTCACGCGTTTCGTCGGAAAAACCGACTTGCCCGCCAAAATTATATTGGCCGAAACTTCCACCACTTCCCGATAAGACTGCCCCCGGTTCGCTCGTTCCTGTAGGTGATACACTGTTAATGGCGCCTCCCAATACAGTGGCGCCGATACGGTTGGCCATATAGCCACGATAAATTTCAAGGGTTTCGGCGTCTCTCGGATTAGCTAAACCGGCTATATATGAGCCATCGGCACGGTTGAGTGGCAAGCCGTCGCGCATAACAAGGATACCTCTCTCGACCGGATTTTGCTGAAGGCCTGATCCACGAATTTGTATGCGGGGTTGATCATTTCCTCCGAAAAAATTCTGAACCACAACTCCGGGCGTTTGTTCCAAAGCACGTGCCATTGTCAAATTACCAGAAAAAGGCATTTCATTTTTGTCAATGACGCTGACGGCTCCCGCCATAGAAGCGAAACGTTTACTCAGGATTGCATGAGAGTTCTCTCTGCTATCAAGTATAACCGGTTTTAGAATGACCGGAGCACCCGGACTAGCCGTTTGCCCCCAACTATCCTCTCTTGATAGAAGAACAAGTGTTGTTGTGATGGTGTAGTAGCAGGTTTTTTTAAGTAAATGACGCAAATTTCCGTCTCCGATGGTTGTCAAATCCATGGCAGGAGCAAAAATTTATTGCTTTTAACTAAAGTCAGATGAGATGACCCCTTTTGAAACAAGCTGCCAAGAAGTAAATCAGATTGTTTCCGAGAGATCGGATGTTGCTTTCCCTACCAAACCTTGGCAACTCTATAAAACATGAAAATAAAAAACAAGTATTAATTTATCATGTTTCATGAAGGGCTCAATCTCTATCTGTTTTGCGAAAGAGGATTTCACGTTGCATCGGTTTCCGGAGAAAAATGGCGAACAAATTTATCAGGGACAAGAGACGGTTACTCTGCACGCTCTATGAACTTATTTGAAAAATAAACATTCATATAATGGCAGATCACGCGTTTGCATAATAATTTGGCTTATATAAATTTTCAGAGCGATAAAACAAATTTTCAATCAATGAAATTCCGGAAAAATTATTGGTTATCGTTCTTATTTTCTTTGAAATCGGAAATTTATCAGACTTTTAATAGTGAAGCTTCATGATAGATATTTATGAAAAAGAGGAAGAGAAATATTTCATGCCGATATAATCAATATATCGCTTTAAAAAGCTTCAAATTTGTCTATTTCTCTTCTATCCGGAAAATCAATTTCAGATAGGCCGAAAATGGATTTTGCTTCTCCCGCTTCGGGTTCAATCGTCTGGCAACTGCTTCATTAGCCCCAAGTGCCATTAACCCTTCTGCAACAATCGAGCAATCAAAGGGAGGTTCTATATTTCTCATAGCAAACAGGTGTTGTACGAGCGTCGTATAGAACGATTTTTGTTCGTCCATAAGATTGTTATAAATTTTTACAAATTCCGGATGGCGCAAAGCGTGAAGTTGCATTTCAAGGAACAGAATTGTGTGGGACATATTGTGATCATTGCGTTCAAACCATAAGATCATGTCATTCAGGGCTTTTTCAAAATTCCCCCCTGCATCATCAATGAGCTGTTTTCGTGAATTTGCCTCGAATGATTTATACTGCTCGAGAAGCTCTAGAAGAACTTCGTCCTTATTATTGAAATTGGAATAAAAGGCTCCTTGTGAATAGCCCGCTTTATCGCAGATTCCTCTGATGGAGGTTGCCTCGTAGCCCAATTCTGTAAACAGCATGCGTGCAGCCTCCAGAAGGTTCTGGCGCGTCTCTTGCTGGCTTTCCAATCTTGTTTTGCGCGGTTTTATCTGTTTGACCATAAATTCCAGATATCATCCGACATTTCATTTGACAAGTTATCAAATGAAATATAAATATCATGTGATATATGAATTTCAATTGATATTTGGAATCGTTGATGAAGAAAACAGTTTTCGTAACCGGTGCCACCGGACTATTAGGCAATAATCTGGTTCGCCAATTGATCGACGAAGGCTATCATGTCAAAGCACTGGTCCGGTCGCGACAAAAGGCAAACAAGCAATTCGCCGCTCATGTTGAACTTGAAATTATTCAAGGCGATATGACCGATGTCACTAGTTTTGAAATCCATCTGGATGGCTGCGACACCGTTTTCCATACCGCAGCATTTTTCCGCGATAATTATAAAGGCGGCAGCCATTGGGCCGATCTGGAAAAGATCAACATTAATGGTACAAAATGCTTATTGGAAGCGGCCTTAAAAGCGGGTGTCAAACAGTTTGTTCATGTCTCCTCAATTGCAGTTCTCGATGGTGAGGCTGGCACATTGATTGATGAGACATGTGATAGAAATATAGAAAATTCGGATGATTACTATCGAAGCAAAATCATCAGTGAGAGAACAGTGAGAGAATTTGCCGCTCGGCATCCGATGATGAACTGCTATTATATTTTACCGGGGTGGATGTGGGGCCCTGGTGATCTGGGGCCTACCTCGGCAGGACAACTTGCATTTGATGTCATGAACGGGAAGTTGCCTGCTATTGTTCCAGGGACCTTCTCGGTTGTTGATGCAAGAGATGTTGCTGCTGCCCTGATCATGGTCACGTTCAAGGGCAAGCCTGGAGAACGCTATCTCGTTGCAGGGCGTCACATTCATATGAAAGACCTTGTATCCATGATCGGTCATTATGCCAATGTCAAAACGCCAACCAAGACAATACCAATGCCGCTATTGTACTGCATTGCTGTTTTGCAGGAAATTTATGGCAAGCTTACGGGAAAGCCCATTTTATTATCATTGGCGTCGGTCCGTTTGATGGCAAGCCAATATGATAGAACGCATTTCAGCAGTGAAAGATATGAGAAAATTCTGGGGCTTCAATTCAGACCTTTAGAGCAAACTCTGGCAGATACACTGTCTGATCTGATAAATAGATAACCGGATAAATTGGAAGTTTGCCCGCAATAACGGATTTTTCTAAAATAAAGAAAATGCGCCCTCATGTTTGCTGCTGCTTTTTGATCGAAAAAGGCATTTCATTTTTGTCAATGACGCTGACGGCACCCACCATCAAAGCGAACCGTCTATTCGGGATTGCATGAGAGTTCTCTCTGCTATCAAGTATAACCGGTTTTAGAATGACCGGAGCACCCGGACTAGCCGTTTGCCCCCAACTATCCTCTCTTGATAGAAGAACAAGTGTTGTTGTGATGATGTAATAGCAGCTCTGTTTGAATAACTGACGCAGTTGTTGTCTCCGATGGTTGTGAAATCCATGGCAGGAGGAAACAAGCTGCTGTGAAGCAAATGAGATTGTTTCCGAAAGATCGGATGTTGCTTTTGCTCACCAAACCATGGTAACTTTATAAAACATAAAAAATACAGTGTTATTTAATAATATTTGATAGAAATTTGATTCTATTTATTAAAGGAGTATTTCTCCTTGAATTTGGTATATAATTATTTATTGAATAAATAATAATATATATTTATTATAATTTTTTTCATTTTGAAATATTGAATATAAAAGTTATTTCATGAATTTGTTGGTTTTGCAGGAGGAAATTTTTAGAAGGTTGTTCAACTTGAATGACATTGTTATATAGTTTGCAAGACAAAAATCAGCAACAATTCGGGGAACCAGGTTATGGGAAGATTTCTCCATTCAAGATGGATATTGGCTTTATCGGCTCTTCTCTTGTCGGTCTTTCATGTGAGTAATGCGATGTCCGATACATTATGTTTATATAGCGCGACAGATAATGACGACGAGGCTACAGATAGTGCTTGCCCGCATATTGATACCACATCCGGTTTTTATTTATCGTGGGTAGGAACGATAGATAGATCTGAAGAAAAACCGGCCTTAATCCAATTGGAAGGTGAATATAAAGCAAACCGGTTTTTCCCGTCAAACACAGTTCTGACATTCGCTCCAATGCCGGCTGCTAATGACACAAAAGTAAAAAGTGGAAATACCGAAGATCGGGAAACACCCGAAGGGCAAAATCATAATTTGTTAAGTCGGATGGACTGGTCTTTATTTTCGCCGGAAGGACGCGTTAGAGTTCAGGAAAAAAATGGAATTCTAAGTTTGACTTGTCATTCCGGAAAAGAGTATGCCGGTGTGGCTCTGAGTGCCCCGTTCGGAAGCTTTCCGCAAACAACCAATTCATCGTTTATCATAAGTGGCAGAGCAGACGGTCGTTTCAAATTGGGGTTTGCAGACAAAACTAATTTTGTAGCGGATGATGCAAAGACCTTTCCTGTTCATTCTGAAAAGCAATCAAAGACTGATGATCGGTCGGATTTCGATTTGTTTGAACTGCCATCTTCAGAAAAAAACAGTAGCAAGATCGTAATCGAATGCCCTGAAGAGGCCGCACATTTCGATATTGCCGCTATAACGATTAAAACTGCAACGAGTGAAAATTCAATCGCTACCTGGGTTTGGCACAAACAGAATTGGCTTCACTCACCCGCCGGTTTACTTGATTGGGCGCAACAATATCATATCAACAAGCTTTATGTTCAGGTCGATATTCAGGATAATGTCATTGTCGATGAAGAACAGCTCGTCGAGTTTCTTGGTGAGGCGCATAAAAGATCGATTGATATTTATGCAGTTGAAGGGGATGCGGATATGATTGTCGGAAAAGGTCAAGATCTCGCATTTCAAAGAACTCAATCCTTAGTGGCATTCCAGAAACGGCTTCCGGAAAATGCAAAGTTGGCGGGACTGCAATTTGACATAGAGCCTTATACCGTTCCGAAATATTCGGAAGACCCATCCAGAATGTGGGTTAACTGGGCAGCAACTCTTATAAAATGCATGAAATCTGGGGCGGACCAATTGATGTCATCATTCCGTACTGGATACAGAATAGCAATGACGGGAAAAATGCTTTGGAAAGTATCAAGGATCTGGGAAGTTTTACGGTTATGATTTACCGCACCAAGGAAACGGAAATAAATGCTATTTCTGCGCGCTGGTTAATGTGGGGGGAAAAATTCAATACAAAATTTCTGTCGCGTTGGAAAACGGACCGGTTAACGGGCCAGCAAAACTCTATTTCACGCCTGCAAAAGAAACAAACAAACAGAATTACGGATCTGTTTTTCTTGTTCTTGCAAGGACTGCAAATGGAGGAGATAAAACAGTCTATCAACTTGGCCATATCGAACAACCGGACGCTGCCAAAATAAGCTTTCTCAAGCGGACAGAAGACTTAAGCGGCGTTGTTTTACGGCTAAGTCCGTATTTCAAAGCTTTTAGCAGTTTCAACGGATTAGCAATTCACGGTCTTCTTTGATTGAGGCAATGACTAAAGACCGAGGTTACAACGGTATGCCAGAATAATATCAACCTATGATATAGTCTTTCAGGACAATTCCGATTTGAAATCATAGCAAGTCGAAAAGTTTTTAAGAGCAATCTCTGGAAAAACAAGATAAAAGATTTATTTAGAATTAGGTCATATTTTGTGGGTCGCAATATATACAAATAAAAATTCTTGTTAGAACACGAGTGTAATTTTTTTCTGACGAGAAGCATGGTGGTTAAGTGGCATGCCATAGAGGCGATGATAAACTTTTTTTCAGACTGCTGATAACGATTATTTCGTCTTCAGGAGTATATTTTACCGCGTCGGCATTTGCGCAGGTGCCGTCCGGAGCACAGGCAAATGATAAGTTTTGGCCAGTTCGCAACCATCAGAAACTGGCAGATGCAAAATCCATGGCGCGTGCTGGAAAGCCTTTGAATTTTGATATTCCATTGGAAAAAGCGTCACCACCCGGAGTTAAAAGCCGCTCTCTAATTAATAGTGATGTCAAAGTTCTTTTTGAACAGGGCTATCAAGCGCGACAACAGGGTCATTATAAAGAAGCAATAGAAAAACTGGAAAAAGCTTCTGCTTTATCACCCGACAATCCAGATATTTTAAGAGAATTGGGGTTATCTTTCATGGGGCTCGGCGAGCTTGACAAAGCCGAACCGATATTTCGTCAACTCCTTGAAATGGTTCCGGATGATATCGAGGCAAAAACCGGTTTAGTAAAAATAGATTACGCTCATAACAATCTTGAAGAGGCAAAGCATTACACTGAAGAAATATTGGCACTAAAGCCGGATAATGAGGAAGTGAAGTCGCTTCAAACAGAAATATTGAATGCCATAGTTTTTCAGAAAAAGCTTGAACATACGACCAGAGCGAGTTCCGTCATCCGTTCGCCATCCATAAATGATTTGAAATCAATAAATCTGCACTTTGGCAATAAAGATTATGACAAAGTTGAGAAAAATGCCGGATCAGACAATTTACCCGACACTATAAGTGAAAACCTGACGAGCAATTATTTTCTAAGACTTTCTGCCGCCATCCGGTCAAATGTTCCTGATCGTAGTGTGGCTGGTGATTTGGCCAAACGCGGTTTTATATTTCTCACTATGGGCAAAGTGGAGGAAGCTCAAGCAGATTTCGAAAAAGCTCTGGGTTTAGCGCCAACGCTGAGCTTGGCACAACTGGGAAAAGCCGCAATATTGTATTGGCAAGGAGATTTCTTTGCAGCCAAGGAAATGGTCGATCACGTCATAGCGATAGAGCCGGAAAATTCAATTGCGCGCGACTTCAAATTCCGTATAGACGCTGCCATAAAATTTTCACAGACGGAAGATAAAATTAAGAACGAAAACTTGTCTGGAGAACCATTGAGTGATGTTTCGGACAATGAACAGAAAACTGTGGGGCAGTTATACGAAATTGGCAGCAATGAACGGAAAGCCCAGCATTTTGACCTTGCCAAACAGCATTTTGAAGCTGCTTTAGCTCTCGAACCGGACAATGCGGATATCCTTGTTCAATTGGGGCTCACACTTCTTGCGCTAGGAGATCTGGATGCGGCAAAAGAAAATTTTAGTCGGGCTTTAATGATAGCACCAGATTACATCGATGCGAATTTGGGCTTGGCACGTATCGCCTATTGGAAAGGCGAACTTGATAAAGCAAAAGCTCTTTGTGAAATGGCATTGTCGCAGTCACCCGACAATGAAGAATTGACGAGCCTGTTAAAAGACATTGAACGCGCGATCGCTTCAAAAAACAAAATCGCCAAACATGGCGGTACCGGCAATTCGTCCAATGGAACGGGAAAAGATAACCCGCAGCTCGTCGAGAGTAATCATCTCGCTCAACAAGCAGCGCAAATTGTTGCTTCAGGAAAAAACTTCGCCCATGCGGAAGCTCTTTATCGACAGGCTTTATCCCTAACGCCTCAAAATGTTGATCTGTTAATAAAGCTCGGCAATGTTCTATCGTTTCAGAAGAAATTTGCTGAAGCCGATAAGATATTTGATCTGGCTCTCGAAATTTCGCCGGATGCTCTTGAAGCCTCGCTTGGCAAAGTGAATGTAGCGCTTTGGCAAAATGATTATGCGCTAGCCAGACATCGTATTGATGCATTGTTGCTTCGGCACCCTGAAAACGAAGAGGTGGCTTTGTCCGACGCGTCGCTTTATATGGCGGAACATCAATATAAGCGGGCAATCACAGTCTATAACCGCATTTTGGAGAAAAACAGCAAAAATCTTCAGGCATGGTTAGGCATGGGGGATGCCAAACGTGGCCTTTTACGTGATCGGGAAGCCGTTAATGATTACGATCAGGCCCGTATAATTGCTCCTGACAATAGAGAAACTCTCGAGCGTATTCAAAGGCCTATCCGTAAACGGTGGCGTCTTGACATTGATAGTACTTATAGCGAGTTGACTGCACCTTATAAAAACTGGCGGGAAGGTGGCGTGGCGCTTTCCTATCAATTGTCAGAAGCAACGATATTGACTGGCCGGTTAGGTCTTTCCAATCGCTTCAATATGGATGACCAGCAGTTCGAGCTTGCAATTGCCCATCAATTCCGACCGGCTGTTTGGGGTTATTTGGCGGGGGTTGTCACACCGGATGCAGATTTTCTGGCACGATATATTTTACGCGCGGGTGGTAGCAGCAATATTGGTAGACTGGGAAAAGTGGGCATGCTCGGAGCGACACTCGATACCAAAAGCGAATGGTATGACAATGGCGTTGTCAAAACTATAACTCCCGGCTTGAGGCAGACTTTCTTCAAAGATCGTATGACCATATTTGCCCAATGGATTAATGTGTTTGACCAGAAGAACAAACATTCGGGAGGCTATCTTTTGCGCGCAGAGACCAATCCTGTCGACCGGTTTCACTTTAATATAGGATATTCGAGTACTCTGGAATCGTCAGGTGATGTTCTTATCCCGACAAAGACGATATTCGGAAATATCGCGTTCGATATAACAGAAGACTTAACAATTGGTGCTAACCTGTCCAAGGAACAGCGTACGAATGCTTATAATCGCTTGGTTTATGGTTTGAATTTGACGCGGCGTTTTTGATGATCAACATTAACATTCAATGGATAATGGGGGCAATTTTTATAGGCCTTTTTTATGCTTGCCTCGCGGTATTGATGCTGGTCGTCATGATCGTCTTTCATTTCAGGATGGTCAACAACCGCAAGCAGATGATCAAACTCAGAGAAAAATTCGAGACCTTTTTGGATAGTCTGGAAGAGGGCAAAATATCTTCAAAACAGAAGAAAAAATTTTCAACGCGGCAACTTATGCGTCTTGTGCCTTACTTCCGGGCTATTCCGGATAAAAAAAAGCATCAATTGGCCATAGAATATTTTATTCAAACAGGTTTGGTTAAGGTGTTAGCCAAAAAAATGCGTTTTTCTTTACGTTCGAAGCGTGTGCAAATTATCGAAACTCTTGCATTGTTTCCGGATAAAACTGCTCAACAAGTTTTGCATGACGGGTTAAAGGATGTTTCGCAAAAAGTTCGTCTCGCTTCGGCTATCGCTTTAATGGAGAATGATGCTCCATGGTGGCTCTATGATGTTGTTTCAAGCCTGCCGAACTCCAAAACAAACGTAAGTAAATATTTAAGACCTGATGTGGAAAATGAAAGTCGTGTTGAAAAACTGACCAATGTGGCCAGTCTAACAATTATGCCACCGCTCATGCGCTGCGATGCAATTAATATCTTGGCCCAAAATGCCGGCTTTGAAACTTTATCGCTAGCAATGACACAAAAAATTAATATTGCGAGCAACAATGATTTATCTTCTTCCAAAGAATACAGAGAACCAATTTTCAAAATACCTGAAGACGATAAGGCTGATGACCGGTATAACGAAACCGTTTCGTTGAATGACGAGGAAATCGATATCGAACAATTTAACAAGGTATTTGCAAATCTTCTGGATGATGATGCGTTACCGGTACTTTATGCGGCAGGCAAGGCATTACTGAAGACGGGAGATCGTGGGCACGAAATATTGGAACATACCAGACAGAATGGAAGCCCACGGGCAAAAAGGGTAGCTGCTTTTTTTCTGAGGAGCGAGAAAATAGAATGATTGACTCGCTAAAGTTCTGGCTTTTTACCGTAACATTTTCCATTATATTTGTTTTTTTCAGTTTGTGGGTCATTATCATGCTCGTTCAGCTGTTTTTGGCTCTTTATGCCTATTTCAGTCGTGCTTCGGTGCCGAAGAATGGTCTTCTTTGGCACCGTTATTTTGATACTGCACCGCCAATTTCGATCATCGTTCCGGCTTATAATGAGGAGAAAAACATCGTCCAGTCGGTTTATTCTCTCATCTCGCTGGACTATCCTGCTTTCGAGGTCATCATCGTTAATGACGGCTCGAAAGACAACATGCTCGACGAATTGATCAAAGAATTCGAACTGGAAGAGAGCAACAGAGAATATGAAACAATTCTGGCTTTCAATCCCATCCGTAATATTTATGTTTCGAAAAAATTTGGTCGTCTTGTCGTCGTCGACAAAGAAAATGGTGGCAAGGCAGACGCGCAAAATGCCGGAATCAGCGTTTCGCGTATGTCGCTTCTTTGCATGGTGGATGCCGATACTATTCTGGAGCCGGATGGTCTTTTGCGCATGGTCCAGCCTTTTATTGACGATCCGGCGCGCACAGTTGCGGTGGGTGGGAGCGTAATGATAGCCAATGGCTCCAAAATCAGTTCCGGCCGATTGACGCGCGTTGCCATACGCTTCAATTTTCTTGTTTATTTTCAAATTCTGGAATATTTGCGCGCGTTTTTAATGGCTCGTGTGGCGTGGAGTTACGTCAATTGTTTAACATTGATATCGGGTGCTTTCGGCGTCTTTAGCCGACGTGAGGTTATGGCTGTTGGCGGTTATACGCGGGGATCCGTCGGCGAAGATTTTGATTTGGTGATCAAGCTACATCGATATATGCTGGAAAACAAACGCGATTATCGTATTACTTTTGTGCCCGATGCTGTTTGCTGGACGGAAGCGCCGGAAAGTCTTTCTGTTCTTGCCAAACAACGCACGCGTTGGCAAAGAGGCGCTTTGGAAGTTTATTTTCGCCATCAGGACATTATGTTCAACAGACGCTATGGACGCATCGGTTTTGTCGGCATGCCGATGGTGTTTGTTATAGATGTTGTAAATCCACTGCTGGAACTATTCAGCTATATTCTTTTTCCGATTGTCTTTTATTTCAAAGCCATGACGTTCGAGTTTTTACTTTCGTTCATTTTTATGGCGTTTATGTATGGAATATTCGTCAGCTTGTTTTCAATATCGCTTGAACAAATGCATCTCGGTTTTTTGCGTAAAGCAAAATACATATTTATTCTTTTTCTATCTTCAATCATTGAATGTTTCGGCTATCGTCAAATCAATACATTCTGGCGGATAAAAGCCGCCGGAGAATATTTTTCGGGAAAAACGTCATGGGGCGAAATCAAACGCACCGGTTTTGACGAGGTTAAGAAAAAAACAGCCCAATAAATTTTTTGCTCCAGCGTATAAAGCCGCTGGAGCAACTGTTTTAAACATGGTTCTTCGTAATTATTTCTATGCTTATTTAACGACGAAACCATGCTTATATGGATCACGATCGTCGATAAATATGGTGTTGAAGCCTGTCATTCTGGCCCATCCCGCAACGGATGGAATAATGGCCGGAAGCCCCTCTACATCGGTCAATTTTTCAACACGGCCTTCAAAAATAGAACCGATGATCGATTCATGGACAAAATTATCACCGGCTTTCAGAATTCCCTTGGCTGTCAATTGTGCCATTCGTGCCGAGGTTCCGGTCCCGCAAGGCGAGCGGTCAATGGCTTTATCGCCGTAAAACACAGCATTGCGTCCATTGGCTCCGGGCTTTGTCGGTTTTCCTGTCCACATAATATGGCTCAAGACATTGATTTCGGGTTTTTGAGGGTGCTGGAAGCTATAGAGTTCATTCAACCTTTTTCTTAAGACTGGACTCCATGCGATAAGCTCTAATGCATTATAGTCGGCCATATCGGTATAATTTTCTTGTGGTTCGACAATGGCGTAAAAATTACCACCATAAGCTACATCCACTTTAAGAAGGCCCAAGTCCGGACATTCGACCTCAAGGTCCCGTTTGTAAAGGAAAGCAGGCACATTTGTCAGGCGAACTTTTTCCACATAAGGGCCATTTTGCTCATATGTAATGTCGACTTTTCCAGCAGGAGTATCCAGACTGAGTTTTCCCGGAATGCGCGGCGTAATAAGTCCATATTCGATGGCCATTGTAACGGTTCCGATTGTGCCATGTCCGCACATGGGCAAACATCCGGAAGTTTCGATATAGAGAACGCCGATATCACAATCATCGCGTGTTGACGGATAAAGAATAGAGCCGGACATCATATCATGCCCGCGCGGTTCAAACATCAAACCGGTTCTGATCCAGTCGTATTCACGTAAAAAATGCAGGCGTTTTTCCATCATGGTGTTGCCTTGCAGAAGCGGACCGCCACCGGCAACCAGACGAACAGGATTACCACATGTATGACCATCAATACAGAAAAACGAATATTTCGCCATGTCAAAACCTCCCGGCACGAAATGGATAAATTGAAAGAGCAGGCTCTTTATGTTCAATGAGATTGTGTATGAGACGGGCGGTCGCTGCCGATTGTGTCAAGCCAAGATGGCCATGACCGAAAGCATATAATATTCGCCGGCTGTTTTTCGCATAATCGATAACCGGTAAACCATCGGGGATCGACGGCCGATACCCCATCCATTCCACCCCGTTTTCGAGCTTCAAATCAGGGAAAAATTCCTTCGCTTTTTTCAGCATGGCTTGGGAGCGTTTATAATTGGGAGGCAAATCAAGCCCGCCCATTTCAACGGCCCCGCCAACTCTTATTCCGGTACTGAGCGGAACAACAACAAAACCATGACCACCGAATGTTACCTGATGTTGAAGCTTGAGACTATCAACCGGTAATGTCGTATTATAACCGCGTTCGGTATCAAGCGGTATATTATCCCCGAGAGACCGCGCAAATGTATTTGACCACGCACCACAAGCAACAACCACAAAATCGCTTCGGATTTTTTCAGAGCTGGTTGTCAGTGTAACGCCGCCTTCGTCTTGGGATAGATCAAGAACCGGCAATTTGATAAATTTTGCGCCCAGTCCGCTCGCATAGGACCACAGGGCTTTACCGAACAATTTCGGGTCCTTCACATTGCGCCAGGAAGGAACATAGGAAGCTTTTACAAATTGTTTCGAAAGGCCGGGAACCATATTGTGCAATTCGTCAGAATCGATATGGCGTACTTTTATGCCGAAACTTTCACGCCAATTCCAACTAGGAAGTGCTGCCTGAAATTCTTTTTCGCTTTCGTAAACCTCAAGTTCACCTTCGGTTCCGAGTTCGTTCAAAAGTTCGGCTCTGGCGAGCAAGCCCATCATTTCTTTCTCTGCAAGGCGCATGATTGCTACTTGCGCTTTGATGGTTTCCAATTGGGCTTTTTTTCGGCTTGCCTTCAAGAAACGAATGAACCAAGGCATAAGTTTTGGCAAGTATGTCGGACGGATTGTGAAAGGTCCCAAGGGATCCATCATCCATCCGGGTAGTTTTCTTAATATGCCTTTTGACGCAATCGGTAATACGTCCGTAAAGGCAAATGCCCCCGCATTTCCTGCACTTGTTTCTTCACATATCCCGCTTCTGTCGATGACGGTAACGTCATATCCGTTTTCAGAAAGAATGGCAGCCGTAGCGACGCCGACGATACCGCCTCCGATTATTGAAACCGACTTTTTCGCCTGCATCGCTTATTATCCTCCCCCGATCATTATGATTTTTGTCTTTCGGGCTGATGCAATCATGTAAATTTTTAATCTGGCCGGCGTCACAAATAAAAATTCGCTCACGTCTTATCCGGCCAGATGTTGTTCAAAGAGCTATTTATGCGACTTTGTATTTTTGAACTGCTCCCGGCAATTCACTCCATTTCTTATACCATGTATCAAACAGCTTAAGCTGCTTTTCGACAAATCCACGCTGGCTTTCTGTAAGTTCGTCGGTTTCATTGAAATGGAGCTTATAAGCTTTGTCGCCTTTCAAAACCATCATATGTTTGAAAAATAGTACGAGATCGGGACCGGCATCGAATGACGAAAGAATAGCCAAAGCCTGTTCGAGTTCTTCAGCACGTTGGCGTGCTTCGACATCTCCCTTTGCTGCGGCTTCACACAGACGGCATAGGTGGATGACTTCTTTCGGCAAGACATTACCGATGCCGGTGATCGCGCCTGTAGCGCCACAATTGACATAACCATGGACAACTGTTGTATCAACACCGATCATAAGAGAGACATTATCGTCACGGCTTGTAATGTTTTCGGCGGCGTAGAGCATATCGTCAGCCCCGCCGAATTCTTTGAAGCCGATCAGGTTTTTATGTTCTGCCCGTAAAGCGAAAAAAAGATCGGCGCGCGTAGCAAATCCATAATAAGGACTGTTATAAATCACGGCGGGAAGATCGGGTGCTGCCGATAAAATAGCTTTGAAATGGTTCTTCTGGGCAGCCAATACACTACCACGCGAGAGAACGCGCGGAATAACCATCAAACCTTTTGCACCGACCTTCTGGGCGTGAGCTGCATGTCTTACCGCGGTTTTCGTATTAACCGCACCGGTGCCGACAATGACCGGAATTCCGGCATTAACCAGGCTTTCAACACCTTCCATACGCTCTTCATCGGTCAACAGTGGCCAGTCGCCCATTGATCCGCAATAGACTACAGCCGACATCCCTGTGGCGATAAGCTCTTTTGCTTTTGCAACAAGAGCAGAAAAATCCGGCGTCCTGTCCTGTTTGCAAGGCGTCATTAATGCAGGGATGACCCCTGAAAATATACTAGAATCCATAATATTCCCCTTGTTTGGCGCTTGCGCGGTTCCTCTTCACAAAGCGACCGTAAAATTTTATTTGTTGATATCAAAATTGACAGTGGCACTCAGCGCCGCAATCACAGATATATTGATTACTACCCAATGTTATGAGGTATTGATATATCAAAAAAATATCATATAAAATACGCTTGTCAAGTGATATATTAAAGGTAGATATGGAAAATATGAAAGTAATGGCAGTCAATGAAAGTCAGGCGGACATAGCTTATAGAAGTCTGGAACGCATGATTGTGACATTGGCTCTCGAGCCGGGCATGGTGGTCAATGAACGTTCACTGATTGATGCAACCGGAATGGGGCGCACTCCTGTCAGGGAAGCTATTCAGCGCTTGGCATTGGAAGGTTTTTTTGAAATTCGCCCCCGTTCAGGAGTTCGTGTTGCCGATCTTGAACCACAGGACTTCGGTCGTGTGCTTGACGTACGTCAGGGGATAGAAGTTCTGCTTGCACGGGATGCCGCGCGTTTTGCCGGAGCCGTTGACATTGATCGAATGAAAATGGCGGCAGAGAATTTGAAAAAGTCGGCTGAAGAAAATGATCCTTATAATTTTTTGGATGCGGACAAGCTTTTTGATGAAACATTAGGTAAAGCCGCAGGCAATATATTTGCAGCTCGGGTTGTCGAACCTTTGCAAACCCATTCCCGACGTTTCTGGTTCCGTCTCTACCGCGGACAGGAAGCTATTATAAACTCTGCCAATGCACATATTTCACTGATTGAAGGGATTGTCAGCGGTAAACCGGATGTAGCTGGCAATAGAGCAATGAAACTGATGGAACATTTACGAAAAATGGTCCCGTGATTTCTAGACTATTTTGATGCTTGAAACACGTCTCTTATAAAAATCTTGTATGAGAACCGATATAAGCCAAGTGCTGATGTAGCCAAATACTGGTATAGGTCAGATATGGATCAGGCTGATCCCGGCTTCCTTTTCTTATCAATTGATAAAAAGCGGGAAGCCGGCCTTGACGTTCTCCCCCACCATGGAAGAGACGCAGACAGATTTTTGAAATTTACTGCCCCTTGGTCCATTTGATAGTCAAAACGGAAGCGAAATTTAAAAAATTTCGGGTTTGATACTATTTGCCTTCTATGATGGAGCGCCCCCCACGCCCTTAAAAATTGTGGTGGTTTGGAAAGCCTCCTTACTATCGCCACCTTGATAAATATTTTCACTAGAGATCATCTTTTCGAAGAGGCAAAATTCATTTCATTTTTTTACAAACAATCTGCAAACGGAATTTTCATTCCGCGAGTAATGTCAGCGTAACAGTCTGTTTCTATTGTAAAATCAAATGGTAAATGGTGATTGGGTATTGTTATTTTTTTGCTTTGAAACAAAACATAAAATTGCGTTTTTACACAAGTTGAAAATTCTTGGTTGCACTTTAAAAACAACTGTGATCTTATAGAGATATATCAGTTATAGATCAACAGACAAAACTATATAACATTAAGTGGGAACAACCATCATCAGAAATGGTCCGTCTGGAAGTCTTAATTTGATAGCGAGCAACAAGTGAGCGATGACAAAATGGGAGCATAGACATGAAAAACATCACACGCATTTCCGCTATAGGTTTAGCTTTGGCTACCGGTATCACAAGTGAAGCTTTGGCAGATAAAGTCGACGATATTATCAGTGCCGGAACGTTACGTTGTGCCGTAACGCTTGATTTTGCTCCCATGGGATCACGTGATGCAAATAATCAGCCGATCGGTTTTGATGTTGATTATTGTAACGATTTGGGCAAAGCCCTCGGCGTTAAAACCGAGATTGTGGAAACGCCTTTTCCTGATAGAGTGCCTGCTTTAATGTCGGATCGGGCCGATGTTGTTATCGCTTCGACGTCGGACACACTTGAAAGAGCAAAAGTCGTCGGTTTTTCTATACCTTATATGGTCAACCGGATGATCGTTCTTACAAGAAAGAATACGGGTATCTCTTCTTATGAGGATTTGAAGGGCAAGAAACTCGGTAATACCGCTAGCACTTATGAAGAGGGAAAACTCAAAGCCGACATTGAAAAATGGGGTGGCGGCAGCTATAGCTCCTACCAATCACAAAACGATACAATTCTTGCTGTCGCCCAAGGGCATATTGACGCAACGGTCTTGACCGAAAGCGTTGCGCAACTCGCTATCAATTCAGGTAATTACCCTGATCTCGTTATCACCGGTGTAGCCCCTTATATTCCGGACTATTACGCCATTGCGACAAAACGTGATGAATTCGGTTTCATCAATTATCTTAACCTGTTTGTTCACCAGCAGGTACGCACCGGTCGTTACGCTGAGCTTTATAAAAAGTGGTTCAAGAACGAACCTGTCGATCTTACAATACCGCTCGTCTATCGTTGAACCGCCAGTCTATCGTTGAACGGTTGGTCTATTGTTGATCGAAACGTGATAAGGACGAGTGGTCAAACACTCGTCCGGAAATAATCAATGAAATTTTGTGAATGAAGAGAATTGATGAGGCGTCTCATCTCTACTCCGGATTACTGTCCAGGACATTCTGATGCAAGGATCACTCCAATATCCAGACCCGACTTTTATTTCGGGAACAACCTATATTGATGGGGATGCTTGTGGTGAGGTTCTCTATACAGAAACGCCATTAAGTTTTTGGGGCGGGATAGATCCGCAGACTGGGAAAGTAATTGATAGCCATCATCCGCTTTCAGGCCAAACTATCTCGGGCAAGATATTTCTTTTGCCATCAGGGCGTGGTTCATGCACGGGGAGCAGTATTGTTCTGGAACTGCTTCTTAACGGTAAAGCACCTGCGGCACTTATTCTTTCCGAAACAGATAGTATATTATTGGCTGGCGTTCTCGTTGCCAAAATTTTCTTTGGTCGTTCTCTTCCTGTAATGGTGGTTCAAAAGGCAAAGTTTCAGCGGATTGCCGCAATGGAACGGGTTAAGCTTTGTCATAATGGATTGATGGCAGCCGGAGAGGCTGATGAGGAGAATGTTCATCCTGAAGAACTTTCGCTTACAGAATTTCCGTCACTTGATTTGACATCATATGATCAGGAATTGCTTTCGGGAAAACATGGCGAAGCTGCCCGACTTGCCATGACAGTTATTTGTAAAATGGCTGTTTTTCAAAATGCGAAATCTCTCATCAATGTGCAACAAGCACATATTGACGCCTGTATTTATACCGGCAAAGGCGCTCTCGCTTTTTCGGAAAAGCTGAAAATGCTTGATGCCAGAGTGGCCGTTCCGACAACGCTGAATGCTATTTCGATTGATCTTCAAAATAGAAGCCGTCAGCCGGTTCCAGAAAAGATTGCCCTTCCGGCGAAGCGTCTTGCCGAAAATTATTTGGCAATCGGAGCCGAAGAAAGCTTTACCTGTGCTCCCTATCTGCTTTGTTCCGCCCCATTGAAAGGGCAGGAAATCGGTTGGGCAGAATCGAATGCAGTTGTTTTTGCCAATAGTATTATTGGGGCTCATAGCCAAAAAAATCCGGACTTTATGGATGCTTGTATTGCAATTACCGGACGCGCACCGAAGACAGGCTGCCATCTAAAAGCCAACAGGATGCCAACCATTCGAATTATTGTTGAAAAGCCGGACTCTATTGATGACTCTTTCTATCCTTTGCTTGGCTATCAGACAGGGCTGATTTCGGGGTCGCATATCCCTTTGATCAACGGTTTATCCGGACTTCATCCAAATCGGGATAATTTGAAAGCAATGTCTGCGGCATTCGCCACAACCTCTGCGGCTCCGATGTTTCATATTGAAGGTATAACAGCAGAAATTTCCGATAATCGCGATTGGCTTGATCTTGATTTGGAAACTTTTCGCATCGGGCGGGGAGAGCTATTAGAGGCATGGCATGTCCTTAACGGGAATGCGGGCAATAGAAATGTCAATAATGCACCAGCGTTTGACAAAATTGATCTTGTAGCACTCGGCAATCCCCATTTTTCGCTCGAAGAAGCACTTCTTCTTGCGAAACTTTGTCAAAACAAAACCAGATCTCACAATACCGGTCTTTACATTACTATGGGCCGGCATTGTTTATCAGAACTTGAAAAGCATCACTCTTTCCAAAGTCTTCAAGATTTTGGTGCCACAATCATAACAGATACATGTTGGTGCATGATTGGTGCACCAATTATCAAGAACAATCATAAAACTATTCTTACAAATTCGGGGAAATATGCCCATTACGGAGCAGGATTGACAAAATGCACTATGCGTTTTTCCGATCTTGCCAATTGCGTTCAAGCGGCAGTCGAAGGAAAATTTGAAGTAAAACCACCGTATTGGCTTACGGCTCATGGAAACGAAAGTAAAAGCCATGTTCAATTATAAATTCCAGTGGGGTACAGTTTGGCAACATATCAACCAGCTTTTGGCAGGAGCGTGGGTTAGCCTTTATACAACAGCCATTTGTATGGTCTTATCAATCCTCATAGGGTTGGTTCTGTTGGTTATGAGGCGCTCTACCAATCGTCCGCTTGCAGCAATTGCCATCACCTGGATATCGATTGCCCGTAATACGCCGGCGCTTTTACAGCTTTATTTTCTATATTTCGGTTTTGGCGCTTTCGGCATTTTTATTTCATCCTGGTGGGCCTTATTGATTGGGATAACGTTTAACAGTGCCGGATATTTGGCAGAAAATTTCCGTGGAGGTTTGCAAGCCGTTCCTGAAACCCAGACATGCGCCGCTCGTTCATTGGGAATGACGGCCTTCCAGTCCTTTCACCTTGTCGTGGTTCCCCAACTTTTGCGGGTTGTCTATTATCCATTGACCAACCAGTTGATCTGGGCCCTTCTGATGACATCGCTCGGTGTTGTTGTAGGATTGGACAAGGATTTGATGGCTGTTACCAAAACTTTGGCTGACTCTTCCTACCGCACATTCGAATATTTCTTCGCCGCTGCAGTCATTTATTACATCATGTCAAAAATGCTGCTTATCCTCGCCAGATTATCGGCATGGAAAATTCTGAGATATTGATGGAGAGGGACAGATGTTTACAACAAAACTTACCTGGAGCGATCTTGTCTATCTTTCAAATGGTGCTCTTGTCACGATAGAACTGACTGTGGCGGCAATGGCTATCGGTACGGCTTTAGGAATTATATTCGGTTTCATTCGCGCTGGAATGCCGAAAATATCCATGCCGCTAGCCTGGTTTCTGGATATTCCCCGTTGTGTACCTTTGCCAATACAATTTGTCTTGTTCAATTCTTTCAAGACGGTTATCGGCATTAAATGGAGTGCTTTTACAGTCGCCTGCTTTGTACTTGGCCTTTACACGGCTTCTTACTGTACCGAAGTTGTGCGGGGAGGCATTTTGGCGGTGCCGGGAAATTTGCGTAGAGCGAGCCGTTCTCTTGGTTTGAGCTGGTGGCAGGATGTCTTTTATATTGTCATACCGCTTGCGGTCAGAGTAGGCTTTTCCGGTTGGCTCAATCTTACCCTTTCGGTCATGAAAGATACCTCTCTGGTTTTCTGGATAGGAATTATCGAGCTGCTCCGCGCTTCCCAACAATTGAATATCAGATTGAACGAGCCATTCGTAATCTTCTTTCTGGCAGGGATTTTTTATTACGTCATTAGTTGGGTCGTTTCCAACATTGGTTCGCGTTTTGAAAATAAATGGGTGATAAATGATTGAGATTGATAATGTTCATAAATCCTTTGGTGCCTTAAAGGTTCTCAAAGGCGTTTCAATGACTGTTAACAAGGGTGAAGTTGTTTCCGTTATCGGCGGTTCGGGATCAGGAAAGTCGACATTGTTGATGTGTATTAATGGTCTCGAAAAAATTGATAGCGGCGCGATTAAAGTCGACGGTACGGATGTATTTTCTCCATCTACCAATCTTGACAAATTAAGACAGAAAATCGGCATTGTTTTTCAACAATGGAATGCATTCCCACATTTGACTGTTATAGAGAATGTTTCTTTGGCTCCTCGTAAAGTTTTGAAAATGTCAAAAGAACAGGCAAGGGAAATTGCCATCAAACAGTTAGAACATGTCGGCTTGGGGCAAAAGCTTGATGTATATCCGAATAAATTGTCCGGTGGACAACAACAGCGTATGGCGATTGCCCGTGCACTTGCCATGTCTCCGGATTATATGCTTTTTGATGAGGCGACCTCCGCTCTTGACCCCCAACTTGTTGGCGAGGTTTTGGATACTATGCGCCTGCTTGCAGAAGAAGGGATGACAATGGTTCTTGTTACCCATGAAATTTCCTTTGCAAGAGATGTTTCGAACCGCGTGGCGTTTTTCCACCAAGGACAAATCCACGAAATCGGTACGCCCGACGAGGTCATCAGAAATCCACAACGTCCGGAAACGGTCGCTTTTCTCCAGTCTGTTCGCTAATGATAATATAAAGATATGTTTGAAAAAACATATCTATTGTCACCGGAAAGAATTCATCTTTTACGAAAAATTTGGCTTGCGAAAAACATCAAGTCGCAAGTAAAATTTTTATTTTATGTTAAAATAATGTCTGTATTCATGTGTGAACTATATTTTATTGTTTTTAAAACAATTTATATTTTTATTTTCATTAAAACAAAAAAATTAAATTATTATTGTAATTAATATTTTATTTGTTGATTTTAACTTGAAAATAAACCGGAAAAAATATTTTTATAATTTGAAATGTAAAGTATTTTCAGCCACTTATATTTTTCTGTAATCGTCTTCATCCTTTAACATTATCTCTTACAGTAAAAGGGAGAGACAAGCTTAGAGATGCATAGAGCATGACTTTAAGGGCAGTTGATTTAAATTTAGGAGTCTTTGATCAAAGCTCTGTCTTATAATCAGTCTATTTTCAAAGCTTTTCCTCAAAACTAAGCAGAGTTCGTCATCAAAAACTTGATGTGATGTTGAAATCGATCATGGATCAGTCAATTTCATATGTCTGCTTTTTCAAAACTGTAGTCACGTTCCACTTTTGCAACGCGAATGACGTAATGCGAGTAAAATATTTCCCGACCGAGTTTCTGGGCAAGTTTATGGTCGACATTTGCTTTCCAAACTTTCATGCTCTCTTCATCTTTCCAGAACGAATTGGTAATGCCAAAACCATCATCGCCGCGGGCACTTTCAGCACCAAGGCACCCTGGTTGCTGTAACGCCAGTTCTTCCATTGCCTTTGCCATTTCTGCGTAACCATTATCTCCTTCTGTTTTTCGGGAAGAAAAAGCAACAATGTAATAGGGAGGCGGGGGAGTTTTTGAAAAAGCCTTGGTCATTCAATCGGGGCTCCGAGTATAATTTCAATGCGAACAGAATAACCTAATTCATGTTTTATAACAGCGTGTTAATGTTACCAGATGAATTCTGTTGCGATTTGGTCGTTGTCGAATGGTAAAGTTAGAAAAGTATATAAGAACTTGTTCAGATTATTTTACAATTAAATTGGTTTTGATGTGCAAGTCCACAGCTTATAAAAAATAGTCAAACGCGGAATTTATGGTTTCGTCATTGGCGGCTTGCTCTATTCCCTCAATGTAACACTCATCCTTGAAATGTTGAGTAAGTCAAGAGCCGTGTTTTCAGTTAAACTCGGATTTCCTCTGGAATATCATTAAAGCAGTACTTACGTCGCATTGATTAATTATTAAAATTCTCAATTCCGTTTAAACAATTACATTCATCTTTAAAAGAGATAGGAAAGAATTAACATTTCTTGCGGTGAGAATTTATCACGCCGTACAAAAAGTACGAAATTATTCTAAAAAGACCTGCCGTTTTTAAATTTTCCGTTATGTTTAAAGAAATTGGTGTTAACAAAGGCAGTTTAAAACGGTTTCCGCCTGTGCCAATACGTTCTTAACCGCATCATCGGACAAATCTGGTGGATAGCCAAATTTACGTAATAAGCGCTTGACGAGCACACGCATTTCAGCTCTGGCCTGTGTTCTATGGTTCCAATCAATTGTAACCTTAGCCCGCATGGCTTTAACCAGCTCTATAGCAATAACCCGCAGTTTCTCATCACCCATGGCCTCCACTGCGCTATTATTCTCGGCCAACGCATCATAAAAAGCAACTTCAGCGGGGCTTAATCCGCTTTCCATACCGGCCTGTACTTTGGCACGCATATCTTTAGCAAGATCAATAAGGGATTGCAGCATTTCAACCGTCGAGATTGCATTAGAATGATAACGCGCCACTGCTTCTTTCAAACGGTCTGAAAAAGCGCGCGCCTCGATAATGTTGGTTTTGCTGCGACTGGTAATTTCACCATTAAGGAGTTTATGCAATGCTTCCAGAGCCAGATTTTTACGCTCCATATTCTGGATTTCTATTAAAAAATCATCTGAAAGAATAGAAATTTCCGGTGTCTTCAATCCGGCGGCCTTCAGGATATCGACAACCTCGGCAGTAACAACAGCTTTATCCAGTAATTGGTTGACAGCCGCTGTGCGTGCTTCATCACTCATTTTTCCACGCACTGTCGGTTTCGCTAATGCGGCCCTTACAGCTTCATAAAAACCGATTTCATCACGTGTTTTTAAAGCCAATTCACTGGCACTTGCCAAAGCATTTGCTTTTTTTAGCGCTGTTACCGCATCAAAATAACGTCGATGCGCTCGTTTCTTTTCTTTCTCATCTTTGGCTTTTGCGGCGGATTCGTTTTGTAACTTCAAAATCCAATCCATCGCATCGGCAATAGCTTCAAGCTTTTCAGAGGGTGTACCTGTATAGCCCTTGCTTATATCAATGCCGTGATACATATCACGCACCACATCAAGACATTCTTGCAGGGCACTCACCGCTTCTTCTTCGCTTATACCGGTTTTGTCCCGGTCAGATTGGGTATATTCGGCCAATGCCTTTTTCAGATTGTTGCCAATTCCGATATAATCGACAACCAAACCACCCGGCTTATCCTTGAAAACACGATTAACACGTGCAATTGCCTGCATGAGTCCGTGACTTCGCATCGGCTTATCAATATACATTGTATGCATAGGCGGCGCATCAAAGCCTGTGAGCCACATGTCGCACACAATGACCAGCTTTAACGGATCTTCGGGGTCACGTGCTCTTTTTGCCAAAAGATCGCGACGTTTTTTATTGCCTATATGCTGTTGCCAGTCTAAAGGGTCGGAAGCTGAACCCGTCATTACAATTTTGACGGCACCCTTGTTGTCATCTTCAGAATGCCACTCAGGTCGCAAGCGAATGATTTGATTATAAAGATCAACACAAATGCGCCTACTCATTGTAACCACCATAGCACGCCCCGCCATTGCATGAAGGCGTGCTTCGAGATGGGCAATCATATCTTCGGCAAGTTTTGACAATCGTTTTGGCGCTCCGACCAATTTTTCAACGCTTGTCCATTTGGATTTTTGCTTTTCTTGCTCGGAAGGTTCATCACCCTCAATCATTGCATCAACGGCATTGTCGATCTGTTTCTGTACAGCGGGATCAAGTTCGAGCCGGACAAGACGGCTTTCATAATAGATCGGCACGGTTGCCTTATCTTCAACAGCACGGGAAATATCATAAATATCAACGTAAGAGCCAAAAACTGCAGGCGTGTTGATGTCTGCACGTTCAATTGGAGTCCCTGTAAAACCTATGAAACTGGCATTCGGCAATGCCTGCCGTACATAATGTGCATAACCATAGCGTGTTTCACCTGTTTTACGATCAATTTTTGCCGCAAAACCATACTGGCTACGGTGCGCTTCATCAACCATGACAATGACATTACGCCGTTCGGTCAAGACGGGGTATTCGTTCTCTTCAGGAAGAGTACTGAATTTCTGCATGGTGGTAAAGATAACTCCACCGGAAGCGCGGTCGAGCATTCTTCGTAAACTATCTCTATCCTCAGCTTGTTCCGGTGTCTGTCGTATCAGGTCGCGGCACATAGAAAAGGTATGAAACAATTGGTCATCCAGATCATTGCGATCCGTCAGCACCACCAGTGTAGGATTTTCAAGTTCGGGGCTTTTGACGATAAGTCCGCCGAGAAAGGCCATTAACAAGCTTTTGCCGGATCCTTGCGTATGCCAGACGACGCCGCCCTTACGGTCGCCATCGCAAGCAGCTGCTGCAATAATGCGATTGAGTGCCTTTAATGCACCATAATATTGGTGATATCCGGCAACAATCTTGAACGGCCCATTGCCTTTATTACCAAAGACGATGAAGTCCTTAATGAGGCGTAAAAATCTGTTTTTTTCAAAAACACCTTTTATCAGCGTTTCATATTCACGTGGGCCGGCTGGCGTAAAATCACCATCAGCACCTGTTACGGTGCGCCATGGCATAAATCGTTCTTCCTCCGCAGTCAGTGAACCAATGCGTGCAGAAAGCCCATCAGAAGTCACTAAAACCGCATTGGTGCGAAAGAGGGAAGGAATTTGCTTTTTATAAGTCTGCAACTGGTTAAAGGCATTGCTCAAAGTTGCCTGTTCGGAAGCAGCATTTTTTAATTCGATCACGCCTAATGGCAGGCCATTGACAAAAACAACGATATCAGGACGCCGCGTGAAACCGTTTTCAGCAACGGTAAACTGATTTGTAACCAAAAAGTCATTGTTCTCAGGATTTTTGAAATCAATCAACCACACCTTATTGCCAATGATCACACCATCATCATCGGCATATTCGACATCAACTCCTTCAATAATCATTTTGTGGATGCGGCGATTTTCTTCAACGAGTGAAGGCGTTTCAACAGCCAGTATTTTACGCAAGGCATCAAGGCGTGCATCTTCCGGAATTGTCGGGTTGATGCGCGCCAAGGCATCAAGAAGTTTTTTGGTGAGAATAACTTCATCATAGGCTTTACGCAATGGCAAGATTCCATCAGGGCTTGACGCCTTGGGGTCGACAATTTCATAGCCAAGCTCGGCGAAATATTCCAAACCTGCGCATTCAATATCGCACTCGTTCATCCTCACCTCTCCCCCCCTTACGTGATTTTATGCTCGGCTGCTTTTTTAAGACCTTCTATAACGCGCTCGGCTTCGTCAAGTGTCAATGGCGTAAATCTAATCAAATCAATATCACGAAGCTCTTTAGTCGCTTTAAGACCGGAATGGCGACCATAGAGTTTTTTGCCTGATGCATTTGTTTTTGTCCAAAGACGAGAAGCGGGGTATGGTTTTTTCTTGACGCCTTCAACATAAGCAGCGACTTTCATTGGGCACCATATATGTGCAGCCACATCGTCCACTATATGTGCTCGCCCATCGTTCTTTTCAAAAGCAAAACACAACCCGGAACCGCGTACAAAATAACGATTCATCTTTTTCTTCTGGTGCCCGTCGGGATGCTCTGATGCAAAGCTATCAAACCTGTTCAGCAATTCTTTTTTCAGGTCAGCGCGATCCATAAAAAACTCCATATCAAAATCAGGGAGGATTTTAATTTTTACATTTTTTGTGGGATTGCAAAAGGATTATGAAGGCTCCGACAAATCATCATCGTCGCCCCCCATATCGGAAGCCTCCAGATTGCGAATGCGGTTGCGGAAAGTACGGTCAAAAGCCTCTATATATTTGATCAACCAATCTTGGTACTCATCCCAGCGTGAACGGTCCATAGGGTCAACATTGCGCAAATAAAGAATGATACGGGATGCACTCTTGTTTGGTAGCTCTTTCCATATTAGTTCATGACCAATCTCTGCTTCAATGTCATTTTTTTGTTCATAGAGTTGGTTATAAAAATCCTTGGCGTTTTGATGATCGATATAAAGCTCGACGCCAATGCATTTATCACGTGTATTGTGAAGGCCGCTGATGTGAAAGCCGGAGCGGCCAATGCGAAAAACTGCCCAATGTTGCGGCATAGGTTTTTGCGGGCGAATATGAGAATTTTCTTTCAGCTTTTCCGCAAGTTGCGTCCAAAATTCGAGTTGTGCCGCCTTGATATCGGTCAATGTGCCCGTTTCGATTTGACGGGCAGCTTGCCCGACCGAGCGTGACCAATCATTCGGTTTGGAAACAATATTGAACTTGGGGGCCACAGGACTATCACCAATCTGCCATAGCTCTACCTCAAGGCCAAAGAACTTGAACTGGTCATCGGTAATATTGTTAAGCCAATCAAGTGCCGAGCGGTGCTCTTCGGTGAAATGCGTAGAAACCCAGATGATTGTTACAGCTTTAAGGCCAGAGGCATAGGTCAACAACTGGCCAAGATGAAGATGATCAGTGCGCTCCAATTGGTTTTCAATCAACACCCAGCTCTTATCGAGTGTATCCCTGCAGAGGATATCCGCACGAAATGGCCCCACATTCTTTTCCTGCGCTTCTATTTCAAGTTCCATATCCAGCGTTTCGGCCAATATATCAAGGTTTTGGGCAAGCCAAGGCGTGAAATGCTGCGCTTCTGTTTGCCAGATGTGGCGTACATCAACTTTTTTAAGAGAACCAAGTGAAGGTAAACTCATAAAACACCCCCCATTTTCTTTTCCAACTCATCAACAGATATTTCACCTGACATCAGCTTTGGCAATAATAAATCCCGCATTTCGGCGAGTGTGTGGTTTTGATCTGTATTATTCAAAATAAACTGATCAACGCCTGTTATTAAATCATCAAACGTCTGAACAATAGATAAATTGGGAGCTAATATGGTTATATCTTCAAGCTGCTTCTTATTAATTGATCCAAATACAGTTCCATTCGAATTATAATGTTCAAAAACTCGTTTCAAAGCCAGCGCATAATAATAAGTATAAGATGCCAACCCTGATTTATGGATCAATGTACTAACGCCTCGTCCAATACAGCTCTTTTCATGAGACCGATTAATATCACCGACAGGAGCGCGAACGCTAACCAACGTCCAGTTTTTCTCGGCTATACGTGAGGGTTTGTTGCAGTAAACGCGATTTTTCGGAAACCTGAAACCAAAATCCCTGCGACCTTGAAAAAATGGCAACCCTTCGTTAATTTCGTTATATGTTGATCCAGGTGGTGATTGACCCATAGTAACATTAAATTCATGTCCGAGCTTGGACTGTACCCACCCTTCAGGCAGCCCATTCTCTGCAAATTGATCTGGAAAAAGGTTGGCGATTTCTTGCGCTTTTGCGGTATCGGGGATAAAGCCCCCAAGAATAGCAACGGGATCAGTGATGCCTTTTGCTTTGCGTTTGACAGGACCAAAATCAACAAACCAATCCTGAAACACTGCTTGCGCCATTTGCTCCAGCGTTTCATTCATCTTTTTATTGAGTTCGATTTTCTGATCAAACAAATAAAGAGCATCAGCAATTAGCGTTTGATGTTTTACTGTAGATGGAACTTTAACAATTAAAGCGTGAACATCATTCCGGTTTATACCCGGTACACCACTTTTGTCATTAAATTGCTGCCAATCAATCGTTTTTAAAAAATAATATACAAATTTAGGGTTATTTCCTTTAAAATCACACACATAAAGAGTTGTATTTAATGGCCAGAAATCTTCGTTGAGATAAAAAATTTCACCTATTGTTCCATATCGCCCAGTCACAACACCTGGCCCATGTACCATGGGAACATTATGAAAATCATTGATGCCGGACGAGGTCACAATAGGAATGTTTCCTTTATTGCGCTTGGTGTAAGGAAGGTCATAGCCTCTTTTGAGTTCTATAAACTCACCTAGTTCTATTTCGTCAAAAAAGTACATCATTTCTTTAAAGATAGAAAATTATTTAGCTTCCTTTGAAGTTTATTATTTTCGCCAAACAGCCCTAACAATTTCTCTTTTAAGGCAGCGAATTTTTCCTCAAAAGGTACACCATCATCTTCCTCCTCTTCCGTTCCAACATAGCGGCCGGGAGTCAGCACATAATCATTGGCTTTGATCTCTTCCAACGTTGCCGCCTTGCAAAAACCCGGCACGTCTTGATAAGGATCAAATCCTTTTTCAGGTTTCGCACGGAAGCGATGATAGGTTGAAGCGATCTTGGCTATGTCAACGTCAGACAATTCACGCCGGACACGATCTACCATAAAGCCCATTTTACGGGCATCAATGAAGAGCACTTCGCCTTTTCTCTCTCGATGGCCATTGGCACTCTTATTCTTGGCCAAAATCCACAAACAAGCGGGAATTTGTGTCGAGAAAAACAATTGCCCCGGCAATGCCACCATACAGTCGATCTTGTCATCTTCCAGGAGTGCTTTGCGAATTTCCCCTTCGCCTGATTGCTGGCTTGACATCGAACCATTGGCCAGCACAACGCCGGCGGTACCACGTGGCGCGAGATGGTGGATGATATGTTCTAACCAGGCATAATTGGCATTTCCTTTTGGTGGAATGCCATATTTTTTCCAGCGGACATCATCAACCAGCCGCTCGCCGCCCCAATCGGAAGTATTAAAAGGCGGGTTTGCCAATATGTAATCGAAACGCAAATCGGGAAATTCATCTTTATGAAAGCTGCCTTCATTATTCCAGTGAATTATGGCATCGATGCCCTGAATCGCTAAATTCATCTTGGCAAGGCGCCATGTGGTATAGTTGATTTCTTGTCCGTAAATAGCAATGGCTCTGCGGTCGCCGCCATGTTCATTTATAAATTTTTTGGATTGCACAAACATACCGCCCGAGCCGCAACACGGGTCATAAACGCGGCCTTTATAAGGTTCCAACATCTCAACCAATGTACGCACAACAGAACGGGGTGTAAAAAATTCGCCTCCGCGCTTGCCCTCGGCACCGGCAAATTGCGACAGGAAATATTCATAGGCGCGACCAAGCAAGTCTTTCGCCTCGTCAAATTTATCATGCATGCCGATTTTAGCGAACAAGTCGATCAGCTCGCCCAGCATGGTTTTGTTCAGCGTCGGGCGAGCGTAGTTTTTCGGCAAAACGCCTTTCAGGCTTTTATTGGCTGGAATATTTTCTATCGCTGTCATCGCGCCATCAATTAACAAGCCAATTTCAGGACTCTTCGCGTTGGCTTGCAAATAGCTCCAGCGCGCTTCTTTCGGTACCCAGAAAACATTGTGATCCAAATATTCATCGGGATCTTCCGGGTCGGCATATTTTTCACACCGCAATTCCTGATAACGCGCATCAAAGGCGTCAGAAATATATTTCAGGAAAATCAAACCAAGCGCGATATGTTTATAGTCCGACGGCTCCAGACTGCCGCGTAATTTATCAGCTGCCTTAAAAAGCTTAGCAGTAAAATCCAAATCCGGTGTTTTCTTTTTATGGTCCGCCATAGAGCGATCACCTCTTTTTTAGTGGATTGTTTGTGAATGCCATTTCTAAAGAGCTTTAGAAAGCGGAGCAAGGCCAATTAGCTGATTAATATATTCAAAATTTGAAATAAGATAACAATATCAGCAATGTAGGTAGCAAAAAAGAAAATATGTGAACACCTATTATGCGCACGTTGAAATGCGCCAACAATCGCTGTTTTGGCAAAAAATTTAAAGCTATGAGATAGCTCACGATCTATCTGGCGAAGTCAATTTTGGCGGCTCAGCCTCATTTATCAGAAATTAATGTTTAAAATTTTTTTGTGTTGTCAGCCTGAAACAGTCTCGACCTTATTTACGTTGAGCAGCGCTTATCGACGCGAAAGGCGAAAGCAACAAAAACTGTGTCTTTGTGATCATTTATTTGCTCTTCTGTTAGCAAACGACAAATTTATATCGCGCAATAAACGACGCTATAATTTATACTAATTTAAAAAATGCCATTGGAAATATCCGTTTCATAAAAATACGCCTCTATTCACAATATTAAATATCGAAATATGCGTCGTATTAGAAAAATTATTATTGGAAACTGATGCCATTTAATTAATAGACAAAATAAATAATTTTTATTTTAAAACACTCGTTAAATTTCCAATCTTCATCGCCATAAAACGCAAACAAAGAAAAAGTGCAAAAAAATTGTCAAACAATAGCAAAAAAATTTCTCAAAAAAGATAGAATGTCACTCTTTGAAATCTTGTTGCATCAAATAGGATACAAGAAACCATGGTAAGACCGTCGCGTCTTAATGGCGGAGGGACAGTACCCTTTGTTATTGGTTCAGACTGTCCAAGGCCGTCCCGTTTAGTTTTTTTAGCAATATCAATTGGTTATCGTCATTTATCGTCCTTTATAATACCGTTTGCTTCCAGGTTTTATTGGGGGATGAGATGGAGCATGAAAAAACTATAAGAAATCTCAATTTATTGATTTGAAATTAGTTTTTGTCGAAATATGGCGGAGGGGGTGGGATTCGAACCCACGGTACAGTCGCCTGCACGCCGGTTTTCAAGACCGGTGCCTTAAACCGCTCGGCCACCCCTCCAAAAAGGATGCGCAAGTCTTTACAAGGTTCTGGCTAAAGGTCAATCACTTATTTGAATTTTTTTGAGCCAAATTCAATTTGTCCGGGTTCCTTTATATATGTTCACTTTCAGATCGCGCACTTTTTTTCGCAAGGTGTTGCGATTAAGCCCCAAAAGCTCTGCTGCTTTGATCTGGTTGCCCTTTGTTGCTGTGAGGCACGCGAGAATAAGCGGGTATTCGACTTCTTCCAAAACGCGGTGATAAAGCCCGGCAGGGGGTAATTCTTCGCCGAATGATGCAAAATATTTCTGCATATTCATTTCGACAGCTTCGGCAATTGTGACGTTATCATTAACAGAAGCCGAATTATGAGCATCATGATTTCCGGTTTCGTTTTTTAATTCTGTCTCAATAACATCAACCGCGATTTCTTCCTGCGGATAAAGAGCGGCAAGTCTGCGGACAAGATTTTCCAATTCCCTGACGTTGCCGGGCCATGAATAGCGGCGTAACAGATCAAGCCCCTCATTGCTGATATGTTTCAAAGGCAAGCCGTCATCAGTTGCCATTTTGAAGAAATGACGTACAAGATCGGGAATATCGTCGGCTCTTTCACGTAAAGCGGGAATGCGCAACGGTACAACATTAAGTCTATAAAACAGATCCTCGCGGAATTGTCCCTGATTGATAAGCTGATGCAAATCCTTGTTGGTTGCAGCAACAATTCTGACATCGGTTTTGATCGGTGTCCGCCCACCAACGGTCATATATTCGCCCTGTTGCAGGACACGTAAGAGGCGGGTTTGCGCGTCCATGGGCATGTCGCCAATCTCGTCAAGGAACAATGTGCCGCCGTTGGCTTGTTCAAAACGCCCGCTTGAACGCGTATTGGCACCGGTAAAGGCACCTTTTTCATGACCGAATAATTCTGATTCAATGAGATCTTTGGGAATTGCTGCCATATTGATTGCAACAAATGGTCCTTTGCGGCGTCTGCCATATTCGTGAAGTGCGCGTGCAACAAGTTCTTTTCCTGTTCCTGACTCGCCGGTAATCATCACGGTAAGGTCAGTCTGCATCATGCGGGCAAGAATACGATAGATTTCCTGCATCGCAGGTGAACGCCCGACAAGCGGCATCGTGTCGCTCGTTTCGTCAGATTTTTGTTTTTCATTTTCGGGGCGGGGTTCAACCATAGCCCGTCCGACAATATTGATCAGCTCCGACAGATCGAACGGTTTTGGCAGATAATCGTAGGCACCGGCTTCCGAAGCTTTGATTGCGGTCATAAAAGTGTTTTGTGCACTCATGACAATGACGGGAATTTCCGGACGTGCCTTTTTGATGCGGGGTATAAGATCGAATGCGTTTTCGTCCGGCATAACGACATCGGTAATGACAAGATCCCCATCGCCATTGGCAATCCAACGCCATAGCATTGCTGCATTCGGTGCCACCCGCACATCATAGCCGGCTCGCGAGAGCGCCTGGTTGAGAACAGTGCGGATTGCCGCGTCGTCATCGGCAACAAGTATCATCCCTTTGGTCATTGGCTTTCTCCGCTTGACTTTTGTTCTGTCTCTTCCGGCCGCCACATGGGCAAGAGAACACGGAATGTCGTCTTTCCAGGCTGTGACTCGCATTCAACGACCCCGCCATGGTCGTTCACAAGTTTTGCAACAAGCGCAAGTCCGAGGCCGGATCCATTCGGTTTACTGGTGATGAACGGGTCAAAAAGATTTTCCTGAATGTCTTTGGGAACACCCGGTCCATTATCTTCGACACAGAATTCCATAGGCAATGTGACTTTATCATGTCGCCCTTGAACGGAAAGTTTGATGCCTGGCCGATAGGAGGAGGTAAGCGTAATTGTCGGATTTTTTACATTGCCCAGCGCTTCTGTCGCGTTTTTAACAAGATTAAGGAAAATCTGGATAAGCTGGTCGCGATTGGCATAGACTGGAGGCAGTGACGGATCATATTTTTCAATAAATTTGATCTTTTTTGCAAAACCGCTTTGTGCGAGCCTTTTTACGTGATCAAGCACTGTATGAATATTAACCGGAAAACGTTCGATAGGACGTTCATCAGAGAATACTTCCATACGGTCGACCAGAGCAACGATACGATCTGTTTCATCGGTAATCAAACGTGTGAGTTGCCTGTCGTCATCGCTGACAACACTTTCAAGAAGTTGCGCAGCACCGCGAATACCCGAAAGCGGGTTTTTTATTTCATGGGCAAGCATTGAAGCAAGACCGGTCACCGAACGGGCAGCTCCTCTATGGGTCATCTGCCGGTCGAGCTTTTCGGCCATGGATTTTTCCTGAAACAACACAACGACACTTCCCGGTATTTCCGGTAGTGGTTGAACAAAAATATCGACGAGCTTGTCATAACCAAGTTTCGGCGATGATAAATCGACATGATATTCATTGACCGGTTTGGGTTTTTCTCTGACCTGATTGATGAGCGAGAGGAGAGGGCTACCAAAGGGTAAAAATGTTTCGAGTCTGTTTCGTGCCAATACAGAAGAACTAGCCTTGAAGAATTGTTCGGCATCGGCATTGGCATAGGCGATGCTATTATCCTTGTCGACAAGGATAACCGGATGGCGGACAGCATCAAGCACCAGTCTTGCAAGATTTTGTTCGGAATTTTTTACTTTTTGTTGCATCGTCAGGCTGCCTTTTCCGGATTACCCAAATCTCTCGAAAATATTGAATTCAACAATGTCAAAACGTGTTCCGGCTTGCGTGCGGTCACGAGATCCTGCCGTTCTTCGCTGCTATAGAAGCCCTTGGCGTGTTTGTTCAAATACCAGTCAAGATGTTTTCGGGCGTGACGCACGCCGGTATTTTCGCCATAGTAATCGAGCATTGCGCGATAATGGTCGCAAATATAATGGCCGAGATTCTGGCAGAAGGGGTGGCCTGCGATCTCTCCAGCCAACCACGGTGCACCATAGCATGCGCGCCCGATCATAACCGCATCGGCTCCAGAACGACGCAGGCATTCTTCCGCTTCCTTAAGATTGCCAATATCGCCATTTGCTACCATTGGAATTGAAATGACATCGCGAACTTTTTTCAAAGCATCCCAATCGGCTTGACCGTTGTAAAATTGCATTCTTGTGCGGCCATGCACGGTAATCATGGCAATACCGGCTTCTTCAGCCTTTTTTGCAAGTTCCGGTGCGTTGATCGTTGTTTCGTCCCAACCAAGCCTCATTTTAAGAGAAACGGGAATTTTTGCTACCTTTAAAACCGCTTCGATCAAGGACATAGCAAGTTTCAAGTCGCGCATAAGGGCAGCACCGGAATATCCGCCGATAACCTTTTTGGCAGGACACCCCATATTGATATCAATCATATCGGCATGGTTATCCTGAACAATTTCGGTTGCTCTTGCCATCCATTCCGGTTCGCGACCGGCTAGTTGCACCACATGTTGTGGAAGACCCTTGCCATTTATGCGCATTTGGCTTTCAACCGCGCCGGAACATAATTCCGCACTTGCCACCATTTCCGAAACCACCATGCCGGCACCGGCGCTCCAACTTCTTTGGCGAAACGGTAAATCGCTCACACCGGACATAGGAGCAAGAAAAACACGGTTTCTAAACTCGATATTGCCAACTTTGAGAGGTGTGGAAAGAAAGGTCAATCACTTATGCCTTTTTGTTGTGCAATTTTAAAAACGCCTAATATTTTACCATTTTATGAATAAAAGGCAATGCTATGAGGATAACTTTCGCTGTAAAAATCGACTTTTATCTATAGAAAATAATGACATGAAAAAACGGGGTAATAAATATAAATTGAAATGCGCAAACGAATTGGACATTGTAAAATGATAAAAGCTTATTGAAAAAATGGAAAAGCTGTATCAATTTTGGGCTATAAGACCGCAATATTTTTGAAGGGATAGAGATTATGAAATTGTATTTTGCTCCTGGTGCTTGTTCACTCTCTCCACATATCGTAGCGCTGGAAGTCGGAATTCCGGTCAAACTTGAAAAGGTTGATTTGGCCAAAAAGAAAACGGCAAGTGGCAAAGATTATCTGACGGTTACGAAAAAAGGCTATGTTCCGGCACTGGAACTTGATGACGGCCGCGTTATTACAGAAGGTACTGCTATTGTTCAATATCTGGCCGATCTCAAGCCTGAAAAGAATTTGGCCGAAAAACCGGGTACTTACGAGCGGGCAAAAGTACAGGAATGGCTGAATTATATTGCGACCGAACTTCACAAAGGTTTTGGACCGCTTTTTCATCCCGGTTCAGAGGAAGAAAAAAAGGCTGCCAAAGCAAAGCTTATCGAACGGTTGGTATATGCTGAAAAACAGCTTGAAAATTCCCAGTTTATTGCAGGCGATCATTTCACTGTTGCCGATGCCTATCTTTTCACAATCCTGACATGGTGCAAGTTTGTGGGGATTGATCTTCTCGATATGCCGGCCTTGTCGTCTTATATGGAAAAGATCAATAATCGCGATAGCGTCAAAAAGGCTTTTGCCGACGAAAAGGCAGCCTGAAACACGATTAAAATATGCGGGTAATAATCGCAAAAGCGAATAAATATTCCGCGCAACTTATTGCAAGAGTTTTCATTATTCAATAGTTTTCAAGGGGAAGAGAAGCCTGCTTTTGACTGAATGTCTGGCAGGCTTTTCATTTGGCAGATTTGCCCTTTCCATAATATCCTGTTTCATAAGAAATTTACGGAATGCCGAACATGCACGTTCGTCCGATTTTAATAATTATTGAAAGACGGTATTATTGCTTAATTGCTGTTGCTCTGCCTTCAGCACTGGATGAGGCAGTTCCGGTTCAGCAATGGGGACGAGTTATAAGGTTTTCACGTATTAGGACATTTCGTTAGGACACTCTTCGGCTGTCTGTTGCCAATATCTCTGCAGACAATGATGAATGAGTGATTTTTCCGGTATGAAATGAAGTTTCCTCTTGAACTCGGAGTCTTTCCCGTTATATTGCAGCCTCGCTGGAGAGGTGGCCGAGTGGTTGAAGGCGCACGCCTGGAACGCGTGTATACGGGCAACCGTATCAAGGGTTCGAATCCCTTTCTCTCCGCCATTAAGACACAATGATCTTACCGTGGTCTTTTTACCCCATTTAATACAACAAGATTTCAAAGAGCTCGATTCTATCTTTCTCTTCCATTGATTTATCTGATTGGGGTGAAGTTGACGGGAAGCAGAAATCTGCTGGATTGTCTTGTCTAGATGCAAGGTTCCCAAAGCTATCTTGGCCTAAAAAGAACTCCTGCAACGGCATCTATTTTCATTCTTTATATGAACGACACTTCAATATATAGTCCAGTTTTATAGGATCACTTCAGGAAAAATAAATGTCCGAAAGGGTTGGTAAAATATATAATTCATGTAAAAATAGTATTTTTATACGATATTAAAAAATTGTGTTTTATAATTTTATAATTAAATTATTTGAAATCTATTCTATGGGTTAAAAAAGTAAAAATAAATTTTAACTTATAAATTATTTATTATAATGAAATTGTATTTTAATTTTTATTTTTTTAAATAAAATTTATTTTTACAATGAGAACAACACCGTTTAAATTGACGCTTGTATAAACGTCGCTACTCTGACGTTTAACGACAAGTTGGAATTAGTCTGACAATATCATTTATAACGAAAAGGGGAATTGGGATGGGAATATCAAATCGCGCTAAAAATTTTTTAGATGCGTTGCGAGAAAAGTTTACAATTGACGATGCAAAAGAACATTTGAGCCCAAAATACGAGAATATCCCGATAACTTTACGCACAGTTACGCGCAGCTCTCCTTCTATTATCGAACGTATTTGGAGACAGCTTTTAAAAATGGGGGTAACAGCAGAAGCCAAAACAGAACTGGCTGACCCGTTTACAGTCCAGTCTGCTGAAAATTACCAAGCCAATATTGAAAATATGATAGGGACAGTCAAAATACCGGTTGGTGTTATTGGACCATTACGCGTGAATGGACTTCATGCCAACGGTGATTATCTGATCCCGTTGGCAACGACAGAAGCAGCTCTTGTTGCTTCCTATAACCGTGGTGCAAAAGCTGTTAATAAAGCAGGTGGAGTAACAGTTACAACATTAGCAAATACAGTTTTGCGAAGTCCGGTTTTCCGGTTTGAAAATATATTACAATCAGGTCTTTTTATCGAGTGGCTTACGCGCCAGGAAGAAGAGCTGATAAAAGCGGCACAATCAACAACATCGCATGGAAAATTGATCGCATTAACCCCGATGATCGATGCTGAACTGGTTTATATTCTTTGCGGTTTTTCAACGGGTGATGCTTCCGGACAAAATATGGTAACATTTGCAAGTGAAGCAATGTGCCAATACATTTTGGAACATTGTCCCATAAAGCCGATTTCCTGGTTTTTGGAAGGCAACCTTTCCGGAGATAAAAAGGCGAGTTTTTTATCTGTGATGAAAGGACGTGGGCGCAAGGCAACGGCACAGGTCGAGTTATCCCATACAATCGTAGAAAGTGTTTTGGGCGTTAGTGTCGAGCAGTTTCTTGAATATGTTCGCATCGCCAATCTTGGTGCTTTAATGGCAGGCCAGATCGGTGCTCAAGCCCATTATGCAAATGGTCTCGCGGCACTTTTTTTGGCAACAGGACAAGATGTCGCCTGTGTTTCTGAAACATCAATCGGTTTTACGCGTGCGGAAGAAACAGAAAATGGTTTAAAGTTTACTGTTACACTTCCTAATTTGATCGTTGGAACTGTTGGCGGAGGTACCGGCTTACCAAGCCAAAAAGCAGGCCTCGAGCTCATGGGATTAAAAGGGAGCGGGCATGCAAACGCCTTTGCAGAAGTTGCAGCGGGTCTTATCCTCTGTGGTGAATTATCCTTGACAGCTGCCGTTGCCGGTGGCCAATTCGGTATGGCGCATATGAGACTGGCACGAGGAAGAAAAACAAATGCCTCCACTAGAAGCTGAAACTCAAGGTTTGTTAAAACGCTTGTGGATCTATCAAAGCGAGCGTTTTCCCGTTATTAAAACAGCTATTTTGCTGGTTGTTTTTTCCGCCTCATCAGTAACGGCCTCGGCACAATTGGCCGGGCGGTCGCTGCCTCCTTTTACTGCATATTTGACAGCTTTTATTCTGGTCTTTTTCTTTTTCTGGCAACTCCGCGCAGCCGATGAATACAAAGATAACGAAACAGATACACGCTACCGGCCGGAACGTCCTATACCTCGAGGACTCGTTTCCTTAAAGCTTATAATCATTTTGGGATTTTTATCCATGATCATAAGTGTGCTGGTAGCATATATTTATCTGCCATCTTTGCTATTTCTGGTTTTTATTGTCTGGTGCTGGATGGGATTAATGACGGCGGAATTTTTTGCCCCCCATGCCCTCCATGCTTCCCCGCTTTTATTACTTGTAACGCATATGCTGGTTATGCCCTTGATTGATATGGTTTTAACCGCATGTGAATGGCTTCCTCATGGAACATCAATGCCGACAGGCTTATGGACTTTTCTGTTACTTAGTTTGGCAAATGGTTGTATTTTCGAGTTTTCACGCAAAATATGGGCACCCGTGAATGAGCGCGAAGGCGTTGAAACTTATAGTTCTGCTTGGGGCATTCCTTTTTCATTAGCAGCACTTTTAGGGGTTTTAGCACTTGCTTACGCTGCGTTATTAGGCCTTTCACTTTATCACAACCTGCTTTTCCCCTTTGCCGTGGTGGGCTTTTTGGCTGCACTGCCTTTTTTATACCAGATATGGGCGTTCTCACGTGCACCCACCCCGCATAGACAAAAAGCACTTGATAACAGTTCGGGGTTATGGGTTATCTCATGCTATCTTCTGGCCGCATTATTGCCTTTTCTGAAAGGATAGAACATGGTTCTTGATGAAGACCAAGCTTTCAATGAAAGTGTCAATATTGTTGGCGGGAAAGCCTACGCTTTGGCTGCTGCAAGAAAAGCCGGAGCGCCGGTTCCGGATTTTTTTGTCGTAACATCTGAATGCGCCAATAAAAACGGTACATTGAAAGCCAGTTTCAAGCCCGATATTCTCATGCAAATCAAACGCTTAAGTAAAAACAAGACAGACCGTTTTGCTGTCCGCTCTTCCGCAGTTTCCGAAGATAGTTTACAAGCTTCCCATGCGGGACAGTTTCTAACCCTTCTTGAGCAAAAACCTGATACAATTTTAAGCGCAATTGAAGCTGTTTTTAAATCGGGCCTTGCTGCTCATGTTAAAGAATATCGATCACAACGAGGGCTTGGCGGCAGTGAACTGCCTTGTGTCGTTATTCAACGTCAAATAGAAGCCCGGGCATCCGGCGTTGCCTTTAGTGCCGATCCTGTCAGTGGACGGCGCGACAGAATTGTTATTTCGGCTGTTAATGGCTTGGGGGAAAGTCTTGTTTCCGGTGAAGAAGATGGTGAAAATTGGCTTCTTGGAAAAGTAACAAATGATATTTATGCTCGCCCTCTAAATGCAAGCGTATTAAACGAAGAAGAAGTAAAAAAAATTGCTGCCCTTTGCCTCTCTGCCGAAAATCGCAAACAAGCTGCTCAGGACATTGAATGGACGATTGATAAATCCGGTAAAGTTTGGCACTTGCAAGATCGCCCGATAACATCACCTTTATTGGCAAAAGGCCATGGTGAAACACTTTTAACGGTTCTTGATAATTCCAATATTGTTGAAAGTTATCCCGGTTTTGTATCTCCTTTAACTTTTAGTTTTGCCTCGCAAGCCTATGATCGAGTGTATCGTGCCTTTCTTGCAATGGTTGGCACAGACCAACAAACAATAAGCAACGCACGATCAATGTTGTCCAATATGTTGGTATGCTATGACGGGCGAATGTATTATAACCTTGGCAATTGGTATCGCCTTCTTTCTTTTCTTCCTTTCTTCTCGAAAAATCGCAGTAATATGGAATCGATGATGGGGGTATCATCCCCTATTCCGGAAGAAGCCATAAGTGATGTTAAAGCGCCATCGTTTTTTGCGTTAATACGCATGATTGTCTCTTTGAGTGCCCGTTCATTGTTTTTCCCACACATGCGGAAAAACTTCTATAAAAGAATGAAAAAAGCGCTGCGCGATGACGACCCCACCTATAATTTGGATACAATGTCTTTGTCGGAGCTTGGCAAAGAATATCGACGTCTTGAATCTGCCCTTCTTGATCGTTGGGATGCCCCGATTCTGAACGATGTTTTATGCATGATGGCCTATGGCGGCTCACGCAAATATCTTCAGCGTCATGCCGGTCAAGACGGAATACGGCTCCATAATGATGTCATGATCGGCCAAGGCGATATTATCTCGGCAGAACCGGCAAAACTTATTCGTGAGGCTGGCGACATTTTAAAAACCAGCTCTGATGATTTAAAAAAAGCTGTTGCCGACTTTGATATTGAAAAGGTTTATCAAGACCAAGCACTTGGAAATAAAATCAAGGATTATATCAAACGTTTCGGTGACCGACGTGTTGGTGAACTAAAGCTGGAGTCTCCAACTCTTGACGAGGATCCAACGCCGCTTTTATCGGCTATTTATGCAGCCTCTATGCGTGCTGACGACAAACAGCAACAAGCCGCATCTTCTATCAATCTTGATACTTTGTTTGCGCATAAACCTATTCGTAAGCAAATCGCTTCATTAATGTTGAAATATGCCAAGGCGCGGGTCAAAGACAGAGAGAATTTACGGTTTGAACGTACCCGTATTTTTGCCCGCGCCCGGCGCATATTTTTGCGTATAGGGCAAGAATTCGAGGCGAATGCACGTCTTGACAATGCAAAGGATATTTTTTTCCTGGATGTTTCTGAAATTCTTGGCTCTATCGAAGGCTTTGCCACAAGCCACAATCTGAAAGGGCTTGTTCATTTGCGAAAAACTGAACAAGCAGATTATGAAACGCGGACTGATCCGGGGGAGCGTATTTTATTGCGTGGTGGTGTCGGAGATAAAGCAGCACGACTTATGGATAATATAGTCCATGGCTCCGAACGTAAAAATGAAACCGAGCGTCGTGGACTTGCTTGCGGTTCCGGAAAAGTTAAAGCGCGTGTTCGTGTTGTTCGTGACCCGCTTGTGACCCCTCTCGAACTTGGTGAGGTTCTCGTTGCCCGCAATACGGACCCCGGCTGGATTTCACATTTCGTCAATGCATCAGCTGTTGTCGTGGAACGTGGCTCTATCCTTTCCCACTCGGCTATTGTTTCACGGGAGCTTGGTATACCTTGTGTGGTTGGTGTCAAAGGCGCATGCTCATGGCTGAAGGATGGGGACCTTGTCGAAGTTGATGGGGGTGAAGGAATTGTCAGAAAATGCGATAAGTGATCAGGCAATAGAAACACGTGCCCGTTTTGATATTATTCGTTACGCACAAGGCTGGGAAGATGCGGAAGTATTAATCAAAGCTTTAACAAGTGGATCGGATCACAAAAAAGCTGCGGGAAAACACTTTTTATCAGTCGCCGCAGCAGGCGATAATGTTTTAGCACTTTTATTACTTGATCCCCAAAAAATCGTTGCAGCAGATTTATCACAAGCACAACTTTACTGTTTGCAAATGCGTATCGAAGCGTTCAAACACTTGTCTTATGATGACTTTATCGAGCTTATGGAGCCTACACCGTCAAACATGAGGCGCGATATAGCGCGAAACCTCATCAGTGACTTTGAAGGTGACATGCTCCTTTTTTGGCAAGAAAAACTTGATGCAATAGAAAAGCTCGGCTTGGCAGGAATAGGAAAGTTTGAAAACTATTTTTCACTCTTTCGCCGCTATATTTTACCTTTCATTGCGAGTAAAAAAACATGCAATGAATTATTTCAAAAAATGAGCGCAGCTCAGCGTGAAGAGTTTTTCAATAAAAAATGGAATAATTGGCGTTGGCGCTTGGCAACGAAGTTTTTCTTTTCGGAAAAAATGATGGGAAAGCTCGGTCGTGATCCGGCTTTTTTTGACTATGCAGAGGGAAACTTGCCAAAGCAAGTGCAAGATAAGGTTCGTCATGCGGTTATCAATATGGAACCACATGATAACCCGTATATGCAATGGATTTTGCTGGGGCACCACCAATATGCTTTACCTCTTGCATGGCGCAAAGAGCATTATCAGACGATCAAAGATCGGGTAGACCGGATTGAATTTTTCAAAGGTCCTATTCAGGAGGCATCTGGTCGATTTGATGGTTTTAATCTTTCTGATATCTTTGAATATATGTCTCCATCTCTTAGTCAGGAAGTATATGAAAAACTGTTAGATAAAGCACAACCAGATGCGCGTTTTGTCTATTGGAATATGATGGTGAAGCGTCAAATGTCTGTTCATTTCAGCCAGCGTGTAAAAATGAACGACATTGAGGCAAGTAAACTTGCTCTTGAGGATAAAGCCTTTTTCTACTCGGCTCTCATTATAGAAGATGTTTTATCATGACGTCTTTTAGTATTATTTTTGGCATATTAACAGTTGTACTACTCGTTTTGGTCGCAGGACTTGTGCGGGTTGTCGGTGATAAATATGCATTATCAGCCGAAACACAACGCAAACTTGTTCATGTAAGCGTTGGTATTTTTGCGCTAATCCTGCCATTGTTTCTCGACCGTAAGTCTTTTACTGTATTTGCTCTCTTTGCTTTGGCCGCCTTATTGCTTTTACGGGTTGCACCTATCAGAAAAACCTATGGAGCAGCTGTCCATTCCGTTGAGCGATCATCTTGGGGGGATATTCTCTTTCTTGTTTCTGTTAGTGTTTTATTTTTTCTTGCAGCAGGTGATCCTATTCTTTATGTCCTTCCTCTTGCAGTTGTTACTATTTCGGATGCTTGTGCAGCTGTCATTGGCACTGAATATGGCCGGCGAAAATTTGGCACAAAAGACCGTACAAAAAGTATTGAAGGGACAACCGTCTTCTTTATTGTAACGTGGATTGTCTGCGTTATCATTATGATTTTAACGCCCTCTATTGAACGCGAAAACATTATTCCATTGGCTACCATTATTGCTGCATTTTCTGCACTGGTAGAAGCAAGCAGTTGGCGTGGACTGGATAATTTATTTGTACCACTTGGTATTTTTGCTCTTCTTGCTTTCAACCCGACAAACCTCATTATGCAGCTTCTCTTGGCAGCACTTTTTATTGTCATCATGGTTGCTTCCAGAATTGGCGCTTCCTTTTTGAATTTATCAGCCCATGCCTGTCGCTCAACTGTAATTTGCCTGTTTCTGACAGTTGGTCTAACCAGTATATTTTATGCTATTTTTCCTCTTGCAGCCCTTATCGCAAATATTTCATTGCGAAATAAAACGCATCCATCTGATGACACAGACCTCCAGCTTATCGTTGTAATGACATTGGTTGGTGTTTTCTGGCTCGTTGCCGGTCGTGTCACGGGCTATATTGCAATCGAGTTTTATACCAATACATTTGCTGCTCTGTTGGCTGGATTACTCATGTTGCATTTTACGGATTCCTCTAAACGCGTGAGGTGGCTTGCTGCAATAACCATTAGCGGGCTAGTTTTTATTCTTGAGAATATACTGATTGTTTTTGGTAACACCAATATTAGCTGGCTTAATCGTCCCTCTGCTTGGGCTATCTCTGCGCTTGCTATTCTCTCATGCGTTGGTATTACGTTTTTTAACAGGGTTACACAACGCCATATCATTTATAAAATAACACTTGTTGCTACTCTTATCTGTACAATAGGATTGCTTCTTGCAATTCAAAATTCTCAAAAACCGGTAACCTTTGCGCAATACTTTATTCAAAAAATCTGAAGGTATATTATGATTAAAGCGGCTCCATCCTTTAATGGTCTTAAAACGGCAGCAGTCAATGGACATCATTTTGCAAATATTGATGAAGGTCTGGAAATATTAAAAAGCGCCGAACAAGAAGCACGTGACAAAGGCTATGAAACACTTATCGGCCCTATGGACAATGGCTCTTGGGGACCATATCGCCTCGTTATGTATAGCGATGGTAGTCCGTCTTTTATTGGTGAACCACAATCGGGGGTTTATGATCTAGAAGCTTATATAAAAGCCGGATTTATTATTGGCGAAATGCATTCTTCGGCAAAAGCAAATATCTCCAATAGAACAGAGCCAACCAAACACATTAAAAACCTCAAGATGACTGCGTGGGATGGTAAAAATCCGGAAAAGTTATTGAAAGATGTTCATCGCATTACAATGACGGCTTTTGCTAAAACACCGCTTTTTTCTCCTATTCCTGCAAACGACTTTATTCAGGCTTATATTCCAATATTGAAGCGCGCAGATCCCCGTTTGCTGCTCAGTGCCATGAATGAAAATGGTGAAATGGTTGCCTATCTTCTATCTTACCCTGACCCCAATTGGCCTAAAACCTTGATTGTTAAAACTTATGCAGCTACCGAGCCGGGCGCGGGCCGTTATTTGATGGAACAAATTTTATGGCGTGGCAAAAACTATGGTTTTGAACAAGCTGTTTTCGGCTTGATGCGTGATGGCAACTATTCAACATCGGCTCTCAAACGTTTTGATGCAACGATTTTCCGTCGTTATGCGCTCATGGAAAAACGACTATGACCATTATATCGTTATTATTAACGCAGGCAAAACGCATCCCTGATCAAATTGCGATCGTTGATAAAAACAAAAAGACAATAACCTTTTCTGATCTCGCTAAACAATCTGCCTTAATGGCAAATGCTTTGCAGCAAAGAAATATTAATCGTGGTGATAAAGTTCTTGTGGCTGTTTGGCCGGGCATTGATCTTTATATAACACTTGCCGCCCTTTGGAGACTTGGCGTGACGGCAGTTTTTCCGGAAGCGGCGATGGGGTTAAAAGGGCTTTGTTATGCAGCAAAAACAATTGCGCCCAAAGCAATGATCGCTGCTACGTCTATCCGCGCCATACGACCATTTATGAAAGATCTACGACTTATTAAAGATACGTATTCACCTTCTTTAAGAGGAGATGAGGAGTTTCTAAACGATGATGCTTTGGAAACAGATGGTGCTTTGATTTCTTTTACCAGTGGTACAACAGGTGCACCGAAAGCAATGGAACGTAGCCACGCTTTATTGCTTGCCCAACATAATGCTTTGGCAGAGATTTTAGGTTCAAATAGGACCGAAACCGATCTTGTCGCTTTTCCAGCCGTTGCACTTAGCTGCCTTGGGCATGGACATACAATCGTCTTGCCCAATTGGAACTTAAGGCGTCACGACAAGGCAAACATAGAAACGCTCCTTGACTATGCAACGCAAAACAAAGTTACGCGTCTCATCGCTCCTCCAATTATAGTTGAAAATCTTGTAAAACAAAAAAATAGATTACCTTCATCATCTTCTCTTCGAACAATTATTACAGGTGGAGGGCCCCTTTACCCTGATATCATGCAAAAATTCGAGCGAGAATTTCCCAACATTCAACTTGTGGTTCTCTATGGTTCAACGGAAGCAGAACCCATCAGCCATCTTGATACGAATGATATAACAAAGGAAGATTGGGTGAGGGCCTTTCAAGGCGGCGGCTTGCCTGTCGGAAAACCAAGCCCATACGCAAATGTAAGACTAGGCGAAAACAATGAAATTATGGTCGCCGGCAAACATGTCAATGAAAGCTATCTGGATAAAAGCCGTAATGGCGAAACGAAGTGTCAGATTGATAGTAAAATCTATCATCGAACCGGTGATATTGGATACTTCGACGCTAACAACCAACTATGGCTTTTAGGGCGTCTTGGCACTCAATATAATAATCTTTCCCCTTTTGCCCTCGAAATAGAGGCACGATTGCAACCGGGCATTAAAGCCGCTGCTGCAATGATGATAGATGATAAAATGGTTTTGGCAATTAGCGGAAAAATGCCGTCGGCAATGAGTGACTTCTCGAAAAACATGATTAAAAGAGGAGTTCAATTACGATATGTAAAACATATCCCGAAAGATCGACGCCATCGTTCAAAAGTCGACTATAAGTCTTTAAGAAAAATATTAACAAAACAAAAATAAATGTAATAATTGCGTTTTTTAATAACGTTATTTATAAATTATGACGTCATATTTTTATGTCATGAGTAAAGACATACATTTCAAATAATTTAACAGCTCACCATAAAATATCTTCTTAGCGCTTATGTGTTACGTGCGATATCCACTCCGATTTCTTCAAGCTGAAGATATCCTGCGTGGTCCTTGTATTGATATTTATCACTAACCTTTTCGTTGTTTGAGTGCGCGTTTTGGTTAACCGATTGCTTAATCGATACGAGTAAAGTGAAGGCACAAATATTTGGACTGGCAATGGCATTTTGATGGAGCCTGCGTCAAAATCAAAAAGCCCGGATATGGGAACTGTTTCGATGCACCTAACGAAACAAGAACGGATGAATGTTCGAAAGCTCTGCTTAATGGTTATAAGCAGCGGAAAAATTGTTATAAACAACTCGATGCAGTCAAAACAAAAAATAGATGATAGAATGAGAAAGTCAAATTAAACGAAAGCAAAATAGTCTTCCGGTTGGTATAATATTCTTTGTTTCTTTTCCGGATGATGCCGATTTAGGAGCTTGTAAAGTACCGATCTTTCGAAAGACCTTCAAGCAGGTCATTTTACTGATCCTGAAACCGGTAAGCAGCGAGAGAAATGACTAAAATGAAACGGACTATATTATCATTTTTATGTGCAATCGTATTAATTTTCGCTCTATTTTGTTATTGTTTTAGCTTGATATTCTCTTTCTATGTACATCACAAAACAACGAAGGAGTATGGCAACGACGTTGTTTATTTTACAGATAAATCAGGTGCATTTTCGACGTCAGGTTACCCTGCTCCTCGGATATGGTGTACAAAAAACATAAAAGATATTCCATTTCTCTCAATTCTCATACGCGCAGCTCTAATTTATACAGATATGGATTGGAATCGAGCAAATAATACAACTAATCCGATCCATTTCGGTATTGTTGACAAAAATAATGAAGTATATTTCTGGAGCTTTAGAAAGATGGATTATGTTAATATAGTGAAATCGCATTTTTTGATGGAAATTTTACGTTCGTAGAGCTTAATTCTTACGCAGAAAAATGTGCAAAAGAGATAAGATAGTTATCCGGGAAGACGTTATCATGCCATTGCTATTTGTTAAATTTAACTCATTTTCTAGCGGTGGATGATATTACGGGTAAAAGTTATATCGATGAGGAATTTCTTAATTTAACTTATCAATTGTGGTGTTAAATATATATATTTGTAATAATTTAAAAATATTATTAATAATAACGTTATAAATTTAATTTCAATTAATAATATTTATAGAACAACAAATAATGATTATGAGATTTTTTATTAAAAATATAGAGAATGTTGATTATTTAAAAATCCTGTTATCAGGGAATACAAAAATATCATCATTGTTTGTCAAAGATGAAGGCGATATGCCTTATGATATAATGAATAGAATTTGTCTCGGAGATTGATATCAATGTCCTCCAGTATACCCAAAGGTGATAGCGGTTGAGGTCATATCTGCCATTATCCGCCAACGGCAGTAACAAATGGAGGTTCGGATGTGTTTGTGAATGATATTCCTGCGGTTCAGGTGGCGGATAGTTTTGCGGTGAATGGGTGTTCCACATGTCCGGTTCTTGACCATGGACGCAAGCAATCGGCGGGTTCGCCAACGATGTTTATCAATGGTCGTCCTGCTGCACATATTGATAAAGGCACAATTTTCAGATCGATTGATAGGTAGAGCAATACCAACAACGTAGCGCTTACAGGCCAGTCGATTAATAATATGGTTAAATCGCGCGTCAAAAAAGCCGGATTGGATCCTAACGATTTTTCAGCTCATGCTTTGCGAGCAGGTTATCTCACTGAGGCTGCGCGAAAAGGTATATCGCTTCCCGAAGCCATGCAGCAATCAGGCCATAAATCAATACAGCAGGCAGCACGTTATTATAATGACAGTGAGCGCAGATCAGGCTTAGCGGCGCGACTTATCGATTGACATAGACGGTCTTGCTTTTTTACGTAGTAAACGGCAACAATGTGAATGATATGGTTGTCGTCAATCAGCTAGCGTAATTCGTACCTTTTACTAACAAGCACACGTCTTACAGGTGTTTCAGCTTGAAGTCCTTTAACGACCGGATAGCTTTCAGGAAAATTTTTTAAGCCTTCAACCGCATTAACAAGCGCGTCAACCAGTTGCTCCGCCCTTTTCGGACCTGAACCAGACGCTGATTTATCAGTGTATTTTATAAAATTGGTAATCTCATAAAGTTGGTGAAGGGCATACCTTTCCCATTGAATCGCTTTGATAACATGCATATTAAGAAATGGGATCTGGCCAAGGAAGAGGTTTATCTGTGAATTTGCTCATGATGAAGCGCCGAACATCTTCATGCCTATACCTTTTGGCACCAGGTTTTTCCATTTCTTCCAGTGCCTTGAGCGTGTCAATGTCCATCTCAGCTTCGGTCCAACCTCGTTGAGTGACTTCTTTTAAGTCAAGTTCTAAGTCAGGTGTTTTAACGCTAGCGTGAGACATCAATTACCTCTCTAAGTGAATATATCTAAATATATATGAACACATCACAACGTGTCAAATGGTTGTCATCGGGTTATCATTTAGAGCTAAGACAAATCTCGCGAATATCCGGGGCGTCAATCATGTAACAGTTGCCTTCGCATATCGCGCGTTCTTCAGGGTCATCAACCATATAGCACGAGCCTTCACCGGTCTTACCAAGACACAATGCGCGTTCTTGCGGATCTTCAATATCATAACAAGAACCGACTTTTGTTTGACCGAGACATTGTTGTCGCATCTGCCGGTCATCGATTTGAAAACAAGAATCCTTGCCCGACAACCCAAGACACAACGCGCGTTCATCAGGGTCATCAATCAAATAACAGTTGCGGTCAGCTTGTGCCCTTATAGCAAAGGTGAAGCTAATGAGAACGATTGATATAATGATAGAGATATTTTTGATAAGCATTTTCATAATCATATTTGCAAAAAACAAAGGCATCAAATGATGCCTTTTTGTTGTTTGAGACCGAATTATTTTAGACTAACAAACGGCACAGAGTTGTTGGACATCATTGTGTTAGGCAAAGCACCATTCCAACGTTCAGCCTTTGTAAGGTCAATCAAGTCAGGATTGTTATGAAGAGCTTCACTCTTCCTTAATAGCCTCTGCAGAGGCTTGCCCCTCGATGCGAATTGAATCGGCTCTGCTTTTTGCTGCCGCTAATTGACTATCGGCTCTCGCTTGAGCGCGCGTTACTGTGATTTCGGCTTCAGCCTTTGTGCGTTCGAGTTCTTGTTTTTTCGTCTGAACGGCCATTTCTACCTGTGCACGTTGTTCGGCGGTCTCTTCTACAGCCTTCGAGAAAGTGATGTTTTCAATCTGAACAGCCTCGATCTTAATGAAACCATCACCAATGCTAGAGATGGCTTTTGTAAGTTCGGTGTTCAATCGAGTACGTTCACGTATGGCTGTGTCGGCCGTAAAAGTACCAAAACCGAAGCGATTTGCTCCTTAGCCGGTCGTAGAAGTGTTCTTGAAGCCAAGCTGTCAAGTGTCGAGAAGTTTCGATAGATATTTTCGACCTCACCGGGCAATGCAGAATAGTTTATCGAGAACGTAACAGTCGCGGTTTGTCGATCAGATGTATAAACAGGCGCATTCTTAATATCGACGCTCTGCAACGCTGGCGGGAGCATACCGTTCAATACGGCCGATAATCCTGGAAACTTAATTTCCGCCGAAGACCATATACAGTAATTCTGGCAATTAAATTCCTTATCGAACGGTGATCTCAATGAGAGGGAATAAGGCAGAGTCATGGTGCAGGAAATCGTCACATTCAAAACGGCATTGTTGCAAACAGGGAAAGATTTCCTGAAGGTCAACCACATTGATCCGGCGGATTGGCTGAATATGCGCTGGTCGATGGATTTTGCGGCTGGCGAACCGGTGCTTGATGACAATCCGGTACCAATGGCTTATGCCGCCGACATCAATAAGAAGACAGACCCTTTGGGCTACGCCATTGATCTTCTTGATCTCAATGCCGTTCATATCCTGGCGGGCCGCCTGTGCTTTTTTAATATATTGGCAGAGCGTATTCACAATATAGGTTAGACATTGCCAGTCAAGCCCTTGTCTTTCGACGAGATAAAAGCCATAGCGGAATCCATCGACCAGTCGTTTCGAGATGCCGGCTATGTTTTTTATCACGGCAACACCGGCATGACCGAGCAGAGCTTTGGCGAAAACCGGCTATACAAACTGGATACTTACGGCAAATGGCAATTGCCCGATAGAGGCAAATTGTTTAAATATTCATTACAGGTCGCGACATATGATTCCTATTCCAATGTCGGCTTGACCATACCGCTAAGCCCTGACGTCGGCAAGGATGCCCCCGAACCTATCTGATGGAGTTTCGTGCTTCACTTTCAGTCGATAGTGAAGTCTATAAGGAATTATCCGATCTCAGCGATGCGCGGCGCATTGCCGTGAACCACGATAACGATAAGCCGATACCGTTGCAGTTATGGCTTGATGACCCCGATTGGCGGCCGGAAGGATGGCAGGGCAAATGGATCAAATGAATATGACAAGACGCAGCACCATTTTGGGCGGTCTGGCGCTTGGACTGATGTCCTCGCCCCGCCTTGCCCATGCATCTAAGCCGCCTGTTGCGGCCATGAGCCAAGAACAATTGTTGTCTTCTTGGGTCTATTGGTTTTATCAGGGGGGCGATCTGGCGGCAGAGCAATCCGTATATTATCGTGACGCCTATGTTAGAAGCATGACCCGGTAAAGTTTTTAAAAAGAATGAAAAAGTTATATTTTGTTGTCAGACAGTTTGTCAGGCAACAAATTAATTTATTTTGTCTGTTTTTTTACCGTCCCTATCCACTCGTGTTCACCAATTTGTGCATATGTTTTTGAATCCTCCTGATATCCATTGGATAAAGTGTGCACTAGAACAGCAATAATCTTCAGGTTTTGTCTCGCCTAATCATTTTGCTCATGGATATTGAAAAGAACTGTTTCGGAAGAATGAGTACCACTTTTTTGATTTAATAATGCCAATCAAGGTCGCTGGTTTCTACTGCTATGCCGAAGAAACGTGGATAGGGTGCACTCCCATGCGTGGAGCTATTTACAGTTTGGTATGAGAAGGATTTTTTGAAATACGTCCCCGTTCTGGTGCTATGGTAACGGCGTTGGAACTTCAAGATTTTGCCCGCGTCATTTGGTGCACGAGACTGGCTTGAAGCTTTATTTGCATGTAATGCTGCCACGTTACGCTGGAGCGGCTGACTTTGAATGGATGAATTTAGCGACCATCCAATTAAAAGATTAGTTGATGATACTGGCCTTTTTTGTGATGCTGATAAAAGTTGCGATGAACATTACGGACGATCTGCGGGAAATATTTTGGCTGTAAGGGGTATAGCCCCTTACAGCCTTACTCAAAACGGTTTTGGTATCGCTAACATCGTGTAGAAGACGCAATACCCAGATCTGCAACAGCTCATATCGAGCTGATTGAAAGCATTATGTCTGGCGAGCCTGATAATGCAGGCAATAAAGCAATTGAGCAAATACAGCATTTACGAAGGATGATGGCATGATCATTGTCGCGATTTGTCACACCTCCGCTTTATTCGGCACGGTAAATAGTATTAACTTTTTACTGTGCGTTTTTTTCATGTTTATTTTTTGCAACGAGATCAGACCATTGTTTCAAGAAATCGGCGCGATTATTGGCAGCATCTTTTTCGTTTGTTGCAAAGACTTTAATGTCTTTCAATTCGGGCAAACCAACATATTTTGAAACTTCAATATCATTCCGGCTCGGACGGCGGAAAGAATTTTGCAAAAGCCCGATTTGTGATTGCTGCGATAAAAGTGCATCCATTGCACGTTTTGCGTTCTCCGCGCCCGGCGCTCCTTTTATCAAGCCTGCATATTCAGGTGTAATAAAAGTACCATCTTCAGGATAAATAAGTTTTATTTCTTTTTGACCGCCATCGACATAAGGATAAGCATTTGCTTCAAAAGCCAATCCGATAGCATATTCGCCCATGGCAACGCCATTTTGTACCGCAGAAGAAGAAGCACTAATAACAACATTATCGGCTAATTGCTTGAACTCATCCGGAGTTAGCATTTTCGATAATCCCCATAAAATCGTATAACCGGTGGAGCTATTTGCAGGGTCTGCAACGACGATTTTGCCTTTCCATGAAGGATCAAGTAAATCCTTCCAATTTTTAGGGGCAGGCATATTACCAAGTTGATCTTCATTTACCATTATTACAACAACATGTACATTCGCAGGAATAAAGACATCGCCGGGATAACGGATATTATCAGATATCACATCAAGGACTGGTGATTTATACGCTTGAAAAGAGTTTTCAAAAGCACCGACAGTATTATAACTGGCACTCCAAAAAATGTCTGCCTGAACATTTTTTTCTTCCGCTTGAATGCGGCGCATTAATACTCCACTACCACCTGTGATAGAATTAACTTTTATATTAGGTATTTCCTTTTCTATTGTCTTTGAAACAAATTCGATAGATTGCTCGGGATTAGAGCTATAGATTGTTACACGTTTTTCTTGGGCCATTGCCAATGAACTTACAAATAGACCGAAGAAAATTGCGGTTAAAACTATCTTTAATTTTTTCATTTTTCCCCTCCAGAGTTGTTTGTTAAATTTATATTATAGCTTTTATCGAAGCCCGTAGTTATTTCGCTGCAAAAATATTAACTTTGAAAATTTTTGTAGCGATAACAATGGGAATTAAAATAATAGCAATGAGAACAAGGCCATAGGCAGACGCATAAGCCATTAAATTACTACCAATAAGTCGAAATACCTGAATGGTAAGTGTCTCTTGCCCTGCCGAATAAACAAGGATAGAGGCACTTAATTCAGCAATGCTTGTTGTCCAGGTTAAAATGGCTGCGGATGCAATTGCCGGTGCCATCATTGGTAATACAACCTTATAAAACGTCTTAAAGGGCGGAGCACCTAGGCTAATGGATGCTTCCTCCATAGAATTCGAAATATTATGTAGGGTTGCTTGCGAGTTACGCATACCGAAAGGAAGACGGCGGATTAAAAGTGCCAGCACCATAATTGCCGCAGTTCCCGTGAGAGGTAACCATCCGCTATTAAATGAAACGACAAGTCCAATACCAAGCACTGTTCCGGATAAAGCCAAAGGGACAGAGGAAATATAATCAAGCCATGGTGTAATAAAATTTCTCTTCTTGACAATGAGGTAACTTACAATTGCACTGAACGAGATGCCGATAAGCGTAGCCATACCAGCATAACATATTGAATTTATGAGCGGTTGTGGCGCAGTTACGAAGACCCGCTCAATATTTGCGAATGTCCATTCTCCCCAGCGTAAAACCGGACCACGTGAAACAGTAAAGGCACCGCCGCAAACAACGATAAGCGGCAAGAGTGAAAGAATAACAATGAGACTGGCAACAAGTCCTATAATGATACCGGCTCGCCCTTTCATCCTTCTTGGGGTAGCGCCACGTCCCTGGGTAATTTGGTAACGTCCATGCGCTACAATCCAGCGGTTCGCAAAAAGTACGATCATAATCATAACAACCGAAACCGATGCAAAAGTACTTTGCATTACGGGATTGCTTCCGCCTTCGGAGACGGCCGCCTGATATGTCGCAACCGATAATAAAGGTAATTTATTGGATAAGATCGTTGAGACAGCAAAATTGCCGACAACCATAGTGAATACGAGTAAGGCACTAGCAAGAATTGCCGGCATAATCACCGGCAGCATCACTTTGAACCGTGATTTAACTGGCGAAGTTCCGAGACTTTGTGCAGCTTCTTCAAGTTGCACATCAAAGTGACTTATAGATGCAACCGTTCCGATATAGACATAAGTATAGTAAATAAATGTCAAAACGGTAATAAGTCCGAACCAGCCATAAAAACTGGGTAGTATAATACCGATATCTCTTAATAAACGGGTTATAATACCATTATTGCCGAGTATCATTAACCAGGTCTGTGCTGTTATTACCTCGGGAATGACTAATGTGATGAGCGGTAAAAGGGCTAAAATGGCCTTCCCACGAAAACTGTAACGGGCGGTTACATAAGCAAGCGGGACACCAATAAGACAACTTGTGAAAGTAACGATTGTTGCGAGAATTAATGTATTGCCAATAGCTGCGAGCCCTTTATCATTATGTAATAATTGGACCCAGCCATTTTGACCGCCACTGCCAAAGCTCGCGGTTAAAATATTAAGCAGCGGATAAAGTATAAAAGTTATTAAAACGACCAGTGCGGCTAGACTTAACCATGGCCAAGGACTACGAAAATCTATTTGTCTCATGATGCCACCAACACAGTTTTACGTGGATCAATAGCAAGCGCAATATCTTGGCCAATGGGGAAACGATCATGGTTATCGCCAGAGGATTCAACATTGACAATGAAATTGTCGGATAGAGCAACACGATAATGCGTTTTTGCACCCAGATATTGCTTTTTTACAATTTTTACAGGAAAGCATTGGTTATTATCGTCTTTATTGGTTACCAGCTTCAAATCTTCCGGCCGCATGATAAGAATGCCCTTTTGCTGGTTAGCTTCAAGGGTGCTACGAGCACGGATTGTTAAATTATGCACGTTTATTTGGGCAAATCCGTCCTCATATATATTTTGGATCGTTGCATCCACCCTGTTGGCAGCACCAATAAAGTCTGCAACATAGGAGGTACGTGGTTTGCTATAAATATCTTGCGGTGTGCCAAGTTGCTCTACTGCACCATGATTGATAACGCCGATCTGATCGGACATGGACAAAGCTTCTTCCTGGTCATGTGTCACAAATACAGTCGTAATGTTGGCTTCTCTCTGGAGATCTGAAATTGTTTCACGAATTTGTATACGCAATTTTGCGTCAAGATTTGATAAAGGCTCATCCATGAGCAATACTTGTGGCTTGATAACCATCGCACGCGCCAAGGCAACGCGCTGTCTTTGCCCCCCTGAAAGGGCAGCAGGATATCGATCCATAAATTGATCAAGCCCCATATGCTCGAGCTCGCGCTTTACCCGCTTGGTAACTTCCTCACCACGTATGCCTCGTGCAAGAAGCCCATAGGCGACATTTTGTGCTACTGTCTTGTCCGGAAAGAGCGCATAATCCTGGAAGACCATGCCTATATTACGTTTATGGGGAGGAAGCTTGGTTACGTCTTTCGATTGGAAATATATGTTGCCTTTCGAGGCATGTACAAAGCCGGCGATCGTTCTTAAAAGTGTAGTTTTTCCGCAGCCGGATGGCCCTAACAATGTAAAAAAGCACCCTTCAGGGATTTTCAGGTCAAGATCGCTAATAACATTCACGTCGCCATAACGAACACTTAAATTTTTAATATCAATTCCCATAATTTTTTCTCCTCATTGATATTTTAATTGTTTTATTTGGGAATATTGAGCTCTTTAATAAGCTGAAGGATTTCTCTGTGTTGATCGACATTGCCCGCCGCTAAAATACGTTTACCGGTTTTTAAGGTGATAGCCTGTCCGTCCCAGTCGCTAATAACCCCATCAGCTCCTTCGATAATGGGGCGAAATGGAGCGAAATCATAGATTTTTAAACCGGTATCAAGGGCGATATCCGTGCCGCCTTGAGCCAACAAACCATAAGCAAGAGAGGCGCCGCCGTAAATCCGCCAACTCGTTCGTGACCTTAAACAATCAAGAGCTGGCAATTCGGCTGGCTCATAAAAATCGGGATTACTGGTTGACATTATCGCGCTGGCAAGACTGTCGCATTTGCCTACGGAACAAGCCACGCCATTTTTGGTCGTTTGTCGACCGCTTACCCCGATCCAACGCGCATCAACAGGTGGAATATCAATAATTCCTAAAACTGGCACCCCTTTAAAAGCCAAAGCAATTAACGTCCCATATACGGGCATGCCTGCGATATAGGACGCCGTCCCGTCAATCGGATCAAGAACCCAAACATAATCTGCGTCCGGCTCCACCCAGTCCAGCTCCTCGCCGATAATGCCATGTTCCGGGTATTTAGTTCGAATCATTGATCGCAATAGCTTTTCAATCGAGACATCCATCTCGGTAACATATGAGCGATCCGGCTTCAGACTGATTGCAATATCGTTACGATTTCTATCAGTAATATGCTTCCGCGCGACATCTGCCATCTCGACGGCAAAATTTATAAGGTCATCACCAACAGTCATTATTCCCCCCATTTTTCACCTCATTTTTGAAATTTTTGGCTTATCGTTTTTTATGCATAAAGTAGTTTTTTGTTCTTACGAGAATAACAAAATATGGCATTATATGTTTTTTATGTCAATTTGTGGAATTGCCATTTTTATAAATTTTTAAAATAAGCCGGTTGCATATGATTTTAATTCACGTATTTTGGGGAAAAAAGCGAGAGACATTCATAAAAAAATTCTTAGAAGCCATATTGGGGAAAGCGTGCCTCGCAATTTGTTGAAGGACAAAAACATATAAAATTCAAGGAGTAATCGTTAATGTGGCAGGAAGAACGGCAACAAAAAATTCGGCATTACTTATCTGCCTTTGGACAAGTGTCTATTGATAAAATCGCCGAAGATTTTGATGTATCCCGTGAAACCATCCGGCGTGATTTGCTGGAAATGGAAAAGTCAGGTGAATTACGCAGGGTTCGCGGTGGTGCTATTGCTGTTGAAGTAAAAAATTCAAGTTTTCGCATACGCCATACACAACGCTTACAGGAAAAACGCGCTATAGCTGCAACAGCACTTAAACTTATAAAAAGTGGACAAACGATATTTATTGACGCGGGTTCGACATGCGTCGTTATGGCAGAAGCAATTGCAGGTGCCAATGGTCTGAGGGATTTAACTATTATAACAAATGCTTTAGACGTTGCCCGCAAATTGAGTGATCCAACAGGAAAACCATCACCACGCTTCAAGGTTATTTTATTAACCGGTGAATTCAAACAGGACCCGATGGAAACCTTTGGCTCGTCTACAATTATTGAAATCTATCGCTATATGGCTGATTTAGCTATTTTGACACCATGGAGTATTGATGTAGTTCGTGGAGCAAGCGATTATTATTCCGATGCTGCTGATATCGCCAGAGCAATGTCGCAGAATGCCAAGCAAACCATCATCATTGCCGATTACACAAAAATAGGTGCAAACCCACAAACGAAGTTTTGTGGAATCGAGAAAATCGATCATCTTGTTACAGATTCAAAAGCTCTTTCGAAACCCGCATTCAGAGCATTACAAAAGGCTATAAAATCGACTATTATTGCTTAGTAAGAATTTTTTTATAAAAACAGGATAACTATGTTCTAATTGGCAATATAAATAGAAATTAACCCTATTAATATTTGACTTAAATAATAAAAATATTTTAAAATTAAATAAAACATAATTTTGCTTTATAAAAATAAAAATAAATTAAGACAATATCAAGGCATTTTAATAATATCCATTATTAGAAATAAGACTGTGCTTGGGGGTGGGCAAGAAAGAGGTTGAAGAAAAGGATAAATTCAATTCTTCAACCATTATGGACAAGAGAAGTACCTCTGCAAGTTTCAATTAGAATAGAAAAAACACGCCGATACAGACTAGTGTCATAGCCCCCCAAACACCTGTCCAGGATGTTGCGTGGAGTATCCACGGTATAATTGTCGGGGTTGCGAACAATATAAAGAAGGTTGCGGTATTTGCCATTGCCATAGCGGTTGCAACGCTTTTCGGGCCTGCCATTGTAGCCAATTCGGTCATGCCGACACCTTGCCATGATAATATAAAGACGCCGGCAACGAGAACAGCGGTGATGAGTGCCCACGTGAGATGTGTCGATGGAATTTCGCCATAGAAAAAGGTAAGAAGCGTAAGGATAAAAAACGCGATAGCGCTTAATATTGTTACCGTTTTTAGAAAGCCTACGCGATTGTTTTTCTTATCGGTATAATAGCCGCCGGAAATACGTGTGAAACCGGCACTTATTTGGATAAAGAACAGTATCGCGCTGATATATTCGATATTGATATGGGCAAAGTCATGTAAGAAAAGCATTGTAAAAGTCATCAAAGCAAATTGCGGTGCGCACAAAAGGCCGATTGCCACGACAATACGCCATATGGCCAACTGTTTGAAAACATGGGTAGCTGTTTCTTTCTCGGCTGGTTTTGTTGTCTCGGTACCCTTTTTCTGGTCAATATCAACAACCCAAAGATAAGTTAAAAATGCAAAGAGAATGCAGAACAAAGCCGAGATATAAAGTGACCAGACAAAACTCGATTTATAGGAAATCAATGGGAAAAACACCGCTCCCAAGGCATAGCCGAGTGGAACAGCCGTCTGTCTGACACCCATGGCAAACCCACGTTCCTCTTTCTCGAACCATTGCATGATCGCGCGTCCACTCGAGCCATTCAGACTGCCTCCTGAAAGACCGATAATGAGTAGCCCGATGAATAATGTTACCGGTGCATAAACAATCGGAACAGCATTTATTAAAATAGCCGTTACGGCGAGAACAAATGCGGTTGTCGTCAAACCGGTTATAAGAATAGGGCGGTCGCCAAGCCGGTCGGTCAGCATTCCCCAGGGAACTTCACCCAAAGCTATGCCTATTCCGACAATTCCCATAAGCATGCCCAATACTGGTGTCGAGATCTGATAATCATCCCGTAAAAGGAGCGCTGTGGCCGGAACACCACCAATTACAAATGTAAAACAGGTATTCGCCAAAGCACATGTAAACAGCACTTTCCATTTGTGACCATTTGAATGGACCCCGTCGTTTATGAAAGCTTTTTCACTCATTATTCAGCTCCGCTTTTTTCAGTTGTGAAATGCGTAGCATTGAATTATCTATAAATATAACAGGATTTTTTTATAAAATGATTCGGTTTTTCCGAATTATGGAAAGACAAGCCGATGCAAAATCTGGATCCCGATCTGCTAACGACTTTTATAACGATTTTGGAAACCGGAAGCTTTCTAAAAGCATCCGAACGTCTTTACCGTTCCCAGTCGGCCTTGACAGAACAAATGCAAAAACTTGAACTTGTTTGTGGCTGTCAACTGCTGGAAAGAGGGAAAAAAGGAACACGTCCGACAATTGATGGCGAGAAGTTGCAAAAACATGCTCTCGCCATTTTGAAACTTAACCGTTTGGCGCTTGCCGATATGCATAATGTCGCCGGAAACGAAAATATCTCGATTTCGATTACAGATTACCTCACGCCTGAAAAAGTTGCACAGGCTTTGGAAATGTTGACAGCAGATCGTCCGAACATCGAATTGAGCCTTACATTTAAAAGCGGGTCAAATACGCTTGTGCACGACAACGAACTAGGTGGTTTCGATATAATAATCCTCACGCATCTTATCGGAACACCCTTACCTGCCTATCCGGATAGAGTCGTTATAAAACGGGATCCGTTATATTGGGCAGGTGCTGCAAAGAAGAGGTTTTTAACCGATGGAGTATTGCCGCTGATCGGTATGAAAAGAGGCTGTATGATACAAAAGGCAGCCCTTCAACTTCTCTCCGATAGTTCGGTTTCTTATGGATTAACACATACGGCCTCGAATGTTGCCAGTTTACAATTGGCTGTCAAAGCAGGCTTGGGCATCGGCTGTCTCAACAAAAATTCGATGGATGACAGCCTTAAAGATTATACACATTTATATAATCTCCCAAGTCTGCCGGATATTGAATATCTGCTTTTATATAAGCCGGAAAAATCCGATATTGCCGACGTTTTACGGCAATCGCTTGATGCAGCTTTAATTTAGAAAATAGAAGGGGTCATCAAAGCTGTTCAATAGGACTTCTGCTATTCTTCGGGAAACCATATGCCGTTCCAATTAGATGGTAATGATGCAAAATTGTGTAATGAAGTGCCAGATGCGCAACATATGTTTTTTATCTTGAATTGCCAATTTTCAGAGCGTTTGCCTAAGGCAAAATCGGATTGTTGTTTTTGAAAAAAATAGTGGTTCAGGACTTTTTAAAAAGGAAAGTATGTTCTATTTATCAACATACTTTCCTTTAATGTAATTAGTGAACTCAATCAAGGACGCCGGCTTCGTTCAAATTGAGGTGCTTTGTTTCTGTTGCCAAGAAATACGAGACGATCAGGCCAAAAAAGTAACAGCCGCAGCAGCATACATCGTGTCTGAAATTCCGAATTTATCAAGCGATAATGGGACAAGATATGTGCCGATTGCTGCACCTATGCGTGACAACGAGGTGCCGATACCCACGGCAGTCGCGCGAATTTCTGTCGGGAAAATCTCGTTCGGGTAAACCAGTTGAAGAACCTGTGCGCCTCCGATGAACACTGCATAGGCACCGAAAAGAATGAGGATAACGATTTCCGAACTGTTATAGAACATACCCAATAAAAACAGTGCAATGCCTGATAACAGAAAGCTATATATCAACATCGGGCGGCGCCCCATGACATTGATGAGCTGGGTTGCAATAATACATCCCACCACAAATAAAAATGTAATTGCGATAGATCCGAAGGACGCCCATTCCCCCCGTAAATTCAAAGCAAGCAAAACTTTGGGAGCAAAGGCATAAACGGCAAAAACGGGGATGACAGAACATGTCCAGAATGTGGAAACAAAAAACATTCGTTTTCCGTAGCCTGAATGAAGCAAATCAAGGAACGAGACTTTTTGCTCGGCCGGTTGTTCAGGCAAATGATCGAGTGAATATTCTTCGCCATAGACTTTTTTGATGACTTTTTCAGCTTCGTCAATTTTACCCTGAGCAATCAGCCAACGGGGAGATTCAGGGGTGCCGAGGCGAACCAGAAATAATAACAGTCCGATAATTGCGGTACTTGCCAGAATATAATGCCAAGCGTCTTCTCCTCCCGCGCGCAAGATCATATCACCGACGAGATAGGCAACCGCAGCACCGGCAAACCACATGATCGTGAGCATCGCGAGTAACGGACCGCGTGATTTTTTGGGTAAAAATTCAACGAGCAAAGCTGTCGCGACAGGATATTCAATGCCGACAGCTACTCCGATAAAAAACCGGTAAATGAATAATGCATAACCTGATTGAACCCAGAATTGTCCGATCGAACAAATGATGAATAAAGTCGGCCCGATGAAATAAGGTTTTTGCCGACCGAATTTTCCGGTTATCCACCCACCGACAAAACCTCCAAAAAAATGCCGATTAACGCTGAAGCAGCAATCATGCCTTGCCAGAAATTTGTCAGGTGTAAAGCCGCAGTTATCTGTAGCATTCCAACCCCGATGATGGACAGGACATAACCGTCGACGAATGAGCCACCACCGGAGCGAACACTTAAAAGACGATGAAAATTATTCAGTTTTATATCTTCGACAGATTGCACTATAGTGCTCATAAAATACCTCCCACTTTATAATCCCATTCTATGAAAGTCATCCGACCGGCATCATCTCCTGTGATGCTGCCGAAGGATTATCCCGATCGCTTCTTGCTTGAATGTCGGACGCAAAATAAAATTTTCGCGGTCATTAATGCGCCAATAATAGTCATAACCAACGTCACAACCCGTCGCTGGACCTGATATTCAATGGCAGAACGGTTAGCTCCAAACGTTGAAACGGATTGTTTTGAATGACGGGCTGAACCGGAAACACTGATACTGTTGTGCTTTCCATTTCTCGCCGATCCGAAATATCGAAAAGCAATAACAAACCGGTGTAATGGCTGAACCGCTGCCGAATAGAGATGCGATAAGCCTTCAATGTTCTATGAACACCAGGAACTGATCGCTCTGTGAAACGAATAAAAACACTGGCCGATAAAAACGCTGCAAACTTGCGGCTTATTGCTTTGACAGATGCTTTAACCGGTTTTGTCAAAAAAACGGAATGATTGTGAAGAACGAACGGAAACACTTCAAAACATCGCTAGCTGCTGTTTTTAAAACATATGAAACAGGCGAAACCATTGCGCACCTTTCACAAAACATAAGTAAAACTTGCAAAGAGCGCGCTTTTATCCTTTACGCTTCAAGCATAGCTATAAAGCGCCTCCTCCTTCCTTATTTTTTTATAATACATAATAAATAATAAAAATATACAATTATTATTGACCTTGTAAAAAAATGTCGTAAATTGAAACGGTATTTGGTATCGCTTCTCTTATTGTTATTTCAGGAGAGGCAATATGAGGAACGGAAAAAGCGTTCTCTACGAAGACCTTAAGCGTCAAATACTGAGTATGGAACTTGATCCGGATGAGTATTTGGATGAATTGCGATTGAGCAAGTCTTACAGTCTTTCGAGAACGCCCGTAAGGGAGGTGTTGCAACGTTTGGCTGGCGAAGGCTATGTTGTTTTGCAAGAAAATAAAGGCGCACGTGTTGCTTCAATGAATCATTCGACAATGAGAAATTTTTTTCTCGTCGCCCCTATGATTTATGCGGCAATCGGCCGTCTGGCGGTCAATAATTATAAACAGAAACAACTTGTCGAGCTTGAAAGTGTGCAGGAGGATTTCCGAAAAGCGAATGAAGAAGGTAATGCTGTTGCCATGACAGTCAGCAATAACCGGTTTCATGAAATTATCGGAGAAATGTCGGGAAATGTTTATTTGCAGGCAAGTCTGAGACGACTTCTTATAGATCATAGTCGTATTGGCAGTATTTTCTATAACCAGAATAGTGGTGATATGAAAGCCAGAATGGATAAAGCGGTCGCCCACCATGACGGATTTATTGCTGCAATAAAAGAAAGAGATCAGGAAGCGTTTGTAGATCTTGTGTCACAACATTGGGTTTTATCCCGGGAGAGGATGGAAATGTTTGTGATCCCCCAGCCACTCACGCCTGATAACTTCAATATTTAGAACAGAAACTCAAGTCTGCTCGTCAATTAAAATACAATTTCTATTGTTTGATGTTTTTGGCACATGCCAAAAGCAGCGCTCTACTATTACGTAAAATTTCGGAGGAAAATATGCAATTCAAGGGGATTTATACACCTGTTGTTACGCCTTATAAGCAAGATTATACCATTGACAAAAAAGCTTATGCAGAGGTGTTGGAGTCATTGATTGATGCCAAAGTTCACGGCATCATTGTTGCCGGTTCTACCGGTGAATATTACGCACAAACCCAACAGGAACGGCTCGACCTTGCCGAATATGCCAAAAAGGTCATCGCTGGCAGATTACCTCTCATTATCGGTACAGGTGCAATTCGCACAGAAGAGTCTGTGATTTATGCAAAACATGCGAGAGAAATCGGTGCTGACGCAATTTTAGTGACCACGCCCCCTTATGCTGTCCCCACAGAAGAAGAAAATGCCCGCCACGCGCTCGCCATTGATAAAGCGGCCAATTTACCGATCATGCTTTATAATTATCCGGGTCGTATGTCTATGTCGATGGGGGAAACCTATCTCGATATTGTCAGTCAGTCGAAGAACGTCGTGGCAATAAAGGAAAGCTCCGGTGACATTAATCGCATCCATTTATTTGTATCGAAATATCCGAATATAAAGCTTGCATGCGGTTGGGATGACCAGGCGCTCGAATTCTTTGCATGGGGTGCACCGGCCTGGGTTTGTGCTGGATCTAACTTTATTCCTGCCGAACATATTGCGCTTTATGAAAGCTGTATTCTTGAGAATGATTTCGTCAAAGGGCGTAAAATCATGCGGGAAATGCTGCCTTTGATGAATTTCCTTGATGAAGGAAAGTTTGTGCAATCAATCAAATATGGTTGTGAGTTGCAAGGGCTGAATGTTGGCCCCGTTCGCGCGCCTTTGCAAGAGCTTAGTGAAAAGGAAAAAGAACGCCTCTCGCAGATTATTGAAACTCTTAAAACAAATATAGCAGCAATACAAAAAGGTGTTAAATGACCGAGCTTAAAACCAGCCAATATTATCACGAGCTTGCCGACAAATTAAAATTTCCGACCAATGCTTTTATTGACGGTGCTTTTGTAAACTCTGTTGCAGGTGATAGATTTGTGACCCGTAATCCGGCAACAGGCAAAGAACTGGCAACGATTGCCAATTGTCATAGCGAGGATGTCGATATAGCAGTCAAAGCGGCACGAAGATCCTTTGACGAAGGTGTGTGGAGGAAACGCACGCCATTGGAACGCAAGCTGGTCCTTCTAAAATTTGCCGATCTACTCGAAAAGCACAGCGAAGAATTGGCGGTGCTGGAAAGCCTTGATAGCGGCAAGCCGGTTGGCGAATGTATGAATGGCGATGTTCCCGATACGATCTATACAATTCGTTGGCACGCCGAACTGATCGACAAAATTTACGATAATACTGCCCCCACAGGGGCGGAACGCATAGCCATGGTGGTTCGCCAGCCAATCGGTGTTGTGGGGCTGGTCTTGCCGTGGAATTTCCCGCTTTTGATGGCAGCGTGGAAAATAGGTCCGGCTTTGGCTGCGGGCTGTTCAATCGTCTTGAAGCCCGCACAGGAAACAACCCTCTCGACGTTAAGACTTGCCGAAATTGCCCATGAAGCGGGCATTCCTGCCGGTGTTCTCAATATTGTGCCGGGATCGGGACGCGACGCCGGTGAACCGATAGGGCGGCATATGGATGTCGATATGGTCAGTTTTACCGGTTCAACCGCAACAGGAAGGCGCTTTTTGCATTATTCGGCAGAATCCAATCTCAAACGGATCGTGCTTGAATGTGGTGGCAAAAATCCCGCAATTGTTCTTGATGATGTCGACGATATCGACAAGGTTGCCGAACAAGTGGTGAATGGTGCTTTCTGGAATATGGGGGAAAACTGCTCGGCCACGTCACGTTTGATTGTTCATCGCGATATTAAAGAACGGCTGCTCGAAAAAATTCTGGTCCATATGAAAAACTGGAAAATGGGCGATCCGCTTGATCCGAAAAACCGCGTAGGGACATTGGTAAGCCCCGCGCATTTTAAAAAAGTATCGGATTTTCTTTCTGAAATCGACAAAGAAGGATTGCATCTTGTCGCCGGTGGCAAAACCGATCAGGAAATTTATGTCGAACCGACAGTTGTCGATCATGTGACAGATAAGAGCCGGTTTTTTCAGGAAGAAATTTTTGGCCCCGTTTTGAGCGTGACGACTTTTACGACAATCAACGAAGCGATCAAGCTTGCCAATAATACCCGCTATGGATTGGCGGCCTCGGTTTATACAAGCAATTTGCGCAATGCTTTGTCTTTATCCCAAGCGATTTTAGCCGGAATTGTTACCGTCAACTGTTTCGGGGAAGGGGATGCAACGACACCCTTCGGAGGCTTCAAGGAGTCCGGTTTTGGAGGTCGTGACAAATCCATTTGGGCACATGACCAATATACCGAATTAAAAACCATCTGGATTGATATTTCTTAATATTTCGTGGAGGAGATAGAGGCATGGAAGAAATACAAAGATTTCCGGCCAAGGCGGGCGATCTCGGTTGGTTCGAACTTTCACGTTTCAAAGATCATAAATTTACCGACATATCAAAGCTTAAAAAAGACTATGATTATGTCATTATCGGTGGCGGATTTGCCGGTGTGAATGCCGCACATAAATTGGCAGAAAACCGGCCGAATGCAAAAATAGCGTTATTTGAAGCACTCAAAATCGGCATGGGTGACAGCGGGCGAAATGCCGGCTTTTTGATGGATATTCCCCATTCATTTGGTGAACCGGGAGTAACGATGGATGACCACAAATACCGGCTTCACCTGAACAAGCTTATTATTGAACGCATGCGTAATCTGAAAAATAAATATAAGCTTCAAGTGGATTGGGTGGAATCCGGAAAATATCTCGCGGGGCATGAAACAAAATATTTGAAAAATCTTGATGCTTTGGCAAATATCGTAGCGGGTGTAGGGGGAAAAAGCCAATTTATTGACGGAGAAGAATTGGCAGCAAGGCTTGGCACACGCTATTATCAAAAAGCGGTTTATACAGCAGGAACAGTGCTGATAAATCCTTCCGAAACGGTGCGCGGTTTTGCATCTGTTTTGCCGGAAAATGTCGATATATTCGAAGAAACCCCTGTCTTGAAGATTGATGAGGGCAAGACAATCAACATTCAACTGGTGAACGGGAAAAATGTGAAGGCAGGTGATCTTCTCCTTTTATCCGGTGTTTTTATCGACTCTTTCGGGATCGAGCAAAAAGGAAGAATGACTCCGGCAGGCAGTTTCGGTGCATTCACGCGTGAATTGACAGAAGATGAACTTACGGAATTTAAAAATGTGAAACCATGGGGATGCACGTCGGCACATGCGGCCGGTACGACCGTTCGGTTCACCCCGACAAAACGTATTTATGTGCGCAATGGTCTGACATTTCCGACCCATTTGACCCTTTCTCCGGAACGTGTTTTCCGGGCACGGAAAATGTTACGCAGAGCATTTGAAAACCGTTTTCCAAAGTTGAAACATGTCAATTTTGAATTTGTTTATGGGGGTATGATACCCTTAACACTGAATGGAGCATCATTTTTCTTTCAAAAAAGCCCCCATGTTTACGCTGCTGCAGTTGGCGATGGTTCGGGGCTCACACGGAGTTCTATGCTGGGCTATTACCTTGCCGATCTTGCATGTGGAATAGATAGCGAGGAATTGCGTTATCTATTGAAGACGAGCCATCCAAAATGGTGCCCGCCCGAGCCAATTAAAACAATTGCCGCAAATATCCGTATGTCGTTGGAAGAGTTTAACGCAAAAGGCGAAATATGACTTAATCTTTATCACGCGATAAAAAAGTTAAAAATATTCATCAGCAGGAGATATAATTTTTCCGGTTGATGAATGTTTGGAATGTCCAAAAATATATTTTATAATAATGTTACATTTATATCGTTATGTTAGAGAGATTAGAGCGTTTGGATAAAATACGTGGCAGTGCTTACTGTTCCGGAAAAACCTGTAACTTCTACCCGCGGAAACACTATTCATTTTGCCGAGATAGTTCGAGATGCGTCCAAAATATTAATCAGGAAAAGATCGGTAGTTTGTGAGGAAACCTTAATTATCCCCATTGATATCATTCGAAACGTCGTTCTTCTATCAATCGATTTGGCTGGAAAATCCTGCTCTTCGTGTCTTTTTTGCTTTTACAAGCACTATTCACAAGCATCAAATAGCCGTGCGATATGATAAGAACCATGGCTGATATTGCCTTTTTGATCGCCAAATTCGACATGTAAATGTTCGGCAAACCGGTTGAATAGCTATTCACCCGCTCAGTAGTAATGTTCGGGGAGGCGAGTAAAGCGTGCGTCATCAAGCTTTTTTCACCCCCTCGGAGGGAGCAATAAGAAGACCGGCTTTCCTGTTCTGACAAGTTTTTGTCATTCTTATCCTTACTTCATGCTTTCGAGCTAGAGACGGCAAACAGGTCTTTTACAGCATTATAACGAAAGGCAAGATCGCCAATAAAAGCGGGCGCAGATTGTTTTGACCAGTCGATGCCAAAGGCTTCCAATGTTCGGTCAGTCTGATCGCGAGCAGCCATCGATAAATGTTCGTTTTCATTTTTACCAATTGAGAAAAGCTTTTCAGCTTCATCCGAAGTTTTATCATGTGGGGCCGGATAAAGATGGTCTTGCGAGATAACATGAGAGCCTGAAGGATAAAATGTCGGAAAAGTTTGCGGGGCAGGGACATCCAGTATCGCAAGTTCTTCTATAGGATGAAGGACTTCCTCTCTATCATATCCGGCCTATCTTGCGTTGAACACCCAATTGACATTGACAGTCTTCAAGCCACTGCCAACGCCATATATAACCAGACTTCTACAACCGGACTTTCCATCCCGTTCTGCCGCAAAAAAATAGTAGACTAACCAACTATAGGGAGATATTGCATACAAATCGTATACCAAAAACATACAATAATAAAGGGGTCGCTGAATGGAAAGCAGTATAGAAGAGACTGAACCACCTATAGAACGGAAGAGCCTTATCAAGGCTTTTGCGGCTAGTTTAAGTGGAACGTCTCTTGAATGGTATGACTTTGCTGTTTACGGTGCCTGCGCGGCTTTGGTCTTTGGCCACTTGTTTTTCCCCGATGGCGATTCGCTGGCAGGTACTTTGAAAGCGTTTGGCACTTATGCCGTGGGGTATATTTCCCGTCCTTTAGGCGGCATATTTTTCGGTCGTCTTGGAGATATTGTCGGGCGCAAAAAAGTTCTGGTTTGGACGCTGTTGCTGATTGGTATAGCAACTTTTATCATTGGCCTTTTGCCGACATTCTCGTCAGTGGGTTACCTCGCTCCGGTTCTTCTTGTTTTATTGCGTTTTGCGCAAGGCGTCGGCGTTGGTGGCGAATGGGGAGGGGCGGTTCTTCTTTCCAGCGAATTCAGCAAGCCGGAACAAAGGGGATTTTGGGCATCTGCTGCGCAAGTCGGGCCCCCATTGGGAAATTTGCTTGCAAATGGTGTTCTGGCAATCTTTTCGCAAGTCTTGACCACGGAACAGTTTATTGATTGGGGGTGGAGAGCAGCATTCCTGCTTTCGGCTCTATTGGTGATATTCGGTCTATGGGTCCGTTTTTCACTTGAAGAAACCCCTGTTTTCAAAAAACTTGAACAACATGATGAACGCTCTAACGCGCCGGTTTCGGAAATATTCAAACATGAAAGCAGAGCCCTTTTTGCTGGTCTATTTGCGCGTATCGGGCCGGATGTTCTCTATTCATGCTTTACGGTTTTTGTACTCGCTTATGCTACTCAATATTTGGGAATGCCACGCTCCGATGCAATCGAATCCGTAACAATTGCTTCCGGCATTCAGGTGTTTTTTATTCCATTTAGCGGTTGGTTGTCGGATAGAGTAGAACGGCGTCTTATCTATGCTGTCGGCACAATAGGTGCGGCAATATGGACATTTGTTTTTTTCTATATGATGCAGGAGCCGACATTTGCCCGCCTTCTGATCGGCGTTACCGGCGCCCTTATTTGCCACTCATTGATGTATGGCCCTCAGGCATCTTTGATAGCAGAACAATTCTCGGCGCGTCTGCGTTATACAGGAAGCTCGCTTGCCTATACTTTTGCCGGTATTGTTGGTGGCGCAATTGCTCCGATCCTGCTCACCTGGTTCATCTCGTTCGACCCAAGCGGTTTTTTCATTTGTCTTTATATCGGGCTATCATGTATCCTGACATTGATCGGCCTTGCAATGACGAGACACCCGCATCAATTATGAAAACACAAAACGGACTGGAGCAGCTTATTTCTGTTGCAGTCCGAATATAGTCTGGAGGAATAAAATTTCTTTTGATCAATCAAGATGCCGGCGTGTCATATCAAGATGATCAAGTATAGCTTTTTTTGCCTTTTTGATATCTTTGGTTAAAAGTGCATCCAGAATAAATTGGTGTTCTTTTAATGCCTCTATCCGCCTTATTGCATTATTATGCATTACGCGTAGACCAAAAGTAATAAAACGGGCACGAAGCAACTCATACATCTGATTTAAAAATTCATTGCCGGTGGCCCGAACCAAAGCACAATGGAAAGCGTGGTCATGTTCAATGAAGTCAGGATAGGGATCATCAAGCGCCATCGTCTTCTGGAGGTTGAGTTCCTTGATCATGTCCGGTGTCGGGTCGATATTGTGGGAGATACAATATTGTGCACTCCAGCTCTCGACAACACCACGCGCCTGAAACAAATCATTGACTTGTTTTCCGTTCAAAGGCGAAACAAATGCTCCCCGATTGGGCTTCAGGTCAATCAGCTCTTCACTGGCAAGCATCATGAAAGCTTCTCTGACCGGCGTGCGCGAAATGCCCAAACTATCAGCAATTTCCCGCTCGTTCAGAAATGTTCCGACAGATGATGGATTTGTCAGAATTGTGTTACGGATATGAGAATAGGCCCGTTCGCGACCAGAAGATTTCTTTTCCATAATCCTACATTACTTGAATTTGATTTCAAGAATATAGGAAATTGGAATATTGGCAAGTATAGGGAGAAAATAAATGGGTGAAATAGTCAAAGTCGGGTTGGCTCAGATCCGAAGCAGCGTCAACAAAGACGAGAATAACGAACAAATTATTCAGATGGTTAAAAAGGCTGCCGGGCAAAAAGTCGACATATTGGTTTTCCCAGAAGCAGCCCAAATTTCCTTTGAAGCGGCTTTGAAGGATGAGGCAGAGCCGCTTGATGGTCCTTTCGCGACATTGATCCGCTCTTATGCAGTGAAATATGATATGATGATTGTTGCCGGTATGTTTGAACCGGCAAATGACGGGCGCATACGCAATAAGTTGATCATTACCGGAAAAAACACAGAAGCCACTTATCAGAAAGTTCATTTATATGACGCGTTCGGCTCACGTGAATCAGACCTCGTTGAAGCGGGACGTGATTCCCTTGTTCTCGATACAGTGTTCGGCAAGATCGGTTTTGCCATTTGTTATGATTTGCGGTTTGCCTACCAGTTTTCCGCAATGGGAAAAAAAGGTGCAAAATTGATTATTGTTCCGGCTTCCTGGGGAGCTGGTCCTGGAAAAGCCGAGCAGTGGGATTTGTTGGTTCGCGCCCGTGCGGCCGATTCAGAGGCCTGGTTAATTGCCTGCGATCAGGCTTGGCAACCGCCAAAAGGAACAGCACCGCTCGGCATCGGACAGAGTTCCATTGTCGACCCGACGGGCAGTGTGCGGGCACGTCTGGCGAGCGAGGCTGACCTTCTGGCCTTCGACATTGATTTGGGAAAGGTGGAAGCTATTCGCGCCCTTATTCCAATTTTATGATAGCCGGATATGCGGATAATAAAATATTGTTTTGAATAGATATTATGCTGTTATCTCGCTCTCTGGCATAGGTTTTGCAAAACAACAAAATCGGGCAATGATGAACGCCCATCATGCCCGATTTTTCATTTGATTTTTATTTCAATTCGGTCGCAAAACTGTCAAGCGGATATTCTTTTTTGACAATGCCTTTTTTATAAAGATAGACGCCGTAAGAAATATATTTTTCTTTGTCGAGGTGGAGCGGATTTTCGCTGAATAACGGAACCGTTTCCATCCATATCTTTTTATTGAGATCGGTATCGAGTTCCTTATATTTTTTCGCAAAATTGTCCCATGTTTCTTCCGGGTGAGCCTTCAGGTATTGCTGGCCTTCATGAACGGCTTCAAGGAATTTTTTATAAGCGTCTTGTTTTTGGAGGTCTTTTTTGGCAACAAAAATCAGTTCGTCATAAGGGGGAATACCATAGTCCTCAACCTTCATAATAACAGGTTCTACGCCCTGTTCGCGTATTTCATTACCCTCCACATTGCGATAACCACCAATGACAGCATCAACCTGTTTTGACATCAGCCCGCTTACGAGGTTGAAATTGACGTTAATAAGCTCGACATCCTTTATCGTCAGCCCCTGATTTTCCAACATGGTCCCCAAGATCACCGGTTCGATACTGCTCACAGAAAAACCGACTTTTTTGCCTTTGAGATCGGCCGGTGTTTTAATCCCGCTATCGGGGAGCGCCAAAACGGTATTGAGCGGCGTTTCTATGAGTGTTCCTATGCGTGTGAGCGGCAAGTCTTCATCCATGAACACATAGAGCTGTTCTTGATAGGATAAAGCAATATCGGCTTTGTCGGATGCAACCAGACGCGGTCCGATATTGGGGTCGGAGGGGGTGACGATTTCGACATCAAGTCCGCGTTTTTCAAAACTGCCAATCTGTTCGGCAACAATTAAAGGTGCATGATCGGGATTAAGATACCAGTCAAGAACAACTGTAAGTTTATCATTTGCTTTGGCACCGAAAACGCCGAGAAAAATGATGAGGATCGAAAAGAATATTTTTTTAAACACGTTTCCTCCGGAAATATAATGAAAAGAAAAATCAATTTTGTTCAGATTTTTTATCCCAGTAGATAACATATTTCAATATGATATCGGTGATATACCATAAAATCATTGCAATAACAGAAAGTATAAATATTGCGGCAAAACATGTCGGCGTCTGCATGCGGGCATTGGCGTTCAACATGATATAGCCGAGCCCGCCGGAAGACCCCACCCATTCGCCGATAATTGCACCAATCGGGGCAATGGCGGCAGCAACACGCACACCGGAACCAAGTGCTGGCAGCGCTGCCACAAGCCTGATATGGACAAGTTGCGACAAGGGAGATGCTCCCATAGTTTTTGCAAGATCAAGGTACCCTTCGTTCGTTCTCCGTAAACCGTCAAAAAAGGCTGTTGTGACAGGGAAAAATATAACCAGTATTGCGGCGATGATTTTCGAGAGGATGCCATAGCCGAACCAGAGAACCAGAATGGGGGCAAGGGCGAAAACCGGTATTGACTGGCTTACAATGAGAACCGGCATTAGCCATTTTTGCAATGTCTTGGAAAACATTAAAAGAAGCGCCAGAGCAGCACCGGACAAAATTCCCAATACAAAACCGATGACAATTTCGACAATTGTAATCAAAGAATTTTCCAGAAGATATTGCCGTCCATTCCAAAGTGATTGTGCAACAACAAGGGGCGAGGGCAATATGTATTTTTTGAGATCGAAAATAATGGCAACAGCCCACCATAACGCGAGGATGCCAAAGAAAACCACAAGACCATGAAGGAAAAATGCAAGTTTTTTATTGAAGCGGTTCGGCAAACTATATCCCCTTTAAAAAATGCATCAATTCGGTTTCGCTCTTTATGCGGTTTTTATCATCATAATTTCGGGGGGCTGTTCCCTCGACAAGGATAGCGGGCAGGAAAATTGCCGGTTGACCTTTAAGAACCAGTATACGCCGACATAATCGTGCAGCTTCGGATGGATCATGGGTAACAAGCAATACAGTTTTAGTTTTAAGAAGATCAAATGCAAGTTCCTGTATGGTGGCGCGGGTAACCGCATCAAGCGCCGAAAAAGGCTCGTCCATCAATACAACGGGTTTGTCTTCATATAATGTACGGGCAATAGCCACTCTTTGGCGCATACCGCCCGATAAAGTTTCGGGAAGCTGCTCTTTGACCGATAAAAGACCGACCTTTTCCAGTAGTTCTTCGGCTTTTTTGTAGTCTTTCTTCTCATGGCGCAGTCTTGCTCCAAGGCAAACATTCTCTATCACCTTGAGCCAGGGAAATAGCAAATCCTGTTGCGCCATATAGGTTATACGACCATGAAGACTGTCACCGTCGGAACCTGAAATTTTTCCGCTATCGGGGCTAACTAGCCCGGCAATGATTTTCAGAAGGGTGGTTTTGCCAATTCCGCTTTGCCCTAAAAGCCCGACAAATTCACCGGCAGGAATATCAAAATCCAGCGACCGGAAAACCGGTTTGCCTTCATAATCGAGAGAAATGTTTCGAGCTTTGATACCCAATAAGGGAAAAGAACTTGTCATTGATGAATGATCCTGAAATTAAGCTGTTCCGGCATTATTGAAATTCGGGTAACAAGCAATTTTTTACTGTTACCGGCAAAGCAGTTCAAAGCAAAAAGGCGGTTTCTTCTCCATGAGATGAAGTGGTTATAAGGCTCGCGAAGAACATGGCCTGTTAGGCTCTGCTAATCAAGCTATTTTTAAATCAACAAGAAATATCTGACAGAAAATATGTCGGGATGGTTCAAGCTGTTCAACAAAGATCGCTTGACGACAAAATGAAAACGGGCACGTCAAATAGAATAGATAATAGTTTTCAGGTTGGAAAATTATTCGGGTTCATGCCGCCTCAAGGCTTCAATGAACAATCGGAAAGCAATCGGATGATGACGACGATTGGGATAATAAAGATAATACCCGGGAAACGGTAAACAATATTTTTCAAGAACGCGGATGAGCCTCCCCTGTCTCATAAATTCCTCGACTTCCTGTTCGGGAATATAAGCAAGTCCGAATCCGTCAAGCGCAGCTTCAAGAATATGTGGATAGGTGTTGAAAATGAGCTGTCCTTTCGGGCGCACATTGACCTCTCCATTTTCGTCATCAAGCTCCCACGGATAAAGTCCGCCGGATGTTGGAACCCGCAAATTAATGCAATTCTGCTCCATCAGATCGTGCAAGGTTTCAGGTTTTTTATGTGTTTCAAAATAACTCGGCGCCCCGACGATTGCCATTCGCATTGCTGGCCCAACCGGAAAGGCAATCATGTCTTTGGCGAGATGTTCACCAATACGAATACCCGCATCAAAACGTTCTTCGATAATATCGGTAAGACCATAATTGATATTAATCTCGACCTCGATCTTCGGATATTTCTGTAAAAAAGACCGCAATTTCGGCCGCAAAATATAGGAAGCGGGATAATCCACAGTAGTGATGCGGATTTTTCCTTTCGGCTCTTCGGCGGCATTGGTGATGAGATCAAGCTTCTCGTCCATTGTCTCGATGAGCGGCGAAAGCTCTTCTATCAGCCGCTCGCCTGCCGTTGTTGTGGAAACATTGCGTGTTGTCCGTGTGAGAAGACGAATTCCCAATCGTTCTTCAAGACCACGCATGGCATGGCTTAAAGCCGATTGTGAGACACCCAGTTTGCTTGCCGCACGGGTAAAACTTTTTTCTCGTGCAACTACGAAAAAAGACATGAGATCATGGATGTTTTCTCTAAGCATTTTTTTATGAGATAAAATCCGTTATTGAAAAAGATCTCCATTATATCACGTTTATTTATGAATTGAATTCATAGAGACATGCACAAATATTCTCTTATTTTATGAGCGTCATGGATTTTAAATAACAGGATGAAGTAAGGCGTTAGTTCGTCAACTGGGTACGCTTTGAACGATTGTCATTGAGACCCGTCATTCGGGCATCACTCAGGCTTGTCATCCGGATTTAGATAAAATGCCAACGGCTTAAGGGCTCTTTGCGATGAACCGGCAAGGACCGGATTGACAGGGTGATAAATCCATTATGCCGGTTCGGGAGATTTGAAAATGTGTGAAGCATGTGGAAATTCTAGCCATAAAAAACACGAAACTTTGCCGCGGCGCGAATTTTTGAAAGAAGGTGGCGCGTCTGTTCTTGCCGCCGGTGCACTGATGGGAACAAGTACAGCTGCAAAGGCAGCCCCTTCGGAAGGCAAGATGGTTATTGGCAAGGAGCCTTTTGAAACCCGTGCCTATGCTGCAAAAAGTGCAACATCCGGTTTTTCGCCGATCACCATCACACGACGTGCTTTGAGACCGGACGACGTGCTTCTCGACATTCTTTATGTCGGCATTTGCCATTCCGATATTCATGCTGTTCATTCGGACTGGAGCGCCGCCCATTATCCTATCGTGCCCGGTCATGAAATCGTCGGCCGTGTTCTGGCGGTTGGTTCAAAGGTTACGAAATTCAAAGTCGGCGATATTGGCGGGGTGGGCTGCATGGTGGATTCGTGCGGTACATGTGAAAATTGCCTTGATGACCGCGAACAAAACTGTCTGAACGGGACCACCTTTACCTATGATTCACCCGACAAGATAAGCGGTGGTTATACTTTTGGCGGTTATAGCGACCGCGTGGTTGTAAACGAGCGTTTTGTTATTCATATTCCAGCCCAAGTGCATCTTGCTGCTTATGCGCCGCTTCTTTGTGCCGGTGTGACCACCTTTTCCCCCATGCGTCATTGGAAATTACAAAAAGATCAGAAAATCGCAATTGTCGGCCTTGGTGGTCTTGGCCATATGGCATTGAAACTTGCCCATTCCATGCGTGCCGATGTCACGGTATTCACGACAACGGAAGGTAAGATTGCCGATGCCAAACGTTTGGGCGCAAATGCTGCATTTTTGTGGAGTGACGAAAAAGCTTTCGAGCGCCTTGCCAATCATTTCGATTTGATGATCTCGACAGTGCCGGTTTCATATCCGATGCAGCCTTTCATGAATATGCTCAAACTTGACGCGACACTCGTTAATGTTGGTGCGCTTGGAGAATTGACAGGCGGTTTGAGTGGTATGGCCAATGGCTTTGGCCGGAAAAGTCTTGCCGGTTCGATGATTGGCGGCATTGCCGAAACACAGGAAGTGATTGATTATTGTGCGGCACGTCATATCGAGGCCGATATAGAACTTATCAAACCCGACGAAATTGATCGCGCTTATGAACGGGTTATGGCCAAAGATGTTCGCTACCGGTTTGTTATCGACTTTGCGTCAGGTAAGTCCGCTTGAAATCGGCGTTAAATCTTCATTGACGACGTTTTTTTGAGGCGGGTTTAATTTCTGCCAGCACGCTAACTTATTTTTCACAAAACAGTTTTGCAAAATTACAGGAAAAAACAATGTTGACACTTAAACAAAAAAGACTTGTTCCTGTTGCCGCTTTTGCAACCGAAGGAAATATTGATGGGTTAAGAAATGCTTTGACGCAAGCACTTGATGACAAGGTTGCGATCAACGCAATCAAAGAAGTTCTGGTTCAGACTTATGCTTATGCTGGGTTCCCGAGAAGTCTGAATGCACTTTCCGCGTTTATGGATGTGGTCAATAAAAGACATAACGCGGGTAAAAAAGATGAACAAGGCAGAGATGCCTCGCCCGTCCAAACAGATAAAACAATGTTGAAGGTAGGAACCGGAATCCAGACAAAACTGGTCGGTCAACCGGTGACAGGCCCGCTTTTTGAATTTGCTCCCGCAATTGACCAGTTTTTGAAAAGTCACCTTTTTGGCGATATTTTTGTGCGTGACAATCTTGATTATAAAACAAGAGAAGTTGCTACAATTGCTATGCTTGCGGCACTTCAAGGCGCGCAGTCGCAATTGAAATCACATTATCAGATGGGAACGAACACCGGCCTTGAAAAAAAGGATTTGCAGGAAATTGTTACCATTCTTGAAGAGAAGGTTTGTCCGGAAGTTGGAAAACATGCAAGCGAAGTGCTTGATAGCTTTCTGAATGGTTGAACTTTTTGATGGAAGTGTTTTTCAAGAGGCTGAATGAGGCTGAATAATGAGTGAATGGACAAAGAGCGAGGTTGCGGCAATTGATGCAGCCGATGATCTCAAAATGGCTCCCTACCATGAGGATTTAAAGACAACGGGTACACCTGTGTGGATATGGGAAGTGGTTGTTGATGGCGACCTTTATGTGCGTGCCTATAGCGGCACGTCCTCGCGCTGGTATCAGGCTGCAATCAAACAAAAAAGCGGGAAAATTATTGTGGCCGGAAAGATGGAAGCGGTTCATTACGAAGCTGTCAAAGATCCGGCGGTTCTCAATCAAATTGATGAGGCTTATCACAAAAAATATGATCCAAGCCCCTATGTCGGACCAATGGTGGGCGAGAGAGCGAAAGCCGCAACAATCAAAATCATAAAAGCCTGATGGGTCATTGTTGGTTATCGTTTTTCAAAACAGCAAAATGAAAGTTTTACATAAAAGGCCGACAGTTTCCTAACTGCCGGCCTTTTTTAATAGCATTTTAAAAGGGGCGCACAGACTTGACTTGAAAATATGAAAGCCGGTAGCGCTTTTTCACTTTTTCATTGGCAAGTGGCTCAGAATTCGAGTTTGTCACCTTCAAGCGGAATAATAACCGATTGGCCAATACCTGCTTTATCAACATAAGAACGAAGTTCTTTCCGGCTTAAAACAGCATGGTTGCAGGCTTCCATATGGATAGCAACGAGCTTTGATTGTGGCGCGATCTTATGGGCGTGAACCACGTCCTCCTTGCCCATAATAATGGAACCGAAGCCTTGAAGCTGTGCGTCACCTGCATGAAGAACAATAACTTCCGGCTTATAGTGTTTTAAATTATCCTCGACAGCGTCAATCCATATTGTATCGCCTGCAAAATAAAGCGTTGGTTCATTTGGTGCTTCAAATATAAAACCGGTGGCATGGCCTAGGACTTCGCCAACCTCATGGTTTTTGAAAGCTTCATTGCTTCCGTGCTGGCATAAAGTTTTGGTTACATGAATGCCGTTTTCATAATCGAGTTTTTGCGGCAGAACGGCGAGATTTTTGAAACCTTGGCTCTCAAGAAATTCTTTATCCTTTTCATTCTGGACGAATATTTTTTGTTCTTTGTCTATAAGTCCTGTTGCAACCTCGTCCCAATGATCGGGATGGGTATGACTTAAAAAAATGGCATCCACATTTTTGATAATGTCTTTGGCTTCAAAAGGCAGTTCAACACGCGGGAACCGCCGCTCGCTATGAACTGTACCGGGAAGTCCGGGGTAACGGTCTTTTTCTGCCAGCATCGGATCAATAAGAATGTGTTTTCCGGCGTAATCAAGAATAACCGTTGCGTTACGAATGAATGTGAATTTCATGGTTAAAACCTCTTCAATTTCTTGAAGTTTATGTAATCATGCTTTTTCTGAATAAAAACTGGCCTGATGGTCAAAAGGCATTCATATCGGGCCAAAATTTAGCGGAGTTTTTTTGGCGAAATAAAACGATTGGTTAAATTGAAAACGTCTGGCGCCATTTGGTAGGTGTGACCTGAAATGCATCAATAAAGCTGCGACGGAATGATTGGGTAGAGACAAATCCGGCAAGTTGCGCAATTTCCTCGATGGAAAGTTTTGTTGTTTCCAATGCGCGTCTCGAAAAATGCAGCCTTTCATGAGTAAGCCATTCCATTGGTGAACGGCCGGTTGCCTGATGAAAACGGCGGGTGAATGTGCGTCGGCTCATACCGACATTCTTGGCCATATTGTCAAGAGAATAGGGAGAGGCGAGGTTTTTTCTGATTGTTTCAAGCAGTGAATTTATGCGCTGGTCGCTTGTCGATATTGGAACAGGGGTAGCAAGATATTGGGCTTGGCCACCTTCGCGGTGCGGTGGTGTGACAATCATCCGTGCGGCATGATTGGCAACAACGCCACCATAATTTTTTCGAATAAGGTGAAGACAACAATCAATACCCGCCGCAGTGCCGGCAGATGTGATGATATTACCATCTTCGACATAAAGGGCATTAAAATCGACTTCCGTATCAGGAAACTGTTCGGCAAACTGTTTTTCATAGGCCCAGTGCGTTGCAGCTCTTTTCCCCTTCAAAAGCCCGCTAAAGGCGAGAACATAAGTGCCAAGACATAGCCCCATAATGGTTTTATTTTTTCGCGCTTCATTGTTAAGATGTGTCTTAAGGTCTGAAGAGATCGGTTGTTCAGGATCCGGCCAATAAGGAATGACGATTATATCGGCGTCATCAAGGCTTTTAAGATCGTGGTCGACTTTTATCGAGAAAGTATCCTGACCTTCAACAATTCCGGTTTTTTCTGAAAACAGAATTGGCTTGTAATAAGTTTTGTCCGGCATGGCTGAACCGAAGGCCATGACCGGAACAGAAATGTGAAACGGGCTGAAATTTGCCATGACATAAATGGCTACAGTTTTCGGTGACCTGTTCAAAGTTACATTTTGACCGGCATCCATGTTGTGCAAGCTTTGTGATAGCCGGTCCATTTTTTCAAACAGACCTTGCAATGATTGTTACAATCTTGTCGAACGTCTCGTCGTCAAGCCATGGACTATTCGATATGGTCAACATTCTCGCCGCAAAATCGCGGGCATTAGGGGTTGAAAAACGCTTGTTGAAATGCGGTTCAAGATAGGAATAATCCGCTAAAGCATGAACGAACAGGCGGGTGACGCCATATGGCGAAGGCCACAAGGTTTCAAGTGCTTTGTCTCTTGCTTCTTTGGTTTTAAAAAGCACCATAATAAATGGCCAAATAGCCCCTTCATCATCAAGGCCTTTAACAACCGTGATCGACGGAATTTTTGCAAGCTTGTCGACGCGAAGTTGCGCCTGTTTTTTTATGTCCTCTAAAAAAGGTTTGAGCCTTGAAGCGGCATTTGCACCTCTTTTCATTCTGAAACGGCTTACAAGATGAACGGGAATATCGTCATCAAAAACATCGCCGACCGCTTCCTCTATATTGCCGGCTGCAAGTTCCCTGCGCCTCGGCATGCCATAAGCGAGCGACAAAAGCCGCGGACGATAGGCGATAGAATATCCCAACAATTCGCTTATGCGTTTAAGTTCAAAGAAAAAACGGGGTTTTACTATTTTTTTGTGGGTTTCTTTTAATGCCAGACGGATTTCATCATTAAACGATGTCAAAAGGCCGCCTTCATAAAGGGTAAGCCCCTTTCCGACGGCAAGGCTGAAAAAAGCAATATCCCCCGTTTTGCCGGCTGCCGAACCAAGTGCCTGTGCCCCGTCTTCAATGACATAAGCACCTTTTTTGTGAGCGATTTCAACGCATTGTTCAACATCTGCCAATTGGCCGCCAATATGGGTTGGAATAACAGCCAGTGTCTTTTCGTCGATCAGCTTGTCGAGGCAATCAAAATCGAAATCGAAACTGTTTTTTGCGGTATCACAGAGTTTTACTGTCAAATTGCAATGGGCAATGGCAAGCACAACGAGAGGGCAATTATAAGCCGGTATGATAACGTCTCTTCGCCCTTCGTTCTTGGGCATATTTGCCAGAGTTTGAAGGGCAACAATAAGTGACGCCGTGCCTGAACATTCCAGAATGAGCGGCGGCAAATCGAACAAGTCGCTTAAATTAGGGCAGAGTTCTTTTTTTGTTGGCAACCAATCATGCCAAACCATAGGGAGACCGGCGGTTGGTGGAATTTCGCCTTGTCTCGTCATTGTCAGGATTTCTCGTTTTCTTTTTTGATAACATCACGTTCAGCAAATGCAAGGCACACAATGCCCGCAACAATAAACAGTGCACCGGCAAAATGTGCCAATGAAATTGTTTCGCCGAATATCAGAACGGAAGCAATCATGACAGTGACGACTTCAAGATGGGACGCCGCAAATGCCGGACCGACAGGCGCACGTCTTAAAAGCGTCATCCATGTGAAGAATGCCCCGACATAGCCGAGGATAGCAAAATAGACAAAATGTTGGGAAAAAATCCGGTATAACCATCCGAGGCTTGCTTCCAAGGGCAGGGCGGCGGTTGCCGAAAGCTTGAAGCTGATCTGGCCGAGCGTGTCGAACATCATCAAAAAGAAAAAGCCCAGAATATAGAAGCGACGCATTAAAAAGCTCCCACAATAGCAACACCAATGGCAACAAAGCTGATGCCGAGAACCCGCATAGAGGTGAGTTTTTCATCAAAAAACAGCCGCCCCAATACCATAATGACAATGATATTGATTGATCCGAGCAATATGCCTTCCGAAAGCGGAACCAATGTTAAAAATGCCATCCATAACAAAAATTCGGCGACATAGGAGATTATGCCGAGCCATAGAAGTGGTTGACGGAAAAGTGCTAGCCAATATTGAAAAAGCGATTGAGGTTTATTTTCCTCGTCCGGTTCTGTGGCCGCACCTTTGAAGGCAAGCTGGCCGACAGTGTCACAAACAATATTTCCAAACCACACCAGAAAAATCAGCCAACTCATTGTCAGGCCATCTCGCGAATAAACGGGTTTACAGCAGGGGGTACCAATTGATCTTTTGTGCATAAGGCACCAAAGAAATCGGCGCTTTCCTGAATGACTTTTTTACGGTCACGGTCAATTGTTATCATATGGTAGCTGTTCTCCAATGGTATCATCTTGACGGGGCCTGAAACCGAACGGGCAACACGTCCCGAATTTGTTTCCATATTGGCAATGTCATCATGGCTTGAATGCATGATAAGGCAGGGAGCTTTTATATCATGCAATTGTGTTTCGGTTTGTTTTGCAAGTTCCTGCATTTCGGCAAGTGAACCGAGCGGATTTCCTGCAAGTCCACCTTTGGCACTGTCGCCAGAAAGCATACTTTCGGAAATGGTTTTGCGTATACGCTCGTCTTTCAAACCATAAGGTGGCCGTTCGATAAACACACTTTTCTGGAAAATGCCAAGCGCTTTGAACCATTTCAACAAAAATACAGACTGCTGGATATAGCGTGGTATCGACCAGCCGTCATAAACAAATGTCGGACCATATACGCCGACACCTTTTACATTTTCAGGGTGATCGGCCGTATATTTGAGTGCCAGAACCGCACCCATGGAAAGTCCGCCGACAAACATTGTGTCAACATGTTCCAAAAGCCGATCTGCTGCACGTATGACACTATCATACCAGTCATGCCAGCTTGTTGCCAAAAGATCATTTTCATCACCGCAATGGCCTGCAAGTTGCATACCGTAAACAGTAAAACCGTGCTTATGCAAACCTTTGCCCAGAATTTGCATTTCGGCCGGTGTACCTGTCAAACCATGAATGAGAAGAACGCCAGCCCGACCACCTTTATAGAAAAAGCTGACATCGGTAATCATGAAGCCACCCTTTCGCGGGCTTTTTCCGGCCGTTGCAGTTTGTGCCAGATTTGCATAATTTCGGCGAAGTTATCGACCTTGATGTGGTCAATGCTGTTTGCCGCACAATAATCGGCAAGTTTTCCTTTGGCGAGTACAAGATCGGCTTTTCCGGCTGCACAGAAATCCGATGTTCCATCGCCGATATAAAGGGTAAATCCGTTACCCGCATTGGCAAAATGGCGGCATTTGCAATTGCCGGCGGGGCAAGCAACATTTTTGTAGGGAAATTGTAACTGCCAATTATTGTTACCGGCATAAAGAAGACGGTTTGCGAAAACCTTGACGTTTTCGAGACCATAGCGTTTCAAAATCGTGCGGATGCTATAATCAAGCCCGTCGCTTAAAATGGCAATATCGACACCTTGCTCGTCAAGCAAGCGGACAAAATCCGGAAAAGCCGGATCGATTTTCATTTCATCAAGACATTTTTTGAGCTCGGCAGGCGAGGCCTTGATAAGCGCGATTTGTCTCATCATGCATTCACGTGCACCGATTTTGCCCGAAAGCCAATCCTGTTCGATTGATTCCCAGTTTGGAGATGCAAATCTTTCCAAAAGAACGTCTGTCACGTCATTATCGGCAATTGTGCCGTCAAAATCGACAAAGACGCGGGAAAATATGGGCCCTTGTGAGAATACGGGAGCGCTCAAAGCTTGAAAAGCATTCGGGAACGTTCTTGTCATATTCGTCTTAATCTCCAATAGAAGCCATAAACTGGAATTTGGTCAGCTTGATACATAGCGACCTTTTACCTATAAACAATAAAGACGACTATGCGTTCTTTGTTGCATTTCTGTAACCGGAAAAGAAAGACCTGCATGAACAAGAAAATTCTTATAATAGAAGATGATACAAGGCTTGCCGAGCTTGTTGCCAATTATCTGAAGCGACAGAACTATGATGTAGAGGTGCATCCTCGCGGCGATACAGCCGAAGAGGTCATCAAGCAGTTGCTGCCTGATCTTGTTATTCTTGATGTCATGCTGCCCGGAAAATCCGGTTTCGATGTCTGCCGTGATGTGAGACCCTTCTATAAAGGCCCGATATTGATTATGACGGCAAGCGAGGATGATATTGATGAAATTATCGGATTGGAACTTGGTGCCGACGATTATATGTCAAAGCCGGTCGAGCCACGCCGTTTGCTTGCCCATATAAGGGCACTTCTAAGGCGCAAAGAAAGTGAAATTGTCGAGGAAAGCCATCCGGAAAGTGAAACATCACCTTTGTCGCGCACCAAACTTGTTTTTGGCAATCTTGTCATCGACAAGGATAACCGAGCAGTCCTGATTGATAATAAACCGGTTGATTTAACCACGGCCGAATTTGATCTCTTGTGGCTTCTTGCAAGCCACGCCGGACAGATATTATCACGCGACGATATATTAAATGCTTTGCGTGGTATCGAATTTGACGGGCTTGATCGGTCGATTGATGCGCGTATTTCAAGGCTTCGCCGCCGACTTGGCGATGACCTTGAAAACCCGCGTTTTATCAAAACAGTGCGCGCCAAAGGGTATCTTTTTCTGCAATGGGAAGGAGAATAAGAAAATAGGCTGAAGCAGTTGCCAAGGATGAAGAGCTGATCCGAATAAAAAGATAGCAGGAAGAAGCAAACAAAATGGCATACAATCTGCCAATGATTTAACCTAAAATCTGCCAATGATATAAAAAGTGGATAATCGGCTATAATCTTCGGGAAAGATAAGCCGAATTACGTGAAAAATGCGAATGACGGCAATAACGGGTGAAATGCTATGACGAACGAAGAACATGATGGGCTGCAAAAAAGCCGTCGCCGCATGGTTATTTTACGCTCGATCAGTGTGCTTATCATTTTGTTCTTCTTGCAAGGTGGCGTTGCTTACGGAACATTGCAATTGTTTCTTGCTTTGCCTGCCAACTGGACCGGCATTATTGACGACGCGGATATTGAACGCGATGCCCATCAGGGCACCGTCTACATGATTGATCAGGCAATTGCGAGCGAGCCGATGAAGAATCCTGCTGACGTGCTTCAGGAGTTGCAGCCGCATTTTCATTTCCGCCTCGTTTATATCGATAAGCCCGACCATTTCTCCGACGATGTGAAAGAGCAATTGAAATCTTATGATCTCGCTTATGATGATGAAGATGATCATATCTATGCCAAATTGCAATCAGGCGGCTATTTGAAACTGGGGCCGCTCATTACGACCGACATCAATGATGCCAATGCCAGCGCAATTTTCATTCTTCTGGCATTGCTCACAATCGTCAACGCTTTGCTGTTTTTTGCCATTTTATATTTTGCTTTTTCCACATTGTGGCGCGAAGCGCGAGCCATCAGATTGACAGCCAACGCATTGGGCGAAGGGAATTTGACGGCACGTGTTCCGAAAATTCGTAGCGAACCGTTAAAAATGATCGGCCATGTTATCAATGATATGGCAACCCGTCTTGAGCTTCTCGTCGGTCATAGCCGTACCATGATGCATGCTATGGCGCATGAATTCCGCACACCTCTCGCCCGATTGCGCTTTGGTTTGAGCATGTTGGAAGATTCCGATCCGGAAGAAAAAAAGAAGCTTTATGCAGGAATTGACAAGGATATAGACGAGCTTGAGCAATTGATAAAAATATCGCTCGATTATTTCCGCATGAACAACAAAAACATGCCGACAAAGCTTGAAAATGTCCATATCAAGCGTTGGGCAGAAAATATCATTGATGATCTGTCATTGTTGAAGCCAAAGGGATTTGAAGTCAGTTATAATATTGCCAATGTGGATAGTTTTATTGACCCGAAATTGGCTGCAATGGCGTTTCGCAATATCATTCTGAACGCTTTCAAATATGCCCGTTCAAAGGTTTACATCCATGTTTATAAACAGGATGATGCGCTGATTTTCGAATTCGATGATGATGGGCCGGGGGTGGCGGAAAACGTCAGAGAAGAAATATTCTCGCCTTTTTTCCGGCTTGATAATGATAAATCCGGCTCACATGAGGGATATGGGGTTGGTCTTTCTTTCGTGCGGGCTATTGCCGAGCTCCACCATGGTTCGGCTTTTGTCCTTTCAAGCCGCTTGGGAGGCGCACGTTTTGTCATGCGCTTCGGGCTTTAGAGAGAGCGCCTGAAAAATACGCGCTTTCTTGAAAAATACGCTTTTTAAAGATAAGCGGAAAGCGTTTCAATGAGTTTGCTATTCAACTCATGCTGTTCTTTTTGCCACTTTGTAACGAGTTCGTCGGAAACGCTTGTTTGCCCGTCAAGTTTACTTAAAAGACTTTTCCAGAAACTGTGATAAGTGTAATTGGAAACTTCTCCGGTAATATCACAGGCTCTAAGTCTGGAACCGATATTGGTGATAAGGTCGGTCAAATGCCGCGGCTCCATCTCGCCCTGATCCCAATTGGTATGGATAAATTGCGGCGAGAGCGCATCCTTGTCGATTGACAGATAGACGGGAAGATTTTCCTTATAAATGCTGCTGATAAAGGCTGACATCATGTCATCGACATTGGCAAATGTCTGGAAAGCATTTTTCAAGCCCAGAATATTTGCCCAGCTCACATCCACTTTTGTAGACCAATAGGTCAATTTGTTGGACATAAGCGGCTTCAAGCGGTTTTCGACAGCGTGTTTAACCCCAATATCGCCAGAGGTAATGCCGACAACATGAACATGGTCGATAAATGGCAAAGAAGCAGCATGACTGATCCATGAACCGCAATGGATACCGAAAGGATAACGCATATTGTCCGGATGGTTATCAATCACAATGAGCGTTAAAGGTTCTTGTTTTAAATGTTTGTGACAATGCTTTATCAATAATTGGCTGACATGGTGATAATCGCCACTTCCAAGAAAAACCGGTCCATAAGTTTCCGGCATTTGTTTTTCAAGTTCCATTTCGAGCTTACGAAAATTGGCAAAAGTCGTAGCGTAACGGATACGGTCTTGCCATCCGCTTAAATCGATATTGATGGAATTGTCGAATGTTCCCACACTATTGTCAAAATCGAGGACAACCGGATTTTTCATCAGTTTTGGTCTCCTTGAAGTTCAAGATGGGCATCACTTTCGAAATGATGCCGGAAGTGTTTCAATATCGCTCGCAATAAAGGATTGCGAATATAGACAGCATGCCGTGTATAAACGAATTTTGCGCCAAGATAGGCTTTGATTTCAGGATCGGTCCATCCGGCAACATAATATTTGAAACCGTTGAGGCGGGCATATTCAAGATTGAAAAACCAGCTTATGAAATAGAGATTATTGTCGGTTGCAAGCGGGTAATCAAAGCCGATATATTTATCGACAAGCATGTCTTTATAGGCAAAACAGATATTGTAACCGATGAGCTTGCCACATTTTTTATAGACAATAACCCGCAGGCTTTCGTCGTCCGTATGTAACAAATCGTAGAAAAAATCTTCGCTTAAGCGATCGAAATGGATTTCGCTCTGTTGAAAGACCTGTAAATAAAGCTGGTAGAAGTGTTTGATCACTTCATCACTTTGAAGATAAGGCGAGTTGGCGGTTAAAACATCAATCTCCAGATTTTCCATGGCACGGAGTTTCCGGCGAAAATCCTTACGGCGATTTTTAGAAAAACGGGAAAGAAAATCATCCTGTGAAGAATAATCGACAGGCACATAGGCAAGCGCTTGTCCGGCAACAGAAATAAAGCCCGCTTGTTCCAGATTTTCAAGAAAATCGGCAGTTTTTCTTGCGTCTATATCGGATATTAATAGCGAAGGGGAGGGCAAATCTTTGACAATAACAAGCGGATAATTTTTGCCTTCTTTTTCTTTCAAAAAAAGCGCCGCTTGAGTTGCATCAAAAGGTGTGGGCAGCGGCGAAAATTCCGATACAGTTGTGCCGACAAACAATGTTTTGTATTTCAACAGCCGTGACCAGAATTTATAGAAAGGTATTTTTTTCAAACGCTTCTGATCTTCATTATCCATTGTTGTGGTGAGATCAAAGAGAGCTGAAAAAACCGGAAGTCCGACTTCGGAAATGGTTGCCTTGAAATCAACAGGCGGGTGGCGCAAAAAATCGCTTAAAAGATAATCGGGTTCAAGCTTGTTTGACCAAGCTTTAATGGCATTGTCTGTCTCTTTTCGATTATCCATATTTCGCCGGTTTACCCATCAAATGTTTTGAAAGAAGCGAATAGAAATTCGCTTACGCGTTTTCACCTCGTACGGAACTGTCGTCACCACGCTTTATAAAAAGCTTGGAATTTCAAAAAATGCGAAGCGAGCATTTTAGAAAACACTGTGAAGGGGAAATTTCCCCCTTCACACAAATGGTTTTCCGGACCGGAATTGAAGCCGGTCCGACGTCATTTTATTGTTCTTTCTTTGCACGCGTAATCAATTGATCAAGCAGTGAAATTGCTTTGTCAATTTCTTCTGTTGTGATGAGAAGCGACGGTGCAAGTGTGATAACGTTTTTATAATAGCCACCGACATCAAGAACCAGTCCGGTTTTTTTGCCCTGCCAGTCAAGATCGCCCGAAAGGCCGATGTCGACCATGCGGTCAAGAAGCGCTTTGTTCGGTGTGAAGCCATCTTCGGTGCAAATTTCGGCACGCAAGGCCAAGCCCAAACCGTCAACATCACCAATTTCCGGATGGCGTTTCTGAAGATCTTGCAATCCTTCCAGAAAATGTTTGCCCTTTTCCATAACCATGGTTTCATAATCGGTTTCACCAAGCATATGGAAAACTTCAACACCGAGCGCGGTTCCGAGCGGATTCGAAGCGAATGTTGAATGGGTTGACCCCGGAGGGAATATTTTCGGATTGATCAATTCTTCACGTGCCCAAAGGCCGCCCAAAGGATTAAGACCATTGGTAAGCGATTTGGCGAAAACAAGAATATCAGGGGTTACGCCGAAATGTTCAATCGACCATAATTTGCCTGTGCGATAAAATCCCATCTGGATTTCGTCGACCACAAGAAGAATGCCATGCTCGTCCAGAACTTTCTTGATGCCTTTAAAGAAGTTTCTCGGCGGAATAACATAACCGCCAGTCCCCTGAAGAGGTTCGATATAGAAGGCAGCATATTCGGTTTCGTTTGCTCTCGGATCCCATACGCCATTATATTCTGTTTCAAACAGGCGGGCGAATTCGTTGACGCAATGTTCGCCATATTCTTCAACCGTCATTCCTTTAGGACGACGGAACGGATAAGGGAAAGGCAAGAACATGGCGCGTTCGCCAAAATGCCCGTAGCGACGGCGATAGCGATAGCTTGATGTAATGGAAGAAGCGCCCAATGTGCGGCCGTGATAGCCACCTTCAAAGGCAAACATCAGGCTCTTTCCGGCCTTGGCATTACGCACGACTTTTAAAGAATCTTCAATACATTGCGAGCCGCCGACATTGAAATGGATACGCCCGTCAAGACCGAATTTCTTCTTCATATCTTCGGCGATGATTTTGGCCAATTCAATTTTTGTCGGATGCAAATATTGGCTGGCAACCTGTGGTAAAGTGTCGATCTGCTTTTTCAGAACATTATCAAGGCGGGGATTTGCATAGCCAAAGTTACAGGCGGAATACCACATTTGCAGATCAAGGTAAGGGACACCTTCGAGATCATACATATAGGAGCCTTCACAGCCGGCAAATACTTTTGGCGGGTTTACGTAGTGGACAGTATCACCGAAAGAGCAATATTTTGCTTCATCGGCAAGTAGCCGAGACTCGAAAGCCTTGGCATCAGAATTTGTCATTTTTTCTGGTTTTGCCATATTTGCACTCCAAACTAAAGATAGTCTGAATTTTAGAGCGCGAAAAAGTTAGGGCTGTTGTGTTTGTGTTTTGCTTTAGTAACAAAACTTATCTTTGCCCGAAAAGCTCATAAAAATGCGGTTACAAAGCCCTCGCCAGCATTCGAAATTCTAACTTGAAAGCTAAATAGTTCACTTTTTTAAGGCCGCGGAAGCTTTTTGTAACCTTCAGTTACAACAGGCGGATTTTTCAAAGTTAAGGGTAAATTTTTACCGGACAATAAAAATAAAGCCGTTTTCAATCAATGAAATTTATGGCGAGATAATTTCTACAAATCCGGGTTTAAACAGGTGCAGCGATAAAATGAAATATCAATAATCCGGTTCCTGGAAGTGGACTAAACTTTAAGAGTAAGAAACGGATAAGAGAGACCGGAAATTTTTCTCAAAAAATATTTTTAAGTTGGCAGAAGATACCTCTTTCATATAATTGACACTCGTTATTTAATATTTTTCATAATCAAAAAGCCGATAAAGTTCTACCGGAGAAGAAAATGAAAACAGCGCTTGTTTTACGACATCTCGCATTTGAAAATGCCGGTTTGATCGGGAATGTTCTTGGCAAACGTGGATATGAACTGAAAAACCTTGATGCAACGCGCGATGACATTTCGGCTTTTCCGGTCAATAAAGCAGATATCGTCATTATTCTGGGCGGACCTATCGGCGTTTATGATGGAGAACATTATCCCTTTATCAATCAGGAATTAAAGCTCATCGAAAAATCTTTGAAAATCAAAAAACCGATGATCGGAGTCTGTTTAGGCGCACAATTGATTGCAAGTGCTCTCGGCGCGAAAGTACAACCGATGGGTAAAAAAGAAATCGGCTTTTCAAGCCTGCAATTAACCGATGAGGGGCAGAAAAGTCCGCTTTCATTGATCGGCACAACACCGGTTCTTCATTGGCACGGTGACCAGTTCGAAATTCCGGAAGGGGCGAAGCGTTTGGCAGAAACCGGTATTTGTCCCAATCAGGCGTTTTCTTATGAAAATATTTTGGCGTTACAATTTCATCTTGAAGCGGATCTTGATTATTTTGAACATTGGTTGGTAGGACATGCCTCAGAGCTTTCGCAAGCCGGAATTGATCCGGTTGATCTACGCAATGACGCAAAAAAATACCAAGGGGATTTGAGAACAAAAGCTGAAAAAATTTTCAATCTCTGGTGTGAAGAAGTTTTGAAAAATCTCTGATTTTTGCAAACTTCCTTCGGTCAACAAGGCAATTTCTTCAACACGGAAATTTAGGTTTGAAGCTCCGCCCAAAACGAGTGCTTCGCTTCATATATCGGCAATTTCATTGCTGAAGACTTTATGTTGTAAAATTTACACAAATTTCGCTGTGGTTTTTACGTAAAGCAAGAAGCGCTCTTTTTAAAACCGGTTGCGAGATGTTATCCCCCCGACATCAAGTAAATTCGTTCGATTTTATTTATAATGATATTCAAGGAAATAACTGTTCAGGTTTTTATCAATCAGAAAGCAACCGTTGAGTTATTTTGCCTGCTGTTATTCAGACAAAATAACTCAATGAGGCGTTCTCTCCGGTTCTGTCAGCCCGAAGGCCAATTATTTCGCTAAAATATTTAGGCCTTTATCGGGAAACACAATTACATATTCGGGTAAACAGGACCTTCGCCACCTTGTGGACATGTCCATGTGATATTCTGGTTCGGGTCCTTGATGTCGCATGTCTTGCAATGGATGCAGTTTTGCGCGTTAATGACATAGGTTTCCCTGCCATCCTTTTCTATCCATTCGTAAACGCCCGCCGGACAATAGCGTGTCGAGGGACCGGCATAGATATTCAATTCCGATTTTTCCTGAACATCAAGCGAGGTTACTTTCAAATGGCAAGGCTCATTCTCTTCATGATTGGTATTGGAAAGAAAAACACTCGAGAGGCGGTCAAAACTGACAATGCCATCAGGTTTCGGATAGTCGATCGGTTTGTGTTTTTCTGCCGGTTCAAGAGAAAGATAATCCGGTAGACCATGCGACATTGTGCCGAAAAACGAAAAGTGGAAGAGCGCCTGACACCACATGTCAAAGCCGCCCAGTTGAACACCTCTTTTCGTGCCATATTTCGATAATAACGGCTTTACGTTGCGGACCGGATAAAGATCTTTTCCGATTGCACTGTCGCGCCAGCCATTTTCAATTTCGTTGATTTCATCATGACTACGACCGGATTTTATGGCGCTCGCAATTGCGTTGGCAGCGTAAACGCCGGATAAAACCGCATTATGCGACCCCTTTATGCGGGGAACATTCATGAAACCGGCAGAGCAGCCAATCAAAGCACCACCCGGAAAAGTCAATTTCGGGACGGATTGCCAGCCGCCTTCAGTCAAAGCACGGGCTCCATAGGCAATGCGTTTTCCACCTTCAAATATCGGGCGAATTGCCGGATGTGTTTTGAAACGCTGGAATTCTTCAAACGGAGAAAGGTAAGGGTTTTTATAATTGAGGTGAACAACGAAACCGACCGCAATCTGGTTGTTTTTCATGTGATAGAGAAAAGAACCGCCACCCGTTTCGTCATCAAGAGGCCAGCCCAATGTATGCTGGACAAGGCCGGCGTGATGTTTTGACGGGTCGATTTCCCATAATTCTTTCAGGCCTATACCATATTTCTGGGGTGAGCGCCCTTTATCAAGATCGAATTTGTTGATGAGCGTTTTCGCAAGTGACCCACGTGCTCCTTCACCAATCAGAACATATTTGCCAAGAAGCTCCATGCCCCGCATATAATTGGGGCCTTGACCACCGTCTTTTTCAACCCCCATATCGCCTGTTGCAATGCCTGTAACAGCACCGTCTTCGTTATAAAGAACTTCCGTGGCAGCAAAACCGGGGTAGATTTCCACGCCAAGCGCTTCGGCTTTTGTGGCAAGCCACCGGCAAACATTTCCCAAAGAGACGATGTATTTTCCATGATTGGAGAGAATCTTCGGCATAATCCGGTTGGAAAGCTGCTTGGCTTTGGTCTCGTCCAACACGAAAATATGGTCTTCTTTTACCTCTGTTGTGAAAGGATGGTTTTGTTCGTTGCGCCAATCCGGCAACAGCGTGTCAATGCCGATTGGATCGACAACAGCACCGGACAGAATGTGGGCACCGACTTCGACACCTTTTTCTACAATAACAACCGAAAGATCAGGGTTGATCTGTTTCAGTCTTATAGCAGCCGAAAGGCCTGCCGGACCGGCGCCGACAATAACAACGTCAAATTCCATGCTTTCGCGCGGAGGTAATTCATTCATTTCAAAGCGCCTTTTCAAGCTCCGGAATAATGTCGAAAAGATCACCAACCAATGCATAGTCGGCAATATGCATCATCGGTGCGTCTTCATCCTTGTTGATTGCAACGATGACGCGTGAATCTTTCATGCCTGCAAGGTGCTGGATGGCACCGGAAATCGCAACAGCGATATAAAGCTCCGGTGCGACAACTTTTCCGGTCTGTCCGACCTGCCAATCATTGGGGGCATAACCGGCGTCGACGGCTGCACGGCTTGCACCCACAGCAGCACCGAGTTTGTCGGCAAGCGGAAGCAGAATGGACATGAAATTTTCTTCCGAGCCGAGGCCACGGCCACCCGAAACAATTATTTTTGCCGAAGTGAGTTCCGGCCGGTCACTCTTCTTCACCTCTTCACTGACATAGCGTGACAGGGACGGGTCTGCTGCCGGCGTGATTTTTTCAATCGGTGCTGTACCATTTCCTGCCTTTGCCTTGAATGAAGCGGTACGAACCGTAATAACCTTTTTCCCATCCGTTGATTGGACGGTTTCGATAGCATTGCCAGCATAAATCGGACGTTTGAATGTGTCGGGCGAAACAACTTCGATAATGTCGGAAATTTGCATGACATCAAGAGATGCTGCCACCCGTGGCATAATATTTTTACCGTTGGTCGTGGCAGCAGCCATGATGACATCATAATCTTTGCTTTCAGCAACAATTGTTGCAGCGACCGGTTCGGCCAATTGTTGTTCGAGATAGTCGGCTTCTGCCAGAAGAACTTTATGGACATTGTCGAGTTTTGCAGCTTGTTCAGCAACCGTTTGTGCATTTTTCCCGCAAACGAGGATATCAATGTCCCCCCCGATAGCATGGGCTGCGGTTAAAGCTTTTGCTGTCTGTTCTGACAAGGCAACATTATTATGTTCAGCCAATAAAAGAATGGTCATGAATAAATCCTTCCCTTGATGCTCAGAGGACGCCAGCGTCTTGTTTCAATTTTTCGACAAGTTCGGCAACATTTTTGACTTTTACACCGGCCTTGCGGGTTTGCGGTTCTTCCACTTTCAGGATTTTTAATCTCTGTTTGTTGGTCACACCAAGTTCAGCCAGAGTTTTCTGTTCGATCGGCTTTTTACGTGCCCGCATAATGTTAGGAAGAGAAGCGTAACGTGGTTCGTTAAGACGAAGATCGGCGGTCATTACAGCAGGAAGTTTGACGGCTACGGTTTGCAAGCCGCCGTCGACTTCACGTGTTACAACGGCTTCGCCATCTTTCAATTCGATTTTCGAAGCGAAAGTTGCTTGTCCCCAGCCTAGCAATGCTGCAAGCATTTGTCCTGTCTGGTTGGAATCATCGTCAATTGCCTGTTTGCCGAGGAAAACCATATCCGGTTTCTCATTTTCGACGACCGCTTTCAATATTTTAGCAACCGTGAGCGGTTCGACTTCTTCATCAGTCTGGACAAGAATGGCCCGATCCGCCCCAACCGCCAAAGCTGTCCTCAATGTATCCTGAGCAGCTTGCGGACCAACGCTCACGGCAACAACTTCACTTGCGTGACCGGCTTCTTTTTCGCGAACAGCTTGTTCAAGTGCTATTTCGTCAAACGGATTCATCGACATTTTGACATTAGCAAGCTCGACGCCTGTCCCGTCGCTTTTTACGAGCGGTTTGACGTTGTAATCTATGACGCGTTTTACAGCTACCAATATTTTCATAGGCCTATCCCTTTGCTAGAACCGCTAATCGTTACCATTCCCTTATGTTATGTTATTCGGTCGACAATCAAATGTATAGAATTAACACCGGCTTAATCCAACCAATTTTTGTTGGACTTGACAACCCCGGATAAAGTTTGATGTTCAAGTGTTGAGCTTGCCATAATTGTTGATATTTTCAAGATGCTTATCATCAAAACGGATTTTAATAATTTGATGGGAGTAAACGGGCTTGGCCGTTATCAACGGAAAAGATAAAAATTTTTTTATCAATATGTTCAAAGTGAAAAAGATTTGACGGCGAACCTATGTGTTTGCCTAACCGCCTTACACGTCCCGTCAAACCATTCGGCACTGCCGCCTTTCCTGATAAAGAGAGGTTGTCGGCGGTGCCGGTTTTTCTATCCGGTTTCGATAGTGATTACCAAGCATAAGCTTCGGGCGCTTCGCCTTTCGGGCCGGGCCAAATTTTGTCGAGTTTATCCAGTGTTTCTGCCGACAAAGAAATATCTAAAGCGCTCAAATTTGCTTCCAATTGGGCTTTTGTTCTGGGCCCGATGATAGGAGCGCTCACAGCGGGATTATGAAGACACCATGCAAGCGCCACATCTGCCGGTTTTTCGTTCAATTCTTTGCATAAAGCTTCATAGGCAACGAGTTGGTCGTGGTGTTCGGCAACAACATTTTCAAGATCGGCACGACGGCCACTTTCGAATTTGTCAAGCGCACCGGCGAGCAATCCGCCATCAAGCGGGCTCCATAAAATTAATCCCAAACCGTGATAGCGGCAGGCGGGAATAACTTCGGTTTCAATGGCGCGATTTCTGAGATTATAAATGTCCTGTTCACTGACAAGGCCAAGCATATGCCGTGCAATGGCTTTGCCTTGCGCTGTCGCAATGTGCCAACCGGCAAAATTCGACGAACCGACATAGGATATTTTCCCTTGCGTGATGAGAACCTCCATTGCTTCCCATATCTCGTCCCAAGGCGTTCCACGGTCGATATGGTGCATTTGATAAAGGTCGATATGATCGGTTTTAAGCCGTTTCAGACTTGCTTCACAAGCACGCCTTATATGGTAGGCGGAAAGGTGTCTATCGTTTACGCCATAATCCATCGGTTGATAGAGCTTGGTGGCAAGGACAATTTGGTCACGTTTGCCGCTGTTTTTGATCCAGTTGCCGATAAATTCTTCCGAAATTCCGCTACCTTTCGGAATTTTCGGATATTGACGCGTTCCATAAATATCGGCTGTGTCAAACAGATTGATGCCATTGTCAACGGCAGCATCCATAATATTGAATGCTTCTTTTTCGTCCGTTAGATAGCCGAAATTCATCGCCCCCAATGCCAAACGGCTGACTTTAAGACCGGTACGACCAAGATGAGTATATTTCATTTATTTTTCTCTTTAAGGACAGATTGCGTGAAAATTGAGTGTGATTGATTGGATGGGCTAACTTCCGTAAAGTTCCTGACGAAACCGGTCCTCACACTTTCACGTGGTTTTCTGCACGCTTGTTCTTGCTTCTATTAACTTCACGGAAAAATCGATTGGCAAAGCGCGCCTTGTCATTTGACAAAATTTGCCGATCAGATCGGACGCTTGAACGAGTTTTTGAATCGAAAAGTGTTATGCGACATTCAAGCTTCGCCAATGAAATTCCACGGGCTGTTCTTGAAGAGACTAACATAATTCATTGCGCTGTTTAGACGGGAAAAGCCGCATGTTATTATGAATGCTATTCATATATCGGATATAAGTCGGGTAACCGAAGGCCATGCGGAAAGTTGATAATTTCGAGATAACAAATCCAAAATTCTTTCTAGCAATAGGTAAGAAAGCGAAGAAAATTGTAAGGCTTGAATATCAAATCAAACTTGGTCATCACCATAAAACCGGTATGAAATTAAAAATGTGACCGACAGAGAGCGGAAGATCGGCAATCTTCAGAGAACCGATCTCTTGAAAGATGCTATTTTGGAGAAGAATTTTAGTGTTCAAGCGTGAATTCGACGCTGCTTGATTGTGCAATGCCGTTTTCATTCCCCACCCAAAGGTCGGCTTTGCCGGTGCTTGTTTTTTGACCGGCCGTTATAAATTTATCCGGACAAAAAATTGGCCTTTGGCTGCGGAAGGAAAAGCTTGATAGTCTCGTATCCGGATTGGCATTTTTGAAAGCCTGAAGTGCTAAAGTTGCCAGTAATTGGCCTTGTACCAGCAAGCCGGGATAGCCTTCTTTATCAGTAACATAGGGATAATCATAATGGATGCGGTGGGCATTGAAAGTCACTGCCGAATAACGGAATAAAGTGACACTATTGGCTTCATGTGTTTCTGACCATTGGCCGTGAGGACAAGGTGTCGATTTTTTATTCACAAATTTTGTCGGTTCCCGATAAACGATATCCTGCTCTTCTAGAACTGCGGTTTCACCGTTTTGAATATGGTTATGTTCGACAGTTACAAAGAGAAGTTTTCCGCTTCTGCCTTGCTTTTCGGTAATCTTACGGATAGTCGATATACGTTTTGCAGGCTCTCCGATAATAAGAGGGTGGAAAAATTTCAGCCTTCCGCCAGCCCACATCCGGTTGAGATTTTCTGCAGGAGGCAAAAATTCTCCGCGTGAGGGATGCCCGTCTTCACCTAATGAATGAAAGGAAAGCGTTGGCTGAAAATACATCCAGTGCCATAAATGTGGCAGAGGACCTGTTCTCTCGGGAAGCTTTGTGCCAAGTGTGGCGGCCATGCGGCCCACCAGCACATAATCGATCACATCCTCGATCGTTTCTGTTTTTCCTACCCAATCGATAAAATTTGCCACTTTGTCTCCTCCGCCAGTTTTTCGAGATTTTTATTAAAAAATCAATTCAACAGCAAGCCGGATAATAAATCATATCCGGCTTTCAAATGTTAATGGTTTTCAAGTGCTCTTTTGACAAAACGATCATCGAAAGTTTGCGACAAATCAATTTTATTTCCGTCGATTGTTTTGTCATAGGAAAGAAGCTTCAAAGTTGCTTCCTGACTTCCTCTCGAAATCATGCCGTCATGCGAATAGGAAGGAAGCGAATTTTTGACGGCTTCCAGATAAACTTCGCGATTATTACCGATATATTCTGGCGGAACAGCATTGGCGACATCATCCGGTGTTGCTGTTTGTAACCATTTCAAGGCTTTTACGAAAGCGTTGGTGATATGTTGGACAGTGTTCGGATAGTTGTCGATAAAGTCCTTTTTTGTATAAAGGACACCGGAAGACATTGTGCGTGTGCCGAATATTTTTTCCATGTCCGCTTCGGTTCTTGTGTCGACAAGGATGAAAACCGAATTGTCGTGCATCAAGGTCGAGATCACAGGGTCAAGATTGACAATGGCATCAATTTCGCCGCGTTTCATTGCTGCTATCGCTGTTGCACCGGCTCCGGTGCCGATCACTGAAACTTCGTCGGGTTTGACGCCATCTTTATCCAGCAGATAATTGAGAAAATTGTTTGTTGAAGAACCAGGTGCTGTAACGCCGATTTTCATTCCTTTAAGATCGCCGACCTTTTTTACCTTGTCTTTCAGATCGGCGCGGACTGCAAGCACAATTGCCGGATAACGGTCAAGTTCCAGCACGGCACGGACATCTTGACCTTTGGAATGCATACGAATGACCTGATCGTAAGCGCCGGTCGTCACATCGGCCGACCCTCCCAGAAGTGCCTGAAGCGATTGTGAACCGCCTTTCAAATCCACCACTTTGACATCCAGTCCTTCCTCTTTGAAAAAGCCTTTTTGCGAGGCAATGGCCAAGGGCAAATAATAGAAAAGTGGTGCACCGCCCACGCTTAAAGTGATGTCTTTCTTTTCCGGTTCGTCATTGGCAAAAGCATTTCCCGTGAGTGTGACGGACAAAACGGCGAGCATTAGACCCAATCGAAAGATGAATTTTCTGAAATGGGAACTGGATTTCATAAGCTTTCTCCTCAAGATTGCTTTTTTCTCAAGATTGTTTGTCACGCGGGTCTGCCCGCCAGATCAGAAGCCGTTTTTCGATCATACTGACGAGAATATCAATCAGAATAACAAAAATGGTGAGAATTAACATACCTGAAAAAACGCCGGTGACATCAAAAACACCTTCTGCTTGCGAAATAAGATAACCAAGACCGGCAGATGCGCCAAGATATTCGCCGACAACTGCCCCCACCATAGCAAAGCCGACAGATGTATGAAGCGAAGAGAACACCCATGTCATGGCAGAAGGGAGATAAACGTGGCGCAATAATTGCCGCTCGTTCATGCCGATCATACGGGCATTTGCGAGAATAGTCGGATTGACTTCTCTTACCCCTTGGTAAACGTTGAAAAACACAACGAAAAACACAAGTGTAAAGCCGAGTGCAACCTTGGACCATATGCCAAGCCCGAACCACAGCGCGAAAATCGGTGCCAGAACGACGCGCGGCAAAGCATTTGCCGCTTTGATATAAGGGTCGAAAACCGCAGCCAGCATTTTCTTTTGTGCAAACCAGAAGCCCAACAGAATGCCGCCACCTGCACCGATCGCGAAAGCCAAAATTGTTTCAAGCAGCGTAATCCATAAATGATACCAGACTTTACCGCTCTGGAAATCAAGGCCAATGCGTTTGAAAATATCAATCGGTGTTGAAAAGAAGAATGGCGGCAGAACGGGTTTTCCGTTAAAAAGCGGAACAGTTGTTCCTATTTCCCACAGAAAGAAGAAGATAATAGCAACCGAAAGCTGTAACAGAAAAATCTTCAGACGCTTCATGATTTATCTCCTTGTTCATAGGCTTTGAGCACCTCTTCTTTAAGATCGTTCCATAATGTCCGGTGGATCTCGGCAAATTCGGTTGTGAGCCGGATTTCCTGTAAATTGCGCGGGCGCGGCAAATTGATGAGATAATCACCTTTGACATGTGAGGCAGGTCCCGCCGAAATAATAATAACGCGATCGGCAAGGGTAATTGCTTCTTCCAGATCATGTGTAACAAACATAACGGCCTTGCGGTCTCTAGACCAAAGTTTCAAAAGGAGATCGCCCATCAGAACCCGTGTTTGTGCGTCGAGCGGTCCGAACGGCTCATCCATCAAAATAAGCTTGGGATTAAGGATTAAAACCTGTGCAAGTCCGATACGCTTTCTTTGTCCGCCCGATAATTGGTGCGGATAGCGGTTGCCGAATGCTTGGAGTCCGACACGGGCAAGCCATTCTCTGGATTGGTTTAATGCATCCTGTCTTTTGACACCGCGGATTTCCAGACCAATTGCAATATTGTCTATGGCCGTTTTCCACGGCATTAATGAATCAGACTGGAAAAGATAACCGGCTTCGTGATTGATGCCTGAAAGAGGATGACCGAATATCTCGCATGTGCCATGTGCAGCTGGCAAGAGTCCTGCTGCAACATTGAGCAAAGTCGATTTTCCGCATCCGGTCGGGCCGACAATTGCTAAAAACTGTCCTGACGGTACTTCAAGATCAGCCTTTTTTACAGCCGTGAAATTGTTGAAAACCACGCTTACATCATCGAGTTTGACGGCTGGTGGAAGAGTTATTGCGCCGGATTGATATTGTTCTGTTCCTTCAGGCATTCTTTTATTCCATAATTTCATTGTGATGCAGCAAATCGCATTTCAATTGGTTTTTCGTTTGCCACATCGGCTATCAGGATAAAAGAAAAATTATAAAAACGCGTTTTTCAAGTAAAATATGAAAAATTTTGAGTTCCTTACACGAAATAAAATTACGTGGTGCCTCTTGTTGAAAAAGCATTGTAGGTGCGTTCAAAGCGGGAAACAAACCGTTGATCACCGAAACCATGATTGCATTTATAGTTAAGCCTAAATTTACCAAACTCGGGCTATGAATAACAAGGGCTTGAAGGCATCAAGCGCTTAAAGCCCGGAATGTTTCAGTCTGTCGTGTTTTGAGTAAAAGGCCGTGCAATGAATATGAATCGTTTATCGCTTATTTCAGATGAAGCGGGTGAAAAGCAGTTTGCGCGACATCAACCACAAGAAATAGATACACAGGAAATACAGCGCCGAGAGATCACACTTTCGGATATTGCCGCACGGTTGCGGTCGGTTCATGAACAAATGAAAACGAAAGCGCCGGTCAAGTCGGAAAATGTTATGCCTTTTCCGCAGAAAAATAACGATGATGTAAAGGCTTATCTCGACGATATAGCACGCGCTTTGCTTAAAGAATATGAGGCAAGAAAGACCGAACAGTCCCAACTTGTTCGTCATCTTGCCAGAATCGAGCAAATTCTTGAGGCAAACAAACAGGAGCTTGAACAGAGCGCGGAGAAAGACAGGCAGGCATTGACGAACGCCATTGCCGGTGAAGTGCACTCGCGCTTGAAACAGGAACTAACCGAACAAACAAAAAGTTTGGCCGACGAGAGCCGGAAAACTAATCAGGAAATTTCGCGCCAATTGCGCGAAGCCGTTGCTGCATCACGGTTTTCTGTTCAACTTGTTTCACTCCAGCGGCAAATCACAAACCTTCAGGCGACACTTGATGCCCATGATAAATCACCAACAAGTTGTGCGCATGAAGAAAAGAGCGAGCATTTGGACGAAGAGCTTCTGTCAACGACAAGCCCGCAACAATTGCCTGCATCCGATAGCGGACAAAATCATCTTGAGATAAAAAAATCTTTCGACAAGCCGGTTATTCGCATATTGGCTGAAAAAAAAACGCCGGAACAAACTTCGGAGCTGAATAAAACACCTGTAGAGCTTGATAAATACGGGCGTGAAGATGAAGTCGGTCTTCAAAAGTGCGAAATTGGTGATAGCAAGTTGAAAACAGACCTTCAAAAATGCGATTCAGAAACAGTTACGCAATTGAACAAATGTGGGCGAGCAGTCAAAATCCATGAGGAAAAAGTTAAAGTCCTGCGCGCACAAAATGGAGATAACAAAACAAAAAAGACAATCACACGTGTGAGCGCGCTTTTATTGATGGTGGCATTGGCTTACGGTTTGAAGGAGCATTTCGCTATGCTCGACAATGCATCGGTTGTTTCATTGCTCCATTGATTGGCTTTAAAAATCGTTTTACGACATGAATTGACGAATTTTTGATATGTTTAATAGGCCGGCGGAAGTGACAATCGGTGTTCGGATTATAAGATATATATCTTAACACTTGTTGTGGCTTTTCTGGTATCAACCTTGAGAGACAAAACAAACAGCAGAAACCGGCAAAACAAAGGTTCGTTTTCCTGTTAGGTGAGAGATGTGAGTATTTATTTACCGATAGCAGAAATGTCACTCAATATGCTGATTCTTATCGGCATGGGCGGGGTTGTCGGTTTTCTTTCAGGAATGTTTGGTGTCGGTGGCGGTTTTCTGATTACGCCGCTTCTAATTTTTTACAATGTTCCACCGGCTATCGCTGTCGGAACGGGAGCAAATCAGGTTATTGCTTCGTCAGTGACTGGTGCTCTCACACATTTCAAACGCGGGACACTTGATATCAAGCTCGGAATTCTTCTGGTCGTTGGTGGCATATTGGGATCATGTCTTGGTGTCGAATTATTCACTTATCTGCGTAAACTTGGTCAGCTCGATCTCATTATTTCCCTGCTATATGTTATCCTTTTAGGCGGGGTCGGAAGCCTTATGGCCATTGAAAGTTGGCGGGCAATTGTCAATGCAAAAAAGGGGAAAACCGTTATTGTTCACCGTCCCGGACACCATAGTCTGGCACAGCGTTTACCTTTGAAAATGCGGTTTCGCGCATCGAAAATCTATGTCAGCATTATTCCGGTTCTCGGCATCGGACTTGTTATAGGCCTACTTTCGTCCGTCATGGGTGTTGGCGGCGGCTTTATTATGGTTCCTGCGCTCATTTATATGTTGCGCGTTCCGACCAATGTTGTTGTCGGCACATCTCTGTTCCAGATTACTTTTGTTACAGCCTTCACAACAATTCTACAAAGTATAACCAACCAATCGGTTGATATTGTGCTGGCATTTCTGTTGATGGTTGGCGGCGTTATCGGTGCAACTTATGGAACAAGGATAGGTAGAAAGCTCAAAGCCGAACAATTGCGAATGCTTCTTGCAATCCTTGTTTTGCTGGTTTGTGCCCGTCTTGCATTCGAACTCTTTGTTCGTCCCGACGATCTTTTTTCGCTAAGCTTTATCGGCGGGTAAAATGAAAATATTTTTAGCCGCAATAATGGTTTATCTGGCAGCCTTTCTGACATGTGAAACGACATATGCGGATACAGCGACACCATCTGCCGCACCGAAAGAAAATATACAGATCATTGTGACGACCAATGAAATTACACTTGATACCAATTTTGCCGGTCGCAACGTCTATATTGCAGGTGTTCTCGAAAATGCCGATCCTCAACTAAGGCGTCAGGGGCGTTATGATATTATCGTTGTTATGGAAGGTCCGATACGGCCGATGGTGATGCGCGAGAAAAAGCGTAAACTGGGCGTATGGGTGAATACGGATGCACTGACATTTGTAGCGGTTCCGCAATCCTATGAAATGGCAACCACACGTGAAATCAGGGATATTACCAGCCCGATCAATTATAAAAGATTGGGCGTGGGGCTTGAATATGTACCGCTGCGTGCAGAAACAGGGGACGCAGATAAACTCAAATTATTCCGTGACGAACTTATCAAGATCAAGCGCGATCAACATCTCTATAGTGAAAATATCGGAGCTGTCACCTTTGGCTCTGCTTCGCTATTTTCAGCAAATTTCAAGCTGCCTGCCAATATCCCCGTTGGTCATCATACAATTCATGCTTATCTCTTTCGTGATGGCGAGTTTGTGGAAACAGTGTCAACAGAACTTGAAATTGTTAAAGCCCACACAGCCTATGCAATTTACCGTTTTGCTCAGGATAACAGCATCTATTACGGTTTTGTTGCAGTCTTTGTAGCAATTTTCACCGGCATTCTGGGGCGGCTGATATTCCGTAAAGATTAAATGCTTTCCGGCATCCCCGCATCGCTCTTATTTCTTGATATTGACGTTATGACCTTGCCATTCATATCCACGACTTGAAAAAGCTGATAGCCATAATACCGGTAATAATAAATCGCGGACGATTTCGGCTAAAGCCTGCGAAAGAGAAAATGGCCAACCGACGATTGATGTTATGGAAAATTCGACGAAATACCAGATAAAGAAATAAAAAAGAATGAGCGAGTAGGCGGCGCCGCCAAGATAACAGAAGAGAAGCAAACATAATGCGGGGAAAACAACGCCTGATAAAATTTCAAGATAAAAAAATAAGGGAAATGAATCTCGTCGCAGTTTTGCCCAGCGTATCTGGCGTTGCCAAACAGCTCGCCAGCTTTTGTTCCCCAAAGGTTGGGCAAATGGCATTGGTGTGAGACGCACTTTTAATCCCTGTTCCCTCACAATTTTTGTTGACGCGGCATCTTCGGCCAGTTCGCAATTCAATGCTTCAATGCCACCGGCGCGGTTTAAAATATCGCGAAACCAGAATAATGTTTTTCCCTGTGCAAAACCGTTTCCGATTGTATCGGAAGTTAATTGCCAGCGTGCTTGATAGGAATTGAGAAATGCAGCTTCGAGATTAGCAAAGAAATTTTCCGGTTCTGTTCCAAGAGGAGGAGAGGCGACGAGGCCGGTGTTCTTTCTCCAACGGGAAAAAATATCTGCAATATAGGTTTTAGGCATCAGTACATTGCTATCAGTCATGACAACCCACGGATATTTTGCCTGATGCCAACCTTTGACGAGATTATTCAACTTGGGATTATCGCTAATTTTATCATTACCGATCAGCAATTTTGCATCGGCATCGGGATATTCTAAAATCAGGCTTTCAATTAACGGAATGGCTTTGTCGTTTTTGTCTGCCACGCAAAAAATTATTTCATAATTTTTATGATCGAGTTCGAAAGTTGAAGCCAATGTGCGCCGCAGTCCGTATTCGAGATTTGAGACAGGGCGCAAAATAGTAACTTTTTCTTCTTCACCCTCACCGAATATGCCTTTCGGTTTCCAAAAACGACGACACAGAACGACAATAAAACTAAAAACGTGTAGGAACATACACAAAATCGCAAGGCCAAGAAATATCATAGAAAAATATATCATTTCCTCAAACCTTCCGGACAAATAAAAACAGAAGACAGATTTAGTTTTTTTGTAACAATCGACAATAGTATCTATGTTTTAGCGCGAAAAGAAATCTCTTTGGTGAATTGGGTAAATAGTATTTTTTCCTAAAAGACATGCGATAAGTTCTGATTTTTTAAAAATATTTGAAAAAATCTTGTGAGTAAGATCCATTCCTCCGGCATAGGCACCAAAAGCCGGCAAAATCATCCGGTTTCCGTCGCTTGCAAAACAAAAGCGTCTAACCGACATTCCACGTCTGAAGATTCGAAGCGCGGGATGAAGATGTCCGGCCATTTCTCCGTTCTGTGCGCCAACGCGTGGTTCATGGCGAAATATCAACGGACCTATTTGAATTTCATGTGTCCATTGACCGGCAAACTCGGTTTTTTCATCATCATGGTTTCCGGCAATCCAGATCATCTCGCGGTTGGCAATGATGTCTTCAAGCAATTGCCGGTTTTTCCCCGACAGTTGCGTAGAAGCCTGATTGTCATGGAAGCTGTCACCCAAGGCGATAATTTTTTGCGGTTGATATTTTTCAATCACATTTTTCAAACGCTTAAGTGTGCGTTCACTATCATAGGGAGGCAATAATTGCCCATGACGGGCAAAACATGAGGATTTTTCGAGATGAAGATCGGCAACAATAAGCAAATTTTCAGCTTCCCAAAAAGCCGCACCGCTGAAATCGCAAATTATTTCAGCGCCGTTGACGACCATTGTGAAACTTTCAATTTTGCTTCTTATGTTCAAATACGTCTTCGCTTCAATTTTCAAGAACGGTATGAATAAGTTCTTCCGCTGCTTCTGTTAATATATTGTCTTCCGCACTTCCCGGAATCATTTCTTTTCCTATTTCAAGCATAACCGGAAGCGCAAGCGGCGACATCTTGTCAACCGGACGGTGGATAATATGATTTTTGATCCTCTTCAACATATCACCCAGCCGCTTGATGTCTAAAAGTCCGCGTGCCGCATCCTGCCGCGTTGCCTGAAGCAGAATATGATTTGGTTCATGCGTCCTTAAAACGTCAAAAATAAGGTCGGTCGAGACAGTGACTTGTCTTCCGGTTTTTTCTTGCCCCGGATGACGACGGTTTATCAAACCGGCGATCATGGCACAATTACGGAAAGACCGTTTGAGCAGATAGCTTTCATCAAGCCATGCTTCGAGATCATCGCCCAACATATCTTCGGAAAAAAGTTCTTTTAACGATAGGCTTCGGGCTTTTATGGCTTCCCCCATATCATCAAGTGCCCAAAGGCCTATGGAATAATCTGTAGCCACAAAACCGACGGGATTTAAACCGGCCCTTTCGAGGCGCCGTGTCAACAACATTCCAAGTGTTTGATGGGCAAGGCGCCCCTCGAATGGATAGGCAACAAGGAAAGACCGGTTTTTTTCATTAAATGTTTCGATCAATAATTGATTGGTGTCGGGCAGAATGGACGAGATTTTTTGTTGTTCAAGCCATTTTTGCACTTGCCCGGGCAAAACATGCCATTCTTTCGGGTTTGCGAGCATTTTGCGCAATCTCTCCGCAAGATAGGTCGAAAGCGGAAAACGTCCCCCCATATAGCTTGGAACACGTGCTTCCGGTTTTTTCGACAAGCTCACATAACATTCGTTTTCGCGGATGCCTTCAAAACAAAGAACATGACCGGCAAAAATGAATGTGTCACCTTTTGTCAGGCTTTCAAGAAAACTTTCTTCAATGCGTCCCAGCATCCGGCCGCCCCGCATTGCGTTCATATTGCCGGATTTAACAAGCCTGACATTGAGTTCGGCCGCTTCGATAATGGTTCCCATATTGAGCCGGTATTGCTGCGCTATTCTAGGGTTGGAAACACGCCAGCGGCCATCTTTTGTGCGCCTTATTTTTGCGTATTGCTCGTAAGCTTTAAGGGCATATCCACCGGTTGCAACAAAGTTCAATGTTTCATCAAATATTTCTCTTTTGAGTGTCGAATAAGGTTCTGCCGTTTTGACTTCCTGATAAAGCTCGTCGGCATTGAAAGGTCCGGCGCAGGCCATACCGAGAATATGTTGGGCAAGAACGTCGATAGCACCTTCGCTTAAATGAGGGCTATCTTGTGCGCCGATATAATTTGCGTCAAGTGCTGCCTGACATTCGAGAACTTCAAAACAGTTTGCCGGAACAAGCACCGCTTTACTCGGCTCGTCCATGCGGTGGTTGGCGCGGCCGATACGCTGGGCAAGTCTGCTCGCGCCTTTCGGAGCACCAACATGGATGACCAGATCAATATTTCCCCAGTCTATGCCGAGATCAAGTGTCGAGGTGGCAACAACGGCGCGAAGCTTGTTCAAGGCCATTGCATCTTCTACCTTTCGTCGTTGCCCGACATCAAGTGAACCATGGTGAAGCGCAATCGGTAAACTGTCTTCGTTCATCCGCCACAATTCCTGAAACAACATTTCGGCTTGCGAGCGAGTATTCACGAAAATCAATGTTGTTTGTGCGCGTTTCACAAGGTCAAGAATGTCTTTCACGGCATAACGGGCAGAGTGTCCCGCCCAGGGAATGTGCTCTTTTGTTTGTAAAATACGAATTTCCGGTTTGGCACCACCGTCGACAGTTACAAGCCCTGCCATGGCTGATTTCTGTTTCTGGCTTACCAGCCAACGCCGCAAGGAATCGGGATCGGAAACCGTGGCCGAAAGGCCGATTGTTTTCAAATCCGGCCGCAATGTCCTTAAACGGGCAAGTGCAAGAGAAAGCAATTGTCCCCGCTTCGAGGTGACAAGAGAATGGAGCTCATCCAAAATGACAGTATCAAGAAAGCCGAAAAATTTTTCTGCCTCGTGTGATGATAGAATGAGTGACACTTGCTCCGGCGTTGTTAATAATATATCAGGAGGAATGAACTTTTGTCTCTGTCTTTTATGTTGGGGGGTATCACCGGTTCTTGTTTCAATTGCAATATCAAGTCCCATTTCCTGAACGGGCGTTTTCAAATTGCGTTCAATATCTTGAGCCAATGCTTTGAGTGGAGAAATATAAAGCGTATGAAGATGCTGATGATGTTTCGTGCGAGAAAGTGCAACCATGGAAGGCAAAAAACCGGCAAGAGTTTTACCGGCACCTGTGGGGGCAATGAGCAGGGTTGATTGTCCACTTTTCGAACGTTTTAGAAGTTCAGCCTGATGCGGACGCAAGCTCCATCCTTTTTTCTGAAACCAGTTGTAAAACCGGTCAGGTAAAAGAGAAAGTTCATTTTGCTGAACTGAATTGCGTTGATCGTCGTCCATAAAACCTATTTAATATGCGTGACTATATTCGCCAAGTTCCCGGTTAAATTTATCATGAAGCTATATGTGATCAATCTTGATCGTTCACCAGACCGTTTAGACCGTCTTGAAAAAATATTCGGGAATTTGAACCTCGGCTTTACGCGCGTTGCTGCAATAGACGGGCTTCATCTTGATGAAAAATTCATTGCCGATGTTAGACGAAACCAGCTTTGGCCGGATCCGCTAACGCGCGGAGAAATCGCCTGTTTTTTAAGTCATAGGGCAGTGCTCGAAAAAGTAGCAGCCGGAGATGATGATTTTGCCGCGATTTTTGAAGATGATGTTATATTGTCGGGAGACGCGGGCGATTTTTTAAATAATGACCTTTGGATTCCGGCTGGAGCCGATATTATAAAAATCGAAACCCATAACAAAAAAGTCTGGCTCGGAAAAAGCCAAAGTCTTAAAGAAGGCTATCAAATTGCGCCGTTGAAAAGTCGTCATATCATGGCGGCCGGATATATTGTTTCACGACAGGCGGCGAAAAAACTTTGCGCAATGATGGGAAAAATTACCTTTCCCTTTGACCATTTTCTTTTTAATCCGAAATGTCATGTATTCGAACACTTCGAAATGTGGCAACTCGATCCGGCAATTGTACGTCAGGCAGGCTTGATCAGCACACTTTCAGATGACCGCATAAAAATCGATCGGGAGAATAAAAGTAAGCGTGTCGCATCCAAGACGTTAAGGCGAGAAATAAAACGTTTTTTCTCACGCGCAAAAATCGGGCTATGGGGAATTTATGTCAATTACTTGACCCACGGGCATTGGAAACGGGTAAAATATAAACCTTGAATTTATGAAACCAATCGTCAACGATATCCTGATCGTTGAATACGAATATCATTCGAAAATATATTCAAAAAGTTGCCCTATGAAGCCCGATGCCATAGGTCTTTTCTTTATTCAACGTTTGAATTCAATTGCCCAATAAACGTAATTCGGCCGTTTTGGAGACGTTGCTTTTGCCAGACCATAATAATGGAAACTCGGATAAAGCATATTGCTTCTGTGACCGGGGGAATTCATCCACACATTATAAGCCGCTGCAACAGTCGACCGGCCAGCACAAAGATTTTCGCCTGCCGCGCCATGAATGCCGAATTTACGCAAACGCGTTACAAAATCATTACCGAAGCTGACAGTATGGGCAACTTTCTGGGCATCAGCCATTAAATTGGCTTGATCCTGTGCCATTTTTTCCAATTGTTTGTCGGGTTGAAGCGGTCCTTGTCCATTTTGAGATCGCAAAGCGTTGATCAGTTTCGTCGGATCTTCATCATCAGCAAAGGCGGGTATTAACCCCGTTGCACTCATGATAACAGCGCTGGAAAAGACGAAAAAATTTCTACGTGTCAGCAAAATATCACCCAACAATTTAACAGGTTCATAAAAACAACGGGTCTTTTAAAATTCGTGACTATGAAAAACAATAGTTAGCCACCACACCGTTCGCATTAATGCACCGAAAATTATAAACTCGCTAAAGTTACTATTAAGCTTTTATGGAATTTCTTGGGCAAGCTATAAAATTTTTAGCTTTTATATCGTTGATATCGAAAAACTGCGAATTTGGCCTTTGCTGAAAATATATAATTATATAATCAAAACAATGGGTTATTCTCATATAAACGCGGGCAGTCGCTAAACGGATCAAGAGTCGAAGCCATTAACGGATCAGGTTCAGGATGCGCATAATGATAAATATCGGGATCACAATTGCAGCGCCCACAATCACCACGTTGAACAGTTTTTCGAATGCATCAAATCCCATTGACCAAAGCGAGTTAAAGAAATGCACAATTTTCCAAACAACATCCATTGGCGTCCAGCCAAGAAGTGTCATAACGATGCCGACCAGGATAGAAAAAACCAGCAATTTTATAACAACGCGTCCGGGAGTATCTCCAAGAAATGAATTGAGTGGCTTTGACATTTTTTATCCTTCAAGGGTGCAAAACAAAACCATAAATAGGTTTCAACGGTTTAAAGTTCAATCTGCGTTTTTTCAACCTCAAGACTATAACAACCAACCTCAAACGAGCAAATTATCCAAATCCGGCTTTTCTTACGACTATCTTTCTTGAATATCGGATGAGCCGATCGCTATAAATAGTGTTTCGAAACCATCGCAAATCTTGATGCAAAATTGTGATCCAACTTGCACTTTATCCGGCAAAACCGTTTTCGTCACTCAAAGTAGCCGAATAAAGGCAGCTGAATAAAGGCAGCCGGATAAAACGACAAACAGCAGAGTGGAATGTAGCAAGAATCTTGGCCGCGAGGAAGGGCACAGAACTAGTAATAATTTCTGCAATCATTGCAGTTTCTGCTTGAAAAATACGGTGACACTCTTTGCCGAAGTTTTTAACGCTTTTTGTTTTTTGTTGACTTTTCTTTTTCCACTTGCTTTTCAAGTTTCCCGCCTTTCAAAGGTGGTGTTACTTCCTTTGCAACGTCACTTGCGCGCTCATGATTTACAGGTAATTTTCCCATTTTTTACTCCCGAAGTTCATTCAAGTTAAACGAAAAACGCAAATAATTGTTCCCGACAATCGCATGGTGGCGGTTTTAAAAACGTCTTGAAGTCAGCCTAATTTGTGCCTAGTGGATTAACCGGAAGAATTGATATAATGTGCGCATATGAGTGACTTTTTTGCTGAAAATAGTGCTGCAAGCAATGCGGTCGAATATACGGTTTCCGAAATATCGGGCGCCTTGAAACGCACGGTCGAGGACCGGTTCGGACATGTTCGTGTGCGTGGTGAAATTTCCGGTTACAGAGGCCCGCATGCTTCAGGCCACGCCTATTTTGCACTAAAAGACGATAAAGCGCGTCTTGAAGCGGTTATCTGGCGCGGCGTCATGGGCAAACTCAAATTCCTTCCCGAAGAGGGAATGGAAGTCATTGCGACAGGTAAACTCACAACCTATCCCGGTTCATCGAAATACCAGATTGTGATTGATAATCTGGAGCCAGCGGGCGTAGGGGCCTTGATGGCACTTCTGGAAGCAAGAAAAAAGAAACTTGCTGCCGAAGGGCTATTTGACGCTGCCAGCAAACAATTATTGCCCTTTATGCCCAAGGTCATCGGTGTTGTAACATCGCCGACGGGCGCCGTCATCCGCGATATTATCCATCGCATTTCCGACCGCTTTCCCCTTCATATTATTGTTTGGCCGGTGCGTGTGCAGGGAGAGACCTGCGGGGCCGAGGTTGCAGCGGCAGTTTCAGGCTTTAATGCTTTGAAAACAGGTGGCCCGATTCCGAAGCCTGATCTTATTATTGTTGCACGCGGTGGGGGCAGTCTTGAAGATTTATGGGGCTTTAATGATGAAATTGTTGTAAGGGCCGTTGCCTCTTCACTCATTCCGGTAATCTCTGCTGTCGGCCACGAGACTGATTGGACATTGGTGGATTACGCGGCGGATGTACGTGCCCCGACACCAACCGGCGCTGCAGAAATGGCAGTTCCCGTCAAAGCGGAACTGGAGGCAAGTGTTGCTTCTCTTTATGCGAGATTATTGGGCGGAATTTCCCGCCAATTCGATTTCCGCAAGCAAAAGCTCTATAGTGCAGTGCGTGCACTTCCCTCTGTAGACCAGCTCCTTGCATTGCCGCGCCGCCGTTTTGACGAAGCAGCAAGCAGGTTGGAACGGTCCCTCTCGGTCAATACAGAAAAGAAAAGACAGGTTTTCAATCTGTTGGCGCGCGGGCTTTCACCGCATCTGGTTATCAATCTTGTCAACCAGAATCGTCAAAAGACAAACCATTTGGCCTTGCGACTGGAACAGGCATTTATTGCATTAACGATAAGCAAAAGACAAAAGCTTGTGTCGGTGACAAGGAGTTTCACCCCGCGACTTGCCGAAAGCATTATGGACAAATCCAAGGAAGCAGGTTTGTTTTATTTCATGCGCCTTCAGAACGCTTTTGTGCTCATTGTTGAAAAACAACGCCAGAAAATTGATATGGCGGCGCGGTTGTTAAACTCGGTTTCTTATGAAAAAACACTCGAGCGCGGTTTTGCACTGGTTCTTGATACAGAAGGAAAAATCGTCAAAAATGCTCGTGAAGTTCCTGAAAACGGGTTTTTGAAAATCAGATTTTCTGATGACACGATTGACGCAACGGCAATCGGCAGAACCCACCAGCCGGCGAAAAAACAAAAACGCCATCCGATTGATGATGACAATCAGGGAGATCTCTTTTGAAAGCTCTTGCAGAAGGGCTGATGCTTGGTGCTGACGGAAAAATCCGTTGTGCATGGGCGGGCGAAGATGCTCTCTATTTAGCCTATCACGATCATGAATGGGGCAAACCTGTTTATGACGACAATCATTTGTTCGAGAAAATTTGTCTGGAAGGATTTCAGGCCGGTTTGTCATGGTTGACAATATTGAGAAAACGGGAAAATTTTCGCAATTCATTCGACGGGTTCGATTTTAACAAAATTGCTTTTTATGACGAAGAAAAAATAGATGAACTATTGAAAAATCCGGGTATCGTCCGTCATATCGGAAAAATCCGTTCGACTGTAAACAATGCCAGATGCGCTCGTAAACTTGTTGAAGAAAAGGGAAGCCTTGCCGATTATTTCTGGTCTTTTCAACCGCCCGAATCCGAACGGTTCGAACATGTCGATTATGCAACGCTTAAATTAAATCCGACAACGCCGGCTTCAATCCGCCTGTCAAAAGATTTGAAAAAACGCGGATGGAGCTTTGTTGGCCCCACGACCTGTTACGCTTTTATGCAATCCATCGGTATCGTCAATGACCATATCGAAGGTTGTTTTTGCCGTTAAAATATGTGGTTCCGACTTTTTGAAAACAGCAAATTCCCTTATTAAAACGGACTTATTTTTTCTCGGTATTTTCCTGTGGTGCTGAAGCCAGACTTTTTTCAACTTCAAAACTGGTAAATTTAATTTTTTTGGCAAGATCTGCAAAATGGCTATTCAAATAATCCTGAAAACGGGCAGAAGTCGGGCTCCCTTCTGCCGTTCCAGTGTTGGAGCCGAACAGAAAACTGTGACTGGATTGATGTCTTATGTCGAGAATACCGGCATCAACAAGTTCGTTTTTGTCGATATGGATAAAATTTGCACCGGCCACAGGTAACTTCTCGGGAGAAAATAAATCGGCGAAAAAGGTATTGTGCCCGCTTTCGCCCATCGAGACACGAGCATTTGCGTCAATATTACATTCAAGGCCCGTCAATATATAATCGCCCGGAGCAATTGGAGAAAATGCTGTTGCAATTGTTTTATTGGTGAGCTTTTCCGAAATCGTCTCAAAGGTTACTTTACCGAGGAACCATTTATCCGATTTGCCAAGAAACCATTTGGTTTGCGAAATCGCTTTGTCGGGTAAACCGGCAATTGTATAATTATCTCTACCGGAATAAATATTTGTATAATTTTTCTGGTCAAGCCTGTCACCAACGATTTGTCGCAAGCGTATTGTTGTGCTTTGGCAAAACCGGCCTTCATAAACGACTCTGACAGCAATGGCCGCACCTTTTTGGGAAATGGTATTCTGGAAGAAATTAACAGCTTCATCGCTATTAATGTCATTTTTCTTGGTATCCGCGCAGCTCACGGAAAAAATGGATACAAAAACAAGTAATAAAATCCGGTAATTCAACATTTTTCGACTGTAAGATGATCAATTTAATTAAGTAGAATTGATAGCAATTAATTTTGACAAACAAAATGGTTTACTTGTTTGATAGTCGACAATCGACGAAAGAAAGTGTGGATAAATTCTTTTATTTGTTCGGCAAGGCAAAATCCGGAAGGGTGGTATTTACTATTAAAACAGTATCCTGAATTTTTAAAAAAGAAATTTCCGAAATCATTCATATAAATAAACTTTTGTGAGCTTGACGCGCATGGCTTGCCGCTTTGTGTCGGATGGGTTACAAACCAGCAATCCTTCAATTCAATAATAATTTAGCGGCAGGAATAAAATGGCAGATAGACAGGTAAAGACGATAGCGCGCGTTCCTCGTGGTTTTGTTGATCGCACGAGTGCGGAACTCCATGCCGCTGAAAAGATGATGTCGGTTATCCGCAATGTCTACGAGCTTTACGGATTTGAAGCCGTTGAAACGCCGATTTTCGAATATACAGATGCATTGGGAAAATTCCTCCCCGATCAGGATCGTCCGAATGCCGGTGTTTTTTCTATTCAGGATGATGATGAGCAGTGGATGTCATTGCGATATGACCTGACAGCGCCGCTCGCACGTTATTTCGCTGAAAATTTTGAAAGTCTGCCAAAGCCCTATCGCAGTTATCGCGTCGGCTGGGTCTTCCGTAACGAGAAGCCGGGGCCAGGCCGTTTCCGTCAATTCATGCAATTTGACGCCGATACTGTAGGAACGCCGACTGTTGCTGCCGATGCCGAAATTTGCATGATGGCAGCCGATACAATGGAACAGCTCGGTATTGATCGGGGTGATTATGTCGTTCGCGTAAACAACCGTAAAATTCTTGACGGTGTGTTGGAGCTGGTCGGCCTTCAAGGTGACAATAATGCAGAAAAAAGGCTCACTGTTCTTCGCGCTATCGACAAGCTTGATAAGTTCGGTCCCGAAGGCGTGAAGCTGCTCCTCGGTAAAGGCCGGCTGGATGAAAGTGGAGATTTTACCAAAGGAGCAGAGCTTTCCGACGAGGCAATTGCCAAAGTTCTTTCCTTTATCAATGCCGGTGCTGAAAATGGCCATGCCACCCTTGATAATCTCTCGAAGGTGGTTGCTGGAAGTAACCGTGGCAAAGAAGGCGTTGACGAGCTTCAGGATATGTTGGCACTTTTTACAGCCGCCGGTTATGAAAAACGGATAAAAATTGACCCATCTGTTGTTCGCGGGCTTGAATATTATACGGGACCGGTTTTCGAGGTCGAATTGTTATTCGATGTTGTCAATGAAGACGGGCAAAAAGTTGTTTTCGGTTCGGTCGGAGGCGGCGGGCGTTATGACGGATTGGTATCGCGTTTTCGCAGCGAACCGGTTCCGGCCACCGGTTTTTCAATCGGTGTTTCAAGATTGATGACAGCCTTGAAAAACCTTGGCAAACTTGACCTTGATGAAAAAAGAGGACCGGTTGTCGTTTTGGTAATGGATAAAGACCGGACCTCGCTTGAACGCTATCAGAATATGGTTGCACAGCTTCGTAATGCCGGTATTCGTTCCGAACTTTATGTTGGTGGTTCGGGCATGAAAGCGCAAATGAAATATGCCGATCGCCGTCATGCCCCTTGCGTTATTATTCAAGGTTCGCAAGAGCGGGCGGAAAATCAGGTGCAGATCAAGGACCTTGTTGAAGGTGCAAGATTGTCGGCTGAAATTGAAGATAATAAAACGTGGCGTGAAAGCCGTCCGGCACAGATTACTGTAGACGAAAACAAAATGGTTGACGCGGTTAAAGAAATTCTCGCCGCGCAAGAACAAAATAGATAGTGTCGAGCGGGAAAAACATGACCGGATGTGAAATAACAGCCAATGCAATCAAAGATTTTTTTGGCAATAATCATTTACAAACTGTTTCAATTCCGATTTTGCAACCGGCTGAACCGTTTTTGGATATGGCAGGGGAAGATTTGCGCCGCCGCATTTTTATGACAGAAAATGAAAATGGCGACAGTCTGTGCTTGCGGCCTGAATTTACAATTCCTGTCTGCATCGAGCATATTAAAACAGGTGCAACAACGCCACGCCGCTATGCTTATATAGGCGAAGTTTTCAGGCAGAGCCGCGCGGGCGAAAACGGCTTTTATCAGGCAGGCATTGAAGATTTGGGAGATGTCGACGAGGCAAATGCCGATGCACGCACACTTCATGATGCGTCGGCCTTATTACAGCATATATCGACGAATATCGACTATACCATATTTCTGGGCGATCAGAATGTTTTTGCTTCTGTGCTTCAGGGCTTGGGGCTTGTTCCGACATGGCAAAAAAGGCTGTTGCGCAGTTTTGGTAATGCCAAACAATTACGCGATCTTTTGCATATTCTGGCTGAACCCAAAAGCGAACAAAGCTTGCCGGACAATCTTATGAAATTGGTCGAAGCACAAGATGAGTCGGAATTGACAAATTACATAGAGGAAGAAATGCTTGATGCGGGCATTTCCCCGTCGGCAGGACGCAGTCCGACAGAAATTGCAAGAAGGCTGTTGGAAAAACAGCTTTTATCTTCAGTAAAACTTACAAAACCGGTTCTCGAAGCTTTGGAAGAATTTTTGGCAATTCGCTTGCCCCTTGATGACGCGGAAGACGCACTTTTCGATTTCGGGAAAAAATATGAATTGGTGAGCGATCAGTTTCTGATGCCGTTCAAGGCAAGAAATCGCGCTTTTTTAAATAAAGGGATCAAGCTTGAAGCTGTTGAATATGACGCAGCTTTCGGCCGCCCGCTTGACTATTATACCGGTTTTGTTTTTGAAATTCGTAAGAATAGTGGTGATGTCGTCATCGGTGGTGGACGTTATAATCGTTTGATGACAATGCTGGGCGCCGATCGACCGATACCGGCTGTCGGTTTTTCGGTTTGGCTTGACAGGCTCATGAAAGATGAAGAAAGCACAATCGGGTTTCAAAAGGGGCAAGGGAAATAGTTATGACAATTACACTTGCACTTCCATCTAAAGGCCGTCTTAAAGATAAGACATTGGAAACCTTGAAAGCCGCCGGTTATGAGATTGTTCTTGGCGATAATGACCGTAACTATCGGGCGGCGGTCGCCAATGACAAGAATATTGATATTCTTTTTCTATCGGCTTCCGAAATTGCCCGCGAACTTGGCTACGGGAATGTTGATCTCGGGGTTACAGGGCAAGATTTGATAAACGAAACACTGGCTCATCCGGAAACAAAAGTAAAAGTTGAAGTTCCGCTCGGTTTCGGCTTTGCCGATGTGGTGGTTGCTGTTCCTGATGTCTGGCATGATGTTGTAACAATGGCCGACCTTGATGACGTTGCGGCCGAATTTCGTCAACGGCATGGAAGGCGGCTTCGTATTGCAACAAAATTCTGGCGTTTGACACAGCAGTTCTTTTCACAAAAACACGGAATACAAGTCTATCGCATTGTCGAAAGCCTCGGGGCAACTGAAGGGGCACCGGCGGCCGGTTCGGCTGATATGATTGTCGATATAACCTCTACCGGAGAGACGCTCAGGGCAAACAAGCTCAAGATATTGGAAGACGGGGTTATATTGAAGTCACAGGCATCGCTCGTTTCGGCATTGAGAAGCCGCGAGAAGACGGAAGTTCAAGAAGTTATCAAAAAATTGGGCAAAATTGTTCCCGCTCAAAACTGAAATTTGAACGAGATTGATTGCGGAAACTTGTTTTTTTAAATCAAACGATAGCATCCAGCGCGTCGATGCCTGCCATATCGAAAAATATAAATGTCATAAAGACAAGTAATATCACAAGGATGACAGCTGCAACCAGCAAAACAAAAAAACGCGATCTAATGCGGCGTTTTTCCATTGAAGCCGGATCAGAATTATCGGCTTTGAGATTAGTCGTCATTGCTGGAGTTTAAACGGTCCGGACTCGTCCCTACACCCGGTTCTCGACCCAAATAGCCCAATTCCTGAAGCGATTTTTTTAAAAAAAACTCGACAGCTTGAGCTTCGCTTTTAATCTTATGATTATCACGCAGGAAATTTTGCAAAGCTGTCAATGTTTGTGCGTCAAGATTGAACGAAATACCCATATAGACCTCTTGAATAAAAAAGGCTCCTGCCAAGATATGCAGGAGCCTTGTTTGATATTACTTTTCGCCCTTGAGGACTTTCAAAATGTTCTGTGGTGAAGATTCACCATAAGGATCAGTCTCGCAGTTATCCGAGAAACCTTTTTCCTCAAACCATTTTTCAACAACACCATCTTTGACAACAGCAGCATAACGCCATGAACGCATGCCGAAACCCAAGTTGGATTTGTTGACGAGCATACCCATTTTACGAGTGAATTCGCCATTGCCATCAGGAATAAGCTTGATGTGCTGCAATTTGTTGTGTCTGCCCCAAGCATTCATAACGAAGGCATCATTGACAGCAAGGCAGTAAACTTCGTCAATGCCAAGCTTTTTGAATTCCGGATAAAGTTTTTCAAAATCCGGCAACTGATAGGTCGAGCATGTTGGGGTAAATGCGCCCGGCAAGGAGAACAATACTACGCGCTTGCCCTTGAAATATTCGTCTGTGTTGACATCTTGCCAACGGAACGGGTTTGAACCCCCAATAGATTCATCACGTACACGCGTATGAAATGTTACATTTGGAACTTTTTGTCCGATCATTAATTTGCTCCTGTATTTTTATATCCTTCGGCCTGTCCGATAAGGCAGGCAGTGTGAGCCGGAATTCACATAAGAAAGGTAAGAGATCGGCCGTTAACTTGCAAGCTCGCCCCCGAAAGATTGATAATTTTATACTCGATATTTTTGGTTAATCGCTTTAAATTGATCACAGTAAAGAACATATGGTGATGAATATGGCGATTTTGACAATTTCTACGACTGCCTTCGATGATCAAAATCCTGGAACTTCCGGATTGCGGAAGAAGGTGAAAGTTTTCCAAAAGCCGAATTACGTCGAAAATTTCATCCAATCTATTTTCAATAGCGTTGGTGATGTTTCCGGGAAACTTTTTATTCTTGGAGGCGACGGGCGTTTTTTTAATAAAGAAGTTATCCAGAAAATTTTAAAAATGGCTGCCGCCAACAAAGTCGGCCATATCAAAGTTGGCTTGAACGGCATTTTGTCGACACCGGCCGCTTCCCATCTTATCCGCAAATATAAGGCCTTCGGCGGCATTATTCTGTCGGCAAGTCATAATCCGGGCGGTCCATCCGGCGATTTCGGTATCAAATACAATATTTCCAATGGCGGTCCTGCACCGGAAAAAGTAACAAAAGCAATTTTTGAATCTTCAAAAAAAATTACGTCTTATAAAATAGAAGATTGTGGCGATATCGACATTGCAAAACTGGGAAAAACGCAAGTCGGTTCAATGGTTGTCGAAGTCATTGATCCGGTTGTCGATTATGCAAATCTGATGGAAGAACTGTTCGATTTCGACCTCATCCGCAAAGCAATTGCCGGCGGTTTAACATTCCGCTTTGATGCATTGAATGCTGTGACCGGTCCATATGCTCATGAAATTTTCGAGAAACGTCTGGGCATGAAGGAAGGAACAGTTGTGAATGGTACACCGCTTCCCGATTTCGGCGGGCGCCATCCCGACCCCAATCTCGTTCATGCCCATGATCTTTATGAATTGATGATGTCTGAAGACGGGCCTGATCTTGGAGCTGCATCCGATGGTGATGGCGACCGTAATATGATTGTCGGCTGGAAACGGTTTGTCACACCATCCGATTCCCTTGCTATTCTCGCTGCCAATGCAAAGCTCGTTAAGGGCTATCGCAATGGTATTGCCGGCATTGCACGCTCTATGCCGACAAGTGCTGCAGCCGATTATGTGGCCAAAAAACTCGGTCTCAACATTTATGAAACACCGACAGGCTGGAAATTTTTCGGCAATTTGCTTGATGCCGGAAAGGTAACATTTTGCGGTGAGGAAAGCTTTGGCACGGGTTCCAATCACGTGCGTGAAAAAGACGGTTTGTGGGCAATATTGTTCTGGCTCAATCTGCTTGCGGCAACCGGTAAAAGTGTAAGTGAAATTGTCGAACAACATTGGCAACAATTCGGCCGTTCCTATTATACACGTCATGATTACGAGGAAGTTGATCAGACCGCAGCCAAGGCTCTTATGGAGGATTTGCGCTCACGTCTTGGAAAACTTGCCGGAACCGAGGTTGCAGGGTTGACGATCGCCAAGGCTGATGATTTTTCATATCACGATCCGATTGATGGCTCGGTAAGCGAGCATCAAGGAATCCGGATTTTCTTTGAAGGTGGCGGACGCATCGTCTATCGTTTGTCAGGAACCGGAACATCGGGCGCCACGGTTCGCGTTTATATGGAACATTATGTTGCGGATCCGCTGAAGCAGGATGACAACACACAAGAAGCACTCGCTGCCTTGATTGTTGCCGCCGACGAGCTTGTAGATTTGAAGAAAAAGCTCGGCCGTGATGCACCGAGTGTTATTACTTGAGAATAAAAGGCGAGGGTTGAGGCAGGAATGTTCCTTCAAGATAAAGGATAGACCTTGCCTTTTCAGTTATCGCTTATCGCTCGCGGCAAGCCCTTTTTAAAATGGTAAATCAAATATAACAAAAAGCCCTGTAAATTTTTACAGGGCTTTTGAATTAAAGAAGCGAAAACAAACCGGAACGATAAACGTTCGTTTTGTTTAATTCATTTCGGATGGATCATATTTTCCGGCTTGACCAGACGATTATAATCAGCCTCGGATACACCGGCCTTTAAAGCTTCTTCGCGCAGTGTTGTACCGTTTTTATGAGCAGTTTTCGCAATTTTTGCAGCTTTGTCATATCCGATTGCCGGAGCAAGTGCTGTAACCAGCATCAAGGATTTTTCGAGAAGATCATGGATGCGTGCTTCATTGGCTTTGATGCCTTTGACGCAATTATCTGCGAAAGAAACCATGCATTCCGACAAAATCTTGATCGATTGCAAAACATTGAATGCGATAACCGGTTTATAGACATTGAGCTCGAAATGTCCCTGACTTGCCGCAACTGTAACCGTGGTTTCATTGCCAAAAACCTGACAAGCAACCATAGTCATCGCTTCGCACTGGGTCGGGTTGACTTTGCCAGGCATAATCGAAGAGCCGGGCTCGTTTTCCGGCAAACTCAATTCACCAAGTCCGCAGCGCGGGCCGGAGCCCAAAAGGCGAATATCATTGGCAATTTTGAAGAGATCGGTCGCCAAAGCGTTGAGACTGCCGTGGAAATTGGTAATTGCGCCGTGGCTTGCCAGAGCTTCGAATTTGTTATCGGCCGTTTCGAATGCAACACCTGTAATGTCGGTCACTGCTTCGACGAAATCCTTGTCGAAACCGATTGGAGCATTCAAACCGGTACCGACTGCCGTACCACCTTGTGCAAGTTTGAGAACATCTTGCAGTGCCGCTTCAATGCGTTTTCTATTATGTTCGAGCGCTGCACGGTAACCTGAAAATTCCTGTCCCAGCGTAATCGGGGTGGCATCCTGTGTGTGGGTGCGACCGATTTTGATAATTTTGGAAAATTCTTTTTCCTTATCCTTCAACGCGATCGTCAGATGGTCGATTGCCGGAAAAAGTTTATTGATGGTCTCTAAAGCTGTCGAGATATGAATGGCTGTCGGAAATGAGTCGTTTGATGACTGGCTCATATTGACGTGGTCATTGGGGTGAACAGGCTTTTTTGATCCCATTTCCCCGCCGAGCATCTCGATAGCACGGTTAGCAATGACTTCATTGACATTCATATTGGTTTGCGTACCCGAGCCGGTCTGCCAGACGACGAGAGGAAAATTGTCGTCAAGTTTGCCGTCAATAACTTCATCGGCTGCTGCAATAATTGCTTTGCCTAAGTCCGGCGAAAGCTTTTTCGCTTTCATATTGGCCATGGCTGCTGCTTTTTTGATAAGCCCCAAGGCGTGAATGAGCGGGAGAGGCTGCCTTTCGCCGCCAATCTTGAAATTGTGCAAAGAGCGTTCTGTTTGTGCCCCCCAATAATGGTCAGCAGGAACCTCGATCGGACCGAATGTATCCGTTTCTGTGCGGGTCTTTACCATGATAAAACTCCTCTGTGGTTGAGGAGACGATAGACCAAGAGAGCCAATGAGAAAAGGCCTTAAACAGGATGAGATCTATTTCTTGAACGTGTTTTTAAACATATTTTGGTGAAAAAAAAACGAAGTTTGGAATAAAACATAGATGACCATAACGGGATTGTTAAAATCCGGCGGATTTTTTTTCCGATATTTTGACTTCCGATGGCAAAAACCGCCGCTAAAACAAATTATCGAGATAAAAACGGATTTTTAGAGGGGGAAGATAAATGGACGGGAACCATCTCCGGCTAAAAGAACAATTTGAAAATCAGCTTGTCGAATATCTCGGCTTGTTTAATATCCGTATCGGATGAATTGTTTGGTCGCGTTTTAAAATCGCGATAAGCTGAAAAATTAGCCCCTGATAGAATAATGGCGAATTTGTTATTCGCGCGTTTTATTATGATTTAAAATAAAAACGGGCCCGAAGGCCCGTTCATTAATGTTGTCTAAGACTTTATTAGAAGTCCATGCCGCCCATGCCGCCGCCCGGCATTGCAGGCATTGGAGCCTCTTTCTTTGGCAATTCTGCAATCATGGCTTCGGTTGTGATCAACAATCCGGCAACGGAAGCAGCGTTTTGCAGAGCAGAACGGACAACCTTGACAGGGTCAACAATGCCCAGAGCAATCAAATCGCCATATTGGCCATTGGCTGTGTTGTAGCCGAATGTTTCGCTCTTGTTTTCAAGAATTTTACCAACAACGATAGAAGCTTCATCGCCAGCGTTGGTAGCAATTTGACGGGCAGGAGCCTGCAAAGCGCGACGAACTATATTGATACCGGCTTCCTGATCGGAATTGGTCCCTTTAACCTTGATATCGGCTGCTGCGCGCAGGAGTGCAGTGCCACCACCGGCAACAATGCCTTCTTCAACAGCGGCGCGGGTTGCATTCAAAGCATCGTCAACGCGGTCTTTTTTCTCTTTAACTTCAACTTCTGTAGCACCGCCAACGCGGATAACAGCAACACCGCCTGCCAATTTTGCAAGACGTTCTTGAAGTTTTTCACGGTCATAATCGGAAGTTGTTTCTTCGATCTGAGCCTTGATCTGGTTAACACGTGCATTGATTTCAGGCTTCTTGCCAGCACCGTCAACGATCGTTGTGTTTTCTTTCGAAACGGTAACTTTCTTTGCGCGGCCAAGCATGTCGAGTGTGACATTTTCGAGCTTGATGCCGAGATCGTCGGAAATAACCTGACCGGATGTCAGAATGGCGATATCTTCCAACATTGCCTTACGACGATCACCAAAGCCCGGAGCCTTGACAGCAGCAATTTTCAAGCCGCCGCGCAACTTGTTGACAACGAGAGTTGCCAAAGCTTCACCTTCAACATCCTCGGCAATGATAAGCAAAGGCTTGCTTGACTGGACAACAGCTTCAAGAACCGGAAGCAGAGCCTGCAAGTTTGAAAGTTTCTTTTCGTGGATCAGGATGTAAGGGTCATCAAGATCGGCAACCATTTTTTCTGTATTGGTTACAAAGTAAGGTGAAAGGTAACCGCGGTCGAACTGCATACCTTCAACAACTTCAAGCTCTGTATCGGCAGTCTTTGCTTCTTCGACTGTGATAACGCCTTCATTGCCGACTTTCTGCATGGCTTCGGAAATCATTTTACCGATTTCGGTTTCGCCATTTGCTGAAATGGTACCAACCTGTGCAACTTCGGCTGAAGTTTTGATTTTCTTTGCTTTTTTCAGAAGATTTTCGACAACTTCATTAACAGCAGCATCGATACCGCGCTTCAAATCCATCGGGTTCATGCCGGCAGCAACAGCTTTTGCGCCTTCCTGAACAATTGCCTGACCCAGAACAGTTGCTGTTGTGGTACCATCACCGGCAATATCGTTGGTTTTGGAAGCAACTTCGCGCAACATCTGTGCGCCCATATTTTCAAACTTGTCTTCAAGTTCGATTTCTTTCGCAACCGAAACACCGTCTTTGGTAATTCGTGGAGCACCGAAAGATTTGTCGATGACAACGTTACGACCCTTAGGACCAAGTGTTACTTTCACGGCATTGGCGAGAATATCGACACCACGCAACATACGTTCACGCGCGTCGCGGCCAAATTTGACTTCTTTTGCAGCCATTTAATATATCTCCTTGGGAATTATCCCGGAATTGTTTTTAAAATTTATGGGAAAATGGCTATCAGCCGAGAATACCCATAATGTCGGATTCTTTCATAATCAGAACGTCTTCGCCATCAAGCTTGACTTCCGTTCCTGACCATTTGCCAAAGAGAACGCGGTCGCCTGCTTTAACGTCAAGAGCAACGAGCTTGCCGCTTTCATCACGTGCACCCGGACCTACAGCGAGAACTTCGCCTTCCTGTGGCTTTTCTTTGGCTGTATCTGGGATGATGATCCCACCTGCGGTTTTTTCTTCTGATTCAACCCGACGAACGACTACGCGATCGTGTAATGGGCGGAATTTGGTTTTTGCCATGTCTTGAACCCTTAAAATGTTTAACTTTAATTAAACTCGATTTCGTTGAGGTATTTCCTCGATTAGCACTCTCGATGAGAGAGTGCTAACTCATGAGAACAGATAAAAATTGCCCCCTATAATGTCAAGAAGGTGGTTTTAATTTTTAGTGAATTGGCTTCTAGGAACTTTGTTCCTTCAACGCAAAAAGACGCGCGCAAAAAGCCGCATGTTGTGGAACATTGATGAAAAGAGATCGGACAGCGCTTAAAAAATGCGGCCCGATCGAGTTTGTCTAAAGGAGCAAAAATTCAAACAAATATATAAGCTTCAATGGGTTAAACACATAAGGCTAGAGATATTTTTCTAACGTTTGGATGTCTTATCGCAAATTTAAAAAGGAAACTTACTTTAACGCCAATAATCGGAATAGCCACTCAAATGACGAGAATAACGATCGTAACAAGATTCATCCTGTCCTTGTGCAAAAGGTTAAAAAAGAATGAATTATTCACAAGCATAGCTACTCGGATTGTTACATTTTTAAGTTTCCACAGTCAGGATTCGCTCTATTCGGGATCCGTCACGTGGGGTATTCCTCAACGCCTGCAACTTCCGGAACGAAATGACGCAAAAGATTTTCGATTCCATGTTTGAGGGTTGCTGTTGAAGCCGGACACCCCGAGCAAGAACCACGCATGTTCAAATAGACAACACCGTGCTCGAAACCGCGGAACGTGATATCACCACCATCATTGGCCACAGCAGGACGAACCCGTGTTTCGATAAGCTCCTTGATCGTGTCAACGAGATCTTTATCTTCGTCAGAGAAAAACTCTTCTCCAACCGGTACATCGGGCACATCATTGACATGCGCTGCCATGATTGGACTATTGGACATGAAATGTTCCATAATAGTTCCCAATATTGCAGGTTTCAGATGCTGCCATTCCGTGTTGTCTTTTGTGACTGTGATGAAATCATAGCCGAAAAAAACGCCGGTAACACCGGGAATAGCGAAAAGTTTGGAAGCAAGAGGCGAACGTTCGGATGCGTCTTCTTTGTCACGGAATTCGGCAACGCCTTCTTCCAATACAACCCGCCCCGGCAGGAATTTTAGTGTTGCGGGATTGGGCGTGGTTTCTGTCTGGATGAACATATAATTTCCTTTTCATGGTCAAGGCATGCAAGGTGCATTATTCAATTACCTTTATATGCTGCTTTAAGGAACAAAAATTCAAGAGGCAAGTCAGGCCTTCAAAATGATATTACAGTGAAGAGCTTCTTTTTACGAAAAGTTTTGTTTCTAATCGTGCGGAAAAAATGGTCAGGCGACGGAATCGATGTCTTCCGCACTCAAACCATCGGGAATAATTGTAACAGGAATGGGAAACGCGCTTCCTTTTGCCGCAATGGACTGCACAAGAGGCCCTGGTCCTTCAGCCCCCGATCCGGCCGCAAGCACAAGAACCGCAATATCCTGATCACTTTCAATAAGCTTGACGATTTCAGCAGCCTTTTGCCCCTCGCAAATTTTGGTTTCCGTCTCTATCCCTAGATTTTCCCTTACCTCTGCAGAAATTGCCGATAAGGTCTGGCGCGCCTGCTCATGGGATTCAGCGCGCATAATATCACCAACACCAAGGAAATGCTGGAATTCCGAACTGTCGATAACATAAAGCAAAATCAACCTTCCGCCGGTGTTTTTTGCCCGCCTTGATGCGTAGGCGACAGCACGGCGGCATTCCGGTGTCTCATCAATAATTGCCAGAAATTTTCGCTTATGACCGTATTGGCGACTTAATCGTTTTGATAACATGTCTGTTCACCTGCTGGCAGCATTATCGGGAGCGAGCTGAATATGGCATATCAGCCCCTTAGGCGCATAATCAATTTTCACGTCATTATGCGGATTATAGCTCAAACTCCGTTCAATCAGCGTTGAACCGAACCCCTTTTTATGATGGGAGGAAATTTCAGGTCCGTCGCTTTCACTCCACTTCAGATTGATAATTCCGTCTTTCGAGAGAGACCAATTCACCGAAACATGGCCGGAGGCAACCGAAAGCGCTCCATATTTGATCGCATTGGTCATAAGCTCGTGAAGCGTTAAAGCAAGCGCCAGCGCCGCCTTTTCCGATACATTGACCTTGGGGCCACCGATTTTGATATTGCCATAAGTTTCCATGGCAACTGCCATAGTATTTTCAACAAGTATCTTGAGGTCGCTTTTTTTCCCGCTATCCTCTTTCAAAGTGCTTTGCGCCTCGGCAATTGCTCTGAGTCTTGCCCCCACTTTTTCGCTCGCACTTTCAAGATCGGAGCTGCTCTTGAGTGTTTGTGCAACCACCGCATTGACCATGGCCAAAATATTTTTAACGCGGTGGGCCGATTCGCCGGCAAGGATATGTAACTGGTTTTCGAAATTGATGCGTTCTGTGATATCAATGCCCTGAACATAGATACCGATAACCTCACCATCGCTATTCTTGATCGGTTGATGGATGAAATCGACATAATGCAAAACAGGTTCTTCGCTGCCCGGTCGTTCAATGAGAAGCGGGACACTTGCACCACGGAACGGCTCTTTGGTTTCCCAAACCTGATCAAGAAGAGCAATGAAGCCTTGTCGGGGAATTTCCGGCATGGCTTCCGCGACGGTACGCCCGATTAATTCTCTGCTACCGACAAGTTCCATAAAGGCATTGTTGACAAGATAAAAACGATGATCCCGATTGAGCAAAACTATGACAAAGCCCGGTGCCTGCTGGACAAGGTCTTTTAAAAAATCGATTTCGGCAATAAAGCGGGAACGCTCGCCTTCAAGCTTATCGTGGAACTCCGGTTTGGTAGTCTTGTTATTGTCTGTTTTTCTATTTTCGGTTTTTAAAGAAAACGTCACACAATATTCCAATCGAAAATTGACACTATTTTCAAATTTAGTGCAATTCGCTTTTTGTGCAAACTATTTTTGGCGGCGGACTTCAAGATGAAGGTGCTTTTATTTAAAGCACCTTCATCATCATTGTTTTGAAACTCATCCTTGAAGGAAGCCCACAATATCGCGCACATGTTTCATTGTATCTTCGGCAAGAACGCTCGCACGTTCCGCACCTTCTCTTAAAACCTGATCAATATAGGAAGGCTCGTTATTGAGACGACGCAATTCTTCTGTAACCGGCGACAATTTGCTGACAGCCAAATCTACAAGTGCAGGTTTGAATTCGGAAAACTGTTTACCGGCAAATTCTTCTATAACGGCTTTTTTGTCACATCCGGAAAGAGCTGCATAAATCCCTACGAGGTTATCGGCTTCCGGCCGGTCATTCAGGCCCTCAACAGTGTCAGGCAATGGCTCCGAATCGGTTTTTGCCTTTTTGATTTTTTTGGAAATATCGTCAGCCGTGTCGATGAGGTTGATACGCGACAAATCGGACGGGTCGGATTTCGACATTTTTTTCGTTCCGTCACGCAGTGACATGACACGTGTGGCGGAGCCGCCGATCAACCCTTCAGTGAGCGGAAAGAAACCGTTGACGGTCTCGTCACCGACCTGCATTTCAACACCCACGCCGAGTTCGGCAATGCGTTCGGAATAATCATTATTGAATTTTTGTGCGATGTCGCGGGTAAGCTCGATGTGCTGTTTCTGGTCTTCCCCGACAGGGACTTTTGTGGCGCGATAAACCAGAATGTCGGCAGCCATCAAACTCGGATAGGCAAAGAGGCCGAGAGAAGCATTTTCACGATCTTTTCCCGCTTTGTCTTTAAACTGGGTCATACGGTTCATCCAGCCGATGCGGGCAACGCAATTGAAAATCCATGCAAGCTCGGCATGCTGATGAACGCGTGACTGGTTGAACACAATGTGGTGTTTCGGGTCAATTCCGGCTGCCAGAAATGCTGCTGTCACTTCGCGCGTTGAACGCATCAAATCATGCGGATCGGGGTTGACAGTGAGTGCATGCATATCAACCACGCAATAGATACATTCATAGTCTTTTTGCAATTCAACCCAACGCTTGATCGCACCGAGATAATTTCCCAGATGAAGATTTCCGGTCGCTTGAACTCCAGAAAAAACACGTTGTTTGAATGTGCTCATAATAGACAATCCGATCTTTCAAAAAATTATAACTGTTTGTGTCAAAGCTTTCTGTTGAAAGCATTTGAAAACCTTTAGCGCTTGCGCAGCAATCCTCTTTTAAGCAACGATATATTTGTTGCACCGAAAAGAAATGCAGAACCGAAATAGACTATTATGGCTCCAAATACCAGAGCAAGTACGCCGCTTGCACGATAAGCTAACGGAGCTTTTGCCGACAGCGGATAATCAAGATAGCCGACAGCATAATGGAGGGCGATTGCCATGACCAATGTCGCGAGCAATATTCTTGGAATACGCTTTAAAAGAACTTTATCGCGTCCCCATTGGCGCCTTCTGACAAGAGTGATGAACAGTAAAACGGCATTGACCCAGCCGGCCGATATTTCGGCTATGGCTATTCCACGGGCCGATAAGACCGGAAAGAGCGTCAAAGCAAGTGATATATTGACGACCACCGAAATTCCGGCAAAAATCATTGGTGTTTTGGTGTCTTCACGGGCGAAGAAACCCGGAATGAATGCTTTTATCAATACAAAAGCCGGAAGACCCAGACCATATATGCATAAAATTCCTGCAACGATTGTCGTTGATTGGGAAGAAAAATGCCCGCGTTCGAACAATAGGCGCACAATCGGTTCTGCCATAACCAAAAAAGCGGCAGCAGCAGGTAAGGTCAAAAGCAGAGTGAATTCGACAGACCGGTTTTGTAAGTTATCGGCTTCTTTCAGATTGCCACTTCTGAGTGCACGGGAAAGTTCGGGTAAAAGTACTGTGGCAACGGCAATGCCGACAACACCCAATGGAAGTTGATAAAGCCGGTCGGCATAAACAAGTGAGGAGACAGCGCCCGATTGTGCAGAAGCAATATTGGTATTGATGAGGAGGTTAATCTGTGTGATGCCGCCGGTAATCGCTGCCGGTAATGCAAGCCAGAGGAGGCGGCGAACATTTTCGGTGAATTTCGGGAGGCGAAAACCGATTTTCATACCGGCATTAGCAACGGCAATCCACACAATAACGAGTTGCACAATACCGGAGGCCATCACGCCCCATGAAAGATCAATACCGACATGCCAGGGGTCAAGCTTATAGACCCATGCGTAAAAGAGAACGCCGATCAGAATAATATTGAGAAAAACCGGTGCGATTGCCGCAGCAAAATAGCGGTGAAGAGAATTGAGCATTCCGCCCATCATTGCCGCCAGTGACATGCAGGCAAGATAGGGGAACATGATCACGGCAAAACGTATGGTTGCATTGAATTTTGTTGCATCATCGGTAAAGCCCGGTGCGATGACATAACGCACCAGAAAAGGCATGGATAACTCCATGATGATCGTGAGGATCAATAATATCGAAAACAGCACACCGAAGACTTCTTCGGAAAAACGCCGTGCACTGTCGACACCGTCTTCTTCTATCTGCTTGGCAAACAAGGGCACAAAGGCAGAATTGAATGCACCTTCTGCAAAGAGGCGCCGGAATGTATTGGGGAAACGGAAGGCCGCGTTGAACGCGTCGGCCACAGGCCCTGTTCCAACAGCCGCTGCCATAAGCATTTCTCTGACAAAGCCGAACAGACGACTCATCAACGTGCCGGATGCAACGGTCGCGAATTGTTTGATGAGGCTCATGTTCTTTTTATATTTTCCATTTGTTCAGCAGCAATAAGAGCCAGTAATTTGCGGCGTATAGCAGCCTGTTTTTGCGGGTTGATAATTTGATGACGGAAAAGATCATTGACATAAAAATTGTCGATAACCTTTTCTCCGAAGGTCGTAATATGTGCAGAAGCAATGTCAAGCGAAAGATCGGATAGCGTTTTTGTAATTTCAAAAAGTAGCCCTGGTCTGTCGAGACCCTCGATTTCTATGACGCTGAATTTGTCCGACAGCGTATTATTGATCTCCACACTTGGTGTAACGTCAAAGGCCTTGGCTGCACGGCGCGGTTTGGCGCGTTGTGCAATCACTTCCGGCAGGCGGATGGTTCCCTTCAAGGCATCTTCTATCATTTTACCGACACGTTTTGCCCGCCTTGTTTCATCATCATCAAGCTCGAATTCGCGGGTGATCAGAATGATATCAAGAGCGCGGCCATCTGTGGTGGTAAAAATTTGGGCGTCGACAATATTGCCGCCAGCAGCAGCGCATGCACCGGTAACAATGGAAAGAACCCGCGGATGATCAGGCGCAAGAATTGTAAGCTCTGTGACACCGGCAAAACGGTGCGGGTCCGACATTGTTGCAAGCGGGGCGTTGCGTTTATCGGCATCGCGGATAAAATTGGCTTGCCGGACCTGATCTTCCGGTGAAACCGTTAACCAGTAGTTCGGGTATTGCAGGCCGATATAATGTTGTTTTTCAGCTTCGCTCCAATTTTCAAGTGCATTATAAAGGCGTTCTTTCGAGGCGTTGATGCGGTCGGTCCTTGGAACTTGTGAAAAACCTCCGGTCAGAACAATTTCAGTCTCGTGATAAAGTGTGCGTAACAATTGCCCTTTCCAGCCATTCCATACACCGGGACCAACAGCTTTGATATCACATATGGTCAAAACCAGCAGCAATTTGAGCCTGTCGGTTGTCTGAACAATATTGGTAAAGTCTTCGATTGTTTTACGGTCATTGAGATCACGTGACTGGGCAACCATACTCATGGTGAGATGTTCTTTGATGAGCCATGCAACAAGCTCTGTATCAGCTCGCGACAGTCCGAAACGCGGGCAAAGCTTGCGGGCAATTTTTGCGCCCGCAGTCGAATGGTCTTCCGGCCTTCCTTTGGCAATGTCGTGTAAAAATAAAGCAACAAAAAGAATCGTCCGCTCTTTTTTGAACGTTGGCACAATTGCCGAAGCAAGTGGATGATCCTGATAAACTTCGCCATGATCGATCTCGCTAAGATAGGCGATACAGCGCAACAAATGTTCGTCTACAGTGTAATGGTGATACATGTTGAATTGCATCATCGCGACAATCTTGCCGAAATCGGGGATGAATTTACCCAAAACGCCGGATTCATTCATTCGCCGCAAGATGAGTGACGGGTTGCGGGGCGAGGTCAGAATGGCAATAAAAAGCCGGTTTGCTTCTTTGTCGTCACGCACTTTCTGGGTGATGAGCCCGAGCGAACGGGAGGCTTCCTGCACAGCATGGGGATGGCATTCCAGCCCGTGAATATCGGATAAATAAAAAAGGCGGATAAGATTGACCGGATCGCGGATAAAAACATCATCATCATCGATATTGATGCGTTGTGTATCTACGACAAAGCCTGGATAATCGGCAAATTTTTTCTTGCGACGGGAAAATGTCAAAAATACCCGATTTAATCCCGGAACCGGTTTTGCATATTCTTCTTCGAGTGCCGCTGAAACAATTCGCGTCAAATCACCAACCTGTTTGGCAACAAGAAAATAATGCTTCATAAAGCGTTCGACATCTTCCATTCCGGGGTGGGCGGTATAGCCCAGACGATGGGCAATATCGCGCTGGATATCAAAAGACAACCGCTCCTGTGCCTTGCCGGTTAGAAAATGCATATGACAACGAACGGCCCATAAAAAATCGTCGGCTTTTTTGAAAATACGAAGCTCGGCTTTGGATAACACGCCAAGTGTTACAAGTTTGTCGGTCGAGGTGATACGATAATGGTATTTGGCAATCCACATCAGGGTTTGTAAATCGCGCTGACCGCCTTTGCTTTCTTTAACATTCGGTTCGACCAGATAACGTGTTTCACCGGCTTTTTTGTGACGAAGGTCGCGTTCCAGAAGTTTTGCCCGAATAAAAGCCGGAGAAGTTCCTTTGACAACTTCGTCTTCGAAGCGGCGCATCAATTCGGTGAAAATCCCCCGATTACCGATCAGAAAACGCGCTTCAAGGAGGGCGGTTCTCGCGGTCATATCCTCTTTTGCCATGCGGATTGAATCGTCGATATTTCTTGTTGCATGGCCGACTTTAAGGCCAACATCCCATAGCATATAGAGAATATATTCCATCACCTGTTCGCCCCATGGTGTCTGTTTCCATGGCAGCAAAAAATGAAGATCTATATCGGAATGCGGCGCTAAGGTTCCGCGTCCATAACCACCAACTGCGACAAGAGCAATGCGTTCACCGCTTGAAGGGTTGGGAAGGGGATAAACTCTTTCGATAACAAAATTATAAAGTGTTGTGATGACGGTATCGATGAGCAAACTTAACCGGCGGGCGCATTGGCGCCCTTTACCGTTTTGTTGAAGAATAATTTCCGCTTCTTTTTGTCCATCAGCAATAGTCGCCTTTAAAAGTGAAACAATTTTCGGTTTGATTTTCAAACCTATGTCTGCACCCTCTTCATTTTTGATGAGTTCTTCCATTTTTTGACGAAGATCTTTTTCTTCAATCAGAACAAGATTTTTTGTTGAAGTGCTCATTATTGACCGATCTGCTTCTGACGCATTTTTGTAACTGGAAAGGAATCTAGACTATATTTGAAGTTCTTGGAATAGCCTATATTTGTGAGCCCACGAGAAAGAGGATGACATCATCCTCGTCTTGCGTTAGGTGTCTAGGCAATATTTCTGCGAAGGTCTGAAATTCCGACAGATGGCGAGTTTCTAATAGGGTATGGTAGCAAGATGGAAGAACCTGAAAATTTACAGGAAATAATCGACCGTTATGATGCTGTTTTTTGTGATGTGTGGGGTGTTATTCATAATGGCGTTCACGCTTTTAAAGAAGCTGTTGCAGCTTTGATCAAAGTCAGACAATCCGGAAAATCGGTCATATTGCTCACCAATTCGCCCCGTCCGCATGACGGTGTGGCGAAGCAGTTGGCTTCCTTGAAAATCGGCCCCGAAGTTTATGATGACATTGTTACTTCCGGTGATGCAACGCGTCATCTCATCAAGGAAGCACCGAGGAAAGTTTTCCATATCGGGCCAGAGCGTGACCTTGTCTTGTTTGACGGGCTTGATGTCGAGCTTGTTGAAGAATTCGAGGCAACATCAATCGTCTGTACAGGACTTTTCGACGACGAGCATGAAGAGCCGGATGATTATCATGATCTTTTGCTCAGATTAAGATCGAAGAATTTGCCTTTTATATGTGCCAATCCCGACATTACCGTGCATCATGGCGACAAGATATTATGGTGCGCTGGTGCACTTGCGCGCGCTTATGAACAATTGGGCGGGCGTACATTGATTGCCGGCAAGCCGCATCGCCCGATTTATGATTTGGCTATGGACAAACTCGCCGAACGAAAAGGCAGAATAGCCAAAGACCGTATTCTCGCGATTGGGGACGGCATATTGACCGACATGAAAGGCGGACAACAATATGGACTTGACACGCTTTATATCTCTGGCGGCATCCATCAGAATGAATATGCCAAAGATGGCGACATCAACCGTTCATTTCTGACCGAATTTTTAAACAAATATGGCAGCCAGCCTATTGCCACCATGTGGACGCTTAAATGACCAATAAATTTTTGCGGTTGAAAAATCTCGCTGCATTGCCGGAAAGTCATAGGAATTCGGTTGTAGCAATTGGTAATTTTGATGGTGTCCATAGGGGCCATCAGGCAGTTTTGGAAAAGGCTCTCAATATTGGCAAACGAACCGGCCGTCCGGCAATTGTTTATACATTCGAACCGCATCCCAAAAGCTTTTTTAAGCCGGAAAAGCCGGTTGATCGGCTCACACCGGCAGCAGAAAAAGCCAGAATACTGGAATTGATGGGATTTGATGGTGTTGTCGAACAGCACTTTGATGCAAAATTTGCTCACCTTACTGCCGAAGAATTTGTCAAACATATTTTGTGCGAAAATTTTCATGCTTCGGCAGTGGTTACCGGAAGTGATTTCCATTTCGGAAGCAAGCGTGTCGGTACGCCTGATTATCTTGCCGATTGTGGAAAAAAACTGGGCTTTGCTGTTGTTAAAGTTCCGCCTTTTTGTGACGAAAACGGTCAAGTCATTTCTTCAAGCCGCATTCGTGCATTATTGGCTGACGGAAAAGTGGAGGAAGCAGCAGGCCTTCTCGGCTACCACTATACCGTTTGCTCGAAAGTTATTCATGGAGCAAAGCTCGGTCGGACATTAGGTTTTCCGACTGCCAATATGGCGCTTCCCGAAGAAACAGGCCTTGTTTTCGGAATCTATGCAATCCGCTTTCGCCGGAGTGACGGAACACTTTATGACGGGGTCGCAAGTTTCGGGAAAAGGCCGACAGTGGAGGGCGATGGTGTGCCATTGCTTGAGAGCTTTCTGTTTTCATTTGATGGCAATTTATACGATGAAACGGCATCTGTTTCCTTTTATTCATATTTGCGTGGAGAAAAGAAATTTGACGGTTTACAACCATTGATTGCCCAAATGAATAAAGATAAAGAAGAAGCCGAAGCAGCACTTTCTGCGGCTTCACCGCTGTCGGCATTGGACAGAAATTTTACATTTACCAATCGGTAACGATAGGCCAACAACATTTCTGAGAAAATAAAGTTTTAAGACATTCTTAAAATGTTGATTGAATATTTATGATTGGCCAGTTTGCAAAGAGTTGGTGTTTGGCAGTGTTTAATCAGCTGCTTTGTCAAAGCGTCTGGAGTGTATAGGTGTCGGATAATATATTGAAAGTAGTTTTCGCAGGCATGACCGGCTTGATGACGATTTCATGTTTTCAGGCAAATGCAGAAGAGCTATACGATTACCAGACGGGAAAAGTTACCAATGTTTCGGCTGAACAACGTGCGGTCGACGACCAAAATTATCGTTCGACAGCACCGGCCAAAAAACATTTCTACAGCGGAAACTGGTCGCTAACCCTTGGCGCATCGGTTTATGAAGCCCCGAAATTCGAAGGGGATGACACCTACGACATCGCTGTTGACCCGATTTTTTCCATAGGCAAAAGGGGTGGTGACGATCGTTTCTCTTCGCGCAACGATAATATGTCTTTTGCTTTGTTGGAAAAGAGCCTTATTCGTCTTGGTGTTGTGGGAAAAATTTTGCAAGAGCGTGACAGTGACACGTCAGGCGATCTCAAGGGGTTAAAACGGGTGAAATGGGGCGGCGAGATTGGTGGCTTTGCCGAAATCTATCCGCTCGATTGGCTGCGGGCGAGAGCAGAAGTGCGTAAAGGTATACGCAGTCATAATGGTGTTACGTCCGACATTGCTGTTGACGTCTATAAAAATTTGACACCTTCTGTACAGGTTTCCGGCGGGCCGCGCGCTTTTTACGCGACACAAGACTATTTCAAAACCTATTACGGCGTTGATGCAGAAGAATCTCTTCGTTCGGGGTTGAAAGAATTTCATCCCGATAGTGGCTGGGGGTCCTTTGGTGCCGGTGGTGCAATTACCTGGAAAGCCACAAACAAAATTACAACCAGTGTGTTTGGCGAATATAAGCGGTTAACTGGCGATGCCGGTGATTCATCTCTCGTTTTCCAACGTGGGGACAAGAACCAGTTTACCATGGGTATTTCGGCATCTTATCGTTTTGATTTTACATTGCGCTGAAAAAGCGGGTTAAAGATAGATAAAGCTGCAAACGCAGAGCAATAGAGCAATGCTTTATGTGAAAGTTTATTGCCAGCGTTTTGGCACAAAAGCTTGAAAAGCAGTGTTACCGGTTATCAACTGCAGTGTTTATCAACGGGCTATTGCCGTTCATTTCAATCAATTTGGAAAATTCGTCAACACAAATGGCAGAGATGACAACGGCTGCTGCCAGTGTAACTATAATAACCAGAAAATATTCGAATACGCTATAAACGAAATGCGACCTTCTTGTGTAAGTCGACAGTTGCAATGCATCCGAACTGTGTTTGAGCATTGTGCTTCACCTTTCAACAGACTCTGGTAGTGTCTTTCATAGTGCCCCAAAAGGAAGCTTTATCGAAATTAAAATTAAGGTCGGGAAGTGCTTTTCAGATTCATGGTTAAAAAACAATAAATTTTATTGTCAATCAAATGATGACAGTGTGTCGAACGATCTTCATTTTGAAACATGATGAAAAAATCCTATTTAATTAAAGAATGCAGAACACCTAAAAAATGATAGAGGAAAAAATGACCAAACGATTCAAAGTAGCCATATTGATTGGCAGTTTGCGCAAAGAATCTTATAGCCGGAAGCTGGGCAAGGCGTTTATCGGTCTTGCACCGCAAAATTTGTCTCTCGATTTTATCGAAATAGGTGATTTGCCACTTTATAATGAAGATTTGGAAACAGAGACTCCGCCGGCTGCCTGGCAAAATTTCAGAAACGCGCTGAAGAAAGTTGATGCGGTTATTTTTATAACGCCGGAATATAATCGGGCTATTCCCGGAGTATTGAAAAATGCAATTGATGTTGCTTCTCGTCCTTATGGTAAAGGCGTCTGGAATGGCAAGCCGGGTGCAGTTGTTTCCATTTCCCAAGGTGCATTGGGCGGATTTGGTGCCAACCATCAATTGCGACAGGCTTTGGTGTTCAATGACGTTCCGACGATGCAACAGCCTGAAGCCTATATCGGGAGAATTCAGGATTTGGTCACCGATGACGGGAAACCGGCCAATGATGATGCAGCCAAGTTCTTTTCAAATATAGTACAATCATTTGGAAAATGGGTTGAAAAGATCTTGAATTAATATAATAAAAACTGGAACTACTATTATAAAAGATAGTAGTTTCAGATAATCATAATATTATAATGAATTGTTTTAATTTTTATATCATATCAAAATTAATACAATTTTTCATGAAATGTGATCGGTGATTTTTTTTACAAGCCTTTATATTGACCGATTTAATCCCCATATATTAATTAGACATTGGGGAGTGAAAAATGGATAATATAAATACTTTAATTGAGTGGCAACCTTATCAACTGATGAATGCCGCGTTATTGGTGATTATTGTTAATATTTCTTTAGGTTTTTCTTTATGGAAGTCACTATCAGATAGCGAATGGGCAAGATTTTTTGACATCTCGTCCATATTGACGATTGTGGGTGCTGTGTCGCTCGCAATAACAATGACGCGCGTCGAAGTGGTGGACTCTCTTGTCAATATTTCCACTTTATTGCTGGCCTTTGGTATCGTGATGACTGTTTTTGGCGCTATTTGCGATGTTGCCCATCGGATTAGTCTTTATCGCGACACACATTACAATAAAGAAGCCTAATGCTTTGCTTTTCTCACATCTTTAAGACCAACCGACTAGCGGGATAAAGACTTTCGTCGGTCATCTGCATTCTTTTACGGGCATTATTCCACCGCCAGTTATCGTTGGATTGATGATTTCCGAAATGTCGGAAAAGCCGAAAAAACATGAGGGGGAGAAGCGGGCTCAGTTCTTTGCAAGGTGATAAAGTGTTTGAGCCCGGTGTCCGGATTTACAATAAGCAAGAACCGGATATTCGCATGTCTTTAAAGCGTCTCTCATAGAGGCAATACTTTTCTGTTCTATATTCGGGGGTGTCACGGGAATGTAATAGCTTGTGAGACCATGAGCTTTGGCAACTTTTTCAATAGAGGCAAAAGTTGGCTGGTTTTGCTGTTCATTATCGGGGCGATTACAAATGATTGTCTTGAAGCCGGCTTTGGCAAGTTCGTCAACAAAGTCTTCCGTAATCTGCCCACAGACGAAAACGCCATCATCAATTTCGGTCAAGTCCATCAGAAATTCACTCTCTAAAATATATTCATTGTCACGTGTTCATGAAAATATTCTGTTGCCGGAGCCTTGGCAAGCACATCTCCAACTTATAAAACATCAAAATTGAAAGCGGCCCCACGGTTTTGGTAATAGATGAATATGACCGATAAGGCTGAACAGAATAGCGTTATATGGCGGGTCAAGCAATTTTATTCGAAATGAATGACGGTTAAATGACTATTTTGAAAAAGGCATGTTCTGTCGAAGAAAAGACGGATTCAAAATTCAGTGATACAGTGCATGTTGATGCGGAGGTCGTTTCAGCAAGCGACGGGAAAAGACAACAGATCGAGAAGACTGTTGCCGAAGAAGTGCCGATTGCGCTTTCTTACGATGGTACCACGCAAGCCGTTTTGATGGCGTCCCCCGATGATCTTAGAGACTTTGCCTATGGCTTCAGTCGGACCGAAGAATTCATTAATGATCCGGATGAGATAGAAAATATTGATATTGTCCCGCTATCGCGCGGAATAGATGTACAAATCGCTTTACGCGTTGACCGGCGTGATGCGTTTCGCAAACGCCGCCGTTCTATGGCAGGCCCTGTCGGTTGCGGTCTTTGCGGCATCGAATCAATTGACGCGGCAATGCGTGAAATAGACAAGGTAAAACGGACAGATATCCATTTTGATCGGGATGAAATTTTTAACGCAGCACGTGAAATTTGCGGAAAACAGATTCTGAACAATGCAACAAGAGCCGTTCATGCCGCCGCTTTTTATGAAAAAAATAAAGGGATAATTGCAGTTCGTGAAGATGTAGGCCGGCACAATGCGCTGGACAAACTTTGCGGTCATCTATTTTTAAATCGCAAGGATGTCAGTTCCGGTTTTGTTGTGGTAACCAGCCGCCTGTCAGTTGAAATGGTACAAAAAGCTGCAGTTTTAGGCGTTTCTACGCTGGTAGCAGTGTCGGCAGCAACGGCCGAGGCCATTCGAATAGGTCAAAAATGTAATATGACTTTAATTGGTCGCACGAGAGAAAACGACTTCGAGATTTATTGCGGCAAAGAATGGATCATCTAATCCATCTCCCGTCGCAACTCGTCAAGCATCGGCCCGAATTGGCCGTATGCGAAATACTATGGCGCACATATCATTCACGCACGCAAAAATCTGTAATCTCAGTTCAAACCCATTACTGCAAAAGCGATTGCAACATTCGTGCTAACAATCATCATGGAATAGAATACTGCGATTTTCATCATATCAGCCATAACTTCACCTCGAATATTTCTGTCTATCACGATACATTACAACACGTAATATAACAATGTGTTACAATTCGGGCAATTGCATAAAGTTCCCAAAATTTTTTTTATTTTTCGGTTTTTCCCGATATTTCCGGCAGTTTTTGGGGAACTGCCTTTCACTTTATCTAGGACAATTGCCTTTTTTCTATCACTTTTAGGCCTCGTTGGTTACTAATTTGTAAAATTTCGTGAGCAAGACAAAATTTTTGACCACCACCTTCGCGCAAGCTTCGTTTTCTATTTTTGTGGCAAGAGTAAAAAGCCACGACAATTGTGATCACATTGTCACGCTTTTTTTGCGTTAAGGAGATCAACGTGCAGCAAAGTGCCGTAAACGCGATTGGTAAAAGCAGTAAATTTTCCGGTAGTGATATCGGTTTCGCTGCCGGTATTGTCATTATTCTGACCGTTTTGTTCTTACCTGTTCCTTCATTCGTGCTGGATATGGGGCTGTCATTTTCGATAGCTTTTTCGGTTTTGATTTTGATGGTGGCGTTATGGATTCAACGCCCTCTCGATTTTTCGGCCTTTCCGACTGTGTTGCTGATTGCAACTATGCTGCGTTTGTCTCTCAATATTGCAACAACACGTGTTATTCTTACCCACGGTGATGAGGGGTACACGGCTGCCGGCCACGTTATTCACGGTTTTTCACAATTTGTGATGGGCGGCGACTTTGTTATCGGTCTCGTTGTTTTCGCAATTCTGATTATTGTAAATTTTCTGGTTATCACCAAAGGTGCAACACGTATTGCTGAAGTTGGCGCACGTTTCACTTTGGATGCTATTCCAGGTAAACAGATGGCAATTGACGCCGATCTTTCTTCCGGTTTGATAGATGAGAAGCAGGCTCAGGTTCGCCGTCGCGAGCTGGAGGAAGAAAGTTCCTTCTTCGGTTCTATGGATGGTGCTTCCAAATTCGTTCGTGGTGATGCCGTTGCCGGTCTTATCATTACGGCAGTCAATATTTTTGGTGGCATTGTCATTGGCGTTACCCGTCATGGCATGGATATTTCACAGGCTGCCGATGTTTTTACCAAGCTTTCGGTTGGTGATGGTCTGGTAACCCAGATTCCTGCTCTTATCGTTTCTCTTGCTGCCGGTTTGCTGGTTTCCAAGGGAGGAACACGCGGGTCAACAGAAAAAGCGGTTTTTGGCCAGTTGGGTGGTTATCCGAAGGCCTTGTTTGTGGCTTCGGTCCTGCTTGCTGTTTTGGGCTTGATGCCGGGTTTACCTGCTTTTCCATTTTTGACCATTGCAGCACTGCTCGCCGGCATCGGCTTTTCGATACCGCGGCGCCTACAACGTCAGGCTGAAGAAGAACAAGCTTTGAAGGCTCAAGCCGATGCAATTGCTGAAAAAGAGGAAAGCCAGTCTGTCAAAGCTTCTCTTGAAAAACCGGCAATTGAACTTACTTTGGGTAAACAATTGGCAACCCGTCTTTTGCCTCACCAGACAGAGCTTGCCAACCGCGTGGCCAAAATGCGTCGGAAATTTGCAACCGATTTCGGTTTTGTTATTCCTGAAATCGAAGTGACCGACGACTATAAAACACCGCCGAAATCCTATCAGATCAAATTACACGGGACAGTTGTTGCTTCCTATGAAATGCGCATTGGCGATGTGTTGGTTATGCTTGGCGAAAAACCGGCACCGAATCTTCCCGGTGAGGAAGTCCGTGAACCGGCTTTCGGAATGCGTGCTTTTGCAACGTCTGAAACTTTCCGTTCCGAACTTGCACGCGAAGGATATATGGCTGTTGATAATCTTTCGGTCTTGCTCACCCATTTAAGTGAAGTATTACGGAATAATCTTGCACAATTATTATCTTATAAAGATATGCGCATTCTTCTTGAACGTCTGGGACCGGAATACCGCAAACTCCTTGAAGAAATTTGTCCTGCACATCTTTCTTATTCCGGTTTACAATCGGTTTTGAAATTATTGTTGGCTGAACGTGTTTCGATTTGTAACCTTGACCAGATACTTGAAGCGATTGCCGAAATTGCTCCTCATGTCCGTCGTGCCGAACTGATTGTTGAACATGTCCGGATGCGTATGTCGCAACAGATTTGTGGCGATCTGTCAGATAATGGTGTATTGAATGTTTTACGTCTCGGCAGTCATTGGGATCTGGTTTTCCATCAGGCCTTGAAACGGGATTCAAAAGGCGAAATTGTCGAATTCGATATCGACCCGAGGGAACTTGAAAAATTTGGTACAGAGGCTACAAATGCTATTCGCAAACATATGGAGAAGGGCGAAAGATTTGTTCTTATCACTTCGCCGGAAGCCCGTCCTTATGTTCGCATGATTATTGAACGGTTGTTTGCGACCCTGCCAGTTCTTTCGCACGCGGAAATTGCCCGCGGTGTCGAAGTCAAGACTTTGGGGACGATCTCCGATTAAAAGGAATAGGACATGTCCTTTGCACTTTTGCCCATTGATCAGCTGGTGCCCATTGATCAGCTGGTGATTGTCGCCATGTTGATCTTTGCGCGTGTGGGGGCATGTCTGATGTTGATGCCGGGCATATCGAGTGCCCGTATTCCGATGAATTTCAGATTGTTTTTAGCCATCGCCTTTTCCTTGATCATGGTACCGCTTTCAGGTTCCAATTTTACAAACATTGCGCAAAATCCGACTTTGGCAACTTTGCTGAGCGGCATAATCAGTGAATCGCTCATAGGCGCTACATTCGGCGTTATTGCCCAAGCCTATATGTGGGCTTTGCAATTTATGGCCAATATTATTGGCATGTCGATCGGCTATTCCGGACAACCGGGTACGAGTGTGATTGAATCCATGCCCGAAACACAGGTTGCCAATATGATCACAATCGGTGCGTTGATGTTGTTTTTCGCGGCCGATCTTCATATGGTTGTCATTCGCGGGTTAATGACATCCTATCAAATTATCCCGCCTTCGTTAACGCCGGAACCGCAATCGGCTTTAATCGATTTTCAGGATGCATTATCGCAAACATTTCTGACAACATTGCGTATTGCTTCGCCGTTCATTATCTATTCCATATTGGTCAATATCGCTGTCGGGCTGATCAATAAACTGACGCCGACAATTCCAGTTTATTTTATTTCCATGCCATTTGTTATGTTCGGTGGTCTTTTGCTTATTTATTATCTATTGCCGGAAATATTAACATTTTTCGGGGCAGAATATGCTTCATGGTTGAACAGGGGGCCCTGATGCCGACATCAAGCCAACGATATGCAAGATTATTAAAAGCACAAAAACTGGTGAAGGCACGTGATGAAGCCGAACTCGAGGGGACACAGAACCAACGTTCGGCGTTATCCGATGAAGACAAATTTCTGTTTTCTCTCATGGAAAATGGCTCTGCTTCCAGTTTGTTCGATCCGATGATGGTTGCCAAACGCCTTGATAAAAATGCACGAAAAGAAGCTATTCTTGATAATCTCATTGCCCAACAAAGAAAAACACTGTTGCAGTCGTCGCGCCGGTGCGACGTAATCGACGAGAAACGTAAAGCTGCCGAAGAAGCAGAAGAGCGCAAAGAAATGGCCAAAATGCTTGAAGAATATGTTGCGGCAAAAATCGTCAAAGACACCAGTTTGGGATAAGCTTTGTTCAATATAGTAAATCATGAGGAAAAACGGTCCTGATCATTTTTAAGGAAGGGACGGGTTTCCCGGCAATTGAGGTGCCTGATTTATCGGGCATATGCTATAAGAGGACAAATAATGGCCATTCAACCACCTTCAGACTTGGTACTTGATGTGTCAAGAGCGGCTGATCCTCTCGAATATAGAGCTTCGGTCGAAAAGTTGCGTAACGCGCAAAGTGCGGTGCGTGCTGCAAATCAGCAAATAGCGGACGGCGGTTTTTCCGAGTTGGCAAGAACGAATGATAACACAAGTCCGGTTTCCCAATCCGGCCAATCTGTCAATCAGGTAAAGATAAAAGAAAAATCGGCAAATGCCGATCATACCGAGGCATACAAAAAGTTTGAAGCTTTTATGTTGCAATCCTTTATCCAGAATATGTTTACGACAGATACACCGTCGGTTTTTGGTAAGGGACAAGCCGGGGAATATTGGAAATCCATGATGGCTGAATCAATGGCCAAGGAAGTGGCTGACCGCGGTGGAATTGGCGTTGCGAAAATGCTCGCTCGCGATGAAGAGATCAAGCAAGGTAAAGTTCCGGAAGTTGGCAATCAGGAAATGGGAGCTGCTTTTGGTCAACTTGCCCGCTCCGACCAAAATACACAAGCCACAGTCGATAATATTGTTCACAACCACGATATTAACTTCGTGCGTAAACAAATGACTAAAAATACTTAAACGTTTTATAACAATTTATGATAACATGCTCGATCAAAGGAGTTTCACATGTCTTTAGCTGAGCAATCGGGTGAACAGAATCCGGCCGTGGTTCCGGCAAAAGTGCACATTGATGATCCCGCCGCGCGGGATGTCGCTTTGGCGAGGTTTGCAGCCGTTGTCAACTCTCTTGAAGAGGTTGTCGATTATGAAACAGATGCACTCGAAAAGCATCAAAATCCGGACTATAACGACATTAATGCCCGTAAAGCTCGCGGTTTGCGTGATTTGAACCAGTCCATGGCAGATGTTGCCCGTTATTTCGATAATGTGGTGGAAAGTAAAGTAGAGACATTGCTGGGTGGTTTGAAAAAGAAACTCGAGCGGAACAGTGAATTATTGAAAATTCACCTCGAAGCTGTGACTGAACTTTCGCAAATGATGCAGGAAGCGGCGCGCGAACAGGAAACAGACGGGACTTACGATCCTTTCACAGTCAATAGCGGGCAGTACAAATGATAAAAACCGTTGCCATTGGCTTATGGGTTTGCATTATCGCTTTGGGTTCATTGATGCTGGCTATCAAGATAGGGTCACAACCTAAAGCCGTGGCAGCAACAGAAGATACAGCTCCTACCATCGACTATGACCGCACAGACGTTATGAGTGTCCCTATACTGGCCGATGGCAAAGTGAACGGATATATTATCGCGCAACTTGTTTATACAGTTGATTCAAAAGTCAAAAATAAGTTGACTGTTCCTTTGGGGCTATTTGTGAATGACGAAGTCTTCAATGCTTTTTTCGGTTCCTATTCGGATACAAAACAAATAGAACGTATAAAATTCGAGGATGTGAAACAAAAAATTATTGACGGCGTCAATCAACGCTTTCCGGAACCTGTTATTAAAGATCTCATGGTCGAACAGTTCAATTATATACCTGCCGATCAGGTTAGAGATATGAATAAAGTAAAATAAAAAAATAATTGTATCGTAAAGTTTATGTTTTTGTAAAAACCAATTTTAAAAACGTATATATTATATTCAATAAACTTGGTTAAAAGAATTTTTAATTCATAAAAATATTGGTTAATATAGAAATTAATATTGAAGAGTAATAATATAAAGAGATATTTTATTGATATAAAAATTCATATGGACATACCCGATTTTAGCAGTATTTTTCCGATATATCCTAGTTTTTGTGATGCCAATTATTTTTTCACTCCGTTCGAAATGAATGAGTGGAGAGGGCGTTAACATTTCAAAAAAATGAAATATCAGGGCATTAATAGTAATGCCATTAGTCTGATTAACTAGCAAAGAAAACTGAAATCCGATTGCAATGCATCGGTATTCAATCTCATCAATATTCTTTTGGCACTTTGATTGGTTTCTCACCAATGCGACAACCAATCTCTGATCTCTTTTACGTTCTTTTCTCTTGTTAATATTTTTTATTCTGTTAGCCGGCTGACAAAAGCAATCGCAAAGAAGGTACTCGGTTTATCATAGAAGTTTGTAGACAGCATCAATATTCGACAATGAATGACATTAAAAATGGAATGGGAATCCGAAAAATCTGGAACGAAAAAGCAAGCCCGCAATTGGCAATTGCGGACGGCGGAAATGTGAACGTGATGTTATTTGCTATGTTAGCATAAGTCATTTTTGATAGAGGGAGACTAAAAGGGCATGAACGGCGCCTTTTAGTCACGTAAAAAAATTAGACTTATTTGTTTGCAGATTTTCTCAGCCGTGCATTGTTCAAAGCATCGATCAACTGTCTTGTATCGGCTTCATCATCCTGCGGGTTTTCGAAGACAACATTGTCAAGCTCTATGCCGAAGCCTTCGGGCGACATAATAATGTGGAAATATGCTGTTACACCATCATTTGAAAATTCCATGTCCAGCGTAATCGTCGGCGGAGTATTCCAATCAAGTTGATAATTGCCACCATTGGCAAAGCGCACTGTATGTGGATAGAAATGAAGTTCTGTTGCAGCGTCGATGATGTCGCTGATATTGGCAAAATGTTCGTCATGGATAAAAACGATAAAATCGGCCGGATCGACCAGTTTCAGTTCGGGAATAATTCGCGCGACTTGTTTTGCGATCATCATTTCGCGCATTTCGTGTACGTCATCTTGATTCATTTTATTTCACAACAACTATAAAAGATAAGGGCTGCATTAGTTTGTTTAATGTATTTTCTGACTGTTAATATAGCGGATCAATTCCGCTACGGCTTGATAAAACTCTTGCGGTATAACCTGATTGACTTCAACCTGTTTATAAAGGGCGCGGGCAAGCGGTATGTTTTCAATAACGGGTATGTCGTGTTCGACAGCAATCTCCCTGATGCGCAAAGCCAGAATATCCTGTCCCTTGGCGATGACCACAGGAGCAAAATCGACCGGTGGCTTATAGCGTAGCGCAACGGAAAAATGGGTCGGGTTGGCAACGATAACTGTGGCTTTTGGAACATTCGCCATCATTTGTCGACGAATGCGATCGCGTGCGAGTGAACGCATACGCGCTTTGACCATCGGGTTACCTTCGATTTCTTTTTGTTCATCTTTCAGTTCCTGTTTTGTCATACGCAATTGACGCCGCCAGTTAAACCGCGACCACGCAAAGTCAAACGCGGCAATTGCAACAACAGCTACAGAAAAAGAGATTAAAAGTCGGGCAACTTCCGAACGTATATATTCCGGCAAAGCCGAGGCAACGGTTCCTAAAGCGTCCGTAAAGACCGTATTGCCTTTGAAAAAAGACAAATAGACTATGAGGCTCACACCTATCAGCTTTGCCAACGATTTTAAAAATTCGACAAAACCGGATTTGCCGAAAATACGACTGAATCCGGCAGCCGGAGAAATACGGGAAAATTGTGGTCGAATTCGTTCGCCGACAATGCGCGGTGTATTCTGCACCATCGAAGCTGCAATGCCGATAACGGGAATGATCACAAGTATCGGGACGAGAGCAAGTCCGACATGGCCTCCCACCAAAAGCAGCAAATGTTTAACGTCTTCGGCACCATTGAGACGCCAGCTTTCGGGGCGCTCGATCCATTGTACGAGGAAATTCGAAAGCTTGGACATTGCAGGAAAAGCGATAAAAATGGCAATCATGCTATAGCCGACAAGGCCGGCAAAAGTAGGCAATTCCCGTGAAAAAGGAAGATTACCTTTTTCTTCGGCCTTGCTTATTTTGTGCTCGGTCGGTTCTTCGGTCTGACTTTCCTTGTCGGGTTTGTCCTCAGCCATTTATTATCATTCTTTCGGCTTTTCCTCCCCCTTGGCTTCATCAGCCGGAGGAGTGGCATTATTTTCCGATTTTGCATCACCACCAGCCTGATCTGCCGACTCATCGGCTGCCAGGCTGATTTTGCCTTCCCCTGCAAGTTTAATTGCCTGTTGCGCAATCGTGCGACGGGCATTTGTAATGTCGGCTTGTGTTATCATGTCGTTCGGTGATTTCAGTTCGGCTTCCACCATGCGGCGGCTACGCTGTGATAACGAGCTGAGAATAGTCTCGACCGTTGCACTATCAGCGTTCCGTAAAGCAGTGATGATAACATCCGACGGAATGTCATCGAAAAGCAACAAACGTGCACGCGACGAAAGACGAGGAATATCTTCGAAGACAAAAAGTTTCGATTTGATTTTTTCGAGATCTTCCGGATCAAGGCCATCAAGACTTGCCAACATCTCGTCGATTTCGCTCTTGTCGAGCTGATTGAGAATGTTCGCCACCTCGCCATAATGTGACTGTTCGGCAGCTTCGTTTTTCTTCATCAGAACGGGTCGTAAAGCTTTATCGAGAAGTTCGTCGACAACCGGTAGAACGGCACGTAAATGTAGCGTGCGGTAAATAATATCTCCGCGTTCGGCCATGGTCTGGAGAAGCAGCAATTTTGCAGAAAGATCGGAAGGAAGTTTCGAAACAATATAGGCGATGACTTGCGGATGTTCCTGCGAGATGTGGTCCTGCAATTCTTCTGCAGACATTTTGCCCATGATCTCCCACAGGCTTTCCTCGGGAATAGCGGGCGTTGCATTCGGATCAAGCACAGCCGCAGCTTCGTCTTCGGGAAGTGTTTCCTGAACGAGATTGTCAAAACGCTCGCCGGCTTGCGAAAAAGATACACCTTCGGCAAAGGCATCTTCGAACTGGTGCACCAGAACATCGAAATCGGCAAGACTGATATTGGGAAGCGTATGGGCTTGTCCACTCAAACGGCGAAGATCATCAGGCGAAAAATGCTTGAGTATTTTTGCCGCTGCAGGTTTACCCATAGCGACGAGAAGGGCAGCAACTTTCTGTTGTCCGGTCAGGCCGTCGATAATCGAGGACGAAGTTTTCCTTGCTGCCACCGTTGGGGCGGCAGGTCCCTCTTTTGCTGATGGATTTTCCTGTTCCGATGACGCCATAACTGTCTTTCAAATATATTTAAAAAGTTATTTGCCGATGATTTCCGTCAAGCTTACCCCGAAACGGGATGAATCATCTTCCATGACGATGACTTCACCGCGCGCGATGACCCGTCCATTGACGACAATGTCGACCGGGTCGCCGATTTGTTTGTCAAGTGTGATAACCGCTCCACGTCCGAGATCCATCAATGTTGCAACCGGCATTGTGGTACCGCCCAGAACAACCTGAACCTCGACAGGAATACTCATGATAAGATCGGCATTACTTGCGGAACTTGCAGATTCGCTTGGCTGTGCCTGGGTATTGTGTTTGGCGGCGTTTGCGCCAAAGGCGGCGCCTCCACCAAAACCGGCTCCTGCCGGCTTTTGTGGATTGGCTCCGAATTGACCTGTATTGCCCGGATTGGCACCACCAAATGGTGCTGCGCCGCCTGCCGGAGCGTTCGGTTTGAAACCGCCTGGCATTGCAGTGCCAGCTGTTCCCGGACGTGGTGGCATAGTCGGCTTGGCTCCCATCGGAGGCGGGGTCGTTGTCGGTTTCGTATCGTCTGCCATTATTTCACCGTTTCATTACGGCCCAAGGCCGTTTGCGATTAAAATTGTACTCTGTTGCCAAGATCCGATTTATGAACTCTGCGTTGGACAAAAACCGGCAGACCGTTATTCTGCATTGTTTGCTGATTAACCGAATGGGTTGTCGGGGCAGAATTTGTTGTGGGTCCATGCGACTGGGCAGTCAATATACCACGAAGACGGTTAAAATCTCCTTGCAACTGATTGCGGATTGTTTCCATATGGGCAACCGAGCGATCAACTTCGCGGCGGATCCGTGATGACTCGGTGATGCGTGCATCAAGTTTCTTGTTCTCGTCCCGAAAATCCTGATGTTCTTCTCTGAGCGCCCTGACAGCGCGATCAAGGCTTGATGTTGCAGCATGAACCTGTTCGGCCAATTGACGCCCGAGACGAATGGTACTGGCCAATTTGCGTGATGTAATGACAAATACACCGACAGATGTCATCGCAAGGACGGCACCTATAATATTAATTATGAACCAGTTCATCATACATTTCCTCTTCTTCATCAATCGGGTCGGTAACCCGTACAGAAAAATTCGATCCCACTTTGCCCAAAGAGCATTTGTAAAGCGGTTTGTCGCCGCTGCGCAATCTTACCTGCTTAACGGCATTTGCCGGTAATGGCAGGACTTGTCCTACTTCGATATGCATCAAATCATTCAAGGTCATCGAGCCTTCAATGATATAAGCTTCAATCGCTACATGAGCCCGGCTGACTTCCTGACGCAAACGCTTGGCCCATAACGGATCGGTTCGCGTCGAAGGTGCCCGCAAAACTCTGGTAACGGCCTCCTGGATCGGCCGGTGACAACTTCTCGGCATAAGCAGAGTAAGGGTTGTTTCGACCTCTCCGGATTTGAACGAAAGGACACAGGAAAACATCCTTAATTGCTGGAACTCTTCCATGTCGAATTGTTGCGCATCCGTCGTTTCTTTATAGTTAAAAAGCGTCCCGTCACCCTTCCCGAAAACATCATCCATTGCCAGAGATAAAACTTTGGCCAATGTCTCACCTGTCCGCGTTTCAACGGCACTGAACGGCCGACCATTGCGGTTGAGAATCGCCGGTTCGGGTGCTCCGAAAAAGGCGTCTGTTACAACGCTTACAAGATTTGCATCCAGAACAAACAATACGTCACCACCCCACTGGTCTGCTTCGAACCTGACAACCAGCGTATCCCCCGAGATAATTTGGGGTAATGCGTCGGCTTTCAAAGTGTCGAGCGATTTAACTTCTATGGTGAATGTAGCAGACGTATATTGCGCCAACCTTGCGCTTAAATTTGTTGCAGCATCGCCAAATACATGTTGAAACGACATAAGGTCGTCGCTCGACAGCCCGGCAGCACGCAAAATATGCTCGGCCAAAACATCTTTTTTCTTTTCTTCCACTGTTTCGCCGGCAGCGTTGCTTGCGGCAGAAGCGGCGGGTTTTTGGTCACTTGTTGTGGCATTTTTAGTCGTGTTGTCAGGGGTTGCTTCCGACATCTTTATGCAGCCTCTTTACTTGAAGGTTGGCCGGAAATAGCTTCCTGCTCGACCACGTCAATTGTCGGACGGTCTTTTGCAGAAATCGTTTTGCGTCCATATTCAAGGGCAATTTGTGGCATTGCACCATTCATGTAAGCCAGAAGTGTCTGTTTTATCACGGTATAAATACGGGTTTTCTTGCCACGAACAAGTTTGATTTTCGACGCAATCGGAGCAAACACGGCATAAGCAAAGAAAATACCGCCAAAAGTACCGACCAAAGCTGCACCGATATAATGCCCCAAAACCTCAGGTGATTCATTCAGATGGCCCATCGCCTTAACAACACCGAGAACGGCCGCAACAATACCAAGAGCAGGCAAAGCATCGGCTACTGTTTGTAAGGCCGAAGCGGATTTGAGCGCATCCTGTGAAATGGTATGGATTTCCTCATCCATCAAAGCCTCGATTTCGAAAGGACGGGCATTTCCGACAAGTATAAGACGGCAGTAATCACAAATAAAATTGGTGATTGAGTCATCTTTCAATATTGTCGGATATTGTTGAAAAATGGCAGATTCTTTCGGATTATCGAAATGGCCTTCAACTTCCGAACGTGATTTTGAACGCATTTCGCGCATCAAGGCATAGAGAAGGCCGAGTAATGAAAGATAGTCCTTTTGTTTGGGAACAGCTTCTTTCATTGCCTCCAAGGTGGCTTTCATCGTGTCTTTTATAACAGAAAAAGGGTTGGCAATAATAAATGTGCCGAATGCAGCACCTAGAATGATCACAAATTCCCAAGGCTGCATAAGAACAGATACATGCCCCCCCATTGCCATAAAGCTTCCGAGGATACAGCCAAGTGCAATCGCTAATCCGAGAATAACACCCAACGCAAACGCTCCTATGTCTTAAGTCAACTAATCTATAGAATGATGGCCTTGCGTGAAACTTGCCAGATCAAAATCTATAATTCAGTCATGACATTATCGCAAGTTTCTTGCCAGAACGCTAAAAAACAGACATTCTTGATATTATATTATATTTATAATGACTGTTATGCTATTATCCATAATAAATATGATGACGACAACAAAACAGTCATGAGCTGTTGTAACGGTGAATTCAGTTTCGGGCAAGTTTCATCCGCTACATAACAATTACTGAGGAAAGGTAATCCTATGATTGGCACTTATGTCAGCTATAGAAGTACAATTGATAATATGTCAAAGACGCTTGACAGGGTTATGAGTGAACCCAATGTCAAGCGCGAAACAGACTATTACACTCAGAACATAAAAAGCGTAAAAACAGTTGACGATTTTCTTGGTGATACGCGCCTTTTCAATTATGCGATGAAGGCTTATGGCCTTGAGGATATGACCTATGCAAAAGGCATGATGCGCAAGGTTTTAACCGACGCGAATTATGCCACAGCTCTTACAGACAAGCGCTACCAACAATTTGCCGCTGCTTTCAACTTCAACAAATATGGAGTTAAGGCCACTTCTCAGGACAGTGCAACAAAAGCTGCAGTCAATAAATACATGCAGCAGACACTGGAAACAGAAGTGGGTGACCAGAATGAAGGTACGCGTCTTGCACTTTATTTTACGCGTACTGTTGGTGGCATGGCTAAAAATGGCAGCTTGTCAAAAGATGAGTGGGCTTACCAGATCATTGCGGATAAAGCACTTTCAGAGGTTGTCTATACGGCTCTTGGTATTCCCGACAGCGTGCGCGGTTCCGATGTCGACGCGCAAAAACGACTTCTCGAACAGAAAATGAGCTTTGATGATCTGGCTGACGCGACAAAATTGGAAAAATTCATTGGTCGGTTTTCGGCGATGTATGACGCCAAAAACCAACCGCAGGTAAGTCCTGCATTAACTCTTCTGCAGAGCACAAATACGGGGAGCACATTCGGTTTTTCGAATGCCTCGATGATTGCAATGCAGTCGCTTAAACCGGGCGGCAATTGATCATAGCGCTTTTTGCGTTGATCTTTTGTCCGCCTCATTGGAAGCCAGACGTCGTGACACTGTCTGGGCAAGAAAGGACAAAGATTGATGCAAAATCCGATCTATGTTGGTGTTTCGGGGCAAATCAGTTTAGAAAGGCGCATGGAAACCATTGCGCGTAATATGGCCAATGTAAACACAACAGGTTTCCGGTCGGAAGAGATGAAGTTTGAATCTCTTGTTTCCCCTGTTGCCCGCGACAATAACCAGAACGTTAATTTTAGTAGCGCCGGAAAAACTTATATCTCGACCAATCGTGGGCCGGTTACGCAAACCGGCAATCCTCTTGATGTCGCCGTTAATGGCGATTCCTATTTTTCACTACAAACGCCGAATGGTCAGGTCTATACCCGTGACGGGCGTATGGTTATGACCCAGGAAGGTGGGCTCGTATCGGTTCAGGGATATCCGTTTCTGGATAATGGTGGTGCACCCATACAGATTGATCCCGCAAACGGCACCCCGCGCATTGCTGCCGACGGTGCAATTTATCAGAATAATTTGCAGGTAGCAGCTATCGGTCTTTATCAATTCCAGCCCGACAGCAAATTGCATTATGGCCCCAATGCTTCCGTAATTCCCGACAAGGCACCTATTCCGGTTCAAGGTGATGCGGCAAACGGCGTTGTACAGGGTTTTCTGGAAAACTCCAATGTCAATGGTGTTGTCGAGATGACCCGTCTTATCGAAGTTTCAAGAGCTTTTGAGCGTGTTGAAGCGATGATGCGTCAGCAGGAAGAAAGAAGTTCGCAGGCAATTCAGACTTTGGGTGGTAAAAACCAATAACAGATAATCAGGACTGAAATTTCAGCCGCTTGAGATTATCATTTTTGTGGAAAAATTTTATGGAACAGAGCCCGGAAGAAAATAGTGATCTTGGTATCTCCCGTACGAATGCCTTGTCTTTGCTCGTTGCTTTTGCCGAACATGAAAAACGTCAACAGTCGCCTTTGGTCAGCAAAGGCGGTTTGGTGAGTGATGTTTCGCGCGTTGCTGTCGAAGCACGCGGGCTTTCCGATGATGTTGCGCTTGGTGATAGTGTCCTGATCGATTGCGGACACAACATGGCGCGCGGAGAAATCATTCGTGTGAATGAAGATCATGTGTTGATCAAGCCTTACGATGAAACTCTTGTTCCGGCGCTTAATGCATCTGTATTTGCAAACGGGCCTTTGCTCGTTTCTCCCGACAAATCATGGAAAGGTCGGGTGGTCAATGCATTGGGAGAGGCCATTGACGATTTGGGGCCTGTTGCTACAGGGCCCGGAAAAATGCCGGTTGAAACGCAGGCTGTACCAGCCCTTAAAAGGGCACGGGTCGGTAAAGGATTGCGCACAGGCGTTAAAGTTATTGATATATTTACGCCGCTCTGTTTCGGCCAGCGTATCGGTATTTTTGCCGGTTCCGGTGTTGGTAAATCAACATTATTGGCAATGATGACCTCAACCGATGATTTCGACACAGTGGTCTTGGCATTGACCGGAGAACGTGGTCGTGAAGTTCGCGATATGCTTGACGATACGATGAAGGGAAAGCTATCCAAAGTTGTCACAGTCGTTGCGACAGGAGACGAGAGTCCGATGATGCGCCGGTTAGCGCCGGCTATGGCAACGACAATTGCCGAATATTTTTGTTCCTTGGGTGACAATGTATTATTGATGGTCGATTCCATTACCCGTTATGCGCTGGCTGCCCGCGAGGTGGCAATTGCGGCTGGTGAACCACCGGTTTCCCGCGGTTTCCCGCCAAGTGTGTTCAGCGATCTGCCGCGTTTGTTGGAACGCGCCGGTCCGGGGCCGGAAGGAAAAGGGTCAATTACCGGCGTTTACGCGGTTCTTGTTGATGGTGACGACCATAATGATCCGATCGCTGATGCTATTCGCGGTATTCTTGACGGACATATTGTGCTCGACAGAGCAATAGCAGCACAGGGCCGCTATCCGGCAATTGATATTCCGGCTTCAATTTCCCGTTTGGCACCGCATAGCTGGACTCCCGAACAAAAAAAGCTCGTAAGAAGTTTGAAAGAGATGATTTCACGCTATGAAGAAACGCGCGATCTACGTGCTATGGGTGCCTACCGTCCCGGATCGGATCCGGTTCTTGATCAGGCGGTGGTTATGGTGCCGAGAATTTATGATGCTATGAACCAGTCACCGGATACGCCGGTTCCCCGCGATCCTTATGATGATCTTGCCAAAGCCCTGAAAAATCAGTCGGCCTAAAAACGGCGCAGGAGAATTTCAATCATGACTGATATTACAAATTTTGGTTCATCCTTTCCGGGCTTTGGTAGCGAAACCTATCAAAAGTTCAGTGGTTTCAGGATGAAAAATCTGGCCAATAAAAAACGCAGCGATGCCACGGAACAAGAATTGGCAAAACTGTTGTCTGATCTCGAAAATATTGAAACTGATCGAGTAAACCAGAATAATAGGGAAAAAAATAAAGGCCAGTGGTTTTTATCCTGGCGTAATCCCGACGAGCTTTCGCCAATCGGCGCCAGCACAAATGGAGTTGCTGAGGACAAAAAGCATATTGGTGTTTTCAAGAGAGTGGTTGCGGCAATATCTGCCGGTGTAGCAGGGCTGCAGGCATTCACATTTGCAAATTCGGCAGCAAGTTCATCGACAGGTGTGTTTTTTGGAATTTTCAGTTCTGTTGATTCCATGTTGCGCGCCATGGGGGTTGCTATGGCAATTGGCTGCGGCAGTTTGCCATTTGTTGTTTATGCGTTCCAGATTGGTGGACAGGGCGGGGCAGGTGCATCCGACAATAAGCCGGCAGCGGTAGGTACATTCAAACCTCATGATGGCTGGTACAAGCGCTCGCATTTCGAACTTGTCGATCGCGTCGATCCTTATGCCACGCGTGACTATGATTCAAAGAAAGCGATTATGTCAAACGGACGGGGGCTTCCAAAAAGCGAAAATCCTGACAAGACGGACGGAAGCTTGAAACCGACAGCTCCAAAGTCGAAACCCTATGTTGTCAAAGACGTTGTCAATGGAATGGCAATGATAGAATATGATCAGGGGTATTGGTTCGCCAGACCGGGCAGCAAACTTCCTGATGGAAGTTATTATGTCCGTGTTATGAAAGATAGCGAAACCGGTAAAGTTGCTCTCAAGACCTCGAAAGGAATAATTCCGGTCAATCAATAAGTTGCCGGTCAATCAATAAATTGCCGGTCAATCAATAAATTGAATGTGAAGCCTTGAGAAGCACAAATTATCACAAAAGCCATATTTTGCCGAAACTGTTAGGTAAGTCATTTGAAGGGAAGACCTTTTCGGTAAGATGGCGCTGGTTCTTCCGTTTTGTTCTATTCTTGGGTTTCCTTTCAGAATTTAAAATGCGCTTGAGGGCGCTATCCGATATATGAAGAGAGCGATCCGGTAAATGAAATGTGTTAGATGAAGTTTTTGGGTGAAGATTGACAAAATTCATTGCTTTAGCGCCACCGGATTCTTAAAAACAGCTTTTGTTTTTATGATAACTCATTGAAATATTTTATATATTTATATTTTTTAAAAAACATTTCAAACGCAAGTCTCGCGCAAGTTTAAGGGCCTATTGTTTATTCTGTTCAATAGAGTATACGACAATGGGTCCGGTAAATCTTTTCGATATAGCAAATAAACAAGCAGACTGGTTGGCAACGCGCCAAAAGACTGTCGCGAGTAACGTTGCTAACGTTAATACTCCCGGATACAAAGCGCGTGACGTAAAAGACTTCGCTGCAATTCTCAACAATGATACCATGGCAATGGCTGTAACAAACAGTAAGCACATGGATGTCACGGATAATGGCATGGAATCCCATGCAATGCGGCCTGAAGATACGATTGAAACCACCCATTCCGGAAATAATGTCAATCTGGAAGAAGAAATGCGTAAAGGTGGTGAAATCGGCCAGCAAATGTCACTCAATACCGTTATCGTAAAAGCCTTTCATCGAATGATGATGGCTACCGTTAAAGGAGGATCGTGATCATGTCTGATCCACTCGTTGCAGCCGGCCGGGTCGCAACAACAGGGCTTGCAGCCCAATCAACCCGCCTTCGTATTATTGCTGAAAATATGGCCAATGCGAATTCGACAGGAGATACTGCCGCAGCAAATCCCTATCAACGCAAGACAGTCAGTTTCGAGGCCGCTCTTAATCCTTATGCCGAAGCTCAAGGCGTAGAAATTGCCCGTATTTCCACGGATAAATCACCTTACATTGTCAAATATGAACCGGGTCATCCGGCCGCCGATGCTAATGGTTATGTGAAATATCCGAATGTGAATGCAATCGTTGAAATGGCAGATATGCGTGAAGCAAACCGGTCTTATGAAGCAAATCTACAAGTTATTCGTCAGGCCCGGGATCTCGTATCCCAGACAATTGACCTGCTGAGAGGTTAATAAGTTGAAAACCATAATTATAAATAAAGATGAAAATCTTTCGAAGCTTGAAGAACAATTGAGTAATAATGAGATCAATATCAAAGGCCAGACTATAAAGATTAGCGATGAAAGTAGCTATAAAGCCAATCTCGAAGTTATCTGCCGCTCTGCACATTTGCTTGCAAGTGCACTGAAAATGACGGGGATTTGATGATGATACAGTCGTTAACATCAGCAACAACACGTGCCGCTCTTGAAAGGTTGGGGCAATCATACGGCTCTAATGCCAGCCAGACAACTTCATTAGACACGCAAGCTACAGGTCAGGCTCAGGGTGTAAAAAGTCCTAGTTTCGATCAGGTACTCGCTGAAGTTAGCGGCGCCGTCGGAAACAATCTTGAAAAGGCCGAAAGCCTTTCAATGCAAAAAATGGAAGGTGGCGACGTGTCGGTTCGTGAAGTTGTCAATTCGGTAATGGATGCCGAACGTTCATTGAACACAGCGATTGCCATCAGAGACAAGATCGTTCAGGCCTATCTCGAAGTTAGTCGTATGCAAATTTAACCGGTTGGTTCGGGTAACACTTGAGCAAATGAAAGAAATAAAGGGAAAAGTCCAATGGTTATGAGATCTTTATCAATTGCGGCCACCGGTATGAACGCCCAGCAGACCAATCTTGATGTGATTGCAAACAACATCGCAAACATCAACACCACTGGTTATAAACGCTCCCGCGCCGAATTCAGTGATCTTATGTACACGACAGATCGCGCTGTTGGCGTCCCGAATATGATGAATGAAGCAACTATTCCGGAAGGTGCCATTGTCGGTCTTGGTGTTCGTACTGCTGCCGTTCGCAAAAACAATATGCAGGGTTCGTTCGTTCAGACAACCAACTCGCTTGATTTGGCGATCCGTGGACGAGGTTATTTTGAAATTCAGGATCCGAATGGCAACACGTTTTATACCCGTTCGGGTGCATTCAACCTGAACGAAAACGGACAGGTTGTCACCCTTGATGGCAATCTCGTCCAGCCGGTTATTACTGTTCCGAACGAACTCGGCAAAAACGGCATTATTACAGTGAGTGCAGATGGTCGCGTAACCTATCAGCCGGATGCCGATGCTGCTCCGGTTGAAGCCGGTCGTCTCAACATGATCAATTTTACCAATGAAGCAGGCCTCGAGCCGGTTGGTGACAATCTTTTTCGTGAGACACAGGCTTCGGGTGCACCTATTGCGGGTAATCCGGGTGAAGAAAACTATGGAACGATCATGCAGGGCTATCTTGAAGCTTCGAACGTTGATCCGGTGAAAGAAATTACCGAATTGATCGCGGCTCAACGTGCTTATGAAATGAATTCGAAAGTTATTCAGGCCGCAGATGAAATGTCGGCAGTTGTTTCGAAGAACTTAAGGTAATTTAAAATGAAAAAGCTTTCTCTCCTTATTGCAGGTTTATTGTTGTCGACAGCGTCGATAACGCAAGCCTATGCGGATAGGATAGGCTTTCTCGTTCCGACCACGACAGTCTATGCCGGACAGCCTGTAAGCAATGTCGGTCTTAGTGAAAGGATGTTTTACATCAAGGTTGATGCGGCTCCTTTATATGTAACCGATGTCAAGCAGGCTTTGAACAAGGTTGCTAAACGTACATTGCCAGCCGGCCGGCCGATCTCGTTATCTTCTTTGGGAGATCCGGTTCTGATTGAACGTGGTCAATCTACAAAACTGGTTTTCAATGCCGGTGATTTGGTAATAACCGCTTCGGGCGTTTCGATGGAACCCGGCAGTGCAGGTGATTTTATCAAGGTTCGCAATGTCGATTCCGGTCGTATTGTAAGCGGTACGGTCTTGTCTGACGGCAGCGTCAGGGTAGGTGGGCAATGATTGGTTGTTCGTTAAGGATTGGTCGTTCGTTAGGAATTGTTGCGGCTTTATTGATGGGTGTTATGCCCGCATTTGCCGATGAAGGTGGCCGCAATGTACGCCATTTCAATTCCGAAGCAGCATCCGATGCTTCATGGCTCGGTTCGGGCGGTGATCCGGCAAAGATGCGCTATTCCGACCTTTCACGCCCCGGAGTTGTTGCAAGATTGAAAGATATTGCTGAAATTCAGGGCGTCCGTGAAAACCAGCTCGTCGGCTACGGTTTGGTTATCGGTCTTAACGGCACAGGCGATTCGTTACGTAATTCACCTTTTACAGAACAATCTTTACGTGCCATGTTGGATAATCTCGGAATTAGCCCGCCGGCTGGTGCTTCGCGTGCAAATAACATTGCCGCGGTTATTGTTACCGCCGATATTCCACCTTTTGCAACGCCGGGTTCAAGAATTGATGTCAGTGTTTCATCACTGGGTGATGCAAAGTCCTTACAGGGTGGTACGCTGGTTATGACACCGCTTCTTGGTGCAGATGGCGAAACCTATGCTGTTGCACAAGGTAATATGATCATTTCCGGTTTTGCTGCACAAGGTGCCGCAGAATCTGTAACGCAAGGGGTTCCGACCTCCGGTCGTATTCCGAATGGCGCTCTGGTCGAGCGTAAAGTCGAAGGCAATTTCAACCGCGATGCCGATATTGTTCTGGAATTGCATAATCCGGATTTTTCGACAGCTATCCGCGTTGCTGACCTGGTCAATGTTTTTGCCAATAAACGCTATCATCAAAGCGTTGCAAAAGAACGTGATGCAAAAACGGTTGTTTTGAAAAAACCGGCAAGTATTTCGGCAGCCCGTTTCATTGCCGAAATCGAGGGGCTTCCCATTCCGACAGACGAAGTTGCCCGTGTTGTTGTTGATGAACGTACAGGTACTGTTGTTATCGGTGAAAAGGTCCGTGTTTCGCGTGTTGCAATTTCGCATGGCAGTTTGACTGTTCGCGTTACCGAAACGCCTTATGCGTCACAACCCGAGCCGTTCAGTGAAACGGGAGACACTGTAGTCCTTCCACAAACAGCCGTCGATGCAAATGAACAAACGTCCAATATAGGTATTCTCGGCGGAACCGATCTGGATAATTTGGTAAAAGGGTTGAACCAGATCGGTGTCAAGCCCACCGGTATCATCGCCATCCTTCAGGCGATTAAAACGTCCGGTGCACTTCATGCGGAGCTTGTGGTTCAATGATCGGATCTCGGCGTAAAGTTCTGGCAATTCTGGGATTGGTTCCGCTGTGCGGGCTCATGAATAACGCTTTTGCACAAAAAGGTGCTGCGACTTCAAGCCCGAACAAATCATCCACCATTCCTTCGGCTCCTTCGCCGCAGCGTACACTTCCCTCTGCCAATGCCTCGCAGGATGAAATTGAAAAATTCTGCGGCAATATTGACAGTCAGGCGGCAGATGCCCGCTTCGAACTACAGAGTCAGCAATTGCAGCAATTACGCATGCAGATCGATGATCGCATCAAGGTTCTGGAAGAAAAACGTCAGGAATACGAGAACTGGCTGAACAAACGTAACGAATTTTTGGCAAAAGCTCAGGATTCATTGGTCAATATCATTTCCAAAATGCGCCCTGATGCTGCTGCTGCCCAATTGGCGCTGGTTGATGATTTTGCCGCAGCCGCCATTATGTTGAAACTGACGCCGCGTGTTTCGAGTGCCATTATGAATGAATTGCCACCGGAAAAATCGGCCAACCTCACCAAAGTTCTGGTGAGTGCACAAAAACTTCCGCCGGAAAACAAGCCGGCACCTAAGTCTGTAAAAGCAGGCCAATGATGAAAGTTAAACAAATGAAAAACGTTTTAGACACCCGTAAATCAAGAGTCGCGCTTATCAGTGTCGTTCTGGCAACGGTTGCGCTTTCTGGCTGTTCTTACAATACAAAAGATTTTAACTCGGTGCCGGATTTTTCACCGGTTCGGGCAGATCTCGGCTATGCTCCCTCGATGAACCCCGATATTTATCCGACAAAACCGAAAGAAAGCAAATATTCGCTTTACCGTTCATCGTCGAACAGCTTTTACCGCGACCCGCGTGCGATGAAACCGGGGGACGTATTAACTGTCCAGATTTCGATCAATGACCGCGCCAATTTGAATAACAAGAGTGATCTGAAACGTGATGCCAATGGCAAATATACGTTAGGCGCAACTTACCCGCTGATAGGTAAAAACAGTGGTAGCGTGAATGGTGATTCAACCGCCCACTCGAAGGGTGATGCGAAGGTTGAGCGTAAGGAAGACATCAAATTGTCGGTTGCAGCAGTTGTTACAGATGTATTGCCGAATGGCAATCTGGTTATCAACGGTTCGCAGGAAGTTCGCGTCAACTACGAATTGCGTGTTCTGAATGTTGCTGGCGTTGTACGCCCGCGTGATATTACCGGTAACAACACGATCGAATACAATAAAATCGCTGAAGCCCGCATTTCCTATGGTGGGCGTGGTCGCATGAGCGAGATCCAGCAACCGCCTTATGGCCAGCAGATTATGAACCAGATATCGCCATTCTGATAGAATTGGTAGATATGATAATAAAGGGAGCTTCATCTTCAACAGGCTCCCTTTATTCAAGTTCTGTATAAGGACTTGAAAGCTTGCCACTTTAAGGTTTATTCATCTATTCTCTGATAGAATACTGATAAAACGGAAAAAAGGGCATAAATGCCTTGAACTTTAAATTAAGAGGTTTTTATGGCAGGAGAGCCTGAAAAAGGTGACGGAAAAGGAAAAAAGGCTGGCGGTTTCAAAGCACTGCTTCTTGCCGGTGTTATTTTAACTTTGGTTGCTGCTGGCGGCGGCTGGTTTTTGGGAACACAAATCGGTAAGGAAATTGCTCCTCCGCCAGAGCCGGTAAAAACCGAGGCCCAGAAAAATGCCGACACGATCGCGTCAAATAGTAGTGTTACCATTTTAAATCCTATTCTTACCAATATGGCTGCGCCCAATAACGCCTGGATCCGTATTGAATGTTCTCTCGTATCACAACCCGGTGAAGTGCTTTCTCCTTCTGTTGCTGCTGAAATTTCAAATGATTTTTTGGCTTATTTGCGAAATAGCACGATTGCGCAAATCAAAGGAGCTTCCGGACTTATGAATCTGCGGGAAGATCTAGTTGATCGGGCGCGTACCCGTTCACAGGGCAAAGTGACCAATGTTCTGATTTCTAGTCTGGTGGTCGAGCAATGAAACGCCTTTTCCTGCTGGCATTTTTTATATTGCTTTTGGGCGTTGACAGTGCCTTTGCGCAGGAAACCAATGCCGCAGCAGCACAAGCATCAGGCGGCGGGGCGCTGTCAAATCTGCTGCCGAAGGCGGGGGGTTCGATAAGCGGGCGGATTGTCCAACTTTTCGGTTTGTTAACGGTACTTTCCGTGGCTCCGGGGTTGCTCATAATGGTAACAAGCTTCACCCGCTTTGCCATTGCGTTTTCCCTCTTGCGTTCCGGCCTCGGTTTGCAAACAGCTCCCTCCAATCTGGTCATGATTTCGCTCGCATTGTTCATGACATTCTATGTTATGGCTCCGACCTTCAATCAGGCGTGGACCGGCGGCGTTCAACCGCTTATGAATAACGAGATTAGCGAACAACAAGCGGCAGAACGCATTGGCCAGCCATTTCGTGAATTCATGCTCAGTCAGGTGCGGGAAAAGGATCTTGATCTTTTTGTCGATCTGGCAGACCCCTCGTTTCAGGTTGGCTCCGGTGAACAGGTCGATTACCGTGTTCTTGTGCCTGCCTTTATGATTTCCGAATTGCGGCGCGGTTTCGAAATCGGTTTTCTCATTGTCTTGCCCTTTCTGGTTATCGACCTTGTCGTTGCAACTTTGACAATGTCTATGGGCATGATGATGCTGCCGCCAACCGTTATATCCCTGCCTTTCAAAATTCTGTTTTTTGTTTTGATCGACGGGTGGAATTTGCTGGTAGGAAGTTTGATACGCTCATTTAATTAGACGAAAAAACTAATTAACATATTTTTGAAAAAATTTTTTTCTAAAAAACCTTTACATACGTTAGTAAGCCGACTAAATAAGAGTCGTGAAAGGTTAGCGAGGTCTTCACAAAGAAAACCGGTTGTAGCTAATAGGCATGATGCCGTTCTTTCACCCGCTGGTTGGCCAGCATGTCCCTGTTAAATTCTAATCCGAAGGGACAATTATTATGGGTACAAGTCTACTTACCAACCAATCCGCTATGAATGCTTTGCAAACATTGCGTTCAATTGGTGATAACATGGACATAACGCAGCGCCGTGTTTCAACGGGCTTGCGCATTAACGAAGCATCCGACAACACCGCTTATTGGTCAATTTCATCTATGATGAAGTCTGACCGTAATGCATTAAGTTCTGTTTCCGATGCGATGGCTTTGGGTAAAAGCCAGATTGATGTTGCTAACGCAACCATTGATAAATCGAAAGATTATCTTGATAACATCCAGAAATCTTTGACCACTGCCTATGAAAAAGGTTCAGGTGATGTTGCAAAGATTCAGGCTGATATCAAAGCCAATATGAATGATATTCAGTCCGCTGTTTATTCGGCATCTTTGGCTGAAAAGAACATTCTTGGTAATGGCGGCGAGTCAGTCCGTATTGCCGGTTCCTATCGTCGTGAAGGCTCGAATGTTTATGTCGATATGATCGACGTTGGTGGTGCTGACCTTAACTTTGCAACAAAACAAGCTGATGGTACGTTCGATTTGACCAAAGGCGTCTTGAAAGACGTTTTTGGTAAAGCAGAAACTGCACCGGATTTTGCGAAATTGGACGATGATCTTCAAAAAGCTCAGGCTGCCCTTGCATCAAAAGGTGATACTGCCACTGAAGATGATAAGAAAGGCGTAACAGATGCTCAAGACGCCATTACTAATGCTGTCAAGGATATGACCGTTCAGGATTTTGTTGATGCCGATTTCAGTAAAGTTTCGTCGGCAACGATGGAACAGGTTCTGAAAACTGTTCAGGGCAAAGTTACGAATGCAACATCTAATGTTGTGACTGCTGGTGCAACACTTGGTGCTGCGAAAGCACAGGTTACAGGCCAGATCGACTATGTCAGCAAGTTGATGGATGCCGTTGATAAAGGTGTCGGTTCACTGGTTGATGCCGATATGAATGCAGAATCTGCCCGCCTTGCTTCTTTGCAGGTTCAACAGCAATTGGGCATTCAGGCTTTGTCAATTGCAAACCAGAACAGCCAGAACATCTTGTCGCTGTTCCGTCAATAATGGCAATAATGCTCTTCCGGTTGCAAATGCAACCGGAGTTGCTCTATTAATTTAAAAAGGCCGCGTCATTTACGCGGCCTTTTTTTATGGCCATTTGATATTTATTGCAGGATGTAGCGAAAATAAAAACATAAGCCGGCTAACTAAAACATTATCATTTTCTTAAAAAGCGTAATAAAATCATAATGATAAATGTAAAACATAAATAAAAATAAAATCGATATTATTTTTTATAAAGTATATTTACATTTAAACCATTATAACGTATATTATAAAGCGTGACAGGTTAGTGGTGTATTTGAAAGAATACCGATAAAACTGATAGGCATGATGCCGCTCTGTTACCCGCTGGTTGGCCAGCATGTCCCTGTTAAATTCTAATCCGAAGGGACAACTATTATGGGTACAAGTCTACTTACCAACCAATCCGCTATGAATGCTTTGCAAACGCTGCGTTCTATTGGCGATAGTATGGACACAACGCAGCGCCGTGTTTCAACAGGCTTGCGCATTAACGAAGCATCCGACAACACTGCTTATTGGTCAATTTCATCCATGATGAAGTCCGACCGTAACGCATTAAGTTCTGTTTCCGATGCGATGGCTTTGGGTAAAAGCCAGATTGATGTTGCTAACGCAACCATTGATAAATCGAAAGAATATCTTGATAACATCCAGAAATCTTTGACCACGGCCTATCAAAAAGGCTCAGGCGATATCAAGAAGATTCAGGCTGATATCAAAGCCAATATGAATGATATCCAGTCCGCTGTTTATTCGGCATCTTTGGCTGAAAAGAACATTCTTGGTAATGGTGGCGAGTCAGTCCGTATTGCCGGTTCCTATCGTCGTGAAGGCTCGAATGTTTATGTCGATATGATCGATGTTGGCGGTAAAGAACTCAACTTTGCAATCAAGGGCGCAGATGGTACATTCGATTTGACCAAAGGCGCGCTGAAGGACATTTTTGCGAAAACCGATAATGGTACAGACGAGGCTACTCATCAGCCCAAACCTGCTATTGATTTAGAAGCCCTCAAGACAAAAATTGGAGAATATAAAACAGCATTAGCTAATCCCGATGCTACAGATGCAACAAAAGCAGACGCTCTAAAAGGTATTACCAATATCACTAACAACATAACGGTTAATGACTTCGTAAACACAGATCTTTCGTCTGCGGATGCGGAAACGATGGAGTACATCCTGAAAGCTGTTCAGGGCAAAGTCACGACTGCAACGTCCAATGTTGTGACTGCTGGTGCAACACTTGGTGCTGCAAAAGCACAGGTTACAGGCCAGATCGACTATGTCAGCAAGTTGATGGATGCCGTTGATAAAGGTGTCGGTTCACTGGTTGATGCCGATATGAATGCAGAATCTGCCCGCCTTGCTTCTTTGCAGGTTCAACAGCAATTGGGCATTCAGGCTTTGTCGATTGCCAACCAGAACAGCCAGAACATCTTGTCGCTGTTCCGTCAATAATGGCAATCATGCTCTTCCGGTTGCAAATGCAACCGGAGTTGCTCTATTAAATAAACAGGCCGCGTTAGAAACGCGGCCATTTTTATATTTGCCTCATATGTTTTTATGTTTATTGTCGAATAATCAGATATTCTTGAAAAGAATATAACAAAATTTAGTGTAAAAATATGAATAAAAACAATAACGTAAAGGTTCAGCAGTTGATCGTGAGAACGGTATTGTTTTTAATTGGAAAATATTATTTACAACCAGACATATATATAGTATATATAAGACGTGACAGGTTAGGGGGGTGAAGAAAACCTGAAAGTCTAATAGGCATGATGCCGCTCTGTCACCCGCTGGTTGGCCAGCATGTCCCCGTTAAACTTATATGATCCGAAGGGACAACTATTATGGGTACAAGTCTACTTACCAACCAATCCGCTATGAATGCTTTGCAAACTCTGCGTTCTATTGGCGATAGTATGGATCAAACGCAGCGCCGTGTTTCGACGGGCTTGCGCATTAACGAAGCATCAGACAACACCGCTTATTGGTCAATTTCATCCATGATGAAATCCGACCGTAATGCATTAAGTTCTGTTTCCGATGCAATGGCTTTGGGTAAAAGCCAGATTGATGTTGCTAACGCAACCATTGATAAATCGAAAGAATATCTTGATAACATTCAGAAATCTTTGACCACTGCCTATCAAAAAGGCTCAGGCGATATCAAGAAGATTCAGGCTGATATCAAAGCCAATATGAATGATATCCAGTCCGCTGTTTATTCGGCATCTTTGGCTGAAAAGAACATTCTTGGTAATGGTGGTGAGTCAGTCCGTATTGCCGGTTCCTATCGTCGTGAAGGCTCGAATGTTTATGTCGATATGATCGACGTTGGCGGTGCTGACCTTAATTTTGCAACCAAGGGTGCTAATGGTACATTCGATTTGACCAAAGGCGTCTTGAAAAATGTTTTTGCTGAAACTACAGATGGCATTAATTTGACAGACCTCAAGGCAGCAGTTAGTACCTATAACCAAGCAGTAGCTGCCGACCCTACTGCAGATAATTCAGGAAAGCTAAAAGACATTACCGACATCACTGACAAAATAACGGTTAATGACTTCGTAAAGGCGGATTTTACGGATGTTGATGCGGCTACGATGGAGTTCATCCTGAAAGGTGTTCAGAGCAAAGTCACAGGTGCAACGTCTGCTGTTGTTACCGCTGGTGCAACACTTGGTGCTGCGAAAGCGCAGGTTACAGGCCAGATCGACTATGTCAGCAAGTTGATGGATGCCGTTGATAAAGGTGTCGGTTCACTGGTTGATGCCGATATGAATGCAGAATCTGCCCGCCTTGCTTCTTTGCAGGTTCAACAGCAATTGGGCATTCAGGCTTTGTCGATTGCCAACCAGAACAGCCAGAACATCTTGTCGCTGTTCCGTCAATAATGGCAATCATGCTTTTCCGGTTGCAAATGCAACCGGAGTTGCTCTATCAATTAAAAAAGGCCGCGTTTCCGACACGGCCTTTTTCTTGAATAGACTTCTTGCATTCTGTTTTTCTTACACGCTTTTTTGCCGGTGGCATAAGCACTTATTGATTATAATTTTAACATTTATTCCGGAATGTAATATCAGGCCTGTTTTGCGATCTATTCATCGTTAAGCTTCAAAAAGAACAGATAGATCGGAAAACGCAGTCAGAATGACAGGCCTGAATTATTGTGCAACATTGATTTGAGTAATCATCGCATCGACACTTTTAAAACTGTAAGGCATAGAAACAGTTTTTTCCACGGGTTGTGGATAGCGTACATTCGTTTTAGGGTCGACATAGTGGGTCAATTTCATTGCTACAGAACAACGAATAACGTCACCACTCGGGCCAATAGTACGCGGGTCGGTCAAAGTAATTTTTGCCTTCTGCCCATTATAATAGTCGTCAACTCCGATTTCATAGTTCATCCCAATGACCAATTTGTCGTGAAGAGCGTCCAACACGGCTGTTGAACTACAGGTCTTTTTCGAGCCGCCACAGGCAACAAGCGGCAAACACAAAATTGCTGTGAAAAATAAACGGTACATCGATTATCCTTTTTATTTGCAACAATTAACCATCCCCCGACGAAACAACATTACAGTTGCGGCATTGTTTACACTTTTATTGATAGCTGTTTTACACAGGTCAACAAGGTTGACACGTTGTGGGTATCACGTCAATCGGACAGAGACAATAATATTAACCATAAAGTCGCTTTCGAAAAATTGGCGCTTGAACCTTGCCGGATTGATCACCCTCGCGCAAGCTTCAGCTTTTATTGTGCAAAGTAAAGTTAGGGATATATCAGCTTTTGAAGGCTATATCTTTAACGAAAACCAACGGGTTTTTGCCCAATAAATACGGTAAAGATAGATGGATAGAATACTGGCTCTGTTTTCTTCAATTGGCTCGGCTCTTGGCAAATTGGGCGCCAAACGCCTGATTGCGCTAGGTCTGGTCGGAGTTGCATTATTCGGAACGATTCTGTTTTCAAGCTTTTATCTCACCCGCCCGACTTATGAGACACTCTATGTCGGACTAACACGGGATGATGTGAACCGTATGGGCATGGCTTTGGGTGAAGCAGGCATTGCTTTCGACGTTTCTTCTGATGGAACATCCGTTCAGGTGCCGGTTGGACAGGCTGAAAAAGCACGTATGTTTTTGGCTGAAAAAGGTCTGCCGACATCCAACAATGCCGGCTACGAACTTTTTGATAATATGGGTTCGCTTGGCCTTACTTCCTTCATGCAGGAAATCACCCGTCAACGTGCTCTGGAAGGCGAAATTGCTCGCACAATTCAGGCTGTTCAAGGCGTAAAGGCTGCACGTGTCCACATTGTTTTACCCGATAAAGGCTCTTTCCGTCGTGCCAATCAGAAACCTTCTGCTTCTGTTGTTATCCGCACTGATGGCAATTTTGCTACCGAGTCGGCACAATCTATTCGCCAGTTGGTAGCGGCAGCCATTCCGTCCTTGGAAGCAAGTTCGGTTACGGTGCTCGATACCAGTGGCAAATTGTTGGCTTCAGGGACAGATGCCATGAATGGCGCTCCTGTCATGATGGCATCTCTTGAACGTCAGGTTGCTGCCCAGATTGACGAAAATATTCGCAAACAATTGGCTCCTTACCTCGGCATGGATCACTTCCAGACCAGCGTTCAGGTTGCATTGGATACCGACCGCCGCCAGACGAATGAAACGATTTATAATCCGGATTCTCAGGTTGCCCGTTCGGTCCGCAGTGTTCGGGATCAGGGCGACTCCCAGAACAATCGTAATAACGGCGCTGTCGGTGTTGAACAGAACATTCCGCAAGAAGAAATCGGAGGCGGCTCGGGTGAAAACTCTTCCGATAAAAAGGACCGCCGTGAAGAAACAACCAATTACGAAATCAACTCGAAAACAATTTCTACAGTCAGCGACGGTTTCAACGTCAAAAAGCTTGCTGTTGCTGTTGTTATCGACCGGTCACGCTTGAAACCAAGCGACAAAGAAGCTCCCGCACCGGCCAACTATGTTGATGATCAGGTCAACCGTATACGCCAGATGGTGGCTACAGCTTCGGGGCTCGATCCTGACCGTGGTGATATAATCAATGTAACGGCTGTCGATTTTGTCGCAAATGACGATGAAAATATGCAACCTGTTGCAACACCGATCTGGCAATCTATTTCGAAATATACATCGGGTCTGGTCAATGGAGCAGCCCTTGTCATTGCGGTTTTGCTTATCATGTTCTTAGGTGTACGTCCGCTTATGCGGGAAATGCATGGCAATCAGCTTGCTCTTGCCGGCAGTAACGAAAGTGCATTGGCAGGCCCCGAGAATATGCCTGCTTTGCCGAATGAGGCTAGCAAAAATGAAGGGTTTGATGGTAATATGATACCGGATGAAGATGGCCTACAAGATTTACGCAACCGTATGCGTGTTCCGCCGCAAAATCGGCTTGATCAGATGATTTCTATGGATGAAGACCGTTTTGCAAATGTCTTACGTGAATGGGTACAGGAAGATAATAATAAAGGAACGCCTGCACAAGCAGCTTGATAAAAAGATACTCTGGTGAAAGACGATGAGTGTAATGGATAACAGCGATACAAAAATGGAAAATAAGAAAGCGACTACGCTTTCCCATTTTTTGAGCGACTTTGCACCACGCCAAATTCCTGACACCGAAGTTGAAGTTTTACCAATGGATGCGGAGGTTCCGTTTCACGAGGAAGCAACGGTTGAAGAAGCCGATCCGATGGTCGATTTCCATCAGGCGGAAAGCAAGCCGGAAGATGATTTTGACGAAGCATCTCTGGTAGCTCAAACCAAAGTCAATGCGGAAGAACTCAGGCAACAAGCAATTGACGAAGCTGTAGAGAAAACCAAGACCGAGCTTGAAACCCGATTTGCTCGGGAAAAAGACGCACTCATACAAGAACATGAAAAGGCTATGAGTGAACTTAAAGACAAGACAATAGCGGAAGTTGCCGCCAATCTTGATGAAAATTTAAAGAACGGCCTTGATAAAATAGTTGAAGATATCAGTAAAGATGTCGCAAAAATTCTGGCAGTCTTTATTGGCGAAAAAATGCATGACGATGCTCTTGCCGATTTTGCCAAACGCATTGCCCGGGAAGCTTTGTCGGCGAAACAGCCACTTGTCATTGAAGGTAACAGCGACCTGTTGAAGGCTTTGGAAAAGCGTCCTGATTTTAATAAGACGAAATTTGTTTTAAAGCCGACAGACTCTTCCGATATCCGGCTCGAGCTTGGAGATCAGGTTATTGCGACGCGTCTTGAACCGGTCATGAAAGAATTGAAGGGGCTGGTACAATGAACTCCGACGAGCCCGAAGAACACAATGAAATTATTATAGTCCGTCGCGGTGGACAGGGCGAGGGCGAGCACCATGGCGGCGCCTGGGAAGTTGCCTATGCCGATTTTATGACATCGATGATGGCATTCTTTCTGGTTATGTGGCTGATCAATGCTGCAAATGAAGAAACCAAAGCAGCCGTCGCGAGCTATTTCAATCCTATCAAACTGGTTGACCGTCGTACCAATCCGAAAGGCATTCAGGACAATGATGCGGTGGGCGACAATGACCAGAAATCGGGCAATGAAGCCCACGGCGAACCCGGTGCCAAGGAAAGCAGTGACGACCAATCCAGTGCCGACCAGCAAAAAATGATGAGCGAGCCTTATGAAGAGCTCGACAAGATAGCACAAAAATCGGCAGCAGAAGGCTCTCAAGGGGATGGGGCAGGTGGAAATGCCGAAGGCGGCTCACAAAAAGGAGCAAGCGAAGGAACAGCTTATCGCGATCCATTTTCACCGGATTACTGGACCAAAAATGCTTCGCATGAAATAGCCGAGACCGATGGAGGTCCAAGTCAGAACTCGGGTGGGCGTGATCCAAATCAGCCGAGCCAGCCTGGAGTTGCAATACCGCAACAAGCGGCTAGCGAACCCACTGTTCCCGGAAATGAAGGTAAGCCGGTACAGGCTGCTCAGGAAACCCAGCAAACACCGAAAGATCAGTCTTCCAATGAGAACAAGCCTGAAAATGCTGAAAATGCCGAAGCTCAAAAGAACGGTCAGCAACAGACGGAGACAAATAAAAATGAGCAGACAGGGGAAACAAGCGGCGATTCGGCGCAGGTAGCCGAACCGCAAGTCAATTTCAGCAAGGCCGAAACACCGCAAGACGCTGCCAAGGATAAATCATTGCCGCAGGTTGTTCGTGAAATTTCGGGCGAGTTGAGCAAACTGATCAAGGATACGAAAAGTACGCAACAACCGATGGTTCGGGTTGTCTCGGTCAAGGATGGCGTCGCTATTGAATTGATGGATCAGGCGCATTACGGAATGTTTTCTGTCGGTTCTGCGAAACCGGATAAGAAAGTGGTCGATCTTTTGGCCGGCGTTGCAAAAATTCTGCAAGATAAAAAAGGCGATGTTATTATTGCAGGCCATACAGATTCCCGCCCTTATAGAAATGCCACTTATGACAACTGGCAGTTATCAAGTTCGCGTGCCCAAATGGCTTATTACATGCTGGTGCGTGGCGGGCTTGATGAAAAACGTATTCTCCGCGTTGAGGGCTACGCAGATCGTCAATTGAAAAACAAAGCTGATCCTTATGCGGCAGAAAACCGGCGCATAGAAATATTCATGCGCTTGCCACAAAGTGGAACGGAAGGGAAAGGCGGCGAAGCCAATACGGATAAGGCAGATGACGCAACTAAAGTGGAGAAGAAACAATGACAAATCGTTTCTTTAAAATGATATGTCTTGCCGGTGTGGTATTGCCACTCCTGACATCGACTCCGCTACAAGCCCAGCTTGCCGAATCTTCTTTGGGACCGGTTCAACTTATCCGCTCTCTGGAAAGCCTGCAGGATGACATTGCCAGCGGACAGCCCGGTGCGTTGCAAATGCAGCCGCGTGTTCTTGCCGATATCGGACAAAAATTTTTAAAAGAGGATCCATCGACCTGGGAAAATGCGCAAAATATTTTTGCAGCATTGACCTATCTATTTAATGGTGGAAACCCCGATGTCGTAGAAACTATTCTCAAGAATGCACCGGACGGGATTATTCCGAAGAATTATATTGATGGTGCCCGTGCCTATGCCCACCACAAAAAAAATAGATTTCTAAAAGCTTTTGACGATTTGCCGGAAGATGATTCAGAAATTCCTGCGGCATTGTTACTTTCCATTACTTTAAGCACTGTTGCCGATATGGCCGAGGCGAGTCCGGAAAAAGCATCCGAACGTCTCAACTGGGTAAGATTGGCAGCACCCGGTTCATTGTTTGAAGAAGCAGCGATAAGGCGCCAGATCAAAGTTGCTTCCATGACCGGAGATATCAAGCTTTTACGGCTTCTTACCAGAAATTATGTTACACGTTTCTCAAGATCTCCCTATGCAAATGAATTCTGGCGTGATTTTGCGACAACTTTACCTTCGCTGGATAATCGTCTTGATGATCAACAATTAACCGAGTTTGTTAATTTTGCTCCTAAAACAATCCAGTTGGTTATCTATTTGAAGATTAGCCGTACCGCTTTGATAGATGCGCGTATGGCACGCGCCCATTTCGGAGCTGAAAAGGCAATTGATATTGCCCACAGCCTGAATGTCTCGGACGCGTCGGCGCGTCTTTATTATGCAGCAAGTTCGGTAGGTTCGACAGCGGCAGAAGATGCCGGAGCAATGTTGAAAACAATTTCCGTGAACGAATTGCCGGAAAAAGACCGGCCATTGCTGATGGCTGCACAGGCTGTAGCAAAAGGTGTTGTTCTTGATACAAGTATTTTGCCAAAGCAAACTGATAATGATGAAGAAGATGACGATCAATCGGCACTGAAAGAAGCGGTGGGCGTGCCTGTTGATCAGGTCGGTACGAAAACAAATGAGCCTTTACCGACGCCAACAAATACCACTTCGGGGAAAAAAGACGAACAAAAGATTTCAGGCGAAATTGATCAATTTATGCAGCAGACACAAAAGAAAATAGATGATGTAGACAAATTATTGGAGAAAAAATGATGGTAATATCGGGGGAATTTACGAGCATTAATACAAACTTCAATCAAATCAGGACTGATAATAAAAAGTCCCAGCAAATCCCACAGTCGTCACACGACAGCTTCGGTGACGTCTTGAATAAGGCTGGAGACAATAACAAGTCCGGCTCTTCAAGAGAAGCAGACCGCCAATCGGCAAAGTCAAATTCGGACAAAGCCTTTGCGGATAAGTCTGCAAATGACAAGATTTTAAACGACAAGGCTGCAAACAATAAGATTGCAAACGACAAGCTCGGCTCTTCAAGAGAAGCAGACCGCCAATCGGCCAAGTCAAATTCGGATAAAGCCTTTGCGGATAAGGCTGCGAACGACAAGATTATAAACGACAAGATTGCAAGCGACAAGGCTGCTGTTGACAAAGCTCTAAACAATAAAACGCATTCTGACCAATCTGCGCAAACGAACGCTTCTGACAAAAATAAAGTCCGTGATGAAAGTGACAAGAATAAGGAAAATGCCAAGCCCTCGGTTCCTGATGGTCATGACGAGTTGAATGATCAGTCGGCTTCATCTGTTCATGACATTCTCGAACAGTTGGATACACATAAAAATTTGGCATCGAACGAAAAAAATGGTGCCAAACCCGGTTCGACAGAAGGGGCAGACGACAATCTGGCTTTGACAGTCGGGACAGACTCCCCGAATAAACCGCATTCGCTCAAGCCGAAGGATGGAAAAACAGTCGATGCCGACGGTGAGGAAGATGGTAACGAAAATAATGTCAAAGTGGCATTCGGCCCGTTGCCGACATTGAACCATTCTACCGTCAATCCGGATAATAGTGTCAAAAACGGTGACTCTTTGAATGGTGATAAAAACAATGACGGCAAGCATCAGATAGATGTCAATATCGGGATTGCAGGTTCTTCTGATAAGGCTGGCGATGCTGCTTCGAAAAATACTCGCGACGCTTCGGCTCCGGCTTTAGAGACGAACGAAACTGTTAAAGCCAATGCCGCATTAGAGACCGGTGTCCTTGCAACTGCGGGAACCGGTAAAGTAGCTGGCGCACATAATGGAAATGCCGAACCTTCTGATAACAATAACGTTTCGGTGGCAGATGATGATTTTGTGGGCAAATCCGGTCTTACGTTGGAAGATGAAAACGCACCACTTGGCGACAAGAATGCCAACGACTTCAAAACCGCTGATGACAAGTCCGGTAATACTATATCGGGCCGCAAACAAAGTAACGCCAAACGCACGCAAGACATTGCAAGCCAGCTATCCAATAATTCGCAACAATTAAATTTCGACGACGCGGCAGATAAAATGCAGGCCGGTCAAACATTGAATATCGGAGATAAAATTGCAACCAACACTGCGAGGGCCGAAAACCAGAATGTACTCGGCCGTATTGCCGGCGTTGAAGTCACCGAAAACAAACAGGTCGGGGATATGCGTGTATTGCGCATACAGTTGAATCCTGAAAATCTTGGTATGGTCGAAGCAAGGTTGCGCAAAACAAATGATGGTCTCCAGATTGAAATTCATGCCGAACGTCAGGAAACGGCACGCCTCCTTGCAGCCGATAATCATGCTCTGCATAAAGCTCTGGAAAAGTCGGGGGTCAGTGATAATGGCCAGCTGTCAATCATGATTGTTGATAAAAGTTCACAAACTGTCCAGCAAGGACAATCAGCCAATTCCGGCCAATCCAACTCTCAGGATAATAGTGGTCAGAATTTTAATGGTCAGCGGCAGTCTGCAGGTCAGCAAGGTCAAGGTGGACATAATGCTTCAAGGCAAACATTTAGCGAGTTTCCTTTCACTGACACGCCTTTGCAGGAAGAAGATGTACGTGTCGAAAATACTCGTCGCGATCCTCGCCGTCTGGTGGTCTAGTCTGACAGTTGTTTTCGAGGCTTCTGCAGGCAATGCCTGTGAAGGAGAAATGATTGAAGCATCCAAACGTTACGATATTCCGCTCGGTATATTGTATGCCGTTGGATTGACTGAAACAGGCAACAAAGACTCACTCCAGCCTTATGCGCTCAATATTGATGGAAAAGCAGTATTTGCACAAAGTGAGTCGCAGGCTCTGAAGATTTTTTACGAGGCAAAACGTCGCGGAGCGAAACTCATTGACGTTGGTTGCATGCAAATTAACCACTATTATCACGGAGAGCGTTTTCCATCTGTGGCGGCAATGTTCCAGCCACATCTCAACGTAGATTATGCCGCGCGTTTCCTTAAAGAACTGAAGGAACGGGAAGGTAGCTGGACCATGGCAGTGGCACGTTACCATGCCGGCCCGAATAATAATCCGGCACAAAAACGATATGTCTGTCAGGTCATCGCCAATATGATCGCTTCCGGGTTCGGTAAATGGACGCAAGCTTCGCGCCAGTTTTGTCGTGGAGAACTGTAGGTGACGTTTTAATAAGCATGGTTAAATTTTATAGTTAACGTGCTGGCATGTGACTAACTGTTTGAAAATCAATGATTTTCATACGAAAAATGACGGTTTGAAATAAGAATTTATTAAAAAAATCGTCTATTTTTGGGAAAGTATGGCGGATTCTTGGCAGAAAAAGTTAAAAACAACTTGTAATTTCTGCCGCGAAAGATATCTTAAAGAAAAGTCCTCATTAAGGATAAGTTCTTGAGTTTTAGGACTTAGTGAGGAAGTTCATAGGAATAGGAACATGATAATAGTTGTAGACGAACGCAAGCTGGTGACTGATGGTTATTCTGCCTTGTTCGCACGGGAAGGGATCTCGGCAACAGGTTTATCATCTGCCGATTTTGATGATTGGGTAGAAACCGCCCCTAAATCGGAAATGTCAGCAGTCGAAGCGATTCTTCTTGGTGATTGCAAAGATCGCATCGAGCTGCCAAAGAAAATTCGCGCTCATTGTGATGCTCCTGTATTGGCCGTCACAGAAACCAATTCGCTTGAACAGACACTGGCACTGTTTCAGGCCGGAATTGACGATGTATTGCGCAAACCTATTCATGTTCGTGAAATATTGGCTCGTGTTGCAGCAATACGCCGTCGCATGGGTGGCGAAATCCGCCAATCGGATGCTGCCGTTGTTCTTGGGCCGATCAGCGTGTTCAATGACGGTCGTGACCCGAAAATCAATGGTGTCGATTTTGTTCTTCCCCGTCGCGAACGTCGCATTCTTGAATATCTTGTAGCCAATCATGGCCGTCGTGTTAACAAAACACAGATTTTCAATGCGATATATGGCGTGTTTGATGCTGAAGTAGAAGAAAATGTCGTTGAAAGTCACATCAGCAAATTGCGTAAAAAACTGAAAGCCAAACTTGGAACCGATGTTATTGATTCAAAACGGTTCCTCGGTTATAGCTTGAATATTGATTAATCATTTCGTAACTCCATACGATTTCTTGAAGCCTGCATTTTTTGCAGGCTTTTTTTTATCTTTTGAAAACAGCTTTTTTTGAAAAATACCGGATTTATCTTCATTATAGAAAGGGCTCTGATCATAGTTTTTCTTGGGGTATGTTACCTTGATCAAAGCTCAATAGGGAAAGTTTCGCAGCCAATCATACCGACATATATTCGTTATTTTTACTTTGGCCTTGAAAGCTAAGTCCGTAAATATGTTTTGGAAAAAACAGTTTTGAATGCTGTCAACTGTCTTCTTGGGTGACCATTTTTCCTTCGTAAACTGTGACAACGCCAGCTTCGCACAAGGAAGCGCCTCTATGGTGCAACTATGGTTCTCAACTTAAGGAGATAACAATGGGTATTTACGGTATGATGCGTACCGGCGTTGCAGGAATGAACGCACAGGCAAACAGACTTACAGGCGTTGCAGATAACGTCGCTAACGTTAGTACGGCAGGTTACAAGCGGACGGATACCCAGTTTTCCGATCTGGTTATGCCATCAACGCGTAACGCTTATCAGTCCGGTGGTGTCACGACAACGGTTCGCCATGATATTTCAATGCAGGGTGCAGGGCGTGGAACGGGAAAGCCAGGCGATATTATGCTTGAAGGCAACGGCTTTTTCCGTGTGCAAGATGAAGCCGGAACCGAATATCTGACCCGTGCCGGTTCTTTCCAGAGAAACGGTCAAGGTTATCTACAAAATGCAGCAGGATTTTATCTGCTGGATGAAACCGGCAAACGCGTCATAATTAAAGGTGGCGCGGGTGAATTGATGCAAGGTAAAGTGACCGAAAATATCGATTTAACAGCAAATCTTCAATCGGATAAAAAAGCAATTAACCGTACAGGCACGCCGCCGGTGAACTTTGATCCGAATGACGAAAAATCCTATCATTTTAAAAAATCTAAGACGGTTTATGACGAACAGGGAACAGCCGTTGATGTAGATTTTTATTTTACAAAAACAGCAGATAACACATGGGAAATGTGGACCTATGTTGGCGATAACCCCTTGACGTCCCAAGATAGGACTGATCCGAATAATCCGATTAATGTTGCTAATCCTGTAACATTTTCTTTCGATAACAAAGGCAATTTGACCGGTATGAAGGATAAAGATAACAATCCAATTACACTTGATCACAAATTGACTATTTTAGTACCGAACGTGAATAAACAAGTTAACGCTGATGGGACGACAACTACAACGACTTTTCCTGTAGCCATCGATCTCTATAATCCCGATAAAGACGGGAAAACGAGTTTAACGCAGATTGGTGCCAACTTCACATTCGATGCGGAATCTGACGGTTATGCACCAGGGACCTATAAAGGCTTCAGTTTTGGTACTAACGGCGAAATACAGGTCAGCTATAGTAACAGTCAGGTAAGAACAATCGGTACCGTTGGTCTTTCCACAGTGACAGCGCCTGATTCGCTTATTCCTCTTACCGGAACAGTGTTCCAGGCCGTACCGGAAGCCGGTGGTCAGACATTCGGACATCCGGGTGAAGGTACATTCGGCGTTTTAAGAAGCGGTATGTTGGAAGAGTCAAATGCCGATATCGGTGATGAATTGACAGACATGATCGAAGCACAGCGCAATTATACTGCGAACTCGAAAGTGTTCCAGACGGGTTCGGAAGTAATGGATGTTATTGTCAATTTGAAACGATAGGACTAACCTTACTTGAAACCGGCTCGACTGCCGATTACATGAGATAAAAGAAGGCTAAAATGACACTAGGTACAGCACTTTCTACAGCAAGAAATTCACTCAAGACATCGTCTGGACAGATGAGTGTTGTATCCCAGAATATTGGTAGTGCGCGTGACACAAACTATACTCATCGCACTACCCATGTCCTATCTGGCGCCAATGGCATGGTGAGTTCCAAGCTTATTCGGGATGACAATCCCGAACTTCTTGGAAACTACCTTCTCAAGTCGAGTCAATCGGCAGCGGCTGCGGCTATAAATGACGGTGCAACACAGCTCTCGAACATCTATGGTACAAACGACTTTGAAAATTCTCCGTCGCGTTTGCTTGATGATTTTAAAAAAGCTTTGCAGTTCTACGCCAATAATCCAAGTCAAAGAACAGCCGGTGACGCTGCCATTGACAAGGCAAAAGATCTTGCCAACAGTTTGAATGCCGGTTCCAAGGCAATTGATAAATTACGCACCGATACCGATAGTGAAATCAAGGATTCTGTCGATCACATCAATGATCTTTTAAAGCAATTTCAGCAAGTCGAGAAAGAAATTGTCAATGAAAAAGGGTCGGGGCGCGATGGCTATGCCTATATGGATCAACGCGATGCAATTCTTAAGGAACTGTCTCAGGAAATTGGTATAACCACTGTTACTCATCCCGACGGGACAATGTCGATCTACGGGATGGATGACAGCACGCTTTATGACAAGGTACCGCGTCAGGTTTCATATTCTCCAAGCGCACCATTAGTGGCAGGAAAAGCGGGTAACCCTGTCCTTGTTGATGGCGTTCCTCTTTCGCATGATGCTTTCAATTCTCCTAATGGGTCTGGCAAGCTTGGTGGTTTGTTGAAGGTTCGTGATGATATAGCGCCGCAATATCAAAAACAACTTGATGAAATAGCAAATGCACTGACCGATATTTTTAAAGGACCTCCCGCTCTATTCGAGGGTGGTGACGAAACTAACGTTACCGGAACGGCGGGTAGAATTAGTGTTAATCCGGAATTTGATAGCAATACGGTTGACGGTGGTCCGGAAAAGCTCGGTAAAGATCTTCAGAAACTGGTCGACAATCTCGATAAGCCGCGTAATTTCGCTAATGATACAGGGCTTGATAATACTCAAAGCATCGCGTCTTACACCAAGCAATCTTTGTCATGGATGGAAGGCGTACGCAAGTCCGCAACTTCGGATAACGAATATAAAAGCACAATGTTCAGCCGTGCGGGCGAAGCTTTGTCTAATGAAACCGGTGTAAATACTGATGATGAAATGGCTCTAATGCTTCAATTAGAGCAGACTTATTCAGCAACTGCGCGTATAATAACGACAGTCGGCAAAATGTTGGATGACTTGATGAGTGCGGTAAGATAGGTGTGAAATGAAAATTAACCCGATTTCTACTTATGTATTGAATAATTCACAACGCTCGATTGTCTCGCAAGCGCAGTCAGAACTTGATGAAGCAAGCTATGAGGCCGCAACACAACGGATCAGGGATCCCGGCTTGAAACTTGGTCGTCAGACGGGTCGTTTTGTTGAAAATGAAAATCAGATTTCAACATTGCAAGGATTGAGAGATAGCAACAATTTGGCAGCGCAACGTATGGCTTCGGCACAAACGGCACTGCAAAGTCTGGTGGAAGCAAGCAGCAAGGATAAACCCGGTGGTAGCCTTATACAGTTTAATAAAGCGCTGATGGGCGACAATGTTGCTGCAACTCCGGCGACTATGCAATCTGCTGCACAAACAGCACTCGACTCCTTTGTCTCGGCAATGAATACGAGCTATAATGGTGAATATGTCTTTGGCGGCACCAATACCAGTCAGCCACCGTTCGATTATTATAGAGCGGGGAGTAATACCGGCACAAGTAAAATTGTGCAGGATACGTTCAGAGATTATTTCGGCTTTAATGTGGATGACCCTCAGGTGGCCAATATTTCTGCCGATGACATGAAATCTTTCATTGATGGACCATTCAGTAAACTTTTTGATGATCCGAGTTGGGGTACAAATTTTTCACGTGCCAAAGATGGCGAAGTCGCAAGACGCATTTCGCCCAGCGGTGAAAATGCTGATATTTCGGCAAGCGCCAATGATGCGGGCTTCCGTCAGGCCATGAAAAATATGATTCTTGTGGCCGAGTTCGGTAATATCGGGTTATCTTCGAACGCTCAGGGGGCAATTGCTGATCGCGCACGGGCTTCTTCGGACAACAAATCGACGGGTAGTGCTATTAACGAGATTATTACGTCGGCGTCCAATCTTGGTAATTCGCAAAGTCGCGTCACCAATGCCACTAATCATATTAATGCACAGCTCAGTATTTTGAACCAGACACGCAATGACATGATTGGTGCTGATCCAACCGAAGCAAGTGCAAAGATGATCCAGCTTCAGAACGTATTACAAATTTCATACACTATGACAGCTCGTATCAGTAAGATGACATTGGCCAATTATATTTAAATTAATCCTTTTGGGTTAAATAATACGGATATGATATCTGGGGAATTTTGATGTATCAGATGCGGTACGAAGATGTAATGGAAGACGATCAGATGGGCGCTCGCGAACGCGAGAGTATTTTGTTCGATCGTTGTATAAAAATGCTGCGGGCTGCCCAGAAGGCCGGGCCAAGCACACGAGAGACATATGAAGCGGTAGCATTCACACGTAAATTATGGATTATTTTAATTGAAGACTTGGGGCTGGCGGAAAATGCACTGCCGACAGAACTGAAGGCATCTCTGATTTCTATCGGTTTCTTTATTTTGAAAGAAATCCAGAGATTGGAGAATGGGGAAACAGCAGACTTTGATGCTTTGGTGGAAATCTCTGAATCCATCAGAGACGGTCTTGCTACAAATCCGGAGAAAAGTGAAAATGACTGATAAGACGATGCATATAACATTACGGCCAAATGAAAAGTTTTACCTGAACGGCGCTGTGTTACGCCCCGATCGGAAGGTAACTTTAGAGCTCTTGAATGATGCGACCTTTCTTCTTGAAGCTCATGTAATGCAAGCGGAAGATACAAACACACCATTAAAGCAGCTTTATTTCACTGCACAGGTTATGCTGATCGATCCCGATACAGCCGACAAGACAGTAATGATTTTCATTGAAATGCTTGGCAAAATGCTCCGCACTTACGATGATCCGATCATTCTGGAAGGTCTACGCAAATGCATTGATTTGACCGAACAAGATAAGATTTTTGACGTTTTGAAAGTCATCCGCGGATTGTTCGATAGAGAAGCAACCATAATGGGCAAAAAGCCTGCGGTTGAAAAGGAACAAAAAACCGCCTGATGTTAGGAGAAAGTTCATGACCATAAGTGCTGTAGACAACAATACATCAAGCCTTATGAAATATACTCCGGCAACCAATGCGGCTGCCGGAAAGTCCGCTGCAGCAACATCCAACTTCGCTTCGGAAACGCAAGCTGCATCCGACAAGGATAATACGTCGAAGACAAATACAAATGCTTCGGCAAATACAAATAGTTCGACAACATCAACAACGCCTTCAACTTCTGGTACGAGTAGTACACCCTCTTCCAATAATACCACTGGAAGCACCAGCACAACTACCAAGACGCCGAATGCAGATTATAATACTTTTATCAAGTTGCTTATTGCCCAGATGAAAAATCAGGATCCGACCAAACCAATGGATTCGACCGAATTTGTTTCACAATTGGCAAGTTTTTCGGCTGTCGAGCAGCAACAGCAGACAAATACCAAACTTGATTCAATGGCACAGTCGCTCAAGAACATTATGGTTGATGGGCCAATTTCCCGTGCTGAAGGTTATGTCGGCAAATATCTCTCGTTTACTGACGAAAAAGGGGTTGTTACTTCCGGTACTGTCCAGTCGGTTACAATTTATAGCGATGGTTTGATCGCAAAACTTGATAATGGAAAAGACTTGCTTATCGGGCCGGGTGTTACAGTCATGAATAGTCAACCGAAACAAGCTTGAGTTTTGTTGCGGGAGCTTGAGAATGAATGAAGCCGATGCCGTCGATATGGTAACTGCTGCGATTTGGACCGTTTTGGTAGCAAGCGGTCCGGCCGTTGGCGCTGCTATGGCAATAGGCATTATCATCGCTCTTTTTCAAGCTCTTACCCAGATACAGGAAATGACATTGACATTTATACCTAAAATAGTTGTCATTTTCGTTGTTCTCGCATTGACCGCTTCTTTTGTCGGCGGGCAAATCTATTCTTTCACGCAATTGATTTACGGGCGAATTGAATCGAGCTTTTAAGTAGAAATGGCCCGGCATTGATAGCGAGAAAAAGCTTTTGGTGCCCTGTCATTAGCCTCGTCAAAAACCGCATAGAAAAGTAAAATTAAATAAACGCATCACTTATTGTGTTTTCCGCTCATCAGCGCTTTCGGCTGGCATTTTTGCATGCTTAAACCGGAATGCGATAACGCTTTCGTTTCATAAATTATATTCACGCGCTGCCAAAGGCTACTGCTTAACTTGAACAAGAAAAGCGCGAATTGATGAGCCGTAAATTCAAACTTGGTAAAAGTTGTATTCGGTGGTGTGCATAGGGGAAGAGGAGAACGTGGGGGAGGTGGAACAAATCCTCTCTTCGGGCTATTAAAATACGCTGCTTTCCGTTCATTAGTTATTTTTATGTGCTGCCAAAGGCCAATGTCAGGCTTGAACAAGAAAAGCGCGAATTAATGAACCGTAAAATCGAACTTGGTAAAAGCTATTTTTAGTGGTGTGGCGAAAGGTAAAAGAGAACGTAGAGGAGGTGAAATGAATCTTCTCTTCGAGCTATTAAAGCGCAATGGAATAGCCTTCAGCCTTTTCTATCCCGAATGACTAGACTGAAACGTTTTTGCGTTTATTTTCCAGTCGATCAAAACCCGTTCTTCAATCAGATTTCATTTTGTTTACAGAAGCAAACTTTGCCACTTAGGATGAATTAGTTGTTTGAGGATTTTTTCATGGCATATTTAACAGCCGAAAGTTTTTGCTCCTGAATGCAATCTCATCAATGGAAGCGAGTGGGTAACCAGCAAAACGGCATATGCATCGCTTTAACAGCAATCCGGAAGAATATTTTTCATCTCTATCTCGAAGACTATGAATGGCGCTTGAATAGCGGGCAAACTGACAACCACAAAAAACACTGTTTGCAGGGGAAAATGATTATCTTTCACCCCTTTATCCATATCTGCCTCAAAACAAAAAATGGAAATAACCATAGAGGGCTATTTCCACATTCATTCGATTAATTTAACAACACTTCAATCAGGAAGATCAGATATCTTCCTTCTCGTTGTTGGCTGCCAAGACATTTGTGTCGCGTTGTATATTTTCCCGCGAGCCAATATTGGCATCTCCCGCCGGCATAGTTGCACCCTTCTCCGTCTTTATGGACGAAGTTTCATGATGTGTCTTGACAGCTTTGGCGGCATTAACTTTTTTACCAGTATCTTTGCCGTCAGAAGGCAAGGGCGGCAAATCGGAATTTGTCTTTGTTGCTGTCTTCAGACTGGTCTTGGTTATATTGTCGCTATTGACAGAAACTGAACTGCGACCATCGACCCCATCAGCATTTTCAGCATCAGAAGAACTATCCGACAAAGTACTTTTATCAGTAATATTGTCTGAAACTTTCAATGTTTCATTGTTAATTCCGTTGACTTTCTCATGCGGATCCAAGCCATTATTATTATCCGCTTTTCCATCAACAGTATTATCAGATCGTCCTTGGACTGCTTCAAAAAGCTTTTCCATTTCAGCGCGCGCTTCATCAAGATTTTTTTGATGAAAAGCTTCTTCGGAAGCAGTCTGTTGTTCTTTTATAAGCTCGGTAATGTGAGCCATTATTTCTGCGACGCTTGCAGATATCGGATAATGTGGCCTCGGTTCTACGATAGGTATTTGTTCGACAACCGAGTCGGTCCGAGCCGTCTGGTTAGAAGGCGTCGCTACTCGCACTGTCGTCAACGAACGGGCGCCAGATGTAGCATCAACCGGTTGCATAATTACTCTCCAAAACTCTTAACAAGCCCCAATCTTCATGATTTTCCTTGTTATGTTTCGAGCTCCTCATAAGCCTTAATGGCATAGTATTCTATTTATCCGGAAAATGCAACAATTCTCGTTATTTTTTGATTTATCAAACAAAATATAAAGAAAGAGATAAACCTTTAAAAAAGTTTTGTTACGCTTTTTTGTTAGAACAGATTTGCTGTTAACAATGTTCTTTTCATTCTGGAGCTTAAAAATTTTATTTAAAAACCGGATATGGAAATATAAAACATCTTTTTAATCAGATAATTATGAAAATATATTATTTTTAAAAATCAACGTAGAATTGGAAATTACGCTTAAAAAGTATTTTTTTAAATTGTATAAGTAAATAGTTTAATCAAGCAATTTTATTGAAAAAATTGATCACCCCATTCGTTCAGAAGCATAACTTCCCGGTGTCGCCGGAAAGACGACGGTCCGGTTGTCGTTGATAAAAACACGATGATGAATGTGGGCATGGATAGCACGTGCGAGAACCTGAGCTTCAACATCGCGTCCCAGAGCAACATAATCGTCAGCATTTTGAGCATGTGTCACGCGCACAATATCCTGCTCTATAATTGGTCCTTCATCAAGATCGGCAGTTACGTAATGGGCTGTTGCTCCGATAATCTTTACGCCACGCTGGAAAGCCTGCTTGTAAGGATTTGCGCCTTTGAAGCTGGGCAAAAAGGAATGATGAATATTGATAATTTGTCCCGGCATTTCTTTACAAAGCCGATCCGACAGGATTTGCATATAGCGCGCCAAGACAACAAGTTCGGTTCCCGTCTCGGAGATAATTTCGAATAATCTATCTTCGGATTCTTGTTTGCGGTCTTTGTGGACAGGGATGTGGTAAAATGGTAGATCGTTATTAACGACCAATTTTTGATAATCCAAATGGTTGGAGACGACCCCGACGATATTGATTGGCAAAGCACCAATCCGCCAGCGATAGAGTAAATCGTTGAGACAATGACCGAATTTCGACACCATAACGAGAACCTTCATGTGATCTCGTGTATCAAAAAAATTGGCTTTCATAGAAAATTCTTGGGCAATTGGCCGAAATGCATCTTCAAGATCATGAATAGCTTTACCGCCTTCACTGTCAAAGCCGATACGACAGAAAAATTTTTTAGAAATGGGGTCGTCGAATTGTGAGCTATTCACAATATTGCACGTATTTTTTGCCAAAAACGTGGAAATTGCAGCAATAATTCCTCTTTTTGCGGGGCATATGACGGTCAAAACGAAACTAGACATGGTCATTCAGAAAACTGTCCTATCGGTCAAATTGCGGTTATTCATTTTGCTTGCCTATTGATATAAAGTCCGCTCAAAGGCCTGTTTAAGCAAATATTATGAATATAAAGTTATTTTCTCTTCTTGAAAACGAGGTTTAATATTCTTTTCTGAAAAATTCCGATTTACCCATATTCCACTTTATAAACATAGCAATTTTCCGCATCCGGTTATAAAATGAAAAGGATTTTGTGAAGAAACAAAATCGGGTTCATTAACTCTATTTGGCATGATTTAAATTGTTATCGAATAAAAAACCGGGGTGGTTTGTAGCTATTGTCGGGCCGAGTGGTGCCGGAAAAGACACAATTATAAACGCTGTTCATCATGCTCTCAAAAATAATCCGGAATTTCTCTTTGTTCGCCGTACGATTACGCGAAAGGCTGGCGTAAACAGCTTTAACGATCATGCTGAGACATCGCGAAATATTGGAAAGGAAGATAATATTGGAAATGAAGATAATATAGGCGTTTCGCTCGAAAAGTTTTTAGAACTTTCTGAAAAAGCTTCATTTTCCTTGCAATGGTTTGCCCATGGTATCCATTATGGTTTACCGATGGGGATTGTTGACGAGGTTCATAAAGGGAAAATCGTCATTGCCAATGTCTCACGAGCAGAGCTCGAGCACGCAAAAGAACTGTTTGGAAAGGTTTATGTAATTGAAATCAATGCACCAATTGGAATTTTGAAGGAACGTCTCTTAGGTCGTAAAAGAGAAAAAATAACCGATATTGAGGAACGTCTTAAAAGAGCAAATATTCCTATCCATTTGCCTGAAGGAGCAAAATATTGTTATATTGATAACTCGGGAAATGTAAATTCTGCTGTCGATAAAATGTTATCTATTCTTCAATCATTATCATCAGAAAATCAGCCTTTACCCGATCATCAAATATCCCGAGAAATGAAATAACTTCAAAACTCTTTCTATAAAAATCTATAAAATAAAACAGGAAGTTTATTAAAACCAAAGCGGTTGAAAAGTTAAAAAGCAGTGTGGCATTCAGCGCTTGATAGAAATGCCGCCCCCAAGAAACAGCGGGTCAAATAATATTCTTGTATGACCAGCAAGGAAACAACCGAACATGTCTGTCGGGATTGCACTGTCAGGAACAGATTGTTTCAAGTCTTTATATTTTTAAATAAAACGTGGCTATCGTCATTATAGAAAACAAATGACATAGAACATAATTGGCGGAATAACGGACAATTGGCGAATAAATCATCGCGCCTTGCATAACGAATGCGGCAATAAATGAGGAACGGGAGGTCAGCAATAAACCTCCATTCCTTTGGTCCATCTAAGTTCTTAATGAAAACCAACCGATCAGTCGGGTTCACCTTTATCTGGTTCGCTGGTGAAGAGATTTTCCCCGACGACATCTCTATCCTCGTCACTTAACGGGTTTTCAATGTCTTCAGCTTTCTTGTTCCGGGGACGAAACACACCATTATCGTCGCCTGTAACATCATCAAAAATATCGACAGTATCGACAGGACCGTTTTTTTCGTCATCCTGCTCATCGATTTTTTCGACGTCGACGACTTTTATGTGTTTGCTTTTATCATCTTGGGTCATCATAAAATTCCTGTATTCGTTAGCCTGATTAAATGTGTGGTCAAATTGGACAGACTGCAAGATTAGATCATTTTTTTATCATTCGAGTAAAATGGGGCAATTATAAAATACGACAACTCGTCCATTATTGCACGAGTAACAGTCTCGTGCTTTCTGCCCGTTTTGTCAGTTTTTTTGATATTTCGAACATTAGAGTCTGGAATGGCCTGTTTGGTAGAAGAATAACAACAATTTAATGGCCGGTCTCAAGCTACGGGGCATGGTGAAAAAGCCTAGAATGGTAGCTCTGTAAAGTTTTAGACGGGAACTCTGTTATCACGAATGGCCCTGACAATATTCTCTGTAAAAATTTCAATTTTATATAATTGCAAATGATTATGCGGACGAAATGGGAATATTTGCCGCTTATCCGGATATGAATGCAAAAAACCGGCTGATAGCGGGAAGCCTTTCGAAAAAACATTGAGTCTTTTAAAAAGATAGCATTATGGCTCGCTATTAAATCAATCGGTGAAAGCGGTCATAAAAGCTTGGCAAAGTGGTTCGACAATTCAAACAAGAGGTAAATGAGCGACATAAAAATTGTCTACCCCACGTTAAAAAAAAGTGTCTAACCTTTTCACCATAAAAAAATCGGAAAGTAAATTATATAATCTTTTCAAGGAGATATATTGGCTGGGGAACCTGGATTCGAACCAGGACTGACGGAGTCAGAGTCCGCAGTTCTACCGTTAAACTATTCCCCAGCATTTCTGCTTCAAGCGAGAACAGGATGGCTTTTAGCATATCCATTTCAAGATACAAGCCTAAACTTCAGAAAATAATTTTTGCCTCTCCATTTCGGTTAGTGATCGGAATTCAAACAGAAAGAGCTTCGGAATGTGACGAACTTTTTATGAGCTCTCGCGAAAGATTCGCCGATTTTCTAGGCTAACTGCCCAAAAAAATGAAGAACCGTGGTTCAAGCTATTGGTAAAAACGGGCAAGGCTGTTACATTAGAAACAACGAAAGATAATGAAGTGTCCATTGCGAGGAAATGTCCCCATGGCTCTTTTAAGGAAAGAAGATGATGACTCCGTTGATCGACAACTCCAAAGGGTCGGAGCGGGGAAAGCTTGGCGTAGATGATGCAAAAGGTTTGCACGAACGCCCGGAAAGGCACGAAAATGGTGGTAACGAACCGCCTTTAACAGAGTCTTTTGCTGTTCCCCCGTCTAAGAAAAAGCGCGCAAAACGGCGCCAGAAGGGAAAGCTGCGCGTTTTGCATGAAGGCACATCGGAGAGTGGAGCGGAAAAAAACAATCGCACGAAAAAACGTTCACGCAAAACGCCAATACTTACCAAACCTCATGATAACGACACTGTTCTAAAGAGTGCGCATTCGGGTGCTTCCAAGGAAGAGACGAGAAGACATCACAATTCGGCTCGTCCACCAGCGCAAAGGGTGCCGCTTTACGCAGCACTTGATCTTGGAACGAATAATTGCCGTTTATTGATAGCTGCCCCTACGAAACCCGGCCATTTTCATGTTGTTGATGCATTTTCACGGATTGTACGTTTGGGGGAGGGGCTTTCTCGTACCGGTCGTCTTAACGAGAATGCAATGGAACGCGCCATAGAAGCGCTTAAAGTTTGCCGTTCGAAACTTGATCAAAGAACAATCAAACGGTGTCGGCTCATTGCAACAGAAGCATGTCGCGCGGCGGAAAATGGCCAATGGTTCATTGAACGGGCGGCTAGAGAAGCCGGTATCAATCTTGAAATCATCGACCGGGAAACCGAAGCGCGTCTTGCTGTTGCCGGATGTGGTACATTGGTCGAAGCGGATACCGATGCCATTGTGGTTTTTGATATTGGCGGCGGTTCATCAGAAATTGTATTGATTGACCGCTCAAAGAAACGGTCTCCGCGTCTGGCAGAACATATCATTGCCTGGACATCGTTGCCTGTTGGTGTCATTACTTTGGCCGAGCGTTTTGGCGGTGAAAACGTTACAAAAAACGATTTCGAAAATATGAAGAATTATGTCCGCCATTTGCTCATGGGATTTAAAGGCCGTGACAAATTGGGTGCCTTGGCAAAAAGTCCGCATTTTCATTTATTGGGTACGTCGGGTACGGTAACCACTCTCGCAGGCATACATCTGGAACTAGCGAAATATGACCGTCGCCTCATCGACGGTATTTGGCTCAATAATGACGATGTTGAACGTATGACCAAACGTTTGCTTTCATGGAATTTGGCAGAACGGATTGCCAATCCCTGTATCGGGCACGATAGGGCCGATCTGGTGCTCGCCGGTTGTGCCATTCTTGATGTGATCAGAGAAGAATGGCCATCCGAACGATTACGCGTTGCCGACCGTGGCTTGCGAGAAGGAATATTGACAGAATTGATGTCACGTGATGGAGCATGGAGAAAACGCCGTCATATCAATGATCGTTTTCACTTGCGGAAAAATCGTGAAAGTGAGCGCCTATGACAATGAAAAAAACTGGAACACATGCAGGTGGAAGAGGCGGTGCCGGTACACATGAACTCCACACAAGGGTAAAAAAGAAAGCCGGAACAATCAAGGCTTCATCACGCCGGTGGCTTGAGCGACATCTGAACGACCCTTATGTGCATCAGTCAAAAATAGACGGCTACCGTTCCCGTGCGGCATATAAACTTATCGAAATCAATGAACGCTATCATCTCTTGAAAAAAGGACAAAAGATTATTGATCTTGGTGCTGCCCCCGGTGGCTGGTGTCAGGTAGCAGCCAAAATTGTCGGCTCTACAAATGATCATCCTTCTGTCGTCGGTATTGATTATCTCCACGTAGACCCGTTGCCAGGTGTTACAATGCTGGAAATGGATTTTCTTGATGATGATGCACCTCAAAAACTGATGGATGCTCTTGGCGCCAAGCCTGATCTCGTAATTTCAGACATGGCTGCACCGACAATAGGTCATAAGCAAACCGATCATATCAGAACCATCCACCTTTGTGAGGTGGCAGCCGATTTTGCCGTGTCTGTCTTGAAACCGGGTGGGCATTTTCTTGCCAAAACCTTTCAGGGCGGCGCAGAAAATGAATTGCTGACAATATTGAAGAAGAATTTCAAAAAGATTTACCACGTCAAGCCGCCGGCAAGTCGGGCGGAATCGGTCGAGCTTTATTTGCTGGCCTATGATTTTAAAGGTAAAACTGCTTGAACGGGCGATAAATGGCTGCTTGTGGAGCCACTTTCAAAGGCTCCAAAGCCGTGCATTTCATGTGATTTTATGGTTCGGGCAGAAAATTATAAAATTGAACATGTTCTAAAACGGGCTCTAGACAAAAATCGCCCGCGAGATCAAAAGGATTGTTGCAATTTTGGCCTGTTGTCTAAAATCATGTTTGCGACCGGACGGGTTTCGAAAAACTGTTGAAGAGACAATGACTATCTCTCGGTTCGGATATGTTTGAAGTTAAAATGCGTTTCGTTGTCTGGCCGGATGATTTCGCGACAGAGCAGTTTTTTGCCAAAAGAGTCGATGTGATCATACTGACAGCGTTTGCAGATCAGGCTAAAAAATCGGGAGGGCTTTTTCGCTTTCCAACTCTATAGCCTTGTCTGGAACTTTGCGCTATGAGAGAGGCGAAGATCAACGAAGAGTATAAAAAATGAAATTTCTCGATCAGGCGAAAGTCTATATCCGCTCCGGAGATGGCGGAGCAGGTGCAGTTTCCTTCCGGCACGAGAAGTTTCTCGAATTCGGCGGGCCCGATGGCGGTGATGGCGGTCGGGGGGGTGATGTCTGGGCTGTTGCGGTCGATGGTCTCAACACCTTGATCGATTACCGCTACCAGCAACATTTCAAGGCAAAAACCGGTACGCATGGTATGGGCCGCAATATGACAGGTGCCAAAGGCGCAGATGTTATCTTGAAAGTACCGGTCGGTACCCAAATTTTTGAAGAAGATAACGAAACGCTTATCTGTGACTTGACAGAGGTCGGGCAAAAATTTTGTCTGGCAAAGGGCGGAAATGGCGGTTTTGGCAATTTGCATTTTACCACGTCGACCAATCGCGCGCCCCGTCGAGCCAATCCCGGACTTGAAGGAATAGAACGTACGATATGGTTGCGTTTGAAATTGATTGCCGATTGTGGACTTGTCGGCCTTCCGAACGCCGGAAAATCCACTTTTCTTGCGTCTGTTACAGCTGCAAAACCCAAAATTGCCGATTATCCATTTACCACATTGCATCCCCATCTTGGCGTGGTGCGTATCGACAGGCGTGAATTCGTCCTTGCGGATATCCCCGGTCTTATAGAAGGTGCCCATGAGGGCGTTGGTATTGGCGACAGGTTTTTAGGCCATGTCGAGCGCTGTCAGGTTCTCCTTCATCTTGTGTCTGCACAGGAAGAAGATGTCGCAAAAGCTTATCAGATTATCCGTGACGAATTGGAAGCCTATGGTCACGGGCTTTCCGAAAAGCCGGAAGTTGTTGCTTTGAGCCAGATTGATATTCTTGATGAAGAAACAAAACAGATAAAACAAAAACAGCTCGAACAAATTTCAGGGAAAAAAATCCATCTATTGTCAGCAGTGACGCACGCAGGAATAGAGGAAACTTTGCGTTCCATTGCTAAAATTATCGAAGAAAGTCGCAAAGAGCAGGTGGTGAACGAAGCCGGAGAATAGGCATTCATGGTGCAGGAATTAAAAAAACTCGATCAATATAAACGTATTGTTGTCAAAATCGGGTCAGCTCTTCTTGTTGATCGCAAGCACGGTCTTAAAGCCGATTGGCTTGAAAGCCTGATTAATGACGTCGCTGCATTGGAGAAAAAGGGCGTAGAGATTCTTCTGGTTTCTTCCGGTGCTATTGCCTTGGGACGGACACTCTTGAAACTTCCGTCGGGTTCGCTCAAACTTGAACAAAGTCAGGCATGTGCGGCGATCGGTCAGATCGAACTTGCCAAAGCCTATGGGGCGCAATTGTTAAAACATGGCTTGATGACGGGGCAGATTCTTCTGACACTCGTCGATACGGAAGAGCGCCGCCATTATCTCAATGCAAGGGCAACAATCAATACGTTACTTCATTTTGGCGCAGTTCCGGTCGTTAACGAGAACGATACGGTTGCAACCGGTGAAATCCGTTATGGCGATAATGATCGTCTGGCAGCACGCGTTGCAACAATGATGGGGGCGGATCTCCTCATTCTTTTATCCGATATTGATGGTCTTTATTCTGCGCCGCCGCATCTTGACGACCATTCGCAGTTCATCCCCTATATCCGCTCGATTAATCCGGCTATTGAAAAAATGGCGGGTGTTGCCGCTTCCGAATTATCGAGGGGCGGAATGAAGACAAAACTTGAAGCAGGCAAAATTGCCAATCAATCCGGAACGGCAATGATTATTACTTCGGGTAAGCGCCTCCATCCACTAGCGGCTATTGATCAAGGTGAAAGAGCAAGCTTTTTTGCAGCGAGCGAAAAGCCCGTAAGTGCATGGAAAACATGGATATCCGGACAGCTTGATCCATCCGGTACATTGACGATTGACGAGGGGGCGGTTCATGCTTTGAAAAGAGGCAAGTCACTTCTTGCAGCCGGTGTTGTCGCCATCGAAGGGGATTTCCACCATGGTGATACGGTGGCGATTGTCGACAAGGACAACCTCGAAATAGCAAGAGGATTAGTCAGTTATGATCGCGATGAGGCTGATCGAATTATCGGATTGAAAAATTCCGAGATTGAAGCTGTCTTAGGTTATGAACCAAGATCTGCAATGGTTCATCGCAATGACATGGTTTTGCGGAGTTAGTCAACATTCGTTATCAATAATATTTGTCGGGCTTATATTATAAATATCGTTCCTTGAGCTTAACGGACTTTGCCGGTCATAATATATATTGAGTTATCGGATGTGATGTGGCTAACTGCCGGAAAACGGTGGTTAACAAGGGAAGTTTTTCATGGCTGGTTTGCACGACAATCTTTTGAAAATGGGTAAAGATGCCCGCTCGGCTTCCCGGACATTGGCGCTTAGCCCCTCAAAGCAAAAGACGCAAGCACTTGAAGCAATTGCTAAAAATATTCGCGACCATCAAGCTGATATATTGGCGGCCAATGCCAAAGATATAGAGAAAGCCAAAAAAAATGGCATGAGTGCAGCTCTTGTCGACCGGCTTTTGCTTGATGAAAAACGTATTTCTTCGATAGCCGATGCCGTTCATACAATTGCCGGTCTTCCCGACCCTGTCGGCGAAATTATGAGTGAATGGAAACGCCCGAACGGGTTAGAAATCCAGCGCGTTCGCACACCCCTTGGCGTTATAGGTGTCATTTACGAAAGCCGGCCTAATGTGACTGCCGATGCAGGCGCCTTATGCCTGAAAGCCGGCAATGCCGTTATTCTTCGTGGTGGCTCCGATAGTTTCCTGTCGTCCAAAGCTATTCATGAAGCAATGGTTGAAGGCTTGAAGTCTGCCGGTTTGCCGGAACAATCTATCCAGTTTGTCGACACAGTCGATCGTGACGCGGTGGGAGAATTGCTCACCGGTCTTGATGGAAATATCGATGTTATTGTTCCGAGAGGAGGAAAAAGTCTTGTTGCGCGTGTACAGAAGGAAGCACGTGTTCCGGTGTTCTCCCACCTTGAAGGTTTGTGCCATATCTATGTTGATAAATCTGCCAATCTCGACATGGCAAAAAAGATAATTATCAATGCCAAATTGCGGCGCACAGGGATATGCGGTGCGGTGGAAACTATTCTTGTTGACAAAGCGATTGCCGATAAGATCGTTCCGGTTATTATTGCACTTCAACAGGCTGGTTGCGAAATTCGTGTGAGTGACGATCTCCTCGATAAAATTCCGGGTGCCAAGCTTGCCACAGAAGCTGACTGGTCGACCGAATATCTTGATGCCATTGTATCGATAAAGACAGTCAATGGTGTAGAGGGTGCAATCAATCACATCAACCGTTATTCATCCCACCACACAGAGTCGATTATTGCCGAAGATAAAAAGGCAGTTGACCTGTTTTTCAGAAGTCTCGATTCCGCTATTCTGATGCACAATGCGTCGACACAATTTGCTGATGGTGGCGAATTCGGTTTCGGAGGTGAAATCGGTATCGCAACGGGCAAAATGCATGCGCGTGGTCCGATCGGTGTCGAACAATTGACGACATTTCAATATCATGTCAACGGTAACGGGCAGATACGTCCTTGAATGACTTTTTTCGATATGAAAACAAAATGCCGCATTGCGAAAGCGGCAACCGGATAGGCCTTTTTGGCGGGTCGTTCAACCCGCCGCATGAAGGACATCTCCTCGTTGCAAAAATTGCGCTTCGTCGATTGAAACTTGATGAGTTGTGGTGGATGGTGACCCCCGGAAACCTTCTGAAAGACAGAAGCGGGCTTTTGCCACTTCATGAGAGAATGCGTTTAAGTGCCGAACTTGTTGACGACCCACGCATAAAAATTACCGGCTTTGAAAAGAAAATCAAATCCTATACGTCGATCACAACGCTCTCCTATATACTCGCTCGCCATCGCAATATTCGTTTCGTCTGGGTGATGGGTGCCGATAGTCTTGCGACATTTCATCAATGGCAGGAATGGAAAAAGATTGTGGCCATGATCCCGATTGTTATTATTGACCGGCCATCGGCCTCAATGTCGGCACTTTCTTCTCCCATGGCGGAAACATTCCGGAAATTCCGTGTTAAAGAATATGATGTCGGCGCTCTGCCCTATAAAAAACCTCCCGCATGGGGATATATCCATGGCCGACGCTCTTATGCATCTTCTACGGGCTTGCGGCAGAAAAACGCGAAGTAGAGAGGAAGCGGCGAGCAAGGGCAAAATAAGAAAAATACTGATTTCCTTGAAAAAAAGCGGCAAGTCTGTAACTTTTATTAATCAAGAAACTGGTGGTAAAAACGAGAATTTATATCGGGTTGAAAGGTGAATAATCTGAAAAAAACTATTGTGACACAAAAGAAAAATAGAATTGGCAAAGACGCGGCGACCCAAGAAAATTTACAAGCCGACAATACCGGTTTGATCGTTGAAAATAATTTGCAACGCGTTCTTTCGAGCCTTGATGATTCAAAGGCGGAGGATGTTGTTACTATTGATCTTCGTGGTCGTTCCCCGTTAGCCGATTATATGGTGATTGCTTCGGGCGGTTCGCAGCGCCATGTTTCGGCATTGGCGGACCATCTTCTCTATGCCATGAAAGATTGTAATAAAGGTCAAACCAGAGTGGAAGGCTTGAGTGAGTGCGATTGGGTGCTGATTGACCTCGGTGATATTATTGTGCACCTTTTCCGGCCGGAAACACGGGAATTCTATAATCTCGAAAAGATGTGGAACACGTCCGACGAGGGTGACCGGATTCATTTGCGAGTCGGAGAAAATTGACGTGCAGATTTCGGTATTTGCCGTCGGCCGTATGAAAAAAGGGCCCGAGCAGGAACTTGTCACCCGTTATTTTGACCGTTTTTCAAAATTGGCTCCGTCATTGGGGCTGAGCTTTCAAAATGTCCATGAAATTGTGGAGAGCCGGTCACAAAACGCCAATCAAAGGATGGAAGAAGAAGGGGAGAACCTTCTTGGCACTTTGCAAGAGGGGAGTCGTCTTATTGTTCTTGACGAACGCGGCAAGTCAATGACATCGGTTCAGTTTGCCCGTAAATTGCAAGATTGGCGTGATGCCGGCTGCAAACATCTGACGATAGCTTTGGGTGGTCCCGACGGGCATTGTGAAAAAGTACGAAAGCGGGCCGATTTATTGTTATCATTCGGCGCAATGACATGGCCTCACCAGATCGCGCGCATTTTGCTTAGCGAACAGATCTATCGCGCCGCAACTATTTTAAGTGGACACCCCTATCATCGCGTGTAAAATCGGGCTTTAGCGAAAAACTGTTAAATTACCTGTTTGTTAACACGATCTTAGTCTGATGCGTTTATAACTTTTTCGTTTAGAGCAGTTCGAATTGGTAGAATGATAAAATGCATTATCATGCGTGTTGGTAAGATTTTATCCTCTTTAAGTCGGGGAGGTGTCGTTGCATGCTTGATATTGTTTTGGCCATATTGGTCTTTTGCAGATGAAAATGCGAATAAGGAAGCTGCTAATAAAGCATTAAATGACATTCGCGCGACCATGACGCTGTCACGCCAGAAAATGGCGCAATTGGCCAGTCAGGTTGATAGTCTTAAAAAAGATCAGCGAACCTTGACTTCCGAGATTGTCAAAGCAGCCAAAAGCGAGCGTGAAACTTCCGAAAAAATAGCTCAGAGTGAGGAAAAATTAACAAGACTTTATGATGAAAAGTCGAAAGTCAAACAGGATCTTGAAAGTCGCAGAGGAGAATTTTCTGAAGTTCTGGCTGCTCTTGAACGCATGGGCCTAAATCCTCCGCCGGCTATTCTGGTTGAACCGGGTGATGCCCTGAAATCTGTGCGTAGTGCTGCACTTTTGGGAACGCTTGTTCCGGAAATGCGCGAAAAAACATTGTCCTTGTCGGCTAGTCTCAAGGATATGACAGCAGTTGAAAACTCTATCAAAGCACAACATGACGAGTTGAAAAATCAGGTTCAATTACAGGCAGAACAACAAAAACGTTTAAGTTTGCTCGTTGAAGAAAAAGCAAAATTGCAAAAAACTTCGGAAAACGAATTGGCAACACAGCGTAAAAATGTTCTCGAGCTTTCCGAAAAAGCCAAATCGCTTGAAGATCTGTTAACCGAGCTCGAGCGTCAATCACGTCAGGACAAAACGGACAATAATTTCAAAAATGAAGATACCGAATTGACACGCAACCTCGATTTCGAAGGGAAAAAGGGAAGTCTTGTTCTGCCTGCAGCCGGAAAAATTGTGCAGAAATTCGGGGAAAACAACGGGGCAGTCCTTGGGGATACTGTTGAAACGCAACCGGGTGCTATTATAACTGCACCTGCCGATGGTGTGGTTGCTTATGCCGGACCTTTTCGTTCCTATGGAGAATTGGTTATTCTTGATACGGGACAAAATTATCATATATTGCTTGCGGGCATGAACAAGGTTAATGTTGTGCAAGGACAATTTTTGCTTTCAGGTGAACCGCTTGGCACGATGGGGAATCAACAAATTGCTAGCGCGGCGTCTTTGGATATAGGCAAAACTACTCCGATGCTTTACATTGAGTTCAGAAAACTAGGTAAACCTGTAAATCCGGCACCATGGTGGATGGCTGGTAAGTCGGGAAGGAACCAGAATGATTCGTAAATTGACTGTTTTAGCTGCCGGTGCATTGCTGGGCGCAAGTTCGATGATTATGATGCAATCCTTTGCAGCTAATAATGACGGTGACACCTATAAACAGCTAGCCATTTTTGGTGACGTCTTCGAGCGCGTGCGGGCACAATATGTGACAGTGCCGGATGACAAAAAGCTCATTGAAAATGCGATCAATGGTATGTTGACCTCGCTTGATCCGCATTCTTCCTATATGAATGCCGAAGAAGCAAAAGATATGCGGGTTTCCACCAAAGGCGAGTTTGGCGGCTTGGGCATTGAAGTAACAATGGAAAATGACCTTATCAAGGTTGTTTCGCCAATGGAGGATACACCCGCCTCCAAGGCCGGTGTTCTTGCTGGCGATCTTATATCCAAAATTGATGGCGAGCAGGTGCGCGGGCAAACTTTGAACGATGCTGTCAGCAAAATGCGTGGCGAAGTCGGCAAACCGATCAAACTGACAATTATCCGTAATGGTGTCGATAAACCGCTCGAAATTACTGTCATTCGCGATATTATCAAAGTCAAGGCCGTCAAATATCGGGTCGAAGGTGATATCGGTTATTTGCGTCTCATCCAGTTTACCGAACAAACCTATGATGACCTTCAGGCAGCCATTAAAGACATCCAGTCAAAAATTCCGTCAGACAAGCTCAAAGGATATGTCCTTGATCTGCGTTTGAATCCGGGCGGATTGCTGGATCAGGCTGTCAGTGTATCCGACGCATTCCTTGATAAAGGCGAAATTGTTTCAACGCGTGGGCGTGATCAGGCAGAAGTCATGCGTTTTGATGCAAAGCCGGGCGATATTTCTAATGGCAAGCCGTTAATTGTTCTCATTAATGGTGGCTCGGCCAGTGCTTCCGAAATTGTCGCTGGTGCTTTGCAGGATCATCGCCGTGCGACAGTTCTTGGTACACAGTCATTCGGAAAAGGTTCGGTACAAACAATTATTCCGCTTGGTGATAATGGTGCTTTGCGTCTGACAACGGCGCTTTATTACACACCTTCGGGCGCTTCAATTCAGGGTAAAGGGATAACGCCGGATATCAAGGTCGACCAGCCATTGCCTGATGAATATAAAGGCTATGACGTCAATTTGGGCGAATCCGAATTGAAGGGACATATCAAGGGTAATCAGGAAGATGATAAGGGTTCGGGTTCTGCCGCCTTTGTCCCGAAAGACCAGAAAGATGATATCCAACTGAATGAAGCCTATAAATTGCTTCGTGGTGAAATGGCCAATGCTGCTTTTCCGCCAAATCCGCAAAAAGGCGTTCCGAATTGAATACAATAAAAAGCGCGTTCAACGCGCTTTTTATTTGTCAAAATCGTGCTTTGGAAGCTTGCCCTCTAAAGGAAAGATCTGAAACGGAAGGTCCCGATTTTTAAAATATAACTTAGGGGTGGCAGGCTTGATCAAACCGTTATAGAATCTTGATATGATTTCGGATTGCAACACATTTGGTAATAAAAGATGACAAAAAACGATATGGATAAACAAAAAAACAAGACAGATTTGCCTTACCGTAAGTGCGTTGGAATCGCCTTGTTTAACAAAGACAATCAGGTATGGGCCGGACGGCGAATTACCAACCGTTTAAGCGAGCTCGAAGGTGCTTCCAAAATATGGCAAATGCCGCAAGGGGGAATTGACAAGGGTGAACTCCCGATTGAAGCGGCAAAACGTGAACTTTATGAAGAAACCGGTGTCCGTTCGATAGAATTGATTGCGGAGACTGAAGGGTGGCTGACATATGATTTGCCTAAGGAGCTCGTCGGCATTGCGTTGAAGGGGAAATATCGCGGGCAAACACAAAAATGGTTTGCATTCCGCTTCACCAGTGATGACAAAGAAATTGCGATCAATCCACCTCCCGCAAACAATACAGCAGAGTTCGATCAGTGGAAGTGGGTGGATCTGGAAGCACTTCCGATGATGGTTGTGCCGTTTAAACAAGCCGTTTACGAAAAAGTTGTTGCCGAGTTCCGGCATATCATTGCTTGATATTGTCAAGTGAATGAAATTTTTCTGGTTTTAACACGTAACTTTCTTTATACATTTTGGCTGAATTTCGAATATCGGGGAAAATACTTCCAGAAAGAATTTTAATATGAAACGTTTACTCTGTTCCTTTTTTGTGGCCGGTTTACTTTGTTCTACTTTATCAGCCGCCGCCGCTAATGATAAGGGGGGCAGGCCCAATGCCGCGACGTTGCCGAATGGTGCATCGTCGTTGACTGAAACCTATGGGTTGTGGACCGTCAATTGTGCCATACAAAATGGCGAAAAAGCTTGCGCTCTGCTCCGTCAGGAAGTTAACAACCAGAACCAGCCGGTCATCAGCATGAATGTTTCGACAAATAATAACGGCGATGTTTCCGGTGTTATTGTTGTACCTTTCGGCATTCTGGTTTCCAAACCCGTAAAGCTTCAGGTTGATGATACCAAGGCGGTTGTCGAAACCGGCGTTCGTACCTGTATGCCTGTCGGTTGCATTGTTCCTGTTGCCTTTGACAAAACGTCAACTCAGGCTTTGCGCGCTGGTAAACAACTCAATGTCAAAGCAACTTCGGCCGGAAATAATGAACAGCCGCTGGATAATCTCTTCGTGCAGCTTGATGGTTTCGGCCCGGCTCTTGATCGCTTGAATGCACTAAAAAATAATTCGGCAACTCTATAATCATTCGCTCACTATGATTTGGAAAAATGGCTCGTTCGAGCCATTTTATTTTTTGAATAATAAAAGCCGCAAAGCATTGAGTGTGACGAGAACAGTCGCTCCGGTATCGGCCATAACAGCAAGCCAAAGTCCTGTAATGCCGAAGATTGTTGTCAGAAGAAAAATCAACTTCAAACCGAGCGCTATGGCAACATTTTCCTTGATATTCAACATGGTAGCTCGGGCAAGCGAAATCAGTGTCGGTATATCGCTCACGCGGTTGCGCAATATGGCTGCATCGGCTGTTTCCAATGCCACATCGGTTCCCGAGCCCATGGCAATGCCGACATTTGCCGCTGCCAGTGCCGGTGCATCATTGATACCATCGCCCACCATAGCAACAATATGATTTTTGCCAAGTTCCTTGATGGCTTCCACTTTCATGCCCGGCATCAATTCCGCTTTGACTGCAAGCCCGAGTTTTCTTGCAATGGCTTCTCCGGTCTGTTTATTGTCACCGGTCAGCATAACGGCTTCAATGTTCAACCGGCGGAGTTCTTCCAAAGCCGCGAGCGCATCGTCCCGTGGCTCGTCGCGCATTGCAATAACGCCGATTGCCTTACCATCATGATGAACAACGACGACGGTTTTTCCTTCGCTTTCGAATTTGTCAGCACTTTTTTGCAATGTTTGGCCGATAACACCGTAATCGCCTGAAAATCTCGGTGCTCCGATGAAAACCGGCTTGCCTTTCCATTCGGCAATAATACCTTTACCGGCAACGGCTTTGACATCTTTCACCGAAACGGCTTCGATTTTCCGTTTTCCGCTTTCGGTGATAATGGCAACAGCAAGCGGGTGGCTCGATTCCCGTTCCAAAGCAACGGCAAGTTGCAATACCTCGTTTTCCGAATATTCGGTTGCAACAACATCTGTGACAACAGGTGTGCCTTTGGTCAAAGTACCGGTTTTATCGAATGTTATACAATCGACCTTCGATAAAGTCTCGACCACGTTCCCGCCCTTGACAAGAAGACCATGACGGGTGCCGGTCGAAAGTCCGGATGCAATAGCTGCCGGTACAGAAATAACAAGCGCACAAGGGCAACCGATCAATAATAGAGCCAATCCGCGATAGGTCCATTCTCTCCATTGCCCGTCAAAGAGTGGAGGGATGATGGCGACGAGGATAGCGATACCGACGATAATTGGCATATAGACTTTAGAAAAAGCATCGATGAAACGTTCTGTCGGGGCTTTCGCATCCTGTGCTTCTTCGACAAGCGAGATGATGCGTGCAATGGTATTATCGGAGGGCTTGGTTTCCACACGAATACGCAATGTTGATTCATTGTTGATGGAGCCGGCGAAAACCTTGCTGTTGATTGTCTTTGTTACGGGAATCGATTCGCCTGTAATCGGCGATTCATCTACACCGGAGGTTCCCTCAATAACAACGCCGTCTGCCGGCAAACGATCGCCCGGTCTTGCAAGAACAATATCGTCAATTTGAAGGCTTTCGGCAGGGACTTCTTCAAGCTTGCCATTGACTTCTTTCCAAGCGGTTTTAGGCGCAAGCTTGCTTAATGACTTGATGCCCGCACGTGCATGACCTGTTGCAACTCCCTCAAGCACTTCGCCAACACAAAAGAGAAAGACAACCACGGCTGCTTCCTGGGTTGCATTAATGAAAATGGCACCGATAGCCGCAATTGTCATCAGCATTTCAATCGTAAAGGGACTGCCATTTTTCAATGCGGCAAACGCCCGTTTTGCAACCGGAAGAAGTGCAGCGAGTGCGGCAATCGTAAAAAACCAGAATGACAAATGTGGTAAAAACGTCGATGCAATATATGCAAGAGCAAGGAGAACACCGGACAAGATCGCCGCTTGGCCTTTTTGTGTTTGATACCAGTATTTTTCTTCTTGTTGTTCAAGCGGCTGGTCATTGTCGATTTTATGCAGGCGATAACCAAGCGATGCGACTGTCTTTTCTATCTCTTCCGGGCTCACACGGCTTTTATCCGCTTTTAAAGTCAGTCTTTCTCTGGTGAGCGAAACATGGACATTTTCCACGCCCGACATGCGCTCCAAAGCGGTGGTAATGGTTCTTGCACAGGCTGCGCAATCCATGCCTTCAACCCGCCATAAAGAATCATTTCCCGCCTCTAACCGCGGGTCATCATCAATGATTTCTTCATCTTCATCATCGTGTTCATGGGAATGATTATGGTGTTCATGTGAATGATCGTGACAATGGTCATCAGAGCAATGATCATGCGTGTGTTCATGGTGGTCGTCATGATGATGTCCGGCATGCGCGTGATGTTCGTGATCATGTTCTTTTTTATTTTCGGACGCCGGTTCTGCCTCGGTTCTACAGTGTGCGGCTTCTATTGACGAAGAGATAATTTCATGATGTTTGTCATCATATCCGGCCTCATTGGCACTATTCTTTTGATGATCATGACCATGTGGAATAGTTTCTTTTTCGACTTCAGCCATGGGTCTGTCTCCTGTTTTGGCTTTTCCGTCATGCAGCGAAAATCTCGACACTCGAAAATTGATGAGCGTTGAATTTCGTCGTTAAAATTTGGCTCTCGAAATCCGCCAACTGAAATTTCAAAAAAGGACATTTCCGATGGTGGAATTCATTGTCGAATAATTATATAATTCCTGTAGTAACTACAGCTTCAAGAGGAAAAATGCAGAAAATTTATTTTTCAATTGGCGAACTTTCAAAACATAGCGGCTGCAATATAGAAACCATCCGTTATTATGGAAAAATTGGCCTCCTAGACGAGCCTGAGCGTACAGAAGGCAATCAGCGCCGTTATGTCGAAGCTGATTACAAGCGCCTATTGTTTATTTTAAGAGCCAGAAATCTTGGCTTTTCTATTGAAGCCATCCGCCAGCTTATAGCATTATCCAAACATCCGGATGATCCATGCGGGGAAGCGGATACCATTGCCCATAAGCAACTTGCAGAAACACGTATGAAAATTGCACGATTGAAAATTCTGGAAAAAGAGCTGGAGAGGATTACAAAGCCGTGCGTCGGCCACAAAATACATGAATGCAAGGTTATTGAAAGCCTCGCGGATACAAGCTCTCTTCAAGCATGATCGCTTGAAGAGAGAATTTTATTGATTTTTACAAGGCTTGAGGCGTATAGCCTTCTTCCTTCATAATGTCGGCCAAACTTGCCTTGTCGGCCACACCTTTGACTTTGACGAGATGTTTGTCGAGCTCAATATTGACATCGGCAGACGGATATTTTTCTTTGATTGCATTGGTGATTGTTTTTACACAATGCCCGCATGTCATATCTTCTACCTTGAACAAGCTTGTGTTTTGATCAGACATTTTTATATTCCTTTGCCTATTGACTATTTACTATAATATGAGGGGTTCCTATAGGGTAAGGTCAAGGGCGGGGGGTTGTTTATTTTTATAAAGCCCGTAAAACAGGAAAAAGATGAAGTCTGCACGTAATTTGAATAGTGATGACATACGCACGCTGGCGCTTGCCTCTTTGGGGGGAGCACTCGAGTTCTATGACTTCATTATATTTGTGTTTTTTACAGCCGAAATTTCCCATACGGTTCTCCCGTCAGAAATGTCGCCTTGGCTGGCCACAACGTGGACCTATGGCATATTTGCCGCCGGTTATCTGATGCGGCCCATCGGGGGAGTCGTCATGGCACATCTTGGCGATAAACTTGGGCGCAAGCGTATTTTTACGTTCTCGGTCCTTTTGATGTCGCTTGCAACCTTGGGCATGGCTTTTGTGCCGACCTATAACCATTTCGGTATTCTTTCTCCGCTTATTCTTTTGGCCTGCCGGATGATGCAAGGGTTGGCCGTCGGCGGCGAAGTTCCCGGTGCATGGACATTTGTAGCCGAGCATGTTCCGGAGCGTCACGTGGGGCTTTCAACAGGTGTTCTCACCTCCGGTCTTTCTCTCGGCATTCTGATCGGTTCTTTTATTGCTTTTGCGATCAATCATATTGTTCATAACAATGTTTTGCCGTGGCCTGAAAATGTAACCGATTTTTGGGGCTGGAGAGTTGCCTTCATCATTGGCGGGATTTTCGGGCTGATTGCTGTCTGGCTCAGGCGCTTTCTGGAAGAAACGCCAATATTCAAAGAACTGAAAAGGAAAAAAGCTCTATCCAAAGAAATTCCTTTGAAAGTAGTTTTGACGAAATATCTGGGAAGCGTTGTCGTAGCAGTTCTTTTGACATGGACTTTATCGGCAACAATTATGATTAGTACCTTGCTCACCCCGAACTATATGAAAGCTGCGCCTTATAATTATTCGGGTGATATCACCCTTGCGGCCAATTCGATAACCAGTTTTTTTCTCATTCTTGGAACGCCGGTTGCAGGATTTCTGTGTGACCGCTTCGGTAGCGGCAAGTTTTTTACGTTTTCCGGAATTGTTTTTGCAGTCGTTTCCTACATTTTTTATCATTGTGCCGGCTATTCAACGGGCTTGCTCTTTGTGCTTTCGGCTTTTCTCGGTTTTTTCGCCGGCTATGTCGGTTCGGTCGCTTATGTGATTGTTCGTAGTTTCCCGGCAACAGTGAGGTTTTCCGGTTTGTCTTTTTCTTATAATATTGCCTATGCAGTTTTCGGTGGCTTGACGCCATGGGCAATCAATTTGATGCAACCGGTTTTTCCCATGTTCCATATGTGGTATCTGATTATCATTTCCCTTCTAGCAAGCCTTGTCGGGCTTTACCTGATTTTTTACGGGGAAAAGAAACAAATGCCGATAGGGATTGAAGAGCTTGAAACAAAGGATTTGTAATTGCTCCGACCGAAATGTGCATCAAATTCAAAACTTTCCGGTGTTCTCGGCAGTTTTCACGAAAAGCTTGAATGCTCGTTAAAAAAGTCTTGCTCATCAAATATTTGAATGGCAATTTTGCTGTTCATCGACTTTCGAAGGAATAGAGAATGATTTATGCTTTGCTATATGTGATAGATCGTGTTTTTGATGTTTATATTTTCATTCTCATTGCGGGCGCTGTATTTTCATGGCTCTATGCGTTTAATATCGTCAATCCGCACAACCCGCTGATAGCTGCAATCGGCAATTTTCTTTATCAGATAACCGAACCGGTACTCGCGCCGATCCGGCGTATTCTCCCAAACTTGGGATCAATCGATATTTCGCCAATTGTCGTATTGCTGATTATCTATTTTATTCGCACCTTTATGCGGCGCGCCTATGACGGACTCTTTTTCTAAATCCGAACGGTATATGCGGGATTAAAAAAGTATCCAAAGAAGATGGTAAGGGATGTGGTTGGCATCCCTTATTTATGTGATCGTTTCTGCGGCCATTAGTGAACTTTTTTGTTCCGGCTTAAAAATACTGCACCTAAACACAAAATGTTGGTGAAGATGAGGTAGAAGGCCGGCGAGGCGGGATTGCCGGTGAGCTCCAATATCCATGTAACAACGATTTGAGCGGTTCCGCCAAAGAGGGAAATTCCCAAAGCATAAGAGATAGAAAATCCGGTGGCTCGCAATCTTTTCGGGAAACATTCACATAAGAATATAACAATTCCGGCACCGCTAATGTTCTGCAAGGCTGTAAAAATGGTAATGACGCCGAAGAACACCCAAATGCTGTTGAATTGGTTGACGAGATAAAGTCCCGGCCACAGGATAACGAGCAATATGATGCGGGGAGCAACGATTGTTATTCGCCGTCCGAACCGGTCGGCACAATAACCGCCAATCAATGCAAAAATAACAACCCCCAACCCGACAACAAAAGTGGCAAGCATCGCAAAATTTTCGCCATAGTGCAGTTCGGTCAGGGCATAAGTCGTTGTGTAATTTAAAAAATATTGCGTAACGGTACTGCCGGAAAGGACGAATATCCCGATAAAAATCAGAGCACTGTGATGCTCGAATATTTCTTTTAGCAGTCCCTTTGTCGAGTTGTTTTCGGCTTTGTCTTCAAGTTTTAATGTTTCACCAAGATGGCGACGCATCAAAATTGCAATCGGTAAAATGCAAAGTCCCAGACCAAAAGCAATGCGCCATCCCCAATCGGTTTGTTGTTGGTGTGTCAGATAAAGGCTTAAGATATAGCCGACCAAACCGGCAGTTATTGCCGCGGCGCCCTGTGCCACAATCTGCCAACTCGCATAGAAAGCGCGTTTTCCTTCTGGAGCAGCCTCCATGATGAACGTTGTCGCAGGCCCTGCTTCGCCGCCCCAGGCAAGCCCTTGTGCCAATCTGGCAATCACCAGCAATATGGGTGCTGCAATTCCGATTTGCTCGTAGCCGGGCAGAAGAATAAGCCCTGCAGTGCCGATTGCCATTAACAACATTGTCAGGATCATTGCGGGTTTGCGTCCGACCTTGTCGGCATAGGTGCCGATGAGGATTGCCCCCAAGGGGCGGGCTATAAAACCTATGCCGAATGTTGAAACCGACGACATCAGGCTGACAAACTCGTTGTCAGAAGGAAAAAAAGTTTTCCCGATCATGAAAGCGAATGTTGTGTAGACGATAAAATCGTAAAATTCGACAGCATTACCGATAGCAACAGCGGCTACATCACCTTTGGTGATGGTGTGGCTTTTTTCAGGGGCTTTTACTGCAGCATCCATACGTCAAAAATCCCGTTGCACTCTCTTTATCGGAATTGGGCGCCAGTTTTGCACCAATTATTATCAACCTTTTAATCAAAAAGACCGGTTACGGACAGATAACAAAACAAGTTTTTTGGTGCGTAACGGCATTTTGATGAGGCCTCGCTTTAATAAGCAAAAAATATGATTTGTTCAGCAATTTGTGTGATTATCATTCCAAGCTTATAGGACATTTATACGGGTTGCCAAATCAGCAGCTTGTCAATAACAAGTTTTTGTCGGCAATTTCTTTTTCGGGACAACGCATAAACAGTCGATCATCGGAATGCCGCTCTCCCATAAGCAGTCAATGACAATCACACCCCGTATAAATAAAACTTGTACAAAAAAACCAGGCAGGACATTGTCCCGGAAAAACCAAGCGGGACAGGCTTCAAAGTGGACAAGAGGACAACGGACGTGTTGCTGTTAAAACCACTTGCCATGATGCTAAAAAACAACGCCCGACAAAGTTTGACGGGCGCTTTAATCAAATATTTTTAAAGCTGATTGATAGAAGACTATCAATTATTTCCAAGGATTATTTTTTAGCGCGCTTGATTGCTTTGTTGATGAGCTCGCGGGCAAAATCCTCATCTTCCCATCCACCAATCTTGACCCATTTGCCGGGTTCGAGATCTTTGTAATGCTGGAAGAAATGTTCGACCTGTTTCAAGGTTATTTCCGGCATATCGGCATAGTCGTGAACATCGACATAACGTTGTGTCATTTTGGGTGTCGGAACAGCAATGATTTTTTCATCTTTGCCGCCGTCATCTTCCATAATCAAAGCGCCAATCGGACGGCAATTGATAACGCATCCTGGAACAAGCGGACGGGTGTTAAGAACGAGAACATCAATCGGATCGCCATCTTCCGACAAAGTGTGCGGAACAAAACCGTAATTGCCCGGATAGGTCATCGGGGTGTAGAGAAAACGATCAACAAACAGCGCACCCGACTTTTTATCCATTTCATATTTGATTGGTTGACCGCCGACCGGCACTTCGATGATAACATTAACATCTTCCGGCGGGTTTTTGCCGATGGGGATCAAATCAATATTCATAGAGACATCCTTTCCAGAATAAAAAGAGCCGGACACCTTCTAAAGTATCCGGCATAAATGGTCAAAAATCAGGCAGCACTGTCCGACGGACGTGGCTTTCCGTTTCTTTTACGATCAATCGGATCAAGATAAAGCTTGCGCAGACGAATGTTCTTTGGCGTAACCTCGACGAGCTCGTCATCCTGAATCCACGATAACGCACGTTCCAATGTCATTTTGATAGGAGGAGTGAGTTTCACAGCCTCATCCTTTCCGGCAGCACGAACATTGGTAAGCTTTTTACCCTTCAAGACGTTTACATCCAAATCATTATCACGTGAATGGATGCCGATAATCATTCCCTGATAGACTTTGACACCCGCATCAATGATCATCGGGCCGCGGTCTTCAAGATTGAACAGGGCATAGGCTACCGATTCACCATTATCGTTGGAAATCATGACGCCATTGGTACGTCCGGCAATATCGCCTTTATATGGTTCATAGTCATGGAACAAGCGGTTCATGACGGCAGTGCCACGCGTATCGGTCAATAATTCCGACTGGTAGCCGATAAGGCCACGTGTGGGCGCATAAAAGACCATGCGGACACGATTTCCACCTGACGGCTTAAGCTCGATCATCTCGCCTTTGCGTTCCGACATTTTCTGGACGACGATGCCGGAATATTCCTCGTCAACGTCAATGACAACTTCTTCGACCGGTTCAAGCTTGTTGCCGTTCTCGTCGGTATGCATGACAACACGTGGACGGGAAACTGAAAGTTCAAAGCCTTCACGGCGCATATTTTCAATCAAAACAGCAAGCTGCAATTCGCCACGGCCGGAAACATAGAAGGAATCCTTGTCTTTTGATTCCTCGATTTTCAGAGCAACGTTCCCTTCGGCCTCTTTGAGCAAACGGTCACGAATGACACGACTTGTAACTTTGTCACCTTCTGTCCCTGCAAGCGGGCTGTCATTGACAAGGAAACTCATTGTGACCGTCGGCGGGTCAATCGGCTGGGCCTTCAAAGGCTCGGTTACTGACGGGTCACAGAATGTGTCGGCAACGGTACCTTTTTGTAGACCGGCAATTGCAACAATATCGCCGGCATCACCTTCTTCAATCGGTTGGCGCTCAAGTCCACGGAAAGCAAGAATTTTTGAAATTCTGCCACTTTCAACAAGATTACCCTGCTGGTCGAGAACTTTTACAGCCTGGTTCGGTTTGATTTTACCGGAGTGAATTCTACCGGTGATAATACGACCCAAAAATGGATCGGCTTCCAGAATAGTACCGATCATCGTGAAGGGGCCCGGAGCGACAGTCGGAGCCGGTACGTGGCGCACGACCATATCGAACAACGGTGCCAATCCTTGATCCTTCGGGCCGTCAGGGCTTTCGGCCATCCAGCCATCACGACCGGAACCATAAAGGATCGGGAAATCAAGTTGTTCATCTGTCGCGTCAAGTGCGGCAAACAGATCAAAAACTTCATTGATAACTTCTTCAGGACGTGCGTCGGGGCGGTCGATCTTGTTAATGGCAACAATCGGGCGCAGGCCAACTTTCAAGGCTTTGCCAACAACAAATTTTGTTTGCGGCATCGGGCCTTCGGCGGCATCCACGAGAACAATGGCTCCATCCACCATATTAAGGATACGTTCCACTTCACCGCCGAAATCGGCGTGTCCGGGTGTATCAACAATATTGATACGCGTATCTTTCCAAACGACAGAGGTAACTTTGGCAAGAATGGTAATTCCACGTTCTTTTTCAATATCGTTGGAATCCATCATACGCTCGCCAGTGCGTTGGTTTTGGCGGAAATTTCCTGATTGCTTTAGTAGCCCGTCGACAAGGGTTGTTTTACCGTGGTCAACGTGGGCAATGATTGCAATATTGCGCAATTGCATGTAAATCTTCTTTTCGTTCACTGAAATTTCGAAAATACGGCAACAACAAGCTGCCGCATGGTGTTGCATGCCTCTTACAAGTTTTTTACGGTTTTTGGAAGAGGGGGAAACCTTTTTTAGCTAAGATAAACGCATTATCATAACTTTGAACCTTCGAAGGCATTCTTCCGATTATATGAGAATAGTCGGTTGGCTAATCAATATCTCACCATAAAATGCCTTCTCTCAATGAAAATAATTATTAAAAAATCAAGAAAATAATTGCAAAAGAGAAGAAGCGTAATGGCATTATTCTATTCAGCCATAGTTTCTCAATGACGAGGCCGTCTATATCGGCACAAGCAGATTGTGCGCTTTAATCTGGCTTGTGTTTTTTTAATGCCGATTGTGCATTTGAATAATGAAGGCCGTCGTTCAATGTCGAAAAATAGAACAACGGCCTTAAACAGGGACTCACACTTAAAAAAGGACTCACAAAAGTGTGCCACTTAAAATAAGTGCGGCGACAGAAAAATAAATAACAATACCGGTTACGTCGACCAGTGTTGCGACAAAAGGTGCAGAAGCACTCGCCGGGTCAAATCCCAGACGGTTCAGAAGGAAGGGAAGCATCGAACCTGTGAGACAGCCGAACATAACAATGCCGATAAGGGCGGCTCCCACCGTTATTGCCACCAGCACCCAATGTTCGCCATAATCGTAGATGCCGGTTTTTTGCCACACGATAATGCGTATAACGCCAATCAATCCGAGCATGGCTCCCAAAGATACGCCAGCCGGTATTTCCCTTAAAGCGACTTTCCACCAATCTCTGAGTTCAAGCTCTCTTAAGGCAAGTGCACGAATGATAAGAGATGTTGCCTGAGAACCGGAATTACCGCCGGAACTCATAATAAGCGGAATGAAGAGGGTGAGAACAATCGCTTTTTCAAGCTCGACCTCAAAATGCTGCATGGCACTGGCGGTTAACATTTCGCCCAGAAACAAGACGGCAAGCCAGCCACCACGCTTTTTCATCATATCGAAAAAGCCGATATCCATATAGGGCTTGTCGAGCGCTTCCATACCACCGAATTTATAAGCATCTTCACTCATTTCTTCGGTCATCGCATCAAGCACGTCATCGACTGTTACAATGCCGATCACATGGTCGGTCTCGTCTACAACCGGAACCGAGAGCAAATCGTGACGCCGGAACAGACGCGCAACTTCTTCCTGATCGGTCAAAGGACCAATCTTGATCGGCTCACCATTGGTGGCAGCATTAAGAATCGTGTCATCGGGATTTGCCAGAATAAGATTCCTGAGTGATACCGCTTTGATCAGAACGCTGGTTTCCGGATCAATGACATAACTTGCGTAAACTGTCTCGCGTGTACGCTCGACATCGCGGATATGATCAAGCGTTTGACGAACCGACCAGGTTGAAGGAACAGCGATAAATTCTGTTGTCATTAACGCGCCGGCGCTGCCATCAGGATAACTCGACAGCTTTTTCATTTCGGCGCGGGTGAGTGGCTTCAGGAGCGGGTAAAGTTTGGCGCGAGTCGCCTCTTCCATTTCCTGAAATACATCGGCTGCCTGGTCGGCAGACATTCCGTCAAGAATTGTGACAGAACGCTCGGTCGGCAGCATTTCAAGAATCTGCCCCGGCTCGTCAAGTTCCGGCTTGTCGAACAGCTCGATAGCATATTCTATCGGCAAAAATTTGAACACATTTACCCGTTCGACAATGTCGAGATCATTAATGACATCGACAGCGTCGGCAAAATGCAGACGGCTCAAGCGCTCGGCAAGCGCCTCAGCAGACAGCGTTTTGACATCAAATGCTGAAGTCTGGTTTTCAGTCATGATGGAGCTCCTTAAGAACAGTTCTTGATGGGCATTGAACCTGTCGGGCAGGTTTGACATCCCGGCAGATCATTTGTGGGGGGAGCGTTTCCCTACGCAGATGTTTCAATTGTTATGTTTTGAACGAAAGTCAAGCACTGTTTGGCTATCAGTCACTTTTATTCTTATAACTTCAAAAAACAGTGGAAACTTGATGGATAATTTCTTTTTTTAAGGCTGGATCTGTCCCATTAAAGGAACAAGCTGTATTGAGCTATTGTATTCGAGATATGCTGCTTGTTTTATATAAAATTATAATATAATTATTTAAAAATACGTTATTAATAATAAAAGTATAATATAAAACATTTATAATTTTAATATAAACACAAATTCATATTTTTATGCAATCTGATAAATTGTATAAATAAGATAATCTATGATTTTTATTTAATTAATGAAAAATATTTTAGTCGACAACGTATAATGAATTTAGTTTTTGATACCACATAACAAATAATAATCAACAACGAGTTGATTTAGCCCAATTTGATAATAATTTTCCGTTTTTGGCCTTCCGCTGCAATTATAGCATTCAATAACAAATGCGTTATGTTACATTGATTGCGCCATGATAGATGAAAATTAATAGCTTGTTTTGAACAAGGTTCAGAGCTCGGGGATTTTTGAAACATAAACTTGGATAGAGATCAAAGTGAGTCACTCTAAAGATTTTGCTGAAATATCCGGAGAACCCGCCTCATTGACAAGCCCAACAATGAGCACAGCAATGAGGGGATATTGATGTGCTTGTTTTTCTTCTGTTTATTTGTTTCACCTGTCTTCGCATCATCAGCTTCCGAACTCAAAATTGCACTTCAAGACGATCCTGATAGTTTGGATCCGGCCTTATCGAAAACGTTTTCAGGACGGCTAGTTTATACGGCGATATGCGATAAACTTGTTGATATTTCCCCTGATGCCAGTTTTGTTCCCGAACTTGCTCAAAGTTGGTCTTTTTCTGAAGACGGCAAGATTTTGAAAATGAGTTTACGAAAGGATGTCGTCTTTCAGGATGGCACTCCGTTTAATGCCGATGCAGCAGTCTATTCTTTAAAACGTACAATCGGTTTTTTGCAATCCGTTCGGGAAAACGAACTTGATTCTGTTGCTTCTGTCGACGCAACAGGCCCCTTCGAATTGACGATCAAATTAAAATATCCTGATGCGTCACTTTTATCGCAACTCGCAGATCGGGCAGGGGTCATGGTGTCGCCCAAAGCAGCGCGTGAAATGGGCACAGATTTCGGGTTGAAGCCTATTTGTGCGGGGCCGTTCCGCTTTGTCGAGCGCGTTCCACATGACAGAATTGTTTTGGAAAAATTCGATCGCTATTGGAACAGCCAACAAATCAAACTTGACCATCTCACTTTTTTGTCGATCGAAGATCCGTCGGTGCGTTTTTCGAATTTGCGTGCCGGAATTGTCGATATGGTTGACCGGCTTTCTTCAAGCGATTTTGCCAAAGCTAAAACGGCATCCAGATTAGAAACGAACAGAATAGCGAGCGAAGCTTATATTGCGTTGACAATCAATATCGCAAATGGTGACAAAGCAATGACGCCGCTCGGACAACAGAAATTGCTGCGTCAGGCATTTTCGTTTGCTATTGATCGTGCGTCTATTCGTGACACCGTTTATGACGGTGCAATGATTGTCGGCAACCAGCCTTGGGCACCGGATACAATCTGGTACAATTCAGGTTTTCCGGTTTCCCCGCGCAATCTGGAAAAAGCCCGTCAGTTAATAGAACAAGCCGGTTTTGCCAATCAGAAAATCGATGTCCAGATTTCCCATAGTAACGACCCGACAATTGTTCAGGTGATGCAGGCAATCCGGACGATGGCCAATGAAGCCGGCTTCAATGTCAGTCTTCGTCCTAAAGAAGAAACCAAACTTGCTATCGATAATAAGAGCGGCAAATTCGAAGTTTCTGCACAAAGGTGGAGCGGCCGGATTGATCCGGATGGAAATATCTTCCGGTTTGTTACCTGTGAGGGGGCAGGCAACATAGGTAGATATTGTAATCGCGCTCTCGATGACAAACTCTCTTTGGCAAGAAAGACCCCCGATCCTGCCGAACGTGCCGATCTCTATCATCATGCTATAGCTATTCTTCAAGATGATATGCCGATCATTTATCTCGGCCATCCCGATTATATCTATGCCTACACCAAAAAACTCCACGGTTTTGAACCTTATCCGGATGGATTGATCCGTTTTTCCAATATGTATAAAAATTGACGTTCGCCCCTGTTTTGAAGTGTGGGCAGAAAGAAAAGTTTTGTTCCACGGTTGGAACCGGCATGATTAGAACCCGTTTTCATAATTTGGAAAAACGTCTTGGAGAAGTTAATGAATTTCCCAAGATAGGGAATTTTCTGGGGAATTGAATTTTTTAAGACAAGGAATTTTTTAAGACGGGGAATTTTTTAAGACGAGGAATTTTATCGAGGGGGAGATTCCGATGTTTTGCGGCTTCAAAGAAAAGTAATTTCGAAAATGACCTAACGAAAACGCCGCTTCATAAACGCCGTTTCTGTCTTTCTTCATCCGAAAGACAGAAGAATGGATACGCATTTAAGGGTAAAAAGAGTTTGAGAGACGCTGGCATTCATAGTTTTAATTATTACATGTGGTACACATTGATCATTGCAAACAATTTGCAGCAAAAAGATTGGAGATAAAAAATATGTCAAAAACGGCGTTGCTGGAGTGGACCGGTTTTGAAGGTCTGCCTGATTTTTCAAAAATTCATGATGAAGATTTCAAGCCAGCTTTTGAAGAAGCATTAAAAGATGCCGAAGCCGAAATTGAACAAATTGCGGCCTCTCCGGAACCTGCCACGATTGACGGTTTTTTGCAGTCGTTCGAGCTTGCAGGCAAGTCTCTTGACCATGTATGTTCGGTTTTCTTTCTCCGTTCGGGTGCCTATAGCAATGATCTGATCCAGCAATTGGAACAGGATTTTGTACCGAAGCTATCGCGTTATTCTTCAAAATTGCTTATGGATCCGCGACTTTTTGCAAAAATTGATGCCCTCCATGAGGAAGCAAAAAAAGCAAAATTCGATGCCGAAACCACGCGTGTGATCGAACTCACATGGAAAGGGTTTGTTCGGAACGGTGCACTTCTTGATGAAAAGGATAAAAAAAGACTGGCAGAGATAAACGAGCGATTGGCTTTGCTTGGCGCACAGTTCGGCCAACATGTATTGAATGATGAAGCCGATTGGGTTCTTTATCTTGAAAAAGAAGACTTGGCCGGACTTCCGGACGATCTTATTGCGACAATGAAAGAGACGGCAAAGGAAAGAGGAAAGCCGGATTCCTATGCACTGACGCTTGCGCGTTCGGTTGTGGAACCGTTTCTGACTTTTTCCGACCGGCGGGACTTGCGCCAGATTGCCTTTGAGGCCTGGGCAAAGCGTGGCGAAAATGGCAATAAAAATGACAATCGGAAGATTATCAGCGAGATTGTGGCATTGCGTGATGAAAAGGCAAAGCTTCTCGGCTTTAAATCCTTTGCTGCGTTCAAACTCGACAACACAATGGCCAAAACGCCCGACAATGTCATGAAGCTTTTAATGCCTGTCTGGAAGCGAGCTGTTGCCAAGGCCGAAAAAGAAGCAGAAGAGCTGCAAAAACTGGCAGCTGAGACAGGAAGCAATGACGAATTGGCTGCTTGGGATTGGCGCTATTATGCGGAGAAACTGCGCACCAAATTATTCTCGTTCGATGAAGCATCGGTCAAAGTCTATTTTGAACTGAATAAAATGATTGAAGCCGCTTTTGCGACCGCAAAGAAGCTTTTCGGTGTCACTTTTGAAGAAAAGCATGGCGTACCGCTTTGGCATGAAGATGCACGGCTTTTCGAGGTCAAAAATCCTGACGGAAGCTTACGCGGGCTTTTCATTGGAGATTATTTCGCCCGCCCGAGCAAACGCTCAGGTGCATGGATGAGCGAATTACAAACCGAACATCATCTTAAAAAAGGGCGCAAACCGATCATCTATAATATTTGTAACTTTGCCAAGCCGCCCAAGGGAAAACCGGCACTTTTGTCATTGGATGATGCGCGAACCCTGTTTCACGAATTCGGACATGCCCTCCATGGTCTGTTATCGGAGGTTAAATGGCCATCTGTTTCGGGAACCTCTGTGGCAAGAGATTTTGTCGAACTTCCTTCACAATTGTTCGAGCATTGGGTCACTGTTCCGGAAACCTTGAAAACTTACGCAAGGAACGTCAAAACCGGTGAACCAATGCCGCAAGAATTGCTCAACAAGGTTCTCGCTGCACGCACGTTCAATGGTGGCTTTGACGCCGTCGAATTTACGGCTTCCGCGCTTGTTGACATGGCCTTCCATGAAGGCGGAAAAGTTGATGACCCGACCGAATTCGAGAAAAAAGAATTGCAAAAATTGGGTATGCCGAAGGCAATCATTATGCGCCACCGTCCACCCCATTTCACGCATGTATTTACCGGTGACGGTTATTCTGCGGGCTATTACTCCTATATGTGGGCAGAAGTTCTTGATTCAGATGCGTTCGAGGCTTTTGAAGAAACCGGCAATGCCTTTGACCCGAAAACAGCTGAAAAACTGAAAAAATATATTTATTCGGCCGGTGGCAGTCGTGATCCGGAAGAACTTTATAAAGCTTTCCGCGGCCGCTTGCCGAGCCCGGATGCATTAATGAGGAAACGCGGTATTTGAGTAGTACGGCCTTGTTAGAGGTGTGATTAACCGAAAGGAGGAAAATTCACTCCTTTCGGTTTTAAGGGTTTTATCTTGTGGTGTTTTTTGGTTAAAAATCCGCCAGAAGATGCTTCTTTTGAAAATTCGTCATTCAAATTGCAGTTATAAATTAAAGAAGCCAACCTGAATTTGATATAAAAAGCCGGGGAAATGGCGCATAGGATGAGCTTGTCTCCATCACTTTGACAGCTTACTCATGCAGGAGTAAGAATTATTGGAAAAACTCTAAAATTCGGATTTTGAAAAATGGAAAAGTTCACAACACTGACGGGTGTTGCAGCCCCAATGCCGGTTGTCAATATTGATACCGATATGATTATTCCAAAAAACTATTTGAAAACGATCAAACGGACGGGGCTGGGCAAAGGGCTTTTTGCAGATATGCGTTATCGTGATGACGGATCTGAAAATCCTGATTTCGTTTTGAACAAACCCGCTTACCGTCACGCCAAAATCATTGTCGCGGGAGATAATTTCGGTTGTGGTTCATCGCGTGAACATGCGCCTTGGGCATTGGCCGATTTCGGGATACGTTGTGTTATTTCGACTTCATTTGCCGATATTTTTTATAACAATTGCTTCAAAAACGGTATTTTGCCAATTATTGTCAGTCCGGAAGATTTGCAAAAACTGATGGAGGATGCAGAACGCGGTGCTAATGCAACCATGACCATCGACCTTGAGAAAAAGGAAATCCATGGACCTGACGGTGGAACATTGAAGTTCGATCTTGACGAATTTCGCCGGCACTGCCTGTTGAACGGACTTGACGATATTGGATTGACTATGCGCAAGGTGTCCGAAATTGATTCTTTTGAAAAAAAGAATGCAAAGGAACATCCATGGGCCTGAATTAACGGGCTTTAAAAAAATTAAACCGGATTTTGAATTAGCCGCTTGAGAGCGAGCTAATAAAACACGTTTTTGATAGCTGCAATGGAGCATGTAATTTAATATGGCTAGACCAGACCATAGTCATAACTGGGCCTCTCGCCTCTCTCCAAGTTTGAATGAAATAGATTCTATTGCCCGAAATTCTTTTGCCAATTTGCCGTCAAAATTTCGGGTTCTTTGTAAGGACCTTGTTATAAGTGTCACGGATTTTCCTGATGACCAGATGATGGATGATATGGGACTTGAATCTCCGTTCGAGCTTTTGGGCTTGTTTGAAGGACAAGGCATTAGCGAGCGGTTTTCTCTGAATACTGGCAATGAAACGAACCGGATTACATTGTTCAGGCGACCAATTCTTGATTATTGGTCTGAAAATGATGAAGCACTAGGCGATATTGTAACCCATGTTCTTATTCAGGAAATCGGCCGTAACTTCGGTTTGTCGGACGACACATTGGATGAAATAGAAGAAGCTGTCGAATAAGATCGAATTACAAAGTAACGATCATCGTTTTCTTGGCTTATTCACATTTGCTGCAACAGGTTTTTCCGGTATTTCCCGATTGTTATTTTCTTTAACGCTCACTCATTTCCATATCATTACCAAGCGTAAAACGCGGACAGAGTTTTGAGAACTGTTTTATTCAAAAATTTTCCGGCCAATCGCCACAAAGTCGGGAAAACATTGTTGTTCACCAAGGCGGTTCGCAATCAATCCTCTGAAATAAATGGTTATGAAAATGAGTAGAGGGGCGCTCGTTGCTTTTATGAACAATTTTACATCGGTCTATTGAACCGTCGAAAAATTGTCGGCACGCCCTGCATGTTTACCGTTTCGTGGAACCCAGGAATCTTCATCTTTCAGAGTTTTCGGGTTGTCAGGATCACCAAGAAGACCATTATTCTGTCCCGCCATGTCATAAAAGCCGACAGGTGCAATCCGGTCGACATCGCGTGGTAAAACAGAAATAACAGGTCCGTTCGGATCGACTTTGATATTGTCCTTGTCATCCTTGGAATTCAAATTGAAAATGCCGTCCAACGGTTTTTCAAGGTAGAAAGCGAGTTTCTTTTTTCCCGCAGTGGTAAAATTTATCCCGTCATTGGCGCGCAATCGGGCTGTCTGTCCGTTTACATCGTAACCGGAAAGCGCGAAATTTCCCTGTTCATCAACAAAACCTTCCCATACATCGATAAAATGTCCGCCAGCTGCTTCCACCTGTTGCTTATAAAGTCTGTTGAAAGAAGCTATTGCAATACTCAAGTCGCGATCTTTGAAAGACGGGTTGCCTAACCATAAGAACGGTTTGCCTGTTTGCTTGAGAGCATTTGTAAGTGCGGTAATCCGTTGACGATAATTGTCTTTCCATTCGCTGGCGTTGACATCGATGGTTTCGCCATTGGTTTTGATAGGTTGATCATCATTTGCACCAAGTGCCATGACAATGACATCCGGCTTTTCTTTTGCTATGAGCTTCGGAATATTATCTATCCAATTATAGTGGTTGTCGCGAACGAGACCGGATGACAGATTTGTTGAAATCAAAACAACAATATCGGAATTTTCTGCGTAAAGCTGGCTTAATCCGTCACCGGCAGCATTGGCGACGAAATCCCCTATCACCAGAATGCGTTTCGCGTTCTGTGCCTTCTGGTTGGCTTTTTGCTGTGCAGGCGTTTTGGTAACGCGTTTTTTCTTCACCGGCGGTGGTGCCGGTGGATAGACCGGCTGCACTTCCTGTTTGCGCCCGAAGATAATATCAAAAATATTTCTTGCATCTGCGACTGCCGGTGCAAATGCCAATACAATGACTGGAAACAGAAAGAGGCCAAAACGTACAAGTCTTTTCATCAACAATTTTCCGGAATTAACGGCTACGAAGAATTGTCAATAATTCACGGCTCGGATTTCCATCAACGGGCAAACCATTGCGACTTTGATAAGTCTCGATCGCTTTTTTGGTTACCTCTCCGTTTTTACCGTCGATATTGCCGTGATAGTACCCCATTTTATTCAGTCTCGTTTGTAGTTCCTGACGTTCCTGGATATTGAGTGGAGAAAACGGTCTGTTCCAATCTTTGACCAATCCCGGACGGCCGGCAATGCGGTCGGAAAGTAGACCAACAGCCAAAGCATAACGGTCGGCACTATTGTACCGCTTTATGACAAAGAAATTTTTTGTAACCAGAAATACAGGTCCCTTCCGGCCATCAGGTAATTTCAGATTTGCTTTATCGGAAGGGTAGGGGAAGGGTTTGCCATTCGCCCGCTTTACACCCATTTTCGTCCATTCGGAAAGCGGCAACGAGCCCGGGGGGAATTTACCATTTTCAGGAAGGAGAACTTCATAGCCCCAAGGACGCCCCTCTTGCCAACCATTTTTCTTCAAAAGATTGGCCGCCGTTGCCAGAGCATCAGGAACCGACGTCCAGATATCGCGCTTTCCATCCCCATCCATATCAACAGCGTAGATCAGGTAACTTGTCGGAATGAATTGTGTGTGCCCGAGTGCTCCCGCCCATGAACCTTGTAAATGGGCGCGATCAATATCGCCGGACTGAAGAATTTTCATAGCAGCAATAAGCTGCGTTTGCGCATATTTTGCTCTGCGTTTGTCACCATATCCGAGGGTAGCAAGCGATCGAATGGCATCGCGCATAGCAGTGTCTCGATCCATTGCTTCACCGAAATCGGATTCAATTGACCATATTGCCAAAAGTATATTGCGATCGACGCCGAAACGTTTTTCAATTGCACCAAGCCACTTTGCCCATTTTTTCCCATGGGCACGACCGGTTGCAATCGCATTGTCCTGCACCCGATTGTCAAAATAATTCCATGTCGGATCGGTAAACTCGGGTTGATAAGCTGCTTTTTTCAAGACTTCCGGATCCGGAGAATCAACCCCCTTGAAAGCGAGATTGAAAGTTGCAGGCGTAATGCCGGCGTTCAAAGCAGTTGTTTTGAAGGCAGCAATCCAGCGCCTAAAGGCAATATCCGAACCGTTTGCCAAAACAGGCAAAGAACAAAATGCACCGATGAAACATGCGCCGCCGAAAACTGCAAACCGTCTGGTTATCCGGCTATCGGTTATTTGAGGGAAACTATTTGTTTTTATTTTCATCTGTGCTCCGCCTGATAAAAGCAACAATTCAATTAAAAATGCCTCATCCCCATATTAAACCGGTTTTCCGAATTTTTTGAATATTTTATCGTAATTTTTAATGAAGTTGATAAAATCCGGAAAATAGCATTCCTGTTGTGAAATTGACTATTTATTTAGCCTTTGGACAGTAAAATGTCATCACTTAAGATTGCAGCTTGCGAAAAAAGATGATGAGAGAAAACCTAATTTTGTCACCTTTCGCATTATACAATGAAAAACGTTGAATTAAACGGAATAAATTCGGGAGAGCAGTTTGAAAAAAATCCGTAAAGCAGTCTTCCCCGTGGCGGGACTTGGAACACGTTTCTTACCGGCAACCAAAACAGTTCCGAAGGAAATGCTCACCGTTGTTGACAAGCCTGTTATTCAATATGTAGTCGACGAAGCCCGCGAAGCCGGAATTGAACACCTGATTTTCGTAACGGGGCGCAATAAAGCGGTTATCGAGGATTATTTCGACGCGCAGGTCGAGCTTTATACGACGCTTGCCGAACGTGGAAAAAAGGAAGAGTTGGCTCATCTCAAGGATTTACAGCCACAACCGGGCACAACATCCTTTACCCGTCAACAGCAACCTTTAGGGTTAGGGCACGCAGTTTGGTGTGCACGCGAACTTGTTGGAAATGAGCCCTTTGCTCTTCTCTTGCCGGATATGGTCATGCAGGCAGAAAAAGGGTGTCTTTCGGAAATGGTTCGCCTTTATGAGGCAACCGGCGGCAATATCGTTGCTGTTCAGGAATGCGATCCGGAAGAAGCGCATAAATACGGTATTGTTGGCAAAGGCAAAGCGGTCGCTCACGGCTTTGAAATAACCCAGATGGTGGAAAAACCGGCAAAAGGTACGGCTCCTTCCAACCTCTATATTAACGGGCGATATATTTTGCAGCCGGAAATTTTCGATATTCTGTCACGGCAGGAAAAAGGCGCAGGCAACGAAATCCAGTTGACGGATGGTATGCGTTCACTTGCACAAGATCAGAAGTTTTATGGGTACCGCTTTGAAGGTACGACATATGATTGTGGCTCCAAAACCGGATTTATCGAAGCAAATGTAGCATTTGCTCTTTCGCGAGACGATATGCGTGATAAGGTTCTTGGCCCGTTAACGACATTGATCGCGAATATAAAAAAATAAAACAGAGTAGACGTTAGACCCGATTTGCTTTATCAAATCGGGTCATGATGACAAATAAAACCCCTCATTTTTCTGCTGATGACGCAGTCAAATCTGCAAAACATACCATTTCTATCGAGAGTGCAGGGCTTGAAGCCATAAAAAAAGCTTTGGAAGATGGCCTTTCCAAGCCTTTTGCCGAAGCGGTTAAAAGCATTCTTCAATCCAAAGGTAGGGTCATTGTTACCGGACTCGGGAAGAGTGGCCATATTGGTACGAAAATAGCCGCAACTCTTGCCTCTACCGGAACACCGGCATTTTTTGTCCATGCTGCGGAAGCAAACCATGGCGATCTGGGAATGATTGAGGTGGGGGATGTCATCCTTGCAATATCATGGTCGGGCGAGACTGTTGAACTTGGCGGAATATTGAATCATGCTGCCCGCTTCCGTATCCCCCTCATTGCGCTCACTTCCGGCGCAAATTCGGCTTTGGGGCAAGCAGCAGATATTTTATTACTCTTGCCAAAAGTGGAAGAAGCTTGCCCGCATGGCCTTGCTCCGACAACGTCTACCACAATGCAACTTGCAATGGGGGATGCATTAGCCGTTGCACTTCTCGAAATGCGCGGCTTTACCGCCAGCGATTTTAAAATTTTCCACCCTGGCGGTTCTCTCGGAGCAAATTTGAAGTTTATCCGTGATATTATGCATCGTGGCGACCGTATTCCCATTGTCAAAAGCGGAACACCGATGAAAGATGCCATGCAAGTGCTTATTGAAAAACACTTTGGTTGTGTTGCAGTTGTCGATAGCGACGGCAATTTGGAAGGCATTGTCACAGACGGTGATCTTGCTCGAAATATCAATCGGGACCTTTCAAAACTTACGGTCAATGATGTTATGACAAAAGACCCCAAAACAGTCACTCCCGATATGATGGTCGGTGCAGCAACTGCTTTGATCAACGATCATAAAATTGGCGCACTTCTGGTGGTTGAAAACAAAAAACCGGTTGGTCTTGTTCATTTCCATGATTTGTTACGAATTGGCGCGATTTAAAAATATTGTCACTACTTCAACTATAATTTTGTTGACTAATGAAAAGCATTAATTGATTTTATATAATTAATAAATTTAAATTTTATTTATAACTTTACTTAGTTTGAAATATTTTTATCTATTTTGTCTTTTAATGACTTATTTTTATAAATTTTTATTTCGGAAAATTGCTTTATTTGCAAATTGAGATTATCCTTCAATCCCCATGTCGAAGTCCGGTATGGGGCTAAGCATAAAAACTATTATGTGGAGGATTTTTGATGACACCTGAACTTAATTTTATCGACGGGAAGCTTGTTGATTGCAAAGGATGCAACACGATTCCTGTTACCAATCCTTCAACTGATGAAGTTATTGGAGAAATTTATGAAACGCCGAAGGGGGAAGTTGACAGGGCAGTTGCAGCAGCCAAAAAAGCGCAACCGGCATGGGAGAAATTACCGGCGATAGAACGCGCAAAATTTTTAAAACAGATTGCCCAGAAGGTGCGCGAGCATGCGGACGAGGTTGCAAACATTCTGGTGAGAGAACAGGGAAAAACCCAGGCACTTGCCAAGGTGGAAGCGAATTTTACTGCCGACTATATGGATTATATGGCAGGTTGGGCGCGCCGCATTGAAGGGGAAATTATCCCTTCGGACCGTCCGGGTGAAACCATTTTATTGATGCGACAGGCGATCGGCGTTGTGGGCGGTATTTTGCCGTGGAATTTTCCGTTCTTCCTGATTGCCAGAAAAATGGCTCCAGCACTTCTTGTCGGCAATACGATTGTCATCAAGCCAAGTGTCGAAACGCCGCTCAATGCTTCTATTTTTGCTAAAATCGTTGCCAATACAGATTTGCCGAAAGGCGTGTTCAATATGGTCTTCGGGCGTGGTTCGACCACCGGTCAGAATATTTGCGAAAATCCGGATGTAGGGCTTGTAAGCTTTACCGGTTCTGTCGATACCGGCGTTCGCATTATGTCTGCTGCGGCAAAGAACATTACCAAAGTCAATCTGGAACTCGGTGGTAAAGCACCGGCAATTGTTGCGAAAGATGCCGATCTTGACCTTGCGGTTCGTGCTATTCTTGCTTCACGTGTTATCAATACGGGACAGGTTTGTAACTGTGCAGAACGGGTTTATGTTGATAGAGCTGTCGAGGCCGAATTTCTCGAGCGAATGAGCAAAGCTATGAAAGCGGTACGCTATGGCAATCCGGAAAAAATGGCCGATGCCGATATGGGGCCGTTGATTAATCAAGCGGCCTTGTCTTCGGTTTCCGGTTTTGTTGACAGAGCCCTTAAAGAAGGCGCCGAATGTCTTGTTGGTGGTGAACCTGCTGACATAAAACAAGGTAACTTCTATGAGCCAACATTGCTTGCCCACTGCAAACAGAAAATGGAAATTGTCCAAAACGAGGTTTTCGGGCCAGTTTTGCCGGTCGTTGCATTTGATACAATTGATGACGCTATTGAAATGGCCAATGACACGATTTATGGCCTCACATCGTCGATCTATACAAAAGATCTTTCGACGGCCATGCGTGCATCAAACGAACTCCGTTTTGGAGAGACCTATATCAATCGCGAAAATTTCGAAGCTATGCAAGGTTTCCATGCAGGAACTAAAAAATCAGGTATTGGTGGAGCCGACGGCAAGCATGGCATACTTGAATATACCCATACCCATGTTGTTTATATACAGAACTAAATAACGGATAAATTCAAGTTTTAGCATCATTGGAAGCAACCAAGAGCGTTGCTTCCAATAAAAAATAATATATTTAAAAAATATAAAATTTATTTATTATGAAAATTTATCGCATTGAAAATAATTTTTCGAATAAAATTTTAATGGACGTATATTATTATAAAACAGAATAGATATAAAACGATATTTATTTTATATTTATACAATTGAATTTTATGACGTTTTTCAAACTAAATAGGATTTTTTTCTAATTAAAATGAAAAATAGATATATATATTTTATTCAATTGTTGCTAGAAGTAATAATTATCCCTGTATTTCTTTTAAAGAAAAGGGGTAAATAAAGCGACCATATAAAAAGGACAGTTCATATTGCTCAGGCCGCAACCAATTGCCGATAAAGAACGGCTAACGCGTATCCGTCGTTTGCGTGAAAGAATGGCGGCTAAAAATGTTGATGCGGTTTTTTTGGGGGCAACATCCAATTTACGATATTTTACCGGTCTTGAATGGGGTATGAGCGAGCGACTGTGCGGTGTACTGATCTCTCATGACAAATTGACCTATATTGTTCCGGCATTTGAACATTCGAGATTGGAAGAACTGCCGCATTTGTCGGGAGATATTGTCGTCTGGCAGGAAGACGAAAGCCCATTCGACAAAATAACCAGACTTTTGCATCCGAAAGGCATATTGGCTGTCGATGAAGCAATTCCCGCGAATTTCTTTCTCGCTCTGGCATCTTTGATCGGTCAATCCCGTTTAACCGGTGCCAATCAATTCACGACGACTTTGCGGATGGAAAAATCCGAAAACGAAATTGCACTCATCCAATATGCGATGGATGTTACTTTGGAAGTGCAAAAACATGTGCGTGATTTTTTGCGTCCAGGAATTTCTTCATACGAGGTTATAAAGTTTATTGATGAAGCCCATCGCAAGCTTTGCGGAAATGGTTCGAGCTTTGCAATAGTTTCATTTGGCAAGGCCACTTCGATACCTCATGGCGTTGAAAGCGAACAAATATTGCAAAAACAGGATCCTGTGCTGATTGATATAGGCACAACAGTAGAAGGATATCATTCCGATATTACACGAACCTATATGATTGGTGATGTGGCGGACGATTTCGCTAAAAAATGGGATATAGAAAAGCAATTGCAAAATATTGTTTTTGATGCCTGCAAAGTTGGCGGTCGTGCGGCAGATGTGGACAATGCCGGACGAAAAGCGTTGGAAATGTTCGATCTGGGGCCGAATTATCGACTGCCGGGGATACCTCATCGCATTGGCCATGGCCTTGGTCTTGATATTCATGAAGAGCCTTATGTTTCCCGTCATGACAACACTATTTTGAAGCCGGGTATGTGCTTTTCCGACGAGCCGACCCTTATCTTCCCGGGTAAGCTCGGTATCCGTCTGGAAGACGCGATCTATATGACAAAAGACGGGCCGAAGTGGTTTACGCAACCGGCACTTAGCCCTGTCGCTGTTTAATGCCGGTATTGGATTTCGATAGTAGAACGAACACGCGAAAAGAGAGAGGAACCATTATGAAAATATTACGGACAATTGCGCTGGCAAGCGTATCAGTGGCAAGCCTTGCCACACTTTCTTTGTCGGCAAATGCAAAAACGCTCGTCTACTGTTCCGAGGCTTCGCCTGAGGGATTTGATCCGGCTGCATATACAACCGGAACAACATTCGATGCCAGTGCGCATACAGTTTATAACGGCCTCGTCGATTTCAAAAAAGGAACAACCGAAGTTATACCGGCTCTGGCCGAGAGCTGGGATATTTCACCGGATGGTTTGGAATATACATTTCATTTGAGAAAGGGGGTACATTTCCACAAAACCTCCTATTTTTCGCCATCGCGCGACTTTAATGCTGACGATGTCGTCTTTTCGATTGAACGACAGTGGAAGAAAGATCATCCTTGGTACAGCTATGCTCCGGGGCTATCATGGCAATATTTTAATAGCATGGGATTTGGAAAACTTCTCAAGGATGTAAAGAAGGTTGATGATCATACAGTCAAAATCACACTGAACCAGCCGGAAGCACCGTTTTTGGCCGATTTGGCAATGAACTTTATTTCGATCATGTCGAAGGAATATGCGGACAAGCTGCAGGCAGACGGAAAAATGGTCGAGCTCAATGCAAAACCTGTGGGAACGGGACCATTTATCTTTGTTTCCTATCAAAAGGATGCGGTGATCCGTTATAAGGCAAATCCTGATTATTTTGAAGGCAAACAACCGCTTGATAATTTGGTTTTTGCCATCACAACAGACCCGTCAGTGCGTGCACAAAAGCTGAAAGCCGGCGAATGTCAGGTGATATCAAATCCGGCACCGGCTGATGTCGCAGGATTGAAGGCAAATCCGGATTTGGTTGTAAAAGAGCAACCGGGTCTTAATGTTGCTTATCTTGCTTATAATACTCTTCAACCACCTTTTGATAAGGTTGAAGTGCGTCAGGCTTTGAATATGGCCATCAATAAGAAGACTATTCTCGAAGCCGTTTACGAAGGGGCAGGCACTCCTGCCAAGACACCGATACCACCCACAATGTGGTCCTATAACAAATCCATTGAAGAAGATAATTATAATCCTGAAGCGGCCAAAGCACTACTCGACAAAGCAGGTGTAAAAGACCTGAAAATGAAAATTTGGGCAATGCCGGTCAGCCGTCCCTATATGCCAAATGCCCGACGCGCCGCAGAGTTGATGCAGGCCGATTTGGGAAAAATTGGTGTCAAGGTCGAGATTGCCACAATGGAATGGGGTGAATATGTCAAACAGTTGCGTGAAAAAGAGCGCGACGGGGCTGTTATAATGGGGTGGACAGGCGATAATGGTGATCCGGATAACTTCCTGAGTGTTCTAGCTTCGTGCGCTTCTATTGGGAGCAATAATTATGCAAATTGGTGTTACGAGCCATTTGACAAAATAATTTCGGAAGCAAAAAAATCGGCAGATCATGAAAAACGCATAGAACTTTATGAACAGGCTCAGGCTATTTTCAAACAGCAGGCTCCTTGGTTTGTCATCGCCAACTCAACGGTGGCTATGCCAATGTCAAAAAAAGTAAAAAACTATGTTATTGATCCGGTTGGTGCCCACCGCTTCGTTAATGTAGATATAGATGAGTAATAGAAGCTTTATATTGGCCATAGACATAAAAACTATGGTCAATATAAACTTGAATATAACAAAGGTTTGTCTTTTTGTTCCAATATTTTAAACATGTGTAACAATCAGACTCAAATAAACGTTTTATAGAATAATATAGGGGAAACCATGAAATTACTGAAAGAGTTCGTATTCTCTGTTGGAGTAGCAACAGCATTTTTTGCAATTTCCAATGAAGCGTCGGCAAAAAATCTGGTTTATTGTTCGGAAGCATCTCCGGAGGGGTTCGACCCCGCGCTTTATTCAAACGGAACAGCATTTGATGCATCTGCATGGGCTGTCTATAACCGGCTGGTAGAATTTGATCCGGATAAACCGGGCGTTTTCCCGGGGCTTGCTGAAAGCTGGCAAATATCCGATGACGGGAAAGAATACACTTTCCACTTGCGGAAAAATGTAAAATTCCAAAAGACTGCTTTTTTCACTCCCACGCGAACATTGAATGCGGATGATGTGATTTTTACTTTCGAGCGCGCTAAAAATCCGGACAGTCCTTGGCATGCCTATACGTCCGGCATTCGCTATCAGTATTTTGAAAGTATGGGGTTTAGAACGCTCATCAAGGATATCGTGAAAGTCGATGACCAAACAGTCAAATTCATTCTTGACCGACCGGATGCTCCCTTTCTTGCCGATCTCGCTATGCCATTTTTGTCGATTAATTCGCTAGAATATGCGCAACAATTGGAAAAGCAGGGAAAACGGGAACAGTTCAATCTTCAACCGGTTGGAACTGGCCCATTTACTTTTGTCACATATCAAAAAGATGCACTGATACGCTATAAGGCAAATAGTGATTATTATGCGGGAAAGCCGAAGATAGACAATCTTGTTTTTTCGATCACGACAGATCCGGCCGTTCGCGCACAAAAGCTGAAGGCCGGCGAATGTGATATCATGTCTTATCCGGCTCCTGCCGATATTGGTGAATTGAAATCGAATCCGGATTTGAAAGTTGTCGAGCGACCGGGATTGAATATCGGCTATATGGCTTACAATACGACAGTGCCTCCCTTTGACAATGTTAATGTAAGACGCGCACTCAATATGGCGGTCAATAAAAGGCCATTATTGATGCCGTTTTTGATGGTTCGGCAACAGTCGCAAAAATCCGATGCCACCGACAATGTGGGGTTACAATGACAATGTCAAGGATGATGCATATGATCCGGAGAAAGCCAAACAGATGTTGGAAGCTGCCGGTATCAAGAACTTCAAAATGAAGATTTGGGCAATGCCGATAAGTCGGCCTTATATGCCTAACGCACGACGCGCTGCCGAGCTTATTCAATCCGATTTCAAAAAAGTTGGTGTAGAGGCCGAAATTGTCTCTATGGAATGGGGTGAATATATGAAAGCGGGTAAAGCAAGGGATCGAGACGGTGCCATTATTATCGGCTGGACAGGCGATAATGGTGATCCTGATAACTTCCTTGGTGTTCTGCTTTCATGCATTGGAATAGGGACTACGAATTATGCGAATTGGTGCAGTAAGCCGTTCGATGATCTCATTGAAAAGGGTAGGACTGTCACCGACCAGCAAGAGCGGACGAAACTTTACGAACAAGCCCAACTGATATTCAAAGAACAGGCTCCCTGGCTGACGCTCGATCATTCAACCGTATTTATGCCAATGAGAAAGAACGTAACCGGCTTCAAACTCTATTCGGTAGCGGGCTATCGTTTTGAACATGTCGATATCGAAAAATAACTTTCGGTTGATGCGTGAATGATGGCAGCCATTAGACCAGGCAGTATGGGTGCGGAGGCAATATGCTTCAATATTTGTTGAAAAAAATAGGTTATATCATTCCTACTTTTCTAGGAATTACGCTTGTTTCTTTCATTTTTGTACATACCTTGCCGGGTGATCCTGTGCTTTTGTTGGCAGGTGACCGTGGCATCTCAGAAGAACGCCATGCCGAACTGATGACCGAATTCGGCTTCGATCGTCCTTATTGGCAACAATATCTCGATTATTTGTGGGGTGTTCTTCATGGCAATCTGGGCACTTCTTTCGTTTCCAAACAAAGCGTAGCCGAAGAGTTCTTTACACTTTTTCCGGCGACGCTGGAATTGACATTTTGTGCCATTACTATTGCTATATTTCTTGGAATTGTTGTTGGCGTTATTGCTTCCGTCAAACGTGGCTCGTGGTTTGACCAGACTTCAATGGGATTGGCTCTTACAGGCTATTCTATGCCAATTTTCTGGTGGGGCCTTTTGCTGATCATGCTCTTTAGTGGAAAATTGGGTTGGACGCCGGTTTCAGGGCGGATTTCTCTACTCTATTATTTCGATCAACCCACCGGTTTTATGCTGATTGATAGCTGGCTATCGGGTGAGGAGGGGGCTTTTGCCTCTGCCGTTTCCCACCTGATTTTACCGACATTGGTTTTGGCAACGGTTCCTCTCGCAGTGATCGCTCGCCAAACGCGTTCGGCCATGCTCGAAGTTTTGAATGAAGACTATGTTCGCACAGCAAAAGCAAAAGGCTTGAGCACTTTTCGTGTCGTTGCAATTCATGCATTGCGTAACGCCTTTATTCCGATTGTAACAACAATCGGTTTGCAGATCGGAATGTTGATGGGCGGGGCAATTCTTACCGAGACAATTTTTTCTTGGCCGGGAATTGGAAAGTGGATGATCGATTCAATTTCGAGAAGAGATTACGAAGCTGTACAGGGTGGATTACTCATAGTTGCTATGCTCGTGATGGTGGTCAATCTCGTCGTCGATTTGCTTTATGGATTTATCAATCCGAGGGTCAGACATAGCCAGGGTGTATCGTAATGAATAGTAAAGCTGACAGAAATATATCGGCCGATATCCGACGTCAGGCTTGGCGCGAATTCTGGTTCTCTTTCAGTATGAATCGTGGCGCTGTGATGGGGCTTGTCGTATTTTGTGCTATTGTCCTTCTTGCAGTCCTTGCGCCGTTGATTGCTCCTTATGGATATGACGAGCAGTTTCGTGATGCAATGCAAAGACCACCGGCTTGGCAAACAGGCGGAACATGGAATTTTATTCTGGGAACTGATGCGGTTGGACGTGATATTTTATCTCGCCTCCTCCATGGTGCGCGCTATTCACTGCTTGTGGGAGTAGTTGTTTCCCTTGCAGCTATGATCGTCGGTATCGTCGTCGGCGTTATTGCCGGTTATATAGGAGGCATGATTGAAGTCATCATCATGCGTATTATGGATATCATCCTTGCATTTCCTTCGCTCCTTCTGGCTTTGGTGCTCGTGAGTATCGTCGGTTATGGTTTGCAAGGTGCAATTATTGCAACGGCGGTTGCGCTCCAGCCGCATTTTGTCCGCCTTGCACGCGCTGCAGTCCTTTCGGAAAAAAATCGTGAATATGTCATTGCCGCAAAACTTGCAGGTGCTGGCCGCGGTCGTTTGATGTTCAAGACCATTCTCCCGAATTGTATGGCTCCCATTATCGTACAGGGAACGTTTTCTTTTTCGAATGCCATTCTTGATGTAGCTGCCTTGGGGTTCCTTGGTATGGGGGCGCAAGCGCCCACACCGGAATGGGGAACAATGTTGGCCGATGCGCGTGAATTTATTTCAAGCGCATGGTGGATTGTTACATTTCCCGGTCTTGCAATATTGGTACTTGTTTTGGCAATCAACCTCATGGGGGATGGCTTACGTGACGCACTCGATCCGAAATTGAAAAGGAGCTGAAGATGGCGTTACTCGAAATCCGTAATCTTAGTGTATATTTCGAAACCGCAAGCGGGCCTTTTTATGCAGTCAAAGGCATAGACATCACCGTAAATGATGGCGAAATACTTGCAATTGTTGGTGAATCCGGCTCCGGTAAATCGGTGAGCATGTTGGCTGTCATGGGGCTATTGCCAAAAAGTGCCAAGATTAGTGCCGACAAGATGATGTTTGGAAATATCGATCTTATGAAGCTTACCGATCATGAAAGACGCCGGATCATCGGCAATGAAATTTCAATGATTTTTCAGGAACCGATAGCAAGCCTCAATCCCTGTTTTACAGTAGGTTATCAGCTTGAAGAAGTACTGAAAGCCCATCTTAAGCTCGGTCGTAAACAACGGATTGAGAAAATTATCGAACTGTTCCACCTTGTCGGGTTGACCGAGCCCGAACGCAGATTGAAGAGTTTTCCTCATCAATTATCCGGCGGTCAATGCCAACGAATTATGATTGCCATGGCAATTGCATGTAACCCGAAATTACTGATTGCCGACGAGCCGACAACTGCACTTGACGTTACTATACAGAAGCAGATTCTCGATCTTATTTTGGATCTCCAAAAAAGCCAGAATATGGGCGTTATTCTTATCACCCATGATATGGGCGTTGTTGCTGAAACGGCAGATCGCGTTGTGGTGCAGTATAAGGGAGAAAAAATGGAAGAGGCCGACGTGCTTTCCTTGTTCGAAACGCCAAAAAATGCCTATACCAAAGCTCTTCTGGCAGCCCTTCCGGAAAATGCCCATGGCAATCGACTTGTAACGGTTGCAGATTTTATGCACACGCACGGAGATGCTTTATGAGCGATTTCATAATAGAAGCTAAAGATATCGTACGTGATTATCCCATTTCCGGCGGTTTGCTCGGAAAAAGAAAAATTTTACATGCTGTCAATCATGTTTCGTTTGGTGTCGAACGTGGAAAAACCTTGGCTGTCGTCGGCGAATCCGGATGCGGAAAATCGACTTTAGCCCGGATTCTGAGCCTGATTGATCCGCAAACGAGCGGCGAGCTCGTCATTGACGGGGAAAATATTGATATTGCGCAAAAAAAAGTAACAACAACGATGCGCCGGAAGGTGCAGATCGTATTTCAAAATCCTTATGGATCACTCAATCCCAGACAAAAAATCGGCGATGCTCTCACCGAACCCTTATTGTTGAACACAACATTGTCGGCCAAAGAACGTGAGCAGCAAGCAAAGCAAATGCTCGAGAGAGTGGGGCTTTCGGAAATACATTACTATCGATATCCTCATATGTTTTCAGGTGGTCAGAGGCAGCGCATTGCAATTGCGCGTTCTTTAATGCTTCGCCCGAAAATAGTTGTTCTTGACGAGCCGGTTTCAGCGCTTGATTTGTCCGTTCAGGCTCAGGTGCTCAATTTGCTTGCCGATCTACAGGAGGAATTCGGCCTTACATATGTTTTTATCAGTCACGATCTGTCGGTCGTGCGCTATATCGCCAACACAGTCATGGTCATGTATTTTGGGGAAATTGTCGAATATGGCACAAGAGACAGAATTTTTTCCCATCCCGAGCATGATTATACTAAAAAACTTTTTGCAGCCACACCAATAGCCAGTGTAGAGGCTATACGTGCACGAATTGAAAAGAAAAATAATGTTCAAAACGCTATTAATTCATTTTGATAATTCATTTATACTATTTTAAATATATATTATATTTATATAATTTAGTATATTATTTAGTTAAAAATAATTATACTCGTACTATGAAAAATATGAAATTAACCCATAAATAATATATTTAAAATAATTTTTCAATTTTGTAATTATAATTATTATAAAAAATCTAAAATCGTTAAATAAATTAAAAATATAATTTAAATTTTATAAAAAATTTAGTATAATCTCCACGTTAGAAGGTTCTGTAATTGAAGCTGAAAGGTGGTGCATTATGGCAAAAATGAAAGCAGCAGTATTTGTAGAAAAAAACCGGATTGTTCTGGAAGATAAACCCGTTCCGGATATTGGTCCGTTGGACGCTTTGATCCGTATTACAACAACGACGATTTGTGGAACCGATATCCACATTTTAAAAGGCGAATATCCGGTCGAAAAAGGTTTGACGATTGGGCATGAACCGGTTGGTATTATTGAAAAGCTCGGTTCAGAAGTCAAAGGTTTTCGTGAGGGGCAACGTGTTATTGCCGGTGCCATTACACCGAGTGGTATTTCGAATGCATGTATGTGCGGATGCGGTTCGCAAGATGGCCCGCATACGAAACATGGCTTTGAAGCGATGGGCGGTTGGAAATTCGGTAACACTATTGACGGTGCACAAGCCGAATTTTTACGCGTCAATGATGCGGCAGCAAATCTGTGCGCCATTCCCGACAATCTCACCGATGAACAGGTATTGATGTGCCCTGACATTATGTCGACCGGTTTTTCCGGTGCCGAACGTGGGGGAGTTAAAATCGGTGATATTGTTGTTGTCTGGGCATTGGGACCGATCGGCTTGTGTGCTGTTGCCGGTGCAAAATTATGCGGTGCAACAACAATTATTGGCGTAGATACTGTGTCGGCACGTATGGAAATGGCTAAAAAGCTCGGTGCCACCCATGTTGTCGATTTCAAAGCCTGCAATGCCGTTGAAGAAATCATGCGCCTGACAGATGGGCGTGGCGTTGATGTCGCTATTGAAGCTTTAGGGACACAACCGACTTTCGAGTCTTGCCTTAATGTTCTTCGCCCCGGTGGCACATTGTCCAGTCTCGGAGTTTATTCCAATGACCTGAAAATACCGCTCGCAGGTTATCGCGCAGGTCTCGGAGATATTGATATTGTGAGTGGTCTTTGCCCCGGTGGTAAAGAACGTATGCGCCGTTTAATGAATGTTGTTGAAAATGGCAGCGTTGATTTACGCTCGCTCGTGACACATACTTTTAAATTGGATGATATAGAAAAGGCTTATGATCTGTTTGCCCATCAGCGCGACGGGGTCATGAAAATCGCTATCAAAACAGGCGCCTGAACAAGTTCGGGATAAGTTATAAAAAAGCGGGCTGAAAAGCCCGCTTTTTCAATGCATGGAAATTATTTGCTTTCTTTTTTACGCTTTATGGCAGCACGTACGCCTGCTGCATAGTCAGGATGGACTTTTTCAAAGTGTCCAAGTTGACGCTCGATGATGAAATCAGGAACGCCTTCCATTGCATCGGCAATGTTGGAGAAAAGCCGGTTTTTCTGGTCCTGATCGAACAGATTGAACAGTGCCGTTACCTGACTGTAATCGTCATTACCAGCCCGATGATCGTAACGATAAGCGTCACCGGTAATTTTTAACGGCGGCTCTTGTGCCGATTTGTCTTCAACCGGTCCATTGAAGGAATTCGGTTCGTAATACGCATCGACATTATTGGTGGAATGACCGCCATATGTGTTCATTTGCCCGTCACGATGGTAGTTATGAACAGGGCAAACGGGTTTGTTTACCGGAATTTGTTCATAATGCGTGCCTAAACGATAACGATGCGCATCTGCATAAGAGAAGATACGAGCCTGCAACATTTTATCGGGAGAATAACCGATGCCGGGAACGATGTTGGAAGGCGAAAAAGCAGCCTCTTCGATTTCTGCAAAATAATCGTCAGGATTACGGTTTAATTCCATAATACCGATATCCATTGGCGGATAATCTTTATGAGGCCAGACTTTTGTCAGATCGAACGGGTTATAAGGTGTTTTGTCCGCATCTGCTTCAGGCATAATCTGAACCTGAACTTTCCAGCGCGGGAAGTTGCCACTTTCGATAGCATTGTAGAGTGCCTCTTGTGAGCTTTCACGCGTCTTTCCTACGAGTTCCGTGGCTTCGGCATTGGTATAGAACTTATGCCCCTGCATCGTCTTGAAGTGGAACTTGACCCAGAAGCGTTCGCCTTTGTCGTTCCACAATGAATAAGTATGCGAGCCATAGCCGTTCATATGCATGGTATCAATCGGTAATCCGCGGTCGGACATCAGAATAGTGACCTGATGCAGACTTTCCGGAGAAAGCGACCAGAAATCCCATTGGGCAGTGTTCGAACGCAAGTTTGTCCGCGGATGGCGCTTTTGCGTATGAATGAAATCGGGAAACTTATAAGCATCTCGAACGAAAAACACCGGAGTGTTATTGCCAACGAGATCCCAGTTTCCTTCGGATGTATAGAATTTCAGCGCAAAACCACGAACGTCACGTTCCGCATCTGCTGCGCCGCGCTCTCCGGCAACAGTAGAAAAACGGCCGAGCATCGGCGTTTCCGTTCCAGGTTTGAAAACGGCGGCTTTTGTGTAGCGGGTAATGTCGCCGGTAATCTTCAATACACCATGTGCACCGACACCCTTGGCATGGACAGTGCGCTCCGGGATACGTTCCCGATTTTGATGCGCCAATTTTTCCAATAATTGATAATCCTGAATCAATACCGGGCCACGAGGACCAGCCGTAATAGAATTCTGATTATCAGGTACAGCGGCACCTGCTGTTGTCGTTAATGTAATCCGCTCACTCATGAAAGCCTCCAGTCTGTGAATGTTCAAATCGTCTCACCAAAGAAGATAGGGCAAATTTAAATTAATTCTAATTTTAATTTGTTTAAATTCCTATTAGGAAAAATTATGACAGAACGCATCGTTATTGGCGTAATTTATGGATGCGTTGACAACGTTCAATTTCATGTACTTGCAAAAGACGAGGGGGGACGCTTTTTTAAGAGGGAAAAAAGCGGTTAGTTCATATATTTACAGGAGATAGCAGTGTTTCACGACGCGTGTTTCGAAAGATCGCGCTTTCTCGATAACAGTTTTTACAAGTATAGACAGTACGTTCAACTATCAATTGGAATTGATAAAACGATTAATAATAATTTTTTCAAAAAAATATGATTTTACAAGAATTTAAAATTAATATACCATAATAAAATATATATTTTTGATTTGTTTTTACAATAAAATTTTAATTTTATTGTACGAATAATATCATTGCTGATAACAATAGATAGTTGGAAAAACGGTAATTTGATAGCTATCTATATGATTTATTTTCATAAAATTTATTCTATATTCGATTGACAAGAAAACGGGGAACTTTATGGAACAGCCGATACTTGCCCTGGTTGACTCTTCAATTTATTGGAAATCGGTTTGCGACCTCGCAATCTGGGCTTCCCGGACATTCAATGTGCCTGTCCGATTGCTGAATGTTCTTGATAAAATGTCTGATGATGTTTTAGTTCCGGACGAGATTGCCAAGGATATTGATAATCGTTTTCTATCCGATTTTGCCGATAAAGTTCGGGACGAGACGGCGAGCTATGCTCGATTGATGCAGGAATTGGGGCAAACCGTACTTGATAATGCGAAATCCTACATTGAAAGACGTGAGAAAGTTATTGTTGATACCAGATTGCGCTATGACAGCCTTGCTGATGCAATCGGCTTTTACGGCAAAACGTCTTCATTGATCATCATCGGCAAGCAAGGTCAGCAAACGTCTAACAATGACGGATATAGCAAAGTAGGTAATAATTTCGAAACAATCGTACGTGCTGCCCGGAAGCCGGTTTTGGCGGCGTCAATAGAGGTAAGGCCGATCAAAAAAGCACTGTTGCTTTATGATGAAAATTTCGGTCTCAATTTGGTTGTTGATTATCTTAAACGTTATCATAGTATTTTTGATAAACCGGTTATGATTGCGGTTTCACAAAACAATTTCCAATTGGTAGAGAAAGATATTGATTATATCGAAAAAGTGTCAAAACAAGAAAATATTGCCTTGTCATTATTGGCGGTTAATGAAGACTTCAATGAAGAAATTCTAAATAATATTGCTTATGAAAATAACATAGATCTTATTATCATTAATGCGTTTACGGAATCAAAAATTAGAAATATGCTATTTGGTTCGGTGCATAAAATACTTATACAGAAAATAAAAGTTCCAATACTTATTGTTAGATAAATGAATCCAAGAATAACATTAGCTTGAAAAATACTCCTAACGAACGCTGTTTTGCCTTAGGTAGGGAGCACATGAACCAGTGAACGCATGGTATTTGGAGCAGCAGTTCATAAAAAGACAGGAAGCCGAAACATAGGGGGAAATGTTTCGGCCTCCAAAGATCATCTCTCTTACAAGATGACCAAAGAAAAAATGACACAGTTACAGATTGAGCGCTCGCTATATTCCCTAACCGAAAAAATTCGGTACGAAAATTAGACAGCAAGCTCTCAATCTCTGTAATTGGCAGTCAACCCTCCGGCAAGGCACTGCCCGGTTCTTTTTCAGAACATTAGTATTATTATGCAATGAATAGAATAAAATCCAATTGCTTTTTGTTTTAAATTGTATAAGAAAAAATTATCATGTTTACCATAAGACAGCTTCGTTATTTTCAGATTTTAGCCAATACGGGTCATTTCGGAGAGGCATCCGAAAAATTGGGCATTTCACAACCCGCACTCTCCGTGCAAATTGCTGAAATGGAAAAATTAGCGGGATCGCCGCTTTTTGAACGGACATCCAAGCGCATTATATTGACGCCACTTGGTTGCAATTTTCTCCCGATCATCAATGATATTCTGGCAAGATTATCTGTCTTGGGGGATATTGTTGCGGCGCATGAATCGCCGCTAAGCTATCCGATCAAACTTGGTATTATTCCGACGGTCGCACCTTATATATTGCCGTCGGTTCTGCCGAAAGTGCGTCATTTATATCCTTCTTTGGCACTTCAAATTCAGGAAGCAAAGACCGAGAGGCTTGTTGAATTGCTGCGCAATGGTCATATAGACGCGATCGTGGCGGCAACGCCAGTTGAAGATGGAGAATTTGTCTCCGAACCGATTTTCGACGATAATTTTTATTATGCTTTGCCGCGGGACGACCCGCAATCTGTCTATAAAAATGTTCGGGAGGGAGATGTCGATACCGGGAAATTGTTGTTGCTGGAGGAAGGGCACTGTCTGCGCGATCAAACGCTCGAAGCGTGCCAGACCAAAAAATATCGACATGATATCACAGCCTCATCTTTGACGACTTTGATGCAACTTGTTGCCAATGGTATTGGTATAACGATTATTCCCCAAATTGCTGTTTCGACGGAAGCACGGTTGGATAATATCAGCGTTGTCGCTTTCGAAGGCGAGACGCCGCAGCGCCACATTTGCCTCTTCTGGAGAAGACGTTCGCGCCGGAGCAAGGACTTCAAGTTGTTGGCTGATATTCTAAAGTCAATGGCCATCCCGATTCTTGATCAGGCAAGAAATTTTATCTTGTGATGCTCGCGGGAAAACCTTGTTTGATTATGAAAAACCTCTCCTTTTCAAAGTGAAAACTTGAGGGCGTTGCAGCATAACCGCTTTTGTCTGTTAGAAAGTAATCACAAATTAAATTGAAACGGGAATTTTCCTGTTAAAAGGGAGCAAGCCCGATTAGCAAAATAAATCCGCTTTTTTTAAATGACGTCAGGTGCTAGGGACTTTGGCTTTAAGGCCTCGCCAAAACGGTCAAACGGATTTGTCCGGATTACGTAGAAGATTGAGACTATCCGTTTCAAGATTCACATCTGTTTCGGTGAAGCTCGACAGACAAAAGCATAGCCTATGTTTCATCAATTGGATTTGAAATAGCTGTCTGTTCAGGATGAACGCTTAAAATCAATTTTCCATGATTTCGTTCTGTGTCTCATGAACGATCAAGCTCGTAGCCTTCAACCATCAGCCGCTTTTTAAAAAGACAAGAAGAAATCAGAGGAAGTGGTCAGACAGATTGCTCGGCCGAACCGAAGTTGAAATCCCCCTTGTCGGCATTTCAGACAGACAAGGGGGATTACATTTTAAAAAACGTCAATTACAAAATCGCACTTGGATAATTCGGGCTTTCACGAGTAATCGACACATTATGGGTGTGGCTTTCGTTAAGACCCGCATTGGTAATGCGAACAAATGTCGCTTTTTTGCGGAATTCTTCGAGGTTAGGCGCACCGAGATATCCCATTGATGCGCGCAGGCCGCCAGCCAATTGGTGAAGAACAGAGGCGGCTGGACCTTTATAAGCAACCTGACCTTCAATACCTTCGGGTACAAGTTTTAATTCGTCTTTCACATCTGCCTGAAAATAACGGTCGGCCGAACCGCGAGCCATTGCGCCAACGGATCCCATGCCACGATATGCTTTGAACGAACGACCTTTATAAAGATAAACTTCACCGGGGCTTTCTTCCGTGCCGGCAAGGAGTGAACCAATCATGACAGCGCGGGCACCTGCTGCCAAAGCTTTGGCAAGGTCGCCCGAATATTTGATACCGCCATCGGCAATGATCGGAATGCCGGCTTTATCGGCAACTTCGACAGCTCCCATAATAGCGGAAAGTTGCGGAACGCCGACACCGGCTACAATACGGGTTGTGCAAATGGAACCTGGCCCAATGCCGACTTTCACTGCATCAGCTCCGCAATCGATAAGCGCTTGCGTCGCTTCCGGTGTTGCGACATTACCGGCCATAATAGCTGTTGAACCGGCAATCTTTTTGATTTCTTTAACAGCATCAAGTACACGCTGTGAATGACCATGAGCAGTATCAATCACCAGAATATCGACACCGGCATCGATAAGCCGCTCTGCGCGTTCCATACCATCGTGACCAACGGTACTTGCTGCCCCGACACGCAAACGCCCGTGCGCATCTTTCGCTGCATTCGGATTGAGGCGTGACTTTTCGATATCTTTGACGGTGATTAAACCAACGCAACGCCCTTCATTATCAACAACCAGAAGCTTTTCAATGCGGTTTTGATGAAGGAGTCTTTTAGCTTCGTCATGTTGAACATTTTCACGCACAGTCACGAGATTTTCCCGTGTCATCAATTCGTAAATTTTCTGTTTTGGATCGGAAGCAAAACGAACATCACGATTGGTCAGAATACCGACAAGGCGGCCGGGGCCTTTCTCGCCATTTTCAACAACAGGAATGCCGGAAATGCCGTGTGCTGCCATAAGCGCTTTGGCTTCTTCCAAGGTGGCTTCGGGCCCGATGGTGACGGGGTTGACAACCATACCGGATTCGAATTTCTTGACCTGACGGACCTCTTCAGCCTGTTCTGACGGTGTCATATTGCGGTGGATAACGCCCATCCCGCCAGATTGTGCCATGGCGATCGCCAATCTCGACTCGGTTACCGTATCCATTGCCGCCGATAAAAGCGGCATGTTCAAGACTATGTCGGTTGCAACGGTCGTTTTAAGATCGACCTGTCCCGGCATAACTTCAGAATGGGCAGGCTGTAAAAGCACATCGTCAAATGTCAGTGCTTCTCTACCTGTAGCTGTTTCGATGATTTTTGCCATGTCCAATATTCCTTTTAAAACGAACGCGCCGCTGGAACAAAAGTACCGCGGCATATTCGTATTGCTTCTTATGGATTGGCGCTGGTTTGTACCACGCGGGATTAAAATTGAAAAGAGTAATCATATTTTTTTTAACGTTTATTTATAAATTTCCCGAATTTTATCAGTCAGACCGGCATATTACCTCACGAAAAAAAGTTGTGATCTATCGGGCTTCTCTTTTCATTTTTAAGGTTATCATGGCGAGCTTATCGACGTTGTTGAACAAAAGCAGTTTATTGATGAAGCACGCGTGAACTCGACAAAGTTGAGGGTGGAAGACCATATTGAGGCTCTTAACTCCCGTCACCATAAGGTTGTTTATGCGGTAAGCGACAAGAGACCTGATGGGCGGTCTTGTGGAGAAAGGTTAAGATCAGATGGTCCCGATGTAATGGAAGGACTGGCAAAATATTTTGCATATTGAATAGCGTGATGCGCACCTCATTAAAGCGCAAGATTTCCCGAAAATTATTGGAAGACTGTTATCCGTTCGTGATGCTTTTTGTTGCACTTCTCGAAGTGTCAACGTTCAAGCAAGACAAACTTGTCGGTTTCAAGCCTTGTTTAATAAATCAGGAATTTGTCGCGCAGATTATTTTTCTTACAATTGGGACTGGATAGGCAACCAACTAATCAATTTTGCAAAAGCGCGCCGCCATATGGGGCTTTCCGGTTCACGCTTCGCAGTACATGGCTTTTCATCTTCAACATAATTCCAGTAAATCCGGTTTTTGCTATCAAGATGAAGATGATAGCTCATTTCCTCGGTTGTTTCTTCGACAAAAAGTTTGTTCAACCTTTCGGAAATAGGAGGGCATTCAAACAATATTCCCATCTCTGTGTTCAGCGAAGCCGAACGCGGGTCAAAATTGAAAGAACCGATAAAAGCTGTTTTACCGTCGATCAGAAACGCTTTGGTGTGAAGGCTTGCGCGACGTGAACCGAACAGACGCAAGCGATGCGGGCCACCATTGGGTTTCAGCTCGTAGAGTTTTGCGCCGCCTTTAAGAAGTGGCTTGCGATAAGGCGCATATCCGCCGTGGACCGCTGCGACATCGGTAGCTGCCAATGAATTGGTAAGGATGCGGACATCGGCACCATTTCTGACGAGCGTGCAAAGCCGTTCGGTTCCGGCTTTTCCGGGAACAAAATAGGGCGATGTTATCTGCAACTCGGTTTTTGCACTATCAATTAATGGCGAAAATACCGTCATTAACCAGTTTTCCGGTCTATGTCCCAGAGCTTTTTCAGGAGGGTCGGAAACAACATCAACCGCAACAACCGGAAAAAGCTTATGTTGCGGTTTGATAAAATGCTCGAAATTCATATGGGCGCGGACATAGTCAAGATAAGGTTTTGCGTTTTCCGAGTCATGAAATTGCGTGAGTTTGTTTTTCCAATAATTGATATCGCGGGCTTTTTTGGGAACGGCCAAGGCATGGATGGGCAATGCCACGGCACTGTTCCAGAATGAATCGAAAATCGTTTCAACCTTTTTGACCGAAGGGCCGACAAGCATCAAATCAAGGTCGCGAAAATTGGAGGCCTTGCCTGCACCAAAATAGGCATCGGCAATATTACGCCCGCCTACAAAAGCGATGCGGCCATCAATGATAAAAGCTTTGTTGTGCATTCTGCGGGTGACTGTCAATGCACGTAACATCATTTCAAGACCGCGTCTCAAACCACCGTTTCTCGCCCGTCCGGGATTGAACATGCGTATTTCTATGTTCGGATGTTTATCAAGCGCAACATAGGCAGGATCACGCCCCTGTGCATTAATATCGTCAAGCAACATACGAACGCGCACACCTCTATCGGCAGCATCCATCACTTCTTTCAAAAGAAGACGGCCTGTCAGGTCATCATCCCAGATATAATACATGAGATCGAGACTGCGACCGGCAAGCTCGGTTCCGACAGCGCGACCGGCAAAAGCATCAAGATTACTGATGAAAAGCGACAAACCGTCTTTTTCAACACCTAATCCGTTTTCACGTTTGGCCAAATCTTCAATTTTCAGGTCTATCTTCGTGCTTTTCCCATCTATCTTCAACGCAAAAGAATTTTCGCCGCGCGCACTTTTGGCAAAGCGCCCATAAGCATAGACAGCCAGCATAGAGGCCAACGCAAAGACGATAACAATGACGATTGCGAAATGTAGAATATTCAAAGAAAAGGCTCTCTTATTTCAGAAAACAAGGTAATCTAATATAATCGCTCAAAGTCGTCTATTCATTTCCTGAATTAACAATTTTAAAAAAATGTTGAAACGCTTCGAGGCATTATAAAAGACATATAGTAACGCGAAATAACCTTGCTATCCTCTTGGAGGAGAGATGGAGAAGACATGTCCGTTTCGACATAACGGCCTTCGAAAAGTGTCTTTCAATCTGGAAGCAAAAATTGCTATTGAACCGAAGAAATAATTCGATTTTCATTTTTTCATAAAATAATGGATGAAAATCAAGGAACCGGCAAACGGTGGATGAACGACAGGAATGGATGACAAAACGGAAATGAATTCACCCGATATTGCCAATTGTTCTTATCTTATAAAAGTTGCAAAACATATCGGCATAAAAATATTCTATTGGTGAGCAAATGGTTGAGCAAACGGAGGAATTGTCGCCTTATTGGCGGCGAAATCTCGTCATATCGGCTTTTGGTGCTTTTACGACGATTGTCGGAATGACTGTTCTTTTGCCCTTTTTGCCACTTTTTGTTGAAGAAATCGGAGTGAGCGACACAAAAGCCATTTCGGAATGGTCAGGCATCGCCTATGCCGCAACGTTTTTTTCCGCGGCTCTTGTTGCGCCTTTGTGGGGGCGTTTGGGCGACCGTTACGGACGTAAGCTCATGTTGGTTCGTGCAAGTTTCGGAATGGCAATCTCGATCGGATTGATGGGCTTTGTTACAAGCATTTCACAATTGGTTTTATTGCGATTGTTGACGGGGCTCGCTGGAGGTTACGCTTCGGGAGCGGCTATTCTTGCGGCCACACAAACGCCGAAAGATAAAACCGGATGGGCATTGGGCGTTATTTCGTCCGGTGTTATGGCGGGCAATTTTATCGGCCCTTTGATTGGCGGTATTTTGCCGAATTATATTGGCATAAGAACATGTTTTGTCGCTATCGGTATTCTGATTTTTATAACTTTTATCGTTACGACATTTGCGATCAGTGAAAATCATAAGGTTTTTGTTGACCGGCGTCGTAAAAAAGACAAGGGCATGCTCACGCGAAGTCTCTTTAATCACAGTGTTTGTGCAATGTTGCTAACCGGAGCGCTTCTAACATTTGCCAATCTGTCAATCGAGCCGATTATAACAATTTACGTCAATACTCTGTCGAGAGGAGGTGCGAGTGTAACTTTCTGGGCAGGGCTTGTTATGTCAATGACAGCATTAGGAAGCGCATTATCGGCAAGTTTGGTCGGGCGGCTCGCAGATCGTGTCGGTCATTGGAAAATGTTGGTCGGGGCGATGATTTTATCGACAATTCTTGTCGTGCCACAAGCATTTGTTGAAACCGCATGGATGTTGGTTGTGCTGCGGTTTCTGCTCGGTCTGGCACTTGGTGGTCTAATTCCCTGTGTCACTGCTATTTTGCGTCATATCGTGCCGGATTATGCTGTGGGGGCAGTTCTGGGGCTTTCTGTTTCGTCGCAATATGTGGGGCAGGTTCTGGGGCCTGTTTGCGGTGGTTTTATTGGTGGGTGGTTCGGCGTTCGACCGGTCTTTTTTGTGACCGCCCTCATTATTCTCTTTGCAGTTGTCGTAAACCTGAGAGTTTATCAAAAACGTGAAAAGGCGTGAAACCACACAAATATCGGAAATATGTTTATAGCCACAGCTTGAAACGTGCCGAGAAAACGGCGAATGATGAATTCAAACACTAACACTGTTAGAAAAAGGCGGTTCGGGACCGCCTTTTTCTTGAGTACAGGATGTTCTTCCAAACCGGATTTTATTTATACAATCCGGTTAAACAGAAACCGTTTTAATGGTCGGAGGCAACTGACGCTCCGATGCCCGTTTCAGAACGGATTTGCTGGGCAGGGAAACCGGCACGATCTTCCTGTGCTCGACTGGACTTGTCGGTTATTGAAAATAACCAAACACCGCCAAAGCCTAAAATCATGGAAAAGAGCGCTGGTGATGTGTAGGGGAAGAGGACTGACTCCGGCGAGAAACCGAATGTTGAAACCCACACGGCCGGCGAGACAATTGTCAGCCCCACGGAAGATATCAAACCAAGAAAACCTCCGATGACCGCACCTCGTGTTGTGCATTTTTTCCACAGAATGGAGAGCAAAAGCACAGGGAAATTTGCTGATGCGGCAATAGCAAAAGCAAGCGCCACCATAAATGCCACATTCTGTTGCTCGAACACAATGCCAAGCAGGATAGCGACGATGCCGATGATGACCGTAGCAATACGGGAGATACGTAGTTCCAAGTCACTCGTTGCAGCTCCTTTTTTCAAAACCATATTGAAAATGTCATGGGATATTGCTGTTGCACCCGAAAGGGTGAGACCGGCAACGACAGCCAGAATAGTCGCAAAAGCAACTGCCGAGATAAAACCGTAGAACATATTTCCGCCGACCGCCTTTCCGACCATGACTGCGGCCATATTCGCCGCTCCTGCACCACTTGAAAGGGGCGCTGAAAGTATCGGGTCGGAGAGGACAAGTGCAATAGCACCAAAACCGATGATAAAGATAACGATATAGAAATATCCGTTCCAGACAGTTGCCCACAAAACCGACTTTCTTGCCTCTTTTGCATTCGGAACAGTGAAAAAACGCATCAGAATATGGGGAAGGCCGGCGGTACCAAACATCAATGCCATACCGAAGGAAATAGCCGAAATCGGATCCTTTATAAAACCGCCGGGAGCCATAATGGATTGTCCGGCAGCAATCGCTTCAGGCGAAGTGGCGTCAACAGCGTTTTTTTGGGCAAACAATGTCGCTTTGACATTGACGGCCGCCTGAAAGAAATTTTCAAAGCTGAAATTGAATTTCAACAAGATCATAAACGCCATGAAGGTGACACCGATAAGAAGCAATACGGCTTTGATAATCTGCACCCATGTTGTCGCCGTCATGCCACCAAAAAGCACATAGATCATCATCAAAACACCGACGAGAACAACGGCGTAAAGATAATCCAGCCCGAACAGAAGTTTGATAAGCTGGCCGGCACCAACCATTTGTGCAATCAGATAAAAAGCAACAACAGCGAGTGTCCCGCAGGCTGCAAAGATACGTATAGGAACAGTGGCAAAACGGAACCCCGCAACATCGGCAAAATTGAAGCGACCAAGGTTACGTAGCCTTTCCGCGATAAGAAACATCACGATAGGCCAACCAACAAGAAAGCCGACAGCATAGATCAAACCGTCATAACCGACGCTCATGACCATAGCCGAAATTCCGAGAAAGGAAGCGGCAGACATAAAGTCACCGGCAATGGCTAAACCGTTCTGGAAGCCGGTTATACCTCCGCCCGCTGTATAAAAATCGGCTCGTGACCGGGTTCTGTTTGCAGCCCATTTGGTAATCCAGAGAGTCAGGGCAACAAATACAAAAAACATGATAATTGCCGACCAGTTCGTGGCTTGTTTTGGAAGCTCGCCGCCAATCGCATCAGCCTTTGCGTTCATTCCGGTGAGAAGAGAAAAAACAGCCACATTGATCGCTGAAACAACCGGTTTTTTATAAAAATAAAAGAGGCTCATTTCTTCACCTCCTTTTTAATCTCGTCGGTATAATGGTCATAACTGCTATTTGCGATCAGAATATAGATTGCAGTCAACAGAACCATGACCACAATCACGCCGATGCCAATCGGGATGGCTATCGTTGTAACGCCGGTACCAATGCGTAAACTCAGAAATTGCTTGTCAAAGGCGATGAGTGCAATCCAGCCATAATAAACAATCAGGGCAATAACAGTAAGAACACCACCAAGCCTATTACGCTTTTTTCTCAACGTTATATAAGCGGGGTTCGCCTCAATTCGGGCAATAGTTTCTTTATCCATAACGGCTCCTCCTCCGTGACAGGAAAGTTTTTCAAGGTCAGGTAGACATTGTTACTTGTCATAGCTGTTACTTGCTATAACTGTTACTCGCCATAACACTTACTCGCTATGGCTATTAATGAATATTCAAAACGAAAACTGAATGCTTTAACCGCATTCATCCACGTTCTAGATAAATAAATACTATCTCTATTTTTAATAGAGACAGTGAACCATTATAATTTTTACAAAAATATTTTAAGCTCAGGTAACAAAATCTCCCATTTTTTCACGTATACCTGTTTTTTACGTATATAAGTGAAACGAACTTAAGGCCTCCTCTTAATCCCTTTCGTTCTATTAAAAAGAATTATTCAAATATGCTCTTATGTCAATATAGGCACTAACGTAATTCGGTTTTTTATTAGTATTCATTATTCAACTTTTCGTATAACTGTTTTAACACATTGTTTTTATTATTGAAAATGTTCTTTTAAAAAAGCGGTCAAAGTCATCCGTCGTTCTATAAAAAGAGGAAAATACCGCAGTTTCAAAGACCATCCCAAACCTAAAAGAATTGTCATCATCAATTGATCTATTTTTAAGAAATATGCATAGCGTGAAACGATGTAAAATGTTCTATAGAAAAAATGACATTTATAGAAAATGACATTTGCCATTGGAAATGTACTGGTTTGAACTTCCGGATTTATAAAACGACTGGGATGACACAGAATGAAGATAGCAATCAAACGGGTTTATGAACCATATTCGGGAGATGACGGGTGGCGGGTTCTAAGCGATCGTCTTTGGCCAAGAGGGCTTTCTAAAGAGAAAGCCCATATTGATGATTGGCAAAAGGAATTGGCTCCGAGCAATGATTTACGTCATTGGTTCAACCATGATGTCAGAAAATGGGAAGAATTCAAAAGCCGCTATATTGCAGAACTCAATACACAATCGGATGCAATAGAACTTTTTCTTTCTTCCCTGAAGAAACACGCGCATGTAACTTTATTATATGCAGCGCATGACGAAGAACATAACAATGCGGTTGTACTTCTCAATTATCTGGAAAACCGTATTTCCCGGGATTGAGAATATTGTCAGGGTCGAGAGCCTGTTTGATTGTCCACATGAAATCGACAGCATCTCCAAGTTCCATACGCAAATATTTTATCTTGCGTTGTCCTATACCATGTTCACCTGTGCAAGTGCCGCCCATTGATATGGCCCGTTCTGACAGCCTTTCGGTAAATTCATAGATGCGTTTTTCTTCCCTCTCGTTATCTTTCGGGTAACCGACAAAAACATGGAAATTACCGTCACCGACATGGCCGATGATTGGACCGATCAGATTGTGTTCCTTCAAGTCTTTTTGCGTTTCCGTAACGCAATCGGCAAGACGTGAAATAGGCACACAGGCATCTGTAGAAAATACGTCGCAGTCAGGTAGGCTCGCTTCGGCAGCCCATAACGCGCTATGACGGGCTTTCCAAAGTTGAGCACGTTTTTCCGGATCGGTCGATTGCTGGAAATTGTTCGAACCATGGGCCGCAGCGATCTCGCTGAAAGTGGCGGCCTGGCTTGCAACGCCTGCCTCATCGCCATGGAACTCGACGCAAAGCGTCGGGCGTGGCTCCAGGCTCAAACCGGAATAGGCGTTACATGCCTTGACCATAAATTCATCCATCAATTCGACACGTGCAAAGGGTATAGCACACTGGATGGACTCGATGACTGTATTACATGCGTCTCCAATTGTTGCAAAAGTGCAAATGCCGCTCGAAACGACTTCAGGTATCGGATGCAGCCTTATTGTGAGTTCGGTAAAAAGCCCGAGTGTGCCTTCCGAGCCAACGAGGAGCCGTGTCAGATCATAACCGGCGGCAGATTTTTTGGCTCTACTTGCAGTGCGGATGAGGCGGCCGTCGGCCATGACAGCCTCTGCACATAAAACCGCCTCTCTCATTGTTCCGTAACGAACAGCGCTGGTACCTGATGCGCGTGTAGCCGCCATCCCCCCGATTGATGCGTTTGCACCGGGGTCAATCGGAAAAAACAAACCGCTATCACGCAACCAACTGTTCAATTTTTCTCGCGTAATACCCGGTTGTACTGTAATTGTCATATCTTCCGGCGAAAAAGATACAACCTGATCCATTTTTGAAAAATCGATACTGATACCACCTACGGGAGCATTCAATTGCCCTTCAAGCGAGCTTCCCACGCCAAAACCGATAATCGGCATTTTATGACGGGCGCAAATTTTGACCGTCTTGACCACATCATCTTTTGACAATGCATAAACAACGCCATCAGGCACTTCGTGTCGTAATTTTGTTTCATTGTGCGAGTGGGTATCACGAACTGAAAGATTGTTGCTGAAACGATTGCCAAAGGCCGTTTCCAATTCTTTACACACTTGATCTACGGTCTTCTGATCTAATCTAGCCATTCTCTACACTCCTCTCCCTGTATTGGATAGCTGATTTAAAATGTTGGCACGATTGAGAGTTATTTTTCAATAAAAATATTCGTAAAATAAATGTATTATGTCAATTCATTATAATATATTTGTTGTTTTTAATTTTTATATTAGAATGATTTTATAAAAAAACGAAAAATGTGGAATACCATTATTCCAGAAAAATACACATGTTAAGGGTAACGGACATCAACGGGTCTCGATTATCGCATTTTCACCAATGGCGGGTCGAAACATGTTCCTCTGAAAAAAATCGTTTTGTTATCATTCAAGAAATTAAAAGCAGAGATTACTTGAGCAATTAAACGCAGGAACGCGTTTTAAAAGCGGTTTAGATATTGCGTTATGCGGATTGTAAGTTTCAAGAAAATAAACAAACCGGAATAAAATCCGAAAAACAAAAATAACCTCAGGAAATAAAAAAGCTGCCCATTTCATAAAAACAGGCAGCCGATGACAGATCAATTTGTAACAGATATATCGGAGTGAAGTGACGCTATAACGATCGTTTCAAAGTTATTGGTTGGACAGCCGCTTCACCATTGATTATCAATAGTCTTCAAATCCATATTTTCCGGGGTTGAGAATATTGTCAGGGTCGAGAGCTTTTTTGATAGCTCTCATGTAATCGACAGCATCGCCAAGTTCGAGCCGCAAATATTTTGCTTTTCTTTGCCCGATGCCATGTTCACCTGTGCATGTTCCATCCATCGAAATTGCCCGTTCGGACAATCTTTCGGAAAATTCATAGACCTTCTTTTCTTCTTCTTTATTACCTTTGTGATAGCCGAGAAGAACATGGAAGTTTCCATCACCGACATGACCGACCATTGGCCCGATAAGGTGGTGCTCCTGAAGATCTTTTTGTGTCTCACCCACACAATCGGCAAGCCTTGAAATAGGCACACAGGCATCAGTGGAAAATACATCGCAATCCGGCAGGCTTGCCTGCGCTGCCCAGAAGGCTTCGTGGCGTGCTTTCCAGAGTTCGGCGCGTTTGTCAGGATCGGTCGAATGTTTGAAATCTTTTGATCCATGGCTTGCTGCTATTTCACCAAACAGTGAAACTTGTGCGGCAACGCTGGTTTTATCGCCATGAAATTCGACACAAAGCGTTGGAAGGGGATCAAGTTTCAATCCCGAATAGGCATTGCAGGCTTTTGTCATGAACTCATCAAGAAGTTCGACACGTGCGAAGGGAATGGCACATTGAATTGACTCAATAACAGCATTGCAGGCATCGGTTACAGTCGGAAAAGTGCAAGCGCCACACGAAACCACTTCCGGAACCGGATGCAGACGCAAAGTAATTTCGGTAAAAATGCCGAGTGTTCCTTCAGAACCGACAAGAAGACGGGTCAGGTCATAGCCGGCGGCCGATTTTTTTGCGCGGCTTGCCGTGCGGATAATTCTCCCGTCTGCCATAACCGCTTCGGCACTTAAAACAGCTTCTCTCATCGTGCCATAGCGCACGGCATTGGTTCCGGATGCACGTGTCGAGGCCATGCCACCAATAGATGCATCGGCACCGGGGTCGATCGGGAAGAACAGACCACTGTCGCGCAACCAGCTATTTAAGGTTTCGCGGGTAATTCCGGGCTGGACAGTTATCGTCATATCTTCAGGTGAAAAAGAAACAACCTGATCCATTTTTGAAAAATCGATGCTGATGCCACCTTTAGGCGCATTAAGCTGCCCCTCAATGGAACTTCCGGCACCGAAGGGAATAATCGGCATTTTGTGCTTGGCGCAAATCTTTACGATTTTTACAACATCGTCTTTGTTGGTCGCATAGACAACGCCATTAGGAGTTTGTTGATAAAGGGCGGTCACATTATGGGAATGAGCCTGACGGACAGAAAGATTGCGGCTGAACCGGTCTCCGAAAGCCGCTTTCAATTCTTCACAAACACGATCTATTGTCGCTTCATCGCAGTGTTTTGCCATTCTTTTTACTTTCTCTTTGGGTGGGCAATTTTCTTTTGCCACTTTCGCGCCAAGCGCAAGAAATTGCAATGTTATTTCAAAATATTATGATTGATTTCGGTCTTCTGCGAAAATTTTTTCAAAGGATTGAAAATTTATTCAAATTCAATGAGCGCATTTGTTTATCCATTGTGAAATCGTTTCTGTTAATGCACACCGGTTCGATGACAAAATGTTTTGGTGAATGTCAACTTCACCCGTCATTCCAGCATGATTATTTTGGCTGTTCAAAGAGGATGCGAGTGACAGACTTAATTCACATCTATCTCCATGCTTTTTGTGAATGCTCTGACCTCTGATCAATCCACTTTAAAACTCTTCATTCAATATGATGAGCGGCGAAGATTGACCTGATCTAATAAGGTTGCCGAAAACACCGTTAGCCTATAAACGGGGTTTGAAACGTTTCAAACGCAATGCATTGGAAAGCACAAAGACACTTGAAATTGCCATTGCTGCGGCAGATAGCATTGGCGACAATTGTACGCCCCAGACCGGATAGAAAATTCCGGCAGCAACAGGAATGAGTAAAACATTATAACCGAATGCCCAGAACAAATTCTGCTTGATGTTGCGGATTGTTGCTTTTGAAATGGCAATCGCATTGACAACGCCTGTCGGATCGCCCGACATCAATACAACATCCGCGCTTTCAATAGCGACATCGGCACCGGTTCCAATGGCGATACCGGTATCGGCAGCCGCAAGTGCCGGCGCATCATTGATGCCATCACCAACAAAGGCGACCTGCCGTTCAGACCCGCGTATTTTTTTCACAGCATCCACTTTTCCTGCCGGAAGCACTTCTGCGACGATTTCTGAAATACCGAGTTTTGAGCCGATTGTTTTTGCTGTGTTACGATTATCTCCTGTGACGAGCGCTGTTGCGATGCCCATGTTTTGAAGTTCGGCTATCGTTTTCCCCGAATTTTGTTTGACCGGGTCTTCAACAGCAAAAATTGCAGCCGCCTTATTGTCTATCGCGGCATAAAATGGCGTCATGCCTTCATTGCCGAAAATCTCGGCATCTTTGGCAAAGCCGGAGATATCGACATTTATCTCGTTCATATAACGGTCGGCTCCGATAATGACTTCTCTTCCATTAACTTTGCCGGAAATACCAAATCCGGGTTTGGAATAGAATTCTTCAACAGTCGAAAGGGATATTCCGGCTTTTTTTGCAGCTTCATTCAAAGCCTCGCCAATCGGGTGTTCGGAGCGAAGTTCTACCGCTGCAACATCTGCCAATGTTTGTTTTTCATCAAATCCCTCGGCTGTGATTATTTTATGCAAAACCGGTTTACCGACCGTCAGTGTGCCGGTTTTGTCAAAAGCAACAATATCGGTATCACGTAATGTTTGTAATGCATCACCGCGACGGAACAAAATACCGAGAGTGGCTGCCCGACCTGTGCCCACCATAATAGATGTCGGCGTTGCAAGACCCATTGCACAGGGGCAAGCGATGATGAGTACCGACACACCGGCAATAAGAGCATGTGGAAATTGTGGAGCAGGGCCGACGAAAAACCAGATAAAAAACGTAACAATTGCGGCTGCAAAAACCGCAGGGACAAACCAGCCTGTTACCTTATCGACCAAAGCCTGAATGGGTAGTTTTGCACTTTGTGCGTCTTCGACCATTTTCTGGATTTGTGCAATAAGTGTATCGCCACCGATCTTTTCAGCACGAAATGTCAAGGAGCCATTGCCATTGACAGTTCCGCCATAAACATTGTCGCCTTCTTTCTTGGCAACAGGTAAAGGTTCGCCCGTCATCATGGATTCATCAACATTCGAGTTGCCACTTGTGACAGAACCGTCAACAGGGAATTTTTCTCCCGGCCGCATCACAATAATGTCGCCGACAGCAACATCATCAAGCGCAACATCTGTTTCTTCATTGTTTCTTAAAACATGTGCTGTTTTCGGTTTCAAACCGGCAAGCATACGGATGGCTTCACTGGTGCGTCCACGTGCACCTGCTTCAAGATAACGGCCGAGCAGAATTAAAGTAACAATAACGGCTGCCGCCTCGAAATAAACATTATTGGTTCCTTCCGGCATATAAGCGCCGGCGAAGGTCGCAACAGTGGAATAGGACCATGCAGCAAAGGAGCCGACAGCAACAAGAGAGTTCATATCCGGAGTGGCACGAAAGAGATTGGGGATGCCGGATTTGAAAAAACGCCAACCGGGGCCGAAGAGCACAAGTGTTGTCAAAATAAATTCGACGAGGCGGGAGGGGAACATACCAATCGTCGTCATGACAAAATGATGGAACGGCGGTATGATATGGCCGCCCATTTCGAGAACGAAAACCGGAATGGTGAGAATAAGAGCTATAACCAGAGAGCGGCCAAGTTTATGCGCTTCAATGGCTTGTCTGTCGACTTGCTTATGATTATTGACGGGCTTTGCACCATAACCGGCTTTTGCAACAGCTTTCTCCAGCGCATCAATTGTCGCAACATTTTTAAGCATCTCGACATGGGCACGGTTTGTTGCGAGATTAACAACAGCAGTCTTTACCCCGTCTACCGAAAGCAGTGCCTTTTCAACGCGCCGCACACAAGAAGCGCAACTCATACCTTCAATATCAAGGTCAACCGGCTGGTAACCTACTTCATAACCGGCTTTCTCGACCGCTTGCACAAGCTCGTCGATACCGAGTTTATTTTTGCTCGTAACGTCCGCTTTTTCTGTTGCCAGATTGACGACAGCATTGTCTACGCCTTCAACTTTTTTGAGCGCTTTTTCGACGTGGCGAACACAAGATGCACAAGTCATCCCTTCAATATCAAGCTCGATATGAAAATTATCATTTGCCGGAGATTGACCGGTTTTTTCCGTTTGTGAAGTTGTTGTCATGAAACGCACCTTTCACATCAAGAGATAATGGTTCCCCTTATGGGAAGGTCAAGAGAAAAAATAGATGAAAAAACCTTATCCGGAGTGAACCGGATAAGGCCTTGATAAAAGATCAAATATTTACGACGACTAAAATCAATATGTGTCGTTGATACGTGCTACAGCGTGGAAGTCGATTGCACGACCTCTGAGTTCTGCAACCCGCGAAACTTCCTGCTTTTTCTCCAGACCGGAAACAAAGACCACATTCGGTACTTTACGCAATTCCTCATCGGGAGCGAGCATATCCGAATTTGTTAAAGAAGCCGGTATTCTATTTTCATTTTCCGAAATAATGTTTTTCACGTCTTCTTCATCGGGGCGGTCGACTTTCGGAGCAGTTTTGGGTGCTTCTGCAGATTTATTTGTTTCAAGCGCTGCAACAGTTGACTCGTCCGGAGATTGGGCATCATCTGCATCGGCATAATCATCGTCTTCTTCATAATCGTCATCCGGTACAGCGATGATTTCATTTGCTTCGATCAATGCCGTCAAATCGTCACCCGGAACTTTGTCAGACAACTTTCCGGTCTCGCCCCCATTATTGGCAATAGCAAGGGCAACTTTATCAGCCTCATCCTGCCGCAAAGGTCTTGATTCCGGCAAAGGAACCGATGCCAATTTGACTGTCGTCTCATTATCTTCACCTTCATCCGGTTTGAAGGTCGGTACCGGTACATTAGCATAAGCCATAACCGGTGCTTCGTTGGTCTCTTCCTCGTCTTCGTCTGTCGGTTTCATGCCCTTGCCGCGCAAAGGCGAAGATTCGGGAAGCGGTGCGTCCTTTTTGGGTAATGAAACCACTGTGGTTGTCTTTGGCTCTTCGGCTACGACCGGAGCACTCGGTTGAACACGCACAGGTTGTTCGGTTGACTGTTCTTGCGAATTTTTACGCCCGAAAAGACTGCTGAGAAACCCACGTTTTTGAGGGGCAGGTGATGCACTGGCATAGACAACCGGTGCCCCGCGACGGGCGAGCCACTCGGCTTTCGCCTCATTATATCCAGAAAGCGGTTTGCCGTCACTTGGTATATACATAGTCTTGCCATCAGGAAATAATGCCATCAACTCGCTGCGGCTCATACGCGGCCAATGGCGTACATTGCCCACATCCATGTGGACGAAAGGCGAACCTGAACGCGGATAATAGCCGACACCGCCAACCTGCTGCTTTAATCCGATAGCACGCAATTTGGCGAGATTGACATCCGGTAGATAGAAGTCCATGGCATGACCAAGAGTGTGTTGGCTGTTTTTGGCAACGCCACTATTGGCCGAACGAGAACGTAACATATTGTTTGTTGCAGGCGAGCGATAGGCGGAAACAACATTAATATATTCGCGCGACCCGCTGGTGCGATAAACAGACCAGATAAGATCAAACAAACGCGGATCCATATTTGTTGGTTCATTACGCCGCCAGTCACGCAAGAACACGTTCAGCCGCTTCAAACCGGCCTGATCATATTTGCCATCGCGTTTAAAAACAATTTCGGCTTTTTCACCGGTATGGACGTAATAGAGCTTCAAAGACCTCGTCTCGGCTTTCGCCGATACAGGTGCTAACATAAAGGACAGAGCTGTGCCCATTGCCACAAAGGCCAATGACAAACGACGAAATGTCCAAAATGATTTTCTCAATCCGTCAACCACCATTCGTAAAACCTGTCTTGTTATCCCGCCAATTGGCGCAATAACCAAACTTCTATTGTTTGATCGTCTCGCCTCAGGGCCACCTGAATTAGGCTTTATAGTTATCAAAGTATAATCCAGAATGGTTAACAGCAGCTTTATTATGAGCTAGCAATTTTATCCTGCTAATCAAATACGACCATACCATGGCAAAAATGCCACAGAAGAGAACTTTTATAACAAACTCAGTAACTTTTTGTTACTACGGTTAATTTTTTCTTTTTATTGACACATTCTCGAGCAGCACCTCTGCCGGTTCATTTTTAATATTGGGATTGAAGCGTCCCAAGACAAGTCAAAATCCTCGTTTTTTGATCTATGTGGAGACAATGAGATGCCTTGGAGATGCCTTTGAGATGCCTTGACGGGGGCGATATGACGGCGTTGGAAAGCAATGATAATCGCGACATGTCCTGACAATAGTGTGCAAATAATATATCATAAAAGCGGCCGATGCAGAACAGATTATCATTGTAAATATGCTCTAACGGATATTCCAACCAGAACTTGCAAATGAAATTTTAATTTTATCTCTTTTGGTTGTTTTCTGGAGCACAAATAATAGAGAATTCGTCCAATAGAAAAATCGTCAATCCATATCCATCAATCGGCACATTCAACAGTCGGCCAGTTTTAACAATCGCCTGGTTTTAACAATCGGCTGTGTGAAAAGCGGATTTTATTTTGCATTTAAACACAGCATGAGGGAAAAGTGCCGAATTCGGGTGCTTCCGTGTTGGAAATCGAAAACGTAGTTTCGTTTTGATAAAAAAGGCAGTTTCGTTTTGTTATATAAGCGGGAGAACGAAGGGGGCGGGCGGTTCTTTCGCTTATACAGAAAAATAGAAAAAATCGATTGAGGTTAGCAAACTACGAGTGCAATTTTGGTTCTTGCGTTTTGTCGTCAATGAAAAACAAATAAAAAGTGGTGACAAAGATATTTGTCACCACCAAATCATCATGCCGCATTAAAATTATGCGGTGCCGACCTTTTCCGGCCAGTCTTATTTAGTCTTATTTTCAGCTTGCCCGTTTTCAACTTGCTCGACGCAATGTCTCGGTCTCTTTCCGACTTTCAGCATGATATTCATCAAGCTTGCGGTAAAGTGTTGAACGACCGATCCCGAGGCGACGGGCCGCTTCGCTCATGCGTCCACGATAGTGGTTCACTGTGCGTTCAATGATTTCCCGTTCAAGTTCATTATAAGCACGCACCTGACCGTTATCATCAATTAGATGAACGGAATAACGATCATTTTTTTCGGCTATTTCTACCGGTGCATTGCTTCTGAAATCGGCAAGCTGATTTCCGGTTAGTTGCGGGAAGTCACGAATTGTCAAAAGTGGCCCTTGGCTCAGCAATACAGCGCGAAAAAGCACATTTTCCAGTTCACCAACATTCCCTGGCCAATCATGCTGCAATAAAAGCGAAAGTGCAGAACCTGCCACCCCGTGAACATGCGGCTGCCCACTTTCAACGACAATATGTTCAATGGCACGCTGCGCAATATCGGCAAAATCGTCACGCCGTTCGCGAAGCGGGGGAATAATTACGTGACATTCTCTCAACAGATCATAGAATTCCTTCAAAAACAGACCGTCTTCGACAAGCCCCTGAAGCCGTGACGTTGAAATAGTTGTCAAACGGAACTTGGGCTCTTCACCTTTTTCAGTTTCCTTGCGTTTCTTGAGAAAATCAACCCAGCGTCTCTGCTGATTAATTTCAAGACGATCGATCTCGCAAAGACAAATTGTTCCATGGTCAATCGCGTTGATATGCGGCAGAATCTTGGTTTCCCACTTTTTTGCGTCCTGCAGGGGATCAGAAATCGGCACACATTGGATACGAACAAATTTACCGGTTGCGTAAGGGCTTTCGTGGTGGATAACGCGGGCAAGTGTCTCTCTACCGGTTCCTTTTTCTCCTTCGATGAGAAGATTTTTAGTCGATAAAGCAGCTTGTTTTGCCCGTTCAAAAGGCTCTTTCATTGCTTCACTATTTGCGTAAAGGTCAGAGAACCGCAAGTGGTTTTCCTGTTGGCGACGAATATAATGCACTTCACGCTCATAGGTATTGTTGATTGAGAGATTGCCGAGTGTCACACTCAATCTTAGTGATGTAATCGGATAAACGAGATAATCAACGGCACCCGCCTTCAGACTTTTCTGAAGGAGTTCCTCATTTTCTACATCGGACATGACAACGAGTGGGGCGGCAAATCCGGTAACGCGGATTGTTGAAATGAGATCGGTTCCGCCAAGGTCACTCATCATCAAATCGACCAATGCAAATGAAATATTACGGCGTTTACGCAACAAATCGAGTGTGCGTAATCCATTTTCTGCTTCAATTACACGATATCCGAGAGCACGAAGAATGGAAGAAGTGTTGGCTCGTTTACCATAGTCTTCGGCTGCTACTAGTATAGGACCCATCATTGCTTTCATCATCTCCTTTGTGAGGACGAAAACGCATAGATAGGCGTTTGGTTGCAAAACATAGGTGTACCTCGTTTGCCCCGCAAGCGTCAGACTACTATCAATCTGATGATTACATGCAACAGAAAAGAGAATTTTTTCCAAAAAAAAAGCTTTTCCGTTGATTTCCATCAAAAGCGACATATTGATTGAGCTATAACATGTTGATACAGCTGTTATCAGTTGTTTTTTTGCCGCTTGATGTCGGTTTTTTGGAGCAAACCTGATGAAACCTATTGCGTCCACTCTTTGTCTTACTGCAATGGCTTTTGCCCTTGCCGCTTGTAATCTTTCACAAAATTATGGCCAGCGTCCTTCGGTGCAGAATATTCCGACAGGAATTGATGGCCAGTGGGTCGATAAAAATGGTGTCGTATCGTCGTTCAGAAACGGTATCTTCGAGACGCGTTCGTCCGATACAAAAGAAAAGCTTTCAGAAGGAAATTATCGTTTCAGTAATCCGCAACTTGTTGAAATCGAGATGCGCTCCATCGTGCGCGGAACTGTTTCACGCGTCAATTGCGCAATATCGAACAACTCGATGCAGCTCTTGTGCACCAAGAGCAGCGGTTCGCAATTTTCTTTAAACAGAAAAATTTAATAAAAAACGGAAAGACCAGACTGGAATTTTATGGCAGATCAAAAAAGTAAGGTTGGCGTTCTCCTGATTAATCTGGGAACGCCAGAAGGTACCGATTCAACAAATGTTCGCAAATATTTGCGTGAATTTTTGTCAGATCGACGGGTAATAGAATGGCCACGCATTTTATGGTACCCGATTCTTTATGGAATTGTTCTCAATGTACGACCGAAAAAGTCCGGTGCACTTTATAAGCGTATCTGGAATTATGAATTGAACGAGTCGCCTTTGCGCACTTATACACGTGCTCAAGCTGAAAAGCTCGGTCCGCTCCTTGATGAGACGAATGTCGAGGTCTATTGGGCCATGCGCTATGGCAAGCCTTCGATTGACGAGGTGCTCGGCACTATGATCGAGAAGGGGTGCGAAAAAGTTCTGTTTTTCCCTCTTTACCCTCAATATTCTGCAACAACAACGGCGACGGTACTCGACGCAGTATTCGCAAGCCTTGAAAAACGTCGTTATCAACCGGCTATACGCTCTGTTCCGCCCTATAGCGATGATCCGGTTTATATTGATGCGCTCGCCCATTCGGTCGAGACACATTTGAAGACGCTCGAATTTGTTCCGGAAAAAATCATTGCGTCCTATCACGGTATTCCTCAATCCTACGCAAAAAGGGGTGACCCTTATCCGGAAGAGTGCGTGCGCACAACGGAAGCTTTGCGTAAACGCCTTGGAATGGATGAGAACAAGCTCATTATGTCCTTCCAATCACGCTTTGGCCCTGAGGAATGGCTGCAGCCTTATACAGCCGCGACCGTTGAAAAACTTGCGAAAGAAGGCGTCAAATCTATCGCAGTCTTCAATCCGGGTTTTGTCGTTGATTGTTTGGAAACAGTCGATGAAATGGGCCATGAAGCGCAAAAGACATTCAAAGAAAATGGCGGAGTGAATTTTGTCCATATTCCCTGCCTGAATGACAGTGAAGACGGCATGAAAGTCATCGCCCATCTTGTAAAAAGAGAGCTTCAGGGCTGGATTTGAACTATTGCTGAAATTAAAAAAATTTTGCATTGATCATTAAACGGGGGAAAGCTGCCTTCCATCGCTGTTTGTAGCTTTCCGCTGGCAAATAAAACTGTAACGATACGAATACTGATCTCGATATTTTTTAAGGGAGAAGAATGTGTTCGGTTTTAATATCGCCTTATTGTTGTTGGTTGTGCTGGTTGTTGCAACATTGTTTGCGGGTATCAAGCAGGTTCCGCAGGGCTATCAATATACAGTTGAACGTTTCGGCCGCTATACCAAAACCTTGATGCCGGGACTTAATTTGATTGTTCCGTTTTTTGACCGCATAGGCGCGCGCGTCAATATGAAGGAGCAGGTGCTTGATATTCCCACTCAGGAAGTCATTACCCGCGATAACGCAACTGTTTCGGTTGATGCAGTGGCGTTTTTCCAAGTGCTGAATGCTGCCCAATCCGCCTATCAGGTATCGGATTTGAATTATGCGGTCTTAAACCTCAATATGACGAATATTCGTACTGTTGTCGGTTCAATGGATCTTGACGAGCTTTTATCCAACCGCAATACGATCAATGAAAAGCTTTTGCATGTGGTTGATGAAGCAGCCCATCCATGGGGCTTGAAGATGACCCGAATTGAAATAAAAGATATCCAGCCGCCGCGTGATCTGGTCGACGCTATGGGCCGGCAGATGAAAGCCGAACGCGACAAGCGCGCACAAGTTCTTGAAGCCGAAGGGGACCGCAATGCCAATATTTTGCGGGCGGAAGGTTTCAAACAGGCACAGATTCTGGAAGCAGAGGGAAAGCGGGAAGCCGCCTATCGGCAGGCAGAAGCACGTGAACGTCTGGCAGAAGCAGAGGCAAAAGCAACATTGGTTTTGTCCGAAGCCATTGCGAAGGGAAATGTTCAGGCAATCAATTATTTTGTTGCGCAAAAATATACCGATGCCCTTGCCTCTATTGGTACAGCCAATAACCAGAAGGTTGTGTTGATGCCAATGGAAGCTTCATCGCTTATCGGCTCTCTTGGTGGCATCGGTGCCATTGCAAAAGAAGTTTTCGGTTCCTCACAAGAGAAAAATAAAGTTGAAAGCAGGACAGGAGACGATGTTTTCTCTCGTGGTTGTTATATGAGGCTTAAGCAAGCGGTTTTGACCAGTCGGCATATGGTAAAACCCTAAGGAGTTTCATCGCTTGTAAAAGGTTGAATTTTTAGACAAGCTGCCAAGCTTCATAGAGTGAGCATTACTTCATAGAACGAGCGTTAAAAGCTGGCCTTCAGAAGGAACAAGGATGTTTGATTTATTGATGACCTTGGGAGCATGGAACTGGGTGGTTTTAGGATTTATCCTGCTCCTTCTTGAACTCATTTTCCCAGGCGTATTTTTTGTCTGGTTCGGTCTCGGGGCTCTTTTAACGGCACTTGTTTCTTTGCTTCTTTATAACTTGCCATGGATTGCACACTGGGAAGTTGAAGTCATCTTTTTCCTGATATTTTCTATCATCATGGTGTTGATAGGTCGTAATTTTTTTCGCCGCGATCGCGAAACCGACGAGCCATTATTAAACAGGAGAACCGACCAGATCATTGGCAAAATAGTTGTTCTTGAGGAACCCGTTCGGGATGGCAAAGGGCGCGTCCGTATTGATGATACGATATGGCGCATCAAAGGGCCTGATCTTCCTGAAGGTACGGAAGTCAAAGTGGTTGCCTTCGATAATGGTGTTTTCACAATTGAAAAGGCCTGAATTCAAGGCCACGTTGTGATCCGCCTGTCTTTGATGTGTTTTTCTGATAAAACCTTGTCAATGCCGAACATTTTTTGATGGGCTTCATTTTCGACCGGTCAGGCTCTCCTCTTTTCCGACAAAGCTTTCGGATTTCATTTTTTAAACTGTGATAAATAAAGCTATCAACGTGATCTTTTTTTTTCGTGAACGGTTTTCCTTTTTAATAAATTCGTTTATTCCCTGTGCTGGAACATCAAGCAGGAATTGAAAAAACTATGCGACTGGGTGGGCGCCTTCAGGCGGCAATTGAAGTATTGCAGGATATCAAATCGCGTCGGCGTCCGGCTGCGGAAGCACTTAAAGATTGGGGGCTTTCGCATAGATTTGCTGGCGCCGGTGACAGGGCTGCAATCGGCAATATTGTTTATGACGCCTTGCGGGAACGTTATTTACTTGAATGGCGCATGGATAGCGATGATCCTCATGACACAGCCTTTGGTGCATTGTTGGAAGATGGCGGGCTTTCGCTTGATGAACTTGCGCGTAGTCTTGATGGAGACCGTTTTGCACCGGAACCATTGGGTGAACATAGCCGCAATATGTGGCTCACCAAAAATATTGACGAAGCGCCCGATTATATTCGGGGAAACCTGCCGCAATGGTGTGTTCCTCTATTTCAGGATATTTTCGGCTCCCATTGGCTTGATGAAGCTGTCGCATTGGCAAAACGCCCACCACTTGATTTACGTGTGAACCGCTTGAAGGCAAAACCCGAAAAGATTATGCGCGAACTTGCGGGAACAGGTGCCAAACCGGTCTCATGGTTTGATATCGCTTTACGCATTCCACCGATCGAGAAATTGAAACGGCACCCTAATGTGCAGGCAGAGCCGGCCTTCCAAAAAGGCTATTTTGAAGTGCAGGATCTCGGATCGCAAATCGTCGCAAGACTTGCCGGAGCAAAAGTCGGTATGCAAGTGCTTGACTATTGTGCGGGCGCTGGTGGAAAAACATTGGCTATGGCGGCGGATATGGAAAACCGTGGTCAAATTCACTGTTATGACGCGGAAAAAGCCCGTCTTGCTCCGATTTTTGAACGTCTGCGTCGCTCCGGTGTGCGCAATGTTCAACCGCACGTCAATATAAGCGAACTCGACGCATTGAGAGGTCAAATGGATATTGTGCTGCTTGATGCACCTTGCACAGGTACGGGAACATGGCGCCGCCGTCCGGATGCCAAATGGCGCTTGACAGAAGGCCAGCTTGAACGCCGTATTGCAGAACAGAAAACCGTTTTGAACGCGACCTTACCTTATCTTAAAGTTGGCGGTCATCTCGTCTATATTACATGTTCGCTGCTTTCTTCCGAAAATGACAAACAAATAGCGGCTTTTCTCAAGGAAAATTCGCAATTCAAAGAAATCGACATGAAAAATTTGTGGCAGCAACATTTCGGGAAAGATGCACCAAGGCCGGTATTTCCTGAACATGGGCTGGTTTTATCTCCGGCAAGTACAGATACAGACGGCTTTTTTATATCGGTTCTTGAAAAACGTTAAACATAATGACGAGGTCAAGCATGTGGGGTGGAAAATCGGTTCTTTTTCTGATGGCAACCGAACTGGAATATGGCGAGCACCTCAAAAAGCTCATTAAACCGCACATTATTGGCGTGGGGCCGATCGAGGCCGCGATCAATACGACAAAAATTTTAAGTGCTATGAAAAACGAGAATCGCTTGCCCGATCTTGTTGTCTCGCTCGGTTCGAGTGGCTCACAAAAGCTCAAACAAACAGAAGTTTATCAGGTGTCATCTGTGAGCTGGCGCGATATGGATGCAACGGTACTGGGTGTTGAAAAGGGGGTAACGCCTTTTGTTGATCTGCCCGCAACTGTGAAAATGCCGACATTGATACCCGATTTCCCGTCTGCAAGCCTATCGACCGGCGGCGATGTTGTTTCCGGTGATGGTTATAAAACTATCGAAACCGATATGGTTGATATGGAAACCTATGCCGTATTGCGAAGCTGCCAGACATTCAATGTTCCTTTATTCGGATTGCGCGGTATCTCCGATGGTCAAAAGGAGCTGGAACATGCAATGGATTGGCGCCAATATTTGCATATTGTTGATGAAAAACTGGCAAATGCTTTGATGCTGCTTGATAAGGTGCTGGAACATCCGGAAAAATGAAATTGACGGGCTATCAAAATAACGAGCCGTTATTTTGCAAGCTTTGCGGTTTAAAAACTGTTTTGTCATCTATCACCCGATTGCATTTCTTAAAAAGACTCTTTAAAGGCTTTCTATGAGCACAACACATCCTGACACAATTCTGATTATAGATTTCGGTTCGCAAGTAACCCAGCTTATTGCACGCCGTGTGCGTGAAGCCGGTGTCTATTCCGAAATCGTACCGTTCCAGTCTGCTGCAGACGCTTTCAAGCGTATCAAGCCGAAAGCGGTTATTCTTTCCGGTTCTCCCCATTCAACCGTTGATATAGGGTCTCCGAGAGCACCGCAAGAGATATTCGATGCAGGGATTCCTGTTCTTGGTATCTGTTATGGCGAACAGACAATGTGCGCACAACTTGGCGGCAAAGTCGAAGCGGGGCATGAACGCGAGTTCGGGCGCGCAGATCTTACCGTTGAAGCAGATAGTGCTCTCTTTCAAGGCATATGGGAAAAAGGAACCCATCATCAGGTCTGGATGAGCCATGGTGACAGGGTCACTGCTTTGCCGGAAGGCTTCAAAGTTATCGGCACCTCGAAAGGTGCGCCTTTTGCTGCGATTTCTGATGAAAAACGCCATTTTTATGCCGTGCAATTCCATCCGGAAGTTGTTCATACCTTGGATGGCGCACGTCTTTTGCAGAATTTCGTCCACAATATCGCCGGTATCAAAGGCGACTGGTCTATGAAAACCTATCGCGAACAGGCCATTTCTGCCATTCGCCGGCAGGTGGGGAAGGGGCGCGTTATCTGCGGCCTTTCAGGCGGGGTTGATTCGTCCGTTGCGGCGGTGCTTATTCATGAAGCCATTGGCAATCAGTTGACATGCATTTTTGTCGATCATGGTTTGATGCGCAAAAATGAAGCTGAAGAGGTCGTCTCGATGTTTCGCGAGACCTATAATATTCCGCTTGTTCATGTTGACGCATCCGATCTTTTTATCAATGCGCTTGAAGGGGTGAGCGACCCCGAAAAGAAGCGCAAGATTATCGGCCGCCTGTTTATCGAAGTTTTTGAAAAAGAAGCCAAAAAGCTTGGTGGTGCGGAATTTTTAGCACAGGGCACACTTTATCCGGATGTGATTGAGAGCGTGTCATTCTCGGGTGGTCCCTCGGTCACGATCAAAAGCCATCACAATGTTGGCGGCTTGCCGGAACGCATGAATATGAAACTGGTCGAACCGTTACGCGAACTGTTCAAAGATGAAGTTCGCACTCTGGGGCGTGAACTTGGCTTGCCGGAAAAGTTTATCGGGCGTCATCCTTTCCCCGGTCCCGGCCTTGCTATTCGTTGCCCCGGTGGAGTGACGAGAGAAAAACTCGATATTTTGCGTGAGGCGGATGCCGTTTATCTTGATGAAATTCGTAAAGCCGGCCTTTATGATAAAATCTGGCAAGCTTTTGCTGTTCTCCTTCCGGTACAAACGGTGGGTGTCATGGGTGACGGGCGAACATATGAATATGTTTGTGCGTTAAGAGCTGTGACATCGGTCGACGGAATGACAGCCGACTTTTATCGTTACGATATGGATTTTCTGGCACAAGCTGCAAATCGCATTATTAACGAAGTGCGCGGCATCAATCGCGTCGTCTATGATATTACGTCGAAACCACCGGGAACCATCGAGTGGGAATAAAATAAACTGAATATTCGAGAATATTGTAAATGCCATTGAAGAACAGATTTCTTCAATGGCATTTTCTTAAGTTATATTGTTAAAGTGACTTTATTGAGCGGTTTCAGGTTTGAATGATAAATTCAGGAAGGTTGTTTTATCGGGCAACTTCAAACATACCGCATCAATAAAGCATAATTCAATTGAACATCTTCAGGGATGGGAATGTAGACAATATGCCCGTCACCGGGTGCTACAGTAATGTCTTCGTTCTTTTTATTTTTCAGTGATTTTATTGTAAAATTGATATTGCCATCCGGCGTCATCATTTCCACTTTGTCATTCAATTCAAAGCGGTTTTTGACAGCAACTTCCGCAAGTCCGTTCACGCGTTTTCCGCTAAATTCGCCAACAAATTGCTGACGGCCGGGAAGCGATGAGCCGGTAGCATAATTCTGGTATTCTTTATGTTTATGGCGTTGCAAAAAGCCTTCGGTATAACCGCGGTGGGCAAGGGATTCCAGAACCACCATCAAATTGTCGTCAAAGGGGCGTCCGGCCAGAGCATCATCAATCGCCTTGCGGTAAACTTGTGCAGTACGGGCAACATAATAATGCGATTTGGTGCGCCCCTCGATTTTTAACGAATTGACACCGATGTTGATAAGTTTTTCGACATATTGAACCGCGCGAAGGTCTTTTGAATTCATGATATATGTGCCGTGTTCGTCTTCAAACGCGGTCATTTCGGCTTCCGGACGATTCGCTTCATGAAGCACAAATACCTTGTCGGTGGTTGGCCCTTCGCCAAGATCGGGCTGAATTTCCGCGCTTACCGTCTCTTCAACTTTGACAATTTCGCCCAGTTCATTCTCGACGCCTTCTTCGACACCATATTTCCAGCGGCAGGCATTCGTACATGTTCCCTGATTGGCATCGCGGTGGTTGATGTAGCCCGAGAGAAGGCAACGCCCCGAATAGGCCATGCATAATGCACCATGAACAAAGACTTCCAACTCGATGTCGGGAACGTTTTCACGGATTTCTTCAATTTCCTTCAGTGACAATTCCCTTGAGAGAATGACGCGTGTCAATCCCATGCTTTTCCAGAACTTGACGGTTGCCCAATTCACAGCATTCGATTGTACCGAAAGGTGAATATCGACATCGGGAAAATTTTCCCGCACCATCATAATCAATCCCGGATCTGACATGATGAGAGCATCAGGATTCATGTCGATAACAGGTTTTAATTCACTCACAAAACTTTTAAGCTTGCTGTTGTGGGGGGCAATGTTGACAACAACATAGAATTTTTTGCCCTCGGAATGGGCTTCGTCAATGCCTATTTTCAAATTTTCTTCATGATTGAATTCATTATTGCGTACCCGCAAGCTGTAGCGGGGCTGGCCTGCATAAACCGCATCCGCGCCATAGGCAAAAGCGTAACGCATAGATTTCAATGTGCCCGCAGGACTTAACAATTCGGTTTTATGAAGTTTTGACATTGATTGAAAGAGCCTTGAAAATTGAGCTGTTGTTTAGCAGAACTGGCCTATCCGTTCAACCTTTCAGAAAACATAATTTCAGAAGATTAATCTTCATTACAACATCCGGTTTTACCGGAATTGAAGGTTGAAGCGAGAGTAAACAGCATGCAGAATTTTAAAGAATATAATTTAAAACATGTGGGTAAAAATGCAGCTGTTAAACTGCGAGGGTAAAAATGCATGGGTAAAAGTGTGCGGGTTAAGAAAATATGCGCTATCACGATCAAACTTTTTATCCATGCAGAAATTATCATTCCATCCCATAGACGGCCGCGGCTAAGGTGTCCAAGTTGGTGGCCATGGCGTAGACAGCCAATTTGATCGAAGCAGGATTGAAGTAATCCTTAATCACAAAAATAGGCCCATTGCAGAAGTGCCTGACGCTGGCGCGGACGACAGAAAAAATCATCGGGGTCACAATTTTTTCTGAGCTGGGCGAGATGGCGGCGCATCTGTTTCCAACGTTTGATCTGCCGCTCGTCTTCGCCTTCGATACGGCGGCCCGAATAATAACGGCAATACCACTGGAACCAGCCGCGCGGATCATTGTCATAAATCCAGCCTTTAGCCTTCCAGTAGGAAAGGGGCTTACCGGCCAATACACCATAATAATTCATGTCAGCCCGTTTGCCTTCCGGCGATAGTTTTGCGTTTTGAAACCAGTTTGAAGGAAACTCGTTTCTGCAATCGGTCATATATTTTCCGCCGAAAACGCCCATTTCCAACATTTGGCTAGGGGTTAACTGCGGTTCAAAATCGGCTGAAAAGTTTTTTCCCTCTTCACACACGCGTTCATAGCGATAGCCATGTTGCATTTTATCGTTAACCTCTACCCATAAAGACATGGAATATTGCTCCATTGTTTGAACGAATAAACGAATAGTTATGTCGGAAGATAAAAAGTCCAGTGTTTGGACAAAAAGAGAATGAACGGGGTCGTTGCATTCACGACAATTGAGGTTTTCGGTTTTTCAACCGGAATGGTTTTGAAGGATTATTCCCCATCGCATGGATGAAGAACAATCCCTCCTCAAACTCAGAATTTAATTCTTAAACCTACTGTGCCGCCAAAGCTGTAATTATCGCTGACATTTTTGAACGCACCGCGTATATTTGTTTCGCCATAAAGTGACCAATTATCGTTATTCCAATTATAACTGCCACCCAACCCAAGTCCGGCCTGAAAATCTTCATTTTCATTCCGGAACGAAGTGCCGGAAACATCCACTTTCGTTCCATCAAGAAACTCGTAATAAAGGTTGCCGATGCCATATAGGAGTGTGCGACGCCGGTCTCCGCTATCGGATATCCACGTTTTATCTCTGCTGAAAGCGACACCGGCACGGCCTTCCAGACTGTCACCATCTTTCAGAGATACTTTTGTGCTTAAGCCATCGCGAAAACTGTCAAAATCTATTGACGAATAAGAAAGTTGGATTTGCGGTGTTATATCCCATGTTTCCGTCAATTTTAACCGATGACCGGCCTCTGCCGAAAGAGCGTAGCCGAAACCGTTTTCGTTTTTTGTATCCGAACGGGTAAAATTCTTGGAATTGAAATCGGTTTCATACCAGGTGGCTTGCGATTGTAAATCGACATAGCTGCCATTGAAGCCATACCATGTGGCTGCAGCCCCTATACCATACCCTTCCGCCTCGACTTTGCCATGCCCGTCATCGGAGCGCACAGAGGCTTCTGCACGACCGAAATGACCGCTCAAAGATCCTATCAGGATTCCGTTGGCATTTTCGACGAGTGCACCATCAATCCCGCTTTGCATGCGCCATAGATCAAGATCATAATGTTCATCTGTCGGCGAATGTGAGGGGGTTACTTTGCCTGTGCTTCCCTCCATGCGGCCCCAAAAACCGCTATGTTCAATAAGCGTTGAGGCTTGATCGGAAAGATGAACTTCATTCACCGTATTATCGGTTCCATCCGTCCAAAAGCGGTTACCAACTCGTTGCTGCAAGGTAGACAAACGATTGAGACTTGTGAGCACTTGAGGATAAGCTTCATAGAGCGGAACCGAAGGACCATAAGAAGGTTTCGTAGGCAAGGTTTCACCACCTGCATCACCGCCACCTGTGCCACTATTTCCTTCACCCGCGTCGTCGGTGTCTTCCGGCGAACGAAGATACCAGTCATAAGTGAATTCATCGTCCCCATAAACATCGCGGTTACCGGATTTTTTTGCCGCTCCACGCTTGAGCAAATAGGCATAAGCAGTGTCGGAACCGGCAACAGCCATGACGCCGTCATCACGTTGATATCCACGTCCCCAGCCGCAACCGATAACAAAGCTGTCTTCTCCGGTTGTTGCGCCATTGATTGCGTCAACGACTTTTATGCCCTCATATGCGGTTTTTTTACTTAACCTGCCGACAATTAAATCATCGATATAAAGTTTCGTTTTTCCCGAAGCGGTTCCGCCGTCAATGACAAGCCGGTCAGAAGCGGCGCCGTCGCCATTAAGATCGCTGTTAAGGCGAATTCCACCATTGTTTCCGATATAATCACCTTTGACAATCAGTTTGTCTATAATATTGTCATTACTCCTGCTTACCATATCGATTATACCGCCATTGGTAAGACTAACCTTCGAGGAAGCTCTTAACGCGCTTTCGCTAAAGATGGTGGGAGCAGAGTTATTTCCTTGATAATCATTCTGGTTGATAGCCAATACGCTATTGTTCTCAATGAGAAAATCAAGATTATCTCTACTTTTTATATCATCGGTTAATGTAAGTTTTGCGCCGTCGGCAAGTTTTATTTTCCTCCAATTATCGCCGAAGTTGACACCCCGTGCGAGATCATCGGCAGTAAATGAACCACCTTTAATAATACTACGAGAAAGGGTAAGTTCTTTGTCGTTTCCATTGCCGGCCAATGCATGTTTGAAGTTACCGGTATCAGCTATATTAGCAATGGTCGCCTGATCGCCATCACCTCCGCCCATATCGAATCCGCCAGACCAAATGCCGCCCGACCATATGAGATTATCTTTTCCATCGCCAGCCTGTACAAGCCCCCGCACCTCGGACAAAGGGTTTGTAAAAACAAGTGTATCGCCATTTTGACTGCCTTTGACGGCCAGCACGTCATCGGCTTTTGCAAGTAAACGCCCGCTATTGATAAATTTGGTTCCGTCAGGCGAATTTGATGACCTATTCGTTAAATTGACCAACAGGGCATTTTCAGTATCGGATTGGATTGTTCCGGCATTTTCAGATAATGAAGAGGTTCCTGCCAACCAGCCGGAGCCGGTGGCATTATTATCCATCGTCACAGTTGCATAGTTTTTTACAATCCCTGTTGTATTGGTGCGTATACCGGTTGCGTTCCCGGTGACATTGATTGTGTAACCAGACCCTATAATGGCATTGGAATTTAAAATAGGGCCATTCAATTGTGCATTGCGGAAATCATAGCCAACACCATTGGCTGCAACATTGATTGTCACCGTGGAAGCACGTAATGTTTCACTTTCATCAACATAACCTGTTACAAGACCGACTGCTGTGCGTATACCGGAGCCGCTCCCTCCCACATTGATAACAGAGCCGTTGAAAGCTATAGCTGCCGCAAAATCAGGCTCTGTCGAACTAATATTATTCTCAACCCCGTTCCCTGTACCGGCTCCGACCGTTATCTTGTCACCGCCCAATATTATCCCTTTGGCATCCGAATTTAACAAAACACCGTGGGCGCTTCCGAAGACATTGATTTCCCCCTGATTTCCGGAAGCGTTCACAAAAGCGTTTTTCTCGAGGTAAATACCGGCAATTCCATCATTAACAGTTATCTTGCCGGTGTTAACAATGTTTGCCTGCGTGTCTCTGCCGGCCAATCCTTCAATATGGAGTCCGATTCCATTGGCGACGCTAATATTTTTATAATTTTCCAGACGCCCACCTTCAATCACATGGATTCCGGTAGCATTAGTGCCGTTTGTCATGTCAATGGTGCCGCGATTGACCAGAAGGGCACTGTTGCGCGTGATGAAACCGGTCACGTTCTTGGCGTTGGTTGTGATATCCGCATAATTGGTGAGTTTTGTTGAACTATATTCTTCATTTGTATAGCTTGAATCGATCAAATGGTAACGGCCGTCCACGATGCCGCCAATTGCTCCCTCTCCGGTAAGATAAATTTTACGTTCAAGTTGATCTTCAGCACTGATTTGGCCTATGGCACCACCATTAATAAAAACAGCAGCAGCTCCCTTCTTATTAACGGTAAGATGAGCATCTCTGGTTTCGATCGTTGTTTGGCTCCCATTGATATCCGTACCGGAACCTTCAATAATGACGCTATCTTCTCCGGATGCCGTCAAATTCTCGCCATGGCCATAAAAGCTGGCACCTCCATCCATCCGGAATAGATTGGATTGATCCGCATTCACTTCCATGTTCCTGGCGCCATTTTCAATCTGGCTTCCTGCGCCATAGACATAAAACGCGATTTGTCGCTTACCCGTTACAAAAGTCGGATTTGCATTTTCTGTTACGCTTGCGTAACCGCCATCACGAACGTAAACCCCTACAGCACCATCACCGGTAAGGTCGATGGAACCATCAATAAAAGCCCTTGCACGGTGCGTGTCATCAGGATGTCCTTCGACCCATACGCCGTAATTGCGTATCAATTTGTCAGTTTGTGTGGAGCTCGAAACAACCACATGACTGGTGCTGGTCAATGTTGCGGTTGCATCATTAATACCTGTTTGTTGCACTTTTGTTGAAAGAACGTAAACACCAACACCATTAATCCCGTTAAGTTTGATCGTTCCATTATTGATGACATTATTGATAATATTGTTGCCGTTTTTTACGATTGTACCGTTGTTAACAACCTTCATCCCGTAGTTGCGTGCCGTAGCGCTGCCATTCGTCGGGACTGCTGCACCATTTATCTCTATCGTACCATTATTGACCAGTTTGAGAGCGTGATAGTCTTCAGCTTCAATCGGGATATCGGCAGCCATAGCGGCCGCGTTTTGCATGTTTTTACCGATAATAATGGAGCCATTATTTGTCGCTGTTGCATTACTTGAAGCCATAATGCCGTAAAATTGGGTATTATTGGCGTTCGTTGTATCACTCACAATATCGGTATTGCTATATTGAGCGGCCCTGCCGATATAAATAGTTCCCGAAGAATTGTTGGTGAAACTTGAATAAAGCGAGTCTATGGCAACTCCGGCAACTTTTCCCGGCAGGCCGTCATTGTTAACGCCAACATTGATAATGCCGTCATTCGTTGCAATGCCGGAGTTATGAAGATAAATTCCGTTGCTATATGCAGTTGATTGTTCACTCGAACGGCTGACAGCAACATTTATTATTCCTGCATTATGAAATGTGCCACCGTAAAATGCCTCTACAGCCGAACCTGAATAAAATTCTTTGTCATTTTGACTATTATTGACGTTTGTCTCATGTACAACCGATTCACGAAATCCGGAATTGATGACACCGTAATTGTTGCCAGTCGTATGAGTGCTGTTCTCGTCGTTAGGGTCGCGGTTTGAACCCAGAATAACAGCAGAATTTCCGCGTGCCGAAACAATTCCGCCTTTTTCGATTAAAACTTCACTCCCCCCTTCTGCAACGAGTGCTCCCGACATCGTTGCCGGGTCAAAGCCGACATCAATTTGACCCGTCGAAGTAACAACAATTTTTCCCCCGTTACTCGCATACATAGCACGGGTATTGCCTTGATCTTCGAAAATTTTATCATTGTCAGGTATTGTGGATCCAAGACTTGTTATAGGCACTGATATGAATGTCGGTTGTGCAGCAGCGAATGCATTATCGTAAGCCTGTTGGGTTTTCAGCTCGGGAAACCTCTTATCTTGCAAAGCGTTGACGAGTTCCCGATTGTAGGCTTTTAGCTCCTCGACATTTCTAATTACACGGGTTGTTCCATCATACCCGGTGAATGAATAAGGAAAAACAGGAACTGAAATTTCACGGACAATGGCATCTTTGTTTAAAGTATAAGCGCGGGATTCAAATGAATTTTTCGATGCCCAGTTTACAACACTGCCTTCTCCATCTGCCCATGTCAAATTCGAATTCTTAAGAGCGAGATAAACGGTTTTTTTGGGGTTTAAAAAACCGTTTCCTTTGAAATTCTCCAGATCAACGGTTAACTCTCCACCATTTTCAGCTTTGCCAAAACCGGCGCTGATATATTGATTATCATCAACTTGTTCGGGCGTTAGATATTTCGCATCTCCCCAGTCCGAAACTTCGAAAGATTGATCCGGATAAACATTTATTGTAGAAATTTGTCCGCCACTATCCGTTATCGTCTTGATTTCATTCTTGGCTCCCATTGAAAGATGGGTTTTGCCATTTGTACTGCTATCAAGATCTCCAAGCCGGTTCAGTTCCTCACTTACACCGCGTTTTCCTTGTGCGAGCGAAGAAAGATCGCCTTTGATGTCAAGTTTGTTTCCGGCTCCGGAAACCAGCGCTGCGCCTACATAGTTATCACTTTTTTGCGGATTGAATGTTTCACTTGTAACAGTGCATGTATTATCAATAGCTGCCTCTCCGCCTGACCAGTCAGATCCAACATTGCAAACCGAATTCGCATAAAGAGGAAAAGTGCCGGAACAGAATGAAAAGCTCGCAGTGCCGCAAATGATGATGGCTTTAAAAGAAAAGGAGGTATATTTCTTTTTACGGCTACGAAAGTTTATCATCACCAGTTCCTTCATTATACAGTCTTACTGGAACAGTGTTTTGATTGAATTTTTTATTTCCAGATACTTAGACGCTCATACTAAAGTGGGTATTGGAAATGCGTCCCGGATGGATAGATATTGAATGTTCATCACGGATTGTGAAACTTGAAATAGACGTATCACAAATTCGGCTTTTCCTAAAAAACCGTAATTTTTATATATTTTACGAATTCAATATTCAATAAAATGAACCAAAATATCAAAGTTTTAAACAAGATTAAAAGGGATAAGGTAAGAGAATTATTTTAAGAAATAACGAAAGAGCAGACCTCGAAATTCAAAAACAGAGAGTGTTTGACGTAAAAAATCCCCGTTCCACAGTGCAAAAGATAGAAGCAAAATGCCCGTCATTGATGATATACTCATCGTCAATGAAAAAACTTCGGCAACTTGTCGCTTATATCCATATTGGCAGTAGTTTTTCAATAGATTGATAGCGATGCTCCGCTATTTTTCTCAGAGATCGATTGTTACTTCGAAACCTTGTGAGCTTCCGGTTCTTGGAGACCGATAGGTAATTTTGATCGGCATAGTTTTCTCCAAAGCTTCAACAATAGACAAGCCAAGGCCGGAGCCTTCTTTATGATTGTCTCCACGGTAGAAACGTTGGCTCAACAATTTCAGTTTGGAAAGGGGAACAACAGGGCAATCATTGGATATGATAATATTGTCCCGATTGATTGTTATATCGACAGATGAACCTTCCGAACTATAATTCAATGCGTTTTCAAGTAAATTGCGCACAATAACGCCGAAAGCATCTCCATTAAGATGTTTGTCGAGAACATCGGTATTATAGTGTGTGACAAGCCTTCCTTTTGTCAGATTGGCACGGTTGAAATCCTCAACCACGGCATCAATAAAGGGGATGAGATCGACAAGTTTTTCACTCGTTCCGAGTTGGGTGTCTGCACGAGCAAGCTGAAGCAGTTTTTCACTCAAACGACGTAAACGTTGTAGAGCATTTTCCACTTCTTTTGCTCTTCTATGATAACGTTTGGGGGTTTCTTCGATAAGAACCTGTGTATGCGCCAAAGCCGCCGCGATAGGTGTTCGTATTTCATGCGCACTATTAGATGTGAAAGATCGTTCTGCCTCGAGCGCCGATTTCAATTTCTCCAAAAGACTATTGACCGAACCAATAATGGGCTGAAATTCTTCCGGCATGGATTGCGAGCGTATGGCCTGCATATTGCCCGTGTCTTTTTTGGCAATCGTTTCACTCAGTTTCTTTATCGGACGCAATTGGTTGCGAACAATAAAACCGATTGCAAGCATACTGAGCGGGATGAGAAGTAAAGCAGGTATGAGCATTGCCGTCATAGCCTCGCGGGCGGCTTCCCGCCTTTCGGAAAGTCGGTCGGCAACCTGAATGAGATAATCCCCATCCTGACTGACGAGGGAATAGACCCGCCATTTTTTTGTTTTAAAAAAACCGGTTTTGAGAGGTACTCCATAGGGATTAGCAGGCGCATCTTCCGAACGCATGACCATTTTTCCATCGCGGTCAAGGACCTGATATGTTGTGTATTCCGCCGGTGTCGAGTGATTGTCTGTTCTAACGAGAAGGTCGGAATCTTTGTCATTGTCGCGCACATCTTCCAAAGCGAGAGGAAGAAGACGTTCGGCGGTTACCTGCAGTGTGCCATCGAAAGATTCCCCATATTCCTCATACATGACAAAAGCTGCCATGAGACAAGCAATAACCCAGAAAACCAGATTGGCACAGGTCGCTGAAACGATAACCCGCCGTGTGAGACTTTTCTCCTTCTGCTTGAAATTCAACATAGACTATACCCGCGACCATGATGTGTCTTGATGCGGTCTTTACCGATTTTCTTGCGTAAACGACTTATATAGACTTCAACTGTATTGCTTTCGACTTCCGAACCGAATGCATAGATTGTATCTTCAATCTGTGCTTTGGTGACAAGCATATTCGGGTGGCTCGCCATATGTTCGATAATGGCCCATTCACGGGAACTTAACTCGACTTCTTTATCGTCAATAAAAATCCGTTTATTTTCCATGTCCAAAGTCATAGAGCCGATTTTTATTTCCGATTTTGAAAGACCATTTGTTCTGCGGGCGACAGCACCAATTCGGGCGGTGAGTTCATAAAGGTCGAACGGTTTGACAATATAATCATCAGCACCGCTATTCAGACCTTCTATCCGTTCGCTAATCTGGTCGTGCGCGGTCAATATTACCACAGGCGACGTTAAATTTTTCGTTCGGATATTTTTCAGAAAATCCAGTCCGCTTCCATCCGGTAGACGTAAATCAAGCAATATAAAATCATAACGCGTGGTCGAAACGGCTGCATAGGCATCTTCAAGATTTTCCGCCCAGTCGATCGCGTTGTTCTGGTTAACGAGGTGGTCACGCACCGCGCGTCCGAGCGATTTGTCATCTTCAATCAGCAATACGCGCATGTTTTATTTTTCCAAGGCTATCTGACTGGATTGGCATGATCTGAAGAGATCAAGCCGGTCATCCTTTAATGTTGTTTTAACATTCATCATGGTCAAGACGGAAGGGAAAAGATTGTCGTGTGACATTTGTTTAGATTCGGCATCTTTGCGTATACATCCCAAATCGAGGTTCATCGTCTTTGCAAAGGGCGAGGACATCCACAAAATAAATGGAATATGTGTCTGCTCTTTCGGTGCAATCGAATAAGGCATACCGTGTAAATATAAACCGTTTTCGCCCAGAGATTCGCCATGGTCGGACATATAGATCATAGCAGAATCGAATTTGCCCGCGCGCTGGTTTAACGCATCGATAATCTGGCTCAAAAAATAATCGGTATAGAGAATAGTGTTGTCATAAGCATTGCGGATTTCTTCCGGCTTGCACTCGCTGAAGACAGTCTTTCTGCAGTCTGGCCGAAAATGTCTGAATTTTTCCGGATAACGTTCGAAATAGGCAGGACCGTGACTACCTAATTGGTGGATAAACAACACGCTGTCATGGTCAATATTATCAAGCCATTGCCCGAGTTTTTCGAGCATAATGCCGTCCTGACATTCGCCTTCAATGCAGAATTCGGGATCTTTAAGCCCATAGAAAGATACGTTGTTGACGCGGTCTGCAACACCTTTGCTACCGGTGTTATTTTCCCACCATTCGACGTTAATTCCGGCGTTTTTCAAAATATCCGGAAGACTATTGGTTGATATAGCGCGAGCTATCGAGAACTCCTTGCGAGGAAAGGGTGAAAACATGCATGGAAGCGATTGTGCTGTCGCGGTACCACATGAAGTGGTGTTCGGGAAATAGATTATATCCCGCTTTTTTAATTCCGGATTGGTTTCTTTATCATAGCCTTGCAGCGAAAAATCCTCTGCCCGTGCTGTTTCGCCGGCAACCACAATGGTAACGCGCGGACGATTGTTTTGCGGTTCGAATGGCACTACTTTGGCATCAAGCCCTACTTGTTTGAAAACACGTATTTTCGCATGTTCCCTGCGGGTCACATATTTTACAGCATGACCGATAGGAAGAATAGGGTTGACAATACGCACTATTTCATTGTGCTCGCGTAATGTTGAAATCAACTGACGTGATGTAATCAACGTGCAAAAAACGGCGATCAACAAGCAGGGGACAATAATCGAGAGATTGACAAGTACCTTCTTTATGAGTGGAAAATGTTTGATTTTTATCCACAATATAAGCAAGCAAGGAACAATGCCGGTTAATACAAGATGGAGGAAAAATGCGGGTGTAAGCAGGTTGGACGCTTCTGCCGAAGTGGTCTCTACAGCATTGGCAATCATATCGCGGTCGATAATTGTTCCGAATTCATCCGTAAACCAGCTTGCGATACTTCCCACCATAATGAAAATTATAAAAACCGGCTTGATAAGATATTTAACCGAAAAAGTTACCGTGAGTGCAATAAACAAACAGGCAACACCGACAGCAATTGCCATAATCGGCGCAAAATCATAATTGAAGGCCTGTAAAACATGTTGCCAGAACGTGCGGTTAAAAATCAGAAGCATGTAAAATGCAACGATAATTGATAGAGCCACGCTACTGATTGCAAGGCGATATTTCAAAATGGTGCGAAACATGTGTCACCTCACAACATGAGCGGGATAGGAATAGGAAAAAGACGTTCTGATAGAAAACGGTTTGACATATTCGGCCGGAAATTTTTCGCATTTGCCGTTTTTGTCAGACCATTCTTTCAGTTTTTCCATTTCACTTTGTGTAATGGACAGATCATTTTGGAAGGTCTTAAGTTTTTTCAAGCGTTCGAAAAGTCTTTCCGAATAATGTTCGTCAACTTCCACGGCACTGACACTATGGACGCCGCAAATAACGCGGCTTTCAGCAAAACTGCGCGCACGGGTGAAAATGGCTGCGCGTCTTTCAGGGAAAAATTCAACCAGCAAGCGTGCAACTGTCCATCCTTCCATGGCGTGACCGGACGGATAATCGTAACCTGAAGGTCTCGCGCAAGAAGCGCCTCCATAAGCGATATAAGGACGAGGAATCTTGAATTCTTTCTTGGATTGTCGTGTCAGTCTTTCTGCGTCTTCATCGATTTTGGTAAAAAGCTTGACAAAATTCGGCATATTTTTCGGGTCTAATTGGTGGCCCGTCGCGCAGCTAAAGCTTTGAATAAGCTCTGCTTGAGTTGCTTTAGCGTCGTTTATTGCCTGTTTCCAACGTGCACTGCCTGTATAGTTACGGGTTTTCAAAAAAATTTTTTCATCGCGTTGTTGCTCGGCACTTCCAAAGGGAGGAGGGGTGACGTCAAGCATCATCCGTTGCTCGCCATAACGGTTCAGATAGCCGTTCCCGCTCAAATAATAACCACTGCAAAACAATGTTGCACAGCCAAGAACGGCAATTGTCAGTTTTCGAGTTTTGCGCATTCGCAGAATCCTTGTTTGATCTGCTATCTAAGCGCTAAAACTGACAGTATCCTGAATGGCAAAAAAACTTTGGATTGAAAAAATGGAAAGGCTCGATCCCCCGAGATGGCCGTAATTCCGGATATTTTCCCAATAAAACAAGCGAAATTCGGTCATTTTATCCGATTTTATCTCTTAAAGAATTTCATTTATTTGCGAGCTTTTGTCGATTTTAGAAAAAAGACAAATTGTTAGCGAGTTTTATAATGGTTAGAAGATCGGTTTTTTAGATTAAATGAAAGTTCCAGAAAACGCCGTAGCGGTTTTCCAAGCTGTCATAGAGGCAATATTATTCGGACCGGTATTTTCATTATCTTGTTACCATCGCATAATCGTTTTCTTTCTTTCTTGAATATTCATCATCTTTTGCCTAACACATTCAATATAGCGCCATGGAGAGACGGGAAATGCAGAACAGTTCACTGAAAAAAGGCCTGAGCAAGCGGCATGTGTTTTTTATAGCTCTTGGTTCTGCTATCGGCACGGGATTATTTTATGGCTCGGCCGGAGCCATTAAAGTAGCAGGTCCCAGTGTCCTTCTGGCTTATTGCATTTCAGGTGTTATGGCTTTCATGGTCATGCGGGCGCTGGGTGAAATGGTTCTTCACAATCCACTTCCCGGTTCATTTGGCCGTTATGCCTCCAATTATATGAACCCGTTTTCCGGTTTTCTTACTGGCTGGACCTATGTTTTTGAAATGGTACTCGTTTGTCTTGCCGATATTACCGCTTTTGCAACTTATATGGGGTTCTGGTTTCCCGAGGTTTCGCCTTGGTTATGGACGCTCGGTATCACTCTTGTCATAACCGGTTTGAACCTCACCGCTGTCAAAATTTATGGTGAAATGGAATTTTGGCTATCCGTCGTCAAAATCGGAGCCATTATAGCCATGATCATTGCCGGTTTCGGAATTATGTTATTCGGCTTCGGTACAGCAACACATGAAGCAACCGGTATTCATAATCTTTGGAGCAATGGCGGCTTTATGCCAAATGGCTGGGAAGGTTTTATTGCTTCTTTCAGTGTGGTTGTGTTCGCTTTCGGTGGAATTGAAATTATCGGCCTTATGGCTGTCGAAGTGAAAGATGCCGACCGGAATATTCCAAAGGCAATCAATGCTATTCCATTCCGTATCCTGTTTTTCTATGTAGCAACGCTTGCTATTTTGATGTCGCTTTATCCCTGGAACAAGATTGGCCTTGAAGGCAGCCCCTTTGTTACGATTTTTGAAAGTCTTGGTATCAAATATGCGGCCAATATCCTCAATATTGTTGTGATAACTGCTGCAATTTCTGCCATCAACAGCGACTTATACGGTGCGGGCCGCATGTTGCATGGCCTTGCCGAAGATGGACATGCCCCTAAAAAACTCAATTTTGTTTCAAAAAGCGGAATTCCGGTGTTGTCGGTTTTAGCAATGTTCTGTGTGTTGGTTATTGGCGTGGTGCTCAATTATTTTGTCCATGACAAACTGTTTTTCCTGATCGCTGCTATGGCAACATTTGCGACAGTCTTTGTCTGGCTGATGATTTTGCTTTCACAAGTTTGTATGCGACTTAAAATGTCAAAAGCCGAACAGAAAAACTTGCGTTATCAAATTCCGTTCTGGCCGGTTGGTCCAATCATTGCTATTCTTTTCATGATTTTTATCATTGTGCTTCTCGGATTTTTTGAAGATACAGCACCTGCACTCATCGTCGGTATCATATGGATTGTATTAATGTTGGTCTGCTATTTTGTTATGAAGCGTACAGGCAATGAAGCAAAACATGCCGACTTGAAATAACCTTCAAACTTGAAGCAGTTTCCAAGCCGCCAAGAAGTCTTTTTGTAAGGTGTAAGGGCAAAGAGGAAATTTCGAAGGACAAAAGATTTATCGGGTAGAAACAGGTTTTTGTCATAATCTCCATCGCAAAAGGGGATTATGAGGCTTTTGTAAGTCAAAGTGAGCGAGAGAGGCTAAAAGTTGAGATCGTGCTGAACAATTCTTCAACATATCTTGAAAATCTTTACTTGTTCAACCCCGTTTTCAAAATCTATAAAGCGACGAAAAGAACCGCAACCGGCCTTGCAATAGCGGGAACCGGTCAATCGACCAATTGGCGGCCAGTATAGAACCGCAGAATATAATAGACTATAGCAAACGGCTTTAGATCAAATAGACCGGTAAATCTCGGATTTATAACGCGATATTATTTGCTTCGGCATAAATCGTCAGCCAGGATCGCAATGTTGCGGTGGTCGTTTTTTCCAGTTCGGCGAGCAAAGCTTTTTGTAAATCTCCGATATCAAGCCTGAGCAACATGGCCTTGATTGGACCGATGGCTGACGGGGTCATGGAAATGCGGGTAAAGCCAAGTCCCAAAAGTGCCAAAGCAAGCAATGGTTTACCGGCCATTTCACCGCAGAGGGTCACCGGCGTGTTATTGCGCTCACCTGCTTCGATAATTTTGCGTAAAGCGCGTAGGAACGGGGCAGAAAGTTGATCAAAACGATGGGCTATCTCAGAATTTCCCCGATCAATTGCCATCATAAATTGAAAAAGATCATTGGAGCCGACGGAAACAAAGTCGACAACACGCATGAGTTCATCAAGCTGGAACAAGAGTGCCGGTACTTCAACCATAGCGCCCAATTTCAGCCGCGTTGGCATTGCATGACCAAAACGCGTAAGATAAGCAACCTCGCGGTCGATAAGCTTGCGGGTGTGGTATATTTCACCGACCTCTGTCACCATTGGCAGCATGACGCGCAATTCCCGTCCTCCGGAGGCTTTCAGCAAAGCGCGCAATTGCGTTCTCATCAATGCGGGTTTGTCAAGTGTCAGGCGGATAGCACGCCAGCCGAGGGCAGGGTTTTCTTCTTTGCCTTTGCTACGGAAATAGGGCAACACCTTGTCTCCACCGATATCGAGCGTCCGGAAAGTAACCGGCTTGTCGCCAATTTCCTTATAGACATTGCGATAGAGTTTTTCCTGCTCGTGGGCGCGAGGAAATGTCGAGGCAATCATGAACTGTAATTCAGTGCGGAAAAGGCCAATGCCTTCCGCTCCCGATTCATCAAGTTGTGGTAGATCGACGAGGAGACCGGCGTTGATGAGCAAGGTAATGTGGCGGCCATCCTTGGTATTGGCCGGCACATCCCGCAAATCACGATAGAGTTTTTGTTTACGGGCACGAAACCGCGCTTTTTCAACAAAAGCACTTTCAACATCCGGTACAGGGCGCAGGTAAACTTTGCCATCATCACCGTCAATTATTACAGGGTCGCCATTTTCCGATAGAGACACGACCCCTTTGACTTGCCCCACAACCGGTATTGACATGGCACGCGCAACAATAGCTACGTGGCTTGTAGAGGCCCCATCTTCCAATACAAGGCCACGAATACGTTCCCGCGGATAATCCAATAATTCGGCCGCCCCCATCGAGCGGGCGACAATAATTGAATCTGTCGGTAAATCGGCATTGATTGTTTCGCGCGTGCGCCCCATCAATTGATAAAGCAGGCGATTGGCGAGATCGTCAAAGTCTGACAATCGTTCACGCAAATAGGGATCCGTCAGGTGAACCATGCGTGCACGTGTATCACTTTGAACTTTTTCAACTGCCGCTTCCGCAGTCAAACCGTTTTTGATTGCTTCTTCAAGCCGCCTTATCCAGCCGCGGTCATTGGCAAACATACGATAGGTTTCAAGAATTTCGCGGTGCTCGCCTTCACTTGCTACATCACTTCTTGAAAGCATGTCATCGATTGATAGACGTAACGAGTTGATCGCTTTTGTGAGCTTCTCGATTTCCGCATTGCTGTTTTCATTGAACAGATTGGTCACGACAAGTCGCGGTTCGTGAAGAACAATATGACCAAGGCCGATGCCTTCGTTGAGTGACTGGCCAACAAGTGTGAACGGGCGGCGCATGTCAACATCGACATTGGGACGGGTAAGCCTCGGTAGATCACCTGCTGCAACCATTTCTGCAAGAACCATGGCAACTGTTTCGAGGGCTTCGACTTCCTCGTCACTATAACCACGCTTATTGCGGTTCTGGACAACAAGAACACCCAAGGTGCGACCGGCGCGTAAGATTGGAACACCGAGAAATGACGAATAGATTTCTTCACCCGTTTCGGGAAGATAGGCGAATGCCGGATGTTTTCTTGCGTCTGTCAGATTGAGCGGACGGGCAGTGGCTGCAATGGTTCCCACCAGACCTTGCCCCAAACGTAATTCCGAAAGGTGGACAGCGCCGGGATTTAGGCCTTCTGTCGCATAAAGTTCCAACATATTGTCGGAACGCAAAACATAGAAGGAGCAAACCTCTGCGTCCATATTGCGAGCGATTTCACGAACAATAAGGTCAAGTCGTTCTTGCGAGTCCATGGCACGTGCCATAAACTCGCGTAGCCGCTTCAGAATAACTTTGGGGCCTACATGGGTCTCCCGCATAATTTATCATATCTCCCGTTATGATAGTTAAGTCTCATGCTCATGATATTAAAAGGTCAACCCGCTTTATTATTCCCAAGAAAAACCGGAAAGTTTATCCCTTAGCCTTTATCCAAGCCATATACCGTATGTAAGGTTCGTACAGCCAATTCGGTATAGGCATTGTCGATCAAAATTGAAATCTTGATTTCAGATGTCGTGATCGCACGGATATTGATACCTTTTTCAGCCAATGCTTTGAATGCTGTCGCAGCAACTCCTGCGTGACTGCGCATACCTATGCCGATGATTGAAACCTTTGCGAGATCTGTTTCCGACTGGATAACATCAAAGCCGATTTCTTTTTTGTTGGCTTCGAGGGTTGCAACAGCTTTGTCAATGTCGGTTGCCGGTACAGTAAATGTCATATCGGTCTTGGAACCGTCTTCCGAAATATTCTGTACGATCATATCGACATTAACATGTTCTTCGGCCAATGGTCCGAATATTGCTGCCGAAATACCCGGTCGATCTGCCAAACGGCGTAAAGAAATTTGTGCCTCTTCTTTGGCAAAAGCAATGCCTGTGACAACCTGTTGTTCCACGATTTCATCCTCGTCGCAAATGAGTGTTCCGGGTGGATTGATAGGGTCCCCCATGCCCGGAGCATCGGGATCCTCGAAACTCGAACGCACAAATGTGCGTACTTTATGAACCATTGCAAGTTCGACCGAGCGCACCTGCAAAACTTTGGCACCAAGAGAAGCCATTTCCAGCATTTCCTCGAATGCTACTTTCGGCAGACGACGCGCTTTGGGGTCAATTCGCGGGTCTGTCGTATAGACCCCGTCAACATCGGTATAGATATCGCATCTATCCGCTTTGACGGCGGCAGCTATCGCAACCGCGCTGGTATCCGACCCGCCGCGGCCAAGTGTGGTAATGCGTTTATCCGGTCCGATGCCTTGAAAACCCGCAATGACAGCAACTTGTCCTTCTTTAAAACGCTGGATTAATTGCGAACCGTCGATTTTTGTAATGCGTGCAGCACCGTGAGCATTATCTGTCTCGATCGGAATTTGCCAACCGAGCCATGAGCGCGCATTGATTCCCATGGACTGCAGGGTAATAGCCAGAAGTCCGGCGGTTACCTGTTCACCCGAGGCGACAACGACATCATATTCGCGGGCGTCATGCATCGGTGAGGCTTCACGTGTCCAGCCGACGAGCTCGTTTGTTTTACCAGCCATTGCCGAGACAACGACAGCAACTTCATTGCCAGCATCAACTTCACGTTTGACGTGGCGCGCAACATTTTTGATGCGCTCGATATTGGCGACGGAAGTTCCACCGAATTTCATGACTATGCGCGCCATTTAAACAACTCTTGCCTCTAATTTTTAAAACTGTTCCAACGCCGAGCCGATAGGCCTTACGGCTATGCTGACATAGCCAATATTGAGAATTTACGCAAGACTGACATATTTACTTGTTTGTCTCTTGACTTTGCCCCATTTAAGACAGAACTCATAAATGTAATCTTATAGGAGAGCCCCCTATGGCAGAAGCCCAACGTACCACGATAGATCAGGCAGAAGTAGATCATTTTTCGCGCATTGCCGCAGAATGGTGGAATCCACAAGGAAAATTCCGCCCTCTCCATAAATTCAATCCGGCACGCCTTTCCTATATCAAGGAAAAGGTTTGTGAGGCTTTCGACCGCGATCCGAAGGATGCCGAACCTTTAAAAGGAATACGTTTTCTTGATATTGGTTGTGGTGGTGGACTTCTTTGTGAACCGATGGCGCGTCTTGGTGCCGATGTCGTGGGTGCCGATGCTTCAACCACCAATATAGAAGTGGCAAAACTTCACGCGACTCAATCAGGCTTGACTATAGATTACCGTGCTACAACAGCCGAAGATTTGGCAAAAGCCGGAGAACAATTCGACGTTGTCCTCAATATGGAAGTGGTTGAACATGTTTCCGATGTTGATCTCTTCATGTCAGAAAGTGCCAGAATGGTCAAACCCCAAGGCCTTATGTTTGTTGCAACACTGAACCGGACACTGAAATCGTGGGGACTGGCTATTATCGGAGCTGAATATATTTTACGGTGGTTACCGAAAGGAACACACGATTATAACAAGTTTCTGACGCCCGACGAAATTACAGAAAAGCTGAATACTGCCGGCCTTACAGTGATAGACAAATTGGGCATTACCTATAATCCCTTCAAGGATAGCTGGAACCGGTCGAAAGATACGGATGTCAATTATATGTTGTTGGCCCGCCGGCTGAAATAAGCATAAAATTTGGAAATAACCGGGTATTTGCCGGAGGATCAGTTTTCATCTTCCGGCAGAGGTGCAAGCGGCATGACCGGAATGCCGTCATCAACGAGCGATGAAACCTCTTCCGAACTCGCCTCGCCATAAATCGGACGTTCTTTAACTTCCTTGAAATGAATACGCCTTGCTTCCTCGGCAAAATGGTCGCCGACATATTCGGCATTTTTGCGCACTTGACGGGTAAGTTTGCGCATTTCTTCAATTATTCTTTTTTGCTCTTGATTAAGCCCCATTCCGACCTGTTCATGTTTTTTGGACGTAGAAACCGCAGGAGCCATCAAAGTTTTATCTATGACGTTTGAGTCGCAAATAGGACAGTGAATGAGGCCGGCTTTTTTCTGATTTAAAAAATCATCATTATTCCGGAACCAACCGTCGAATTCGTGAGCATGATCACAATGAAGCGAAAAACGGATCATTATTTTTCGCCGGAAAGAAGTGTGTCGAGCTTGCCGCTTCTTTCAAGCTCATAAAGATCATCGCAACCACCAATATGTCTTTCACCAATAAAAATTTGCGGGAAAGTATTGCGACCCTGTGCACGTTTTACCATTTCTGCGCGTCTTTCACCGGAACCATCAATTTCTTCATACTGAACGTTTTTTGATTGCAACAATTCGATAGCACTCTCGCAATAAGGACAGTGGGGACGGGTGTAAATCGTTACATGCGGCATTTTCTTCTCCATTGTCGCTATATAAGTGCCTTTCGATTTTTCCTCAAGAGGTCGGATCTTCATATAATTCCGGCAATACCCGTGAAAAAGTAAGGACATCAACGCTTTTGGCTCCTCCTCGCAGAAGTGCCTTTGTCGCCGAGCGGACAGTCGAACCGGTTGTAAAGACATCATCCACAAGCAGAACGTGTTTGTCTTTGATTTTCGCTTTTTCCTTTTCCGGAACAAGGAATGCGCCGATCATATTCCGTTGACGGGCTTTCCTGAGAAGTCCCACTTGCTGGCGGGTGTTCTTTCTCCGTCTGAGAAGAAATGGTTGCAACGGTTTTCCGCTTCTTTTGGCAATATGGCGGGAAAGCTCTGTAGCCTGATTATATGTACGTTTTAAAAAACGGCGGTAATGCAAAGGAATAGGCACAATGACATCGGCGTCATCAAGAAGTTCCTTGCCCGCAATGATCATCCATTCGGCCATGGACGGTGCAAGATCTGTCCGGTCTCCATATTTAAGCCGTGCAACAAGGCTGCGAGCAAGTCCGAAATGGGCAACGGCCGAGCGCGCACGTTGAAACGGGGGAGGGGATTGCAAAGCTTCCCCGCTTAAAAAACCTTCTCCGGGGTCGTAAGTGAATGGCGTTCCCATAACAGGGCAATAAGGCTTGGTTATGAAATGTAATTTCTGCCAACATTCTGCGCATATCGTACCGCTTTTTTCGACAAAAGCACCACATCCCGGACATGTTGGAGGAAACAGCACATTCATGACATGTTCCCCGAATTTTACCAAAGTTTTCCGATCGAGATATTGTGCCTTTAACAATCTTTTTGACCTTTTTAGACAAATGACTGCATTTGCAATGAAAATTCCCGGGATATTGTTAAAACGACCTGTTTGGGTTTATTCTGATCAATGATTACGGACGGGTCCGTCAATCTTTCCAGAATAATTGATGACGGCTAAAACACGCTATAGCAGATAATGACAGATTTTCTTATTTTTGACCAGAATAGAATTGAACAGTTCCGAAACCGCGCTTTTAATCGTTACGGTAATAAAGGCGATTTTTTACTCAGACGTATTACCGAGGAATTACAGGAAAGGTTGCAGACGGTTGACCGGAAGTTCAGTCATGCTGTAGACCTTTTCGGACATACCGGAGCAGGAGCCGAAGCACTCGTCAATTCGGGAAAAGTTTCTAGTGTCGATAGTGTTGAAAGTGACGACCGTTATACGAATGGCAAACACGCTTTTTTGCGGCGTGATCGGGAAATTATAGATTTGCCGGCCGGAGCTTATGATCTTGCTATTTCGCTTTTGTCACTTAGCATAACGAATGACGTTCCCGGAGTACTGACCCAGATTCGCAACAGTTTGAAACCGGATGGCCTTTTTCTGGGGGTTATGGCAGGAGCGGGGACATTAGGCGAATTACGGGAATCTATGCTTGAAGCTGAAAATGAGCTTTACGGGGGAGCAAGCCCGAGGATCTACCCGTTCGTTGATATTAGGGATGCCGGAGCCTTGCTTCAAAGAGCCGGTTTTGCAATGCCGGTGAGCGACGTGGAAAATTTGACTGTGCGTTATGATACGGTTTTTCATCTTATTGATGATTTGCGTGCTATGGGGATGCAGAATGCGCTGATCGGTCGTTCCCATCGTCCGGTAAGCAGGAGATTTTTTCAGCGTGTTGCCGAAATTTATGCGGACCGTTTTAGCGATAATGATGGCCGTATCCGTGCAAGTTTTTCATTTATCTGGCTTTCGGGGTGGGCTCCGGATAAAAGCCAGCAAAAACCGGCTCGTCCGGGAACAGCAACAATATCTCTTGTTGATGTTCTGGGAGATAAATCGGCCCATTGATAGCGCATTCGATAAACTTTCATTTATCTTTAAAAACTGGATTAAGCGTGTACAGCTTTTCTTAGGCAATAAAGAGGAATTCGCGCGCAACCGTTTTTATGGCGGGTAGTTTGCTTCCTCAACTATTGGTCAGTTCCTTATCATTGTCGGATTCAAAAACCGATTTATCGGTTTCGTGTAAAATCTGGCTGGTAATTGTTGCGGCCGTCATTGCACCATTTACATTCAAAGCCGTGCGTCCCATGTCGATCAATGGCTCGATAGAGATGAGCAATGCAACAAGTGTAACCGGCAAGCCCATTGTCGGCAAAACAATAAGGGCTGCAAAGGTTGCACCACCACCAACACCCGCAACGCCGATCGAGCTTAATGTGACGATACCGACGAGTGTCGCAATCCAGACAGGATCAAGCGGATTGATGCCGACAGTCGGTGCTACCATGGTGGCAAGCATTGCCGGATAGAGGCCGGCACAACCATTTTGACCTATTGTGGCACCGAAAGATGCTGCAAAACCGGCAATCGATTGCGGAACGCCTATGCGTTCGGTCAAAGCTTCAATGTTCAAGGGGATACTGGCGGCACTTGACCTGCTGGTAAAGGCGAATGTTAATACCGGCATAACTTTAGAAAAGAAACGCAGCGGATTAATGCCCGAAAGTCCAAGCAGCAATCCGTGTACGCAAAACATAATTGCAAGCCCCAGATAGGAAGCGACGATAAATGCCAGTAATTTGAGAATATCCTCGGCATTGGAGGTGGCTGCAACCTTTGTCATAAGAGCAAGAACGCCATAGGGGGTAAGCAGAATGACAAGGCGAACCAGTTTCATGACCCAGGCCTGCAACGTGTCGATTGCCGAAATGACGCCTTTTCCTTTTTCGGGATTGTCTTTCATCAGGCGAATAGCTGCCGCACCAAGAAATGCTGCGAAAATAACGACACTGATAATGGATGTAGGATTGGCACCTGTGAGATCGGCAAACGGGTTTTTGGGTATGAAAGAAAGGACGAGTTGCGGAACACTCATATCGGCAACTTTGGACATGTAATTGGTCTCTATAGCACTCAATCTCGCACTTTCGGCACTTCCCTGAACGAGGCCTTCAGCCGAAAGACCAAAGAGATTGACCATCATCACACCGACAAAAGCCGCAATCAATGTGGTAAACAGAAGTATGCCTATGGTGATTGTACTGATTTTGCCAAGTGACGAAGCCGAATGAAGACGCGCTACCGCAGAAAGGATAGATGCGAATACCAGCGGCATGACGATCATTTGCAAAAGAAGGACATAGCCGTTGCCAACAATATTAAACCATTCGATGGATTTTTTTAATTGCGCATTGTTAAGACCGTAAATGGACTGCAATATGATTCCGAAGATGACGCCAATAACAAGCCCGATCAAAACCCGACGCGAAAGACTCCAGCCTGTTCTTGCCGTTCTGGCAAGTGCAATGAGTAACAGAATGAATATGACGAGATTGGCAATAAATCCGATAAGCATGTAAAAAAACTGCCCTTTGATCCGGTATAAAACACAACAGTGCAGGGACTATCCCTTTAGTGACGATATAGGGGGCAAAGGCGCTTATCTCAAAGAAAAATATTTTAATAAAATAACTTTTTAAGCTATTTTATCCTACTTTCAGACTTTTAATTAGGATTTTTTACGTCATCTATTTGAGGAATAGGCGATTGGTTGACTGAACCTGTCATTGTAGAATAATCAACTTTATTTTGAAAAATTGATTGGGTGAATTCCGCATCCTTACGATCTGCAAGCATTGGTACAAGGATGAGACCAAGTGCGACAGCGACAGAACCGAAAAGTAATACGATACGCAAAACACCCGTCCCTGCTGATTGAGTAAGGTCATTATGATCTAATTTTGAAAACTCTTGGTGATGCATGATATTTCTCCAGAGTAACTGAGATACATGCTAAAAGTCACCTGTTAATAACCACTTAACACTGGTTCAATCCGGTACAATCCGGCTTAAACAAAGTTAATAACCGGTTAAAGCAACAAATCTTTTAAAAGTGGTATAAGCGGCTTGTCAGCAGGAGGCATTTCATAATGATCAAGATCGTCAGCCCGAACCCATTTGAGATTTTGCCCCTCAGCTCCCCTTGCTATTCCCTGATAACGCCGACAAATATAAAGCGGCATCAGTAAATGGAATTTTTCGTAAGAATAGCTTGCAAAAGTAAAGGGCGAAAGGCAATCCTCTTTCACTTTAATTGCCAATTCTTCGTCAAGTTCGCGGATAAGTGCCTGTTCAGGCGTTTCTCCGGGTTCCAATTTGCCTCCGGGAAATTCCCATAGTCCGGCGAGTGACTTACCCTTCGGCCGTTCGGCCAGCAAAACCCTATTATCTTCATCGATCAAGGCACAGGCAACCACGATGAGGAGCGTTTTTAGATTGGTCAAACGCCTGGTCTCCAATATTGATAATGGTAAATTGTTTTAAAACCGGCACCGGTGTAAAGGCGCCAGGCGGCACTATTCAAAGTCTCGACCTGTAGCCAAAGTCTTTCAATGGGAACGTCGGCAGTTTTACGTCTGATTGTACTGATCAGACTTTGCAGTGCCAAACCACCAAGCCCGCGGCCGCGCAAATTCGGCACGATTGCAAAATCGATAAGACCGACTTGACCGAAATCATTTACAGTAATGATATTGCCGATCACCTGATTATCCCGTTCAAGCTGGTAAAATGTGGGTTTGCCTTTGATGCGTTTCAGAAGCTTGAGAAAAATTTCAGCATAGCGGTTTTCATGTGTGTGGTTGCTGACAGTCAATTTGCTATAGTCTTCGATATTGATGTCTTTAAGTTTGACATCCGACCCTGAAATATGCGGGATTGGCTCAAGAACCATCACGGCCACATCTTTAAAGTTTGCCCAGCCATTTTGCTTGAGTTCGTCGAAAAGTTCGAGTGGCGCGAGCGGCGTCAATCGCAACGGCCTTTTATAGACGCCGTTATCAAAACATAGATGTTTAACCCTTTTTTCGAGATTTTTGTTATCGTCAGGATCAAGCGGGGTTACCGAATTAATGCGAGCCGAGGGAATATTTTCTGTCGAACGGCAGGCCCAAACACCATCATAAAATTCTTTTTCTGTAGGCCAGGCTCGGGCAGAGAGTGCTTCAAGTCTGCGTATCTCGGCCAGAGTTGTGCTCCGGCGTTCTCTATTATCAGCTTCTGTAGTCACCATTAATCTCGACATATTCTTTCGTCAAATCACACGACCATATTGTTGCACAGCCATTTCCCAAACCGATATCGGCTTTAATGACTATATGCGTGCCTTTCATATAGTTCGAGGCTTCTTCTTCACTATAATGGGGATCACGTTCTCCATCAACGGCCAAGCGATGGGGGCCGAACCATATTGCCAATCGGTCACGATCAGCCTCGACTCCGGCTTTACCGACAGCCATGACCACACGTCCCCAATTGGCGTCTTCACCTGCCACCGCTGTTTTTACCAATGGCGAATTGGCGATGGAGCGGGCAATGGTTTTGGCTGCTTCATTCGTTGTTGCGCCTTCAACTCTGACTTCGATCAGGTGGTGCGCACCTTCACCATCGGTGACGACTTGCAAAGAAAGTTCGTGCAAAATTTCATAAACGCCCTCGGCAAGCGCTTGATAACGCGGGTCATTTTTTTGCGTGAGAGATTTGATTTCTTTATTCGCGGTACCTGTTGCAAATAAGAGAAGTGTGTCCGATGTCGATGTATCGCTATCAACCGTAATGGCATTGAATGTGTCGCGAACTTTATCTGACAATATTTCCTGTAATATGGCAGCATCCACAGGTGCATCGGTTACGATAAAGGACAGCATAGTTCCCATATTCGGAGCGATCATGCCGGCACCTTTGGCAATGCCATTGATAATGACGGGATGCCCGTCAAAATCGATCGTCCGCGTTGCAAGCTTCGGAAAGGTATCCGTTGTCATGATTGCTTTAACGGCATCAAGCCATTTGTCTTCTTTGGCATTTTTTGCCATCTCGGGTAGCAAACCGGTAAAACGCGAAGCATCCATCGGTTCACCGATAACACCGGTGGAGGCAAGATAGATTTCCTGCGGTTTTGATCCAAGACAATCGGCTGCAGCTTTCGCCGTGGCCTCTGTTGTTGCAATACCGTTTTTGCCAGTAAAGGCATTGGCATTGCCGGAATTTATGACGACGCCGCGCGCTACCCCGTGAGAAAGAATTTTCCTGCAATGATCAACAGGTGCCGAGGGACATTTCGAACGGGTAAACACACCGGCGACATTGGCTGCTTCGTCGAATATGATAAAAAGGAGATCGGTGCGCCCTTTATATTTGATGCCGGCTTCAGTCGTTTGAAGACGCACACCTTTTATCGGAGGCAATTTAGCAAAAGTTTTTGGTGCAAGCGGCGAAATTTTAACGGTCATAGAAATGCCCCGAATGACAATGAAGAGAATAAAATAATAATGCCGGACAAGCTGTTTGAAAAGGCATTTGTCCGGCATTATTGTCTTCAAAGTGAAACTTATTGGTCTTCTTCTTCCTGAGGCTGGTCGTCTTCCTGAGACTGGTCTTCAGGCAAACCGGCGCTACCGCTTTTTGTACTCGTCATGAGCTTGGCAACGTCTTCGTCAGGATATTTGACATCCATTTTAGTGCGCAGATCGGCGATCAACTTGGTATAACGTTCACGCGCAATCATATTGCGAATAGCGTCTTTGACGTCTGCCAATGCCGGTGGTTGTTTGGTGCGGCGATCTTCCACCTTGATGACGTGCCAACCGAACGGGCTTTCAACCGGTGTTTTTGTATATTCGCCAACTTTCAAATTAAAGGCGGCATCCTCAAAGGGCTTGACCATTTGTCCACGTGTGAAGTAGCCAAGATCGCCACCTGTAGCAGCTGAACCGTCGGTGGATTTTGACTTGGCAATTTCGTCGAATTTACCGCCCTTTTCCAAGCTCTTGATAATGTCTTCAGCTTCTTTCTTGGACTTTACCAGAATGTGGCGGGCATGAACCTCTTCTTCTTTCGGCAGGCTGGCAATTTCTTTTTCATAACGCGCTTTGACATCGTCATCGGTTATTTTGTCAACAATCGAGCTCTTGAAATAAAGTTGCTGGAGAACATTGTCTCGCATGACATCCATACGTTTCTCGTATTCAGGTGTCTTATCCAAACCGTCTTTAACGGCTGCATCGGACAGTGTTTTCATATCAATGTAAATTTTCAACACTGTGATCCGGCGTTGTTGGTCTTTCAAGCGGGCAAGTCCGGGATCAATATCATTTGCCATTGCATCGAGTTCGCCAGCGGTAATATTTTTTCCGTCGACAATAGCCATAACATGTGATGGATCAACCGGTTTTTCAGGGGCAGCTTGTTGTGCACTTGCCGGATCAGGGACCTTGGGTTGGGGGGCAGAGTCTGTGGCAGCCTGCTTGTCGGCCGTGGATTGGGGAGCATTTTGTGCTATTGATGTTAGGCTGGTGCTCAATAGCAGAGCCGACGACAGCAAAAATGTGGCGGGAATGAATTTCATTAACTGTCTCCTTAAGAACGCAACTACGTTCTGGACTGGAATAAAGGGTTAAACTGGGATCTGTCATATCATTTAGTTTTCACAATTGGGAAAAATGTTAGCAATTTGGCACAGCAATTCACATCTTTTCTGTTGAAAATTTGTTCTTTACGTCATTATTGACGCTTGAACTGCAACCGAAGTTAAAAAGCCCCTTTACTTTTGTTCTATTATGTCTGATTGGCAGACAAACTGTGCTCTTACTGTTGACAGGAAATGTCTCGACACCTATCTCTGTCGTGAACATTGGGTTTAAATTTTGCAAGACTTCATCGGCACTTGTCAGCCGGTTCCGGTTGCATGGACGGCCATTGAAGATTAAAGGGTGTACGTCACTCAACGGGCGTTGATAAACGCCAACAACTAACATCGGAAAGGACCAGAAATGGTCAGTTTAGGCGGCATTGCGCGCAAAATATTCGGTTCGGCATTCGAACGTCGCATCAAGTCTCTTCGGCCAAAAGTTGCCGAGATCAATGCTCTTGAAGAGCAAATGCAGGCATTGAGTGACAGTGAATTACGGCAGAAAACCGATGAATTCCGTAAAAGATTACAAGAGGGAGAAACACTTGATTCTCTCTTGCCAGAAGCCTTTGCAACAGCAAGAGAAGCCTCTAAACGGGTTTTCGGGTTGCGCCCCTTCGATGTCCAGCTTATTGGCGGTATCGTTTTGAATAATCGCGGTATTGCGGAAATGCGTACCGGTGAAGGTAAAACCCTGATGGCGACATTGCCGGTCTATCTCAATGCTCTTGAAGGCAAAGGGGTACACGTTGTCACGGTTAACGACTATCTGGCAAAACGTGATGCCGAAACAATGGGGAAGCTTTACGGTTTTCTTGGTCTCACAACCGGCGTTATTGTTCATGACCTTGATAACGACCAGCGTCGCGCTGCTTATGCCTGCGATATCACCTATGGCACCAACAATGAACTCGGCTTCGATTATCTGCGTGACAATATGACATTTGATCGTAGCCAGATGGTTCAGCGAGGACATCACTACGCGATTGTCGACGAAGTTGATTCTATTCTGATTGACGAAGCAAGAACGCCGCTTATCATTTCCGGACCGCTTGAAGATCGTACCGATTTCTATAAACAGATTGATACTTTTATTCCGCCGCTGAAGCCCGAAGATTACGAAATCGACGAAAAGCAGAAGACGGCAACTTTTACCGAAGTCGGTACAGAAAAAGTTGAAAAAATGCTTGCCGAGGCAGGGCTGTTAAAAGGCCATGGCCTTTATGACATCGAAAATGTCAAGATTGTGCATCACATCAACAATGCGTTGAAAGCCCATAAATTGTTTACGCGCGACAAAGATTATATTGTGCGTAACGGCGAAGTCATGATCATTGACGAATTTACCGGTCGTATGATGCCGGGGCGCCGCTATTCGGAAGGGCTTCATCAGGCTTTGGAAGCCAAGGAACATGTCGCTATCCAGCCGGAAAACCAGACACTTGCTTCAATCACTTTCCAGAACTATTTCCGCATGTATGACAAATTGGCCGGTATGACCGGTACTGCGGCAACCGAAGCGGAAGAATTCGGCAATATTTATGGCCTCGAGGTTATCGAAATTCCGACCAATCTGCCGGTCAAACGTATCGACGAGAATGACGAGGTCTATCGCACTGTCGAAGAAAAATATCAGGCAATTGTTCGTGATATCCGTGCCTCCCACGAACGCGGGCAGCCTATTCTGGTTGGCACTACGTCAATCGAAAAATCCGAACATCTGGCTGATCGCCTGCGGAAAGATGGTATTACCGGTTTTAATGTATTGAATGCCCGTTATCACGAACAGGAAGCTTATATTGTTGCCCAAGCAGGTGTGCCGGGGGCAATTACGATTGCCACCAATATGGCCGGCCGCGGTACCGATATCCAGCTTGGTGGCAATGTCGATATGCGCGTTGAACAGGAATTGAAAGATGTTCCTGAAGGTCCCGAACGCGATGCCAAAATTGCAGCAATCAAAGAAGATGTTGCGAAATTGAAAGAAAAGGCGCTTGCCGCCGGTGGCCTTTACGTTCTGGCGACAGAACGCCATGAAAGCCGACGTATTGATAACCAGTTGCGCGGTCGTTCCGGCCGTCAGGGTGACCCCGGGCGGTCAAAATTCTATCTGTCATTGCAAGACGATCTTATGCGCATTTTCGGTTCCAACCGCATGGATGGAATGTTGCAGAAACTCGGCCTGAAAGAAGGCGAGGCCATCACCCACCCGTGGATTAACAAGGCACTCGAAAAAGCGCAGAAAAAGGTTGAGGCGCGCAACTACGAAATTCGTAAAAACCTTCTGAAATATGACGATGTCATGAATGACCAGCGTAAGGTTATTTTTGAACAACGTATGGAAGTTATGGATTCCAAAGACCTTACCGATATGATCGCCGAAATGCGCGATGAAGTCATAGAGGATCTCGTCGAAAAATACGTGCCGCACGGTACCTATTCGGAACAATGGGATGCGATCGGACTACGTGACAAATTGCGTGAATTGTTCAATCTTGATTTACCCGTCGAGGATTGGGCGAAGGAAGAAGGTATTGCCGAAGAGCAGATACTGGAACGCGTCAAGAACGCCATGGAAGAGCGTGCGAAGGAACGTGCAGAACGCTTTGGCCCGGAAGTTATGGCCTATTTCCGCAAAGCCATGTTGCTTGAGAGCATTGACACATTATGGCGCGAACATTTGGTCAATCTTGACCATTTGCGTTCGGTCGTCGGATTCCGCGGTTATGGCCAGCGCGACCCGCTCAACGAATATAAAACTGAATCCTTCGAACTCTTTCAGGCAATGCTTGCCAATTTGCGGCGTGACGTTGTTTCCAAACTCATGCGGTTTGAAATCGTTGAACAACCGGCCGAGCCCGCTCCGCTTCCCGAAATGCATGCCGATCATCCGGAATTTAACGGTCAGGACGATGCGGAAGGCATGATTTCGGTAGGTACTGAAAGTGATACCGTTGTTGCACCGTCGAAACGTGATCCGAAAGATCCGACCACATGGGGCAAAGTGGGGCGCAATGAACTTTGTCCGTGCGGGTCGGGCAAAAAATACAAGCATTGTCACGGATCTTTTGTTTGACACGCCTGATTGATCTGATGTTGCTATTGTGACAATTCTTAAAATCACGATAGTGTATAGTCTGCATATCAGCATTCAAAAGATGTTCGATGTCAATATAAACAACGTGATTTCGCGCGGTCATTTTATTTTGTCATGGAAGTTTTCCGGCAAAACGATCGAGCAATGCTCAAGGTTTTTATTGATGTAGAGTTTTAACAAGTAATCTACTTTCTTGAAACTGAAGTGTGGGGTATAATCTTGAATGTAAAATTCTACTTTTTCCTTGCACAAGATTGAATTATCGGTTCTAAAGATATGATGGAAGATAAACCCGATTATGAAAAAGAATTACGTAAAAGTGGCCTTAGAATAACAAGGCAACGGCGTATTATTCTTGATCTTCTCAATAATAATCTCGATCACCCCAATGCTTTCGAGCTTTTTAAACGTGCAAGTGAACAAGACCCGACAATTTCATTGTCGACTGTCTATCGTACGATGAAGGCTCTTGAGGAAGTTGGTGCAATTGAACGGCACGAGTTTGAAGGCGGTCCGTCACGCTTCGAACAGAAAAACCGCGAGCATCACGACCATCTCATTGATATTGATACCGGCGAGGTTATCGAATTCCGCTCCGACCTCATTGAAAAATTACAGGAAGAAATCGCCCATTCATTGGGTTATGACATTATCCACCATCGGTTCGAACTTTATGGTAAAAAACGCAAGTACAAATAACGACCCGCGCGGGTTTCGGTCCTAGCCATCAGACATAGGTAACGCAAAAAAGGCGCTTGTAATTTTTTTATCCATTTAACATAAGCACTTTTTAGATTGGCAAGCGGCTTGAGCTGCATTATCACACATTTGCCCGGTTCTGATCGGTGATCGGGGAAAACTGGTCCATATCAACATACAGGCTTTTAAAAATATGGTTGCATTACCGCAAGAGCGTATGAATCAGCTCGAAAAACATTTCGAGATGATCGAAAGCGAAATGGCAAATAATCCCGATGCCGAGACCTATGTGAAGCTCGCCTCGGAATATTCGGAATTGCAACATATTGTTGGTCTGATACGTGAACTCAATAAGGCTCATCACGAAGAGGACGATCTTGAGGCAATGTTGAAAGATCATTCGATCGATTCCGAAATGCATAGCCTTGCAGAAGAAGAATTACCCGAAATCAAAGCCAAAATTGCCAAACTGGAACATGATGTTCAAATCGAACTTCTGCCCAAAGATGCAGCCGATGAAAAAAGCGCCATTCTGGAAATACGTGCAGGTACCGGCGGGTCGGAAGCTGCCCTCTTTGCGGGTGATCTTTTTCGTATGTATGAACGTTATGCGAGTTTGCATGGCTGGAAAGTTGAAGTGGTTTCCGCAAGCGAAGGTGATGTTGGCGGATATAAGGAAATAATCGCTTCTGTCACGGGCAAGGGCGTGTTTTCGCGGCTGAAATTCGAGTCCGGTGTGCACCGTGTGCAACGTGTTCCGGAAACGGAAGCGGGCGGGCGCATTCATACGTCGGCAGCAACCGTCGCGGTTTTACCTGAAGCAGAAGAAATCGACGTTGAAATCAAGCCGGAAGACATAAGGATTGATACCATGCGGGCGTCAGGCGCCGGTGGCCAGCACGTCAATACAACCGATTCTGCCGTGCGTATCACCCACCTGCCGACCGGTATTATGGTCGTGCAGGCGGAAAAATCCCAACACCAAAACCGTGCGCGTGCCATGCAGATTTTGCGTGCCCGACTTTATGATATGGAACGTCAAAAGGCAGATACCGAACGCTCTGCTTCCCGTAAAAGTCAGGTTGGCTCCGGTGACCGCTCCGAGCGCATAAGAACCTATAACTTTCCGCAAGGTCGTGTGACAGACCACCGGATAAATCTTACGCTCTATAAGCTTGACAGGGTCATGGAAGGCGAACTTGACGAGCTGATTGATGCGCTGATTGCCGATCATCAAGCGACCTTGCTTGCGGAACTGGGCAATAGCGGCTGATTATGGCAAGTCTTTCCGATGTTTTGAAAAAAACAAGAAAACTGTTCCGCGACAAAAAACTGGAAAATGCCGATCTTGATGCACGTCTTCTGGTCGAGTTTGTCACATCAACGACCCGCACAGATGAAATTCTCAATCCCGATCTTCAAGTGAGTGATGAAGCCTTGCAACGGCTTGATAAGGCAATTTTTGAACGGCTGAATGGTAAACCGGTCTACCGCATTATCGGAAAACGGGAATTTTACGGGATAGAGTTTCAGCTTTCTGCTGATACGCTCGAACCAAGAGACGATACAGAAGCGCTTGTCGATTTGGCGTTACCTGAAATTCAAGCCATAATCGGGCAATGTGGCGAAGCCGGAATTGTCGATATGGGAACCGGAACCGGCGCCATAGCCATTGCTCTTCTGGCAAATGTTGACGGGCTCAAGGCCACGGCTGTCGACATCAGTGACAATGCCTTAGAAGCAGCTTCATTGAACGCAAAAAATGCAGGAGTAGCAGACCGTTTTACGCCTTTAAACAGTGACTGGTTTTTTAGTCTCTCAGGAAAGTTCGATATGATTATATCGAACCCGCCCTATATTCGGGAAAGTCAAATTTGTTCACTTGCAACCGAGGTGAAAAAATACGATCCCTTGAGGGCATTGTCGGGTGGGCAAGACGGGCTCCAATTTTATCGGAAGCTCGCAAAAGAAGGCCGACCATTTTTGAAACCGCATGGAATGATTGCGGTTGAAATTGGCAAAGGTCAGGAAAAAGACGTGATTGCTCTTTTTTCAGAGAGTGGTTTTGAATTAAAAAAGACGCGCAAAGACCTGAATGGTATTTTGCGCGCCTTGTTGTTTTCCTGAACCTGAAACTCACGCTTTTTGCATTGACTTGATCAGCTACTCAACAATGAATAATTCAGGCCAATTCACGACGCCGTAACAAATAGCAGAATCCGAACGCGATGATGACGAGCGTACCGGTAAATGCAATGACCATGTCCCAGCCGCCATGGAACCAGAACCAGCCGCCAAATGCACCGATGAAGCTTGATCCCATGTAGTAGAACAGAAGGTAAAGTGCTGTTGCATGTCCCTTTGCTCCGACGGCAATGCGGCCAACCCAACTGCTTGCCACCGCATGGGCGGAGAAAAAGCCTATGGTTACACAAATTATGCCGACAATAAACCAAAACAGACTATTGGTCAGTGTCAAAACCAGCCCTAAAGCCAGAATCGCAACAGAAATGAACAATAGAGAACTACGGTGATATTTGTTGGTCAAATTTCCGGCAATCGGTGAAACGATAATACCTGAAACGTAACTCAAGAAGATGAAGCCGACCTCAGTCGGGCTAAGGAAGAACGGCGCTCCGCTCATGCGAAAGCCTGTATAGTTCAAAATCGCAACGAAATCACCGAACACCAAAGCGATGAAGAGATAAATATAAAGCAACCGTATCGAACCGATATGTCCTACCCATGCTCTGATATGATGATGGATATTGATGCCGTGTACGGCAACAAAGTTCTTTGATGGTGGCAACAGGAAATAGAAAGCGATGGCTGCAATGAGGTCAATAATGCCGATAATAGCCAATGCCCACTGCCAGTTGAACCATTCGATGAGGCTGCCCATACCAACCCGGCCCATCATGCCGCCAAATGCCGTACCCCCGACATAAAGTCCCATAATTTTTCCGAACCCTCGTGGAGCAATTTCTTCGGCAAGATAGGCCATAGCAACGGCTGGCACACCGCCTAGGAGAATGCCTTCCAGTGCGCGTGCGACAAGCAGCCAATGCCAGCTTGTTGCAAGCGCTGCGACGATGTTCAGAATAGAAGCACCGATCATTGATGCGGTCATTAAACCGCGGCGGCCGAGCGCTTCGGAAAAGGCGCTTGAAAGGAGAATTGAAAAGGCCAGAAAGCCGGTTGATATAGAAAGCGCCAACGAACTGTTCGCTGGCGTTATGTGATAATGGTTTGCGAAAGATGGTAGTAGTGGCTGAACGCAATAAAGAAGAGAAAAAGTTGCAAAGCCGGCAAAAAACATTGCCACACTTATGCGTCTATATAAAGTCGTTCCGCTTTGTACACCAGGTTCAGCCTTTGTGGCTGTTGAGGTAGTCATTTTATACTCCGAGTATCTACCTCCCCCCGATTAAATGTCCGCTATTTCGGCGGGTGGCTCTAGTGTAATTTCATAAAAATCTAAATTCAATTTATATAATTGGACCGTCAACAAAAAGTGACTTTTTGAAACGGAAATTTGCCTCATCCTTTTTTCGGAACAGGTTCAAAAATTGTACATAATCCGATTTGCTTTTTTAAAACATATTGACGAAACTCTTGTGAGTGATACTACATCTAGTGTTTGAGGTTCTCTTTGATTCGAAATTTGGGATTCGAAATTTGGGATTCGAAATCGCGGATTTAAAATCGGGTGAAAGAGCTAAGAGGGAATTCGGTAATTCATCAAAAAGCCGAAGCTGCCCCCGCAACTGTAAATGGTAAGTCAGAACCTTATGCCACTGGGGTTACCCCGGGAAGGTGGTTTTGGCGCTTCAAGCCATGAGCCAGGAGACCTGCCTTGAATTGAATGTCAACAGACGGGGTGTTCTGGTTATGGCCTTTCCGGACGAGTTTTGTACGGATGTGGGCTTTGCCATATCCCCCACATTGCTTCGGGAAGGAAGTTTTATGTCCAAGATTCTCTATTATTTTTTCTGACCGGATAAAGTTCGCCTTATCGACGCAACTTTTAAAAAACGTCTCTTATGCTGCTTTCTCAAGCAAGAAAGCAGGCGGGATTTTGCAACCAGAAATCAGGAAAAATCATGACAATTACAATTTACAGCAGACCATTTTGCGTACAATGCAAAGCAACGTACAAAGCATTGGATAATAAACATATTTCCTATGATATTGTGGATATTTCCAAAGATGCGGAAGCCTTATCTTATATCGAAAGTTTGGGATATAAAATGTTGCCGGTGGTCATTGCCGGAAACAATCACTGGGCCGGTTTCCAACCTGATAAAATAAACGGGCTCGAATGATATGGCACTCCTTGTTTATTATTCGAGCGCGACGGGCAATACCGATTATTTTGTGCAACAAATCGGTGAACCGTCTTTAAGACTTTTCAAAAAAACAGCAATTCCCAAAGTGTTTGAACCTTATGTTCTGGTGGTACCGACTTACGCCGGTGCCAAAGGCGATGGAGCAGTGCCCAAAACCGTCATCAATTTTCTCAATGATGAAGAGAACCGGCAATTTCTTAAAGGCGTTATTGCCGGTGGCAATCGTAATTTCGGCTGGGCTTATGCACTTGCCGGAAAAGTCATCTCTCAAAAGTGTCGTGTGCCCTGGCTTTATAGTTTCGAGCTCAGGGGGACAACAGAAGACGTGAACCTTGTCAGACAAGGATTAGGAAAATTATGGAAACAGATAGCCCAGAAAAAACAGACACTTTAGATAGTGACAAAAATTATCATTCATTAAATGCAATGCTCAATCTTTTTGACGATAATGGGCTTATCCAGTTCGATAAAGATCGTGAAGCCGTGCGGCAATATTTTTTGCAGCATGTCAATCAGAATACGGTATTTTTTCATGATCTTGAAGAGAAGATCGATTACCTCGTGCGTGAAGGATATTACGAGAAAACCGTTTTTGATTGTTATGATTTTGCTTTTATCAAAAAAGCTTTCAAACGTGCTTATGCGTTCAAATTCCGCTTTCCCACATTTTTGGGTGCCTTCAAATATTATACGAGTTACACGCTGAAGACTTTCGACGGGAAAAGATATCTCGAACGTTACGAAGATCGTGTCGTTATGGTGGCATTGACACTTGCTGCAGGCGACAAAAAATTTTGCGAAAGGCTTGTCGATGAAATGATGACAGGCCGCTTTCAACCGGCAACGCCGACATTTCTCAATGCTGGTAAAAAACAACGTGGAGAACTTGTTTCCTGTTTTCTTCTGCGGGTTGAAGACAATATGGAGTCGATCGGTCGCGCAATCAATTCTTCTTTGCAATTGTCCAAGCGCGGTGGTGGGGTCGCTTTGTGCCTTACAAATATCAGGGAACAAGGCGCACCGATCAAGAAAATACAAAACCAGTCGTCCGGAATTGTGCCGGTTATGAAACTTCTTGAAGACGCGTTTTCTTACGCCAATCAATTGGGTGCAAGACAGGGGGCAGGGGCGGTTTATTTAAGTGCCCATCACCCCGATATTATGCGCTTTCTGGATACCAAGCGGGAAAATGCCGACGAAAAAATCCGCATCAAAACACTTTCCCTTGGGGTGGTCATCCCCGATATTACTTTCGAGCTTGCACGCAATAACGAGGATATGTACCTTTTCTCACCCTATGATGTAGAGAAAGTCACGGGTAAAGCCTTATCCGACATATCTTTGAGCGAAAATTATCGCAAATTCGTTGACGATCCGCGCATAACCAAGAAAAAAATCAATGCTCGTGATTTTTTCCAAACTCTGGCCGAAATCCAGTTTGAATCGGGTTATCCCTATATCGTGTTCGAAGATGCGGTCAATCGCGCCAACCCCATTGCCGGACGCATCAATATGAGCAATCTTTGCTCTGAAATTCTTCAGGTCAATGAGCCGAGCACATTGAATGCCGATTTGAGCTATCGTCACATCGGTAACGATATTTCGTGCAATCTCGGCTCGCTCAATGTCGCTAAAGCCTTCCAGTCCAACGATTTCGGCAAAACAGTTGAAACAGCGGTCCGGGCTTTAACAGCGGTTTCCGAAATGAGCGATATTGTTTGTGTGCCATCCATTGAAAAGGGCAATCGCGAGGCGCATGCTATCGGCCTCGGTCAAATGAATTTGCATGGCTTTCTTGCCAAAGAGCACATTTATTATGGCTCTCCGGAAGCACTCGATTTCACCAATCTCTATTTTTATACAATTGCCTTTCATGCGTTGAGAAGCTCGAACCTTATTGCCAAAGAAAAGGGTAAAACATTTCAAGGCTTTGAACAATCAGCCTATGCTGATGGGCGTGCGTTTAAAAAATATCTCACTCAAAAGTTCGAGCCGGAAACACAACGCATCAAACAGCTTTTTGCTGATAGGCATTTCACGATCCCTACTGTGAAAGACTGGCAGGAGCTTGAGCAATCGGTGAAAAAATGGGGGCTTTATAATCGTTATTTACAGGCGGTTCCGCCCACCGGCTCGATTTCCTATATCAATAATGCCACAGCATCCATTCACCCGATTGTTGCAAAAATAGAAATACGCAAAGAAGGAAAAATTGGTCGGGTCTATTATCCGGCACCTTATATGACCAATGATAATCTTGAATATTATCAGGACGCTTATGAAATAGGTCCGGAAAAAATCATTGATACTTATGCCGCAGCCGGACAACATGTCGATCAGGGCTTGTCATTAACGCTGTTCTTTCCGGATACCGCCACGACGCGCGACATTAATAAAGCGCAAATTTACGCGTGGAAGAAAAAACTCAAAACCATCTATTATGTGCGGCTACGCCAAAAGGCCTTGAGCGGAACCGAAGTCGAAACCTGTGTTTCCTGTAGCCTTTAAGGATAATTTCCGATGCTAACAAACCATTTAAAAACCATTCCGGCGATCAACTGGAATAAAATTGAAGATGAAAAAGACCTTGAAGTCTGGAACAGATTGACAGGAAATTTCTGGCTTCCTGAAAAAGTACCGCTTTCCAATGATGTCTCGTCATGGGCGAGTTTGACACCGGCAGAACAGCAATTGACCATTCGCGTCTTTACCGGACTTACTCTTCTTGACACAATGCAGAATTTTGTAGGCGCCATTTCGCTTTTGCCGGATGCAATTACGCCGCACGAGGAAGCGGTGCTTACCAATATTGCTTTTATGGAAGCAGTTCACGCCCGCTCCTATTCGTCGATATTTTCGACCCTTTGTCTCACAAAAGATGTTGACGAAGCCTATCGTTGGTCTGAAGAGAATGCTTTTCTTCAGAAAAAAGCGACGCTCGTTCTTGATTATTATAATGGCAGTGACGCTTTGAAACGAAAAATTGCCTCGGTTTTTCTGGAAAGTTTTTTGTTCTATTCCGGCTTTTATTTACCGATGTATTGGTCAAGTCGGGCAAAACTCACCAATACCGCCGATCTTATCAGGCTCATCATTCGTGATGAGGCGGTGCACGGCTACTATATCGGTTACAAGTTTCAAATCGGCTTCAACAAGCTTTCTCATAGCGAGCAGAATGAAATCAAGGATTTTACCTATGGGCTTTTGATGGATCTTTACGATATTGAAACAAAATACACCGAACAACTTTATGACGGGGTGGGGTTAACCGAAGAAGTGAAAGTGTTTTTGCATTATAATGCCAATAAGGCACTAATGAATCTGGGATTCGAGCCTCTGTTTCCTCCCGATATTTGCAAAGTTAATCCTGCTATTCTTTCAGCTCTTTCACCGAATGCAGACGAAAACCATGATTTTTTTTCAGGCTCCGGTTCGTCCTATGTGATCGGTAAAGCCGTTGCCACGGAAGATTCGGACTGGGATTTTTGAATTGATTGTTAATACATTTTTAAATCGACGGTTAAAACGAAAGAAGAGGGGGAAGGCTCCCCTTTTTTTGTCATAAGGTGAGGGGGTAAAAAACGCAAACCATTTTAATTCAAGCTTCGTTGAAAGGCACGAGGTTTCTCGGTAATGGAAGACTATTCGCCAGAAAAACAGGTGAAAAAAAATGAACCCCGCGTCATCTTCAACGAGTTTTTGCTCATGAAACGTCAGATGTACTTCAACAATTCATGAACAGATAGGCGTTTGTTAAACGCAAGGACCATCCGCGATAAGATGACACTAAAGCCATTAACTTCCGCCGGTCATGTTTAAAGGATACCCATCTGAGCTTGTTCAAAATCAAAACGGGATAGTTATCGGTCGGGATAATGGTGAGTTTAATTCCCGGAGCGGGCAATCGGAAACCGCGAGAGGTTGACCACACAGGATTCAATAATTTCCTGACGATAACGATAGAGTTTAGCCGGCCTACCACCTGTTTGCGTTTCGCGTTCGCCTACTTCTTCGATAATTCCCTGTTGTTCGGTCAAACGACGAAAATTCGGTTTATGAAGGCGCCTTCCTATAATCGCTTCTACCGTTTTTTGTAGCTGTAATAATGTGAACTTTTCCGGCAACAGTTCAAAGATCACAGCTCTATATTTTATTTTCCTTCGGAGCCGTCCAATAGCGGTTGCTAAAATTCGACGGTCATCGGCAAACATTGGCGTTCCCGCAAAAAGATTGCCTCCAGCTTCGGCAATGAGACCCGCTTCATATAGAATTTCATATCTTTGGAGAATGAAATCTTCGTGCCACGAAAAGCCGTTACATCCGAAAAGAAAAGAAATTCTGCGTTTCTTGAAGTCACAATGGACTTTATCTTTTTCGGCCCAAACATTGAGCGCTTTTATAATTTCGTCGACACATGGATGTTTTCCACTTCGGCAATCGTCCCATGGAAAATGCTCGTACCAATCATGCCATTCGGCATTTGGAGAAAACTCGTCTTGCTCACGCACCAAGCCCAGATAGCTGACGGATATTGTTCGCGTACTGTTCTCGGCAGAGATAGGCAAACGATTGGAAAATGTGTAAAGTTGTTCGAGAAATCCGACGGGATGACCGGTTTTTGTATTTATCCAGTCACGTAAAGAAGACTCCAGGCTTTGTTGCCCGAATTCCAACGGTCCGGATGGAAGTTTTTGTTCTGGTCCTACAGTAATAACTTTTGGTTGACCGTTCGTAACTGCGGTAATAACGGCAATAAGTTCGATTTTTGAAAGCGCTGATGGGGTAGTCAAGATCGTCATTTTCGATTTTTATCTATAGTTTATTGAATGCGAAAATATAAATCGGTTTTCATATCCGAACTAATATTTCGTTTGGATGAAATCCCTCGGGGATACCAAGGGAAAGAGTTGATCTTCATGCCCATATAGCGCAGCAATCCGATCAGCCAAGTCTAAATTCGAGAAAAAATTCAATTGAATTATAAATAAAAAATACTAATTCATACCCGTTCAAAAAAATAAAAAAGTCTTTTTAATAATTCTTATATTCGGTTAAAAATACTCCTAATTTGCTTTATCTGTTTCGGTGTTGTTGATACAATTATTAGTTAGTCGGTTAATGAAAAATCCGATTAAAAACATAAACGAAAATTTAATATTAGCAACCGGTAAGTAGAAAAATATTGTATTGCCATTCCGGAAAGCACAGTTTTTAAATGGAAATGGTCGATAAAATAGTTGGTGAGTGGCCCTGTAGCGATAACAGTGGCTTTAGAATACAGAAACAGGAAAACTTGTGGGAGAACACAAAAAACCGGCTCAAAAGCCGGTTTTCGTTAAACATAACTTCGCGATGCTTTTAATGGTGATTTACCGGTGATCCATCGCCGAAATGGGCTTCGTTGATAGATCCACCATGCGTTGCTTCACCGGATTTTTGCGCGTGACCGATGACATAGCTATCTTCGACCGAACCATCGCCAAATCCATTTGCACGTGTATAAGCACGTGAATTGCCGGTATAACCTTTGTTCATGCCGGATTGGGCAGTAGAACCGATGACATAGGTGTTGACCGGTGAACCATCGTCAAAAGCATAACCACCGGCATAGGCGCTGCTTACACCACATAAACTTGCAAGCGCAATAAACATTAATTTTTCATTTCATTCACCGTTTTTATGAGCCCTTAGCTTTGGCTAACGGCTTTAATTGCAATTGGATCAATCTGGATATATTTTCCAAACTCTCTAACGCTTATATCTTCATCACGGCAATCAATCTCAAATCACTTTAAAATGTATCAATCACGGAAAAGTGATAATGTAAAATATAGCAAAAACAATAAGTTAACATTTGTTAATTCCCGTCCAATAGAGGTTTATCAAGTCGGGATCACGATTTTAGTGAAGTGGCTTCAAGAAGGGCTAGATGGCGTTTTTCTGGCCTATCAAAAGTTGATTTTTGCCTTCGCAAGTTGCAAGCTTTGTTCGAACCTTGTAGTTTCTTGTTTCTTCAATTCTTCCGATTTGATCCGGAGAAGATATGACGGGTGAAAAGTGACAAGCACCGGAATTTTTTCTTCTGTCTCGATTATTTTACCCACCAAACCGCTTAACGGCTCGTTCAAATCTGTGAGTGAGAACAGGGCGGTTTTCCCCATGGCAACGATAAGCTTCGGTTTGACGATGTCGATTTCTTTCAAAAGCCACCAGCGACAATGCTCGACCTCGCTCCTGTCTGCTCTTTTATGAAGGCGCTTGTGACCTTTGAGTTCATATTTGAAATGTTTGACAGCGTTGGTGATGTAAACCTCATCCCGTTTTAGTCCTACCCTATGGGCAGCTTTGTCAAACACTTGCCCTGCAGGACCGATAAATGGCCGACCAACGAGATCTTCACGATCGCCCGGTTGTTCTCCGACAATCATTAGAGAAGCATTTTCAGGCCCTTCGCCACAGACAGCCTGCGTTGATGAACAATGCAATGGGCAACTTTTGCATGATTTGATACCTTTATTGAGATCATCCAAAGTTTTAAGCGTTGCCCGCGACTTCAAACTCGTTCGAATGACATTCTCGGCATTTCTTTCCGTTAAACGGGAATGAAAGAGCGGAGGTGGCAGAACCGGTTGTTTTTCCATTGTTTCAATGCGCGTTTCCGCATTATCAACGAGACTATCGATGATTTCCGCTTCCGGAAGGTTGCTCCAGTATTTTTTCGGCATATGACTTTGCATGGTTTTGACTTTCAGTCTTGCCGGATTGAAAATGCTGGAAAAGTAGGTTTTCCAGAGTTCTTCGGTTTCATCTTTATTTTGTGGCTTTTTAAATATCGGTTCGCCAAAAAACAGTCTTTTGTTAAAATAGAATGCACTGCCTTTCGGCGTGAGAATTTGCCAATCCATGTCGCTGAAACGCCGACAGAAAAACGGTATCGCTTCCGCAATAATGAAATGTTGAGGTTCATACCAGGCGGTAAAACAACGCCTGAATGTGTCGTCGCCAAGGCTGGCAATTTCCTTGAAACGTAAAAATGCATGCATATGGTGGATGTCATGGCAAACAGCTTTTTGCCGTGATAGGGCTGTGGCGGTGTCAATGTCGTAAATTTTTTCAAGAACCGTTTTATCGTGCTGCAAGCGATAAAGAAGGCGGTATAAAAGGGCCGACGAATCTTCGCTTTCGTGGCAGATGACATTTTTCGCAAGATTGATGAACTGCTTTGGCACCAGAAATTCTTGGCTTCGTTGTGAAGGCTGATATTTTTCTGAAGGCGGAGAGGCGGGCTCGCTGTCAAATAATGTCGGGGCCGAATGGTAATGCCAAAAAACATCTTCCGGACGCATTTCTTCCTGCAATAGCAAACGCGCTATCGTTCGCCACTCTTCAAAATCTCCCTGCTTTTTCAAAACAATCGTTTTCATGATGAAAAAAGATCAAGTTGAGTGGGGCGCGCACGAAAACGCTCGGCAAGGTGTGAACTGTCGAGAAGGTTTTTAGGCGTCCAGCGTTCGGCAGTCACAAACGGCTTTATTTTTTGAAGGCTGATATGAAAGGTTTTCAAATCTGAAAAATCGAGCCGCTTGAACCGGCGTGCTACCAATATCCGTTTAACATTGCGCACACCAAGGCCGGGAACACGTAACAACATTTCCTTGTCGGCTTTATTGATGTCAACCGGAAAGAGATGCCGGTTTTGTAATGCCCAGGCGAGTTTCGGGTCAAATTCAAGATCAAGCATGCCACCATTTGTTTTCGCGGTCAGCTCTTCCATTGCAAAGCCGTAAAACCGATAAAGCCAATCGGCTTGATAAAGCCGGTGTTCCCTTAAAAGCGGCGGGCGCTTGACGGGAAGCAGGTTTGAAGCATCCGGAATCGGACTGAATGCCGAATAATAAACGCGTTTCAGCCGATAACCCGAATAAAGCTCGGCGCTTGATTGCAGTATTGTCGCATCATTGGCATCGTCGGCACCGATGATCATTTGGGTAGATTGCCCTGCGGGCGCGAAACGTTGCGTTTTTTTCGTCTGTAATGTCGCGTCTTTGGAGGCTTCTATATCAATCCGAACATTCGCCATAGCCTGCTTGATTGTCAGGATCTTTTTTTGCGGAGCAAAGCGGTTAATGCTTTTTTCTGTTGGCAGTTCGACATTGATCGACAAGCGATCTGCGTAACGTCCGGCTTCTTTGATCAGCGCGTCCGAAGCATCCGGAATGGTTTTTAAATGGATATAGCCGCCGAAATGGTGGATGGTTCGCAAATCGCGGGCAACTTTAACCAATTCCTCCATTGTGTGGTCCGGAGAACGGATAATGCCGGACGAAAGAAACAAGCCTTCTATGTAATTTCTGCGGTAAAATTCGAGCGTCAAAAACACCACTTCATCGGTACTAAAACGCGCCCGCTCGACATTGCTTGAAGAGCGGTTGACACAATAGGCACAATCAAAGATACAAAAATTGGTGAGTAGAATTTTTAACAGCGAAACGCAGCGCCCGTCAGGCGTGAAGGAATGGCAAATTCCCATATTCGCCGTTGACCCCAAGCCGCTTTTTGTTGGCGACTGACGCGTTGAACCGCTTGATGCACAGGAGGCATCATATTTGGCAGCATCTGCCAGAATTGCCAATTTTTGTTTGAGCGTTTTGACCATTTTTGTTCACTATTTGTTCTGTGCACGAATATAGACGTGAAGTAGAGGAAGTAAAGGAAAAACAGGAAGTCACGGTGAACTCAAATCAACATTTTTCCAGAGGGCAAATTCAAGTCAGTTAATTTTGTTCCAATTGGTCAGACTGTTTCGCATTGTGTTTCACTTTGTAACGATATTGCGAGACATTGAACAAAAGAGACTTTGGAGAGACCGGCCCGTTTACACCGATAACAAGGCAATTTTTCGAGAGTAAAAAATTTAAAGAGCAGCATGACGAGTTTTTTATGCAGAAATCGTTCTCACAAAGAAGGTTTTAATGCAAGAAATGTTCTTTATCCGGTTTACGCGTCCTATGTTGTGCAAGAAATTTCAGCCATAAACCGTAGCCCAGTCCGAAGATAGCAGACATCAGTGATCCACATAGAATCGCGAATTTTGCCGCTTCCAATTGTCGAGGAGCGTTGAAGGCTAAAGTGGCTGTAAAAATCGCCATGGTAAAACCGATACCCCCTAATAATCCGACGAGAATCATTCCGCGGCAGTTTACTCCCGAAGGGAGAGTGCAAAGCCCGAAACGGACAGTCAGGAAACTTATGAGGAAAATGCCCAAAGGTTTACCAATAGCAAGGCCAAGTCCTGTTCCAACCATGATAATGAGGGAGAAATGATCTTTAAAGTCGACATTGGAAATATTGATACCGGCATTGGCAAGCGCAAAGAGCGGCATAATGACAAATAATACCCAAGGACTAAAGGCGGCAACAAGTCGGGATACGGGAGCGTCAATTGCAGCTTCGCTCTTTCGTATTTCAAGAAGAGCAAAATGGTGCGTTGAAGCGCTGTCTTCAGGCTTTTCATTTTTCAATATTTCCAAAGCGTAAGACAGTCGATCAACAGGCGCAATCAATGAGCGGGGGCTAAGTGCCGGTGTCAATAATCCCAATATTACGCCCGAAAGGGAAGGGTGGATTCCGCATATCATAAGTCCGAGCCAGAGGAGAGCGGCGGGAAGAACATAAACCAGTGCCGAGTTAATCCCTATCCATTGCAAAAAAACGAGAATAATAATTGCAAGACATGCAATGGGCAGGCCTGCAAGATCAAAACTACCAGAATAAAAAATCGCTATAATCAAAATGGCGATAATGTCGTCTATAGTGGCGAGCGCAAGCAAAACGATTCTTAAATTATTTGGAACCGATTTGCCCAGAAGTGCCAAAATCCCGATTGCAAAAGCTATGTCGGTTGCAGTGGGGACAGCCCAGCCGTGGCTGGTCTCCGGACCATGATTGATAGAAAAATAAATAATCGCCGGCATGATAACGCCGCCGACAGCTGCAACCAGAGGCAACAAAGCCTGGCGGAATTTTGACAATGCGCCATCATGGATTTCCCGTCTTATCTCCATGCCTGCGACAAGGAAAAAGAGTGTCATTAAGCCGTCATTGACCAGAAAGTGCAGATCTTTGGAAAAGGAATATCCGAAGGCTTCTATTGAAATTTTTTGGTGCCAGAAATTTTGGTAAGCGGTCGCATAAGTTGAATTGGCAAGCAAGAGAGCAACCATTGTTGCAATAACGAGAGCAACGCCCGCCATAGCTTCGATATGAAGTAGATTGCGACAGCTTGAAAATATTTTTTCGGCAAAAACAGATGCGCGGTTCGGCAGGCGGTGAGACATATTTGTCATGGCAAGTTCCTTTTTGCTGGCGGCCCGACCAGCTTGAAACCTGCCCGTAAACAATTTACCGGACACCCGACATTTTTATATCCAAACGAGGGAGAATATACAAGCCAACAATATTATTTATGGCGTTCGAAATTTGAAGCTTTAATATGTAGATAAAATTTCTAAAGTGCCCAACTTAAAGAGAGAAATTCAAATATATTTTGATTCTTACAAGAGTGTGATTGATTATATGAAATAATACGACACGATATATAGAGAATTATCCATTAGATAATTCTCTATATAATTATATTTCACCATTTAATTTTCATTTTTTACGACAAGATCGACTTTATTGAGCGCGCCTGCCAGATCATTTTGCAATGCTGTTTCAAGATCTGTTGCTGTGAGTCCTTTATCGTCTTTGGCTTTGATTGATATTTTGAGTGTTCCCGGTTTTTTTGCAAATGCACCGAAAGCAGCTGATATCTTTTGTGCTTCTTCGTGATCTTTCAAAAGCATTGCCGGACTCTTCGTCATAACCACATAAAAATCGTCATAAAGTTCTTTCTTGAGATCGTGTTTATTGTCGTTCAAGTTCTGTGCAAGATAGGTAAACAATTTGTCGATGAAGCCGAAATCGGAATAACGCATATCCGCTTTAGTGATGCCAATTTGGTTTGCAGCATCAAGCATTGCTTGTTTGTCGCCCGAAAAGAGTTCTGAACCGGCATTGATAATTGTTGCGGACATTTCGCCTGAACCAATGCCATCTGCGTTAAATGACAGATCATTAAGGGAAAGAGTTTGACGACCGGAATTATAAGAGAAATCAAGTTTTCCCGAGATATCCAGTGTTTTGAATCCCATATTCCTGAACATTTCGAAACTTTTCTGAGGCATTTCGCTGGTGTTTAATGAAAAACCATCGAGTTTCACTAACAAACTTTCAGGAACAGCTTGTTTCCATTCTCTTGGTTGGAGTTCGAACGAATTCAGGCTTGCTTTGACTGTTGGTAAATCGATATCAGCTTTTTCAACTTCGGCATCTATGGCCGTAATTGCCGATACTATCGTTGCCAGCAACTCATTCCTTGCCGCTTTTTCACCCTTTTCATCACCACTCTTTTTAGCTTCCAGATAGGCACGTGCAAGATCTTCAGGCACGGCTTCCATCGGACGCATTTTTAGCCCGGCGGTTTTAAACTTGTTGAGCGAAAAATGAGCATTGCGATTGGTGCCCTCGAAGACATCGATTGCAATATCGCCGAGTTCGACCGGTCCGAAGATAGTCCGACCAATTTTGTCCGGTTTTACTTTACCGGCCAAAATTGCATAGGTGTAAGCAAGATCAATATCACTCGCTTGCAAGGCATTGCTTTTGCCAATCAGCCGAAGGTTATTGTGTTCGCTCACATTGGAATTGGGCAAACCGACATTTGTACTCATGCCTGCAATGCCGACAGAACCGATATTGCCGGCCTTCAAACTCGAAAGCCAGAAGCCCTTGATATCAAGTTTTTCTGTTTCACCCTGTGGATTGGACAGGGATACCTCTATATCCGGCGCATTGACCGACGATATACCAACGCGCAACAAAGCTTGTAAAACGTTGGAAGCGATAGATGTATCCTTATCTTTGAGGGTGACACCACTCAATGTCATTTCAGGCACAACGACATGGATATTATCCCGTTTCAAATCAATATCATAAATTGTAAATGAACCGGGGACAAAGCCAACAGGAGGGCGACCGGAAACAGAACCTATTTTGAGAGAGACACCGTCTGGTACGGGTAAGGTGACATTTTTGAGGTTTACATTACCAGCGACGGTCACTTCTGATTGTTCGGCTTTGACACCATGTTTTGTCATCTCGTCTTTGACAAAACTGTTCAGATATGGAGCGGCCATATAAAAGGCACCGACACCCAATATGGCCAGAATGACCACGCCTCCAATGATATAAATTAACCAGCGTTTAAGTGTTGCTATTAACCAGCCACTGAAATTGGCCATTACATTTTTCCAGTCTTAATGTGTTGTATCTGCACTCACGTCTATTTTATCGACTAAAGTTGCAGGAAATTGCTTTATTGCCGCAAAATCGGCTATGCCGATACCATCTTTTGATTTAGCTACAGCATGGACATTGATAGTTCCACCGTTTTCTAAAAAGTTTTGCACTGCTTCGCCAGATTTTTGGGAATTTTCCGCACCAAGGAAAAGTGCAATTGCCAATCTGGCTTTGATAGCTGCCTCTCTGCGTTTGTTGGCAAAATTTTCGCCTGTATTCGCATCATAAAATTTTGCATAACGCTCAAGAAAGTTATCAGCGTTTGCCGTCAGGTGCAGATCATTTATGTGTATAACCATAGCAGATGCTATTATCATCGCTAAATTGTCTGAAAATAATTCCGGGCTGACATTTGAAAGTGTGCCCTTGAGGGACGCAGTTGCCATGTCCTGATAACCTAGAGTGTTGTTGAAATTAATTTTTTGGCTGTCACGATCCCAGTTGGCATCAAAGGCCCCATTGAATTTGATCGTTTTATAGCCGAGGTCTTTCAAAACACTGGACTCTTTTAGCGGATCGTAAGACGGGGATAAAATAAAATTCATTGCCTTTACACGATCACTTTCAACAGGGTACTCGAAATCTTTTACTACCGCTTTCAAAGATGTCGGTATAATTCCTTTGCCGAAATCGGCAGTGGCGTCAAATGCCCCCAATGTAAAGAGATTCTCTTCACTGTTTTTGGATGAGGGGTCGGAAAATTTAACACCGGATGTATGGATATTTTTGAATTGTGGCATGAATATCGTAGATTGAGGTTCCGAAAATGATTTATAAAGAGCATCATAATCGGCATTACCCGAGCTAATGGCGTGATTCAAAACATCAATAAAGTCATTCAACTGCTCCGAACGCAGGTCCGTTATTGAAAAACTATCTACTACTAAAGCACGTAGGTCTTCTCCGCTGGCTTCATAACCATTCAGGCTAATATCCACACGTCCATTCCGGTAAGTAACAGAAAAATTTTTCTGCTTCGAAGTTAGGTCGGAAAATTTTTGAGACACTCCTTCAACATCCATATCCATAAATCCGACCGACGAAAGTATGGCGAGCCTCTTGAGAAAAATTTCGTTCTCTTTTATTTCCTTGACGTTATCAATGGAACCAGATTGGCCAAGTTCTTCCATGAAACTGCTCAATGAAAAAGGTAGATGACGCAACGACAGTTTTGTTCCCCAAATAGTTTGGGCGGTAGACAGAGAGTTGTTTCCGTCTTCGTCTGGTTGGTTGATTATAATGTCATGAATTGACCAGCCATTTGCGACATCCTTGAACGGATTTTCCGCGTTGGAGCCAGATGAAGCTTCGTTAAAATAGCTAATCAGATAACCGAGATCGAGGTTGTTTATTTCACTCTTACCGAATTCTGTCTTGGCAAATTTTGTATTTACCGAGGAGGCACTTTTTTTGCTTAATGGATATTCACCGGACATACTATCGGCTGTCACCTTTTTGACGAGACCCTTCGCAATGTCATCAAAAATAACGTTGTTATAAGAATAGGTTGCTCCATTTGTTTCTTTTCCATCGGTCCAGATCACATTCGGAGCAACAATTTTTTCGCTGTAATATTTCGAATATCGAAAAAATATTGATTGTCAGATGTTTTTGAGTCATTGAGCGCAAAGTTTTCCAAAGTCATAACCGGAATAGACAGTTTGCTTTGACCTAACGAATAGCTGATTTTTTCAAGTTCGAGTTTTTTACTGGTTTTGCCGGAAAAATTGACTTCACCCTTGATTGTCTCGGCCTGCAGACTTCTATCTTTGGAAAAATTGATCTTGGCATCATGAATAGTAAAATGACGCCGCCAATTGACATCAAGCGAACTGAAGCTGACGCCATTTTCTTTGAGAAAATTGTCAACGTGTTTTTGTGCTGAACGAGCGAGATAGAAAACAAAACCACCCGCTATGATAGCCAGAACAATGATGCTTATGATAATTTTTGGCCAAGGCGACTTTCGGGTTCCCTTGTCAATGATTTGTTCACTCATCCCGTTTCCCCTCGATTGCAAAGGTTAAAACACAACACACGTTGTTCTCTTTTCCATAATGGAAATAAATTGCGACTTTATTCTGGATAAACAATGCATAATATAACGAAGCCACAGAGTCTTGTTCTTTTTTTATTGCTAACGGTCAATTCACCGGTCACCGGCTTCGGTAGATAGCAATTTTCGTGCATTCCCTATAAAATCCTTGTTGATAATATCAGTTTCGACTTATGAAAGGCCGCTTGTCTTTTAGAAGGGCCAACGCCATAGGCGGGTATATCTGATCTGCTAATATATAAGTCGGCCTCGAATTTAGGAAATGGTAGTTAGCGGGCTGATGACAGAGACAATGATAGGCCAATTTGAGGCTACAATTCCATGGCGGCACCATGTGATATTCGAAAATATCGGGAACTTTACATTATAAAACCCTTATTGGCGGTATTTCTGTAAGGAAATTACAACGGTTATTCTCTCCCGATTTTGACGTAAAAATAAGAAATTGGCAGGGAAAAGGGGCGGGGAAATATCATTATTTGCAGCGGTGCAGACAATATTTGATCAAGATTTGATCAAGCTTGTCACGCGGTCTGTCATTGTCGTGTCATCGAGCTTCTTTCTGATAGAAATGACCTGCTCTTTAAGGATTATTATTATTGCCATTAAAGCGGCACATATCCGAGCTTTGCCTGTGACCAAACTTCTTGAATTCTGTTGATGTGCTAAAATCTTAAATTCCATCAATATGATTGCATTTGTTGCGAAAAACTTCCGATTAATCAATCCGCTCTTTTTAAAATTCTCGGGGCATTAAAACATCGTAATCTAAACACTAAAGCCGACAAAGCTCATTCTGTTTTGATACAGCATTCGATCAATTTGAAATGCAGGTTTGAAAATCACGGTCAAGCGGTAACAGCTTCGCGTTTCATATATTTATGAACAGCTTTTCCCAGATTTTTTTCCAGATGGACAGCAGGTGGTCTGATGCCATGTGACATAAGGTCTTTCAGAACCTGTTCGGAGGCCCCGCAAATGACGAGGGTGATGCCTTGTTTTTTTGCTTTTCCGGCAAGACTTTCAATCGTATTTGCACCTGTCGCATCAAGAAATGGTACCTGAGCGAAATCGAGAATCATGGTTCGGTAATTATCGCCAATCCGGTCAAGAACCGAGCCGATAGAGGCAGCCGCACCAAAAAAGAAGGCGCCTGAAATATGGTAGACAACGGTTCGGCTGTCTTTTTGCAAGTCATTGTCGAACTGGGCATTTGACGTATTGGTACCATCCGCCCTGTCTTCTGCAACCAGCGGGCGATCAGCTGTGACACTTGCGGCTTTCGACATACGGTGGATAAATAATAAAGCACCCAAAGCAAAACCGATAATAATAGCTTCGGTTACGTTGCGGAAAATTGTTAATGACAGCGATACGAGTAGGACGACAGCATCGCCCGCAGATGCTTTGAGAAGAAGTGCAATTGCGCGTTTGTCAATCATATTCCAGGAAATAATAGCAAGTATTCCCGCAAGACATGCCAGCGGAATAAAATTGGCAAGAGGTGCCAATGCAACGAGAAACAACAGCAAAAAGATTGAATGACAAATACCGGAAATGGGGCTTCTTGCTCCTGCGCGAATATTGGTGGCGGTACGTGCAATAGCTCCCGTTACACAAATACCGGCAAATAGGGCAGAGGCTATATTTCCCACGCCTTGTGCGACAAGCTCGCAATTCGACCGATGGCGGCGCCCCGTCATGCCATCGGCAACAACTGCCGACAAAAGCGATTCAATTGCCCCGAGTAATGTAAATGTCATCGCATCGGGGAAAACGGCTTTGATTTTTTCAAAAGTAAAATCGGGCAGATGCGGATGAGGTAAAGCAGATGGCATAGTACCGAATTTCGAGCCTATGGTGACAATATCGAGATTGAAAAAAGCTGTTATGGCGCCGCCAATAATGATTGAAAGCACCATGCCGGGCCAATTCGGCAATAGTTTTTTTAAAACCGTAATAAAAATGATTGTCCCCGCGCAGAAAACGATAGAAAGGAAGCTGCATGTTTCGATATTTTGCCAGATGAAAGGGAGTTTTTCTAAAATTGGCCCCGGCTCTTTTTCAGTGAGATTAAGCCCCAGCATATTGATCAGTTGGCTTAAAAAAATAATGACAGCAATACCCGCGGTAAACCCCACAGTAACAGGATAGGGGATGAACTTGATATAAGTGCCAAGCCGCAGATAACCGACAGCCATCAGCATAATTCCAGACATCACTGTCGCAAGAAATAACCCGTCCATCCCGTGCTCGGCGACGGTTGTCGAAACGACAATGATAAAGGCGCCGGCGGGGCCACCGATTTGAAAACGGCTTCCGCCAAGAAGAGCTATAAAAAAGCCACCTACGATGGATGTATATAATCCTTGTACAGGTGAAGCACCGGAGGCAATGGCGATAGCAATTGAAAGAGGCAAAGCAACGATCGCAACGGTAAGACCGGCGATGGCATCGGCGCGAAAATCGGCAAGATGATAGCCTTCGCGGAAGACTGTTACAAGCTTTGGCTGGAAAAGCTCGCTAAAGGATAAGGTATCGACAGCCTTTTTGGATCGCGCCATGATCTAACACAAAATGATTTGGGAAAAAGTATTTCTTGATGCATAGCACGGTTGTTTTTATCGATCTACTTTATTTAGACAAAAATACCTTTACTCACATAAAGTTTATGGCACGTCACAGTATGAAAATAATATCATATTTATTATTTTTGCGAAAAATGCATGCAACGGAAGTGTAACACATGCGGATATCCGAAAAACAAGCTCATGAAACCGGAATGACACATCAAGCCCGTTGGGTCGCTGTTCTCGTTGCGGCTGCGTTTTTCATGGAAAATCTTGATGCAACCGTTATTGCAACGGCATTGCCTGCAATGGGCAAAACATTTGCAACAGATCCTGTAAATATAAACACCGGCATGAGTGCCTATATGCTCACACTCGGTGTCTTTATTCCTGCAAGCGGTTGGCTGACAGACAGGTTCGGTTCGCGCTCCATGTTTTCATTAGCCGTTCTCACCTTTACCTTTGCGTCTTTATTATGCGGACTATCGCCCAATTTGACTTTTTTCATTTGTGCCCGCATCTTGCAAGGCATGGGTGGTGCACTCATGGTTCCGGTCGGTCGCCTCGTTGTTTTGCGTCAAACCCCGAAGAACAAGCTTGTCGAAGCAATTGCTCTTCTCACCTGGCCGGGATTGGTCGCACCGATTTTGGGGCCGCCGCTCGGTGGTTTTATCGCCCAATATTTTCACTGGAGCCTGATTTTTTATCTCAATATTCCGCTAGGTTTTATTATCCTTCTTTTCAGTTTAAAAATCTTCCCTGATGAAAAAAGTGAAGCACCGCGATCTTTCGATCTTTTGGGGTTCCTGCTTACGGGCATAGGACTTGCGACCCTGCTTTTTGCCGCAGAAAAAGTGGGCGATAGCCATGGTCTCACACCACTTGTTATCACTTGTTTTGTTATTGGTGTAACACTGCTTTCATGGAGTATTTTTCATCTTGAACATGCCAAGGCACCGCTTGTTTCGTTAAAAGCTCTGTCTTATCAAACATTTGCCGTCTCGATATATGGCGGGACAGGTTTCAGGATGACATCCAATGCTGTGATCTTTATCCTGCCGTTGATGGCCCAATTGGCGATGGGTTTTACATCGACCGAGGCTGGGTTTCTATTAATGCCGATTTTTGCCGGTACTCTTGCAATCAAACCGTTTACAACTCCGCTTATGCGTTATTTCGGTTTCAAGCGCACACTCGTTGTCAATTGTCTTTTCAATGCGTTATTTATTGCCCTTTGTGGAACCTTTTCACGCGGAATGCCGGTTTCATTGATGGTGGTCGTGCTGACGTTGAGTGGCGTGTTCCGTTCTATCCAGTTCACGGCTTTGAATACAATTGCATTTGCCGATGTTCCAGCCGAGGAAATGAACGGTGCCAACACATTGTTTTCAACAATTTTCCAATTGAACATAGGTCTTGGAATTGCTTTAGGCGCAATATGTTTGCGAGCCGCCGCTCAGATAACCGGTGCCGAACTTGAAATGTCCCTCCTACCATTCAAACTAGCATTTTTTATCGTTGCTTTTATAAGCCTCCTGCCATTATGGGGATTGTTACGCTTGAAACACAATGCAGGAGATCTTGTCGCCGGACATGTGAAGAGCTAGATTTTAAAAAAGCCATAGGCCACTTTCGGGAACAGGTCGGCCGAGGAGATGAATAAAAGAGGTGGGTGGCATCTTATTATGACAGCAGATCAGATTATGGCTTTTTCCATCATTGGTCTCATGATGGCAGTCTTCATATGGGATCGCTTTCGTTACGATGTTGTAGCAGTCTTGACGTTATTGCTTGCCTGTGCGGTCGGTATTGTTAGTCCGAAAGAGGCCTTTAAGGGATTTAGCGACGACATCGTGATTATCGTTGCAAGTGCCTTACTTGTCAGTGCAGGGGTCGCTCGTTCCGGAATAATGGAACTTATCATCCAACGCGTATGGCCGGATGTTAAATCTGTTCGGCTGCAACTTTGTTTTCTGGTTATTGTGGTCACGGTCCTTTCAGCTTTTGTCAAAAATATCGGTGCCCTTGCTATTATGCTGCCGATTGCATTCCAGTTCGCCCGCCGCTCCAATGTCTCGCCTTCGATTTTTCTTATGCCAATGTCGTTTGGTGCTTTGCTCGGGGGCTTGATGACGCAGATCGGTACCTCGCCCAATGTTGTCGTTTCTGCCATGCGGGAGCATCTTGTCGGAAAAAGTTTTACCATGTTCGACTTTACTCCGGTTGGGGCAACTGTTGCCGCTGTCGGTGTCCTTTATCTCGTTTTTTTCTCATGGTTGGTGCCTGCACGCGCGCGTAAATCCGCTTCGCCTGCCAATGGTCCGGCAAGCCGTGATTATATCTCGGAAGCCCGTGTCGTTAGCGGCTCGACAGTGATCGGTAAACAAATCTCCGATCTCGTCAAACCGGCGGCAGGAGATGCCATGGTTTTACAAATCATCAGAAACAAGACACTGATCTCTCCATTGCCGGATTTTGCGCTTGCCGAGGGAGACACAGTTGTTCTTGAAGGCACGCATAGTGGTCTCGATTCGGTCATCAATGCTGCAAAACTTGATATTGCCAAAGGCCGTGATGTCCAGACAGGGGACAAATTGCGACAGATAGATGTTGTCGAAGCAGTTGTCACCGACAATTCGCCCCTTATAGGTATTAATGCAAAAAGACTTAATCTCTTTGATCGTTACGATGTCAATTTGTTAGCCTTGAGTCGCCCTCAGGAACGTGTAAGGCAAAGACTGGGAGATATTGTTTTCAGGCTTGGTGATGTGATTGTTTTGCAGGGACGTGATGATATTATTCCGGATCTGTTGCAGGAATTGAAATGCCTTCCGCTCGCCAAGCGTAACATCATGTTCGGCAGTTTGCGGCATGGTCTGGTGCCCTTGACTATCCTGTTTATTGCAATTGTGGCCACAGCATTGCAAATTGTTCCTGTGGCACTTGCTTTTTTTGCGGCAGCCGTTGCCATGATCGTTTTTCGGGTCATACCCGCAAGAGATGCTTATCAGGCACTTGATGGTCAGATATTGGTTATGCTTGCAGCGCTGATACCGGTGAGCGAGACATTGGAAAAAACCGGCTGCACAAAAATTATCGGTCATTGGCTCAGTATGTTTGCATCATCGCTGCCGCCTTCAGGTGCACTCGCGGTTATTCTCGTTGCCGCAATGCTCGTTACTCCATTTCTTAATAATGCGGCAACGGTCATGGTTATGGCACCGATTGCAACGAGCTTTGCCGAATCGCTTCAATTCAAACCGGAAGCATTTTTAATGGCTGTTGCCATTGGTGCGGGATGTGATTTTCTGACCCCCATTGGTCATCAGTGTAATATGCTCGTTATGGGGCCGGGTGGTTATCATTTCAGCGATTATCCACGGCTTGGTGCGCCTTTAAGTTTTCTCATAGCGGTGGTTTCAGTTCCGATGTTGATGTGGGTGTGGCCGCTTACATGATGACCATCGGTTTTAAGCTCAAGTTTAAGCAAGCACTCAATCAGGTCAGGTTGAGCTGGAAGGATGCTCTATGTGCTGGCCTTGCTGCCGGTCTTGCATGGTTTATCTCGGTCCATTTTCTTGACCATGAACACCCGATCTATGCGGCAATGACGGCACTTATCTGCTTGGCTCCGGGGGTCCCCAGCCATGGGCGTCAGGCAATCTATGTATTGATCGGCGTGTTGACAGGTGTGGCAGTCGGAGAATTGACATTGCTCCTTCCTCCCATGCCGACCGAAGTGCGTATTGCTATTGTGGGATTTGCGGGGATGACGATTGCATCGGCTTATTCCATTGTTCCCGCCATTATTATTCAGGCAGGCATTTCGGCAGTTATGGTTTTTGCGTTAGGAGCAGATGTTGCCGGCTGGACCCGCGCGATCGATGTCGCTGTCGGAACGTCGATAGGTCTCATTTTCAGCCAAATCCTGTTTACGCCCGATCCACTGAAAACCCTGCATTTGGCAGTGGAACGGTTTTTTAAAGAAGTGGCTTTGAATTTCACACTCGCAGCCGATGCGCTTGAGAGAAACGATGTTTCGGATGCTATCAAAGCAATGAAGAGTTGCAGCCGTACCCATTCGGCACTGATCGGGCTAATCGGAGCAATTGACGTAGCGCGCTCGAATGCCCGTTGGACATTGCGCGGACGATTATCGTCACGCGAAGTCGTTTCACTTTCTGCCCGCTACGATCAGTCAGGCATCAGACTTTACGCTTCGTCGCTTCTTTTTTGTGAGGCCATGGTAAACGCGATACGCAAAGGGCGGGAAGCGCCACCCGAATGGCTGATAGAGGCGCTAAAACTCATTGTCGAAAATTGTCATTTTATTGCTGGCGAAGCAAAATTGGGGCAAGAATTTGTATTTCCGGATCGCTCAGGCAGAGCCGAAGCCTCATTGACATGGCGCGAATGCGTGATTGACATTGAAATGGTAGAAACGACACTTGCACGTTTCTATAAAAGCAGGACAAGGAGAAATCGTCTTGCCGCTTACCGGAAAAAGCAAATTCTTGACGCCGTGAGAGAGCAAATTGCTGAACGTAAACGCGCCGAAGCTCTTCTTGCCGATGAAGAAAAAGATAAAAAGTTGTAAAAAAGAAGGGGGTGATCTTATTGTGACCTTTTTTCATGATAAGGACTACCATCTTTGTTAAATTATGCTTAAAAGCCCTAGAACGCCGTTTTTGACAGGAAAAGATAATGTCGAATGAAAGTTTTATTCGTGAGGTGAATGAAGAGATCCGTCAGGAGAAGGCGAAAGCCTTGTGGGGGAATTATGGCCCTTATCTTATACTGGCAGCTGTTATTCTTGTGCTCGGTACTGGCATTTATCAAATTTATGACCACTGGCAATCGTCGAAAGCCGGACGTATCGGGGATACACTGCTCATAAGCTTCGACCTTTCTGACGAGCGTAATTTTGATGAAGCATTGACAAAACTCGATGATGTTGAGAAATCCGGTTTTGGCGATTATCCTTTTTTGGCGGCTTTAAGAAAAGCGGCAATATTCATGAAACAGGGCGACGCTACCAAAGCAGTTGCCGAATTTGACAAGGTTGCCGGTAATAAAAACGCTCCCGAAATTTTACAAAAAGTTGCCAAAATTCGGGCAGCCTATATTCTTGTCGACAATGGTTCTTTCGAAGATGTCGAAAAACGCGTGAAAGATCTTGCAACCGATGTGGATTCAACACGCATTATGGCTCGTGAAGCTCTCGGGCTTTCAGCTTACAAAGCCGGAAAAATGGACGATGCCCGTTATTATTTCCAGAAGATTGTCGATGAAGGCATGGACGGCTTCAAAGCCACAGAACGTTCGCGTCTTATGCTTGAACTTATGCAAAGCTCAGGTGCTATAGCCAAGGAATAGAAAATGGGTTTGACCATTGCAATTGTCGGTCGTCCCAATGTAGGCAAATCGACACTGTTTAATCGTCTTGTCGGACAAAAATTGGCTCTTGTTGACGACACACCAGGTGTGACGAGAGATCGACGGCGCCATGCTGCTCGCCTGATGGATTTACGATTTGATGTCATTGATACCGCAGGCCTCGAAGAAGCCAAAAGCGATACACTGGAAGGGCGTATGCGTGCCCAGACCAAAGCGGCCATTGATGAAGCTGATCTTGTTCTTTTTGTACTTGATGCAAAAAGTGGCATGACGTCCAATGATTTGAATTTTGCCTCACTCGTTCGCAAGTCGGGTAAGCCGATTGTATTGGTTGCCAATAAAGCGGAGTCGAAACAGGCAACAGCAGGATTTTATGAAGCATGGTCTCTCGGCCTTGGCGAGCCATGTCCGATTTCTGCCGAACATGGGCTCGGCCTTCCGGATTTGCGCGACGCTATAGTCGAAGCTGTGGGGAAAGAAAAAGCCTTTGCTCGAACTCTTGAAGACGAAAAGCTTCGTCAGGACAAAACGACATTTGGCGAAGATATTGACGACCCTGAAGCGGATGAACCGGCTTATGATTCGACAAAACCTTTGCGTATTGCAATTGTCGGCCGACCGAATGCCGGAAAATCAACGCTCATCAATACAATGCTTGGTCAAGACCGTTTGTTGACCGGTCCCGAAGCAGGAATTACCCGTGATTCGATTTCAGTCGATTGGCACTGGAAAGATCGCGAGATCAAACTTTATGATACTGCCGGCTTGCGAAGGAAGTCGAAAGTCGAGGGAAAACTCGAAAAGCTCTCTGTAGCCGAAACATTGCGCGCCATCCGTTTTGCCGAGGTTGTTATCATTGTCCTTGATGCGACAATCCCGTTTGAAAAACAGGATTTGCAAATAGCCGATCTTGTAATTCGCGAGGGTCGTGCGCCGGTCATTGCTTTTAATAAATGGGATTTGATTGAAAACAGGCAGGAAACGCTAGCGCGATTACACGAGGAATGTGCGCGGCTTTTACCTCAAGTGCGGGGTTTGAGGGCTGTTCCTGTATCCGGCGAAAGAGGTGATGGGATAGCCCGCCTCATGGAAAACGTCGAGCTGGTTCACCGTATCTGGAATCGCCGTATATCCACCGGTAAGCTCAACAGGTGGCTTGCGGAAATAACAGCCTATCATCCGGCACCGGCTGTTTCCGGACGGCGTTTAAAGGTGAAATATATTACACAGATCAAGACCCGTCCACCTGTCTTCGTGGTTTCGTGTTCGCGACCGGAGGCTATGCCTCAGTCCTATCTGCGCTATCTTGTAAACGGCTTGCGTGATTCTTTTGACATGCCGGGCGTTCCGATAAGGCTGACAATGACCACCTCTGACAATCCGTTTGCCGGACGGGCTAAAAAACGCTGAGTCGTTTTTAAAAAAATTTCGTTTGCACATTATTCAGGAATATTAACAAATCGGCTTTGTGACTTTCGAAAACGCCGATAAACGCACAATTTCGACGTTAACCATTTTCGTAAATTAATGAAAAATTAATCAATAAAATCAACGAATAAGGTGGTTTTTGTTAACCATAAATAAAGGTTGGTCAGGCTATCTTCACACCCACAGAAAACAAGTTTTTCTTTTTGTTTTGCGTAAGCGTATTTGCGTTGGAGTGATGTGGTGTTTGAAGTATCTTTCATACCGTCTTTGCGCCGTCATGGTAACAAAGGAAAGCGGAGTGATGTGCTTCGCACCGCATCCTCTTATTACATGCCAGAGGGGCGTTTCTACGAAGCGCCTGTCATTCTGAAGCAAGAAAAACGGAAATTCCGTGTTTTGCCGCTTTTTCTTGGAGCAAGCCTTTCGGTTTTAGCAGCATCATCCATTCACAAGCTTGATATGGATGGGGGCTTTTCATCTCAAAAATCGGTTTTGGCTCATGATTCGAGAAATAAATCGATCAATGCCTCTTCGCTTGTTGAGCCGATGAAGGCTTCCGGTATCGAATTATCCGGAAATGTCCGGCCAGATTCGTTGAGCCAGAAAAAAATTGACCTCGCTTCCGACAATGATGCTTCCAATCCTGATGTCAAACGGGAAAAGAGTAAAGCTTTAGAACATGCAGAGGACGAAAGTTACAATATATCCTATAGTGACGAACCGGAATGGCTCTTGAACAGCGGCAGAATTACGCCGTTTTCAGAAAGTTTCCAACAGGTCGGTTCATTCGAGATGGCTCAAAGAACAGCCCCTGAAAATGACGCGTCACAAAATGATGTCGAGAAGAAAGATAACGCCGATCAAAAATCCGGGGCAAAAATAGCTCTCGTTATTCCTCAAAAAAAACCGGTCGCGAAACTTCCGGTTCCGAAGATTCTCAAGAACCTTGTTACCAACGACAATCCTGACGTGATGGCTCTTGCCTATGCTCCTGCCAACGCAAAGGTCGATACCAGCGCATTCGATAGTGTGCTAACGGAAAAACATTCCCAGATCGACCGTAATGGTCGCTTTATTCCGCCGATCGGGCGTAATGATCATGCCTGGGCTGCCACACCTTTGCCGCCCGAGGCTTTTTCGGCAAAAGAGCAGAAATGTCTGGCAGAAGCTGTTTATTTCGAGTCCCGCGGAGAATCAATAAAGGGACAAGCGGCTGTGGCTCAGGTTGTTTTGAACAGAGTGAGAAATCCGGCCTATCCGAATACGATTTGTGGAGTCGTTTACCAAAACACCAACTGGATCAATCATTGCCAGTTTTCATTTGCTTGTGATGGTCGCAAGCACAGAGTAACCGAAATAGCGCAATGGACTGTTGCCCAGCAAGTTGCGCGTGCTGTTTCGGCTGGTCAGATATGGTTTCCCGAAGTAGGTTCGGCTACTCACTATCATGCCGTCTATGTTCGCCCCCGCTGGGCACGCACAATGATAAAAGTGGACAAAATCGGCTTGCATATTTTTTATCGCACCCGCTATGGCGGCTGGATTTGATATTAAACTTATTCTTTTATCATGAAAAAACATTAAAAAACAATAAGTTGTGAATATTCTTCCGATTTCGTTGCGAACAAAATGAAGTTAACGGAAGCCTTTACTTTCCCGTTTAAAGAAAATTCCTTTTGATCTTGGGGAATGGCGGCTTGACGAATGCCTCTCGTAACAATATGTTGCGCCCAAACTCTAGAGGTCAGACCTTTACTTTGCATTTGGGATTAAGGGGCCAAATATGGCGAAAGGTGATAAACCTGATAAGCCTGAGAGAGGTACTCGAATACCGGAGCAGGGGAGTAGTCCTGAACCTTCGGATCTGGAAATACGCAGGCGAAATCTGCAAGAAAAATTGGCGCGTTATAACTCGGCCAAAAAACCGGATCATGAAGAGGGGGAATCTGGACCGCCAAAGGGGATGGCACAAGCAATCAGATTATCCAGTGAATTTTTGGCTGGTGTTGTGGTTGGTGTTATACTAGGGTTAGGTATTGATCAATTGGCAGGAACATCGCCGTGGGGATTGATTATTTTTCTTTTCCTTGGATTTTCTGCCGGAGTATTGAATATATTACGGTCGGTGGGGGCTGTGGCTCCCAGTCAAATTGGCAAAAACGGCGCATCGCGCCAAGATGAGGGGCCTAATAAGCCCGAGTAAAAGAGGTTAAGGTGTCAGCGAGCGGTCCAGATCCTATTCATCAGTTTCAGATGTCTAAGCTGATCAATATTTCTTTCGGAAATATGGATTTATCATTCACCAATGTTTCGCTCTTCATGGCAATAACAGTGGTTTTTTCCTCAATGTTCCTGTTTGCATCTTCTTCAAGTCGTGGAATTGTCCCGACCCGAATGCAATCAATTTCGGAAATTACCTATGAATTTGTTGCCAATATGTTGCGCGGTTCGGCGGGGGCACAAGGAATGCGGTTTTTCCCGCTTGTGTTTTCGATATTCATATTTGTGCTTGTAGCCAACTTTTTAGGTCTTTTCCCTTATTTCTATACCGTCACATCGCAGATCGCCATTACATTTGCTCTTGCGATGCTGGTCATTTTTACCGTGGTTATTTACGGTTTTATCAAGAACGGGTTCGGATTTTTGAGATTGTTTGTTCCGTCCGGTGTGCCGGTTATCATCTTGCCACTGGTGACAATAATCGAAGTTATTTCGTTTCTGTCTCGTCCGATTAGCCTATCCGTTCGTCTTTTTGCCAACATGTTGGCAGGACACATTACACTGAAAGTGTTTGCCGGTTTTGTTGTCTCTATGATAGGCTTGGGGGCGGCCGGCATCGGTGGCTCGATCCTGCCTCTTATAATGACTGTTGCAGTCACTGCACTCGAGGTTCTTGTGGCGTTTCTTCAAGCCTATGTTTTTACTATTCTAACCTGTATGTACCTTGCTGATGCGGTGCATCCCGGACATTGATGAAACTGGTGGGCTTCCACCGCTTTTAAATGCGATTTTGCTTCAAAGGAGAATGATATGGAATTAGCACTCGCAGCAAAATATATAGGCGCTGGTCTCGCCTGCTTTGGTATGGCAGGTACAGCTCTCGGCCTAGGTAACATTTTTGGTAGCTATCTTTCGGGTGCTCTTCGCAATCCGTCTGCTGCCGATGGTCAGTTTGCACGTTTGGTTTTCGGCTTTGCTGTTACAGAAGCTCTGGGCATTTTCTCGTTGCTCGTTGCTATTCTGCTTCTCTTCGCTGTCTGATAAGTAAATGCCTTTGGCTATTGCATTTGGCGAGGCAGGCGTAAAGCCTGCCACACGCTCTTTAGCTAGAGCCAAAAGCAAAAAGAAAAACCTTAAGCTGCCGCAAGGCTGTTACCATTTGTTTTTCAAAAGCATTGGAGCTTGTGAGAGGGTAAAACGGGATGTTTCTATCTAGCGCACTTGCGCAAACTGTCGAAACGCCAGTAGAACATGCGGGCGAAGCTGCACAACATGCAGGGCGTGTTTTTCCGCCTTTTGATTTTTCATACTACGAATCGCATATATTCTGGCTCATTATTTGTTTTGGCCTGTTTTATATATTCATATCCAGGGTCATTGTTCCGCGTATTGGTGGTACAATTGAAATCCGACGGGATAGAATTGCTTCCGACCATGATAAAGCGGAACGTATGAATATGGAGCGTGAAAGCGCCATTGCTTCCTATGAACGTGAGCTTTCTGAAGCGCGCTCTCGTGCTATTGCAATTGCACAAAGCTCCGCCGATGAAATTCGCAACAAGGTTGATGAAGAACGTAAAAAGTCGGAAGCCGAGCTTGATAAAAAGCTGGCAGAATCCGAAGAGAGAATTAAAAAAATCCGAAACAACGCTATGGGTAATGTTAACAAGATTGCCGAGACGACAGCAGCAGAGATTGTTGAAGAACTGATCGGAAAGAAGGTCAGTGCTTCGGCTGCAACGGCAGCGGTCAAGGCAGTAAGCGGTTTGGAGTAAAAAGTCATGATGACAGATACGTTCTGGGCGCTGATAGGATTGCTGCTTTTTATCGCCGTTCTTGTCTATTACAAAGTGCCTGCACTTCTTAATAGTTTTCTGGATAAACGTGCCGAACTCATTCGCAGTGAACTTGATGAAGCACGTCGCACGCGTGAAGAAGCTCAGGAACTTCTGGCTGTTTATCAGGCCAAACGTGAACAGGCGGAAAAGGAAGCAAAAGAGATTATTGCAGCCGCAAAACGTGAAGCAGAACTGCTTGCAAAAGATGCTCACCAGAAAATGGCTGATTATGTCGCCCGCCGTAACAAAATGGCAGAACAAAAAATTGCCCATGCGGAATCGGAAGCAATCGACGCCGTTAAAGCATCAGTCGTTGATATTGCTGTCGCTGCGGCAAAAGAAATGCTGGTCAAGGAAATTGACGATAAAAAATCGGCAAGTCTTATTAAGGACTCGCTAGCTGATGTCAAAGCCCACCTTAATTAAAATTCCGTCTTGAATACAGGGCGAAAAGATCACTGAAAACCACGCTTAATGCGTGGTTTTTTTGTGCCTTTTGACAACAAAGTTTTTCAGGCTTGGAAAAATAGCTCCATTGTTATTCGTTTTAAGACGGCAGTCGTGCGAAGCGCATTTTCCGCGGTAATCCATTTTCTTGTTGAGCCCTTTCGCGTTTTCGGCACGCACACCCGAGCGGGTGTTTGATGCCGATGATAACGCGTGACGTTTAATGCAGATGGTAAAGCACCAAGCCTAATGCTGGTGATAAAGAGCAAGGTTTAATGCTGGCGATGAAGTCCAAAGTTTAATGCTGGCGGTAAAGCGTCAAGTTTAATGCGAGCGGACAACGAGCAAAGCTAAATGCCAGCGATAAAGTGTGACGCTTAATGATGCCGATAAAGCACGAAGTTTAATACCGTTGCTGAAGCGTGACGTTTAATGCAGCCGATAGCTGCGAAAAACGGAAACGGGAACGGCAATATAGTTTGCGCTATAATGCCAGACCGAGGAGCCGGAAAATGATTGAAATTTTTGTTTCAAGCCTTGAAGGGGGGCTATCCAATTTTCGGTAATTGACTGCCCGTTATCAAATCTCTTTCAATTGCATTTGATAGCTCCGGTTTGGAAACTTCAAGCTGAGGTAGTTTTAGAAATGAAACGGAAAGAGAAAATGCCCGAGTGGAAGTGAAAATAGGTACAAGGAACTCTATTTTTCACGTTCCTATCATTTTCAAGTCGGGGGTAAGCAATTTCGCAATTGTGGTTGATAGTTTGTAGAACGACATCTCTCCCGATTGCTATATCTCTATTTTTCCCCAAGCTTCCGGAAATTTGCATGGCGTTTTCGAACAATTAAATATTTTTCTTTGCCTCATGGACAAATTATGGAAAGCAAAGCTAAAATATCTTCTGGTTAGAGCTTATATATAGTAAAACCTTTTTAAAAGTTTGAAGCTTTTGTGACGTTGGTTGTCAAAATTGGAGCGTTTAGAGGGATATAAAATGTTTAAAGCTGGCAATATTGTTCGGTTAAAATCCGGCGGTCCTAAAATGACTGTCGATAAAGTCAATAATAGCAAAATTTCTTGCGTATGGTTCAAAGATGAACATTTGAAGACGGCAATTTTCCGCAAAGACACGCTTGAGCTTGTGGACGAGGGAGAGAAGCGCAAATCTTCAAAGAATAAAAGCAAGATCAAAATTGAAGAAAATGGCAGGGCTATGGCCACATTCAAGGCCGCAAAAAAAGCCGATAAGAAGTCTGTCTAGATTTATGCCGATAAAAGTATCCGGTTTGTTAAAGAACCGTTTTGAATTTTTGCAAAACCGCTTTGAAACTTCTTTTGATTGAAGCAATCGTTACGTTTTAAAGCGGTATTTTATACGCCCGTTTCTTGTGTCGGTTTACATCATTTTACATCGTTTTGCCGGTCGCAAATCAAATCCCTGTAGCCCGCGTATTACTTTTGGCCGGACTAGCCCGATTACCAATCAATAGCGTTCCGACCTCGAATAGTGTTCCTATCTTAATATGAAATCGACCGGTTCAACAGGTTTTGGAAGAGGAAGGCCTAAAGCTGCGCAAACGTCACGCTCGATGATTGTTGCCATGGCATAAATCGGAAGGACATTATCGATATTGCTGAATGGTCTTTCCAACTCGTCGCTCAGCGCGTCAAGGCCAAATAGCGTATAAGCAACAAGGAGGCTTGCAACCGGTGTCCACCAACCGAGTATATCGGTAAAACCGAACGGAATGAGAAAACAATATATATAAGCCGTGCGATGGAGGAGAAGCGTATAAGCGAAGGGTACGCGCGTATTATTCAATCTCTCGCATGAAGTCTGGTTTTCGTTGAGCTCGGTCAAGCTTTTATCAAACATTTGATATTGGATATCGCTCAGAGCTTTTTGTCGATGCAAAGTTGCAAGGCACTTTGAAATCTCGTTCAGGATGAACGAAGGCTTATTATGACTTTCCTGATAGGCTTTAACAAATTCTTCCGGATAGTTAGAAACCAATGAGGGGAGAGAAGACGTACCCTTCAAATGGTCAACAAGGCTGTGGGAAAATGCGGACGTGAGCTCCAGTAGAGTTTTCCGTTCGGTTTCATGTTCAGTCAATACAGCGGTTTGGCGAATGAGATCGCGGGAGCCGGAAATAATTTTTCCCCAAACTTTCCGTCCTTCCCACCACCGGTCATAACAGGCATTGTTGCGGAAGCCCAGAAAGGTCGACAGCGCAATGCCAAGCATCATGAACGCGGTGCCGTTATTATAGGTCGGTATAACGCGGGGATAAAAATGGTGGGCTAATACCAAGGCTGTTGAAAGAATGAGAATTGCGACAAGTTGTGGCGCAATGGCCGGAAGAATAGAGCCATGTAATACGAAAAAAAGCCGCAAAAAACCCGGCCGTTTACGGATAATCATTTCATTCTCCGCTGCCGGTAAAACAATATCTAATCACCGGCAACTCTTAAATTTTATAATATTCTTTGTGGCCGTTTGAGGGCAATAAAGTGCGGGCACCGCCCGACAAACCCGATTTTGAAAACAATTCAAATCGGGGCTTGATCAGGCGGATTCCCTTGTAACTTTCAACCGGCAAGTTTGGAAAAATCGGCCACCTTTCCAGTCACTGTTGTGATGCGCTGCAAGAGCGACAACCGGTTTGCCCTTACTGCGTCATTATTGTCATTGACGAGTACTTTTTCAAAAAATGCATCAACAGGCTGACGTAATCCCGCAAGCACGAGCAAAGCTCCCGAAAAATCATTGGAAGCAATGTGGGATTTCACCTTGTTTTCGGCATCAACGATAGCCTTGAAAAGTGATTTTTCCTCTTCTTCAATGAAAAGCTCGGGATCAACATTTTCAGCAATCCGGGTTTTTTTCTTGATCTCGGCTTCCAGAATATTGAAAGCACGTTTGAAGCCGGCAATCAGATTATTTCCGTCATCGGTATTAATGAAGGAAATCAAGGCCTCGACGCGACGGGTAACCTGCAAGAGATCATCGTCATCATCTTGCATGACTGCATCGATAGCATCGTAGCGGGCACCTTCGTCTTTGAGATAAACATTGAGGCGCTCATGGAAGAAGGATAAAAGATCGGCGAGTACCGGCTCGGTTTTTGCAGCCACTTCCTTCTCGAGCTTCTTTTCCTCCATTGAAAGTGCATTATCGACATCTTCTGCGGCATCGGTTTCTTTTGCGTTTTCATGACGCAAACCGGATTCATAAAGGCTTAAAGCACGCTCTATCGTGTGGCGTGAAATAAGACCGATTGCCTGTTTGAAAATCGGCATAAGATGGATTGTCCAATCGCGCGCAAGGAGCAGGCGGATGACACCGAGACATGCACGCCGCAGCGCAAAAGGATCTTTCGAACCGGTCGGCTTTTCGTCGATAAGCCAGAAGCCTACAAGAGTGTCAATCTTGTCGGCAAGGGCAACGGCAATTGAAACAGGGGCACGCGGAACGCTGTCCGTTGGTCCTTGAGGCTTATAATGTTCTTCGATAGCTGCAGCAACGCTTGGGTCTTCGCCTTGAAGAAGAGCATATTTATGCCCCATGACGCCTTGGAGTTCGGGAAATTCTCCAACGGCTTCTGTTTGCAAATCGGCTTTTGCAAGGAGTGCAGCGCGTTTGGCAAGTTTGGCATCGGCGCCAACCAGCGGAGCGATGATTGAAGAAAGAGCGGTAATGCGCTCGACTCTTGCTCCTTGTGTGCCGAGTTTTGCGTGAAAGGTTACATTCAAATGGTCAAGGCGCGCCATACGTTGGTCAAGCGGCTTCTTCAAATCAAGGCCAAGTTTTTCCGCCGATAGAGAGAGCACGGAAAGATCGGGCAGGTTGTGCTGGTCGGTATGCCAGAAATACAAGGCATCCGACAAACGCGCCCGCACAACTTTGGCATTGCCTCGTGCTATTTCTTTGCCACCATCAGGTGCAGCAATATTGGATACCAATATGAAGTGATTGGATAGTTTTTGCTCTTCCCCTTGTTTGCGGGTGACAAAGCATTTTTGATTGATGCGGATGGTGAGCCGGATGATTTCGGCAGGAATTTGCAAAAAGCTTTCCTCGAATTCACCCATAAGAACGACCGGCCATTCAACAAGGTTTGAAACTTCTTCGGCCAGTCCCTCATCCTCGACCAGATCAAGCCCCTTGGCAAAACAAAGATTGCGTGCATCAGCAAGGATGATTTCTTTGCGGCGGTCGCCATCCAGAATGACCTTCTCGTTTTCGAGCTTCGTTACATAGTCTTCAAAACGACGAACTTCGATCGGCTTGCCATCACTCAAAAAACGGTGGCCATAGGTTATGTTGTTGCTCTTAAGTCCTGCAACCTCGAAAGGAACGACTTCCGTTGCATCATTTTCAGGCCCGAAAACGCACAAAATGTTTTTCAATGGACGGACCCAGCGCAAAGCATTCTGTTTTGTTGATTGCTTGCCCCAGCGCATGGATTTCGGCCAAGGAAAACTGCGAATGATATCGGGCATGATATCGGCAATAATTTCTTCGGCACTGCGCCCTTTTTTGGTAATTCGGGCGATATAGAAATCCCCTTTCTTGGGGTCGGTTTTAACTTCTGCCTCGCTTATATTGCTCAATCCGGCAGAGCGTAAAAAACCGTTTATGGCTTGCTCGGGAGCTTTCACGCTTGGGCCTTTGCGTTCTTCATGAACGTCTTTCGAACGGGCACTCAAACCTCTGATATCGAGTGTCAAGCGCCGTGGTGTCCAATATTCGCGCGCTGCCTCGTAAACAAGACCATTGTCAACAAGTCCGTTGGTAACGAGTTTTTTCAGGTCGCCTGCGGCTTTACGCTGCATACGGGCGGGGATTTCTTCACTAAAAAGTTCCAGAAGAAGGTCGGGCATCAGGCTTCTCCTTTGTAATTTGCGCCACCGGCGTCGGTTAACAGAAAAGCTTCGCCACAACGGCGTGCGAGATCACGCACGCGCAAAATATAGCTTTGCCTTTCGGTAACGGAGATGACACCGCGCGCTTGTAAAAGATTGAAGACGTGACTGGCTTTGATACATTGGTCATAAGCCGGCATGACACAAAGATGAAGTCCGCCTTTTTCTTGAGGTTTTCCTGCTTCCAGAATAGCCGCGCATTCGCGTTCTGCATCAATGAAATGGCGGTGCAAAAGTTCGGTATCGGCAAATTCGAAATTGAAACGCGAATATTCCTGCTCTGCTTGCAGGAATATATCTCCGTAGCTTATTTTATCGTCACCTTCGCGTCCGTTGAAATTCAAATCATAAACATTGTCAACGCCTTGGATGTACATTGCGAGCCGTTCCAGACCATAGGTTAGCTCTCCCGAAACGGGAGAACATTCAATGCCGCAAATCTGCTGAAAGTAAGTGAATTGCGATACTTCCATACCGTCGCACCAGCATTCCCAGCCAAGCCCCCATGCCCCCAAGGTCGGGCTTTCCCAGTCATCTTCAACAAATCGCACATCATGGAGATTTGTATCAAGTCCGATAGCCCGCAAAGATCCGAGATAAAGGTCCTGTAAATCATCCGGTGAAGGTTTGAGCAAAACCTGGAATTGATAATAATGTTGTAAACGGTTCGGATTTTCACCATAGCGACCATCGGTCGGACGGCGCGAAGGTTGTACATAGGCAGCTTTCCATGGGCGAGGTCCCAGTGACCGCAAGGTTGTCGCCGGATGAAAAGTACCAGCTCCCACTTCCATGTCATATGGCTGCAAAACAGCGCAACCATATTGCGCCCAATAATTCTGCAACGTCAGGATAAGACCCTGAAAAGAGCATTTCGGATCAAGATATTCGGGCAGGCTCACGATATTACCCTTTTGAGATTGATAAAAACATATCCGGAAAGGGAAATTCCGGCATGAAAAATGTCTATGCTTTCACGCCCCTATGGTCAAGAGACGAGACAAATCAAAACAGTTATATAGCGACAGCTTTGCCCGTTTAATTTTGTTTGCTATCGGTTTTTTCAGCAGATTTTTCCAATGCAGGTGTTTTTAGACCGGATTTCAGCTTTTCCTGAATTTTTGTCAATTCTTCCGGTTCGGGTTTTCCGGCAATTGCATGATTCCACTGGAATGTGGCTTCAAGTTTGCGTCCGACCATCCAATAAGCGTCACCAAGGTGATCATTGATGGTTGCGTCTTCGGGGCGTAATTTGACCGCGTTTTCCAATGTTTTGACGGCCTCGTCATAGCGACCGAGTTTATAATAGGCCCATCCGAGAGAGTCGACGATATAACCATCTTGTGCCCGCAGTTCGGCTGCTTTCTTGACCATATTCAAAGCTTCATCAAGTTTTTCATTGCGATCGATTAATGAATAGCCAAGATAGTTCAATACCTGCGGCTGGTTAGGATAGAGTTCCAGCGCTTTTCGAAAGTCCGGTTCGGCCTTATCCCACTCTTTCAACCGCTCTTCCGCCATGCCGCGTTGATAGAGCATCAGCCAGTTTTCTTGTTCAAGATGGGGAATGCGGGAAATTGCACGATCCATCACAGCAGCGGCCTTGTCATAAGCTTTGTCTTGCATATAGACGCCAGTCATTGCCATTGAAATGCGTTGGTCTTCCGGAAAATCTTTTTCAAGTGCCGAAAGGTGACGAATGGATTCTTCGCTCTTTCCCGTATCAGCCAGAATAAGCGCAAGTCTCAACTCCGCATCCCGATAATAAGGTGATTTAACCGGTATCTCCTGATAAATGTCGATCGCGCGGTTGTTTTCTTCCAGTTTGGAAGAAATATCGGCAAGCTGGAAAAGTGTTGCGTCATTGTGGGGACGGAGCGCTTCAGACAATTGAAGAAAAATACGTGCAAACGCCTCGGCACCCCCACGGTTAATGGCTGTGCCGAGATCATAAAGCACTTCGCTCGCACCTTCTTGCGGCGTTTTGACCACCATATCCAGAGAACTTCCGTCTTCAATCCGCTGACGGATGTTTTTCAATGCATCGCGTCCGGTAAGCATTTTTTCGCCTTCACGTAAGGTGGCGAGTGCTTCGTCGTGTTTATCGTTGCGCAATTGAAACGATGCATAAGAAATAATGATGCGCTCATAGGTGTCAGGTGCGGCTGCACCACCTTGGCGGTCGTTTAACGCCTGCTTGTAATAGCGCTCTGCCTCATCTTTATGTCCGGCAAGATCGTTCATCAGCGCCATATGATAACTCAAGAACAAATCATACCAAACCGGTCCGAGAAGATCTTTGACTTCTTGAATGGCGCCTTTTGTATTTCCTCGTCCGAATGTTGCCCATGCTCCCATCAATCCGGACGAAAGTTTATCCATGTCGGAGGGATCGGAAAATTCGAGCTCACTTTTTGCGCCAATGTAATTTTTTCTGATAAAGGCATCACTTGCAAGTGTAAGCCTGACATAGCGTTCCACATCAGCATTGCCTTTGAGCCGTTTTGCCTGTTTGACAGCGTCTTTGAACTCGCCTGCAGATAAAAGGGTTAAAAGCATATCCTGCTGCATGGATACGTTATCCGGTTCAAAACCGAGGGCCTGTTTGAAATAGGAAATAGCAAGATCGACATTGTTGTCGCTCGCTGCGATGCGACCTGCCAAATAAGCTCCGGCAAACGACCCCGCTTTGAGAGGTTCTTCCTTTTTTGCAAAAGCGGAGGCTGTCATCAAAATTGTGCCGGCAGTCAAAAGTGCAATCAGGCGAGTCATTTTCGCGGCTTGCATAGAAAAGATCCTTTTTCCAACATAAAACAGGTTGGCAACCTTTATAGGATATATCCAGCCAATTTGTTTAAAAATTCCATCAATTCCCCGTCATTTTTATAAGAATTTATAAGAACGCTGTTTTTGTGCGAAGTTAATTCACCCGGGAAATACAAAACTCGATCACTTCGCATAATGCTGCTTTTTCCTTGCCGGGTTTAAGCCCGTCAAGAGCCTTCAATGCCTCATTGCCATGATGGCGCGCTGCTTTGATTGTATCTTCAAGACTATGATGTTGTTTCATGAGTTTCAGCGCGTGGGCTAGCGCATCATCGTCATTTTTTCCCTCTTCGAGAGATTGTTTCCAGAAGATTTTTTCTTCATCGTCTCCACGAATATAGGAAAGAATAACCGGCATGGTAATTTTGCCTTCGCGGAAATCATCTCCGGTATTTTTACCCAGATTTTTGGAATTGCCGCCATAGTCAAGTGCGTCATCGACAAGCTGAAAAGCAAGTCCGAGCGAAGTCCCGTAATGTCTCAAAGCCTGACGTTCTTTTTCCCCACATCCCGCAATGATAGGGCCGACTTCTGCTGCTGCAGAAAAAAGCGCGGCAGTTTTGGCATTGATAACTTTGAGATACTCGTCTTCTGTTGTCGTCAGATGCTTTGCAGCCGCAAGCTGCATAACTTCACCTTCTGCAATAATTGCCGCAGCATTTGCGAGCACCGACAAAGCGTCCATCGAATTGACTTCAACCATCATCTTGAATGCTTGCCCAAGCAAAAAATCGCCGACGAGAACACTTGCCTCATTGCCCCAGATCATTCTGGCGGTGGATTTTCCCCGACGCATATCGCTATCATCGACAACATCGTCATGAAGAAGAGTTGCTGTGTGCATAAATTCAACCGCTGTTGCCAGCTTGATATGCCCCGACCCCTGATAACCGAACAAGCGTGCAGAAGCGAGGGTCAACATCGGTCTCAATCTCTTGCCGCCGGAAGAAATAAGATGGTTCGAAACTTCAGGAATCATTTCCACATCGGAACCGGCCATAGCAATGATAAGTTCATTTACTTTTTGCATATCATCTTTTGTAATATCGATAAGCGGCTTTATAGACGCCTGATATTCGACTTTTTGACCTGTTTTGTTCTCAACAACCAATGCCCATTCTCCTGAAAAATCTTTTGATTTTTGCCTGCACCTTAATAAACCAAGCTCATCAACTCAAGCGTGATATTGCTTGAGATAGCGCGTTTCAAAAATTATTTAAGGAAAAATACCATTTTCTCGTATAATTGCATGTCATGCCGATAAAAAATAGGTGACTTGACTTTATGATCGAACTATTTGCCACCAATGATATTGTGCTCATTTCATTTGTCGAAAGTCTTATGAAATCGGCAGGCATACTTTATTTTGTGACCGATCAGAATACCAGTGTCGCAGAAGGGTCTCTCGGAGCGATCAGACGGCGATTTCTGGTTGGCGAAGAAGATGCTGAAGAAGCAAGGCAAATTATGGTAGATGCAGGCTTGGCCCATGAACTATCACAAAGACAATAAATTAAATACTTCGTCCTTGAACGAAACAATCGATGTTTTCCATCGTGGCGGATTTTATTTGGTTCAGCCCAAAAGTGGCGGGCATCGTTCAGGCATGGATGCAATGTTGCTGGGCGGGCTCGTGCCAACCGATTTCAAGGGAAAAATTGTCGATCTCGGCGCCGGTGCCGGTGCTGCCGGTTTCGCTGTTGCCTCCCGGTGTAAAAATGTCGAGGTTACTCTCGTTGAACGCGCTGCGGAAATGGTCGATTTTGCGCGAAAAAGCATTGCACTTCCGGAAAACGCGGCAATTGCGCCACGGATCAATGTTATTTTGGCCGATGTAACTTTAAGGGGCAAGCAAAGACAAGAGGCGGGGCTTTCTGACAATGCTTTCGATTTTGCAATCATGAATCCGCCTTTTAATTCACCTTTTGACCGTAAAACACCCGACAATTTGAAAGCCGAAGCGCATGTTATGTCTGATCATATGTTTGAAGACTGGATTCGCACTGCTGCGGCAATCATAAGACCTTCGGGTTATTTGGGGTTGATTGCGCGGCCACAATCTTTGGCAGAAATTCTCAAAGCATTTGAGGGGCGCTTCGGTGATGTTCTGGTATTTCCGGTTCATTCGCGCAAAAACGGCGCGGCAATTCGCATTCTCGTTCACGCCAAGAGAGCAAGCAAAGCACCGCTTTCTCTGATGCCAGCACTTTACATTCATGATGATGATCTTCATGCTTTTTCGCCGCTCGTCGATGCAATCAATAATGGTAAAATGAGTATTTGGCAGAGTATTTGAGCGAAATTTTAACAAAATATTGCCTTTTGCCATTTACATCTTAAATGACAATGGTGCATTTTTTTAAGCCATTAAAGCAGATTTTTGTCAGGAGTTTAAACTTTGTCAGGCTTTTTCAAACGTTTTATTCCACGCCGCTTTCGTTCCAATGCTGTCGAGATTCCGGTTGTGCGGCTGCAAGGGATGATTATGGAAGCTTCTTCCCCTTTGCGTCAAACTTTATCACTGAGTTCTTGTGCAAACGCTCTTGAAAAAGCATTCTCAGACAAAGAAGCTCCGGCTGTCGCTATTTCTCTCAACTCTCCGGGTGGCTCTCCTGTTCAATCGCGCCTGATTTACCGTCGCATTCGTGACCTTGCGGAAGAAAAGCATAAACGCGTTCTGGTTTTTGTTGAAGATGTTGCTGCATCCGGTGGCTATATGATTGCTTGTGCCGGAGACGAAATTTTTGCAGATCCGTCTTCGGTCGTTGGCTCGATCGGCGTGGTTTCGGCATCCTTCGGTTTTCCTGAATTGCTCAAAAAAATCGGTGTCGAACGCCGCGTTTATACAGCCGGCAAAAACAAAGTTTCGCTTGACCCGTTCCAGCCCGAAAAAAAGGCGGATGTTGATCACTTGAAAGCTCTGCAACTCGAAATTCATGAAACCTTCATCAATCTCGTAAAGGAAAGTCGGGGTTCCAAACTTGCCGATGACCCCAACTTGTTTACCGGCATGTTCTGGACGGGCAAAAAGGGCAAGGAGCTTGGCCTTGTTGATGAACTTTCCGATTTGCGTTCTTTGATCAAACAACGTTATGGGCACGATGCCAAAATGCGTCTTGTTTCAGCTTCGAGAAGCTTGTTAGGGCGCAAAACTCCGGCAATTTCGGCGGGTTTGGTCTCGTCAACTGTTGATGGTCTTATCCAGTCGGCAGAAGAGAGGGCTTTGTGGCAGCGCTATGGACTTTAAAAAGACAAATTCTTAAAGGAAGATATAACAATAGTCGTTTCAAGACTTGATTTGCGCTCATTAATTATCAAATAATGAAATGGGAGCTAAAGGTGAAAATGTTGAGATTAGTTATTTATGGTCTGATTTGTGCAGCAGCACTTTATGCCTATCGTGCTTTCAAGCGCGAATCTGAACGCGTCGCTTTGCGTGTAAAACATGCCGAGGATGAACGCCGGACAGGTGCAAATGGTACATTGGTGAAAGATCCCGAAACGGGTGAATATTACGTTGAACGGGATTAAACGTGCCTTTCAAGGTTGCAAAATCCGCAACAATTGTAACACCAATTAAAATCAATCTGGCGCTCCATGTGGTGGGGGAGCGCAACGATGGTTATCACCTTCTTGATAGTCTGGTCTGTTTCAGCTTTGAAGGTGATGTTCTCTCTTATAAACCTGCCAAAACAAATAGTTTTTCCATTATTGGGCCTCAATCTGTCGCGCTCACGGTAGATGCGGACAATCTGGTTTCAAGAGCGCGCGATGTTTTTGTTAAAAAGTTCCCGTCGAAGTCCGAACCTTGTCAGCTCATCCTTGAAAAAAATCTGCCTGTTGCTTCCGGTATCGGCGGTGGTTCCGGCGATGCTGCCGGTGTCTTTGCGCTTTTAAAACAGCAATGGCAAATCGAAGCATCCGATCAAGAACTTTTTGAACTCGGTTTGTCATTGGGGGCCGATGTGCCGATGTGCCTGTCGGCTTTTTTAAATCGTCAATCGATTCGTGTGTCGGGTATCGGCGAAAAACTTCAGCCGGTTGATTGTTGTAGAATTCCGATGGTGCTTGTCAATCACGGGCAGTCCATTTCGACACCGGAAATTTTTAAACTTTTGGGTAACAGGAAAAGCGCAGCGCTCGATATTGATGTTTCAAATTTGTCCAATCTTCATTCACTTGTGAATGAGCTCAACAAAACACATAACGATCTTTATGAATGCGCGCGCTCGCTTGCACCAGAGCTCGATGATGTGCTGGCGCTACTTGATAGGAATGGCGCTCTTTTGTCACGCATGTCAGGATCAGGTGCAACGTGTTTCGGCATTTACGAAAATATCAAGAGAGCGGAAGAGGCGGCAAGAAAGATAAAATCACAAAAACCGGACTGGTTTGTAAAAGCAGTCGAGACAACGGGCAAAATAGACGAATAATCAGGAATGAAAATCATGAGTCATATTGATGAAAAAGCCAAGATGGAATCGCTCAATATTGCGGTTTTATCAGTGTCGGATACACGTAATTCTAGCGATGACCGGTCGGGAGATGTTCTGGAAGAACGTATCAAATCCGCAGGCCATAATTTGGCAAAACGCGATATCGTTCGCGACGAGATTCCTGAAATCCGTAAAAAAATTGTTGATTGGGCGGCTGATCCCGACGTTGAGATTATCATCACAACGGGCGGCACTGGTTTTACCGGACGCGATGTTACACCGGAAGCAATAGAACCACTGTTTGACAAGCGGATGGACGGATTTTCGGCTATGTTCCATAAAGTTTCCTATGAGACAATCGGCATGGTGACAATCCAATCACGTGCAACAGCAGGACTTATCAATGGAACATTTGTTTTTTGCCTGCCCGGTTCAACAGGTGCCTGCAAGGATGCGTGGGATAATATATTGAAAGGTGAGCTTGATAGTCGCCAGCGCCCGCATAATCTGGTGATGCTTATGCCGCGCTTGACAGAACGATAAGAAAACGAACGATTTTGTTTGTAAGCTATTGATGAAAAACGGCTCTTTTAAAAAACAGAAGAGCCGTTTATTTTTGTTTCGTGGGGACAGAAATCTGAATCGGTAAAACCACTGGTCTAAGACTGTTTATCGCTTTTTTTAATGCTGTTTCATTGTCGGCATTGTCAATAAGCTTTTCTTTCAACACAACTAAGCCGCATTCCATCAAACGGGTCTTTTTGAAAAATTTGGGCAGGAGTGATGTTTTTGATAAATCGACAGAGCGGAAACGTGCAGGATTTGTCTCCTTCTCGACATAACGGCTTAAAATTTCACGCCATTGGTCGAGTAACCGTGCACCTGGTGTGAGAAAAAGCAACCATTTGCTTTTGGCCGCCATGATCGCTTCGCCTAGTGTGCTTTTGGGGAGATAGCGACAGCCGGTATCATTCGCAACAGTCTGCAAGACATTGCTGTGATTTTCAGACCAAAGAATAACCTCGCTAACAAGACCGAAAACGCTCCCCGATACAAGCATTGCTAGTGTATCGGCAAGAGGATCAATATCTTCATTCGCGTGAATAATTACACTAACCATATTGTTTCAATTAAAGCATTATTCTTGCAAAAGCACGCAAATTTATGTTCTTGTTTTGTTCCTATTAACATGATAGATGGGAAGGATGGGAAAAGCAGCGATCAATCAACATCTGGTAAATGTCATGGCAAAGGCCGACCAATTGGCTTTCAACGCGATGTCGACCGATGGTGGAAGAATGTTGCTTGATCAATCTTTACTTCGTACAGAGGCTCAACAAACAAGGGGAAGGGGAGCAGCGCTCAATCCTGCCGGAAGGTTCGAGAAACAGTCAGGCGAACGGTTTTATGACGGTTGGGATTTGGATGAACAGCTTTCTCCGCTTCAAACGTCTGTGGAAACTGAAAAAGCCCGTACGATTATTACGCACAATGATTCGCCCGATATTTTCTTCGATCGTTCGATCAATCCTTATCGCGGGTGCGAACATGGTTGTATCTATTGTTTTGCACGCCCGACCCATTCTTATATGGGGCTCTCTGCGGGAATTGATTTTGAAACAAAATTATTTGCCAAACCCGACGCGGCAAAACTTCTGGAACGGGAATTATCAAAACCTGATTATAAAGTTCGGCCAATTGCTATCGGAACCAATACAGACCCTTATCAGCCAGTCGAAAAAAAATGGCAGATTATGCGACAAATTCTTGATGTATTGGATAAATGCAACCATCCGGTTTGTATCACAACGAAATCGGCACTTATTGTAAGGGATTGCGATATTCTTGAAAGAATGACTGAGCGAAAGCTTGTCCGTGTGGCTTTATCCATCACTACATTGGACAGAAAGCTTGCTCGCCTCATGGAACCGCGTGCTGCAACACCGGAGCGACGTTTATGGGCAATCAAGGAATTGACAAAAAAGGGCGTGCCCGTAAGCGTTATGATGGCGCCGGTTATTCCCGGATTGAATGACCACGAAATAGAAAATGTTTTGACGAGAGCGAAAGAGGCCGGTGCGATTGACGCCGGTTATGTTATGCTCAGATTACCTTATGAGGTTGCTCCGCTCTTTAAAGACTGGTTATTGCGCGAATATCCCGACCGTTACAGGCGGGTTATGCAGCTTCTGCGTGATATGCGCGGTGGCAAGGATTATGATGCGGATTGGAAAACGCGTATGTCCGGCGAGGGGCCGTTTGCCAAACTCGTTGCCGACCGTTTTCGTCTGGCACGACAGAGACTGGGGTTGCATGAACGCCACCAAAAGCTCGAGATCGGGCTTTTCAGACCGCCGTTGAAGGTAGCAAAACAGTTGTCATTTCTTTTTGACGACAAAATTTGATAAACATTTTTCTGAACGTTTACGAATTGCCAGACTTGCGCAAAAACCTTTGTAATGCGATTAGATTGTCCATGTCTCACAAAAACAATGATTTGCTGCTATTCCACGATATTCCTTCAATGCCCGATTATGCAATTGAGGAACGTCTTATTGCAAAAGGCTATCAGAATATAGCCGGAGTGGACGAAGTCGGGCGGGGACCCTTGGCCGGTCCTGTGGTGACAGCTGCAGTCATTCTTGACCGGAATAACATACCCGAAGGCTTAAATGATTCCAAAAAGCTTTCGGCAAAGAAACGGGAAGCACTTTATGACAGGATTTTGCGTTCGGCATTGGCCGTATCCATTTGCAGCCTGTCGGCAAGTGAAATTGATCGCACAGATATCAGAAAAGCTGCTCTTGAAGCCATGAGACGAGCCGTCTCCTGTCTGTCTGTCAAAGCGGATTATGTACTGGTTGACGGGCGGGATATTCCCCCGAAACTTGTTTATCCCGCTCAGGCACTGATAAAAGGTGACGGGCGCTCCCAATCTATTGCGGCGGCATCCATTATAGCAAAAGTCACGCGTGACCGGCTAATGGAAAAAGTGGGGGAAGTTTATCCTGCTTACGGTTTTGAAAAACATGCCGGATATGCAACAGCATTCCACCGCGCGGCAATAGAACATGAAGGGCCTGTCAAAAGATTGCATCGCTTCAGTTTTGCCCCGATTAAAGGCGCATTCTAGAGGGTTGATATGATGATTATTCTTGCCTCGTCAAAAGACGCTGTTTCAAAAGCTGTTTCCTATCTTGATAAAGGGGAGCTCGTGGCTCTACCGACCGAGACTGTCTACGGGCTTGCGGCCGATGCTACAAATGGAAAAGCGGTTGCCAATATATTCAAAACCAAAGGACGCCCGCAGTTCAACCCGCTGATCGCGCATGTCAGCGGTATGGATATGGCGGAAGATATTGTCGAGATTGATGATATTTCAAAAAAGCTGATGGACGCTTTCTGGCCGGGGCCTTTAACATTTGTTTTACCGCTCAAAAATAAAACTTCGATAGACCCTCTTACCAGTGCAGGTTTGAAGACGCTCGCCGTTCGCAATCCTGTCGGTATATTCGCAACAATAGTAAAAGAACTCGGCCGGCCGGTTGCAGCCCCGAGCGCAAATATTTCCGGCCGTTTGAGTAGCACATCTGCGAAGGATGTTGCCGATATGTTCGGCGAAAAAGTGCCGCTTATCGTTGATGGCGGTCCGACACGTGTCGGTGTTGAATCCACCATTATCAAGGTCGTGGGCGACCATATTTATCTGCTTCGTCCGGGTGGGCTTGCGCCCGAGAAAATTGAAAAACGAACAGGGATCAAGCTTGAAAGGGTAGACCAGCGAGCGGCCATTGAAGCTCCGGGCATGTTGAAATCCCATTATGCACCCAATGCATTTGTGAGACTTGACGCTAAAGACGTGAAAAACGGAGAAGCACTTTTAGCATTCGGAAAACAACAAACCTTGAATGCCAGAAGTGCTGTGGCAACGCTCAATTTGAGCGAAGAGGGCAATCTTGAGGAGGCGGCCAGCAATCTGTTCCATTATTTAAAGGAACTTGATAGAAAAGATGTTAAATGTATAGCTGTCGAACCGATACCTTTTACCGGCTTGGGCGAGGCTATCAATGACCGGCTTCAACGCGCGGCAGCACCAAGGAAATAGAAATGATAGACGAAAAGCTGATTGAACGTTTTATAGAAATTGTCGGTGTCAATCACGCTTTGGTGGATCAGGATGTGATTTCGTCCTATCTGGTCGAACAACGCGGTCTTTATCATGGGCGTACCCCTCTTGTATTGCGCCCATCCTCTCCAAAAGAAGTTTCGGAAATTATGAAGCTTGCGAGCGCAACCGGGACGCCCATTGTTCCACAAGGGGGAAATACCGGTCTTGTTGGAGCACAACAACCGGACGAAACTGCTAACGAGATTATTGTTTCTATGGAGCGGTTGAACAGGATCCGCTCGATTGATGTCGAAGGTAATCTGGCATTGGTCGAAGCCGGAGTGGTTCTCCATACATTACAGGAAAAAGTTGACGAGAAAGGGCGCTTTTTTCCTTTGTCACTTGGCTCGGAAGGCTCTTGCCAGATTGGCGGAAATCTTTCTTCCAATGCCGGTGGCACGGGTGTTCTTGCTTACGGCAACACGCGCGAACTCTGTCTGGGGCTTGAAGTTGTCCTTCCGGATGGCCGCATTCTCGACGATTTGCGCTATGTCAAAAAAGATAATAGCGGCTATGATTTGAAAGACCTGTTTATCGGCGCAGAAGGAACGCTTGGTATTATCACCGCTGCCGTTATGAAGCTTTTTCCAAAACCGCAAGGAAAAGCGGTTGCCTATGCAGGCATGAAAAGTCCGGAAAAAGCGTTAGAGCTTCTGCTCCTTGCCCAGAAAAAAGCCGGTTCCATGTTGACCGGTTTTGAACTTATGGCCAAGGTCGGCATGGAAATGTCTCTAAACTATGTCAAAGGAGCTCGTGCACCACTCGAACATGAAAGTGAATGGTATGTGCTTCTTGACCTTTCGTCTTCCCATAGTGACGGTGAAGCGAATAATACGATGGAAGATATTCTTGCAGATGCACTTCAACAGGGAATTATAGAAGATGCATCCATTGCCCGATCGGTGGGGCAGCAGAAAGAATTCTGGCGGCTTCGCGAAGATATGTCACCCGCGCAGAAATTGGAAGGCGGTTCGATCAAACACGATATTTCGGTTCCGATTGCCTCTATTCCGGATTTTATCAGCGAGGCGGCAAAAATTATTGAAACGATTTCGCCCGGCGCCCGCATTGTCTGCTTTGGTCATATGGGCGATGGAAACCTGCATTATAACGTGTCGCAACCGGTTGGCGCCGACAAACAAGCCTATCTTTCCCTTTGGGGCGAAATGAATCACCGTATCCATACATTGGTTATGAACTATAATGGTTCATTTTCGGCCGAACATGGGATTGGACAATTAAAGCGCAAGGAACTTGTTGCCTTCAAATCTCCGGTAGCGCTTTCTCTCATGCGGTCGATCAAACAGCTATTCGACCCGAAAAACATTATGAATCCGGGAAAAATGCTATAAGTTTTGGTGAATAATAACTTAAAGTGCTGTTTGTAATTCGATAACCAAAAAACAAACCAATAATTTTTTAACCTAACCTTTTAACAAACCGATTAACAAACCCCGCTATGGTGATTCCCGATTGAATTGACGAGGATATTGGGGACGAATTCTATGGCCACTCAATGGGCTAATCAGGCAAAAGCAGGACTTGAACTCAGGCTGGATCCCTGCCATCTGCCACAATATGTTTCTTTCGATGTGCAAGGCAAAACTGTTGTTTGTTCATTGAATGAGCGTGGTGCGGCATTAAAAATCGAAAATGGAAGCAGCACTTCACGTGTGTCGCGTCTGGTACTTGCCCATCAATTCAGAGGCGTTGCAGCGCGCGCTGTCAGGACCTCTTCAGGGCAAAAAGCAGTTTCACTTGAACTCTTGCATCGAAATCATGAAGCCTGTATACCGCTTCTGGTTTCGCGTGATCTTGATGATGTGCTCCTCGATTGGCGCCTTTGGGCAGATATTTATGATCTTCCAATGTTGCTGGTTAATGACGATGGAACGGTTATCCCCGTCAAGGATCGGTCGCCGCTCGAACATTTTTTCGGCAAAAAGCCGCATGAGAACAAGCGGAAAAACTTTCTATTGAGATGCCGCGGCTACTCTTTGGGAATAAGACTGGTTATCAATAATCAGGTCATGCTTGGATAAGGCTATTCTTGCAATATTTTTTTGGAAGAGGGGGGCACTTCTTGCGGCTAACGGTAACTGTTAGAGTAAGAGCCAGAAGCAATCGCATTTTTTGCTTTGCTTGAACCATTTGCGGAAAACGCGGAATTCGTAATCGAAAATCACGTTTGGGAAAAAGCTCTTTTCCTGCAAGCTTATCCACAGAAGCCGGTTATAGCTCAGAATATTCGGTTGGCTATTCCAATAAAAAATACATGGAAATTTTTCTGAATAAATTTCCCCAACGAAATTTTCTCTAACAAATTTTATTGCCATTTGACAATGGACCGGTGTTAAGCTTACCAGCAAGATATGTCCGGAGGATTGAATGACGCGGCAGATTGTTTTTATACTTGAGAAGCAGGATGCGATTGAGGCGCTCAAAGCCTATTATCGCGATCATGCGCTATCAAGACTGACATTGATCCGGCTTCTGCTGCTGTGGATTGTCGCTGTTGCTTTGATGTCGGCGGTTCTGGTTATGATCGACGGAGCCGACTGGTATCAGAATTGGGGTCATTCACTTTATCGTATTTCAGCCATTTATGCTGCGATTATCATTGCTATCTGGGCATTGAACTATTTTGTGCTTATCCCCCACCATGTCCAACAATTGGTGAAAAATGACAAGCAGATCGGGCTTGAACAAACATGGGTATGGGATGACCATGCAGTAGCAATAAAGAGCTCCTATATCAGAGGGACATACCCGTTCCGTTTATTTTCCGGCTGGCGAGAATATCCGACTTTTATTGCCCTTTACATCTCGCCCAAGAAATTTAACGTATTGCCGAAAGCTCCCATAAATGACGAGCAATTGGAAGATTTGCGCAACATTTTTAAACGCGAAATAGCGGCTGAAGAAAAATAGATTTTCGGTTTTTTAAAAAGTTTCAAAGGCCAACTGACAGATAGTATAAAATGTCAGGAACCGGCGCATTAAGAGCATGTTCTGCCGATTATCGGCAAAAACGTGCCTGTCAAAAACAAATTATAAAATCTGAAAAAGTATAAAAGTCCGAAAAATTCGTTTTAAGATCTCGCCGGTCTCGGACAAATCCTCCCCCTCGAATTTTCTGGATGTTTTTTGGAAAACGCTCCTCTCGCTGATTATAAAATGAACGTCCGGTTCGCTTTGAATTTCAGACAGATATGATTATCCCACAAAGCTATTCGGCACAAAACTTGACTATCGGTTTTGATGCGATGCATTCGATTTTTCGAATTCGGCTTAGGGACGACCAAACAAACCGCTGCCCGCAGGAAGTACCGTTCGATTTATCGTTTCCCCAGTGCTGAAATTTCAGTTTGCTTTAGATTCTTCCCGTTCAATGGCACGCCAGCCGATATCATGGCGATAAAAGCCTTCCGGCCAATCAATCAATTTTATTGCCTGATAGGCTTTCTGTTGCGCCTCTTTTACCGTTTTTCCTGTTGCAGTAACATTCAAAACCCTACCGCCATTGGCGATGACTTTTCCGTCTTTCAAAGCGGTACCAGCGTGAAAAACTTTGACGTCAGGTAATTTATCCGCTTTTTCTATGCCGGAAATAATACTGCCACGTTGGGGTGCTTCCGGATAACCTTTCGCTGCCATAACCACAGTCAAAGCTTTATCGGTTGTCCAGTCAAGTTTGATACCTTCGAGATGACCTTTTGCAACGGAATAGAGTACCGAGAGCAGATCGCTTTTTAGCCGCATCAGCAGAACCTGACATTCAGGGTCGCCAAAGCGGACATTGAATTCGATCAGTTCAGGGCCTTTTTTTGTAATCATCAACCCCACAAACAATACGCCGCTGAATGGGCAACCAAGATCGGCCATGCCACGAATGGTGGGCTTTACGATTTCATTCATAACGCGCTTTGTCATATCGTCGGTCATGACAGGGGCCGGTGAATAGGCTCCCATGCCTCCGGTATTGGCTCCCTTATCGCCATCACCAACACGTTTATGATCTTGTGCGGAGCCGAAAGGAATGGCTGTTTTCCCGTCACAAAGGCAAAAGAAACTCGCTTCTTCACCTTCAAGAAATTCTTCTACAACAATTTCAATTCCGGCTTTTCCAAAGGCACCATCGAAACATGCATCAACCGCATCAAGCGCTTCACCTATTGTTAAGGCGACTGTCACACCTTTACCGGCAGCCAAACCATCGGCTTTGATGACGATCGGCGCGCCTTTTTTCCTGATATAATCCTTGGCCTCGTTTGCATTTTTAAAGCGTTGGTAAGCGCCGGTCGGAATATTGTATTTTGCGCACAAGTCTTTGGTAAAACCTTTGGATCCTTCAAGCCGCGCGGCGAGTTTACTTGGCCCGACAACAAGAAGTCCATTATCCCGAAGGGAATCTGCAAGGCCGTCGACGAGTGGAGCTTCCGGTCCGATGACAACAAGTTCCACAGTATTTTTCTTGCAAAATTCGACAACAGCCTTATGGTTTTTTACATCAAGCTCGATATTATCGCCCAATGCAAGGGTTCCGGGATTTCCAGGAGCACAGAAAAGTTTGCCAAGAAGCGGGGAAGACGAAATTTTATATGCCAATGCATGTTCGCGTCCGCCTGAACCGATGAGAAGAACGTTCATTACTTGCTCCTGTTGAAGAAGATGTTAAAACCCTTATTCTTGTCATAGAAACGAAATGCTTTAGCTTCAAGGTAAAAGGTGTGCTGTCATAAATGGTAAACAACAAAAATATTGCTTCCGAAAGCTTGAGCACTCATGAAGCACTTCAGCAACAGGGCGTGAGAGGACGTGTCTTTGACGCGCCGTCAGGGCATTGGGTCTATCGTTTGTTGCCGCGGTCTCTGTGGCCTTATGCCCAGTTATCACGTTGGGACAGACCAATCGGTTGGAAACTTCTTATGTGGCCGTGTTTCTGGTCGTTAATTCTGGCAATGGATGCAAAAGGTTTTGATTCTCACCTGCATCCCTATCCGGTTGCCTTGGCAATATGGTACCTTTTCCTTTTCTTTATTGGTGCTGTAGCCATGCGCGGCGCGGGGTGCACATGGAATGATCTTGTTGACCAGAAAATCGATAATAAAGTGGAACGCACGCGCTCAAGGCCTTTGCCATCGGGGCAGGTCAGCCGCCTTCAGGCGAAAATCTTTATGGGGCTGCAATGTCTTGTCGGGCTTCTCGTGCTTGTGCAATTCAATCTGTTCAGCATTATTTTAGGTGTTTCATCGCTTGTTATTGTCGCAATCTACCCCTTTATGAAACGCGTGACATACTGGCCGCAGTTTTTTTTAGGCCTTGCTTTCAATTGGGGGGCTCTGATGGGATGGGCTACGATTTACGGCCGTCTTGATTATGCACCTTTGAGCCTTTATTTCGGCTCGGTTTTATGGACGATAGGCTATGACACAATCTATGCCCATCAGGATAAAGAAGATGATGCAATTGTCGGTGTGCGCTCGACTGCAAGACTTTTTGGTGAAAAAACCAAAGCCGCACTCATCGTTCTTTATGGCGGATTTATTTTATTGAGCCTTGCTGCATTTCTTTTGGCTGGTGTGCCGACTTTGGCCTATCTTGGCCTGTTACTTGCGGCTATCCACATGTTTTATCAAATTATCACAATTGATATCGATAATAATAGCGAGTGCCTGAGACTGTTCAAATCGAATTCGACAGTCGGCTGTTTAATCTTCCTCGGCCTCGTTCTTGGAGCAGCGGTACGTTATTTCTAAGAATAACTATCGCCGATAAGCGAAGCAGAGCTTTTTAAAAGCCGGATTTAAACCGTCCGGCTTAACGGAAAAATTTTGCCGATTAAAGAGAATGCTTAAGGGTATAAACGGTGTTTTTCCCACGATTTTGCATCAGGCGAAGGACGGGAAAAAACTACACGGTCATGAAGCCTGAACGGTCTGTCGTGCCAGAATTCGATTGAAAGCGGTTTGATTCTGAAGCCGGACCAGTAGGGTGGACGGGGTATATTGCCGATGGCGTATTTTGCCGTGTATTCGGCAACAGCTTTTTCCAAAGCAAAGCGGCTTTCGAGTGGTCGGGATTGTTTTGATGCCCAGGCACCGATGCGGCTGCCACGTGCACGTGATTGATAATAGGCATCAGCTTCTTCGTCGCTTACCTTTTCAACCAGTCCGCGTACTCTCACTTGCCTGCGCAACGATTTCCAGTGGAAACATAACGCTGCCTTCATAGATGAAAGAATTTCCCGTCCCTTATTGCTTTCATAATTTGTATAGAAGACAAATCCATCCGAACCGAAAGCTTTCAAAAGGACCATACGGACATCTGGAAGGCCTGTCGGGTCCACTGTAGCAACTGCCATAGCATTCGGGTCGTTAATTTCGCTTTTTGTTGCATCTTCCATCCAAATTTTAAAAAGTGCAAAAGGTTCATTTGCCTCGACAAAGTCACCACTTGTTAACGTTTCATCTGTCATAATGCACCCGAGTTATGTGTTTTCTGTATAATAGCGTGTTGTCAAACTACCTGGCCGACGCGGAAAAAAGTGGACTATGGAAGCTTTTTTTAATTTGATAAGCCGGCTTGGTCGTTTTGTCATTTTTGTCACGATCACTTGGTTATTGCAAGGCTGTATCATATCAGGTGACAAACTTGATAAAATGGGCGCCACTGCAACGCCGGAAAATTCCGTCGATTATTCGATGATGACCGGTTCGGTGGCCTCACAAACAACATTGACGAGCGACCCGATCATTCTTTCCGACCAACTTGTTATTCGCGACGAGATCAAGGCTATTGAAAACGTGAACGCTTCTCCTAAAGAAGTAAAGTGGGATAATACCATAACGGGAAGCGAAGGAACAATCAGTTCGATTGTCGAAAGTAAAGATAAGGGCCGTAAATGCCGCAAGTTCAAGGCAACCCGTTCGGCTTATGACGGAGAAAATCTCTATCACGGTGAAATCTGTGAAATGGCTCCCGATGTCTGGACAATGACCAGCTTCGATATGGCTCATTAATGTCCTTCTTCGACTTGTTCAAAAACCACTTAAAAAAACATGAAATGATCTGGTATTTTCGCTCTTTCATAGGCATATAGAGAATGAGGTATTTTTCTGCCCTTCGAGGTGGAACAGATTTTTATAAAGCCGTCTTGAGGGAAGGCCCTTTTTCGGCTGGAAAGAGGATAAATATGCGTGATCCCTATACGGTTCTGGGTGTGGCGCGCACTGCCAAACCGCAAGAGATTAAATCTGCATTCAGAAAACTGGCAAAACAATATCACCCTGATCTTCACAAAGGCGACAAGACTGCTCAGGATAAATTTGCCGAAGTCAATCAAGCCTATGAAATTCTTGGCGATAAAGACAAAAAAGAAAAATTTGATCGTGGCGAGATTGATGCCGAAGGCAAGCCTGTTTTTCAAGGCTTTGCCGGTGGTGGTCAAGGGTTTGGCAATGGACAGGGCTTTGGCGGCGGACAGGGCTTTGGCGGCCGCGGCAATCCGTTCGGCAACGGCGCCAGTCATTTCGAATTCAGGTCTGGTGGCGGAAAGGCGGGCTTTGATGCCGGCGATATTTTCAGAGATCTTTTCGGTGCAGGAAATGGAGCCAATAGAGGCGGAGGTTTTTCCGGTTTTGGCAGCCGCAGCCGTGCGCAAGCGCGCCAACAGGGCGCTGATATCCATGCAAGACTGGATGTAACTTTAGAGCAGCTCGTCGGAGCCGAGAAAGTAGAAGCCATTTTTCCAAATGGTAAAAAGCTTAAAATCAAACTTCCCGATTATGTCGAGGATGGCCAGACAATCCGGCTGAAAGGGCAAGGTGAAACTGTTCCTTATGGTCAGGCCGGAGATGCATTGGTGACAATTCACATCAAGCCCCATCCCCACATCCACATTGAAGGAAGAGCACTGCATCTTGATTTGCCGGTCTCTCTCAAAGATGCGGTTCTGGGTGCCAAAAAACCGGTTGATACGCTTGACGGCCGCATTATGTTGACGATACCGGCCTGGTCGAGCTCCGACAAGGTTTTGCGCTTGAAAGGAAGAGGACTACCTCTCAAAACAGGTGGCCGGGATGATCTTTATGTTCATGTCCGTATTATGCTGCCGGAAGGTGGAGATGCCGGACTTGAACAATTTATCAAAATGCAATCTTGAAGATCATAAAACGGGTTGATTGGGTAAGCTATAGGAATAAAAGCGGGAACGAGGATTGTCATGAGGTTCAATTTTTGTCTCGCTTTTTTTCTGCTGACGGTTTTTTGTTCATCAGCTTTGGCCGAAAATTTCACGAAAGGCGATATTACTGTCGAAAGCCCGTGGGTGCAAAAGTCCGATACGGGTGAAAAACGTGCAGAAGGTTTCGCTCTCATTCATAACGGCGGATTTAATGCAGATCGCTTGGTGTCAATAACCTCCGACATTTCCGATCATGTGGTTATTCACGAAACAATCAAACAATATGGTAAGGTCAAGATGCAAAAGCTCAAGGAACCTCTTACCATTGAACCGAACGGCTATCTTGAATTGAAGCCCGGTGATTATCATTTCATGTTTTTCAACTGTCAGGATGAATTGCGCGATGGCGAGTTCGTTCCGGCTGTTTTGCACTTTGAAAAAAATGGCGATGTCAAAATCAATTTCGCAATCGAAATTAAAGACGATAAACCGGATAATCCCTGATTGTTGCAGTTCTGCAATTTTTTTAAGCCATTATAATATTTGGCGATCGGTCAGGGCCATATTGATGAATAGCCCGATCCCGATGTTTGATAATGCCGTTTTACCGTAGTTCTTTCCCGCTACAATTATCTTATTTATGAGCTGGAGCCGGTTGACCACTTCACTTCTGCTGTTCTGCTCAAATGAACAGAAATGATAAGACCAACGTCAGGGAATCTTTAAAGACCGGCCACTTTTCCAGTTTGATGAATGGGACTTCCTTGTTACTTGTTTAACCGGAACACTTGAATTGAACGGTTCATACCGGTTTTTGCAAGGTGCCCATTCACATTTTTCAAGATCGCTTTTCTTCAACCGAAATGGATGAAGGAATGAACGGATTTCGGTCTTCAAAAACGAAAAACAAAGCGAATTTTAAAGTTTTTCTGCGTTTGCGTTGCATAATTGTTGGTTTCACGAACAAATTGCACCAATTACTTGAAGAAAAGTGCGAGCTATGTCATAGGGCAAAAAGCGAAAACTGATATCAAGCAATTATGAGGCAATACCAATGGGTGACAGTAACGGTTTGTTGCGTGGCAAGCGCGGTTTAATTCTCGGGCTTGCAAATAATCATTCAATTGCATGGGGTATCGCAAAAGCTGCACACAAAGCGGGTGCCGAGCTTGCTTTTACCTACCAGGGGGAAGCACTGAAAAAACGTGTTGTACCGCTTGCAGAAGAGGTCGGGGGATTTGTTTGTGGCCATTGTGATGTCACAGATGCAGCGTCAATTGATGCAGCATTCGATGCGGTAAAACAGAAATGGGGAAAAATTGACTTTCTCGTTCATGCAATCGGCTTTTCCGACAAGGACGAACTGACGGGGCGTTATGTTGATACAACTGAAGCAAACTTCAACATGACGATGAATATTTCTGTTTATTCTCTCACTGCAGTTACCCAGCGGGCAGAAAAATTGATGCCCGATGGCGGTTCGATTTTGACATTGACCTATTATGGCTCGGAAAAAGTTATGCCGAACTATAACGTTATGGGCGTTGCCAAGGCCGCTCTTGAAGCAAGTGTCAAATATCTTGCAGTTGATCTCGGACCTAAAAAAATTCGTGTCAATGCTGTTTCGGCTGGCCCGATCAAAACATTGGCTGCTTCGGGAATCGGTGACTTCCGGTATATTCTCAAATGGAATGAATACAATGCGCCCCTTCGTCGGACGGTCACGATTGATGAAGTTGGCGATTCTGCGCTTTATCTTCTTTCGGATTTGTCCCGTTCGGTAACCGGCGAAGTTCATCATGTTGATGCCGGATATCATGTTATCGGCATGAAAGCAGTCGATGCACCGGATATTTCTGTTGTAAAGGATTGATAAAGTGTCCAAGCGTCCGCTTATTTATTTTTCCCGTCACGGTCAGACGGATTGGAATATTACCAAACGCATACAAGGCCAGATAGATCGCGATATTACCGAATATGGGCGCCAGCAGGCTGCCCGTAATGGCCGTTTATTAAAAGAATTATTGGGCGATGCCAAAGGCTTTGATTTTGTTGCAAGCCCTTTGCGTAGAACACGCGAAACGATGGAAATCATTCGTGGTGAAATGGGGCTTGATATTCGCGGCTATCGCACCGATCCACAGTTAATGGAGATGCATTTCGGTGACTGGCAGGGAACAACCGAGGATGATATTGCCAAAGTCCACCCTGAACTCATTGCTGCCCGTGTTGCAGACAAGTGGAATTTTTTGCCCCCCGGTGAAAAGGCGGAAAGCTATGCCATGCTTGCCAAACGTGTAAAAGACTGGGTCGAAAAGGTTGAAGGCAATACGGTCTGTGTCACCCATGGCGGGTGCTTACGGTCAATCATGCATATTTACGGCGGGTTGAGCGAACCGGAAGCCGCCAATTTTATGGTCGATCAGGACCGCATTTTACGTTTTGATGAAAACGGGCTGGAATGGCTTTAAATTACCGTCCGACCTTATGACAAAACAATTATATGCACACCAAATTCGTCAAAAGGAATTGGTGTGCAACCGTGGGATTTATGCGTAACTGCGGGATTTTGTGTGCAATTGCGGAGTTTTGCGCGTTTTATTTAATAAAATAACTGCCGGTCGGGAACGATCATCAACTTTCTTGTGGCTCGATATCGGTAATGTAGCGATCATTTCCCTCGGTGTCATAAAATACGATGACTTTCATGCCTTCACTCAAAACAGAATAATCGAATTCACCCGGTAAACTATAAGTTTTCCCATTGTCGAGTTCGATTGTATTATTATCCTGATTGATAGCTGTTATTGTTCCTTTGACGTCATCGGCAAAAGCTAAGGCTGGGAAAAGAAATGTTGCTAGTATCCCCGCAAAAACCAGTTTTCTCATATTAGCCCTTTCAAAATCGTCAATTGTAAAACTGCCAGTTATTGCAAATTCAAGTCGTTGCAAGCTCAAGTCTTGGCAAAACCAAATCATTGCAAATCAATGTCAGGTGATTGTGTCGAAACCATAGCCATTGGTCAATCAAAAATAGAATATACAAAATCACATAATGGTTTTCCTGTAAAACGTGTGCATTTTTGTCTTGATATGCGGTTCTTTGAATGTAAATGGCCGGAAATGTGGAAAAAATCCCGTTATTGATCAAAATTGCTTCAATCTTGGTTTTCACTGTTTGACCACGAACCAAAAGCTCAATAGAACAAACAATGGTGAAAAGTTGGGTTGGCGTTTTATGTCATATAATACATTCGGTAAACTCTTCCGCGTTACAACATGGGGCGAAAGCCATGGGCCTGCATTGGGCTGCGTTATTGACGGTTGCCCTCCGGGGATAAAGTTCTCGGTGGCGGAGGTGCAAGCTTATCTTGATAAACGCAAACCCGGACAATCCCGTTATACGACCCAGCGCCGTGAAGCTGATGAGGTCAAGATATTGTCGGGAGTGTTACCTTGTGATGACGGGAAAGAATTGATCACAACCGGAACGCCGATTTCGATGATGATCGAGAACACCGATCAGCGGTCGAAAGATTATGGCAATCTTGCCCGCGAATATCGTCCCGGACATGCCGATTATACTTATGATGTCAAATATGGCATTCGCGATTATCGTGGTGGCGGGCGTTCTTCGGCACGTGAGACTGCAGCGCGTGTTGCTGCCGGCGCAATAGCCCGAAAAGTTGTTCCGAATCTTCGTGTGCGTGGGGCAGTGATTGCCATTGGCGCAATCGATATTGACCGTTCCCGTTGGGATTGGAATGAGGTTGATAATAATCCGTTTTTTACCCCCGATAAGATCGCTGCTGAAAAATTCGCAACTTATCTTGATGAAATTCGTAAAGAAGGTTCGTCAATCGGTGCTATAGTAGAAATTGTTGCAGACAATGTACCTGCCGGGCTTGGCGCACCGATTTACGGGAAACTTGATCAGGATATTGCATCCTTCCTTATGTCAATCAATGCAGTCAAGGCCGTTGAAATCGGTGAAGGATTTAACGCTGCCCGCTTGACGGGGGAAGAAAATGCCGACGAAATGCGCCATGGGGAAAATGGAAGACCGGTTTTTTTAAGCAATCATGCCGGTGGTATACTGGGAGGTATTTCCAATGGCGAACCGGTCATTGCGCGTTTTGCAGTCAAACCGACATCATCGATATTGACACCGCGCCGTTCGGTAGATGTTGATGGCAATAATGTTGATGTAGTGACAAAAGGGCGGCACGATCCTTGTGTTGGAATAAGGGCTGTACCAGTAGGGGAAGCGATGGTGGCTTGTGCCATTGCCGACCATTATCTTAGACATCGCGGCCAAACAGGCCGGATCTGAAAGGACTATTATGACATTCAACCAGAAATCGGTCGTGGACGCTATAAGAGCATTCGAGCGCGGTGAAATTGTTGCGGTTACAGATGATAACGGCCGTGAAAATGAAGGTGACCTTATTGTTGCAGCCGTTCATTGCACACCAGAAAAGATGGCCTTTATTGTGCGGAATACGTCCGGAATTATCTGCGCGCCGATGACCGGTGAGGAAGCAAAACGGCTCAATCTTGCCCCTATGGTTTCAAATAATGATTCGGCTCATCACACAGCCTTTACTGTAACGGTTGATTTTCTGCATGGTACGACAACAGGTATTTCTGCCGAAGACCGGACGTTGACAGTGAGGAATCTCGCAAATCCGAACGCCAGTGCGTCCGATTTCAGCCGTCCGGGACACGTATTTCCACTTATTGCCCGTGAAGGTGGTGTGTTGATGCGTTCTGGTCACACAGAAGCGGCTGTCGATTTGTGCAAACTTGCAAATCTTCCTCCGGTTGGCGTGATTGGCGAACTGATGAATGATGACGGAACTGTCAAACACGGTCCCGAGGTAAGAAAATTTGCGGAAGAACATAATCTTCATGTCGTGACAGTGGCCGATCTTATAGCCTATCGCCAACGTAAAGAAACGCTCATCGAACATGTTGACGAGATGAAAGTTGATACACTTGTCGGACCGGCTGTTGCCCACAGCTATCAATTGCCGTGGGAGCCGATGCAACATGTTGCCGTTGTTTTTGGTGATATCCGTGATGGCGAAAACATTCCTGTCCGTTTGCAACGTGAAAATGTTGTCTCCGATGTTTTTGGTAAAAAACACGAAATTGAATCTGTGCTGCGACTTATGGCTGAAAAAGAAAAACGCGGTGTTTTTGTCTATCTCAGAGCCGGGTCTGTGGGTGTTGGTTCTGCTGATGAGAATCGCGATCGCGAAATGGCTATGGAAGGGCTCGAGACACATGCACAGGCTGTCGAGCGTGAGGAAGAATGGCGCCAGATCGGTCTTGGCGCGCAAATTCTCAAAAGCCTTGGCATTACCTCGGTTATTCTTTATGCCTCGCGCGAGCGCCATTATGTTGGCCTTGAAGGGTTTGGTATCCATATAGAAAAAACAGATATTTTGTGAGGCTCGAATGGCAGAACAGAAAGATAATGCCGATGTTTCTCAAATGAGTTTCGAGAAAGCACTCGGCGCGTTGGAAGAAATTGTTGAAAAACTCGAGCGCGGCGATGTCGCGCTTGATGAGACAATTCGTATATATGAGCGTGGCGAAGCTTTGAAAAAACATTGTGACACGCTTTTGAAAGAAGCTGAAAACAAGGTTGATAAAATTCGTTTGTCGCGCGAGGGAGAGCCGGAAGGACTGGAACCGCTTGATGCCGAACAATAAGCGGAATTTAGAATAAAAATTTTACAAGATAGGGGCCGCCGCCCCAAACAAGCGTCCAAGCGGCTGCCCCGATGATATTGGCGACCAGAAATTTTGGAAAAGCCATTCCTCCGGAACCGGCAATAAGACCGTTCAATTGGCGCAAAATTACAATGAAACGGGCTGTAGCAACGAAGAAAAAGCCACCTTTGTCGAGCATATTTTGAAATTTTTCGAGCCGTTCCGGTGTGAGTTTTACGTAATGTCCGTAGCGCAATAGAAGTTTTTCGCCGCCGAAATGGCCTATAGCATAACCGGTGCAATCGCCAAGTACACTTCCTGTAAAAGCACAAAGCAACATGGGCAACAAATCGAGCTTTCCGGCAGCGGCAAGCAGAGAGCCGGCGATGAGGCCGCTTTCTCCCGGGACAGGAGCGCCAAATGATTCGAAATAAAGGATGAAAAAATAGGCAAACGCACCATATTGCGAAATCCAATGTTGTAAATATTCTTCAACCATTGTCTATCATCTAACTTACGCTAATCTTATAACCACAGTGAAAAAAAGCTGCCTTTGGTTTGGTCATATGGCGCATCTTTATTTGTTATCAAGCGCATCATAAAGCTTGAAAATTATGTCTTGTCGACGGTTTTGAGCGGATAGGAGGAGACAATCATCACAATTTGATAGGCGTCAGGTGTTAAATGATTAAAATTTTTGAGTTTTGAGGTGCAAATATTCGTTAAAAGCTGTAAAGCTTTGGCAATCAGGAAAATGTGGAACAGTTGAAAACAACTAAGGAAAATAATTTGTCGCGACCATCAACACCATTGTTGGACAAGATACATCTGCCGGAGGATCTGCGCCGCTTGCCGGAGAGCGCCTTGACAGAAGTCGCTAATGAATTGCGGGCTGAAACAATTGATGCCGTATCGGTAACAGGGGGACATTTGGGCGCGGGGCTTGGCGTGGTAGAACTTACTGTCGCTTTGCATTATGTGTTTAACACACCCGAGGACCGCATCATCTGGGATGTCGGTCATCAGGCTTACCCTCATAAAATACTGACTGGCAGGCGGGATCGTATTCGTACCCTTCGTCAGGAAGGGGGCTTATCAGGTTTTACCAAACGCAGCGAAAGCATTTATGATCCGTTCGGGGCAGGGCATTCTTCAACGTCCATTTCTGCAGGCCTCGGTATGGCTGTTGCCAGTGAACTTAAGCACGAAAAAAAGCGTAATGTTGTTGCCGTTATCGGTGATGGCGCAATGTCTGCTGGCATGGCTTATGAAGCAATGAACAATGCCGGTTCGCTTGACGCACGTCTCATTGTTATTCTCAACGATAACGATATGTCGATTGCTCCGCCAACCGGAGCGATGAGTGCCTATCTTGCACGGCTGGTTTCAAGCCCTTCATACCGTAATCTGCGTGAACGCGCCAAAGCTTTGAGCAAAAAGCTTCCCAAATTTTTCTGGGATAAAGCCCGTCGCGGGGAAGAATTTGCGCGTGGTTTTCTAACCGGCGGTACGCTTTTTGAAGAGTTGGGTTTCTACTATGTCGGACCGATCGACGGTCACAATATCGAGCATCTCCTGCCGGTTTTGAAAAATGTCCGCGAACATCCGAATGGTCCGGTTCTTGTTCATGTTGTTACACGCAAAGGCAAGGGCTATGCACCGGCTGAAGCAGCGAGTGACAAATATCATGGCGTTAGCCGTTTCAATGTTGTGACCGGCGAACAAATAAAAGTTCAGAGCAAAGCTCCCTCCTACACCAAAGTATTTGCCGATTCTTTGATTAAAGAAGCGACACTTGACGACAAGATTGTTGCGGTTACTGCTGCAATGCCTTCCGGAACAGGGCTCGACAAATTTGCCGAAAAGTTTCCTGACCGTATGTTTGATGTCGGCATTGCCGAGCAACATGCAGTCACTTTTGCAGCCGGTATGTCTTGTGAAGGTCTCAAACCTTTCGTGGCGATTTATTCCACATTTCTCCAGCGTGCTTATGACCAGATTGTGCATGATGTTTCCATACAACAATTGCCGGTGAAATTTGCAATTGACCGCGCCGGTTTTGTCGGTGCCGATGGCTCAACCCATGCAGGAAGTTATGATACGGTCTTTTTGTCGGCACTTCCGGGCTTTGTTGTCATGGCACCTTCAGACGAACTGGAATTGATGAATATGGTGCGCACGGCCGCTGCCTATGATCAGGGGCCGATTTCTTTCCGCTATCCACGTGGTGAAGGCGTAGGTCTCAAATTGCCGGAACGCGGCGAACTGATCGAAATCGGTAAGGGACGCATTCTTCGCGAAGGGAATAAAGTAGCATTATTGGGCTTTGGTACCCGTTTGCAGGATGCGCTTGCTGCTGCCGATGAACTGGGAGCCGCCGGACTTTCGACAACGGTTGCAGATGCCCGTTTTGCAAAACCGCTCGACGAAGATCTTGTCCGTCGCCTTGCTCTCGAACACGAGGTTCTTGTCACGATTGAAGAAGGGGCAGCCGGAGGTTTCGGTGCACAAGTCTTGCAATTCCTCGCAAGGGATGGACTGCTCGACAAAGGGCTAAAAATTCGCACAATGACATTGCCGGATAAATATCTCTATCATGGCCCGCAATCAAAAATTCTTTCCGAGATTGGGCTTGATAAAACCGGTATTGTCAATACAGTCTTTGCCGCTCTCGGGCGCGAAGCATTGGTGACACCACAAATTCGGGCCTGAAATGCCGGAACGGCTGAGATTGGACACGCTTCTCGTTGAAAGAAATTTCTTTTCAACACGTTCACGTGCAAGGGATGCCATTGCCCGGGGCACTGTCACAATCAACGGCGTTGTTGTGAAAAAAGCAGGGCAAGCTGTTTTGGAAAACGCCGATATCGGCGTTTTTGACCCTGCGCAACATTATGTATCCCGTGCCGCTTTGAAACTTATTGCGGCACTTTCATATTTTCCGGTTAAAACCGAGGGTGTAACCGCGCTTGATATTGGCGCTTCAACGGGGGGATTTACCGAAGTTTTACTCGAAAAAGGGGCAAGTCACGTCATAGCCGTTGATGTTGGTCACGGACAACTCCACCCCTCGCTTATCGGTCATCCAGCTATCACCCTTTACGAGGGGTTGAACGCTCGTGACCTTGAGAAAGCTCACTTGAAAAATCGTCAAGTTCAACTCGTCGTCTCGGATGTGAGTTTCATATCGCTAAAATTGGCTCTGCCACCGGCATTAAGTTTGGCTGAAAGTGGTGCCCAGGCAGTGCTTCTTGTCAAACCACAATTTGAAATCGGGCGCGAAGGTTTAGGGCGGGGCGGCATTGTCAAAGATCTATCCCGTGCAGAAAGCGTTGCTCACGAGCTTTTTAATTGGCTTGACGGGCTTGATAAGTGGCATGCAAAAGGGCTGATTGCTTCACCGATTGAAGGCGGTGACGGAAATCGCGAATATTTACTTTTCGGAGAAAAAAGCAATGATTGAAGAGGTCGTAATCGACCATGTCGGCGTCGCTGGTGATGGTGTTGCAAAGACGAAACATGGCGCAGTCTATGTCCCGTTTGCGCTTCCTCAAGAAGTTGCCAATATCGCCGCCGAAAATGGTCACGGGACTATTATTGCTTTGAAAAAACGCTCGCCCGAAAGAGTTGAAGCAAAATGCAGACATTTTGAGGCCTGCGGTGGTTGTGCCTTGCAGCATTGGGCTGATCAACCCTATCAAATGTGGAAAAGATCTCTGGTTGTCGAAGCATTGGAGGGGAGAAACATAACAACCAATGTGGATCCCGTTATTCCATGTGAGCCCCATACACGCCGTCGTATGATATTAACTGCCCGTGTCACGCCAAAAGGACAAATTGTCGGGTTCAATCGCTACCAATCCCATGAAGTTGTGGCCATTGAGGAATGTCCCGTCTCGCGTCCGGAGCTTGTTGATGCACTTGGGGCAATCAGATCGGTTGCTGCTTTATTGGCAAACTACGCGAAGGAAATACGGATTAATGTGACACTGGCGGAAAACGGAATTGATGTCGCATTGGAAGGTTGTAAAATCAATGACGAGAAATTGCGCCAACGGCTCGTAGAAGAGGGCTTGAAGCAATCGTTCATACGTTTGACGGCTGACGGCGAGATCATCATAGAAAAAGAAAGGCCGGAACTCCATTTCGGTTCGGCCGCTGTCGAATTGGCTCCGGGCGGATTTTTACAAGCAACCAAAGAAGCAGAAGAGTTTATGTCCAAGCTTGTCATGCAAGGCTTGAAAAAAACAAAAAATGCGGCTGATCTTTTTTCCGGTGCTGGCACATTTACATTCCGCATGGCCGAAAAAATGAAAGTTCATGCCGTTGAAAATGATGATGACGCTTTGAAAAGCCTTGATCGCGCCTATCGACAATCGGTCGGGCTGAAGACTGTGACTTATGAAAAGCGGGATTTATTCCGTCGTCCACTTTTGCCGCGTGAATTGGAAGCTTTTGATGGGCTTGTTTTTGACCCGCCACGGGCAGGTGCCGAAGAACAAGCGCGCGAAATTGCCAAAACAAATATTCCGCGTGTGGTTGCAGTTTCCTGTAATCCGGTCACAATGGCGCGTGATTTGTCTATTTTGATTGAGGGTGGCTACACAATTGAAAAGCTCGTGCCAATAGACCAGTTTTTATGGTCCCCCCATGTCGAGGCAGTTGCTTTACTCAAAAAGCGCAAGCCCAAACCGGGCTGGCGCCTTTAAGAAATGTGAACTGCGCTTATCTCTAGCAGGATTTGATCTGCGGCGCAGTTTGAGGATTTTTATAAAAAACCGGTCTTAGGTAAACCCCGGCCGTATTTCCGAAGAACGCGGCCACAACCCAAAGCCAGCCATGCAAGCTGCCAGATGCGATACCTGAAAAATAGGCACCGATATTGCAGCCAAAGCCAACGCGGGCACCATAGCCGAGAAGCAGACCACCAATAACGGCAGCACATGCGGAGCCGATCGGCATACGGAACTTGAACGCAAAGCGGCCAGCGAGACCAGCGGCCAACATTGCACCGGCAATAATGCCGAAATCCATCACCGAAGTGACATTGGAAAATATGCTTGAGCTCAGGTTTTTGGCGTTGCCGGGGTTTTGCCAGAACTGCCAACTTGCGACATCGACACCAAGAGCAGTGCTGATCTTCGCTCCCCAAATCGGAAAGGCGCCGGCAATGCTCCACGGCTTACCAGAGATAACCAGTGTCAGGTAATTAAGGAGTGCCAGAGCAACGCCGCCCCAAACCATTGGCCAAGGACCACGGAAAAAACGTTGTAAACCTTTATGAGTTGTCGACTTTTCCTGTTCAAGCGCACCATGACGATGTTTTTCGATGACGACTGTTAGTGCGGCAATAATTGCAAAGAGCACGAGTGAAACAACAATGCCTAATGGTGCGCCAAGGGTTTTAACCAGCGAAACCGGTTGTAATGCCGGCATATTTGCCCAGAATGACGCATGTGCCGTTGAAACAAAACCGCCAAGAACAAAAAATGCGAGAACCAGAAGCATACGGGCATTACCGCCACCGAGAGTAAATAGTACGCCGGAAGCGCAGCCACCGGCAAGTTGCATTCCCACGCCGAACATAAAGGCTCCAATGATAACCGAAAGGCTTAATGGGGCGAGCGAGCCATTGACGGGATGTCCGAAAACTTCGCCAAGGCTTAAAGTCGGGAAAAAGAGCAGGACGGCAATTGCCAGCATCAGCATCTGCACGCGCAAACCTCGCCCTCGACCATCAAGGATGAAATTGCGCCAGGCCGATGTAAAGCCGAATGACGCATGGTAAAGCGTTATTCCAAGGGCTGCACCGACGAGAAGCAAAAGCCCTTGCTCAACACGATAGGCAACCGAGAGCCAAATCGCGGCAAGCACAATGAATAAAGCGCTGATAATTTTTGGAAGTGTAAAATGACGAGACAGCTTTTGAGGCTGACCAGACACGACCGTGTACATGGAAATTCCTTTCAATGATGAAAACCCTCACGGGGCAATTTCATTACTTTGTCTACAAATTTTGCTTCCCATTTTCAACGCAAACTACAGAAAAAACAAGATAATTCCGTCACGGAAACAAATTTCTCCGATTTATTTTTTAACTGGATAAAAGGCTGGTCTTTGCAATTAGATCGGTAGGGTGTCATCTCCAATGTTATCGGGCAATCATTGCATATGAAAAGAAATTATTTTGAATTGAAATCTGAAGAGCAAATAGAGCTATAAGTTATAGATGCGGGAGATTATTCGGGTGACGTGGAAAATAAGCATTTCCTTTTGTTGACCGGCGCCGGAAGGGGGTACCGTTAAAAACCACTCTCCGCTATCGGGATTTCAATCATAATGGTTACAGCGGGTCTAAAAGATTTAACCGACTCCATCATGATTGAATGCCCCTGCACCGGTCATTCGACCGGAATGCAGGGTAAATGTTCAGCATTTCAGAAATGCGATAGGTTATCAAACAAGCTTGCACCAAGCCGTTCAAACGGCAGTGCCACCAATCGTCATTGCATTAATACGCAAATGCGGAAGTCCAACGCCGACAGGAACACTTTGACCATTCTTGCCACATGTACCAATGCCATTGTCAAGCTTCGGGTCATTACCGATCATTGTGATGCGTTTCATGGCTTCCGGACCATTGCCGATAAGCGTAGCCCCTTTGATCGGAGCAACAATTTTACCGTTTTTAACGCGGTAAGCTTCTGTACATTCAAACACAAATTTTCCCGAAGTGATGTCAACCTGACCGCCACCGAAGGAAACGGCATAAATGCCATCCTTCAAGGAGCCGAGCACTTCTTCAGGTGTGTATTGCCCGCCTAGCATCATTGTATTTGTCATTCTGGGCATCGGTGCACAGGCATAGGATTCACGCCGTCCGTTGCCGGTCGGGCGCATACCCATCAAACGTGCATTAAGCCGATCCTGCATATAGCCGACAAGCTTTCCGTCTTCGATGAGAACATTACGTGCGGAAGGTGTTCCTTCGTCATCAACAGTAAGCGAGCCACGACGCCCCGCAATCGAGCCGTCATCAATAACGGTTACACCTTTTGCTGCAACCTGTTGGCCCATGAGACCTGAAAAAGCGGAAGTTTTTTTGCGGTTAAAATCGCCTTCAAGCCCGTGCCCGACAGCTTCATGCAACATGACACCCGGCCACCCGCTTGCAAGAACAACGTCGAATGTGCCAGCCGGAGCAGGCTCGGCCTCAAGGTTTATGAGAGCCATACGGAGCGCTTCATCGGCAGCCATTTGCCAATTGTCTTCGGTAATAAAGCGGTCGAAAGCTTCACGACCGCCACAGCCATAAAAGCCGTTTTCAAGTCTGTCACCTTTAGCTGCAACCACAGACACGGCAAGGCGCACAAGCGGGCGAACATCGCGTACAAGCTCGCCATCGGCACGTAAAATCTCGACCTGTTGCAAAGAACCGGCAAGCGATACAGAGACTTGCCGTACGGCATCATTTTTATTGCGAATATAGGAATCGATCTTTTGGAGGAGGGCAACTTTAGTTTGAAACGAAGGTTTAGAGAGCGGGTTTAATTCGTCATAAAGCTTTTTATTGGTACCACGTGGCGCTGCACTATAATTTCCTTGGTAACCGTTGGTGACAGCTTTTGCCGCATCAGACGCTCTTTTTAATGCCGCTTTTGTGAGCTCTCCGGAATGGGCGTAACCTGTTGCCTCACCCGCGACAGCGCGTAAACCGAAGCCTTTATCCTGATCGAAGGAACCATTTTTCAGTCGTCCATTGTCGAAAAGGAGTGATTCACTTTCCCGATATTCAAGAAACAGTTCTCCGTCATCAGCATTTTTCAACGTGTCCTTTACAATTGATTGGACATCATTGGCTCCAACGTCGAATTGTTCGATCAGCGGTTTCATATAATTTTCCTGTCTATCAAGCTGCCATTTGCATTGTTTATATAAAAACAACAAACGCGTTTATAAAGGCTGCTTCAAGCTTTGTTGACCGGGAAAAGTTCCGGTTGAATAATATCGGCTTCATTATTCTTTGGGTAATGAATTATAGGCATCTTTCAAACCATTGAGATCAATCATACCACCAACGCCCTCTTCAGGTGTTGTGAATATGAAATAGGTTGCCATTTTCCCTTCAAGAAACGATTTGAGATCGTCATCTTTCAGGAATGCTTCTGCCACACAATTATCGCCAAGGCAGCGCCGATATTCCATCTTGCCCATGTCTTTATTATCAATCTTGATGCCCACGCCCAGACGCAGTTCAACTCGGATCGGAACAAAGACACGCATAAGTGTCCCCTGATTCTTCGGCAGCTTATAAAGCGTTACACGAAAAGCAATATCCGGCCGGTTTTGCGCCCGTACATTTTGTACAACTTCGCATTGAACATTCGGTGTCCCCGGCGGCAAAGAACAGACTTTTGTCCATGCTCCAAAAGTTTTCGGAGCAGGTACATCCTGCTGGCTTGGTGCCTGCTGGTTTTGTGCTTGTGCTAAGGCAAGACAAAGCCCCATTATGGAAACTGAATACGCGGCAACGCCACAAGCTCGTTTGAAGAATTGACGAAGTGACATGGAAACTCCTGCTCGAATCATCATGACGTTATCGCGCTTCAGCCTTTGTGAAAAGTGCCCAAGAGCTCTAGACTATAAACCATACACAACTGAAATAACATAGTGTTCAATTCTTGGGCGAGAACATGGCAAAAACGCGAAAATTTGACAAAATTGTCGTAAAGCTGTTTCTATTTGGGGCTGTTTGTCGCATTGTTTTGATAAGAAAATGTTGTTAAAGCAATGAAAAAGAGGTTCCGCAATCAACAGATTGCTTGATATTATTTGGCAAAATTGATGTCTGAACACGTAAAAAGAAGTTTTTTTTCGTCGATATTAAATCCGGATAGCAGAACTATTGGCACTCTCTATCTGGTGCTTGCTATTGTTGCCGGTGTTATCGGGGCGATATTTTCGTTTGTTTTGCGTCTGGCTTTAAACGGTACGGGTTTGGCTTTCCTTCCGGTTTCTTTTTCCAGTGACCCTGTCCTGTTGTCGTTCATGAACACCGCCCACGCGCTGATTCTCGTGTTCTTTATGGTTATGCCTGCTCTGGTTGGCGGTTTTGCCAACTGGTTTATCCCGTTAATGATCGGTACTCATAATGTCGCATTTCCCCGCGCAAATTTGTTGGCTTTTTTACTTTTGCCTCTCACGATTGTTTTGGGCTTTATGGCGCTTTTATCTATCGGCGACGAAAGCCGCTTCAAATTTTTAATGTTGGCAAGCGTTTTTGTCGGTTCGATTTCATTCATAATCAGTTTTGTCAATTTTATTACGACAATTATTACAATGCGTGCCCCCGGCCTTACACTTTCACGTTTGCCGGTATTTGTATGGTCTGTACTTGTATCCTCTTTTCTGGGGCTGGTTTCGGTGCCGGCAATGCTTGCTGCTTTGACCGAATTGATAATGAGCGGCTCTACCACTGTCGGACAGCTATCGATGATGGTGTGGTTTTTCAGCCATCCGCAAATCTATGTTCTTTTATTGCCAGCGTTCGGAATTGTCAGTGAAATACTGGTTACTTTCTGCAAGCGTCGCCTGTGGATGGAAAATGTTGTAATTGCGGCGATGATATTTATAGGTGCGATCAGTCTGGTTCTCTGGATGAACGATCTCTTTCAATTCGAAAAACCCGAGATCATGGGGCATTATTTCAAGGTTGCACTGCCTTTTGTCGTTTTGCCAACAGCGTTTATCATCTTGAGCTGGCTGGTCACATTGTTAAAAAGCCGGTTTGAATTCGAAACGCCGATGCTCTGGGCAATGGGCTTTGTCTTCATCGTCCTGATGGGGCAAATTTCAGCGCTGCAACTTGTAGCCACTGGAAATGCTGCGAACCAATGGAACCAGTCAGCCTTTGTTGCCCATTTCCATTACATTCTCTCTTTAAGTGCAGTCTTTGCCATTTTTGCCGGCTGGTATTACTGGTTACCAAAAATGACGGGCTATATTTGCCGCAAATCCACAATGCAAGTGCACTTCTGGTCATTGTTTATCGGCGTTAATGCTATTTTCCTGCCTCAACATCTCAACCAACTGAGCGGTGGAATTATTTTTAACCAGAATGCGCTAGGCGTTTGTTCGTCTCTCGGTGCACTTCTCGCTGCTGTCTCGGTTGCTGTTTTTCTTTTTGGTTTGGCTGAAACCTTCATTATGAAACGGAAAGCACAAGATAATCCATGGGGCGAGGGGGCTTTGACATTGGAATGGCAATTGCCGTCACCGCCAAACAAAGATGTCTGGGAAAAAGTGCCGGTTATTACAAAATAACGAGATCATAATATAGCGAGATCATTAGTGAAATTTTTTTGTACGGTCTACTATCCCGGCAATTGCTGCTATTCCGATACAAGGGTAGCTTTTGGTAAAGAGTGAACACTATCACCACCCCATGAGATGTCACTACTCCACGAGAGTTGTGATGCCCTTGCAATTCTGGTTGATCGTGCTGTTTAAACAAATGTATCAAATGCGGGTAAAATCCGCTCGTTAAAATTATATCCATAAGTAATTTCGCGTTCAGTGCCACTCCGTCAATCAATGAATTATTTTATTGAAATGATGATTTCCAAATAAGAATTTTCGAAAATTTATCGTATTTTTGTTATTTATCAGATTAGTTCACAAAAGTGCGAGCGAATAACGGCGTGAAGAAATTTATGCCCATATATCAATAAACAAATTTACGGTTGGTTTTTTTGCTAATATAGTTTCTATAGAATGGGTTTGTTTTGCCTGTTAAAAAACAGATGGTCTGCAACTTGATTTACAAAGTGTAGCCTGAAAAGGTGCGTAGAAGAACGGTTTATATATGTCTATATCAAAGCAAGAATCGCCTCAACCGCATATGCCGATTGCTTCTCCGGCGGATGCGAATGACTATATAATTCTGTTAAAACCGCGGGTGATGTCACTTGTGGTCTTTACAGCTCTTGTCGGCATGATAGTTGCCCCCGAACCTATCAATCCGGTTTTAGGCTTTGTTGCGATTTTATGTATTGCTGTTGGCGGCGGAGCATCCGGTGCTTTGAATATGTGGTATGATGCCGACATTGATGCCATCATGAAACGCACCAGAAAACGTCCAATACCTGCTGGCAAGGTAACTGGCGGAGAAGTGCTGGTTTTCGGGCTTGTGCTTTCTGCCTTGTCAGTATTCACAATGGGCATTTTCATCAACTGGTTTTCGGCCGCATTCCTTGCCTTTACAATATTCTTTTATGTTGTGATTTATACAATGTGGCTTAAACGTTCGACACCGCAAAATATTGTTATTGGCGGTGCCGCCGGTGCTTTTCCTCCTATGATCGGATGGGCAGCAGCAACAGGCACAATCAGTATCGAGAGCGTTATATTATTCCTCATCATATTTATGTGGACCCCGCCGCATTTCTGGGCACTTTCGCTTTTTGTCACGACCGATTACGGGGAAGCGCATATCCCTATGATGCCTAATGTGAAGGGTGAACGGTCGACCAAAAATCAGATATTGGTTTACGCAATTCTCATGGCTCTTTGCGGTATTGCGCCTTATTTTATAGGTTTTGCGGGCATCACTTATGGAATTTTGTCAACGATTTTAGGTGTTATTTTTATCTATTATTCTTACGAGCTTTGGAAAACCGGACAACGTGAGCAAACAGTAGCAAAGGCAAAGAAATTGTTTTTCTTTTCGCTAATCTATCTCGCGGCTCTCTTTGCTATATTACTCGTAGAATCGCTGGCTACTCGCCTAATATCCTATTTGGGAGCGTGACAATGGACGAGCAAAAGCATCTTGACCAGATAGCACTTACAGAAATTCAAAAAAAAGCTCAGCACCATAGGGCAAAAGGTTTGGCTATAGCACTTTTCCTATTCGTTCTTCTTGTATATGCAGCCACAATGGCGCATGTGAGTGCCTGAAAGTTTCAAGCCTTAGGTTAAGGGCGCTTCTCAAGGACAGGTTATGATATCGAAACCACCATTAACAATTCGCCTCTGCGGACCGCGCGGCTTTTGTGCCGGTGTCGACAGAGCAATACAGATCGTCATTCTCGCTTTGAAAAAATATGGTGCGCCGGTCTATGTGCGTCATGAAATTGTGCATAATCGTTATGTTGTAGAAGGATTACAGGCGCGAGGTGCAATTTTTGTCGAAGAGCTTGATGAAATACCAGTCGAACATCATAACCAACCGGTTATTTTTTCAGCCCATGGTGTACCGAAATCGGTACCTGAAACCGCACGGTTGCAAAATCTTTTTTATCTTGATGCAACCTGTCCGCTGGTTTCAAAAGTGCATAAACAGGCTATGCGTCACCAGCGCAACGGGCGTCATGTCATTCTGATTGGCCATTCCGGTCATCCCGAAGTCATCGGAACTATGGGACAGGTTGATCCGGGAACTGTGACTTTGATTGAAAATGTTGAAGATGCCGAAAATTATCAGCCATTGCCCGGTCAAAAATTGGGTTTTGTTAGCCAGACGACTTTGTCTGTGGAAGATACGGCTGAAATTATCGCTGTATTAAAACGGCGGTTTCCCGATATTGAACCACCGGCTGCTGAATCGATTTGCTATGCAACGACCAATCGTCAGGAGGCTGTGAGGGCAGCCGCTCCCGGCAGTGACCTGTTTTTGATTGTCGGTGCTCCGAATTCGTCAAATTCCCGCCGTCTGGTAGAGGTTGCCGAACGCTTCGGCGCCAAACGTTCCTTGCTCGTGCAACGCGCAGCCGAAATAGATTTTGATCATTTGGATAATGTCCATACTGTAAGTCTTTCTGCCGGCGCATCGGCACCGGAAATAATTGTTGATGAAATCATTGCTGCATTCAGAAAACGTTTTGATGTCACTATAGAAATTGCAGAGACTGCGGTTGAAAATGAAACCTTTTTGGTCAACAGGGAATTGCGGGAAGTCGTGTTGACGCCGGAAGATATGGAATTTGTCAATGGCAAAGGAATTCCCGATAAAGACAAGTGACGAAAGCATGAACTTGCTCGCAAGGGGCGGATAATGGCTGTTTATACAGATATCAATGAAGACGAATTAACAGAATTTTTAAATGATTATTCGATTGGTGCGCTGCAATCCTATAGAGGTATTGCCGAAGGTGTCGAAAATTCGAATTTTATGCTCCATACGGAAGCTGGACGTTTTATCCTCACACTCTTTGAAAAACGTGTCAAGAAAGAGGAACTGCCATTCTACCTCGAACTGATGAATCATCTTGCCGGAAAAGGAATTTCCTGCCCGAAACCCGTCAAACGTAAAGACGGAAAAATGATTGGCAAACTCGTGGGAAGACCGGCCACCATTGTTTCCTTTCTCGAAGGTGTCTGGCTCAGAAAACCGAATGTCGAGCATTGTCGGGAAGTCGGAAAAGGCATGGCAAAAATGCATCTGGCAGGGCTTGATTTTCCGCTTAAACGAAAAAATAGCCTTTCGATTGAAGCCTGGCGCCCATTATGGAATTTGAGCCGCGGACGTGCGGAAGAACTGGCATCGGGTATTGTCAAGGAAATTGACAAGGAACTCGACTATCTCGAAAGCAACTGGCCGCATGATCTACCTCAAGGCGTCATCCATGCCGACCTCTTCAACGACAATGTTTTCTTTCTGAACGATCATATGTCCGGCATTATAGATTTCTATTTTGCATGTACAGATATGCTTGTCTATGATCTTGTCATTGCCCTTAATGCTTGGTGCTTCGAACGCGATTATTCGTATAATGTCACAAAAAGCGAGGCGATGCTCAAAGCATATTGTGCTGTTCGCCCGCTTCAGCAAAACGAGATTGACAATATACTTGTTCTCGCCCGTGGGGCAGCGATCAGATTTTTCCTCACCCGCCTTTATGACTGGTTCAACACACCGGCAAATAGTCTGGTTGTGAAAAAGGATCCACTCGAATATTGGCGGAAATTGAATTTTTTCAGAGATGTCATCAAACCGTCTGAAATCGGACTCTAAATCGCGGATCTTTCTTTGAAACAGGTTGAAATATTCACTGATGGTGCTTGTTCCGGTAATCCGGGCCCCGGCGGTTGGGGAGCGCTCTTGCGTTGGAACGGGGTCACAAAAGAACTTTACGGCGGCGAAGCCGATACCACGAATAATCGTATGGAATTGACGGCTGCAATAAAGGCACTCTATGCATTGAAAGAGTCCTGTAAAGTCGACCTTTATACCGATTCTGTCTATGTGCGGAATGGCATTTCAAGCTGGATAGATAGCTGGAAGGCGAATAATTGGAAAACATCTGCAAAAAAACCGGTCAAAAATGCCGAGCTTTGGCAGCAATTGGATGAGGCGCGTTCGCGTCATAAAGTAAGCTGGCATTGGGTCAAAGGCCATGCAGGCCACCCCGAAAACGAACGTTGTGACGAACTTGCTCGTAAGGGTGTTGATGAAAATCGCTAGATACTGTTCAATTTTTTCTCTCAACAACCAATGTACCGGTAAAGGCTATAGGTTCTGCATCAACGATATAGGTGATAGGCATTGGGGCATTGCTATTTCTTGAAATAATACGCGCTGAAAATACCATTTCATGAGCACTTTTTTTAACAATTTCGGCAGGTCCGATTTCTTCCCTGTTTCCATCAAGAAAAATTGCTTTTATCGTCTCGTCATCTAAATGTTTCAAAGTTATGGTCATAGACTGTCCGTCTTCACGCGCATAAATTTCCAGATTTCGAGGCTTGCTTTTCGGTAATTTATCTGTCGCCCAAGCGAGAAGTGACGCTGGAAGCGGCGTTTTGTCACTTGCATCTGAAAAGTCGAATGGAATATTGACCGGAATACAAATTTCTTTGCATAAGCCCAGCGTGAACTGTCCTTTGAATGCTGCATTCTTCGTGTCTTTTTCAACATAAAATGGGAGCATTACCTCGCCTTTATAACCGATAGACCAATCATTACCGTCTATAAAGAGCTGAGGAACAGGAAATAAAATCTGGTGATTGAGCGATGGTTGAAAGTCGAATTCTGGCGCCATGCCTGAACTCCCCGGATTTTGCCAATATGTTTTCCAACCCGGTTTAAGATCGACTTCTATTATTCCTTCAAAATGCTTGCCTTCTTTACCGTTGTTCAGCGCAACACGCACCCGCCCGCCTTCAATTTCATGCCAGGGAGTGGCTAACAATTGAACAGGTGAATTTGTTTGTGCAAATGTCGGTAAAGATACAAACGAGGTGAAGACGAAAAAGCAAACCAGCTTTAAAAAAAAACGCAATTCTCCGTCCTCGTCATCAACTAACAATTTATACAAGAGTTTTGTCAAAAACTTCACTTTTTTCTTGCAACTCGTCAATGTACGATTACTTTTAAATTATGGATAAAATTAGCACAATGAAAAAACGCGACGGCTTTTTAAATGGCCATCTGCTTATTGCAATGCCGGGTATGGGAGATGAACGTTTTGCCCATGCGGTTATCTATATTTGTGCGCACTCTGACGAGGGCGCTATGGGGATTATGTTAAATCGGCGTAAGGACGTAAAATTTCCTGATCTTCTTTTACAACTTGGCATTATTAATGCTGCTCAGGCTATCCATCTGCCGGAACCGATAAAACTATTTCCGGTGAGAAATGGCGGACCTGTCGATCGTCAACGTGGGTTTGTCCTTCATACAGATGATTATGCATGCCGGACAACTATTCCTGTGACCCGTGATATCTGTCTGACATCGACAACGGATGTTTTGAAGGCAATGAGTTTGGGCAAAGGGCCGGAACGCGCAATTATTGCACTCGGATATGCCGGCTGGGCAGGTGGTCAACTCGAAGCGGAAATTGCTGCCAATGGCTGGCTGACAAGCCCGGTCGATGCCGATTTCCTGTTTGCTCAGGATTTCGATCATCAATATGAAAAAAGCCTGAAGAAGATGGGTATTGACCCGACATTTCTCGTCGGACAGGCAGGACATGCTTGAAAAAAGACGGGTCGCTGACGCGAAAATCTTTTTATTGCGAAGAAGCCCGTTTTAGCGAGTTTTTAAAAAAAATTGAAAAACACTTTATTTTTAAGGAAATCGGAGAGGCACTCCATAGGATTTGATTTTTTTGTGCCGATTATACTCTCCCGATAACCTCACTCTATCCTGATAAGCTGACCGGCTTTTTATCCTTTTGCTGTGGCAGACCGGCCAGATGATGGTGAACATGTATTTCAATAATTCAAGCTTTAAATTCCGGCTTTCGGATGTTTCGTGACCAGCGTGATAAGCTCTTCAACGCCCACAGGTTCGGTAAATACATTGCTTTGAACAAATTCGCAGCCTTCTTCACGCAACATAACGGCTTCGTTTTCCTTTTCGACCCCCTCGGCGATCACTTTCAGCTCGAGATCATGGGCCATTGTAATGATGGATTTCAACACCAGACGTTTCTTCGAACTATCGACTTCAAGAAGTGAACGATCGAGTTTTATCATATCGAAGGGGTAACGTAAGAGAAAAGCGAGAGAAGAATAACCGGTACCGAAATTGTCGAGTGCAAGTCCGATGCCGAGAGCCTTGATCTTTTCAAGAAGATTGGATGATTGCTCCGGATTTTCTATCAGAATGGATTCCGACATTTCCATCATCAAGCGTCCCTTGTTGACAGGATTGCGCATCAAAATTGCTTTCAATTCATTGATCAATTCCTGATGAACCATCTCTGCGCTCGGTATATTGACTGAAATAAAGAAGGATTGTTTCGGAAAACGGTCCTGAATATGAGCGAGATCTTCAACAACAGTTGACATAGCAAATTTCGCAAGCGGCATGACGACTTGCTCACTTTCTGCCGTGTGAATGAAATCGACAGCCGACAAGTTGCCATGGCGGGGGTGGTGCCATTCCATCAACGCTTCAAAACCGACAATTTGTCCGTCGTTGAGGTCAAGAACCGGATGGTAAAGCACTTTGATTTCGTTGCGTTGAAGCGCATAACGAATATCATTGCTCATGCTGTTACGCTCAAGCCCCAAAGTGCGGAAATTGGGACGGAAGGGTTCTATTTTATTGCCACCGGCTTTTTTGGCGTGAATCATCGCGAGTTCTGCATCACTCAACATGTCTTCGGCATTCGAATTGCCTTCGGTCCATGTGATGAGGCCGATAGATGCGGATAATTTGACTTCGCGTTCCGAAAAAATAATGGGAGCAGCAACTGTTCTTTGCAATTGGTCGGCGAATGCTGCAATTTTGGCAGGATCGGTCTGGCTTGTCAGTACGATTGCAAAACGATCTGTCGAGAGGCGCGAAAGGGTATCTTCGGGTGTAATCAGGCGCCCGAGACGGCGCGCAATTGTCAGCAGGAATGTGTCACCGACCGACATGCCGAACTGATAATTTATATTACGAAAACCGTCAAAATCGATAACGAATACTGTCGGTCTGATCGGCCGACCTGCAACAGCGAGATTGACAAAAGTTTGCAGGTGATCAAGGAAAAGCTGCTGATTGGGCAAACCTGTCAAATTATCATGGACAGAGTCTTGCAATAATCTTTCTTCCGCTTTCTTGTGATCGGTAACATTGACAAGTGTTCCCACCACCCGCACAATTTCTCCGTCAGAACCGATGACTGGTCTGGCTCTTAATGCAAACCAATAATAGTGTCCGTCGCCGGAACGCAAACGCAATGTTTGGTCAATCCGGCCTTTGCGGGTATCGAGAATCATATCGAGTATCGCACGAAAGCGATCCCGATCGTCGCTGTGCAAAGCTTCAACCCAGTTGCGGATTGTTCCATTCAATTCACCCGCAGTGGAACCGAGATAAATCGAAAGATCGGGATTGATGACCACACGGTCACGTCGCACATCCCAGTCCCAGACAATGTCACCTGCTCCCATAACCGCAAGAGCCTGCCTTTCAAGATCGGAAAATATGCCTTGATGGAACGCGCCGCCAGAAAACGCATGTTGCATAACCGTAAAGGCAATAAGAAGAACGATGAGAACCAGTCCGCCGGCAAGTGCAGGTTGAACAATATCGTTATCAAGCTTGCCGGTTACACACACATAAGCTCCGCAAAGCCAAAAGATAATGAGAAGCCATGTCGGTATCAACATAATGGCACGGTCATAGCCGCGGATAGAAAGATAGCCAATGAGAACAATACCGAGTAGGGCGGTCAGTCCGAAGGAAAGTCGGGCAATACCGGCTGCTCTTGTCGGGTCATAGACCGCGAAAGCTCCGAGTGCGCATAAAGCGATTATCCAGGCCGCCGCACCATAGCTGAAATGGTAATGCCAGCGGTTTAAGTGGAGGTAGGTAAAGAGAAAGATAAAAAGAGATGCAGCCAGTGCCACTTCCGTTGCCGCTCGCCACATCGGTTCGGTTTGCGCCGAGATAACGAATAATTTGTTCAGAAAATTGAAATCTATGCCGATATAGGCAAGCACTGCCCAGGCGACTGCTGCTGTTGCCGGAAAAAGGCCGGTTCCCCGCACCACAAAAAGAACACTCAAGAGGAGGGCGAGAAGTCCGGAGATGCCAAGCAATATACCATGGTAGAGCGTATAAGAGTTAATTGTATCCTTATACGCTTCCGGTTCCCACAAATAGACCTGTGGCAGTTTTGATGAACCGAGTTCGGCAACAAGTGTGACAACTGCCCCCGGATTGATGGTAATTCTAAAAACATCCGAATCAGGACTGGATTGCCTATCAAGAGCAAAACCTTCAGACGGGGTGATGGATTGTATGCGCACCGAACCAAGATCGGGCCATAACAGGCCGGATCCTGCCATCCGGTAATGCGGTGTAACAATGAGGCGGTCAATCTGGTCATCGGTTGGGTTGGCTATGGCAAAAACCGCCCAGTCACTTTCTGCGTGGTCGCCATTACCCTGCATTTCGATACGCCGAACAATACCATCCGGTCCGGCCGCCGTTGATGTTTGAAAAGTGTTTCCCTTGATGTGGTGGATTTCGACAGCGCGGGATAAATCAAGTGCCGTATCTTGCGAAGATATTTTGACGGGCTCAACAGACAATGCCGACTGGCACAACAGGGCGATCATCCCCAGTGTCCAGAATATAAAAATAGATACGGTCTTGCCTATAATCTTCACAACGCCTCACTTTCAAATTGACTTTATTGGTCTTTCGGTTTCCAGCAAAGAATAGAGGTAATGATCCTGCCATTCACCGTGAATTTTAACATAAGCCCGCATCAGCCCCTCTCTGACGAAACCACATTTCTCCAATAAAGCAATGGAACGTATATTTGTCGGAACAGAGGCAGCTTGCAGACGATGTAATTTGAGCTGTTGAAAAGAAAAATCAATCATCAGTTCCAAACTTTCATGCATAAAACCGTGGCCCGAATATTTCTCTCCGCACCAGTAACCGATCTCGCCTGATTGTACGACCCCACGTCGAATGTTTCCGAGGCTTATTCCGCCGATAAGATGGTTTGTTTCGTTTAAAAACACGAAAAATACAAAAAATTGGCCATTTTTGCGACCTTCAATATAACGGTCAAGATGCGATTTATAACGGATAAGCGTATGGGCATCAGCCGGCCAAAGTGGTTCCCACGGTTCCAGAAACGCACGGCTTTCGGTTCTCAAAGTTGCCCATTCCTGATAATCATCGAGCATAGGAAAACGCAGATAGATATGTTCCGCCTTCAAATTCGGAAGGTGGATTTTTTCCTGTTGTCTATGCGGCTGTCGCCGGAAGGGCATTTTGAACATGCCATTGCCTTTCTGGCCGAACTTAATAAGGACGCCGTCCGGCTCCCGAGGATAGAGCCGCGACAAGATCACCATAACTCATAATTGGCCCGATTGCCCCCACTGCTGCCAATGTCGGTTTTGAATCAATAAATAAGCGTTCAGCCAAATCGGTCAATCTGTCAACAGTCAAAAGTGACAGACGCTCCAATGTCTCGGATGCCGGAATAGGACGACCATAAAGCAACATTTGCCTTGCAATCGTTTCGGCCCGGCTTGACGGACTTTCTTGCGACATAATGAGACCGGCACGATATTGTTCTCGTGCACGATCAAGTTCTTTCTGGTCTATCTTTTCGCTGACCTTATAAAGCTGGTCCAGAATAACGGGGATAAGGTCGCTAAGGCCGTCTTCACTTGAAGCGGCATGAACGCCGAATAGGCCTATATCCGAAAATCCCCAATGAAAAGCGTAAATTGAATAACAAAGCCCACGTTTTTCACGCACTTCCTGAAATAAACGTGAAGACATCCCGCCACCAAGAATGATGGATAGAATTTGGGAAGCGTAATAATCACGAATATGATAGGCACGCCCTTCAAATCCCAAAAGCACCTGCGCATCTTTGAGATTGCGATATTCACGGAAATCACCGCCAACATAATTGGCAAGATCGGCAAGGGGAGCCGGTGAATGGGCACGATAACTGCCAAGCCGTTTTTCAACTTCTTTTACAAATGCCTGATGGTCAACGGCGCCTGTTGCCACAAAAATCATTCTGTCGGCGCTATAATGCTCGTTCATAAAATTCCGCAAATTATCGGAGGTCAATGCACGAACGGATTGGGCCGTGCCAAGAATAGGTCTGCCTATTGTTTGATGGCGGAATGCTGTTTCGGTAAAATGGTCGAACACAATATCTTCGGGCATGTCATTTGCAGCACCGATTTCTTGCAAAACAACCTGTTTTTCGCGTTCAAGCTCACCTTCGTCGAATTTCGGTGAAGTGATAATGTCGGCAAGAATATCAACAGCAAGGGGTACGTCATTTTTCAGTACACGTGCATAATATGCTGTGGTTTCAACGCTTGTTGCCGCATTGATTTCTCCGCCTACATCCTCGATCTCGGCAGCAATTTCATAGGCAGAGCGATTTGCAGTGCCTTTGAAGGCCATATGTTCGAGCATATGGGCAACGCCATGCTCGTCATATGTTTCGTTACGAGAGCCGGATTTTACCCAGATGCCGAGTGCAACACTCTCGATCTGGGGCATGGTATGCGTGACGATTGTCAAACCATTGCCAAGTCGGCTGATTTCTACACACATACGTGTGAAACTCCTTCATTCAAAACTTTAATAAAAAACCACATTATGCGTTGTCTGTCTTTTAGAAAAAATGAACAGGGTTAATGGCAGGCGCGTGACTTGCTGCCAATATAATCTTTCACTATTTTTTCATCATTCTTGAGTGTTTCATAGTGCTCGGGTCTTTCCATCAGTCCGTCGAGCCAATGAGGAAGTTTCGGCGTTATGCCGCACGATGCCTTCACCGCATCGGGAAATTTTGCCGGATGAGCGGTAGAAAGAACCACCATAGGAATGGTTTCTTCCAAATGTTCACGCGCAACTTTGATAGCTATGGCTGTATGCGGGTCGGCAAGATAATGGCTTTCCTTATAAAGTTGGTCGATCATATGGGCGGTTTCTGTTTCAGTAGAGCGACCAGCCGAAAAGAGGGTGCGTATTTTTTGAAGTACACTTTGATCAATCCTAAATTCGCCGGACTGTTTCAAACTTTCCATAGCATTGCGGATTGATACAGCATCGCGCCCGGAAGCTTCAAATAACAACCGTTCGAAATTGGAGGAAACCTGAATATCCATCGATGGAGAGGTGGTATGTTTTAACGAGTGAATTTTGTAGACACCTGTTGCAAGTGTACGCACCAGAATATCATTGTCGTTTGTTGCAATGACGAGATGGGCAATGGGAAGCCCCATACGGGAAGCAACAAAGGCTGCAAAAATATCGCCGAAATTACCGGTAGGAACAGTAAACGAAATCGCTCTGTCAGGAGCACCGAGTGAAATTGCCGAAGTAAAGTAATAGACAATTTGCGCCATGATGCGCGCCCAATTGATCGAATTGACGCCGGAAAGAGCCGTTTTATCGCGGAAGGCATGGTCGTTGAACATTGCTTTTACCAATGCCTGACAATCATCGAAGTTCCCTTCAATAGCCAGTGCATGGACATTGGCATTTTTATTGGTTGTCATCTGGCGTTGTTGCACCGGCGATACATGACCTTTCGGAAAAAGAATAAAAATATCGCAGCGCTCGCGTCCGGCAAAGGCTTCAATTGCAGCTCCGCCGGTATCACCCGATGTTGCACCGATAATTGTTGCCCGCTTGTTCTGCCGGTTTAGTATATGATCCATCAATCGGCCAAGCAATTGCATTGCAACATCTTTGAATGCCAAGGTGCGGCCATGAAAGAGTTCAAGTATGAATTCATTTGTATTGGTCTGGACAAGGGGACAAACTGCAGGATGACGGAATGTCTGATAGGCTTCGTCAACCATGGAATCGAAATCGTTGCGCTCGATATCTCCTTCTACAAATGGCCAAAGAAGGGTCTTGGCAATTGTTGCATAGGATTTCCCCCGCAAAGCTTTTAACGAAGACGGTGAAAAATGCGGATAAGTTTCAGGCAAATAAAGCCCGCCGTCACGCGCGAGACCGGTCATAACTGTATCGGAAAAGCCGAGTACCGGCGCATTGGCTCTCGTGCTGATATATTTCATTCAAATACTCCTCGGCTTATCAACAAACGTAAATTGTTTGCTATCGCGCTATTTTACAACCTTTACGGGATTGAAAAGGTCCTCTATTTTACCAGACTTGCCAAAATATATAAAAAGCGAGACAACAACAAATCACTCTTTTCAAACGCTGATATAGACCAGGTTTACTAGTTGAGGAAAGTCCACTTCATGGATAAAAATTCGATTTATCGTTTTTCATTCGGCTTTGGCCTTATGATTGCTGCTTCGTCACTTCTTTCGGGATGCTTTATCCATAAGAAAGTTGACAATGTGCCGCCCGAGCCAAAAATTACCGAAGCACAATTGCGCGCCTATTGCCCCATCGTTCTCATGCGCGACAATACGGCGTTTTATGATGTTTATGAACGTGGCGGGGAGGGGGACGCCAATAAAGTCATGTATCAGGCTGCTATAAGAGACGTGACCAGAACATGTAACACCACGGACACAACTTTATCTATGACAGTTGCAGCCTCGGGGCGGGTGGTGCCTGGCCCGATGTTTAAAAAAGGCACCGTGTCACTCCCGATCCGGGTCACAGTAATGCAAGGCGATTCTGTAATCTATTCGAAATTGCGTAACTATCCTGTTGAAATCAGCAACGGGGTTGATGCGACACAATTCATCTTTTCGGATGATCAAATTTCATTTCCAAAACCGACAGCAAAAAATATCCGGATTTTTGTCGGATATGACAGAGATCAGAAAAAGTAGTTGCTTGCAAGAAATGCGGGGAATGTTCCAGAAAAAACGGTACTTCATTGCAACTTATAAACTGCCCGAAGTCAGAAAACACCGGAAGACTATAACGCTTCCGGTGTTTTTATAAGGTTTTTCGCGTTTAAACTTTTTTGACCGGATTATCTTTTAAGCGGCGAAAGATTTCCTGATAGATGAAATGGCACTTTCAGAAATCGTCATATTGGCACGTTCAAAATGCTGATTTCGGATATTGTAAAAGAACCATTCCGGCTTAGCCATTGTGGCCGTCAAAGGCGGTAGCTCATATATCTTTCCACTCGGACAAAGCTTTGAGTACGGCAGGCAGATCCACGTGATGTGCAATGACTGTTTCAGCTCCCGCTTCGGTTAAAACATCGGCAAGGCCGTGATAGGCGTGGGAGCCGCCGGTAAAGCCCACAACACGCATTCCGGCTTTGACGGCACCTCGAACGCCGTGAACCGAATCTTCGATAACAATTGTATTTTCGGGCTTTGCGTGCATTTTTTTTGCCGCATAAAGATAGACATCGGGAGCCGGCTTTACCTTTTTCGTTCCAACTTCGGGTGCAGAAAAAATCTTGTTTTCAAAAAGATCGTAGAGACCGGTAATAGTAAGCATGCGCTTAATGTCTTCTGATCGCGAATTCGAGCAGATACAATAAGGATAGAGTTTGGCAACAGCTTCGACAGCCTCTCGTGCACCATCAATGCCGAGTAATTCATCTTGCATGCGCTTTTTGAAAAGTTCGGGAACCTGTTCAATCAGACCGACGGACAGGGGAACATCCGAATGTTTTTCAATTTCTTTGAGAATATCGAGAAAAATAAGTCCTGCATAACGTTCCGATATTTCCTCCGGTGTTATTTCAACGCCTGCTTCTGCCAATAATTGCGATTCAATCTGGGCCGCCAGATATTCCGAATCAACAAGGACTCCATCACAATCAAAAATAACAAGATCTATCTGCGGCATCAGCTTTTATCCCGTAATGTGTCATAACAAGTTCCGATCTTTTAGACGTTTCGGTCGGGCATTGGCAATAGCTGAAAAATTAGCGTCGATTTCTATTTTGTTTTTCCGGCTTATCAGCTTTGAAAAATTCTGGTTTTGGTAATTCGATTGATAAAAGTTTTGAGTTTACCAGTTGTCTTTCCGGATGTGTGGCTCGAATTCCGGTCCGCTCTTTGTAGAATTTTATATTGTGACAATAACCGTTTTTAAAACCTGAGGTCTTTAACCCGATATTTACCCTATTTCGCCAATTTATGCTTGTTGAAACCGTGATTCGTTTGGTCACGGAAGTTTATGTGTTTCGAGTATTTGTAGCCGAGTATCCTATGAGTGTTGTCCGTCTTGTAAAAGATCTCGTTCAGTCTTCTCCTGAAGAAGTATGGCGTAACCAGATTTTAAAGGGTGACTGCGTCGCAGCGCTCAATAAATTGCCCAGTCAATCGGTTGATGTAATTTTTGCCGATCCTCCCTATAATCTACAACTTGCAAATACACTTCATCGTCCCGATCAATCATTGGTGGATGCTGTGGATGATGATTGGGACCAGTTCGAGAGCTTTGCAGCCTATGATGCTTTCACCCGTGCGTGGCTTCTTGCCTGCCGCAGAGTATTGAAGCCGAATGGCACAATCTGGGTGATTGGCTCCTATCATAATATTTTTCGCGTTGGTACAGCCTTGCAAGATCTCGGTTTCTGGATGCTCAACGATATTATCTGGCGTAAGACCAACCCGATGCCGAACTTCAGAGGACGCCGGTTTCAGAATGCGCATGAAACATTGATCTGGGCATCGCGCGACCAGAATGCAAAAAAATACACCTTCAATTACGAAGCGATGAAAGCAGCCAATGATGACGTGCAGATGCGTTCTGATTGGCTCTTTCCGATCTGTACCGGAGCTGAACGCTTGAAGGACGAAAACGGCCATAAAATTCATCCTACACAGAAACCGGAAGCTTTGCTTTCCCGTATCATCATGTCGTCGACAAAACCGGGCGACGTTATTCTGGATCCGTTTTTCGGGTCGGGCACGACCGGCGCGGTTGCAAGGCGCCTTGGCCGCGATTTTGTGGGTATCGAGCGTGAACAATCCTATATTGATGCGGCTTTGGAAAGAATTGCTGCGGTCGAACCGTTAGAAAAGCCTGAACTTGCAATGATCTCGGGGAAACGGTCGGAACCCCGTGTCGCCTTTGTAAGCCTGCTTGAAGCAGGATTATTGAAACCGGGCAGCGTTCTTTATGACAAAAAACGTGAGCATACAGCCATTGTCCGTGCAGATGGAACTGTCGTGGTTGATGGTGAAGCCGGTTCGATCCATATGATGGGACGAAAGGTGCAAAACAGCGCAAGCTGCAATGGGTGGACGTTCTGGTATTTTGAAAAAAATGGTCAGCTCGTTTTGATAGACGAACTGCGTTTAACTATTCGGGAACAAATGGCCAAGCATGGCGTTTAAACTTCAAATGGCCGGATAACCTCCAGTCTCCGGTCTTATACAAAAGGCGTGCGCATGAATTGCGCCGCCTTTTTATTTTTGCGCGTATTTTTGAATTTTATTTATTTTGAAAATTGCAATGCGTGTTTTTGTGGTGTCCGATTTTTTCTTGTTTTCGATTTAAAAATTTCCGGAAAGGCAACAGCAATTGCTTTTTTCATGACCGTTGGCAATGCTTCATTGTCGAGCTGATCTAACCGGCACCACCAACCGTTTCCGGCTCGTGTTTTTTCGACATTTTCTGCCAAATAAACATCAAGCGTGAGAGAAAAATGGGTAAAAATATGATGAGCCTGTCCTTTGAATAACCATTTTTCGCTAAACGGGGCGTCAGCAACAGAATAAGTTTGTTGATCGCCGAACTGATTGGGAATTTGTGTCATTCCACCAAGCAGCCCTGAACTATGCCGTTTCTCCAGATAGATTTCATCATTTCTGCTTAATGCTATAAAAGCAACGCCATGACGTTGTGGCCTCTTTATCTTTGGCGGTTTGACAGGAAATGCTTCGGGCCTTGCTATTTTCTTCGCCTTGCAAAGGCTATCAACAGGGCAAATCATGCATTTTGGTTCACGCGGAGTACAGATTGATGCACCTAAATCCATCATGCTCTGTGCAAAATCTCCACAACGTGTAGATGGTGTCAGATCTTGCGTCTTGTTTTTTATAATTGCTTTTGCCTGCGGCAATGGCTCCTCAATGGCGAACAGGCGGGCAACAATCCGTTCGACATTGCCGTCAACGACGGCAGCCGGCTGATTATAGGCGATAGAAAGAATAGCTGCCGCTGTATAATCGCCAATTCCGGGAAGTTTTTTCAACTTTTCGAGCGAACACGGGAATACGCCATCATAGTCGCTTGCAACCTGGTTAGCACATTGTTTAAGGTTTCTTGCACGCGAATAGTAACCTAGGCCGGCCCATGCTTTCAGCACATCTTCAAGATCGGCTTTCGCAAGACTAAAAACATCAGGCCATTTGGTGACAAACTTCTTGAAATACGGTTTTACAGCTTCGACGGTGGTTTGTTGCAACATCACTTCCGAGAGCCAAACCCGATAAGGATCAGGTTTTTCACCGTTCAAAAGATCAGCCGGAGCAATTCGCCATGGTAATGTTCTATGATAGTGATCATACCAGAAAAGTAGCTTGTCGGAAAAATCTGTCATGTATTTCTCCAACCATAATTTATCTAAAAAATCAAAAGAAAAGGTAGCAGGCTAATGCCGAGTTCTCCGTTTTGATCCTTCCTATGTGAGAAAAATAAAGCATTTTGGTGACATCAGGTTGTGGCAGACGTCTGACGAAACAGCCCAATAAAACAATCAAACATATCGACTTTGACGTTAGCGGGAATCTTTTAAAAAATATATCCTTAGAAATTCATAATTACCCGACAAATGGAGCGGTGGTCGCAGGAGTGTTAGGTGGATATTCCAAAGCAACCTTTTAGATTGTTAAGGAGTATGAGGCTAGGACCCTTCGGTGACTGATAAACTGTTAAAACGCCCGAAAAAGTTTCTTAAAACCACGAAAAACAACAAATAACGCCTATCTGATAAATGCGTTCTCTTTGCTAGGATATCGTTTGAAATAGATAATTCTTGATAAAAAGAGATTTTTTATATTGGTTCCACGATTAATATATGAATGCCTATAAGATATTTCCGAACCAAGGTCAGGCAATCAAAATTGTTTACATCGGAGCTGCTAACGGTTAATTTGGAAGCCGCTTTTTAAAGCCAAGGTCGAGAATGGCGCTGTGTCCGTTTGAACCCGTTTTCGTAAATTCATTGTCGAGGGCACCGTGAATATTCCCGTTTATATTATCAATCTTGATCGCTCGAAAGAACGCTTCAATAAAGTTGCACAATCTGCCGAAGCGGCGGGGCTCGATTATCATCGTATACCGGCGGTTGATGGCAGCAAGATCAATTTTCAGAATATGCCGGAAATTGATGTTAAAAGGTTTCAGCGTTGCCACGGGAAGAATATTCTTCCCGGAGAAGCCGGGTGCTATTTAAGTCATCTTCAAGCACTGTCTGTTATTGCAAATGGCCAGTCTCCTTATGCTGTCATTGTAGAGGATGATGTCGGATTTAATCAGGACTTTAACAAACTTATCGAAAAGCTCTCTGAAGTTGACGGGTGGGATGTCATAAAATTTGCCAATCATCGTAACCGGATTTTTCGTAAAATGATGGATATCACCGATGAAGTGTCTATCGGCCGATATTTACATGGCCCGTTGGGTAGCTCCGCAGCCTATATGGTAACCCGCGAGGGGGCGAAGAAGCTTCTTGATAAACTGACGCCGATGCGTCTTCCTTACGATGTAGCGCTTGAACGCGGTTGGAGCGGGTACAAAGCTTTCTCGACGAACAAGAATATCGTAAAATTTTTTCATATCGATCATTCGACAATCGTGGAGGGAAGAAAATCCTATCATAAAATGCAGTTACCGAAATGGAAACGGATTGGAACCCTGTTTTTCCGGATATCGGATTATATCCGTCGTATCATTTATGGGCTTCAGCCTTCCGGTTTGAAACTTCAAGATAGGGTGAAAAAATGAAAGCAATTGTCACAGGTGCAGCCGGTTTTATTGGTTTTGCAACGACAAAAGAACTCTTGAAGCAAGGTTTCGAGGTTGTCGGGGTCGATAATCTGAACAATTATTATTCTGTCTCGCTCAAAAAAGCACGTCTTGAGGAGATAAACAACAATTCATCATTTCGTTTTGTTCTGGCCGACATAGCCAATAAAGAACAAGTCGAGCGGGCTATCGGCAATGAAAAAAATGTAGACGTTATTGTTCATTTGGCAGCACAGGCAGGGGTGCGTTACTCCATAGAAAATCCTTCTGCATATGTAAGTGCGAATGTCGAAGGTGAAGTCAGAATCTTCGAACAGGCGTTGAAGTTTGAGTCCTGTCCGCCGGTTGTTTATGCAAGCTCGTCATCTGTATATGGTGCTAACAGAAAGATACCTTTTTCCGAAGAAGACAGAGTGGATGATCCGGTTTCGGTTTATGCTGCAACAAAAAGGGCTGGCGAGTTGCTTGCACGCTCCTATGCCCATGTTCACAACCTCAAAACAACCGGATTAAGATTTTTTACCGTCTATGGCCCTTGGGGGAGACCCGATATGGCCCCTTGGCTTTTTACAGACGCTATTCTGGCTGGCCGTCCGATAAAACTTTTTAACTACGGTAAAATGCAACGTGATTTTACCTTTATTGACGATATTGTGCGCGGCGTTATGTCTGTGGTACAAAAAATTATAAATGAACCGGAAAAAGTGGCCGATATCTACAATCTTGGCAATAACCAACCGGTTCAACTATTGGAATTTGTTGCAGCTATTGAACAGGCAACAGGAAAAAAAGCGCTTACCGAACTTTGTCCTATGCCGCCAGCGGATGTTGAAAAAACCTATGCGGATATTTCACGGGCTGAAAGGGATTTGGATTTTCATCCGACAGTGTCGATCAGGCAAGGCATGGCAAGCTTCGTTCAATGGTTTAAACATTATCAGGGCAAATAATGGGGTGGAAACCGAAAAAACGACATTTTTCTTCACTTGCTGAAACAAGTTCAAAATTGCTTGATCCAATTTTACGTAAAAAAACGGGTCTAAGCCTTGAACTTATGACAAATTGGCCACTCCTTGTCGGCGAGGATATCGCTGATAGCACAATGCCTTTGAAAATCATATGGGCACGGCGCGCCAGCATCGACGATCCATTTAAACCGGCAACTCTTGTTGTCGGTTGCGAAGCTTACGCGGCGATGATTTTAACCCATGAAACAAATGAGGTTCTTCAGCGGATAAATGCATTTTTTGGTTTTGTTGCAATCAATCGTATAAAAATAGAACAACATATGATTGAAAAAGAGGAAGTCGTCCGCTCAGGGCCTCTTCCGGTCGACGACAATGATCGCAAGCGGATTGACGAACTTACCTGCCGGATAGAAAGTGATGCTCTGCGCAATTCTTTGAAAGATTTGGGGCTATCTATTTTCGCACAGAAACATTCTGTTCGTGACAAAAAATTTAATAATTAGCTCAAGACAATTATTGGTCTATGACTTATAAAAATAATAAAGCTTGCCTTCTAAATAGCGAGTTTCAAGTTTGAACGAAATAAAAAGAAAAGGTAATATTATGCTTAATACGAAAAACAGTCGACGTCTCCGTTGTTTTGCCGCCGCTTTCGGGTTGGCTGCAACGACCTGTTTTGCTATTTTGCCTTCTTTTGGCGCGGATAATAAACCTGCCGAAACCAAAACAGTCGAGGTCAAGTCTAACGGTACAGTTGATATGACAAAACTGCTGGAACCGGGCAAAGGCAAAGAAATGGTAGAAGGTAATGCTGACGCGCCGGTAACAATTGTGGAATATGCTTCTGTTACTTGCGGCCATTGTGCTGCTTTCTTTAATGAAACGCTGCCATCCATCCGTGATAAATACATTAAAACCGGCAAGGCACGTTTGGTATTCCGGGAATTTGCTTATGATGCAAGGGCACAAGCAGGCTATATGCTCGCGCGCTGTGTTCCGGAAGACCGTTATTTCCCGATGATACAGGTTCTTTTTGAACGGCAAATGGAATGGGCTGCCGCCGATGATGCATTGCCTCCTTTGAAAAAAATTGCAGCCATGGCAGGACTTGACGAAAATGGCGTAGAAGCCTGTTTGAAAAACCAGTCGGTTCTGGATGAAGTGAAAAGCTCTTTCGAACGTGGAAAAGAATTCGGCGTTACTTCGACACCGACATTTTTTATCAATGGCAAGAAGTATGAAGGCGCATTGTCTGTGGACGAGATGTCTTCTGTGATAGATAGTTTTCTAAAATAAGAAAAATATGTCATAAAAAGGGTGCAGAAGATGAGCTGCATCCTTTTTTCTAATTCGTAGGTAGGTTTATGCAGTTTACGAAACTGCGACTGGTCGGTTTTAAATCCTTTGTTGAAGCCCAGGAATTCGTGATAGAACGTGGGCTAACAGGTGTCGTCGGCCCTAACGGATGTGGAAAATCGAACCTTGTTGAATCTCTTCGCTGGGTCATGGGAGAGAATTCATACAAAAACATGCGTGCTTCCGGCATGGATGACGTGATTTTTTCCGGTTCTGCAACACGCCCACCCCGTAATTTTGCTGAAGTCACACTGTTTCTTGATAACTCCGATCGCAGCGCTCCTGCGGCTTTTAATGATGCAGATGAATTACAGGTTTCTCGCCGCATCGAGAGAGATTCAGGTTCGGTATATCGGATCAATGGGAAAGAAGTGCGGGCGAAAGATGTCCAATTATTGTTTGCTGACCAGTCAACGGGAGCGCGTTCTCCTTCCATGGTCGGTCAGGGGCGTATTGGCGAGCTTATACAGGCAAAACCTCAGGCACGCCGTGCTTTATTGGAAGAAGCGGCAGGCATTTCGGGGCTTCATTCGCGCCGTCATGAAGCAGAATTACGTCTGAAAGCGGCAGAAGGCAATCTTGATAGACTTGAAGATGTTGTAGGAGATCTTTCATCGCGGATTGAAAGTTTGAAGCGCCAGTCACGGCAGGCAAATCGCTTCAAAGCTCTTTCGGCAGAAATCAGGCAGGCCGAAGCGGGGCTTTTCTATTTGCGCTGGTCTGAAAATAAAACGCAAGAAGTCGAAGCGACAACGATACTCAATCGTGCGACTATGCTTGTCGCAGAAAAAGCTCAGGCACATATGCGTGCCGAAAAAGCACAGGAAGAAAGCAAAAATAAACTTCCTCCCTTGCGAGAGGAAGCAGCCAGAGCCTCTGCTGCTCATCAAAGATTGAGTCTTGAACTGAAACAACTTGATGAGGAGAAAAATCGTAATCGTCAACGGCAATTGGATTTGATGCGTCGGCTTGAACAGCTTGACTCCGACATTGCTCGCGAAGAACAGCTTGCAAAAGATAATGAACAAAGTCTGGAAAGGCTGGTTGACGAGGAAGAGACGTTGAAGCTTGAGGCGGAAAACCAGCAGGAAACCGAAATAGAGCTTAATGTTCTTTATGAAGAGCAACAAAGCCGGTTGAATAATAGTGAAGCCGAGGCAGGCGAACTCACCAAAATTCTGGCAGAGGCGAGGGCTGAAAAAGCAAGAATTCTTGACCAGATCGCCGACTTTACGAAACGCGGCGAGCGGCTTGACGAAACGATAGCCGAGGTCAAACAGCAGATCGAAATTTTGAAGGCAGATCTTGATTCTGCAGATAAGATCGGTGCGGCTCAAGCTGCATTGACTGAAGCAGAAGCGCAACTTGCAGAAAATGAAGAACTGCTACAGACATGCGAACTTGATACTGAAAAAGCGCGGGAAGAAGAAAATGCTGCCCGTCCTGCGGTTTCGGATTGTCGCGATCAATTAAATGCCCTCACAACGGAAGCACGTACTCTCGAACAGCTCCTGAATAGCTCGATCAGCGGAGAATTTCCGCCAGTGGTTGATGAAATTACTGTAGACGACGGTTTGGAAGTTGCACTGGGGGCAGCTTTGGGTGATGACCTTGAAGGATCACTCGACGAGGGCGCTCCGCTTTTCTGGAGCGGTTATAAAGGCAAATATGATCGTCCCGCTCTTCCAAATGGTGTCAAGCCATTGGCCGATTTTGTAAAAGCTCCGGAGGAACTGACTGAAGCACTTGCCCAGATCGGTGTTGTAGACGAGGAAGAAGGCGAACGGCTACAGCCGGAATTAAAAGTCGGACAAAAACTGGTAAGCCGCCATGGAGCCGTCTGGCGTTGGGACGGCTTAAGAGCACGAGCCGATGCGCCGACAGCAAGTGCGCAACGTCTGGCTCAAAAAAATCGGCTTCAAGTTTTGTCACATCTCGTCAATGAGGCAAAAACAGCATTGGGCAAAGCGGAAGAAAAACTCGCTGAATTGTCAAAGAAAGCAGGAGATGCACAGCTCTATGAACGTGAAATACGGGCAAAATTACGCTCGTCCCGTGACAAATGTGAGGAAGCCCGACAGCTCTATACGAGAATTGAACGCGAACATTCCGAACATCGTTTGCGTCTTTCTGCGCTGGAAGAGAATGCTTTAAATCTTGGACAGGAGAAAGCCGAGAACGCCAGAAAACTTGAAGCTGTTTCGAGCGAACAAGAGAAATTGCCCGATATCTCCTCTATTGAAGAAAAACTGAAAATTTTTTCAGAAAAAATTTCTTCCGAGCGGAAAATGGTTTCGGAAGCATTGGCTAAACTTCAAAATTGGAAGCAGAACGCTAGTGCTCGTATACGCAGGCTTGAAGTTATCGGTTCTGAACGGAAAAATTGGCAGAACCGCATCGAAAACGCAAAAAATCAGATAAAGTCTCTAAAAGCCCGTCGCGAAGAAGCAATAGTTGAAGTTGAACAATTGGCCGAGACGCCGGAAGGAATAGAGGAAAAGCGCCAAAAACTGCTTGATGTGATTGCTAAAACAGAACAGGACGGACATGAGATCATGGATCGCTTGGCCGAGGCGGAGGCGATCCAGACAACGCTTGATAAACAAACTTCGGAAGCCTTTGTCAAATTGTCTACAAGCCGCGAGGAACGTGCACGCGCCGAAGAGCGGCTTAATGCGGCGGTCGATCGCCGCAAAGATATTGAAGCAAGAATTAGCGAAGCTTTGAACTGCCCACCACATGAAACGCTGCGTCTCGCTGGGTTTTCTCTGGAAGGAGAAATGCCCGACATTGAAACGCTTGACCATAAACTCGAGCGATTGCGTATCGAACGCGAACGGTTGGGAGCAGTCAATCTACGTGCCGACGAGGAAGAAAAAGAGCTGCGTTCGCGATTCGATTCAATTACCGATGAACGCGACGATGTGATTGAAGCAATCAAAAAGTTACGCCTTGCAATTGTCAATCTCAATCGCGAAGGACGGGAACGCCTGCTTTCGGCCTTTACCAGAGTGAATGAAGAGTTCCAGCGTCTCTATCACCATCTTTTTGGCGGTGGTACTGCCGAGCTGCAACTGATTGAGTCGGATGACCCTCTGGATGCCGGCGTCGAGATTTTGGCACGACCTCCGGGGAAAAAACCGCAAACCATGACATTATTGTCCGGCGGCGAACAAGCCTTGACGGCTATGGCTTTGATTTTTGCTGTATTTCTGACCAGTCCTGCACCGATTTGTGTCCTTGACGAGGTTGATGCACCGCTCGACGATCACAATGTCGAACGTTATTGCAATTTGATGGAGGAAATGGCGAAATCGACTGAAACGCGTTTTGTCGTTATCACCCATAACCCGATTACTATGGCGCGGATGAATCGTCTGTTCGGCGTGACAATGGGCGAGCAGGGGGTTTCGCAGCTCGTATCGGTTGATTTGCAAACTGCAGAAAAAATGCGTGATGTCAGTTAATATTCTACAGTCAAGCTTTTGTTATTCAATCGATTTGGTTGAATTGTAAAAAAAATTGATGTTGGTATTAGACTAAATGTCATTTAAGCTAGGGACGAAAGTTGAAAACTGTATTTCTTCTTTGTGGGGAAGCACGAATTTCATATTTGAATATTAGACATTCAAATCAATCGGAGGATATTTGTTTAAAATGACAAAATGGGTTTACAGCTTTGGTAATGGAAAGGCTGACGGGGCGGCATCGGAACGTAATCTTTTGGGCGGCAAAGGCGCAAATTTGGCAGAGATGAGCAATCTGGGATTGCCCGTTCCTCCCGGCTTTACAATTACCACAGAAGTCTGCACCTATTTTTATAATAACAATAAAACCTATCCGGACAAACTCGATGAAACTGTTCAAAAGTGCCTTGCAGAGGTTGGTAAGCTGACAGGGCGCCGCTTCGGCGACAAAGACAAGCCTTTACTGGTTTCGGTGCGTTCGGGTGCTCGTGCGTCCATGCCCGGCATGATGGATACAGTGTTGAACCTCGGGCTCAATGATGAAACGGTCAAAGCAATCGCCAGAGAAACTGGTGATGAACGTTTTGCTTATGATAGCTATCGCCGTTTTATCCAGATGTATTCAAATGTTGTGCTAGGGCTTGATGGCGCATTATTTGAAGAAATTATTGATGATGCCAAAGCGCGTCACGGTTATGAGGTCGACACAGAGATGACAGCCAAAGATTGGCAGGATGTCATCGTTTCCTATAAGGAATGCGTCGAAAAAGAAATGGGAGAGCCATTTCCCCAAGACCCTGAAAAACAGCTCTGGGGAGCAATTAGCGCCGTTTTCCTGAGCTGGATGACACCACGAGCTGTTACTTATCGCGAACTTCATGATATTCCTGAAAGCTGGGGCACAGCCGTTAATGTTCAGGCAATGGTGTTCGGCAATATGGGGGATGATTCGGCGACAGGTGTTGCTTTTACCCGCAATCCATCGACAGGTGAAAATGCACTTTTCGGAGAATTTCTTGTCAATGCACAAGGGGAAGATGTTGTCGCCGGTATCAGAACACCACAGAATATAACCGAAGCTGCACGCATTGCTGCCGGTTCCGACAAACCGTCTCTCGAAAAGACGTTGCCACAAGCCTTTGCTGCTTTCAACGATATTGCCCATAAACTCGAAAAACATTATCGCGACATGCAAGACATGGAATTTACCATTGAAAAGGGTAAATTGTGGATGTTGCAAACCCGTATCGGTAAACGTACAGCGCGCGCCGCACTCAAAATGGCTGTCGATATGGTCGAGGAAGGGTTGATTGACCGCACCGAAGCGATCGCGCGTATTGATCCGAAGTCACTTGACCAGCTTCTCCATCCGACACTTGACCCCAAAGCTAAAAAGATAGTCTTGGGAACAGGTCTTCCGGCTTCTCCGGGGGCGGCTACCGGTGAAATTGTTTTTTCATCCGAGGAAGCAGAAAATGCAACCAAAGAAGGACACAAGGTTGTTTTGGTCAGGGTGGAAACAAGCCCGGAAGACATTAACGGTATGCATGTGGCAGAAGGTGTTTTGACAACACGTGGCGGTATGACGAGCCATGCGGCTGTTGTTGCTCGTGGAATGGGAAAACCTTGTGTTTCGGGTGCAGGAACTATCCATATCGATTACCGCGCAGGCACACTGAAAGCGGGTGGTGAAACCTTCCATAGAGGAGATATTATAACAATCGACGGTGGTAATGGCGAAATTTACAAAGGCAAAGTTGCTATGTTGCAACCGAAAATGTCGGGTGATTTTGCCAAACTCATGTCTTGGGCCGATGAAAAACGGCGTATGCATGTTTGCGCAAATGCCGAAACACCGCAAGACGCGCGAATGGCCCGTTCATTCGGGGCAGAAGGTATCGGGCTTTGCCGTACCGAGCACATGTTTTTTGCCGGAGACCGTATCATTTCAATGCGTGAAATGATTTTGGCCAATGACGAAGAAGGGCGTCGAAAAGCATTGGCAAAACTTTTGCCTATGCAGCGTTCGGACTTTGTCGAATTGTTCGAAATCATGCATGGTCTTCCTGTGACAATAAGGCTGTTGGATCCCCCGCTTCATGAATTCTTGCCGAAAACGGATGTCGAGGTTGCCGAAGTTGCCAAAGCAATGTCAATTCCGGCCGGGGTAATCAAAGAGAGAGCCGCCGAGCTTCACGAATTCAATCCGATGCTTGGGCTACGCGGTTGCCGTCTGGCAATTACTTATCCTGAAATTGCCGAAATGCAGGCGCGTGCGATTTTTGAAGCTGCGATAGAAGCAGCAAAAGCTACAAAAGAAACTGTTATACCCGAAATCATGGTGCCATTGGTAGCACTCAAGGCGGAACTTGATTACGTCAAGGAACGCATTGATGAAACAGCCAAAGCGGTTATGAAAGAACATGGCGTAACCATAAAATATCTGGTTGGAACCATGATTGAATTGCCAAGAGCTGCGATTTGTGCTGCCGAGATTGCCAAATCGGCCGAGTTTTTCTCTTTCGGTACCAATGATCTGACACAGACGACCTTCGGTATTTCACGTGATGACGCTGGCCCGTTCCTTTCAACCTATATTAAAAAAGGCTTGTTGGAACAGGACCCGTTTGTTTCGATCGATCGTGATGGCGTCGGTGAACTTGTCAAGATAGGCGCAACGCGGGGAAGAAGCCAACGGCACGATATCAAACTTGGCATTTGTGGCGAACATGGCGGAGATCCTGCATCAATCGACTTGTGCGAAGAAAATGGATTGAACTATGTTTCCTGCTCGCCATTCCGTGTGCCAATAGCAAGGCTTGCCGCAGCACAAGCGGCAATCAGACACCAGAAGTAGGTATTGGATGTTGCAATATATTCACCGGTGCATTTTTGCCGGTATCATAAGTCTGTGCGTACCGGCTATAAGTCTGGCCGGTACGAGCGAACCATCACTGCATATAGAAAAAGGTGAAGCTTCGAGTCCGCAAGTTGCTTTGACACTTGATTTATGTATGGGTGATATTGATCATCGCATTTTCGACACTCTTGTTTCCCATCAGATTAAAGCCACCTTATTTGTTACGGCCCGCTGGCTGCAACGCAACAAGCAAACGGTCGAAGTCATCAAGGCGCATCCTGAACTGTTCGAACTGGAAAATCATGGCAAAAATCATATTCCCGCTATTGATAACCAGCCCGATATTTACGGCTTGAAGACGGCTGGCAATCTCAAGGCGGTGTGTGAAGAGGTCAAAGGCGGCGAAGAAAGCCTGATGGCGGCCGGTTTTCCGAAGCCTAACTGGTATCGTGATGCATCTGCACGTTATTCAAAAGATGCAATCAAACTTGTTCATGACATGGGCTATGAGATAGGCGGTTTTTCTTTGAATGCCGATATGGGCGCATCACTACCGGCAAAAACTGTTGCCGCACGTATTTCATCTGCTAAGAATGGGGATGTCATTATCGCCCATATGAACCAACCCAAACGCGCATCGGGGCAGGGTGTTGCAACTGGTATTCTGGAGCTTCAGAAAAGGGGCTTCAAATTTGTAAGATTGTCAGATGCAATAAAACCGGTGAATAGACAGGCGAGCCTTGAGGATTGCAATGTGTTGAAACAAACCGACGCATTGCAGAAAACAGTTGTTGGACAATGAGAAAAAAATACGTTCGCTTGACATCATATGCTGCTTCATGGTCGCCTCGTTTTGGTGGCTTAAGTCTTTTGCTGCTTGTCATTTCGAGTCTTCTGCACCGGTTTTCATTTATCCGCACGAATGTATTCCTTATTCTTTCAGCACTGGCCGGAGTGTTTGCCCTGACAGCATTGGCTTTGGCGTTAAAAGGTCTTTTTGACCTCTGGAAAAACGGTGATCGTGGCGGGCTAAAATCCTTAAAAGGAATTGTCTATTCGTTCATAACGCTGACACCAATTGCGGCTTTTCTGTTAATGTGGTCTGTCATGCCGCCGCTTGCCGATATTTCGACTGATACCGATACACCACCACGTTTCATTACAGGGACAAGACCGGTTGATGCTTTACCTGTTGCTGTTGACTTGTCCGATCAGGCTCATTTGCAATTGAAAGAATGGCCTGAACTTTCCGGCCGTCGTTATGACGGCTCTCCCGATCGTATTTTGAAATCTGTACGCAATGTTCTTGATACTGAGGGGTGGCCGATCAAGGCTCAACGGGGTGTCGATGGCGAAGATGAACAACTTTTTATAGAAACGGAAGCAAAAACTTTTTATCTGGGGTTTGCATCCGACATCGTTATCAGATTGACCGATGAAGGAGATACAACTTTCGTGGATATGCGTTCCGCCTCCCGATATTTATCGCGTGATCTCGGGGTAAATGCTGCTTTCATTCTTACATTTATGGATGCTCTGGACACAGAGATGCTCTCGACGCCGGTTGATCAGGACAAAGAATAACAGCTTTGAAGCGCTATTCTCCCTTCAACTTTGACAATCCCCCTTGTGACTAAAAACTCCAAATGGGCAAGTACCGAAAGCGTTGCTGCTTTGAGAAGACGCTGGTCAAGCTTGCGGTAAATCGCGCTGACAATCTGCTCGATCGTGCGGTCACCAATGGACAGTCGTTCTATAATTGCGCGTTCACGCATTTTCCTGTGCGCAATAATGGCACGAACATAAGTCTTCGGGTTGGTAACGGCTCCTCCATGACCGGGCAAGTAAATTTTGTCTTCACGCCGGGCAAGCTTATCAAGTGATTCCATATAATCTTTCATTGAACCATCAGGCGGTGCAACGAGTGTCGTCGACCACGCCATAACGTGATCGCCGGTAAAAACTATACCGGTTTCACCCAGTGCATAGGCTGTATGATTGGCCATGTGGCCAGGTGTTGTAATAGACGTGAGTTCCCACCCATCTCCCTTGATTGATTCACCATCTCCAAGAAAGATATCGGGAGTGAAGTTTTTGTCGCAACTCGCATCAACAGTCATTGCGGGGTCTGAAACTTGAGTGGATGCCGGACGATAACCACCTTCTGCAACAATTGCGCCGCCTGTCAGCTCGCTCAATCGTTTTGCTATCCCGCTATGATCACTATGACTATGGGTAATAAAAATGTAATGAAGAGGGCGACCATCAATGACCCGAAGCAAGGTTGCCAATTGTTCTTCATCATCGGGACCGGGGTCGATAATCGCCAGTTCTTCATTTCCAAGGATATAACTATTCGTACCGGTAAAGGTAAACGGAGACGGATTATGGGCTGTTAGTCGCCTGACATTATTTTGAAGCAACACCGCGCGCCCGTAATTCGGAGAGAACTCTTCATTAAAACTTATCGACATCGGCTTCCTTTATGAACATATGGCCTTATAAATATCCGGCTTATGAACATCCGGTCAAACTTGACAGCAAACTTCAGTGTGAACATTCTCTCGTCAAATCACTAGCGCAGTTGCAATCAAGTTCACAAATTCGAAAAAATACAATCATTAAATCTTTATGGCACTAAATCTTTATGGAAAACGGAATAGAATAATTTGTCTAGTAAATTTGAAAATATGCCAATCAAAAAAATTGGAATAGACATTTATTTTATCAAGAAATTTTTTAAACCCGAAAATAGCAATATAGTCTTGAATTTATTGCCAGAACATCCGGAATAGAATGGAAAAGGCCAAAGTAAGAAGCGGGAGCCGGGGCGGTTTTCTGCTTCGTTGTTTTTTCGAATTGCTGTCAATGACCCGACTGGAAAGATCGATAGTGAACGGGTTTAATAAGCTAGAACTTTCATTTCCTGAAAAATTCGGTTTCGTAAAAATAACCTCATTAACAAAGGCGCCTTGATAGTGCATTGCAATCAATGTCTTGAAACAATGTTTGCAAGTTTTTTAGCAAAAAAAAGGTTGCACGTGCTCTCAGACATATTGCACATTCTTTTCGAACTCGTTATAAGGCGCGCAGGAAGTATGCCGAGCATACTTTTTGGGGTATAGCCAAGCGGTAAGGCACCGGTTTTTGGTACCGGCATTCCCTGGTTCGAATCCAGGTACCCCAGCCATTTATCTTCAAAAACCGCTTATCTTTGAAAAATTGAAGCTTTAAACCGTAAAATAGGTTTGAAAAGCAACCCTTCGCCCGAAATTTACTCATCTTCCAAGCGACGCTCGGAGTATTTTCCCGATTTCAAAAAAGGTTTATAATCTATTCTGAAATAGAAAACTTCGATGATTGGCCAAAGGCCAATCAAATCACCGTTTCATATTAATGATTTGTGCCATGGTTTCATCGGCAATCTGGAAAACCCTAAAATTGGCTTTGAAATTATGTTCGGCAAAATCCATATTGACCATATCGTCGCCTGCATCATATGTCTCACGACCAACAGTCGTTCCAACGGCGACATTTTGGGCAACTTGATTGAGTGTATCCACTTGCCTGTTCATACCACCGACCGAAATGCGCATTGCTGAATCAATAGACATTGAATCCACTCCTTCTGTTGAGGATAAGAAATACTTCAACAAATTGAATATAATACATCCGTCGGTTGATTTCCAGAGCGCGGAAACAACTAAAAATTAAAGCCAGCCTTTTTTTCTGAAATATAAAATCGGTATAACGGCAGAAATAATCATGAGAAAAAGGGCAAAAGGATAGCCCCATTTTTCATTGAGTTCCGGCATAAATTGGAAATTCATACCATAGATGGAGGCAACCAGCGTCGGCGGCATGAAACCGACAGCAGCGACCGAGAAAAATTTGATAATGGCATTTTGTTCTGTCGAAATCATTCCGACGACAGTATCAAGAAGGAATGTCATTTTTGCCGAAAGAAAATCGGCATAATGTTCGAGTGACTGGGTATCCTGTTCAAGCGACTTGACAGTGGTCTTCATATCTTTTTTCGGCGTTACCGTTTTGCCATCGGCTTCAATATATTTCGGTGTAACGGTTTTTCCATATGCTTCGACATAAACAAGAAGGCGGCTAACGCCGGCAATGCTTTCTCTCACCATTGAAAGCAACGTACCCTGATTGCCGATCTGGTTGAGAATTTTACGAAAATCCACTGTCGACATCGGCATGGCACCTTCATCTCGATGAAAGATATTGCGCGAGGCCTTCTCGATGCGCCCCGAGACCGCTTCAAGAAGATCGGCAAGCCGGTCTGTTGCCGCTTCCATAACGGCTGTCAAAATGGTCAAGCCTGTACATTGCTGGGTGATAACGCCATTACCTGCTTTGGTAACGCGTAAAATGAAAAGTTCGACAGCTTGCGGGTGACTATAACGCACTGTAACGAGCCGAGAACCCGTCAGAATGAAGGTGACCGGTGCAATATCGCGCTTGTCTCCATCAACGGTATAAATCAATGGAGCGGTCATATATTGCGCTCCATTTTCCATATAAAAGCGGCTCGATTCTTCAATCTCCGTCATATCATCATGAGTCGGTATAGGAATACCGAGCCACTTTTCCAGCTCTTTTTCTTCTCCCGCAGTCGGATCGGAAAGATCAATCCACAGCACGTCATTTTCAGGCGTTCCGTCTTCTTTCAAGGGGACTTCAACAAGACGGTCAGTTGCGGAACGGAAACTGCGGATCATATATTAATCCTTTGTGATTTCGACCGGAGCGATTTTTTGTACTTCCAGAAAGTCCTGATCCCAACGTCCTGATACCAACGGGTGACAGTGGGAGATGCCTTCTGCCTCAAAATGCACAGGTTTAGTATCAACAATGCCAGTCACTCTATCATCGGCTTGCCGATATTCGGATGTGCCGATAATGGCGCGTTCATTTTTGTGATAACTCGCCAGTCTGAGATCGCGCGCCTCTTCAATACGCTTGGCCAAATTGCCGTCAATCAGGCTTTGCATGACGCCGCCTTCATCTTCAAGACGGGTAAATTCAACCCACGCAGCTTCGGCGAGAGCATCCGCATCACTATCGCGGCGACTCGTGCTTTTCGCAAGCGGATTAGCAAGCTCCTTGATAAAGATGAGCTGGCTATTGCGGGCAATGCGTCGTGCCGTTTGATCAGGCAGGCCGAAAACAAAACTGTATGGCAATACGGATAATGAAGAAGCACCCCCTAAAATTGCAGCATAGGCCGCAATAGAAGAACGGGAAATATTGTTAAAGGCATCCTGTCTTGTCATCATCCGCATGGAGGTCTCCACATGAATGACCGCAGGAAATGGAGACGAAACACCACGTTCGCCCTGAAGGCGCCGCCAAAGCAACCTTATGGCCCGCATTTTTGCCAGTCCCATAACGGGATCTTCATCAAGCGCTGTAGCAAAACCGATATGCGGCAAAGCATAGATGATATGGTGACGTGCTTCTTCAACCATTTTCAAATGGGCGAGAGCAACCGACAACATAGCGCCGATTTCCTGTGCCGGAGTAGCGCCGGCATTATGATAGGGGCGCCCGTCTGCCTCAAGTACAACACCCGGAATGCCTGAAGAAAAGAACACCGACATGGATTGCGGCAGCGAAGCTTTCAATGCTTCAATAGACATTTTGAGTTTGCCTGTTGTCGCTAAAACAGCGGTCGGATCGGTACTGAAAGTAAGTTTCGTTCGTGTCGGATTTATGCGCCGATGCTGGAGATAATCGATAAAGCTGTCCGCAATAACGCGACCATGAGGGTGATTATCCAAACGGATATGCAAGCCATCAAGGCTTACACCATCAAAAAGGGTAGGTATTGTTTCAGCTTTGGCTGGCAAACCGAAGCCGTAGGCACTATTAGCGCCCTCGAAAACGAGCGAGATGCCGGTTGCACCATTGGCTATATCTTCTTTAAGTTGGAAGCGGGCGCGTTCGATATCCGGATCGTCGGCACGTTGCATGACAGACCAGCCTGCCTGACGGGATGTTACATTGTCGGATGGATGGGACTGTTTCGAGCTCATAAGCAAATCAAAATCCTAATAAATCAATTTCACACCATCTGTTAAGAGGTTAATATAACACAATCACAAAGCCCTAAATGGTGCAAGACAAACCTATTGCAATTTCATTGAGAATTCATTTAACAAAAAATAATCGCTACGCAAAAAATTGTCGATCACAAAAAAGACAAAAAATGAATATTGAATTTTATAGACGTCTCAAAATCAGAAAAATAAATTCAAAAATTAATAAAAAATAGTTGTATATAAATACTATTTGATTTAATACTTATTTTATTTAATTTTTAAAAAAAATTATATTATATTTATTTAAAAATATATTATTATGTTTATGATAAATTATTTTTTAAAATCAATGTAATATAATTTAATAATATGAAATAGATTATATATAAAATAGGAATACTTTTTATGGGATAGAAATTTTTTTTAATGTGTGTTGCATCACATAAAGGGCTTATTGAATTTGTCTAATGCTGGTACATTTAAAAATTGAGAAAACATGCCGAGGGATTAATTGGGTATGATCGACAAGAGCGGAATTTTTTTGGGCGCCAGTCACCAGAAGCAGGGTAATGCGTTAAAACCCGAATATATATGGCTCAAATATGCAAACCGTCATGGCTTGATAACAGGTGCCACGGGAACAGGAAAAACTGTAACGCTGCAGGTTATTGCCGAATCTTTTGCAGCCGCCGGTGTCCCGGCCTTTTGCGCCGATGTGAAAGGCGATCTGTCAGGTATAGCAAAACCCGGTATTCTGAACGACAAGGTTCGTTCGCGCGCTCAAAGTGTCGGGCTCTCGTCAATCGACATGAAAGCCCCGCCGGTCATTTTTTGGGACCTTTTCGGTGTTGACGGGCACCCGATCAGAGCGACTGTATCTGAAATGGGGCCGTTGTTGCTCTCGCGCCTCATGGATTTGACGCAAGCACAAGAAGGCGTGTTGAATATTGCATTCCGTGTTGCCGATGACGAAGGACTGTTGTTGCTTGATCTGAAAGATTTGCAGGCAATGCTCAACCACGTTGGAGAAAAGGCCGCCGAGCTTTCCACGCGCTATGGCAATATTTCGAAATCGTCTGTTGGCTCCATTCAACGCCAATTGTTGGTGTTCGAGGAGCAAGGCGGCGAACATTTCTTCGGTGAACCATCCCTGAAGCTTGAAGATATCATGCGTACAACGACTGATGGACGGGGCTTTGTCAGTGTGCTTGCTGCCGATAAACTTATGTCCAATCCACGTCTTTATTCGACCTTTCTTTTGTGGTTGATGTCGGAACTATTCGAACAATTGCCTGAAGTTGGCGATCCTGAAAAACCGCGTCTTGTCTTCTTTTTTGATGAAGCTCATCTCCTGTTCGATAATGCGCCAAAAGCTCTGATCGAACGTATTGAACAGGTTGTCCGCTTGATCCGGTCAAAGGGTGTCGGCATCTATTTTATTTCGCAAAATCCTTTGGACGTGCCGGAATCGGTTCTGTCGCAACTTGGAAACCGTATTCAGCATGCCTTGCGTGTCTATACGCCGCGCGAGATTGCGGCGGTCAAAGCCGCAGCATCTACTTTTCGTGCCAATCCCGATTTTGACACGATGAAAGCGATCTCTGATCTCGGTACGGGTGAAGCGCTGGTGTCTACTTTGGAAGACAAAGGTGTTCCATCCATCGTCGAAAGAACAACCATTCGCCCACCTTCATCCCGAATTGGCCCGATTACCCCTGAAGAGCGGCAAAATTTGATAAAAACAAGTCCTGTTAGCGGAAGATATGACGAGACCGTTGATCGTCAGTCAGCTTACGAAATGTTGCAGAAAAATACAGAAGAAAAGCAATCGAATAATAATCAGCAGGAAGGGGGAAGTTTCTGGGATACAATTTTCGGAGAGGATAAAAAGAATAGTCGCGGTCAATCGGTTGCTGAGACCGCAGTCAAGTCGATTACACGCACAGCCGCAAATTCGATTGGCCGGTCACTTGCAAAGGCTGGTGAACAATATGTGCGCGGCCTATTAGGCAATCTCCTTGGTGGCAAACGGAAATAAACCGGAATAATCGCGCAGCAAAATAATTGCACGCATTATATTCGTTTGGAAATGGTACTTATACGCGTTTGGAAATGATATTTTCATTTCAAAAACGCATATTGTGTGTGTGATTTGCCATTCAAAAGCAAGCGCAGTTCTTTCAGACCGCATTTACGCATATTCTGCAAAACGCATTTAAATCGGGTTGATATGTTATAAATGACCGATGTCGCGAATTTATCAAAAAATATGATAGAGGCCTAAAAATGCCTGATCTCGTTTGTGACATTTTTTCGTAATGTGCAAAATTATAATGCGCACAAAATTTCGAAATAAGACCGGAATGGAATTGTCGAAGTAGAAAACAGAACGCAAAGCTTGCAAATCAATCTGTTGGAAAATAGCGCGTATCTTCTTGAGCTTATACGACAAGCACCGGTGCTTTTTCCGGAACCCTTTCATAAAGGTCCACAATATCCTGATTAATTAACCGGACACATCCCGAAGAAGCACGCTTGCCTATAGACGACCAGTCGGGTGAACCATGAAGCCGGTAGAGTGTGTCTTTTCCATTCTGGTAAATATAAAGGGCGCGCGCACCAAGCGGATTTTTCAGTCCCGGTTTCATTCCGCCATTTTCAGCGCTGTATTTTTTCAACTGCGGTTGGCGCGCAATCATATCGGCGGGAGGTGTCCATGTCGGCCATTTGCGTTTATATTCGATGATACCACGACCGGACCACGCAAAACCTTCCTTTCCGACGCTGACACCGTAACGGATAGCTTTGCCGTTAAGACGAACCAGATAAAGATAACGACGTTTGGTGTCGACAACAATCGTTCCGGGTTGTTCGCCTGTCGGATCATCAACAATCTGACGCAAGAATTGTGGATCAATGTGTTGGTAAGGAATGGCTGGGAGCACAAAATCACCATCACGACTTTCTGCATACATTGATGCAAAAGGGACGAGCGCATTATTATCAACAGTTGGTTTTGGTTTTACGGGTGCGAGTTCAATCTCTTTGAATCCTGAAGGCATACAGGCGGAAAGACCGGCCATTGTTGCACCGATCGATATTGATCTTAAAAAAAAGCGGCGCGAAAGGGTAGAGGGCATTAGTCAATCCAATTTGTTTGCGATTGTTCATGTTTGCCGCATAAAAGTTAAGAACAGACAAACAATTATGTTTGAATATCAAACAATTGACATATGATGCCGGGTGTTTTTTGCAAGTAACCATTGCCCGCAAAATATACGGGAAGAATGTCGTTATTCAATTTATGGGCTGCCGCTCGAAGCCGAAAAGGAGTATCCTGATTGTCGGGTTCCTTATTCGTAAGGTTAAGGACCCGGAAATCCGGTTTATCCGGTCAAACTCTTGTGAAAGCGGCAATTTCCCTTGCTTTTAATGCATGAGCGCACCAAATAAATAACCGCACCTTCTCCGGGAGAGAATATATTTTAAGGAGTATTGAAAATGGCTTTCGAATTGCCTGAACTACCCTATGCTTATGAAGCACTTCAGCCTTATATGTCACGCGAGACACTTGAATATCACCATGACAAGCACCATCAAGCCTATGTTACCAATGGCAATAAATTGCTGAAGGATTCAGGCCTTGAAGGTAAAAGCCTTGAAGAAATTGTCAAAGCAAGCTTTGGCAAAAATCAGGGGCTCTTCAACAATGCAGCACAACACTACAATCATACCCATTTCTGGAAATGGATGAAGAAAGACGGTGGTGGCAAGAAACTACCGGCAAAATTGCAAAAAGCGATTGATAGCGATTTGGGTGGTTATGATAAATTCCGTTCAGACTTTCTTGCAGCCGGTGCTGCCCAATTCGGTTCGGGATGGGCTTGGCTTGCTGTAAAAAACGGGAAGTTGGAAATCTCGAAAACACCAAATGGAGAAAACCCGCTGGTTCATGGTGCAACACCTATTCTTGGTGTCGATGTGTGGGAACACTCTTATTACATTGATTATCGTAATGCCCGTCCGAAATATCTTGAGGCATTTGTCGATCATCTGATTAATTGGGATTATGTGTTGGAGCTTTTTGAAAAAGCCTGATCGATTTTTCATAAACAATTCAAAGAGCCACCATTTTCGCAATGGTGGCTTCTTTATTGCATGTTTATTGCATGAGAAAATTCACTTCGATTGTTAGAACTTGGTGCACATGCTCGCATCAATGGATTTATCATTATAAAGATAATTCATTGTTTTTAGCCAGGATTTGCATTCGTTCATCGTTTTAAAACAATGATAGCGCTCGACCGGCATAAGGCCGGAACCACGGTTTTGAAATGGAGTTTGTTCCCATCCACGGAAAAAACCGGCAACAATGCCACTTCCCTTGGGTGGTGTTGAACAACGTTTCCCGGCATATTCACTGGTCATATTTGCAACTTTTGCAGGGTCTCGACCACTTGCATAGACGCTTTGGGACATTGTGAAAAGCCCGAGGCCAATTGCGGCAAAAACAATCAATCCGTTTTTCATGAAGAAAAGGCCTCCTTGTGCCATTTCAATTTATCAGAATCTTGTACATTTTGTAGCCCTTGGCGGTGGTGAGCCATAGAGTGACTCCATAGTATAAAGCCAGCCGCGGCACTCATCCATTGATTTGAAACATCTGAACCGGTCGACAGGAACGAAACCGTCAGAGCTTACAATCGGGTTATCCGTAACGCCGCTAAAATACCCCGCCACAATGCCACTTCCTTTGGCCGGTGTATTGCAACGGCTGCCGGCATATTCATCAACATCTTTCCTGATACCGGCAGCATATGCCGGTGACAAGGAAAAGCCGATCATGAGCAACAGCAATAGGCATGAAGTTTTCATCATTCGGTCGCTATTCCATAAAAATGCGGAGAGGTTTCATGTTGCCTTTCAAAACAGCACCCTTTCAAAAGCGCTATAAGAAAGCATTTGGTATTTCTATGAGCAATAGACAAGTGCATTGTTCATTCGGCTTAAAAAATATATGGTTACGGATAACAGCTAAAACATGAATATTCTGGTTGGAGTTGCGGGCATTTTTTTGCCTCTTTAGTCATCGGTTACAAAGGACAACGAAAAATTCAAGAAAAATTGTGGGACCAACGGATTCTTCAAAAAAATTTTGTGCAACGAAGAATTCAGGAAAAATATCCGGTGGCAAGGCGGCTCCCGCTCTCAAGAAATATGAAAGATCAGGTAAGCCGCCTTTAATCCGGTAATTTTCAAAACAATAACAGAAGCCTTAAATCTTTCCTGCTACTTTAAGGATGAAAGCATAGATATAAGCGCTTTCTTCAAGACGTGAAAAGCGTCCCGACGCACCGGCATGACCGGAATCCATATTGGTTCTGAGTAAAACCGGATTGTCACCTGTTGCAAATTCTCTCAATTTGGCAACCCACTTCGCCGGTTCCCAATAGGTTACCCGCGGATCTGTGAGACCTGCCATGGCAAGAATGGCCGGGTAATTTTGTGCACGAACATTATCATAAGGAGAATAGGAGGCTATCAGCTCGTAATCTTCCTTTGATGCAAGGGGATTTCCCCATTCCGGCCATTCGGGAGGTGTGAGTGGAAGGGTGGCGTCAAGCATTGTCGATAATACGTCGACAAACGGAACAATGGCGACGATTCCGGCATAATCTTCAGGAGCCATATTGGCAACGGCGCCCATCAACATGCCACCGGCCGATCCGCCTTCTGCAATTAATCGGTCGTGAGAAGTGAAATGATTGGCGACTAAAAAACGTCCGCAGGCAATGAAGTCGGTGAAAGTATTCCGTTTAAAAAGGTGTTTTCCTTTTTCATACCAGTCGAAGCCTTTTTCTTTTCCACCCCTGATATGTGCAATGGCGTAAACAAAGCCGCGATCGACCAAAGATAATGCATTGCTATTGAAACTGTCCGGAATAGAAATTCCATAGGCTCCATAGCCATAAAGAAGACAAGGAGCGCTGCCATCCAGTTTTGTATCTTTATGATAAAAAAGTGAGATGGGAATTTCGGCACCATCTTCGGCCTTGGCCATTAAACGGCGTGTTATATAATTTTTCGGTTCGTGACCCGAGGGCACTTCTTGCCGTTTTAACATGACGCGCTGTCTCGTCGTCATATCATAATCATAAAGCTCGGACGGAGTGGTCATAGACGAATAAGCAAAACGGATTGTCTCGCTGTCATATTCTGCTGCACCGTGAAGCGTTAAAGAATATGTTTCTTCCTCGAACGCAATCGCATGTATCGATCCGTCACGACGATCCAGCAACTCAATTCTGGGAAGACCGTCGCGTCGTTCAAGCCAGACAAGAAAATTCTTGTAAGCATCATGGGCAAGAATAAGCCTTGATGGTTGATGAGGAACAACCTCAATCCAATTTTCTTCGGTCGGTTTGTCAAAAGGAGCCGACATGATTTTGAAATCTTTGGCACCATCTATATTGGTCAGAATATAAAAAATATCGCCGCCTTCGGTAAGACTATATTCAACGCCTTTTTGACGTTTTCTGACGCATTTCGGTGTGGCCATCGGCTCTTTTGCGGGAATAAGCCAAACCTCCGAAGTTTCATGGTCGTGAATATCAATATAAATGACATCGTTAAGAGAGGATCCGCCGACGCCCAGGAAAAAGCCGGGGTCTTTTTCTTCAAATATTAACTTGTCAACGCTCTGGTCTGTTCCGATTTTATGGTAGTAGAGTTTTGATGGACGATGATTTTCATCAACATTGGTATAGAAAAAACCTTCAGAATTGGCGTCCCACACAACATCGCCGGAAGTATTGATGATATTTTCTGTAGTGTCCATGAGCGAAGTCATGTCGCGTAACTTTATTGTATAAAATTCGGACCCCTTGTCATCATAAGTCCATGCGCACTTACTATGGTCCGGAGAGTGTTGCACAGCTCCGAGCCGGAAATAATCTTTCCCCTTGGCCAATGCATCGCCATCGACATAGACGCTCGCTTTTCCGCCGCTACGTGGTGTTCTGAAATAATGCGGTTGTTCACCTCCGGTCGTGAACGAAACACCATAAGCATAGGGGCCATCTTTTACCGGAACCGAGCTGTCATCTTCCTTGATGCGCCCCTTCATTTCCGCAAAGAGCTGTTTTTGTAAGCCTATTGTATCGGCCATCTGAGCTTTTTGATAAGCATTTTCCGCTTCCAGATGGGCACGGATTTCTTTATCAAGCAAAGTAGGGGTTTTAAAAACATCTTGCCAGTTTTTTGCTCGCAACCAATTGTAGAAGTCGTGACGTATAATGCCGTGATGCTCTTCTGAATGGTCAATTTTTTTTGTTTCGGGTGGAAAAATTATTGATTCGGTCATTATCGATCCTGAAATATAGTTCTTGGTTTGATCACTTTTCTGTTTTGTCTTGCTGATATTTCAGAGAATAACCGTTCATGCAATAACGCAACCCTGTAGGTTCTGGACCATCAGGAAAAACATGCCCGAGATGGGAACCACAATCTGCACATAAAACTTCCGTTCGTTCCATGCCGTGGGAATAATCCTGCTGCAAGACGACGGCATCGGCATTGATGGGGCGAAAGAAACTCGGCCAACCGCTACCCGATTCATATTTCGTTTCAGAGCGATAAAGAGGTTTTCCGCAGCATACACAATAAAATGTTCCAGGCCTCGACGTGTCGAATTCCGGGCCTGAAAAAGCCCGCTCGGTACCGTGATTACGAGTAATTTCATATTGTGTCGGCGTTAGTTCTTTACGCCATTCTTCGTCAGACTTGTTTACTTTGAAATGATGAGGCTTCGCCATAATTTATCCTTGTTGAACCAAAACATATTACAGATTAAGTGGGCTAAGAGCTTTGACAGTCGAAACAATTGCTGCTAAAAGTCAATCAAATTAGCGGTCACTTTCATTATATGGTATCTATGTGTAAGAAATACAATTTATACTGAAATGATGTGTCGGTTTTTACCGATATAATGGTAAAAATGAGACAAAGTGCCTTAATTTAAATATATTTGTTCAAGACAACTTGCAGTGGTCGGACAAAAAACGCAAAAATAAATGTTATATCAGTATGGAACCTTTATTTTATAGAATTGTTTCCCATTTGTAATTGACAAGGTTTCTTACCTAGCTATATGAAAGTCAACATTTGCTTGCTACTTTGCAAAAAGCAGGCTGGAATAACATAAGTAAAATATAAAAAGGATAAGAAGATGGATGATCAAGCCGTCAGCGAGAATGAGAGCGATTTCATTGTTACACTGGTTGCTGATGTTGTAGCTGCTTATGTCGGCAATAACTCAATCAGACCAGGCGAATTGCCGAGTTTAATCGCAGACGTTCACGCTGCATTTGTTAAAGCGGGTGGCGAAACAGCTGGCGAAGCGGAAGTTGAAAAACAGAAGCCGGCAGTCAACCCGAAGCGTTCGGTTTTCCCCGACTACATTATCTGTTTGGAAGATGGTAAAAAGTTCAAGTCACTCAAGCGCCACTTGATGACACATTATGAGCTTACTCCGGAACAGTATCGCGAGAAGTGGGACCTGGATCCTAATTATCCAATGGTTGCGCCCAATTATGCGGAAGCCCGTTCTTCTCTTGCCAAACAAATGGGATTAGGCCGTAAACCCGGCAAAAGAAAATCGAAATAATATTGTTTTCAGCGTGAAAAACAAAACGGGTGCATTGATTAATGCGCCCGTTTTTTTTAATCGATTAGAAAGTGGTTGCTTACTCAATCAGAGATTGAATGGAACGCACTTCCAAATGGGGACGCCGGATTAACTTATTGGTTCTTTAATGTATTTTCAGCTTCAAGACGAATACGCTCGACCATGGAGCGTAAACCATTTGAACGTTGGGGCGTTAAATTCTCGTCAAGACCCAATGTTTTCAAGACCTTTTCAATATCGGCATCACGAATTTCCGATGCCCGTTTTCCTGAATAGTAAGTAATGAGGATATAGACCAGACCGCGCACAATATGAGCGTCTGAATCACCTTTAAAGGTCATAACGGGATCATGCCCCGAACCATGTTCGGTAACGAGCCAGACCTGGCTCACACAGCCGGGAACTTTATGGGCTTCATCACGTGATTCTTCCGGATAGGGCGGAAGCTCTCTTCCCAGTTCAATGACATAGCGGTATCTATCTTCCCAATCATCAAGGAGAGAAAAACTTTCCAGAATATCGTCAATTGAATCGGTCATTATTATTTGTCTGCTTTGTCTTTGATGTCTGAATTTACGCTGGAACATTTACTCCGTTTTAGAAAAAAAGTAAATTTTCTAACGGCATAATCATTTCCGGCATCACATCAAAACGTCGGGAACAACCGCTTCTGAAAAAACAACCCGTTTATTGGGGCTTCTGCGACGGGTGCATTTTTTTCTCCTCCGGCTCCGCCGGTTGTTTATGACCGGTATTGGAAGATGTCAGAGATTTGGTTGACCCGTTTTTGTTGTCGACCTTTTTATTATCGACTTTATTCAAGTGATCCTCGTGGTCATTTTCCGGCGTTATCGAACCGGTATTGATATTTTCAGGTGGCAGCTTGTTTTCACCTTTGTCGCTTCCGAATGTTCTGTCGAGATATTCGTAAGCAATGCGTGCCCCGTCACGCGCGCGCTCGCCAAGAGAACCAAAAAATGTTTTTCCGGTCTCGCAGGTGTCTGAATTACGTTCACAAAAATTACCGAGGTCATTGACTGTATCTTTTACCGCCAACAATGCTTCAACAGTATTCATATATTGATCAGGCTGGGATCCGTTATTTTTTCCGGAAGTTCCAAAGAAAGATATGACGACCAGAAAAAGGGTAAGAAAACAGAATGACTTGATAAGAAAACGTATCATGACGCCCCGACATAACGCAGTTACAAATAAGCAGGATGAAGCCTAGACTAACCGTTTATGATTGACGAAATATTTACAGAAACAGGATTTCGCCTGTTAAATTTCTAATTTTTCGAGCTTTATCTGTGAAGTTGTTAACCATAATGGCAAACAGATAACGCAACATCGCACCATGATCTATTTATTATCTTTTCATTAAAAAGTTGTCGTCAGATTAGCATCAAACAAGCGAAAAATTGTTTTTGATCGGCAATGCCACACCCGAAAGGGTTTGATAGTGCTGAAAACAACAAGGTGTAAATCGGAACAATGGAAACATTGAATGCTATTCTAAAGGTAAATAGTCAGGGCACGGTGCTGGAAAATGCCTTGCCAGACTGTTTTTTGGGATGTCTCAAGCAAAGCGAAGCTTTGTCTGACCATGTCCATATCAATGATCGCATTATATTTCTGTCATTTTTGGCAGATGTCCGGGAAAACCGTCTGGCCTCGCCTATAACAATTCGTATGAATGGCCGTGACCGCACCCGATTTATTTCGGTTTTGATTCATTGTCTGTCGGTTCACGAGAATTCGATTGCACTTGCTATAGAAGCCAATAGCAAGGAAATCGGCAGTTTGGGTATGAATGCGGTTTCACCTTTTACGCAGGCCGCCCATGAAATGCGCACACCGTTGAATGCAATATTGGGTTTTGCCGATTTGCTTGATTATCTTGATCGACAAAACAAGGGAAATACCAAGCGGCATGAATATATCGCAATGATAAAAAAAGCCGGTAATCACCTGCTTGATATTGTTAATAAGACATTGAAGGACCGCGACCGATCGACGGATGATATTGTTTCCGAAATATGCTCTGTCGGGAGTATATTGACCGAAACATTGGAACTGACTTTACCGCTCCATGGTCATAGGAAAATAGCTGGTCAAGGGGCTGCAACACCGGTTGCTTGCTGTCTTGATGCATTATCGTTCCGCCAGATATGTTTCAATTTGATATCCAACGCCATCAAATATAGCCGTGACGATGGACATATCGGCGTTACGATCGCCATTCTTGATAATGAATATTGTGAAATTACAGTTGAAGACGACGGCATCGGAATGGATGAGCAACATATTGCTCGTCTGGGGTTGCCATTTTTGCGTGCGTCTGATGCTGTTGCCTGTAAAATCGAAGGTGTCGGACTAGGGCTGGCAATGGTGTTCGATCTTGTCAAACGAGCCAAAGGTCAGATCACTTTCGAAAGCGAAAAAGGCAAGGGCACAAGGGTAAGGTTGCTTTTGCCTATTATGCAGGAAAATTCCGCCGGTTCAATTCAAACCTCGAAAATCGATATTGTTGGTAGCGATGCGGCGGCTAACAACGGATATATTTTAACTCCAGAAACACAACTTGGGAACAATGGTAAGACTACGAAAAACACCACGAAACCAAACCGCAAAACGGCATAGCCTTCTTTTATCGATTCTTGCCGGATTGGGTCATTTGCTGCGTCTATTTGCCGGGTGGATTTTCCGTCACGCTCGCAAGAATCCGCTTATGGCCTGCGGTTTTTTTCTATTTGTGGTCGGATTTTGTTTTGTTACTTTCAACGCGCTGTTTTACCAAAGTGCGAGCCAACGAACAGTTTTTATCCAGACACGGCCTCTTGTAAACCAGAATACAAATGCGACAATTCAGAATGCTCCTGAAAAAGCAGCGCAATCGTCGAATACATCTTCTGATACGGTAGCAACATCTTCATCACCACAGTCAAATGTTGCCCCGAATGAGATTAAAACTTTACCCGATAATAACCCCGAAAATTTGCTGGATATTCAGAAAAAACTTGCAGCCATGGGCCTTTATGATGGTCCGCTTGACGGGTTGGATGGTCCGAAAACGCGAAACGCTATAGCTTTATGGCGGCAAAATTCAAAACCGGTTAGCGGTCAAGGGGAAAGTCAAAAACAACATGACGATATTGCCTCGCTCATTAGCGGAGCATTATCAAAGAATGATAATGTTGATCATGTCACGACCCAGTCTCTCTCCGACCCGAAGACGTCTGTTCAGTCTGCCCCCAAGGCAAATGATGTGGTTACCGGAATGACGATACCGCAAACAAACGCCCCGAATGGCGAAGCAAAACACGATAGCATAGCTAATAATTTCAAACCAAATACGGCGGATGTTATGCGTGTTCAGGCTGGTTTGAGAGCTTTTGGCGACGATCACGTTGTGGTCACCGGTACCGAAGACGAGAACACTGCGGAGGCATTAAGAAATTTTCAAAAAATGTTTAGTCTGACAGTTACCGGTAAGATCAATCAGGAAGTGATTGACAAGATGAAGGATATCGGCCTCATAGGTTAATAGGAACAACCTTGAGTGGTGAGAATAATTGCGGCCTGAAACATGCTATCCGGTTGAGTAAGCTTCACGAGCCACTCGAAAATCTTGTTCAGTATTCGATAGGGGGAACAAAGGATTGTCGCTTTTTCTTAGAAGAATGATTACAAGGTAGAACGATATCGGTGAGCGAGCTTAATTGTTTCTTCTCTGCCGGACTTTACTATTATGCTTTATAATCATGCTGTATAATTTTGCGGAGTAGTGAATGCGTTTGACATCGGATTTCTGGACCGCAGCCTTGATGCGAAGGGTTCGCGCAGAAGGCGGTTTTGCCTATCTTACACGTCGGGGATCCAATGAAGCGGGTACAATTTTTATTCTTGATCGCGGTTCAAATGGCCACGTAGATCTTTATGGACCGGCGCCGCAAAGCTTTTATACAGAAGAGTCCGACCGCGACGAGAGGTGTTTTATTAAAATTCTGGCTGACGTTGAAGAAACGGTTGCTGTCGAGAAACTCGAAAAAGAATTGGAATTTGATGCCGATTTGTGGTTGGTCGAATTCGAAAATTATAATCCTTTGACATTGCCTTTTAATACGGTGGATGCATAAAACACCTAATAGTCTAGTGTCTGACAATGGACATGATTGATAAAGTCGTCGTCAACATTGGTCATTTTCATTTTTAAACTGCGCAGGATAACAAATCCCTCGCTTAGATCTTCGCCAACAAGAACAGAATTTTCCGCATCAACGGGTGTTGACTGTTTCAATTCCATGATTTGTCCCGGATTGCCGATCACCAGATCAAGTTTTCCGTTCGGCATGGTATGATTGTTCAAACTGTAGAAATTCATTCCGTTGCGATCATAAACCGACATTGACCAGAAAGGCGCTGTTCCTTCAGCCATAATATGGACAGGGCCGTCATCCAGATTGAAACGACATGCCCTCAAACGGAACAAAGGATCGCTCGCAACAACAATCGGATTATCTTTGGAAAGGGGGGCAAAATTGTATTTATTATCGGCAGCGTTGAGCCGCTTCCAAATATTGAGTTCGCTAAAATGGGGCACCATCAATACCACACAAATGTGCACGATAACGGCGCCGACAATTCCGACCAACAATGCATAGATCAGTCTAGTCACAATCGCGCCCTCCTGTCGGAACAAGCTTCAGTGAAGGCATATCCAGTTTCTGAAGGGCAGTCGAGGTAACAATTGGCGTATCATAAAGTGTCAATATCAATCCATATTCGCTTCTGCCTCGGGTCGCCAGCCAGTTTCTTGGCTGGGCATTCGGGGAAATAAGAACGCTTAATGTCCCGTCCGGATTCCAGATGACATTGCTACTCGACAATTCGGTAGGAAGTTTGTCGTCAATCCATTGCGCGCGCAGCTCATGATCGGCCGCATAGAGAGTAAATAATCTGGTTTCAGGTAAAAAGCCTTTCAGTTGGTACGTGCATTGACTTTTTAGAGGGTGATTGTGGTCATCCCGCCAAAGCTGGAAAACCAGTCCTTCGGTTCGCCCTAAAGAAATGTCGCCGCGTCTGGCAGCTCTGGCGCGGGCATAAGCGTCTGCTTCTGCGGTTCCAGCCAGCGGATAGGCTTCCCATTGGCCAATTTTTAACCGTCCGAAGCCGTCAAATGTATCAAGAATATAGCTGACACTCCATGCTCCTCCGCCAATGGCTATAACAAGGCTCAAAATGACGAGAAATATACGATAAAACATAAATTGTCTGTCCTGTTTGCGAGCTATCTGTCTTAACGTATCTGACTTGTTGAAGATGAAACAACATGCGCCGAACTCGCCGGTGTCAGAAGCGGAGCTTTTTGAAACTCGTCGATAAGCGATTGAATGACTTTTGATGAACTGGGCGAGAGCACCTGCGGAAGATCAGGAGCAATATTTTCGTTTGCATTATCGTCTTTAGATTTTTTTGCATTGGAAAGAATTGAATTTTCAACACCGAATAGCGGTTTGATTGTAATATTCTGATGGGCGTAAAGCATAATACGATCCCACATCATCGCCGGAACGACACCGCCAAAAGCACGGTTCATTGATGAAAAATCATCGTTTCCCATCCACACAGCGCCCGTATAATTTCCGGTAAAACCCACAAACCATGCGTCACGATAAGCTTGCGATGTTCCTGTCTTGCCGGCAACGAGTGTCATTGGCAATTGGGCACGTTTTCCCGAGCCACGTGTGGTCACGCCAACCATCATCTGGTTCATATAGGCTGCAGATTGGGCACTCATGACACGGTGAGGTTTATCACCATCACGCGACCAGTCCCATATGACCTTGCCGTCGGTCGTCATGACCTGTGTAAAACCGTGACGATTGCCTGCCATGCCGCCATTTGCAAAAACATTAAAACCGGTTGCCTGATCCATTGGTGTCATGTTGGATGTGCCGAGTACCATGGTTTTATGAGAAAAAATATTGGCATCAATACCCATATTTTTAATGAGGTCGCGGATCGGCTGGGTGTCGCGGTTAAGATATTGATATGTAATACGAACTGGTACCGTATTGATCGAGAAAGCCAAAGCGGTCGCAAGATCGACATTGCCGCTATAACGTCCGGAATTGTTTTTAGGAGACCAGCCGCCCCAATTGATCGGCGCATCCGAAATGATTGTCTTCGGGGTCAATCCACGTTCCATGGCTACAGCATAGACATAAGGTTTGAAAGACGAACCCGGTTGTCTTCCGCCTTGGGTCGCACGGTTGAATTGACTTTGTTGATAGTCACGCCCGCCGACAATTGCCCGTACCGAACCGTCATTGTCCAAAATAACGGCTGCTGCCTGGGTAGCCTTATATTGTGGGCCATATTGCTGAAGATGATATTCAATTGATTCTTCGGTTGCTTTCTGGATGCCTTGATCAAGCGTGGTGCGCACAATGACATTATGATTGGGCAATTTATTGCCGAGTTTGCGTACTTCGTCAAAAGCCCAATCAAGAAAATAGTTTGGCTCGTTATTATCCAGTTCTGTTACAACACTTGCAGGGTGACGTCTGGCACCGATAACTTGACCTTCCGTCATCAGACCGTCGTCAACAAGATTGGACAATACCACATTGGCGCGTGCCCGTGCGGCTGGCAAATTGACGTGGGGGGCATATTTGCCGGGTGCTTTGAAAAGGCCGGCAAGCATTGCAGCTTCTGCAAGCGAAACGTCGCGAATATCTTTTCCGAAATAAAACCGCGATGCGGCGGCAATGCCGAAAGCGCCACCGCCCATATAGGCGCGGTCAAGATAAAGCTGCAATATCTGCTTCTTGGAAAGATTGGCTTCGAGCCATATAGCCAGATATGCTTCCTTGATCTTGCGCTCGAGCGTTCTTTCGTTGCTCAGAAAAAGGTTCTTGGCTAATTGTTGAGTAAGCGTGGAACCACCCTGAACCACCCCGTGAGCACGTAAATTCTGGCTAAATGCCCGTGAAAGGCCGTAAAAATCGATTCCCCAATGCTCGAAAAAACGGCGGTCTTCCGTTGCAAGAACGGCTTTTATGACAAAATCGGGCATTTCTTCAATCGGTACCGGTTCACCATGTAAAGAACCGCGACTTCCGATGTAATTACCGTGCCTGTCAAGAAAATTGACGGCAAAATCTTCCGGTGAATGCCAGTCCTTTTTTGTCAATGTAAAAACAGAAACGCCGATGAACGTGAAAATGGCAAAACCGATGAGACCAAGAGTTAATCCTTCGTCGAGAATTTCGACAAGCAATCTTTTAAAGCCACGTACACGAAAGCGACGTGAAATGATTGTCGCATTTTCCCAGAAGGTGGAAAGGCCGCTGCGAAGACGGTAAAAACCCGTATCGATTAGCGAGTCGAGTTCGATGAGACGTGGGCTACGGAAGCGCTTCCTTTTATTTTTGTTATGATTTTTTTTGAAGCCGAACATGAAACGCAATCCGTGTAAATGAATACGTTGTTAAACCAACGATAAATCGAGCTTTTATATTATCGTATCCGAACCAGGGAACGAAACAGTTTTTTCTCTCTTTAGGATTAAAATACGGTGAAAGGTTAAGATCGCAATCGAACAATTTTTCAATTGAACCCGACGCATTGTGATCACATTGAAAAATGGGCATTTCTCCTAATATTATAGAGAAACAACAACCGTAATTTGCAAAAAGCGGTTTTTTAAGGAATTATAGAATGTTGGATGGATCGGACAGTAAATAACGGGTTTGTTCATTTTATATTCAGGTTCAATAGGGTATGAGTGCACTATCATGAAAAAATATCTGTTTTTTTAATTATGACATCTCTTGCCGGCATAACAACAGCCCATGCAGCCGATTGTACAGAAGTGGGAAAGCGTGTTGCAACAGAGCAGGGCGGAACTTTGGCGCGCGCTACACTTGATACACAAAATGGCAATACATGCGTTGTCATTGTGCTGATACCTGCTCGTGATGGTGAGAAGCCGCGTCGCGTTGAAGTTGCTGTTCCCGCTAATTAGAATTGAGCCGGATAATAATCCATGCGAATTCTCGTGGTAGAGGATGATCGGGAACTCAACCGCCAGCTCGTTGCAGCACTCAACAGTGCAGGCTATGTCGTGGATCATGCTTATGACGGGGAAGAGGGCTATTTTCTCGGCGATACAGAAGCTTATGATGCGGTTGTTCTTGATATCGGTTTGCCGAAAATGGATGGTATCAGTATCGTCGAACATTGGCGCGAAAATTCACGGTCAATGCCGGTATTGATTTTGACAGCCCGTGACCGTTGGTCGGACAAAGTTGCCGGTATCGATGCGGGTGCCGATGATTACGTAACAAAACCTTTTCACATGGAAGAAGTTCTGGCACGTCTGCGTGCACTGATCAGACGCGCTTCAGGTCATGCTTCGAGTGAACTTGTTTGTGGCCCTGTGGTGCTTGATACCAAGACATCGCGTGTTACAGTCGATGACAACCAGATCAAGTTGACTTCGCTCGAATTTGCCCTTCTATCCTATCTCATGCACCATCAGGGGGAGATTATTTCACGAACCGATTTGACCGAGCATCTTTACGATCAGGATTTTGACAGAGATTCCAATACGATAGAGGTGTTCATCGGGCGGCTCCGTAAGAAACTCGGGGTTGATGTCATAGAAACCATCCGCGGTATGGGATACCGCTTGAAGTCTCCGGAAAAATAGCGGTGGTTTTCTGATGAAAACAGTCAAGGGCGAGACCGGATTTAAGCTTCTTTTTAAAACCGTTAGTAAATCGCTGGGGCTCCGCGTCAATGTATTTCTGACCTTGTGGATTATCGCGGCATTGGCATTTATCTCCGTTGTCAGTCTCGTATTTTATCGCCAATCCAACAATGATTATATGGAACGGATTTTAACCGCCCATCTCTATAGCCTGATTTCGGCAGTCAGTGTCTCGTCTGAGGGAAAATTACAGGGAAATCCGGAATTGGGAGATATCCGGTATTCTGACCCATCCTCTGGCTGGTATTGGGAAGTTGTTGCCCTATCGGGAAATTTGAAGGGCAGATTGACGTCTTCATCTTTAGGGGCACGCAAGATCTCTTCTCCAAGTGAAAAAACCGAACCTTTCGACCCGAAATTTTTCCGCTCCTATCGGACCAACGGGCCGGATAACCAGCATTTGCGGGTTGTGGAAAGCGACATTATTCTGGATAATAAAAACCGTGTTGCGCGCTTTCGGGTTATGGGCAACATTGATGAGACACGCGCCGGTCTCGATAAATTCAAAACAACGTTACTTCTATATCTGTCTTTGTTCGGCGTTGCGAGTATTCTAATAAATTTGGTGATAATCTATATCAGTCTTCGTCCTTTGCAACGCATACAACATTCATTGGCAGATATTCGCGCTGGTAAAGCCAATCATCTTGATACCGACTTGCCACTGGAAGTTATGCCACTTGTCGGAGAAATGAATGCTCTCATTGACAATAATCAACGTATTGTCGAACGTTTTCGTGTTCAGGTGGGAAACCTTGCCCATTCTTTGAAAACACCATTGTCGGTCATGGGCAATGAAATTGATCAGTTGAACGAGAAGAATTCAGCTCTTTCTTCTTCCGGCATAAAACTGTTGAAAGAACAGACTGGTATTATGCGCGCCCAGATTGAACGCTATTTGCAACGAGCGCGCATTGCCGCCCAACGCGATAGCGTCATTTATCGCACAGCATTGCGACCATTATTGGAACGACTTGTGAGAGTTATGGGTAAACTCTATCCTTCCAAAGAAATAACGTTCTCTATGAACGAGGCCGATATCATTTTTATCGGAGAAAAAGAAGATATTGAGGAGATGGTTGGGAATATACTGGAAAACGCGTGTAAATGGGCTAGAAAACATGTCGTTTTGCGGTGTGAAACGGCAAACGACAAAATGAGGGAAGCGGGCTCTGTACACCCGACGTTTGCACTTTCTGTTGAAGATGATGGACCAGGGCTTCCGACAAACCGGCGGCATGAAGCCCTTGAACGGGGAAAAAGACTGGATGAAAGCAAGCCCGGAACCGGACTTGGCCTTTCAATCGTTGCCGAACTTGTGGGCGAATATGACGGGAATGTCGAATTGTCGGTTTCTAAACTTGGAGGGCTTTGCGTAACCTTGCGGCTGCCTTACGCAAATTCTTGAAGCCCTTCAATCTCGAAGGCTTCGCCAATTTCAACAGTTTCACTAATCTCGAAAAACTCAGAGAACGTGATAAAAGCAAATATCCTCATGAGATGCCAATTTTCCGGATAGGGAAATCATTGCACTCCGAATAATTTCAGTGATGTGTGCTCGTGCTGCTCATAGCTATATACTGACCATGTGCTATTGCGTGGGCGACTTTTGTTTCATGGAATGGCAACTTGTAGCGCTCTCGCAATAATTCACCCTGTTGCGGATATTTATAGAGGCCACGTTTTTCCAGAAGCGGAATTACAGTTTCGGCAAAAACATCTATATCAAACGGCAATGCAGGAAAGAGCACGTTAAATCCGTCTGCAGCTTCGTTTTCAAACCACTCTTGCATTGTATCGGCTACCTCTTCCGACGTTCCCACGACAAGAAGATGTCCGCGTGAACACATGAAACGCTCGATCATCTCTTTTAGCGTAAGCTTGCGTAAACGTGCGTCGGCAAGTATCAGTCGCGTCCTGCTTGGTGTCTTTTCCTCATCGGCCAATTTCAGGAAACTATCCGGTAAAGCTTTATCAAGCGGGAATTCTGACAAATCTTTATCAAAAATATAAGAGAGACGGCGAATACCCGATTTCGGAACGGCAAAACTATTTAGATATTTAAATTTTGCTTCCGCTTCTTCGTGGGTCTTTCCTATAACCGGAACAATTCCCGGAAACACCAGTATATCATCATCATGACGGCCACTTTTTTTCGCCCGTTCTTTGATATCCCGATAATATTGCCGCGCGCCGGTGATATTGGATTGAACGGTAAATGCGAGATCGGCGTAGCAGGCGGCAAAGGAACGTCCGATTTCGGATGCTCCGCCTTGCGCCAACAAAGGCTTTACCTGAGGAGAGCGCGGGACAGTAAGCGGGCCGATAGAGCGCGTATACGAACCGGTATAATTGGCACCATGAACAGCCGAAGGGTCAAGGTAAAGGCCGGATTTCTTGTCGGCTATACGGGCTCCCGGTTGCCAGCTTTCCCAAAGAGCCATAACCGCATTCAAAACATCTTCCGCCCGTGCATAACGTTCCTGACACGGAGCAATGACATCCCGCCCGAAATTTTTTGCTTCCGACAATGTGGTTGATGTCACAATATTCCATCCCACGCGACCGTTTGAAATATGGTCAAGCGAAGCGAATCTCCGTGCTATGTGATAGGGATGATCGAATGTTGTTGATGCAGTACCGATAAGACCTATTTTTTCGGTGGTTGCAGCCAATGCCGAAAGCACAACAACTGTATCAAGTGCACCACTGACACTGTTTTTCGGTTCGTGCTGAAGAGCGAGAATATCTCCTAAAAATAAGGAATCGAACTGGCCTTTTTCGACACGTTTTGCAATATCGGTCCAGTAAGACAAGCGGGTAATTGCCAATGGATCGACATCCGGCAAACGCCAGGAAGCTATGTGACTTCCCAAACCGAACACCAAGGCGTTCAAATACATCCGCCGCATTGATCAGTCCTCTTATATTTTTAGCGGGAAAAATAGAATAATTGTTTCTTTTAATGCGGAATATACGTTATTTTGTTGCCAAAATTCCATAAAACATTCCGTGAATATCAATATCCCGTTGTTTTTTAATTGCTTTTTCTGCACATTATATTCCGCTTTGTGACGAAAAAAAGTTTTGTAATCTCGCCTTTAACCCGATATGAGAAACTCCGGTGGGCGAAATTTGATGGTGTCAGCATGAATATACGCAGTCTAGTCCTGTTGGTTTCGTTAGGAGTTTTATCAGCTTGCAGCCATGGTCGTGCACCCGCTGGCACTGTTGTTCCAGCAAATACACGTGTTATCTTACAAACAATGGGTAACGGATTATTGGGAGCATCCATACAATCGCTCTCTTCGGCTGATCGTAAACAAGCACTCGAAGCCGAATATAAAGCACTGGAATATACCGATGCAGGAAAAACAGTGAGCTGGACATCGACAAAGGAAGGAACATCGGGAAGTGTCACCCCCGGTCAACCCTATCAGGTCGGATCGCAAAATTGTCGCCAATACAGCCACTCTTTTGTCATTAATGGTGTTCCGCAAACGGTTCATGGTAGTGCATGTCGTAATGTAAACGGAACATGGTCGCCGCTCATTTGACACATTTGATCAATTAAAAGTGACATATTCAATCAATTTGGCGAGAGAAAATATCAAGGGTTCTGGTTTTTTCTGGAACGTTTCTATATTGAACTCATCATGACATTCTGGGTTTTTGTATCTATTTTTGTAACCATCGTTACTCTGGTTGTGCTCTATGCCGTAAGTAGCCCGAGAAAAAAAGGGCAGGAGCGGTCGGTTGTCGATTCCATTTCTTCCGACATTGAAATCTATAAGAACCAGTTGTCTGAAGTTGATGCGGATTTGCAAAGAGATCTCATCGATAATGAAAGTGCAGAAGAAGCCCGTCTTGAACTTGCCCGCAATATATTGGCTGCGGAAAAACAAAAAAAACAGGCAGATTTTATCAATAAACGCAGTCGTGGATTAAAAACGGTCATCACAGTGGCGATTTTTTGTGTCCCGCTGATTACAATTGGTTGTTATTTATTTTTGGGAAGCCCCGGTCTTGAAAGCCACCCTTTCAATGATCTCATGATGAAAGACCCCTCGAATTTGACTGCCGAAGAAAGGCTTGTCCGTACCGAAGCGCTTTTTGCGCGCAATCCCGATGACGGGAAATTGGCAGATGAACTGGCAACCGGCTATCTTGTAGAGGGACGTTTTCAGGATGCTGTCAATACATATGTCAGTGCCTTGCGGTTGAATGGAGAATCTGCCCCTCGGCTTGTTGGCTATGGTATGGCTCTTGCCGGTTATAATGGTGGAACAATCAACGAAGATGCCAAAGAAAGTTTTCAAAAAGCAGCAAAATTGGCACCCGACGATTTTTATCCGCGCCTTTTCATTGCTGAATCGCTTCGTCAAGACGGTCAATTCGATGAAGCCATTGCAGAATTGAAAAATTATCTTTCCGGTTCGGTTAAAGATAATGTCGCTCGCAAGCGCGTTGAAGACACAATCAAAGAATTGGAAAAAGCAAAAGCCGATTCCGCCTCGCATGGTCCTTTGACAGAAAAAGGAAAAGCCACCGCGCCCGCAGAAAACGGTTCTGTTGGCGAGCAAGATAAAATAAACAATGGCATTTACGCTATGGTTGGAAAACTTGCGCAAAGACTTGATCAAAATCCGGACAATCTTGAAGGATGGAAACAATTGATTCATTCTTGGCTCGTTTTGAAGGAAACCGAAAAGGCAAGAAATGCGTTAAAAGAGGGACAATCCAAACTTACAAAAGAAAAAGCGTTAGAGCTTGAAACTTATGCCAAAGAACAAGGGTTGGCGTTAAAGTGAAAGTCAGGAATACAAGATTATGAGCAATGAAACAGCCGTACGTTTGACAATCCAGAAAGGGTTGCGGCGTCGTAAGACCAAACGTCTGATGATGATATTGGGTGGGCTCATTGTGCTCGCGGTTGCTGCAGCGCTTGTCCTTTATGCTATGCGTGGCACGGCAAGTTTTTTTCGTATGCCTTCTGAAATAACGAGTGAGGATATTTCATCCGGCAGGCCATTACGCCTCGGTGGTTTTGTCGAAAAAGGATCCGTCAATAAAGAAAACGGAACCCGGATCAGCTTTGCAATTACCGATTTTTCAAACAAGGAAAACGTGAAATTCGAAGGCGTTCTACCTGATCTTTTTCGTGAAGGGCAGGGGATAATTGCCGAAGGACATTTTACCCCCGATGGCAATTTTATCGCCGATCGTGTGCTTGCAAAACATGATGAAACCTATGTGCCAAAAGATATTGTTGACAGGCTGAAAGCCCAAGGATTGTGGGAGGCCTATCAGAAACATGAGCGTTGAGATCGGTTCTCTTGCACTCTGTGCAGCACTCGCTGTAGCTCTATTTCAAACCATAATTCCGGCTATCGGGGTTTACCGTTCCGACCGTCGTTTAATAAATGCGTCTACACCACTTGCCTATCTCGTTTTCTTGTTGGTGCTTATAGCATTTGCAACACTAATTCACGCTTATGTGGTATCCGATTTTTCAGTCTTGAATGTTGTGCAAAATTCGCATTCAGAAAAACCTCTTCTTTATAAAATAACCGGTGTATGGGGAAACCATGAAGGCTCTATGTTGCTTTGGGTTTTCATCATCACCTTTTTTTCTGCCCTTATTGCGTTTTTTGGCGGTAATTTACCCGAGCGGTTGAAAGCGCTGATTTTATCGACGCAGGCTTCTATAACCTCGGCTTTCCTACTCTTTATTCTTTTTACGTCAAACCCGTTCATAAGAATTAATCCGCCGGCTTTGCAGGGGCATGATCTTAATCCTATTTTGCAGGATATTGGTCTGGCTATTCATCCACCGCTTCTTTATCTCGGCTATGTCGGTTTTTCAGTGTGTTTTTCTTTCGCAATTGCCGCATTGCTTGATGGACGTGTTGATGCAGCATGGGCGCGCTGGGTAAGACCATGGACCTTGGTTTCCTGGATATTTTTAACCGGCGGTATTATGGTCGGCTCCTATTGGGCCTATTATGAAATGGGGTGGGGTGGCTATTGGTTTTGGGATCCAGTTGAAAACGCTTCGCTGATGCCGTGGCTTGCCGGTACAGCGCTTCTCCATTCTGCAATTGTTCTCGAAAAACGTGGCGCCTTGAAAATCTGGACGCTGTTTCTTGCTATTTTAACGTTCTCGTTGTCATTGATGGGAACTTTCCTTGTCCGCTCCGGCATTCTCACCTCGGTACACAGTTTTGCTGTTGATCCGGCACGCGGGCGCGCCATTCTTGCCATTCTGTTTTTCTTTATCGGTGCGGCACTTGTTCTTTTTGCATTGCGTGCTTCGTCACTCAAAACCGGTGGTTTGTTTCGCCCGATTTCGCGCGAAGGTCTATTGGTTTTTAACAATCTGTTTCTCACCACGGCAACAGCGACTGTTCTGATTGGCACGCTTTATCCGCTGCTTCTCGAAACACTGACAGGACAAAAGATCTCGGTTGGTGCACCGTTTTTTAATTTGACTTTCGGGCCTCTCATGGTGCCGCTTTTATTGATGGTACCCTTTGGGCCTCTCATGGCGTGGAAACGCGGAGATATGCTTGCTGTTGTCGAGCGGCTCTTCGGTGTTTTCGTATTGGCAATTATTGCCACATTGATTGTATTTTACCAGACATCTTTTCGGTCAATCCTTGCCTCGTTAGGAATCGGGCTTTCTGCCTTTGTTTTCTTTGGGGGACTTTATGACCTCTGGTTCAAAAGCGGTACCAAAAATACAGACTTTTTCGTTCGGTTGAGGCGCCTTGGAAAATTGCCGAGGTCGAATTATGGCACTGCTTTGGCTCATATCGGTTTGGGCATCACATTATTCGGCATTGTTGCCGTTGCAACTTTCGGACAAGAAAACATTTTGCGGATTGAAGCAGGTCAAAGCGCAATGATAGCAGACAAAAAGGTCCTGCTTGAAGGTGCGCGTAATCTGAATGGCCCCAATTATTCGGAAACCCAATTCCAGTTTTCGATTTCGAAAGAGGGCAAGGATTTGGGAGGTGTCACAGCAGCCAAGCGCTTTTATCCCTCGCAAAATATGCCAACGACCGAATCCGGCATAAAAAATTATGGATTATCGCAACTTTATATTGCTCCGGGTGATGTTAATAACAAAGGTCTGGTGGTCCATATCTGGTGGAAACCGGAGGTAGTCTGTATCTGGCTTGGCGCAGTGTTTATGATGATAGGCGGAATTTTTTCGTTGTCGGATCGCAGGCTTCGTGTCGGAGCCCCGAAACGCGCAGCAACACGGAGCAAACGACCGGAAAAGAGGGCTTGATGCGGTTTTTTTCACGACTATTGGCTGCTTTCTGTTTCATATGTTTTATGAACAGTGCCGTGTTGGCCGTATTGCCTGATGAAGTGTTGCAAGATCAAGCACTTGAACAGCGCGCACGCGATATTTCCTCACATTTGCGCTGTCTTGTCTGCCAGAATGAATCGATTGACGATTCCAACGCACCACTCGCGCGGGATTTGCGGCTGATTGTGAGAGAACGTCTGAAGGCTGGTGACAGCGATAGTGAGGTTATCGACTATTTGGTGGCTCGTTACGGAGAATTTGTTTTACTCAAACCGCGTCTCAATGCGGAAACGCTCCTTTTATGGCTTGCTCCTTTGTTCATCATCGTAATTGCGGCTAGCCTGATCTTCTGGCGCTTTAAACGCCGTGAAAACAATAAATTGATGCCATTGAGCGAAACCGAAAAGAAACGTCTTGACGAAATCATGCGATCGAATAAGCAATAATTATCAAGGCTTTTTTTGTTTTTAATTTTTAAAATTTGCAAATTTTTCGCAACCTTACAGAATTTTAATAAAATGGACAGGCGGTGGTAAGGTTTGACATCTTATCTTTCCGTCAACATATGCGTTAAAGCGCAGTCTCAAAGGAGTTTATAAGAATGCAAATTTCCCCTATTCGCAAAACGTTGGCAGCAATTACCGTGTCAACGGCTTTGGCGGGAACAATGTTTTTTGCGGGTCCCGGTTTTTCTTTCAATAGTGCACAAGCCAAGCCGGTATTTGTTGAAGGTGTGCAGCAACAAAGCTTTGCCAATGTTGTCGAACAGGTGAAACCCGCAGTTGTCTCCGTTCAGGTTAAAAGCGACAAAAAAAATGAAGAACAGGCTTTTAGCGGCTTTTTCGGTGGCCCGGGAATAGATCAGCTTCCTGACGATCATCCGTTGAAACGCTTTTTCAAAGATTTTAATGAACACCAACGTCCCCAAAATCGTCGGGGACAGCGTGGAAAACCGCGGCCGATAGCGCAGGGGTCGGGTTTCTTTATTTCGGAAGATGGTTATATCGTCACCAATAACCACGTTGTTTCCGATGGCACAACCTATTCTGTTGTCCTTGACGATGGAACCGAGCTTGATGCCAAGTTGGTTGGAACAGACCCACGTACCGATCTTGCCGTGTTGAAGGTCAATGATAAGCGCAAATTCGTTTATGTCGATTTTGCCGACGATTCAAAAGTGCGTGTTGGCGATTGGGTTGTGGCTGTCGGTAATCCGTTCGGACTTGGCGGAACGGTGACGGCCGGTATCGTCTCGGCACGTGGACGTGATATTGGCGCCGGCGTCTACGATGACTTTATCCAGATTGATGCGGCAGTTAACCGTGGTAACTCCGGCGGGCCGACCTTTAATCTTAATGGTCAGGTTGTTGGCATTAATACAGCGATTTTCTCCCCTTCCGGTGGCAATGTCGGTATTGCTTTTGCTATTCCCTCGTCAACAGCAAAACAGGTTGTTGACCAGCTCATTAAAAAAGGTTCGGTCGAACGCGGATGGATTGGTGTTCAAATTCAACCCGTTACCAAAGAAATCGCCGATTCGATCGGTTTGAAAGAAGCCAAAGGTGCAATGGTTGCCGATCCGCTTGATGGGCCGGCAGCAAAAGCAGGTGTTAAAGCCGGTGATGCAATTATTTCTGTCAATGGTGATGAGGTTGCTGATGCTCGTGATCTTGCTCGCCATATTGCCAATATTACACCGGGTGAAACAGCAACGCTTGGCATTTGGAGAGATGGCAAACAAACCGATATAAAGGTCAAAATTGCCGCTATGCCGAAAGACGAGAACAAAAGCGATGGAAAGGTTATTCCAAACGGCGAGAGCGGTTCGTCAGAAACTCTTGATGATTATGGTTTGACAGTCACACCATCAGAAGATGGTCCGGGGCTGGTGGTCACCAATATAGATCCGGATTCCGATGCGGCCGAGAAGGGAATACGCCCTGGCGATGTTATTATGTCGGTCAATAACCGTCAGGTCAAAAAGGTTTCCGAATTTGTTGACGCTATAAAAGAAGCAAAGAAATCAGGACGTACCGCAGTTCTATTACAAGTCGAAAGCAATGGCCAAAATCGCTTTGTTGCTTTGCCAATTGCCAACAAATAGGCTTTAACCAACAAGAAAGGCTATGGCAAATTTTTGCCATAGCAAAACGTTGCTTGAGCAAAGAGAGGTGCCCTTTATGAAAGTTCTTGTTATTGAAGATGATCGTGAAGCAGCACGCTATCTTGAAAAGGCCTTGAATGAGGCCGGTCATTCTGCCGATGTTGCCGGTGATGGTGAAACAGGAGAGACACTGGCAGAAAACGGCAATTATGATGTTATGATCATCGATCGGATGTTGCCAAAAAAGGACGGGCTTTCCGTTATTATGGCATTGCGTGCCAAAGGCATTGAAACGCCGGTTCTTATTCTTTCGGCATTGGGACAGGTTGATGATCGGGTAACCGGTTTACGCGCTGGTGGTGATGATTATCTTACAAAGCCCTACGCTTTTTCGGAGCTTCTCGCCCGCATTGAAGTTTTGCAGAGACGAAAAAATCCCAAAGAAGCGGAAACGATTTATCGGGTAGGCGATCTTGAACTTGATCGGCTGGCTCACACTGCAAAGCGTGCCGGACAGGATATTATCCTGCAACCCCGCGAATTTCGTCTCCTTGAATATTTGATGCGTCATGCCGGACAGGTCGTCACGCGTACCATGTTGCTTGAAAATGTCTGGGATTATCATTTTGATCCCCAAACAAATGTAATTGATGTTCACATCTCGAGACTTCGTTCTAAGATCGAAAAAGGTTTTGATACACCACTCCTTCAAACAGTGCGTGGTGCCGGCTACATGTTGAAAGCGGTCGATAAGCCATCATGAACAGGATCAAAAGCTTGTTGCGCACAACAGCAGTGCGCTTGTCAGCCCTTTATATCATTCTTTTCGGGCTGGTTGCTGTAGGGCTTTCGATCTATATGACATCGCTTGCCATTTCTATGTTGACCGATCAGACCCAAAAGACTTTGAATGAAGAAATCGCAAATATCGAGCACGCCTATCAACATGGCGGATTACCTCTTCTTGTGCGCACGATTGACCGCAGGTCGCGTCAACCGGGCGCTTTTCTTTATCTTGTGGCCGATCCTCAGGGAAGATTTCTGGCAGGTAACGTGCAAAATATTGAACCGGGACTTTTGAACGGGAGCGGCTTGCTCAAGAATTCGGTATTTTATTCGCGTTTTGGCGACAACGGAGATAAGACCGAACACCGTGCTATTGCAGCCGTTATCGATTTGCCGAATGGTATGAAATTACTGGTGGGACGTGATATAAGCGAGCCGGAAAAATTCATCACCATTATAAGAAAAGCCCTGATGATTGCCTTTGCGGCAATGGCCGTCGGTGCGTTGCTCATCTGGTTTTTTGTTGGCAGGCGGGCATTGAAACGTATTGATCAGGTAACCGCAGCATCACAACGCCTTATGTCGGGTGACTTGAGCGGGCGACTTCCTGTTACTGGTGCCGGTGACGAGTTTGACAGGCTTTCTCACAATCTGAATATTATGTTGGAACGCATAGAGGAGCTCAATAGCGGCTTGCGGCAGGTTTCTGACAATATCGCCCATGATTTGAAAACACCTTTGACAAGATTGAGGAATCGCGCGGACGAGGCGCTTTCACGGCGTGATAAAGATGTTGATTATCGCCAGACTCTTGAGGCAATTATTGCTGAATCGGACCAGCTCATCCGTACATTCAACGCTATTCTTATGATCTCTCGTATTGAAGCAAGCACTGCTGTCGAGCATTTGGAGAAACTCGACGCTCGACCAATTGTCGAAGATGTCGCCGAACTCTATGGTCCGGTTGTCGAGGATGCCGGTGTCAAATTCGAGATGGGAAAAACGTTCGACGTAAATTTGTTGTTAAATCGGGAACTTCTGGCTCAGGCTCTGATCAACCTGATCGACAATGCCATCAAATATGGTGCGACCAGTAAACGAACACCGACAATATCACTGTCCATGAATGATAATGACGGTCATATCGAAATTATCGTTAGTGATAATGGCCCCGGTATTAATCCCGAAGATAGGGAAAGGGTCACCAAACGTTTTGTAAGACTGGAAGACAGCCGGACCAAGCCGGGGTTCGGAATCGGTCTGAGTTTGGCAAAAGCGGTCATGAAACTTCATGGTGGTGAGCTTATGCTCGAGGATGCTAATCCTGGACTGAAAGCAGTTTTGTCTTTTCCAAAATTGGCGGAAGAAAAAACAGATCTGAAAAAACTCTCATAAAAAACGTTTTTCCCGTAGGATTTTAGAAGCGGATAACTTCCTGATTTCTAAAAACGGTCAATCATTACATCAAAATCTGCGTTAGTCATTGCCAGTTTGAAGCAAATGGTTTTCTATCGTTTTCAATAGATATTGGATAGTCCGCTGAAAAAGCTGGAAATAAAGCAGGGAAGTTGAATACAGATGCAACAGGCTTTCTGGAAACAAACGTTAAAACATTTAACCCCGCTCAATGAAACCGGCCCCCAATGGTTGGCCGATATGACAGAAAAAGCTCGTGCAGATCATCTTGAAGAGCTGGCGGCTGAACTCGAAAACGGAAAAGGTCAGTCGGAATTTTTAGGCACAGTCATGACGCTTTCACCTTTTTTGCGTGAAACGATCATACGCAATCCGTCCTTTATCGCTCCGCTTGTTCATAAAGACATTTTGCAGCGTTTGAATGAAATTCTCGTTGATATCAGCAAGATCGATACAAGTGAGAATATTACCGAAGCGCTTTTAATGGCGGCATTACGGCAAAAGAAGCTTGAAATGCATCTCTTGATTGCTCTTGCCGATCTTGGCGGAATTTTTACTTCTGCAATGACTTCGGAATGGTTGACAAAACTTGCCGAAACGACATTAGGGGCGGCATTGCGGTTTTTATTACGGGATACCCACAATCAAGGAAAAATAAGTCTCGCCGATTATAACAATCCTGAAAACGATTGCGGACTTGTTGTTCTGGGGATGGGAAAACTCGGTGCACGTGAACTCAATTATTCATCAGATATAGATCTTATTGTCTTTATCGATGAAACTTCGTCCCATATCGGTGATCCCTATGAGAGTATCGATGTTTTTTCCAAAATGATGCGTCGGCTTATCCGTATCATGCAGGAACGCACTGCCGACGGTTATGTTTTTCGCATTGATTTAAGGTTGCGTCCTGATCCAGGCTCTACCCCACTTGCACTTCCAATCAGTGCGGCGCTTCATTATTACGAGAGCAGGGGCCAGAATTGGGAACGCGCGGCAATGATCAAAGCGCGGCCGGTCGCCGGAGATATCAAGGCAGGCGACGCGGTGCTGCATGAACTCTCTCCTTATATTTGGCGTAAATATCTTGATTATGCTGCTATTGCAGATATCCATTCAATCAAACGTCAAATCCATGCTTATAAAGGCCATGGGGAAATTGCTGTCCGTGGCCACAATGTCAAACTCGGACGTGGGGGAATCCGTGAAATAGAATTTTTTGTTCAGACCCAACAATTGATTGCTGGCGGGCGTTTTCCTGAACTTCGTGGGAGACGCACAGTGGATATGCTTGCCGAACTTTGTTCGCTCGGTTGGATTAGTGCGGATACGCGCGATGTTTTGACAGAGAAATATGCTTACTTACGCAATGTCGAACATCGCATCCAGATGCTGGAAGATGAACAGACGCATATTCTGCCGGAAGATGACGATGGCTTTACAAGCGTTGCTTACATGATGGGTTATACGAACACCAATGACTTTACACGCGATTTTCTTGAAACGCTGAAAACTGTCGAACACCATTATGCTGCACTGTTCGAACAGGAGAAAGAACTGGGTTCGGATGCTGGAAATCTGGTTTTTACCGGTGAAGATGATGATCCGGGAACGCTTGCAACATTGTCAAAATTGGGGTTTTCTCGTCCGAGTGATATTTGTCGCATTATCAGAACCTGGCATTTCGGACGTTATCACGCTACCCAATCTGCGGAGGCGAGAGAAAGATTGACCGAATTGACGCCTGCGCTTCTCAAAGCGTTCGGTGCTACCAAAAGAGCCGACGAGGCCTTGTCGCGTTTTGACGCTTTTTTACAGGGTCTTCCGTCCGGCATCCAGCTTTTTAGTCTTTTACAGTCCAATCCCTCATTGCTTGATATGCTGGTTCTCATCATGAGCTCGGCACCGCGTCTTGCAGATATTATTACCAGAAAGCCGCATATTTTTGACGGTATGCTCGACCCGGCAATTTTTGCCGAATTGCCGACAAAAACCTATTTGCAAAATCGGCTCGAATTTTTCTTGAGTGGTGTTACCAATTATGAAGATATACTCGACCAGTTGCGCCTTTTTGCAAGTGAACAAAGGTTTCTCATCGGTATCAGGCTTCTTAACGGTGCAATTGAAGGTGAACGCGCAGCACGTGCTTTTACAGATCTTGCCGATTTGATGATTGCCAATACACTTGCGGCAGTCGAACAGGAATTTTCTCGTGTGCATGGTTTTGTCAAAGGCGGTCGGGTCGGAATATTGGGAATGGGGAAACTCGGTAGCCATGAGCTTACCGCCGGTTCCGATCTCGATCTTATTTTGCTTTATGATTATGATAAGCAGACAGAAATGTCGGATGGCGAAAAGCCGCTTTATATTTCCCAATATTATATGCGCTTGACGCAACGTCTGGTTTCCGCATTGTCGGCACCGACCGGCGAAGGTGTTCTTTACGAGGTCGATTTGAGACTTCGCCCATCGGGAAACAAGGGGCCGGTTGCTGTACCGTTCGAAGCTTTTGGCAAATACCAGCGAAATGAAGCATGGGTATGGGAGCATCTGGCACTCACACGTGCTCGCGCTGTGGCCGGCGACCCAATGTTTTTACAACAACTCGAAGATGAAGTGGCCGCTATTATTGCTTTAAAGCGCGATAAGAAAAAGGTTTCCCATGATGTGCGCGAAATGCGCGAATTAATCGAGCAAGAAAAACCGTCCATCAATATATGGGATTTCAAAACGATGCGCGGCGGGCAAGTCGATCTCGAATTTATAGCCCAATTCGCGCTGATTACACACCAAAGCGAATTTGTTGTAGGCCGTACAACAGGTGAAGTTCTGGAAAGATTGCCTCAAGCATTTCTGTTGGTCTCCTCGGTTGGCGAACTTCATCATGCTTATCGTGTATATACGAATTTGAGCCAGATGATGCGGTTATGTCTTAACGAAAAGCTTGATCCGGATGACATGCCGCCCGGTCTTGCAGATCTCTTACAAAGAACTGTCGGCGAACCCGATTTGAGCCACGTTGAAAGCCTGATTGCCGAAATGGCAAACACCGTTGGTCAAATATTTGACGAGGTGGTGGTCTAATTGGCGCACTTCGTTTGTGAGCTGGTTTCATAAATAATACGACAATCAGAACGCTGTCCGGTATTTTTCCGAGTTATCAGGCGTTACTCTTGATAAATGGGCAGGCCAACACACTATCAGTCATGATAAACTGGCAGGCTGGAAAATTTCAAGAATTCAACGGAAATCTGCCTGTTATTTTTATGATTATTCGAACTTAAAGTTGGCTGAACGGTAAAACAAAAGGAAGAGAGGCCAACTATTCATAATTAATAGTGTAATAACAAAAGTGAGATATGTCTTTTAGACAAACAAAATCGGTAAGAGATAATAAGCTATATTTTCTTTATGTTTAATAGTCTCGATTATTTCAAAAATGACCGGACTATATCTTGAAAATAGACTTTCAGTTTACACAAACAGTTAATGCTTCTGCGTGACTGGCAAGGTGATGGTAACGGTTGTTCCTTTGCCTTCTTTCGATGTAATATTGAGGTCGCCACCATGGAGCTCTACGAGGGAGCGGGAAATGGCAAGTCCGAGACCGGAACCGGCATGGGTCTTGGTGAACTGGTTTTCGACCTGCTCGAAAGGCTGACAAAGTTTTGCAATAGCAGCTTCAGGAATGCCTACACCGGTATCGGAGAAAACAAAAACTAGCTTGTCGTCTTTCTGATAGCCTTTAACGTCGATATGTCCACCGGACGGCGTGAATTTGACTGCATTGGAAAGAATATTCAGGAACACCTGATGAATGGCGCGGCGATCAATATCGCCATGAAGTTTGGGGGTAATATCGGCTGTTACAGTGATATTTTTTTCTTGTGCCTGCGGCGTCAAAGTACGCAATGTCTCGCTGATAATCGGCTCGAGATCTGCATTCTCGCTTGAAAGGGTAAAACGTCCGGCTTCAATCTTCGACATATCAAGAATATCATTGATCAGTGTCAGCAAATGCGTGCCCGAATTGTGGATGTCATTCATATATTCGGCGTAACGTTCCGAACCCAATGGGCCAAAAGTGCCCTGTATCATCATTTCCGAAAAACCGATAATGGCATTGAGCGGCGTTCTCAATTCATGCGACATATTTGCCAAAAATTCGGATTTGGCCTTATTGGCGCTTTCGGCACGTTCTTTTTCCGATTGCAGACTTTCGTTCAGTTTTTCAACTTCGGTGGCGCGTTGTTGGGCGCTTTGACGCGCAAGTTTCAATTCCTGAATAAAGGAATAAAGCCGCCGCTCGCTATCTTCCAAACTTTTTTGTTGTTGTTTGAGTTCGGAAATATCGGTACCAACCGAAACCAGACCACCGTCCTGCGTACGACGTTCGTTAATTTTGAGCCAGCTTCCGTCAGACATTTGGCGGATACTGGTAAAATTGCCGGTGTCATCATGTTCAACCGACATTTCATTGATGGCAGGTTTTGCCATTGCTTCGACTGTTGCCCTTTGAACACCGGGCTGTAGCATATGATCGGGCAGCGAAGCATATTCGCGGAATTTGCTGTTCGACATAACGAGACGCCCGTCCGAATCCCACAAAACAAAGGATTCGGAGATGTTTTCTATTGCATCGCGAATGCGCAGATCAGCTTGTGCTGTCTGTTCGGCAAATTGATGTTGCTCGCTTATGTCAAATGAAATGCCGACGAGGTGGGCTTCTTCCTCTTGGGCAACTTCGGCACGAATACGCATCCAGACATAGTGGCCATCGGCATGGCGCATAGGAAGATTGATATCAATGTGATCTTTCTCTCCACTCATCAAATCGCGTGCCAATTCGTAAAGATCGGCATCCGCCGGATTGATGATGGACGTGATTTCAGAGATCGACAGAAGTGCGTCTTTCGGTTTGAAACCGAGCATTTCATACATGGAACGCGACCAATAAACACGTCCGCTTGCCATATTCCAGTCCCATAGGCCGCAACGTCCGCGCATCATCGCCATGTCAATGCGGTTCTGGATTTTTTCGGAAATGAGATCGGTATCACGTACACGGGCGGCCTGTGCATAATAGGCATAGAGAATGGCTAATATGACCCCGACTGTTCCGGCGAAAATGGTAATATTGACCGATATGGATTTACGCCATTCAAGGTAAATTTCGTCTGTTTCTTCACCAACGAAAACGCCGTATTTTCCTTGCGCTGCCTGATCGAATGCAGCCAAAGAAGCTTTTCCGTCAATCTTGACTTGCATCACTCCGGCACTGCGGCCGAGAACGAATAAAGCCTGACTATCAGCGACAGAATCTGTGAGCGGGTGATTGATGTGTGTTTCCAGTCCGGAAGCTGCAACAACAACACCCTGATCATCCACAATGGCGATACGTGCGGCATTTGTAATCAACCCTTGTGTGCGGAAATCGACAAGGATGTTTTCGAGATCATTGTTCGACAAGTCGGGCGTGTCCTTGCCGTCATTTGCTTTGCCGTAAATTGCACGATCAATTGAACTTGCAAGATGTCCGGTAGAAAGCATCATCGCAGATCGTGTATTTGTATCAATACCTTGCCGCCACTCATAGAGAAGAACGAGACGTGTTGCAGCGAGGATGACAAGAAAAACAAGGATAATCAGAGGAATGGCACGACGCAGCCATGGCTCAATGGCGAGCAGCCTTTTATAGGCTGGACCTGAGAGCAAATCGACATGCGCTGACCCGGCCTTGCGCTTTTTCAGCGAAGGTTTTGAATCAACAAACGTCCCTGTGGGCGCGTTAAACGCGTCCAAATGCGCCATTTCTGGCCCCCTCTAACATTAACGGATAAACTGGCGAACTGATTCGGTACGCAAAACACCCGAACAAGCCCAATGAATCAAAACTGATTCGTCCTGTCCAGTATTTTCTTTGCGTGGGACCTTTTTTCATTAATCAAGCTTAGAATAAAAGCTTTAATAATTTTTTAACGCTGTCATAGCGTACTCAAAGAAAAAGACCGTTTTAACGGGTAGTAACAAGGAATATTCCAGAAAATTTTCGAGAAAAAAGCGGGGAGAAATATCTTCTCCCCGCCAGAATTTTAATTGTTAGCCGAGTGTACGGCTTACGATGTCGGAAACGTCGACTGAAAGTTTTGGCTCTTTCAATATGCGTTCCAATTGTTCCTTGAGCTTGCTTTGGCGCTTCGGTTCCAGTTGTTTCCATGACCGCGTGAGCGTTGCAAGGCGAGCAGCAAGTTGTGGATTTTCTTTGTCCACAGTCAGGATAATATCGGCGAGTAACTTGTAGCCCTCACCGTCAACCCGATTGAAGCCGGTCTGGTTCGAAGCTGCAAATGCGGCAATAAGCGCACGCGTCCGGTTCGGATTATCAAGCGAAAAGAGCGGATGTTTCATAAGCTCTTTGACATGTGCCAGGGTTTTCTCGCCCGGAACTGTTGCCTGTACGGAGAACCACTTATCCATAACAAGCGGGTCTTTGCCATAACGCTTTTCAAAATCGGATAGTGCTTCTTTAGCTTCTTTTGTTTCATTGAAGAGATGAACAAGAATGGACAGTCCCCCCATCCGGTCTGTCATATTGTCAGCCTTCTTATAGGCCTCGAAAGCACGTGTCGGAGTATTCTCGGCAAGTGTGAGATAATTGAGGACAGTGTTTTTCAAAGCGCGTTTACCAGCCGGTTCGGCTTTTGGCGAATAATGACCTTCGGTCTTCATCTTGTCGAAAACGTGCAACATTTTCTGTTTCAGATGATCGGCCAAAGATTTCATGAACGATTGGCGAACATTGTAAATGCGGTCGGGATCGACATTTTTGCCTATCATACGTGCAAGCTCGATTTCCGAAGGCAATTGCAAGCATAGCGAACGGAAAGCAGGTTCCAATGTGTCATCGTCAAGAAGCGCTTCAATCAGTGTTTGAAGTTTTTCAGGCATAGCCGGTTTGTCATTTGAACGATCGGCAATCGCATCAACCAGAGCCTTACCCATTAACTGGTTGAGTGACTCCCAGCGGTTGACCTCGTCGGCATCAAAGCGTGCACGGAAAGCAAGGTCATCATCGCTTTCTTCCATTTTTAAATTGATTGGTGCAGAAAATCCGCGCAGCAGTGACAAAACCGGCTTTTCTTTCAGATCACGGATATGAACGGTCTGCTTTGCTTCAGACAAAACGATAACATTGTTTTCAATGTGGTTATCGGCCTGATAAGGCATATCCTTGCCGTTTTTGCCCAAAAGCCCGAAAGAAAGCGGTATGACCATCGGCTTTTTATTGGATTGACCGGGAGTGTCGGGAACAGTTTGTGTCAAATCAAGTGTCAAAACACCATCTTTATAATGGCTATCAACGGTCACTGTCGGTGTTCCTGCTTGCTCGTACCACAACATGAATTGTGATAAATCTCGTCCTGAAACATCGGCAAAACAGGCGATGAAATCTTCAATTGTGCAAGCTTCACCATCATGGCGTTGGAAATAAAGATCCATGCCTTTGCGGAAAAGCTCGTCGCCAAGCATGGTATGAACCATGCGTACAACCTCTGCGCCTTTTTCATAGACGGTTGTCGTATAAAAATTGTTGATTTCACGATATTGCCGTGGGCGGACAGGGTGGGCAAGCGGCCCCGCATCTTCAGGAAACTGTGCAATTTTCAATACACGAACATCGGAAATCCTGTGAACAGGGCGCGAGCGCTGGTCAGAGGAAAATTCTTGATCGCGATAGACTGTCAAACCTTCTTTCAAACAAAGTTGGAACCAGTCACGGCAGGTAATGCGATCGCCTGTCCAATTGTGAAAATATTCGTGTGCGATAACGCGTTCTATGCCCGCATAATCGAAATCGGTTGCGGTGTTCGGGTCGGCAAGGACATATTTATCATTGAAAATATTAAGACCTTTGTTTTCCATTGCCCCCATATTGAAGTCGGAAACAGCGACAATGTTGAAAATATCAAGGTCATATTCGCGCCCGAATTTTTGTTCATCCCAACGCATTGCGCGTTTGAGTGAATCCATCGCATAGGCTGCGCGTTCTCTTTTTCCTTTTTCGACATAAATTCCGAGTTTTACTTTCCGCCCCGACATAGTGGTGAAACTGTCGTCATAATGGTCAAGAGCGCCGCCAACGAGGGCAAAAAGATAGCATGGTTTGGGATGCGGATCTTCCCAGATTGCATAATGGCGCCCGCCTTCAACTTTGCCGGTTTCTATAAGATTGCCATTGGAAAGAAGTATCGGCTCATTCTTTTCATCAGCTTCGATCCGTGTTCTGAAAACCGAAAGAATATCAGGACGATCATAAAAATAGGTGATCCGGCGGAAGCCCTGTGGTTCGTTCTGTGTGCAATAGACGCCGTTGGAGAGATAAAGCCCCATTAATTGGCGATTTTTCTTGGGATTGATTTGCGTGGTAACCTGAAGAGTAAATTTGCCTGAAGGGGGATTGTGAATTTCAAGTTTATCAGGTGTTGCCGAATAGTCTTTAGGCTCGAGCTTCTGACCGTTGATTGCCACTGACAACAATTTCAATTCATCCCCGACAAGAACCAATGGTGTTCCCGCTTTGGTGTTTTTGCGTGGTGAAAGGGAAAGCTTCGATTTTACGATTGTTTCGGTAGGATGAAGCGAAAAATCGAGCTCGGTGTTGGAAATTGCGTAATCGGTGGGCTTGTAATCTTCAAGACGATATACTGGAGTGTCAGATTTGGTCATAAATCGTGCCTTTTTATAGAAGTTTATCATGAAGGTAAGCATATTTTGTCGAAACGACAACCGGCTCGAAAAGAAATCTCTGTTCATGCACACCAATGTGAATGGGAAATAGCATTTGCCCAACCTTCAATACGTTTATTTTGGTAACCAGCTTGTATATGAATGAAGAAAATGTCTCGTGCAAAGCAAACGGCAATTTTATTCGTTTAGTCTTATTGACTGCCGGATAAATGCTTTACCGACAGGAGAGAACTCGTGGAAAAACAGTCACCGGCTATTCCGGATGCCCCATCGGGAAATGTCATGCTCGGAATCTGGATGAAGATTTTGTCGGTGGTCTGTTTTGTCGTTATGTACAGCTTTTTGAAATCGGCAAAAGGTGTTCCGGCAGGTGAACTGAGCTTCTTCCGGTCGTTTTTTGGCATTGTCCCGATCATCCTTTGGGTCATGTCATTAAAAGAGCTTAAAACGGTGCTTTACACCAAAAATCTGACCGGACATGTTTTTCGGGGAATGTTCGGTACTTTTTCAATGCTATTCAGCTTTTATGCTTTGACCCTTCTGCCGCTTCCTGAAACAGTTGCCATCGGTTATGGAGAACCGCTTATACTTGTGGTTCTATGTGCAATCTTTCTTCATGAAAAAGTTTATTTTTATCGTTGGAGTGCGGTTATTGTCGGCCTTATCGGTGTGTTGATCATTGTTTGGCCACGTCTCACTGTTCTCGGGTCAGCAAATGCCGATGTCGGAGCTTCAATTGGTGCTCTTTCTGCTCTTGGAGCGGCAATAATGGCAGCCATTGCTATGTTGCTTGTCAGGAAACTCGTGTTTACCGAAAAGACAACAACAATCACCCTCTATTTCATGATAACATCAAGCATTATATCGTTGATTACAGTTCCGTTCGGATGGGTCGTTCCGAATTTTTATCAAGCTTCCATGCTTATTCTGGCCGGGCTTTTCGGTGGTATTGCACAAATTTTTATGACGCAGGCTTACAGACATGCCGAACCTTCAACGGTTGCACCTTTTGAATATACGTCAATGTTGTTAAGCCTTTTGAGTGGTTATTTTATTTTTAACGAAATCCCGACGCTCGCAATGTTGTTCGGTGCGTGCCTCGTCATCGGCTCGGGTATTTTCATTATCCTGAGAGAATCCCATGTCATCGGGAAAAACCATACACGCCACCGTGCACTGTCTCATAAACACCGTTGAGCGCAAATTCGGAATGCTTAAACCGGCTGGTCAAGCGCATTGCGGATTTCCAGAAAATCTGCCCAGGCTAGTTTCTTCTGGCTTGGCGTGCGCAATAAATAGGCCGGATGGAATGTCGGCATCACCGGAATAGTTTTCCCGTTTTCCAAGTGATGCGAGAGCCATTGTCCTCTGGTGCGGATAATACCGTTTTTGACACCGGTCAGAACTTGCATGGCCGGTCCACCCAGAGCGACAAGAATTTCCGGCGCAGACAATTCTATCTGCCGTTCGATAAACGGGCGGCAAAGTTCGGTTTCCATCGGTGTCGGAGTACGGTTACCAGGTGGCCGCCAAGGTATAGTGTTGGCAATATAAACGTCTTCCCGTTTCAAGCCGATTGCCGCGAGGATGCGGTTGAGCAACATACCGGAACGGCCGACGAAAGGAATGCCTTGCAAATCTTCTTCCCGCCCAGGAGCTTCGCCAACGAGCATAAGCTTCGAATGTGGTGTGCCATCGGCAAAACAGGTGTTTTTTGCTGTAAGTTTCAGTGTGCATCCGTTGAAAGATTTGAGCGCTTCGAAGAGTTCATCAAGATTTTTGGCGTTGCGGGCAAGTTCATGTGCTGTTGCAACTTGTCCTTCAACAGAAATGCGTTGAGGAGGAGCATGGCGGGGAGTGTGGCGAACATTTGCTCTTTCCTGAGGAACAGCTGTTTCACGCGCGGCGGCTACTTGTTTTATAATTTCCGCCGATTGTTTGAAACGGTCGATAGGTTTGTCATCAAGTGGCGTGTCAACGCCGGCTTCGGAATAGAAGCCAAGCAACTCTTCATATGAAATCGTGCCGTTTGAACGCTCTGACATTATAACCTTTAGTCTTTCAACGCCAATGAATAGACCAAGCAATAGAGCTCTTCAAGACCGGATATCAGTTGCTTGATTTGTAGACAATAAAGCAACGCCCCAAGTTTGAAATTTAGCCGCCTGATATTACGTCAAGAGAAGAAGCCCTATTCAAAATTTCTCCTGTTGCAAATGTACGGGAGAAAGCCCGGCCAAGTCAGAGCGGGAACTTGAATCGTTCTTAAGAATTTTGTTTTTCAAAAAAGCATGTGATTTTTTATATTTCAATGCTCTAGAAAATAACACTGGAATATGAAGCTGTGACAGATCGCGCCGCAAATCGAGTTACCAGAGAGGCTCTCCGTGTCTTGCCATTAAAAACTCCGCAGCCTGCAAAAGACGGCCATCGGGAGCAATGTGCCGGATAAACATTGATAGATCACGGCGCATTCGTTCGATCGGGCAACGTTCGATAAAGGCTTCCATACCAAGCGATTTCTCGCAAAGGTTAAGAATTCTAACGCAGACATCCTCCATCTGGTCATGTGCGAGAAGGCAGGCCAAAACAGCATCGTCGACATTTTCCTTCGTCGGTTTTCGTGTTGCTTCTTCAACAAGACAAGCAGTTTTAAAAAGCATGGCAGAAGCCGCCAATGTTTCGGAACGTGCTTTTGCAAGGCGTGTTAGCTGGAACGGATCATCAAGCCGGTTTTTGCGAATAAGCATTTCGCGCCACGTATCAATAATCGCTTCTGCACCGCCAAGATGAGCGACACTATGGCGCCAGACGCCACCTATATAATGTGGTTCCTGATGAAAATCCCCCGGTTTTCCAAAAAGATCACCTTCTTTAATTTCCATATCGGAAAAATCGAACGAACCGGTCAGCGTCGGACGCATGCCGGAAGCATCCCAATATTCGATATTTTGTCGTAAGGTGTCGGTGACGTCTACCACAGCGAGTTGATCGGCTTCTCTTTCATTTTTTCGAAGACGTATAATTGCAAATTCAACCATTCCCAAGCCGGTTACCAGACGTTTTACTCCATGGAGCCTGATTTTTCCGTTCGGCAAAGTGGTAAATCTCAAAGGTTGATTGAGACTGGCACCCCAAACTCCCAGAAGAGCACCTTCCTTGACCTTGGAAAAAATGGTTTTTCTCAAACGGTTTTCGGCATAGAGCTCGATAAGACGCACGGCATGAAGATGCCCCTCGAAAAGGCGTGCGAGTGACAGATTGGCTTTGCCAAGCCTGCGTAAAAAATCGAATGCGGCTTTGGTTTCATCTTCATTTTTTGTCAAAGCCCAATTGCTGCCGCCAAGTTTTTTGGGAAGACAGGCACGAAGTGCGCCACTTTCATTCAACCGTTGTAAATCTGAAGTAAGCCCGTATTCTTCTACATGATCGGCACTCTCCGAAATGAGGTCGAATAGGGCTTTATTATCCGTGGACATAGGTTTTTCCATAAACATTTCAGAAAATCTCGTTAGGAGAAAATGCTCGGAAGTTAAATGCGCAAGGATCGAAGAAATTCAAAAACAAAAAGGAAAAAGGGCCATTCAGTCGGGATTTGGCTTTGTTTTCTTGAAACTTCATGGAAATGCCGGAATTTGGCAGATTGGCTGTATCAAAACCGGTCAGAATTGAAGCTGAATTCAGTAAGTACCGGCAGGTGATCGGAACCGAAAAAAGAAAGACGTTTAACGCTTATAGGTTCGATGTCTTCGGAAAGCAGAATCTGGTCAATAGGAAGTCCCAAATAAGGCCGTAGACGAGCGGGGAAGCTATATGAAAGCCATGTTGCACCGATGCCGGAAATGTGCCGTGTACCGGTTAGTCTTTCCATTCTGGAAACGGTATTGCTCCACGTTACACTATTGAAATCACCTGCAACAATCGTTTGCGAAAATTTGTGCTTGAAGTCGGTTCTGAATGCACCGTTTTCCAGTTCGTCTAATTGTAAATTCTGCCCGAATGGCCACGGCCAGGCAAGATGGATAGAGATGATATCAAGGGGAGGGCGATTTGGTTTGTCCGACAGGAATTCTATTTTTGCTATATAACCATGGGTGGTTGTTGCATCATAACAGGTAACAACGGGAGAATTGGTAAAACCGTAGCGGGATAAAAAACTATCTGACAGGATAACGCCTGTCGCACCTGCGCGGTCATTGTCGGCAACGCAACCGATAATCGTCAAATTGTTGTTTTGAAAAAATTCGCGCCATTTTGCAGAAGCTTCTTGCACCGTGATAATATCAGGCTTTTCTTTTTCTATGAGAGTCAGGAATTTTTCCGGAGTTTGATTGTCAAAACGCAGATTGGCTTGAAGAAGTTTGACAGTCGAGCTTTTAAGCATTCCGGAGTTTTGTGACACGCCACCATCATTCAAGCTTAAACTGATAAGGACAGCCGCAAATATTATCGGAAAAACCGCTTGTTGCCGAAGTTTTGTGAAAATAAGAGGAAAGGTAAGTAAAATAGTCAAAAATGCGAGTGGAATGCGGATATCGGCAAGTGAATCAAAAAGCGGATGAAAAGCTGTGAATAAACTCGCAAATAACGGCAAAGTCGACAAAACGACGACAATAAACCAAATAAGGGCAAGAGTCTGACAAACGGATTTTCCGGAATGTTTACCCATTTTGATTGCCGCCATAAATGCGGCACAAGCCAATCATTAATTCGTCGATTGACTTGTCAGGGGAGCAAAAATCGGCTTTGCATAGGCCGGAGTCTTGGCATGAAACAAAGCAAACGCGCCTAAAACCGCCACAAAAACCAAAGTCAAAAACAATATAGAAAAGCGACGAATCAGCATAATTTGGCTCCCTTCGTTAACCATATTGCATAAATTATTTCATTTGAAACCAGTTATCTTTCATGAAGAAGCGAGATTTATTATCATATCAACTGTTCTGTTGTTTTGGGGTAATACCGTTTACTGATGTTGTATTGATCATAAAATAGGTGGCGTCGTTTCCGAACAGGACTATCCCTTTTTATCGCTTTATATCGCCAAAGCCAAAAATTCGGACTGTAAACAAGTTAAGTCGGGTTAGCTTTCATGTGAACTTTCCCGAAAAAAAACGTCTAACAAATACACATGTGATCTGGCACCCATAGTTGATAAAATCGACTATGGGTCATGATAAAACGTGAAGCTGATCGCGATAGATATCCATCATATCTTTGGAAAAACAACAAAAGATGACACTTTGAGGAAAGTCATTCTTTTTTAAAAATTGACAAGTGGTGAAAACAGCAATTTTTGCAGCTTCCTTATGAGGATAACCATAGACACCGGCAGAAATTGCCGGAAATGCGATCGATTGGAATTGCTTATTTTTTGCTATTGCAAGTGAATTCTCGTAACATGATTGCAGTTTTTCCGCTTCATGGTCAACGCCGCCATACCAGATCGGTCCGACTGTGTGGATAATGTAGCGGGCGGGCAGGCGATAACCTTTTGTGAGCTTTGCTTCACCTGTTTTACAACCATTAAGCGCTTTGCATTCGGTAAGTAGTTCGGGGCCCGCAGCCTTATGGATTGCGCCATCCACTCCACCGCCACCAAGAAGAGTTGTATTGGCCGCATTGACAATGGCATCGACATCAAGCTTGGTAATGTCGCCACAAATGACGGAAATACGGTTTTTGTCTATCATCAATGATTTCCCCTTCATTTAGAAATATCGATTGCTTCAATTGTGACCCTTTTCAAGCGAAGTGGAAATAGCCAAAAATTATTAGAAAAATCAGTAAAAACGAGCCTGAAAATCGTGCGGTGATTGAAAAGACCTGGTCAACTTTTTGAAAAAGAAGCGGTACGTTCCCGCAATAATTGATAGACATAGTTTTTGGCAGTTTTGACCGCATCTTCCAATGATTTACCTTGGGCTATCGCGCAGGCAATGGCCGTTGATAAGGTGCATCCTGTTCCTCGCATCGTTGCGTTGAGACGTGCATTCGAAAAATTGGTGGTACGGGAAGAGGAAACAAGACTATCGATTGCAATCTCTCCTGTTTCATGCCCACCTTTTGCAAGAACATATTTCGAACCGGAAGCTAACAGTTTTTTTGCCTGCTCAATTGTCCGGCTATGATTTTCAGAAAGTTTTTCACCGGTCAAAGTAGCAAGCTCGGGAAGGTTGGGCGTGACGAGATAACAATATTTCAAAAATTTCTCTTTGATGACTGTTACTGTTCTGTCGTCTGCAAGGACACCCCCCGATGAAGCACGGATAACCGGATCAAGTATAACCGGAATGTCGGAAAAATTGTCAAGAACGCTGCATATTGCTTCGACAATTTCAGGTGATCCCGTCATTCCCACTTTAATAGCCAAAATTTTATCCGACCGCAGTGCGGCCAACATTTGCCCACGGATAATGTCTCCATTCATCGGCAGCTTTGTTCCGACGTGGTGGTCATCCTGCACATTAACGGACGTGACAGCAAGCCCCGTTCTGACCGAAAAATGGCTTGCTGTTTCGATATCACGGACGATACCCGCACCACCAGTTGGATCAGTTCCGGCAACAATGAGTATTTTGGGCATCAGCGCCATTTTTGTGTTGCTTCCAACCATTGTTTAACACGGTCTTCAGGATTTTCGTTCAAGGCAATATCGGTTACCACGGCAGCGCTATCGGCACCGGCTTCCAATACAGCCTTGGCACGTTCCGGATTCAATCCACCGATTGCAACCAGCGGAAGATCACCAACGAGCTTTTTCCAGCGGGTCACTTTTTCCAACCCTTGAGGTTGCCACTTCATCTTTTTCAATATGGTTTGATAAACAGGCCCTAAAGCGACATAATCCGGCTTCACGGCAAGCGCTTTATTGAGCTCGCTTGCATCATGGGTACTGACGCCGAGTTTCAATCCTGCTTTCTTTATTTTCTCGACATTGGCATCGACAAGATCTTCCTGCCCGAGGTGAATAAAATCACATTTTTCCTCAATTGCCGCTTTCCAATAATCATTGATGATCAACTGACAATGAAATTGTTTGCAAACAAGTTTTGCTCTCTGGATATGCTGGTTAAGAACCTCTAAAGGCACATTTTTCATGCGCAATTGCACCAACTTGACACCAAGCGGTATCAGTTTCTCGATCCAGTCTGCACTGTCAACGATAAGATAAAAGGGGTCTAATTTGATCAAAATATTGCCTTTCCAAACACCGGTGTTGAAGGAACTGCAACATCTCGGGGCTCCAACATTCCGGCTTTATATGCACTTTGTCCGGCTTTTATAGCATTTGCAAACGCCTCCGCCATCAATACCGGATCACCAGCCTTGGCGACGGCTGTGTTGAGCAATACACCATCATAACCGAGTTCCATGGCTATTGCCGCATGAGACGGGCGACCAATTCCGGCATCCACAATCAAAGAAAGCTCCGGAAAATTGGCGCGGATTGTGCGTAAGCCATCAACGTCCCTTGGTCCTTTTGCCGAACCGATAGGGGCACACCAAGGCATAATCACACGACATCCTGCATCAGCCAGCTTTTCTGCGACAATGAGGTCATCTGTGGTATAAGGAAAGACTTGAAATCCATCTTCGTTAAGGATGCGGGCAGCTTCGACCAAAGCAAACACATCCGGTTGCAGCGTGTCGGCATTGCCGATGACTTCCAGTTTAATCCAGGGCGTTTTGAAAATGTCGCGCGCCATATGCGCCGTTGTGACAGCTTCTTTTACTGTAAAGCATCCGGCTGTGTTGGGTAAGATGGATACCCCGAGAGATTTTATAAGCGAAAAAAATTGCCCCCCTTGTTTTCCGCCTGCCGTTTCACGACGCAGAGATAATGTTACAATCTCTGTATGGGAAGCACGAATTGCATCTTCAAGAATTTTGGGCGATGGATATTGCGCCGTTCCTAACAGAAGATGGGATGAAAATTTTTTATCATAAAGTTCAAGCAACTTGCTCAACCTCCCTGCATAGGGCTTAGAATTTCTATTCTATCACCGTTATTCAATTTGAATTCTTCGCGCTCGCTTTCACTAACAAGCTCGCCATTGACGGCTGTTGCCAGCCAATCGCCTTCATAATCGAGCTCGTTCAAAAGAGCCGAAAGCGTTTCAGCGCCTACATTTTTTTCTTCGCCATTAACGAATAACTGCATTTTAATCAGCCCATCACAATTTCGGTCACCTGACGGGCCATCTCCGGCGAGATGAGGTATCCGTGGCGGTGCATTCCGTTGACATAAATGTGATTGCCGTCCTGTTTTACTCGCGGAAAATTATCTTCATAGGCAGGGCGAACGCCAACGCCGATTTCCACAATATCGGCCTCACCAAAGGACGGATGAATAGTGTAGGCGGCATTCAGAAAATCCATCATCGAATGCGCTGTAATCGGCCTATCATCATTGCTTTCGATCATAGTTGCGCCAATCATGAAAATTCCGTTGTCTCTCGGAACAATATATAACGGAATTCGCGGGTGGACGAGCCTGATCGGTCTTGAAAAGGAAATTTCGGTATTGTGCACAAGCAGCATCTCGCCACGAACGCCACGCATGTCTTTATCCTGTCCAAGACGGGCGATACCTGTTGCATCGACAATAAAATCAAAACCGTCTTCACTTGCTCCGACGTCAACAAAATGAGCGTTCATATCTACCAATTTTTGTTTCAAAGCCAACAGCGCTTTGCGAGGATCAATATGGCCTTCGGTTTCGTAAAATAAACCGCGGTTGAAACGCCCGGCAAGATCGGGCTCCAATTTTGCAATTTCATCTCCATCGATTATACGATGCCCACCCGTGCGTTCTGAAAAACGGTTCAATTCTGCGGCATCTCTTTGGGGAGCAACAACGAGGGTACCATGATGTTTTACGAGATCGGGTAGGGTCTCTGCCCACCATTTCATTGTCTGTAACCCCAGTTCTTCAACACGTGCTTCTGCACTTTCTCGTTCGCAATAGGGGGCAAGCATCCCGCCTGCATACCAGCTTGCAGCTCCACGGGGAGAGTGAGCCGGAGCCGAGATCGTTATTTCAGCTCCCGCTTTTGCCAACATATAAGCGCTGGTCAAGCCGGCAACGCCACATCCTTTGACAAGTATTTTCTTGTTCGTTTTTTGCATTCGCATCATCCACAATCAAATGAGGTTGCAAGGAAAAATTTGCAATCCCGTTAAGCCGGAATGAACCAGCTGTGTGATATCCAGAATGTAAATTCTTGGAACGCAACGAAAAACCGGATCGGAATGATTGAAAATCAAATGACTGCTCTTCGTCGAGCATGTCAAATATAACCACCATCCCTCCGCCAGTCCTAACTGGTTCAGGTTCAATGGGTCACTGTAATGATCTGACTTAAATCAATCTCAATACAGACTCTCAGCCCCGAAAGGCTCCCCAAGGTTGGTGCGCATGTTTGGCTTAAATGGTTATTTTGTCAACATCTATAAAACGTGATTGATGACTCTTTAAAAAGAACGCAGCTTATCGTTGAACATAGAAGTCCCAAAATACGGCATTCAAGGTGTTTAAAATGCAAGAGAAGTTTCGATAAGCAATAGAGATGTTAAACGTCTTCTTTTTCGAAAGGCAAAAATGCGGAAATGATCAGCAAAAGCCAGCCGAGAATGTTGATTGTGCCTCCAAGCGGGGCTGCATAAGGAAAGAGCCGTGTTTCGGCAAATTCGCGACACATGATATCCAGTGCAAAAAGCGCAACGCCAATAATGATAAGAACACCTGAAAGGCGCATGACGATATTTGTTTTTGTTGCAACCGAGAGGCCTAGAAGTGCAGCTGCATTGCCAAGAAGGACGGGTGCTACTGCTTCGTAATAGCCGCCGATATGCGAGGCAGCCGCGTAAGCAGCAATACCACCGGCGCCATAAAGGCCGGAAAAGCCGCATAATATACGTTTATTCAAATCAGACATATTTTTCACCCCTTATCTGCCGCAATCAGCGCGTATGAGAAAGCCTCTGCAAAAAGGTCCAGTTCTTTGCGAGGACCAACACTCACCCTAATGAGCCGATCAAGAACAGGCACAAAAGGTTTTCGTACGAATATTTGCCGTTTTATAAGTTCATTTAAAACAGCTGTCGCAAATTTCCCGTCACGACCACAATCAATGGCAACAAAATTGGTTGCAGACGGCAAAGTTTTTAATCCGTTTTTTCCAGCAATTGTTACAATTTGCTGTTTTGCCGTTTCGATTTTCTTGATGACCTCCTCAAGATATTTGCGATCCGCCAGAGCTTGCAAGGCTGCAATTTGTGCCATTTTATTGACAGAAAAATGGTCACGAATTTTATCGAACATGTTGATCAGCTCGGAAAACCCGATTGCATAACCACAGCGCAATCCGGCAAGGCCATAAGCTTTGGAGAAGGTGCGCATTCTCAAAACATTGGGCCATAATTTTGACATGGCAGGCAATTCGTTTTTTGGAGCAAGTTCGCCATAAGCTTCATCAAGAACCAATAGTGTAGTTTCAGGCAAACTCTTGATAAAAGCCTCAATCGCGTTTTCGTTATGCCATGTCCCCAAAGGGTTATCCGGATTTGCGAGATAAACAATTTTTGCTTTATATTTATGCGCTGCATCCGATAGAGCCTGAAGATCAGCCTTGTCATTCAGATAGGGGACTTCCACGAGTTTTCCGCCAAAACCTGCTACGTGATAGTTGAATGTCGGATATCCGCCAAGCGAGTTGATAACAACATCACCAGGCTCGATATATTGGCGTACAATCACCCCCAGAAGAGAGTCCACTCCGGGACCGATGGTTAGCTCATTCGGCTTTAGGTCGTACAGCTCTGCGAGCGCATTGGTGAGGTCGTAATTTTCAGGGTCACCATATTTCCAAACTTCATTAGGAGAGTTTTTAAGAGCCTCAATGACGGAAGGTGCAGGCCCAAAACCATTTTCATTGGCACCTAATCTTGCACGAAATAAATGCCCCGTTTTTCGCTCGATAGCCTCGGGACCTGTAAAAGGAACAGTCGAAGGTAATGAAGCGACAAGAGGCGTGACAGCCGGAAAAACGTATTTGTCTGACATAATCCAATCCAGTTACAGCGGGCGATATGCACCAAAGCATTCTAAAACGACTAGCATAAAAAGGCTCTACCGTAGATATCAATAAATCGTTATGCCTATGATTTTAATCCGGAATTTTGAAAATTGAAGTTGTTTTTTGGCAATGGCATATTGCAACGAATGATATTCATTTTTTAAATATCAATTGATATAAAATATATAATGAAATTTTATTAAATATCCATTATTGAAATAGCATCGTTAAATAATATAGTTTATGAAATATATATAAAACATTTATTTATAAATAAAAAAATGAAATTTTATTCGTTAATTTTATTGCATTTAAAAATTAAAAATAATATAAATTTAAAAATTAAAATAAAAGAATATAAAATAAATTTTATATGAAAAAATAACGATTATGAATAAAACATTGTGCGTTAATTATTTTCATAATGAGCTTATCGGTTAGATTATCGGAGTGAATTTATTTCCGCTATACATGCCAGAAATTAAGAAAAATTTGCTGCTTACACAAATGTGAAATGAACGATCTGGCAATTCATTATTGAGGCGCGATGATACTCTCGGTTTTCTTTAACATCGAAAGGTGGTCATCGACATCACGGTGGTTATTTCTATCACAATTTGAATATGATCAGGCGTAAATGGTTGGGGGTGTCGATAAATGGGAAAATTCAAACTCAGCATTGAATCTCGTCGGTAGAAGATCGGAAATGAGGAACAAAACCACGCAAAATATCTTAAAACCCATTGCAAAAATTCTTGAAAAACAAGTTGGTTGAAGGAAGGCATCCAAACTCTATTTTTCCATAACGGGCTTGTCCTGCTCACTGCCAGAATGATCGAACGTGATTTAATACTCCAATCCGATTAGTGACGCAATTTGATTGGTTTTTGATACAAAACTAAAATTATTTTGCGGCATAAAAAAACCGGTGGTAAAACCACCGGTTCTTATTTTCAATATATTCAAGAATTAGAACGAACGTTGGATACGAAGCATACCCTGGAAAGCATCCTGACCTTTCAGAGAGTCAACGATCTTTTCGTTTTTAATCTCGTTACGGATGCTGTAGTCATTGTCCCAAGAAATATAGGTTAATTCAGGAGTAATGACCAAGCCTGGAACCAATTCATACTTTACGTTAACAGATGCAGCGAAAGTATCTGTATCGTCATAAGCAACCTGAGCGTTGAAGCTGGTCTTCTTGTTGAATTTGAAGGTTGTACCACCCCAAACAGCCCAATCGCCGCCCCAATCACCATAGATGGAGTTAACTTGACGATAAACGCCATATTTCGTTAAGCCATTTCTGTAACGATACGAATAATCGGTGTCATGGGTTCCGTCTTTGTCCTTGAGTACCGTACCATACGTGTCATCACCGTTATAGTAATCATCAGCAGACTTATATCCACCCATGACCCAAACGCTCCACTGATCGGTAACGTTCAAATCCAAACGAGCTTTAGCAGCCCATTCTTCATAATAGGCATCATATGCGCCAACAACCGAAACACCACCCCAACCTTGAACGAATTTCAAGCCGCCAACAACATTCGGTGTGTAGTCATCAATTTTGCCGCTCAGCTTATGTTCTCTGACATCTCTAACATCAGTATAATCGTTGTGGTATCTATAGCCATAATCATCCGCGTCATCATTGCCTTGTTCAACACCCAAGATAGCGGAGAAACCATTTCCTGCATTGAATGTGTAGCTGATAACATTGGTACGTGTGTAAGCCATCGGGGTCAGGATGTCATCATTAATGACATTACCATAATAACCTGTCCAATGGCTGAAAATGGATTCATCAAGACCTACGCGGATGCCACCGAGTTCGATGAATGCAAAGCGGAGCTGTCCACTAGCGGAATCGCCTTTGTGATCATATTCTGCACCTTCGTCCCATTGTGAACGCAATTCAACGAATGTGCGCAATGTGCCAAGTTCTGTTTCAGATGCTGTGTGGAAACGAAGTGTTGCACGTGTACGCCAAGCGTAAGTATCACGATCGATGTCACCACGCTTACGGGCATAGACATTGTCACCGCCCGCAATGTCGGCACGGACATAACCGGAAATGCGCATGCAAGTTTCAGTACCAGGAATATAGAAATATCCCTCACCATAAGCGTCACAGACGCGTACATATTCAACGGGTTCCGGCTCTGCAACGACAACGTCGGCTGCACGAGCGCCAGAAACTGCAATGAGAGCTGCAGCGGAGCCGAGAAGAAGGCTCTTAATGTTCATATCTGACCTCCAGTCAAAGTTAAAATTGGGTCGGGTTCACGAAGTTCAGAAAGTTTGAATCCCGATCCCCTTAACCGAAAAAGTCGCACGCGAGCGCTCCTTCTTCATGGATCGAACATACCCGACGATATTTTTGATTCAACCGTGAAAAAGGAAAAAGCGGGGTTTTGAAGCGAGTATCGTTGCACCTTGTTGCAAAAATGACACAAAAAAATAGGGGCTCAGATGATTTGTTTGTGGATTATTAACCATATTTTTTGTGTTAAATTAACTTTAACCCAAAACTTTGACCGGTGATAAACCATTTTTTGAGTCGCTGTCGCTCTTAATCAAAAAGAGGCCAGTTTGGTTATGCCTGAGCAACACTATGCGATTTATCGCTAGGCAGAAGGTTTTATAAATCTCACTTCGCGTAACGGAGGCTTTTCGTGAAAACGAGATTTTCTCACTGTCTTTTGTTCAAATGATCTCCTCTGTTCGAACGAACTTGGAGGAGGCAGCGGAACCTTCATTATTATATATTATGTATAAAAAAGGATTTTTTGAGAAAATCGCTTGAACTTCCGTGAAAGAATGTTTATTGGCTGCTCTCGGAGAGGTGGCCGAGTGGTCGAAGGCGCTCCCCTGCTAAGGGAGTAGAGCTCAAAAGGCTCTCGAGGGTTCGAATCCCTTCTTCTCCGCCATTTTTTAGTTAAATTCTCCGCTATGTTCCGAAATCTCTGCAATATTCCGAAAGAGATAGAGTTGGAATAATATATCATGCGGGTTGAGCATTCTCGCTTTCCCTTGATACTGGCTGGCAATAAAATTTGTAACGAATTTATAAAATGTCGCCGCTCTGTTCGTCTTGAAATGGAATTTAATCGGCACTTATTTTCTTATGTAGCTTTTTGTACATATTTTTGGTGGTAACCGGTTCGAATTTTCATCACATACGGATAAAAGCGGTGATGCAATCAAGCGGTGCTTTACGTCGGGGACTCTATTTAAATCCGTCATGCCGGAAACATTTATCTGTCAGGCATAAAAATCGAGCGAATATCAAATTTATCACGTGGGTGGTGTATTTTATTTATTACCTCGCAAAATCATCTCTTTGTCTTATTGCCCCCCCCATACGGTTTTTATTGTCAGCTTTTATTCACATTCAAGCGCTTGAAATTCGCCTAATTTGCTTTTGCAACAATTGCCGATATCGACGGACAGTCTGGAAGAACAGATAAATAGGGGAACTCGAACCTCCTACCATTAGAGGATTTCATACGGAGTAGAAACCAGAAGAGGTGCGTAACGAAAACAGAACATTTTTCGAATGTTGTTGTTTGTAGCAGTTTGCAGCTATTGATCTATTGTTACGAAATCAACCAGTTTTGATGAAGAGAACGGAACACAGCTTGTTTTCTGCTAATGGCTTTTTTCGGTGCTGTAAATAATAATCAGCCATACTTTTTTAAAAACTCTTCACTGCATGTTAGGAAATTAAATTATTAATCATTCTTTCTCTTGATCGAATTCCAATATTGGCAGGGAATTTTCATCAATGTCAACCCACTTCCAAAAGTGAGCTTGTTTGGCTTTAAAAAGTGTGAAAGCTTAATAAGCAGGATATTACCCCGCGAGTAGGACACAAGAATTAAATTTATTCGAAAATTGCGTTTTAATTTAATTTTTTAATGGAAACTCCATTCAATTTTATCAGATTTAAAAATATAGATAATTATTCTGGTAAAAACTTAATTAGGTTTTTTAATTTATTGAATATAGAATATATATACGAAAATTTATAGGTATTAATATTATATTTTAATTTTAAACATAAAAAATAAAATTTAATGTAAATTAAAAATAAATGATAAAAATCGTTTACGGATAATATATAGAATTATAATTGAAAATTTTTGCGTAATTTTTTTTGGAGTAATTGCGTAGCGAGACAAAACAATATAAATCTCGATCATATTTTTAATCTGTTAAAAATTGTCAGAAATTCAATATGCATACTGAGCAAAACACTGGAATTATAGACCACAAACATTCCAAACAACCATCTGGAAACAGTGGCGAATTACGCGCCCTCATTGAATTGGAGGGAAATTTTATTATTCCGGGTTATCAACGTGGTTACCGATGGAATGACCAGCAAATTTATGATTTTTTAAATGATATTTTCGAGTTTTACGAACAATTCAAGAATGGAAAAGAAAATAAAATCTATTTTCTTCAACCTGTTGTAGTTATGGAGAACTATAACGAGGGAACAGGTAATGATGAAAAAGAAAACGAACCCGAAATAAACATTGTTGACGGGCAACAACGTTTAACAACAGTGCTTTTACTAAACGCAGTTCTGTTAAATCCGTCGAACAACTATGTTCCAAAAAATATTGATTATAGGAAGTCAATTAAAAAACAACTAGACCGCGATGCCATTTATTATGAGTTTTTTGACAAAGCTATTCATTACATTTTTTCCAACGAAGTCGAGGTAAAAAACGACAAACCACGTTTCGATATTAAAAAGAATAAATTTATTAATTATACACTAACCATTAATACACGGAATGAAAGTGATGAATTTTTAAAACGTGTAGCAAAAGGTATAGAACCCACAAAACAGGAATGCGCGAGTATAGATTTATATTTTCTATATAAGGCTTACGATAAAATAAGGCAATATATTGATGAGAAGAATAAGAAAGGTATCAATTGGATAGAATTTTATGGCATATTTGCTAATCAAGTAAAAGTACTTTGGTATGTAATTGATAATAATGACTCCGGTGGTGAAATAGCTGCATTTACACGTTTGAATAGCGGAAAAATTCCCTTGACAAATGCCGAGCTAAGCCGCGCAGCACTCCTCAATCCTGCTTATTACAAATCGAAGGATAACAAAGACGATAATCAAAACTTGCCGGATATTGAAACGGAACGTGGCTTGATTAGCGTTGGGTGGGATAATCTCGAATACGAGTTGCGAAAACCGGAATTTTGGGGATTTCTCGGTTTTTCAGAAAATAACCATTTGTCAAATTTTAAAGACGAACGTTATCAAACGCGCATAGATTTTCTTCTCGATTTCCATTTTAACAAAAAAAGCAGTGAAGATAATAAACTTGCTTCCTTCTTAGCGCTGGCCGAAGAATTGAAAAATGCCGAAAAAGACAAGTTTTCTAAAAAAAATGTAAAGCAGATATGGGAATCAATCCAGCTTGATCTGTGGAAGTTACAAACCTGGTATGATGATAATGACCTTTATCATTGGATTGGTTATTTATTTGCCGAAAAACAGATGAATCAAGCTCTGTTTTTGAATTTTAAAGATCTGGAAAAAGACGCGTTAAAGAAAAAAGTTAAGTCTATTGTCAAAGAATTTTATCCCGATGAGGATAAATTCGGAGAATATACTTATGACACCAATAAAGAGGAATGCAAAAAATTCCTGTTTTTATATAATGTTGAATTTGTAAGAAGTATGAAAACAGCCGGCAAAAAGCCGCGATATGACTTCTCGGCCCATCACCAAAAGAAATGGACCATAGAACACATCAACGCGCAAAATGTTGAGGGGCTTAATACAAAAGAGCAATGGTTGACTTGGTTGGAAGGCCATTTGGAAGTGTTGACGAGTATTTTTCCAACGGACTCCTTCCAGAAAACGGATGCACCTCGGAAAAAGGATGCCGTTCAGCACCTGTCTGACCGCGTTGAAGAGTTGATGGAGAAGATTAAATCTTCGGAACGGTTCAAATCTTCGGAACTATTCGAATATTCGAAGCAATTCAAACTTCCTGAAACAAAAGATGAATTTTTAACGCTGTCAGAGTGTATATTGCAATTTTTTGATAAAAGAGCGGGCGAGACGAATGCGTTAGATGGCGATAAAGCACCCGGCGAAACCAATGTGCGAGATGAGGATGATGTACACGAGCTGTCGAACCTTGCACTTCTTGACGGTTCGGCAAACAGTGCTCTGAACAATTCGATTTTTCGTGTCAAACAGAACAAAATTGTTGAAGAAATGAAGCAAGGCAGCTTCATTCCTCCTGCTACTCAAGCTGTATTTTTGCGCCTGTTTAGCATGGAAGAACAAGGTAAGCTTTATTGGACAGTGAAAGATCGTCAGAAATATCAAGATGACATCAAAGCAAAACGTAAGGGCTTATTGGGGGAAGATTATGGGGAGTAGCAAGGTCCAAAGCTTTTATCAACTTTTAAAAGACACTGAAGTTGTTATTCCGATGATACAGCGTGATTATGCGCAAGGGCGTCTCACGGAAAAAGTAAAGTCTATTCGTCACGACTTTTTGGACGCACTTTATAAAGCATGTAAGGATAAAAAGCCGCTGCATCTCGATTTTATCTATGGGGAGGAAGATAAAGGACACTTTAAGCCATTTGATGGGCAACAACGATTGACCACATTATTTTTGCTGCACTGGTACGCGGCAGGAAAAGCCGGAAAATTGGCCGAGGTAGAACAATTTTTTAACCGCTTTTGTTATGAAATTCGTGAAAGCACGAGGATATTTATTCAAAAGCTTAATAACGAAGCCGATTTTTTATTTAAACGTCTTTCCGATGACCAGGACATTTCGAGAATTGTCAAAGATGCTCCCTGGTATGTTGCAAGATGGAAATTTGATCAATCAATATCCGGTATGCTGGTCATGCTGGACGCGATTCATACAAAATTTAAAGATATCCCTGATCTTTGGGAAATATTAATAGAAAAACCGCCACTTATCACATTTTTTTATAAGCCATTGCAGGATCTGTCTTTGTCAAGCGACGAGCTATACATAAAAATGAACGCTCGCGGCAAACAGCTGACCCAATTTGAAAATTTCAAAGCGAAATTAGTGGAACTGTTGAGAGAAAAATCCTCCCGAGGAGAACTGAAAACCAAAACGCCATTGGACGATATTGAAAGATGTTTTGATACAACATGGATCAGTATTTTTTGGGATAATATTCGATCCCAAGATAAGCCCGACAAATTTGATCAAGCGATTTTATGCGACGAGGCGTTTGAGCGCTTTTTGCGTTATATTGGCACTATTTTATACCTCTTGAACGAAGAGCAAATCCTCTTTGAAGAAAATGAAACAACAAATCCGCCAGACGACGTCCGAACCATGAAATTGTTCGAAATATTCAAACATGTGGTTCAAACAAAATCTTTTTTGTCAAATATAGACGGTAACGATATTGACGGGGTAAAACGTTTACTCGACGGAATGAATGACATTGGTAACGATAAAATAGATCGGATACTTAGGGGAATATTTTATAAAAAGGATCTGAATAGACAAAACGAATTTAACAATGATAATTCATCTTTAAAAATTGCTCTGTTGAATAATACAGAAGAAAATATATTCGATCATTTAATCAATAATGAAAAGGAAGAACCGGTTGCCGCTCGCCTTCTATTATTTGCATTTTTATTATTAATATGGCGAAAAATTTCGGATAATAAGGATACCAACTTGGTGGTTGGAGCCGAAGATATAACAGCGATGCGGGAATCGCTGCGTCCCATTCGTAATCTTCTTGAGAATTCAGCCGACGATCTTCGATATGAAAACTATGCGGATCAATTACGTGAACTGGTGAAGATTATTTTAACTGATCGTTTAAGTGAAAAAGAGGATATTGTTTCACCCGATCTGTTGAGCATTGTTCCAAGGAACCAAGTTGACAATGAAAACGAATGGATCAAGAGAAGCAGTTTCAATGTTTATCAAATAAATGAAGAAGCCGTGAAATTGAAACTGCGTCGCGAACATAACGACGACAAAAAATTTCTGAACGCACTGAACCGGCTTGAAAATCATGAATTTTTTCGTGGTAATTTAGGCGCATTTTCTCTGTGTGAACAGCAGGAAACAGAAGGGCATGAACAGGCGGAAAAGAGTGTACGGAAGGAACCGGAAAAGTTCATTTGCTTTGATCCCAAAATTATCGAGGCAGGAGATAAACTTTTCAGCCAATTTGCAGAAAATTCCGAAAGTGAGCTACTAAAAAACTCCTTATTGTGCGAGGACGATTATGCATTGCCAACGGGATCATATTTTACCTATGGAGCTTTACAGGACGTCTATCATAGGCAATCTACGTGGAATTCAATATTTAATAGAAGCTTATACAATCAACGGATAAATTGTCGGCGAGCAGTCACAAAATTATGCAACTATATTGCAGAACAGGATTTTCTTTATCAAGAAGATATTGATAAACAAAAAATAGAAGACACGTTAAAAATATACTTGAAGTTAAAAGAGACAACTGGCTTGAAGATTGCGAAAAATATAGAAAATTTTTCTGGAGATATTATTTAGTAAAATATTCAAATTTTTTTATACCAAAAGAATCAAAGTATAAATTGTTGAAAGAAGAAATATATGGACATATATTTACTAGCAAGGTATATTTTAAACAAAAGGTGAAAGTGTATTGGAACCCTTTTCTATTTTGTGTGGCGGAAAAGTTGAAGAACGATTTGAAGAAAGAAATAAAATTTTTACCAATCGGGCCTTACGACCAGAACTCGGAACGCGATTTTGAGGATGAAGGTCTGGAAATAGAAAAAGGAGTCTATCTCCATGGAGACGATACGGGTTGGCGGATCTCATCGTCACCTAATGATAGTGCTCAGTGTAGCGAAGAGCTAATAAAGCGCTTTAAAGACAAAAATGATCTTGCTCCGTTATTCAATAATGATGATGTTGCGTCGTCAGACGACGAAAAAGGCATTATAGTGTTGAGGGGGGAGGATAAGGATGTGGATTTTAAGATTGACGGATGGGACGAGACATGTCGATTTTATGACAAAGTCGATCGTATTGATTACATTGTCAAGTTTTTCAAAAATCGTGTAAGTTAAACAATAATGATAGAGATCATGGCATAAATTATTTTCATTCTCAAAAAATATTCCGGATGCGCTTTGTCCAAATCCACTAGAATTATTTTGTAGATTTTGGAAACCAAGTATTTTGGATGATTTGCTGTTTTATTGAAAAGATATCGGAGTATTTACGTATATGTCGGGATTTTTATATCGTGATTTTTGCTGCAGGTAACTGCGGGGCCATGATCTTGAATTAATTTTCAGTTGTCGCTCTCACTTTTCCCATTTTGCCTGTTTTCAACGGACTTCAAGTCGAGAAAATTCATCTAACCCGTATATAGTCTGTTGTGATTAAGCTTATCTCCCGAATTTTCGGTTCAACAGTGCTTACGTGACAGGATGGCGGAAAGAATACTCATTCTTTCGTTGATTACCTGCTTGCCGCGGTGCCCTTTGTCATATCAACCAACAACAGTTTACGGAGCGCGTGTTAATGCCACTCCACACCGTTAATTCCACGCGTTATATCTGGCGAAGCCAATGAGCCCTTGATTGACAAAGAACAGTGACCGGCTTTGCCAAAATCGATCTGGCTTATTTTTAAATGAATGTTGCTAACAATAAGTTTTTGCCCGTTGCATCTTTTCCTTGAGAGAAAACCATGGCGCGGTGTGTGGTGATTTTACGGATTGAAAAAGAATGGACTTAGATAACGTGTTTATTTGTGAGAATTTTTGAAACCGCGCCGTTCTGATAAAGTATCAGTTAAAAGCGCGGTTATTCAAAATGATAAAGCAACAGGGAATAAAGCCCGGGCGCGCTCTGACGTTTGGTACTATCCGTCGACAGAAGACTTAGTTTTACTCGTCCATAGAAGAATAAGAGCAATAATGATAGGTAGCATAAAATAAGCGGGTAGTGCTGCTGGATTAACCCCGTACGAAACAAGAACGCCACCAATTAACGAGCCGATCGACCCTCCGAGATACACGGATGACTGGTTTGAACCGACCGCCAGATTACCATCGCCTTTATCCTCTCTGATTTTTAATAGCTCGTTGTTCTGGGGGACTTGCAGCGCCCAGCCAACCGCACCCCATATAACGAGGGGCAATGCGATCAACGGCAGATAGATATGTGACAGTAAAGCCAAACCGATAAATGATAGTAAAAGCAATCCGAGAATAACGAACAGGATTTTTTTCAGATCATAGTCATCGACAAAATATCCGATCAGAATACTTCCACAGACGCCCCCTAAGCCCCAATACCATAAATAAACCGTCACATATGCCTCTTTATTTACGGCGCTCACGAATGGAGATAGGAAAGTATACATTCCCAAGCTCGATATTGCTGCAAAAAGAGAGATCAATAAAACTCTCACAACGGGCCATTCGGATAAAAGGGCAAAACGGGATTTTTCGGATTTTATCATTGTTGATGGCAAGGTCGGTAAACATAGATATAAACCGATGAACGCGATTCCACCAAGAATGCTTACGATTATCATAGCGCTTCGCCAACCGAAATGATCGGCTATAACGAGCGAAGCGGGTACACCAATGACAGTTCCAATGGCCATACCCGCCATTATTATTGAAATGGATTTGCCCTTTTTCTCGTTGTTGCTTAGTCGGGTCGATGCTGTTATTCCGCAGGCAAGAAACGCACCGGCAGAGGTTCCCGCTATAGCGCGAAGAAGAATTAAAAAATAAAATTCCGGAACAATCACACATGCGGCATTGGCAATAACAAACACACCAAGATAAATACAGACGTTGTTTTTAAGATCACGATGCCCCGTCATTCCCACTAGAACAGGAGACAAAAGACCATAGGGTAGCGTAAAAGCGGTTACCAACTGTGCAGCCAAGCCAATCGAAACATCAAAGTCGTTGCTAATCAGAGGTATCAAACCGGCAGTCATATAAGAAGAAAGCCCCAAGGCCAATGCCGACAAAGATAAACAGATTGACGATATTCTGACAGATGACATGTCACAACGCTCCTTCTCATTCCGGTATTTTTAGCTTTTAGCGTCGGGCGTATTAAAAATAATGAGGGCGGAACGGTTATTACTTGAAATAGCGAATGATATTTTAATCTTTCACAGGAAGATACCGCGCTATCGGACCTCTCTCGAAGGGAGACTTCGCTTATATGTTCCAGAGCAGTGATACCATTACAAGTGCATCAATTTGTAAAATCAAATGGTTTTTACTTAACTTTATTTATCAACTTTAAATGGAACTTTTGTAAAAGATAACTCACACATATGGTCAGATGACACAGTGTCAGACGACCTGATAAACCTCACAGAAAGTAAAAACCAACAAAGGGAGTTGATGAAGGAATGGCATGAATTTAATGATATGCGCGTTTATCATTATTCGATAAAGTTTAACGCGATGGATGATTTTTCTATCGTCAGCTGGAGGTCTAAAGAGGCTGGAGACCTCTGAAAATGGAAACGGAGCTGGTGCTTATTCGGATCGGGAAATTTTAAGACCCTATGCCGAATATTGTCTTTAATGTGCCCCGAAAATAGTATTTTCTAAATTGAATTTGATGACATTATCATATGACAATAAATTATATTATGCTGTCTGAATTTTTAAAAATAAATAATAATTAAAATATATTTTTATTGTTTATTTTGATGTTTTATATAAAAAAATATATATATTTATGATTTTAAAATATAATTTTCAACTTTGAGATTTTTATATGATTTTTATATCATCGTTTATTGAAAATATAACATTCAAATAGTGAAAGAGGGAAGGGACGTTCGGTCGGCACGAAAGCTATCTGAACAGGTTTGAGACGAATTTTCTAACAATCTTAAAAATTATGCCATTTAAATTTTTATCCAAGCTGAAATCGGAAAATCCATTCTTTGTCGGTCAAGTGCCAAATGTTTAGGCTTTTTGTCGGAAAATGTTTCATTTTTGACAATGGATTTTATAATGGCAGATAATCAAAAAAAGCTTGGCTTCTTTTCACGTCTTCTTGATGCTGTTCCGGCAGGCGAACGTTATAGATTGGCTGAAGAACAAATAATTTATGCTGAAAAGTTGGGCTTTGAAACCGCATGGGTTGCTCAGCACCATTTCCATCCTCAAGAGGGTGGGTTACCGTCTCCTTTTGTCTTTCTTTCCAATATTGCAGCAAAAACAAAGAAGATAAGACTTGGTACCGGTGTCATCACTTTGCCAATGGAAAGTCCGGTAAGAGTGGCCGAGGATGCTGCCGTATTTGACCTGTTGTCGAATGGTCGGTTGGAATTGGGATTTGGCACAGGTGGAACACGTGAATCGTTTGAAGTTTTCGGCGTTGATCCGGATAAACGTGGCGAAGTTTATGCACACCATCTAAACGTGTTGCGTCAGGCCTTTGCCGGCGAAGATCTGTTGGATGGTAACCGGCTTTATCCGGCAGCCCCACATTTGTTACGGCGTTTCTGGATGGCGACCTTTTCACCTTTTGGAGGCAAACTTGCGGGCGAAAAAGGCGACGGGTTAATGTTGTCAAGGACACAACCGCGCCCGGCAGATAATCCCGAAGCAACGCTTGATGAAATACAAAACCCTATCATTGACGCTTATCTCTCTGCATTACCGGCAGGCGTAAAACCGCGCATCATGGCTTCTCGAAGCTTATTTGTATCGCGCGATCGTGCCCATGCTCTCGAATTGGCTGAAAAAGGATTAAGAAGCGCCGCCGAGCGATTGGGGAAAGCACTAACGAATGTTAAAGGGAGCTCGCTTGAAGATCTTATTGTCGCGTTTGACCAACATGTTGGAACGCCGGAAGATGTGATTGCATCGCTCAAAAAAGATACCTCGCTCAATCGCGCAACAGATGTTGTTTTTCAGGTTCACTCCATTGATCCGCCTCATGAAGAGATCTTGAAATCGTTAGAACTGACGGCAAAAGAAGTTGCTCCTGCATTGGGCTTGAGCCTTGCCGCACATTGAAATGAAATTTGCTACCGACTGTCCGCTATAAGGAACCAACAAATGTCCCAGTATGATATAATTGACGAGCTTGTTGGCTCGCCGTTAGAGTTACGCAAGCGTCGGCCAATTACCAAAGATCAAGCGCAAAAGAGTTATGAAGCGCTGTTTTCAAACGTCAAGGATAGCGGCTTTTCTTTGAAAGATCGCCTTGCGATTGCAACTTTTGTTTCCCGACTACATGGTTTTGATAATGCAATCAATTTTTATGAAAATGAATTGAAAGAATTACAACCCGATTGGGCTAAAATTATAGAAGAGGCGGCGAACGCTGCAAAAAGCACAGGGCCATTCGGCAGATACCCCGATGGCCCTCTCACAAAAGAGAATACGGTTGGAAAAAGCTGGAGTGCAGGTGCGGAGCTAAAAAATTCCTTGGGAGAAAAATTGGCAGCCGCATTGAAACACAGTCATCTTCTGGTTTTCCACCCACGCGATAGTGAGCCGACCCATCTTGAAGCTCTCAAGCAAGCCGGTTGGAACAATGATGAAATCGTCACTCTTTCGCAACTGGTTGCTTTTTTAAGCTTCCAGTTAAGACTTGCTCTGGGGCTACAAGCTCTGTTTGCCTTTAAAAGCGCAGATTAACGGCAATTTTTGTTGAAAAGCTTCTTAATAACCGCACCTCTACAATTGGAATTGAGCGAGAATGAACACAAAGTCAGATAATTCGACTAAAGAAATCAAAAGACCCAACGTCTTTACGCGCGACAATCTGGACTGGGTTCCGTGGATCGAACCGGTTGCAGAAGAGAGTTTGAGCGAACGCCAGCGTGACTCTTTGGTCGAGGCGGCGCGTGCAAAATCGGATTATTTCCGGTTATTGGCACGCGATCCCGACATATTGGAAGCGCGAACAAGGACAGATAAGGATATTTTTTACAATACTGTCGATGGCTTGCCCCGTGCCGAACGGGAACTTGCAGCCGCAGCAACATCGCGGTTTAACGGCTGTATTTATTGTGCTTCTGTGCATGCCCGACATGCGGCTGTTTATTCCAAAAAACCGGCCGATGTTGATGAACTTCTTGATAAGGGCATATCTGCCGATTTGGGAGAGCGCTGGAACGCTATTGTTAAGGCTGCTACCACGCTCAGCCAAACACCGCCGGCCTTCGGAAAAACCGAGATCAAAGCTCTTCGAGCAGCAGGTCTTGATGACGATGAAATTTTTGACGTTATTCATGCCGTCAGCTTTTTTAATTGGGCTAATCGGCTGATGTTGTCTCTCGGAGAGCCGAAAATCGGCTAAATCGGGATTTGTTCTTGATAATTCTTCCGTGAAAGTAACTTTTCTCATCAAAGAAAAGCGGATTGGGGGAGAACAAAAGGGATACCATCTTCCGGAATTTTTCCTACGGTCAATTTGCAATGATATACGTCGTGCAATAATTGCGTTGTCAGGACTTCGCGAGGTGCTCCCTCTTTGACGATGTGGCCGTGATCGAGAACGATTATTTTGTCGCTATAGTGCGCAGCCAGATTGAGATCGTGCAGAATAGTGAGAACGCCGCCACCAGCTTTTGCAAAATCACGGGCAATATCCATCACAATGAGTTGGTGGCGAATATCCAGACTGGCAACCGGTTCATCGAGCAGTAACCAGCAGGGTTTATCGTCAATGACCGGTTCCCAAATTTGGCAAAGCACGCGCGCGAGCTGAACGCGTGCTTGTTCGCCGCCTGATAGTTCCTGATAAAAACGCCCTTCATAGCCGCTTAGGTCGACTTTTTTCAAAGCCATTTCCGGCAAATTTTTTTTCATTTCTCTTGAATATAAACTGGCGGAAAGGCCGAGCTCGACGACTTCCCGAACAAGAAACGGAAAGCTTAACCCCGTGGATTGTGGAAGAACGGCTCGTATCAAAGCCATTTCGTCGGGTCTTTTCAGAGCGATATCAGCGCCATTAAATTTTATTTTGCCGCTATATCGGAGTTCCCCGCTCAACGCTTTGACAAGCGTGGTTTTTCCTGACCCGTTGGTTCCGATAATTGAGGTTATTTGTCCGGCATGCGCATGTAATGTCAAAGAATGAAGTATTTCGACTTTACCCAGAGTGAGTGAAAGATTTTCAACCTCGATCATTGCTCCAGAGCCCCCCGTCTTTTTAACAGAATCCACAAGAAAAATGGTCCTCCGATTAACGAGGTAATAATGCCGATCGGCAGTTCGGCCGGTGCTACGATTATTCTCGAAACTGTGTCGGTAGCAATAAGCAATGAAGCCCCAAAAAGTGCGGAACATGGAATAAGGTAACGATGGTCAGGGCCAATTGTCAGGCGCAATATATGGGGCACAATGATGCCGATAAAGCCGATACTTCCACTCACTGCAACGGCACCTCCGCACATGAATGCAACAACAAAAATTGTCATGTGTTTTATGCGTTGCACCCGAAACCCCAAATGTCCGGCAACCGCTTCATTAAGAGCCAAGGCATTCATTGCACGAGCAAGGAAAGGAGCCAGAATCAACCCGATAATGATAAAAGGAGATGCGATTGCTACGCGTGACCATGTTGCACCGGCAAGGGAACCGAGATTCCAGAATGTAATATCACGGAGCTGGTTATCATTCGCCATAAAAATGAGAATACCCAATAATGCGCCGCAAAATGCCCCGAGCGCTATTCCGGCAAGAAGCATTGTCGCAATTGATGTTTGTTTGTTACGGGTTGCTATGAAATAGAGTATGATAGTAGACGAAAGCCCGCCGACAAACGCTCCGGTTGCAACGTTAAAACTGCCAAGAATTTTGATGACCGGTATAGGGAGCGCAGACGAAACCACGATCATCAACACCGCTCCCAAAGCAGCACCTGAGGAAACTCCCATAATACCAGGGTCGGCGAGCGGATTGCGAAACAATCCCTGCATTAAAGTACCGGAAACCGCCAGTGCCGAACCTATCAACATGCCTAGAATAACACGCGGTGGTCTGATATTGACAAGGACAAGATAGTCGCGCGTCTTGATAATTTCATTCAAGCCTGATCGCCGGATCGAGGTCAAAAAATTCGCAACTGAAACATCATAGGCACCGATTACAAGTCCGCAATATATCGTTATAAGCAGGACAATTATAAGCAAGATAATCGCCATTTTTCCTCTATGGCTGCGGTCTCCTTCAACCGGGCGGATTTTAAAAAATGCAGATATCATTGCTGTTTCTTTCCAGGCTTCGGGGAATGGATAAACCAATTACCCGAAAGCCGAAAAAAGTTGTCATATTGTTTCGAAGTTTCATCCAAGTCATAGATTTTTAAATAGAAATTGTTGGGTAGAGGCGGGGTCATTGTCCGTTTTGATATAGCGCATCTATAACTTCACGAACCGCCAATGGTGTACGGGGGCCGAATCCAAGGAGATAGAGGCCATCCATCTGCTTTATCGCTTTGTGTTTAAAGGCGGGCGTCGTTTCTACTGCAGGTATTTTATAGAGATCTTCAACAGTTGCACTTATGCCCGAATGCCCCATCATCAAGATCAGATCAGGGGAGGAATTAATGATCGCTTCGTCTGTTAGCAACTTGTAACCATTATAGCCGTCAATGGCGTTCCGGGCGCCGGATAATCTGATTATACCATCGGCAGCCGTATCCTTTCCGGCAGCCATCAATCGGCCGTTTTGTACGGTAAGAACAAACAAAATGCGCTTTGCGTCACCATGATCTTTGATAAGCTGATCATTTTTCGCAAATTCCTGCTCGACCTCTTTTATCAAAGCTTCCGCTTTGTCTTGCCTATGTAATGCCTGACCGATTTTTTCAATCTTTTCTCTGACTCCTTCACGAGTAAAATGTTCAGGTACTTCCAGCATGGGGATTGAAGCATTTTCCAGAATTTCGACAGTGGAAGCCGGCCCACTGCCTTGATCAAGTAAAATGGCGTCCGGTGCGAGGGATAAAATGCCCTCCGGCGATAAATTACGCATATATCCGACATCCGGCAATTTTTGCACTTCATCCGGATAACTGCTTGTTGTATCGCGCGCGATGAGTTGCTCTCCAGCCCCCAAAGCGTAGACAATTTCTGTTACGGCACCGCCAACAGAAATAATTTTGGCACCTTCGGGAAAAACATCGGCTTTTTTTGCGCGCGCTGATTGGGGCGTTGTCGTGACAGCAAGAAAAATACACATCACCACGCTGAGCCGGCTTATTACGGAATATGACAGCCAAGGGCAAAAACGAAAGTTCGAATAAAGAGAGAAATAATTCATTGTTGTGTCAGTGCCGTGTTATTATGCGACCGCCGTTTCCGGTGCCGGTGGCAAGCTCGCGAGCAAAGCGCGCCAATCTTCCCGTTCTTGTTCTCCTGCACTTCGTTTTCCAAAAAATTGGATGATCATTTCACCATTATGATCAAACACTTCAAGAGAACTCACATAGCCGTCGCTGGTTGGCTTTCTGACGTGCCAGATACGTGAAATACCGGATGTGAGGAGATGAAGATGAAATTTTTCATCAAGAATATTGAACCAGTCGTCGAGTTTTTTCAATTTCTCGACTGTGCCGGTGAATATCTGGATACAGCCACTATTGCCAACAAAACACATAATAGGCACACTGTTCTCAACCGCACCATGAAGTAAAAGCTCTACCGAATCCGATCGCACCTCGTTGGCAAATTCACTACCAACGATTTTTACGGCCTCATGGCGACCGATTTTTAATTCCTTCAATATGTCATGGAGTTGGTGCACGTCTGTCATTTGTCGCCAACGATTACGGAATTCTTCTATATCGGCATTATGAGGCGGATGATCGCTCGAAGGATTAGGGACTAAAACCTCGATAGGTGCTTTTGGAGCGCCGACTTTAAAAAGATCAATAAGCTTGTTCCATTCGTCAATATTCGTAGCCATTTCCGGATAAAGTTTGAAAACTGCCGAACCATAGGCATCGAAAAATTGAAGGCTTTTTACCGCGCGGTCATGAACCTGCATGTCTCTGACAAACGCAAATTTCCAATTTTTCTGAAAAATACGAAGGTCTATTTGACCGAGTGTCATTGAAACGTCATTACCGGGAAACACATTCTGGAAATGCCCCTTTTTCTCGCTCACGGCATAGTCATTGCGGGTGAGCGCCATGATTTCTCCGAGCTTGTGGGCATTTTTCAACAATAGCGGAATATCAACTTTCAATTGTTCGGCTTGACCGACTGTCGTGAGTGCCGAGACCAGTTCGGCTTCTGAAATACCGATTGATTTGGCAAATTCCCGATCACGCAAATCCTTGTGTTTTTCACGTAAAGAAAGAATTTTTTCGCTCTCCATAGCCATGAATGTTCGCCCTTCTATTTATTCAGAATAAGTTTACCAAAACGGGTAATTTTCAGCCGATATGTGGCCCCGTCATGAAGAATAAATATTTCATTATTCGCGCCGAATAATGCTTTGCTATCAATCGTTAACGGTGCCGCTTTCAGTCGCCCGTCCGATTGCCTTTTGGTGTTCGTTCCCATCATATTTTACCCAATAATTTTAAATATGATAATATTTATCATGTTTTTTAGGCGACTGCGACATATTTGTGAATTCGGAATTACAAAATGCCTTGAGTTATTTTTAGCTCTCTCTTTACCCATGTTGTTCTTCAAACGTCAGACAACCTTTTCGTGACATTTTCCGAACATTTAGCGTGTAAAATTGATAGAGAGATGCATCTTTCCTATTCATTGTCCCGATGTTTCTCACTCTGCTAGAATTTCTGGGTAAACGATATTTTGAATGTCCGTCCCGGCTGGCTATAAGCATCTTTTGGTGACAATGGCGCTGATGGAAGATCAACGGCATTCCAATAACGTTTATCGAATAAGTTGTAGATACCGGCTTGCAATCGTGGACCTTTTTTACCAACAGGTTCCCACCAACCGGTGAGATCAAGAAGGGTATATCCGGGGGTTTTTGCAAAATCGGAGTTTTCTTCGACCTTATTGCGTTTGCCTGTGGCTGTCAGTGAAAGATCGGACCCCCATTGTTCACGCGAATAGCCAACTCCGATAACGCCCTTCAAAGCAGGGATTGAATTCAGGTGTTCATCATTATCTGTGTCTTTGCCTTCGGCATAGGCAATTGCAAGATTGCTATGCCAGCCGCTAGAAAAAACAATATGACCTCTTGCTTCGACACCCGAAATCCGGACATGGGCCCGATTGATATAATTTAAACGTTGCAGCATGAAATCGCGGTCGGCACCGAGATCGATCTCGTCGATAAAATTGCGATAGTAATTGGAAAACAGACTGATAGAGCCACCGAGATTGTCATCGCCGAGATGGGCTCCGATATCGTAACCATTGCTTGTTTCCGGTTTTAGATCGGGATTGCCGCGCGTATAATAGAAGCCGGGATTGGTGTAGTTCAGATAAAGTTCTGTAACACTGGGAGCGCGAAAGGCTTGAGCCCATTGCGCATATAATGTCACCTGTTGGACTGCATCCCATTCCAGGCGCAATTTCGGCGAAAGATGAGAATCGCTGTTACTCGATGGATAGCCATTAAAACCGGCGGCGTGCTCATAAGCATAAGTGTCTTGCGGGCGATGGTCATACCAATCATATCTCAGTCCCGGAGTTAACCGTAAACGGTTATTAATCATGCCGATTTCATCTTCGACCGATAAACCGAATATAACGCTGTCGGTATCGGGAGAATCCGATTGATTGATGTGCATGAATTTACAGGCCATAAAAGGCCCTTTGAAAGGGGGCGGGGGGCAGTTATCGTGACCGGCAGCATATTGCTGAAATTTTGAAGACGAAGCTTCGGTTGCCAACCGAAGAGTATGGGTAGCCGAACCCGCGTCGAACTTTTTTAAGCCCGCGAGATTAAGTCCATAATCGGTATCACGAATGAGGTTGTCGCGCATATAATACCCCTTCGGGATAGATAAGCGGTCAGATTCGGATTTTTCATCATTTCGCTGTCGCTGCCAGTATAAAATGGCGTGGCCTTCATCGATAACGCCACCACCATTATAGTCATACGACATGGATAGGCGTTCCCGACGTTTTTCGTCTTCTTCTGTACCGGAACCGGGACGATAGGTTGTCGTCGAAAGGTTGTATGTATCGATATCTTTCGAAAGATTGAAACGTTCTGCGGTGAAGCCCAAACGCTGGCTTCCATCAATATGTTGGTAAAGTTTGAACAGCAAATTATCCTGATCAAAATTGGCAGGGTTGTTTTCTACTCTGTTTGTACCGTAGCCGCCTCCGTTACCGTTATTTTCGCGCTGTTTGCCGCGTGCGTATCCTCCCTGAAAGAGGGCATATGTCTGTTTGGCCCGCATGGCGAAGGCTTCATTAATGCGCCAGCTACGATCGGTCGAATCGTAACTGCCTTTGGTCAGGCTTGCCCAATTTTTCTCGAGTGTCAGAAGATCTTCCGGGTCAAGCGTCCGGAGTGCCACAACTCCGCCCAAAGCGCCTGATCCATAAAGGCTGGAATCCGATCCGTGGATAATATCCAATGTCGAAAGCGAAGAAAAATCGAACATAGAGATGCCGCTTTTGACTTGTCGGGAGCCATCATAAAGCCAAGGAAGACGAATTCCGTCGATTGTCGTCAAAACGCGATTTTGATCAAGTCCGCGAATATTGAAACTGTCGCTATCCGAATTGTAACTGATGGATGGATCGAGACGATCGATGTCATGGACATCATCCACCTGTTTTTCAATAATATCTTCAGCCGTTTTACGAGTTGTCAAAATAGTCGGGCTGTTCAATTTTAAAGAATTTGATGGTGACTTGACGATGACAGGATTGAGGAGCGGTGTATTTTTAGCCGTATCATTATCAACGTTTTCGGCAAAAACCGATAGCGGCATTGCGATTATGAGTCCCCCAACGCAACACATGTTTTCAGTCTTGTCCCAATTTTCAGCAACATGCCTAATCCCTCGCTTTTGAGTGCTATCTAGTCAATAAAAAGCGCTTGGCTTGCTAGGCTTATAGGCTGGCTGGCTGAGCAAAATATCAACGCCCCGAACGTTGATGTTTTCGGTTATATAAAACATGACAATATTAATCAAGAAAAATTTGTGTTAAGCTCCTACTGTCGGGGAGGGCGTGCATAAGCAATTTTTAGATGACAAAATTAAATAAATTCAAAAATACATTAATTCATAAAATATTTTTATTTTTAAAAAACAAATATATAATGAATTTTTATTAATTAATAAAATGAGTATTGTTATAATTTATATTAAAAAACTAATATTATCTCATGTATTATAAAATATTTTTTATATCATTTTACGGGAAACGGTTTTCTAAGAATTTATTTATAATCATTCAAATTGGGTTAAAAAGCCATTGTATGGGAAAAAAGCTTTGATTAAAACGGTTAACGGTGAGACCTCTGTCGGGAAATGTTCATGGTAATTCGTAAATTCTTCTGGCCTTTCATAACTATTGCTGTGTTTGTGGTTGTGATGGCAGTCTGGTTTGGTGTAGGCGGCCAGGAAAAGCATCTGTCGGAAGAGCTTGGGCAATTGCGCAGTGAAACAAACTGGCTATCTTATGACATTGACGGGTTTGATGTCACTTTGCATGGATATGCTCCCGATAGCGGAGAACGTGACAAGGTGCTTGCCAAGGTTAAAGCCTTGAAAAATATCGGAACTGTCGAATCCGACATTATTTTGCTTTCAGACCAGACAAATAATTATCTTATGCTTGTTGTCGATCAGGATAGCATTACAATTCGCGGAACTATCCCGATTGGGCTTGCTCGATTTGGTTTGATCAACCAGATATCTGCCATAAAGCCGGGAATGATGGTGTATGACGAACTGGATGTAGGCGCCATTATGCCTGAAAAATTCAAACAGGCTTTTTCTTTCTTTCTGGATATATTGCCGGATATGACGACGGGTGTCATTGCCCTCAAAGGTGATAAATTGACGCTAGACCGCGCTACGCTCTATAAAATAAAAGACCGTCAAACTTCGGATAAAAGTATTAAAATACCGGAAAGTTACCAATTGGATGATAGATGTATCTGGGATAAACCTGAAGGCGGTTATTGGCAAAATTCTTGTTCGGAATGAAAAATCGAACCTATCATTATCGAAACCGGCTTTGCTTGGCGCGGATAGAAAGAACTAAAGCATAACGATTATTTGCCAAACCATTTTGACTGCCATCCGGTAGAAGTTAAATTATCTATCGTTCCAAGTTAATAAATATTTGCTTCAACTCGGCAATGTCATAACCGTTACTTCGAAGATGGTAGGTGTCAGAACCAATCCGTTAACAAGCCGGAATCCCTATGACCTCGATAATCCTGATAACCAATATAATCCATGTTATTATATCGGTGCTGGATATGGTTTCATTTCATGACGAGCTCATTCAATCAGGGCTATAGTCTATACACGGTCTCGTTCGTATATATAGTATATAAAAATCATGATAAATTGCGATATAAAATAAACATTTAAGTAGCGGCTACCCAATGAAAAATATGATTATCTGAACGCGTCTTTATTAAATACACTATTTTAGTATAATTATTTTATAAAAAAATTTAAGAAATAATTTTGACGATTTTTACCAACATTATGAGATATATTATTTCGTAAATACTCGGATTTATGGTCTATTGCGCCGATTTGACGGAATTGAAGAGCGAAATTCATTTATTCTTCAACTGTGACGACCGGCGGTTAGGTCAACATTAATATCGGCAGTGCCTGTAAGGCGTGCTTTATAAACCTGATAGTTTTCCATGACACGCATGACATAGTCGCGGGTTTCCGAATAAGGAATACGTTCGACCCAGTCGACAACCCAATCGACCGATTGCCCGCGCGGGTCACCATAGCGACCGATCCATTCATTGGCGCGTCGTGGACCGGCATTATAGCCGATAAAGGTCAGGATATAGGAGCCGTTGAAGCGGTCAAGTTGTTCGCCGAGGAAATGTGCACCTAAAGTCGCATTATAGCCGGCATCGGTTGCCAATTTTTCCGGTTGCCATTTTATCGAATTTTTGATTGCAACCGCTTTTGCCGTTGTCGGAAGAAGTTGCAACATGCCTTTGGCACCCGCACCTGAAACCGCATCGGTTTTAAATTCGCTTTCTTGCCTTGCAATGGCATAGGCAAGTGCCTTGCCGGAAGCCGAAATATTGGCCGTTTCGGGAATTGCTCCGACAGGGTGGGAGAGGGATCCGACATCCATACCCCTGATGACCGCACTTTTGCCGATCTTCAAGCTCGTATAATGGTCGCCTTTACGCTCTGCCATAACAGCGAGCATAGCAAGCTCACCCGGGCTATCAAGTTCCTCTCCGAGTTCACGATAAAGGACACCTGCACGATCGGAATATCCGATCGCTTCAAGTCTCTTTATAGCCATAACCGGTTCGCGTGATTCAAAACGCTGGCGATCACTTGCGGTTGGCTTCGGATAAGGAATTTCAAGCCTCTGTTCTCCAAGTCGGGCGGCAGAAAGTTGGCCATAAAAAGTAGTGCCATAATGGGCGGCGCGGCGGAAATATTGGATGGCGTTGCTACGATTTCCTTGTGCTTCGGCAGTTCTGCCCATCCAATAATACCCACGGGAGGCCGCAACCGGTCGTGAGGAAATTTGCACAATACGGGAAAAGTGTTGCATTGCCGTTTTATTATCACCTAAAAATCGCAGAGCATACCAGCCGGCATGAAATTCTGCGTCGGCTGCCAGTGTCGGACTTTCGGCCGAATGGGCGGCTGCCAGTTGATAGGCGATTTTCGGCTTGTTTTCATCAAGCATTTCGCGTGACAAAACACGCCGTTCAATCCACCACGCATCCGGGTCGACAAGCGTTAGAGCATCTTTCGGCGCTTTTAACATGAGCTTTGCCGCGTCATCACATTGGCCGGAGCGGCGCAAATATTGAATTTGGGCAAAAAGATAAAGCGAATCTTTGCGGAAGCTTTTATCAACGGCTGCAAGTTTTTGGCGGGCATTCGAGTCATTATTGGCAACAGCCGCATAACCGGCATAGAGAGACTGGGCATTTGCCAATTTTGCTACCCGTTCGGCAGAAGAAATACGATTGGCATAAAGCATTGCGCGCATGCGTTGGAGATGATCTGCCGGAAGCAATGCCGCGCCGGCTTTTTTCAACACGAGCTGTTCTTCCTGTGCACTGAGTTTCGCTTTATACCACCAAGGTGCAATGATTTGCCGTGCGCGTGCCGTTTGGCCGGTTTCAATCAGAGCACCGCCAAGGGCTGCCATGCCTTGTGCGGTTACAGGAACATAATTTCCAAAGCCGCTGATGATTGCTTGCGGGGAATTCATTTCACTGGCAAGCGCACGTTCTGAATTGCGGCGCATTGCTGTCATGCCGGGCCAGTCGTGCAATTCTTGCGCTGCGTTGAATATTTCGGAGCTCGGCACGCCGGGAACTCCCGATACACCGATTGCCCAAGTCAGAATGTGTCGGTCCAGACTGTTTTTCGGCATATTGTTGCGGATTGCTATGGCATTCGATGCTTGTTTGCTGTAGAGCGCGTCGAGCCCCGATTTAAGACTTCCCGTGGCTATGCTGTTGACTGTCCGCGGAATGCCATTTGTTACAATAGCATCGGATTTTATCGTGACAGCGCTTTTCGATGTTGCAATGGACGGGCGGGCAAGTGGCACAGGCGCTTGACTTAAAGCCGAAGTCGCATGACTGTCAAAAATCGTGGAAAGCATGGTGCTCACCGCGAAGAATGAAATCATCGTTTTTTCTAGAACAGCTGATGTGTGATTGTGCATCATACTTCCAAAGACCCAATTTCCATCATTTTTGTAAGAGCATAAGTGCCAACTGTGAAAGACGGGTTAACGATTTCTTCCTTTCGCCTATCAATAAAAAGAAAACATGTTATCGAATTTTTGTCTTGTTAAACTCTTTTGCAAGAGCGAATTATTTCCCTCGACCAAGACATGTCGGTAAGTTAAAATCAACTTGCGTCATTCGTATGGCGATACTATGGTTTAAAAGGCTTATTGAAGGGGCAAATGCCTTAATACCGAATATATAATCAGGGAGTTTACCATGCTCAAGGGAGCACTGACCGCACTTATTACACCTTTCGACAAAAACGGTAATGTTGCAGAAAAAACACTATGTGATCTTGTCGAATGGCAGGTCAAACAAGGCATTAACGGTATTGTCCCCGTTGGAACGACCGGAGAATCGCCGACACTAAGCTATCAGGAACACAAACGCGTCATCGAACTATGTGTCCGGCAGGTCGCAAAACGTGTTCCGGTTATTGCAGGAGCCGGATCCAATAGCACAAAAGAAGCGGTTGAACTTGCAGAATTTGCAGAAAAGGCCGGTGCAGACGCGGTTCTGGTGGTTACTCCTTATTATAATAAGCCGAACCAGCGAGGAATGTATCAACACTTCTCGACCGTCGCAAAAGCCATTTCTATTCCGCTTATCATTTATAATATTCCCGGTCGCTCGGTAATCGATATGACGGCCGATACAATGGCCAAGCTCCACCATGATTGTAAAAATATTATCGGTGTCAAGGACGCAACGGGCAAGATCGAGCGTGTTAGTGAGCAACGGCAAAAATGCGGCAAGGATTTTGTTCAACTTTCGGGCGACGATAGCACGGCATTGGGATTTAACGCGCAGGGCGGTGTTGGCTGTATTTCTGTCACTTCCAATATTGCGCCTAAACAATGTGCCGAGCTTTTTCAGGCATGCCGCGAAAACAATTTTGCCAAAGCACTTGAATTGAACGACCGCTTGATGCCGCTTAATCGTGCTCTCTTTTTGGAGCCGAGTCCTGCCGGTGTCAAATATGCTGCTGAAAAACTCGGTATCTGCACAAGTGTTGTGCGTTCGCCAATTGTGCCAATCGAAGATACGACAAAACATATTATTGATGCTGCATTGAAGCATGCAGGTCTTGTCAACGATTAATAGCTGGCTATTTGGTAATTCATGAATAAAAAGAACACTTCCTCGGCCTATAAAGTCGTCGCTGATAACCGCAAGGCACGTTTCAATTATGAAATTCTGGACACATTGGAAGCCGGGGTGGTTCTGCAGGGTACAGAAGTCAAATCTCTACGCTCGCATCACGGAAACATTGCCGAAAGCTATGCAAGTTTTGAAAATGGCGAGTTCTGGTTGATCAATTCCTATATTCCGGAATATGTGCAAGGAAACAGATTCAATCACGATCCACGTCGATTGCGAAAACTCCTTGTTTCAAAGCATGAAATGTCGCGTTGGGCAAATGCCGTAGCACGAGAAGGAATGACGATCGTTCCTTTGAAACTTTATTTCAATGATCGCGGGCGGGTCAAACTGGAGATCGCATTAGCCCGAGGCAAAAAGATTCACGACAAACGCGAAACGGAAAAGAAACGTGACTGGAATCGTGAAAAAGCACGCCTCATGCGTGAACGCGGTTAATGGTCTATATAACTCGAAAATTTTTCTGATGCGCTTGTTTATTATCTGATGCGCTTCTGTAAAAAGGTTTCATTCGCGGCTTTTCGTTTTTTAGATAGAAATCAATCCGCCTTGAAAGAAAATTAACTGACAAGAAACGGATGCCGGAAGAAAACCGGCCATTGGACGAGCCAAAAGACTTTTATAAGAGGACGCAATTGCCCAACAGGCAAGGGGCACTTTAGCCTGAAACAGCCAAAGGATGTGTTCATATTCAAAAAGCGATTTCGTCTTATCTAATGATAAGACTTTTACTCAAAAAAATTGCCGCTTCGATGTTCCAAAGCAGGAAGATCGGTAGCGGACAAACAGCGTTTACGTTAATACAAAGCAAATCAATTACATTCGATCATTAAATCAGACTAGTTTTGATCAAGATAATCACGTACTGCCGAAAAAATTTCATGAAACATCATCTCGGTCAGTCGGCCAGTGTTGGTGTTATATCTTGAGCAATGATAACTTGGAAAAATCCGCAAATGTCCGATATCTGTGACCTTGCCATGTCCGAAGGGGTGCTGCGCAATTTTCGCACCAAGGGCGCGGACAGTTGATTGATGCGCAATTGATCCCAAAGTTACAACGGCCTTTAATCTTGGCAAATTTTCAAGAAGCGGCGCAAAAAATTGCCGACATTGATTGATTTCTGCTCCTGTCGGCTTGTTTTCAGGTGGAACACACCGCACAGCGTTGACAATTGTTGTGTCAACCAGCTCCAAACTATCATCAACTCTTGCTTCAAAAATACCGCGGGCAAAGCCATATTTTTTTAACGTCGAATAGAGAAGGTCACCGGCATAGTCGCCAGTGAACGGTCTGCCAGTGCGATTCGCACCTCTTAGTCCCGGTGCCAAACCAACTATGAGAAGTCGGGTCGAATCGATTCCGTCAAAAGGTAAAAAGGGCTTAACAGGTCCATTATACCAAAGTGGTTCTTTTTTTCGCCATTCTTCACGAAAATCGCGCAACCTCGGGCATAGGCCACAGTTTTGCGGAGGCTCCGGACAAATCCCCGCAATTTCTTTATTCCCCGCAATTTCTTTATTCAAAGTCCGAAGCATCAGTAGAGTTCATCATCGTCCGTGTCATCGTCACTGCCAACCGGATATTCTTTTTGCGGTTTATCAGATGGAGCACGACCGATTTCAGGCTTCAAGGTTGTAAGATCAATGAAGTGGTCAGCTTGTCTCCTGAGTTCATCTGAAATCATTGCCGGTTGCGTTGTCAGTGTCGAAACAACACTTACCTTGCGTCCGCGCCGCTGAAGCGCTTCAACAAGGGAACGAAAATCACCATCGCCGGAAAAAATGACAAAATGATCGACAGTGTCAGAAAGCTCCATGGCATCAACTGCGAGTTCGATGTCCATATTGCCTTTTACTTTGCGCCGTCCTGCCGGATCGGTAAATTCACGAGCATTTTTGGTGATTACACGATAGCCATTATAATCGAGCCAGTCGATCAAAGGACGTATTGACGAGTATTCCTGATCTTCGATCAGGGCTGTGTAATAATAGGCTCTGAGCAAATAGCCGCGTTTCTGGAAAGCTTTTAAAAGTTTCCGATAATCAATATCGAATCCGAGTGTTTTCGAGGTCGCGTAAAGGTTCGCTCCGTCGATAAAAAGGGCTATTTTTTCTCTTGGGTCAAACATAATTTTATATCCATTTTACCATAAAGGTCTAATTAACAAATTATTACCGCTAGATATGTCAGCTCTGTGGGCACTTGCCAAGAGAGGTTTTTGGAAAAATTATCAAGTGAATGCGGTTTTTCTTGTTTTTTGATTTCAAATTGTATATGCCAAAAGCAATTCCATCAATTTGCGAACTCTTAGGAAAGGGGCATCTATGGCCCGCGTTACGGTAGAAGATTGTATTGATAAGGTTGATAACCGCTTTGAACTGGTGCTTTTGGCAGCCCATCGTGCGCGCCAAATATCGCAAGGCGCACAGATCACTGTAGATCGAGACAATGACAAAAATCCTGTTGTGGCTTTGCGCGAAATTGCTGACGAGACATTGTCACCGGCAGATCTCAAGGAAGATCTCATCCACTCGTTGCAAAAGCATGTCGAAGTGGACGAGCCAGAGCCGGAACCGGCTTTGATTGGTCATAGCGAAGAGGCCAATGATGTATTCGGTTCGAATGGCGAAAAGTCGGACGACAAGGTTTCATTCGATCATATGTCGGAAGATGAACTTCTTGCCGGTATTGAAGGCTTGGTCGCTCCGGAAAAAAATGACGACTATTGATCATTTTTCTATATTTTAACTGTGAATATGCGCTTCCGGTTTGGCAGCGCATATTTTTTGTGCTTTTTGCTTGTTGTATTGTTATTTTTAGTTACATGATATGCATATCGCTTAAGAAGGGGAGTATGCCGGAATGATGCGTCAGTACGAGCTTGTCGAGCGTGTCCAGCGTTACAAGCCTGACGTCAACGAAGCATTGCTCAATAAAGCCTATGTTTATGCCATGCAGAAGCATGGTTCGCAAAAACGTGCGTCCGGTGACCCTTATTTCTCCCATCCTTTGGAAGTGGCAGCAATCCTCACAGATATGCATCTTGATGAAGCAACGATCGCTGTGGCGCTGCTCCACGACACTATTGAAGATACGAGTGCCACACGTGCGGAAATCGACCAACTTTTTGGCCCCGAAATCGGCAAATTGGTTGAAGGGCTGACGAAACTTAAAAAACTTGATCTGGTTTCGAAAAAAGCCATACAGGCGGAAAATTTAAGAAAGCTTCTTATCGCTATTTCCGAAGACGTTCGCGTTCTTCTGGTCAAGCTTGCCGACCGTTTGCATAATATGCGCACTCTTGGTGTAATGCGCGAGGAAAAGCGCCGTCGTATTGCAGAAGAAACCATGGATATCTATGCCCCGCTTGCCGGTCGTATGGGTATGCAGGATATGCGTGAAGAACTCGAGGATCGCGCTTTTTTCTATCTTAATCCCGAAGCTTATCGTGCAGTTACCGATCGGCTGGCCGATCTTTCGGAGCGTAATCGTGACCTGTTGTCGACAATTGAAAAAGATTTGACCAAGCTTTTTGCCGAACATGGCATAAAAGCCTATGTCAAAAGCAGGCAGAAAAAGCCTTATTCGGTTTTTAGAAAAATGGAAACCAAAGCGCTCTCATTCGAACAATTGTCGGATATTTATGGTTTCCGTGTGATTGTTGATAGTGTTGCCGATTGTTATCGTGCTTTGGGTATTATTCATACAACCTGGCCGATGGTTCCCGGACGATTCAAAGACTATATTTCAATTCCCAAACAGAATGACTATCGTTCGATCCACACCACTATTGTCGGGCCATCACGCCAACGCGTAGAACTGCAAATCAGAACACGGGAAATGGACGAGATAGCCGAATATGGTGTGGCGGCTCATTCGATTTATAAAGACCGCGGCTCCAATAATTCCCCGAGCAAGCTCGAAAACGAAACCAATGCCTATGCATGGTTACGCCAAACGATACAATCACTATCCGAAGGGGATAATCCTGAAGAATTTCTCGAACATACAAAACTGGAATTGTTTCAGGATCAGGTTTTCTGCTTTACACCAAAAGGACGCCTTATTGCATTACCTAAAGGGGCAACGCCTATTGATTTTGCTTATGCTGTCCATACAGATGTCGGCGATTCCTGTGTCGGCGTAAAAATCAACGGACGCATCATGCCACTCATGACAGCGCTTAGAAATGGCGACGAAGTCGAAATTATCCGCTCGAAGGCGCAGGTACCACCGGCTGCCTGGGAATCACTTGTTGTTACAGGTAAGGCACGTGCAGCCATCAGAAGGGCAACGCGTGTGGCTGTTCGCAAACAATATTCTGGTTTGGGAACGCGTATATTGGAGCGGACATTCGAACGTGCCGGCAAGCAGTTTTCCAAAGAGGAATTAAAAAAGGTCTTGCCGCGCTTGGCACGGCTGGATGTCGATGATGTTCTAGCGGCTGTCGGACGTGGAGAATTGCCTTCTTCCGATGTTGTCAAAGCAGTCTACCCCGATTATCAGGATAACCGCGCCCAACAAAAGCCGAACGTCAATCCGCGTGAAGAAGGTTGGTTCAATATCCAGAATGCACAGGGTATGCTGTTTAAAGTACCCGAAGGCGATAAGAGCAAGCCGGTTGGACCCTATCAGGAAGACCATGCTTTGCCAATTCGTGGTACACATGGTGATGTTCCGGTGCGTTTTGCGCCGGAAGGAGCGGTTCCGGGTGACAGAATTGTCGGAATTATGCAACCAGGAGCCGGTATCGTCATTTATCCTATACAGTCACCTGCTTTGAAGGCTTTTGATGACCAGCCGGAAAGGTGGATTGATGTGCGCTGGGACATTGATGCGGCAATGACAGAACGTTTTCCTGCCCGTATCAGTGTATTGGCAATTAATTCTCCCGGGTCATTGGCCGAGGTCTCGCAAGCAATAGCGGGCAATGATGCGAATATACAGAATTTGTCAATGGTACGAACCGCACCGGATTTTACCGAAATGATCATCGATCTTGAAGTTTGGGACTTAAAACACTTGAACAGAATTCTTACTCAACTTAAAGAGGCTGCATCGGTAAGTACGGCTGAGCGTGTCAATGGCTGAGTAATACGGGGTTGAGTAATCGGGTGCTGAGTAATTGGGTTCTAAGCGGTTGCTCGTGATAGATGGAAAAATTGTCGGAATTTTATCGACTTGATAATACAAGGCGAATTGTTTCGCCTGAATGACTGAGGTTAATCTATGAATACGCAAGATGTGCTGGATATTTTTAAAAAAGCGGGTGCAATATTGGAAGGTCATTTCATTTTGACCTCCGGCCGACATAGCGCAATCTACATGCAGAAGGCAAAGGTCTTTATGCATGCCGATATGACTGAAAAATTGTGTCGCGCTCTTGCTGATAAAATACGCGAAAATGTAAAAGGCAAAATAGATTACGTTGTAGGACCTGCTATTGGCGGACTTATCCCTTCTTATGAAACGTCCCGTCATTTAGGCGTACCGTCTATCTGGGTCGAGCGTGAAAACGGAAAATTCAGATTGCGCCGGTTCGACATTCCAAAAGGTTCGCGTGTGGTCATTGTCGAAGATATTGTAACAACAGGCCTTTCCATAAGAGAAACCATTGAGGCTATGCGTGAAGCAGGGGCGGAAATTCTGGCTGCGGCCTGTATCGTTGACCGGTCGGCTGGAAAAGTAGACGTAGGTGTGCCGCTTATTCCACTTGCCGAATATGCAGTTCCTTCTTATCCGGCCGATCAAATTCCGGCCGAGTTGGCTAAAATTCCGGCAATAAAACCGGGGAGCAGAAATATATAATTGTTTTCTTTAAATGTCGCCTTATCTCATTTATCATAGGTTGAGAAAAAGCGGGCCGGTCAACAATTATCATTGATGGAAGAAGATTTGATTTCAAGCACTGACGCACATTGTCCGAATTGTTCGGGCGAAATCAAAAATGGTGAGCGTTGTCAATTATGTATGGTGCATGATTTGGCAATGTGCGCCCCGTTGCACGACGATGACTTGAACGAACTTGAAAGTTTGAAAAATCGTGAAAGCTTTTCGTCCGGAGCTGCCATTTTTCAGGAAGGGAGTGCACGCGAGAAGATTTACACGATCGTCTCGGGTGCTGTGCGGCTTGTCAAAACGTTGAACGATGGTCGTCGCTGCATTACCGGATTTGCTTTTGCCGGTGATTTTTTAGGCTTTGTCGAAGCGGGGTCACATATTTTAACAGCAGAAGCCATTACGCCGGTTATTGTTTGTTCTTTTGATCGAAGAATGATTGAAAACTATTTACGCCAACACTCCGAAGTGCGTGATCGTGTTCTTGATATGGCAAAGAATGCTTTGCAGCGTTCTTACGAAAACCAGCTTATTTTGAGCCGTTTGTCACCTGTCGAAAAAGTCGCGCGGTTTCTTTTTGATATGATAAGGCGGATGGAAAACAATCGTTTACGCGCTTCACCTCTTACTTTGCTGATGAATAGAACAGACATTGCCGATCATCTCGGTTTGACAATCGAAACTGTCAGTCGCTGTTTTTCAAAACTCAAAGTGCAAGGGGTAATAAAACTCCTCTCCGTCAATCAGGTCGAGATCGTTGACCAGACATTGTTGAAGCAGATTGCCGCGATTACCGGCGAGGTTGAATAGTGTCTGATCTATAATTATGTGTTAGAGAATGTGAAACGAAAAAATCTGCAAATCCAACATGGAAGGATAAAAGATGAAAACGGAAACACTGTTGCATTACGCGACATTGGCGGTCCCCCGTTACACGTCCTATCCTACAGCAGCAGATTTTGTTACTGTTTCCGATCAGCAAAGGGCAGCTTGGCTTGGCAAGATAAAGGCTGACGAGGCTGTATCAATCTATATCCATGTGCCATATTGCAGGCAACTTTGCTATTATTGTGGTTGTCATGCCAAAGCCACGAAGAAAGATGATGCAATCGTCGGCTATGCTGAAAGTCTCGTGAAAGACATCAAGCTGCAAGCGCAACATTTACATGGCAAACCCCGCATTGTGCATTTGCACTGGGGTGGCGGAACACCGTCCATTCTGCCACGTCAATCGTTTCTTGCGATTATGGAAACCTTGCATGAATTCTTCACTTTCGATGAAAAAGCAGAACACGCCATAGAGCTAGATCCGCGCACTGTTACCCGTGATCTCGTCAAGACATTACTGGAAATAGGTGTCAATCGTGCAAGCCTTGGTGTTCAGGATGTCAATCCACAAGTTCAAAAAGCAATCGGCCGCATCCAGCCTGCATCAGTGGTTAAACGTTCTGTCGATAATCTCCGCGAGGCAGGTATCAAGCATATCAATTTTGATTTGATCTATGGGCTTCCACTTCAGACAATCGAGACGCTGAATGATACATGCCGGACAATCGGAGACTATCGTCCTGATCGTATCGCTTGTTATGGTTATGCTCATTTGCCGAAAAGGCGTGCCAATCAACGCCTGATCGATGCGGCATTGCTTCCCGGTCCGCTTGCACGTTTTCATCAGGCTGAAGCAGTTGAAAAAAATCTTGTCGCTATGGGGTATATTCCGATCGGTATTGATCATTTCGCGCTTCCCGAAGACCATTTGGCGGTTGCGGCAAAACAACATAATCTACATCGTAATTTTCAAGGTTATACCGATGATGACTGTCCGGTTCTCATCGGGTTCGGTTGTTCTTCAATATCGGAATTTCATGACGGATTTGCCCAGACAGTCGCGGGAATTGCACAATATCGCCGTACAATTGATGCAAATGAAATGGCAACGGTGCGAGGCATTGCAACAAATGACGATGACCGGCTCCGTGCGGTCATGATTGGCGAACTCATGTGCAATTTTAAGCTGGATCTTTCGAAATTTGGCGGAAAAGCGAAATTTCAGGATGCTCTGGACCGCCTAAAACCGATTATTGCCGACGGGATTGCCGTTGAACATGATGGTGTTATCGAGATGACAGAAGAAGGTCGGCCTTTCGTTCGGGCGGTTGCGAGCCTGTTTGATGCATATCGCCAGCAGAATATTGCCCAATTCAGTGCAGCCGTTTAGATTATCCTGAAAATTTTGTTGCCGGAAATTTTGTTACCAGTAATTTTGTTGCCAAGAATTTTGTTCTAAGACAAATAGCCGGTTGGCATATAGCCCGTTGCGGAAATAGCCGATTGCGAGAATTGCGTTTGTCAGGCTCGTCCGGTGCGTATTTTCGGAAGAAAAACCGCAATAAGGCCAAGTGCCGGCATATAAGAGCAAATTTCAAACATTGTCTGCGAACCGACAATATCCATGACACGACCGAGTGCGGCAGCAGATAAAGCTCCAATTCCGAATGAAAGACCGAAAAACAGCCCCGCCACCGTTCCGACTTTTCCGGGCATCAGTTCCTGTGCGAAAACCACTATTGCCGGAAATGCCGACGCCAGAATCATTCCGATAATAACGGTGAGAATTGCCGTGAAAGGCAAGCTCACATAGGGCAGAATGACGGTGAAAGGAAATACGCCCAGAATAGACACCCAGATGACGGTTCTGGCACCGATACGATCACCTATGGGTCCACCGAATATCGTACCGATTGCAATTCCTCCGAGATAGAGGAACAGCAAAAGCTGGGCCTGATGGAGACTGACACCGAATTTTTCCATTGTGTAGAACATATAATAGTTCTGCATGCTGGCCATGTAGACATATTTGGCAAACATTAAGCCGACAAGAACGAATATGGCATTACGAACTTTGGCTTTGGGCAAGTGATGTTGATTGGCAGACGTTTTTTTGGTCAAACGTCTTTTGAGGTTATTGGCATACCAATGGCTTACAAAAGTCAGAATTATGATACCGAAAAAGGCAAGAAGGGAAAGCCAGCCGATGCGTTGTTGCTGGCTGATAAATGCAGCCGCTATCACCGGTCCGATTGCCGAACCGCAATTGCCGCCAACTTGAAATATAGACTGTGCGATGCCATATTTCCCGCCGGACGCCAGACGGGCAACACGTGAAGCCTCGGGGTGGAAGATGGATGATCCCAGTCCGACAAAGGCCGAGCCGATCAATAGAATGTAATAATGATGTGCATTGGCGAGCAAAAGCAGCCCGACCATGGTTGAAGCAGAAGCAAAAGGTAAAGAATAGGGACTTGGCTTCTTGTCTGTATAAAAGCCGATAAGAGGTTGTAGAACCGAGCCGGTCATTTGGTAAACGGCGGTGATAATACCGATCTGGAGAAAGGTCAGGCCATAATTGTTACGCAAAATGGGATAAATGGCGGGAAGCATGGATTGCATGACATCGTTCAAAAAATGTCCACAACTCACAGCGAAGATTATGGAAATAAAAGTAGTTTCCACTTGTCCGGCGGTACCGCTTTTCGGTATGGTCATGTCCTCTTCTCTCCCATGGATGAAGATTTTTTAACTTTTAAAATAATGGCCAGCAAGCTAAAAATCTGTAGGGTAAAGTGATTGTGTTGTTGAATAGAAGCGAAAAATTCAGGTTAGGACAATAATTTGAATATTAAAGATTGTCTCGTGCTGTCGGGGCGTTTATGAAGACAAAATGCTTTTTCGCCGAAGAAAACCTGTAAGTTTCTTGGAACGGATACGTGTGTGGTTGTGGCCACGGCGGTCATTTTCTCGTTCATTGAAATATTACGGAAAACGCTTGTTACGTATCTCTGCAACGCCGCATCAGGTGGCGTTGGGATTTGCTATTGGTGTTTTGGCTGCCAGTTCCCCATTATTCGGGCTTCATATCATTCTCGCAGGGTTGGTAACCTGGCTTTTGCGTGGAAATGTAGCGGCAGCCATTCTCGGTACAATGCTTTCCAATCCGTTGACATTTCTGCCGATTGTGATGCTCGATTATAAACTTGGACATTTCTGTTTTTCGTTTTTTGGCAATGCTGACGAAATACCATTGGCTGAAATACGTGCAATGTTTGAAGGTCTTTCAGTTTCTCAAGCCTGGGGAATTCTGCTTGAAGCGTGGGACACAGTCATGAAGCCCATTCTTTTTGGAGGATTGATCCTCGGATTGTTTTTGGGAAGTTTGGCCTATATTTGTGCTTATCGCGCAACCGCCCGCTTTCAAAAACACAGGCAGGAAAAAATGGCCGAAAAGGTGCGTGTGCGGCTTGAGAAGGAAGAAAAACAAGGTGCTTGGCAGTGATTCTTGGTATTGGCAATGATATGATTGATATTCGCAGGGTTGAAAAAACTCTTGCGCGTCATGGCAGCCGTTTTACCGAACGGATTTTTACTTCTGTCGAAAGAATAAAATCGGAGGGAAGGAAAAATCGCGTTGCCTCATATGCCAAGCGTTTTGCAGCAAAAGAAGCTTGTGCAAAAGCGCTTGGCACCGGCATTTCTCGCGGCGTGTGGTGGAAAGATATGGGGGTTGTCAACCTGCCAAGCGGAAAACCCACAATGGAGCTCACCAATAATGCAAAAAGATTTCTTGAAAAAATGACACCCGAAGGGCACAAAGCGATTATTCATTTGACAATTACAGACGATTTTCCTTGGGCTCAGGCTTTTGTAATTATCGAGGCGGTTTCTTTTCAAGAGATTGCTTGAAGTACGATATAAATAGAATTCATATTGAATAGAGCAATCTTTATTATAAGGGCGAAACAGAAATGAACGAAATGGAAAACACTCTTTCCCCCAAGACACAAAAGAGTGGAGGAGTTGGCGAACTTGTTTCTATCGTCATACAGGCGCTCATTATTGCAGTTCTGTTTCAAACACTTCTTTTCCAGCCCTTTAGAATCCCTTCCGGCTCGATGCGGCCGACTTTGCTTGTGGGCGACTATCTTTTTGTTTCAAAATATAGCTACGGTTATTCACGTTACTCGATTCCTTTTTCACCGAATCTTTTTTCCGGACGTATCTTCGGGGGTGAGCCAAAACGCGGTGATGTTATTGTGTTCCGCCCGCCGAACAGAATAAACGATTATTATATCAAGAGACTTGTAGGCCTGCCCGGTGACAGGATACAGGTTCGCGATGGTACGCTCTACATTAATGACGAAGCAGTACCGCGTAAACTCGTGGGACAAATTACCAATGCGGATGTGACCGAAGTCGCAAGACCAGTCGATGTTTACCGCGAAACCATGCCGAACGGGGTGACTTATAATACACTTGATATGGAGTATTATCCCCAACTGGACGATACCAAAGTGTTCGAAGTGCCCGAAGGCTATTATTTTATGATGGGCGATAATCGTGACCGCTCGGACGATAGCCGGTTGAGTATCGGTTATGTGCCTTATGAAAATCTTGTCGGCCGCGCCAATATTATTTTCTTTTCGATAGGAAACGGTGCAAGTGCATGGCAAATCTGGCGTTGGCCAGCAGATATAAGGTGGGACAGATTGTTTTCGTCTGTGAAGACAATCAAATATTTTCCGCCTGATAAATAGGTATCAAGATGAATCATCAAAAAGTCGAAAAACTGGAACAGGCGACAGGTCATAAATTTCTGAACGAAGAGCGTTTGAGACGCGCTTTAACACATTCGAGTGTTCAGGATCAGACACATGGCAATTATGAACGTTTGGAGTTTTTGGGCGATAGGGTGCTGGGACTTTTAGTCTCGGAAATGCTTTTCGGTTTTTATCCGCGTGCCAGCGAAGGAGAGCTTTCGGTAAGATTGAACGGCTTGGTCAATGCAGTAACTTGTGCAGCAATTGCACAGGAAATCGGCTTGCCCGATATCGTTTATGTCGGTGCGGAAATGAAAAATCTTGACGAGCGGCGTTTGGCAAATATGCATGCCGATGTCGTAGAAGCATTGATTGCAGCGATGTATCTGGATGGTGGCCTTGATGCAGTACGTCCATTTATACGCCGGTATTGGGAAGAACGCGCCCGCCAGTCAGGTGCTGCTCGCAGAGATGCTAAAACCGAATTGCAGGAATGGGCACATACCCAAAATGGTGCGCAGCCGCAATATCGTGTTGTAAAACGCCATGGGCCCGATCATGACCCGATTTTCGATATAGAAGTCCGTGTTGCGGGGTTTGCCCCCGAAACGGGGAGGGGTCGCTCGAAACGTGAGGCCGAGCGCAACGCAGCAGAAAAACTCCTCGTGCGTGAAAATGTCTGGGAAGAAAGCGAAAGCCAGAATAATGAATAATGATAATAAGACACATTCCGGTTTTGTTGCTTTGATCGGTGCTCCGAATGTCGGTAAATCCACACTTGTCAACAGGCTCGTGGGAACCAAAGTTTCGATTGTTACCCATAAGGTGCAAACCACACGTGCACTTATTCGCGGTATCATCATTCACAACAATACCCAGATTGTGCTCGTCGATACACCGGGTATTTTTACTCCCAAACGGCGACTTGATCGGGCGATGGTCACAACAGCATGGAGTGGCGCGAAAGATGCCGATATTGTCCTTGTCCTTGTGGATGCGGCAAAGGGACTGGACGAGGAAACCGAAGAAGTTTTTGCGTCTCTTTCCAAGGTAAAACAGGAAAAAATACTGGTCATCAATAAAGTGGATTCGGTACCGCGTCCTTCGCTTCTTGAACTTACGAAGAAGTTGAATGAAGGCCAAACATTTTCCGAAACCTTTATGATCTCGGCTTTAAAGGGAACCGGCTGCGATGATCTTCTTGATTATATGGCAAAAAAGCTACCCGAGGGCCCATGGTATTATCCCGAAGACCAGATATCGGATATGCCGATGCGTCAATTGGCAGCCGAAATTACACGTGAAAAGCTTTATATGCGGCTGCATAATGAATTACCCTATGCTTCCACGGTTGAGACTGAAAGCTGGGAAGAGCGGCCGGACGGATCGGTAAAAATTAACCAGATCATCTATGTCGAACGCGAGGGGCAGAAAAAAATTGTTCTGGGCACAAAAGGCGAAACGATCAAAGCAATAGGGCAGGCCGCCAGAAAAGAGTTGATGGATATCCTCGAACAAAAGGTGCATCTCTTTTTATTCGTCAAAGTGCGCGATCATTGGAGCGATGATCCGGAACGCTATCGCGAAATGGGATTGGACTATTCGAACTAACAATGGAATGGAAAGAACCGGCGTTTATTCTTGGTACCAGACAACATGGTGAAACGAGCGCCATAGTTGAAGTGATGACCCGCTCGCACGGTCGTCATATGGGATTGGTCAAAGGCGGAAGATCCCGCAAGATGAGCGCTGTTCTCCAGCCCGGAAACAGGGTCATTGCCGATTGGTGGGCAAGGCTCGACGAACATCTGGGAATCTTTAAACTCGAACCGGTTGATTTTAACGCTTCCCGTATGATGGTGGAACCGCATGCATTATACGCATTGCAATTGGCGGCAGCCCATATCAGACTCCTTCCCGAACGGGACCCTTATCCCGCCCTTTACGATATATTCGAGCTTCTGATCAACAATATCGACGACGAGCTTATTACCGGCGAATTGATGGTGAGATTCGAAATAAAGTTGCTGGAGGCGACGGGATTCGGCCTTGATCTGTCAAAATGCGGGGCTACAGGAAAGCACGAAAACCTCAAATATGTCTCGCCAAAAACGGCACGAGCCATTTGTGAAGAGGCAGGGGAACCATGGAAAGATAAATTATTGCCGCTTCCGGAATTTTTGCTAAAAAGTTCGGAGCGCCCGAAAAATTTCGAAGACATCAAACAAGGCTTTTTTTAACCGGATATTTTTTAACCCGTAATGTTTGGAATGCTCGCGGTATTGAACCACCGAAGGTGAGGGAGGGTTTTCTTGAATCACTTTCCCGTTTTTTAAATAAATAAATGGTTGGTAAGACCAACGGCATTGAGAGGATCACTTTCTAAAGCAAACGCTAAGCAGAATGGGACTGTAATAATCTTGCCTTGGTTTTTGCAGATACTCATCAAAACAAGAAAGCGAAGCACCGAAAACTCTTGATAATGTTCATCCGGAACGACATGTAGAAAATTCGAAAAGGTGGCGGCAGACCGGAATACGGCTGGGCTGCGAGCAGTTCTGATTGTGCGTTGGACCGAAGATAGTCAATTATGGGCGGTTTTTGTTTTTTTGTCTCGTGTTTTTGTGAAAAAAAGACATAAAAACAGCCGAAAACGTTTGTTGGATAGAGAAAAATTTATTTTAAATGTTTGATAGAGGAAATGGAAAAATTTTAAAAGCTCTGTGACATTTTTCTAAAAATATTTTTAGTGCGTCTTGTCTGAAAGTCTGTGTTTTGAGGTAGAGTTCAAGAAAAACGGCAATCTGGCCGATTGCCTGTCTAGCACTATTTAACTGATTTATATGGCTTGATAATGTTTATCTATCTAAAATCGAAATCGCGATCGTTTTTCTTTCAACCCTCTATTCAATGGGATAATCATGAAATCTCGGAGTTTTGATTATTGCAGCCACATAAAACCAGCTTATTGTTGCATCAAATCGCTTTCCTATTATTTTAAGTTCGTAAACATCACTGTTATGGAAAAACAATGAAAAACTGCTCAAGAAATTATTCTGTTTGGCGCTTGTCGTGCCGGTCTTATCCTCTGTAGCCATAGCCGAATATACGACATCAATGTTATCGCTTGATGACGCACGTGCATTGATTACCAAAGGACATGCCTCTGCAGATAGTTTGAAGGTGAATGTCTGCATGGCTGTCGTTGATCCGAGTGGCAGTCTGATTGCTTTTGACCGCATGGACCGCGCGCCTTATGGGTGTGTCGATGCGGCTATAGCAAAGGCCAAATCGGCTGCTCTCTTTCGTGTTAAAACGTCGGTTAATATGCAACGCGTGAATGGAGACGAACCGGCTATTGCAAGTATCCCTCATATGGTTCCTCTCGGCGGTGGTGTACCGGTCACGAATAATGATATTGTCGTCGGTGCGGTCGGTGTAAGCGGTGCTACCAACGCAATGGAAGTCAAGATTGCCGAGGCAATGGTCGCCGGATATGGTGTTATACCGACAAAATAAGCCGGTTCGGAAAAGTCTTTGAAATAATATCATTGCGATCGCGGACGAATGGGCTCCTCGACTGAACGGAATCCTTATTTAACGGACTCTTTTTCTCATGCAGATATTCGAAACGATTGATGATATCCGCCGCCAATTGATGGACGATAGACGAAAAGGTCTGGTAATAGGGCTCGTTCCAACCATGGGCGCTCTGCATCAAGGACATCTGTCACTGGTGGAAAAAGCGCAAACAGTCTGTCAAAAAACAATTGTGTCTATTTTTGTCAATCCGAAACAGTTCGGACCGGATGAGGATTATGAAGCTTATCCTCGCGATCTCGAAAGCGATTGCGCTCTCCTCGATAAAGCGGGTGTTGATTATGTATTTGCCCCGTCAGTAGACGAGATGTGGCCTTCGGGAAATATGACGAGCGTTGAAGTCGAGAGGTTATCGGACATATTGATTGGCAAATTGCGGCCCGGCCACTTTCGTGGCGTAACCACCGTTGTTGCCAAGATATTCAATATTGCTCAACCCGATTATGCTTTTTTTGGCGAGAAAGACTACCAACAGCTTGTCATCATCAGACATATGACCAAAGATCTCGGTTTTCCTGTAAAGATAGTGAGTGTACCTATCCTGCGCGAAGAAGATGGTGTTGCAAGCTCCTCGCGCAACAAACTTCTTACGCCGGACGATCGGAAAGCTGCTATCGTCGTTCCGCAAAGCTGGAAAGCTGCTGCCCATCTCTTTGAAAGCGGAGAACGAAAAATAGAAGCTCTCCGTTCTGCTGTTTTAAATATATTGAATAAGGAACCACGCGCCGTTCCGGAAGCGATAGATTTTCGTGATGCAGAAACTTTGGAAGAAGTCAAAGATTGCATTGATAAGCCGACCGTCCTGTTATTGACGGTGCGTTTTGGTTCTGTCAGATTGATCGACCAATATGTTTTTTAAAAAAAGGTGACAGAGATTGAGCCGGCAGAATGAACAAAAGCGGGTGACAGTACCGGCAATCAAAGCGAGAAAAGGCAACGACCCTATTGTTTCGTTGACTGCCTATTCAGCCAATTCTGCACGAATTGCGGATCCTTATTGTGATTTTCTGCTTGTCGGAGATAGCGTGGGTATGGTGGTTCATGGCTTTGAAACGACTCTGCCGGTTACTGTCGATATGATGATTCTTCACGGACAGGCAGTTATGCGTGGTTCGAAACACGCACTTGTGGTTGTTGATATGCCCTTTGGCTCTTATGAAAAAAGTCCCGAGCAAGCTTTTTCCAATGCTTCCCGTATTCTTTCCGAAACTGGTTGCGGGGCAGTCAAAATTGAGGGTGGTGCCGAAATGGCAAAGACCGTCCACTTTCTTGCGCGTCGCGGCATACCTGTTATGGGACATGTCGGCTTGATGCCACAATCTGTCAACAATTTTGGGGGATTTAAAACGCAAGGTCTTCACCAAAGTGATTGGCCACGTATTGAAGGTGATGCATCAGCCATCGCCGAAGCGGGCGCTTTTGCCATTGTTCTTGAAGGTGTTGTCGAACCATTAGCGGCAAAAATTACACGCGATCTGTTTATCCCGACAATCGGCATTGGTGCTTCCAACCAATGTGACGGGCAAATTCTTGTGATGGAAGATATGCTGGGCTTTGGTGCATTTGTACCGAAATTTGTTCGCCGTTATGGCAATCTCGAAGAGCAAATGGCCGAAGCTATCAAACATTATGCAAGTGACGTGAAAACACGCTCATTTCCGGCTGAAAAAGAGACTTATTCTAAGCCCGAAGAATAGACGATTTTGCTATTGATAAAGGCAAAAGTGGAACCCCCGAATTTTGGAGGATAGATTATCTATCCCGAACCATTAAGCCTCGACAGGCAGAATAAAAGGCGTTCCTTCAAATGCTTCCGCGCCGCGGCCTATATCGGCAATCGCAGAACGCATACGCCCGCCACGATCAAGAATTTTATCGGCAAGCGAAACCATTAATTTGTTCGGTGTGGCGGTTGAAGAGTTTTCCCGCAAAAGTCGGGCAATCGACGCTTCACTTTTTTGCGGCTGAAGTGCGCAGGCAATGACAAAAGCCGCAGCCGTCGAGCGCGAAATCCCCATAAAGCAGTTTATCAGGAGCGGATGGGCACGGTTCCAGTTTTGTGCGATTTCAAGAATTTTATAAATTTCGGTTTCACTCGGGGCAATAAGCCCTTCCTGCGGCTCGTTAATGTCATTGAATTCAAGAAAATAATGACACTCTTCTTCAATCATGGCCGGGCGATCCATAGGCGTGCCCTTGTTCATCAAAGTGATGAGTTCCCGCGGTTGGTGGCGAATTGCAGTCTCTGTGAGTTTTGAAAGAGGGGAAACGATCAGGTAGGCCATCAATGTGCTCTTTCTTGTTCGATTACATTGAAACGGGCCAAAAACGCGCCTTCAATTTGCGGTGTTGGTCGCGCTATCAGATCAAGACCTTGGGGAGTTATCGTTTCCGGTTCGCCAAAATAACGGATTGCTTCAGCTTTGCTGAAACCGGCAAGAGTGCTTGCTTCAAAATAGGCTGCTATACGGTCGGCTTGTTTCAATTGTTTTACGATTTTTACCCGAAGTTCGGTCGGAAGGCTGAAGCGGATGCGGATTGCATCTTCGAGCCTTTTTTCAATCATTTCATAACTTCCGCCCATCACGGCTTTGAAGGGAGAAATCATGTCACCAATGACATATTCGGGCGCGTCATGGAGAAGGGCGAGTTGTTTTTCATCAGCCGTGGCTTCGGGAAACAAGCGACGGTAGATTTTCTCGACCAGCAAAGAATGTTGGGCAACCGAATAGGCATATTCGCCTTTTGTCTGGCCGTTCCAGCGGGCAACACGCGCAAGACCGTGAGCAATGTCGGTAATTTCGACATCGAGAGGAGAGGGATTTATGAGGTCAAGCCGACGTCCCGACAACATCCGTTGCCAGGCACGTGCTTCTCCTGTCCTTGTTATTTCGGCATCAGCCATTTATTCACCTTCCGACACATCTTCCGGAAAACCGTAATTCATATTCGGTGCAATTGTCAGAGTGACTGGCACATTTTCCACGAAAAAAGGAACGTTTTTGTCAATGCCGGCCTTTACCTTGTCAATCCGCACAATTGCCGAGGCACGTTTGCCAATGACTGTACCGAGATTGCCAACGGTTTTTCCCTCACATACGATAGAGCCAGTGGCGGGTAAATTATCTTTTCCTTCGACGACCAACATCCTGCGGCGGATAGTGCCTCTATGGTGCATACGGGAAACCACTTCCTGACCGATATAACATCCTTTTTTATAGGAAATGGCACCGGTTTGATCAAAATTGATATCGTGCGGGAATACATCGCCAATTTTGAAATCTTTTCCACTCTCGGCAATTCCATATTTTATGCGCAGAAGATCCCACTGATCGGCGGAGTTTTGCGAAAAGGGGAGGGCGGCCATGTTTTTCCCGTAAAAGCGGGTGACTTTTTCTTGTGGTGGAAACCGTTTATCAGCAAAACTTGAATCACTTTCTGAAATAAGTGAATCACTTTGCCAAGAAATCCCTATAACCGGTTCAGGAGACTCACTAATTTCAACTTTTGACCGCAAGCGATAGAGGTTTAAGCGTTTTTTGAAACTGTCGGCAAGGTCGGCCGAAATATCAATGACAAAACCGTCGTCAATGCGACCGATCAAAAAATCGAAAATCACCTTCCCTTGCGGCGAAAGCAGCGCACCGGGCCACATTTCTCCGGCACCTATTTTTTCGACATCGGTAGTGATCAACCGTTCGAGAAAATGCGTTCTATCTTCGCCTGTAATTGTCAATATACGGCGGTTTTCTAGGGTGAGAGAGCAGTGATTTTCGACCATTTTCCTTGCCTTTCTTCTCGCATTTACGTAATCGGTATAGTTATGGGCTGCAAGGAGCAAAAGTAATGTCGAGAACATTTGATAAAATTTTTAAAGGCGGAACAGTTGTCAATCATGACGGTATCGGTCAAAGGGACATTGGCGTTCTTAATGGACGCATTGCCGAAATAGGCGATCTGTCGGCTTGTTCGGCTGGTGAAACGGTTGATTGCACGGGACTTCATATTCTGCCTGGTATGATTGATAGTCAGGTGCATTTTCGCGAACCCGGTGGCGAATATAAAGAAGATCTTGAAACCGGTACACGTTCTGCCGTATTGGGCGGCGTAACCTCGGTCTTTGAAATGCCGAATACCAATCCATTGACAACAAGCGAGGCTGCCCTTGCCGACAAAGTGAAACGCGGCTACCACCGGATGCATTGCGACTTTGCTTTCTGGGTCGGCGGAACACATGAAAATGCCCGCGATGTCGGTGAGCTTGAACGTTTGCCCGGTGCTGCCGGTATAAAGGTATTCATGGGGTCATCAACTGGTAATCTGCTGGTTGCCGATGATGAAGGTGTTACCGAAATTCTGAAACACACCCATCGTCGGGCGGCATTCCACTCCGAAGATGAAGCACGGCTTAACGAACGCAAACATTTGCGTGTCGAAGGTGACCCGACGTCCCATCCGGTTTGGCGCGACGTGGAAGCAGCACTTCGTTGCACAAAAAGGCTTGTAAAAATTGCTCATAAAACCGGTGCACGCATTCACGTTCTTCATGTTTCAACAGCCGAAGAAATCGAGTTTCTCAAGGGCCATAAGGATGTTGCCACTCTGGAAGCAACACAACATCATCTGACTTTGACAGCAGATGATTATGCCCGCCTCGGTACACTCATCCAGATGAACCCGCCAATCCGTGAAAGCCGCCATCGCGCCGGTATATGGTATGGCGTCAGACAAGGCATTATTGACGTTCTCGGTTCCGACCATGCACCACATACATTGGAAGAAAAGCACAAAACCTATCCGGCTTCTCCGTCCGGCATGACCGGTGTCCAGACCACAGCTGCCATTATGCTTGACCATGTTAACGCTGGCAGGCTTTCGCTGGAACGTCTTGTCGATCTTACCTCCCATGGCCCCAATCGTGTTTTCGGTATCAGCCGCAAGGGGCGTATTGCCGCCGGCTATGATGCCGATCTCACAATCGTCGATTTGAAACGTGAAGAAATTATCCGCAACGAACAAATCGGATCGAAAGCCGGTTGGACACCTTATGACGGCAAGAAGGTCAAGGGGTGGCCTGTTGGCACGATCATTCGTGGGAAAACTGTTATGTGGCAGGGCGAAATCGTTACACCATCAACCGGCGAGCCGATCGAATTTCTGGAATGCCTGCACCACACGAACTGATTATGCAGAATGGGTATCAAAACTGTCGGCCTTGATGCCGATGATACGCTTTGGCATAACGAGAAAATATTTCGGGAGGCTGAACAATATTTTGTTCAGCTTCTTGGACGTTGTGCCGATAACGAAATAATTGAGCGTACACTTTTTTCGACAATTGCTCGTAACCTCGGCCTTTACGGCTATGGTTTCAAATCATTCACACTTTCGATGATCGAAACAGCGAGTCACCTTTATAACAAGGTTATCCCGTCTTCAAAGATGAGAGAGATCATTTCGCTTGGTCAATCCTTGATGGATAAACCGGTAAACTTGATCGACGGTGTCGTCGAAGGGCTTGAAGCACTCCGTAAAAATTACCGTTTGTTGCTGATAAGCAAAGGCGATCTCGTCGAGCAAAACCGAAAGGTCGAAAAATCGGGATTGAAAAGCTATTTTGATGGCATCGAAATTGTCAGCCATAAAGACAAACCTGTTTATGAAGAACTGTTAAAACGTAACAGAGTGGATGGAAACGAATTTGTAATGGTCGGTAATTCGTTGAAATCGGATATTCTACCGGCTCTCGAAGCAGGTGCTTATGCAGTCTACATACCCTATGATATTACGTGGGTTCATGAAATGGCAGAGGAACCGTATGACAATGCCCGCTATTTCAAAGTCGACAAGTTTGCCGATCTTCCCGAATTTTTAAAGATGATCGACCACAAAGGGTAAACCGTTCTTTCCACCACATGGAATGGTGAAGCTTACAAAGTGGGAAGACCCGCTTTAACATCATCGTTATTCGGTTTGTTGAAGAAAACGACTAGTCACCGGTGATGAAAAACCGCCATTTACCGTCAGGTGTAATGCCAATTCTGAAAAAGGAATATGTGCCGATTTCTTTCATTTCTTCAAGGTCACCGGCCGTCATAATCTGGAATAGCTCGACAAGCTGAGGCTTTGAAAGATTATCGATCGGCATGGCAACGAAATAGGGCCAGACGTAAATTTCCTCGTCGTCTTCGTCGTTAAGATGCACATAACCGGAATTGAGAAGGTCAATCATGATAGCCATGGTTTCAAGCCCATCACCATCACCGGAAAGCTGCTTGATATAAGCGATCGGATCCTTGACATTATCGGAAACGGAAAGTTGCGTCGGGTCGCTACTGGTACCCAGTAACGGTTTCAGATTGTTGACATCACCACTTTTTGCCGCATCAATAATTTTTTGCCGCATCAATTTTACTGGCGCGGGCAGTTTTTCAATATCGTATTCAACCTTTGGTGGCGTATCGTCGTTGTTCGAAGTTTTACTTTTCTTCGCTTCCGGTAACGGAATGGGGTTAGCAGCGTCATCTACTTTCGGGACATCGGTGTGCACTTTTATATCGTCATTGGTCATATCTGTTGACGCAACGCTAACAGAACTGGCCAGAGGAGAAGCGAGCACCAAAGCCCCCAAGAGCAAACAAAAACCGAATGATTTCAATGAAATAAAATCCTTTATTGAATCGTTTTATGATCGCTAAGTTCACCCATTACGACTTTATCGCGCATATGGGATAGAAATTTGAGTACCTGTTTTTCGTTACGCGCCTGTAGTAAATATTTAAGCGCGGTATCAAAGGCCGCTTCGGCCAGAATTTCTGGCTCGATACCATTGGAAATACCGCCAACCCATGCTTCGGATTGAAACTCATGGGCTGCGTGTTTTTGCTCTTCAGCGATAATGGCCGAAAGATCAGTATTCGTTTGGCTCATCAGTGAACTCGTTCTATCAGTGCTGTTTGGTGAAATACATTAGCACAATTTCACCGCCTGTCAGTCCTAATAGTCAAAAAAGGTTAATTGCCGTACCGGTTCAAAAGTTCATGTGAAAGGGCTGTTCCTTCCTTGATATAACGGCGATCAGCATCAACGGCTGCTTTTGTGCATGTGTGATAATTATCCGAGAAAGCGCGATAGGCATCGTTGAAGCTTGCGTAAAGTCGTGCACGACGCGTTGGTGTCGGGTTTTCGGCTTTGATCAGCTCTTCCATCTTGTCGCGCCACAGGGATGTCTTCTCTCCGCATAGATTGCGCAGGTAATGGAGTGAACCAAGTATTTCGGCAAGCCGTAACATTTTGGCATCATATTGGGGGACAGGCTCGGCATCGGCCGGCGCAGCAGCAAAAAGAAAAGCCATAATAACAAGAGTTTTCAAATACTTGTTCATGTTTTCGGACTCATTTTGTTATTCAGACAAAAAGCTATCTTGATAAGGATATTTCTATAGGTCTTTTTGAAGCTTATAAGCAATGCCAAAACGTAACCGGAGATTTTGAAAGCCGGAGTTTTTGTCCATCAAGTCCTTCATCATATATTTTGTTTTTGGTGGCTGAACCGGCTATGGTGGTTATAAATTTCCTGACTTATCCAGCGAAGAAAGATTGGCCTTTTGTCTTTACGATACATATTTTCCGGTGACGGTAAGAATATTCAGCGACAGCAATTGTCATTTTCCGTTTGGAAAAACCGGTTTTTGATCGCAAAAACGTTAAACTGATGAATTAAGAAGGGTAGCCATGTGTGGGCGGTATGAGCTTGATGCCTCGAAAAGCGAGGTTGCAAATGCATTTGACGCTTGGATAGAAGAAGATTTCCCGAAACGCTATAATATTGCGCCCACACAACCGATTTTGGTTATCAAGGCACCTGAAGCCTATCGCGATGCTTTGTCGAACAAACCCAAACATGATGCCTTGCTAGTGCGCTGGGGATTCATTCCTTCCTGGACAAAAAATCCCGATCAATGGCCGCTAACATTCAATATACGGTCAGAAACAGTAGCGGTGAAAAAGTCTTTCACCAATGCGCTTCGCCATCACCGTGTCATTATTCCGGCAACAGGTTTTTATGAATGGAAAAAACAATCTCGCGGCAGATCACAGCCTTATCACGCTGCACTTGACGATAACTCTATCATCGGTTTCGCTGGACTCATGGAAACATGGAGTGGTAGCGAAGGCTCGCAAATCGACACGGCTGCTATTTTGACAACAGAGGCAAAATCGCCGCTTTCAGAAATCCACCACCGTATGCCCGTCATTGTCAGGCGGGAAGATATTGATAGATGGCTTGATTGCCGGAATTTTCGCCCTGCCGATGTTATGGATATTTTAAAAAATACACCAGCCGAACACCTTCATGTTTATCCTGTGTCCGATAAAATCAATAATGCTGCTTATTCAAGGAGCGATGTGAAAGAAAGGATAAATCCTGTCGAAGATTCCGGCGACAAAGCTCAACAGCGAAACAATAAGGATCAAAAACGGGGGAAAAGTCCAAAGATTAAAGACCAGTTTGATCTTTTCTAAATGCGTCACTGGAATATTTAAGGATAATTAGGGTAAATGCCTTAACTGTTTTTGAATAGCTTGGCAAAGTTTTGGCCTTACCTGACAGACGAAAGACGATTGATGACCAATTTGCATTTTTATAACACGTTGACGAGAACAAAAGAGGATTTTCATCCGATAGACGCCAATAAAGTGCGCCTTTATGTTTGCGGCCCTACAGTTTATGACTATGCCCACATCGGCAATGCGCGTCCGGTCGTGGTCTTTGACGTTTTGTTCAGGTTATTGCGTCATGTCTATGGAAATGACCATGTTATCTATGCTCGCAACATTACGGATGTGGATGACAAAATCAATGCGCGTGCTGCCCGCGATTATCCGGAACTGCCGTTAAATGATGCTATCCGCATTCTAACAGAAAAAACCAACAAGCAGTTTCAGGAAGATGTTGCAGCTCTTGGTTGCTTAACGCCTACAACGCAACCACGTGCGACAGATAATCTCGATAATATGCGTGCAATGATCGAACGGTTGATCGAACGTGGTCACGCTTATGTTGCAGAAGATCACGTATTGTTTTCTGTTTCCAGTATGGGAGATCATCCCCGTTATGGTGCTTTGGCCCGCCGCTCGCTTGATGAAATGATGGCTGGCGCCCGTGTTGATGTTGCAGCCTATAAGCGTGACGAAATGGATTTCGTTTTGTGGAAACCCTCGAAAGAGGGGGAACCGGGTTGGCCTTCACCTGCGGGAATTAAAGCCAAAGGGCGCCCAGGTTGGCACATTGAATGTTCCGCAATGTCTATGGCAAAATTATTGGTACCCTTTGGGGGTGGTCTCACATGCGATAATCCTGCCAATAATATTTTCGATATTCATGGTGGCGGCATCGATCTGGTTTTTCCCCATCATGAAAACGAGATTGCCCAAAGCTGTTCGGCCTTTGGAACAGAGCGCATGGCAAATTTGTGGATGCATAACGGTTTTCTACAGGTCGAAGGGCAGAAAATGTCCAAAAGTCTGGGCAATTTTATTACCATTCATGATGTGTTGGAGACCGAACTTGCGGAACTAACTTCCGATATTGATGAAACGATGCGTCATCAATGGGTGGGATTAAGTGCGCGTCTTTCGATGTTGCAAACGCATTATCGTGAACCGTTAAACTGGACAGCCCAGCGCCTTGCGGACTCAAGTACTGAACTCTATCGCTGGTATGAACTGCTACGCCAAAAAAACGTTCGTTCTTCAACTCCGGCACATCCTGCAGACGAACTCGTCGAGGCTTTGGGCGAGGATCTCAATTGCTGGAGCGCCATTACCTATCTGCGGCAATATTTTAAATCGGAAAATGTTAGTGCCCTCAAGTCCGGCATGGAGCTTATGGGGTTGTTGCATGAAAACTGGTTGGACGAGGACAATTGCCCGCTCTTTAATAAAAAAAGCGGCATTGATAGCGAGTATGTCGAGAGCCAAATTGCCAAACGCTTGTCGTTTATCAAAGAGAAAAATTGGGCTGAAGCAGATCGTATCAGAGACGAGCTTGGAAACAAAAATATATCGCTGAGGGACGAGAAAAATCCGCAAACAGGCGAACGCGTGACACATTGGGAAATCAAACATTAATCCCGCCAGAATTCGCCACTGGCAATGATAAAGAAGGTCTCGGAAATGGATTACCTTTTTGGCTATGGCTATGTGGCACTCAAGCTTTTTATAGGACTTGCAGTTTTTTTGCTGGTGCTTCGAACAAGCGGTCGGGGAAGTCTCAGTCAAATGACCCCGACGGATTTGATCAGCAATTTTGTTATGGGCGGTATTATCGGCGGCGTCATCTATAATCCGAAAATCACCGTTATCCAGTTACTGATTGTTTTGATTATCTGGCAATTACTGGTTATCGGTTTGAATTATCTCCGTCGTCATTCGGTGTTTTTTCATAATCTTGTCGCAGGTGGCGATGTCGCATTGGTGCTTGACGGAAAATTCCAGATGGATGAAATCAAGCGGCTCAATATTGATGTGAACGACTTTGCAACCATGCTCAGAATCAAGGGTTGCGCACTTCACGAAGTTGCTTTTGCGCGTCTTGAATCAAATGGAAGTCTTTCGGTTATTCGGAAGGAAGAAGGCAAAAACGCAACGCTTGTGGTCAAGAATGGTAGCATTGTTGATGGCAGTCTCGACGAAATAGGAAAAGATGAAGCCTGGCTCGAAGAGCAGTTAAAGAAGAAAAAAGTTTCCATTGATGATATCTATGCCGCCGAGTGGTACGAGGAAAAAAGCCGTAATGGCAGAACGCGCACTGGACTTTTTATTGTAAAAGGCACTACTTCCTGATTTTGACGAGATTCTAAAAGAGCGGGACCGTTTGACAAATGCTCATGACAAAACCTGTTTCAAAAGAGACTAAAATATTTCCTGCCAATATTTCAGGTTTTTTGGCGGCACTGGGTGCCTATGTCATTTGGGGCATCTTTCCCCTTTATATGAAAGCGGTTGCCCATATTCCGGTTATGGAAGTTGTCGTTCACCGCATTTTGTGGTCGCTTCCTATAGGTCTTGGTATCATTATTGTGATCGGGCACGGTCGAGCACTTTGGACTGCATTAAAGCAGCCGAAAATGGTGGCTATGGCCTGTCTCACATCGGCGTTAATTACCGCCAATTGGAGCATCTATATTTGGGCAATTGCCAATAATCATGCTGTTGATGCAGCGCTCGGTTATTATATAAATCCGCTCGTCAATGTCCTGTTGGGGCTTATTTTTTTACGCGAGAGGCTTAATCGCTGGCAATGGTGTTCCATCATGTTGGCGATTGTTGCTGTTCTCATTTTAACGATCAATGCCGGCGGCCTGCCGTGGATTGCGATCTTGTTACCGCTGACTTTCGGGTTTTATGCTTTTTTCAGAAAATCCTTGCCCATCGGACCGACAGAAGGGTTCTCACTCGAAACATTGATTATGACTATTCCGGCAATCATCGGGTGGGGTTATTTTATTGCAACGGGCCAAGATTATTTTTTCCACGGTACATGGAAAGATGTGGGGCTGCTCGTATTGGCTGGTCCCTTTACCGCAATTCCGTTTATCCTGTTTGCGGTCGGTGCGAAGATGCTCAATTTGACGACCTTGGGGCTCATGCAATATTTAACGCCGACATTTCTATTTTTAATCGCAATTTTCGTTTTTCATGAACCATTTTCAACGGTGCAACTTTTTGCTTTCTCACTGATCTGGCTGGGTCTTATCGTTTACACCGCAGCCAGCCTTTCGACGATGAAACATAGACAACCAAAAGAAACGATAATCGAACTTAAAAAACATCCGCAAAAATAAGAGATATTTCGACCATAATGAACCGTTAAATTCCGACAATGGAACGTCGTTCAACTTTAGCCTTGATGGAAGGGCATCGAAAAATTTTAATGCCTTATAATGGGTGAGATTCCTGATTTCTTGAAATGGCGGTGACAATTTTTTCAATGTCGTCAATAACAAGCGGTTTCAGCTTGTGATTGGAGTGGATGAAGCCTTGTCTCGCCATATGGTCGAGAAGTGCAATCATCGGGTTATAAAAGCCGTCTATGTTGGCAAAGGCTATCGGCTTTGTATGCCGCCCAAGTTGTGCCCATGTCATGATCTCGACAATTTCTTCCAGTGTTCCGATGCCACCAGGTAGGGCGAGAAATGCATCGGAGCGATCAAACATCAGTTGTTTGCGCTGGTGCATTGTTTCGGTAACAATGAATTCGTCAAAGAGATCATCATTTTTATTCCGCGCTTCCTTTTTGATAAGAAAATCCGGAATGATTCCTACGACTTTTCCACCATTGCTTTTTACCGCCCGCGCAATTGTGCCCATAATGCCGCTCGTGCCGCCACCATAAACAAGCGTAATGCCGGCTTCAGCCAGCAATTGGCCAAGCCGGTTGGCCGATTGGACATAATCGGGATTGTTGCCCGATGAAGAACCACAATAAACACAGATAGAATTGATTTTTGTCATGGGGGATGTTTTGCCGTTTAATAAAATTTTCGTCAAGAAAAAACCTAAGATTGAGGAAAAGGTTCAATTGAACCAGTTTGGTATTCCGTTTGTGTGGCAAATGGAATAGGACATAAAAAGTTTTTTATTGTGCTTTAAACAGGATTGTTCATGGCATTCTTTTTGTCGATGAAAAAATTTGCCGTAACTTTGACGCTCGACTTTATCGCGGCGGTTATTTTGTTTGTCGGCACTCTTCATGCTGACGAATTGAAAAATAATGGCCAGCCCGATCAACTTGAAAGTCCGAGTTTCGAGAGTTTCATGTTGAACGATGAAAGCTTTGCCGTCATCGTCGGAAAGGCTCCTGCAAATGCCAAAGTCGAGCTCATCGACGGAGCCCGAAAACTCGGCGAGACGACCGCTGACGACAAAGGCAGCTTCACCCTGACTTTGCAAAAAAAACTCGGGAAAGGTCAATACCATTTTGTCTTAAGAGCGACAGACCAGTCGGGAAAATCATTCACATCGGTTGAAACTGTAACGGTTATCATATCCCATAAAGTCCCGGATGGCATGGCTGCTTTTATGAACGATCCGGCAGGCGCCTCGCGGTTTATTTCCAATGCACCGGGAATAATCGAAATCGGCAAGAAAACGCATAATAATTTTGATGTAACAAGAATTACCTATAAAAACAGTATTCTGACGATCAGCGGTCAGGCTGAAAAGAACATGCAAATCATCGCGACACTCGGAAATATGCGCCTTGGCAGTGACAAGACAGACATTAACGGGAAATTCGAGCTCTCCCGTTTTGTGTCACTTTTTTCCGGTGACCATGTTTTTCGCATTGATTTGTTTAATGACGGCGGAGAAAATGTCGGTTCGTTAGCCATACCTTTTCGTATTGACGAACGCCATCATCCTGTGAACCAGCTTTATCGGGATGGCAAGCCGGTAAAAACCGTGATTGTCGAAAAGGGAGACAGTTTATCGTCTATTGCCGAAAAAGCTTATGGATCAAGCCGTTATAGCGAGGCAATATATTCGGCTAATTCTGCTATCTTAAAAAACCCTGACCATATCACGAAAGGGCAGGAATTGATTTTGCCCGAGATAGACAACTCGCAAAAATCCAAAGCAGCAAATGCCCAGACCAATTTGAAAGAAAAATGACAGAACCAAACAGAGCAAAAACCGTTTCGGCCGATTCCGGAAATACATTTCGTACAATCCTCAATCTTTGGCCTTATATGTGGCCATCCGATCGTCCGGATCTAAAGCTGCGCGTTTTATGGGCAGTTCTTTATCTCGTTTTGTCAAAACTGGTTCTGATCTCGGTTCCTTATTTTTTCAAATATGCCACAAATGCTCTGAATGTCGATTATACGCCGCCTTCATGGCTTCCGGCTGTTTTTGCCGCGCCATTTATGATGGTTCTTGCCTATAATGTGGCACGAATTTTACAGGCCGGTTTAAACCAGTTACGCGACGCTTTGTTTGCAACAGTCGGTCAGCATGCTGTCAGAAGATTGGCCTATCAGACTTTCGTTCACATGCATGAGCTGTCTTTGCGGTTCCATCTTGAAAGGCGAACCGGCGGTTTATCACGTGTGATAGAACGCGGGACAAAAGGCATCGAGGCCATTGTCCGCTTTTCAATATTAAATACGGCACCAACCGTTCTGGAGTTCGCGCTCACTGCCTTGGTAGTCTATATCAGTTACGGCTGGCATTATATGAGCGTTGTCGCAATTACTGTCGGCCTCTATACATGGTTTACGATCAAGGCAAGCAATTGGCGCATTTCAATTCGCCGTCAGATGAACGAGTCGGATACCGAAGCAAATACGAGGGCAATCGACTCGCTTTTGAATTACGAGACTGTGAAATATTTCGGCAATGAAGACCTTGAAGCAAAACGTTTTGATAGCTCCATGGCGGGCTATGAGAAGGCAGCCATCAAAACCTGGATTTCACTGGGATGGCTCAATTTCGGGCAGGCGATCATATTCGGTGCCGGCATGGCAACAATGATGCTGATGTCGGCATATGAAGTCATGCATGGCACACAAACGCTTGGCGATTTTGTTTTCATCAATGCGCTGCTCATGCAGCTTTCGATACCGCTTAATTTCATCGGTTCGATTTATCGCGAAGTCCGTCAAGGTTTGACAGATATTGAAGCCATGTTTGATCTTCTGGATGTCAAACAGGAAGTGACCGATGCACCCGATGCAAAGCCATTGATTGTTAAAGAAGGCGAAATCCGCTTCAATCATGTCGAATTTTCTTACGATACAAACCGGCAAATTCTAAAAGATATAGATTTTTCAGTACCGGCGGGAAAAACTGTTGCCATAGTCGGGCCTTCAGGGGCGGGAAAATCAACAATTTCAAGGCTGTTATTCCGCTTTTATGACGTTCAAAAAGGCTCGATTATGATTGACGGGCAGGATATCCGTTCAGTGACGCAGAAAAGTTTACGCAATGCAATCGGCATGGTGCCACAGGATACAGTGCTTTTTAATGATACAATTGCTTATAATATCCGTTACGGTCGTCCGGATGCTTCTGACGAAGAAGTGAAAAAAGCGGCTGAAATGGCGCAAATAGGGGATTTTATTGCCCAATTGCCTGATGGTTACCAGTCAATGGTTGGCGAACGCGGGTTGAAGCTTTCAGGCGGCGAAAAACAGCGTGTTGCTATTGCCCGCACGATTTTGAAAGCTCCGCCAATTCTGATACTTGATGAAGCAACATCCGCACTTGATACAGCAACGGAACTGGAAATCCAATATGCACTTGATGTTGTAAGTCGCGGACGGACGACCTTGGTCGTCGCTCACAGACTTTCCACAATCATCGGGGCGGATGAAATTCTTGTTTTGAAAGGCGGACGCATTATCGAACGCGGCAAACATGATGAATTGCTCGCCAAAGGTGGTCTTTATGCTTCAATGTGGCACAAACAGCTTGAAGCTTCCAAGGCAGAAGAACAATTGCGCAAAATTCGCGAGGAAGATGAGTTGGGCATTGTCTCCCCTCATTGACAACTATCTTGCGTAGAATGATGAAACAAACTATCGCTTTTTTCACATTGATTGGATAAATAGGAACCGGCTTCGTATTGAACGGGTGGGTACGGTGTAAGATAAATGGGGTATACGCGTATGAGCATTGTAAGATCGGTTCGTAACGGTTTTGCGCCCATCCATAAGGAAGGGTACCCGTTTATCGTCGGATTCTTCATTTTATCGCTGGTCCTTGGCTGGATGTGGGATCCGCTTTTCTGGTTCGGTTTGGTCCTAACTATCTGGTGCATCTATTTTTTTCGCGATCCGGAACGGGTCACACCGATTGACATGAACCTTGTTATGAGTCCGGCTGACGGCCGCATTTCCTTCGTCGGTATGTTTATGCCGCCAAAGGAACTTGGCTTGGGCAACGAAGAGATGATGCGGGTATCGGTGTTCATGGATATATTTTCCTGCCACATCAATCGCATTCCGATGGATGGTGTTGTGAAATCCATCATCTACCGTCCGGGAAAGTTCGGAAATGCCGAGCTCGACAAGGCAAGCGATCATAATGAAAGAAACAGCCTTGTCATTGAAACAGCGCACGGCGATATCGGCGTTGTACAAGTGGCTGGTCTTGTTGCCCGTCGCATAGTATGCTGGTCGAAGGAAAATGAACCTGTGGTCGCAGGCAAACGGTTCGGTCTTATCCGCTTTGGTTCCAGACTTGATGTTTATCTGCCAGCCCATGTAAAATTACGGGTGGCAATCGGGCAGAAGGCTATTGCCGGTGAAACTGTTTTTGCTTCGTTTGACAAAAGCGCGACCATAACAGACTTTAGACTGGATTAGATTTTAATGGAGAGCTCTTCGCCTTTTTCTTCTTTTGACCCCGAGGGACACAAAAATGATGATGTGAAGCCGCGTCGATCAATTTCGATACGCTTTGTTCTTCCTAACGTTATCACAATTCTGGCTATATGCGCTGGTGTAAGCAGTATTAGGCTCGCTTTTGAACACCGTTTCGAAACGGCGATTTTAATGGTTTTGCTTGCTGCTGTGCTCGATGGTGTGGACGGCCGGTTGGCGCGTCTTATGGGCGGTGGCTCTTCATTCGGTGCGCAAATGGACTCTTTGGCCGATGTGGTAAACTTCGGTGTTGCACCGGCATTGATTGTCTATTCTTTTCTCCTCAATCAGGCTCATCAGGTGGGCTGGATAGCGGCACTGGTTTATTGTATTGCCTGCTGTTTGCGCCTTGCCCGTTTCAATGTGATGATTGATAACAAACATATTCCGCGCTGGCAGAGGGAATATTTTGTCGGTGTACCGGCTCCGGCGGGTGCGTTGTTGGTATTGCTACCAATTTATCTTGGTTGTCTCGGGCTTGAACCGGGGGCTGGCTGGGCTTTGGTTTTCAGCCTTTATACAGTTGTTATCGCTTTCCTACTCATTAGCCGTCTGCCTGTCTGGAACGGTAAAACAATTGGTCAGCAATTGCGCCGCGATGTCGTCATACCCGGTATGCTTGTTGTTGTGATCTATGTCGGCTTTCTTGCCACTTACACGTGGCAGGTACTTCTCGTTACTGCAATCGGTTATATGGCATTCCTTCCATTCAGCTTGATGGCCTATCAAAAACGCTCGGTTCGTGAAGCAGCAAAAATAAAAGACGGCGCTGCAACCGAGGATGAAGAAGAGGAAGACAAGGACTAGATTACCAATCGGATTTCTCGTCTTTATCTAATTTATTTCATACATGATGAATTCTTGCATCTTGATGTTTTGATTGAACTGGTTGTGTTCTACATCGGGCTGACAAATCCGAAATCTGAAAAACCGGCTTTCAGGTTCGAAGGTCTTTTTTGTTTTAAGACAGTTTCCGGAATTTGCGCGGAATCTTCAGGCTGTCAAAATTCATTACGCGACGTGTACCGGTCGGAATTTATAGGATTGTCATAAAATATTCCGGCAATATGTGCGTGATAAGAACTGCTGCAGTTGTGGGCGTTAAAAAGTGCAGGGGGTTATAAAAACCCATTTTTCGTGAGGTTCTTTCTGCTGACGAAAAATGCATTGCGCGATCTGCGCCATTTCTGGACGCGGATGGAGTTTTTAGAAGATAACCATGCAGGAAAAACTGTTCGGCTTTTCCTGCCTTTCATTCCGGTTTTTCTAATCAGGAACATGATAGGTGAGAAAACGGTTTTTACGAGCGTCAAAAAAACCGCCGGTCTCTTCAAGGTCGGGGGAAGCAAGTTGAACAATCTTGGCTGCAATTTCTTCCGCAGATGGCAATGTGTTCGGGTCTTCTCCCGGCATAGCTTGCGCACGCATAGCGGTGCGTGTTGCTCCCGGACTTGCCATATTCACCTTTACAGAGGTGTTCTTCAATTCGTCGGCCCAACAGCGTCCCAACACCTCGAAGGCAGCCTTGGAAGCCGCATAAGGTCCCCAAAAAGCTCTTGGTTTATGTACAACACCGGAAGAAAAAAGAATTGCACGCGCACAATCCGACTTTTTTAAAAGCGGTTCGACAGCGCGGATCAAACGCCATTGGCTGATGACATTGATTTCAAATACATCTTCAAATGTTTTTGCTTCGACATGCGCAACCGGTGAAATGGACCCCAAAACACCGGCATTGGCAACCAGAACATCCAGTTTATGCCAACGTTCGTTAATCTCGTTTCCCAACCGGTCAATGGCTTCCATATCGTGGAGATCAAGCGGTACCAATGTTGCAGTGGAACCTGCTTTGACGATTTGGTCATCAAGCTCCTCCAAGCCGCCAACAGTTCGCGCGACAGCAATGATATGAGCGCCGCGTTTTGCAAGTTCCAATGCAAGATGATAGCCGATACCTCGTGAAGCACCGGTTACAAGAGCAACACGCCCCTTAAGGTCGAATGTTTGATTTTTTTCCATTATCGTCCACAATTCAAAACAGCGAGTTTATGAACATTATCGGCATTTTCTTCGTCGACCAGACGTGTCGGATAATCGCCGGTAAAGTAATGGTCGGTAAATTGCGGATCGGCATTGTTTCTCACCTCACCTCCGACAGCCATATAAAGCCCGTCGAGAGACAAAAATTGTAACGAGTCAGCACCGATAAATTCACACATGGATTTCAAATCAGGAAATTGATTGGCAAGGAGTTTCGATGCTTCAGGGGTATCGATGCCGTAAAAATCGGGATAAAATATCATTGGACTTGCAACGCGTATATGGACTTCCTTGGCTCCTGCGTCACGCAGCATTTGTACGATTTTGATGGACGTCGTGCCCCGAACAATTGAATCATCAACCAGCACAACGCGTTTTCCTTCAATAACAGGGCGGTTGGCTGAGTGTTTGAGTTTGACACCAAAGGCACGGATTTGTTGTGTCGGCTCAATAAATGTCCGGCCTACATAATGGTTACGTATAATACCGAGTTCGAATGGAATGCCGCTTTGCTGTGCGTAACCGAGTGCTGCCGGTGTGCCACCATCGGGAACAGGGACAACCACATCACCATCACAAGGAGCTTCTTTGGCAAGATAAATACCCATATTTTTGCGCGCATTATAGACACTGCGTCCACCAATAATCGAATCAGGGCGGGCAAAATAGACATATTCAAAAAGACAAAGTTTTTCCGGTTTTTTATCTTTCGGCTTGATCGTCTTGATTGTGACGTCACCGTCTTTTTGGAGCTGACAGATAATAACCTCGCCATTTTCGACGTCACGGATATATTTGGCGCCGATAATATCAAGCGCGCAGGTTTCCGAGCAGAATATAGGTTTGCCATCAAGTTCACCCATGACGAGCGGCCGGATGCCGACGGGGTCGCGAGCGGCAATGAGCTTTGAACGGGTCATCGCGATCATTGCAAAACCGCCTTCGATCTGGCGGATAGCGTCAACAAAACGTTCGGAAGATTTTGCGTGACGCGAGCGGGCGATGAGATGAAGAACAACTTCCGAATCGGAGGTTGATTGGCAAATTGCACCCGAAGCAATGAGCTGGCGGCGTATTGTAAGCCCGTTGGTAAGGTTGCCATTATGGGCAATAGCAATGCCTCCCACTTCGAGTTCGGCAAAGAGCGGCTGAACATTGCGCAGTGCCGTCTCTCCCGTGGTCGAATAACGTGTGTGACCGATCGCCCGGTTACCGGGGAGATTGGCCAAGGTTTGCGGGTTGGTATAATGGTCGCCAACAAGCCCCATATGCTTTTCCTGATGGAATACATGCCCATCATAAGAAACAATACCGGCTGCTTCCTGTCCACGATGCTGCAATGCGTGGAGGCCAAGTGCCGTTAGTGTTGCCGCATCATCATGCCCCAGAATTCCGAAAACTCCGCATTCTTCATGTAAACTATCGTCGTCGAAAGAAAAATCCGGTTCACAAAAGACCTCTTTTGCCATTTTGACCATCCCGTAGAGATATCTAAGAATATTCTTTGTTAGAACATATAATATAGGTAAAATGGGTGGCATTTAAGGCCACCCATTTTAATTTAATCACCCGATTGAGCCGGATTATCGCCAACGCTATTGTCGGCATTGGACGGCTCATCTTTTTTCAAAACACTGGAAGCCTTGTCGAATATCCAATCAGGATCCTTTGGCAATAAATCCCAAATTTTATTGCTCATAGAATCAAGCATGGGTTTGGTTTTTGCGTCTTTCAGCCAAGGCGCCTGATCTTCCGGCTTGATGAGCTGATTAACGAGCAACATGGCGATCACCATAATGAAAAGCCCACGAACAATGCCAAAAATAAATCCTACCGTGCGGTCGAGCGCACCGATTCGGCTATCTATAATGACATCGGCAATTTTCATCGTTATGATGGATACAATAATGAAAACAATAACGAAAATAATTGCCAGACTTGCAATGAGTGCAATGGTTTTATTGGAAAGATAAGCTTCTACAAAGGGCAGGAGGTTTTTGTATAGAAGCACAGCCGCGATAGCAGCAATGACCCATGATGCCAAGGATAAAACTTCACGTGAAAAACCACGCACCATCGCCAAAAAGGCGGAAAAGAGGATCACTACAATAACCAGGCCATCGAGGGCTGTCATGAACATCAGGCTTGTCCTTAAGTTCGCTTCAATCGGCAAAAGACAATAAAAGTGGCGTCGATTACATCTTCATTGCCAGTTTGGAAAACCAATATCAATATTTCCTGTATTTTAAAAGTGCCAAGCCAGCCATTTGTCCACAAACTCAATTCTGCGCTGGAGGCGTGCTGCGCTTTTTTCCGGAAGCAATTGCAGCCACAAGTTCGGGCAGGTCAGAGAAACTCCTTTGCCTGAAAGACGGCGATTTGATGTTCTCGGTTGTGCCGGACGGTTGAATTGCCCCTTTAAAACCGAGCTTGTCGGCTTCTTTCAGTCTTTGACCTGAATGCGAGACTGCGCGCAGAGCCCCCGACAAACTGACTTCACCGAAAAATACGTAATTTTGAGGCAGCACAATTCCTGCAAGAGAAGAAACCAGCGCCGCTGCGACCGCAAGATCAGCTGCGGGCTCTGAAATGCGGTATCCGCCGGCAACATTGAGATAAACATCGTGCTGCCCGAAACGTACGCCGCAATGGGCTTCAAGAACCGCAAGAATCATGGAAAGCCGGTTGCTATCCCATCCGACAACTGCCCGTCTTGGTGTCCCCAGCGAAGTTGGCGCAACGAGTGCCTGAATTTCAACAAGGATAGGCCTTGTCCCCTCCATGCCCGCAAAAACTGCCGCGCCCGGTGCATTGTTGTTCCGCTCGCCGAGAAATAACTCGGAAGGATTGTTAACCTCCCGCAAGCCATGGTCCGACATTTCAAAAACACCGATTTCATCTGTCGGACCAAAGCGGTTTTTCACGGTTCTCAAAATTCTGTATTGGTGTCCGCCTTCGCCTTCAAAATAAAGCACCGCGTCGACCATATGTTCGACAACGCGAGGGCCGGCAATTTGTCCATCTTTTGTGACATGACCAACAAGCACAACAGCAGCCCCCGTTTTCTTGGCAAAGCGTATCATCGCCTGTGCACCGGTTCTCACCTGTGTCACTGTTCCTGGAGACGAATCAACCGTTTCGGACCAAAGCGTTTGTATGGAATCGATAATGACCAAATCAGGCTTTTTGGCATTAGTGAGCGTTGCGAGAATATCTTCAACATTGGTTTCGGCAGCAAGCTCAACAGTTGTGTTGGCCGCACCCAAACGTTGTGCACGCAAGCGTATCTGCGCTACTGCTTCTTCACCGGAAACATAGATAACGTGAAAGCCTTGACGGGCAAGCGCTGCTGCTGCTTGTGTCAAAAGTGTCGATTTTCCAATGCCCGGATCACCACCGACAAGGAGCGCCGAGCCCCTGACAAAGCCACCCCCTGTAACACGATCAAGTTCGGCAATTCCCGATTTTACCCGTGGTGCGTCTTCAATAGCGCCCGAAAGCGATGTGAGTGCGACAACGCGTCCCTTACGGCTGCTTTTGGCAGGTCCTCCGCCAATTCCACCGCTGGTTCCCTCTTCGACAATGGTGTTCCATTCGCCACAGGCATCGCATTTTCCAGCCCATTGGGAATAGACTGTGCCGCAATTTTGACAGACAAACTGGGTGCGTGTTTTTGCCATTACGATCAGCCGAATTGATCCGGTAACTTGTCACTTTCAGCAAGATCGGAAAAGCGGGTATATTCGGCCTGAAACGCCAATCTTACAGTTCCTGTCGGTCCATGACGTTGTTTGGCCACAATCACCTCGGCCTTGCCAAAGACTTCTTCCATCTCGGCTTGCCATTTCAAATGCTCTTCACTACCAAGCTTCGGCTCTTTGTTTTTGATATAATATTCATCGCGATAAACAAACAACACGACATCGGCATCCTGTTCGATAGAACCGGATTCACGAAGATCGGAAAGTTGCGGGCGTTTGTCATCGCGTGCCTCAACCTGACGGGAAAGCTGCGACAAGGCAATGATGGGGATATTGAGCTCTTTGGCAAGCGACTTCAAACCGGTCGTAATTTCGGTTATTTCCTGCACGCGGTTTTCTGACGCGCGTTTCGAAACGCCGGTCATCAATTGAACATAGTCAATTACCAGAACATCAAGGCCATGCTGGCGTTTAAGCCGCCGCGCGCGGGCTGAAAGCTGCGCAATCGAAATGCCACCGGTCTGGTCGATATAAAGCGGCGCTTTTTGTAATCTCGTCATTGAATGGAGAAGCTTGGCGAACTGGTCTTCGGTAATATCACCGCGACGGATTTTTGACGAAGATACTTCTGCCTGCTCGGAAATAATACGTGTTGCCAATTGTTCCGACGACATTTCGAGCGAGAAGAAACCGACAATTCCACCTTCATTTTCTTCTGCCGGAAGGTTGTTTTCCTTCGCTTTGATATAGGCATTGGCAATATTGAAAGCGATATTGGTTGCAAGCGACGTTTTACCCATGCCCGGACGACCGGCAAGGATGATAAGGTCGGAACGTTGCAAGCCGCCCATTTGCTCGTCGAGTTTCTTGAGCTGTGTTGGAATGCCGGAAAGCCGAGAGGTACGTTTTTTGGCAGCTCCGGCCATATCGATGGCTTTTTTTACCGCATCATCGAAACTTTCAAAGCCACCGCCATATTTGCCGGTTTCGGCAAGTGTGAACAGTTTTTGTTCGACATTTTCGATTTGTTTCGAAGGGGTAAGATCAATCGGTGCATCATATGCGGTATTGACAATCTCGTTACCAAGATCAATCAAAGAGCGTCGTGTATAAAGGTCATAAATGGCACGGCCATAATCTTCTGCATTGATGATGGTGACAGCTTCCGTCGCCATCCGAACAACATAGGTATAAACGGTCATGTCACCGATTTTTTCATTGGCCGGAATAAACGGTTTGATTGTGACCGGATTGGCAAGCTTGCCATTTTTGATCATCTCGCTCAAAACAGCAAAAATCGTTTGATGCAATGGCTCGAAAAAATGTTCGGGCTTCAAAAAATCGGATACGCGGTCAAGCGCATCATTATTGATGAGAATTGCACCGAGAAGAGCTTGTTCCGCTTCGATATTATGCGGAATCTGCCTGAACGGGAGTGCCTCGTCACCATTGGTCTGCCCGATATTGAGAACTTTTGCTTCTGACATTAGTCTATTGCTGCTCGCCTGAATTTTATTGAATTGGAAAACCCCACCACTTTAACCCATTCAGGGTAGGGACTGCCACTTTTTTTTCCAGATAAATGCGCTTTTATGCGGTCGGATCAATTTTTTACAAAGGCTTTTGCTGTTGTGTCGATAGGATTATCCTATGTAGCGTAAATCCGGAAAGCGCATTTCGAACGCCGAAAACGCTTGATATATCCGGATATATAGCATTTTCCGATAGATCAGACCGGATTGTCCAATATCGGATTGCCCAATATTGAGCAAAACAGGGGAAACCGACTTTGCACAGGCTATTTCTTGTCTTTTTGAGAGGTCGTTGTCTTGCGGCGCGACTTGGGCGCTTGGGAAGTGGCACCATCACCTTTTTTTTCAACAGTTTTTGTCGCGGATTTTACATTGCCTTCGGATTTTTCAAGATTGGGGTCGGCATCAATTTTTTTGAGTCTGGCTTCTTCCTCGCCAATGTAATCACGTGTCAAGGGGACCGCATCCTGCTTGTGAGCGAGCTGGATCTGGAAAACCATCATGCCTTGCCAGCGGAAAGCGCTTTCTGATGCCGCAAGATAAAATTCCCACATCCGGCAAAAACGTTCGTCATAAAGTGCCTTGGCTTCGTCCCAATGTGCAAGAAAAGCTTCGCGCCAAGCTTTCAATGTTTCGGCATAATGCAAACGCAATATTTCTATATCGGTGATAATCAGACCGCTTTTTTCAATAACGGGAATGACTTCCGATAATGAGGGAATATAGCCACCGGGGAAAATATATTTGGCAATCCACGGATTGGTAGCACCCGGTTCACCGGAACGGCCAATCGAGTGGAGAACAAAACGTCCATCCGGCTTCAACAATCTTTTGACGTGGTCGAAATATTCTTTGTAATGGCCGATACCGACATGTTCGAACATACCCACCGAGACGATTTTATCAAAAGCATCATCAAGCTTGCGATAGTCGAGCAGCAAAAATTTGGCTTTATCTTGTAGTCCCATATCTTTGGCGCGCTGGTTGGCGATACCATGCTGTTCATGAGAAAGCGTGACACCTGTGACATTTGCACCAAGAACCCGTGCGAAATAAAGTCCCAATCCGCCCCAGCCGCAACCGATATCGAGAAGTTTCTCGTTTTCTTTTACCTGAAGCTTTGCCGCCAGATGGCGCTTTTTTGCAAGTTGTGCTTCGCCAAGGCTGACATTCGGATTTTCAAAGTAACCGCAGGAATACTGGCGATCGGGATCAAGAAACATCTCGTAAAGTTTGCCGGACAGATCATAATGGTGTTCGACGTTTTTTGCCGAACGACGTAACGTATTCATCTGTACGAATCGTTTTGTCGCCGTGCGAATGAAGGAAAATGCTTTCATCCACAATTGGTTTTCTGCGATCGGACCCGTGCTTTCGAAGATTGTCTCCAGCAACGAATAAATATCGCCTTTAATAAACTCGAACCCGCCATTCATGTAGGCTTCGCCCAGTTTCAAAGCAGGGTCGAGAGCAACTTCGCGTTCCCATTTTGCTGATGTAAAGCGTATTTGAATTGGCTTGCCCGTCTGGTCACCGAACTGGTATGTGACCCCTCGTGAATCGGTAATTGTCAAATTACCTTTCGTAATAATGTGGCTGGCAGCCGTCTTCAATAAAGCAAACATCTATCGAGTCCCATCTTTCAATCAATAATTTGGCCGACTTTTATGCACAAACAAGCGTCTATCAAAGTTCACGAAAATCTATTCCGTCCAACGTGGCGTTTATAGTGCCAATTTGTAAAAAAAACACCCGACCAGAAGATCGGGTGTGTTCATTTTTTTTTGACATGTCAAGGAACAACTGTTCCAAATTACTGGGGCAGTGCGTCGCACTTATAACAATTGTGTCCCGATAAGCTGGTAAATGCTTATTCGGCTTCTTTTTCCTCGGCCTTTTCCTCAGCCTTTTTCTCGGCTTCGTGTTCGGCACCTTCCTCGTCGAAAACTTCTTCCGAGAGCGGTTTTTCCTCAATGCCATAGATTGCTTCGATCGAAGTCAAATCTTCACCGGCAGCCTGACGTTCGGCTTCTTCGGCAGAACGGGCAATATTGACGGTCACATTAACCTGTACTTCAGGGTGAAGATTAACCGCAACATTATGAAGGCCGATTGTTTTGATCGGGTGATTAAGTTCAACCTGCGTGCGAATAATTGTGAAACCTTCCGAAGTGATAATATCGGCAATGTCACGGGTCGAAACAGAACCATAAAGCTGTCCGGTTTCACCGGCAGAGCGGATAACAACGAATGTCTTGCCGTCAAGCTTGTCGGCAACCTGTTGGGCTTCGCTCTTGCGTTCAAGATTGCGGGCTTCGAGCTGTGCTCTCTCGTTTTCGAATTTCTTTTTGTTGGCCTCGTTGGCACGCAAGGCTTTTCCCTGCGGGAAAAGGAAATTGCGGGCAAAGCCGTCTTTCACAGAGACAGTATCACCCATTTGGCCGAGACGGGCAATGCGTTCGAGTAGTATAACATCCATTTTGAATTCCTTTCAGCTGCATTTATTGTTTGGGTTGGCCGTGTTGACGGCTCACTTGAATGGTTGTCCAGATTCCCATCAGAAGAAGAATGAGCGATACCGGAACAGCGAATATGAAAGTGCAAAGGGCAATATAGACGAATCCCAATATAAAAATGCGTCCACTAATGCCGCGTGTCAGATTGTGTAAATAGGCAAGTCCGGTCATCGAAATTGCCAATGTAAAAGTCGTGTTGAAGACCAATGCACACAGATTGAGAAATGTCCCCAATTGGAAAAACGTGGCGCCAAAGGCGACAATAAAAATGATCAGTGCAGGCAATGGCAGACGAAATTTTTTCGGCCAGTCATCGCGCGGGCGGGCGAGCCGTTTCATGCGTTGTGCACCGACAAGCGCAAAATACAAATTTCCGGTTAGAAAGAGCACCCCGTAAGTGGCCAGACTACTCGATAACAATGGAACGATATTGTTTACCAGAAAGTCGTGGAAGGTGACGATGTCGGCCTCGCTTGCAGAATTGGTTTCACGCAAGGAATTTGTGACGAAACTTGCAATTTCACCGGCAATGATCGGCGTGGTCGGGTTATTGTATAAGATTGTGCCAATGAAAACACATATAATAGAGATAAAGCCGGTCAACAAAAATATGACTGACGAAAGCGGATACCATTTGATGGCATGACCATCCTCGTCCATTTCGGCAAGCCCTAATAGCCAGGATGCATAGACGGCGGGAAGGAAAAACAGCAATGTAAAGCCAAGCCCGATATAGAAATTTTGCGCAAATATCAGAACGATTGCTGCTGTAACAAGAGAAATGATGCTGGCAGCCGTGCCCCAACCAAAGGCCACGATGAAAATCGGTAGCGACATAAAGCAACCGAGTAACAATGCAAATGGCGGGAAAACCGTAAAAAAGCTCATAATAGCCGTTGCAAGGACAGCAGCAAACAGCCCGCCCAAAATACCTGCCGGAAATGTATACGATTTTTTTTGAAACATTGATTCGCTGTCCTGCCTTTGCAGTTAGGGGCTAAGATGACTGCTCCAACTCCGGTTTTATTTGAACCTGCACCGAAAGCAGGGGAAAAGCAGCCGGTCAAGCCGGCTGCCAAAATTACTTATTTCACAACATAAGGCAGAAGGCCAAGGAAACGGGCGCGCTTGATGGCTTTTGCCAATTCACGCTGTTTTTTCTGGCTCACTGCAGTAATGCGTGAAGGAACGATCTTGCCGCGCTCGGAAATATAGCGCTGAAGAAGTTTCACATCCTTATAGTCGATCTTTGGTGCGTTCGGACCTGAAAACGGGCAGGTCTTGCGACGGCGATGGAAAGGACGACGGGTTGGAATCTGACTAATATCAACCATTATTCATCTCCTTCATTATTGTCATCATCGCGTGAGCGACGCGAACGACGGGGACGCTCGTCATCTTTACCATAACGATCATCACGGTCACGGCGGGATAGCATAGCTGACTGGCCTTCCTCAAGCTCGTGAACGCGAATGGTCATATAACGGAGAATGTCTTCATTGATGCGCATCTGACGTTCAACTTCTGCAATGGCTGCAGCGGGAGCGTCAATATTCATCAAAGTGTAATAGGCTTTGCGATTCTTGCGAATACGATAGGTGAGGGTGCGTAATCCCCAATTTTCAATACGCCCGACTTTACCGCCATTGGCCTCGATAACGCCCTTGTAGAGTTCTACAAGCTGGTCAACCTGTTGCGGTGCAATATCCTGTCGGGCAAGGAACACATGTTCATAAAGAGCCATTGTTTTGCCTTTCTTCGGTTAATCTTTGTCGACTTCTAGCGCAGAGCCTCTGCGACTTGCCTTTTCGGTAAACCCGAAGAAGAAAGGACGCGTGTTTCGAGACATTCGAGAGCGGAGACACGGGAGGCTTGAAACATTAATGTTTCCTGTCGCTTGAAAACGCGACCCTCCGTTCAACCCCCGGCCAAATGCCGACAATGAACGGGCGGTTTCTACAGTCATTTTGTAAAAATAGCAAGAAGGAAGCGGTTGAAAACTGTTTTTTATTTGGAAGAATGATGATGTCGATATATGAGTGGCGAAATTGCAAACTGCCAAAATTCGGAGTTAGGCCAAAATGGCATTTCTGGAAAATATCGATATTCTCATTTTCAACTTTCTCGCTGCAACGCCTCAAACCCCGACAATTATGGCATATTTCGGGATAATTTGCGCAAAATTCCTGATTTATTTCATCCCCTTTCATTTGATAATATTGTGGTTTCTGGGAGGGCGCGGAGAACGCCAGACTGCGCTTGCAATTTCCTTCGCCGTCGTGATCGGTTTATTTTTTAGTTTCGTTATAGGACATTTGTGCTATCGACCCCGCCCATTTGTGGCCGGAATCGCGAAAGCTCTGATAGAACATAAAGAAAATGCCTCGTTTCCCAGTAATCACGCGCTAATTTTCACAATTTACGTAACCTCTCTTTATTTCTATCGCTATAAGCACGTCGCGCGATTTGGGCTTGTAATCGGATTATTGACGTGTTGGGCACGCATTTTTACAGCTGTGCATTATCCGTCGGATATTCTGGGCGGTGTAGTTCTTGGACTTGTTATCGCAATGTTTGTCATTCATATTGTTATGCCATTTGTTCCCAAATTTGTTTATCAGTTACCTTATTCACCAAAAGGAAGAGGAACGGATTTGGATGTCTAGTCAACCATGTCCGGCTTGACTTTTGTTGCTTTTATAGGCCAAGACCGGATAATATTTGTTTTTTTTTGAACCAAGGAGTGCACTCTAGTGGTTTATGCATTTACTTTCCCCGGTCAGGGGAGTCAGTCCGTTGGTATGGGGAAAGCGCTAGCGGAGCAGTTTGCCGAAGCACGGGCTGTATTTGAAGAGGTAGACGATGCATTGGGCGAGAAGCTGTCGTCTGTCATGTTCGAAGGACCTGAAGATGTGCTGACTTTGACAGCCAATGCACAACCGGCACTAATGGCGGTTTCCATGGCTGTTATCAAGGTGCTGGAAAAAAACGGCCTCGATTTGAAATCCAAAGTATCGTTCGTGGCGGGGCATTCTTTAGGGGAATATTCGGCGCTCTGCGCTGCCGGAACGTTCAGTCTTGCCGATACTGCGCGTCTCTTGAGAATTCGTGGAAACGCTATGCAGGCAGCTGTGGCTGTAGGCGAGGGCGCAATGGCAGCAATTATCGGTCTTGAAGAAGAAGTCGTTTCGGAAATTTGTAGTTCGGTTCTGGGCGAGGGGATTTGCGAAATTGCCAATGACAATGGTGGTGGTCAACTGGTTATTTCGGGAGCTACAAAAGCCGTTAATGCAGCGGTAAAGCTTGCAACCGAAAAAGGAGCAAAAAGAGCAATTCTTCTTTCGGTTTCTGCGCCGTTCCATTCAAGCTTGATGCAACCGGCTGCAGATGCGATGCATGATGCACTTCTTGACGTCAATAAATTGGCGCCGGTCGTTCCTGTTATTCCAAACGTTTCTGTAGAACCGGAAACAGATCCTGAAAAAATAATCGAGTTGTTGGTTCGTCAGGTAACAGGCCGTGTCAGGTGGCGTGAAACCATCGAATGGTTTGCGGCCCATCATGTCGATACGCTTTTTGAAATTGGTTCCGGTAAAGTGCTGACCGGGCTTGCAAGAAGAATAGACCGTAATCTGAATGGCATGACGGTCGGCACTGCGGAAGAAATAGAAAATGCGCTGAAAGCGCTAGGGGTATAATCAGGGAATTTGACAATGTTTGATTTTAAAGGGCGCAAAGCGCTTGTAACCGGAGCAACCGGCGGCATTGGAGAAGCAATTGCTCGTCAACTCCATGAACGTGGCGCTATTGTTGGACTTCATGGTACGCGTGAAGAAAAGCTTAAAAGTCTTGCTGAAGATCTGGGTGACAATTGTTTTGTTTTTCCCGCCAATCTGTCGGAACGTGAAGAGATCGCCAAATTGGCTGAAAAAGCCGAAAGCGAGATGGAAGGGATCGATATTCTGGTCAATAATGCCGGGATTACCCGTGACGGGCTTTTTGTGCGAATGAGTGACAAAGATTGGGATGATGTACTGGCGGTTAATCTGACCGCCGTATTTCTTCTCACACGCGCCCTAACGCATCCGATGATGCGCCGGCGCTATGGTCGTATTATTAATATTTCTTCTATTGTCGGCGTTATCGGCAATCCTGGGCAAACAAACTACTGTGCAACAAAAGCCGGAGTTATCGGATTCTCGAAATCCTTGGCGCAGGAAATTGCAAGTCGTAATGTAACTGTCAACTGTATTGCTCCAGGCTTCATTGAGTCGGCCATGACCGATAAGCTCAACGATAAACAGAAAGAGACAATTATGTCGGCTATTCCGATGAGAAGAATGGGGACAAGTAAAGATGTGGCGGCGGCGGCAATTTATCTTGCAAGCGATGAAGCTGCATTTGTTACCGGCCAGACATTACACGTAAACGGTGGTATGGCTATGATCTAATAGAGCTTTGCAACGAGACTCGCATGCATATTCGAAGAAAGCAGGCGAATATTGTCAAAGCGGAAACGCATTATTTTATGCCAAGTCTGTGATTTTTTTAATTTTGCTCGAGGAGAAACACAGGATTTTGGCATAAAATTAAAATAAAGACGCGAAATTCGTTAAAATATCTTTGCGTCTTGGCGCCGAGCATGGTAATTGGCGCCTTTAAGGCCGGTTCATAAAACCGGTTAATCCCTTGAGAGGGATATCCACAGGATGCATTTGAAAACCTAAAAATCATAGGTGTAAATGCATCTATTGCTTGATTAGATGAGCCCGTGCCGCTAACCAAGGCAGGGAAACAACAAAAGTCGAGGATCCGACATGAGTGATACAGCAGAACGCGTCAAGAAAATCGTCATCGAACATCTTGGTGTTGATGCAAATAAAGTAACCGAAAACGCAAGTTTCATTGACGATCTTGGTGCCGATAGTCTTGACACCGTAGAATTGGTCATGGCTTTTGAAGAAGAATTCGGTGTAGAAATTCCGGACGACGCTGCCGAAACCATTTTGACCGTTGGCGATGCAGTCAAGTTTATTGACAAGGCTTCGGCCTGATTTCTTTGGGAGACAGAAACGATATAAAGTTTTTGTCTCCATTGCTTTTTTACTCGTAGAGAACGGGTAATCCGGTTTGTTTGTAGAAGATTGGGAATTGGAAGTATGAGACGTGTCGTCATTACCGGTATGGGATTGGTTTCTCCACTGGCCGGCGACGTCGAGCATAGCTGGAAGCGGCTTCTCGAAGGTAAGAGCGGCGTTCGCCGTGTTACCGAATTTGATGTCGATGATCTTCCGTGTCAAATTGCCGGCCGTATCCCGTTGGGTGACGGCTCGGATGGCACGTTCAATGCCGATCTTCACATGGAACCCAAGGAACAACGTAAAGTTGATCCGTTTATCCTCTATGCAATGGGAGCGGCGGACGAGGCACTTGATGATGCAGGTTGGCATCCAACAAGTGATGAAGATCAGATTCGTACCGGCGTTATGATCGGTTCCGGTATTGGCGGTGTCGAAGGCATTGTCGAGGCCGGATATACGCTGCGTGATAAAGGGCCAAGGCGCATCTCGCCATTTTTTATTCCAGGCCGTCTTATCAATCTGGCATCCGGTTATGTTTCGATAAAACATCAGTTGCGTGGTCCGAACCACGCTGTGGTAACGGCCTGTTCTACCGGTTCTCATGCCATTGGTGATGCCTCACGGCTGATTGCTCTTGATGATGCCGATGTTATGCTCGCCGGCGGAACAGAATCGCCCGTCAATCGTATTTCGCTCGCGGGTTTTGCAGCGTGTAAGGCGCTTTCGACAGGCCGCAATAACGATCCCGAACATGCGTCACGCCCTTACGATATTGATCGTGACGGATTTGTAATGGGAGAAGGTTCTGCCATCGTCGTTCTGGAAGAACTCGAACACGCGAAAAAACGTGGGGCAAAAATCTACGCGGAAGTAATCGGCTATGGTTTGTCTGGCGATGCCCATCATATTACTGCGCCATCCGAAAGCGGTGAAGGGGCTGAACGTTGTATGCGGGCAGCTATAAAACGTGCCGGCATTGACCCTTCCGAAATTGACTATATCAATGCGCATGGTACGTCTACAATGGCCGACACAATCGAACTCGCTGCTGTTGAACGTGTCATGGGAGCACATGCATCCGAAGTTTCGATGTCCTCGACCAAGTCGTCAATAGGCCATCTTTTGGGTGCAGCTGGTGCTGCGGAAGCTATTTTCAGTGTTCTAGCTATTCGCGATAACATAGCACCTGCTACGATCAATCTCGATCATCCATCTGTCGAGACCAAAATCGATCTCGTGCCGCACAAACCGCGGGAACGCAAGATAGATACTATTCTATCGAATTCGTTCGGTTTCGGTGGAACCAATGCGTCATTGATCATGCGCCGGTTTTCAAAATAATAAATGTTGATGTAAATCTACACGATTTGGCACGCCTTGAAATTTCGCCGCAATCTTGAGATAAGTGGAAATGACAAGCCTTTTATAGCAAACAGGATGTGCGTTTATGTCTGACGAAGAAAAGAAGATGACATCCGATTCTAGTAAAATTTCGTCATCCGGGTCAGAACAACAACCATCGCAATCTGAAGAGGCAAAAACACCTTCGGCGAAAGATCATTCCTTGATCGTTGAGGATTCGCCACAAGACGAGACCAATTCGGGCCAATCTCCGCTGGATCAATCGAAACCCGAAAACTCGCCCGCGCAATCAAAAACAGAAGCGACAGAAAGCCCACAATCATCCGAGCAAATATCGGGGAGCCAATCACCTCTTCCTGAAAAAGATCAATCTTCCCCACTTGACGCTGTCCACGAAAAAAATAACGGGGCAGCTTTATCTACGCCAAGTGGCAACGATGGAGAGGGAATAAGTAGCGGTGACAATGATTCTCGGCAAAATGACGAAAAAAAAGTAAAGGCCAAACCAAGCCGTTCCAAAGTTGCGCGTAATCCGCTCATTATACTTGGTAATTTCTTTCTGATGCTGGTTATCGTCATTATTCTGGCGGTCACAATACCGGTTTATGTCGGGAAAAATATGTTTATAGCGGTTGGTCCGCTAACCGAAGACCATGTGGTTCTTATTAATCAAGGCGCGGGAATCAGGGAAATTGCTTCGATACTTGAAAAACAGGGTCTGATAAGGTCAGCCGACATTTTTGTTTACGGAGTAAATTATCAAGGTAAAGCGCGGCTCCTGAAAGCGGGTGAATATGCTATTCCTGCCCATGCTTCTATGAAGACGATCATGGATATATTGGTCAACGGAAAATCAATCGAGCATTCATTCACCGTTCCTGAAGGGTTGACTGTTGCGCAGGTTTTTGACCGTCTCGCAGCCAATGATATTCTGGTAGGCGAGTTGCCAAAAACTTTCCCTCCCGAGGGTAGTCTAATGGCCGATACCGTCAATTTTACCCGTGGTACGACTCGTGAACAAATAATAAAGCGGTTACGGGACGGCCAACAAAAGCTCATCGCCGATATATGGGCGAAACGTGCACCCGATTTACCGCTCAAGAACATCAATGAATTTGTGACACTTGCCTCGATTGTCGAGAAAGAAACCGGCATTGCATCTGAACGACCGCAAGTCGCTGCGGTGTTTTTTAACAGACTTGCAAAAAATATGCGATTGCAATCCGACCCGACGGTTATTTATGGGCTGTTTGGCGGAAAAGGAAAACCATCCGATCGACCGATTTACCAGTCCGATCTCGATAAAGAAACGCCATATAATACGTACAAGATTAACGGTCTTCCCCCCACACCGATTGCCAATCCGGGGCGTGATGCTCTGGAAGCAGTCGCGAATCCACCAAAAACGGACGCACTTTATTTTGTCGCAGACGGTACGGGCGGGCATGTGTTTTCGAACACGCTGGAAGAACACAATGCAAATGTACGCAAATGGCGTGCGTTGCAAAAGAACGAATAAGATAAAGATAAGAGTTAGACAAATAATATATTGAGATATATTACTATAATTATATTTTGTTAAAACATCAATAAAATTATAACTTTTTTAAAATCATATGTATTTAATATTTTTGTAGAAAAAGATAATAAAATTTTATTTAATTAAAAATATATATTAATTTATTCATTTTAAATATAAATAATATTTGAGAATTATTTTAATTTTAAAAATATTTTTCCATGAAATTCGAATAATATTTTGAAATTCGTTGAAACATTAAATTTACGTCCTGAAACTGTATTGTCCAAGGTATCTAATGTATAGGTACGGTCGATTGTTTTAATTTTAGAATATTTTTTAAAAATACATTTTGAACTTAACTAATTAATTATTGCGTAAATGCGATATGATTATTATGTGACAAGCATTGATCGCATCCGTCTAAAGGTTGCTTGTAATAAATGTAACCAGGAGCACCCAATTTAGCAAATCAATAAGGTCGAATTCCGGCCATTTTGTATGTTTGGAATTGATTGTCGATACCCCATATTTTCAACATTTCCGGTTCTTCCTTATACAGAAAATTGGTGATTGAAGGCAGCATTTCCGTAAATCTGGTTCACCTTTAGAATTTTCCGAAACATCAGCAATGAGTGATGTGATCTGATTTGCTTGAATCGGGTCGCGGCAATTTATACCATAGGCCAAGGCACATGCTGTCATGTGAGGTTCTCGCTCGAGTTCTTCGGTTTGTTAGTCGTGACAAATTGGATATTTTTATAGGTTAGATCTTTTTGTCGAGATGTGTTCGGTGTTGCTTCACACCTATTTCAAGACAATTTAGCATGATCCATTTTCATTACCTGCTTTTATTCGTCGTCTAACCCTCCGGCGAATTTGATTGAATGCCTAAACATTGGATTAAGCGTCCACAAACAACGCAGTCAAACATGTCTTATTTAAAAGCCAGAGTCTCAGTTGGTTTTGGAAATGGTGCTTTCATGCGATGTTTATGAACAGAATGGTCGCATGGAAAGGTCTAATTCATTTTCCTTTTTCCTGATTGTCAAAAAATAGAGTGAAATGAGCTGGAAATATAATGACGAAGAGCAACCGGAAACGGGTGAATTATGATCTTCATTCTTTCTTAAAGCGAAAATAAGTCTTGTATGACATGGTTTAGAAGCAATTCTTCCCCGGCAATAAATGCATGATATTAATTGCCCGGAAATATTGCTGTCATACTGAAATAGGTTGGGATTTTTGGAAAATTCATGAAAAATTCGTTCGTCTGGAAACGGCATAAGACAAGTGACGGTTGAATGCAGCTATCCGGATTAAAATAACTTGACGTTTTAAATCTATTCATAATATTCTATTAGACGGAAAAAATTTTTCATTAGATGAAAATAATGTCTGGGAGGGCGCATTTGAATGAGTACAGAAAATATTAAACAAGGTTTAAAAATTCAGGGCGGGGAAGCTGTTGCGAGAATGCTTAGAGCTTTTCATTGCGGACCGATGTTCGGAATGGGTGGGTTTCAGCTTTTACCAATGTACGAAGCTGCCCGAAAAATGAATTTGCAACATTTTTTAATAAATGACGAACGTGTCGCCGCTTTCGCCGCAGATGCTTATGCGAAAGTTTCTGGACGGGTTGGATTGGCCGATGCTGCATTGGGACCTGGCGCGACGAATCTTGTTACAGGGCTTGGTGAAGCATTGAATGCGGGAACACCTATGGTGTGTATTATTGGAGACACGCACCGCCTGCATTCATGGAAAAACATGACTCAAGAAGTGCGGCAAAACGATATTTTACGTCCAGTTTGCAAAGAACTTATTCGTGTTGAAATGATTGAGCGCATTCCCGAACTCATACGTAGGGCATTTTCAATAGCAACATCCGGACGGCCAGGACCCGTTGTGGTCGATATTCCTGAAGAAATAATGCATGACTACTATACGTTTTCACCCTCCGATTTTGAAGTAGATATAGCAAATGAATCAATTCCGGCGTTACGTTGTCGGCCAGACAAAAAAGCTATCGAAAAGGCCGCAGCTTTGCTTATGCAAGCCAAACGTCCCCTTATTCTCGCTGGTGGAGGAGTGCACCTTTCGGGTGCGAATGAACAACTGACAAAATTTGTATCAGCCACAAATATTCCGGTAGCCCATACTTTAACCGGTAAAGGCTCGATTGCTTGTACAAACCGACTTAACGCGGGGTTATTCGGTCGTTATGACCGTATAGCAAATAAACTGATTGAGGAGGCCGATGTTCTGTTTGTAATTGGTTGCAAGCTTGGGGAAATAGCGACGAAACGCTACACATTGTTACCAAAAGATAAAACTATCATTCATCTTGATCTTGTCGCTGAAGAATTTGAACGCACCACAGATGTCGATGTGAAGTTGTGGGGGGATGCGCGTTGCGGTTTAGAAGATTTATTGGAGGCTATCGGTAGTGGGGCTTCCGCTTTACATCAACGATTGCAGCTTTATAGTGATGAAGTTATAGAACGGATGTCCAATTGGCGCAATGAAGTATCAGAACGTCTCCATTCAAATGAACGTCCTATCAATATGGCTCGATTAATGACCGAGTTGAATAACGTTTTGCCGGAAGACGCGATTCTTGTCGCTGATGGCGGCTTCGCCGCACATTGGAGCGGACTTTTGTACGATACAAAACGTGCCGGGCGCGGTTTCTTGCCAGATCGCGGTTTTGCTTCCATAGGCTATGGTCTTCCAGGAGCAATAGGTGCGGCATTGGCAGCGCCCGGGAAGAGGGTAATGGCTTTAACCGGTGATAGTGGTTTTTGCATGGTCATCGGAGATTTGGAAACAGCTAAGAGACTTGACCTGGATATAACAATTATTGTCGTCAATAACGCTGCATCTGGATATGTAAAAGCGTTGCAACACCTCGTTTACGGAGCAGGACATTATCATTCATCCGATTTACATGAAGTCGATTTTGCATCAGTTGCAAATTCATTTGGCTGTAAAGGCATACGCGTTGAAGATCCAAACGAAATCCATAATGCGCTGAAAACCGCAATGTCCACAAAAGGGCCTGTTGTAATTGATGTCGTTGTAACAAGAGATCCATCAAAAATGCTTCCCGGTGTCGATAATCGTGCAGCCACAATTAAAAAGGGCGATCGCATTGCCTGACATGGGTTTGTTGGAGGTATAGATTTAGTGAACGTTTTGGAAAAGCAGGAGGAAGCTTTTCCATACGTCTCAGGGGAGGGATAAATGACGAGGAATGTTAAAGAAACTCGGCAAAGTATTGTTGCTATAATATCGAGTGCATCCGGAAATTTGGTGGAATGGTATGACTTTTACGTCTATTCGTTTTCTGCTTTATATTTTGCATCTTCATTTTTTCCCGATGGGGATACAACTACTCAACTCTTGAACGCAGCAGCAATTTTCGCTGCGGGTTTTTTGATGAGACCGATAGGCGGTTTACTCTTCGGAAAAATAGCTGATCGGTTTGGACGAAAAACATCGATGTTGATTTCAGTGACAATGATGTGCGCAGGTTCGTTCATCATTGCAATTTTGCCAACTTACGCATCAATTGGTATTTTTGCACCTATATTGTTATTGCTAACACGCTTGATGCAAGGGCTTTCCGTGGGAGGCGAATACGGAACGACAGCGACATATATGAGCGAAGTAGCGATTTCGGGTCGCAGAGGATTGTTAAGCTCTTTTCTTCATACCACACTTATTGGCGGACAACTCACGGCTGTATTAACCATCGTCTTGTTACAAACGGTGCTGAATGAACACCAGTTACATGAATGGGGTTGGCGAATACCTTTTATTATAGGGGCTTTGCTTGCAGTTGTTGCACTTATATTGAGACGTAATCTCGATGAAACATCAACACAAGAAACAAGAACAATGGATGAAGCAGGGAGTATTATAAAGCTTTGGAGCGGGCATAAAAAAGCGATACTTTGTGTAATGGGGATTTCGGCAGGCGGATCACTGTTTTTCTATACTTTCACGACGTATATGCAAAAATACTTGGTTAACTCGGCGAATTTTTCCAAGATGGATGCTTCGACCATTATGACATGGGCTTTGCTCTGTTGTATGATAATTCAACCTGTATTCGGTTTTATTTCTGATATAATTGGACGCAAAACAACGCTGTTGATTTGGAGCGCTATTTCAATATTTATTACCGTTCCACTACTCTCGTTAATCGGTCACGTCCAGTCAGTTTCTGCGGCGTTCCTGCTCATTATGATTGGGTTGGTGGCGATAAGTATGTATAGTTCCATTAGCGGCATTGTTAAGGCTGAATTGTTTCCACCACATTTGCGGGCAATCGGAGTGGGGCTGCCTTATGCAATTGCAAATGCATTGTTCGGAGGAAGTGCTGAATATGTGGCGTTATGGTTTAAATCTGCGGGTATGGAAGGAGGATTTTTTTGGTATGTTACTTTTATGATGGTGATAACCTTCATCGCGGTCGTGGCTATGCCAGACTCACGCAAAAACGGTTACCTACAGCGTAAAGGTATCTATTGATATAAAACCTGTTTGAATGCATTTGTTGAGTTACTATCCCCATTCAAAATTGCTAAAAAGATCCAGCGAACATGCTAAAGATTCAATGTCGTAATGGCTAAGATGATTGCGTGTTTTGCCTGGATCATATACAAACGTGAGGTCATTAATACACGTTTGAATGCTATGGCTGTTTCACCAAATCAATATCAAGGAATAGAGCGTACAGTCGCCTTACTCAAGACCGTAGCCAATCATCCCACTGACGGTGTGCGACTTGCAGACGTCGCCGATCAAACCCAACTATCTCCTTCAACAACACATCGTTTATTATCAGGTATGGTGCAAGAAGGATTAATTGAACAAGACCCTGAAACATTGCGTTATTTTCCGAGCTTCGTTCTTTATGACCTCGGAAGAAAAGCGTCGCGGCGGTTTTGCCTGTCGCAAATTGCTGAAAGCAGCATGAAAGACTTGGCGCAGGAGACCGGTGATACTGTTTACCTGCAAATAAGGTCTGGCGATGATGCTGTATGTGTTAATCGCTGTGAAGGAAATTACCCGATTAAAACGTTGACACTCTCGGTTGGCGATCGAAGGCCATTAGGTATCGGGGCAGGTAGTCTTGCACTTCTTGCTGCATTACCGCCACAAGAATGCGAGCACGTTATGAAGCGTAATACCAAACGGTTATCCAATTATCCTCAGATAACATCGCAAGACATTCAAAGATTTGTCGCTGAAGCTCGCGAGAAAAGATTTGCCTACAATCCGGGTTTATATATTTCCGGTATGCGCGCAGTAGGTATTCCCTTATCAAGTTACTCAGGCAAACTATTGGGTTCGTTAAGCATCGCTGCTGTCGACAGCCGTATGGATGTAGAGCGGTGCTCAATGCTTGTCAGCTATATGAATATCAAAGCTAATAAAATCATTGGTCTTATAAACGACATCGAAAACGACGAAAAATTCTCTATTTAACAGGAGTTTAGTGACATTGCAGAGTATGACGGGATTTGCCAGAACAACTAAATCGGCCGGAAATGCCAACATTGTTTGGGAAACGCGCTCGGTTAATGGAAGGAATCTCGACTTGAGATTCCGCTCGACCATTGCGATTGACACAGTGGAATACGAGTTGAGGAAAAAAGCTGGCGAAGTTTTTTCGCGTGGAAATATAACCTGTTCTCTGAATGTGACATTTGAAACGGGTGATAACCACCCCGTTATCAATCAGGATTATCTTGATTGGATACTGAAATTATCTGCCGGGCTTGAAAAAGTTCATGGGATCCAGAAGCCGACGATAGATGGTCTATTAGGGTTAAAGGGTGTGCTGGAATATGGAACGCCGACGGATGAAACGTTGGAAAACGACGTTTTAAAGACAGCGATCATCGAAACTTACGAAAATGCCCTTCAAGAGCTCCGGTCTGCCCGTGAACACGAAGGAAATAGCCTCAAAAATATATTATCGGGTCAAGTAGATAAAATTGAAAATCTCGTTAGCAAGGCAAGGAATGACCCTTGTCGCTCGCAAGAAGCTATCAAGGAGCGGTTAAAGACACTTGTTGAATCGCTCATTGTTACAAGTGACAAACTCGATCCACAAAGATTGGAGACGGAAGCTGTTCTTATTGCCACCAAAGTCGACGTTCAGGAAGAGCTTGATCGACTCGACGAACATGTAAAGGCAGCGCGATATCTATTGGCTCTGGATGAACCTGTGGGCCGACGACTGGATTTTTTGGCGCAAGAATTCAATCGGGAAGCCAACACTCTGTGTTCGAAAGCCCATACAGCTTCCCTTTCTGCCGCAGGATTGTCCTTGAAAACCGTTATTGACCAGTTTCGCGAACAACTGCAAAATGTTGAATAGGGCGGACAGAAGAGGGATATGCGACTGTTTCGAGATAATTGATGAGGACATTATAGAATGGAAAATACAACTGAACGCGCGCTCAACCTGAAAAATACCGGCAAACGGCGCGGTGTATTATTGGTTTTGTCTTCGCCTTCGGGAGCCGGTAAGTCTACTTTATCTCGTTTATTGCTGGAAGACGGGCATCTTGGATTGTCTGTCAGCGTTACCACGCGCGAACGTCGACCGAGCGAAGTCAATGGCGTTCATTATCACTTCATAACCCGAAAAGAGTTTGAACAAAAACGCGATAATGACGAGCTGATAGAGTGGGCGGAAGTTCACGGACATTATTATGGCACATTGCGGGAAACCATTGAAACGGCTCTCGCAAGCGGGCGGGATATGCTCTTCGATATCGACTATCAAGGGGCGAGACAATTGCAGGAAAAAATGCCGGATGATGTTGTTTCGGTTTTTATTCTGCCCCCTTCAATGAAGGAGTTGAAATCACGATTAAATCGTCGAGCCGAAGACTCACAAGATGTAATTAATTTACGGCTCCATAATGCGCGTGGTGAAATCGAGCACTTCAAATCCTATGATTATGTCATTATCAATCAGGATTTGGAGCAATCATTTGCATTGATCAAAGCAATTCATCTTGCCGAGGCTATAAAACGCCGGCGCTGTCTCTATATCGATTCGTTCGTAAAGAGTTTGCTGGATGAAAAGATCGAATAAATTCTTGAAGAAATAATCTTTAAGTAAAAATCTTAACCCCGACGACGGAATTTCCGTCAGGCGCTTATAACTTTCTTTGTCCCGAGTTTTCGCGATGGTATCAAGATATTTCATTCGCACGCGATGATGTAAAAACGCGATTTTTCTCTTCAAAAGGGGAAGAAAAAATCAAAGATTTCTAGCTTTTTTGTCTGTCCATTTGAAAATTTTCCGGCTTAATCTTCTGCTATGACGGTACTCTGATTATGAGAATATGAGTGTAATGTCTGGGGCTTTGTCAAATGATGACAACCGTGTGTTCAAACAAAAGTCCGGTTCAGTGTCTGCTCTTTTCGGCGAATAGTATGATTTTTCCTGACGTTCATATCCCTGACAAATCTAGCTCAAACAATTGATGCTTTTCCAGCCGACAAATTGCGAAACGACGATCGGCACATAGCAGTATTACGATGAATGAACATTCATTCTTTTCCGAAAGTGACGTTTGAAGAGGGCGCTTCGTGAATTCCTGCATGTTTAAAGTGGGGTAAGGCTATCTAGCAAAGTGGCTTTTTAGTCAATCTCTCGTCGCTGGTAGGCCGGATATTCTATGGTAGCAAAGATATAGGCGATAACCATCCAGATTGCGCAACGAAAATATTTTTCGCCTTGAAATTCAATAAAGCTTTGTGTTGCTGTTATTATAATTTGGTTTCAAAATTGTTCCAGTTACGCTTATTCACCTTGTTCACGTTTTCCTACTTGTCTTGGCAGGCAAAATAGAAATAAATGAAAACTTTCCACGTCATTTTCTGTCGAGTTCTGATTTACCAGCTCTGAACGATGATACATAAGAGGGTGATTTTTGCTCGTGGTCTTGAAAATTGATTTATTTTCAAGTCTCTAGCGCTTTGGCAAGGGCGACGAATTCTTTTATTTCAAGTGTTTCAGCACGCCTTGTTCCGTCAATTCCGGTTTTTTCCAATAACAACTCTCCGCCAAGAGATTTCAGACTTTGGCGAAGCATTTTGCGCCTTTGTCCGAATGCCGCTCTGGTGACTTTTTCCAGATTGCGCGATGAACAGGAGAGCGGATTTTGATAAGGAACGATGTGAACAACAGAAGATGTAACTTTGGGCGGTGGTGTGAATGCCTGTCTTGGAACGTCGAATGCTATTCGTGCAAGAGACCGCCATCCGGTAAGAACGCTGAGCCGTCCGTAATGAGGTGTGTCAGGAAGAGCGACAATACGTTCAGCCACTTCTTTTTGAAACATCAATGTCATGGATTTATAAAAAGGCGGCCAAGGTTCGGTTAATAGCCAGCGTGTTAAAAGTTCTGTTCCGATATTATAAGGAAGATTGGCAACAATTGCAGGCTTTTCGTTTGTGTTGAAAAGGGCATTAAAATTCTGTTTTAAAGCGTCTCCCTCTATGATGCGAAGTTTATCAGGATAAATCCCGGAGATTTCTTTGAGAGCACCAACACATCGTGTATCGCGCTCTATAACAGTAACAATAGCCCCTTGAGCCAATAAAGCGCGTGTTAAACCACCCGGGCCAGGACCGATTTCCAGAACCGGTTTGCCAGAAAGATCACCGGCTTGCCGGGCAATTTTGGATGTCAAATTAAGATCGAAAAGGAAATTTTGGCCAAGCGATTTTTTAGCCTGCAAACCGAATTTCGCGATAATTTCTCGCAGCGGTGGAAGTGAGTCAATTGTCATGATGGCGGGCATTTGTTGCAAGCGTTTGAGCAAGTTTTAATGCAGCAATAAAACTGTCCGGTGAAGCTATCCCTTTACCAGCTATGTCAAAGGCTGTTCCATGATCCGGTGAAGTACGAATAAAGGGCAATCCTAAAGTAACATTCACCGTATCATCGAACCCGATTGTTTTCACCGGTATGAGTGCCTGATCATGATACATACATAGTGCAACATCATAATTTTTTCTTGCTCTGACGTTGAACATCGTATCCGAGGGGAAAGGGCCGGTAACATCAATGCCATGGGAACGCAATATTTCTATTGCCGGTTCAATTATAGTACTTTCTTCTTTTCCCATTGCCCCCCGTTCACCTGCATGAGGGTTAAGACCCGCTATAGCAAGTCTCGGCTTATTGATCCCAAATCGTTTACGCAGATCATGGGCGACGATGAGACCGGTACTAACCAGAAGGTCTTCCGAGAGAGAACCGGGAACCTTTTGAAGTGGAATATGGACTGTTACAGGTATTGTTTTTAACTCTGGCCCCCAAAGCATCATGACCGGTTGATATGTCTTCCCATTCATCTGTTTTGCGAGATGAGCCAAATATTCTGTATGACCAGGGAAATGAAAACCGGCATCATAAAGCACATTTTTTGCTATCGGGCAGGTAACAAGTGCAGAGGCTTTATGGGCATTAACAAGGTGGGCACCCCGTTCGATTGCCTCGACAATTCCGGCGGCGTTTTTTGAAGACGGATGACCGGGTTTACCGGATTGGCGGTTATCGAGCTTGAGGACCGGAAAATTATCATGAAACAGCGACACGACACCTGTCAGGGCGTCGGGTTCAACGATTTTCAAAGGAACATTAAACTTTAACGCAGATATGGTCTCATTTGTCATATCCGGATCAGCAAGGACGAAAAATGGCGGTATATCGCGAGATTGGCGCAATAACCATGCTTTCAGAGCGATTTCCAGTCCAATGCCGGCGGGATCACCGCTACTAACCGCAAGTGGTGGCATCATCAGGGGTTCTCGATGCGGGCTTTTTCCCGCAGTTCCTTGAGGTATTTTGCACTGAGATCTTCAGCTTTTTTGTCTCCGGATTTTTCATTGTCCTGAACGGTGAAGACCAGTTGGGCCACCTTATCATCGGAAACTTTTTTAATATTGCAGACGGCTAGAGCCTCAACACCTCTTGGTGTTTCTTGCGGGGGTGTCATACGACCGGCAGGTGTTGCTTTGACCGCTTTTTCCCACTCTTCAGGTAATTGTGGTTCAAGGACACGACCAAGATTGCGGATTGTGACATCAATCATACCGGTCGCTTGCTGCTTGAGATTTGAGCATCCGGAAAATTTCGAACGGAACATTTCGGCATCTTGCTTGCGTTTTCCCAATATAGCACTACGCCGGTTATTGGGAACAACAAAGATCACCTGTTGCAACTCGTATTCATTGGCAGTGGGTTTTACCCCGCCGTTTTTCAGCATACGCTGTACTGCTTCTTGCTCGCTAACCATACCGCCTTCTGCGCGAAAGCGGGCACTGACAAGGCGTCCCCATCCCATTTGGACACGAATATAATTTTTGAAATGTTCGGCAGTGACGCCGGCTTTGCTTAACATGTCTGTCAATTGAGCCACAGTCATATGGTTTCGTTCAGCGAAACCGGCAAAAGCTTTGTCGACTTCATCATCGCTGACGTCCATATTACGCTTTTTCATCTCGACCCGTTTGAGCATGTCTTCAATGAGCTCGTCTTTAGCCTGAGCTGCAAGATTGCCGGTTTTTCTCTGCAGTCTAAGAAATGCCGCTCGTCTTTGTATGTCGTAATTGGTTATAGCATTACCGTTGACGATAACAGCAACTGCAGTTAATCCGGAACTTTCTGTTTGGGAGGCTTTTGGAGCGCAAAAAGCGTCAGCCGACAAGAAAGTTGCGCCAAGCATCGACGCAATGATTAATGCCAAGGAGCGTGTTTTCATCTTTTTCATTGTTTCCAGCTTCCACTTTTTGCCGATTATTTTCCAAACAGTTTACAAATTTGAATATCACAAAAACAGTATTTTACCAAAAAAACTGCCTGTAACTTGCAATATTGTTACATGGCTTTGCCAATATCTGCCACAGTGCGGAAGGACAATAGAAAGCCGAATGTGTGCTTAGGCTCGTTTTCCCAAGGGTTACGTGTCTGGGAATAGCCGAGATTGAAGCCAAAACATTCATCAAGATAATTCAAACCTGTGCCCAATCTCACAAATGTATCGGAAACTAGGTCGTAACTTGAATTGGCATGAACCGACCAATGGTCAGTAAATTTATAATTGCCGTAAAGACTAACTTCTTGACGATCCTGTGCATAACCATAATCCGGCTGGCTTTGGATATACGCATATTGCGATGAAAGCGATACCCGCTTCCAGTTTTGTGAAGCTTCGACCTCACCACGACGGATTGAACCGGTCTCATCATCAAAACGGCCGCGCGAAGCAATGGCAAAACCATTTTCATTGCTTGCACCGATCATCGCAACATAGTCGGAACGGGCAGTTTCAAGTCCGGAATCAGCACCGACACTAACAAAGTCTTTTGCATTATAAGAATTTTTGCCGAAAAGCTGGAAGGATTGGCCGGCCAAACCATAAAGTGACCAACCATTATTGAAGTTACCCGAATATCTCAGGCCGACATTCGAGCGTGTTCCGCCTTCTGCACGGTCATAACCGGAAAACTTGTCACGTTCAAACAATGTCGTGGCATCAAAAACAAAGCTTTGAGCATCTTCATTGGGAAGGCGACCGGTATATTGTTCATTATTTCTAATGAAAATTTGAGCGATAGGCTCGATGACATGGGTGGAACTACCGGCAGTAAAAAGCAGGGGATACCGCAAGTCCAAGCCGGCCGTTGCAATGCCGCGGAATGCGCCTGATTCTATATCCATCTTGCTAAAGCTGCCGTCAGGCATGTAACCACCATAGTTACCATGGGCATCGGTACCTATACCATCGCCGCGCAATGCCAGAATTGGCGTGAAGACCAGACCACCTTGACTGATCAGACTTCTTTTCCATTCAACATCTGTTGTCAATCGGAAGTCTGTGCCGGACATACCTGCCAGTCGTGCGGTGTTAAGAGGACGACCTTGCCAGTCAGCAAAAGCAAAATCCGCCTTATCACGATAGATGGATTGTAAATTTGTATGGAAAGTAAATTCACCGCCATAGACCGATTCGTCCGGAGTGAAAGAATAATCTATACGCGGAAGAACCCATGGCTGGCGAGTGTAACGTTCGCTCGGATTATCTTTGAGCATCGAATCTTGCACTTCAAAATGATAAAAGCGCATATCGAAATAGTTTCGGCCGGCAAGTCCGTTCAAATAGATTTGCGAACGGAACACATCGTTCTTGTAACCTTCAAGATCATAGGTGCGACTAAAATTCCTGTCAGACTGTGCAAGAATATCCCACCCATATGTCCAGCTTGAATTGATCCGGAAATCACCTTTTGTTGCCACCATATAACGATTATCGTTATTGCTATCAATCGTATCATGGTCGAAATCATCCGGATTAACCTGATAGATATGGGCAAAACGAATATTATATGTACCTGTCTCCAGACGGTGGCGCCATTCGCCTTCGGTTAACAGACCCTGATTTGTATATCCGGTTGCCGACAGCGTAAAATCATAATTTGGAGCCAAATTCCAGAAATAAGAATTGCGAACTCCGAAACCGAGATCATTTGTATAGACGAAATTAGGTGTCAAAAGACCCGTTTTACGCTTTACCGTCGGATCCGGCATCTCGAAAACCGGGAACCAGGCAACGGGCATGCCGAAAAACTCGAAATGGCTGTCTTCAAAACGCATGGTTTTTGTGGCACCATTCCATATGATCTTTTTCGCTTTAATCTGCCAGAGCACATCCTTATCCGGCTTATAATAACAGGGCTCGCAGGCCGTATAGGCACCGCGGTTGAATACCGTCATTTGGCCGCCACTACGTTCTGCGCTCACTGCTGCAAATCGGGTATTGTCAGGCGTTTCAGCTCGCAGCGAATTGACAAAACCTTCCCCCAGATCTTCGGTCATATCAATTTGTTGCGAATAATATTTGCTGCCATCCGGTTGGACAATTTCCACATCGCCTTCGGCTAGGACACGATTTGTCTTCTGGTTGTAAACGACCTTGCGTGCAACGATTCGGTTTCCGTCATATTCAATCTGCACATTTCCCTGGGCAGTGACTGTATTGGCGTCACGATCGTAAACGAGCTCGTCCGCCGAAAGTAACATGCGTGCATCCGGATCAGTTTTATGAGTGGCTGTCATGGCACTAAAATCTTGTGCAGAGGCAACATAAATTGCGCCCACTCCCAGAGAACACCCTAACGCGGTGCCGAGTGCCAGAGCCCTTAGGCTGTTCGAAATTTTCATTCCACTTGTCAATTGTCTCACCTAGCCATCCTCTTTATGCAACAAAAAGGATATACCAAAAAATAACGCAATAACAACCGGCACCCAAGCAGCAATTACCGGAGGCACATAAGCCGCCTTACCGAATGCCTGCACAAGAACCGTAACCACATAAAGCACGAACCCGGCAATGATTCCACCCAAAATCATTGTGCGAGATTGTCCGAATCTTACAAATTTCAATGTAACAGTTGCCGCGATCAATGTCATCGCTATAAGAAGCGCAGGAAGTGCAACCAATGATTGTAGTTGCATATCGAAAGAATTGGCCGAATATCCGAATGAACGGGCGACCTCTATTTTGCGGGGCAAATCATAATACGGAATCGTTGCCGGATCCGCCAATTTTTCTTCGACAAATTCCGGCCGCAAATTGCTCGGAATCTTTAATTCTGTAAACAATTCAGGCTCATGACCAGCTCTATAACGGCCGCCATTTTCAAGCACCCAATACCCCTGAACAAGGTGGGCACGTGATGTATTCAACCAATCTTTGATCGTTTGATCATCGTTATATTCGACGAAAGTCGCATCAATCAGCGTCAGCCCGCCATCCGCAACAGATTTTGTACCTATGGTTGTAAGCCCGAAGTCGGTACGTTGCGTTAACCATGGCACACGTTCTTTATCCACAGGCGTTTCTACATTCTTGCCTTTCCACTGGGAAAGAATTTTTTCCGATTGTGCTGTTCCCCATGCTGCAACAGGGTTGACCACTACAACGCCGAAAAGACCGAATAAAAAAGCACCAAAACATAAAGGCGTAAGAAATTGCCATGCCGATACGCCTATAGAACGGGTTACAACGAGTTCCATTTTTCTATTGAGAGAGATCAGCGTTGCCATTGCGGAAAACAACGCTACAAACGGAAATAATTGTTGCATGTTGAACGGAATGCGCAATGACGATATTGCGAGCGCTCCGAAAGGCGAATAACCGGGTAAACCTGCAAGTCTTCCGGCATTGATCGTAAAATCGATCAAAAGAGAAAGAACAAAAATTCCCAGCAAAAAATAGACAGTTGTCTTTACATATCGCGAGAAGAAATACCGTCCTAATGTCCATCCAATCATGATGCGCCCCCATTTACATCAGATTGTTTATGGCGAAAAATTCTATCTTTCAAATGTTTTAGGCCATTCCATATTTTGTAACCGAATTGATCGGGCAATGTCATTTTACGATTTGTCAGGAACAGAAATAGAATAAAGCAGCAAACGCCGATCGGCAAAATGTAGAGAAGCGGTATGTAAGCGAGATCATTATCGGAACGGTCGCCAAAAAAATAACCGATAGCATAGACAATAAGTGAAAGGGAAATCGCCGAAAATGATGCAGAGATGCGCGCCTGACGTTGTGAGCGTGCGTCACCGGCAACTGCCAAGGCAATCAAAGCAAAAACAATCGGGTAAAGCCAGTCGGTAAAGCGGCGATGCAATTCGGCAGTGTATTGCAAAGGCCGTCTCTGATAATAGGAATCATTGGCATCGGGGTGAAAAAGATAAACCAGCGGACGATCTTTCGGAAATATCGTTGGGGTTCCGTCACTTGCTGTGAAATCGCTCAGGTTGAATGTATAGGAGCCGAATTTGATAATCGACATGGTTCCGGCTTTATTGTCACGCCTTTGCACTTCGCCATTATTGAGAACAAGAAAATCTCCGGTATTATTGCTGATAACCGAACCATTGACGGCGTAATAATAGAGGTCGGTCGTCGGATCACGCTGGTCGGCTATAAAAAGCCTCCCGATGGTACCATCGTCATGGCGTTCCCCGATTTCCATATAGAGATTGTCTGTCAGCTCACGAAAATTTCCTTCTTGTATGAACACATTGATCAGGTCCGAATGTGTTGTTGCCATCATTTCCCGCATTGTGATACGTGCTTGCGGGCTTATGAAGTTTGTGATGACAAAGGAAAATATTGCAGCAAGAACAGCGAGGAGGAAAATCGGTTTCCAGACAGTGCTGCGAGGTGCTCCCGACGCATTTATCACCACGAGCTCTGAATCCTGATTCATTGTCGATAATGTCTGGGCAATGGCGATAACGAGAGCGAACGGAATAACGAGCGGAATGACCGAGGGGATAAATAGGGACGAGAATTGCAGAATAGTAAAAAGAGTCTGACCACTGGTGGTTAAAAAATTGATTCTGGACAGAACCTGAACAGTCCAGCTGATTCCTACAGCAGCAAGGAGAACTGCCATAAACAGAACGAAAACACGTCGTAGGATGTATAATTCAATAATGCGCATTGATGGATAATACATCCTCATCACTGATGTTCATAATAACCACGAGTCTATGGAACCGAGTTCCATGTTTGAACCGCTCTATTTCTTTTTTCCCTTGATAGCATGACGAGTCTAACAAGAGGCAAAAAAAATAGTTAACCGTTTCTTAATGATTTCTTTTGCCACAAGTGACGGATAAGTTGCAAGATAGCAAGGGCTATCTTGCGGTAAACGGGATAAAAAAATACATTCAGTGCCAACTAGTCACACTTTGCCGTTAAAAGGTATAAAAGAAAACTTGATCATTATGGATTTTTTCAAATCCATATTTTGCAGTAACCAGATGGCAGGAGTTATGAATGCAAAAAAATATCGTCATTGAAAGCAGTACAATTTCTGCACCGAAAAAAAACGTTGTTGTCGTTCTTGTTAACGAAGACGGTAAAAGTGCTTTTGAAGTAGAAAAAATGGTTGGAAAAGCACTTGTCGACAGAATTATGAAAGTGCGTCATTTCAAGGGCGACAAGTTGGAGCTCGTCGACGAAGTATGCGATGGGAAAAAGGGTTTTGATCGGTTGGTGCTGATCGGGGTAGGAAACGTAGCTCGGCTTCAGGGAGATGACTGGGTAAAGCTCGGGGGCGCGACATTTGCCGCTCTGAAAGATAGCGAAGAAGCAGATATATATTTGACTGTAGCGGGAGAAAAATTGAAAGAACAAAGCATTCTCGATTTTATTCTCGGAATTCGGCTGCGTGGCTATGCGTTCGACGACTATAAAACTGTTTTGAAAAATAAAGAAAAGAAGGCGAAATCCTGCAAGATAACTCTTCAACTGGAAGATGAAAAAGCGGGAAAAATACTTCTGGAACGGGCAAATTCACTTGCAGACGCGGTACTTTTCGCGCGTGATCTGATCAACCAGCCGGCCAATATTCTTGGAACCAAAGAATTTGTAAAAGAAGTTGAAAAACTTGAAAAACTTGGCGTCAATGTCGAAATTCTTGACGAAAAAGATATGAAAAAACTGGGCATGGGCGCTCTTCTTGGCGTCTCTCGTGGTTCGAAACGTCCACCTTATCTGGCGGTTATGCAGTGGCAGGGCGGAAAAACAAAAGATCGTCCATTGGCTTTCGTCGGCAAAGGGGTAGTTTTCGATTCAGGCGGAATTTCTTTGAAATCCAGTGGCGGAATGGAAGGAATGAAAGGCGATATGGGGGGAGCCGCCGCCGTTACCGGTCTCCTAAAGGCTGCAGCTTCCCGAAAAGCCAAAGCCAATATTGTCGGTGTTATCGGACTTGTAGAAAATATGCCTGATGCCAATGCCCAACGTCCGGGCGATATTGTTACGTCGATGTCAGGTCAGACAATCGAGGTTATTAATACCGATGCAGAGGGTCGCTTGGTTCTGTCGGATGCGTTGTGGTACACTAAAGAACGTTTCAATCCGAAGATTATGGTCGACCTTGCAACGCTAACCGGTGCAATTATGGTTGCACTTGGTAGTGATCATGCCGGACTATTCAGCAATCAGGACGATTTGGCTCATAACCTCATCAAGGCAGGGCTTGAAACCGGCGAAAAACTCTGGCGGATGCCATTGAATGAAACTTATGACAAATTGGTCGATTCGAAAGTGGCGGATATGAGAAATAGCTGTGGGCGTCACGCCGGTTCCATTACTGCCGCCCAATTTTTAAAGCGTTTTGTCGGCGATACAGCCTGGGCGCATCTTGATATTGCCGGTACAGCAATAGAGTCCCCCTTAAACGAATATAATCAGTCCTGGGCCTCGGGTTTTGGTGTTCGTTTGCTTGATCGTCTTATCCAGGATAGCTACGAGGGTTGAAGTGGCAGAAATACTATTCTACCACCTGACACAGTCTACGCTCGAAGACGCCTTACCGGGACTTCTCGAGCGATCACTGGCTCGCGACTGGAAAGTGACTATCCAGTTTATGAGTGACGAACGGCGCGATGCAATGGATTCCTACCTTTGGGTCTATTCGGATGATTCCTTTATTGGCCACGGTACTGAAAGGGATAAATACCCGAATCTTCAACCGATTTATTTGACCGTGGGGGAAGAAAATCCGAATGGTTCACAAGTTCGTTTCATGCTTGAAGGATCAAATTGTACTGAACCCGACAATTACGAGAGACTTGTTGTCATGTTTGACGGTCATGACGAGGATCTATTGGCTCAAACGCGCCAACAATGGAAAAGTTATAAGGCTAAAAATCATAAATTGACTTACTGGCAGCAAACCGAAGACCGCCGATGGGAGAAAAAAGCCTGATGCGTATAACTCCCGTTATTCTAATTTTTATCGGTCTTGCCGGCCTTATCTATCCGGAAAAATTTTTAGAGGATGGTTCGGGCGGAGGACGTTGGGTTTTTGTCATTATTATCGCATTGGGCGTTTGGACGATTTTGCGATCTGCCAGACGAAATAGCAGCCGATGAATTTTACGCGCTTGGCACTTCTCGTTTGGGCTGTTTTTTTCGGCTTTGTCATAACGTCATGGATTGGCTCGACACATCTTCTGTCCAGCACTTTTCATATTGAACGTATCGATATTGCGGCAAATGTCATATTCATTACGGCAACGATTTTATCAGCCTTGGTACTCAATTTAATCATACCGAAATCTATGTCGAAAAAAATAGCAGTGGTAACATTTCTTCTACCACTGCTATTTTTAGTGTTTTGATAGTTTGATATTTTCAATTTATCAGTGTGAAATTTCTTTGTCTGTAAAGCCGACAAAGCATGTCAGAGAGATGAAGGAACACAATAACAGATAATAACCGATATAAGCGGTGCCGAAATTCTGGACGAGTGTCTCGGCAATATAAGGCGCGAATGATGCGCCAAAAATTCCCGCAAGGTTGAATGTCATTGATGCACCGGTATATCTGATTGATGTCGGAAAAGGTGATGCAAGGGCTGCGCCGATCGGACCATAGGTAAGCCCCATCAGGCCGAGGCCAACGGCTGAAAGTATGAAGCTGCCGAACACACCTCCATCCAAAAGATAGGGCATGGAAAAAGAAAAAAGCCCGATAAAAATTGTAACCCAGATCATCAGAGTACGGCGTCCGATACGGTCGGATATCTTTCCTGAAAAAGGAATGAGTAGACCGAAGAATACGGCACCGACCATCTGTATTTCAAGCGCTTGGCCGAAAGTGAGGTTAAGGTGGTGGGTTGAATAGGATAACAAATATGCGCTGCACAGGTAGAACAAGACAAAGGTGGTCATACCGGCGAAACTACCGAGGAAAAGCGCTCGCGGATATTTAACAAAGACGTCGATCAATGGCACTTTGACGCGTTCGGCACGCTCTATCGCTTTTTTGAATTCAGGCGTTTCGCTGATGGAAAGCCGTACCCAAAGGCCGATTATAATCAGGATAATCGAAGCGATAAAAGGTATCCGCCATCCCCATTCAAAACGTTGGCTTTCGCTTAAAAAATTCCACATGAACCAGAATGTACCAGCAGAAAGGATAAGTCCGATTGGCGCACCAAGTTGCGGGAACATCGCATACCAGCCGCGTTTTTCCTTCGGTGCATTTTCTGTTGCCAGCAAGACAGCGCCGCCCCATTCACCTCCCAAACCAAGTCCCTGACCGAAACGGCAGAGCGTCAGCAATAACGGGGCATACCAGCCGATGGATGCATATGTCGGTAGCAAACCGATAAGAACAGTCGAGATACCCATTGTGAGCAATGCAGCCACGAGTGTCACTTTGCGACCTAATTTGTCACCATAATGACCAAAGACAATTGATCCTAAAGGACGGGCAAAGAACGCCGCCGAAAAAATGGCGAAAGAGCTTAGAAGTGCAACAGTCGGATCACCCCTCGGAAAAAATAACACGGGAAACAGAAGCGCTGCTGCCGTTGCAAAGACATAAAAATCGAAAAACTCGATCGTCGTACCGATCATACTGGCAAGCAAAATCTGCGCAACCGAATTATGAGGTTGTGCATTTTCTTCGATGGTAGCTGTTGACATGATTAGAAAGTCTCCACCCAAATAAACGTAATGAAATTATAAAAACAGTCTGCAATAGTTATAAAAATTTCGTTGAACTGTCGAGTCCGGTTCGGATAAAAATTGTTGTGAGCAACTGAACTTTTCCGCTCCTCATATGGAAATAATTAAAAAGCCGAATGGCTGTTTTTTTGATTGACTGGCTTTCATGCAGGCAGCGCAGTTCTCCTGCCAAGTAAAAAATAGCGGAAGCTTCCGGTTCACATTTCGGGAGGAAAAAACAAATTGATTTATTGAGCCTGAAAATCACAACGACGAGATTTTAATGGCATTGTAGAAGCAGCACGGGGGCACTGCCTCAATTTCTATTAGAAAAATGTAATTGTGACGGACTTTGATCAAGTCGGTTTTGGCGTCAGAAAGATGGATTAGTCGTTGCATGACCGACAAGCTGATGAATATGAACGATTATCTTCGGTTTCTTGGCTCTGACATTTGATAACTATAAATCTATTATGTCCAATTAGCACAACATAAACTGTTAGAGTCGTGAGCAGCACTAAGCGAGAAAAGAAAGGAGCCGCCGTTCAACAATTAATTTTGTAAGACATGTCCAAAAAATTTTATGTGGTTATAATTCCATTCAATAATTACCAGACCTTTGTTATTGAATGGCGGCCTCGTAATCGGCACTCATGTTCAGCCAGCGGCTTTCTGCATCTTCAAGCCTGCTTACCGCATCGGCACGTTCTTTTGCAAGCTCCGCGCCTTTTTCGGGCGACTTTGTATAGAGATCCGGTGCTGCAAGTTCTGCGTCCAGACGCGCGATAAGTTTTTGCAGCCGCTCCATCAGCGCTTCTGTATCGGTTATCTGTTTCTTGAGTGGCGCTAATCCGGCACGCTTTTCAGCATTTGCTTTACGCTGTTCGTTCTTCGATTTAGGAGCCAAAGCCGCTTTCTCTTGTTTTTCAACGTGTCTGGATTTTGGCAGACCCAATATTTCATTGCGATAATCGTCCATATCACCTTCATAGGGATGGACTGTGCCATTGCGCACCAGCCAAAGCCGGTCGGCTGTCGCCTCAATCAGATGGCGATCATGTGCAATGAGAATGACAGCACCTTCGAAATCGTTGAGAGCCATGACAAGAGCTTCGCGACTATCAATATCAAGGTGGTTGGTCGGTTCATCAAGAATGAGAAGATTCGGCCCTTCAAAAGTTGCAAGCCCCATGAGCAAGCGGGCTTTTTCACCACCCGAAAGCTCTTTGGCTTTGGTCATCATTTTTTCGGTCGACAGCCCCATACGCGCAACCGCTGCGCGGATTTTTGCCTCCGGTTGATTTGGCATGAGACGACGCACATGTTCGATAGGATTTTCTTCCGGCCTCAAATCATCCATTTGATGTTGGGCAAAAAATGCCACTTTCAGATTGGGCGACACTGTCATTGTGCCAGCCTCGGCTTTAAGGCGACCTGCGAGCAATTTTGCCAGAGTGGATTTTCCGTTACCGTTCGAACCTAGCAGGGCTATTCTGTCATCATTGTCGATTCTGAGGTCAAGACCTTTCAATACCGGTTTTCCCGGTTCATATCCGACATCGACTTTTGACAGTGCGATAATTGGCGATGCAGCCGTTTTTTCCGCCGAGGGAAATGAAAAAGGTTGCACATGTTCATCCTGCCAAACGCTGATAGGTTTCAGTTTCTCCAATGCTTTCAACCGAGATTGCGCTTGTCTTGCCTTGGTTGCTTTGGCACGGAAACGCCGTACAAAATCCTCCATATGTTTGCGATGGGCTTCCTGTTTGGCTGCCTGCTTCAATTGGAGTTCTTTTGTTTGCTCATGTTGGCGTTCGAATTGATCATAATTTCCGCGCCAGAGTGTCAGTTTCTTGTTTTCTAGATGGAGAATCGAGGTCGTTGCACTGTTGAGAAGTTCCCTGTCATGACTGATGATGATGACCGAGTAAGGGTAACGACGCACATATTCAATAAGCCATAATGTACCCTCGAGATCGAGATAGTTTGTCGGCTCATCAAGCAAGAGAAGATCGGGTTCGGAAAACAGAACGGCTGCAAGTGCAACGCGCATGCGCCATCCGCCGGAAAAGGAAGAGGCAGGGCGCTGTTGCGCTTCTGCATCAAATCCCAATCCTGATAGGATACTTCCGGCACGGGCTTCGGCAGAATGCGCACCGATATCACTAAGACGTGTATGAATTGCAGCAATTCTCATCGGGTCGGTTGCCGTTTCAGCTTCCTTTAACAATTGAGCCCGTTCTTTGTCTGCTGCAAGAACTATTGAAATGAGCGAATCCTCGGTGCCGGGAGCTTCCTGGGCAACTTGTCCGATGCGGGTATCTTTAGGGATGGTCACATCGCCGGTTTCAGGAGCAAGTTCCCCCATTATGACGCGAAAAAGCGTTGACTTGCCAGCCCCGTTATGGCCGACAAATCCGGTTTTCGACCCCGTAGGAAGTGTTGCACTGGAGTGATCAATCAGAAGACGTCCAGCGACACGGACCGTAATATCGTTCAAAATCAACATAATCACAGGCTTTTGCATGGGTTTTGTTATGAACGCAAGAAAAATCGTTTGGATCCCGAGTTAATAATTGCGTTCACTGAAAGCCGGATTATTTATGCGTGAAAAATGGACGAGAGATGTCAAAATGTTCCTTTAATGGAAAAGGGTTTGACAAGAGAGAAGTGTTTGACTTGGCAAAAACCGCTTATACGTCTATAGAGACGCAACTGGAATTTATTTTAAAGGTGGCAAAATGGCTATAGAACGTACTTTTTCTATGATTAAACCGGATGCAACACGTCGTAATCTGACGGGTGCCATTACAAAAATGCTTGAGGAAGCGGGTCTACGCGTCGTCGCATCCAAGCGTGTCTGGATGAGTTTGCGTGAAGCAGAAGGCTTCTATGCTGTTCATAAAGACCGCCCGTTTTTTGGCGAATTGACTGAATTTATGTCATCAGGTCCGACTGTTGTTCAGGTACTTGAAGGTGAAAATGCCATTGCCAAAAACCGTGAGATCATGGGAGCCACAAATCCGAAAGATGCTGCTGAGGGGACAATTCGCAAGACATTTGCTTTGTCGATCGGCGAAAATTCTGTTCACGGCTCGGATTCACCAACAACAGCCAAGGAAGAAATTGCATACTGGTTCTCCGGCACTGAAATTGTCGGCTAATTGTTAGACCAACAACAATTATAAAAACAGATTAAGCCCGGCATGAGTGCCGGGCTTTCTTAATTCTGTTTACAAGTCTTCGGATTATGTTAGAAGAGGCGATAGGTAAGCAGGGCCAACTGGTTGGTTAGAGCAGAAGTTTTAGATTTCCGGCACGAGGCGGGCTACATAATTTCCGTTCTCGTCTTTCAAAATAAGACGACCGAGATCGTCGAACATAAATGTTTTTGCTTTGGCAAGCATTTCAATGAAACGGTTTTCCTGCTGCGAAATTGCCTCTGCACAGGCCATAAAAGTCATGGCAGGCGGGTCAAAAGCGATGATGCCACGATCATTATCGATTGAAACCGAGCTGGTATAACGGTTACAACCACCGCTACCGCTGACACGATATTTTGGTAAACTGTCAGTTGTTTTATCTTCCGCTTTGTTGTTCACAGAAACGGTCAGATTCGAGTTGTCGATGATACCCGCACTGAACATATCCTCCACTTTCCACTCTCTGCCGGAGATTGTTGTTGAAACCGGTTTTGGAGTGGTTGTGGACTGGTTGACCATGCCAAGTACCAGTTCATAACGGGCATCTTTATCTTGCGGATTGATCGGTTTTCTTTCGTCGCTCACAAACCATAAAATATCTCCGACCGCAATGCGGGCTTGAAGTGCATATTTATGCTGTGGAACGATATTGGCCTCGTTCAATGGCAAATCGAATTCAATAGGAACAGAACCATCGGGTTGTTGGGAAATTTCTGCCACAACAGGGAAAGGTCCGCCCTCATTGGTCACATCGACAAGCTGAACAACAAGATAAGCATGCCGGGGCAGGGTAATGCGCTGCAGATAAGTAACATCGCCATGAATAGAAGGGGACAGAGAAGAGCTATAGGCTGGAACAATTGTATTCATAATGAAAGAGGGGATTGTAAGGAGTGAAACTCCGGCCAATGCAGTTGCACCAAATGTAAGAGCCGCAAAGATATTCCGTTTCATAAAGTGATATAACCTTTGTTGATGAACGATCCATTGACTGCCAACGATGCTTTTTATGGAGAGCTATTGATGAGCTTCGTTCAGTGACCGATAGAATTTAACCCTTTTTTTCGGGAAAAAATAAGGCACAACGGTGATTCTTCCACCACAATTATATTTAACAGGCGATAGTTTCCAAAATTCCGTATAACGTGACGAACAAGAGTTTGCATCCAATATTATTTGGATCGATTTTTATCTTCTATTTTTGAGGTCGGATTTTTTGCCATTTCTCCTGTGTATGAAGATCTGCGTCTTTTGCTTCAACCCAGTTTTGCGGCGTACCATCAACAAGATGTTCTTTTTTCCAGAACGGAGCTTCGGTCTTCAGAAAATCCATAATGAAATTTGCTGCATCAAAAGCTTCTCTGCGGTGAGGGGAGGCGGTGACAACCAGAACAATCTGTTCGCCTACCTTGATCGTTCCGTAACGGTGAATGACGGTAACCCCGTTCAATGACCATCGAGACGCGGCGTCATCGACAATCTGTTTGATGCGTTTTTCGGCCATTCCGGGATAATGCTCTATTTCAAGAGCAGAAAGACGCCCGCCTTCGCTTCGGCACAAACCACAAAAGGACACAATGCCGCCAATGGAAGGCGAAAGGGTGCGGATTTTTTCAACCTCGCTTCCCATATCGAAATCTTCCGACTGCACAACAATTTTGAATGCCATGGCTCAACCACCTGTCATCGGCGGGAAAAGCGCGATTTCATGCGGCTTTCCAATCAGACTATCATGATCGACATGTTCTTCGTCAATAGCCACACGGATAAGTTCGGGCTTTTCCAGCGCATAGGCATAATTTTCCCCGAGAGTTTTGAGATAGGAGAGAAGATCGTCTACCGTTTTGACGTTTTCCGGCAATTCAAGAGTTTCTTCTCCGCGACCGATACGTTCGCGAACCCAGGCAAAATACTGTAATTTCATGCGTATCCTTCAATCAATCACGTGTTTAAGACCGGCACGGAAATAATCCCAACCCGTCCATAGAGTAAGAATAGCGGCGACCCACAACATGACAAGTCCGAATTCGGTTGCATAAGGAATAACTTTGTCACCAGCAGGGCCGGCAAGCAGAAAAACAATGGAAAACATTTGCACAGTCGTTTTCCATTTTGCGAGCCTTGAAACCGGCACACTTACTTTGAGAGATGCCAGATATTCACGCAATCCCGAAACCAGAATTTCGCGGCAAAGAATGATGATTGCTGCCCAGAGAGCCCACCCCGCAATTGTACCATCGGCAGCAAGCAACAGAAGACAAGCCGAGACAAGAAGTTTATCGGCAATCGGGTCAAGCATACGACCGATATTCGAGGTTTGTTTCCAGACGCGGGCAAGATAACCGTCGAAAAAATCTGTAATAGAGGCAACCACAAATATAATAACGGCCCACCAGCGTGCCGTATCGGTCGATTGCAGACGGCCTTCTACGAAAAAGCACAAGACGACAAGCGGTACAGCAACAATGCGTGCATATGTAAGGATGTTTGGCAACGATAAAGTATGATTTTTCATTATGCCGTAATCAATCCTTTTAATGTCTTATGACTGCTTTAGGGCGAAACATAGAAAGCGGCCAATTGATTGCATTTTTTAAAAATTAATCGAATATACCTTTTTAACAAAAAGGCCATCGATTGAATCGAGATACATATATAAATTAGCGATAGAATTGACAGAAACAAGCATTATCTTTCATTAAAATGATCGTGAATTTGTTGAGCTGTTGCTGCTGATATTCCTTCGACTTTCATCAAATCTTCCACTGCTGCACCGGCAACGGCTTTTGCAGTGCCGAAATGGCCAAGCAAAGCGCGTTTCCTGGCCGGTCCGATGCCTTCCACTTCGTCGAGCGGATTTTTCATCATTTCTTTTTTACGTTTTATGCGATGGGTACCGATGGCAAATCTGTGAGCCTCATCACGTAGCCGCTCCAGAAAATAAAGCACGGGGTCACGCGGTGGTAACATGAAAGGTGGACGACCGGAGACAAAAAACCGTTCCCGTCCTGCCTCGCGATCGACACCTTTTGCAACGCCGATAGCAGTCACAACATCGTCAATGCCGAGTTCTCTCAGCATCTCGTGCACAACTGTCATCTGGCCTTCGCCGCCGTCAATCAGAATAATATCGGGCCAGGCCGGAAAACTGTCATCATTGCCGGCATTGTCATCGGCTTCGGGCATCGGTATACCATGCTCTTTGATGAGCCTTTTGAACCGCCGGTCGATAACCTCCTTCATCATACCGAAATCGTCACCCGGTGTAATATCGGTCGAGCGGATATTGAATTTTCTATATTGGTTCTTGATAAAACCGTCGCGTCCGGCAACGATCATACCGCCTACCGCATTGGTTCCCATGATATGCGAGTTATCATAGACCTCGATACGGCGGGGTACTTTTTCAAGACCGAATGTCTCGGCAACTCCTTGCAACAATTTGTCCTGCGTCGACGTTTCGGCGAGCCTGCGTCCCAATGCTTCGCGTGCGTTGGTCAGGGCATGTTCAACCAGTGACTTTCTTTCGCCCCGTTGCGGCACAGAAATTGTGACTTTGCGTTCTGCTTTTTCGGTAAGGGCCGTGGCGAGCAATTCTTCTTCGTCGACATGGTCGGAAAGCAGAATAAGTTTCGGCACCGGTTTGTCATCATAAAACTGGGCAAGAAAAGCTCCAAGCACTTCGGGAGCAGAAATCGAAGGGTCAGCTTTGGGAAAATAGGAACGATTTCCCCAATTCTGTCCGGTTCTGAAGAAGAACACCTGAATACATGTCATGCCGCCCTGTTGGGCAATCGCAAAAACGTCCGCTTCGTCAACTGTTTGCGGGTTGATTTCCTGATGACCCTGAATATGGGACAAGGCCGACAAACGGTCGCGATAGACAGCAGCCCTTTCAAAGTCGAGTTTATCGGCTGCCTCCCGCATGATTTTTGCCATATTGTCTTGAATAGCCTGACTTTTTCCTGAAAGAAATGCTTCCGCCTCGTCGACAAGTTTCATGTAATCGGCATCGCTGATTTCATGTGTACAAGGTGCTGAACACCTTTTGATCTGGTAGAGCAGGCAGGGTCTCGTGCGTGATTCCATGACAGAATCGGTGCATGTTCTGAGTAAAAACGCCCTTTGCATGGCGTTGATTGTTCTTGTGACTGCACCGGCAGAAGCAAAGGGGCCAAAATAATCACCTTTGCGAGACCGTGCACCCCGATGCTTATAGATAGCAGGAGCGCGTGTGTCGCGCGTAATGATAATATAAGGAAAGCTTTTATCATCGCGCAGCAGAACATTAAAACGCGGGCGCAACCGCTTGATAAGATTGGCTTCTAAAAGAAGAGCCTCGGTTTCTGTGCTGGTGACCACAAATTCCATATAATGGGTGGCTCGTATCATGCGCGCGATGCGGTTATTGTGTCCATGCCCACGTGCATAATTGGACACGCGTTTTTTCAAATTCCGCGCTTTGCCGACATAAAGCACGTTACCATCCTTGTCGAACATCCGGTAAACGCCCGGTTTATTCGGCAAATTTTTAACAAACTCTTGAATGAGCGGTGCACCGGTGAGCTTCAGATCATCATTTTTGAAACCACCTTTATCCCAGATAATATCAGGTGTCAGAGAAGCTGAATGACGATCTTCATCCGATTTCGCTTTCTGATTTTTAGCGGCCTCAGTGTTTTGTTCATTCAAGGATTTCATAATTATTCAATTCGTCCTGCAATATCGGGCGTTTGCCACATAAGATGTTGGCCGCCATCTAAAGCAATCATTTGTCCGGTTATTGACGTTTGGCACCAAAAATAACGTATCGTTGCGCCAAATTCGGACAATTCCGGTCCATGTTCAAGCAAAACAGAGCGCGCCTGTCTTAAAAAATCTTCTTCGTCCTGTCTTGGACTTTTAAGTGTTGGTCCCGGACCAATGGCGTTAACGCGGATACGGGGTGCAAGTGCCTGAGCGAGTGTTTTTGTCAATGTCCAGAGCGATGACTTGGATAGGGTATATGACAGAAAATTGGGATTAAGTTTTAAAACGCGCTGGTCGATAATGTTGACGATTAACCCTTTCAAATTGTCCGGCAATAGAAAAAACATGCGGTCAGCCAAAAGGGCGGGGGTTTTCAGGTGGATTGCAAAATGTTTATCCCAGACATCCATATCAAGTGCGCCGATGTGGTCATCAAGAAACAGAGAGGCATTGTTGACAAGGATTTCAACAGGCCGTCCCATTTTTTCTGTCACAGTTTCCAGAAGGCCTTTGCCATGGGTTTTCAGGAGATCGGATTGAAAAGACAATGCTCTGGCTCCAGAAACTTCCAGTTTGCGCACGAGCTCGTCGGCTTCATTTTTCCCTTCGTTATAGTGAATTGCGAGATCGAAACCATGTTGAGCCAAATCAAGCGCCATTGCGGCGCCTAAACGTTTGGCACCGCCTGTAATCAGAACGACAGGACGCCTCTTCTCCATTTGATCAAACAGTTTCCGTTGACAATTTTTTGTAGCGCTCAAACTCTCGTCAAGTTCGAACCTTTACAATCCAAAATGGCGATATTTTCTGCTGAAATCAAGGCTTGTAAAATCACAAAACAAATCAATCATTTGCTGAGAGAAAAGAATTTTGAAGTTTATGCAGCCATAAGGCGCTCATAGCACATTACTATAAATGGAATGCTGCTTTCATCGACAGATGATTGTAAAACTTACAAGGCTTGGAAAATGAGCCCCAGAAAACCGGTGCAAACGGCTCGAAAAAAGCTCATCTGTTTTCTGAAGAGTATGGTTGTTTGTAGCCAAGCGCTTGAAGGTCGGTAGCGGCCATCCTCTTTTCTGCTTTCCCGCACTTCATTCCACTTTTACCTTTCGAGGAGGAAAAAAAGTGATGTTGTGTACTGTGACAGAATTCGGCGAAATTACTGTGCTTGTTGGTAGCAATCATATCGGGTTAACTTAGAAACTGCTTCTAACCGGAAACTATTGCATGAGCGCTGATAGCAGGGGCATTCGTTCGGGAAAGCTAATCCCACGAATTTTCTAAAAACGATTATCTTGAAGTCAGCCCGTCAAAACGTTTTTTAGAAGCTGCATTGTCTTGCGCCAGCACAGCAGAATTGTCTTGCGAGAGCGCAGCAGAAAAGAGATTTTTCAGCAGACGTTGCTTTAGACGAAGAGTGGCAGATCAGCGACGGGCTTTTCGATTATTTGACTGCGCGACAGTTACCGTCCTGAATTCGCCATTTGTCGAAACCTTCAACACAAAATTCGACATTATAGCCACTGACACCGGTAAAGCCCTGGCCATATTCCACCATATAATAAAGCGGATAGCTCGACCCGTCATTCATAATGGCTGTCGCGCGGCAAAATTGACGGGGAATATTAAGCTTTGTTGCCGGGTTTTCGCCCCGAGTCATTTCTATATCTTTCACCTGATCAATATGAACGGCCGGCAAACCGGGCACGTTATGCACTTCTTGGCGGAACTTGTAGCCGACTTCCCAGAGAATGCGTTTATAACCACACACGCCTGCATCGTTCACTGCAGAAGCTTGCGTTTGAGGGGCTGATGATGCCGCCAAATCGGCTGCTGTTGCAGAATTCACGCAGGCATAGAAGCCAAGCCCGAAAACCGAGAAAGACAAAACTTTGCGAAAACTTGCGTTAAAGAACGATGACTTTTGCATGATTATTCCACGTTGACCATTTCTGGGCTCAATATGTTTCATTGTCTCAAATCCGTCAAGGTCAAACAGTTTCACCATTTATCCATTCATTGATTAATTGTGCATGTTTGTCTGCTCCAAGGCGATCAAGTAAAAATGCTTTGAGCTTGCTCATTTCCTGGGGCAACACATAAGGTGGATTGACAATAATCATGCCACAGCCATCAAGTCCCGGCATTTCGGAGCGTTGTTTGATTCTAAGCTCCAGTCGCAAGATTTTTGGTATCGAAGTGCTTTTCAACTCGTTCATGAACCAATTGAGTTCATTATAATGTTTGACAGGATACCAAAGGGCATAAATTCCACCGGAAAAGCGCTTATATGCTTTCTCGAGACCTTCGATAAGCCGTTCGAATTCATCGGTTTTTTCAAATGGGGGATCAACAACAATAAGTCCGCGCTTTTCTTTCGGCGGCACGTGGGCACCAAGCGCGAGATATCCGTCAAGATGGATGATACGGGCCTGATAATCACCGGCAAAATTATTCGCCAATTTTTTATAATCGGCTTCATGAAGCTCTATTGCCGTTAAGCGGTCCTGTTTCCTTAAGAGCTTCCGCTCGAGGTAAGGGGAGCCCGGATAACGGGTCAATTTGCTGCTATTTCCGCCATTAAGGTCGTTTACAATATCAAGCCACGGCTTGATGAGCAATTCGATGTCGGGTGCGATAGGTTGATGAAGGATACGGCCGATACCGTCAATCCATTCACCGGTTTTTTGTGCCTCTTCCGAAGCAAGGTCATAAATGCCGATACCCGCATGTGTATCAATCACACGGAAAGCATGGTCTTTCTTTTTTAAGTATTCGATGATGCGGGCGATAATAATGTGTTTGAACACATCGGCAAAATTGCCTGCATGATAGATATGACGATAATTCATTATTTTGTTCTAACTGTTTCTGATATCAGCCGAGGCCGATTTTATGGGGCAGAACAACAGCGCGGGTTCCAACCGGCACACGGCTATAAAGATCGATAATATCCTGATTGAGGAAGCGGATACATCCCGATGATACACGCTTGCCGATTGACCAGGGTTCGACCGTTCCATGCAAACGGAAAAGTGTGTCTGTTCCGCCCCTATAGAGATAAAGTGCACGGGCGCCGAGCGGATTACCGGGACCACCTTTCATGCCATCAGTCAGATGGCCATATCTTTGAGGCTGCTTTTGTACCATGCTTGAAGTCGGATGCCATGTCGGCCATACCGCTTTGCGACCGATTGTTGCTTCCCCCTGAAAATCTGCAGCAGCCGACCGCGCAACACCGACGCCGTAGCGCATGGCGCGTCCTTCCGAAAGCACAAAATAACAGAAGAAGTTGGTTGGATCGACAACAATTGTTCCGGGCTTATAAGGCATATGAAATGCAACTTCCTGACGCAGATATTCCGGATTGATACGCCTTGTATCAACAGCACTCACTGGAAAACCGTTATCGGTGGTAGCGGCATACATGGAAGCGTATTTTTCATTTAACGGATATTCGCCGTAACTGACCTTCTTCTTTTTGGGCGTAACCTTCGGCTTTGCCTTGTGTCGCCTTATAACATAGGTTGTTGTCGTTACCGGCTCGCCGGTATCAATTGGAACCATTTTGGGTAAGGGGTGGCGAAAAGTACAACCGGCAAGAAAAAGCGGTGCCGAGAGAAGGAAAAAGCGTCTGTTCATTTTAAAGATCTCGATAGCCCGGACAGACCATAAAATTATAAAGCAAGTTCTGGTCCGTCATAATTGGAAAAAGCAAATATCCTTCAATAAGGTTTGATGAGCAGATAAAAGAAAATGGACATCGACTCTTTTCTGCAAATCAATTTTTATGTGGGAAGCTTTTAACACAAAATTAACCTGACTTGATAGAGGTCTTTGAATCTGATTTTCTAATTTTTTTGGATTAACTTGAACTTCCTCTTATAAAATTCCCTTTTATCGGTTTGTTGACCGGAAAGTATGCCAGATGTCGGGCTTGATGGTGTCACTTGTGCTTTTGGCTGCATTGATGCATGCGCTATGGAGCATCCTATTAAAGTTAACCGTTGAGGCAAAGGCTAATATAACGGTTTTTATGGCGGGTTCTTCTATTCTGGCACTTGCAGGTATTCCTTTTCAATCCTTGCCATCACTTGCGAGCCTGCCGATTTTGCTCATTTCTGTCTTTGTGCAGGTCGTCTATATGATGCTTGTCGGAATCGTTTATCAAAAAGGTGATGTAAGCCAGTCTTATCCGGTGATGCGGGGCGTAGCACCGCTTTTTGTTGCGCTCTTGAGCGAACCGGTTCTCGGCGAACGACTGTCTTTGTTGGCATGGTGCGGTGTTATTCTTATATGTTTCGGGGTGCTGACCTTGGCGGTTGAAGCAGTAAGACGCAGCAATAGAATAGACCCATCTATCATTCCACTTTCTTTGCTAGCGGCTGCTTTTATAGCCTTTTATACTCTCCTTGACGGGGTGGGTGTCAGATTATCGGGGGCGCCTGTTTCTTATATTTTATGGATATTTTTTCTGATTGGTTTGGTGAAAGTTGTTTTTGAACTTTTCAATCATAAAACGCGCCAACCATTTTTGACCCACTTTCAACGTTATTGGTTTATCGGTCTTGTTGGCGGATTTTTGTCGCTCGGGTCTTACGGCCTTGCCCTTTGGACAATGACAAAGTTACCGGTGGCGCTGGTTGCGGCTTTGCGCGAAAGCGCAATAGTCTTTGCCGTTATTTTATCCTATTTCGTCTTGCGTGAACATGTGAGCCTCGCGCGCTTTATCGGCTCGATCATCATTGTTCTTGGCGTTATTGCTGTAAGACTAGCCTGAAAATAGTAAAATTGCTAAATACATCCGTTTTCATTGATTGAGTCGGAATTACCATGAACAACGTAAAAATTGGTCATACAGCCTGTCCCCATGATTGTCCTTCAACCTGTGCCCTTGATGTGGAATTATTGTCCCCAACAAAAATAGGCCGGATTAGGGGAGCAAAAGACAACACTTATACGGCAGGCGTTATCTGTGCAAAAGTCGCCCGCTATAGCGAGCGCGTACACAATCCGGCAAGAGTGTTGAAACCGCTTGTCAGAAAAGGTCCAAAAGGCGAGGGTAATTGGCAGGAAGTCTCATGGGGCGATGCACTCGACCTCATAGCCGAAAACTTTCAAAAGGCAGAGAGAAAATACGATTCAACCACTATATGGCCTTATTTCTTTGCCGGAACCATGGGATTGGTGCAGCGCGATTCAATCAATCGTTTGCGGCATGCAGGAAAATATTCGCGGCAATTTTCGACATTCTGTACCAATACTGCTGCAACCGGTTATTTTGCTGGTACTGGTCGAATCGCCGGTGTCGACCCGCGCGAAATGGAAAAATCCGATCTCGTGGTGATCTGGGGAACTAATGCGGCAAGTACGCAGGTCAATGTTATGACCCATGTCACCAGAGCACGTAAAGACCATCAGGCACGTATTGTCGCGATTGATGTTTTCGAGAGTGCAACGGTGCGTCAGGCCGATCTTGGCTTGATTTTAAGGCCGGGAACCGATGCAGCCTTGGCCTGTGCCGTGATGCATATATTGTTTCGGGATGGTTTTGCCGATTGGAAATATCTCGAACGCTATAGCGATGACCCGCACGGGCTTGAACACCACTTGAAAACAAAAACGCCACAATGGGCGGCCGAAATTACCGGTTTATCCGTCGATGAGATAGAAACTTTCGCCCATTGGGTTGGTACTACCAAACGCACGTTCTTCCGGCTGGGATACGGTTTTACGAGACAACGTAATGGTGCGGTTGCAATGCATGCAGCGCTTTCGGTGCCCGCAGTTACGGGAGCATGGCAATATGAAGGTGGTGGCGCATTCTATTCCAACGCTTCGATATTTGCTCTTAACAAAAATGAAGTGGAAGGAACGGCTTTCGCTGATCCGAAAATCCGTTCGCTTGATCAATCGAAAATCGGCAGAATTTTGCTTGGCGATAAAGAAACACTTTATGGTGGCCCGCCTGTAACCGTTTTGTTTATCCAGAATACCAATCCGGCAAATGTTGCGCCCGAACAACGGTTAATCCACAAAGGTTTGGCACGCGAGGACCTTTTTACAGTGGTTCATGAGCAATTTATGACGGATACCGCTAAAATGGCCGATGTCGTTCTGCCTGCAACAATGTTCCTCGAACATGATGATATTTATCGGGCAGGTGGCCAACAGCATATTCTTTTAGGACCGAAATTGATTGAACCTCCGCTCGGACCGAAGCCAAATCTTTATGTTATAAACGAATTGGCAAAACGGCTCGGATTTGGTCACATGGCGGGGTTCGATAAAACAGCCGTTGAACTTATCGATAATATGTTGAGAGCGTCACACCGCGGGACTTATGAAGAGCTTAAGGAAAAACGCTGGCTTGACGTTCAGCCACCTTTTGAACGCGCCCATTTTCTGAACGGTTTTGCCTGGCCAGACAGGAAATTCCGTTTCAAGGCAAAATGGACAGGTTATGAAGCTCCCGACACTCCCCCTGATACGATGGGGTATCAAGGGCCGTATCAAGAAATGCCCGATTTTCCCGACCAGTGGGATGTTATTGAAAAAGCGGATGAAGAACATCCGTTCAAACTTGTAACGTCGCCCGCACATAATTTTCTCAATTCAACATTTTCGGAATCGCCGACATCTTTACTGAAAGAAATACGTCCAACGCTCATGATCCATCCCGATGATGCGGCAATGTATGATATAAAGGATGGCGATCTTGTCGAGATAGGCAATCAACGCGGTAGTGTGGCGCTTCATGCAAAATTGTTTAAAGGCTTAAAAAGACATGTTGTGGTCTCGCAAGGATTGTTTGCCAATTCAAGTTTTGTTCGGGGAGAGGGGATAAATGTTTTGACCGGAGCAGATTCACCGGCTCCTAATGGCGGCATAGCCGTTCACGATATAAAAGTCTGGGTGAAAAGGCTTGATAATTCCGCCAAGACGCAACGTTAACTAAGTCACGGCAAATACTCGAAAAATGCTATAGAGTCGTTATAATTGATTTCGGAAAGGCGCCTTGAGACGGCGAAACAGTTAAGGACTATGCAAAATATGAAAGCTATGATTGTCGGAGTGTCAGGTCTGAGCCTAACGGCAGCCGAAAAAGATTTTATAGCAGAAAACCAGCCTTGGGCTTTTATTCTTTTTGCAAGAAATATCGGTTCGGCAGACGAGGTTAAACAATTGACCTCTTCGCTCGTCTTGGCAAGTGGCCGAGAGGATGTTTTTATTTTTATTGATCAGGAAGGTGGACGTGTCCAAAGGCTGCGTGCGCCGCTAGCGCCCGATTATCCGCCAGCGGCAACATTAGGTGAACTCTATAAAAAGGATAAAGCAAAAGGTTTGCGCGCAACCTTTATCATGTCACGTCTTCACGCATTTGATCTGCGCCGGTTGGGAATAAACGCCGACTGCCTGCCGCTTCTTGATGTGCCGATTGAAGGAGCAGATAATGTCATTGGTACGCGTGCTTATGGCAATGACTATGAAACAGTTATAGCCTTGGGGCGAGCAGCCGCAGAAGGTTTGAAGGCAGGCGGTGTCCTGCCGGTCATGAAACATATTCCCGGTCACGGTCGCGCATTATGCGACACTCATAAAAGCCTTGCCCGTGTTGATGCATCACTGGAGACTTTACGTCTTAATGATTTTGCCCCGTTCGAGGCATTATCCGATCTTCCGGTAGCAATGACGGCGCATGTTGTTTATGAAAGCGTTGATTCCGAAAAACCGGCAACCTTGTCAAAAAAGGTCGTGGGCGGCATTATTCGTAAAGAGATTGACTTTGACGGCTTGTTGATGACGGATGACTTATCGATGAAGGCGCTTTCAGGCGATCTGGGTGATTTGGCAAAAGAGGCTTTCGAAGCCGGATGTGATCTTGTTTTACACTGCAATGGCGAACAAGAAGAAATGCAAAAAATCGCTGCAGCAACGCCCTGGCTTGAAGGAAAATCGCTCGAGCGCGCGAAAAATGCAACCAATTGGGTTGGCAAACCCGATCAAGCTGACGAGAAGGCATTGCGGGAGGAATTTCAAAATCTCCTTGCGTTAAGCTAAGAGGTATCGGATTTGGCTCAAAACGACAAAAAATCTAATCCGAAATTAAAAAACGCGAACGGAAACCGTGCTCAAAAAGCAATGGAACCGATTTGGGAACAGGATGAGGAACACGGCGTCAGTGAACCGACATTGGTGATCGATGTTCAGGGGTTTGAAGGCCCGCTTGATCTATTGTTACAATTGGCTCGTAACCAGAAAGTCGATCTGGCACATATATCCATTGTCGAACTTGTACAACAATATCTTGATTTCGTTAAAACAGCACATGAATTGAGACTCGATCTCGCGGCCGATTATCTGGTGATGGCCGCCTGGCTTGCTTATCTCAAATCCCGTCTTCTGGTGCCGCAGCGGTCGGATGACGAAGGTGAAAGTGGCGAAGAGCTAGCCGGATTGTTACAATTCCGTTTGCAGAGGCTTGAAGCCATGCGCGAAGCGGCAGGACAGCTTGTAAACCGTAACCGTTTGGGGCGTGATATTTTCAAGCGCGCCAATCCGGAAATGGTGGTGGTTGAAAAAAAGCACCTCTATGATGTATCGCTCTATGATCTGTTGATGGCTTATGCCGGTTTGCGCCAAAGGCAGGCAGTGAAACGCGTCGAAGTAGGAAAGAGAGAGGTCTGGTCGCTAAAAGCCGCGCGCGCGGTATTGGTGCGGTTGATGGGCGAAGCAAAAGATTGGCAGGCATTAGACAAGTTTCTATTTGCTTTTATCCCGACAGCTTATGAACGCCGCACAGCTTTAGCCAGCACTTTTGCGGCAAGTCTTGAAATGGTGAGAGAAAAGCAGCTTGATATCCGTCAGGCTGCGCCTTTTGCTCCGATTTATCTTCGTGCGCACAAAAAGGCTGATGGGCCGAAGACCATAAATATCGGGGGCGGGGTAAAGCCCGAAAGCAAGCAAGATGGCTGAACAAAAAAACGCAGAAAAAAATAAAAATGGCGAGCTCAACATAACGCCCGAACTTGTTCGCATGGCCGAAGCAATTGTTTTTGCGTCGAGCGAACCTGTGACTGATCGCGCTTTGGAAGAGCGGCTTCCCAAAGGCGCAAATATTTCGGCGATTATAGATGTTTTGAAACAGGATTATCAAAAACGCGGGGTCAATCTCGTAAAAGTGGGAAATGCTTATGCGTTCCGGACAGCACCCGATCTTGCGTTTCTTTTGAACAGGCAAGAAGAGCGGCCAAGGAAACTTTCCCGTGCTGCTTTGGAAGTGCTGGCAATTATTGCCTATCATCAGCCGATAACACGTGCGGAACTAGAAGACGTCAGAGGCGTTGAAACATCGAAAGGCACGTTGGATGTGCTGATGGAAGCAGGTTGGGTGAAAATTCGTGGAAGGAGGCGCGTTCCGGGACGACCGGTCACTTACGGAACGACCCTTGCTTTTCTGGATGAATTCAGCCTGCCGGAAATTTCGGATTTACCGGGGATGGAAGAGCTGAAAGGTGCAGGTCTTCTATCTTCCAGATTACCGGCCAATTTCCGTATGCCGTCACCGACAGCCGATCCGGATATTCTGACCGATGAAGAAGAACCGCTTGAAGATGTCAATTTGGAACAATTAGGACTTTTAAGTCCACTTGATCGGGAAGAAAAATCTTAAAATCACCTTGTTTGGGAATTAAAAATGTAAATACACGTGGTTGTGTTTAAAAGACTTGAAAAAAGTGTCTAAAAGTACACATTAAGACAGTTCCAGCATTGAAGAGAGTACATAATGGGAAATTTCCTTTCACCTGTTCACCTCATAGTGATCTTACTCATCATCCTTGTCCTATTCGGTCGTGGTAAAATTTCGGAATTCATGGGCGATTTTGCTAAAGGTATCAAGAGTTTCAAAAAAGGTCTGAAAGAAGACGATGACGAGGCTGAAACTCAACAACCGGCAGAGCGGCCGGAAATTAAAACCATTGATGTTCAGCCGGAAGAAACAGTTCAGCCGGCCAAACGTGTAGCGAGTCCCCGTAAACCGGCGGCAACAAAAACTGCATCCCGTTCAACCAAATCGAAAGCTAAAACAACGCAACGTAAAACAACGAAATCGTGAAGTTTGTTGTTGTCAGAGCTTTTGTTGAGAAAGCCTTTCTTGTTGGAAAGGGTCTTTGAATAATGTTCGGAATCGATGGACCGGAATTTATTGTTATCCTCATCGTGCTGATTGTTGTGGTCGGCCCGAAAGACTTGCCGAAAATGCTGAAAGCTATTGGCAAGGCGACGGCGCGTATGCGCACGACGGCAAACGAGTTCCGTCGCCAATTCGACGAAGCCATGCATGAAGCCGAGCTTGATGATTTGCAAAAAACTCTTACCGATGTAAAGGACCTTGATCCTCGCAAAAAGCTAACCGAAATATTCGATCCCATTCGGGACGTCGCGAAAGATGTCAAAGCGAGTATTGATGGGCATCAGGATGCAGAGACATCAAGCATAAACGATCAATCTTCGGAACAATCGGATAATAAATCATCTGGCGAAGCTAATAGCGCATCGGATAAATCAAATTCGCAAGCTGTTACGTCGAATAGAGAAACAGTAAGCTCTGTCAGAATAGTTGATGATGAAAAATTCCAGTCAGCTACAGTTTCAACTGCCTCTGCAGGAGTTGACAGCATGGCGACAGAGGAACATCCGGCAACACCAACATCCTCCGAAGTGACAAGAACAAAGCGGACAGTTGAAACACCGGCCAAAGGCAAGATGACGGCAAAACAAACCGCAGCGTTGAAGCCGAAAACGGCAACAAAGCGTAAGGTGTCAGCAACAACAAAGTCGTCATCGCCTGAAAAGACCGCTAGTACCGGAGCTGTGAAAGCTCCTGCACAAGAACAGAAAACTGTAAAACAGGCCGCTTCACGGCCTAAAAAGACAACCGTTGCCGACGTTTGAATAAAATAGGAAAAAATCATCGTGCATGAGGATGAAGACGAAGTCGAAGCAAGCTCGGCACCGCTACTGGATCATTTGATCGAGTTGCGTCACCGCATCATCGTATCTTTGATTGCATTCGCCATTGCCTTTATTATTTGCTTTTTCGTCAAGGATTATATTCTGAATTTTCTGTTGTGGCCTTATCAATGGGCAATGAAAATTTCGGGTGGTAATCCTGACAGCATCCGTTTGCAATCAACACAGGTTTGGGAAACTTTTCTGACCAAAATGAAGCTTGCAGCTTTTGGCGGTGTCATTTTGTCATTTCCTTATCTTGCGTTCCAGTTATACAGCTTTATTGCGCCGGGGCTCTATCGCAACGAGAGGCGCGCTTTTTTGCCATTTCTCGTCAGTGCGCCGGTATTGTTTCTTTTGGGCGGTGCATTTGTCTATTGTGTGCTTGCCCCTATGATGTTGTGGTTTTCCCTGTCACAGCAATTATTGCCTGATTCTCATTTGAAAGTTGAATTTATCGCACGTATTTCCGATTATCTGAGCTTTATGCAGTCTTTCATTCTGATATTCGGACTTATCTTCCAGCTTCCTCTTGTTACCAGCCTGTTGACAAAAGCAGGTCTTATTACGTCGAAAATGCTTGTTTCCAAACGGAAATGGGCAATTCTAATCGCTGTTGTTGTTGCGGCAATGGTGACACCTTCCGATTTCTTTACGATGTTCGGCGTCGCGCTTCCGACAATTCTGCTTTATGAAGTTTCTATTATTGTTTCACGCTGGATTGAAAAGAAACAGGCAAAACAAAATAACAAGGCTTCCTGATTAGGCCATTGTGGTTTAAGAACAGAAATAGAATTAAAAAAATTTGTACAGGAATATCTTGATGCTTGATATCAAATGGATTCGGGAAAATCCGCAGAAACTCGACGAAGCTTTGGCAAAACGTAGTGCCGAACCACAGGCAGAGAAACTGATAGCGCTTGATCTTGAGCGTCGTAACCACGTTTCTCACGTTCAGGTTGCGCAGGAAAGACGCAATGCAGCTTCGAAAGAAATTGCACAGGCTATGGCATCCGGTGATAAGGAACGGGCCGAAGCCTTGAAGTCGGAAGTGGCAGAACTCAAAACATTCCTTTCAACAGCAGAGACAAAAGGAAAAGAGCTGACCGCCGCTCTTGATGAGGCACTGTCCCGTATTCCTAATATTCCGCTTGATGATGTGCCGGTAGGGCGCGACGAAAATGACAATGTTGAACGTTATAAGGTGGGAACACCACCGTCTTTCCCGTTCGAGCCCAAACAACATTTCGAAATTGGTGAAAAACTTGGCCAAATGGATTTTGATCGTGCGGTCAAACTTTCCGGCGCGCGTTTCACAGTTTTGTCGGGACAGCTTGCCCGGCTTGAAAGGGCACTTGGCCAGTTCATGATTGATGTCCACACTCTGGAACATGGCTATCGTGAAGTTTCAGTTCCGGTTCTCGTTCGTGACAGCGCACTTTTCGGCACTGCCCAATTGCCCAAATTTGCCGAAGACCTGTTCGAGACAACAGATGGGCGTTGGCTTATTCCAACGGCGGAAGTGCCTCTGACGAATCTCGTTGCAGGCGATATTCTGGACGCCAAAAAGCTTCCGATTCGTGTCACTGCCTTGACCCCTTGCTTCCGTTCGGAAGCCGGTGCTGCCGGTCGTGATACACGCGGTATGTTGCGTCAGCACCAGTTCTGGAAAGTCGAAATGGTGTCTATTACCGACGAAGACAGTTCTTTGGATGAATTGGAACGCATGACAGGGTGCGCTGAAGATATTTTAAAACGTCTGGGGCTTCCCTTCCGGACAATTACGTTATGTACCGGTGATATGGGATTTAGCTCCCGCAAAACATATGATTTAGAAGTATGGTTACCGGGGCAAAATACCTATCGCGAAATCTCGAGCTGCTCGGTATGCGGTGACTTTCAGGCGCGGCGTATGAATGCGCGTTACCGGAAAGAAGGCGAAAAATCGACGCGCTTCGTTCACACTCTGAATGGCTCTGGAGTTGCTGTCGGGCGCTGTCTCATTGCAGTTATGGAAAATTATCAGCAAAAAGATGGTTCCGTGGTTATTCCGGACGTTCTGCGCCCTTATATGGGTGGATTGGAACGGATTGAAGCGTAAAAATTTCAGGGAACTTCAATATGCGTATTTTGCTAACCAATGATGACGGTATTCATGCGGAAGGGCTGAAAATTCTTGAACAGATCGCCCGTCAACTCTCTGATGATGTCTGGGTTGTCGCTCCGGAAGAAGATCAAAGCGGTGTTTCACATTCTTTGACCATTTCAGAGCCTTTACGTTTGCGTCAAATTGATGAAAAACATTTTGCTTTGAAAGGCACTCCTACCGATTGTGTCATTATGGCGGTCATGCATATTATGCCGGAAGCGCCCGATCTTGTTCTTTCGGGGGTTAATGCCGGAGGTAATTTGGCTGACGATGTGAGCTATTCGGGAACGGTTTCAGGTGCGGTAGAAGGGATGCTGCAGGGGATCCGCTCGATTGCTCTTTCACAAGAATTTTTGCACGAAACGAAGCGCGACAATATACCTTGGAATACGGTTTTATCTCTCGCTCCGGATATTTTGAAAAAGCTCGTAAAAATTCCGCTTCCCGAAGGTGTTTTGCTCAATGTAAATTTCCCTGCTTGCGAAGCTGACGAGGTGACAGGATTGTCTGTTGCTCCGCTTGGTAACCGCGGACACCAGATACTTATCGATAAACGCGCTGATGGTCGTGGCCTACCTTATTACTGGATGTATTTCAGCAGAGGAAAGGGCAAGAACAAGGACAAAACAGATATTGATGTGCTTCAGGAGAAGGCTATTTCTGTTACTCCAATAGAGCTTGATCTGACGGCACATAGATTTTTGGATGCATTAGAAAAAGCGCTCTTGGGAAAATAGAGGGATGGAAGCGATGCCCCCTATGTCAGAACGAGAAGAATTGATAAGCCTTGTCCTGAAAATGCGGGGCAGGGGGCTTGATGATATGGCCTTATTTTCTGCATTGGAACGCACATCGCGTCGGGACTTTGTTTCGGCACCTTTTACCGATAGTGCTTATGAGAATAAGGTTATCCCGATAGAGTGCGGCGAATATATCGAGCGGCTTGAAGAACAGTTATATATTATTTCTGCATTGTCTCTCGAAAAAAAACATCGTGTGCTCGAGATCGGAACGGGCTCGGGCTTTACCGCTGCTTTGATTGCAAGACTTGCGGGTCGAGTAACGACGGTCGAAAGATATAAAACTTTATGCGACATTGCCCGTCAACGATTTCACGCACTGGAAATAGATAATATTGTTTTGCGACAAATGGACGGCAGCCGCGCTTTGTCCGGGTCAGGCCCTTATGACCGGATATTGGTGTGGCCATCACGTAATCGTGATCCACAGGAATTTCTCGAATTATTGGCAGCCAATGGTGTGCTTATAGAAGCTATCGGACCGGACGAAGGCGAACAGATGGTTGTACGCTATCGCAAGACCGGAAGCAGGTTCGAGAGGACAGATATGTTCAGAGTGCGCTACCAACCCTTCATCGAAGGCGTTGCAGCTATTCTGTAATTTCCTCAGGAATATCGCTTCCTGAAATCAATAACCTCATTGAAAATCGTCAGACGATAAAAGGCTTAATCCCTCTGATAGGCTTTTTTTCAACTCCTCGTAAATTATATATAATAATATGTGCTTGTGATCAGTTTATGAGGCAGGGGGTCTATTTCGACGGGCAATAATTTTTTTTAACCTTAATCGAAATTTTAACCGTCGAGTAACATTAACACGTTTTAATGGCTACAGTTGAGTATCGGGTATATGGACAAAAAACATGCGTTTGAAAGTTATGAGTAAAGCTTCGCACCGCTATCTTCGAACAGCGGTATTGTTCATCCTAGCTGGTTTTGCCACGGGATGTAGTTCAGGTACTCAACGGTTTACCGACAGTTTTTATACCGGTGCTACCGCCAATCAGCAACAGGCGATCAACAAACAAGCCGGTTACCAACAAATGCCGCAAACCACAGGCTCGATCCAGAGCAGCGAGTTGCCGCCCGTAGCCGGTCAACCTTCCTATCAGGCAGCCCAGTCGCAATCCCAACCGACTTATGGTTCTTCTGCTTCCCAGCCAACGCAGGTAGCATCTGCTGGTCAGGTCTTAGGCACACCGCCGCACAATCTTGGGCAGATGTCATCATCGTCTTCGTCAATGCCCTCACAATCGGCATCAAAGAAAAATGGCAGCTATATCGTACAAAGTGGCGACACACTTTATAGCGTTTCGCGGAAAACCGGCGTAAGCGTCGAATCGCTTAAAAGTGCTAACGGTTTGAGCAATGGTGCAATCCGTGTCGGGCAATCATTAATTATTCCGGGCGGTCATAATACGGAAGTAGCTTCAACAGCTCCTCAAACAAAAACACAAACGCCGGCAGCTTCTCCTGAAACAAAGCAGGTAGCGCCGACAAAGACCGCTGCTGCAAGCCAGCCGGCATCTTCTCAACCGGCAGCCGAACCGGTTAAGACCGCACAGAATGAACCCGCAAAACCTGCTGCCGAGCCTGCTGTTGCAAAAAGCAGCGATACGACGATGAATCAGGCTGAAAATGTAGCCGTTGTAGCACCTCAGGCAACCGGCATTTCCAAAATGCGTTGGCCTGCACAGGGACGCATTCTTTCAAGCTTCGGTCAGAAAGAAGGTTCAAGCACGAATGACGGTATCGATATTATGGCACCGGAAGGCTCGTCCGTTAAAGCGGCAGAAAACGGTGTTGTTATCTATGCAGGTGATGGTTTGAAAGAATTCGGAAACACTGTGCTTATCCGCCACGAGAATAATATTGTTACTGTTTACGGACATAACAGCAAAATTCTCGTTCAACGCGGACAGAAAGTCCGCCGTGGTGATGAAATCGCAAAATCGGGTATGTCGGGCAATGCATCGACGCCGCGTGTCCACTTTGAAGTGCGCAAGAATTCGAGCCCTGTCAACCCGATCAAATATCTGGAAAACTGATAGCTCTATAAAAGTCTGAATTTTACGAGAAAGCCGGTTTTTGACCGGCTTTTTGTTATTTTATCGGAAGTCGCTTAATTGAGTTTCTTGCCCAATCGTCCGGCTAATCCCATAATAAACTGCCATGCCACGCGTCCGGAACGGTTTCCACGCGTTGTTGCCCATTCGAGCGCATCATGATGGATTTTATCAAGCGGTTCATCAAGTCCGTAATGGCGAACATATCCGTCAATCATATCGAGATATTCATCTTGTGCGCATTTATGAAAACCGAGCCATAAACCGAAGCGATCCGACAACGAGACTTTTTCTTCGATTGCTTCGGAGGGGTTCACGGCGGTCGATGATTCATTATCAATCATCTCGCGGGGCATTAAATGACGGCGGTTGGAGGTTGCATAAAAAACCACATTTTCCGGACGCCCTTCGACACCACCATCAAGGGCAGCTTTCAATGATTTATAAGACGTGTCATCCTGATCGAAAGACAAATCATCGCAAAAAATAATTGACCGGTATGGCGTTTTTCTGAGTTCCGTTAGCAATATCGGCAATGTTCCTATGTCTTCACGGTGGATTTCAATAAGTTTCAATGGAAGTTTATCGGCTTTTTCTTCGTTAATTTTCGCTTGAACGGATTTTACCAATGAAGATTTGCCCATGCCTCGCGCTCCCCAAAGGAGTACGTTATTAGCCGGCAAGCCGTTAGCAAATTGGCGCGTATTTTCAATGAGCGCATCACGCGCCTGATCGACCCCCTTGATGAGGTCAATATCAATTCTATTTACGTGTTTGACAGGCGTCAGAGCAAGTTTATCAGGGTTCCATACAAAACAATCACAGTTATCCATATTAAGAGGCTTGGCTTCTGCGGGGGCCATGCGCGACAATATAGCAATCAGTTGATCCAGTTTGCGGTTTAGATTTTCATCAATCATTTTCATTTCCGCCAATTAAGTAGAAGCGTATCTTTATCATGTGTAATATTAAAACCAAAATTTTTCTTCATGAAAACATTGCCGGTTGCGTTCTTGCAGGCAAAGCTTTAATGCCTAGGATTGAATAAAAATCGCTTGAAGCGGTTGAATGAGCTTCAAGCTCGTTGATGTCGCGTTTGACTTGTCAATTACATGGATCAATCCAAAACGGGTAATGCCCGCTATCAAAGCTAGGAGATAGTTAATGTTTATTACCAACGCTTATGCACAGGCCGCTGGTGGTTCGACGGGGGAAGTGTCAACTTTGATGACGTTTGCACCTTTTATTCTGATTTTCGTCATCATGTATTTTCTCATTATCCGGCCACAACGCAACCAGATGAAAAAGCGTCAGGAAATGCTGAATGCCATTCGTCGTGGCGATACAGTGATTACTGAAGGCGGCCTCATCGGTCGTGTTACGAAAGTTGTTGGTGATGCTAACGGTGAAGTAGAAATCGAAATTGCAGAAAATACCCGCGTTCGCGTGATGCGGGCGAAAATTCTGACTGTCGAGGTCAAGGGAGAGCCGGTTAGTGAACAAAAGTCCAAGCCTGCACTAAAAGCTGCTAAAGGCAAAAATAAGAAAAAACAGTCGGATAATAGGCAAGAGTCAAACACTGATCAGACTGAACAAGCAGCTTCGGCCGAGGACAATAATAGCGGAAATGATACCGCAAAAATCGAGAAAGACGAAAACAAGTCCGATAGTGCAGCAAGTCAGGAAAAGACCGGAGCTTGAACGAACAGAAAACGGATATTTGACGTTTTTTTTAACTTTGTTAAAGATGATTCCCGTTAAACGGGAATCATTGATTCTTGCAAAATGGCAATTTCCACGAGTTCCTATCGGAATTGTCATTGAAAGTTTCTGAATAACAGGGTCTTTCCTGTTTGAAATGCTTGCTTTGGCGCGAATGTCATTGGCACACTCTATTGATTGTAATTTTGGGAACGTAAAATTTTGAGGTAAAATCGGGAGCCTTCTCATGCTTTATTTTCCTCGCTGGAAACGGCTTCTGATCTGGTTCGTCGTTCTTGTTGGCGTGATAATCGCCTTGCCCAATATTCTACCTCAGGCTTTGCTTGCCCATTTACCGCAATTCTATTCAACGCTTCATTTGCCAATGGGTGTAGATTTACAAGGTGGTTCGCGCCTTGTGGTCCAGTTGCCAAAAAATGAAATTGCTGAACGCGATGCGACAATAGACGTCATGAAAAGACGTCTCGATATCGGAGCCGCGGGGTTTAAAGACTATTCTATTGCCAAGCAAAGCCGCGATAAAATCCGCATTGAAGTACCGGGACTTTTCGATGTCCAGTTGCTCAAAGATATCGTAAGTGTGACTGCGCGTTTTTCACTTTATGAGGAAGACACATCTGTTCCGGTAAACGATGTGATTATGGGCAAAGTTGCGCGTCCCGAAGGCACAATTGTTACCTATTCAATGGATGACCCGCCGGTAAGCTATTTGCTGAAAGATCGTCCGTTTTTGACCAATGACAATATTGCGAGCGCCTATGCAGAAAAAAACACCGATACGGACGGCTCGTTATTAACTGTCGCATTGGATAGCGAAGGACAACAAAAACTTTCCGAATTTACCCGAAAAATTCCTGACAAGCGGCTTATCATTGTGTTTGACAATGAAGTGCTGGCAGCGATGAGATTTCCGGTACCGATTGACGACGGCTATATTCGGGTAGGGCCATTGCCGGATGATGTAGCCCATAATCTCGAAACTGTTCTGACAACCGGACCACTCCCGACAGATCTTACTTTTATTGAAGAAAGAACAGTGGGAGGAGACCTCGGAACAGCCTATGCAAAAGCCGGTTTGCACGCTGCTTTTGGCGCTCTTATTATTGTTGCCGTTTTCATGGTTTTGTCATACGGCCTTTTGGGGCTGACTGCCGATGTGGCACTGGCTGCCAATTTGATGATGTTGGTTGCAGTGTTAAGTCTTGTCGGCACACCGCTGACGCTTGCCGGATTTGCAGGTCTTGTTCTGATTATCGGAGTATCGGTTGATGCCAATATTTTGATTTACGAGCGCGTACGCGAGGCAAGACGCAACAATTATTCGGTTACCCAAGCCGTTGAAGCCGGATTTTCCGGCGCCATGAGCACGATTGTTGACGCGAACGTCACAACTTTCATTGCCGCACTGGTTTTGTTCATGTTGGGCACCGGTCCCATTCATGGCTTTGCGCTCACAGTTACGATCGGCATTTTGACCTCGCTCTTTACGACCTTCACATTCACGCGGATGATGATCAGCTGGTGGATCCGGACATTCCATCCTCGTGAAATACCACAGCGTATCATTCGGATTATTCCCCCCAATACCAGTATCCGCTTTATGAAACTTGGCAAAATAACTCTGGCCTTGTCGACGGTGCTGATTATTTTAACTGGCGGTCTCTATGTGACAGCGGGGGTAAATTACGGAATCGATTTTGCCGGTGGATCTTTAGCGGTTCTCGAAGCTAAAAACGGTAAGGCCGATATTTACGACATTGCCTCGCGGGTTAACGATCTCAATATCGGGGGAGTCAATGTTTCGCCAACCAAAAGGCCTTCGGAAGCCGAATTGACAATTGCAAGTCAGGAAAATGGCGAAGATGCCGAACAAACTGTCGCGGTAAAACTTCGGGGCGAATTCGGCAGTGATTACACTTTGCAGCGCCTTGATATTGTCGGTCCGACAGTTTCGGCAGAATTGAGCCGTGTCAGCGCACTTGCTATTTTCGTGTCATTGCTGGCAATATTTGTTTATGTTCTATGGCGTTTCCGCTGGCAATTTGCAATCGGAGCCGTTTTGACAACGGTTCATGATATTATCATTCTTGTCGGCATTTTCCTGCTGTTCCAATGGCAATTCAATCTTTGGAGCATAGCCGCACTCCTTGCTATTATCGGCTATTCTTTGAACGACACGATTGTTGTTTACGACCGGGTCCGTTCGCTCCTTAAAAAACGCGGCAATATAGATATGCGCAGTCTCGTTGATATAGCTATCAACCGTACCTTGTCGCGCACAATTTTGACCTCTCTTGCAACTTTGCTGGCACATGTCCCTCTTTATTACTTTGGCGGCGCCGATATGAAAGATTTTGCATCGGTTCTCCTCATTGGTATAATCATAGGCACATATTCTTCTATATTTATAGCCGGTCCATTGCTGGTGCTCTTGAGAGTCAAGCCGAACCAGACCGACGGTAAGGGTTCATGATGTCTGATGCAATCAAGATGAGGGAGGCACATTTCCCCGGACGTGCGCCTATTGATGCTTATGGAAATGGTGGTTTCCGGTTTGCCGATATGTCGAATCGGGGCTCGATCATTTGCGTTCCGTCCGGCATATATGGTCTGGAAATGAAAACGCCTGTGCCGACCATGGAGGACATAAAGCATGTTCTTGATGAAGCTGATAAAATCGAGGTTTTTCTCGTTGGTACAGGAGAAAATTTGTTAAGGTTGCCTGAAAACTTGCGAATGGTTCTGCGCAAAAAACATATTTCTACAGACACGATGAGTACCGGCGCTGCAGTTCGTACATTTAATGTTCTCTTGGCGGAAGATCGTGCAGTCGCCGCACTCCTTTATGCAGTTGAATGAATAAAGAAGCTTCCTATTGTTTAAAACTGTTAAAAGAGAGCGATAGAGATCGCTATCTCTCGATATTATTCGCACCGCTACAATATCGCGAAGGACTTGCGAGCCTTTTTGCTTTTAATGTCGAGATCAATCGAATTTCGGAAACAGTGCATGAGCCGATGATTGGTGAAATTCGTTTGCGTTGGTGGCGTGATGCAATCGAAGCCGGTAAAACGGGTGAGGGCAATCCCGTCTTAAGTGCATTGCTTTCAACTATCCGGCAATATGATTTACCGAAAGCAGCGCTGCTACGCTATTGTGATGCACGTGTGTTTGATTTTTATGATGATCAAATGCCTGATCTCACAAGTCTTGAAGGCTATTGCGGTGAAACAACAAGTGCGCTTTTGGAACTTGCATGCCAGATTCTCGAAAAAAATGCGTCGTCATTGACGGCGGAAGCGTCAGGACACGGCGGTGTTGCAGATTTTATGTGTCGGCTCTTACGTTCGCTCCCCTTGTTAAAAGCAAATGGGCGCCAATATTTTCCGAAGAATATTGTTGAGGCAACGGCAGAGGATTTTATTGTTTCTGCCCCTCATAAAGAATCAGAACAGCAGAAAAAACTTTTAAACGCCGCAATCGAATTCGATAAAAAACATTATCAGAAATTCTATCAATATTATAAAAACTTGCCAGTCAGTGTGCGTCCGGTTTTTCTACCTCTGGCCATCATACCGGAGGCGCTACGAAAAATTGAAAAGAAAGGCACATTGGCGTTCAAAGAATGTGTCACACCTTCTCCGCTTCGCCATTATCTCGCTGTTACAAAAGCAGCTATAACCGGACGCATGCCAAAAATATTGTAGACCCGCACCATCGGGTTTGAAAATGCATGCATAGTTCCCGATTTTAAATGGCATGCCGCGTCGTTATCGTCTTTCAGCGCGGCATTAGCTGGACCACGCCGAAAATATTATAAGCCGGCGCCGTCAGGAATGAAAATGCGGCATGGCTCGCCCACTTGAAGCGGCGTGCCGTTTTCTTCCCGAATGATGAGACAATTCGCATTGGCCATGAGCCGTATCAAGGATGAATCCTGACTACGCACCGGTGTGACCCATCTTTCACCTTTTGCGTTAACGGTGAGATTGGCACGGACAAAATGTCGTCTCGGGCCGTTTTCCGGCAACGGGACAGCAAGAAGTGCGTCTTCGATATGAGGGCGATAAGTTCTTCCTGAAAGTTTTTCCAATATCGGAACCAGAAAAATATGGCCGCAAACCATGCTTGACACAGGGTTACCGGGAAGCCCCAAAACCAGCATTTTATGGTCATGTGGCAAAACCCCGAACATGAGGGGTTTACCCGGACGCATTGCAACTTTCCAGAAGTCGAGTTTCATACCTTCCGACTTCAAAACAGTTTGCACAAGGTCATATTTACCGACAGAAACACCACCACTGGTGACAAGAAGATCAACTTTTTCTTCTTTTGCACGGTGAATCTTTTCGCGGATTGATTCTTCATTGTCGCGAGCTATCCCGAGATCGACAACGTCGCAATGATGGCCCCTTATCAGATAGGTAAGACCATAGGAATTCGAGCATACGATCTGGTCTTTTCCGGGGATCTCGCCAGCTTCTACAAGCTCATTTCCTGTTGCCAAGACAGCAATTTTCGGACGCCTGACAACTTTTACCGCTCCATGGCCGGTTGACGCGCAAAGTGCCAAAGCAGAAGGCGTCATGACACGCCCTTTTTTAAGAACACTGTCACCTTTTTCGAAATTTCCGCCTCTGGGACGAATATTGGCATTCGGTTCGGGCACTTTTGTAAAAGAGACGCTATCGCCTTCTATGACGGCGTTTTCCTGAATTATAACGGTATCGGCGTCGTCAGGAACGGGAGCACCGGTAAAAATCCGGACAGTTTCGGCTTTGCCGATTTTTCCGTCATAGCCTTTGCCTGCTGCGGCCTCTCCGACAACATGGAATTTCGTGTCTTGCCGGTAATCCTGATAGCGTATGGCAAAACCATCCATAGCAGAGGAACGGAAGGGAGGTTCGGTCAATTCGGCTATAACATCCTGAGCCAGAACTTGCGCCTGTCCAACCTTGGTCAATGGAGTAAGCACGCTTTCAAGCGTTTCAGTTGCTGCAAGTAAACGGTTTAGAGATTCGTCAACATTGATGAGAGGCATTTTTTTCTTCTCGCTTCCATGTGCCAGATTTTCCTCCCCGCTTTTCCAATAAACAAATATTGCTGATGATCATGTTTTTATCGAGAGCTTTTGCCATATCGTAAATCGTCAAACATGTGATGGATACAGCCGTCAAAGCTTCCATTTCGACACCGGTTTTGCCGTTAAGACTGACGGTTGCAGTAATTTGATAGCCGGGCAAATCATGATCGGCGGTAATGTCGATAGCAATTTTTGTGAGCATGAGGGGATGGCATAACGGAATAAGCTCCGATGTTTTTTTTGCCCCATAATGCCCGCTATTCTGGCTGTTGCCAAAACATCGCCTTTCGGGGCGTTGCCATTTTCGATTGCTTCGAGTGTTTCCCTTGCCATCTTTATAGAACCATGGGCAATAGCTATCCGGTCGGTTTCGCGTTTTCCCCCGACATCGACCATGTGTGCTTCACCTTTGGCATTCACATGGGTTAGTTTATCGCTCATTTTATAGTCCTAATAAGGTTCTTGTCGCCTTTGTTACATCGTTCTGCCGCATCAGACTTTCTCCGATAAGAAATGAACGAATGTTGCTTTTTTCCAATCTTTTCAGATCATCGTGGGTAAAAATGCCACTTTCTCCCACCAACAGGCGATCATCAGGAACCATATGGGAAAGTCTCTCGGAATTGGCAAGATCAACTTCAAAATTGCGCAAATTGCGGTTATTGACCCCGATAAGCGGCGATTTGAGTTTTAATGCCCGCTCAACTTCGGCTTCATTATGGGTTTCTATGAGAACATCCATACCAAGTTCGAATGCGGTTTCTTCCAGTGCTTTAGCCAAATTGTCATCAACCGCCGCAAGAATGATGAGAATGCAATCGGCTCCCCATGCGCGGGCTTCATAAACCTGATAGGTGTCGAAGAGAAAATCTTTTCTTAAGGCAGGAAGATTACAAGCTTTGTGTGCCAATCGCAAAAATTCTGGAGATCCCTGAAAAGAGGGGGTATCGGTTAGAACCGAAAGACAGGCTGCCCCACCTTTTTCATAAGCTTTTGCAAGTGCCGGCGGGTCGAAATCTTCTCTGATAAGCCCCTTTGACGGGCTCGCTTTCTTAATTTCGGCAATCAAACCGAAAAGACCTTTATCTTCCTTGGCTTTCAGTGCTTTATAAAAACCGCGTGGTTTTTCAGCCTTTGCGGCCAATTTTTTTAAGTTTTCGAGCGGCAAAGCTTCTTTAGCTTTGGCTATTTCCTGACGTTTATAGGATTCAATTTTCTTTAGAATATCACTCATTATTGTCACCAAGGTCGTTCGAAACCTTTATCAATTGTTCCAGCTTTTCTTTAGCTTTACCTTGATCGATACTTTGCTTGGCAATTTCGACACCTTGTTTCAGTGTGTCGGTTTTTCCGGCTATGATGAAAGCGGCGGCAGCATTCAAAAGAACAATATCACGATAAGCTCCGTGTTGCCCTTCAAGAACGGCTCGCAATGCCTGTGCATTATATTGAGGGTCGCCACCTTTGAGGTCTGCCATTGTAACACGTTTCAAACCGGCATCTTCGGGGGTCACTGTGAAAGTTGTTAGGACGCCGTCTTTGAGAGCAGCAACGTCGGTTTCGCCTGCTGTTGTCAATTCATCCATGCCGCTGCCATGAACGACCCAGAGTGATTTCGAGCCAAGTCCCTGAAGAACTTTGGCGATAGGAACAACCCATTGGGGTGAAAAGACGCCGATCAACTGGTTCGTAACGCCGGCAGGATTGGAAAGCGGTCCGAGTATATTGAAGATTGTCCGTGTACCAAGTTCGACACGCGCAGGCCCCACGTGCCGCATCGCCGAGTGATGGGTTGGTGCAAACATGAAGCCTAGCCCCACTTCACGGATGCAGCGTCCGATCATTTCAGGGGTAGCATCAATATTCACACCAAGGGCCGCCAAAGCGTCGGCAGCACCTGATTTTGACGATAAGGCACGGTTTCCGTGTTTACCCACAGGAATTCCGGCACCGGCAACAACAAAAGCCGTAGCGGTCGAAACATTGTAAGAACCTGACTGATCTCCACCAGTACCGACAATATCGACAGCGCCATCTACTGAATCGACCCGCAACATTTTCTTACGCATGGACGCAACAGCACCGGTGATTTCATCAATGGTTTCGCCGCGAACCCTGAGCGACATTAAAAAACCACCAATCTGGGCAGGTGTTGCCTGACCGGACATCATGATTGTAAAGGCTGCTTCGGCTTCATCTTTTGTGAGTGAAGCACCCGTTGCAACCTTGTTTATAAAAGGCTTAAGGTCACTCATGATATCCTCACTGAAGGTTGTTGGTTATTGCTTTAAGATTCGCGATATTGGCTTTGACAGGTGCCTTTGCATTGGCAAGTTCCAAAATTGCAAGACCGAGATCTGCTCCCACCATAGCATCGATATTGGCCTTTAGCTGAGGCTCGAGCGATTTGGGGTCGGTGTTCAAAGGTTGAACCGATTCTGTTACAAGATAAACAATCCGCTGGTCCTTATCAGCGGCCTTGGACACACCGCTATGCCCCTTGGGACCGGAGAAAGCCGCATTGATACCATCAGCTCCCAGGACTTCATCCGAACCACCACGTTTAAGCCCGCGAGCTGTCTTTTTCGCCACACCAAGCTCTCGAGCCAAATCATCAAGTGTTTTGTGATCTTTCAATTCCTGTTCCAGTTTCGAAGCTTTCTCGTCGAGTAGCCTTTGTGTTTCCCCGGCTTTCCATAAAGCGACGACTTTATCTTTAACCTCATCCAGAGTTTGGTCACGGGAATCGACAATTTTGTCAACGCGATACCATAAGTAACCGCCTCCCTTGATCGCAATGGGATCAAGATCGGCTCCTTCTGTAGCCTGAAAGATATTATCAACGAGCATAGATTGTTGTGGTAAATCAGCTACTGCTTTTCCATCAGGCGTTTGGGCCTTTGAATCAATCGTAACCTTCCGCAAATCGAGCTTATATTGTTTTGCGAGCTCATCAAGCGACGCCCCTTCGAAACGGGCATTTTCAATGGCATCATGATTATCGCGCATAGCATTTGCGGCGTTTTCCTTGGCTAATCTATTGCGGATATCCGGTTCGGCTTTTTCCAATGGAGTAGGACCTTGCGGTGTAATTTTTACAACACGCATGATGACCGGTCCTTCAAGATCGTTGATGACATCACTGACCTTGTTTAATTCCAGTTCGAAAATGTCTCTTGCAATGGTCGACGAGAAACCGGTTTTTGCTGCGGGACCTTTGGTAATGTCTTCCAGTGTTTTATGTTCACTGCTGACCAGATCCTCGAAAGTCGTTCCATTACGGAGTTTGGCGGAAGCGTTGTCTGCTTCTTGTCTTGTTTTGAAGCGCAATATTTGAACCGTACGTTCTTCGGGTGACATGAAACGCGAAGCATTGCGGGTATAATAGTCCTTAATTTCATCCTCGGAAATATCGGCAGGTTTAAGCAAGCTTTCCGGTGTCATTTCCATTAAAGTGACCTGACGATATTCCGGTGCGTGAAATTCGGCCTTATGGGCGTCAAACGATTTTTGCAATTGTTCGGAAGTGGGGGCTTTAATTTCGCCAATTTCTTTTTTCGTCACGAGAAGATAATCGACAGAGCGTGTTTCGTTGCGGTAATTTAGGAGTGCCGAGTAAAATACGTCGGGCGCAGCCATGTCGTTGACTGCGGAATAGACAAGCTGGTTACGTTTCTCTTTACCGGCCAGGTAATCAATAAAATCAGCCTCGGGAAGCCCCTCTTGTTTGAGATAGCTCAGAAAAATAGTGCGATCGAATTGCCCTTGCTGTTGAAAAAACCGGTCGGCGCCTATGGCACGGGCAATTCCATCTTTTGAAACGCCGATTTTCATCAGCCGAACCTGCTCGTCGAGCAATACATCCTGCTGAAGCTGGCTAAGCGCCATTTGCGGAAGACCGTATTGCTTGGCTTCGGCTTCGGAAAGCAAACGTGGTAGCTGATTGGTGCTCGCAAAAAGCTTGATCTGATCTTGCAAAGCTAATCTGTAAGTATTGGCTTTGATTGTGGATTTTCCCGATGTGAACAAGTCATGTCCACTTGTTCTTCTTAATTCCGGCACTCCCCATAAAAGGACAAAGCATAGAACAAGCAGACCGAGGAAAACCTTGGCAATCCAAGAATTGACAGCACTTCGTATTGTATCAAGCATCGGCGAATTCCGTTTTAATTGGCTTCATTTAAGCAAAAAGCTCTGATAGGATGTGCAACAAAGGCGCACAATATGCAAGGTTTAACACTTGCTTTAGTGGTGTAATTTGTTAGTTAAGGCTATTAATGCGCTGTTTTAAGACTGTTATTGAGGAAAAATCATGACACCGAATGTTAGACCGCTCGTCGCAGGAAATTGGAAAATGAATGGCACTGGCGAATCTCTTGCCGAGTTGCGGGCAATTTCCGCTGGTGTTAATTCGGATCTTGGACGTTTATTCGAAGCATTAATTTGTGTACCGGCTACTTTGCTCTCCAGAGCCGCCGACAGTCTTGATGGCGAAAAACTTCTTCTCGGCGGGGAGGATTGCCACACAGCCGATTTTGGTGCCCATACCGGAGATATTTCCGCTCCCATGCTCAAAGAGGCCGGAGCGAGTTACGTCATTGTCGGCCATTCGGAAAGACGGAATGACCATCATGAAAGCAACGATCTTGTTCGGCAAAAAGCCGAAGCGGCGTGGCGAGCCGGTCTGGTTTCGATAATTTGTGTTGGTGAAAAACTTGAAGAACGCGAAAGCGGAAAGACGCTTGATGTCATTGAAAAACAATTGGCTGGTTCTGTCCCCGATCATGCAACACCGCAAAATACCGTGATTGCCTACGAACCGGTTTGGGCAATTGGTACCGGTAAAACACCGACAGCTAAAGACGTTGGTGAAGTCCACGAATTTATGCGCAACAAGCTGGTTGCCCGTTTTGGACAATCGGGAAAACTCTTCCGTTTGCTTTATGGTGGTTCCGTCAAGCCTGATAATGCTGTCGAATTATTGGGCGTTCATAATGTCGACGGTGCGCTGGTCGGCGGAGCGAGCTTGAAAGCCAATGATTTTCTGGCAATTTGCGGCGCTTATCGGAAATTATAGTTGAAGATTTTTGTCTTGCCTCTTGGATTATGTAAAATTACGTGTAAACAGCCGCGAACGGTAATAATAGAGCAGAGCTTATGCAGACAGTATTGATTGTCATTCATCTTCTAATTGTCATCGCACTTGTCGGCGTTGTATTGATACAGCGTTCCGAAGGCGGCGGCTTGGGCATTGGCGGTGGTTCCGGCTTTATGACAGCGCGCGGTACAAAAAATGCGCTGACACGGCTGACGGCAATTCTTGCCCTCTGTTTTTTTGCAACATCAATTGCTCTAGTAGTTCTGGATAGTGTTTCCAATCCTGCTGCCGATATTATCAATCGTATTCCTGCAAAGGAAACACAAGCTCCGACTCAAAATACACCGTCGACAACATCGGGACAGATACCGACAGGTGAAGGTCAAGCACCGGCAAATAATGCAAATCAGCCGGCAGGTTCTGAACAGTCTGGTGGTAAAGATCAGAAGAGTGGTCAAAGCACGACAACGCCGGATGCCCAGAAATCTTCCACAGATGGCAATAAATCAGCTCCGGTTATGGAAAATCCGGTGCCGCAGCAACAGGAAAATCCGGTTCCAAACAACTAAACGAGGGTTTGGTGTAGGAGTTTGATATTCCGATCAATTGGTTACAGAAAATAAAGGGCGGTTTTCGCCCTTTTGTTTTTTAAACCGCTCAGTTGTCTTCTGTTGAATTTTTAGGCCCAAAAAATTTTATAGTAGTTCGTTAGATCAATTAAATAATTTTTATCGCCGATTAAATTCTTCATCCAATCGGGAAATCGGGTTTAAAATTTTCTGAAGGGTTTACCGAAAAAAGAATGGTATTCGTTAAAAAAACCATTCAGAGCTGCAAGAAAAACAAATAAATTTTCTATTAGGGATTTTCTATCTCACGGTTTGAACGTGGGTTTTAACTTTGTTTTCTCTGGTGGTTGGCCGAGCGAAATATTACTTTAGCAGAATAGCTTCTACCCAGACAAATAGAAAAAAATTCCAAATCTTAACAAAGTGTTGCATGACTGCCATAGCGGTCAATCAACTTTTATGGCGCTACTTGAAAAAGATTGAGCACAAACAAATTTGGTCGTATGAACAGCAACAGTGTTGCTAAAACCGAATTTGTTGTAAAACCTCTCGAACTTTCATCGCGGAATTGAAGTTGAAATGATCCACCGTTTATTGATTGCCGGTTTGTCCGGCTTGTTTTTTTTGTCAGGTCATGCTGCCTTTTCAGAAGAAATTGCTGATAGCGATGATGCCGATAATGCGCAAGTCGCATCGGTTGCGCCCGTTGGACATATTCAGATACCAACGGTCAAAAGTTATAACGTACCGGAAAAATATCGTCCTCAGACCGTATCCTTTTCCGGCTATAAACCGGGGACGATTGTTATCGATCCCAAGAATTATTTCCTTTATCTGATCGAGACACCGACAACAGCAAGGCGTTACGGAATTGCTGTTGGTAAAATCGGGCTTCAGTTCAAAGGAACAGCCAATATTCGTTTTAAACGCGAATGGCCACGTTGGATTCCGACAAAAGATATGGTTAAACGTAGTCCCAGCATTACGCAAAATTTGCCAATGGTATGGATGGGGGCCCGGGAAATCCGCTCGGAGCACGTGCACTTTATCTCTGGCAGGGTAACAAAGACACCTATATTCGTATTCATGGGACAGTCCAGCCTTGGACAATCGGTTCTTCTGCTTCCAATGGTTGCTTCCGTATGATCAACGATGACGTGCTTGATCTTTATGATCGGGTCGATGTCGGTACAGAAGTTGTTGTGCTTTGAAACTGTAAAAAATCCATTCTTAATAGCCCCGTTTAATACGGGGCTTTTTGTTAATAAAAACAATGACTTAATGCTGAAAACGAATCAGTTTTTCAAGTCTTGGCCGGCTTTTTAAGCTGAAAATCGGCAGAGAGCATAAAAATAGGGTCTTTTGGATAGCCCTTCGGGAATCGTAATTAAAAAGAAAAAATTGCGAAAACCCAATTTTTTTCTGGAAGAATCATCAATGAACGGTTATCTCCATAAGCCCATGGCACGATATGTTTTTATTACTGGTGGCGTGGTTTCTTCCCTTGGAAAAGGCATTGCCGCAGCAGCTTTAGCTGCATTGTTACAGGCTCGCGGGTACCGTGTAAGGATCCGCAAGCTGGATCCTTATCTTAACGTTGATCCCGGCACGATGTCGCCTTATCAGCACGGAGAAGTCTTCGTGACCGATGACGGCGCCGAGACCGATCTTGATCTTGGGCATTACGAGCGTTTTACCGGTCGTTCGGCAAACAAGCAGGACAATATCACGACCGGCCGCATTTATCGAAATATCATCGAGCGTGAGCGGCGTGGCGATTATCTAGGCGCGACTGTGCAAGTCATTCCGCATGTTACCGATGAAATCAAAAATTTCATTATGGAAGGGAATGAGAATTACGATTTCGTTTTATGCGAGATTGGCGGCACGGTCGGCGATATCGAAGCAATGCCGTTTTTGGAAGCAATAAGGCAGCTTCATAATGAATTACCGCCTCATACAACGGTCTATATGCATCTGACATTGATGCCCTATATTCCCGCTGCCGGAGAATTGAAAACCAAGCCGACACAACATTCGGTTCGTGAATTACAGTCTGTGGGTATTGCTCCGGACATATTACTTGTGCGTGCCGATCGGGCTATTCCGGAATCGGAACGGCGCAAACTTTCGCTCTTTTGTAACGTCCGTCCGTCAGCCGTGATTCAGGCGCTTGATGTCGATACGATTTATGACGTTCCGATCGCCTACCATCGTGAGGGGCTGGATTCGGAAGTTCTGGCTGCTTTCGGAATTGATCCGGCTCCGGAACCGAAAATGGATCGCTGGATCGAAATTAATCGTCGTCTTCACAATCCGGAAGGCGAAGTCACTATTGCTGTGGTCGGTAAATATACCGGCTTAAAAGATGCCTATAAATCTCTTAACGAGGCTTTAACTCATGGCGGTCTTGCCAATAAGGTCAAAGTCAATCTCGAGTGGATAGAATCGGAAATCTTCGAAAAAGAAGACCCGACGCCTTATCTCGAAAAAGTGCATGGTATTCTTGTTCCCGGCGCTTTCGGTGAACGTGGTGCCGAAGGCAAGATCATGGCCATTCGTTTTGCTCGCGAGCGTAAAGTTCCGTTTTTTGGTATATGCTTTGGTATGCAGATGGCCTGTATAGAGGCGGCCCGTAATCTCGGCGGTATCAAAAATGCTTCGTCGACCGAATTTGGTCCCACGGACGAGCCGGTCGTTGGTTTGATGACAGAATGGCTTAAAGGGAATGCTTTGGAAAAACGTGCTGAAAAGGGCAATCTCGGTGGCACAATGCGCCTTGGCGCTTATGAAGCAATCCTGAAAGAAGATAGTGCCATTGCAAAAATCTACGGAAAAACCGATATTTTCGAACGCCATCGCCATCGTTACGAGGTCAATATCGACTATAAAGAGCGGCTTGAAAATTGTGGTTTGATTTTCTCAGGGATGTCACCGGACGGTGTTTTGCCGGAGACGATCGAATATAAGGATCATCCGTGGTTTATCGGGGTTCAATATCACCCAGAGCTGAAATCCCGTCCTTTCGAGCCTCATCCGCTTTTTGCCTCTTTTATAAAAGCAGCGATGGTACAAGGCAGATTGGTTTAATAAGGGCGATCGGTTTAATATCGTATTCGTTTTTGATATTTGAATTTTGCAAAGTTCCAATAAGGGGCTTTGCAAATTTTTTGGCAGCAAATAATTTTGCGACTTGTTTGAATAATTTTGCGAGTTGTTTGATCAGTTAAATTTATTCAGGAATATAATGATTGCAGGGATATAGTGATTGTTTTTCCACTATAACGCTTTCATCAGGTCCGTGATTTTGGATTAATTACCGGCTTTTGGATTTTTTCTTTTCGGCTCAAAAAACCGGAACCGGATATCTTGATATTGAGCATTTCATTCTCGGTCACGGTTTTAAAAACTTTCCGGATTGATGCTTTCTTTTGTACAAAATTACCGAAAGCAGTTGATTGTTGCTTTTGAGCGGCATTTGAAAACAATCATATTGAATAGACTGTGTTTTTTAAGGTAAGGTCTGACAATCAGCAAAAATCATATCAAAGTGATTAGATTAGAGGACTAGATGACGAAACCGAATAGCACTGTCTCTGTAGGAAATGTTGTATTTTCCAATAGTGCGCCGCTTTCAATTATTGCGGGTCCATGTCAAATGGAAAGCCGTGAACATGCGTTTGACATGGCGGGTAAGATTAAAGAGATTGCAGAAAAACTGGGTATTGGTGTTGTTTATAAGTCGAGTTTTGACAAGGCCAACCGGACGTCTTTGCACAGCAAGCGTGGCATCGGCCTTGAAAAGGCTATGGATGTTTTCGATGATTTGAAACGGGAATTCGGTATTCCTGTACTGACGGATATTCATACAGAAGAACAATGTGCACTTGTTGCACCTCATGTCGATGTTTTGCAAATTCCTGCATTTTTGTGTCGTCAAACCGATCTTCTGGTGGCAGCAGCAAAAACCGGCCGCGTTATCAATGTAAAAAAAGGTCAATTTCTCGCCCCTTGGGATATGAAAAATGTTCTGGCCAAAATTACCGAGAGCGGAAATCCCAATGTTATGGCTTGTGAGCGGGGTGTCTCGTTCGGTTATAATACCTTGATTTCGGATATGCGGGCATTGCCGATTATGGCACAATTCGGCTCGCCGGTCATTTTTGATGCCACCCATTCTGTTCAGCAGCCGGGTGGGCAGGGCACATCCTCGGGCGGACAACGCGAATTTGTTGAAACGCTTGCCCGCGCGGCTGTGGCAGTCGGTGTTGCCGGTGTTTTTCTGGAAACACATCAGGATCCGGATCATGCTCCCTCTGATGGGCCGAATATGGTCAAGCTCGAAAATTTGCCGAAACTGTTGGAAACATTGATGGCGTTTGACCGGTTGGCAAAAAAGCTTTAATCGATTTTATGAGATGTTAGGTATTCCCTCGCAAAGAGAGTTTGTCTAATCATGAAAGAACTAACGAACCCTGATCGGGAAGGAAACGCGAGATGACTGCAATTGTAGATATTGTTGGCCGTGAAATTCTGGATAGTCGTGGCAATCCGACTGTCGAAGTTGATGTAGTTTTGGAAGATGGTGCATTTGGACGGGCAGCGGTGCCTTCGGGGGCTTCGACAGGTGCTCATGAAGCTGTCGAACTGCGCGATGGCGGTACACGTTATCAGGGTAAAGGCGTTGAAAAAGCGGTGAATGCAGTCAACGGCGAAATTCTTCAGGAAATTGGTGGTCTTGATGCGGAAGATCAAATAGCGATTGATGAGGCGATGATTGCGCTGGATGGTACAGCAAACAAGTCGCGCCTTGGTGCTAATGCAATTTTGGGAGTTTCACTGGCAACTGCAAAAGCTGCCGCAAACTCTGCCGGTCTTCCTCTTTATCGCTATGTTGGCGGCACACAAGCCCATTTGATGCCGACACCGATGATGAATATTATAAATGGCGGTGTTCACGCTGACAATCCGATTGATTTTCAGGAATTCATGATTTTGCCGGTCGGTGCGCCTACAATCAAGGAAGCTGTTCGTTACGGAGCCGAGATTTTTCATACATTGAAAAAACGTTTGAAAGACGCCGGTCTTAACACCAATGTCGGTGACGAGGGCGGTTTTGCCCCCAATCTCAAGAGTGCCGAAGCCGCGCTCGAATTCATTGTCGAATCCATCAAGGCAGCCGGTTACAAGCCGGGCGAACAGGTCGCGCTCGGCCTTGATTGTGCATCATCGGAATTTTATAAAAACGGTTCCTATGTTTACACTGGCGAAGGCAAAACGCGCAGTGCCGAACAACAGGCAGATTATCTCGAAAAACTCATTAGCGATTTCCCGATTATCACAATCGAGGATGGTATGGCAGAAGACGATTGGGATGGTTGGAAAATTCTGACCGACCGGATCGGTAAAAAATGCCAACTCGTTGGAGATGATCTTTTCGTTACCAATTCTGCACGTTTACGCGACGGTATCAAAATGGGCGTCGCCAATTCGCTGCTGGTCAAAGTCAACCAGATTGGTACTTTGAGTGAAACACTTGATGCTGTCGAAACAGCTCATAAAGCCGGTTATACAGCAATTATGTCGCACCGCTCCGGTGAAACCGAAGATTCGACCATTGCCGATTTGGCTGTTGCCACCAATTGTGGGCAGATCAAGACCGGGTCTCTTGCCCGTTCAGACCGGCTTGCCAAATATAACCAGTTGATGCGAATCGAGGAAGAACTGGGCGGTCAGGCTCGCTATGCCGGTATTTCCGCTTTTCGGATCTGATTGAAGATTAGCAATATCAAAACTCTTTTTTGAAGAGCGGACTTTAGAGTCCGCTCTTTGTTGATTTTTGCATTAATTTTTATAACGGACTAGCTTTTTGAAACACGCAACATATTTAAACCAGTGGTCTGACCCCACAAAATAGCAATGTTTATCAAAAAGCAAAGTTGAATGCTCACTCAACCGAGGCACTTTGCTTTTTAAAAAGATCAGGAGTTTTTATGCGCGGTTCGATTATAAGTTACACAAGGAACAAAGGTCTTATCTCGGGAGCCGATAACAACCGTTACGAATTTACGCGGCTTGACTGGAGCGGACAAGGTGAACCGGCGGCCGGAATCAAGGTTGATTTTGTGGCAGAAGGGGCGATCGCCAAAAATATCTTTCCCTTAAGCATTGATAGCAAGCATTCGAAAGTCGTTATGGCAATCGTATGCTGGTTCTTCGGAATTTTCGGAGTTCATCGTTTTATGGTCGGAAAAATCGGTACTGGCGTATTGATGCTTCTGCTCACGGTTACAGTTATCGGTTCGATCATTTCGTTTATTTGGTCAATTATCGATTTTATTCTGATCCTTATGGGGAAATTCAAAGATAAAGACGGAAATCCGATCACAAGCGAATATCTTTGACTTGGAAATAATCACTAGAAAGTTCAATACCGGTAAACAGAGGTGAATATTTTTGGGATTATCTGTCAGGCAATGAACTTCGTGAAGTTTGTCTTTTGATGTGTCTGTACGAGACAAGTGGTCGAGATAGCATTGATTGAAATGTCTATAACGTTTATTTTTTAAAATGCCAAAAATCCAACCGGCAAAAGCTTTTCGTCATTTTGTTTTTAGGAATTTAGCCTTCCGGTAATCTATCTTTAATCAAAATCGTGCATGACTGATAGAAGCTCGACAGGAAAGAATATGATGTGGACAAAACAGAAACGCAGATCAATCAAGGGGCGCTTTATATTGCCGCTTATGACGATTGGTGTGCTGAGTTATTTTGGCTACCACATTTATCACGGTGAATATGGTTTATATTCTCGCGTTAAAGTAGAACGGCATATAGAAAGTCTCAATAGCGAGCTCAAATCCCTTGAAGAGCAGCGCAAGGGAATTGAAAAAAAGGTTTCGCTTTTAAAAGACGGGCATATCGAGCGCGATATGCTTGACGAATATGCCCGTAAAATTCTAAATCTTTCCAAGCCGAATGAATTTGTTGTTCTGACGGGTCAAGGTGATCTGTCAAAATAAAAAAATTCTGTTTATTTCTAAAAAACAATCAAATCAATATTTTACACCAAGTTTTACAAACATTTATAGTGCTTGTATGTTCGGCGGGGAAAGCGTATTTTTTAAAACACCAATTAAGGGAGTTTAATATGGCAGCACGGGCTAAAAAAACTTCTGCGAAAAAAACGCAGACCGTATTAACCAATACCGCCAGATCACCTGAGCCGGCGGAATTCACCAAAGAAGAAGAACTTCAGTTTTATCATGATATGCTTTTGATCCGACGGTTTGAAGAAAAAGCCGGTCAGCTTTATGGCATGGGCGTTATTGGCGGCTTTTGTCACCTTTATATCGGACAAGAAGCGGTAGTCACCGGAACTGTCAAAGCAATAAAACAAGGCGATCAGGTGATCACTTCCTATCGTGATCATGGACATATGTTGGCAACAGGTATGAACCCTCGCGGTGTTATGGCTGAACTCGCCGGTCGCAAAGATGGCTTTTCCAAAGGGAAGGGCGGTTCGATGCATATGTTTTCCAAGGAAAAGAACTTTTTTGGCGGGCATGGTATCGTCGGTGCGCAGGTTCCGATCGGAACAGGATTGGCTTTTTCCAATAAATACCTTGGACGCGATAATGTAACGCTTGTCTATTTCGGTGATGGCGCGGCCAATCAGGGGCAGGTCTATGAAAGCTTCAATATGGCTTCGCTTTGGAAACTTCCTGTCGTTTACGTTATTGAAAACAACCAATATGCCATGGGAACGGCAGTTTCTCGTGCTTCTGCCGAGACTGATTTTTCGCGTCGCGGTTTGTCTTTTGAAATTCCCGGTTATGTTGTCGATGGTATGGATGTTTGTGCTGTAAAATCGGCAGCCGATGAGGCTGTTGCATGGGCACGTTCAGGCAAAGGCCCGATTATTCTCGACATGCAGACCTATCGTTATCGCGGTCACTCGATGTCGGATCCGGCTAAATACCGCACCAAAGAAGAGGTGGAAAAGGTCAAGACCGAACATGATCCGATCAATCAGGTGAAGAACCGTTGTATTCAAAAGGGTTGGGCAACAGAAGACGAATTGAAAGACATTGACAAAAAAGTTCGTGCTATCGTTGCCGATGCGGCAGATTTTGCTGAAAATGATCCCGAGCCGGATGTATCCGAGCTCTATACCGATGTTCTTCTTTAATAGCGAGGAAAGCGACTATGTCTATTGATATCTTGATGCCGGCGCTTTCGCCCACAATGGAAGAAGGCAAAATTTCAAAATGGCTTAAAAAGGAAGGCGATAAGGTCGAGGCCGGTGATGTGATTGCCGAAATCGAAACCGATAAAGCCACTATGGAAGTCGATGCAGCTGATGAAGGAACAATCGGCAAGATTCTTGTTCCGGAAGGAACAGCAGGTGTAAAGGTCAACACACCTATTGCAGTTTTGCTTGAAGATGGTGAAACGGCGGCAGATATTAAAAATGCCGTCAATCCGGCAAAAGAAGCAGCACCACAGACACCACAATCTGCTGCATCCACACCTGCCGCTCCGGCTCCGGCTGCACCGAAGCCTGCAGAGCGGGTTGTTCAATCCGACCCTGATATTCCGGCAGGAACAGAAATGGTCAAAATGACCGTTCGTGAAGCTTTGAACGAAGCCTTGGCTGAAGAAATGCGTCGTGACGACAAGGTTTTTCTGATTGGTGAAGAAGTTGCACAATATCAAGGCGCTTATAAGGTCAGTCAGGGACTGCTTGATGAATTCGGCGCACGCCGTGTTATTGATACGCCAATTACCGAACAGGGATTTGCCGGCCTTGGTGTTGGTGCAGCGTTCGGTGGCTTGCGTCCGGTTGTTGAATTCATGACATTCAACTTTGCCATGCAAGCAATCGACCAGATTGTGAATTCTGCGGCCAAGACCCATTATATGTCCGGCGGGCAAATGCATGCCCCTATGGTTTTCCGTGGTCCGAATGGTGCAGCCGCTCGTGTTGGTGCCCAGCATTCGCAATGCTATGCATCATGGTACAGTCATGTGCCGGGCTTGAAGGTTATCATGCCCTATACGGCCGCAGATGCCAAAGGGCTTTTGAAAGCTGCAATCCGCGATGACAATCCTGTCATTTTCCTTGAAAATGAATTGCTTTACGGCCATCAGTTCGACGTGCCGAAGCTTGATGATTTTGTTTTACCAATCGGCAAAGCCCGCATCCATAAAGCCGGTAATGATGTAACAATCGTCGGCATGGGCATGGGGATGAATTACGCGGTTGAAGCACTGCCGGAATTCGAGAAACTCGGAATTGATGTCGAGTTGATAGATCTGAGAACTGTTCGTCCGATGGACTTGCCGACAATTATTGAATCGGTCAAGAAAACCGGTCGTTTGGTCACGATCGAAGAAGGTTTCCCACAATCATCTGTCGGAACAGAAATTGCAACACGTGTAATGCAGCAGGCGTTTGATTATCTTGATGCGCCGATTGCTACAATTGCAGGCAAGGATGTTCCTATGCCTTATGCAGCCAACCTTGAAAAACTTGCTTTGCCGAGCGTTGCCGAGGTTGTTGATGCGGTAAAATCTGTCACCTACAAAGCCTGAAGGAGAACGCACTATGGCTATAAAAATCACGATGCCGGCGCTTTCCCCGACAATGGAAGAAGGCACTTTGTCAAAGTGGGATATCAAAGAGGGCGACAAAGTCTCACCCGGTGATACGGTTGCCGAGATTGAAACAGATAAGGCAACGATGGAAGTTGATGCCGCAGATGAAGGCACACTTGTAAAAATCGTCGTTCCGGCAGGGACACAAGGTGTAAAAGTGAATGCCTTGATCGGTATTCTCGCAGAAGATGACGAAAGTGCCGAGGATGCCATCAAAGCGATTGAAGACGAAGAGAAAAAACAGCCTTCATCTTCTCCGGCACCGGCTCAGCCGACGACACCAGCTGCACCCGCAAAAGCGGCTACGGCTCCCGTTCAGCCTGCTCAGGCATCTCCGGCTTTAAATCAGCCTGCCACTGTTACTTCCCAAGCACCGGGTACAGAAAAGGGCAACCGTATATTTGCCTCGCCATTGGCACGGCGGCTTGCCAAACAAAACGGGCTTCAATTGTCGCTTATTTCAGGCACAGGTCCGCATGGTCGTATCATCAAGCGCGATATTGACAGTGCTCTTGCCAACGGCACCGGCAAGGCTGCAAGTAATGTGGAGCAGTCTGTACAGTCTTCTGTCTCGCTCGAAAGCTCGTCTTCAGACGAATTGACAATGAAGCTTTTCAATACCGATGAATACGAAATCGTACCTCACGACGGTATGCGAAAGACCATTGCCAAACGTCTCGTTGAATCCAAACATACAGTTCCGCATTTTTATGTAACAATTGATTGCGAGATTGATGCATTGCTGAAATTGCGTGCAGAATTGAACGCAGCAGCCCCTATGGTTAAAACAAGTGCAGGCGAAAAACCGGCCTACAAACTTTCAGTCAATGATATGGTGATCAAAGCGACTGCATTGGCACTTAAAGCCGTTCCGGATGCCAATGTTTCCTGGCTCGATAGCGGTATGATGCGCCACAAATTTGTGGACGTGGGGGTCGCTGTTTCCATTCCGAACGGCTTGATTACGCCGATCATCAAACATGCTGAGGAAAAATCGCTTTCGACAATTTCCAATGCAATGAAAGATTTGGCAAAACGGGCGCGGGAACGCAAGTTGAAACCTGAGGAATATCAGGGCGGAACGACTGCTGTTTCCAATATGGGCATGTATGGTGTCAAGGATTTCTGCGCCATTATCAACCCGCCACATGCGACGATCTTTGCGATCGGTGCAGGTGAGCAACGCGCTGTCGTTAAAAATGGTGCCTTGGCTATCGCAACGGTTATGTCGGTGACATTGTCAACCGACCATCGCGCAGTAGACGGAGCATTGGCAGCCGAGCTTGCACAAGCTTTCAAAAAGTTCATTGAAAACCCGATGAGCATGCTGGTGTAATAATGAAAAAAACTGTTCTGGCTTATGGGGATTCCCTGACATGGGGCTTAAATCCGATAAACCAAACACGTTATACCAACGAAATTCGTTGGCCGCGTGTGCTGGAACAGCAATTCAACGGCGCGATTGAAGTTGTCGAGGAAGCATTGTGCGGCCGCACGACCTGTTTTGATGATAAAACTTCAATCGACGACCGGAATGGTGCAGCAATCCTCCCGACAGTCCTGGGTTCATGTCATCCGCTTGATCTGGTGATCATGATGCTGGGCACCAATGACTTGAAGAAATTTGTTGCGGGTTCCGCAATGGCAGCATGTCTGGGCATGAAACGGCTTGTCAATATTGTCCGATCCTATCCTTATATGTCGCAGACCGAACCGCCGGAAATTATTATTGTTTCTCCGCCTCATCTGGCGGAGACCACTCATCCTTTAAGTGGCGAGCGTTTTAGTGGTGCTATTGGAGAATCCAAAAAGCTGTCGATTTTTTATTCGGATCTTGCTGACGAGATGGAATGTGCCTTCTTCGATGCTGCATCTGTCGCAGTCGCATCACCTGTGGATGGTGTTCATCTTGACGAAAACAACACAAAAGCAATTGGCAAAGGGCTTCAACCGTTGGTACATGTCGTTCTCGGCCTTTAGTTCTATCTTTCCCCATGGAGGAAAAATTGGCAAATTCATATGATGTTATTGTTATCGGTTCTGGCCCCGGCGGATATGTTACCGCAATCCGTTCTGCCCAATTGGGCTTCAAGACCGCTATTGTCGAACGCGAACACCTTGGCGGTATTTGCCTGAATTGGGGATGTATTCCGACAAAAGCGCTGCTTAGAACAGCAGAAATCAAACATTTTAGCGAACATGCCAAAGATTATGGCTTGAAACTCAACGGTTCGATTGAGGCCAACATCAAGGATGTTGTGCAACGCTCCCGCACTGTTTCTGCCCGTCTTAATGGCGGTGTCGGCTATTTGATGAAAAAAAACAAGATCGACATTATCTGGGGTGAGGCAAAGCTCACTAAGGCAGCTGCCGGCGCTGGTCTTGGTGAAATTGTCGTTGGCAAAATCACCAAAAAAATTATGCAGCCACAAAACCCGATTCCGAAGGGTACTTTGGGCGAGGGGACATATCAGGCCAAGCATATTATTGTCGCAACCGGCGCGCGTCCGCGTACATTGCCGGGTATCGAACCGGACGGGAAACTGGTTTGGACCTATTTTGAAGCAATGGTTCCTGAAACTATGCCGAAATCCATCGTCGTTATGGGCTCGGGCGCCATCGGAATTGAGTTCGCTTCCTTTTATCGTGACATGGGCGCGGAAGTTACAGTTGTGGAAATGATGCCGCAGATTATGCCGGTTGAAGATGCGGAGATTTCTGCATTTGCCCGCAAGCAATTGGAGAAAAAGGGAATCCGAATCCTTACCGAAGCGAAAGTTTCGAAAATCGAAAAAACGTCCAATTCTGTGACAGCTCACATTGATATAAATGGCAAAACCGAGACCGTTACTGCAGAGCGTCTGATCTCTGCGGTAGGCGTACAAGGAAATATAGAAAATATCGGGCTTGAAGCGTTAGGTGTAAAAACCGAACGCGGTTGTGTGGTAATTGACGAATGGGGACGCACCAATGTGCCCGGTATTTATGCCATTGGCGATGTTGCGGGTGCTCCTATGCTGGCCCACAAGGCCGAAGAAGAGGGCGTCATTTGTGTCGAGCATATTGCCGGTCTTGAAACAGCCGAACCTTTGGACAAGAGGAAGATTCCAGGTTGCACCTATTGCACACCGCAAGTTGCTTCCGTCGGATTGACCGAAGCCAAAGCCAAGGCCGCAGGCTATGACATAAGGGTCGGGCATTTTTCGTTTTCTGCAAACGGCAAGGCAATTGCTATGGGAGAGGATCAGGGTATCGTCAAAACCATATTTGACCGAAAAACCGGCCAGTTGCTTGGTGCACATATGGTTGGAGCGGAAGTAACCGAACTGATTGAAGGTTTTGTGGTTGCGATGAATCTTGAAACCACAGAAGAAGAGCTGATGCATACAGTCTTTCCTCATCCAACGCTTTCGGAAATGATGAAGGAAAGTGTCCTTGATGCTTATGGGCAGGTTTTGAACGCCTGACGAACATCAAGAAGTGAATTGCATTCTTATTGCTTATACTCCATATGAGGGGAGAAAGAGCGTGAGGTACTAAATGGTTACCGTTGTTGACACTTTATCGCAGAAACGGGTCCGGCATCCGGAAAAAGCCAATCGACCGGATTCAGAGGTTTTAAAAAAGCCTGATTGGATCAGGGTGAAAGCGCCGTCATTGCGTGGGCAATATGCGGAAACCCGTCATATTGTGCGTGATAACAATCTGGTGACAGTTTGCGAAGAAGCCGGATGCCCGAATGTAGGCGAATGCTGGACGCAAAGGCACGCAAGTTTTATGATTTTAGGGGCAATATGCACCCGTGCATGTGCCTTTTGTAATGTTGCAACCGGTATACCTCTTCCTGTCGATAAGGATGAACCGGAACGCGTTGCCGATGCAGTCAAACAAATGGCGCTTAAACATGTGGTAATCACTTCTGTTGATCGTGATGATCTTCCCGATGGTGGTGCCCAGCATTATGCCGATGTCATTCATGCAATCAGAAGAAAGTCACCTGGTACCACCATTGAAATCCTCACACCTGATTTTCGTCATAAGGAAGGTGCTCTCGAAACTGTGGTTGCGGCCAAGCCGGATGTATTTAACCATAATCTTGAAACTGTGCCGTCAAAATACCTGACGGTGCGTCCGGGTGCGCGTTATTTCCATTCGATCAGACTGTTGCAGCGGGTCAAGGAGCTTGATCCATCCATCTTTACAAAGTCCGGTATTATGGTCGGACTTGGTGAAGAACGGAATGAAGTTCTTCAATTGATGGATGATTTGCGTTCGGCCGATGTTGATTTCATGACCATTGGCCAATATTTGCAGCCAACGCGTAAACATCATCCTGTTATCCGCTTTGTTACGCCGGAAGAGTTCAAATCCTACGCCATTATCGGCAAAACCAAGGGTTTCCTTCATATGTCTTCAAGTCCGCTAACCCGTTCGTCACACCATGCGGGCGAAGATTTTGAAGCACTGAGAAAAGCTCGCGCAGAAAAGCTGGCTCATCAACGCGGATAAAGAATGCCAAAATTTAATACCCAGCGGAAAGTTCAGCATACCGATCTTGAGATGTTCAATCTTGTTTCGGATGTTGAACGATATCCCGAATTTTTGCCAATGTGTGAATCCCTCAACGTTCGCTCGAGCGAAGAGAGGGGAAATAAAACCCTGCTTACTGCCGATATGACAGTTGGCTATAAAATGATCAGGGAAACTTTCACAACGCAGGTTCTTTTGGATAAAGAAGAGCGGCGTATTGATGTTCGTTATATTGACGGGCCATTCCGCTACCTTGAAAACCGCTGGATATTCAAGCCCCTTGAAGATGGCAAATCATGCGAAGTTGAATTCTATATTGATTACGAGTTTAAAAGCCGGATGCTTGGCATGCTTATGGGCGCTATGTTCGATATAGCATTCAAGCGTTTTACCGAAGCTTTCGAGATGCGGGCAGACAAGATTTACGGGGCGGCAGAGGCCTGAAGACGGTTTAATCACGAAGTTTGCCATCTGATTTAAAAAACATTTTGAAAGCAGTTTTCAAAATGTGGTTTTAAACTGGATAAAAATTATAAAGTTTAATGAAATCAATATATTAAATAAGTTTAAGTTTTATTTTTATCAATTCCATTCTATTTTCTGACGAAAAACAGAAGACAGGTTATGGCTCTTGATGAGAAACTTGAAGATTACGTATTTTGTGTTCATTTTCATTTGTGTCGCGGTCTGGTTGGCAACCGGCGAATTTTACGGCATCAAAGATGGTTATTTTGCTTTCAGGCGGGAAGCAATCCAGCTCACAGGTCTTCTCGCTTTTGTGGCAATGAGTATGGACGTGGTAATTGCCTGTCGTCTTAGAGTGATAGATGATGCATTGGGTGGGCTTGATAAAGCCTATCGGCTTCATAAATGGCTTGGCATTACCGCACTTGTTACCGCTGTTATCCATTTTCTCCTTGCCAAAGGAACAAAATGGGCCGTCGGCTGGGGATGGCTCGTAAAGCCTGTTCGTCAACATATTGATATAGCCAATTTGCCTCAAAAAGTCGGGCTTGAATATGTGTTCTCGATTTCCAGAAAGAATGCCGAGTTTTTTGGGGAATGGGCTTTTTATATAGCGGTTGTTTTGTGTCTTATTGCGTTGATAAAGCTTATTCCTTACCGGTTTTTTGCTCATGTCCATACAATTTTTGCAGCGGTATATCTTGTTTTAGTGTTTCATGCGGTTGTGTTGACAAAATTTGCCTATTGGGGCGAGCCATTCGGTTTGCTGGTAGGTGTTTCATCAATTTTTGGGGTCATTGCTGCAATTACAGTTTTGCTCAAACGGTTCGGCTTCGGCCGTCATATCGCGGCGACGGTCACGGACTATGCGATTGATAAAGCCAATGATGCAGTACGCTTGACTTTAAAAGTTTCCAATAATTGGGCCGGTCACAAAAGCGGACAATTCGCATTCGTCACACTGGATAAAGGAGAAGGCGCACATCCTTTCACAATAGCGTCCCATTGGAATCCGCAAAAACCCTTTTTGACGTTTTTTGTTAAAGGTTTGGGAGACTATACCGATAAACTCGTAAAACAGAATCTAACCGGCAGGAAAGCGCGCGTTGACGGGCCTTACGGAAAGTTTTGTTTTAGCGACGACAAATCACACGAACAAATATGGATTGGCGCAGGCATAGGAATTACGCCATTTCTTGCAAGACTTGACGAGTTGGCTTCATCAAAGAAAAACAATAAAGCACAAATAGACTTTGTTTATGTTGCCCAAACGATTAGTGAAAGCGAGAAACAAAAGCTTGTCGAATTGGCGCAATCGGCTGGTGTCAGATTGAAAATTTGGCTAACGCCTGAAGAGGGAAGGTTCAATGGATCCTTGTTAAGGCACCTATTTGTGAACTGGAAACAATCGTCAATATGGTTTTGCGGGCCTATAAAATTCGGTGAGACGCTGGAAGATGACATGGTTAAAAGTGGCTTTGCCCGTCGGCATTTTCATCGGGAATTATTTCAACTGCGATAGGTTCACATAGCTCCAAAAGGTTGTACGATTTTATCGTCGGAACGGGGGCAAACTTGCTCATGAACGCCTTTAAATCGGATAGTTAAAGGCCGCTCCTCATTCCGATTTTTCGGCTCTATCAAGATTACCTGTATTAAATCGCAGAAACTTTAACTCCTGCACGAGGGGGAGCGCGCCTAATAGCATATGTTGCGGGTGAAAAATTGGCGACAAATATAGATTTCGCCAAGCTTGATTAAGAATCGTTAGTTGATTTCCTCCGGTCCGGTTTCAATTCCCCGAGGAGCTTTGACCGTAACCGGTGTCCTGAAGTCAATCTCCATCGCAAACTGCGATTAAAGCTAAGGAAGGTAGTGATTTCCGTACCAGACTGAAATCGCACTGGCCGCTTAGTGGTGGTAACGCGCAGCAATCATCAAAAGGCTAAGCTTTGTCGATCGCTTCTAGAACCAGATCCAATGCCCGTTTGACAGTTGCATGACGAACGTTTTCGCGACCAAGATCGCCGAAACGGGCTTCAAAATGAAGCGTCGGTTTATTTGCCAATGCGACAGCCATATGAACAAGTCCAACCGGCTTTTCGGCACTGCCGCCACCCGGACCCGCAACCCCTGTAACCGAAACAGCAATATCGGCACCTGAATGTTTGACACCGCCTTCGGCCATTGCAATAGCGACTTCTTTCGACACAGCACCAAATGTTTTGATCATATCGGAAGGAACACCGACAAGCCTATTTTTTGCCTCGTTGGAATAGGTAATGAAACCACATTCCACAACGTCGGACGAGCCTGCAATATCGGTTAGGCTACCGATGATCAAGCCGCCCGTGCAGGATTCCACAGTTGCCAGTTTTAAATGGTGTAAACGGCAGGCTTCAAGAACTTTTTTTGCCTTGGCTTCAGCAATAAGAGTCATTCTGGAACACTCCCCGGATAGATAACTGTCGCAGTTGCAATTGCAGCAATTCCTTCTTTGCGCCCGACAAATCCCAATTTTTCGTTGGTCGTGGCTTTGACCGAAATACGGTCGGCGGATATGCCGAGCATATCCATGAGTTTTTCGGTCATTTCCTTGCGGTGGGGGCCAACCTTCGGCCCTTCTGCAATCAGCGTAATATCCACATTGGCAATGCGCCCCTTGGATTCTTTTATAATGGATACAGCATGACGCACAAAAATATCGGACGAGACACCCTTCCATTTTGGGTCGGAAGGGGGAAAATGTGTACCGATATCTCCAGCGCCCCGTGTAGCAAGCAATGCATCCGTCAAAGCGTGAAGAGCAACGTCGGCATCGGAATGGCCGCTCAATTTCTTTTCATAAGCGATTTTTACGCCGCAAAGCGTCACTCCGTCGCCCGGTTCGAATGGATGGACATCATATCCATTACCGGTGCGAACATCCGGAAATTGGAAAGAAGCGGGTGTCTGCTTTTCCTGATTTGTCATGGTTTCCTTTTTCATACGCAATTCGGCAATAGCAAGATCTGCAGGCCAGGTAATTTTCATATTTTCACTGCTGCCAGCCACAAGTTTTATACCGAACCCCGCCCATTCCGCCAAGGCACAATCGTCGGTAAAACCGGTTAATCCGAGGTTCGCGGCTTTTTCATGCAACTCTAAAATTTTAGAAAAAGGAAATGCCTGCGGCGTTTGCGCCCCGAAGAGATGATCGCGCGGCACTGTCTCGACAACTATGCCGTTATCATCGGCACGTTTTAGTGTATCGGAAACGGCTACAGCAGGTAAGATTCCGAAATCTTGAGACAGCGCATTATCAATCCGTTCCAGAAGTAAACCGGAAACAAAAGGCCGTGCACCATCATGAATAAATACATATTGAGGTTTGTTGGCTACACTCAGACTATTCAATGCGCGGAGACCGCAAAGGGTCGATATCTGTCGTGTGTTTCCACCGTGAACAATCGTGACATGGTCTGCCAAGTCACCAATTGCTTTTTGACAAAGCATTTCGTCATCGCGATGGATGACCAATATGATGGTTGAAAACAGCCCGCTATCAAGAAAATGCTTGAGCGTGTGAAAAATGACTGCATGACCGCCAAGCGGTCGATATTGTTTGGGGCCATTTTCAGGCGAACCAATGCGTTCACCCCTGCCAGCGGCTAATATGATGGCTGCGTTGGATATGATGCGCCCCTTCAAAATTGATTATAACAACAAAACAATAGATTATAACGTGAATTCCGACTGGGATATTAGTTCAAAACTTTCGCGTTTTCATCATGCTCGTCATGTTCATGGATACCGAGACGTTCCCTGAAAGTTGGCCTTTGCAAATCGGCAATGGAAGTTGCCTTCAACACGTCGAAAAAAGCTTTTAAAGCCTTACTCAATGTTGCATTGAGGCCGCACGAATTCACCAATGGGCATTCAATGGCACCACTTTCAAAGCACTCCGCCATTGCAAAATTTTCTTCTGTAACTTTCACAACGTCGGAAACAAAAATCTCGTCAGCCGGCTTGGCAAGCTTAACGCCGCCATTACGTCCACGCACGGTTTGCATTAATCCGGCTTCGACCAGTGGATGAAGAATTTTGAACAAAAACAGTTCGGAAACCGAATAGGCTTTGGCAATTTCCGGTACGCGGCTCAACTCTCCTTCGTTAGCAGCGCAATACATCAACATCCGGATGGCATAATTCGTCTGTTTTGTGAGCCGCATTTCCATTCCTTTCTGTTAGAGACATCTCTCTATAATTTAGAACGATTCTTAAAAATGTGAAGATGTTTTCTTTACTTTTTTTAGAAGGTTTTAGCAAATCATTGTCAATAAGCGTCTTTGGCTTTGGTAATTGGAAGCAATCAACCGGCATGAAGTGGACGAGAATAATAACATTAAAACTATCCTAGCAGCATAATTTGTCCTGATTTTGACAAACCAAGCCGGATATCCAGACATTGTAACATGACAAGAAAGAGAAGCTAAAGACTAGACAATGCCTGTGACGCTCGAATAGCGCATAGGTGAAATAGGGAAAAACGTCCGACAGAATCTATTCCGGTTTAGTGATTGGAAAAGAATATGCTCCAACCCATTTTAACATCAATGACAACAGAATTTTGAAGATGCAACAAATTCGATTTTTGCAAAATTCGTTATCCGCTTTTCAAAAGGAACAAGTGCTGACTATTTTATAGAGCGAATTTATATTATTGGTGACAATGAGTGGACATCTGCCGAAGTCGTTTTAGAATGATAAACGAGTTTTATAGAAAAATTTCGGTAAGCATGTGAATGAATATCATGAATTCACTCGATATGAATTCCATTATCATTTTGTAAAAGGGGACTTTTCCTTCATAATTAGGGAAGGTTCAATTCTTTCTGTTGCATTTTCGCCACAAAGTGTTGCATCATTGTCGAAACAATGGGTTGGATCGGGAAGAATCGCGAATTGGTAAAACCGGAAGATAAAAGCTTATATGGCGTCAAACGACGGAATATGCATGCATTCTTCGGAATCATGGTTATTGCATTGGCTTTGCTAACGGCAGTTGTTTCTTTTGCTATTCTGTTGGGCTTTACGCCAATTATTCCAAGCACTTTCGTGACGCTTGTCCTTATTGCCGTCAATAGCGTATGGGTGCTCGGGCTTATAGCTATCGCTTGCTATGAGTTAATGCCGATTATTCAAGCGTGGAGAGCAAGAAGGGCTGCTTCAAGACTTCACGTCAGAATAATTTCGCTTTTTGCACTTGTTGCAACATTGCCTGCCGTTGTGGTTGCAATTGTTGCCGGTGTAACACTCAATCAGGGGCTCGATCGTTGGTTTGATACAACAACTAGACAGATTGTGGCTTCCTCGATCGATCTCGCCAATGGTTACGCAGATGAGACATTGCAAAACCTGAAAAATTCTTCATATGCCATGGCTCTCGCGCTCGATAACCGCAGGCTTCTGGCATTAAATCCCACTGAATACAGGTTACAGCTTACGCGCCATGCGGCAGGGCGGGATTTGCGCGGAGCTTTTTTGCTAAGTCCGAACGGCACGGTTTTTTTGCAAAGTAATCTCGGTGGTGAGGACAAATTGCCAATACCGCCAGCAAATCTCATTGTTCAAGCGACAAATGGTAGTCCGTTCACTTTTCAACCCGGTGAGCATGATTATTTCGGTATCATATTAAAACTGAACGATATACCAAATACATTTCTTTATCTTGTACGGGATGTTGACGAACGCGTTTTATCGGCTTTGCGTCTGACTGAAGCCAATACAGCACGTTATCGTGATCTTAATGAAAATCGAGTTCCGACACAAATAGCTTTTGCTGTCCTTTATCTTTGTCTGTTTCTCAGTCTGTTGATTTCGGCAATCTGGACAGGCATTGCCGTGGCAGACCGTTTGGTGCGGCCCATCCGCCTGTTGATTGGCGCTGCCGATGATGTTGCTTCCGGCAATATGGATGTTGTGGTTCCCGTTCGTGCCAAGGATGGTGACATCGGTCAACTGTCCCGGACATTCAATTATATGGTGAGCGAGCTTAAAAGTCAGCGCAATGAGTTGATTTCAGCGCGTGACCAGATAGACGAGAGGCGCCGCTTTTCGGAAGCAGTCCTTGCCGGTGTTAATGCAGGGGTTGCGGGAATTGACGAAAACGGGGATGTTACGACTATCAATCGTTCTGCGCAGACAATGTTCAATCTTGATCCGAACGAAGTTGTCGGGAAAAGTCTTATGTCGCTCAATGCGGATATTGGACAAGTATTCGAGGTTGCGCGTTCATCGGGACGCAAAAATCATCGCGAACAGGTTACACTTTCACAAGACGGACGTAATCGGGTTTATAATGTGCAGGTTACGATGGAGGAAAACGATGGTAACGGGCAATCATGGGTTTTAACAATTGATGACATAACCGATCTTGTGGAGGCTCAAAGGTCGAGTGCATGGGCCGATGTTGCCCGTCGTATCGCCCATGAAATAAAAAATCCACTGACACCGATACAATTATCGGCCGAACGCATACGCCGGCGTTATGGTAAGGTGATTACGGATGATCGGGATGTTTTTGACCAATGTGTCGACACAATCATACGGCAAGTTGGCGATATCGGAAGAATGGTCGACGAGTTCTCGTCTTTTGCCCGAATGCCTAAGCCGGAAATGCACCTGCTTGATATGCGGGAGCCGTTAAGAGAGGCCTTTTTCCTTGTTGAAGTGTCACGTCATGATATCAAATTCGAGCGGGATTTGGGAGAAGAGCCACTCATGGGCGAATTTGACAGCCGGCTCATCGGGCAGGCATTCGGAAATGTGATAAAAAATGCAAGTGAAGCAATTGATGCAATTGCGGTCGATAAAGCGATCGAGGGACATATCCTCGTGCGTTCTTATCGCGAAGGGGATAAACTCGTTGCCGATATAATAGATAATGGCAAAGGCCTCCCCAAGGAACAAAGACAAAAATTATTGGAACCCTATATAACGACACGAGAGAAGGGGACCGGATTGGGACTGGCAATCGTGCGTAAAATTGTAGAGGAACATGGAGGCTATATGGAATTACATGATGCACCGGTAAATTTTTATAATGGTCGTGGTGCAATGATCCGTATGGTCTTTCCGGCAGCAGGTAATGGCAAATCTGATGTTGTTAAAGTAGATGTTGAGAAATAGGACGGTTAAGTAAGATGGCTTCAGATATTTTGATTGTCGATGATGAAGCGGATATACGCGAACTGGTCGGCGGAATACTAGAGGATGAAGGGCACGAAACGCGTCTCGCTGCCAATTCGGACGAAGCACTTCAGCAAATTGAAAACCGTGTTCCGCGTTTGATTTTTCTCGACATCTGGTTGCAGGGAAGTCGTCTGGATGGTTTGGCACTGCTTGATAAAATCAAAACGCGTTATCCTGATTTACCCGTTGTGATGATTTCCGGCCACGGAAATATCGAAACGGCTGTTTCGGCGATTAAACGCGGTGCTTATGATTTTATCGAAAAACCGTTCAAAGCGGATCGTTTGATTTTGGTTGCCGAGCGGGCGCTTGAAACATCCAAGTTGAAACGCGAAGTCAATGAATTGCGCAAACAATCAAGTGTTACGCCGGAATTGCTCGGCAAGTCGCTTGTGATGAACCATTTGCGCCAGACGATCGAAAAAGTGGCGCCCACCAATAGCCGTATCATGATTACCGGCCCATCAGGTTCAGGCAAAGAAACGACAGCGCGGGCAATCCATGCCCTTTCAAACCGTGCAAACGGCCCGTTTGTGACAATCAACGCGGCAACCATTACGCCTGAAAGAATGGAAATCGAACTTTTCGGGACCGAAATGGATGGAGGAGAGCGTAAAGTTGGTGCTCTTGAAGAGGCACATGGCGGCATTCTCTATATTGACGAGATTGCGGACATGCCGCGCGAAACACAAAGCAAGATTTTGCGCGTTTTGACCGATCAGACATTCGAACGGGTAGGGGGGAGCAAACGTGTTAAAGTGGATGTGCGTGTTATCTCGTCAACAGCACAGAATCTGGAAGGGTTGATTGCCGAAGGCCGTTTTCGCGAAGATCTGTTCCACCGTCTGGCAGTCGTGCCGATTGCTGTTCCACCACTTGCAAGCCATCGGGAGGATATTCCCGAACTTGTGCATTATTTTGTGCACCAGATTTCCGAGCAGGCTGGGATAAAACCGCGTGAAATCGGTGATGATACGATGGCAATTCTACAAGCTCATAGTTGGCCCGGAAACATCAGACAGTTACGCAATAATATCGAGCGTTTGTTGATTCTGGCGCGCGGCGAAGGAGGAGACGGTCCGATTACGGCCGAACTTCTGCCCGCAGAAGTCGGCGATACATTGCCACGTGCACCTACAGATTCAGATTTGCATATTATGGCACTGCCGTTACGGGAAGCACGCGAACTGTTCGAAAAGGAATATCTGGTTGCACAAATCAACCGGTTTGGTGGTAATATTTCGCGGACTGCCGAATTCGTCGGCATGGAGCGGTCTGCACTGCACCGTAAACTGAAATCGCTTGGAGTTTCTTAAAATATGCGCGTCATCATTTGCGGGGCTGGTCAGGTCGGCTACGGGATAGCAGAACGTCTTTCCAATGAACAACATGACGTTACGGTTATTGATATCGAGCCGAAGCTGATCGAAAAAGTGCGTGATACTCTTGATGTTCGGGGTATTGTCGGACATGGCGCACGTCCTGATGTTTTGCGCGCAGCCGGTGCCGATGAAGCAGATATGCTCATTGCTGTAACGCTTTCCGATGAAGTCAATATGGTGGCATGTCAGGTTGCCCATGCGCTCTTCAATGTGCCGACAAAAATTGCACGTGTTCGTAACCAATCCTATCTTGATCCGCAATATCAGGGTTTGTTCCAGCGCGATGCTTTGCCAATTGATGTCGTTATTTCGCCGGAAATCGAGGTTGGCGAGATGGTGTTGCGCCGCATTGCTCTACCAGGTGCATTGGACGTTCTTTATTTCAGTTATGACGAAATTGTTGCTCTGGCACTTGAATGTATGGAAGATTGTCCCGTCATCAACACACCGCTTAGACAATTGACCGATCTTTTTCCGGATTTGCTAACGACTGTGACAGCCGTCAAAAGGGGAAAGAAACTCTTCATTGCCCATGCCAATACAGAATTGAAAGTGGGGGACATCACCTATCTTGTCGCTTCACGCAGTCAGGTGCGCCGTGCTTTGGGGCTGTTCGGTCATGACGAGCAGGCAGCAAACCGTATCATTATCGCAGGCGGTGGTCATATCGGACTTTATGTTGCCCGCGCAATGGAAAAACGTCAACACAAGGCAAGGTTACGCATTATCGAAGCGGATAAAGCGCGGGCGCTTGCTATCACCGATCAATTGGATCGTACCGTTGTGCTGAATGGTAGTGCCCTTGATCCGGCGATTTTGCAGGAAGCCAATGTCGAACAGGCCGATCTGATCGTGACATTGACAAATCAGGATCAGGTCAATGTGCTGAGTGCCATTATGGCCAAAATGTTTGGCTGCAAGTCGAATATGGTTCTCATTAACAATATTGCTTTTCAGGAATTTACCAGAACTGTCGGCATTGATTCCCATCTTAATCCGCGCAGTGTCACAATTTCAAAAGTGCTTCAGCAAATGCGTAGAGGGCGTATTCGCTCGGTCTATTCGGTGTCGAACGGAGAAGCCGAAATTATTGAAGCAGAAGCTATGCAGACGTCTCCACTTGTCGGAAAGCCCTTGTCAGAACTCGAATTACCTCAAGGATTGCGTATTGGCGCTATCTATCGCGACAATTCGATGATCCGTCCGAGGGGGGATACACGTGTTCTTGCAGGTGATATGGTTGTTATTTTTGCAATGGCCGATGCCGTACGGGATGTAGAACAACTGTTTCGTGTCAGCCTGGAATATTTCTAAGAGGTCTTCGAATGGATATCTGCACTTTCTGGTATGGAGATCGCTTGCGTCCTATTGATTGGCTGTGCCTTTCGTCAATGGTAATGACCGGTCAACATGTCAAACTTTATAGCCATGGAAATGTGGAAAACGTGCCTGAAGGTGTCGAGCTCCTTGAGGCGGAGCCGATATTGCCGCTTTCGACACTTTATCGGCTTGATCCGAAATTTCCCGATTTCAAGCCTATACGGACGATTGTGCAATTGTCTGATCTGTTTCGCGTGAGGCTCATGAAAAACCGCGCCGGTGTTTGGCTTGATACTGATGTCTACCTTGTCAAACAATTCCATCCGGAAGAGGGAAAGGTATGGCTTGCCCGAGAAAATCGTTCGCGCGTAGGGGTTTCTGCACTTTATCTTCCGGCTGACAATCCTATCATCAAGAAATATGATGACTATCTTGAAAGCGGCCAAATGGTGCCGGACTGGCTCGGTTTTCATCGGGGAATATGGATACCGTGGCGTCTCAAAAGACAAAATTTGCCTGTTGTCCCCGGACGATTGGGAATCACGGTTTTTGGCAATGACGGAATATCAAGGCTCGCCAAAAGATACGGCTTTTTTGGTGAGGCCAAAGAAAAGGAAACTTTTTATTATTGGACCGGTCGTGATACCGAACGTATTTTTGATCCTGCTTATGGTCTTGAGCCGCTCGACGATCCACGCTTTATAGGTTTTCATGTTCATAAAAAGGAAAGAACGACCGACCCTATTAAAGAAGGAAGTTTCTATGACTGGGCAACAAAAAGAATTCCCGGTTTTTTCAAGATAGTTGAACAGCAAAAAAATTAGAAAGTGCTCGTAAAGCAACTTCCTTGGATTTGGGTCGGACAGGGTATCATGACTGTCGGGCAACAACTGCAATAACCGGATGTTGAAATTGAAATCATCAATTTTATATAAAGCCGCTTGCTGTTGTGTTTTTCTGTACCACGTTAAAACAATTGTAAGTGTTGTTTGTATAAATGTGTGAGCCTTTGTTGAAAGACTTGAAGTTGAAGCGGGATGAACACATATAAAAACGCTATTTCAGATGAAGAAATAACGTATGGTAATCTTCTTGAGATAATTTTCTCACAAATCATCCGGTAGCGGTTCCGATGGCCTTGCGTTTTAAGGCAAAACAAAAATCTATTGATCTTCTAATGGATTGATATTCTGGTTATAACGACATTTCAGGTCGCAAACGACGATTCGTATAATATGGAAGTGAAAATGAGTGATCCGATCCAGACTGCCCTCAATCTTGTTCCAATAGTTGTGGAACAGACCAATCGCGGCGAACGGTCCTATGATATTTTTTCCCGCTTGTTGAAGGAAAGAATTGTCTTTATCAATGGCCCGATTGAAGACAGCATGGCAATGCTTGTCTGCGCCCAACTTCTGTTTCTCGAAGCAGAAAATCCGAAAAAGGAAATCAGCCTCTATATCAATTCTCCCGGTGGTGTTGTCACTTCGGGTATGGCTATTTACGACACGATGCAATTCATCCGTCCCGCTGTTTCAACTCTTTGTATGGGGCAGGCAGCTTCTATGGGGTCGCTTTTATTGACTGCCGGTGCCAAAGGGCATCGTTTTGCATTGCCGAACGCACGCGTTATGGTGCATCAGCCTTCCGGCGGCTTTCAGGGGCAGGCTTCGGATATCGAGCGCCATGCGCAGGATATCATAAAAATGAAGCGGCGGCTGAATGAAATTTATGTTCATCATACAGGTCAGGATTATGAGACCATCGAACGTACACTCGATCGCGATCATTTTATGACAGCAGATGAAGCGAAAGAATTCGGATTGATCGATGAGGTCATTCAGTATCGTGCCGAGGCCGAAGAAGAACAGAGCGACTAAATTTTACAAGATCGGGTAGCGGTCGTTTCAATAATTTTTGAAACAATAAGCCATCAAATCGCCGCTTCCCGATTTTTAGTAAAAATAACATTTAGCGTTTACATGTTTTAGGGGGAAAACGGTTATATAGATGGCCGTAATTTTGATTTGTTTTAGTTTCTTGGTGGAATGGGCTTGAAAAGTTTAACCGAAAAGGCAAAATATTTCATGCAATTCGGGCGAAAGGATAAAGGAAATGAGCAAAATTGGTAATAACGGGGGCGATTCGAAGAATACGCTTTATTGCTCATTCTGCGGCAAAAGTCAGCATGAGGTGCGTAAGCTTATCGCTGGACCCACGGTGTTCATTTGCGACGAATGTGTCGAGCTTTGTATGGATATTATCCGTGAGGAAAATAAATCTTCCGGAGTGAAAGCACGTGATGGCGTTCCGACACCGCAGGAAATCATGGCTGTTCTTGATGATTATGTTATCGGTCAGTCACATGCTAAACGTGTTTTGGCAGTTGCTGTCCATAATCATTACAAACGTTTGGCAAACCAGTCGAAAAGCAATGATATCGAATTGTCGAAATCGAATATTCTGCTGGTTGGACCAACAGGATGCGGTAAAACTTATCTGGCGCAAACACTTGCCAGAATTATTGACGTGCCGTTTACAATGGCCGATGCAACCACTTTGACGGAAGCAGGCTATGTTGGTGAAGATGTCGAGAATATTATTCTGAAACTGTTGCAAGCTGCCGATTACAATGTCGAGCGGGCACAACGCGGCATCGTGTATATTGACGAGGTCGATAAGATTTCGCGCAAATCCGATAATCCGTCGATCACACGTGATGTCTCGGGCGAAGGTGTCCAGCAAGCATTGCTAAAGATTATGGAAGGTACGGTTGCGTCGGTTCCCCCGCAGGGTGGTCGCAAACATCCGCAGCAAGAATTTTTGCAAGTGGATACAACCAATATCCTGTTTATTTGCGGTGGTGCATTTTCCGGCCTTGAAAAAATTATCTCTGCTCGTGGAGAAAAAACATCAATCGGGTTCGGTGCCACAGTCAAAGCACCGGATGAACGCCGTATTGGCGAGATTTTTCATGATCTCGAACCGGAAGATCTGTTGAAATTCGGTCTCATTCCGGAATTTGTTGGGCGTCTGCCGGTTATAGCAACTTTGGAAGATCTGGATGTGGATGCATTGGTTCAAATCCTGTCGCAGCCGAAAAATGCATTGGTAAAGCAATATCAGCGCTTATTCGAAATGGAAGATGTCAAATTGACATTCCATGATGATGCATTACGGGCAATTGCCAATAAAGCTATCGAGCGGAAAACCGGCGCACGCGGATTGCGTTCCATCATGGAAAAGATTTTGCTGGATACGATGTTCGAACTTCCTACATTGGAAGGTGTTCAGGAAGTGGTTATTTCAAGTGATGTTGTAGAAGGTAAAGCGCGTCCGCTTTACATCTATGCCGAGCGGGACCATTCCAAGGAAAATGCATCCGCTTGATTTTTCAAGTGGTCGGACAATAAAATCCGAAATCCTATGCATTTAAAATATCGGGCGATCTTGTCTTTCGTTATCGCGCAGCTCTTGATTTATAGGTGGTGAGCCACCACCTAATCCCTTTGTGCGTGGGTATCTGCTTAATATGAGGGGTGCCGACGTTGCAAACGAGCCCAAGGCTCCAGAAAGGAAATGTTATGCAACATGATTTAGAGAAGACGGCGGATGTCGGCAGTAAGCTTTATGCTGTTTTGCCGCTTCGCGATATTGTTGTCTTCCCCCATATGATTGTGCCGCTATTCGTTGGTCGCGAAAAATCCATTCGTGCTCTTGAAGAGGCGATGGGTCAGGATAAGCAGATCCTGCTGGCTACCCAGAAGAATGCTTCGGACGATGATCCAAAGGCCGACGATATTTATGATGTTGGTACATTAGCGAATGTGCTGCAGCTGTTGAAATTACCGGACGGGACTGTCAAGGTTCTGGTGGAAGGTGTAAAGCGCGCCAAAATTACCGGTTTTTCGGATAATCCGGACTATCACCAAGCTTATGCAACACCACTTGATGAACCGGAAGAAGACAAGGTCGAGATCGAGGCACTGATGCGTTCGGTCATCTCGGACTTTGAAAACTATGTGAAATTGAACAAGAAGATTTCTCCGGAAGTCATTGGTGCTGTCAGCCAGATAGATGATGCAACGAAACTTGCCGATACGGTCGCTTCACATCTGGCAATCAAGCTTTCCGAAAAACAGGAAATGCTTGCATTATTGTCTGTTCGCGAAAGGCTCGAGAAAGCACTTGCCTTTATGGAAGGCGAGATCTCTGTCTTGCAAGTCGAAAAACGGATACGTTCGCGCGTTAAACGGCAAATGGAGAAAACCCAACGCGAATATTATCTTAACGAGCAGATGAAGGCTATTCAGAAAGAATTGGGCGATGGCGAAGATGGCCACGACGAAATTTCTGAATTGGAAGAACGCATCAAGAAAACGAAATTGTCGAAGGAAGCCCGTGAAAAGGCAGAAGGTGAAGTTAAAAAGCTTCGCAATATGTCTCCTATGTCGGCTGAAGCGACAGTAATACGTAATTATCTTGATTGGCTCCTCGGTATCCCGTGGGGCAAAAAATCCAAGATCAAGAATGACCTTAACTATGCGGAAAAAGTTATGGATGAGGAACATTTCGGTCTTGAGAAAGTCAAAGAACGTATTGTCGAATATCTTGCTGTCCAAAGCCGTGCAGCCAAAGTAAAAGGGCCGATTATTTGTCTCGTTGGACCGCCCGGAGTTGGTAAGACTTCGCTTGCCCGTTCGATAGCCAAAGCGACGGGACGTGAATATGTGCGTATGTCCTTAGGTGGAGTGCGCGATGAAGCGGAAATTCGTGGTCATCGTCGTACCTATATCGGATCCATGCCCGGCAAAATCATCCAGTCGATGAAAAAGGCGAAGAAAAACAATCCGCTTTTCCTTCTCGACGAGATTGACAAGATGGGGCAGGATTTCAGAGGCGATCCATCATCGGCATTACTCGAGGTGCTTGATCCAGAACAGAATAACACCTTTATGGATCACTATCTCGAGGTCGAATATGACCTGTCGGACGTTATGTTCGTGACAACTGCAAATACGTTGAATATTCCGGAACCTTTAATGGATCGTATGGAAATCATTCGTATTGCCGGTTACACCGAAGAAGAGAAAATGGAAATTGCCAAACGCCATCTTCTCCCGAAAGTCATGAAAGAACATTCGCTTTCGAAGAAAGAGTTTGTTGTAACTGATGAAGCGATCCGCTCGATCATTCAATATTATACGCGCGAAGCAGGGGTCCGCGGGCTTGAACGCGAATTGATGAAACTTGCACGCAAGGCTGTGACGGAGATTGTCAAGAAAGAAAAGAAGTCGGTTAAAGTCGATGACAGCAATATCGACGAGTTTCTTGGCGTCAAGATATTCCGTTACGGTCAGATTGAAGGTGAAGATCAGGTCGGTGTTGTTACCGGACTTGCATGGACCGAGGTCGGCGGTGAATTACTCACGATTGAAGGCGTTATGATGCCGGGTAAAGGCCGTATGACAGTTACCGGTAATCTGCGCGATGTTATGAAGGAGTCAATTTCGGCTGCTGCATCCTATGTCCGCTCGCGGGCGGTGGATTTTGGTATTGAACCTCCTCTGTTCGAACGCCGTGATATCCATGTTCACGTTCCCGAAGGTGCAACACCAAAAGACGGTCCGTCAGCAGGTGTTGCCATGGTAACGGCAATTGTTTCGGTTCTGACCGGTATACCTGTCCACAAGGATATCGCGATGACAGGCGAAATTACGTTGCGTGGACGGATTTTGCCGATTGGCGGGCTGAAAGAGAAATTGCTTGCAGCATTACGCGGCGGTATCAAGAAGGTGCTCATTCCTGAAGAGAATGCGAAAGACCTTGTTGATATTCCTGATAATGTCAAAAACAACATGGAAATTGTTCCGGTAAGTTTTGCAAGTGAAGTTCTTGATCATGCACTTGTTCGTCGTCCCGAACCGATTGAATGGGTAGAGCCTGCAAATCCGCCGGTTACCAACAATATATCAAGTGATGAGGATGGCGTTACTTCTATAGCCCACTGAATCACAAGTCAGTAATGACATATACAAACATTGAGAAAAGGCAGTTTAGACTGCCTTTTCTTGTTATTTTCGTTTTTCAATTGTGAATTACGTTATTTTTTCCGTGAATAACTGTGATTATCCCGAAGATTCAGGCTTTTTTTTAAAATTTGGCTTCTGTTTGCCATAGTTTTCAATAAACTCGCTCGCAACCGGTGGAATCACTATTGTCCGGTAATAGAAAGAAAGGAATTATCCAATGAATAAGAACGAATTGGTCAGCTCTGTCGCTGAAAAAGCCGGCATCACAAAAACTCAAGCGGCTTCAGCCGTAGATGCATTTATTGCTTCTGTCACCGATGCTTTGAAAGATGGCGGTGATGTTCGTCTTCCCGGTTTCGGTTCATTTGAAGTTTCCCACCGTGCTGCCACGAAAGGACGCAACCCTTCAACAGGCGCAGAAATCACCATTCCTGCCCGCAATGTTCCTAAGTTCTCGGCTGGCAAAGGTTTGAAAGACGCCGTCAACAACAAATAATCCATTGCCATGTTTTAAAAGCCCGGTCTTTCTTGAGTGCCGGGCTTTTCATTGTCTTCTTGATGGCTATTTGCGGTTTTTCAAGTCAAGAAATGGCGCCAGTGCGTCAGTGAATTCGTGAAGTTCATGAATATTTTTTGCCCGGTTATATTTTTGACACCATGCGCGCAACGGAAAAAGTCCGGTTTCCCCGATGCCATCTACGAGAACAAGGGTAGATTTTCCGTTTCTTGAGCTTAGTAATATATTATCGAATTTCAGATCGTAGCAGATAATACTTGTTGTTTTTACCCAGTGAATGAAATCTTCAATTTCTTGACGATATTTTGGAATATCATTCTGGTAATGGCCAAAAGGCTTTGCATAACTTCCCGACGAATCCTTTTCAGCTTTGACGAGTAATCCCCAACCTATGTCAGTTGAAACGATTCCGGCAATCTGCATCAGATGTTTTTCATTTTCTGCCATATCGGGATCGGTAAAATGACGCATATATTCCCGAATTTCGCGGGTATTGGGCGAGTTGATATCGATTGCTTTTCTTAATTGTCGTAGACGCGAAAAACCGGCGATTTTTTTACGCCATGCGGGCGAGGGGATTTTTATCAGATAGTCGGGATTTTGCTCATTGATGTATACCGAGCGGGTTAGCCCCTCAAACAGCGGCTTTTTATCTGACAAGGTAAGGATATGTTTCATTGCGACTTCACCTCACTTTGTGCAAGGCCGTTAGATTTCCTGTTACAGTTCCTGAAAACTTCACATCATGCATCCGGCGACCAATTGCGGGGTCAATTCATCATAATGGCTGATTATTTTGGTCGGATTGAATGTACTGACAGGCTTGTCGGTATAACCGAAATCGACTGCTATAACGGGAATATCTGCACTTTGTGCCGCAAGGATGTCGGTCTGGCTATCACCCACCATAACTGCTTTATCAGGCGAACAGCCAGCACGTTCGATGGTAGAAAGAATATGTCGGGCATCCGGTTTATGATAGGCAAATGTGTCTCCGCCGACAATCGTTACAAAACGATCGGCTTCGCCCATTCCTTCCAAAAGGTGACGGGCCAAATTTTCATATTTGTTGGTGCAGACGGCAAGCTTGTATCCCGCATCAGAGAGTTTTGTGAGTGCTTTGTCAACGCCTTCGAAAAATTGTGTCTTTCCCGGCATATTTTCTTCATAATGACGCATAAATACGGAAAGCAACTGTTCGACATGCGTATTATCCGGTTTGATGTTCTGGAAACTGAGCGCACGTTCGATCATAATACGTCCGCCCATGCCGACAAGACGACGAATGTCAACAGGCTCGAACGTTTTGAGGCCTTCTTGCGCAAGACAGAAATTGAGGCTGTCGAGCAAATCCGGCGCGGAATCAACAAGTGTTCCGTCAAGGTCAAAGACAACAATAGGCGTGTTACTCACTGAAGTTTCTCCTCGTTCAACCATGTTTCGCAATCGGCAAGCGCGCGTTTCGTCAAAGCCTGTTTTTTAGCCAGTATTTTTTCTTTGCCGCGTAAACGTTTGCCTTCCGGTTTTTCAATCTCGACAGGCGGAAACAAACCGAAATTGATATTCATTGGCTGGAAGGATTGTTTGCCACCATCGTCGCTCATTATATGACCACGCGTGATATGATTAAGCAACGCCCCGAATGCCGTAGTAATTGGCGGTATGCGAGGTTCCTTCTCCTTGTAGTCAGCGGCAGCAAAGCGCCCTGCCAAAAGCCCGATTGCAGCCGATTCAACATAGCCTTCACATCCGGTCATTTGGCCGGCAAAGCGCAAGTTTTTGCGTTTTTTAAGCCGTAATGTTTCGTCGAGCAAGACAGGCGAATTGAGATAGGTGTTGCGGTGGATTCCGCCAAGCCTCGCAAATTCGGCATCTTCAAGACCAGGAATCGAGCGAAAAATGCGCGTTTGTTCGCCATATTTCAGCTTGGTCTGAAAGCCGACCATATTATAGAGCGTGCCAAGCGCGTTGTCTTGTCTCAACTGTACAATAGCATAAGCTTTTACAGTCGGATTATGTGCATTGGTAAGTCCCATGGGCTTCATCGGACCATGACGCAAGGTTTCGGGACCACGCTCGGCCATTACCTCGATAGGAAGACAGCCATCAAAATAAGGTACGTTTTCAAATTCATGAAATTCGATTTTTTCCCCGTCTGTCAGCGCTTGTACGAAGTGCTCATATTGCTCCTTGTCGAGCGGGCAATTAATGTAATCTTTGCCGGTACCGCCAGGCCCGACTTTGTCATAACGGGACTGATACCAACAAATATCCATATTGATACTGTCCCTATAAACAATAGGCGCAATTGCGTCATAAAATGATAACGAATTGGCTCCGGTAATGTCTACAATTGCTTCTGCGAGACGGGGAGATGTCAAAGGTCCCGTTGCGATAATTACATTCCCCCATTCTTTTGGCGGAAGTGTCACAAGTTCGCTGCGGTCAACACTGATCAGGGAATGGTTTTCAATGATATTGGTAATTGTTTTTGAAAATCCTTCACGATCGACGGCAAGTGCACTGCCTGCCGGAACCTGATGTTCATCAGCCACCTTCATAACAAGCGAATGGGCAAGCCGCATTTCGGCGTGAAGGAGCCCCACCGCATTGGTTGAAGCATCGTCGGAACGAAATGAATTGGAACAGACGAGTTCCGCAAGATTTGCAGTTTTATGAGCGGGCGTGTTTTCGACCGGCCTCATTTCATGCAAAATAACAGGAATACCTGCTTCGGCTATTTGCCACGCAGCCTCGCTGCCGGACAGACCGCCGCCAATAACATGGATCGGCTTCATAGAAAAATTCGACATCATCATTCTTTGCGCAAAACATAAAATTCCAAGCGTGGAACGGTCAATAACACCTTATGGTACAAAAGGCACTGAGACAATGACCGTTCTTCAGACTATTTTTTCAGTAGAATAGATTGAATATGTAAAATCTTGCCAGAATGATTATTGTCCGCAACCTCATTATGTCATTTGCGAGTAACAAGCGGTCGTCATGAAGTTACGAAGGGTGAAACTTTAGCAGTTCAATCCCGAAATATTGTCAAGATTAACCGGTTATTGCTGCTTTGATATAACGAGCAAGGTCCAAGAAAATGAGTGGTCGGGCGTATTATAGAAACAAGAAAATTGTAATCGAAAAAAAATTTGAGACGAAAGCATTGCTTCCCGTTAAAGATGAAGTGGTTCCGCTTTATCGCGAAAGAAAGTGAATTCGGATAAAGTGCGAAAAACGGTCCAAGAGCACTTTATCCGATATAGCTGTCGGAGTGGTATTGTTATCCGACATGAAGTTTTGCTTTTTGATAACGGGAATATTTACTCGAGTGAAACATATATTGGCGAATCAAAAACACTATATTTTTGGCGCTCATTCGTTACACAGTTTTTGCTTTATGATTACATTGGAACAATGAAAACAAAAGTCACTCGGATTGTCGAAAGGGGAGGGGTATTGTTGCGCAATCGTAAAGCAAACCAAAGCGGACAATTTGACGACAAAAACCAAGTTCCGACGGTCGAAACCAAAACCTAACGACAAAAATCAGGGCAAATGCATTAACGATTTTTGTTGTGAAGTGAACTATTCGGGAAATCGGAAAAACGCAATCTTGCAAAGCCTTGTGAAGTTTATCGAAGATCTCAACCGGAAGTTCGCGCGAGGGTTGTTTTTATCTATTCGGCGGGAACATTGCCTGGAATGGTTCGCGAGGAGATATTTTGCCAGCTTATCTACGCATTATTCCTTGTCTTCAGAAATTATGGTGGTTCTTTTCTTAAATATCCGGTAAAAAACGCAAGAGTCGGCTTTTTTCCTTTGATTGATAGAAATTGAATGATATAGAGACGCCGCTTGCCTATGGTTTGTTGCAAACCTGATTATCAGGATTTGCGGATGTGGCGAAATTGGTAGACGCACCAGATTTAGGTTCTGGCGGGCAACCGTGGGGGTTCGAGTCCCTTCATCCGCACCAAAGCAACGGCCTTGAATGCAAAGAGAATTTTTGCGGAGTTCCGCGCGAGGCGGAAGTCCGTTTCATGGTATTCTGACGCTTGGGTGTTAGAGCAGAATTGGTATCGGACAGGGCTTAAGTACTTGTCCTCAGAAAAATGAAGGTTGTTCGATGCAAGTTACCGAGACGCTTAATAAGGGATTGCAGCGCGAGATCAAGGTAGTGATCCCGGCTAAAGATCTGGAAGCAAAACTAAACGAACGTCTTGACGACGCTAAAGACAAGGTCAAGCTGAATGGCTTCCGCCCTGGTAAAGTGCCTGTCAGCCATTTGAAGAAAATGTATGGCAAGTCGTTTATGGCTGACGTTATCAATTCGATTCTGAAGGATACGCCGCGTTCCATTCTTTCAGACCGCAATGAACGTTCGGCCACCCAGCCGGAAATTGATATGAGCGAAGACGAAAAAGAGGCCGAAAAGGTCTTGAATGGTGATGCCGACTTCGTCTTTACTTTGAAATATGAAGTTTTGCCGAAATTCGATCTTAAAGATGTTTCCGGCATCGCTGTTACACGCGAAGTCGTGGAAGTTCCTGAATCCGATGTTGATAAACAGGTCGAGCGCATTCTTTCTTCCACCCGTACCTATACGGAAAAGAAAGGCAAGGCCGAAGACGGCGATCGCGTAACGATCGATTATCTCGGTAAACTTGATGGTGAACCGTTTGAAGGTGGCGCTGATAATGATGCGCAACTTGTTCTCGGTTCCAAACAATTCATTCCCGGCTTCGAAGAGCAGCTTATCGGTGTGAAAGCAGGTGACAAAAAAGTCATTACAGTAAAATTCCCTGATGACTACAATGCAAAACATCTGGCTGGTAAAGAGGCCACTTTTGACATAACAGTGAAAGAGGTTTCGAAGCCGGACGAACTGAAAATCGATGATGAAGCCGCCAAAAAACTTGGTCTCGAATCACTCCAAAAGCTGCGCGACGTCATTCGCGAGCAAATCGAGAACCAATATGGCACAATCACACGTCAAAAAGTAAAGCGTCAGATTCTTGATGCTCTTGATAATGATTACGATTTCGAGACACCGGAACGTCTCGTCAATGTCGAATTCAATAATATCTGGGCACAAATCACCAACGAGTTGAAGCAAGCCGGTCGTACTTTCGAGGACGAGGAAACGACAGAAGAAGCAGCCCGTGACGAATATCGCAAGCTCGCTGAACGTCGTGTCCGGTTGGGCCTTGTTTTGTCTGAAATCGGTGAAAAGGCCGGAATCAGCGTTTCGGAAGATGAGTTGCAACGGGCGGTGTATGATCAGGTTCGCCAATATCCTGGACAGGAAAAAGAAATATTCGAATTTTTCCGTCGTACTCCTGATGCAGTCGCCAATTTGCGTGCTCCTATATTCGAAGAGAAAGTCGTTGATCATCTTCTCGGTAAAGTCAAAGTCACTGACAAGAAAGTGACGGCCGAAGAGCTGATGAAAGAGGAAGAAGACGAAAATTCTCCGAAGAAATCAGGGGCAAAGAAAAAGACCGTAAGCAAGAAATCCGAAGACAAAAAGGCTGATGACAAGAAGTCTTCTTCGAAGTCTCATGCGGAAGAGAAAGCACCTGCCAAAAAGGCAGCCGCAAAAAAGACAACGAAAAAAGATTGATTTGCTGTTGGATAAAATAAATCAGGCCCGGTTTTTCCGGGCCTTTTTTATAAGGACAACACTCTTTGCTTGCACTTGCCGCTTGTTTGGACTAGCCAATAGAAATAATTTTATCTTTAAAATAAGAATGATGGATTTCTAATGACACTCGTTGATGCCCGCACAGCAGACCCGAAACGTTTCATCTCCGGAGCTACCGGAGACTGGGAAGTCATTATCGGATTGGAAGTACACGCTCAGGTAACCTCCAATTCCAAACTTTTTTCCGGCGCTTCCACGAAATTCGGGGCTGAACCCAATGCTCATGTTTCTCTTGTTGATGCTGCAATGCCGGGTATGCTGCCTGTCATCAACATCGAATGTGTCAAACAGGCCGTGAGAACCGGATTAGGTCTGAATGCCAAGATCAATTTAAAATCTGTGTTTGATCGCAAAAACTATTTTTACCCCGATTTGCCCCAAGGCTATCAGATTTCGCAATTTGAACAGCCAATCGTCGGGGAAGGTAAAATTATCATCTCTGTCGGTCCTGATAAAAAAGGTGAGTTCGAGGATGTAGAAATCGGTATCGAACGGCTCCATCTCGAGCAAGATGCGGGAAAATCTATCCACGATCAACACCCGACAATGTCGTTTGTCGATCTTAACCGCTCAGGCGTTGCACTGATGGAAATTGTGTCAAAGCCGGATTTGCGTTCGTCAGATGAAGCGAAGGCCTATGTCACGAAATTGCGTACGATCGTTCGCTATCTCGGAACATGTGATGGCAATATGGATGAAGGTGCAATGCGTGCCGATGTCAATGTTTCGGTACGTCGTCCGGGTGAGGATTTCGGTACACGGTGCGAAATCAAGAACGTTAATTCGATCCGTTTTATCGGGCAGGCAATCGACTATGAGGCGCGTCGGCAGATAGCGGTTCTTGAGGACGGCGGCAAAATTGATCAGGAAACACGGCTGTTTGACTCTGCAAAGGGTGAAACACGGCCGATGCGTTCGAAAGAAGAAGCGCATGATTACCGGTATTTTCCTGATCCCGATTTGTTGCCTTTGGTTTTTGACCAGAAATTTGTCGACGATCTGAAAGCCGACTTGCCGGCCTTGCCTGATGAAATCAAATCAAACTTCATTAATGAAATGGGTTTGAGCGCTTACGATGCTTCCATTCTTGTAAGCGAGAAGGCAATTGCCGATTTCTTCCAGTCGGTTGCTGCCGGTCGCGATGGCAAACTTGCTGCGAATTGGGTCATTAACGATTTGCTCGGCGCTTTGAACAAAGCAAGCCTTGATATTTCGCAATCTCCAATGAGCGCAGATCAACTTGGCGGAATTATCGATTTGATAAAAGAGGGTACGATTTCCGGAAAAATTGCAAAAGATCTCTTCGAGATCGTTTGGAACGAAGGGGGTGACCCTGCAAAAATCGTCGAGGAACGCGGCATGAAGCAGGTTACCGACACCGCTGCTATCGAAAAAACTGTCGATGAAATTATTGCTGCCAATCCGGATAAAGTTGCTCAAGCCAAAGAAAAGCCGACATTGGCTGGTTGGTTTGTCGGTCAGGTCATGAAAAAAACCGGTGGTAAGGCAAATCCTCAAGTAGTAAATAAACTGATTAGGGCAAAACTCGGGATAGAATAACGACCATGTGGATTCGCACTGCATCCAAGGATGATATCAATGCTATTCATGATCTATTGATCGAAACATGGCATGCAACATTAGATGATATTATCGGACGTGAAGAAATTAATCGTAAAATCGCTCACGATTATACGCCTGATCTTTTGAAGAAAATGCTCAGTCGTCCGGCATCCGAATATGTCGTGGCGGATGACGGGGATACTCTTCATGGTGTTGCCTATGCAGCTCAGGGAGCCGTCAAAGGTGATTCTGAAATTGCACTCGTGCTTCATCTGTGCGTAAAACCGGAAAGTCAGGGGCAGGGGATTGGTCAACGATTATTGATCGAGCTTGAAGAAGCTTTTCCGGCTGCCCGTAAAATTCGTGTAGCTCTCAATAAAAAAGATGAGAGGACACAGAAATTTTTTGAAGAACAAGGTTATAAACACCTCGGGAAAACTACCGAGAACAAGTCGAATGACGATGTTGTCTTGGAGAAGACACTGTTCTGATCACGTCAATATTGACTTGCTTTTAATGTTGATGAGCTGCATAACGTTAAAAGTTGGTTTTTCGTTTGAAGCTTATGGGCTGAACTTGAAGGAGCTCACACTGAAATGGCTGGTATCTGGAAACAGGTTTTTACATGGTGGAACGGTAACACCATTAATACACGTTTTTTCACGTGGCTACATGGCAAGCGCGTAGGTGAAGACGAGTTCGGAAACATCTATTATGAAGGCAGCCGCCATAAAGACGGCTATCCGCGGCGCTGGGTCATTTACAAGAATTATTCGGAAGCTTCAACGATTCCTGCAGGTTGGCATGGTTGGATTCATCATCGCACAGATACACCACCAAGTGCAGAAAACTATCATGCACGTGAGTGGGAGAAACCGCATCTTCCTAATCTGACCGGTACAAGCAAGGCCTATACGCCGAAAGGTTCGATTGCCCATCATGGTCAACGTCCTCATGTTACCGGCGATTACGACGCGTGGACACCGGGCAAATAGCCATTTCGTAGCGGAAATCGGATTGTTTTTTCGCCATATTGCCATAATTGGCAAATAAGCTTCGAATTATAATAGATAACCATTGATGCGGTGCTATGAGATTTTTTAAACCGTTTTTCAGACGTTGCTTATTTGTCCTGTTTGCCTTATTCCTTGGGCTTTTTGTGACTGCATCATCTTATGCGCAGGAAACAACGAGATTAAGTAATCCTGTTGCTGTTTTTTCCGGTCTCGATAAAATTACCGGCCGCATCACAACCTTCGATGTCTATATAGGCGAGACCTACCAATTCGGTGCTCTTCAGGTGACGCCGCGGGTCTGTTATACAAGCTCGTCAGATGAAGCGACACGCACAGACGGGTTTGTCGAAGTTAATGAAATCACCCTCGATAAAAAAATCAAACGTATATTCACTGGCTGGATGTTTGCCGACAGCCCCGGTCTTAATGCTGTCGAACACCCGATTTATGATGTGTGGTTGAAAGACTGCAAACAAAAATCCAAAGTTCCGGCTCCCCAATGATAGATTGTTATAGAGCGGTATAACGTTACTTTTTTGTATTTCTCTATATTGAATGAACAAATTGTTTCATTTTATTGTTTTGATAAACAAATCAAAAAGTTAAAAATGATGGTGTTAAAATAGAGAAATCATAGTTTATTAGGGAATTATAACGGACCTATTTTAAACAGATTATTCTTTTTTTGAAATTCGCAATCTTCAACATTATTCGCTTTTTTATAACTTCATAACATGTGCGAAATATTACCCCATTCGAATAGTGGGGATTTGGTGTTCCGTAAAACGGCCACTAATGCCTTGGAAAATGATGCATTGGAATAGGAATATACGGGCAACTGTTTTGGCTCAAAAAATCCGGTGTGGGAGGCTTGGTAACAGCTCCTAAAATGACTGTGCCTCATCAAAAATAATGAAAATTGCTGTCGTCGAATGTCAAAAGCTATTCCGGTTTGGCTTTTCAGTATTCGGGTTTTCAACTTTACCCTTGCTAATTTGAGTACGTGCTTCTTTTATATTCGGGTTATTTTTGTTCAAAACAGTTTTGAAAATATCGGCTCAAGCTTGGCGTAAGCATCGGGTATTAGTTTCGTTTATCAGGAAATCGAAGTACTGGAAGGCTCACTATGCCATCAATTCGTGTGGTGAAACAGATTTTTGCATCATTATTTTTGGCCTGTTGTTTGACCGGTTGTCAATGGTCAACAGAACCTTCAACCACGCATGATTATTATACGCGTGTTACAGAGCTGAGTTCCAAGAGCTTTTATTTTACCAACAATCCTTTGATTCAGTTGGAAATGCAGGCAAAATGGATTAGCAATCAGGGCTATGTCATTGATACAATAGCAACTTCCACGAATAGCAACGATCTGGATATTAGTCTCGCCTGGTCGCAAAAACGCAACTATCGCTATGTTGCGAGAGAAAAACTGAATATTGTTTGTACCATCGGATGTACCAATTCGGAAAAGGGGCGCATATTCATTCCCGAAGATGAATTTCGTCAGTATGCAATTAGTGGCTTTATTTTCAAACTTGTCGGACGTGGAAATTATGTAGATGGTTTCCTTGATAAAAGAGCCTTTCAGCAAGTTCTGGACCAGATGCAGTCAATGCCCAAATACTGACAGTTACGAATTTTCAAAGGGCTGAATTAACTATTTTTTAACTTTTTATTTCGTTTTTGTATTTTTTCGTTTTACTCTATCTATCGCGTTTTTTGTGAATTTTGAGCGGGATAGGGCCATGAATTATTGGAAAATATCTGCTCTTTTGAGTGGAGCCACGATTTTTATGTTTTCACTGATGGGGCCAGCATCGGCTGATGATATTTTGGCACTCGTCAACGTTTCGAATCAGACAATGATTGTTAAAAAAGATGGTAAAACACTTTACCATTGGAAAGTATCCACTGGACGGAAAGGATATGCGACTCCAAGCGGGACTTATCGTCCTGTCAGAATGCACAAAATGTGGCGAAGCCGGAAATATGACAATGCGCCGATGCCTTATGCAATATTTTATAATCAAGGTTACGCCATCCACGGCACATCTTATGTAAGCCGTTTAGGGAGTCCGGCAAGTCATGGTTGCATCCGCTTGAAGACGGCAAATGCAGAAATTCTTTATAAAATGCTGTTAAAAGAAGGGCAGGAAAACCTCAAAATTGTAATTAAATAATGGAAACGGAACATCGGGATTGGTTTGTTTTTTTAGAAAAACATCAAATTAAATTTTATTTTCTGGCCATTCTAGGCGGAACCGCTATCGGTTATTTATTTCGCGTCGCGAGCAGCGCAAATGAAGTCCTGAATTTTATTCTGCCGGTATTATTGTTTGTCACCTTCTTGCAGGTTCCTGTTTCCTCGGTAATTGACAATCTCGGCAATAAGCGTTTTGTGGCGGCGCTTCTTGTTGGAAATTTTGTATTTATTCCGATATTGGTAGCCTTATTGTTGTTGATAGGGGCGGGACTTTTCTTTCAATTATCCGATCCATCGCATTCTCCCTACGAGCAAAGCTTGCAAGCTCCTTATCTCGCCTTTGCTTTTTACGGCATGATTCTCCTTTGCGCACCTTGCGTCGATTATGTCGTGTCGTTTTGTCGTTTGGCCAAAGGTGACAGTTCCTCACTGACGGCCGCATTGCCCGTTTTGTTAATCATTCAGCTCGCTTTTTTGATGTTATTTTCTAGCGGCTGGTTTTATGACGAGCAAAATATGCAAGCTACTCGACCGGATATTATCGACTTTATCATATCCATTTTTCAGGTTCTGCTCGTTCCTCTCGCTCTTGCTTGGATTTTGCAATCCATTTCTCGCTATAACAAGGTCGTCGCATATTCGACCTCTTTTATGAAAAACAGCGTCGTGATGATTACGGCATTCACTTTAATGATAATTGCTGCATACGCTTTTTCGGAACTTTTCTCGATATTTGACGATAATGGTTATGCCTTCACAAAAAGATCGGCCGACGAGGCAACAGGGATTTATGAAAACACAACGGACTATGGCAGCAGTGAAAAGGCGCTATCACATGCTTTTATTTATGGAATAGCTTTTTATGGTCTTTATGCTTGTCTCGCTCCTTTTGTCGGCTTTTTCACCGCAAAGCTTTTTAAACTTTGCAGAAAACAGGAAATCGCATTGAGTTTCAGTGTTTCAACACGTAATTCACTTGTCTTGTTGCCATTTTTGCTAACTATATCACCAGCCGATGAACAAGCTTTGGTTGCAGCTGTCGTTTTGACACAAACTTGTGTCGAACTTGTTGCAGAGATTATATATGTGCGCTTTATACCGTGTTATGTAAAAAAACACGTCCGATCTCGGGAGATTGAATGTGAACGATGATTTTAGTCACTATAACAACAATCGCAGGAAACATGCGCCAATTTTCAATATACCTCCCGTCATTATTGCTATTGTCTCTATCTGTGTACTAAGCTTTATTATTCCGGAATATTTTTTTCACCGAGATATTATGAGTTATTTTATATATATTGTTCGTTTATTCCAGCGTTCTTCACTCATGCTTTATTCAAATTCTGGTATACACCGGTAAGCTATTCATTTTTGCATGCGAATTTTATGCATGTGGGTGTCAATATGATGTGGCTCGTTATATTCGGCTCACCGCTCGCAAACCGGATAGGCAATATAAGATTTATTGTGTTCTGGTTTATCTGTTCGGCTGTCGCAGCTTTTGCACATCTCTTCATTTATCCTGAAAGTTATGTGCCGATGGTTGGTGCGTCGGGCGCAATATCAGGTATGATGGGGGCAGCTAGCCGATACGGTTTTCGTCAAGTCCGTACATTTTCTGAAGATCGAAGGTCGGAATTTGCCGGTCCGATTTTGTCTATCGGACAATCGGTCACCTCAAGGAATGTCGTTGGTTTTATCGGCACATGGATAATTATCGATATTATTACCGGTCTTGCAACACCATCAATGGGCGGCGAGGGCAGTTCGATAGCCTGGGTCGCCCATATCGGCGGATTGGTAGCCGGTTTCTTTCTTATTGGATTGTTCGACAAGCGCAGAAATCAAGAAATCTAGCGAGGCGAAAATCCGTGGCAATTAAAACCTGGAATACCGTGATGTAGAGCAAGCACAGCCTCCAATAGGGAGGGGTCTGTGCGAGTAAAACGCTTCTTGTGTTTTAGCCTTCAATTTAGTGAAGATGATTACGGGCGGCATAAAGCGAAATCGCAGCGGCATTGGAAACATTGAGTGATTTTATCGCTCCCGGCATATCAAGGCGCGCAAGGACCGAAACAGTTTCACGTGTCTTTTGCCGCAATCCTTTTCCTTCGGCGCCCAGAACGAGGGCAATATGTTTGCCCTCTAAGCTCGGTTCAAGCGGAAGCGGGCCTTCCGAATCAAGTCCGAAACTTGTGAAACCGGCTTTGTGCAGTTCTTCGAGCGCCTCTGCGAGATTGCGCACGGTGATGTGGTCTATAAGTTCCAAAGCACCGGAAGCAGCTTTCGCCAATACTCCTGTCTCCTGTGCAGAATGTCGGCTTGTGGTAATGAGAGCGCCGGCATTGAATGCAACGGCCGAACGCATAATAGCACCGACATTGTGAGGGTCTGTAACCTGATCAAGTACAATAACAAGATCGGTATCCGAAAGTTCGTCGAGTGAACGGGGCGCCAAAGGCTCGGTTTCGAGAACAACGCCTTGATGTACAGCATCGCTGCCAACCAGCGAGTCGAGCATTTTCGGCGCAACAATTTCAACCGGACAATTTATTTCTGATTCGTTGATATCGAGCCGGTCAAGCGCATTTCGCGTGGCAAAAAGTTTTTCAAGCTTGCGTTTTTTGTTACGCAGCGCTGCCGCCACTGTGTGAAGCCCATAAAGTCTGAGCTCACCCGCATTAAATGCGGCCGGTTCGATTTTTTGTCTATTGGTTTTCTCGGGTCTTTTGCCGGTACGATCGCGATATTGGCGGCGTAAGCGGGCATAATGAGAATCTTTGGGGGTTTTTTCATTCATAATTTTTTATAGCCGATTGAGATGTCGATCCGATACCAAAAAATGTCAAAAAAGACTTTTTGTTATGAAATCGAAAATAACGGGATTTAACCTGTTGACAGAGGCAATGGTAAACGGCATAACGCCCCACACAAACAGAACGAGTTCTTTATGTATTTGGTCTGGTTGTATATGCCTTATCGCGCAACTCCGCTAGGTATTTTTAATGGAGGGGTGCCCGAGTGGTTAAAGGGGACGGACTGTAAATCCGTTGCTGTATGCTACGTTGGTTCGAATCCAACCCCCTCCACCATTTACCGGAGCCGGAGTCAACGTGCGGGTATAGCTCAATGGTAGAGCAGCAGCCTTCCAAGCTGAATACGCGGGTTCGATTCCCGCTACCCGCTCCAGACGGTCGTTGACGATAAAGCAAAAAAAAGATGTGGGGCTAACCCCTTGTTGTGACCAGACGGAAGTTTCCGTTTTTTTGAAATGTAAGCCGGTTTGAATTTTTGATCCGGCAAAAATCGGTTCTGAAACCCCGATAGGGGTGTTAACAAGACGAGAGATCGACGGCGATGGCAAAGAGCAAATATGAACGTACGAAGCCGCATGTAAATATCGGCACGATTGGTCACGTTGACCATGGTAAGACAACGCTGACGGCAGCGATTACAAAATATTTTGGTGAGTTCAAGGCGTATGACCAGATTGATGCTGCGCCGGAAGAACGTGCTCGTGGTATCACGATTTCTACAGCACACGTAGAATACGAGACAGAGAAGCGTCACTACGCCCACGTTGATTGCCCGGGACACGCTGACTATGTCAAGAACATGATCACCGGTGCTGCCCAGATGGACGGTGCAATTCTTGTTGTTTCCGCTGCTGATGGCCCGATGCCTCAGACACGTGAACACATTCTTCTTGCCCGACAGGTTGGCGTTCCTGCAATTGTTGTTTTCTTGAACAAGGTTGATCAGGTAGATGATGAAGAACTTCTCGAGCTTGTCGAGCTTGAGGTTCGTGAACTTCTTTCGAAATATGATTTCCCTGGCGACGAGATTCCGATTGTCAAGGGTTCTGCATTGGCTGCTCTTGAAGGCACCAACAAGGAAATCGGTGAAGATGCTGTTCGTCTTTTGATGCACGAAGTTGATGAATATATTCCAACTCCGAAGCGTCCGATTGATCAGCCTTTCTTGATGCCGATTGAAGACGTGTTCTCGATTTCCGGTCGTGGTACAGTTGTTACCGGCCGTGTTGAACGCGGTATTGTCAAGGTTGGTGATGAAGTTGAAATCGTTGGTATTCGTCCGACAACAAAGACGACGGTAACCGGCGTTGAAATGTTCCGCAAGCTTCTTGATGAAGGTGAAGCAGGCGACAACATTGGTGCACTTCTTCGTGGTATTGAACGTGAAGGTGTCGAACGTGGACAGGTGTTGGCGAAGCCCGGTACAGTTACACCGCACACCAAGTTCAAGGCAGAAGCTTATATTTTGACAAAGGATGAAGGTGGTCGTCACACACCATTTTTCACCAATTATCGTCCGCAGTTCTATTTCCGTACGACAGACGTTACCGGTATTGTAACACTGCCGGAAGGTACAGAAATGGTTATGCCGGGTGATAACGTAACGATGGATGTCACACTGATTGTTCCGGTTGCTATGGAAGAGAAGCTCCGCTTCGCTATCCGTGAAGGTGGCCACACTGTTGGTGCCGGTATCGTTTCCAAAATCATTGAATAGTTTTAGATAAAAGGCAGACGTAGTGTATGACAATGCGTCTGCCTTGATCTGAAGGGGTATAGCTCAGTTGGTAGAGCGGCGGTCTCCAAAACCGCAGGTCGTGGGTTCGAACCCTACTGCCCCTGCCATTTCCCTTTTTTAAAACAGGATGCAAAATTTTACAGTTCGCTCGAATAGGGTGGGGCGATTTTATCCGGTTTTTTGAAAAGGGATAGATATAGTTTATCAGGAACAGAAGACGGTTTTGGATAGTCTGTTCGTGATAGGAACTTGGCTTCAAGAAATAAAATTACAAATCATATGAAGCGGCTGCTTCAAAAATTGGCTTGTATTTTTATGAATAACGCTTTATTTAGTGTTAACGATGAAATCGCGTGAGGCTTTTGTAGGAGCTTTTCGCGGTTTTGGCATGTTTGAAGTTGACTTTGTGATTCGCGATAGTTTTAAAGAAAAAATGTAGGAAAAGTGATGGCTGTCAAGACAAATCCCATTACATTTATCAAGCAGGTCCGTGCCGAGACTGCAAAAGTCACCTGGCCGACTCGTCGCGAAACGACAATTTCAACGGTTATGGTTGTTTTGATGGCGGCGTTTGCAGCTGCATTCTTTTTTATCGCAGACCAGATTATGAATTTTGGCGTTTGGGAGAGTATCGCCCTTCTGAAACGTCTTTTCAGCTAATAGTTCAAGGAAAAGTAACCGTGGCTGCACGTTGGTATATTGTTCAGGCCTATTCCAAATTTGAGAAAAAAGTTGCAGAGGCTATTGAAAAGGAAGCAAAGCTGAAAGGCTTGGATCATCTCTTTGAGAAGATTCTTGTTCCGACCGAAAAAGTAGTTGAAGTTCGGCGTGGGCGCAAAGTTGATTCCGAGCGGAAATTTTTCCCTGGTTATGTACTGGTTCGCGCTGATTTGACGGATGATGTCTATCACCTCATAAAAAATACGCCGAAGGTAACCGGTTTTTTGGGGTCGGATTCGAAACCGGTTCCGATTACCGATCGTGAGGCTGACCAGATACTTAATCAGGTTCAACAAGGAATCGAGCGTCCGAAGTCTTCTGTTTCGTTTGAAGTGGGCGAACAAGTTCGCGTGGCCGATGGCCCATTTGCTTCCTTTAACGGAATCGTTCAGGAAGTCGAGGATGAAAGATCCCGCCTGAAAGTTGAAGTTTCTATTTTTGGACGTGCTACTCCTGTTGACCTTGATTTCGGTCAGGTGGAAAAGCTTTGAGGTATTTTTTCAAGAAGTGCTTTTTAAAGTGCTTTTTGAGAATTGAGTTGTGGAAGGTGAATGCGGCTCTAGCCGGTTGCAAAAACCAGACCACAAAACTGCAAGGCCGGTTTTACCGGTCATCAAACCGCCGGTTTTCGGCATAGTTAAAAAGGCAGATTATTATGGCTAAAAAAATTGCAGGCCAGCTTAAGCTGCAGGTTCCGGCAGGAGCGGCAAACCCGTCTCCGCCAATTGGACCTGCTCTTGGTCAGCGCGGCATCAACATTATGGAATTTTGTAAAGCATTCAATGCTGCTTCGCAGGAAATGGAAAAGAATTCTCCGATTCCGGTTGTTATTACCTATTATCAGGACAAATCCTTTACATTCTCGATGAAAACGCCGCCGGTTTCTTATTTCTTGAAAAAAGAAGCCAATTTGAAATCGGGCTCAAAAGAGCCTGGCAAGACAGTTGCCGGAACGATTTCTCGCGACAAAGTTCGTAAAATTGCGCAAGCCAAGATGAAAGATCTTAACGCCAATGACGTTGAAGCTGCGATGCGCATGATTGAAGGTTCAGCCCGTTCAATGGGTCTACAGGTGGTGGGCTAAGATCATGGCGAAGATAGCAAAAAGACTTAAGAAAATCCGTGAAGGTGTAGACTTTAACAAGTATTATCCTTTGGACGAAGCGGTCAAGATGGTCAAAGATCGTGCGATTGCCAAGTTTGACGAAACAATCGAAATCACGATGAATTTGGGCGTTGATCCCCGTTATGCAGACCAGATGGTTCGTGGCGTTGTCAATCTCCCGAATGGAACAGGACGTCATGTACGCGTTGCTGTTTTTGCTCGCGGAGATAAAGCAGAAGAAGCAAAAGCTGCCGGTGCCGATATTGTCGGTGCAGAAGATTTGTTTGAAACTGTAAATGGCGGTACAATCGAGTTTGATCGTTGTATTGCTACACCGGACATGATGCCACTGGTTGGTCGTCTGGGTAAAATCCTCGGACCGCGTAGCTTGATGCCGAACCCTAAAGTTGGTACTGTTACTCCGGATGTCGCAGCTGCAGTAAAGGCATCAAAAGGTGGTGCCGTTGAATTCCGTGTTGAAAAAGCCGGTATTGTTCATGCAGGTGTTGGCAAAGCTTCCTTTAGTGCCGAGCAGATTGCCCAGAATGTGAAAGCATTCGCTGATGCTGTTTTGAAAGCAAAGCCGTCAGGCGCAAAAGGCGACTATTTGAAGCGCGTCGGTCTGTCGTCAACAATGGGTGTTGGTGTCAAGATCGATTTGGCTTCGGTCCGTCCGGAGCAATAAGAATTCAACCGGCCGTTGGCTGGTGTATCAATCCGGGCTTTTTAAAGAAGCCCGGGTCATACCGGGGAAACCCGGAATGTCCTGTCCGAGATTGTGGGTGACACGGTGAGTGTCTTAATAGAGTTAAACCTGCATGAGACTGGGGTAATGACCTGGATGTTTTTGAGACTAAAAGGTTTGAACCAGCGTTGCCTTTGAGCGCTGTAAAAAGCGTGAAGAAGGGGACAGGATCCTCACTGATAACGGAAATGGTTTCTGTTATCTCAAGGCAACCCGACGGGTTTTTGATAAAACCTGTTAAATGGAGAGAGACAGTGGATAGAGCGGAAAAACGCGAATTTGTCACATGGCTCAATGGGGCTTTAAAAGAGTCCGGTTCGGTCGTTGTGGCTCACTATTCCGGTCTGACAGTTTCACAAATGAACGAACTGCGTTCGAAAATGAGTGAAGCTGGCGGTTCCGTAAAAGTCGCAAAAAACCGCCTTGCCAAGATCGCTCTTAAAGGCACGGATTCGGAATCAATTTCAGATCTGTTCACCGGACAGACACTGATTGCCTATTCTTCGGATCCGGTGACAGCACCGAAAATTGCTGTCGAATTTTCTAAAGCTAATGACAAACTTGTCATTCTTGGCGGTGCAATGGGTACCACCAACTTGAACGCGGATGCCGTGAGGTCTTTGGCTTCATTGCCGTCGCTCGACGAGTTGCGTGCAAAACTGGTCGGAATGATTTCCACACCGGCTACCCGCATTGCTCAGGTTGTCAAGGCACCTGCTGGTCAGGTCGCACGTGTTATTGGCGCATATGCCCGCAAGAGCGAAGCGGCTTAAGGCTGTTTCGCAAACCGGTTATTAAAAAAGATAGGAAAATCTTTTTAGCCGGTTCGCTGTTAAACAATTGGTTAAACCTTTTAATTGAAGGAATATAAAAATGGCTGATCTCGCAAAGATCGTTGAAGACCTTTCCAACCTCACCGTTTTGGAAGCTGCAGAGCTTTCCAAGATGCTTGAAGAAAAATGGGGCGTTTCTGCTGCTGCTCCGGTAGCAGTTGCTGCCGCTGCCGGCGCTGCTGCTCCGGCTGCTGAAGAAAAGACCGAATTTGACGTTATTCTCGTTGCTGGCGGTGCCCAGAAGATCAACGTCATCAAGGAAGTTCGTGGCATTACAGGTCTTGGACTTAAAGAAGCCAAGGATTTGGTTGAAGGTGCTCCGAAGCCTGTTAAAGAAGGCGTTTCGAAGGACGAAGCAGAGAAACTTAAAGAACAGCTTGAAAAGGCTGGCGCTAAGGTTGAACTTAAATAAGTTCGTAAAGCCGGTGGGTGCTTACCCACCGGTTCCACTCGAAAGAGCTGGAAGACGGACTTTGGATTGAACCCTTTTCCTGACAGTTCGGTGGCTGTCAGGAAACGGGTTTAAACCGTTCAGGGACATGACATTAGAATCAACGATTGGATGGTTGGTCGTCGGTCTTTGAGAAAACAAGGCGCTCCGGTAGCATGGGGGTTGCCAATGCCATCCGTTTTACCGGATGGCGTATAAAATAAGTAGGATGTAGGTCATTTTTTGGTCTACTTTAACTGGTCTGCTTCATGCAGATTGATGATGTATTGCCTCTAGGGAGTATAACTTCCCGAAGGGCACAAATCGAGGAGCGACGATGGCTCAGACCCTTTCATTTAACGGTCGCAGGCGCGTGCGCAAGGTATTCGGAAAGATTCCCGAAGTGGCCAAGATGCCAAACCTTATCGAGGTTCAAAAGGCTTCTTATGACCAGTTCCTGATGGTTGATGAACCAAAGGGCGGAAGAAAAGACGAAGGCTTGCAAGCTGTATTTAAGTCGGTGTTTCCGATAACGGATTTTTCGGGTGCATCCATGCTCGAATTCGTCCGTTACGAATTTGATCCACCGAAATTCGATGTTGAAGAATGTCGGCAACGCGATCTTACCTATGCGGCACCTCTCAAGGTGACGCTGCGTTTGATCGTGTTCGATATTGATGAAGATACCGGTTCCAAGGATATTAAAGATATCAAGGAACAGGATGTCTATATGGGCGATATGCCCCTTATGACAGAAAATGGTACCTTTATTGTTAATGGTACGGAACGTGTTATCGTTTCACAGATGCACCGTTCACCGGGTGTATTCTTTGATCACGATAAGGGAAAATCCCATTCTTCCGGCAAATTGTTATTTGCTGCACGTATTATCCCGTATCGCGGTTCCTGGCTTGATATTGAATTTGATGCCAAGGATATCGTTTATGCTCGTATTGATCGCCGCCGTAAAATACCTGTAACAAGTATCTTGATGGCACTCGGTATGGATGGACAGGAAATCCTGTCGACATTCTATAATACCGTCACTTTCAAACGAGCCAAAGATGGTTGGCGTATTCCTTATTCGGCTGAACGATATAAAGGAATGAAGTTGCTGGCTGATCTTGTTGATGCCGATACGGGTGAAGTTGTTGCACAGGCTGGCAAGAAACTGACAGCACGTGCGGCAAAGCAACTCGTTGAAAAAGGCCTTAAAGAGATCAAGGCTACGGAAGATGATCTTTTCGGTTCGTATCTGGCTGAAGATATTGTCAATTACGAAACCGGCGAGATTTATCTTGAAGCCGGCGACGAGATTGATGAGAAAACGCTCCAGATTTTGCTTGACCAGAATGTTGACGAAATCAATGTGCTGGATATCGACCACGTCAATATCGGTGCTTATATTCGCAACACTCTCGCAGCCGATAAAAATCAAAGTCGGCAGGATGCTCTGTTCGATATTTATCGGGTTATGCGCCCTGGCGAACCGCCCACACTTGAAACAGCCGAAGCAATGTTCAATTCGCTGTTTTTTGATCCGGAGCGCTATGATCTTTCGGCCGTTGGTCGCGTAAAGATGAATATGCGTCTTGATCTTGATTGTCCGGATACTATCCGCATTTTGCGGAAAGAGGATATTCTGGCAGTCGTCAAGACACTCGTCGAATTGCGTGATGGTCGTGGTGAAATCGACGATATTGATAACCTCGGTAACCGTCGCGTCCGCGCTGTCGGTGAACTGATGGAAAACCAGTATCGCATTGGTTTGTTGAGGATGGAACGCGCCATCAAGGAGCGTATGTCTTCAATCGAGATCGACACGGTTATGCCGCAAGATCTTATCAATGCAAAACCGGCTGCTGCTGCTGTGCGTGAATTCTTCGGTTCGTCGCAGTTGTCGCAGTTTATGGACCAGACCAACCCGCTTTCGGAAATTACCCATAAGCGGCGTCTGTCGGCATTGGGACCGGGTGGTCTTACCCGTGAACGTGCCGGTTTCGAGGTTCGCGACGTGCATCCGACCCATTATGGTCGTATCTGCCCGATCGAAACTCCGGAAGGTCCGAATATCGGTCTTATCAACTCGCTTGCAACATTTGCCCGTGTCAACAAATATGGATTTATTGAAAGTCCGTATCGCAAGATCATTGATGGCAAGGTTACACGCGAAGTCGTTTATCTATCGGCGATGGAAGAGTCGAAGCACTATGTGGCGCAGGCAAATTCCAATTTGTCAGATGACGGCAAATTTGTTGATGAATTCGTCGTTTGTCGTCATGCTAACGAAGTGTTGATGGCGCCTCGCGAGAATATCGACCTCATGGACGTTTCACCGAAGCAGTTGGTTTCTGTTGCTGCAGCGCTTATTCCGTTCCTCGAAAACGATGACGCGAACCGCGCTTTGATGGGTTCCAACATGCAACGTCAGGCTGTGCCACTGGTTCGCGCCGAAGCACCGTTTGTCGGAACCGGTATGGAACCGATCGTTGCTCGTGACTCCGGTGCTGCTATTGCGGCCAAACGTGGTGGTATTGTCGATCAGGTTGACGCAACGCGTATTGTTATTCGTGCGACTCAGGATCTCGACCCTACCAAATCGGGTGTTGATATTTATCGTTTGCATAAATTCCAACGCTCCAACCAGTCGACCTGTATCAACCAGCGTCCTTTGGTTCGTGTTGGCGACCATATCGAGAAGGGCGATATCATTGCTGATGGTCCTTCGACCGATCTCGGCGATTTGGCTCTCGGACGTAACGTTCTCGTCGCGTTCATGCCGTGGAACGGCTATAACTATGAAGATGCTGTTCTATTGTCCGAACGCATGGTTGCAGAAGACGTGTTCACTTCGATCCATATCGAGGAATACGAAGTTTCTGCCCGTGATACGAAGCTTGGACCGGAAGAGATTACACGTGATATTCCGAATGTTTCGGAAGAAGCACTGAAAAACCTTGATGAAGCAGGCATTGTTTATATCGGTGCCGAAGTTCAACCTGGTGATATTCTCGTTGGCAAGATCACGCCGAAGGGTGAAAGCCCGATGACACCGGAAGAGAAGCTCTTGCGAGCTATCTTCGGTGAAAAGGCTTCCGATGTTCGTGATACGTCAATGCGTATGCCTCCGGGGGCATTTGGTACAGTCGTTGAAGTTCGTGTTTTCAATCGCCACGGCGTTGAAAAAGATGAACGTGCTATGGCTATCGAACGCGAAGAAATCGAGCGTTTGGCCAAAGACCGTGATGACGAACAGTCCATTCTGGACCGCAGCGTTTATGCACGCCTTATTGATATGCTGAATGGAAAAACAGCTATCGAAGGGCCTAAGGGCTTCAAGAAAGGCACGAGCCTTAATGAAGCTGTCATGAACGAATTTCCGCGTTCACAATGGTGGCAGTTTGCGGTCGAGGACGAAAAGCTCCAGGGCGAGATTGAAGCATTGCGCAAGCAATACGACGAATCCAAGGATGCTCTCCAGCGTCGCTTCATGGACAAGGTTGAAAAAGTCCAGCGTGGTGACGAAATGCCTCCGGGCGTCATGAAGATGGTCAAGGTTTTTGTTGCTGTTAAGCGCAAAATCCAGCCGGGTGACAAGATGGCGGGGCGTCATGGTAACAAGGGTGTCGTTTCGCGCATTCTGCCGATTGAAGACATGCCATTCCTTGCAGATGGTACACACGCTGATATCGTGTTGAACCCTCTGGGCGTTCCGAGCCGAATGAATGTCGGGCAAATTCTTGAAACCCACCTTGGTTGGGCTTGTGCCGGAATTGGCAAGCAGATAGGCGATTTATTGGAAGCTTATCGTAAAGGCGGAGATATCAAGCCGTTACGTCAACGTATTGAGGATATTATTCCCGATAATGACCGTAACGAGCCAATCCGTGAATACGATGATCCGAGCATTGTTCGTCTTGCTGACCAGATGAGCCATGGTGTGTCGATTTCGACACCGGTCTTCGATGGTGCACATGATGCCGATATCAACAATATGTTGAAGGAAGCAGGGCTTGCAACTTCAGGACAGGTTCAGCTGTTTGACGGCCGTACCGGTGAACCTTTCGATCGTCAGGTGACAGTGGGCTATATTTATATGCTTAAACTGCACCATCTGGTCGACGACAAGATTCACGCCCGTTCGATTGGACCTTACTCGCTTGTTACCCAGCAGCCGTTGGGTGGTAAAGCACAGTTCGGCGGTCAACGTTTTGGCGAGATGGAGGTTTGGGCACTTGAAGCTTATGGTGCCGCTTACACCTTGCAGGAAATGCTGACAGTGAAGTCGGACGATGTGGCTGGACGTACCAAAGTTTACGAAGCTATTGTTCGTGGCGATGATACGTTTGAAGCGGGTATACCGGAAAGCTTCAATGTTCTAGTTAAGGAAATGCGGTCTCTCGGGCTCAATGTCGAGCTTGATGACACGCGTGAATTATTGGCTCAGCAGCAAAACTTGCCGGATGCAGCCGAGTAATCTGAAAGGTGCGCCCAAGAGGGCGCGCCTCCATTGGCTTTTGTTAAGTCGAACAAATAGATTTCTATTGAGATAGGTTTTTGTTTAACAGTTTACAAAACAACTATCGCAACGGGTTTTTAGTAAAACCCTGAAGGAGAACGGCATGAACCAAGAGGTCATGAATCTTTTCAATCCTCAGGCGCCTACACAGACGTTTGATTCCATCAGGATATCAATCGCCAGCCCTGAGAAGATTCTGTCCTGGTCTTACGGCGAAATCAAAAAGCCCGAGACCATTAACTACCGTACGTTCAAGCCAGAACGTGACGGGCTTTTCTGCGCGCGTATTTTCGGGCCGATCAAGGACTATGAATGTCTGTGCGGCAAATACAAGCGCATGAAATATAAAGGCATTATCTGCGAAAAATGCGGCGTTGAAGTAACTCTTTCACGTGTTCGCCGTGAACGTATGGGGCATATCGAACTTGCTGCTCCAGTCGCACATATATGGTTTTTGAAATCACTTCCGAGCCGCATCGGTACGCTTCTTGATATGACCCTCAAGGATATCGAGCGCGTTCTTTATTTTGAAAACTACATTGTAACCGAACCGGGCTTGACCTCGCTCAAGATGCATCAGCTTCTTTCCGAAGAAGAATATATGATGGCAGTTGACGAATTCGGCCCCGACCAGTTTACAGCTTTGATCGGTGCAGAAGCTATCTACGAGCTCTTGGCTGCAATGGATTTGCAGAAAATTGCTGCAGATTTGCGCACCGAATTGGCAGAAACGACATCGGACCTGAAAATCAAGAAATTGATGAAGCGTCTGAAGATCGTTGAAAACTTCATTGAATCGGGAAATCGTCCGGAATGGATGATTATGAAAGTCATTCCGGTTATTCCGCCGGATTTGCGCCCGTTAGTTCCGTTGGATGGTGGCCGTTTTGCGACGTCCGACCTGAATGACCTCTATCGTCGTGTCATCAACCGTAACAATCGTTTGAAACGTCTGATCGAGCTTCGCGCTCCCGGCATTATTGTACGTAACGAAAAACGTATGTTGCAGGAAGCTGTTGACGCTCTGTTCGATAATGGTCGTCGTGGTCGTGTCATCACCGGTGCCAATAAGCGTCCGTTGAAATCGCTGTCGGATATGCTGAAAGGCAAGCAGGGACGTTTCCGTCAAAACCTGCTCGGCAAGCGTGTCGACTATTCCGGTCGTTCTGTTATTGTGACCGGACCGGAACTGAAGTTGCATCAATGCGGCTTGCCGAAGAAAATGGCTTTGGAACTATTCAAGCCGTTCATTTACGCACGCCTTGATGCAAAGGGTTATTCATCAACCGTAAAACAAGCCAAGAAGCTCGTTGAAAAAGAACGCCCTGAAGTTTGGGATATTCTCGAAGAAGTTATCCGTGAACACCCAATTCTTTTGAACCGCGCTCCGACGTTGCACCGTTTGGGAATTCAGGCCTTTGAACCGACTTTGATCGAAGGTAAGGCAATCCAGCTTCATCCGCTGGTGTGTACAGCTTTCAACGCCGATTTCGATGGCGACCAAATGGCTGTCCACGTACCGCTGTCGCTCGAAGCCCAGCTCGAAGCCCGCGTCTTGATGATGTCGACAAACAATATTCTGCACCCTGCCAACGGCGCGCCGATTATTGTTCCTTCGCAAGACATGGTGCTTGGCCTTTATTACCTGTCAATTGTTTGCGAACATGAGCCGGGTGAGGGGATGGCTTTTGGTGATATGGGTGAATTGCAGCACGCTTTGGAGAGTAAAGTTGTGACGCTTCACACCAAGATCAAAGGGCGTGTCAAGAGTATTGATGCAGAGGGTAATGTTGTTTCGAAGATTTACGATACCACGCCGGGTCGTCTGATCATCGGTGAAACACTGCCCAAAAGCCCGAACATCAAGTTCGACATTGTCAATCAGGAAATGACCAAAAAGAACATTTCCAAGATGATTGACCATGTTTACCGTCACTGCGGACAAAAAGAAACAGTCATGTTCTGTGACCGCATCATGTCTCTGGGCTTTGCCAATGCTTGCCGTGCCGGCATTTCGTTCGGCAAGGACGATATGGTTATACCGGAAAGCAAGGCAAGACTGGTTCAGGAAACCGAGGCTTTGGCCAAGGAATATGAACAGCAATATAATGACGGTCTTATTACACAGGGTGAGAAGTACAACAAGGTTGTCGACGCTTGGGGTAAATGTACCGATCGCGTTGCCGACGAGATGATGAAACGCATTCAGGCGGTTGAATTTGATCCCGAAACTGGGCGTCAAAAACCGATGAATTCGATTTACATGATGTCTCACTCCGGTGCCCGTGGGTCGCCGAACCAGATGAAGCAGCTGGGTGGTATGCGTGGCTTGATGGCAAAGCCTTCGGGCGAAATCATCGAAACACCGATTATCTCCAACTTCAAGGAAGGCTTGACTGTGAACGAGTACTTCAACTCGACACACGGTGCCCGTAAGGGACTTGCCGATACAGCATTGAAGACAGCTAACTCCGGTTACTTGACCCGTCGCCTTGTCGACGTTGCGCAAGATGCTATCATTTCCGAGGTTGATTGCGGAACAGACAAAGGTCTGACAATGCAGGCTATCGTTGATGCCGGTCAGGTTGTTGCCTCCCTCGGCCAACGTATCCTTGGTCGTACCGCACTTCACGATATTATCCATCCGACAACGGGTGAAGTCATCGTTGAAGGCGGCCGCATGATCGAGGAAGCGGATGTTGCCAAGATTGAAGCTGCCGGTATCCAGTCTGTCCAGATCCGTTCTGCTCTGACTTGCGAAACCCGCATCGGTGTTTGTGCCAAGTGCTATGGTCGTGATCTCGCACGTGGTACGCCGGTCAATCAGGGTGAAGCAGTCGGTGTTATTGCAGCCCAGTCTATCGGGGAGCCGGGTACACAGTTGACAATGCGTACATTCCACTTGGGCGGTACCGCACAGGTTGTTGATACCTCTTATCTGGAAGCATCCTATGAAGGTAAGGTTGAATTGCGCCACCGCAAGGTTGTTCGCAATTCTGAAGGCCATCTGGTCGTTATGGGCCGTAATATGGCTATCCTTATCAAGGATGAAAACGGTAAGGAACGCGCTTCTCACCGCATTACCTATGGTGCTCGCATCTTCGTTGACGATGGCGATGTCGTTAAACGTGGTCAGCGTATTGCCGAATGGGATCCGTATACCCGTCCGATCATGACCGAAGTTGAAGGCTATATCGGCTTCGAGGATATGGTTGATGGTCTATCTGTTACAGAAACGACCGATGAAGCAACCGGTATCACCAAACGTCAGGTTATTGACTGGCGTGCCAATCCGCGTGGCGCCGATCTTAAGCCTGCCATTGTTATCTATTCCGATAAAAAAGGCAGCAAGATCGCCAAGCTTTCGAAGGGTGGTGATGCCCGTTATATGATGTCGGTTGAAACCATTCTCTCGGTTGAACCGGGTGCTCATGTAATGGCTGGTGATGTTATTGGTCGTTTACCAATGGAAAGCGCCAAGACCAAGGATATTACCGGTGGTCTTCCACGCGTTGCCGAACTCTTTGAAGCACGTCGTCCGAAGGATCATGCTATTATTGCTGAAATTGATGGCACAATCCGCTTTGGACGCGACTATAAGAACAAACGGCGCATCACAATCGAGCCGAATGATGATACGGTCGAGCCTGTTGAATATCTCATTCCGAAGGGCAAGCCTTTCCATCTGCAGGATGGTGACCAGATTGAAAAGGGTGATTATATCCTCGACGGCAATCCGGCACCACATGATATTCTGGCCATCAAGGGTGTGGAAGCTTTGGCTTCCTATCTCGTCAACGAAATACAATCTGTCTATCGTCTCCAAGGTGTTGTGATCAACGATAAGCATATTGAAGTTATCGTTCGCCAGATGCTGCAAAAAGTCGAAATTACCGATTCCGGTGATTCCGGCTATATTCCGGGTGACCATGTTGACCGGATCGAGCTACAGGAAGTTAATGATCGGCTCATCGAAGAAGGTAAGAAACCGGCAAGCGGCAATCCTGTTCTACTGGGTATTACCAAAGCTTCACTGCAGACACCGTCATTTATTTCTGCAGCATCCTTCCAAGAAACAACGCGTGTGCTTACTGAAGCAGCCGTTGCCGGAAAGATGGATACTTTGCAGGGCTTGAAGGAAAACGTTATCGTTGGTCGTCTTATCCCTGCCGGTACCGGTGGCACAATTGCCCAGATCCGTCGCATTGCAACAGCTCGTGACGATCTGATCGTTGATGAACATCGCAAAGCCAATGGTGGCGATAAAGCCAATGCTATGTTGTCTGATATGACACATACAGCGGCTGAATAAGCCCACTATCAGGCTGGTTTTAGAACAAAAGAAAAGCCCGACTTAACGGTCGGGCTTTTTTGTATTTTAACGTTTGAAAATTTTCGGGCTTGAAAGGGAGAGGCGGTTTTTAAAAAGAAACTGTTCAACCAGTTAGCATTTCAGCTATTCGGAAATTTCAACCGGATTCAAATCGGGGACCCGTATGTAAACGGAACGGATTTTCCCATTCGCTCCGGTGCGTTCGACAGGACCTTCAATAATAGGACAGTTGTTCTTTTTCAGGTGAGTAATGACTTTATCAATAGAAAGTTTTGATATGAAACAGAGGTATCCGGAACGGGCAGATGGGCTTTAAGTTCATATTCTTTGCCATATTGATGGAGATTGACTTCTATCTTCTGATTGCTGAAGCGGAGTACAAAACGTTGTTCTCCGAAAACGTCGAACTTAAGCTCCAAAATTTCCATGTAAAAACGCTTGGTCGCTTCGAGATCAAAACATGTCATTACAATGTGGTCAATATGATTGATAAGAATTGAAATCCGTCCTCACCAATAAAATCATTAGTGCGATATTTTGTATATTTATTTAGAAAAATTATAGAATTTTACAGTCATAAAATTATTATTAATTTAAATCAATTTTTATTGATAAATATATTTTAATATAAAAATCTATTTTATATAAACATCAAAATAAAGAAATTAAATAATTAATATGCTTTAGTAAGAAAATTTTATTTAAATATATAAAATAAAATTGTATTTAAAATATTTGAAATAGGAAGAAACAATAATAATTATCGTAAAATAAAAAAATACGTAAACGGGGGTTAAAAATAGACTTATCCAAATCCCACGACAGGTATTATTAAGATTGTGAAAGAAATCCACGATAGCTACTATCAAGAGTGTGTAAGAGATTAAGAGTTAGCTGGTAAAAGCACGAGAAGGAATGAAATTTTCCGAACAGAATTGGAAAGGGCTTGATCATCGGAACTAAAAGGAGAAAACAGTAGCAAATGAAAAGCGGGATAATTTGTCACACGACAACAAAACAGAAGATCTTGGGGGCCACCATATTTAGTAACGTCATTTAGCGAGACGGTTTGTAAGCGGAAATATTCGCGCTACTAAGTCACTCTGGTAGTACCGGTTGTAATCCACATTAGTCGTAACAACGAGATCAGTCCTATCAATGGTCGGGCTCATCATGTTGGTGGTCACCGATTTCGATATTGGCATCGTCAAGAGTTAGCTCATGGCGTTCGCAGGTTTCATACATCCAATTTGTGAATTTTACTTTCAGTCCGTTAAGCGAATAAAGATCGGTATAGTAAATGCGATTAGTAGCCATGCACCAAGGGACATCTTTTGCGTCAATTCCCGATTGTTTGTGGAGAAGTTCCGTAACATAAGCAATACCTTCTTCACAGCTTTCGGTGCGGCAATAATTTTTATCCTCGGCAAAAGCATAGAGCTCGGATTTGCCAAGCCAGTTGACGAGGCTGTTGAAAGAAATTGGAATGGCGGCAATGATAATCAAAACGATCAAGCCAAATATCCAAATTTTCTTATGCATGATGGCACACTTCGCTTGACGTGTTCGTTTGTTGACGACGTTTTCACTTTGTCCGTATGATAGACGGATTAAGGCCTTTGAAATAGAGCATAATTGCATCACCCTTTTAAAAATTCAAATATAAGAGAAGAATTCTCGTGTTGGTTAGCTGATACAGATAGCTGAACATGCGCATTTTAGTCTGAGATAACGGTGTTGAAGCAAGCCTATTGCTGGCTTAATAAACGACAAAAAATGGAGTCAATTTAGAGAGATTGCCATAATCAGCGTTGAAAGCGATGAAAAGCGTTGTGAGTGATATGGTCGGTTGGTGCGAAGATATAATTGTGGTGGAATGGAATTTTAATGGCTGCGTTCTATTGCATCAGCATTTTTCAACGCTATTGTGGAAATAAAAGATGGAAATATTGAGGTTTGACAGATTGTTAGTCGAACCTTGTTTGGTAAGCTTATGCATGAATATTATTCAATAGGTGAACTTACGCGGGAATTTGGCGTAACAACGCGGACATTGCGTTATTATGAAGATCAGGGGCTTATTGTCCCGATGCGCCGTGGCAGGACACGTCTCTATACCGAGCTTGATCGGCATCGGTTGCAACAGATATTAAGAGCCAAACGACTGAATTTCACTTTGGCAGAAATTGCCTCTTTGTTGACCGTTACCGGTACGCCGCTTGACGATACAGTGAAGGTCGAGAACGTGTTGCAGGAAATAAAAGAAAAACGCGAGGATCTCAAACAGATGCGCCGCGATATAGACGAATCATTGCATGAGCTTGAACGCATAGAAGAAATCTGTTTCGAGCGTTTGGCCGAACGCGAAGTCAATGGTTAAGTCGAAGATAAATTCGGGACAGTCTTAACTCTTTCATCAAAGCTATTGTTGCTTCAGAACAGTTTGCCCCCAGCAAGCATTGATGGATTTTTGTAATCTTTCATCGGTCTGGCTGACCTCTCCTCTGGAAAATTCGCTCATCATTTGTTGATGATCTATTTGGTCAAATACGCAACTGCAAAAAGCAGTACATAAATGACTATCAGCCTGGCTCTCACTACATTCATTGACGCAAGCCCTTTCCAAAGGTTTACGCAATGCATCCGCAGAAGGGGGAAAAACAGCAGAGATACAATAAAGGAGAGCTAACAGGACAGGTTGGTGAACGAGATAAAATATGAGGCTGTGGCGCCCGATGAGCTGTAGGGATTTATTGAGCCATTGTGGGCGGATCCCGTTTTGCAAATATATAAATAGATGGAACTTGTCGCAGATGCGGGCTGTTGTAAGCCCTAAAAGAGCTGAGCCGAACCACGGGAAAACCGGAACATAATCAAATGAGGGGCGGGGATAGCTCGAAAATCCGATCCATAGCAGATAAGGTACATTGAAAAAATCCGATTTCAGTATGAATGGCAACAGAACAAAAATAAAAATAGCCAAAAAATTCAATACAAGCGGCGTATGCAAGAAGAGCAATCCGATGACGGTTGCCACAGCTATTTCATGTAATATTCCGAAATAGATGAAGCCTTGCGGCATGATAAAATAGGTAACAATAGAGACAACCAGAGCAGCCAGTACGATGATCGACAAGCGTCGGAAATAGGGCGAAAAGCGGAACTGTTTTCCCTGTGCAAGATAGAGACTGAAACCGGAAATAAACAGGAAACAAAACGCGACAATGCGCGCCAGAACACGCAAACTGCCTTCAGCAGGAACTTGAGGGTCTATATAGGAAAAATAGCTCAAATCCCAACTGAAATGATAAACCACCATGCCAATCAGTGCGAGTCCGCGAAAGAGATCAACCTTTTGTAATCGTATTTTAATCGTTTCAGGCTGGTTCATATCGGTATCCTTTGCTATCTATCTAACACAAAGTTTTTGCTTTGCTTGGGTAAATTAGGCCGCTTGTTCATTTTTCCTGTGGGTGGAACATAAAAATGACCAAAATTGAAAAATTTTGCGACGTTGTAAAAAGTAGAAAGTCTATCAGGGCTTACCTGGATAAAGACGTTGACCGTAAGATGGTGGAAGATATTTTGCGCTTATCGTCGCGAGCACCTTCGGGAGCAAATATACAGGCTTGGCAAGTTATCGTTCTTCATAACGGGGCATTGAAAAAGTTGGGACAAAAACTTTTTGACATGTCGGTGGCAGGCATAAAAGAAGAATGTGAATATCAGTTTTATCCCCGTTCGTGGCGTGAGCCTTATCTCGCGCGGCGGCGTAAAGTCGGCTGGGATCTCTATCGGTCATTGGGTATCGCACGTTCCGAGCGAAGCAAGATCGAACACCAACAAGCAAAAAATTTTATGTTTTTTGGTGCTCCGGTGGGACTTATTTTTACAATGGACAGGGATATGGAGCTTGGCAGTTGGCTCGACCTTGGCTGTTTTATTCAGACAATCGCACTTGTAGCGAGAAGTTTTGGTCTTGATAGCTGTATTCAGGCGGCTTTTTCAGAATATCATAAAACGATCTCTGACGAGCTTCAGATACCGCCTGAACGACAGGTTATTTGCGGACTTGCCTTAGGCTATCGCGATGAAAACGCACCTGAAAACAATTTTCCGACCGAACGTGTCCCGTTGGAGGATTTTGTTCGCTTTGTTGATTGAGTGCGGCCGGAACGGGATTTTGCTTTGCTCTAATGATAAATTCCTCAAAAATATTTTGTGAATAGAAAAAATTGTTAATCAAATTTTAATATTGTGTCTTTGCAGGTTCACCGTTATAGGTGTGCTCAATACGAATTCTGCGTTGATTGTATTGCGGGTATCAAAAGGTGCTTTATGGATGAAATTGTCGAAAAATCATGTTGGGGCATCGCTATTCGGGCATCACTCGGACTCATTGCCATTATTGCCGTGATTTATCTGACTGTCGGTTTCTAGAATTTGTTCAGGCACAAACGTCCATTTGATAATGGATATCGATTTGTTCGTTTAAATCCATGTTTCTATCAGTTTTCGAACTATTCAAAATCGGCATAGGACCGTCAAGCTCTCACACAATGGGGCCAATGACGGCAGCCAACAGGTTCCTGGCGGAGATCCTGTCGAACAATTGGCCTAAACCGGTCAATACTTCAATTACCCGTTTGCGTGTCTCTTTACATGGATCATTGGCCTTTACAGGTCTCGGACATGCAACAGATCGTGCTGTTATATTGGGCTTGTTGGGGCAACAACCGGCAAGTGTCGATCCCGATAACATGGATAAATTGGTTCAGTCAGTCTATCAGACAAAGAAAGTTCAGCCTGCCGGTCATCCGGCCTACCATTTTGATCCTGAAAAAGATTTGATCTTCGATCGGAAGACGGTGTTGCCGGGGCATAGCAATGGTCTTGTTTTCGAAGGACTTGACCAATTTGGAAACGTCCTTTTGCGGCGCGTTTATTATTCGATTGGCGGCGGATTTGTTGTGAGCGAGGACGAATTAAATCGCGTTGAACATAATAAAAAAAATGACAACCGGATTGTTCCTTTTCCCTTTGATACAGCAACAATGATGCTTGATATGGCGAAAAAATCCGGCCTGTCTATTGCCGAAATGAAGCGCGCCAATGAAGAAACGATGATGACGCAAAATGAACTTGATGAGGGGCTCGATAAAATATTTCTTGCGATGAAATCAAGTGTTGATCGCGGACTTCATCATGATGGCGAATTACCCGGGGGGTTACACATCAAGCGCCGAGCCAAGAAGCTTTATGACAAATTATTGAGCGATAGCAAAAGAAATCATGTTGGGCCTTTAGCGGCAAATGACTGGCTTTCCACTTATGCAATAGCGGTTAATGAGGAAAACGCCGCAGGTGGCCGCATTGTAACCGCGCCTACCAATGGCGCGGCAGGGGTGGTTCCGGCGGTACTCAGTTATTATTTGCGGTTTTGTGCCGGAGCCGAACGCGACGGCATACGTAATTTTTTGCTCACTGCTGCAGCGATTGGTGGTGTCATAAAATATAATGCGTCTATTTCGGGAGCGGAGGTCGGTTGTCAGGGTGAGGTTGGTTCGGCAGCTTCTATGGCTGCGGCAGGTTTGACCGCTGCTTTGGGTGGTACAGCGATGCAGATTGAAAATGCTGCGGAAATTGCTCTTGAACATCATCTGGGGATGACATGTGATCCGGTAGCAGGCCTTGTTCAAGTACCGTGTATCGAACGAAATGCCATGGGCGCCGTTAAAGCGGTGACAGCCGCTTCGCTGGCACTTCATGGCGATGGAAGCCATTTTGTTTCATTGGATGCCTGTATCCGAACGATGCGCGAAACCGGCCGTGATATGAGTGACAAATATAAAGAAACAAGCAAGGGTGGACTTGCAGTCAATGTGACGGATTGTTAAGTAATAAGTTATGACACTTCACATGGTAAAATTATGTGTTGGCTGCTCTTCACCGGAGGAGCTTGCCCAATGGATTGATTATCGTTTGGAACAACTGAAAGCTGCTGGCGAAAAACCGGAGCAATATCACATCACTCGTATGGTGCCAAAAAGAATTGACGAACTTCTCTACGGTGGCTCGCTTTATTGGGTGATGAAAGGCAATATACTATGCCGACAAAAATTTCTGGATATTCGCCCCTTTACCGATGATGAAGGTATCCATCGTTGTAAGCTTGTTCTCGAGCCAAAAATTATACCGACAATCTGGCAGCCGAGACGTGCTTTCCAAGGGTGGCGCTATCTTGATGGAAGTGAAGCGCCAGAGGATGACAATACGAGTGAGAAAGCCCGCCTGCCGGCTGCTTTAAAACAGGAACTGGCCGATCTCGGTTTGCTTTAGAGCAGGCGGATATTTTGTAGACTTTAGGGGTTTAGATATTTGTCGATCCCAAGCGGAATTTTACACCGAAAGATCCACGTGGACTTGCAACACGCAAATGGATGCGAACCGGTGGCATAGCCAGACGACGGTTACGTTGTGTTTGGCAAATCAGGAGACCAAGAAGCGAGCGCGTGGTGATACCGCGCGGCGTCGCTTTCAGGTCAGCCAATTTCAAAGCAGCCTGCTGAAGAGATCGCAAAGCGAGAAGCGAGCCCTCGTGATTAACGGAGCGGGCTTTTAACACCATATCATTTGCATTTGCCATAGCTTGATTACCTTTTACGCAAAACTCAGACATTGGTTACATTGTTATCGCATAGCAGTTAAAATTTGCTTTCTTTAGAAGCGAACAGGCGTCCCATGCCGCTTTTTTTGTATTGAAACCGACGAAACGGGCGCGATAGTAGCGCTGGCCGTCTTTTTCAAAAATCTGGGTATAAGGTGTCGCTGTTGCCAAAGCCGAGCGGGCGGCATCCGATGCATTTGACAGCATTTCCGTTGCCTGTTGTTGATTTGGCAAAGAACCGATCTGTATAGCCCAGCCTGTCTGGTCGGAACGCCCGTTGGTTGGCGCAGATGCGGTAATTACGGGATCGATAGCTGTTTTTTCATTGGCATCGTTTTTCTGTTTTGAAACGATTGCCTGATCAAGCTCTTTTACAGCCGGAGCGGTTTTTGCTGTTGTGTTGGCAAGCGCGGTCAAAACATCAGAGTTATTATCCGGCTTTTTGGCAATCTGCGGATTTGAAGCAGTCGTTACAGCTTCTGGCTTCGGCGTCGAAGCAGTTGTATCGGCTTTAGCCACGGCTATGTCGGCTTTGGCAACCGGAACGGGTGCTTTGTGAGGCTCCGGCAAGTCATATTGTGTTGCCGCAATAAGAGGGGCGCGTGTTTTGGCTCGACTTGCTTCCGGTAGATAACGGCGCAAAAGCTCTGCCATGTGTGCATCGCGTAAAGCAGATGATTTGCCACCCATGACAACGGCAACAATAGAGCGTCCATCCATACGCATAGATGTAGCAAGGTTAGAACCGGACATGCGGGTGTAGCCGGTTTTAATACCGTCAACGCCTTTCATATCCCGTACCAACCGGTTGTGTCCGTTAATGGTTTGGCCGCGGAACTGGAAACTTGTGGTTTTGAACCAGTCATACTGCTTCGGAAAATGTTCGCGGAGCGCCAAAGATAAAATTGCAAGATCGCGTGCCGTCGAATAGTTCTGTACGTCCGGTAAACCCGACGCATTGGCAAAATTGGTATTCATCATGCCCAAGCGACGTGCTTTTGCCGTCATGATCTGGGCAAAGCGCTGTTCGGAACCGCCAAGATATTCACCGATTGCAGTTGCGACATCATTTGCAGATTTCGTGATCAATGCCTTGGCTGCAAGCTCTGCCGGAATCGTTTGGCCGGTTCTGAAACCGATTTTTGTGGGTGGACGGGAAGCTGCATAGGCGGAAACCGGAATAGGGGTGTTTGGTGTGACGCGGCCCGATTGCATTGCCTCGAACAAAAGATAAAGCGTCATCATCTTCGTGAGGGATGCCGGATAGCGACGTGCATTTCCATTAACTTCGTATAAGGTTCGTCCGGTATTGGCATCGACAACTATAGCGGCATATTTATCGGCATAAGCGCTTTGGGGAGCTGCTTGTGCATAGGTCACAGACACTGAAAATATGAGAGTTGCAATGGCGGCTTTCTTTATGAAACGAGCTACTTTTTGGTAGGCTTTTTGCACTTTTTACGACCTTTTATTACGCCAAACAGAATTTGCGACAAAAAGGGGCCTCAGAGACCCCTGCCGCCTTTTCGCGGGGAAGATTAATATGACAGCGTTACCAATTTCTTTATGAGAACAAATTTTTCGTGATTATTATTTGGCTAAAGGGAGAAGCTTAGTGGTGGAAAATGGCGTAAAACAATTATTAAACTTGCGATTCTGGGACTTATAATCTGTTAAAAATACATTACATGGAATGCATGGGCGAGAAAGAACAATAACCTTGGTAGAATTAAGTTTGCAAAAATTAGCCGGACAGAATGGCGGGAAGGAAAATGAAGACACAGGTAGTTTTGAAACCGGTGTTGCAACAAAATCCCTTCCGAAAGTAAAAAAACCGGATTTTTATCGTGTTCTCCTCTTGAATGATGATTACACGCCTATGGATTTTGTTGTGTTTGTTTTACAAAAATTTTTTCGTAAAAATCGTGAAGATGCAACGCGTATTATGTTGAATGTTCACCATACGGGTGTTGGTGAATGTGGTGTTTATTCCTATGAAGTCGCCGAAACAAAAGTTGCGCAAGTTATGGATTGTGCCCGGGAAAATCAGCATCCTTTGCAATGCGTAATGGAAAGAAAGTGAACTCCGATGCCGTCTTTTACCACAAGCCTCGAAAAGGCCCTTCATAGAGCGCTTATGATTGCCAGTGACGCACATCAGGAATATGCGACATTGGAACATTTGTTATTGGCGTTGCTTGATGATGTTGATGCTAAAGCCGTTATCCTTGCTTGCAACGTTGACATTGAACAATTACGTACCCGTTTGACGCAATATGTCCAATCGGAACTCGATTCGCAGATAGGCGATGATGAAGATACCAAGCCTACCAATTCGTTCCAGCGCGTTATCCAGCGTGCGGTTATCCATGTCCAGTCGGCAGGACGGGATATTGTAACCGGTGCAAATGTTCTTGTTGCAATTTTTGCCGAACGGGAAAGTTTTGCTGCTTATTTCCTTCAGGAACTGGGAATGACACGCTATGATGCGGTCAATTTTATTTCCCATGGTATCGCAAGCGAAAATGGCGCTGCGAGCTTCCCGCTGGATGATTCTGATGACGAGGTGTCAACTTCGCAATCGGCCAACAAGGATACCGATGCACTTTCGGCATATTGTATCAATCTTAATGAACGTGCGCGTCAGGGCAAGATTGACACATTGATAGGTAGGGATAAAGAAATTGCCAGAACAATCCAGATTTTATGCCGGAGGTCGAAAAACAATCCGCTTCTGGTTGGAGATCCCGGAGTAGGTAAAACAGCTATCGCCGAGGGCTTGGCAAAACGAATTGTCGATGGCGAAGTGCCGGACGTTTTAAGCAGTGCTACGATTTTTTCACTCGATATGGGAATGCTTGTTGCCGGTACCCGTTATCGTGGCGATTTCGAGGAACGCTTGAAACAGGTTGTAAAAGAGCTTGAAAACTATAAGGGTGCCATTCTCTTTATTGATGAAATTCATACTCTGATCGGCGCGGGCGCAACATCGGGCGGTAGTATGGATGCGGCAAATCTTTTGAAACCGGCACTTTCTTCGGGGCTTATTCGTTGCATCGGTTCGACGACCTATAAAGAATACCGCCAGATTTTCGAAAAAGATCGGGCTTTGGCACGGCGTTTTCAAAAGATCGATGTCAACGAACCGTCTATTGATGATGCCATTGAAATTCTGAAAGGTTTGAAGCCTTATTTCGAGAACTTCCATCAGATAAAATATACCGATGACGCTATGAAGGCGTCGGTGGAACTTTCATCACGTTACATGTCAGACAGGCGGCTACCTGATAAAGCGATAGATGTGGTCGACGAGACGGGCGCGGCACAAATGCTTTTGCCTAAAGACAAAAGAAAAAAGACAATTGGTGTGAAAGAGATTGAGGAAACGGTTGCAACAATGGCACGCATTCCTCAAAAAAACATATCACGCGATGATCGTAAAACATTGGCAAATCTCGAAAAAGAATTGCGAAGAGTGGTTTATGGGCAGGATAAAGCGATTGCCGCTTTGACTTCATCGATCAAGCTTGCCCGTGCCGGTCTGCGCGAACCGGACAAGCCTATAGGGAGCTATCTATTTTCAGGTCCGACCGGCGTTGGTAAAACGGAGGTCGCCAAACAACTTGCAGCGTCTCTCGGCATCGAGTTGTTACGATTTGATATGTCGGAATATATGGAACGGCACACTGTTTCGAGATTGATAGGTGCACCACCGGGATATGTCGGCTTCGATCAGGGCGGATTGTTGACAGATGCTGTCGACCAGAACCCACATGCTGTGCTTTTGCTTGATGAAATAGAAAAAGCGCATCCTGATCTCTATAATATTCTTCTACAGGTGATGGATCACGGTAAGCTGACCGATCACAACGGCAAGCAGATCGATTTTCGCAACATCATTCTTATTATGACGACAAATGCTGGTGCAGTGGATATGGCAAAGTCTGCAATCGGTTTTGGAAAGACCGAGCGTGAGGGTGATGACATAGAGGCAATTAACCAGTTATTTCCTCCGGAGTTCCGTAACCGGCTTGATGCGATCATTCCATTTGCACCCTTGTCCGAACCGATTATTCATCAGGTCGTACAGAAGTTTATTTTGCAACTCGAAGCACAACTTGCCGATCGGGAAATAACCTTCGAGTTGAGTGACGATGCAACCAAATGGCTTGCTAATAAAGGTTATGATCAACGTATGGGGGCTCGTCCTCTATCGCGGGTTATTCAAGAATATATAAAGAAGCCGCTGGCTGAAGAAATATTGTTCGGAAAGCTCCGCCATGGCGGTACTGTTAAAGTTATGACCGACAAATCGGACAAAAACAAACTGGCCTTGGAAATTATCAGTAATGAAGCACAAACGAACAAAAAACCGGTGAGAGCAGTCAAGGCTTCCGGAAGGCGGGTAAAAAAGCCGACGCCAGCCGATCAATGAATGCAATGACGATATATATAGCAGCAAAATATAACGTCGAAAAATAAATCATATCGAGACAAAAATGCCTGCGCGATGAACCATCGGGCAGGCATTTCTGATAAACCGGTTCATTATGCTGCTTTTGCGCAAAACCGGTTGATTAACGCGGCTCGCCTTTGTTTTAAAGTGCTGCGCGGATTTTTGCGGCAGATTCTTCCAGTGTTTTTGTATCGACTGCTTCCCCGCTATGTGGCTTCAAAGGAACATTTTCGAAACGGGGAATAACATGGAAATGGAGATGAAAAACAGTTTGACCGCTTGCCGGTTCATTAAACTGCATGACAGTTACACCATCTGCATTGAACGCTTTTTTAACAGCCTTTGCTATTTTCTGCACAACCTTGATTACTTTAGCAAGAGTCTCCGGCTCAGCATCCAGTAGATTGCGGGAGCCTTTCCGTGGAACAATCAATGTATGCCCTTTACCTTGCGGCATGACATCCATGAAAGCGATGACATCGTCATCTTCATAAACGCGGATAGAGGGAATTTCTCCACGAATCAACTTCGCAAAAATATTATTTTCATCATAACTTTGTTGCATTTTTCTCCTCACTTATTGTTTTAAACATCGCACTAACTATTAGGATGTACGGGGTTTAATTGTCGTTGTCGGGTTTAAAACCTTCAAATATCATTTGGTCGGCATTAACACGTGCTCTTTCCCACTCTTCAGAATTGTGAATAGTAAAAGCAAGAACGGGCATGCCCAGCTTTTCACGGACAAACCGTACAAAAGGATTGGACAACTGCCTGAAATTATAGGCCACGAACTCCATATCATGAGCAAGCATTGCAAAGTGTTGTTCAATCTCCGAGCGCTTGTTTCCTTCAGCTTTTATCCCGTGTGGTATTGCACGGTCACCGAAACGTATGCGCCGTAAAATATGCACATCCTGAGACATGATTGCCGATTTGTTCGGGTAAGCAACCAACAACTCTGTCACCGTTGAAATCAGGCCCGCATCTTCTCCTTCATTGCCTTCCAGATTTGCCAGAACAGGGACTTTGCCGGCAATGTTTTGAAGAAGTGCCTCAAGGGTAAAAATGCGTGGCTTGCCCTCACTGGTTTGGATATTGGCAATTTCCGATGAACGGAGATCTATGATACGTTTTTTCTGGCCTGTTATTTGTTCAAGAGAAGCGCCATGAAATACCATCGGAACGCCGTCATGAGACAGTTGGACATCGCAACAAATGGTATAATTTTCAAGCGCTGCCAGTTCGAATGCCGGCAGCGTATTTTCTTGAACAGACTTATCGTAGCCATGAAGTCCACTATTCGCGATGGGCCTTTTTGATAACCAATCAATCCTCATCACTCAGATTTCCAGAATTGCTTCCACTTCCACCGGAACATCCATTGGCAGTGCAGCAACTCCTACAGCCGAACGAGCATGCTTTCCGGCTTCACCCAAAACATTGACAAACAAATCCGAAGCACCGTTGGCAACTTGAGGAATGTCGGTGAAATTGGGGTCGGTTGCAACAAAAGCGGTTACTTTTATCACCTGTTTGATTTTACTCAAATCTCCCAAAGCGGCTTTGGCTTGTGCAAGAATGTTGATTGCACATGCTTCGGCAGATTTTTTTGCCTGTTCGGAAGTGACTGTCCGGCCGACTTTGCCTATTGCGACAGGCTTTCCGTTACTAAGCGGAAGTTGACCGGAAATATAAAGCTGGTTACCGGATTTTCTGGCAGTCACGTAATTTGCTACAGGTTGTACAGCAGCGGGAATTGTAACGCCAAGTTTTTGCAAACGACTTTCAATCGTATCAGACATTTTTTACCTCTTTTCCCGTCATTTCATATTTGCTCAATAACCCATTTTCTCGAACATGGAAATGCGATCTTCAAAAAAAGAAATTACTCGCTTTTTTACCATTATATATGATAACGCCAAGGTTAAGGAAAAAACAGGAATATGCGGATGCCAAAATTTCTATTTGCCTTTATTTTATCGGTTATGTGCGTGAACGTTGCACGGGGCGAAGATAAAATTGTCATGGTGCCGCATCTGGCAATCTATGACCTCCAGCTTGAAAATGCTGCAGATAAATCGGGTATTTCGGGTCTCGTCGGCCGTATGGCTTATGAATTCAATGGTTCGGCTTGTGAAGGTTATACAACAAGGTTTCGCTTCGTCACGCGCATCAATATGGCTGATTCACCAACGCGTCTTACCGATCAACAAATGACCAGTTTTGAATCGGCAAATGGTAAAGAATTCCGTTTTGTAAGCAAAACTATAATCGATCGGGAAGTTACAAGTGAAACGGATGGCGTTGCGAAAATTTCCAATGGAAATATGATTGTCAATACGAAGAAGCCCAAAGAAAATGAGGTCAAGTTAAAATCGGCCGCTTTTCCGACAATCCAGACTGAAGAAGTCATCCGTAAAGCAAAAGCAGGCCAGCATTTTTACCGGACAGTCTTGTTCGATGGCTCGGATGATGCCGATCGTCTGACCGAAGCGACCGTGGTGTTAGGCGATAAAGTGGATGCAAAATCCGACGATGAAACCAAAATCATGGGGAAACTCGGAAAAGAACCTTATTGGCCGGTGACGATTTCCTATTTTAATGATGACGAGAATCAGGACGGTTTACCAGTCTATCGAACAAGCTTTCTTCTTTATGAGAATGGTATCACACGCGATCTTGTAATGGATTATGGAAATTTTTCTGTTCGGGGTAAATTGCAAACTTTCAAATTATTTGATGTCCCGACTTCAAAAGAAAATTGTAAAGACTAACACCGGTTACAACGATTTTTGTATTTTGTGTAAGAATATCGACCGGTGGACGTTAAAAGACTTGAAACTTTGTGCGATATCACTTAACTAACCAAATATTCCACACACGGGAAAAGGGTGATTGCGGGAGAAATCCGCAATTTTCCGCCGGTGGCAGGTGTTACCTGCCTCATTCCGTGGAGGTTCAACCGGAAAGGATAAAAAAATGGCATTGCCAGATTTTACTATGCGCCAGCTTTTGGAAGCCGGTGTTCACTTTGGTCACCAGACACATCGCTGGAACCCGAAAATGGCTCCCTATATCTATGGGCAGCGCAATAACATTCATATTATCGATCTTGCACAGACTGTACCGTTACTCCATAACGCCTTGAAGGTGGTATCGGATACGGTTGCCCGCGGTGGTCGTGTGCTTTTTGTTGGCACCAAGCGTCAGGCTTCCGACATCATTGCGGAAGCGGCCAACCGCTCGGCTCAATATTATGTCAATGCACGTTGGCTTGGCGGTATGTTGACCAACTGGAAAACAATTTCCAATTCTATTCAGCGTTTGCGCAAACTGGACGGAATTCTTGCTAATGAAGCACAGGGCTTCACCAAGAAGGAACGTCTTAATATTGAACATGACCGCGATAAACTCAATCGCGCACTTGGCGGTATCAAGGATATGGGTTCGGTTCCGGACCTTCTGTTTATCATTGATACAAACAAAGAAAAAATTGCAATCGATGAAGCCAAACGTCTGGGGATTCCGGTTGTTGCTATAATCGATACCAATTGCGATCCGGATAATATCAATTATCCGATTCCTGGAAACGATGATGCTTCACGTGCGATTGCTCTTTATTGTGATCTGGTTGCAAAGGCTGCCCTTGATGGTATCGCCCGTCAACAAGGCGCAATGGGCGTTGATCTTGGTGCACAGGCAGAAGCTCCTGTCGAACCTGCTCTGGAAGAAAATAAAGAAGCAACTCCTGCCGCAGAATAACGAATAAATTGTGCCCTTGAGACAAGGGCACTTCAACTCAATGATGTATGGTCGCGGGCGTGCTGAGGGATAATCCTTGCACGCTTTCGCCGTTATTAAGATTAAGAGGCAAATATGAGCATTACCGCAGCACAGGTGAAAGAACTTCGCGAATTGTCGGGCGCCGGTATGATGGATTGCAAGACAGCACTTGCAGAAACAAATGGCGATATGGAAGCAGCCGTTGATTGGCTGCGTAAAAAGGGCATTGCCAAGGCTGATAAAAAAGCTGGTCGTACAGCGGCTGAAGGTCTCGTAGGTGTAGCCTCCAACGGTAAAAAGGCTGTTCTTGTCGAAGTGAATTCCGAGACAGACTTTGTTGCCCGTAACGATGCGTTTCAGGATATTGTTCGCAATATTGCAAAAGCCGCGCTGGATACGGATGGAACATTGGAAAAAATTTCGGTTTCAAGCTATCCGGGGTCAGATAAAACTGTTGCCGAGACACTCAAAGATGCCATTGGCAAAATTGGCGAAAACATGACATTCCGTCGTTCCGCTGAGCTATCTGTCGATAATGGCGTTATTGCCACCTATATTCATAACGGTATTGGTGACGGTCTTGGTAAAATCGGTGTTCTTGTTGCGATTGAAACCAATGGCGATAAAGACGCAGCCGAACATTTTGGTCGGCAGGTTGCTATGCATGTGGCTGCAACAAATCCTTTGGCATTGACTGCCGAGGAAGTCGATCCGGCAGCAGTCGAGCGTGAAAAAGCAATTTATTCCGAACAGGCTCACCAGTCTGGAAAACCGGCCAACATCGTAGAAAAGATGGTGGAAGGTCGTATGCGCAAATTTTATGAAGAAGTTGTTCTGCTTTCACAGGCCTTTGTCATCAATCCTGATGAAACTGTAAGCGAGGCTTTGAAGAATGCAGAAAAAGAAATCGGCGCACCGGCAAAAATAAAAGGTTTTGTCCGTTTTGCCCTTGGTGAGGGTATCGAAAAAGCCGAAAGTGATTTTGCAGCCGAAGTCGCTGCAGCAGTAAAAGGCTGATTTTTGGACAAAATCCGGTTTATTTGCGTAAAAACAGTGCTTTTGCATTGTGAGACACGGAAAAAACGTTGTAGAGAGGGCATCGCGTGACAATGCGGTGCCCTTCGTGTATCGAAGGCGCAAATGAATTTTGCATTTGGAGACTATTGATGACAGATACCCCGCTCTACAAACGAATTTTATTGAAGGCCTCTGGCGAGGCATTAATGGGTGGGCAAAGTTTCGGTATCGATGTTTCAGTCGTTGATCGTATTGCCAAAGACATAGCTGATGCGCATGAAATGGGTGTCGAAGTCGGCGTTGTCATCGGTGGCGGAAATATTTTTCGCGGCGTTGCAGTCGCCTCACGCGGTGGTGATCGCGTAACCGGTGACCATATGGGGATGCTGGCAACAGCGATTAACTCTCTTGCATTGCGCACATCACTAACAAAACTCGGGGTAGATGTGGTTGTGCTTTCCGCCATCGCAATGCCACAAATCTGTGAAAGTTTCTCGCAACGCAAGGCTGTCGGCTACATCAGTCAGGGCAAGGTAGTCATTTTCGCAGGTGGCACCGGAAATCCGTTTTTTACCACTGATTCGGCAGCCGCCCTTAGAGCGGCAGAAATCGGAGCGGACGTGCTTCTAAAAGCTACCCAGGTTGATGGAATATACTCGGCCGACCCGAAAAAGGATCCTTCTGCAACCCGTTTCGACCATTTAACGCATGAAGAAGTTATCCAAAAGGGTCTTGCAGTTATGGATACCACCGCAATTACTCTGGCTCGTGAAAACCATATTCCTATTATTGTCTATTCGATCAGTGAAAAGGGTGGACTGGCCAATGTGTTGAATGGCACCGGACGCTATACAGTGGTATCGGAATAATATTCGTCTAAAAATAATCCGAAGGAGAGTTAGTATGAGTGACGCTACAAATATCGACGATCTCAAGCGCCGTATGGAAGGCGCCATTTCATCATTCAAACACGAGCTCACTGGTTTGCGGACCGGTCGTGCTTCTGCGAGCTTGCTTGAACCGATAACGGTCGAAGCTTATGGCTCGACTGTGCCGCTTAATCAGGTCGCCAATATTTCCGTACCGGAACCGCGCATGTTGTCGGTTTCAGTCTGGGATAAATCAATGGTGTCTGCAGTTGACAAGGCCATCAGAGAATCTTCATTGGGCCTGAACCCGATAACGGACGGTACAACTTTGCGCATTCCATTGCCGGAACTTAACGAAGAACGCCGCAAAGAGCTTGTTAAAATTGCTCACCAATATGCGGAGCAGGCGCGTGTTGCAGTCCGCCATGTTCGTCGCGACGGAATGGAAGGATTGAAAAAGGCTGAAAAGGATAGCGAGATCAGTCAGGATGAAAGCCGTATTGCTTCTGATAAAATTCAGAAATTGACGGATACGACGATCGGCGAGATCGATAAGGTATTGGCTGCTAAACAAGCGGAAATTATGCAAGTCTAAAACTATTTATTGCAGCAAACAGGTCGGAAAAATATGTTATATCCACGTCATATTGCCATCATTATGGATGGAAACGGCCGATGGGCACGTGCTCGTGGATTACCCAGAATTGCCGGTCACAAGATTGGCATGGAAGCACTTCATAGAATTGTGCATCATGCCAGTCAAATGGGGCTCGAATGGTTGACTGTTTTTGCTTTTTCTTCTGAAAACTGGTCACGACCGGAGTCTGAAGTCAATCATCTGATGGGACTTCTGAAGTTATTTATAAAACGTGATCTGCTTGATCTTCGCGATAATAATGTCCGTGTACGGGTGATAGGCAATCGTGAAGAGGTGCCAGCGGATATTCAGAGTCTACTCGATGAAGCAGAGACAATTACGCAAAAAAATGACGGACTCAATCTTGTTGTCGCATTCAACTATGGTGGACGTGCCGAAATTGTCCGGTCTGTAAAAAAAATCGCCAAATCTCTGGCGAACGGAACTATCAATATTGATGAAATTGATGAAGCCGTTTTTTCAAAATATCTTGATACGGCTGAAATGCCGGATCCTGACCTAATAATCCGCACCAGCGGGGAGCAACGTTTGTCGAATTTCTTGCTTTGGCAGTCGGCTTATAGCGAATTTTATTTTGCTCCCTGTTACTGGCCTGATTTCGATGAAAGACAACTTGATATAGCTGTTGAAGATTATTGGTTGCGTGAACGTCGTTTCGGGCGGATTCCCGATTATAAAAAAGAAAAGTTGTTATAACTCTGATCTTTGTCTTAAAAAGAAATTGGATGAAAATTATAGTTCGAGATGCATATTGTTCGGATCGGAGAACCGATGTCTAATCTTCTCATGAGAATTCTGACAGCTGTTGTCTTTGCAGCTATAGCACTTTTTCTGACATGGGAAGGCGGCTTTCTATTTGCTTTATTTGCCTGGTGCGTTGGAGGCTTTGTTTTATATGAGTGGAGAGGGATTAGTAAAAGCTGCTGGCGGCAAATAGACGAAATTATTGCCTCCGTGGCATATATTATTTTTGGCATTCTGCTTGTTGCTGATTTTTCAGCGCCTCTCGTTTTTGTCGTGATTTTTTTATGTGCTATTGTCCTCGCACTTGTGGCAGGAAGAAAAACCGGTTGGGTTGCTGGAGGCTATCTCTATGCAACTTTGCCCGTTCTATCCTTGACATATATAAGAGGCGAAGAACCATTCGGATTCGGTGCGATTATTTATCTCTTCGCTATTGTTTGGGGAACGGATATAGCGGCCTATTTCAATGGACGTTCGCTCGGCGGACCGAAACTTGCTCCCAAATTTTCTCCTAATAAAACGTGGAGTGGGGCCATTGGCGGTGCATTGGCCGGTACTGCAGGCGGATGCCTCGTAGCGTTTGTAGCTCTTGATACTACTCCAGCCAATTTGTTTATCCCTGTACTGTCTCTTGCTCTTTCGATTGTATCGCAAATTGGAGATATTTCTGAATCGTGGGTAAAACGGCACTTTGGTGTAAAAGATTCAGGGCGCTTCCTGCCTGGACATGGCGGCTTTATGGATCGCGTCGATGGACTGGTTTTTGCTGCCATTCTGCTTTATCTCGTCGGAGCAATCGCTGCAGATATGACAGTTCCTTCAAATATGTTTAACCTGATCTGATTGACGGAGCCTCTCTTGGAAATAATGAGTTTTATTGCTGATGTCGGCACACCGTTATTGCGTATTTTTGGTGTGATATGTGTCATCATGGTCATTATTTTTGTCCATGAAATGGGCCATTATCTCGTGGGGCGCTGGTGCGGTATCGGCGCGAGTGCATTTTCATTGGGATTTGGTCCGGAAATCTGTTCGCGGACCGATAAGCGTGGCACACGGTGGCGCATTGCATTGATACCTCTTGGCGGCTACGTGAAATTTATCGGCGACGAAGATGCTGCCGGAATGGCTTCAAAAGCGGATGCGGCGGCGCTTCCCGGATCTTTTGCTTCTGCTGGTGCCTGGGCTCGTGCTGTTACCGTTTTTGCCGGACCATTTACCAATGCACTTTTTACCGTTGTGGTTTTGTCGTTTTTCTTCTTCTCCTATGGCAGAATAATCATTGAACCGGTTATCGGTTCATTGGTGGATGGTGCGCCCGCAATGACGGCAGGGTTAAAACCCGGAGACCGTTTTATAGAGATGGATGGTCAAAAGGTTGAAAGTTTCGACGACCTCATCGGTTATGTTTCGCTCCACGGAGGTGATCCGATCGATTTTACGCTGGAAAGATCAGGGCAGCCTTATAACGTTACCATTACGCCAAAACCGACGGAACGGGATGACGGATTTGGCAATAAAGTTCGCGTCGGCATGATTGGCGCTGGAGCACCTGCTGATCCGAATAATCCGGGAAGACTGGATCCGGCCTATGAAAAACATGTCAATTATGGATTGTTTTCGGCAATTGGTGAAGCAACGGACAAATCGGCTTTTATTGTCGTTCAGACAGTTCGTTTTCTCGGGCGATTGATTGAAGGGCGGGAAGATCGCTGTCAATTGAGCGGCCCTTCGAAAACGGCAACGATAGCTTGGCAGGTAAGCGAGACCGGATTTATGTCGCTTCTCAATCTTACAGCGTTTCTTTCAATCGGCATCGGGTTGATAAATCTGTTTCCATTGCCACCGCTTGATGGCGGGCATCTGGTTTTTTATGTTATTGAAGGTGTTATCGGGCGGCCGGTTCCCAAGCGTATTCAGGAAATCATTTTTACCGTCGGCTTTATTATTGTCGTTGCTTTTATGTTATTTGCAATATCCAACGATTATTTATGCTGGTTAGGTTGATTAAGCTGTGTTAACAGTTTATCAAGTTGGGCGATGTTTGTTATTTAAAAATGATGTAAACTGTTTACCATATTTGTGAAATGCCGTGGCATACATGCCACGGTGAGTAAAGAAGTAGGCAGATTTTAACGGAAGGCCTTGCTTGTATAAAAAAACCCGCTATTAGGGATATATAAGCATTTTTGGGCACGGTGTGTCTGGAAACAAATAAACAAGGGTAAAGAAGCCAATGACGGCGAATTCGAAATTTCTTAGCGCAGCATCTGCACTGGCACTTACGGTAGCAATGGCCGTTCCGGCAACTGTAACTGTCTCGGTTTTGGGAATGGGGGTTGCACAGGCGGCTGTCGTTCACGCCATCGAGGTTCGTGGCAACCAGCGTGTTGACGCACAGACGATTCGTGATAACACGGGTATCAAGGTTGGAAAGAATTTTTCCAATAATGATATTGATGAAGGTTTGAAGCGGCTTTTTGCAATGGGGCTGTTTTCCGACGTCAAGATGAAGCAGGTTGGTGGTACGCTCGTGGTTTCTGTCAAGGAATACGAAGTCGTCAATCAGGTGCTTTTCCAAGGTAATAAAAAGGTCAAGGATCCTGATTTGCAGCGCGTTATTTCGCTTAAGCCGCGCGAAGCTTTCGATCCTGCCAAACTTGCATCCGACGAACAGTCCATTCGTGATGCCTATCGTTATGTAGGTCGTAATGATGCAGAGGTTTCGGCCCAGACTGTCGATCTCGGGCAAGGACGTGTGAATGTCGTCTTCAAGATCACAGAAGGTAAGAAAACCAAGATTGACGATATTACCTTTGAAGGAAATAAGGCTTTTGGTAACCGCCGTCTGCGTGATGTTATCGCAACCAAACGCTCCAATATCCTTTCTTGGCTGACCAGAGGCGATGTTTATAGTGATGATCGCTTGCAGGCTGATCAGGAAGCTTTGCGCCGTTTCTATTTCAATCACGGTTATGCAGATTTTCAGATTGTTTCGGCTGATGCGACATTCGACGAAGCCAGCAATTCCTATAAAATCAAATTCGTTGTTGATGAAGGTGCCCGCTATAAATTAGGCGATGTACAGGTTGATAGCACGATTGAAGGGATTGATACCCAGTCGATGCAAAAAGTGCTGAAGACCCATGAAGGCGATGTCTATTCAGCCAAGCGCATTGAAGACTCGGTATTGGCAATCAATAACAAGGTTGCTGATTCGGGTTATGCCTTTGCTAAAGTTGAACCTCGTGGTGACCGTGATTTCAATAATCATACGATGTCTATCGTTTACAATATCGACCAAGGACCGAGGGCCTATGTCGAGCGAATTGAAATTCGCGGTAACGATAAAACACGTGACTATGTTATCCGTCGCGAGCTCGACCTGAATGAAGGCGATGCTTATAACCAGACAATGGTGCAGCGTGCTAAACGGCGCCTTGAAGGGTTGGGCTTCTTCCAGACTGTCAATGTTTCAACAGCTCCGGGCTCAGAACCGGATCAGGTTATCCTTGTTGTTGATGTGACCGAAAAATCAACGGGTGAGTTCTCTATCGGTGGTGGTTATACAACAGGTGGCGATTCGCCGGGTGCTTCGGTTGAAGCTTCTATTACAGAGCGTAACTTCTTGGGGCGTGGCCAATATGTTCGTATTGGTGCCGGTGCCGGTGAAGATGACGCACGTAACTATAATTTGTCATTTACCGAACCTTATTTTCTTGGTTATCGGTTGTCGGCCGGTTTTGATGTTTTTCGTCGTACATATCGTATGAATGACGACTATGATGTCAAACAAACAGGCGGTTCGGTTCGTTTTGGTGTGCCGATTACCGAACAGTTAACCGGTAGCATCGCTTATAACTATGTTCAGGAAGAATATGATCTTGACCACGAGGGTCGCTACGCGGATCGTGCAAGAGAGCACGGTACTATTAAAGAATATGAAGAGATGAAAGATTATTCCGGTGCCATTGTTCAAGCGTCGAAGAATAGTCCGTGGATTCGTTCGTCGGTCAGCTATGGTTTGACCTATAATACTATAGATGACATGAAAAACCCGCATGATGGTCTCTTCATTCGCGGTATTCAGGAATATGCCGGTGTCGGTGGTGACGCAAACTTCTTGAAGACGACCGGTAAGGCCATGATGTACAAGACGATTTCGGAAACATACGATCTCGTTGGTTTGCTGTCTGTCGGCGGTGGCTATATCCACGAGATCGGTGACGATGGTGTCCGTATCTTCGATATGTTCAAGAGCAATTCGGACATGATACGTGGTTTCAAATATAACGGTATCGGTCCTCGTCAGCGCTCTACAGACGGAGATAAGTACTTCCTCGGTGGTACAACCTATATGAATGCCACGGCGGAAATCCAATTCCCGATGCCGGTTGTTCCCGATAGCTTGGGTATGCGTGGTGCGTTCTTCGCAGATACGGCAACTCTTTATGGCAATAAGTATGATCCGGTCTATGACTTTGAACAAGCCGTTACCGGTGATGAAAGTGCATGGCGTGCATCTGCCGGTGTCAGCTTGATGTGGGCTTCGCCATTTGGGCCATTGCGCTTTGACTATGCTTGGCCTGTTGCTAAAGAGAGCGGTGACCGGACACAGAACTTCAACTTTGGTGTGTCAACCAAGTTCTAATTTTCCCTTTCTCCCGATCTTGAAGGGTCGGGAGAGAAAGTGTTCTGATGGCGGATTCATTATTTTTTACGCCGTCCCGACAGTTGACTGTTGGCGAGGCGGCAGCTTTAACAGGTGCCGCTTTACGCAATCCTGAATTAAGTGGTTCAGTAATCAAGCATCTTTCTTCGCTGGATAATGCGGAGCCGGGTTCTCTCGTTTTTGTCGAAAGTAGAAAATTTGCAAAAGCGTTGCTCGGGAGCCAGGCTCTTGCCGTTTTTTGTTCCGAAGATGTTGCTTCCAAAGTTCCTGATAATATTGCTACTCTTGTAACGCAATCGCCACATCGTGATTTTGCGATGATTGGACGCATCCTGTTTCCGACAGCTTCAACACCGGCTCCGTGGTTTGGAGAATATGGAGTTTCACCAAAAGCTTTTGTTCATCCGGAGGCAAAACTCGAAGAAGGAGTGACGGTCGAACCGGGTGCTGTTATCGGACGCGGAGCAGAAGTGGGGAGCGGTACACTTGTTTCCTCAACGGCCGTCATCGGTGAAAATTGTCGGGTAGGGCGTGAATGCTATATCGCGCCATCTGTTTCAATTCAGTATAGCTTTATAGGTAATCGGGTTCGTCTTTATCCGGGAGTGAGAATAGGTCAGGACGGGTTCGGTTATGTCGGTGGACCGAGCGGCATTGAAAAAATTCCGCAGCTTGGGCGCGTTATTATTCAGGATGATGTAGAAATCGGTGCCAATACGACAGTTGATCGCGGTGCATTGAAAGATACGATCATCGGCGAAGGCACAAAAATAGATAATTTGGTTCAAATTGCTCATAATGTGCAAATCGGACGTTTTTGTTTGATTGCTGCGCATTGTGGAATTGCAGGTAGTTCTACAATCGGTGATATGACGCAATTGGGAGGAAGTGTCGGTCTGGCCGATCACGTAAAAATTGGCTCACGTGTGCAGATCGCTGCAGCAAGTGGCGTTATGAATGACATACCTGACGGCGAAAAATGGGGTGGTAGCCCCGCTCGCCCGATCAAACAATGGTTCCGTGAAGTTGCGGCGCTAAGAAATATGACAAAGTTCAATAAGGAGAAATGACAAGATGAACGCTGCTGTTGAGAAGAACAGTCTGGAGGCAGTAGACATTCGTAAGCTGTTGTCGATATTGCCTCATCGTTACCCGTTTCTTCTTATTGATCGTATTATTGATATTGACGGTGATCAATCGGCAATTGGCATTAAAAATGTTACGGTAAACGAACCGCACTTCACAGGGCATTTTCCGGAAAACCCGATTATGCCGGGTGTGCTTATCATTGAAGCGATGGCTCAGACTGCCGGCGCAATTTCGTTGCTTGTTCAGGGCGACGAAAAACCCGGCGTTGTTTATCTCATGACCGTCGATAAAGCAAAATTCCGTAAACCTGTTGTGCCGGGAGATCAGTTGAGGCTCCATGTCAAGAAATTGAAACAACATGGTGGAATCAGGCGCTTTTCTTGCATTGCGGAAGTTGATGGAAATCGCGTGGCAGAAGCGGAAGTTGCTGCTATGATTGCGGTTGCCGAGAATAAAGAAGAATAGGGTTCTAGAATGTCCGGTGTTGAAATTCATCCAACTGCGATAGTGGAAAAAGGTGCAGAACTTGGTACCAATGTAAAAATCGGGCCTTTTTGTACCGTTAGCGTCGATGCTGTTATTGGCGATGATTCCCGTTTGTTGAGCCATGTTGTCATAATGGGCCCAACCACATTGGGGTCAAACGCTCTTGTCTATCCGAATGCAGTTTTAGGGGGAGATCCTCAAAATAATAAACACAAAGGTGGGCGTACCACTTTGGTTATCGGAAAAAATTGCATCATCCGTGAAGGTGTCACCATGCATCGCGGGTCGGATACAAGCCGTGGAACAACAACGGTTGGCGATGATTGCGAATTTTTGGCTTATGCCCATGTGGCTCATGATTGTGCTTTGGGAAATCACGTTACATTTTCCAACAATGTGATGATTGGTGGCCATGTCGTGATCGGTGATTATGTGATTATTGGCGGCGGCGGTGCGGTTCATCAATTCGTTCGTGTCGGGCATCACGCTTTTGTTGGTGGTTTGGCCGCTCTGGTTGGTGATCTCATTCCCTATGGGTCTGCTATCGGCGTCCACGCATGGCTGGGTGGCTTGAATATTATAGGCATGAAAAGATCAGGTTTGCCGCATAGCGAAATTCACGCTGTGCGTCATGCTGTACCGATGCTCTTTGACAGAACCAAACCCATTGCCGAAAGAGCCATTGACGTGCGTAATGCCTATCCAGCTTCAAAAGCGGTAACTGACATTATCGATTTTGTTGAAGCTGATCATAAACGCGCGTTTTGTACGCCAAAACTCGATAACACAAATAACAGCGGCGATATCGGATATTGAATATGGGGAAGGGCGACACAAAACGTAGCCTTTCCGGTCGCACCGCTATCATCGCGGGAAATGGTGTTTTGCCTTTGGCTGTTGCCAACGCAATAGAAGAAATGGGAGAAAAGCCGTTTCTTGTTCCACTGAAAGGCGAGGCCGATCCGAGACTTTACTCCTATGAGCACTGTGAAATATCGGTCGTACAGCTAGCAAGACTGATAAAAGCTTTGAAAAAAGCGAATATCACCAATGTTATATTGGCAGGTGGTGTCAAAAGTCGGCCTAATCTCAAAGATCTGCGCCCTGATTGGACAACGTTATCAGCATTGCCAAAATTGTTTCATGCTTTGGGGCAGGGAGACGATGCGCTTTTGAAAGCCTTCATTAGCGTTGTCGAAAAATATGGTTTTCATGTTGTGGGCGCCCACGAAGTCGTTCCACAATTATTGGCACCCAAAGGATTCAATCTGACGAAGAAACGCGCTGACGAAAAAAATTGGCGGGATATTATGCTTGCAGCGGAGGCAGCTGCAATTTTGGGAAAACTTGATATCGGTCAGGGAGCAGTTGCTGTAAAAGGGCGCGTCGTGGCCGTTGAAGGTGCGGAGGGTACCGATAACATGTTGCGCCGTGTCACGGAAATGCGTAATGAAAAACGCATTCCTCTAACAGGGGGTGTGCTGGTCAAGCGAGCTAAAGAACAACAGGATGAAAGAGCCGATTTGCCCACCATTGGGCCTGAAACAATTATCCATGCCAAACAATGTCATTTGGATGGTGTTGCCGTTGAAGCAGAGCGAACTTTCATCGTTTCATTAAAAGAGACAGTTGAACAAGCAGATAAATGTTCGCTTTTTATCGAGACCTTCGGAAAGAACGAATATGTCTGATGGTCCTATTAAAATTGCTATCGTTGCCGGCGAAGAATCCGGAGATTTGCTCGGAGCAGATCTGATATCGGCATTGGCACGAAAAACCGGACGCAATATCAAACTCATAGGCGTTGGCGGCTCACATCTTGAAGCGTTGGGGCTAAAAAGTGCCTTTAATGTCGATGACATAGCTTTAATGGGGCTTGGTGCTGTTTTGAAAAAACTGCCGAAGCTCATCCTGCATATACACCGTCTGGCGCGGTTTATTGCTGATGAAAAGCCGGATTGTCTGATCATTATCGATAGTCCGGACTTTACCCACCGTGTTGCGAAAAAAGTCCGGAAATTCGCGCCTCAAATCCCTATCATAAAATATATTGCTCCTTCGGTTTGGGCGTGGCGCCCCGAACGAGCCAAGGCAATGTGTTCCTATATCGACCATGTTCTTGTTGTGCTCCCTTTCGAAAAAAAGGTTATGCATGATTTGCAAGGGCCCCCGGCAACTTATGTCGGTCATAGATTGTTGACCTATCCGCCATTGCTGGCAATGGAAAGAATGCGGTTGCGCCATTTGGAAGAGAAAAAGTCGGAGCCGACAGTGGTCGTATTACCGGGCTCGAGACATTTTGAAATTCGTGGTTTGATGCCGATTTTCGGGGCAACCTTGGAAATTTTAAAAAAACGGCAGCCGGCTATCAATTTTGTTTTGCCTACTCTGCCAAGGCTTGCCGACAGTGTGCGCAAACTTATGAGTGAATGGCCGGTAAAAGTGGAAATTGTGGTTGGTGAAGAGGCAAAATGGGCAGCTTTTGCAAAAGCCGATGCGGCACTTGCTGCGTCCGGTACTGTTTCTCTGGAACTGGCACTAGCCAATATTCCGATGGTTCTTGGTTATAAAGCGGATCTTTTTTCAAAAACCTTTATATTGCCACGGGTAAAAGTGTGGAGCGCCGCATTGCCCAATATCATCGCCGACCGGCCAGTTGTTCCGGAATATTTCAATGAATTTTTGCGTCCCGGTATGCTGGCCCGTCAGGTCGAACAATTGGTTGTTGCCGGGCCGGTTCGTCAAGCCCAACTTGACGGATTTTCTTTGATCAAAACGACCATGAAGACATCTGCACCGTCGGGTGAAATTGCATCGCAAGCCTTGTTGAAATATCTGAAGCTTCAGTGAAATGCTTGAAGTTTATCAATGCTGAGTGAAATTGAAAACAGCACAGAATCGAATTCAGGTTATTTTTAACATAAATGCGTCTATCGCTTATATTTCTACCGCAAATTTATAATGATCTACGCACTTAATCCGAAATCGCTTGAGAGGTTAAAATGCTTTGTGCTGCCCGTTAAAATTTGTCGAAACAGGCAGATGAAACCTATCATTCGGTCATCATAGGGCGTAATTTCGTTTTAAAACGCCATTCATGAAGCGGTTTAACACTCGATTATTAGTGTTTTATTTTTGCAAGAAAATCTTTAGCCCTTTGATTATCAGGGTTTGAGAAGAATTTATCAGGTGTTGTGTCCTCAAGAATCTTTCCATTTTCGAGAAAAAGAACACGTTCTGAGACTTCGCGCGCAAATCCCATCTCATGTGTGACGCAAAGCATGGTCATGCCGGTTTCGGCAAGCTTGACAATAACATCCAGAACTTCTCCGACCATTTCCGGATCAAGAGCCGAGGTTGGTTCATCAAACAACATGACCTTGGGTTCCATACAAAGAGCACGAGCAATAGCAACGCGTTGCTGCTGCCCGCCGGATAACTGGGATGGGTATTTCTCGCTATGAGCCTCGATACCGACCTTGCTCAAATATTTGATTGCGCGCTCTTTTGCCTTTTCCTTTGTCAGTCCTTGAACGGTCATGGGAGCAAGAATGCAATTTTGCATGACAGTCATATGGGGAAAGAGATTAAAATGCTGGAATACCATGCCAACTTCGCGGAGCACATTTTTCTGCTCTTGTGGCGCTGCAGTCATGATATCGACGCCATAAATGCGGATGCTTCCTTGTTCGGGAACTTCGAGCTGGTTTATGCAGCGGATAAGGGTTGATTTACCGGAACCGGATGGCCCACATAAAACAATGCGTTCTCCCGCTTTAACGTCGAGCGAGATATTATGAAGGGCCTGAAATTCACCGTACCACTTGTTTAATTCTTGAATGACAATGACATGTTCATCAGATTTGGCTTTATCGTTATTATTGTGCTGAACTGCCGCCATTGCTGTTGTTCTCCGTTTCTGGTTCTCAAAACCGTGTTAGACTGAAAGCATCAGGAGATGTCAATGGTTGTTCACCTGCCATTATCTCGGCAAGTAATTTTCCACTAACCGCTCCAAGCGTCAATCCATGATGCGCATGACCAAAATTGAGCCAAAGACCTTTATGTGCAGGCGCTTTCCCGATAATCGGACGCATGTCCGAAAGACAAGGGCGTTCACCGAGCCAAGGTTTTGTCTCGACATATTCACCGAGCGGAAAAATGTTTTTTGCAATTTTTTCAGCCCGCTTTAATTGTGTCCAATAAGGCGGGGCTTTCGGACTTGCAAATTCGATTCCTGTTGTGAGCCGGATTCCTTGACGCATTGGCGCCAATACAAAACCGGCGACGGGATCACATATTGAATGCTCAAGAACAGTCTTCTCGTCAACTTGGCGGAAGTGAATATGATAGCCACGTTTTACGGCAAACGGAATGTGACGATAGCCGAATTTGTTCATAAATTGGATGGACTGGGGGCCAAGAGCAACGACAATGTCGGGTGCCCCGATCGATATGCCGTTATCATTTATTTGCCAGAGCCCGTTATTATATTCGGTTTTCAAAGCATCGAGTGTCACGAAACTCCCACCTTGTTTGATAAAATAACGCGCATAAGCGGCGGTCAACCCGCCGGGATCATTGACCGTTTTCGGGTCAAGCCAATGAATACCGCCGACAAGCTGCGGACTGATAGATGGAACACGCTGAATTAAAGCGTTCCGGTCAAGAACGTCATAATTGAGGTGAAAACGCTCAAGCGAAAGAAGATGGTTTTTCGCTTTATCAAAATCTTTATCGGTGCGGAATATCTCGAGCCACCCCTTCGGCTCGATAAAGGAAGTGGCACCGGCTAATTCGGCTAAAAAATCGTGTTCTTTGACGCTATTTTCGATAAGCGGCAACAAAGCCAAAGTCGATTTTTTTAAGTTTTTCGGTGATGATTGGCACCAGAACTTGAAGAGCCATGGTGCTATGTGAGGCAGGTAAGTCCAGTCAAACCGCACATCGGTTTGATGATTGAAGGCATAGGCGATAAGACGCGAAAATTCTCGCGGAAAATGGTAAGGAATGACGCTTGATCTCTCAATCAATCCCGCATTGCCGTAACTTGTTCCCTGTCCGGCGTCTTTTTTATCGACAAGGCAGACATGATAGCCTCTCAATTGAAGATGTAAACATGTGCATACGCCGACAATTCCGGCTCCGAGCACGATAACATCAAATTTTTTCATTTGAACGTAATCCCGCAATCCTCTTTTATTCGGCTGACATTAACGCAGATGACGTGTCAGTCTACGTTCTGTCACGCCGATCAAGCGCCGAACAATTTCAACGATAATCAGATAAAGTACAGCCGCCCAGATATAGACCTGAAAATCGAATGTACGTGAATAGGCAAGTTTGGCAACGCCCATCAGATCATAAACTGTTACGAGAGATGCAACAGCACTGGCTTTGATCATAAGGATGAACTCGTTTCCTAAAGGACGCAATGCCATGATCATGGATTGCGGTAATATAACACGGATGAATGTGGTTTTCCGGCTAAGCCCCAATGCTTTGGCCGCTTCATATTGTCCGTTAGGTACCGATTGCATGCTGCCGCGGAAAATTTCGGCCTGATAAGCAGCGGTATTCAACGCGAAAATGAACAGACAACACCACCATGAGCTTTGGAAAAACCACCACAATCCGACGCTTTTCCAAAAAACACTGAATGAGCCGATGCCGTAATAAAAGAGAAATAATTGTGCAAGGAGCGGCGAACCACGGAAGAAATAGATGTAAATACGAGCCGGTAAACGCAGAAACGAATGTTTCGAGCGCCAAGCAAATGTTATCATGATGCTCAAGAAAAAGCCGACCGTATAGGAAAGCGCCACGAGTTTTACGGTGACGAAAAAACCGTCAATAAATTTCGGGCCATAGCGGCTCAAAATATCCGGATTGATGATAAAATGCAAAAAGTCGGGTATCATCATGCGGATACCTTTTGATAACAGGCATTGGCACGCTTTTCCAAATGGCGGATAATGAAAGAAGAAACGGCCGAAAAGATAAGATAGATGACACAGGCAGTCAGGTAGAAAAACATCGGTTTTTTCGTTGCTGCGACAGCGAGATTTGTCTGACGCATCACATCGACGAGCGCGATCGTTGAAACAAGAGACGTATCCTTGAGTAATGTCAACCAGTTGTTTGAAAGACCGGGCAGGGCGTTGCGTGCGAGTTGTGGTAAAACCACACGAAAAAACGTTGTGGCAGGCGAAAGACTCAAAGCTTTGGCAGCTTCATATTGGCCGCTATCCAGTACTTTGAAAGCGCCGAGCCACACTTCGCAGGAGAAAGCGGCAAAGACCATTCCCAAAGCCAAAACACCGGCAAAAAATGCATTGACCGAAAAGTCTGCTTCTATATTAAGATGTGCCATCAATGATTGTACGAGGGTCTGCAATCCGTAATAGACAAGAAACAATGTCAATAATTCAGGTAATCCTCGGAATATTGCGGAAAATATTGTTGCAATAATCCGGAAAAATTTCACATCCGACTGAATCATGAGCGAGCAGATGAGACCAAGGGGAAGCCCCAAAGGTAGACAACAAAGCGCGAGTGACAAAGTCACTCCCGCTCCGATGAGCATAACCATACCCCAACCGCCACTGCCAAATGACAGCAATGACAAATACTCGATCATCAATGAAAGCTCCGGTTATTCGTTATCAATAGCCGATAGAAAAATTGCAAAATGATTCAACCGGTTAATTAATAAATATCGGATTGAAAGTACTTTTTGGCAATTTTGTCATAGGTACCATCAGCACGAATATCATCAATCGCTTTGTTCAGACGATTCTTCAAATCATCCGAATTCTTGCGAATGGCAATGGAAATCGGCTCTCTTGTACCTTCAACTTCGCCAAGTAGTTTGCAGCAATCCTTGCCATCTTTTTCAAGCCAGGTCAGAAGCGGGAATTTATCATGAATAATCGCGTCGAGACGGTGATTGATCAAATCGCTATTGGCTTCTTCGGGCGTTGGATAAAGCTTCAGATTGGTTCCCTCGGGGGCATAGTTATCTTCAGCATAGATTGCCTGTGTTGTACCGGCCTGTGCACCGAGATTTTTTCCGTTGAGAGATTGTGGACTGAGGTCCTTGATGTCCGAATCCTTCGGAACAGCAACAGCAAGTGTTGTTGTATAATAGCGATTTGTGAAATCGACTTTTTGCTTGCGTTCTTCGGTCGGGACCATTGAAGCAATAATAGCATCATACTTTTTTGCGAGAAGTCCGGGAATGATCCCTTCCCAATCCTGGGCTGTAACTGTGCATTCAACTTTCATTTTGTCGCATAATGCATAGGCGATATCGACATCGAAACCATGAAGATTGTTATTGGAGTCAACGTAACTGAATGGCGGATAGGCTCCTTCGGTTGCGATACGCAAGTTTTCAGCATGTGCGGAAAAGCTCATCATAAGGCTTCCCAAAACGAGTCCAGCTGCTAGGATTTTCATGTTGTACTCCTGTTTTAAACAAAATAATTCTATTCCAATTAGTCTTAGCGCCAAGTTTTAGCCAAGGGCAATTTAAAAACATAAATCCACCGAAATATCCCTGAAAAACGCTTCATTGTCTCTCTCCATTGATGTGCAGCCGTCAGTTTGAACGGAAATGAAAATCCTGCCGTTTTTTGAACGAGTTCAATCAAGCATGGCAATGCTTGTCGATCTCACCAGTTTTTACTGGAAAAACTTGAAATCATGTGCGCCCTTTTAATAATGGGGCATGAAGTTTGCCTCCTTCAGGACAATTATAGCGTGATACGTGAAATAAATGGTTCTCGGCCTACATAAAACCATTGCCGGACATGGGTGACATCAGGCGCAAATAAAAGGTAAGACCGAGAGCTTGAAAAATGCCGAATCTATTTTTTAACAGGTGTTCGTAAACCCTTGTAAGTTCGATATTTTTTTGCCGCCTAATAAAGAGTTTTGCTGCCGTTTCTCGTTCCGGTTTTATATTCAATCGGCTTAAAGCACGTTGAAGGATAAGGACTGAACGCAATTTGAGCAATAAATAGGTTTCGGGCAGTTTCGGAAATGCTGCCATATTGCTCAATGCTCCGAAAGTTACCGATCTATTTTCTATCCAATATTGACTATTCTTCATATTGAAACAGTTAACCCACTAACTTCTGGAAACTTGAAAGTCCTCGGTTTTTCGTTATGGCTTTCATTTTAAAAAACCAACATATAGTTGATTATCTTTATGATATTTTGGAAAAAGCAGATAACCTTAAGGAGAACTCATGCAGAGCGCCCAGACGCTTACGAAAGATTCGACTGAAAACGAAAGTCCGGCGGTTTCGAGGAAAGTTATTATCGCTGCCGTTATAGGGGGCATGCTCGAATGGTATGATTTCGGTGCCTATGCACTTTTTGCCTATCTCATTTCCGACCAGTTTTTCCCGACCGGCAATGAAACGGTGTCGATGCTGCTTACCTTTATCACTTTTGCCATAGGCTTTTTGACCCGTCCTCTTGGAGCCATTATTCTGGGAAGTTATTCCGATCGCGTAGGTCGAAAGTCGGCATTGTCGTTGACGATGATTCTGATGGCTATCGGCATGGGGATTATCGCAATATGTCCGACTTATACGCAGATCGGCATAATTGCACCGATAATTATTGTCATTGCCAGACTTATACAGGGTATCTCGGCGGGAGGAGAAATCGGCTCGGCATTGTCTATCCTCGTTGAAACGGCGCCTGCAAATAAACGGGGCCAATATGCTGCTTGGCAACAGGTCAGTCAGACGGGCGCATTTCTTGTGGCAGGCATCATAGGTTGGATGATTACCGCGTTTCTGCCGCTTGAAGATGTTGCGCTTTGGGGCTGGCGTGTGGCTTTTGCCTTCGGCATGCTGGTTGCTCCTGTGGGATTTTACGTTCGTCGACAAATTGACGAATCACCGGAATTCTTGGCCGAGAGGAACAAAGGCGTCAAAGAACATGTACCTTTTGCCATTTTGCTCAAAAATAGCTGGAAGCCGCTATTGATAGGTATCGGCATTGTTATGATCTGGACAGTGACGAGCAAGACCGCTAGTTCCTTTATGGCAACCTATGCAATTAACAATTTGCATATGGCTTTGACGTCTCCTTATCTCGGCATGATCGTAATGGGCGTTGTTTTACTGTTTTGCCCGCTGGTTGGAGCATGGTCGGATAAGATCGGACGGCGTCCGATTATGATTGGAGCGGCTATCGCCATTTTTGTTTTCGCCTATCCGTCATTCTGGATATTGTCAGCCCATCCGAATGTGTGGGTCCTTATCGGCCAACAATTCTTTTATGCGGTTCTTATGGTGCTTTATACGGCGCCTGCATCGGCAGCCTTATCCGAACTCTTTCCGACAGCTTTCCGCTCTTCAGGAATTGCACTTTCCTATAATATAGCCGTTACGATATTCGGTGGTTTTTCTGCCGCAATATCCACCGCGCTTATCGGAATGACCGGAGACAATCGTGCAATTGCCTATTATATTATGTTTGCGGCTTTTATAAGCGTTGTGGCACTTTTATATTCTGGTAAAATAACGAAATTGAAATAGGGGAAAATCCGGAGTGCCTCGCGAGAAAGGCACGCCGGCTGTAATTGAAAATGATAGAAGATAGTTGTGAAGTCGCTGCTGCCATCAGGCTCTATCTGCCAGAAATGACCGCGTTGCGCCATCAAATCCACTCCAATCCCGAGACCGGTTTTGAAGAAAAAGCAACCTCTGCTATTGTTGCCAAATTGCTTGAGGGGTGGGGATATAAAGTCTCCAAGCTTGCCGGAACCGGCATAGTTGCAACTTTAAAAGCCGGAAATGGCGAAAAAACATTGGGGCTACGCGCTGATATGGATGCCTTGCCGGTTACCGAACAAACCGGCTTGTCCTATGCCAGTAAAAACTCCGGAAAAATGCATGCCTGCGGCCATGACGGGCACACATCAAGCTTGTTGGCGGCGGCTCGCTATCTGGCTCGCACAAAGCAATTTTCCGGTACGCTCAATCTTATTTTCCAGCCGGCCGAAGAAGGTTTGGGGGGTGCACGGCGTATGATTGAAGAGGGAATTTTTGAAAAATTCCCCTGCGAGGCTATCTTCGGCTATCATAATGTTCCGGGTGTTCCAGTAGGGAAATTCTGCTTTATTCCGGGTGCCGCAACCGCCGCTTCGGACCGCGCAAGAATTGTTGTTAAGGGAAAAAGCGGCCATGGTGCGCAGCCGGAAACATCGGTCGATCCGATTGTTGTCGGTGCTGCAATTGTTACTTCATTGCAAACAATAGTTTCGCGCAATATATCGCCGTTAAAAGCTGCCGTTGTAACGGTAGCAAGTTTTCACGCCGGCGAAGCATATAACATCATTCCGGCAACCGCAGAATTGAAACTGACGATCCGCAGCTATGACGAGACAACGCGCAATTTTCTTGAAAAACGTGTAAAAGAGATTGCCGAATATCAGGCAAATGTCTTCGGAGCAAAATGTGAAATCGACTATTTTCATCTCAATCCTGCTTGCCAAAACGATAGAACACTGACCGCTTTTGCTCGTAGTGTTGCCGAAAAAACGTTTGGCAAAGACGCTATCGAAGAGCGGTCGCAACCGTTCACTTTCAGTGAAGATTTTTCTTATATGCTTCAGAAGAAGCAAGGCTGTTATTTCTTTATAGGTAATGGCAACACCGCAAACCTCCACAGCGACCATTATGATTTCAATGATGAATTGTTATTGCGTGCAAGCACTTATTGGGTGCGGCTGGTTGAAACTTATCTTAGCTAGAGTGAAAAATCGGGTGTTAGGCCTGTTTATTCAATGAGACAGGTTAGGTTCGCCTCGTTCTCACTTACCAACAATCAGAGGCCGAAAAACTTTTGAATCTTGAGAGTCCGACAGTTTCTGCAAAATTTCCGGCTTCCAAAATAATGACGTGTCCGAATATTACTCTCCGAACTCTTGTCGAACGTGGTTTTACCGATAATGGAATTTCCAAAGCCAGAAGTTTACGAAAGTCTTTTTAATTTACGAACTTCGCTTCAAAGCCTCACATATCTCGATAATGCTCCTCGAAAATGCGTTTCGAATGAAGACGTTATAGAACTTACATGATTCATTACTTGAAAATGCCTGAAGCTTCGGAAAAGATTAATCGTAAAAATTCCCGCGCGACAGCGGCAGAGTAGTTCAGACGTTTCAAAACCGAAAAATACAATCTTCACACGTGATTTAACTTCCAGTGTGATTTATTGTTGAAAGAGGTGGGGGTGAGCATGGGGTGGCTATTCCCCTTTTGAAAAGAATCTGCTAATGAAAAAGTCATGAAAAACTATCTTGACCTTCTTTCTTATGTTCTGAAAAACGGCGTTGACCGTTCCGATCGTACCGGAACGGGGACGCGTTCGGTATTTGGCTACCAGATGCGGTTTGATCTTTCCAAAGGCTTTCCGCTTTTGACCACGAAGAAGCTTCATGTCCGCTCGATTATCTATGAGCTGTTATGGTTTTTGCGTGGTGATACCAATATCAAATGGTTGAACGAACACGGCGTTTCTATCTGGAATGAATGGGCAGATAAAAATGGCGATCTCGGACCTGTTTATGGCTATCAATGGCGGTCCTGGCCAGCTCCGGATGGCCGCCACATCGACCAGATTGCCAAGGTTGTCGACATGATTGTCAAGACCCCTTATTCCCGTAGACTGATTGTTTCGGCGTGGAATCCCGCATTGGTTGATGAAATGGCATTGCCGCCGTGTCATTGCATGTTCCAGTTTTATGTGGCCGATGGAAAACTGTCTTGCCAGCTTTATCAACGTTCGGCAGACATATTTCTGGGAGTGCCTTTCAATATTGCCTCATATGCTTTGTTGACAATGATGATTGCACAAGTCACAGGGTTGAAGGCCGGAGATTTTGTTCACACATTCGGCGATGCCCATCTCTATACCAACCATTTTGAACAGGCGAAGCTGCAATTAACACGCGAACCATTGCCCTTGCCGACGATGAAACTTAATCCGGAAGTCAAGGATCTTTTCAAATTCGAATATGAGGATTTTGAACTCGAAAACTATGTAGCAGCGCCGCACATAAAAGCACCGGTGGCAGTCTGATGACAACGATCAGTCTCATTGTTGCTGTTGCTGAAAACGGTGTTATTGGTCGCGATGGCGGAATGCCGTGGCGTTTGTCAACCGATTTGAAGAGATTTAAATCACTGACACTCGGGCATCCTGTAATTATGGGGCGTAAAACATGGGATTCGCTCGGAAAGCCGCTACCGGAAAGGGTCAATATTGTCATCACCCGGGACAAGTCTTTTTCGGGCGAGGGGGCGCTTGTTGCCCATTCTCTTTCCGAAGCACGACAGATAGCCGAGGAAGAAGCAATAAAAGCAAAAACGGATGAGATATTTGTCATCGGTGGAGGAACGGTCTTCAAAGAAGCGTTGCCTTTTGCCGATCGTATGTATGTGACGGAGATATTATCACCCGTTGAAGGCGATACATTTTTCCCGTCATTCAATCCTGAAAATTGGCGAGCTTTATCAACTGAAATGGTGCCGGAAGGGCCAAAAGACACATTTCCTACAAGATTTGTCGTCTATAAACGTCAATAAGCTTTGAAAAAAGGACAAAAGCGCGATCAATGCGTTGAAACGTTAGATTTACATCCCTATAAAAGAGGAACGATAAATTTGCGCGACTATAGCGCTGAGCAAGAGGTGATTATGCCCTGGAGCAATCAGAATGGCGGCGGCCCATGGGGAGGCGGCGGAAATAACGGCGGAAGCCCTTGGAGCGGTGGTGGAAATGATAATGGCAATAACAAAAATCCGTGGGGCGGAAAGCCGACAGGTTCGGGCGGCAATGGCGGCGGAAATAATGGCGGTAATGGTCCGGATATAGACGATATCTTGCGCAAAGGTCAGGATACACTCAAACAGTTCGGCGGTGGTGCCATCGTACTTGTTGTGATTATCGTTGCAATCATATTCTGGCTTTTTCAGTGTTTCTACATTGTCCAGCAGAATGAACAGGCTGTTGAACTGAGATTTGGTGTGCCGAAATCTGGCATTATCAATGACGGTCTTCATTTCCATTTTTGGCCGATTGAAAATTATTTGAAAGTGCCACTTACGGAAAAATCGATTGCCATCGGCGGTAAGCCCGGGCAAACGCAACAGAGCGACGGTTTGATGCTATCAAGCGACCAGAACATCGTCTATGTCAATTTTTCCGTATATTATCGCATTTCCGATCCGAGCAAATATCTCTTCAATGTCAATGAACAGGAAGGCACTGTGCGTCAGGTTGCAGAAAGTGCCATGCGCGAAGTGATCGGACGCCGTCCGGTTGACGATGTTCTGCGTGACAAGAAAGAAGAAGTTGCCGATAACGTGAAAAAGATTATCCAGTCGACAGCCGATAAATATCAAATCGGTGTACAGATCAATCGTGTTTCTATAAGCGAGGCTGCTCCGCCGACGAAAGTTGCAGCAGCCTTTAATTCTGTTCAGCAGGCTGAACAGGAACGTGGACGTATGATTGAAGAGGGTAACCGCGTACGTTTCAAGAAATTGGGGCAAGCCAACGGTGAGGCTTCAAAAGCACGCGAAGTTGCCAAGGGTGAAAAAGCCCAGATGATTGAAGAGGCAAAAGGCCGTGCGGAACGTTTCGAAGCAATCTCGCATGAGGCAGCAGTAGCCCCCGAGGCGAGCCGCTACCGTCTCTATATGGAAACAATAGGAAGCATTCTCAATGCACCGGATAAACTGGTGCTTGATCAGAAAAACGGTGGACCTGTTTCCTATTTGCCTTTGAACGAATTGATGTCGGCAAAGGATCGGCCGTCCGCAACTTCCACGGCGGCAAAGCCAACCCAATCTGGCTCTGATACCACAGGAGGGCAACAGTAATGCAGCAGAACCGTTTTTTCATTGCCCTTGGTGTCATTATTGTTGTTCTGTTAGCGATCTGGATGTCGGTATTTATCGTCTATCCACGTCAGCAGATTGCAGTTAAACGTTTCGGGCAAATTGTCAGAGTCGAACAGGAACCGGGACTCTACTTCAAAACGCCTTTTATCGACCAAACAGTCATTATTGATAATCGTCTGTTGCGCTATGATGTTCCTACGCAATCCGTGCAGGTCCGCGGTGGTGCCTATTATGAGGTCGATGCATTCTTCATCTATCGGATAACCGATCCGAAATTGTTCTTGCAGCGCATCAGCTCGGGTCGTCCGCAAGTTGCGGCAGAGGAAAACCTGGCACCACGCTTCATTGATGCTTTGCGTGCCGTTTATGGAAAGCGCGAATTCAAAGCTGCCCTGTCGGATGAACGCGGAGCTATGATGGAAGAGGTTCAGCAGCAATTTTCGGCTGATGCCGGTTCACTCGGCATTACAATTGTTGATGTCAGAATCCGTAAAACCGATTTGACAGATGCTGTATCGGAAGACGTTTATCGCCAGATGGCCGCCGAACGTGAGGCAGCAGCCGAAAATATTCGTGCTCGTGGTCAGCAGGAACGGGACCGCATTGTGGCCGAAGCCAATCGCGAATACGAAGAAATCGTTGCAGCGGCCAAGCGTGACGCCGAAATTACCCGCGGTGAAGGACAGGCCGAAAGCATTCGTCTATTGCTGGAAGCGAGAAAAACCAATCCGTCATTTTATGATTTCTGGCTGGCAATGGAAAATTATAAGACGTTGAAATCGACACCGATGGTTATTTCGCCGAACGAGGATTTCTTCTATTATTTCCATAATCCGCTCGCGACCGGAAAAGTGACTGCACCGGCAAATAATTGATGGAGCTCTTTTTTACTGCAATTGGTCTTGTTCTTTTTATCGAAGGACTTGTTTATGCAGGCTTTCCGGTATTGGTAAAGAAAATGGCGTCACAGATACATGTGACGCCTGAACATATATTACGTCTGAGCGGCTTTTGTGCAATGGTCATCGGTTTGATTATTGTGTGGCTTTCATATTCGTAAATGATAGGGTAAAAATCAGCTATTGATAATTGGGGTAAAGGCGGGTTCAAGAAGAATTCAGTCATTCCCCTTTGTCATGAAATGTTTTAAACGGGATGATAGCACGGTCATTGTCGCTTTCAGATGGGATAGGAATATGGTGTTAAAGCGTTTTATGCTTGCTGCGGCTCTTTGCTCGGTTGTTTCATTTTCTCAGTCTGAAAGTTTTGCAGAAGTCGCGTTGGAACACAAAGCACCTGAATCGGTTGCAAATCTTGCGTCGGGTTTGTTGGATGCAGTTGTCAATATTTCAACCTCCCAAACAATAAAAGGCACAGAACAGACAGACAAGACCACCCCGCCGAAAGTGGAAGAGGGAGCACCTTTTCAGGAATATTTTAACGACTTTTTCTCGTCGAAAAATGATAAAAACGAATTGAACCAGTCGCGCAAAGTCCAGTCTCTTGGTTCCGGATTTGTCATTGATGCTGAAAAAGGGCTAATCGTCACCAACAATCATGTCATCGCTGATGCTGATGATATAGAGGTCAATTTTACCGATGGTTCCAAGCTCAAGGCAAAGCTTCTGGGCAAAGATAGTAAAACGGATCTCGCACTTTTGCAGGTTGACCCCAAGGGCAAAAAACTTACCGCCGTTTCATTCGGTGATTCTGAAAGTGCACGCATCGGCGATTGGGTTATGGCTATCGGAAATCCGTTTGGCCTTGGCGGCACAGTGACAGTCGGCATTATTTCGGCGCGCAATCGTGACATTAGTGCCGGTCCTTACGATGATTTTATTCAGACCGATGCAGCGATCAATCGCGGCAATTCCGGCGGTCCGCTTTTCGATATGAACGGCAAAGTCATTGGTATCAATACCGCAATTATATCGCCATCCGGAGGTTCTATCGGTATCGGTTTTGCGATCCCCTCCGATATGGCAACCGGTGTGTTGGATCAGCTCAAGCAATTTGGTGAAACCCGTCGTGGCTCGCTTGCAATAAGAATTCAGCCGGTGAGTCAGGAAGTTGCGGATAGTTTGAAATTGCCAAAAGCGGAAGGTGCGCTTGTTGCCGGCAAAATTGACGATAAAACTGTCGATAATGCTCAATTGAAAGACGGGGACGTGATCACGCGCTTTGGTACGCATGCCATTAAAGACGCGCGTGAATTGCCAAGGATAGTTGCTGAAAGTCCCGTGGGTAAAATTGTCGACGTAACTATTCTTCGCAATGGCGAAGAGAAGACAGTAAAAGTGAAACTTGGGCGCCTCAAAGAAAAGGAACTGGAAACCGAGACTTCTGACGACGACGAGCATGGCGGAGAAGACAAAAAGGCGGAAGCCTCTGATTCCATCCACGCAATGGGGATGACATTGTCGGCACTATCGGACGAACTGCGCAAACGCTTCCATATCAAACCGGATATTAATGGCGTTGTCGTTACTGCCGTTACGGCAAATAGTGCGGCTGACGAAAAACGTATTCGCACTGGCGAGGTTATCGTTGATATCAATCAGCAGGCTGTCAAAACGCCGGAAGATGTTGCAAAACAGTTAGAACTTTTACGCGCAAACGGCCGTAAAAATGCGCTTTTAATGGTTGCTGGCGAGGATGGAGAATTACGCTTCGTTACATTACGTCTTGAATGATGTGCGATATTCGGACGATACTGGAGCGAGCTTTTTTACATGTTTTCTGACCATCAATATCGGATAGCTAAATTCATTATCAATGATAAGGCGTAACTGCTTCTATAATTGTTCAGGCCAACCCGTTCGCATTGAATTATCACTTCAACACAAAAACAGACGGTGTTTGAAACAAGCTTTAATGCGCCTATTTTCCATGATTTGGTTTTTCAGCGCCTTTTACCATATCGGATTTGGCGAATTGACTATCAAACTCGAGAAAGCGAATTTCTTTCTCGCCGGAGTATGATTACGAGATATTTTTCAATAGAGAAAATCCGACTTGCGATAACCCTGTAGATAAAGAAGAGCGGTCAGATCACCATAATCAATACGAATTGAAGCAGCTTCCGCCACGAGTGGCTTGGCGTGCAGTGCAACACCGGAACCGGCCAGATTAAGCATTGCAAGGTCATTAGCACCATCACCTACGGCCATGGCATCTCCCGGTGAAATATTCAATTTGTTACAGAGTTCTTCAAGCTTTTCCAATTTTGCTTGTTTGCCTAAAATCGGTTCATTGACAACACCGGCAAGATGCCCGTCTTCAACGACAAGTTCATTGGCATTGTGTTCGTCAAAACCGATTGCATTTGCTATTTTTTTTGTAAACAATGTAAAACCGCCTGAAACAAGGGCGGTGTAAGCGCCATTCCCGCGCATGGTGGCGATAAGTTCTTTTCCTCCATTGGTCAGAGTAATACGGTTTTCAATGACATCGTCAATGATTGATAATGGCAGACCTTTCAACAGGGATACCCGCTCGCGAAGTGCCGGTTCAAATGCAATTTCGCCATTCATGGCGCGTCTGGTGATGTCGGAAATATAGTCGCGCAATCCCGCAACATCGGCAAGTTCGTCAATACATTCTTGTCCGATCATGGTTGAGTCCATGTCGGCGACAAGCAGTTTTTTTCGCCTCTTGTCTTGAATTTGGACAGCAAAATCCACCGGTTCGCCCTGAAGTGCGGCACGCAAGGCTTGTTTCGCTTTTTCTGGCCCGATATTGTCACCAAGCGGGATATCACATGCAACTCCGTCACAAAGCCAATAGACAGTGCTTGCATTAAGACTATGAGAGGCTTTATCAACGAGCTGCGGTGTTAAAACCGGTCTATCAGGATTGGCAATCAACGTTGCCACAAGCAACTCACTTCGGGACATAGAAAACTCCGCTCATGAAAAAAAGAACAATTACTTTGATAGCGGGACCAACGGCAAGCGGCAAGTCGGATTTTGCTTTAAAATTGGCAGAGAAAAGCGGGGCCTCGATTGTCAATGCCGATTCTATGCAAGTTTACAGCGTTTTACAGATTATCACCGCACGGCCGAGCAATGATGATATGGGGCGCGTTCCACATTATCTTTACGGCTATGTTTCGCCAGAAAAACAATATTCTACAGGTCAATGGCTTAAAGATGCGTCGGATATCATAAAGTCTGTTGAAGGCCCTCTTATTTTTGTCGGAGGAACGGGACTCTATTTTAAAACCTTATTGGAAGGCATGGCCGAAATTCCTGATATACCGGCAAATATAAGAGAAAAATGGCGTGAAGAGCTGAAGAAAAAAGGTGCATCTGCGCTTTACAATATTCTTAAAGATATTGATGGTCCGGTCGCTCGTCGTTTGAGCGAACATGACGGCCAGAGAATTATTCGTGCGCTGGAAGTCTATGAGGCAACAGGAAAACCTCTTGGTTATTGGCAAAGTCAAAAGACTAAACCGGTACTTGAAGGTGAAGATGTCACCAAATTACTTTTAATGCCGGACCGTAACCTTGTTTATCGCCGTATAGAAGATCGTTTCGATAAAATGGTTGATAATGGTGCTTTGGACGAAGTCCGTTCGTTGATAAAACTGGGATTGGATCCTTCAATGCCCGCTATGAAAGCCATTGGTGTACCAGAATTCAACCGAGTTTTACGAGGTGAAGATTCAATCGAAACGGCAATTGTCAAAGCCAAAACAGGTACGCGCCGTTATGCAAAACGCCAAATGACATGGTTCCGGCACCAGTTAGCCAGTGACTGGAAAAGAATTTAAATCTTTTTGAAAAAGAATTGTTCAAACTTTTATCGGAACACGAAATTATGGTCTCAGGCCTTAAAGTCGTTATCTAAAAATGCGATCAGTAAGCATATGCGTTTTGTGGTCGAGGCTGCATAAAGAGGAAATATCATCAGAGAAGCGCAATTGTTCGATCATTCCAAGGAAGTGACGAAAATTGTTTTTGTCTGAAAAGTAATTAAAAATCAGTCTCATAAATAAAAAACTTGAATCAAAAAGTGAATATTTCAACCAATCGGTGTTTCTATCCTTTTTGAGGTATTTTCGTTTCTATAGTGATTGGATAACAGCTCTTGTCTCTTATCTCTTGGCTAAAGAGGCCGGTTGAATATTTTGTGTGACAAAAAAATTTTGCTGTCCAACTTAGGCGAGTTGGTTTTTATGGCTGTTTAAAACTTTTCTTATAACAGTTACCGTAAGTCTTATTTGGACAGACCTGATCATAGCGCATATGTCGTGAATTGGCGGCCATACGGTGAAAGACCAGCAAGTTAACCAACATGAGATAAGTTGATGGAAAGAAATTGTAATTATCTATCCTATGTTCGGGAAAATCTCTCATAGGACGAGGAATACAAATCAGCTTCTGATCGTGAATTTATAACAAGCGGCGTTCGTTGTTTATGTAAATGGAACCGCATGAACAATTGAACAAATTGTTTTCGCGATTTCTTCATCGGGCTGGCGTGTTGCGATTATCGATTTTTATATTCTATAAGCGATCTATCCCGAAAATAGATTTGAAAAAGTAGAAAATGACGCAACCGAGCGATCAATCGGGTCTTTTGATAGGTCTTTTCGCGTGCTCCATTCGTGTTTCGGGAATGAAAAAAGCAGAGCATGAATTTCGCGTTCTGTAACCATAGGGGAGTGATAAAAAACGGCCCTCAAAGGGGCCGTTAGGAGAATTAGGAAAAATGTAAAATGATCAACTACAACCACTTGTAGCACCACATGTGTCACATTTCAAACAAGTGCCATTACGCACCATTGTGAAATTCTGACATTCGGAGCACATATCTCCGGTGTAGCCTTGCATCATAGCCTGTTTTCTGCGGTCAGATGCGAGTTTCTTGGCCTCTGCAACTTCATTGGCCATTTCTTCGGCTTTTGCTTCTTCAGAAGTATCGGCATCGAACAAATTATTGATTTTGTTTTCTTCTTCAGCCAAGTCCTGTTTCAAAGCAGTAGCGCCATGCGTTTCCAAAGCTGATGAAGCTTTTGATTGGACAGCAGTTGCAGTTTTCAATGTCGTTACATTCGACTTAGTGGCTGGCGTCGCGATTTTTGCAACCGGCCCTTTGGGATCTGTCAGTTTCAGATTGTAACCGCGTGTCCAACCTGTTGAAATCAGGTTTGTCTTGCCCTCTCTAACGCCTTTACCCAAGGCTGTGTTGGAAAAGTCGGACATATCGACATGGGCAAGGTCATAACGACCGAGATAAGAAACCGCGAGCTCCCGGAAAACATAGTCAAGAATTGACGTCGCATTTTTGATTGCATCATTTCCCTGAACCATTCCAGCCGGTTCGAACTTGGTGAACGTGAAAGCATCGACATATTCTTCCAACGGTACGCCATATTGTAGCCCAAGCGAAATGGCGATAGCGAAATTGTTCATCATTGCACGGAATGCAGCGCCTTCCTTGTGCATATCAATGAAAATTTCACCCAAGCGTCCATCACCGAATTCACCGGTTCTAAGATAGACTTTATGGCCGCCAACGATCGCCTTTTGCGTGTAGCCTTGCCGGCGATTCGGTAATTTTTCGCGTTCATGAATATATTTTTCAACGACTTTTTCGACGATCTTTTCTGTAACTTTTGCCGTACGTGCAGCCGCCGGTTGTTCAATCAGGTTATCAACCGCATCTTCATCATCGTCATCGGCAATGAGCGATGCATTCAATGGCTGGGACAATTTCGAACCATCACGATAAAGCGCATTGGCTTTCAATGCGAGTTTCCATGACAACATGTAGGCATCGGCGCAATCTTGAACAGTCGCATCATTCGGCATGTTGATTGTCTTGGAAATAGCCCCGGAAATAAAAGGTTGGGCGGCTGCCATCATGCGGATATGGCTTTCAACCGACAGATAGCGTTTACCAATTTTTCCGCAAGCATTGGCGCAATCAAATACCGGATAATGCTCTTGTTTGAGATGAGGGGCACCCTCAAGCGTCATTGCACCGCAAACATGAAGATTGGCGGCCTCAATATCCTTTTTCGAGAAGCCGAGAGCAGGGAGCATCTCGAAAGAAACGTTATCAAGCTGTTCTTCAGTGAAGTTCAAAACATTTTTGCAGAAATCCTCGCCCAATGTCCATTTATTGAAGACGAACTTGATATCGAAGGCACTTTTCATTGCCTCGTTCAAAGTTTCGATCTTTTCGTCAGTGAAACCTTTGGCTTTCAATGTTGTCGGATTAATCGCTGGCGCCTGATTAATATTCCCGTGACCGACCGCATAAGCCTCGATTTCGGCAATCTGGCTTTCGGAATAGCCTAATGTGCGTAAAGCTTCCGGCACAGCGCGATTGATAATTTTGAAATAACCACCACCAGCAAGTTTCTTGAATTTCACCAATGCAAAATCAGGTTCAATACCGGTTGTGTCGCAATCCATAACGAGGCCGATTGTGCCGGTCGGTGCAACAACTGTAGCTTGGGCGTTGCGATAGCCATAGAGCTTACCAAGTTCCAAGGCTTTGTCCCAGGCTTTACGGGCGCGTTCGACCATCTTCGGATCCGGGCAATCTTTTTCGATTAAAGCCACCGGATTAACGGATAGACCTTCATAACCTGTCGTTTCCCCATAGGCCGCACGGCGATGATTGCGAATGACACGCAACATATTGTCTTTATTTGGCTTATATCCTTTGAATGCACCAAGTTCCTTGGCCATTTCAGCCGAGGTTGCATAAGCAACGCCGGTCATTATTGCAGTAAGGGCACCACAAATTGCGCGTCCTTTGTCCGAATCATAAGGAATACCGGAAGTCATTAACAAGCCGCCAATATTGGCATAGCCAAGCCCGAGTGTGCGGTATTCATAGGAACGTTTGGCAATTTCTTTGGATGGAAATTGCGCCATCATCACCGATATCTCGAGAACGATAGTCCATAGACGGACACTATGTTCATAAGCTTCGAGATCATAAGAACCATCGTGATTGCGATAGGTCAACAGATTGATCGAGGCAAGATTGCAGGCCGTATCATCGAGGAACATGTATTCGGAACACGGATTTGACGCGCGAATCGGCCCTTCGGCTGGTGATGTATGCCAATCATTCATGGTTGTATTGAAGTGCACACCCGGATCGGCAGAAGCCCAAGCTGCATAAGAAATACGGTCCCACAAATCACGGGCGCGTACTGTTTTATGCACTTTTCCGTCTGTGCGACGAATAAGGTTCCAATCGCTGTCATTTTCGACAGCACGTAAGAATTCGTCTTTCAAAGAAACAGAATTGTTCGAATTTTGCCCTGATACAGTAAGATAGGCTTCCGAATCCCAATCTGTATCATAAGTATCAAATTCCATATCACGGAAGCCTTGACGGGCAAATTGGATAACGCGTTGAATGTAATTTTCCGGAACTTGATCTTTTTTGGCTGCCCGAATTTCCCGTTTTAATGCCGGGTTCTTGTTAGGGTCAAAACAGTCTCCGTTATCTGCTTCGCAATTGACACAAGCCTTCATAATGGCTGTGAGATGTTTTTTGACAATTTTGGAACCGGTCACCAAAGCGGCTACTTTTTGCTCTTCGTGAACTTTCCAATCGATATAGGCTTCAATATCGGGATGATCGATATCGACCACAACCATTTTTGCTGCGCGACGCGTAGTACCGCCCGACTTGATTGCACCGGCTGCCCGGTCACCGATTTTTAGAAAGCTCATCAAACCGGAAGATTTACCGCCTCCGGAAAGTTTTTCACCTTGGCCGCGCAATTGCGAAAAATTCGAACCCGTACCGGAACCGTATTTGAAAAGGCGGGCTTCACGCACCCATAGATCCATAATGCCGCCTTCATTCACAAGGTCATCCGCAACAGATTGAATGAAGCAGGCATGGGGTTGTGGATGTTCGTAGGACGATTTCGACCTTGTCAGCTCTCCGGTTTTCCAATCGACGTAGAAATGTCCCTGACTTGGACCATCAATACCATAAGCCCAGAACAGCCCTGTATTGAACCACTGCGGACTGTTGGGCGCGACACGTTGAGTGGCAAGCATATAGGCAAGTTCGTCATGTAAAGCGCGGGCATCATTTTCGGTATCGAAATATTTGCCTTTCCAGCCCCAATAGGTCCATGTTCCGGCCAGACGATCCAAAACCTGTCGCGCGTCCATTTCCGAACCATAACGCCTGTCTTCGGCAATTTTTGCCAGTTCTTTTTCATCTGCTACAGAACGCCAAAGCCATGAAGGAACGCCATTTTCCTCTACTTTTTTCAAGGCTGCCGGTACGCCTGCCTTGCGGAAATATTTTTGTGCCAGAATATCGGCCGCTACCTGACTGAACTGGCTGGGAACATCAATATTTTCGAGCCTGAAAACGATCGAACCATTGGGATTTTTGATTTCACTTGTCGCTTTATGGAATTCAATACCAGTGTAGGGAGATTGTCCCTCCTTTGTGAAATGGCGCGCAATTTTCATAGCCTGTCCTTATTCAATATGTTGTGTTTGCCCCTGTCGGTTTTAACCGACGACAAACTGTCCCTAATCTCTTCAATCTTCTACAACGGGCGAGAGAGATTAACCCCTAATTTATGATCGTAAGTCACGAGCAAAAAACGGACCATTCTTGTGATCCGTCAAATGCAGTTACCTATAACACACATTCTTTAAGCGAAAGATGTTCGCTGGCATATGTTGTGCTATTAACTCAAAGACTATACCAAATATAGTGAATTTATTATAAACTTTTAAGTTTTACACAACGCTTCATGGACCCTCAAATCAACGCAAAACAACAAAATTGCGAGCCATGCCCGCTCGCAATTACAATTTTGACTACTCACTGATTTACTCATGATTACAATGTGGAACGTGACGCGCTTTAAAGCACATCAGCTTGGAAGTTATAAAAGAACAAAACCACTTTCCCGTCAAGGAGTCGTTTGTTCAAATCGTACAACAACTAGATATAGTGGGTTCAGTGGTGGAAAAATAATGTGAATAACGGGGACGAATAAATTCCACTCTTTATTTTTCGTCAAATAACGTGAACATAAAATATCTCTGGCTGGAATTCTCAAAGAGAGGATTTAAAAAAACATAAATTTCATGGTGAGATAGCAAGAGTTCTATTCCCGAATCACCGACGCTACAAGTGGTCGCTATTTTTCCGCCAGATGTAATTTCACGGGATTTGGAAATATCTGTAAATCGAGCCCTATCGAATCAATATCCGGAGAACGGGGTGGAGCTAGGCATTCAACGGCTATATGCCATGAGTCACCCGGTTGTTATCAACGCGGACGATAATCAAGAAGCAATTTTTTTAATTGGGGTTCGACGACTCGATGAGCAGCTTCCTCCGGCGTAACCCATTCGAAGATGCGTTGGCCGCGTTCCGGCCATTTTTTCTCCTGATGGGAATAGAGTACAGCGAACACATCGACACTGAAATTGCCATTTTCACCGCCAGGCATGTCAGTTTTCGTATATTGATAGGAGCCGATCGAAGCCGTCTCGGCAATACCGCGCACACCTGCTTCTTCATAGGCCTCCTGAAGGGCTGCTTGAGACAGAGTGCGCCCCGGCATTGGCCAACCTTTAGGAATAATCCAGCGACCAGTACCTCTACTTGTAATGAGCAGAAACTCGACAGCACCTTTTTGCAGGCGATAGACCAGAGCGGCCACTTGCAAAAAATGGTCACCATCGACAACGATCTTTTTGTCGGCAGCGACCAATGTACCATTTATATCTGCTGCTTGAACCATCTCGTTCCTTTTTGTGTTAGCCTCGCTGGAAGTAAAATATAAATGTCATCTGATTACAAAAACACGATATTCGCTCTATTTCTGATGGACGAACGAAAAATTTGGTTGATCGAAGACGCAATGTCAGTTTGTCAACGTCGATTTGCTCGTTGGACATAAAGCTTTTGCAATCGCGCGCAGACCGTTGCCGGGATACATCCCTTCACGCATGAAAATGTTTCGAAGAGGAGCAAAGTTTCTCAACAATTCCAAACCGGCACTCCGCACGAATTGTATAGGCAACATATCGGAAAGCAATGCTTTGTTGAGAGCGTGAACCGAACCGGTACGTACCCAAATATCGGCTTTGCGATATTTATTGTAATTTTCCATGACCCGTTGGCTGCCGGGGTCTTGTGAATCGCTTTCAATGGCTTTGACGGTATTGATGGCGTCACGAATACCGAGGTTAAGCCCTTGGGCACCAATCGGCGGAAAGACATGGGCGGCTTCACCAACCAGAATTGTTCGTTTGTCGGCAAATGCCTTCGGGACTATGCCGGATAAAGGCCAAGCTTGTGCAGGTGTAATAACAGTTACCTTTCCGAGCATCGCCTGCATTCTCTCTTCAATCGCACTCGCCAGTCCCTCAGGTCCAAGTCCAAGAATTCTGTTTGCGCGTTCGGGATTGAGAACCCATACCAGACTGGATTTTTTGCCGGGTAATGGCACTTGTGTAAACGGGCCATCTTCCGTGTGGAACTCGGTAGAAATGTTATTGTGCGGGAACTCGTGGGAAAAACTTAAGATAATGGCTGTCTGCGGATAATTCCACTGGCGGCAGTCAATCCCCGCAGCAATGCGTGCTTTCGAATTTCGCCCGTCTGCAGCAATAAGAAGACGGGCATCCACATGAGAATTGTCTTCCAGAGTGATTGTGACGTGATCATCGCTATGGACGATAGATTTCGCCGAAACATTGAGACGTTTGATCAGCTTACAGTCGGCTACAGCCTCACTGATGGCATTGTTAAGTGCAACATTCGGCATATTGTAACCGAAGGCTATCTCCCCGATTTCCGAAGAATGAAAGCTCACAACCGGACTGCGGATGAGCCTTTTTGTTCCGTCAACGATTCGCATTGTGGAAAGTGCGGCTGCCTTGTCTTTCAGGTTTTCCCAAATGCCGAGAGAATCGAGAATTTTTATTGCCGGCATCATCAATGCAGTGGTTCTGAGATCATTGCTGTTTGTTTCCGGACCGATCAGATAGGAACGATAACCTTTTTGAGCGGCTGCAAGTGCAGAAATCATTCCGGCAGGTCCAGCACCGATGACGGCAATTGTTATATTATTTTTATCTACTGGAACTACCATAGTCGGGCCTTTCTACTATATTAGCTGATAGAGCGATCTCATTGTCAATTTAACACAATATGTGGATCAATCTAGCAATTGCAATCAATTGTTTTAATTTTTGTGATCAGTGATAGAAAGGGCGTAAAAATTTATGCTGAAATGTGATAATCGCATTTGACGAGAGGGACTGGTCTGCTTTGAAAAATAAACTTGCTGGTAGAATAAAGAGTAGTGCCGAAAAACTGCGTCATAAAAAGGTAACGATGCCGCAGGCGAGGGCATTTTCGGTTCATCTTCTTACCGCATCAGGGTCGTTTCTTGCCTTTTTATCGCTGGTCGCTGCTTCCGAAAAAGAATGGACAGCAATGTTCGGTTGGCTCGGTCTGGCATTATTGGTTGATGGTATTGACGGTCCGATTGCCCGTAAGCTTCAGGTAAAATATGTCCTTCCTACGTGGTCAGGTGAACTTCTCGACAATATAATCGATTATGTCACCTATGTGCTCATACCGGCATTCGCGCTTTATCAAAGCGGTTTCATGGGGGAGGGACTGTCATTTTTGTCCGGCGCCATCATTGTGGTCTCCTCGGCTATTTATTATGCCGACACAGGTATGAAAACCAAGGAGAACTTTTTCAAAGGTTTTCCGGTTGTCTGGAATATGCTGATTTTTACGCTTTTTATTGTCAAACCGGGAGAATGGACAGCGTTCAGCATTGTTGTGATTTCCGCGATTATTTCATTCCTTCCGATTTATTTTTTGCATCCGGTGCGCGTTGTGCGCTTGCGTCCACTCAATTTGACAGTCTTTCTTATATGGTGTGCTCTCGGCATTATCGGGATTTGCTATCGGCTCGAAGCGCCGGAATGGGTGAAAATAGGCATGACAATTTCCGGCCTCTACATTTATCTCATAGGTGCTGTGATGCAAATGTTCCCCACACTTGGGAATAAAGAACGTTAAGTCAAAAAATTTACCAAATATTAATTTTTGTCTCTTGCCTTGAGCCTCAACGAAACAAGGTTGATTGATTTTACGTCCAATAATGATTTAAATAGCAAAAGCCTTTCAGTTTTCCTAAGGAGTTTTGGGCTATGCAACTTGATTTTGGTGGCGGGAACGAGGTCACGTTTTTAAAAGAAGGTCGGGCAGGGATTGTCCGTCTCGCACGCCCCAAGCTTTGAATGCATTAAGTCTTGATATGTTGCGTGCACTTGAAAAAGCCTTGCACAGTTGGGAAACAGATGACGATGTATTATGTGTCGTGGTCGAGGGAGAAGGCAGATCTTTTTGCTCAGGCGGTGATGTTGTTTATGCTTATAAGCAAGGCAAAGCAGGGCACCCTGCTTATGACTATTTTTCCTCCGAATATAAGCTCAACAGCTATATAGGACGTTTCCCAAAGCCTTATATCGCTATACTTGATGGTATTTGTATGGGCGGGGGCGCCGGTATTTCTATTCATGGCTCACACCGGATTGTGACAGAAAATACCACTTTTGCTATGCCGGAGAGTGCTATCGGTTTCTTTCCCGATGTCGGAGCAGGTGATTTTCTATCCCGTTTGAACGGGCAATTCGGAATGTATCTGGCTCTAACCGGTGCAAGATGTAAATGGGGCGATTGTTTGCAAACGGGGCTGGCTACCCACGCGGTTTCACAAGACAAGCTTGAAGATCTGCGCGCAAGTATTATTGAGCAGGGTAACCCACGCCCGGCGCTGGAACAATATGCGATTGAAGTCGATTTTGAAACAAATGCCGAGACGCGGTCACTGATTGCAGAGTGCTTCAATACCGACAAGCTTGAGGAAGGCATTAATCTCCTCAAACAAAAAGCCGATGAGGGCAACGATTTTGCCAAAGAAACTCTTGCAACGCTTCTGGCACGTTCACCGACAAGTTTGATGGTGACCTGGCGCGCGATGAAGCAATGTAAACCATTAGGGCTCGACGATTGTCTGAAGCTTGAAAACCGTGTTGCCCACCACATGATGGATAATCATGATTTTTATGAAGGTGTGCGGGCGGTATTAATAGACAAGGACAACGAACCGCATTGGCAACCGGAAAATTTGGCCGGTGTTACCGACGAGATAGTTGATTCCTATTTTCAACCGGTTGAAAAAGAATTGGATATTTAATGGATAACCAGTTACGCCAAGTAGCTAAACCAAATCTGGTATTATCATCTTATTCCATTTTTTTGCATTGTCTGGCTTTTGTTGCTCTCTTGTTTTCCATTTTTTATTGGATACGCATGGTCGGCGTATTTCCCGGAACACTATGGCGGATTGATCGCATGCCCTGGCTTTGGCAGGTGCTGACAGTCAGTTTGTCCGTTGTCTATCCGATTGCAGCTCTTGGGCTGTGGATGGGGTCTCTTTGGGGAATAATCTTATGGTTTTTTGCAGCCCTGACAGAATCTCTTGCATTTACTGTCTATAGCTCAAGCTTTATTTTTTTCCCCTCGCTTGCAGTATTCCATTTTTTGGTCGCTATACTATTTGTTATGTTTCGGGGTTTTCTTTATCTCAAAAAGAAGAAAAAGATAATCTAGTTACCCAATTTTAACGTGACAATGCCTATATCTATCAGCTAACGGAGAGTCACTTTTTTGTTAGACATGATAAAGACACAAAAATGGTTAATTCTAGGAAAAAGTGACAATTACTTCTACCAAATGCTGTTAAGCGTCAATGTCGATTTTATCGACAAGTGCATGCGTGGAAAAATCAAGAATGACAAATAAAAACATGACATCGGTCAAAAATCCTTCAATAGGCCGTAGGTTCTTTTTAAAATCTTTGGCAACTGTAACGGCTCTGTCATATGCTCCCGTTTTAGCCAAGGCAAACAACACATTGTTTGCACAATCGGGGCGTGCCCGTTGGGATGACCAGTTTGATGCAGGTCCTGCAGGGAGTACCAAAGTTGCTTCCAATCAGCCGGTATTAAGTTTTGCAACAGTTGAAGATACTCAAAAGGCGATTACGCAATATGAGGGTATTGTCAGTCGCGGCGGTTGGCAAAGAGTTCCGACAGAACAGGGAAAATTGCAAATTGGTGTAACACATCCGGCAGTAACTGCGTTGCGGCAAAGACTTGCAGCGTCGGGAGACCTTCAAAGTGGTGTGGGGATGTCTTCATCTTTCGACACCTATGTCGATGCCGCTGTAAAACGCTTTCAGGCCCGTCATGGATTGCCAGCCGATGGTGTAACGGGCGAGGCGACCTATAAATCAATGAATGTCGATGCCCAGACGCGCCTTAATCAACTTCACATCAATGTCGAGCGGTTGAAGACGAAAGTCGAAATGACAGCTCAGGAACAGCGTTTTGTAATGGTCAATATACCGGCCGCGCAAATCGAAGCCGTGGAAAATGGTGTGGTTGCACAAAGGCACACAGCTGTTGTCGGTAAAATTGATCGACAAACCCCGTTACTGGATTCAAAAATCAGCCAAATCATCCTTAATCCGTTCTGGACAGTACCGAAGTCGATTATTCGTAAAGATATTATTCCTCTGATGCAAAAAAATCCGTCCTACCTTTCGGATAACAGCATCCATATTTTTAATAATCGTGGCGAGGAAGTGCCCCCAGAAAGCATCAATTGGCATAGTGACGAGGCTGTCAGTATGATGTTCCGGCAAGATCCGGGTAAAATTAATGCCATGTCATCGACAAAGATCAATTTTGCCAATCCTTATTCGGTGTACATGCACGATACGCCCATACAAACCCTGTTCAATAGCTTGATGCGTTTTGATTCATCTGGTTGTATCCGTATTCAGAACATTCGCGATCTCAATGTGTGGATTTTGAAGAATACGCCCGGGTGGGACAGGCAACGTATGGAAGCGGTGATTGCCTCCCGACAAAATACACCGATTAATATTCCCGATCCCATACCGCTTCATTTTGTCTATATTTCCGCTTGGTCAACGGGAGAGGGGGTTGTCCAATTCCGTGACGATATTTATCACTTGGATGGCTCCTCGCAATTGGCTCTTGATACGGCCGGTTGAACTATTTTTGACAAAAACATCAAAAAACCGCCTTTATGGCGGTTTTATTTTTATTTTTTAAGGGGATAGTTACCCATTCTGTTCTATCTGGAATGCATTGTCTTTTGCATCAGTTGAACAGGAATGCCAGAACAAGCCGGAAAGAATAGAAGTTTCACACGTTTTTTGCCGCAAAACATAATATTTGTTTTGCTGATTACGGCTTTTTGTTTGTTCTCGCTTTCTTTTATTGTTTGTCAAAACCGCAGATTTACGAGGCAAAGGTAGAAGTTTCGATCAGAAAACTGGATGGCCTGGCATTGGATGACGATAACCGCAATCGGGCCATTTCAATCGTCACATCGCAGCCGGTTTTGAAGCGGACGGTCGAGCTGTTGGAAAAGCAGGAAATTCCGGTCAACCTGAAAAATTCAATTATTTTCTTTCGCTCCGTGATGATAAAAATCATCTTTTATTGGAGTTTGATGATGAAAATGCGACTCATGCCGAACTTGTATTGGCAAATTTGCTGGAAGCTATCCGCCAAGAAGTGAAGCGAGTCTATCCCAATCCCGATGTGGCACTGATTTCCACTATTCGTACACAGCGCAACAACGTTTTGAGCTCGACTTTGAACAGTTTTAGTGAAAACGCCAAACAGGGGGAGCGAGAAAAGCAAACCGACGACCTCTATTCTTCTCTCATTGTCGCAATTGGTAATCGTGTTGCCTATAATGCGTCGATTGAGGTTTTGAAAAATCTTTTGAATACCGGTCAGTCACCGCTTGTTCTCGACTTCATCGCCAATGATCCGGCAGTTTTGAAAACTACTGATGATTTGAATAAGTTGACAGCAGAAATTGCCCATATGGAAACCCAATTGGCGGGCAACCATCCCCAGATCAAAGCAATGCGGGCTGAACAGAATGCGCTAAAGTCGGAGCTTGAAGGTAATATTGACCTCTCAATCAAACGTCTCTACGCACAAGCGGATGTTGCGACAAAAGTTGAACGCGGTTTGCGCGATGAACTCAATGCGGCGAGCGGCGTTGCCAGTTCTTCCGATGACAATCGGTCGCTTGACGAACTTGAGAGAAAATTGAAGGCGATTTGGGACGACTATGATAAAACAATCGAGAAGTCCGGCCTATTGCGGGCGAGCATTTTTGTTGTTGTGAATGGTCCAATAACGGTCGAAAAACAATCTGTTTTATCGCGATATGGAAGCAGAATCTTGGGATTCGCTTTAATTGTTTTCTTGTTACTTTTGATTATTCAGACGATCATTAAAAACCGCGCTTTATTTAAAACACGCAGAAACGTGGATGGTCAATTTTCCGATCGTAAAGGAAACAGCGACGGCGGGAGCATGAACTCGGTCGCCCCGTCCTCGCCGAAAGCTGCATTGAATTTAGCTGAAACGGTTGAAAAACTCGAACAAAACCAAGCAGGATTTATTGCGGTGGTTGGCAAAAAAGCAGCAAAAACTGCCGCGCGCTTGTCGATGAAATTGAAAAAAGAGAACAATGCAATTCTTTTGGTTGATATCTCGACCAATGAAATCGGAAATCTCATCGGTCCTCATCGTGGTTTCACAGATGTATTGACAGGTGACGCAAAAATTTCGGAAGTTATCTATAACGATTATGACACGGGTGTCGATATTTTGCCTCAAGGTTTGGCCAGTCCGCTTCGTGCCAAGGATTTTTCTAAAGATATTCCGGCATTCATTTCGGCGCTCGAAAGCAGCTATTCGATTGTTATTGTTGCAATGTCGGGTGAGCCGGAATTCGGGTTGGAAGAAATATTTTCTGAAAGCGATTGCCTTGTTATTTCGTCCGGTGACAAATCCGATGGAGATCATTGGACGGAATTGTTCTTGAAATATTCTGCGCAACCGGTATTCAGGCTCATCAATAATTGATAAAAAGTGGAAACGCGACGGCTTGTCGCGGCTTGCACCCTTGTTTTCTTAAAAACATTGCTGCACCAATAGGAAAAAGAACCGGATAATCCCGGCAGATATTATTGAGTGAAAGCGTCTCGTTATGACAATGACTGCAATTGATGAAACCGTGCCTAATGCCAGACAGGCGCACAATCGCAAAATGATTAAGATATGGCTTTATGTCATATTAATTCTTTGTTTGGCAATTGTCATCGTCGGGGGTGCTACACGCCTTACCGGTTCAGGGTTGTCTATTACCGAATGGAAGCCGGTTCACGGGGTTATTCCGCCAATTGGCGAAGCAGAATGGCAAGATGAATTCGAGAAATATCAACAAATAGCCCAATATAAAGTTGTCAATCAGGGAATGACACTTTCACAATTCAAAGGTATTTTCTGGTGGGAGTGGGCTCACCGCTTATTGGCACGTCTTGTCGGTGTTGTTGCATTATTCGGACTCATCTGGTTTTGGGCGACCAAACGAATTGAAAAAACGTTTCTTCCACAATTAATCGCGGTTCCTGTCATTATCGCCATTCAGGGGGCGATTGGCTGGTGGATGGTTGCGTCCGGCCTCGGCGCCAGTGATTTGACAAGTGTCAGTCAATATCGGCTGGCGATTCATCTTGTTACGGCCTGTATTGTTGTGATCTTCGTTACTTATGTTTCTCGCGGACTTGCCGATTATAGTGATAAGCCTGCCAATCGCAGCATACAGAAATTTGCCGGTTGGCTTGTTTTTATGGTGCTTGTGCAAATTTATCTCGGAGCTCTTGTTGCAGGTCTCCATGCAGGCAAAGTTTATAATACGTGGCCATTAATGGATGGCCAGTTGGTGCCGGAAGGATTGCTCGCCGATCAGCCATCCTGGCGCAATTTTTTCGAAAATCGGTTGACAGTACAATTTGTCCATCGGTGTTTTGCTTATCTTCTGTTGTTGGCAGCGCTTGTCCATGCTCTGAAAGTCGAAAAGCTCGCATCGGGAACAACCCATGCGCGCCGTGCAATGCTGTTGCTTTTAGCCATTGTTGTTCAAGCTATTTTCGGAATCATCACGCTTTTGCTTGAAGCACCGATCAGTTGGGGATTGATACATCAGGGTGTTGCGCTATTGGTACTGGTATTTGCCGTTGCACATTGGCGCGCAACAAAAGGCGCTTATGCTGTAGAAAAAGCATGACCGGCTTGATAAAAAGTCAGACTTTCAGTGCGTTTAATCTCTCAGGAATAGCGGAATGAACGGCCGGCAAACAATCAAACAATTAAAAAAGCAAAAAAAATTAGACCGGCAATAATGGCCGGTCTTCTATTATTGATGAGCAGGAAAAACCGGATTTTTATGATTTTCCGATCATTAGGTCAAGATTTTGCACCGCTGCTCCCGAAGCGCCTTTACCGAGATTATCCAGAACGGCTGAAATATTGTAAATCCCGTCAGAATCATCACCAAATACAAATATTTTCAATTTGTCTGTATTGGCGAGCAATTCCGCGTCAAGCCGCGCCAAATTACCGGTTTCCTGTTCATTCGCAACGCTGACGAGCTTGCTATCGTGATAATGGGCTTTGAAAATAGAACGCAAAACATCGGTTGTAACGGTTTTTTGTAAAAGCGAATTGTGAATCGGAATATTGACAATCATGCCTTGGGGAAATCTTCCGACACTTGGTAGGAAAATCGGCGAATGTGAAAGTTTACCATGAACACGTATCTCCGGCACATGCTTATGCTTGAGGTTAAGCCCGTAAATGAAATAATTTGCGGTTATCTTTTCGTCACAGCTTGGGTCTTCCATTTGCGCGATCATCTTTTTTCCACCACCGGTGTAACCAGACACAGCGTTAATGGAGACTGGAAAATCTTCTCCTATAATCCCGGCTTCCCTTAATGGACGAATAATGCTTAACGCACCAGTGGGATAACATCCCGGATTGGCAACGAAACGTGCCGAGCTTATCCGTTCCGGCTGACCTTTCGTGAGTTCGGCAAAACCGTAAACCCAGTCGGGGGCAATGCGGTGTGCCGTGGAACTGTCGATGATGCGAATTTTCACATTGCCTGCAAGACTATTGACAGTGTCAATTGCTGCCTTGTCAGGAAGGCAGAGGATGGCAATATCGGCCGCATTCAATCTTTCCAAACGCGCAGCTTCATTGTGGCGGTCTTCCAGCGGAATTGACAGAATTTCGAGGTCATCTCGTGCGGCTAACCGCTTCCTGATTTGTAAGCCCGTTGTACCGTGTTCGCCATCAATAAAAACTTTTGTTTGCATTTCCTTGCACCTGATTTTCGCCGGGATTGGGGTTGTTAAAAGACTTGCACGAATGATTTTAATCTCTTCTCAAAGAACACAGCCAATCTTTTACAGAAGAGGCGGTATATTGTGCCTTACGAAGCGATAAAAATAAATTCTTTTTTGTAACCGTTTAAACGTGTTATCTGAAAAAATTATTCAAGAGGCAGTTTTAGCGGTTAATCAAGCGATCAGTAAATAATAATTGCAGATCAAATTGATTTTTCTGAGGATTTTTTTCGAATTATTGGCTATTCACGTCGAAAGCGTTTAACATAATATAACGCTGTGATAATTATTAAGCGGCTATTTTTCATTGTTAGGAATATTTCCCATGAGCGACCAAGTGGATGTGGCGCAAAAGCGCTTTTTTAACGACGATCTTAAAACAACTGATTCCGAGATCTATGATGCCATTCGCGGCGAACTTTCCCGTCAGCGTAATGAAATCGAGTTGATTGCATCGGAAAACATCGTATCGCGTGCTGTCCTTGAAGCACAAGGTTCGGTTCTAACCAACAAATATGCCGAAGGTTATCCGGGTAAGCGTTATTATGGCGGTTGCCAATATGTGGATGTGGTTGAAAATCTTGCAATTGAACGCGCAAAGAAACTGTTCGGAGCGGCTTTTGCAAATGTGCAACCGAATTCCGGTAGCCAGATGAATCAGGCGGTATTTTTCGCCCTTTTGAAGCCAGGTGATACATTTATGGGACTTGACCTCAATTCCGGTGGGCATTTGACCCATGGGTCTCCGGTCAATATGTCCGGAAAATGGTTTAATGTGGTATCTTATGGCGTTCGCAGAGATGACCAAAGAATAGATATGGACGAAGTCGCTCGTATCGCGCGCGAAAACAAGCCCAAACTTATACTTGCCGGTGGCACAGCCTATTCGCGCTTTTGGGACTGGAAACGGTTTCGCGAAATTGCGGACGAGGTTGGTGCATATCTTATGGTGGATATGGCGCACATAGCAGGCCTTGTTGCCGGAGGTGTCCATCCTTCGCCTGTTCCTTATGCCCATGTTGTCACGTCGACGACACATAAATCGCTTCGCGGACCGCGCGGTGGTATGATTTTGACGAATGATGAAGCAATTGCGAAAAAGATCAATTCGGCTGTTTTCCCGGGTATTCAGGGTGGACCGCTCATGCATGTCATTGCTGCAAAAGCTGTTGCATTCGGCGAGGCTCTGCGCCCATCGTTCAAAACTTATGCGCAAAATGTTGTCGCAAATGCGAAAACCTTATCGGCACGTCTTATTAAAAATGGTCTTGATATTGTATCCGGCGGCACCGATAACCATTTGATGCTGGTTGATTTGAGACCAAAAAATGCAACCGGTAAACGGGCAGAAAGTGCGTTAAGCCGCGCCCATATTACCTGCAACAAAAACGGAATTCCTTTCGATCCGGAAAAACCGTTTGTTACATCAGGTGTGCGGCTTGGTACACCGGCAGGAACCACACGTGGTTTTGGCGAAAAAGAATTTGATGAAATTGGTGAGCTGATTTCCGAAGTTCTTGATGGCTTGAAAGCTGCAAATTCGGATGAGGGAAATGCTGCTGTAGAAGCACATGTACGTGAAAAGGTTCAGGCATTGACCGAACGTTTCCCGCTATATCCTTATCTTGGCTGATTATTTGAACGGAGTAAAAAATGCGGTGTCCTTACTGTCAATCTGAAGATACTCAGGTAAAGGACTCGCGTCCGGCCGAAGATGGTTCGGTTATTCGCCGTCGCCGCATATGTCCCGTATGCGGCGGCCGTTTCACAACATTCGAACGTGTCCAATTACGTGAACTGATGGTCACCAAGAAGAGCGGTCGCCATGTGCCTTTTGACCGTGACAAACTTATGCGCTCTGTAGAAGTTGCCTTGCGTAAGAGAAATGTCGATCCAGAGCGTGTCGAGAGGGCAATATCAGGTATTGTCAGACAACTTGAAAGTTCGGGAGAACCCGAAATATCATCGGAACAAATAGGGCGCCTTGTCATGGAAGCGCTGAAAGGTATCGATGATATTGCCTATATCCGTTTCGCCTCCGTTTATCGCAATTTTCGCAATGCCAGTGATTTTCACGATGTAATAGACGAATTGTCGGATCGTGACGGAGAAAAAGAAAACAACAATAATGGTTGATAAAATTGCCGATTGTCGATTTATGGCTGCCGCTATCCGTCTGGCGAGTTGGCATATCGGGCAAACTGCCGAAAACCCTTCAGTCGGGGCGATTATAGTCGCTTCCGATGGTTATACGATCGTCGGACATGGGGTGACAGCAAAAGGCGGAAGGCCACATGCTGAAACGCAAGCCTTGGCAATGGCTGGCGAAAACGCACGAAATGGCACAGCTTATGTGACGCTCGAACCCTGTTCACATTACGGGAAAACACCCCCATGCGCCGATGCCCTTGTGAATGCCGGTATAAAACGTGTTGTCATTGCACGTCTTGATCCCGATAAAAGAGTGAGCGGGCGTGGTGTAAAAATATTGGAAAATGCCGGCATCATTGTTGAAACCGGTATATTGGCAGGCAAAGCCTTCGAGGGGTTGAGTGCCTATCTGACAACAAGAGAGCTATCGCGTCCAGAAGTGACGCTGAAAATGGCGATATCGGCTGATAACGGTATCGGTATTAAAGGCAAGCAAAATGTTCTGATCAGTAATGAACTATCGCGTTCGGTAAGCCACATGATGCGTGCGAAAAACGACGCAATTCTCATCGGAATTGGAACTGTTCTGGCAGACAATCCCGAACTGACCTGTCGGTTGTCAGGGTTGGAAGACCGGTCGCCGGTGCGTGTCGTGGTTGATCCGGAACTCACTATGCCTCTTGATTGCCAACTGGTGGCGACAGCAAAAACCATTCCGACATGGGTAATAAGTCGCAAGAACGGCAACGAGCAAAAAAAAATCGAACTTCAGGAAAAAGGTGTCAAACTTCTTGAATGTGATGGAAGCAAGACGACCATATCTCCCGAACAAATCCTTCGCATATTGTTTGAGAATAATATTTCAAGCGTCCTGATCGAGGGCGGTGCGATAACAGCCCGGACTTTTCTTGACCAGAAGGCGGTTGACAAGGTCGTTCTGTTCCGTTCAACAATAATGCTTGGCGATGACAGGATTTCTGCACCGGATTTCAAAAAATATCTTGCTGATTTCACGAAAATCGAACAAGCCGAATTTGGCAAAGACAATTACAGTGAATGGAGGCTCCTTCCCGAATGTTTACCGGAATAGTAACGGATATTGGCGAGCTAGCCGAAAAAGAACCTTTAAATGAAGGCTTACGGATAAAAATCCTCACCCATTACGATATAGATACAATCGATATCGGTGCTTCTATCGCCTGTTCCGGTATCTGTCTGACGGTTGTTGAAAAATCCCGTTCGGCCGTAAACAAAAATTCTTTTACTGTAGAAGCCTGGGAAGAAGCATTACGTCTTACGAATATTTCCAGATGGAAAATTGGTGGCCATATCAATCTTGAGAGGTCTTTGAAACTGGGCGATGAAATGGGCGGCCATCTTGTTTCCGGTCATGTTGACGGTTTGGCCGAGATAATGGAGATAAAAGAAGAAGGGGATGCAAGGCGTTTTCAATTGAAAGCACCGCGGGAATTTTCTCCTTTTATTGCGCGTAAAGGCTCTGTCGCATTGGACGGTACGTCGCTTACAATAAATTCGGTCGATGGTGATCTGTTCGACGTATTGGTCATACGCCACACTCTGGAAGTGACAACGTGGGGGAGCGCAAGAAAGGCGATTGCGTCAATCTTGAAATAGATCAATTGGCTCGATATGCTGCGCGCTTATCGGAGTTCCGTCGCTAGCGCTCCGGTTATTTTTCAATTCATTTACCTTGCTGTCTTCAAATGGCACTCTATTGGAGCCATTTTGAGAAAAGCCGCTTTCGCATTTTAAAAAACTGTTTTAAATGGAAGTATATTGGCTCGTTCCCATTGTTTATAATGGGCTTTGAGGGACATAGAGTGCCAACCCTATTTTTGGTTTGTAGGATCAGATTATGACAAAGAAGAACGTGAAAAAGGCTCACATACTAATCGTGGAAGCTCGTTTTTATGATGAAATTTCCGATGCATTGTTGAAAGGTGCCACGGAAACGCTCAAAGCAGCGGGAGCAGAGTTTGATGTTGTAACTGTTCCGGGAGCTTTGGAAATTCCGGCAGCCATTGCCTTTGCGGAAAAAGGCGAAAAAAACTATGATGGTTATGTCGCACTGGGGTGTGTCATCAGAGGGGAAACATATCATTTTGAAATTGTTTCCAACGAATCATGCCGCGGCATTGCGGATTTGACCGTTCGCAAGCGATTGGCTATCGGCAACGGCATCATCACAGTCGAAAATGAAAAACAGGCTTGGGCACGTGCACTGCCTGATAAAAAGAATAAAGGCGGTTTTGCCGCCGATGCAGCGCTACATATGATCGCGCTGAAACATAAGTTCGGAGTAAATCATTGAATAAAAGCCCTGCCAATAATATTAACGTGCCGCGCCGCGCGAATAAACGCGGCGCTGCACGTTTGGCTGCTGTTCAGGCGCTCTATCAGATGGATGTTGCCGGAACAGGTATTTTGGAAATTACATCGGAATATGAGACTTATCGCTTGGGACAAGAGGTCGATGGCGAGCAATATCTCGAGGCTGACCCGCAATGGTTTCGTGCCATCATAGCAGGGGTGGTGGAGGAACAACGTCAGCTTGATCCGATGATTCGTCAACATTTGCCGGAGGATTGGCCTCTATCGCGTATTGATTCTACACTGCGTGCCATATTGCGGGCAGGGGCGTGGGAAATCAAAAATCGTAAAGATGTTCCGATTGCTGTTGCAATAAATGAATATGTCGACATTGCCAAAGCTTTCTTTTCCGGGGAAGAACCGCGAATGGTCAATGCCGTTCTCGACCGCATGGCAAAAGAATTGAGACATAAATAGGTTGCAATAAACAAAAACTAAAAGCTCTATCATTCGATAGAGCTTTTTTAATTCAATCAGCACTGAGTGCAGAAATCGGCATAATGGCGCCAAACACCTCCGCCCCGCCCACAATAGTTATTGTAAACGGAATGAAGTGACTATCAACGGCCATTGGTAGGTAACTGGGGAACGCCCTTCGAGCCCTTGATCAACTGGGACAGGAATGATTGGTCATGACCACCGGTCGGGGTTGTCTTCGAAATGCTATCGAAAACTTTACCATCTTCCAGACCGTAATTGGCAATCCGTTCAACCTGCCCATTTTTGTTGAAATAAATAGCCAGAATTTTACGATCGACAATCTTCGGCTTCATAAATTGTGCACCGCGATAACGCGTTTGGGAAATGTAATAAAATACTTCATTGTCATACATTGCTGTCATCGAAGGCGAGCCAAGTGCAAGCAAAACCTGATCACGACTTGAACCGACAGGAACAGAAGCAAGTGCCGATTCGTCAAGAACATAGCCTTCATTATAGGTCTGGCTTGTGTTGAGAAAATCATGTGATTTACAGCCACCGAGTGTAATTGTTGTAGCAGCCATTAAACCGATGATTAACCCACGCTTGGCTCGGGTTGTAATGCGGACCGTGTAAAACAATGACATCTCCATCTAACGCATGGCGGGGATAAATTCTTTTTCAACCTTTTTGCCTAAACCACCTTAAAGCGGTTTGCAATAGATTGCATCGTTAGAGACTTGCAATTATTAACAATGAGTATGTAAAAAAATCGGAATAGAGCAAAGGCTTTTCTGTGACTCTCATACAAAACCATTAAAGGTATCGGGCGATATCGTTAAAGGTATCGGGAAAAATTATCGGTTGAAAAGAGACAGGACAAAATCGTTATGGATGATAATGATCAAACACACAATAATGATAATGACCATCACGTCATGAGCTTTGCCATTCACTATCCTGTCAATGTCCGTTCGCTACCGGTGAAAGGAATCCGCATCAAGATTGACGCAGATGAAAAAGAGCGGCTGAAGCTTGTGGAAAACCATGGCTTGCTGGAGGTGAAATCGTTTCGCGCCGATGTTCATATTTCTCCATGGAAGAAACGCGGCGTTCGCGTCAAAGGCAAGTTTGAAGCCGAAATAGTCCAGGCCTGTGTCGTCACACTCGAGCCTCTTCCAAAACATATAGAAGAAGAGGTGGAGTCGGTTTTTATTCCCGACGATTCCAAGCTTGTCAAATATCAAGAGCACGATAATACAAGTGAAGTTTTTGTAGATGCTGAAGGTCCTGACACGCCTGAAGTATTTCATGGTGATTCAATTGATATCGGCGCTTTTCTTGAAGAATTCTTCGAACTATCGATTGATCCTTATCCACGTAAAGAAGGCGTGGACGGAAACTATATTGAAGATATGGAAAAAGACAAAACAGAACCTTCACCTTTTGCCATTTTAAAACAACTGAAATAGCCAAGGTCGTCGAAAAAACAAATTTTATTGTTGTATAATGGCTTAAACCGGTATTTTTGGCGTTAAGTTTCACACAGCGTCGCTTTATTGCGGCATTGCTTATATATAATTCGAAACTAATAGGACATTTGAGAGTGATCAGAATTTCTGTGGATGCAATGGGCGGCGATTTTGGCCCTGAGATCACAATTGCCGGTGCAGCAATTGCGCAGAAACGTTTTCCTGAAATACGTTTTATTTTTTATGGCGTTGCGAGTGCAGTTGAACCGGTTTTGAAGCGTTATCCGGAACTTGGTTCCTGTTCAACATTCATAGCGACCGAAACTTATACCCGTATGGACGAGAAGCCTAGTCAGGCATTGCGAAACGGGCGCGGCAAGTCATCAATGTGGAAAGCGATCGAAGCTGTGAAAAATGGTGAAGCCGATGCCTGTGTATCAGCCGGTAACACCGGTGCATTGATGGCAATGTCATATTTTTGTTTGAGAATGATGGAAGAAGCCGACCGTCCCGGTATTGCAGGGGTTTGGCCGACATTGCGTGGTGAAAGTCTTGTGCTTGATATAGGTGCAACCATCGGCGCGTCGTCGGATCAACTTGTTGATCTGGCGGTCATGGGAGCCGGTATGTTTCGTGCGCTTTATAATGTCAAACGTCCGACAGTCGGTCTTCTTAATATAGGAGTGGAGGAAGTCAAAGGACTTGATGAAATCAAGCAGGCAGGCATGATGCTGCGTGAAATCGGGCTCGACGGATTGGAATATAAAGGCTTTGTAGAAGGCAATGATATAGGGAAAGGTACTGTCGACGTTGTCGTTACCGAAGGATTTTCGGGTAATATCGCTTTGAAGGCAGCCGAAGGTACAGCAAGGCAAATGGCGCAAATATTGCGTGAAGCAATGTCCAGCTCATGGCTGACAAAACTCGGTTATCTTCTGTCGATCAGTGCTTTTCGTAAGCTCAAGCAAAAAATGGATCCCGGACGTGTAAACGGCGGTGTCTTACTTGGTTTGAATGGTGTTGTTATTAAAAGTCATGGTGGAACCGATGCGGATGGGTTTGCTTCTGCTTTACGTGTAGGCTATGAAATGGTTAACAATAAACTTCTCGAGAAAATCGCAGCGGATTTGAGGCATTTTCACGATAAAAAACCCGAACTTCTCAATCATGGTGACCATGCGGGCCATGGTGCGGAGCATATATAACGCATTGAAAATTAATTATTGATTCGCTGGTTAAGGATAGAACTGAATGATTCGATCTGCCATATGTGGCATAGGAAGTGCGCTGCCTAAAAAGAAAATGTTGAACAGCGAGCTCGAGGGGATTGTCGAGACATCCGATGCATGGATCGTTCAACGGACGGGAATCCGCCAGCGTTATATTGCCGGAAAAGATGAAACGACCGTTTCTCTTGGAGCGGCTGCCGCACAAGCTGCTCTTGATAATGCCGGACTTACTGTCGCCGATATCGACTGCATTATTCTGGCAACAGCAACACCTAACCATACTTTTCCCGCTTCGGCGGTGGAAATACAGAATGCGTTGGGAATGTCGCACGGCTTTGCGTTCGATGTTCAGGCAGTCTGTTCAGGCTTCATTTTTGCAATGACAACTGCCGATCTTTATTTGAAAGGCGGCATGGCCAAGCGAATTCTTGTCATTGGTGCGGAAACCTTCTCGCGTATTCTTGATTGGAACGACCGTTCGACATGTGTGCTTTTCGGGGACGGCGCGGGCGCTGTTGTTCTCGAAGCTGTCGAGAACCAGAGTGGCAATAACAGTGATCGTGGTATTCTTGCCTGTAAACAACGTTCAGACGGTGCATTTGTCGACAAGCTTTACGTGGATGGTGGCCCTTCGACCACGCAAACCACAGGGCATTTGCGAATGGAAGGTCGAGAAGTATTCAAACATGCTGTCGGGATGATTACCGACGTTGTGGATGATTGCTTTTCTGCAACCGGAATATCGCCTTCCGAGCTTGACTGGTTTGTACCTCATCAAGCCAATAAACGTATTATCGACGCATCGGCCAAAAAACTTGGTATCGCTGATGAAAAAGTTGTGATCACCGTTGATCAGCATGGCAATACTTCGGCCGCGTCTGTGCCTTTGGCGCTTGCGGTAGCGGTTAAAGATGGTAGAATAAAAAAAGGTGATCTGGTCATGCTGGAGGCAATGGGCGGCGGATTCACATGGGGAGCTATTCTTATCCGTTGGTAGTGCCAAGACAACTTGACCGATAATATGTTTAACGTATAAGTTTTTTATACTTCAATTATAAGAAGGCGATTGTTATGGCTGGTAATACAGTGACGCGCGCGGATTTAGCAGATGCAGTTTGCAGAAAAGTTGGCCTGTCACGCACAGAGTCGGCTTCATTGGTTGAAATGATCCTTAATGAAGTTTGCGATGCAATTGTCAAAGGCGAGACGGTAAAATTATCGTCGTTTGCAACTTTTCATGTTCGTAACAAGACAGAACGTATTGGTCGCAATCCGAAGACAGGTGAAGAAGTGCCGATTTCCCCCCGTCGCGTTATGACATTCAAGGCATCGAATGTTTTGAAGAAAAAAATTCTCGACGGTCATCGGTCCAAAAAATCGTAAAATTACCTATATATATTTAGGCAGAGCAAAAAGACCGATATTCGACAGCTGTGGCAGGAGCCAATGGCCGATTGTTTATTTGCATATGCCGGAGTTTTGTGAAAATTGAAGTAGCATTGCGGTAACTGTCAATTACCAGAAAGTTCGAGGTTGTTATATTCGGAAAAGGCCAAAAAATGGATAAAAGTCCAGATGCTTTTCGTACAATCAGCGAAGTTGCTGAAGCGTTGGATCTACCTCAACACGTTCTAAGGTTTTGGGAAACACGTTTTTCCCAGATCAAGCCGTTAAAACGTGGGGGCGGGCGGCGTTATTACCGGCCAGCCGATGTGGATTTGCTGAAAGGAATTCGGCAACTTCTTTATGAACAAGGTTACACAATAAAAGGTGCACAGCGCCTATTGAAAGAGAATGGCATAGCCTTTGTAATTGCGTTGGGCAATGGAGACGTTGCTGCAATTGATGCAATTACGAGGAAGAAAAAAGCTGAAGAGGAAGCCGAAAACACACCGCTACCAGCAAAACAACCGCAATCCAGAGGCCTGTTCAGCTTCATGAAATCCGATTCCGACACTGAAGTGGGCGGAAGCAATATCGGAAAAGGCAAGGATAACAAAACCTTGCTTCAGGAAGCTTTGTTTGAATTGATCGAATGCAAAAGAGTTCTTGATCGCGCTCGTTAAGCTCTCGATTGGTGCTGAAAAATATAATTTTAAATTCGTGGCCGGGATTGATTGTCATTTGAGAGTGAACAGCATTCACTATGTCCGTGATTTGTCAGGGCATAATATACGCAACAGGCCACGACAATCGGAATAGTTCTTAACGATGACTGATATTTCTTGAATCCATTTCGTTTAATTCTGCGCGTTTCAAGTGGACAAAAATTCGTCAGTATAAAGCGGCTTCGTTTTGAATACGGTACAGGCGAGGGCGGGTTTTTATTGCAGTTTCGGTCATTTATGCGAATTTTTGATCAAGAAATTTTGTAGCCTGCCGATATCAAAGTCATAGGATGTTTTCTTTTAATACCACTCCTTTCCTATAGTTGAATGGAACTAAAACCTCACGGGAAAGAGGTTAACACCATCTGGTCCCGAGAGAAGCTTATTCCGGACGCAACTATTAAATGGAGCGCCGTTTTATGTTCAGGCAGCTTTTTACGTGCTATTTCCTGTGAGATATCTGAACGATTTTGGAAATCAGATTAACTTCGTGATTATTGGCTTCACCAGAGCTTATGGCGATTGAATTGTCATAATTACAACTTTGCCTTCAGTTTGGATAAAAGTTTTTTGCTTCAACGCGAATAGCCAATTGAATTTTTGTCTTTCTCGGCAATTCCACTCATAAATTTTTTAAAAAAGCAGAGGCACTCGTCACGTGGGGAATCAAAAAACCGAATATGCAGCCGATTTAATGATTCCCGATTTCAGAAACGCATAGCTTCTGAACAATTGTCATGTGATTGACATGGCATGAACCAGAAACGATTAAATGGCCTAATTAATAGAGTGCGATATGAAGAGGGGATAAAAGCTTGTTTGCTTCAACAAAGAGGTAACTCGTAGCCGTTCTATGACGATAAGCAACAAACGGAAAAACAAATTTTTTAAGCAAGAAAACGGATTAATTGAAAAACAGATGGTGGGCGTGACAGGGATTGAACCTGTGACCCCTACAATGTCAATGTAGTGCTCTCCCTCTGAGCTACACGCCCATCTGACGCTGTTGCATACACCACAACAAAACGGTGAGGTCAATGCCTTTTTATAAAAAATCGCTTATAAATCGGGAAATTGTGGATTTTTAAAAATATCTTTTAAGCTGCGATAAGCATCTTTTCGACTTCGGAAACGAGTTCACGCAAATGGAATGGCTTGGACAGAACCTTTGCATCTCTTGGTGTATTGCTGTCGGAGTTGAGTGCTACAGCAGCAAATCCGGTGATAAACATTACCCGCAAATCCGGATCAATTTCGGTTGCACGGCGAGCGAGCTCTATACCATCCATTTCCGGCATCACGATATCGGTCAATAAAAGTGAGAACGGTTCTTCCTGAAGCCGTTCATAGGCGCTTGCACCGTTATCAAAATCGGTAACTTCGTAACCGGCCCGTTCCAGAGCTTTTGCTAAAAATCGACGCATATCATTATCGTCTTCGGCAAGCAAAATTCGTTTCATAATAATGTCCAGCAGTTGTTTATTCGATTTGGAACCTTATCTCACTCTTACTCATACAATAAATTAGATTGGTAAAAAAGCGGTAAAGGCATGTTGAATGGACTTTGTTTCTTATAATGGTTAATTGCCGGTTGCGAATGCCATAAAAACTGGTTTACCTTTTATGAAACAAACAAAAAATGGGCAGGCTATTAATATGAATGCAAACGGCGTGACAGCATTTCAATATTTGAACCGGCTGAACTGCGTGTGCCGTTTTTGTTCAATTCACCTCATTCTGGCAGGTTTTATCCGGAAAGCTTTCTGGAACAATCCGTGCTCGACAATTTTACGATCCGGATGTCGGAAGATTGTTTCGTCGATTTGCTTTTCGGGAAAGTTGTAGGGCTTGGTGCCGCGCTTATGGCAGCAAATTACCCACGGTCTTTTATCGATGTCAATCGTGACCAATACGAGCTTGATCCTGATATGTTTTTCGAACCCATGCCGGATTATGTTCCAAATCCGTCGACACGTGTTATGGCAGGCTTGGGGACTATACCAAAAAACGTAGCGAGTGATTTACCGATATATAACGGGCGAATCCATCTGGAAGATGCTTTGAAACGTATTGATAGTCTATATGTTCCCTATCATAAGCATCTTGAATCAACGCTCAATTCAATGCGGAAACGGTTCGGTTTTGCAGTTCTTATAGATTGCCACTCAATGCCTGGAAAACTGAAGTTTTTTAACGGTGGCGAACAACCGGATTTTATTTTGGGCGATCAATATGGGCAATCCTGCACCAATGCGTTTGTTGAATATACCGCCGAGCTTTTAAGAGAAAAGGGATATAATGTCAGTCTCAACCGGCCGTATTCGGGCGGTTTTATTACTGCCCATTACGGAAAACCCGCCGAAAATATCCATGCTCTTCAAATTGAAATCAATAGAAGTCTCTATCTCGACGAAATTACACTTGAAGCGAACCATAATTTCGCTTCACTGCAAAATGATCTCACTTCTTTGTCGGCTGATCTTATGGCATTTCCGGAACAGGAATTCACGCTTTGCAAAATAGCTGCCGAATAGTGTGATTATTGTTAGACAAGACAAATCGGTCACTTTTCTGACGGAACGTAAATTGGCCGGAAAGATAAAGCCAATCGAAGATTTCTATCATATATTGGAAATGCGAGAACATTTTGCGGTGGCGAGCACGTATCAGGCAGTGATTGTCTTTTTATGAAAAAGCAGTTTAAATGAGCTCTATCCGGTTCGACCTGATAATAAACAATCGAGAGTAATCATGAGTGATCTTCCGGGATTCGAATTTTTTCAAAAATCGCTAAAATAGTAGAGGAGACGTCTCTACCTTTTTTTCGACATACGCTTTCAATTGATAATAAAGACAAAAGTGGTTTCGACCCCGTAACAATTGCTGATCGCAAAACAGAAATTGCCTTACGTGAATTTATCCATCAGCAATGTCCTGATGATGGAATCGCGGGTGAGGAATTTCCCGCTTTGAATGGGCTTAACGACCATATATGGGTCGTCGACCCGATAGACGGGACGCGGTCTTTCATTACGGGAATGCCCGTTTGGGGCAGTCTTGTAGGATTGAAAAAAGCTGGCAAAGCAGTAGCAGGGATGATGACACAACCTTTCACAAGCGAACTTTATTACAGTTCCGGAAAGGGAAGTTATCTTTATACAAATTATGATGGCCAGCACCGGAAGCTTTACACAAGCTCGTGCAAATTGCTTGCTGAAGCGACAATTTTTACAACTGATCCCGAGCTTTTCAAAGGGGGAGACAAAGCACGTTTTTCGGAACTCCGCTCAAAAGCACGCTTAACGCGTTACAGTGCGGATTGTTATGCATTTGCCATGCTTGCCGCGGGTTTTGTTGATCTGGTCGTTGAAACAGAACTGAAACCTTATGATATTATGGCACTCATTCCGATTATCGAACAGGCTGGCGGCGTCATCAAGCAGTGGAATGGTGAAAAGGCGGAGGATGCCGGAAATATCGTGGCAGCAGCTACACCGGAATTATGCGATGCAGCTCTATCAATCCTCAATAATTGATATCATAGGCCTTGGTGCCCGGAATAAACGTGTCGAATAGTGCCCAGAACTGCTTTTTAGAATTGTCTGCCCCATTCAGGATGTCGTGCCCGGCACCAAAAAGGGTCATTATGTCGGCGAGCCTGACATTGTTGCTAAAACGAAGCAATTTCTGAGTATTGATCAGTTTATCATTATGCCCCAGAACAAAAATCGTCGGGAAACGCAAATCGTTTTTGTTTAAGCGGGCCTTTGCAAAATTTACTGTTTCAAGAACCCTGGCAAGCCAGCGCCTGTCAGGTAAAGGAATATTTTGCGAGTTTTTTAGCCGATCAATTTCAGAATTCGTTCCTTTTGTCGGACCGCTAATGTTTGAAAATAGTGATTTAGCTCGTGGCAGTTTCAAGCGGCCAAGACCAAAATCGGTCATGAGGCTGGTGAGTTTGCTTTGGAAACTGCCGGTCGTGTACCCCAATGGAGTGAAAAGCGGTGAAAGACCTATAAAGCGTTGGCACTGGTTGTTGATGATATCGAGTGCGGAAATTGCGATAAGGCATCCCATATCATAAGCCAGAAAATAGTAAGGAGGTGGGCAATCGGGATAAACAATCTTTTGCAGAAATTCGTCAAGATCACCTATGTGCTGATTGATATCGAAGGTTAATCTGGAAATTTTCTTATTCCCTGTTTCAGGAACAGATTCACCCTGCCCATACCAATCAAAGGACGCATAAGAGAAGCCACGTGCCGATAGCTCGTAAAACAATTCTCCATATCTTTCACAACTATCTTCCATCCCCTGAAGAAAAATCAGAGTGCCTTTTTTGTAGTTGTGTTTTTGTACTTTCGAAACAATGCGCAAGTGTCTTTTGTCCGAAGTTTCCATCAAGGACGTGTGGAGAAAGTAAATTCCATTCTTGTCGCTTGGCATTGTCAGGAGCGTGTCCAATTCTACTATCTCACCTTGTTGTCTCGCTATAGCCTTTGTCCATTTAGTCCGCAAAATTTAAAAAACATTTCCGACTTTTTACCTCATCGGAATGTATCACAAAAACATAACTTGCTCCTGCTTGGAACGGGTAAAATTACAAAATTCCGATTTCGGGAAAATGAATGAAAGAGAACCTTAAGCGAGAGGAGCGTAATGAAAAAAACCTTCTACGCCCGACTTGGGATTGGCGTCTATTTGCGGATGTTAAATTTTGAACAATTTTTAGCCAATGTCTTGAAAGTCGACTAATTAATAACCAGATAAGCTTTGCGATCGCCGATACGGGGTCGTTGGTTATATTGATCTGCCTTTTTGGAGATTGCCGTAACCAAACAAATCGTCGCTCTGAAGGAGGGCAATTATTATGCGTCAAGTAGATTTTTCACCATTATATCGTTCAACTGTCGGTTTTGACCGTTTATTCAATATGTTTGATACGATGACACAACCGGAGAGTGTTCAAGCTTATCCTCCGTATAATATCGAACGGTTGAGCGAGAATTCCTATCGGATTTCCATGGCGGTGGCCGGATTTTCCGAAGATGAAATTGATATTGAAGCACAAAGCCATCAACTCACTGTAAAGGGTGAGAAATCACATGAAGAAGAAAATGATGAAGGTGATTTTCTCTATCGCGGAATTGCTTCGCGGTCCTTTGAACGTCGCTTCCAATTAGCTGATCACGTTGAAGTGGTTGGCGCACAGCTTCAAAATGGTTTGCTTCATATTGAATTGAAACGGGAAATTCCCGAAGAAATGAAGCCGCGTAAAATAGCGGTGCAGACTCCAAAAGCTTCTAACACTAACAAGCGTGTTCAAAAACATGATGTGGAAGTTGAAGCAGCGGAATAATTATTCCTGAATGTTGACTTCGGAAAGCGTGTTGGTCTGTCAATGACAGGCCTCACGCTTTTTTATTATCGATTTTTGTCTGAAATGAATGTACCGGAATGAATTTTTGCTCTACTCAAACCTTGAATTTTAGTCGACAATAATTGAAGCGCGTTTTTAAAACCACTATTCCAATCTTTATCCGGAGAGGCACTTCGCCTGCCACAGACTCTCGGGGATTTTTAAAGGAGAGGAAGCCTTTTTCTTCCAGCTAAAAAATAAATGAAACGAAATATCATAATTAAAATAATAAAAATAAATTAAATAAACAATTATTGAAATAATATTTCAATTTTTACGTTTAGCAGTTGAAAACTTAGAATCTTTCTGACATAGCTTCTTAAACGAGAGATTACGCCGTGCTAACAATGCTATTTGAAGACTAAAAACAGCAAATTTCTGGCGTAGTTTTCATATTGGTTTGTGAAAAAAGGGCTTTCTAAATGTCGGATAGCGTTATTTCAGGTAATAAAATTACTCAAAATGGTTCAATAACGTCATCATTGGCGGGCGCAGGGGCCACGTCGGCTTATGGAATTCCGGCCGCGCAAGGACTTTATAGCCCTAAAAATGAGCATGATGCTTGCGGGGTGGGATTTATTGCACAGTTGAAAAATGTAAAATCCCACAAGATCATTGAAGATGGGCTTTTCATGCTTGAAAATCTCACTCACAGGGGTGCGGTTGGGGCAGATCCTTTGGTGGGAGATGGTGCAGGTATATTGGTCCAGATACCGGACCGTTTTTTTCGTGAAGTTATGGCCGAACAGGGCGTGGAATTGCCGAAAGCCGGTCAATATGCTGTCGGACATATATTCATGCCGCGCGACGAAGCGATGCGTGCCCATATCGAGCAGATTGTCAAGGAAGTTATTGCCTCGGAAGGCCAGCATTTTATTGCCTTTCGTGATGTGCCGGTTGATAATTCTTCGCTCTCGAAAGCGCCTGCGATTGTTGCAACAGAGCCGGTTCATCGGCAGGTTTTTATCGGTCGCGACCCGTCTATAAAATCGGATGACGATTTTGAACGGCGGCTTTTTGTGCTGCGCAAGGTTATCTCGAACAGAATCTTCCATGAGACAGGTGGCAGAGATAATGGCTTTTATGTCGTTTGTCTGTCGTCCCGCACTGTCATTTACAAAGGCATGTTTTTGGCCTTTCAAGTCGGTGCTTATTACAAAGATTTGCAGGATGAACGTTTTGAAAGTGCTTTGGCGCTTGTGCACCAGCGGTTTTCAACCAATACTTTTCCATCCTGGAAACTTGCCCACCCTTATCGGATGATTGCTCATAATGGTGAAATCAATACGCTGAGAGGAAATGTCAACTGGATGGCTGCCCGTCAGGCTTCGGTCGATTCAGAGCTTTACGGCAATGATATTTCAAAACTCTGGCCAATTTCCTATGAAGGACAATCGGATACAGCCTGTTTTGATAACGCTTTGGAATTTTTATATGAGGGTGGTTACTCGCTCCCTCATGCGATGATGATGCTCATTCCGGAAGCCTGGGCAGGAAATAGTCTGATGAGTGTCGAACGGCGTTCGTTCTATGAATACCATGCGGCATTGATGGAACCGTGGGATGGACCGGCAGCAATTGCCTTCACCGATGGTCGCCAGATAGGTGCAACGCTTGATCGTAATGGTCTGCGTCCGGCGCGCTATATCGTGACAGATAATGATTATGTCATCATGGCTTCGGAAGCCGGCGTTATTCCGGTTGAAGAAAAGCACATTATTCGCAAGTGGCGTTTGCAGCCGGGCAAAATGTTGCTCATCAATCTGGAGGAAGGGCGCATTGTATCGGATGAAGAAATAAAGTCCGAAATTGCCTCCAAGCATCCTTATCGTCAATGGCTCGATAACACCCAGCTTATTCTGGAAGATCTTGCTCCCGTCGAACCGCGGTCTTTACGCAAGGATGTGTCGCTGCTCGACCGTCAACAGGCGTTCGGCTATACGCAGGAAGACAAGAAGTTTCTGCTTTCACCAATGGCAACAACCGGACAAGAGCCGATCGGCTCAATGGGTGTTGATACACCGATCTCGGCAATGTCCGATAAATCCAAACTGCTTTATACTTATTTCAAGCAGAACTTTGCGCAAGTTACCAATCCGCCAATTGATCCAATCCGTGAAGAGCTGGTGATGAGTCTCGTCTCTTTCATCGGTCCACGTCCGAATATATTCGATTTGGTAGGAACCTCGCGTCGCAAGCGTCTGGAAGTTCGTCAACCGATTTTGACAAACGGCGATCTCGAAAAAATCCGCGCTATTGGCCAGACGGAAGACCACTTTGATACAAAGACAATTGATATAACCTATTCCGTTCAGGAAGGGGCAGAAGGGCTTGAAGGTGCGGTCGAACGCCTCTGTGAGCGTGCAGAAGCAGCGGTTCACGGTGGTTATAATATTATCATTCTGTCCGATCGACAGATTGGACCGGACCGTATTCCTATTCCTGCATTGCTTGCGACAGCTGCTGTTCACCATCATCTCATCAGAAAAGGGTTGCGCACGTCCGTCGGATTGGTTGTCGAAACTGGCGAACCTCGAGAAATTCATCATTTCTGTTGCCTTGCAGGCTACGGGGCAGAGGCGATTAACCCGTATCTCGCATTCGACACATTGATCGACATGTTCGAGCGCGGGGAATTTCCGAAAGAAGTTGAAGAGCACGAAGTAATTTATCGTTATATAAAATCGATTGGCAAAGGTATGCTCAAGGTTATGTCCAAAATGGGCATATCAACCTATCAATCCTATTGTGGCGCGCAAATATTCGATGCAGTCGGGCTAAAACAGTCTTTTGTTGACCGTTTCTTTACGGGTACAGCAACCACAATCGAAGGGGTCGATCTGGACCAGATTGCGGCTGAAACAGTTAAACGCCATACATCCGCATTCAGCAATGATCCTGTTCTCCTCCATTCGCTTGATGTTGGCGGTGAATATGCATATCGTATTCGTGGTGAAGCGCATATCTGGACGCCAGATGCAGTTGCAAGTTTGCAGCATTCTGTTCGCACATCCAATCCGGCGCTTTTTACGGCTTATTCACAACGTATAAACGGTGAAACCGCCCGTGCAAAAACCATTCGTGGTCTTTTCAAAATCAAAAGCGCAGAAGAGCGTGGTGCGAAACCCGTCGCTATCGAGGACGTTGAACCGGCTACCGAAATTGTAAAGCGATTTTCAACCGGTGCAATGTCGTTCGGCTCGATCTCGCGTGAGGCTCACACGACATTGGCTCGTGCCATGAATAAAATCGGCGGAAAATCCAACACCGGTGAAGGTGGTGAAGAGCCTGATCGTCTTTATCCTTTGCCGGACGGTACACAAAATCCGGAACGGTCGGCTATCAAGCAGGTGGCTTCCGGACGTTTTGGGGTAACGGCAGAATATCTTGTTAATGCCGATGTTATACAAATCAAGGTAGCGCAAGGTGCCAAGCCTGGTGAAGGTGGACAATTACCGGGGCATAAAGTTGACGCTATTATTGCCAAAACGCGTCACTCGACGCAGGGTGTCGGTTTGATTTCACCGCCTCCACATCACGATATCTACTCGATCGAAGATTTGGCGCAGCTCATTTTTGACCTGAAAAATGTCAATGAATTTGCAGACATTTCTGTAAAACTTGTGTCGGAAGTAGGTGTTGGAACAGTTGCGGCAGGTGTTGCCAAGGCTCGTGCCGATCACATTACGATTTCCGGTTATGACGGTGGTACGGGAGCTTCTCCTTTGACCTCGGTCAGGAACGCCGGTTCATCGTGGGAAATGGGACTTGCCGAAACCCAGCAAACGCTGGTTCTCAATGGTTTGCGTTCGCGTGTTGCATTACAGGTTGATGGCGGTTTAAGAACAGGTCGCGATGTCATTATCGGGGCGCTTCTCGGGGCTGACGAATTCGGCTTTGCGACAGCTCCGCTGATTGCTGCAGGCTGTGTCATGATGCGCAAATGCCATCTTAACACATGCCCGACCGGCGTTGCGACACAGGATCCCGTATTGCGTAAGCGTTTCAAAGGAACGCCGGAACATGTGATCAACTTCTTCTTTTATCTTGCCGAAGAAGTACGCGCTATTCTGGCACATATGGGCTTCAAAAAACTCGACGATATTATTGGTCAATCGGATTTGTTGGATAAACAGCCGGCGATCGATCATTGGAAAGCAAAGGGTCTCGATTTCAGTCGTATCTTCTATAAGCCCGATGCCGAAAAGAAACAGACAAGGCACACGGAACATCAACATCATCCGATTGAGGATGTGCTTGACCGTAAGCTGATTGAGCGCGCTTCGGCAGCTCTCGAAACAAAAAAGCCTGTCGAGTTTGAAACGCTTATACGCAACGTTGACAGATCTGCCGGTGCAATGCTCTCTGGCGAAGTGGCGAGACGTTATCGTCAAAGGGGATTGCCGGATAACACCATAAACGTTCATTTCAGGGGCACAGCCGGTCAGTCATTTGGTGCTTTCCTTGCCAAGGGGATAACCTTCGACCTTATTGGCGACGGTAATGATTATGTTGGCAAAGGTCTTTCTGGCGGCAGAATTATTGTTCGTCCACCTGAAGACAGCAATGTTGTCGCCGAGGATTCAATTATTGTCGGAAATACCGTTCTTTATGGCGGGATTGAAGGCGAATGTTATTTCCGCGGTGTGGCAGGCGAACGTTTTGCCGTGCGTAATTCCGGCGTTGCTGCGGTCGTTGAGGGAGTTGGCGATCATGGTTGCGAATATATGACCGGCGGTATCGTTGTCGTAATCGGCAAGACCGGCAGAAATTTTGCTGCCGGCATGTCTGGTGGCGTTGCCTATGTACTCGATGAAGCAGGTGATTTTGCTAAAAGATGCAACATGGCGATGGTTGAACTCGAACCTGTTCCCGAAGAAGATGATATGCTTGAAAAACTTCATCATCACGGTGGTGACCTCATGCATAAAGGTCGGGTAGATGTCTCGGCCAATATGACCCACCATGATGAAGAGCGACTGGCCCAACTGATTGCCAATCATCTGCATTACACTGGCTCGGCACGGGCCAAGGAAATTCTGGATAATTGGGATCAATATCGTCCGAAATTTGTAAAAATTATGCCGGTCGAATATCGCCGTGCTTTGGAAGAAATGGAACAGATGCGCATGGAAACGGCTGCTGAATAACAGCAGCCGGTGTCCATAGTGCAAACTTCAGATACGGAAACAAAAATGGGTAAAGTAACCGGTTTTCTTGAAATAGATCGCCAATCTCAAAAGTATCAGCCAGCTTCTGATCGCATCCGCCATTTTCGGGAATTTACTATTCCGATGTCCGAAGCAGAGGTGCAGAAACAGGCCGCGCGCTGTATGGATTGTGGCATTCCTTACTGTCATGGTTCGACGGGGTGTCCCGTCAATAACCAGATACCGGATTGGAATGACCTTGTTTATAAAGGCAATTGGAAGGAAGCGATTAACAATCTTCTGTCCACAAACAATTTTCCTGAATTTACAGGCCGCGTTTGTCCGGCACCTTGTGAAGAGGCCTGTACGCTCAATCTTGAGGATGTTCCTGTAACAATCAAGACAATCGAGCAGACATTGGCTGACAAGGCTTTTGCACTTGGTTTTTTTGCGCCTCAACCTAATGAGGCGAAAACAGGAAAAAAAGTTGCCATTATCGGATCAGGCCCATCAGGAATGGCAGCAGCGCAGCAACTTGCCCGTGCTGGTCATATGGTTGATGTTTACGAACGTGAAAGCCGTCCGGGAGGGCTTTTACGTTACGGCATTCCCGATTTTAAGATGGAAAAACATCATATCGATCGTCGTATCGAACAATTGGAAGGCGAGGGTGTCACTTTCTATTGCGGTGTCAATATCGGCGTCGACAAGGCGGTTGATGATCTGTTAACCAATTATGACGCGGTTCTTTATTGCGGTGGTTCTGAAACGCCACGCAAGATCGATATTCCGGGCATCCATTTTCAAGGTGTGCATGACGCCATGTGTTATCTCGTTCAGCAAAATAAACGTGTTGGGCGTGAAAATATCGAATCAGTCGGCTGGCCTTCGCCACCCATTATTGCTGATGGAAAACATGTTGTTGTCGTTGGCGGCGGGGACACCGCCTCGGATTGTGTGGGAACGGCTTTCCGCCAGGGTGCAGTGAAGGTAACCCAGTTGGATATTCGTCCTCAGCCACCAGAAAAAGAAGATAAACTCAGCGTTTGGCCTTATTGGGCTACCAAAATGCGCACCTCGACCAGTCAGGCGGAAGGTGCAGAACGCGAATTTCAGGTTGCTACACTCGAGTTTGTTGCTGAAAATGGCGAATTGACCCATGTAAAATGTTGTCATGTCGATGAACAACGTAAACCGATAGCCGGTACCGAGTTTTTTATTCGAGCTGATCTTGCATTTGTCGCAATCGGTTTTGCCGGACCATTCGAAGCTGGTGTTTGTAGCGAGTTGGGAGACCGTCTGAAGTTGAAGGTTGACCGTCGCGGAGCGCATTCTGTCTTGGCCGATACGAACAATTATAAAACCAGTGTCGATAAGCTTTTTGCAGCCGGTGACGTGAGACGCGGCCAATCACTCGTTGTTTGGGCAATCAGGGAAGGGCGGCAGGCTGCTCGTGCCATTGATGAATTCCTGATGGGAGAGACATTGCTGCCTCGTTAAATCGACGACAGAGAGCGGGTTACCCGCGATAGACCGTGTATTTCGAGGCTCCGGACTTTCCGGAGCCTTTTTATATTTAACGTTTTTAATGAAAGTTATTTAAGCAAATTGCGCCGAAGCAATCGTAGGCGATAAGCGAAAGCGACAATTGTTTCATGCGCATTTCATCAATTCACTGGAATAAGGAAAGAATAATAGTTTTGCGCCCACAGCACCATTTTGCAGTGATGAACCGGAAAACATCCGGTCGCTGAAAACAAAGATCAAGATATTGAAAGAAGAATGGTCGGAGCGGCGGGATTCGAACCCACGACCCCTTGACCCCCAGTCAAGTGCGCTACCGGACTGCGCTACGCTCCGAACCGTGAAGAAGGCCTAAAATACTAGCGATATAAAGGCAAGTGAAAAATTCTTAAAAAGATCAAAATTGCTAAAACGCTATTCAATTGCGTTGTTTTGTGCAAATTTGACGGGAACCCGAATTATGTTTCTCTCCGGATTTCTATAAATAATTGTAGCCTCGATTATTGACCTTATGGGATCATCATTGCGTCCCACCGGCATTTAAATCTTTGTAAGCGAAGTTATCGTTCCCGCAAAAACCGATTCCGGTTTCTGTGTTAAATCCATTTTCAAAATGCTTTAACCCGACAATTGCTTAATCTGTCGTTTTTTCACGAAGCTAAAGACAATCCATTTGATTTTTTATCATTTTAAAAAATGTGCCGTTATTCCGAAGACGCGTAATGCCGGCACGTGCAGAACAAACATAGGCCAGCCGGCAAAAGTCGGATTTTTAATGCGGATTTGGTTTATTTTTTATCGGGAACAGGCAAGACCGAATTCAGATACGCAATGAGGTCATCAATATCCGAATCATTATTCAGGCGAATGGATGCCATGCGCGTTCCTTTTACCATCCCTTGCGGGTTATGAAGATAGGTTATGAGTGTCTCTCTATTCCAGATAAGGCCATTTTGACCGGCATTCACCATGGCAGGTGAATAACGGTAGCCTTGAAGTGTGCCGGCTCTCCGCCCGATAATGCCTTGAAGCGTCGGACCGATCCGATTGTCGGGCTTATCTGCATTATGGCAGGCGGCACAACGTTTGAAAACGATCTTTCCATTCTCGACATCAGCAGCGTAAGAGGCCGGAGCAAGTGTCAAAATGCTAAAAAATGTCAGACAAAAAATAATAAGACGACGCATCAACTTGATCAAATTTCATTCATAGAATTTTTCGTTAGACGAATATTAGCACCAAAATTTTCGTATTGGTATTCAAAGATTGAACCCTATTTTCGAAAATCGCGATTAAATCTTGACGCGAGACGATTGAAACACCAGATTAGCAATCGGAATTTAAAAGGAACAAGCAATCTATGGCCGGATTTTCAGTAATCACAATGACAGATGCTGCCAAAGAGCGCATTCGTGACATAATGGCAAATAACGATGCATGTGGAATCGTTGTGGGCGTAAAAAAAGGTGGATGCGCGGGTATGGAATATACTGTCGACCTCGCAAAAAACCTTGTCGAGAATGCCGATATTGCAGAAGACGACGGTGCACGCGTTTTTGTGTCTCGTGAAGCCACGCTGTTCCTGCTGGGCACACAGATCGATTTTGAAAAAACCACTTTACATACCGGATTTGTTTTTAATAACCCCAATCAGACCTCTGCTTGTGGTTGTGGAATGTCCGTTGAAATTCGTCCTGCGACCCAAGCTGATTTGGCTGTCGCCCAAAAGTAATAAGAACTGCGAAATCAGTTATGCTAACCCGATCGCGATTTGATCGCGCGATAGGGTAGATTTCATTGCGTTTCGCAGTTATTCACAAAATTTGATACCATTAAAACTTTCGCATCATCAGAGAACAAACGTTCAGTCTTAGTTACTCGGGATTTTGCTTTCTGGGGATTTCGTTTACTGCGAATTTTGTTTATTGGGGATTTGGCTGTTTTCGACGGCTTTCAACTTTGGCTTCGTTCCAGAGTTTTTCCATCTCGTCTAGAGAGGCATCATTCAGGCTTTTATTATTTTTGTTGAGCTCGTTTTCAATAAAGTTGAAACGGTAGCGGAATTTCTGGTTTGCGTTTTTTAACGTGGTTCGTGGCGAAACGCCAAGTCGTCTTGCAAGATTGAGAAGCGTAAAATAAACATCGCCGAATTCATCTTCTATGTCTTTTTTATTTTTGGATTGAAGAGCGTCTTTGAGTTCTTTTACTTCCTCGTCTATTTTTGCAAAAATAGGGGCAGGGTCTGTCCAGTCAAATCCGACTTCTGCAGCTCTCTGTTGTAACGCAATAGCTTCCTTTTCCAATGGCTGGGTGGATTTTACGCATGCGAGATAGCCTTTTGGAGTATCGTCGGGAAGGTTTGCCGATTTTCGCTTCTCGCTCCTTTCTGCTTTTTCTTCTTTCTTTATGCGCTCCCATTCACCCTTTATAAGTCCCTTCTTTCTCTGTGCAGGAGACCCGAAAACATGGGGATGCCGACGTATCATCTTTTTTGTTATAGCATAGACAACATCACCAAAGTTGAAACTGCCTTCTTCTTCGGCCATTTGGGCATAATATACAACTTGCAAGAGCAAATCTCCAAGCTCCTCACAAAGATCATATTTATCGTTCCGTTCGATTGCATCGGCTACTTCGTAAACTTCTTCAACAGTATAAGGGATTATGGATTTGAAATCCTGTTTCTGGTCCCAAGGACAACCTGTTTCAGGATCTCTCAGGGCTTTCATAATTTCGATCAGACGGTCAATATTGTTTGATGGTTCCATGATGAAAAATCTTTCTGATATTAAAAAAATGCAATAATTTATTCCATTCAACGGCTTGTCAGTGATAAAGAATTCTTTCATAAAAGTCACATGTCTTGTGGTCTATAGGTTGCATTATGAATATTTTGGTAACTGGCGGCGCGGGTTACATAGGTTCGCATTGTTGTGTGGCACTTATGAATGCCGGCTATCGTGTTATTATTCTTGATAATTTCGGTAATAGTCATCCGGAAGTATTGCGCAGAATTGAGAAGCTCACAGGACGTGCACCGACGAACGAGTCAGGTGATGTACGTGATCGTAGTTTTGTCGAATATGTTTTGGAACATCATAAATGCGATGCGGTCATCCATTTTGCCGGCTTGAAATCTGTTGCCGAATCCGAAAAAAAGCCGGATCTTTATTATGATTGCAATGTGGTGGGAAGTTTGCGTTTGCTGCAAGCTATGAAGTCGACCGGTGTGAAAAACTGGTCTTTTCATCAACAGCCACTGTTTATGGTCCTCCGAAATATTTACCCTATGATGAAAAAACATCCGCTCAATCCGGTGAGTGTCTATGGGCGCACGAAACTGACGGTAGAGAATATGCTACGTGATTTTTACGCAAGCGACCCGAGTTGGGCATTTTCCATTCTTCGCTATTTCAATCCCGTTGGGGCAGACGAGAGCGGACTGATAGGGGAAGATCCCAAGGGTATTCCTAATAATCTTATGCCTATCATAGCTCAGGTTGCCTCGGGAAAACGCGATAAAGTCATGATATGGGGAAATGATTATGACACCGAAGACGGAACCGGAGTGCGTGATTATATTCATGTGAGTGACTTGGCCGAGGGGCATTTACGAGCCTTGAAGACCCTAGAACATCCTGGTTGCGATGTTATCAATCTCGGACGCGGTCGCGGTTATAGCGTGATGGATGTCATAAAGGCATTTGAACATATATCGAACAAGAAAATAAAATATGAAGTCGGGCCAAGACGCCCCGGCGATATTGGGGAATTTTTCGCCAATCCGTCGACGGCATTTGATAAACTTCATTGGCGAGCCGAAAAAGATTTGGAAAAAATGTGCGCGGATATGTGGAATTTTCAGGTCAAAAACCCAGATGGTTATAAATAAACCTTAGCCGGAAAGGAAATTGAGGAATGAAAATCAGTGCGCGTAATATTCTTAAAGGTAAAATTGTCGCCATTAAAAAAGGTGCGACAACAGCCCATGTCCAGATTGATATTGGTGGTGTAGTGGTAACAGCCTCCATTACCAATGAAGCGGTTGATGATCTTCAGCTAAAAGTCGGTGAACCTGCTGCTGCTGTTATAAAATCATCCGATGTTATGGTTGCAGTTGCAGATTAAGGCGGCTTCCCAGCTAACGATAAAGAACGGCTGATGATGCGATATTTCGCTTTGTCTTAGCGTTCGTGCCGAGAGACAGAAAATATCGCCATTTTTTCTCTTCGAATTTGTGGGATTATCTGCCGAAAAACGAGGGGGTGTATCGGGCTATTTAGGTTTGTCTCCTCTATTAAGGAGAGCTTCAAACAAAGAACGGTGCAAAAGCATATAAATTTGACAGCCGTGTGCGGACGCAAGTTTTGATATTAAAAAACCGGAATTTGCCTCGTCAAAGCGATAGAACCGTTCATTGAATTTAGTCTCTAAACAAACGCCCCCGGACCCACTCTCTTTTTCAGTCGCGATAAAGCCTGAAAGGGAATAATATCTCGTTTGCTATTTCGTCCTCGGGAAGTTTGGCAAATAGCCGGAAACTGTTGCTCGTACAAAAGCTTTAAAAGCCTATTGATGCTATCTTCAAAGCACTCATCTTTTAGAGCTTTGTGCTTTTTAACTTACGAGCTTCCCAATGGTTGAGAAAGCGATCGGAAGTCAATATATCTATCAAAATGCCGCTATTTTACTGATAATCACATAGCTTGCTTCTCGCTGGAGCGTCGCTTTCGTGAACCCATGACTTTGTCAATATTGCCGTCATTATTGTGTTGGAAGCCTAATGTGGAGTTATGCGTTATCATGATAATCCGCAATGCCGAATAGATATCCAGCGGGTGCAACAAATGGGAAATCCGTTTTTCGGGGAACGTTATAAGAGATACTAATCGTCCCAGCGTTTATGGAACCACATCCACTGACCAGGATATTCGCGCACCCATGTTTCAACAGTGTCATTCAGCTTTTGGGCGGCTGCAACCTCATCAATATTGCCGTCCTTATCTTTTGGCAAATCCATGCGTTCATAAAGTTCCAGCCGGTAACGTCCACCCGGTAAGCGGATAGAGCGGGCAGGGTAGACATCGCAGTCATATTGGCGGGCAAGCTTGATCAATAAAGGGTTGGTTCTGACAGGTCTACCAAAAAAAGTTCCCTTTATACCACGGCGGAACTTTTGATCGACCAGCATGCCGACATCTTCACCTTCTGCCAATTTGCCTGCAAGCGCCCAAGCAGCACCGGCTTTGGAAGGTACAAGATGCCCCATAGCAGTGCGCCGGGCCTTCAAAACCCGTTTTGCGATATAGGGATTATTCGGCGGGCGAAAAAGTGCCGTTACATTGAGATCGAATGTTGCAGCACAAATGGGTAAAAGTTCAAAATTACCGGTGTGGGCTGTAAAGAAAATGTGCGGTTTTTTCTCGTCTCGGAGCCGGACAAAGATATCAATTCCATCGACTTCAACCAGACCGGGCTTTTTGGCATTCGGATCGAAGTCGAAAATTTTATCAAGGAATACATATTCCGCAAATAAACGCCCCATATTTTCCCACATTTCAAGAGCGGTTTTACGGATCCATTCAGGATCTTTTTCCGGATAGGCCTGACGCAAATTGTCGAGTGCAATCTGGTGACGTGGGAGTAGGGGCCCAACAGTTCGGGCAAACCAAGCAAAAAAGCCGATTCCTGCTTTTGCCGGAAGATAGCGAATAAGCGCCATCAATCCGGCGACGAAATGTGCCCAAGACCAGTCCCACCAGTCTTTCAATTTCGTCCGGATACGAAAAAGAATGAGTTTTGAACGCAATTTTTGCATCAACTGATTTTCAGGATGATTTTACCAAACACATCACGGCTTTCCATCCGTTTCAATGCTTTTTCAATGTCTCCAAAATCGACAATGGTATCAACAACCGGATGAACAATGCCTTCTGCCATTTTTTGCATGGCATTCGCCATATTTTCCATTCGGCAGCCGAAAGAACCGAAAATTTTCAATTGCTGTTGGAAGAGTTGCATAAGGTTCATTGATGTAGAAACACCTGATGTCGAACCACACGTAACGAGGCGTCCGCCGCGTTTCAAAGACAGCATCGAACCGGCCCAGGTATCAGCACCGACATGTTCAAAAACGACGTCGACGCCTTTTTTCTTGGTCAGCTTTCTTACAACATGTTCAAACCGATCGTTCCGATAGTTGATGACGACATCGGCACCGAGAGCTTTCGCTTTTTCGATTTTGCCGTCAGAGCCGACTGTTGTATAAACCGTGCAGCCCATACGCTTTGCCAATTGTATCGCAGCCGAACCGATGCCTGATCCACCGGCATGTATGAGAATTGTCTCGCCGGGCTGAAGTTTTGCATTATCGAACAGCATATGTTCGACAGTTCCGAAAGTGATTGGAGCGACAGCGGCATCAATTTCATCACAATCAAGCGGTGCCGGTACCAGCAATCGGGCAGGCAAATTCACAGCCTCGCAGGCAAAACCGTCAATATGGAAGCCGTGAACACCGCTGACATGTGTACAAAGATTATCCCGTCCTTCACGACAGTTTTTGCAAAGTCCACAGGTTCTTGCTCCATAAATGGATACAATTTGTCCCACCTGAAGGTTACCAACACCCGAACCAATCGACTGGACAACGCCAGAAGCTTCCGCTCCGATTGTGAGCGGTAATTTGCGCTTTGCAAAAGCCATACCACGCCATCCCCAAACATCGATATGGTTAAGCGCTACAGCCTTTATCTGAACAGTAACTTCACCATTGCCGGGAGCCGGAGGAGGCGCTATTTCAGTTAATTCAAGACGTTTGTCGTCAAGCAATTGCAATGCGCGCATGACTATTCCTTCTTAAAAATAATGTGCCAGAGAATGCCGTTAAAAGGTGAGTTACCCGTTATAAGCTCTGATGACAAGACTTTCATTCTGTCCGCCAAATCCGAAAGAATTGGAAAGAACAGAGGTCACATTACCCTTCCGGCACTTGTTAGGCACTACATCAAGTGGAATTGCTGGATCAGGGTCATCATAATTGATGGTTGGCGGCATAATACCGGTTCTGATGGTCAATAGTGAAAAAACGGCCTCTATCGCACCGGCCGCAGTCAGTGTATGGCCAATCATGGATTTATTGGATGACACCGGAACATCATGAACATGTTCGCCGAAGACATTTGACAAGGCCAGATATTCCATCTTTTCGTTTTCCGGTGTCGAGGTCCCATGAGCGTTGATATAATCAATGTCATCAATGCCAATACCTGCATCTTCCAATGCTTTGCGCATAGATGCAGTAGCGGGAGAAGCATCGGGTTTTGACCGCGTGCGGTGAAAGTCGTCGGCTGTTTCTCCGCAACCGGCAAGAATACCCAGAACTTTTGCTCCCCGCTTTAATGCACTTTCGAGAGATTCAAGAACAAGTGCACCTGACCCTTCAGCCATTACGAAGCCATCACGGCCTTTGCTGAAAGGTTTCGAGGCTTTCTCGGGTATCTGGTTTTGCGTTGAAAGAGCGGATAACAAAGAAAACCTTATCAGAGCTTCCGCCGAAACCGAACCATCTGTACCAATTGTCAATGCGCGATCGGTTTCGCCGCGTCTTATAGCTTCAACACCAAGCTGTATTGCCGTTGCGCCGGAGGCGCAGGCGGTAGACAAAGTAACAGGAAGGCCGGTTGTTCCGAAATGATCCTTCAAACGTTCGGCGATATAGCCGAATTGCGTAGTCTCGAAAAAAGCTTGATGAGGGGTTTTAGCGCATATTTCCAAAAATGCCTGATAGGACGGATTTTTTTCGCGATTAACTTCATCGTCAAGAGCAAAACGCGACTTCCAATCAAGTTCTACCGGAGGAGCAGCTAAAAAGAGTGGCCCGTTAAAAGCAGTTTCATCAAGTCCGGCTTCCTCAATTGCTTCGCTTGCAGCAACTGTCGCCAGTTTTTCCGATAAAGCTGAAGCACCGATGTGACTTTCTTCAAGAAAATCTACCGTGCCCGCTATTTGTGTGGTCAAACCTTCAACCGGAAAGCGCGTAATCCTGTGAATGCCGCTGACACCATTGACAAGCTTTTCCCAGTTTTTATCTTTTCCCTGACCTAAAGAACTGATGACACCAGCTCCGGTAATTGCGACAACTGGCCGCCCTAGATGATCGGTATATTTGTCCATTACGAATCCTTTAGCCAGCTATAAGTCTTGCCATGCCTTCGGCTCTTGTTGCGCCAACGGTAGAAACGATAACGCTCTCAAGATTGCCATCGAATGGTTGTTCATCATCACTTAATGCTTTGAAGCTTTGTTTTTTCTTCATAGCCATGGCGCCGAGAGCCAGTGCGAGAGGAAATTGCGCTTCACGCCAATGGCCGAACAAAGTCGAGATACCTCGATAGGCAAGCTTGTTCTTGTCCCATAATGTCTTCTCGGCTCCGGTTATGCCTTTAACGCCGGAAGCGCCTGATATGATGAGATCATTTTGTCCGAGAAGAGCGTTTCCTTTGACACGCTCCAGAATTGTATCCAGTGTTTTCTCAATCGGTATCTTCTTTCGATTGGTTTGATCGGCTACGAAATCCGAAATGACTGCATAGATATTGGCACCTCGTTTTTTTGCATATTCGGCACTTTCCAGTACAAGAAAAACGCCGCCGGAGCCTGTTACAAGGCCGCCACCCAGACAATTCTCACGCTGCCATACAGGCGACCAACCATCCCGCTTCAACAATTGCCCCAATTCTTGCCCCAACAACATATCATAGTGCTGGGCATTATATGAGCCGCCAACAAGGGCATGAGTGCTTTGGCCTGATCTGATACGCGCAATTGCAACCATCAAGGCAGCAAGGCCACTTCCTTCTTCACCCATAAAGCTGCGTGAGGAGCCTATAACCTTGTGAACGATCGAAATATTGCCTGCCAATAGATTTGAAAGCTGTGCAAGAAAAAGAGTTGGACGCAACTCGGTTGACAGAGTTGCATTGAGCATCACACCACGATCTGTTGTTGTGCGACCTTTGTTGAGTATCTCGACATCAACATTGACATCGCGTTCGCCTCCACCGGCACCAACGATCATATCCATGGTTGAAGTGATTGAAAGATCACCTTTGACACCCGCATCGTCCAAGGCAAGACCGGCCGCATATGTACCCAATCTTTGCCAGGTTTCCATCTGTCTTTGATCACTCCGCTTGGGAATTTGCTTACTCCAGTCAACGTCCCCGAGAGCGTGAACGGTATAAGGCGAAAAGCTTTCACTATCAATTCGCGGGGAGAGGGAAGACGCGTTCAGCATCTCCCAATGTTTTTCAACACCTTCTCCCAAAGAGCTGATTAAACCTATACCGGTGATGACAACAGAATGGTTTTTTTGCATTATACAGGATTATCCGGCGTTTTTAGCTGCAACAAGTTCGTCAATTTTGGCGCAAAGATTTTTCAAAACAAAATATTCATCTGTTCCTACTTTGCCTTCATTAACTTCCTGTGTCCATTGCTCTAGCGGTATTTTGATACCGAAAGCTTTGTCTATGGCAAAAACAATATCCAGAAAGTCCAGACTATCAATACCGAGATCGTCAATCGTATGGCTTTCCGGTGTGATTGTATTGCGATCGATCTCGCTTGTTTCAGCGATGATATCGGCAACTTTGTCAAACGTAGAGGACAATGTGCAATTCCTTTTACTAGTTACGGCCGTCAAGCAGCCTTTCAGCGATTCTATCTAGCGTCTTTCTCAATTAAAAAAAGACTTAAAGCAGAATTAACATTTCTTATTGCTTCCCGGAAACAATATTCCGCCTCTTCCACTATAAAGCCGGTTCTATTTCGGCTTTTTTATGGAGATAGAGGCGGAATAACAGTCAAAAAGTAAAATGGAAAGCAAATTTTACGACTTTATCCCTTATTGAGTTGTTTTTGATTCCCTTTCGTATTGGCTTCAAGGACGGCAAGAGCTGTCATATTGACGACACCACGAGAGGTAACGGATGGTGTTAAAATATGAGCGGGTCTTGCTGTACCCAACAATATAGGACCGACATGTAACGCATCTGTCAGATTTTTTACAACATTAAGAGTGATATTGGCAGCATCAAGATTAGGGAACACAAGCAGATTTGCTTCTCCTTTTAAACGCGATCCGGGGAAAACGCGATCACGTAAAATTTGTGAAAGAGCCGCATCTCCATGCATTTCACCATCTGATTCAAGCTCGGGATAACGCTCGGCAAGAAGCTCGGAAGCTTTGCGCATCTTTCTGGCGGATTCGGTATCTTTAGAGCCGAAGTTCGAATGAGAAAGAAGCGCAACTTTCGGCTCGATACCGAAACCACGAACCTCTTCGGCAGCGAGGGCTGCCATTTCCACTATCTGTTCTGCACTTGGATCGGTGTTTACGTAAGTGTCGGTGAGGAAGAGTGTTCCACGCTGTGATATCAACAGGCTCAAAGCCGAAAATTGGCCGATATTATTTCCGAGACCTATGATTTGATCGACAAGTTGAAGATTCCTTCCAAAACGGCCACCAAGCCCGCAGATCATGGCATCTGCCTCGTTACGCATGACGGCAAGAGCTGCAATTGCTGTTGTTGATGTTCGAACGATTGTTTTTGCGGCTTCCGGTGTTACACCACGCCGACCGGTGTAATGAAGAAACAGATCGACATAATCACGATAACGGGGGTCATTTTGCGGATTGATGAGTTCGAAATCCTTGCCCGGACGAATTCTCAAACCGAAACGTTTCAGTCTGGTCTCGACCACGTCCGGTCTGCCGATCAGAATTGGTGTGGCTGTCTGGTCTTCGAGAACTATTTGAGCTGCACGCAAAACTCTTTCGTCTTCACCGTCTGCATAGATAACGCGTTTACGTTCAGCAATTTTTGCGGCGGCAAAAACCGGTTTCATGATAAGTCCGGAACGGAAAACAAACCGGTTCAATCGATCAAGATAAGCGTTCATATCTTTGATCGGTCTTGTCGCCACGCCTGATTCCATTGCCGCTTTTGCAACTGCCGGCGCAATGCGCAAAATAAGCCGTGGATCAAATGGGGAGGGAATGAGGTAATTTGGTCCAAAGCTGAGAGCCTCACCCGAATAGGCGCGGGCAGCAACATCGGAAGGTTCTTCCTTGGCTAGTGCAGCAATAGCGTAAACAGCTGCTGCTTTCATCTCCTCGTTGATTGCCGTTGCTCCGACATCAAGTGCGCCACGGAAAATATACGGAAAACAAAGAACATTATTAACCTGATTGGGATAATCGGAACGACCGGTGCAAATCATCGCATCGGGACGCACTTTTCTGGCATCCTCAGGCATAATTTCCGGCGTCGGATTGGCAAGAGCCAGAATGAGTGGCGTCTTGGCCATTTTGGCGACCATTTCCGGCTTCAGGACATTTCCTGCCGAAACCCCGAGGAATATGTCGGCATTTTCAATGATGTCATCGAGTTTGCGGGCATCTGTCTTTTGCGCGTAGACACTTTTCCAGCGATCCATCAGCGCTTCGCGTCCCTCATAAACAACACCTTCAAGGTCGCTGACCCAGATATTCTCTTTCTTTGCACCGAGTCGAACCAAAAGATTGAGGCAGGCTAGGGCTGCCGCACCTGCTCCGGAAGCGACAATTTTACATCCTCGATTTTTTGTGAGCAAGTTCGAGGCCATTGATAACAGCTGCACCAACGATAATGGCTGTCCCATGCTGGTCGTCGTGAAATACCGGAATATTCATCCGTGCCCTGAGCTGTTCTTCGACTTCGAAACATTCAGGTGCTTTGATATCTTCAAGATTGATGCCGCCAAATGTCGGCTCCAAAGCAGCGACAGTTTCGACAATATGCGGAATGTCATTTGCTTTTATTTCGATGTCAAAAACGTCAATATTCGCGAATTTTTTAAAGAGGACGGCCTTTCCTTCCATAACCGGTTTGGCAGCAAGCGGGCCAATATTTCCAAGACCGAGAACCGCAGTACCATTCGAAACAACCGCAACGAGATTTGCTCGTGAAGTGTATTCTGCAGCCGTTTTCGGATCGTCGTGGATTGCCTCGCAAGGAGCAGCAACGCCTGGAGAATAGGCCAGTGCAAGATCGCGCTGGTTTCCAAGCGGAGTTGTCGGATGTATTTCCAGCTTTCCGGGGTTCGGATAACGGTGATAAAAAAGTGCAGCTTCTTCGAGTTCTTTCTGACGAGGAGATTTGTTTTTCTGTACCATATTGCTCTTCCAAATTTCAAAAGGCGCTCAAATAAGAGCCGCCATCAATGATTAAATTCTGCCCGGTTATAAAACCGGATTTTTCCGAGCATAAAAAAGCGCAAGCCTGTCCGAATTCTTCAGGATTGCCAAATCGTTTTGCCGGATTTTGTGATTGTCTTTCTTTCATGATCGTGTCAGCGGATATTCCGGTCTCACCGGAAGCAGCATCAAAGCTTTGTTTTAGCCGGTCAGTCAGAAATGGACCGGGCAAAAGATTGTTAATTGTTACGTTATCGCAAACAACCGTTCGGGCAATGCCTGCGAGAAACGATGTGAGGCCAGCCCGTGCACCCGATGACAGATCAAGTCCTGCTATCGGAGCGTAGACGGATGTAGACGTTATATTGACAATGCGGCCGAATTTTTTTTGGACCATTTTGTCAATCACTGCTTTGATAAGTTCGATTGGCGTTATCATATTCTGAATGACGCCATCGACAATTTTATTGCGGTCGAGCTCTCTGAAATCACGAAATTGCGGGCCGTGATTATTGGTAACGAGAATATCCGGTTCAGGGCATTGTTCTAGCAATAAATGCTGCCCCTCGGATGTTGAAACGTCGCCAACGACCTCTATCACGGTTTTCTGGGTAAGTGCTTTGATTTCTTGTGCTGCTTTATGAAGACTATCCGCATGTCGGCCATTGATTATAACGTCGCATCCTTCATTTGCCAAAGCTATAGCACATGCTTTTCCGAGTCCTTTGCTTGAAGCACATATGATTGCTTTCCGCCCGCTTATACCCAAATCCATATTATACTTTCATTCAGAAAAAACTTGATAAAGAGATGAAATTCAATACTCATCTCGTCTTTTCAGACGAATGTTATGCTTTCGTTTCATCTTTTTCAACTATAGTCTAAGGACACGCACCTGTCATGATCCACGAAAGCTCCTTCCTTACACGAATGTGTTATAATCAAAATTTTTATAGTTAATGGCACATTAATCTTTCTGAATGATACTTAAAATTGTATTGAGAGGAATCGACGTTTCAACGGGGTAATGGACGGGTTGAATGACTGATCGCATAAACGCGAAGGAAAAGGCAGACAAAAAACCGGCAATTGTGGAACATGAGCTCCGCGATGGTGTTTTGTCTGTCTTGTGCCATGGCTATTGGACGACCCACACTGTCTATCTTATTGACGACGATTTACGTGAGCTGGAAAATGTTGATTGCCAAAAAGCGGTTCTGGATGCTTCGGGACTGCAATCTCTTGACACTGCCGGAGCCTGGGTCCTCGAGCGGCTTTATGTAAAACTCAAAAAACGCAACATTGCTGTCGAACTTACCGGTACAAAACAATCCTGGCATTCGCTGCTTATTACAGTGGGGAAGAGTTTTTCAAATAAAGATGACACGCTCAACGAGCCGAAACTGCCGGCCTATATCCGTTTTTTTTCGACACTGGGTGAAAGGGTAATAAATAGTTATCACGATTTTTACTCGCTATGGATATTTTGGGAGCGACAATTCGTGGCTCGCAAATGAAAAAAGGTCGTGGATCTGGCGTAAGTCTTCCGGCAGTGGTGACGCAAATAGATCGAATGGGTGTTGGTGCTGTTCCTATCATCGTTCTTATGTCTTTTATCGTTGGTGCGATTATCGCCCAACAAGGGGCATTCCAGTTACGTCTTTTCGGAGCTGAAATCTTTGTCGTCGATCTCGTCGGGATTCTGGTTTTTCGCGAGCTCGGTGTTCTTTTGACAGCCATTATGATTGCCGGACGTTCTGGAAGTGCGATAACTGCCGAGATAGGATCCATGAAAATGCGTGAAGAGACGGACGCATTGAAAGTTATGGGACTAAATCCGATCGGTGTCCTGATTTTTCCGCGTCTTGTGGCTTTGGCAATTATTTTACCACTTCTGACCGTTATTTCCGATCTCGCTGCGCTGGTGGGTGCTGGCGTGGTTGCCAATCTCTATTCGAATATTTCATATGAGGCTTTTATAACGCGTTTGAACGATGCTGTTTATACGACAACCTATTTTGCAGGACTTATCAAAGCACCTTTTATGGCATTGATCATTGGCATCATCGCATCTGTCGAAGGGATGAAGGTTGGAGGAAGCGCCGAGTCACTAGGGCAACGGGTGACAAGTTCGGTTGTTAAATCGATTTTCGTTGTCATTGTTATTGATGGCTTTTTTGCCATCTTCTATGCTGCAATCAACTTTTAAGAGGTTTTCAAGGTGAGAAAAGCCAAACGAAACCACTCGACATTGGATCTGACAACCGATGAAATCATCTCGGTTCGTGATGTTACAGTCCAATTTGGCAGCAAAAAAGTTCTTGATGGATTGAATTTGGATATTCATCGCGGGGAAATTCTGGGTTTTATTGGTCCATCGGGCGCCGGAAAATCAGTTCTTATGAGAACCATTCTGGGACTGAATAAAAAAGTATCAGGCCATATAAAAATACTGGGACAGGACATTGATGAAATTTCGGATCAGGAAAAGGTCGAGATTGATATGCGAATGGGCGTATTATTCCAGCACGGTGCGCTTTTTTCAGCATTGAATGTTCTGGAAAACATTCAGGTCCCGATGCGGGAATATCTCGATTTGTCGCCAAAATTGATGGACGAACTTGCGCGGCTTAAAATCTCGTTGGTCGGACTAGAAGCCGATACGGCGGAAAAATATCCTTCCGAGCTTTCCGGCGGCATGATTAAACGTGCGGCTCTCGCTCGTGCATTGGCGCTTGATCCCCATATTGTTTTTCTGGACGAACCGACATCCGGTCTTGATCCGATTGGCGCGGCAGATTTTGATCTTTTGATTGAAGATTTACGCGACACTATGGGATTAACTGTATATATGGTAACACACGACCTTGATAGCCTTTATGCTGTTTGTGACAGAATAGCAGTTCTCGGTCATAAAAAGGTTATGGTTGAGGGGACTATTGAGGAAATGTTGAAGTTTGACGATCCGTGGGTTCAATCGTATTTTCGCGGCAAACGCGCAAGACAGATTGTTCCTCGTGATCGACACCCGAAAACTGATATAAAAGAGACGGCAGAGTAAGATGGAAACCAGAGCAGATTATGTGACAGTCGGTATCTTCACTGTGGTGACACTTATCGCTGCTTTTATGATCGTTTATTTCATAGCCAGAATGGGTGATTCGCATCAGCTCGAACCTTTGGATGTGCGTATTCCCGGTTCGGTAACGGGGCTTGGTGAAAGCAGTCAGGTTTTTTTCAACGGCATTCGCGTTGGTACAGTACGCAGGCTGGTGCTTGATGATACCAATCCGAATATGGTTATAGCGAAAACCGAAATTAATGGTACCACTCCTATAACGCGCTCCACAGTCGCAACTTTAGGCTTTCAAGGATTAACCGGTCTTGCTTTTATTGAACTAAAAGGGGGGAGCCTGAAAGAACCTAACCTTTTGCAAGAGGCCAAAAAGGAAGATACAGTCGCTCGTATCGATGCGGATCCGTCGACATTCAACAATCTGTTGGCGACAGCGCAAGATATATTTGCTCGCGCCAATTCCACTCTGGGCGAGATGGAGCAATTTATGAAAGATTCCCGTGAACCGCTCACGGAAACGATTAAAAATGCCCGCAATTTTTCGGATACGTTGAACAAAAACACCGATAATGTGCAGAAAATTCTTGATGATACCAGACAAATGATGTCACGGCTTAATACGGCTTCGGAAAAAGCAGATTCTATAATGGCAAAGCTTGACAACATGCTTTCACCCGACAACCGGAACAGCGTCATTGTACAAGCCCAGCAAACTTTAGCTTCTATTCAGAAAGCTGCCGACACGATAAATGAGCATATCGGGCCGATTGCCAATAATCTTGAAAGATTTTCGGGGCAGGGTTTGAGAAATGTCGAGGCGCTTGTTAGTGATAGCCGCCGCTCGGTTGACCGTATTGAAAAGGCAATATCCGATCTGGAGCGTGATCCCCAACGGATATTGTTCGGAGGTTCGGGTACTGTGCCACAATATGACGGGAGAACACGTCGATGATAATAGAAACGAAACACGTCAAACGGATTCTCAGCTATCCTTTGGGATTTCTGTTGACGGCTTCTCTTCTTTCAGCATGTGGAGCGCCCGCGCGTGATACTTATGATCTTTCTATCAACGATGTTGCTGTAGCCGGAACGCCGAAACATCAAAAAATACAGATACTTGTTGAAAAACCGGATGCTGTTAAAGCGCTTGATGGACAAGATATTGTTATTAAGCAGAATGGTTCCATCGCTTACCTTAAACGGGCACAATGGAGCGATCGTCTTCCTGATCTTGTTCAGGCACGTCTTGTTCAGGCCTTTGACAATAGCAATCATTTTGGTGGCGTTGGACGCCCGGGTGATGGCTTGGCAATCAATTATCGTATCCTGACTGATATCCGTTCATTTGATGTCAATGTTGTTAACGGACACAACACTGCCACTCTGGAAATATCTGTAAAAATTATGGATGACAGAAACGGCAATATAACGGCGTCCAGAGTTTTCAAAACCGAGGCACCTGTTTCAGGAACAAATAATAATCAATATGCCGCAGCCTTGGATAATGCCTTTAAGAAAATGACCAAGGACATCATAAATTGGACGATTTCGACTATCTGAAAAGTGTAGAACATCCGCCTTTATGGCGAAGACCTGCGAATTTTGATGATCAATCATGGGGTTAAGATTAAGCAAAAAAGATAGCCAACCCCCGAACCGGTGCGGAAAAAAATATTGGCAAAATAAATGGTGAGGTTCTCGCAGAATTTTTGGCTTTAACCTGTTTTATCGCCATCGAACACTTAAGTCACTAACCGATGCATTGACCAAAAAGGGCGAGTAACGACCGCACCATTATTGATATTCTCATTATTGCTGTTTCATTCGTTAGTTTCAAAAATCACCAAACAGCTACCAGCCGCGTTAGGTTTAAACCCACAAAGCGGCTATGTGCTTGATCGGCAGTTAACCGCTAAATCGAACAAGGCAGATAACAGTTCCGGAAATTCTAGTAACGTCGCTTGAGAAGAATCCGAAATTCATGAGTCGATAGAAAGCCAGAAGCGATATTATTTTTTTTCAAAGACGGCTTGTCAGGAAAGCAAAGAAATTTGTGCGGTTTAAGAATTTCGTATCTTGTAATAAATTTTGCGAAGCTAACCGGATAGCAATTTTTAAAAATAAAAATGAAATATTGAAAATCGATATAACGTAATTTTCCCGATTTTCGGAAAACAAAAAAGATAGGGGATGTTTCACCTTTCTATGGAGGGATTGTATAACTATTAACAAGTTATTCAATCAGAGCCTTTGTCGCTTGATTGATTGTTTTCCGGTGGTTTTTCGACAATTTATGATTTTAAAATTGATTTGTCTTTCAAAGATAGGGCAGGTAGACATGAAATCCCCGTCTTTGATTGTTTGTTGAAACAGTTTGTTCTTGGACTGTTTGTCGAGACGAGTTGAAACGGTCTCAATTAAAAAAACAGCATTTTTTAAAACGGTGATCCCTTTCACATAATGGTTGTTCGGTTGTTTTTTCTGAAACTTTTGTTTCTGTCCAATTTATTGGCTTCCGGTTATCCGATCACGTAAACCTGTCCTTACCCGCTTCAATTGACAAAAGCATTCAGGCTAATGATGTGTCGAGAAATCACGGTACAATTCCGATCTGTTCGAATGATATTTTCCACATTAAAGCAAAGAAAATAGCGATAGTACGATAAAAATTTAACGTGTTGATGGCCGCTTTTATACAGGATAACTCACTTTGGATGCCCCGTTTTAGACGTCTGTAACCTCAATCGAGGGAAACGAACGGAATGAACAATCAGCAAAGATAAGGCAACAGAGACAGACGGAACGCCAATCGTGCGGAGCCAAATCTCCGACAAGGTCAATCAAGTTTGATAGACGGATAGCGAGAAATGAAGTCGCAGACCACAGATATGAAAAAGGGGAGCTTGATGTTCCCCTTTCAATGAGATTACTGGATACGGCCGCTTGCATGGGCAAGCATTGTATAAACCTTGCCTGTATCGGAAGTGAGATATTTCCTTATTGTTTCTCTGTCGCCAGTTTCCCGAGAGACATCGCGTAGCAGCTTTTCGAAATCTGCAATATATTGGTTGACCGAACGGCGGAAGTCGCTATCAACCAGATATTTTTGGCGGATTTTTTCGAATGTTTTCTGACCATTCAGCGTATAGAGCTTCTGTGTATAAATATTCCGCTGTCCACGACGATAATGATCCCAGAGTTGAACCGCAGCATTATGGTCAATTGCCCGGACAATATCGACGGATAGAGAATTTAGCGATTCAATCACATGATCGGCAGGGCGCGGTTGGTCAACTTTGGTGAGAGTTGCAACACCCGATTCATCTCCGCGAGAAGCTCGAGCCAAAAGATTTGATACCCAACCGTCTTTTACAGGCGCCGTGGCTGGCTTTGGTGTCATCGACGGATTTGCGGTAAAATTCTGTTTGAACAAAGTGGATGAACGCGGTCTGTCTTCAAAAACAGGGGTTTCCGCTTTCAAGCTTGTAGCCGACGTTGATGGCCGTGAAAAATTGCTGTTCTGCGCATTTTGCTGCATGAGCAGAGACAATTCCTGCAACGCTTTGATCTGATCGGTAACAGCATGACGCATTTGTTCTGCTGATTCCTTCGTTTGTGCCGGTAGCTGACGGATAGTGGTGTTCAAATTATTGCTTGTTTTTTCAAGCTCGCTCTTGATGGATTCTGTCGCACGACGAATTTCATCGGTAGCGTTGGAAAATTTCGACGAGGCGACGACAACCATCTCGTTCAAACTCTGTTGAAGTCTGAACGCTGAATCGCGTGTGCTCTGGTCTGTTTCTTTCAATGCCGACCCGATAGCCTCCTCGTAATGGGCAATGACCTGATTGATTTCTTCCGATTTGGACATCAATGCGTCACTTAATTGAGCCAATGCATTTTGCTTTTCTTCAATCGTACCGCTAAACGAGTTTTGTGATTGATTAAGCATGTGAACAGCCTGATTGAGAACATTTGCGTGTTGATCAAGGCTTTGAGACATTTGATTTATTTGTTCAAGTGCGCTGCCAGACAAACCTTGCAGAAGTTCAACATTGTTGCCCAACATCTGGGTAGAATTGTTCAGATTTTCAGCAATCTGATTACTGTTCTGGTAGAAACTATTGGCCGCTTCATTGAACTGTCCGTCAATATTCTGGATTGACGAGATCAAGCTATTTGCATTGGCACTGATATTCTGTGCAGATTGCTCCATCTGCATCAACACTCCCGAAACATTGCCGATGAAATCATCCTTGACACCGGAAACCGCTTGAAGTGTTTCCGAGGTGCGTTGTGCCAAGGCGTTCATCAAGGCATCATTTTGTGCTTGCATGCGTTGTTCGGCTTCTTGTGTTGCAGCGCTCAATTGATCATTGAACTGGGCTGCCAGACTACCGAGTGATTGGGTCGTCTGTTGAGCAGCCTGTCCGAGATTTTCGGCAACATTTGTCAGTTGTTCGACATCACCTGCAATCTTGCTGGAAGCTCCGCTAACGACATTATTGACGTTTTCGCCAATGCTATTCAAATGATAATCGATATTGGTTTGCAATTGCTGCATCGTTTCGTTCAGGAAATTGGAACGATCAGCTAATGATTGTTCTATAGATTGTGCTGAACTGACTATAACCGAATTGAAACGTTCGGCCTGCTGATTGATAATTCCCTCGGCTTTCGCCATTTCACCGTCAAAAGATGTTGTCAACGTCTGTCCAGCTTCATTGAAGCGTGTTGTGGCTTCATTAATTTTTGCATCAAGAGATGAAAGAATGTTGTCACCCGCAGCCGAAAGAGCTTTCCCAACCGTTTCGGATTGTTCTGTCAGGTTTGTAACAGCCCGTTTTCCGGAAGCAGACAGGACACCTTCGGCCTTTACAGCTACATCGGCAAAAGACGTTACAAATTCCTGACCAAGATCGGCAATCTTGGTTTGAACCTTATTTGTTTCATTATTCAGCGTCGACAAAATACCATCGCTGATATTCGTGAGGGTAGACTGAAGTTTGGTTGCTTCCTCATTGAAGGAAGAGAGAACCTGATTGCCCGATTGCGACAACAAAGAAGATGCTTTGTCAGCAATATCGTTCAGTGAATCCTTTAAAGACGCATTTGAATCTTCAAGAATTGTTTTGGTTTTATCTGTTTGTTCGGCCAAAGATGTTGTCAAACCGGCTCCGGTAGACGAAAGGATGTCGGACGCTCTGTCAGTTGCTTCTGTCAGGCCGTTAACGAGTTTATCGCTTGTCTCGTTTAGCAGCGAATGCGCTCTGTCGGTCTGGGATGTCAGGTTTGTCACCAGCTCACCACCCGATTGGGTAATCAATTCGGATGCTTTTTTGGCTTCATCGGTGAATGTTTCTGACGCAGAAGTAATGCTGTCGCGAAGGTCGCTAGCAAAAGACAGGGCTGAACCTTCCAACGAGCTTTTTACGTTCTGTATGCCGGTTTCCAGTGCGGTCTGTATCGTCTGGGTACGATTGTCAAGAATCGCAGTCTGTTCGGAAAACGTGTTTTTAATGCCTTCATTGTTTTTGGCTACCACGTTTTTAAGCTCGTCAGATTTTTGTTCTAACAAGTTGCTTTGCGCTTCGAACGATTTCGATATTTCACCTAGCGTATTCGTAAAGTTATCCTGTAACTCTTTTGCGCGCTCGGTGACGATATTGGAATTGGTGGTCAATGTCTCATTCATGGATCCGATGCGGTTATCCATTGACGTTAACAATGAATCGTTTGATTCGTTCAGCGCTTTTTCAAGCAATTGCGTATGATTTTTAAGAGTGTCCAAATGATTCGCGAACGCCGTTTTCAATTCCTGGCTATTGTTGGCGATCGAATCTTGTACTTTCAGTACCTGACTGCCAACTGTATCGTTGAATGTAGCGTCACCTTTTGCAATGACATCCTTGATATAATCAATGCGCTCTTCCAGAATACGTGCCTGATCGGCAAGGACTTCGTTCAGAGCGGAACTGTTGACTGTAAGTGAATCTCTTAAAGCATCCGCTCTCGTGTCGATATTTTTGGTTTGTGTATCAATAAGTTCGTTGGCTGTTTCAAAACTCTTTTCAATAGCAGCCTGTAATGCGTTGGTACGTTTTTCAATGCCTTCAACATGCTCGCGCGAGTGCAGATCAAGTGTTTCGACATTTTTTACCAAAACTTGTTCAATACTGCTGACGTGCTGTGAAAGTACGTCCATCTGACCTTTCACTGTCTGAGCCAATTTGTCGGTTTCGCTCCCGAGCATTTCTGCTATGAGTTCGCGTCCTCCGGCTATCTGTGATTTGAATTCTTCGGAACGATTTTTGAGCATATCGCCAAGCGAGATATCAAGCCCTTTGACTTCATCAGCAAGCAATTTTTTGCCGTCATCAAATGTTGACAGGAAGTCGTTACGACCTGCGGTAAATGCATTCGCAATTTCGACAGTACGAGCCTTGAGAGTTTCGTTGATTTGATTTGCTCTTGCATCAAGAACGCCACCCAGCTTTTCAGTGTTTTCTTCGAGCTCTTGAGCACGGTTTATAAAGGCAGCGATGATTGAATTACCACGTTCGCCCAGTGAACTGTCGACATCGGCAAGACGTTTTTCAAACGCCGCAATCGCTTCTGTGGCGACATTGTCGAATTGTGTGGACAAAGTAGAAGCATGGTCACCCAATTTTGTAATTTTGTCGTTGAAATCGGATAAAGCCCGCTCGGTAGCAGCTTGCATCCGTTGACTGAGTGCTTCTGCGCGCTGTTCTGCTTCCTCAGCTCCTTGATTGAAACTTGTGGAAATTTTCTCACTATTATTTTCCAGCCGTTCGGCAGCAGAAGTAACGCTCTGTTCGAGATTGTTATAAAGATCGGAATTCTGCCTTTGCAATTCTTCAGCAGTCTGACGGAATTTTTCAGCGAGTTCGCCACTTACGCCGTCACCCACCTCTGCCAATCTGGCAACAAGTTCTTCGCCCTGTTTTTGGAGTGTTTGAGTAAGAGTTTTTGTAACATTCTCGACATTGTTCGAAATATTGGACGTGATGACGTCGAATTCTTTGCTCAATTCATTTTGTGTGCCGCGAATAGTGGATTGCACCCGATCGGCATGACCGAGAATTGCCTCCCGTTCGGTGCTCAGTTCGCTAATGAGATTATGAATACGCGATTCATTTTCTGTATAGGCACGTTCAAGGTTTTGAACTTCACCCTGAATGAGTGCTTCGAGTTCCACAGCCCGTGACAGAGTCCGTTCAATACCTTCGTTCATGGCAGAAACTTCCTGACGGATAGTTTTACCAAGTGATACGGCATGTTCTTCTGTTGCTTGCGGACGACCTAAGCGTAAGGCAGCATCACTTACTGCAGCCGCAATATTGCGGAGTTCAGTGGATCGTTTGGAAAGCTGCGCAAATCCCCAGAACATTAAAATCGGTACAGCGGTTCCGGCGGCAACGGCAAGTCCGACAGGAGTAGCGGCAAATGCTGCAAGGCCGGCAGGAGCCAATGAATTTGCAACATATGCACCGCCTGCCGCCCACAGAGCACTGAGTGCAGTGGTGCTCCAATAAATACGTGATGGCTTTGCCGTATAGTTTCCGGAAACCTTTATTAAATTGAGATCATCATTGGCAGGCTTCGGTGGATTGGTTACCAGACTGTCATGCACGGTACCGCCAGTCGATTCGCGATCCGGCTTTTTGCCGAACAGGCTTTCAGCCACAGATTCATCAACAGTTGGGCTATTCTGGCCATTCAAACGAGCCGAAGGAGCATTTTCAGCAGCAAGCTCTTCTGTTGCTTGCGCTATTTGCTCGGCGAGATCATCCAGGTCGATTAGGCCGTTGGTCGATTGGGCAGCACTCTCTTTTGTGGTGGCATTATCGAAATTGAAGTCCAAAGCCTCTTCGAGTGCTTCTTCGACTTCGTCATCAATTTTTTCTGCCTTGGTTCTACGTGCCATCTTAGCCTCTTTACTCTATACACATTGAAAGACGGTGGTACTTTCAATAAAGCATGCTTATCCTAACCTTTAAGGAATTAGAAAGGAATACGTTCTTGGCTAAAGTTTGAAATCTTTTAAGATAAAGTTAACGGCGCCACGGGGGGAGTCTCAAAAAACTAAAAAAAATATGATAAATCAAATATATAGGACGATTGTAAGTTGGTACATATTTTGTTCATAAGTGAGGAAAACAACCAGCAATTTGCTGTGGATAGCTCATCAGGCCTCACTCTGATGGAAGCTGCACTGGAAAATAACGTGCCCGGCATCATTGCCGAATGTGGTGGCGCATGTTCCTGTGCAACATGTCATGTCTATATAGATGAAAAATGGCGGAGCAGGGTAGGGGCGCCAAATATAATGGAAGATGATATGTTGGATTTTGCTTATGACAGACGTGAAAATTCCAGACTTTCTTGTCAAATTGTTCTCGATGAAAGTCTGGATGGACTTGTTGTTTACATTCCCGAACGCCAAAGCTGATGATTATTGCTTTGCTTGTTCGAGTTTTTGCAAACGTCCGACAAGTAAATTTATAAAGCGGTGATCAAAATTGACTGCCTCTGCACGATCAAACTGTCGTTGGGCATTTTCATGGTCGAGCAGTATATTATAGGTTGTCTTTTCGATATCCTGCTTCAACAGATTGCAATTCGATCTATAGGGAAGACTTTTTACCGAGCGTTCTATTTTTGTCGCATGGGAGCGGGCAATCACAATGTGACTTTCTTCATGGCGCTGGATGTCCCTCGACAATGTGTCCCATACAAGTGCCATTTCTATCGATTTGGTCGTTGAACGTTGTTTCCATCTAGGCAGAGACATTTTTGCATGAACATCAACACTTACAGATGCGACCTTGCAATAACGACCGTCCTGAACAAGTTTCAATCGCGGATCAAATGAAATTGTTGTGGCTCCGGGATGGCGGCTTCCGGTACTTTTAATATAGGGTCCCTTATGTGCCAAGGCTTTATCGAGTTGCGCAGGAGTTGTGCCTGACAAGGTGTAATAGCTGACAGTTTTATAAATTCTGGCGGCATCGGCCGTTCCAGAAAACGGTATCAAGAAAAAACATGTAGCAGCCAAAGTACTGATCGTTTTTTTGAACATTTTAATCTCTGTCGTTAAAAATAGTAAACTTGTGTGATCATTTACATGAATATGCTAAAAAAGCGTCTACAAAATAAGACAATCTTGAAGCAAGCGGAAATTAATATGAAAAACTTCTGGTCGATTGGTCATAATAAAACAATTTCACTTCATCCGTCGTCTGTTTTGATGGGCATCTTGAACGTGACTCCGGACTCCTTTTCAGATGGGGGGGAACATAATTCTTTGCAAGAGGCCGTTAGCTTTGGACAAAAAATGATGGATGATGGCGCTTCCATTATTGATATCGGAGGCGAATCCACCCGACCGGGATTTGATACCGTCACCATAAAAGAAGAACAAAATCGTGTATTGCCGGTTGTCGAAAAATTGGCCGGAAAAGAGGGGGCGTTTTTATCTATTGATACATATCACGCGGAAACTGCCCAGATTGCCTTGAAAGCGGGTGCACACATTATCAACGATATTTGGGGGTTGCAGCGGGAACCCGAAATGGCCGAGATTATTGCTTCCGAGCGGGCGGGCGTTGTCATCATGCACAATTCCCGTGACCGCGACGTTTTGACAGACATTATCGAAGATCAGAAATTCTTCTTTGACAAATCTTTGGAGCTTGCCAAAAAGTCCGGTATTGCCGATGATGCTATTGTACTCGACCCGGGATTCGGGTTCGGCCTTAATTTTCATGATAATCTTGTGTTGTTGAACCGCGCGTCGGAACTTCATATGTTCGGTTTTCCGTTACTGGCTGCTACCTCGAGAAAACGTTTCCTCGGTACTTTAACCGGTCAGCAAGACGCGAAAATGCGCGATATAGCAACGACTGCAACCTCCGTTTTATTGAGACAAGCAGGTTTTTCCATTTTTAGAGTACATAATGTGATCATGAATAAGGATGCATTGGCTGTTGTAGACGGAGTCGAAGGCGTAGCATGCAACTAGCTTATAAGAAAAGAAGTTCCGATAATACTCCCAAAAAAGCCTGGCTGGGGCTAGGGGGCAATATCGGGGATGTTCCATCGACTTTGAAATATGCTCTTGCCGATATCGAACACTCTTCGGAAAACCATCTGATATCTGTTTCATCCTTCTATCAGACACCCCCATGGGGCAAAATAGACCAAAACCGGTTTGTCAATATTTGCTGTGAAATCGAGACGATTTTTGATCCGGAAAATTTGTTACAATTCTGTCTTCATATCGAGAAAAAATATGGTCGGGAAAGAAAGATAAAATGGGGGCCAAGAACTCTCGATATAGACCTGCTTGTTTATGAAAATATCCCTCATTACCGGTCGGAAACCTTGACATTACCGCACCCGTTGATGACTGAAAGAGCGTTCGTTTTATACCCTTTATGCGAAATAGCGCAGGCTCTTATTGTCAATGGACGCACTATCAGGGAATGGAAGAAGGACTGCGCAGATGATGGCATTGTGATACTTCCGACACACTTCACGATGAGATGACTGTCATTTCACATATTAATGATGACGGAAGAGAAAAAAATCGTTAAAGGGCTTTATAAGTTCGATCGTGTTTATAAGCATCATCGAAGAGCTAAGCTGAGGTGCCCGCATGTCAAGCGTATTTCCGAAATCCATCTTTATCGTTGCAGGTTTTGCACTTTCCGTTACCGGATGTACTACAACACAAAACCAGACAACGGCGACGAATTCTCTGACAACTGCTGTTGCAAGCAATCCGGCACCGAAATTTCCTTCATTTACCGCTCCGACACGCAGCGTAGCCCCTGATCTCGCACAAGCATGTATCAATAGTGCGGCAAATAAGTATTTTTTGCCTACGCGCGTTATCAAAGCGGTTGATTCCCGCAAACCCGGAGATGGCTCGACACAAGTTATCCTCAAAGTTGATTTACGTGATGCTGTTTGCACCGTCAGTGCAGGAGGTGTCGTAAAATCGGTGATTGACACATCTCCGAAAAGTGCAGATCAGATAGCTGCGGAAGCTCAGGCGGCTGCGGGAACCAAAGCTTTATCGCAAAATACAACAGAAACCACTGTTGTCAGGACACCTAAGAAAACGACATCGACAACCTCTACCGGTGTTAAAAAACGGACACAAGCGACAGCAGCCTCAGGGCAATCCTTATACTAAGAGATTGACTGGCATAGCGTTAATAGCGGTACAGCCATTAATAAAAGGGTGATCTGGGTTTTATCTATCCGGATAAGAACGGGGGGTATAGCTCCACACTTTGCCGGCCCTTTCAAAACAGCGTGTTTGACTTGAACCGATGATAACCACAGAACGACTCGTAATGTCTCTGATGTTCATGTCGGCAAGTGTCGTTATCAAGGTCTGTTCGCCAGTGCGTCCGATATCGGTTCCTATCATAACAATCCGGTCAGTAGGGCAAAGTTGGTTCAATATACGCAAGACATCAACGATTTTCGTCGGGCGGTTGCGTGATACGGGGTTATAAAGTGCCAACACCATATCCGATTTTATTGCCGCAACCAGTCGCTTTTCGATGATTTTCCACGGTTTCAGATTGTCAGATAATGAAATAACCGCAAAATCGTGTCCCAATGGCGCTCCGAGACGCGCTGCGGCAGATTGCGCGGCAGTGATACCCGTTTCTACTTTTACTTCGACATTGTCCCAAAGCGGCGAATAGTTTTCATCGAGAGTTTCAAAAACAGCGGCTGCCATGGCGAATATTCCGGGGTCTCCCGAAGAAATCATAGCCACTCTTTTGCCCGTAGCGGCAAGGTCCAACGCTTCTTTTGCCCTTAAAAGTTCTTGCCTGTTATCGCTCGGATGGAGCGTTTGTTTCGCCAGAAACGGAGATGCGAGTTTTATATAATAATCATAGCCGAAAATATCGGTTGCTTCTGCCAAAGCATTACGAGCAGAAAAGGTAATATTTTCGCTGTTTCCAGGCCCCAGTCCGACAATTGTAAGCAGCCCGTTTTTTTTGCTCTTGCGATAAATGAGCTTGGTAGACGAGCCTTTTATATCACTCCCGTTCTCATCAATAACGATCTTAAGTGAAGCGTCAGTTGCGAATGGGAGTGAACCGGTAGAAAACCACTGATGCGTTCCCACCAGCTCTACGGTTTCTCCGGCAAGAAGCGAAGAAAGAAAACTTGCAGCGTCGTTTTTGTTGACAAGTTCGAGGTCTTCCGGAGGGGTGAGAAGATTTAGACCAAATCGCAAATATCCGCTGGTGGTAATTGCTGCATGACTATCAAGAAGCTTTGCGAGGTCATGAGCGAGATCATTCGCGCCGATATTCGCTCCCAATAATGGCACAACGGAAGAGCCATCTTCTGCAATACACAAAACCGGAGGTTCACTGAATTTGTCTTTCAAAAGCGGGGCAAGAATTCTGACAATGAGACCGCAAGCACACAAAGCAACGATCGGACGGCCGGATAGGAAAGCATCTTTAATTGAATTGGCTATGTCATCGACAATGGTAATATCTGTGCCTTCGACACGGCTTGTTCCATATATAGTTGCGTTTTTTAAAAACTTGGAAATAGCGGTAGCCCGATCTTTCGATAAATCGGAAAAAATAAAAATATCAGTATTTTGCGATGAATAATTAAACAATATAATTAACCTTTTTGCCTATGTCAGGTCTTAATTTTGTGCTTTATACCCGGTATCAATACAAGTGAGAAATATGGTGATTTTTCTCCATCGGCTTCAAGGATCGGAATGATTTTCTGCTCGTCCATTGTCGCTCGTTCGATATAAAGTGCGCGTTCCGTCAGGCCGGTTATTTCCAAAGCCTCTTTTATTTTGGACAGGTTTCTTCCCACTTTCATAATAGCAAATGCATCGCCATTGCGGAGTTTTTCGACAAGCGCCTGTTTCTCCAAGACGCCCGACAAAATGGTAAAGCTTTGATTGCGGTAGCACAAAGGCACTTGTAAAACAGATGCAGCTCCGAATATTGAAGAAATGCCCGGAATGATTTCTGTCGGGTAGCTTTTTCCCAGAAGGTCATAAAGATACATAAACGAGCTATAAAATAGCGGATCACCTTCAGCCAAAATAACAACAGTTTTGTTATTTTTTAAATATAAATCAATCGTTTGGTACGAGTTGTTATAAAACTGATTTAACTTTTCGCGATAAAGATCGGATCGGCTGTCGGATTGCACAGTTACGGGGTAGGTCAATGGCTGTAAATGTGCTTTTTCAGAAATCCAACGCTTGGCAATTCTTAGCGCATTGCTGTTATGCGTTTCCGTTTCGTGATAAACGATAACGTCGGCGGACTGGATCGCTTTCATCCCTTTAACCGTTATAAGTTCGGGATCGCCGGGGCCAACGCCAACACCGATAAGCTTTGCTCGTTTTCCGTTCATTCGCGTTCACTCGCCAAAGCGTTAATAGCAGCCGCTGCCACTGCGCTACCGCCCCGTCTTCCGTGAACAACAATATAGGGTATGGAAAATTGGTTTTTAGCCAAAGCCTGTTTTGATTCTTTTGCGCCGACAAATCCTACCGGACAGCCGATAATCAATTCAGGCTTTTCAAAACCTTGTTCAATGAGGTTGAGTAGGTGAAAGAGTGCTGTCGGTGCGTTACCAATGACGACAACAGAGTTTTTTATATAAGGTTTCCAAAGTTCGACTGCTGCTGCTGAACGCGTGTTTCCGATTTTTTTCGCGTGTTCCGCTACAGATTTATCTGCGAGTGTACAGATAACCTGATTATTCGCCGGTAACCGTTTTCGGGTGATTCCTTCGGCAACCATTTTGGCGTCGCATAATATTGTAGCACCGTCGGCGAGCGCCTTCCTGCCGATACTGCCAGCGCCGTCGGAAAATGCAATATCTTTCACGATGTCAGTCATACCGCAAGCGTGTATAACCCTGACAACCAGCTTTTCGAGATCGGCCGGTATATTGGTGAGATCAGCTTCCGAGCGTATTGTTGCAAATGACCGGTTGTAAATTTCCTGACCATCTCTCAAGTAATCAAGCATAGCTTCACGCCTTTTTATGGTATTTTTCTATTTCTCGTTTTCTATATAGCGCATAACATCAGATATGCTCATATTCTCGCACAAAAGTTGCCCGAATTTATTTTTTTCCGTCTCATTCGTTAAATTTGCACGATAGAGGTTATAAATACCGTCTTTGACAGCGAGAATCGTGAATGGAAAAGCTTCGGTTGCCACGCAGGATTTTGAACACGCGGTCAAGTGAACGAGCGCTTTCGGATTGCCTGAAAAATGCTCAACGAGATATTTTCCATCACGTTGAACATTGGAAAGTGCCGAATGACAGAGAGGCGCACCGGCACAACAATAAACATAAAGTGCCGGGTTATTTTCGTCGGTTGCAAGTCCGAGTTTCGAAAGGCCATCTCTGATCAATGTTGCTTCATCCCGACTGCAATCGGGTATGATGATCCCCTGATAATGGGTAAGGCGTATTGGCGTGTTGAGTGCACGAATTCTGGCAAGCTCTGCAACGCCGTGCAAGGTTTTTGATGCCATTCGTCCGAGCTCGGGTCTTGCCCCCACATAAAATAAGTCTTTCTGTTTCTGCGGTAATATGCCGGTTAATGTCGAAAGGTTTTCGTGTAATTCGGGGTTCATCAACGGTTTAGAGATATCATTGCCAAAGTGTTGATAGATTTGGGCAAGAAAATCTTTAAATTTGCCACTGACACAAAGATGCTTCATGCGACTTATGGAAGGTTCGGATTTTGTTATGGAGATGAACAATCCGAGCGCATATCGTATAAATTCCAGCGCTTTTTTTTCTGTGATGCTGCCAATGGTAGGCGATTTGCTATCCGGCATATCGAGCGCCGATGAAGCAAATCCGAAATTGTAAGCTTTGCCGTCAGGATGGGCTGAAAGCCAGATATCGGCTTTATGGTTCAAAACCTGTGTTGTTTCACCGCCATTTATCAGAAATGAAAATTTCGGAGACAGGCTCGCAAAGTTTTTTTCAAGTTGCAACATAGCAAGAAGCTTGTCGGCAAATTCAACAGTATTACACGACATGTCTACGTCAATGCCGGCGGTTGGTGCAACCATGACATTTCGAATATCGTCGCCTTCCGGAGTTAAAGGTCCAAGACCAAGATCAAGAATTTTGTTGATCAACTTCTGTTGGTTGTTTTTTGCAACAGCGCGTATTTGCACATTTGCTCTTGTTGTGAGTTCGACATAGCCGTACGAAAAGGTTTCGGCTGCATCTGCTATGCCGTCAATTTGCTCGCTCGTCAAACGGCCTAACGGTAGTTTTATTCGGCAAATCCCGCCATCATTAGCTAGCGGCATACGAAACAATCCCGGACAGGCAAATCGTCTATCCTGAACTGCCTTGATTTTAACTTCATTTTCTGTAGATGCGGCGGTAATCATTTTGCTTGCTCTCGGAGTGGGCAGATTCTAATAAAGCTAAATAGGGACAAATAGCTTACCGATCAACGTGAATGAACAAAAAACCTTGGCTGACAATTATTGGTATTGGAGATGACGGCTGGAGTGGCCTTACGCTGCGCCAACAAAATGCTTTAACTGCGGCTTCCTATATATTTGGCGGCAAAAGACACCTTGGTTTTTTGCCTGAAAATTTGCCGGCAAAATTAATTCCTTGGCCGTCACCTTTTTCAAAAGGCGTAGACGGAATATTGTCGTTAAAAGGGCAAAATGTTGTCGCGCTGGTCAGCGGAGATCCTATGTTTTTCGGAGCAGGAGCAACTTTACTTCGAAAAGTACCCGTAGCCGAGGTATTGGTTCTGCCACATCCGTCGTCGTTTTCATTGGCCGCATCCCATCTCGGCTGGGCATTGCAAGATACAGTCTGCCTTTCAATCAACGGCCGTCCTATTCGTTCAATCCTTGGCCAATTGCAGAACAATAACCGGCTGATTATTCTGTCGGAAAACAAAAACAGTCCATCAGAGCTTGCAAAACTCCTAGTAGAATATGGTTTTGGTGGAAGCGAAATGACTGTCATGGAACATTTGGGCGGTGAAAAACAGCGCATTCGCTCTCAAAAGGCTGATAAATTCGACCTTGATGATTGCGAAAATCTCAATCTGGTAGCGGTTGAATGCCACGCTGATCGTGCAGATGCCGGATTTAGTTTTTGTTCAGGATTGCCTGATGACGCCTTTTTCACAGACGGTCAACTCACCAAACAGGATGTCAGGGCAGTTACTATGGCGCATCTTGCTCCGAAATTTGGTGAAGTGTTGTGGGATGTTGGAGCCGGTAGCGGCTCGATTTCGATTGAATGGTTACGTGCCTCTAGAGGAACACGTGCTTATGCAATTGAAAAAAAGAGAGTAGACAAAATACGATTTTAAAAAATGCCGATCACTTTGGAGTTATCGGTCTCTCGCTCATAAGAGGAGAAGCGCCGTTCTGTCTGGCTGGCCTTGAAAGCCCCGATGCAATATTTATTGGTGGCGGTTTTACCCATCCCGATTTGTTCGACTGCTGCTGGAAAAGTTTGAAGTCCGGTGGACGGCTGGTTGTCAATGCTGTAACGCTTGAAACCAATGCCATCCTTGCAGAGCATTCCAAAAAAGTTAATGCGCGCCTCATTCATCTTGCATTTGCCGAAGCGGTTCCTTTGGGAAATTTTCACGTATGGCGCAATTCGCTTCCGATCACCATGATGATTGCCCGAAAAACCTGAACTGTTTAATATATTATGCTACTTAAAGCTGTGGGCGCGGTTGTAGTTACGGATTGACAATTGGTGGTTTTTTGTTCGATATGAACAAATTAGAATTTTATGCGGTTCGAAATATAGGTATAAGAACAATGACAGAACGATCGCAGCACCTGCAGGATCTCTTTCTGAATGCAGTACGTAAACAGAAGATTTCTCTTACAATCTTTTTGGTAAATGGCGTCAAACTTACCGGCATAGTAACATCGTTCGACAATTTTTGCGTGTTGCTGCGACGTGACGGGCACTCCCAGCTCGTTTACAAGCATGCGATATCGACCATAATGCCTAGTCAGCCGGTGCAGATGCTGGATGAAGAAGAGGACATTGAATAGCTTCTCTTTATAGTTTTTCGGGGAAATAGCTTCTTGGGCATTTTTTAAAAAAGGAATTTTCGGTTGAAACTTCAAAAAAGAGTTTTCGGTTGAAAAAAGTTTTCTTGCCGAAAAGATCAGGTTTTTTCACTTCCCGGTCTTTCCACTTTTATGTCGAGTTTTGTGGTTAGCTTGTTATGATGGACGATCATGACAAGACCCACAAACTGATTTCAAGACAAACAGTTGAAACACGAGCAATTGTTATCGTTCCCGTCATATATGATCGGGAGAACTCGAAGAAAAATTATGAAGCATCGTCGCGCTCGCGTATCGATGAAGCGGTAGGGCTTGCCGAAGCTATCCGCCTGAATGTTGTTGAAAAAATATCCGTCAATATCGAAAAACCGCGTCCGGCAACACTGTTAGGTCAAGGAAAAGTCGAAGAAATCGGCAAGGTTGTTTCTGATAAAAAAATCGACCTTGCGGTCATGGATTCTTCCCTGACGCCGATCCAGCAGAGAAATCTTGAAAAAGCCTGGAACTGCAAAGTTATTGATCGCACAGCTCTTATTCTCGAGATTTTTGGCGATAGGGCGAGAACAAAAGAAGGTGTCCTTCAGGTTGAGCTTGCCCACCTCAATTATCAAAAGGGGCGACTGGTCAGAAGTTGGACCCACTTGGAAAGACAGCGCGGTGGCAGCGGCTTTCTCGGCGGACCTGGTGAAACACAGATTGAAGCTGACCGGCGCATTTTGCAGTCAAAAATCGTCCGCATCAAGCGTGAACTTGAAACAGTTGTCAGAACAAGAGCACTCCATAGGGCGAAAAGAAAAAAAGTCCCTTATCCGGTTATAGCACTTGTCGGTTATACCAATGCAGGTAAATCGACATTATTCAATCGTTTGACGGGCGCGGATGTGTTGGCCAAAGACATGCTCTTTGCAACACTTGATCCGACATTGCGCAAAGTAATCTTGCCGCACGAACAGACGGTGATGTTGTCGGATACCGTTGGATTCATTTCCGATCTTCCAACCCATCTTGTTGCAGCATTCAGAGCAACATTGGAAGAGGTTGTCGAAGCTGACCTTATCCTTCATGTGCGCGATATGTCGGACGTCGAAAACCACGCCCACGCGCAGGATGTCTTGAATATTTTATCAAGTCTCGGTGTCAATACAGATGATCCCGATCACATTATAGAAGTCTGGAACAAGGTCGATTTGCTCGACGATGTGTCGTTGGCTGCTTTGCAGGATTCTGCCCGCACTTCTCTCACGCCGGTTGTGGCTGTTTCTGCTCTAACCGGCAAAGGCGTTGACAAACTCCTCGCGATTATTGAAAAACGAATATCTGGCGAAATGATCAAACGGCAAATTGTTCTCAAGCCGGATGAATACGGTCTTCTTGATTGGCTTTACAAGAATGGTGAGGTCATCAAACAGACATCTAAAGATGACGGTTCGGTTATTGTTTCGGCCAATCTAACCGGACAGGCGAATGAACGCTTCGATAATATCATTAAAACAAAACATTCGGACTAACCGAAATTTATCTCCGGAGGGAAATGCGAATGGCTTTTTATCGGCTTGATGGTATAGATCCCGTTATTGAAGATAGTTCAGCAAGCTGGGTTGCAGAAAGTGCCGAAATTATCGGAAAGGTTGTTTTGAAGCCGCGCTCCAGTGTTTGGTTCGGAAGCGTTTTGCGCGGGGACAATGAAACGATTACTATTGGTGAAGGAACAAATATTCAGGATATGACAATGGTTCATACCGATGCCGGTATCGAAGTGTCGATTGGCAAAAATTGCACCATTGGTCATAAAGTTATCCTTCACGGTTGCACCATTGGAGATACAAGTTTGATCGGAATGGGCGCTATTATTATGAACCACGCGGTTATTGGCGAAGAGTCGATAGTGGGAGCAGGGGCATTGGTCACTCAAGGTAAAGAGTTTCCAAGCCGGTCACTTATTGTTGGCAATCCGGCACGTTTTGTCAGAAATTTGACCGATGAGGAAATAGAAGGCATTAAAAATCTGCGTCACATTATTATGACAATGCACAAAGATTCAAATATAATCTGGTGCCTCTCACTTTGCCGGAACAATGATAGGTCCATTTACGAGGCGCTACTCATCAACTATTCCATTTTCTTCGTACAACAAGAAGAATAACAATAATGAAGTTTTTGCCAGACAAATTCTTAACTGCGCTGATTGTGGCAATTATCATTGCCAGCATCGCCCCAATATCCGGAAAAGCGGCGGATTGGTTTTCGTTGCTTACCCAGATTTTTGTCGGATTACTATTCTTCCTGCACGGAGCAAAGTTACCGTGGCAAGCGGTTCTAGCCGGTATTGTTCACTGGCGACTGCATTTGACAGTGTTTCTTGCGACATTTGTTCTTTTTCCGATTTTGGGTGTTTTGGCAGGCATTATCGTTCCGGGGTTGAAAGAGTCTGCTTTCTATGCGGGTATTCTCTATTTGTGCGTTTTGCCTTCAACGGTCCAATCGTCGATAGCTTTCACGTCCATTGCTGGTGGTAATATTCCTGCTGCAATTGTTTCGGCTTCAGCCTCGAACATTTTTGGCATGTTTTTAACGCCGCTTCTCGTCGGATTGTTGTTTTCCGCAGGCAGTGGCAACGCAACCATATCGGCAACGGCATTTGAAAGCATTCTAGTGCAACTGCTTATTCCGTTTGTTCTCGGTCAGCTTTGCCAGCGCTTTATCGGAAATTTTATAGTACGACACAAATCCTTGACTTCAATCGTCGACAGAGGGTCAATTATTCTGGTTGTCTATCTTGCGTTTAGCGAAGCAACCACAAGCGGATTGTGGCACACCACAAGCTGGCACGATCTGATTGTGATGATTATTATCGACGTGGTTTTGCTAGCGATTGTATTGACCGTCACATGGTATGGGTCAAAATTGTTAGGCTTCGACGAGAAGGACTGTATAACAATTACTTTTTGCGGTTCGAAAAAAAGTCTCGCAAGTGGCGCGCCTATGGCCAATGCCATTTTTGCCGGCTCGGGTGGGGCAATCGGCGCAATTGTCTTGCCACTCATGTTATTTCACCAGATACAATTGATGGTATGTACGATCATTGCCCGTCATTTATCCGAAAGAAGAAAACAAAGTGGCACAGACGAATAAAGCCGAATTGGAACATTTTTATAACCTCGGGCTTTTCCTTGAAAAACAGGGAAAATTTGATGAAGCAGCCGCAGCATATCGACGGGCGTTGGAAGCAGATCCCGAAGATTATGGCGGGATTAGAGTGAGACTTGCTGCTATTAATCGGGGAGAAACGCCGAAGACCGCTCCAAAAGCCTATGTGGCAACTTTATTCGACCAAAATGCCGATATGTTCGATTATATTCTGGTTGATCAATTGGGCTATGACGTACCGTTACAATTGCGAGAACAGTTATTAGCAGCTTTTCCCGACTTGAAATTTGATCGAATGCTCGATCTTGGCTGTGGGACAGGACTTTCGGCTGATGCACTTGATGATCTGGCAAGTGACAAGACCGGTGTCGATCTTTCCGAAAATATGATCGAGATTGCACATGAAAAAGGTGATTACCAGCATCTGTTTGTGGGCGATGCCGTGGAATTTGTTACACGCTCTGCCGAACAGTGGGATTTAATCGTCGCTACCGACGTTCTACCCTATATGGGGGACATCGAATTGTTTTTCGATAAAGTTTCTGAACGTCTTGCACAACATGGAGTTTCGGTTTTTCAACCGAAACACTTTCTGAAAGTGCATTTAACGGACTGAACTATAAAGTCGGGCCGCATCAACGTTTTGCCCACAACGAGGATTATATCCGGAATGAATTGGCAAAACACAATATTGAATGTGTAAGCGTCAATAATATAGTTGTTCGTGCCGAACAGGGTGAGCCTGTGCCGGGACAATTATATGTCACTCGCAAGACATCCTGACTTTTCGACCTGATCAGTATTTGGTAACAGATCGGGGCTCTTTGTTCTCATTGTCTATTTGATTGAACGAATGAACCGGCGATTATTTCCTCTATAGTGTTGAGGAATTCAAGAGCTCGCTTGCTTCGTGCTCCATCCGTTTTTGTTACCCCATAAGCCGGACATAGAATTGAGGTTTTTAGTTCGTGGAAACAAAGTGGGAAATATGCCGGTTTTCTAAATCATATGAAAAATAATCTTGTAATTCGTCAAACGTGCCGTAGACGGTGCGGTAAAAACTTCCAAAGGTTCAGGAAATTGTATTTTTCTGACGATTGAAGTCGTCTGTCAGATACGTGTGCCTTTTAACGTTGATTTCTATAACATGTACATAACAGAAGCGGCTTATACAAAAACACGCAATCGGAAAATCAAGATTCTGCTTAATAAACTACACATATTAGATAAAAATTGAAACTTTTGGATTGACGGGCTGTCATAGGCATAATAATGTTTCGCGCATGAAACAGATTATTCTAGTAGTGCGAACGCGTATGGGGCAAATGGTGTAACCATTCGGCTAACAGCCACTCATACGCGAAACAGGCTCCCTTGGGGGCCTTTTTTATTAGCCAAAGAATTCAGTTGACGAGTAGGAAAAATGACAGAAGAACCAAAACCAAAAGACAGTTTCGACGGAAAAACAATGTCTGGTGCGGAAATGGTCGTACAAGCGCTTATCGATCAAGGGGTAGAACGTGTATTTGGTTACCCCGGAGGAGCAGTTCTCCCGATTTTTGACGAAATTTATCAGCAGAATTCATTCGAACATATTCTTGTTCGCCATGAGCAGGCAGCAGGACACGCAGCCGAAGGATATGCTCGCAGTACCGGTAAAGTCGGCGTTATGTTGGTGACATCTGGTCCGGGGGCTACAAATACCGTTACAGCATTACAGGACGCATTGATGGATTCTATTCCGCTTGTCTGTTTTTCAGGGCAGGTTCCTACAACGCTGATTGGTACAGACGGTTTTCAGGAAGCCGATACCGTCGGTATTACACGTCCGTGTACGAAACATAACTGGTTGGTAAAAGACGTAAACGACCTTGCCCGCATCATTCATGAAGCGTTCTATATTGCACAAACGGGACGGCCGGGACCGGTTTTGATCGACATACCGAAGGATGTACAATTTGCTTCAGGCGTTTATACCGCGCCGCGCTCCATGCCACGCCAAAGCTATCGCCCCCAATTGGACGGTAACGCCAAAGCAATCGAATATGCAGTTTCAATGCTCGCTGAAGCGAAAAAACCGGTAATTTATACTGGCGGCGGTGTTATTTCCTCCGGTGCCAATGCGGTAAGATTGTTGCGTGAGCTTGTTGCTCTCGGTGATTTTCCTATCACATCAACACTGATGGGATTGGGAGCTTATCCGGCATCAGGAAAAAATTGGCTGGGTATGCTCGGTATGCACGGTACTTATGAAGCCAATATGACAATGCATGATTGCGATGTGATGTTGGCTATCGGTGCGCGTTTTGATGATCGTATTACCGGTCGTCTTGACGCTTTCGCACCGAAAGCAAGAATTATTCATATCGATATCGACCCTTCATCAATCAATAAAACTGTTCAGGTTGAAGTCCCGATCGTCGGCGATGTTGCGCATGTTCTGGAAAATATGACGCGCAGTTTGCGTGCTCTGAAACCGGTGCCGGACAAAGAAGCAAGAAAAGTCTGGTGGGACGAAATCAATCACTGGAGAGCGCGTAATTGTCTGGCTTATAAGCACAGATCTGATGTTATTATGCCGCAATATGCGATAAAACGCCTTTATGAACTGACGAAAGACAAAAACGCATATATCACTACGGAAGTTGGACAACACCAGATGTGGACAGCTCAGTATTATGGCTTCGAGGAACCACGCCATTTCATGACATCGGGTGGATCAGGGACGATGGGATATGGCTTTCCGGCTTCGATCGGCGTGCAAATTGCGCATCCTGATGCGCTGGTTATTTGTGTTGCAGGCGATGCGTCAATTCAGATGAACATTCAGGAATTGGCAACGGCAATGCAACATAAAACACCCGTCAAGGTGTTTATATTGAACAACCATTATATGGGAATGGTGCGTCAGTGGCAGCAGCTTCTCCATGGAAACAGGCTGTCGAATTCCTACACAGATGCTATGCCGGATTTTGTCAAACTCGCCGAGGCTTATGGTGCAGTTGGCATAAGATGCTCGAAACCGGAAGAACTTGATGGGAAAATCAAAGAAATGCTTGAATGCGACAAGCCGGTTTTCTTTGATTGTGTGGTTGCCAAGCAGGAAAATTGTTTTCCGATGATTCCATCGGGTAGGGCACATAATGACATGCTTCTTCCTGACGAAGCTAATGATGAATCAATTCAGAATGCTATCGACGCAAAAGGTCGCTCGCTCGTATAAGGGATAGAATGATGAACGCACAGAATTTAAGTTTTGGTTCGGCTTATTTTATCGAGCCGAATAATGACCCGATGGAAACGCATATGCTTGCAGTTCTCGTTGATAACGAGCCGGGCGTGCTTGCCCGTGTTATCGGGATGTTTTCAGGACGCGGTTATAATATTGAAAGCTTGACAGTTTCGGAAACAGAACATGCAGAAAAGCTTTCCCGTATTACGGTTGTGACACGGGCAACGCCGCAAGTTCTTAACCAGATTCGTCATCAGTTGGAACGGATTATACCGGTTCATCGCGTGGTCGATCTGACTGTTCGTGCACGTGAGCAGGAGCAAGATGGACCTATCGAGCGGGAATTGGCACTTATAAAAGTAACAGGTGAAGGTGCCGATCGCGTGGAAGCATTGCGTTTGGCCGAGGCATTCCACGCCAAGGTGATTGATGCAACGGTCGAACATTTTATTTTCGAAATTACCGGCCGCACCGCGAAAGTCGATCAGTTTATTTCCATTATGGAGCCTTTGGGATTGGTAGAAATATGTCGGACAGGCGTTTCGGCGATGAACCGTGGTCCGGAAGGCATGTGATTAAGAGAAGCCAACCGATAAACGAAATTGAAGGTCTCTACCGCAAGGTAGGGGCCTTTTTTAAACGCTTATTTTTACGACGATTGCATAGCATCAAGAAATTCTTTTTTGAGGCAAGCAAGGAGTTTCTTTGCGTCCATCGGTCGGGAAAAGGGAGCACCTTGGCCAGCCCAATAGGCACCGAATCCGAAGTCCTGTTTTTCTTTGGCAAGACTGGCAATTTGTTTTGCCGCGTCATATGCATAGGGATAGGAAGGTACATCTTTATCCGGCTGATGCCAGGTGAAATCGACAAAAGAATTATATAGCGCACGCGCTGGTCGCCCCGAGAAAGCACGTGTCATAACTGTATGATATGCTGATTGGCTGGCGAGAGTTTGTTTATATCCGCTATCGGCTTGCGATTGGGGGCAGGCTATGAAAGCTGTTCCTAATTGCACGGCGCTTGCACCGGCTTTAATGCATTCTGCAATATCCTGACCATCCATTAATCCGCCAGCCGCTATGACGGGTATGGAAAGATTTTTCAAAATTATCTTTAAAAGCTGTTTGAGAGAAAGACATGAGTCCGCTAAATTTTCATCAAATGTCCCTCGATGACCGCCGGCCTCATAACCTTGAGCAACAATTGCATCCAAGCCGGCCTTTTCAATAGCCCAAGCTTCATCAAGATTGGTTGCTGTTGCTATGAGATATATTCCGGCTTGCTTCATAGCCAAGATTTTTTCGGTTTCGGGAAGTCCGAAATGGAAACTCACAATTGCCGGTTTTTCTTTCATAACGAGCTCGAACAATTCGTCGTTCATATAAAAACTGCTATAGATTTCCCGCAAAGTTCGAGGTGGCTCGGCGTTAAATTCGTGGAACAGGGGACTTAACTTCTGAAGCCACGCGTCGTCAATTTGTTCGTCGGGCTTGACAGGCTTGTGGCTAAAAAAATTGATATTAAATGGTCGCCTTGTGACCTTTTTTAATGTTTCTATTGCCCGAGATGCAGCATCAGGCGAGGATGCGCCCAATCCCAGAGAGCCAATAGCGCCATTATTACAGATTTCTGCCGCAAGCTCCGGTGTTGAAACTCCTGCCATTGGAGCTTGAATAAGCGGGATTTCGAGATTGAAATGATGACAGAAATCGATGTAGGACATATCTTCCTCCCTAAAAACACAGGTGCTGTTTTTAAAAGGACTATAATGGACTTGCTCTGAACCGTCGAATCCTGTTTGGATAAGTTATGCAATTTTCACCACAGCAAGATAAAGCACTGACCAGCGTCGCAAATTGGCTTAAAAATGGTCAGTCTCAGGTTTTTCGTTTGTTTGGCTATGCGGGCACGGGAAAAACAACCTTAGCACGCTATTTTGCCGAAAGCGTTGATGGTACGGTGCAATTTGCCGCTTTCACCGGTAAAGCGGCGCAGGTATTGCGTTCAAAAGGCGCGAGCAATGCGCGAACTATTCACTCTTTGATATATCGCCCAAGGGGTGAAGAAGAAGTTGCCGACGAAAACACAGGTAAAACTTCGATGGCACCGATGTTTTCACTCAATCGTCAAAGTCCGATTGCACAGGCCAAGCTTGTTGTCATTGATGAATGCTCAATGGTTGATGAACAGCTCGGCCGTGATCTCATGAGCTTTGGAACTCCAATTCTTGTATTGGGTGACCCCGGACAATTGCCGCCAATATCGGGCGGCGGATTTTTTACCGAACATGAGCCGGATTTTCTTCTGACAGAAATTCATCGTCAGGCACGGGATAACCCGATTATCCGTCTGGCAATGGATGTTCGTGAAGGACGCGATATTGACTATGGCGACTATGGTGCGGCTCAAGTCATAACGCGGAAGCAGGTTGACCAGCAACTGGTTCTCGACGCCGATCAGGTTCTCGTTGGCATTAATCGAACACGTCGACTCTATAATAAGCGTTTGAGAGAACTCAAAGGTTTTACAGCCGATTACCCGCAAGCCGGCGATAAGCTTGTTTGCTTGCGCAATGATCCGGCCAAAGGTTTGTTGAACGGGTCGTTATGGAGGGTAATGACGGCATCCAAGGAAACCGTAAAACCCGGTATAAGTTTGCTCGTCACTCCGGAAGATGACGATCGCGGTGTTGCAAAAATCAAGTTACTGAAAGCAGTTTTTGATGACCCAGAAAGCGAGATTTCCTGGCAAATGAAGCGCCGTTATGATGATTTTGATTATGGCTATGCTTTAACGGTCCATAAAGCCCAAGGCTCGCAATGGGATAATGTTGTATTATTTGATGAAAGTTTTGCTTTTCGTGATACGCGCGAACGTTGGCTTTATACAGCAATTACGCGTGCAGCCGAAAAATTGACAATTGTACGATAATCAATTCTTCTGATAACATTCGATAATTGCGATTAAAATTGAATACTATTTCAATGTAGCTATGAGGAGAATTTACTATGCGGGTGAAAGACAAAGTTGCAATCGTTACAGGCGGTGCAAAAGGTTTGGGCGAGGCGACATCACGTCTTCTAGCAAAAGAAGGTGCGAAGGTTGTTTTGACTGATCTTGATGAAGTGCAAGGCAAAAAAGTAGAGGCGGAAATTAATAAATCCGGCGGTACTGCAAAATACATGAAACATGACGTTTCCAAGGAAGACCAATGGAAAAAGGTCGTTGACGACACAGTCAGTCTCTTTGGCCGGCTGGATATTCTGGTGAATAACGCAGGCGTTGGTCATTCGGCTTCTGCTGAAGAAGAAACTTTGGAAAAATGGCGCTTTCTCTTATCAATCAACCTTGATGCGGTTTTTCTTGGCACCCGCGAAGCGATACGTGTGATGAAAAATCAAAAGAGCGGTTCGATTATCAATTTGTCATCGATCGAAGGCTTGGTTGGGGATCCAACGCTTGCTGCCTATAACGCAAGTAAGGGCGGGGTTCGCCTTTTCACGAAGTCTGCTGCATTGCATTGCGCAAAATCGGGTTATGGAATTCGCGTCAATTCTGTCCATCCTGGCTATATCTGGACACCGATGGTTGAACAAAATGCCATAGACAGCGGCAATGTCGAGGAAAGAAAAGCAGAGTTAACAGCTCTCCACCCGATTGGAAAATTAGGAGTACCGGACGATATTGCTTACGGTATTCTTTATCTTGCTTCCGATGAATCCGGTTTTGTCACCGGTTCGGAATTGGTTATTGATGGCGGCTATACTGCCCAATAAAGTGCGTTAAATCATGCCATTGCCCAACCAGACTATATGGGCAGTCGCTAACGCTACGCGAATGCAGGCAACCGGCTGAAGATGCGTCTTATGCTGGTTGTGTACCCGGAGGCGAATGTCGGTTAGCAGAGTTGAGTGAATTTATGGAATTCGTCGAAGACACTAAATAGCCAACTTTTATAACGACGCTATCTCGGTCTCTAACGTAATGTTTGAATTAAAAATAACCCCGTCACAAAATGTTGTGGCGGGGTTAGAATTTTTATCTTTCGGAAAATTGAATATTTCCGAAGCAAATTATTTCCGTTTGTCGATAGGAACATAGTCACGGCGTGCAGCACCGGTATAGAGCTGACGCGGACGGCCGATCTTCTGTGCCGGATCCTCGATCATTTCTTTCCATTGTGCAACCCAACCAACACAACGTGCCAAGGCAAACAGAACTGTGAACATATCGGTCGGGAATCCGAGAGCTTTCAATGTAATGCCGGAATAGAAATCAACATTCGGATAAAGCTTCTTCTCGATGAAATATTCGTCGTTAAGAGCAATATGTTCGAGTTCCATAGCGATGTCGAGAAGCGGATCGTCCTTGATACCAAGTTCGGTCAAAACTTCATGACATGTCTTTTGCATGATTTTTGCACGCGGGTCGTAATTTTTATAGACGCGGTGACCAAATCCCATCAGGCGGAAAGGATCGTTTTTATCCTTGGCGCGTGCGATAAAGTCAGGAATTCTATCAACCGAACCAATTTCCTGAAGCATTTTCAAGCAGGCTTCATTAGCACCGCCGTGAGCAGGACCCCACAGGCAGGCGACGCCGGCAGCAATACAAGCAAACGGGTTGGCACCCGAAGAACCGGCTAGACGAACAGTTGATGTCGAAGCATTCTGTTCATGGTCGGCATGAAGAATGAAAATACGATCCATAGCGCGTGCCAGCACCGGATTAACTTTATATTCCTCGCAAGGAACAGCAAAGCACATTTGCAGGAAATTAGCAGCGTAGCCCAAGTCGTTGCGTGGGTAAACAAACGGTTGGCCGATTGAATATTTGTAGGCCATAGCGGCGAGAGTCGGTACTTTCGAAATCAACCGGATTGATGCGATCATTCTTTGACGGGGATCAGCGATATCAAGTGAATCGTGATAGAAGGCCGACATTGCTCCGAGGCAAGCCACCATCACAGCCATCGGGTGTGAGTCGCGGCGGAAGCCGTGAAAGAATCGCGAAAACTGTTCGTGAACCATTGTATGTTCGCGCACTGTGCGGTCAAAATCTTCTTTTTGTTTTTTACTCGGAAGTTCACCGTATAGAAGCAGGTAACAGGTTTCCAAGAAATCGCCCTGTTCTGCAAGCTGATCTATCGGATAGCCACGATACAGCAATACGCCTTTGTTTCCGTCGATAAAAGTGATTTTAGATTCACAAGAAGCTGTTGACGTAAAACCGGGATCATAAGTGAATGTTCCGGTTTCTTTATAGAGCGGAGCAATTTCGATAACGTCTGGCCCCATAGTGCCTTTACGTACCGGAAGCTCAATGCTTTTACCGTCAACAGTTATATGTGCTTTATTATCTATCATATGTCTTCCCTTTCAGAACCTCCACCCCACAAACGATGAGGTACCGCGTTCACATTACAGGTAATGACTGCGGCTCACGTCCAATGCCTGTGTTGTTTTCCAGATTATCCGAAAAGAGCCGGCTTGCAATGTCTAAGTTGCGTATTTTTACGTTACCGGTGTCAATCTTGTGTGATTCAATTTTGAAAAATTGCGTAAAAGTGAAGGGGCGTTCTTGCAACTTCTGATTTCTATTCAAACTGTTAAGAAAAAAAGCCACAGCCCTTTTAAAAAAAGGCTGTGGTGCAAAATTAATCTATAAATATTAAAGTCGTTTTCAGATTATAAAGCTTGTTTTGTGATTTTTCCTTAAGCAATCTGATCACGAATTCGTCCAAGCGACTCGTCACGTCCTAAAATGACAAGAACATCGAAAACGCCTGGCGAAACGGCTCTTCCGGTTAATGCTGCACGCAATGGCTGAGCAACTTTACCGAGCTTTAATTGAGCCTCTTCAGCATAGTTCCGGATAATATGATCAAGCTTTTCTTTGGTCCATTCTGTGCAAGATTCGAGAGCAGAATAAATCCCTTTGAGGATGGTTTTGCCTTCGTCATTGAGAAGGTTGGTTGCCTTTTCATCAAGTTTCAATGGACGGTCAGAAAAGATAAAAGCAGCATTATCAATAAGCTCGACAAGTGTCTTTGCGCGCTCTTTGAGTTCCGGCATTCCTTTTAGAAATTCTGAACGATTTTTCTCGTTCAGTTTGGCCTCTAGTTCTTTACCACCTTCAATCTCTGGCAGAATAGAAAGCGCAGCGTCAAACAAATCTTTATCGTCGCTCATACGCATATATTGACCATTGATCGCTTCGAGCTTTTTAAAATCGAAGCGCGCTGCACCTTTGTTAATGTCGTCAATATCAAACCACGAGATCATATCTTCGGTCGACATAATTTCATCGTCTCCGTGGCTCCAGCCGAGACGAACAAGATAATTGCGCAATGCAACAGGCAAGTACCCCATGGCACGATAAGCATCAACGCCGAGCGCACCATGCCTTTTTGAAAGTTTCGCACCATCTGCCCCATGGATGAGCGGGATATGAGCCATAACCGGAACATCCCAGCCCATAGCATTGAATAGAATTGTCTGGCGCGCAGCATTGGTCAAGTGGTCATCACCGCGGATAACATGAGTGACCCCCATGTCATGATCATCTACAACGACTGCAAGCATATATGTTGGCGTGCCATCCGAACGAAGAATAATGAAATCGTCGAGATCTTTATTCGGGAAGTGGACGTCGCCCTGAACGCGGTCATGAACAATTGTCTCGCCTTGTTGGGGGGCTTTGATGCGAATAACTGGTTTTACTCCTTTGGGAGCCTTTGAAGGGTCGCGGTCACGCCATATGCCGTTATAACGCGGCGGCTTTCCCTCAGCGCGCGCTTTTTCACGCATTTCGGTCAATTCTTCCGGCGTTGCATAACAATAATAGGCCTGACCTTTTTTGACGAGTTCTTCTGCCACCTCGCGATGCCGGTCAACGCGCGAAAATTGCGAAATGGGATCCCCATCCCATGTCAGTCCCAACCATTTCAATCCGTCAATAATTGCATCGACGGCAGCTTTTGTAGATCTTTCGCGGTCGGTATCCTCAATGCGGAGCAGCATCTTGCCGCCAGTGTGTTTGGCATAAAGCCAGTTGAAAAGAGCGGTACGCGCCCCTCCGATATGGAGAAAACCGGTTGGTGAAGGGGCAAAACGTGTAACTACAGGCGTGGACATAATGTCTCCAGATTTCTATGAGTATTCCATTGTCAGTATGGCGTCGAACCATTAGCATAGACTCAGCACCATGCACCAGCCATACCAACGGGGACGGATAGAATTATAAAGCAGAGAAATGCGTTAGAAAGCAAATCAAATGCGCAAAGGTTGAACAGCCAATCCGTTAAGACCAGAACGAGGTCTGTTGCGCAGCTTTACAGTCCGCTTGAACGGCATGTCGTGAGTCTGCCAGATGATATACCATTTATCGTTCCACATAAAACAGGGTTAAAGCGGCTTTATAAACAACTCGCCGATATATTTTTGCGGGGGTATTCCGCATTCATTTTCGAACGCGAACAAGGATTATTATTTTTACTAATACCTGTGTTCATGACTGTCGGGGTAGTCATCTATTTCGGACTTTCTTATGAACCTGATGGCAGAACTCTTACAGCGCTTTCTATTATCGCAATCGGGATATTCATTCTCTCCCGTCACTTTCGTCCGGCCTTTTATATAACCGGTTTGGCAATGTGCATTTTTCTTGGCGCTTTGTGTTCGAAGATAGAAACCTGGCGCCTTTCTACGCCAATGCTCGGGAGTGATATCTCTTCGACAATTAAAGGACGGATTATCTCTGTTGAAAAGGTAACACGGGGGAAATCACGGTTGATCGTGGATATAATTTCCACCGAAAAACCACATCTCAATCACGCTCCCGAACGTGCAAAACTAACATTTTCCGGTAATAACACAGAATTTGAACCCGGAGATGGCATCGAAGGACGTGCAAAATTACGGGCGAGCTCCGGACCGATACGTCCTGACAGTTATGATTTCAGCTTTGCAAACTATTTTCAATCAATCGGCGCACAAGGATATTTTGTCGGTAAACCGACAAAGATTTTTGTTGAGCCACCCATCTCATCACTGGAACGGTTCTCTCTGGCAGTCGCGCGTCTCAGATTGGCAATGACAAACAGAATAATCAATGCGATAGGCGGCGAAACAGGTAGCATAGCAGCGGCACTTATTACTGGCCAGAGGGGCGGTATTTTACCGGCAACGAATGAAGCATTACGCATAGCCGGACTTTCCCATATATTGTCTATTTCGGGTTTACATATGGCGATGGTCGCCGGAATGGTTTTAATTGTTATCCGGACATTGCTTGCACTATTTCCTTCTTTTGCTTCGCGCTATCAATCAAAGAAATTCGCTGCTGCGGCGGCGTTGTTTGTATCCGCTTTCTATCTGTTATTGTCCGGCTCGGACGTTGCTGCCCAACGCAGTTTCGTAATGGTTGCGGTTATGCTTGTGGCAATAATTTTTGATCGTTCCGCAATTACAATGCGTAACCTTGCTATCGCAGCAATTATAACTCTGGTTGTGTTTCCTCATGAAGTTTTGGGACCGAGTTTTCAAATGTCGTTTTCGGCAACCGGAGCTTTGATTGCAACATTCGGATGGTGGAGCCGGAAACATAAATCCGGTTTTCAGACAACGCCAATGTTTTTCGGTGCTGGCGTGATGCGAATTGTTCTGTTTCCGGTTCTCTCAACCGCCGTCGCATCACTTGTTGCGGGACTCGCAAGCGGGATTTTTTCCGCTTATCATTTTTCCAACACGGCGCCTTTAGGCGTTCTTAGCAACGCTTTAGCCTTTCCTGTAATGTCGATTGCTGTCATGCCTTTCGCTCTTGCCGCCGCGCTGCTGATGCCTTTTGGTCTGGAGTGGTGGCCCTTGCAAATTATGGGAGTAGGGGTGAAAATTGTCGAAAAAATAGCCTATAGCGTGGCTTCGATTTCTCCCGACGTCAATCCGGGGCTGATACCCCCTATAGCATTGGTTTTTTTATCCATCGGCCTCGTAATCCTGCTGTTTTTCAAAACAAGACTATGTTTGTTTTCCATAATATTCTTCTTTGTCGGTATAATTTTTGTCATTCATCAAACACAGCCTTTATTGCTTATATCTGAAGATAAAGGAGCAGTCGGATTGATAGACGACAAAACCCTTTATATTACAGATATTAAACCGACCAGATTTACAACGGAAGTTTGGTTGCGTTCATATGCTTTGAATGGAATTGTCGGCCCGTCGTCAGAAGACTACCAGAAGAATGCCCAATTCATTTGTGATCATGGTACGTGTCATGCGCAAAAAGACGGCGGGTTGGAAATAGCGGTGATTGAAAAGCAAAATACCAGCGACTTGACCTGTCCGGATGATGATATACTCTTACTTTCCAGTAATATTCATCTGATAAATTGCAGACCGGAACAAAAGGTCATTACCGAAACTTCCTTGAATCTCAAAGGCAGCATAGTCGTAACAGACAATGGCAAAATTATATCGGCAATCGAAAGTGGACCAACGCGCCCCTGGAACGAACACAGGAAATATTTGCGTTCTTCGGGTTCTAAATTTTGAATGATAAAAATAAGAAAAGTAGGTGGCCTGTTATTCTGGATTGATCAATCGGAGGGCATTGGAGATTAGTTTCGGATACCTGAAAAACAGGTAAAACATCAAGCCCTGATCTTATTGATGAATATTCATTGGTCTTCATGAAACGTCAAATGCGTCGATCAACTATCCGGCGTTGGGATATTTGATAGCAAGCTGAAAATCTACAATATTGAACGACATATCCGAAAGGCAAATTTCCCATTTCACCGGTTTTAACAACATGACTGACGTGAAATTAAAGGCGGGACATTATTGACGCGACATTACAGGCGTGACAGCATCGCGCTCAGGTTATCGAAAATTTCCATTCTGAAAATTGACTTAATAAATCGACCACTTTAATAATTCGATCGTCTAAATGGCTTACTTTTATTAAAACTCTTTTTTGCAAGAGTGATTATATTTTCGGAAAAAATATAATTGAAACAGAACAAAATATAAAAACTGGCTGGAGCGAAGTTTTTCTTGGACCCCAGCCAATAAACAAAAAAATTACTCTTTTGCTTCAGCGTGCTCGGCCGAACCGGCATTGAGCTGACCATATTTCTCTTCACCAATCTTGTTGAGAAGAGCAAGCTGTGTCTCGAGAAAGTCTATATGTCCTTCTTCATCTTCCAACAATTCGTCAAACACTTTTTTCGAAATATGATCGGAAAGTTCGGCACATAGTTCACGTGCAACGCGATAAGCTTCTCTTGCTTCATATTCACCAGCCAAGTCGCATTCGAGAACTTCTTTTATGTTCTGTCCGATGCGCAATGGTGCAAGAGTTTGAAGATTAGGGTGACCTTCGAGGAAAACAATGCGCTTTACCAGCTTGTCAACGTGGCCCATTTCTTCAATAGACTCTTCACGTTCCTTATTGGCAAGTTTTGTGTAACCCCAATCTTCGGTTAAACGGTAGTGGATCCAGTATTGATTGACTGCACCGAGTTCCAAAAAGAGCGCATGATTAAGCTGCTCTATGACCTTTTCGTGACCTTTCATGTTGGCCTATTCTCCTATATTTCAATCGTAATGCGCGCACACGATCAAGATAGGAGATAATTTCAGCCTCGTCCCGATTATGTAGGCGATGAAAATTTTCCGAAACTCGAATAATAGTTTCAAGTATATTCGGAAAGCAACAGCAACACTTGCCGCGCTTCGCCAGTACTTTATAAATTTTTCCGGGAACAATCAATTGCCAACAATCCTCTTCCAACAGAGAATTGATCACATCTTCGATCTCTGATTGAGTTATTACGTTACACGAACAAACAATCATTATCGATAACCAAGTCTAAATTAACCCATACGACTCAAATAAACATGACAAACATATGAAACTTTAGAGCCGAAATCAAGCATAAACTGGATATTTTTTATCAACTATAAAAATAGGGTATAAATCGGTGAATTTTGTCCAAAACAGCAGTTTCATTACGCGTAGTGATTGCAATTTTTCGAACGATACGTAAGAGGTAAATAGCATTTTTGAGGAAAAACTGATCGTCATGGATTCTCTGCAATTAAAGAAAGCCGCTGCCGCAAAGGCCGTCGAATTTGTCGAAGACGGAATGAAATTGGGAATTGGTACCGGTTCGACAGCTAATGAATTTATTCGTTTATTGGCTCTTAGGGTAAAAGAAGGACTGAAAGTAACGGGTGTTGCGACATCGGAACGCTCTGAACAATTGTGTCGTGAGTTGGGAATACCGGTTGCCAGCCTTGATGAAATGCCCAGTCTCGACCTTGATATTGACGGTGCTGATGAAATCGGACCGAAGATGGCGCTTGTCAAAGGTGGAGGAGGGGCTCTGTTGCGGGAAAAAATTGTGGCTTTCGCATCCGCCCGAATGTTGGTCATTGCTGATCAGTCCAAACTTGTAAAAACACTCGGCGCATTTCCGTTACCGATTGAAGTCAATCCATTCGGTTTGGAAGCAACAAAACTGGCCATTGTCGACGTTGCAAAAAGCCTTGGCCTTTCAGGTAATATTTCTTTACGCGTCAAAAATAACAAAACTTTTGTTACTGATGGTGGACATTTTATTCTTGATGCATCATTTAGCCGTATTTCTGATCCAGAGAGTTTGTCGAATGCGCTTTTCTCTATTCCCGGCGTTGTCGAGCACGGATTATTTTTGAATTTGGCTAACAAATCAGTGGTCGCAATGGCTAATGGTGAAATAAAAGTTTTGGAAGAGTCGGATTTTTAGAGTAAATGTCTTTGTCATCGGGATATTTCTTGACGAAAAAAATGGCTAAGAATTATTGACCACAATTATGGAGTAACCACTGAATGAATACGGCATTTTCCATTCGCCGCCTTGCTGCAACGCTGGGAACGGTTGCCATTGTTAGTATCGGAATCAATTTTGCCCATGCTGACGATATTAGCGAAGCCCACTTGCAATCAGCACAAAAAGCAATCGCAGCAATCCATGCAACAGACCAATTTGATGAATTTCTGCCAAGCACCGCTCGTGATTTGAAAGACGAGCTCATGCGCAAAGACCCTAATCTTTCGAATATCATTTCCGATACGGTCGACGAGCAGGCCATGGCGTTGGTCAAACGTCGTGCCGATCTTGAAAAGGAAGCAGCGCGTGCTTATGCCAAGCATTTCTCACAAGCGGAACTTGACCAAATTACCGCTTTCTACACGTCTGATACAGGTAAGAAATTGCTCACAGAAGGACCGGTTGCTGTCAAGGATATTCTTTCGGCCTACGACGTATGGCGTCAAGGAGTTGCTCAAGATTTAGCGACAAATGTCGGTAAAGCAATGGCTCAAAAGGTTGGCCCTCAAAAACGCGCCGCGCCTGCTGCACCGACAGCGCCTTCGACAGCTAAACCAAAAGCTCCGGTACCAGCTCAATAATAACTTTTCGGTGATTCTTGGAAATAGCGGCATATTTGCCGCTATTTTTTTGGCAAAAATTCCAAAATTTCGGTATTGCAGAACTGGAGTAAAGTGAATTGCATTACGTTGGCTTACAATTTGGTGCGATTACACCATATAAAAGACTGCATAACCGAATTGAAAGGAATAGCCTGTGTCATCTTATGATTTTGATTTATTTGTAATAGGTGGTGGCTCGGGTGGCGTGCGTGCAGCGCGTTTGGCCGGTGCACTCGGCAAAAAAGTTGCTATAGCAGAAGAATATCGGATGGGTGGCACTTGCGTTATTCGTGGATGTGTTCCAAAGAAACTCTTTGTCTATGCCTCCCAATATTCTCAAGAATTCAAAGATAGTCATGGTTTTGGATGGACTGTCAGCGGTTCCCGTTTTGATTGGAAAAAACTTGTTGCGGCCAAAAACAAGGAAATTTCGCGGCTCGAAGGGCTTTATCGTAAAGGGCTTGATAATAATCATGTCAAGATATTCGAGAGCCGCGTTGTTTTTGTTGATGCACACACCTTGAAGATAGAGAAAACGGGCGAAGAAATTAGTGCTGAAAAAATCCTCATTGCTACAGGCGGACATGTTTCCCGTCATCCCGAAATTATCGGTCATGAATTGTGCATCAGTTCTAATGAAGCTTTTAACCTCGAACAATTACCGGAATCAATTGTGATTGCCGGAGGCGGTTATATCGCGGTAGAATTTGCAAATATCTTCCACGGATTGGGCGTGAAAACAACGCTCGTTTACAGAGGTGATCTTGTTTTGCGCAAATTCGATTCCGATTTGCGGCAATTGTTAAACGATGCGATGCAGGAAAAAGGCATCCGCATTGTTTATCATGCAACGATCAACAAAGTCGAGAAAGAAGCGGAAAACTTTAAAGTCGAGCTTTCGAATGGTGAAACCCTGACAGTGGGAAAAGTAATGCTGGCACTCGGGCGCTCGCCCAATACAGAAGGCTTGAACCTTGATAAAGCCGGGGTAAAATGCAATTCTCATAATGCAGTTATTGTTGATGAATACATGAAAACAACTGCTGATAATATATGGGCTGTCGGTGACGTAACTGACCGCATACAACTGACACCGGTCGCGATTCATGAGGCTATGTGTTTTATTGAAACTGCTTTCAAAAATAACCCGGTTGCTCCGGATCATGAATTGATTGCGACGGCTGTATTTTCCCAGCCTGAAATCGGTACAGTCGGAATGACAGAAGAAGAAGCTGTACAAAAGTTCAAACGTGTCGAGGTCTATCGCGCGCTTTTCCGTCCTATGCGGAATACGCTATCGGGAAATACTGAAAAAATGCTCACCAAACTTGTTGTCGACGGCTCGTCGCGGGTCGTTGTCGGTGCCCATATATTGGGACACGATGCCGCCGAGATGGCACAACTGCTTGGTGTTTCTCTCAAAGGCAACCTAACAAAAGATGTGTTTGACAGAACTATGGCACTTCATCCGACTGCTTCAGAGGAATTGGTCACAATGTATAAGCCGACATATGTTTATGAAAACGGGAAAAAGCTTAATTGAAAACTGAACTGATAGACGAGAAAAATTGTTGAATTTCGATAAAATAATCAATTTTTTGATTAGAAGAGCCTGTGTCTTGGCTTTAAACAACAATTCTGCTTATATCGGAAAATTGTTAAGTGCCTCATCGCGAACATTCCATAATCTTCCGGTGGAAGTGCGCTTATCTTATGATTTATACTGTGAAGCGAGATAATGATGACTAAAAATTGGACGCCTGCATCTTGGAGATCAAAACCGATCAAGCAGGTACCGACCTATCCTGACCCTGTAGCATTGGCTCATGTTGAAAGCGAATTGCGTCGTTATCCTCCTTTAGTTTTTGCTGGCGAGGCACGTAATTTAAAACACGAGCTGGCCCAGGTTGCCGAAGGTAAGGCATTTCTTTTACAAGGTGGCGATTGCGCGGAAAGTTTTGCAGAACATGAAGCAGATAACATCCGTGATTTTTTCCGGGTGTTTTTGCAAATGGCTATTGCGCTTACTTTCGGGGCGTCAAAGCCGGTTGTAAAGGTTGGCCGTATTGCCGGTCAATTTGCAAAGCCGAGATCTTCTGATACCGAAACCAAAGATGGCGTAACGTTACCGTCATATCGTGGCGATATCATTAATGGCATAGAGTTCAATAAAGAATCCCGTACTCCCGATCCCCAACGTATGTCGGAGGTTTACCGTCAGTCTGCTGCAACATTGAATTTGCTGCGTGCTTTTGCTCAAGGAGGCTATGCCAATCTTGATAATGTCCATAAATGGATGCTGGGTTTTATAGCAAACAGCCCGCAAGGTGAACGTTATAGCAAGCTGGCACAACGGATTTCGGAAACGATGGATTTTATGCGGGCAATCGGAATTACGCCGAAAACCAACTCATCACTTCGGGAAACGTCATTTTATACCAGCCATGAAGGTCTCCTTCTTGGTTATGAAGAAGCATTGACCCGTGTGGATTCAACTTCAGGCGATTGGTATGCGACATCGGGTCATATGCTTTGGATTGGTGACCGCACCCGTCAGTCCGATCATGCCCATGTCGAATATTGCCGTGGCATTAAAACTCCGATTGGTCTCAAATGCGGACCATCACTTGATCCGGATGATCTGATAAGGCTCATTGATATACTCAATCCGGAAAACGAGCCGGGGAGACTTACTCTGATAGCACGGTTCGGATATGATAAAGTCGAAGACCATTTGCCGCAGCTTATTCGCGCCGTCGAACGCGAAGGCAAGAAGGTCGTGTGGTCTTGCGATCCGATGCATGGGAACACAATAACCGCAAACGGCTATAAAACCCGTCCTTTCGAGCGTATCCTGAAAGAGGTGGAGAATTTCTTCGCAGTTCATCATGCGGAAGGAACCTATCCCGGTGGTATTCACATCGAAATGACCGGTCGCGATGTAACAGAATGTACCGGTGGTGCGCATGCTATTTCGGCAGATCATCTCTCTGATCGTTATCACACGCATTGTGATCCAAGGCTTAATGCAGATCAGGCTCTGGAATTGGCATTTCTTGTTGCGGAATTGTTGAAAAAACAACGTGATGCCGAAACAGTAAAGACTACAGCTTGAAACCGGTACTGAAAGCGGTTTGTTTTTCAAACTGAATGGTGAACGCATGGAGAGATTATTCAAGGCATTTTTGAATTCCCTTCATGCGCTCGGATATTTGCTAACCCACGAAAAAGCTATTATTCAAGAAGCTGTAGTTTTTTAGTTTCTCTCCCCATAGCTTTTTTTATCACTAAAGAATGGGGTAGCTTTCTTCTACTTACGGGATCTATTGTTTTTGTTATTATCGTAGAGGTGCTAAACACGGCGATTGAAGCGGCGTGCAATGCCGTCACACACGATTATCGCGAAGAAATTAAAATCGCTAAAGACGCAGGCTCATTAGCAGTTTTGCTCTCTATTATCTTAACACTATGCATATGGATTACAGTGATTATTCAAACCTTGTTTTTCGTTTAACTTATGCCGTTGCAAGTGCAACGATGACAGGCTAAATCAAGATCATGACCAAAAAGTTGATAGAAAATGACCTCACGCTCGCAATTGCACAATTAAACCCTGTTGTTGGTGACATTGAAGGCAATTTAAAACTTGCACTTGACGCCCACAGGCAAGCAAGCGATGCGGGTGCCGATCTTTTACTGTTTACTGAACTCTTTATTAGCGGTTATCCGCCTGAAGATCTGGTTTTAAAACCGTCTTTTAATGAAGCATGCGAAAAAGCAATCAGCGAGCTTGCAACTGTAACGACCAAAGGTGCAGGTATCATTGTCGGCGTTCCTCTCCGTCGAAAAGGTCATGTTTATAATTCTGCACTCCTTCTTGATGAGGGAAAGATCATTGCTGAATGTCGTAAATTCGACCTCCCGAATTATAGCGAATTTGATGAGAAACGTGTTTTTTCTCCGGGTCCCCGTCCGAAGCCGATCAATTTCCGCGGCATAAAGATAGGTTTACCGATTTGTGAAGATATATGGAACGACGACGAAGTGGCAGCTCGTCTTGCCGCTGATGGTGCCGAAATTATTCTCGTACCGAATGGTTCACCATATAGTCGCGAAAAACCGGAATTGAGATACGACGTCGTCAAAAAACAGGTGGTGAAGTCTTCTTTGCCGATCGTTTATGCCAACCAGATAGGTGGTCAGGATGAACTCGTTTTTGACGGCGCGTCTTTCGCACTCAATGCAAATGGCTCGAATGCTTTTCAAATGAACCATTTCGAAAGTGACCTGGCATTTAGCCATTGGCAAAAACAGAATGGGAAATGGTTTTGTCTTTCAGGTCCACAAGAAAAATTGCTTCATGACCTGGCTGCCGATTATCAGGCATGCGTTTTGGGATTTGGTGACTATGTCAATAAAAACAGATTCAAAAGCGTAGTGTTAGGGCTTTCGGGCGGTATCGATTCGGCTCTTTCGGCAGCTATTGCGACAGATGCTTTAGGTGCGGAGCGTGTTCATGCAGTTATGCTTCCCTATCGCTATACATCTTCAGAGTCGATAACGGATGCCGAGGAATGCGCCAAAATGTTGGGCTGTCGTTATGATACCGTACCAATTGCAAAACCGGTCGAGGCATTTGAAGATATTTTGACACCGCTTTTTCAGGGGCGCAAACCGGATATTACCGAAGAAAATTTGCAAAGCCGTACGCGTGGTACGGTTTTGATGGCTATATCCAACAAATTTGGCTCGATGGTGGTAACGACCGGCAACAAATCGGAAATTTCTGTCGGATATGCCACTCTTTACGGCGATATGAATGGCGGTTTCAATCCGATCAAAGATATTTATAAAATGCAGGTTTATGCACTATCCAACTGGCGTAACAACCATTTTCCGATAAATGGCTTAGGGCCTAAAGCAGCCGTCATACCCCAGAATATTATTGAAAAGGCTCCGACTGCCGAGCTCCGTGAGAACCAGAAAGATGAAGATTCGCTTCCACCTTATCCGGTATTGGACGATATTCTTCGTTGTCTCGTGGATGAAGAAATGAGTGTTTCGGAAATTGTTCAACGGGGGCATTCACGCGAGATAGTCGAAAAAGTCGAGCATTTGTTATACATATCCGAATACAAAAGACGCCAATCGGCTCCCGGTGTGAAAATCAGTCACAAGAATTTCGGCCGCGATCGGCGTTACCCTATTACCAATCGTTTTCGCGATAAAAATTGAGTTATATTTATGATTAAAGTTCGTTTTGCACCATCTCCAACCGGTTATATTCATATTGGAAACACCCGAATTGCCTTGTTTAATTGGCTTTTGCAAAAGCCAAGCAAGGTAAATATGTTTTACGTTTTGACGATACCGATCTTGAACGTTCGAAACAGGAATATATTGACGGTATTGGCGTCGATCTTGATTGGTTGGGGATAAAACCTGACGAAATTTATTATCAATCCAAGCGATTTGATCGATATAATGAAGTTGTAGCACAGCTCAAAGAAAAAGGTCTCCTTTATCCTTGTTACGAAACACCGGAAGAGCTGGAAAGACGGCGTAAAATCCGTTTGTCGCGTAAACTCCCGCCCATTTACGGACGTGAATCCTTGAAACTTAAACCGGAGGAGGTCAAGGCTTACGAAGAGGAGGGGAGAAAACCGCATTGGCGTTTCAAATTGCCTAATTTCGAATCGGACCCTTTCAAGACCAGAAGGACAGATGTGCACTGGGACGATGTGGTCCGCGGTCCACAAACGATAGATCTTGCCTCGATGTCCGATCCGATACTTATTCGTGAAGATGGCAGTTATCTTTATACACTGCCATCGGTCGTGGACGACATCGATATGGGGATAACCCATATTATACGCGGCGACGATCATGTCACAAACACCGGTGTACAAATTGCTATCTTTGAAGCACTTGGTGCAAAAGCGCCGACATTCGGTCACATCAATCTTTTGACGACGATTTCGGGTGAGGGGCTGTCTAAACGCAAAGGTGATCTGTCTATCCGCTCGTTGCGAGAAGAGGGATTCGAGCCTTTAGCGGTCGAATCTCTGGCAGTTCTTATCGGTACTTCGGAAAATGTGACTGCTTGTCGAAATCAAAAGGAACTGCTTGAACATTTTGATCTCACGTCCGCATCAAAGTCGTCAGCGAAATTTGACCCGGCTGATTTGTTGACGCTCAATAAGCACATTGTGCATGAGCTTGAATTTGATGAAGTAAAAGCGAGACTGGAAAAGATTGGCATCAAAGGTGAAGACGCCAAGCGGTTCTGGTATGCCGTTCGGGGTAATATCGATAAAGTGTGTGAAGCAAAAAACTGGTGGGACAATTTGGAGGTGAACAAAACGTTCGATGCAGTTTCACCGGAAGACCGTGAATATGTTCATCAATCAGCTTCACTTTTGCCAAATGGCGAACTTGATGAAAATAGCTGGAAAGTCTGGACGGATGCCTTGAAAAAACAGACGGGCCGCAAGGGAAGAGCGCTTTTTATGCCATTGCGGCAAGCATTGACAGGATTGGACCACGGGCCGGAAATGGCTGTTTTGCTGCCCCTTTTGGGTAAAAACAGGGTTCTTCAACGCCTGAAGGCTTGAATATTATATCCTTCGAATATTCATGAAAAAGGCAGCTCGTTTTATGAGCTGCCTTTTTATATTTATTCATTAAGAGTTAAACGGCGTGTAAGTCTTATTATCCGCTAATCAACATTTACGCGCTGTAGTAAGCGTTGTGTTTGCGCTATTTCCTAACGATTTTAAGCACAGCAGACGAAAAGAATTCACCTTTTTGTATCAATAAGCATAAATGCGGGAATATCGTTCCCAAATCCCTTGGGTGAGGGGGGCTCTTTTGACGAGTATTTGTCTTGATTGTGTCTTTGAGACCGTATCTGCTGTTGGTTGACCGGCATAGCAGTCTGTTTGTCGCCAGAACTGTCGGTTTTTTCGCCATTGGCCTTTGTCTGTTTTTTCCGGCGTTTAGGTTCGGGGGTTTCGGTCTGCTTTCCACTCGCGGGAGATTTTGACTCCGATGATTTCGTACGTTTCTGATCGGAGTCTTTACCGTTTTCTTCCGGAACCAGAGAAGATAAGTCGCCATCATACCATTCGATTTTTTGATCGCTCATCTTTTCTATGGCGTCGACATATTTTTTGTCGGCCTTGGTAACAATGGTGAAAGCTTTACCGGATTTTCCGGCACGTCCTGTGCGACCGATACGATGAACGTAATCTTCTGCATGTGTTGGAACGTCATAGTTGAACACGTGACTGACGTCAGGAATATCAAGCCCGCGGGCTGCGACATCAGATGCTACCAATAAAGCAATTTTCCCATCTTTGAAGTTTGCCAGCATAGACATGCGCGAACGTTGGTCCATATCTCCATGAAGAGCACCAACACTGAATTCATGCCGAACGAGAGAGCGGAAAAGTTCCGAAATGTCTTTTTTACGATTACAGAAGATAATCGCGTTTTTTAATTCATCACCTTCATTATGGATAAGATCACGCAAAACTGCTCGTTTTTCCCATGGTTTGCGACCGGAAGCGACGAGCTTTTGTGTAATCGTCTCGGCGGTAGAAGACGCTTTCGCGATTTCGATACGAACAGGTGTATGTAGAAATTGTTCGGTCAATTTTGTAATTTCCGGTGCCATTGTAGCCGAAAAGAACAAAGTTTGGCGGGTAAAGGGAATAAGTTTGCAAATACGTTCGATATCCGGAATAAAGCCCATATCAAGCATACGGTCAGCTTCATCAATAACCAGAATTTCTACACCGGTCAGCAAAAGTTTTCCACGTTCGAAATGGTCTAAAAGCCGCCCTGGCGTCGCAATCAGAACATCTGCACCACGGTCAAGTTTACGGTCCTGATCATCGAATGAAACGCCACCAATGAGTAGCGCTACGCTCAAATGATGATTAATGCCGTATTGATCGAAATTTTCTTTCACCTGCGCTGCAAGTTCACGGGTGGGCTCTAAAATGAGTGTACGTGGCATCCGCGCCCGTGCACGTCCTTTTTCAAGGAGCGTCAACATAGGAAGCACAAAAGAAGCGGTCTTACCTGTTCCCGTCTGTGCAATACCCAATACATCTTCGCGTTTCAAGACATGAGGAATAGCTCCAAGCTGAATTGGTGTTGGTTCTTCATATCCAATAGATTTTACTGCTTTGAGAACCTTTTCTGAAAGGCCCAAATCATTGAAACTGGTCAAAGGCGCTATCACTCTTTCTCTTTTTCGCCTAACTTAGGTGACAATAGTCAAAATGGTTCAACTATTCTACATTATCAACAAACGCGTTAAGGTGCATTGATAAAAAAGTCAACAAAAACGATCGTTTGCAATGCGTTTTAACGTGTATTCTTCTCAATAACGAAATTGTTCGGATAATATACGTTCGTCCCACGAATGGTTGGAATCAAATAAAATTGACGCTTTTACACCCTTTGCCAGAGAAATGACCACCGAACTGACCGACTTTACTTCTACATTGTCAGCAGCAGCATTAACCGGCCGTTTATCTAGTTCAAGCATATCAAAACGGACTGTAACAGAATTTGGTAAAAGTGCGCCATGCCATCTGCGCGGACGAAATGGGCTAACAGGCGTTAGCGCGAGCAATGGAGCAAGTAATGGTAAAATTGGCCCTTGAGCGGAAAGATTGTAAGCTGTCGATCCCGCTGGTGTTGCAACCATCACGCCGTCGCAATTGAGCTCGTCCATACGGATTTTGCCATCAATGCTGATTTTTATTTTCGCAGCTTGGTAAGATTGGCGAAATAAAGATACTTCATTGATTGCCAATGCTTCAACATGGCCTTCGGAGCTTGAATCAGCAATCATTCTGAGCGGCTTTATATCTTCTTTATGTGCTTTCGCAATCCGTTGTGGCAGATTGGCTATCCGATATTCATTCATAAGAAATCCGACAGAACCGCGATTCATTCCATAAATAGGCTTTCCGGAATTCATGAAATTGCGCAGAACTTCCAACATTGTCCCGTCGCCGCCCAAAACAACAATGACATCAGCATCATCCACGCTCGATTGACCGTAACGCTCTTCCAACGCTTGAAGAGAGTTGCGCGCCTGTTCGGTTTTAGACGCGATAAATGAAATCGCTCTATAGGTTTTTCCATCAAGATTGCTCGTTTTTTCAAGTAAATGAATTGGATGTGCTCGTGCCCAATTTTTTTATGAACCAAAGCATCCAATATCTCATCTGATACGATATCTAATCTGACACGACAGCTTTTTCAACAATACACAAATTTTGCTGACAAAGTTCGAGAATAATGGCAAGTTTTAGTGATTGCTTATTCGTGCAGATTAACCATTGAATCGATAGCGGCGCGTTTAGTGAAAGGTATCGCTTATGAAAACGAAATTGTTCTTGGCCCTTCCTATCGTATTTTTAACTTTTTCATTTGCTCATGCTGAACCGGCATTGAAAGGTTGTGCAGCTAAAAAACAAGCTATTGAAACGCAGCTTGATTATGCCCGTAAATACAACAATAGCCATCAGATAATCGGGTTGGAAAAAGCGCTGAAGGATGTTTCTGAAAATTGCACTGACGAGAAACTGAGAGCAGAACGGAAAGCCAAAATATCCGAAAAAACGAGAAAAGTCTCTGAAAGGGAGGCTGAACTCAACGATGCAAAAGCACAGGGTAATCGGAAAAAAATAACAAAAAAAATGGAAAAACTGGAAAAGGCAAAACAGGAGTTGAAAGAGGCGCAAGACGAATTGAATCGCTAATCAAACAAGTTTTGTTTTGCGATTTTTTTCACCCGTCAACGACATCTATAATCCAAAACATCTGAACTGACGTTCAGGTTAGAAACTTCTTTGTTTTTCAAATCCAGAAATAGATAGATAACCAGTTTTTGAGGGCAGGGGAGACTATTTAGAAATGTATTGTTTCTACACGATTTAAGTAAAGTAAGATATTCGAATGTTACGAAAATTGCCATTTGCTGACGGAAATGACAACTTCGGGGGGGGGGTGATCATTCGGCGAAGCTCATTTCAAAGGCTTTCCTTATCAGAAGATATTTTTTTAGGAGCTTTTGGGAAATACAGCGCGAGAAGGGGTAAATATCTTTACGATATTATTTCCGACCAAAACCTGTTCGTGAAGTTGATATTGATCTCAAGTTCAAGCAGATAAAGGTTTTCAAATCCACCTCATGATTAAATCCGGAAATCGTAATCAGTGACGTCTTTGTTGTTAAAAAGGAAGGTAGTACGAGCTATCTGTTAGAATGATAATCTCTCGGCTTTGTCTCACTCAATTCGAAGGGCTTTGAGCGGATAGTTAAATAGTTTCGCGGGATTCTCGGGACGTTCGTTTTCGTTATTTTTAATATTTTTCAACTTATTGACATAGAGAACGTTTTTCACCATTGAACCATTCACTATGATCGGATAGAAAAACGTCGAACAAATCGAATTTTCGAAAAACAATTTTCGGTTTTGCACCCGTAGCTCAGCTGGATAGAGCGCTGCCCTCCGAAGGCAGAGGTCAAGAGTTCGAATCTCTTCGGGTGCGCCATTTTTAAATATCGGATTCGATCCGTGGACTGTTTGGGGAGCACCGTCAGGGATAAGTCTACATCTTATTCCTGTCGTTCCGGATCAACAAAGTTCAAATAACAAATACCTAGACCATGAGCCAATGGAAAGCCAAAAGTTATCAATCATTAGCTCGTTATGACAAACAGAACTCTCCAATCTATAATATTGTCGCAAAAGAGATTGCATCAGGTACTCGGGAAAATCGGACATTGATGTGATGAGTGCTTAAATACAGGGACAAGGATACACAAAATAACTGAACTAACCCTATTTATTGATAGGGGCGGCTTCCTGATTGATTCTGATCCGGGTTATGAAGATCATTTTGGCTAAAAACCGACAAAGGTCGATGACAATCTTGAGTGACGGTTGGTAAAGCCTGAAAGTTATTATGTTGAATTGCCTCCAATAGATGATTTTACGGCTTGCTGCGAGGGAGTGTCGTTTTATAAATCCGTTAATTCTTAGGGGGAGAGTCTAAAGAGCATTCTAGCTGCAATAAATAACTAAAGGCCATGGGCTGATAACGGTGTAAGCAAGCAACAGCCAATAATTATCTGGCCCTCAAAAGACAAGGGGCTCCACATGAAAAGTAAAAAAGATATCCTCATTTGATGACTGGATGAAGTATTGCCATTAATGGATAAACGTGGAGAATGATGGATCACTTATGTGTCGGCTGAACTACCGCTTGAACTGTTATCAAATTACAAATCATACTTGTGAAGATCACTTTGATCTCAGGTGCATTGTAATGACAGAATAAGAACACAACCTCTAACGCAATAGCTTTCAGTTATTAAAAGCTATTTTTTAATAGTTTTGATGTATTCCTATCTTTAGATTATTTTTTGGATGCACCGAGCCACTTCATGCCAGCATTAGTCTATCGAACTTGTATGTCAAAATGTGATTGAGTGGTAATAACTGATTTTCCAACAAAACAAAAATTTTCTATAACATGCCAGATTAACTCTACACAATTAGCCAAACCCTTTAATTTTTTGTTTCATTCTGTACAATGTTCTATTACCTTTCGGTTCTGATTTGATAAAAGAGCAGCGAGATGTGGCAACTAGTATTTAGCTTTGTATTAACTGGTTTGATTGGCAGTTACATCACATTCAAATATCAAAAGCGAAATATTGAGTATCAGTCTTTTTGGCAAGAGAAAGAAAGAGGATTGATAAGATAAATGATATTAAAAGTATATTAATAAACTAATCATTCATAGAGTCGTTGCTTCAAGAAGAATACTAGATTGTTATCAGGGAATTGATAAAGAAGCGTACCTTAAAGACGTGCGAGATGAATACATTTTAGCAAAAGACAAATGGAATTATGGTATAAATTCTATATTCCTAGAGCTTGGAAATCTTGGAAGTGAAAGGATTTATCATTTTAATGCCTTTTATATAGAACGAGTTATACATAAAGCTTTTGTTGAATGTCATCATTTAATAGTAGACATTAAAATCAAAAAAAATATATCGAAATATTATGAAGCAATATCTATATTAGATAGTATATATAATATGCAAAGTGAAATTACACGGCGTTTGACGCGTGAGGTCAATCTAATTCAGTCTAATATAAAATATGGTGACACCGATCCGTTGAGTATTGAAAATCTAGATAAAGCCAGTCTATTAAACTTATTATTTGCTCTCTTTTACAAAACCCGAACCTTTTGCGCGTACCTCGCTCTTGATTCATTTGCAAAAAACCATTCTTTTGTGGGGTTTAAGGGCATAGGCTTTAAAAGCATTGCAGCTAAAGACGCCATCTCTAACTCATTCAACACTGGTTTATCTTTGAAACGTTTTTCGATCGCAGCTTCAAAACCTATTATGTGGCTGCCTAAAAATGCGTTGCGCATATAACAATTTAAAATTTGCTTTTTTGAAAATTTAAAATTCAGTAAAATAGCTAGAGTCATTTCATATATTTTTCGTGAGATTGTTCGTTCTCTGTAATTAGTAATTGTTCTCACAAGTTGCATATCAATAGTACTAGCGCCGCCATATTTTTTACCTATAAGCATATTTTTAAATTCACGAAGAATAGCTTTAAAATCAACCCCACAATGCCTAAAAAAATTTCGATCTTCAAGGGCTAATATATAATAATGAAGCTCAGATACGTATTCGTCATTATCCTCCATATAAGAAGAAATCGATATAATATCCATATTTATGTTTATTATCAAATTCCTTATTTTTCTATTTACATTTTTAAATAGTAGATTATGTGGTTCGGAATTCATTTATACTGACCTATCGTCTATTTATAAATATTTTTATGTACCTTAATTTTCTCATAACTCATTGATGATAGCTGTTAATTCCGTTATACGTTGATTGATTAATGTGTTCATCTCTGAAGTGTAAATTAAATGATACATTGTACTACTTTCGACTTTTAATGCGGCAAAGCTAGCTTGAGCTTTTTCGTATTTTTCCCATGCCTTTTGTGATTCTTTTAATACTTTTTCTGAAAATTAGATATCCATTCAGATCGTTCAATTTTTGTTATGAGCAGTTCTATTTTTTTCTGATATTTCCATGTTATCGGATGCTTCAATATTCATTGCTGTCTGTGTCATGGCCTTGCTAATCTTCTCAACTGATGTTTCAACGATTTCGTCTTTTTGTTCCTATAGTGAGAACGGTGACACGTCCGTATCAGCGTTTACATTTTAACTAAGCTGGGATCGTAATTTATTCTTTTTGGATATTTCATCATTTCCAAGTTATTTAAATATTTTTGAATGTATTTTTTACCAATAAATGAACAAATAAGAGCAATGATCATCAGTGCAGGTTGGATTAAAAGCTGATCATTTTATATCCTTTTAGGATGACAAGAATAAAAGTTGTTACTGTCCAATTTATAAGTGTTCCTCAAGGTGATGATTTATTAAATAACTCTTTTAATTGTATAGCTTGAGGGTACGCGCGGGTAAATTATTATCTTTGTGAGTAAAATCTAGAAATGAACATCTTCAAAAAATCACAAGGTAATTGGATCAATGAGTTGAGGTGTTTAAAAGCGAGCATATGATTCTCCGAAGGCAGAGGTCAAGAGTTCGAATCTCTTCGGGTGCGCCATTTCCTCGTTTCAATGCGTTTTAAAGTTGAAAGACGATTTTCAATCATCCATTATTTATGGCTAAAATGTTAAGAACCGAGTTTGAATGCATAGAGGTTCTAACAAGCCGTTATCTTGAAAAACACGGTCGAAGACCATTCTTTCGAAATTTTGTGATGGAAATACAATTCGGAAAAAACATATTCATGAATCATGTGAGTTGCCGTTTTTTGAATGTTTGTTTTGTCACAACATCCAAAGAGGGCAACTCTCACTTTGAAAAGTCCAAACTGTCAGATCATGTCTAAACTTTTAGATATCGGAGTACCGGTGGTATTTTCTCAATCCTCAACTTGTCAGATGCACATGCAAGATATTGATAGGAAAAAATGAGGTTTTGTTGGCCTGGGCTTTGCCAATCTCCATTAGCTGTCTATTCATGTTTATATAAGTTGACTGCTGACAAATGATCCTGCCCATTATCAATCCGGAAATTGCACAATTCATAATCAATCAACTCGAAATCAACCCGGTCATCTGCAATCTTAAAACAAGCAATGTTCTTTCTGCCGTTTATAGTGCCTTGTGTTTTGCTTTTCAGGTAATCGGGGACGAGCTCTATACAACATACAACTATTTACGGTTAATTGGATAGCAGCGCTCGTAATGAATAAGCCCAAGTCTTTGTAGGAGAAGGGGGAATCAAATAGCCTCACAAAGCTTGAAAAATTTCAAGTTTTGTGAGGCTGATAATTCAGGTCGAAAAACGATCAAAGTCCTTCAGATTTCTTAAATCAGAAAAAACCTTTTCTCTGCCACCAGCCGACGCGTTTCGGTTTTTTATCTTCATTTTCATCCGATGACGTTACGACCGGTTCTGTTGTAACCGTTTCGTTGTTTTCAGCTGTAGTTGTCTTCGCTCTGGCCGTTTTGCGCGAAGATTTTCTTGCCGGTTTTTCTGTTTGGACCTTCACATCATCAATCGCTGTCTCATTTGATTGTGCTTCGGCTTTAGCTTTCCGTGAACGTCTAGCAGTCTTTTTAGCAGGTTTTTCAGTTTCTTGTGCTAACTCGGTTTCTTTCGACGTCACAGCATTTGCAGTTTCATCCGAAATTGTTTCACTTGTTGTTTCTTTCGTTTTTGTCTTCCGTTTGCGTCCGCGAGAAGCAGGTTTTTTATCTTCTTCACTTTCAACAATTGCTTCAACATTCGTTTCGGAAACTACTTTTTCTTCTTCTGCTGAGGTTTTTTGCGTCCGTCTCCTGCGCGTTTTTGTCGGCTTTTTTTGCTCTGTCTTTTGTTCTTCCTTAGAAACTTCCGTTTCCGAAGAAGCTTTTAGCTCCTGCGGCTCTTTTACAGCAACGGGTGTAACCTGAACTGCAACTTCCGTTGCCGAAAAACCAACCGGTTCTGCATGAGGAACTCGGCGTTGGCGTCTTGCAGCAATAACCTCTGCAAGCGCTTTTTCAGCAAAATCGCCTACCGGTTCCGCATAAGGAATTCTACGACGTTCGAAGTCGCCGTCACGGTAGCGCCTTCCACCGCGACGCCCACGCCGGCGACGACGTTTATTGTCTTCGTCACTGCGTACAACATCATCTTCATTCCGGACGCGTTGATTTTTTCCTTCATTGCGATCGTTCGATTTTCCGCGATTGCGACGTTTGCGCCTTTGGTTATTATCGGTATTGTCACTATCTTTTTCTTCGCTCTCGACCTCGATTGCGGTTTCTTCGACCTCATTGTCATCATCCGCTTCATCGTCTGCTGGAAGCTGGGGTACCACGGCAGGCGTTCCTTCGGCAGGTGTACCTTTATATATAGCCAAATTCTGAGCACCAACCTCGTCATCTGCTTCGATATTGATCGTCAGACCAAAACGGTTTTCCAAATCGGATAGAGCTTGTCTTTTATGATTAAGAACATAAAGGGCAGTAGCGACCGATGTACGGACGATAATATTAAAGTGCGGATTGCGCAGAAGATATTCCTCAATCGAGCGGATAACGTGCAGAGCCAAGGACGAATCAGAACGTATATAGCCGGTGCCATTGCAATGTGGGCAGGGCTGCATCGTGCTTTCCAGCACCGATGCCCGAATACGTTGACGGCTCATTTCCATAAGACCAAAATGCGAAATGCGCCCGACTTGAATGCGGGCCCGGTCATCTTTCAGGCAATCTTTGAGTTTTTTCTCGACAAGACGATTATTGCGTTTTTCTTCCATATCAATGAAATCAATAACAACGAGTCCTGCGAGGTCGCGCAGTCGCAACTGTCTGGCAACTTCTTCGGCAGCTTCGAGATTTGTTTGGCAAGCCGTTTCCTCGATAGAATGTTCTTTCGTGGAACGACCCGAATTTACGTCAATTGCGACGAGAGCTTCGGTTTGATTGATAACCAGATATCCGCCGGATTTTAGCGTTACTTCCGGTTGCAGCATACCATCAAGCTGTGCTTCAATTCCGTTATGTGCAAAAATTGGAAGCTGTTCACGATATGGTTGAACAGCTTTTGCATGGCTCGGCATTAACATGCGCATGAAATCTTTTGCTTCACGATAGCCTTGTTCGCCCGAAACAAGTATCTCACTGATGTCTTTGTTATAAAGGTCACGGATCGACCGTTTGATAAGGCTACCTTCTTCATAGACAAGACAAGGAGCAACAGATTCAAGTGTCAATGCACGTACATTTTCCCATAGGCGCATCAGATATTCGTAATCGCGTTTGATTTCGGTCTTTGTCCTATTGGCGCCGGCTGTCCGTAAAATGACCCCCATTCCCTTCGGCACGTGAAGATCCTTAACAACCTCCTTGAGACGTTTACGATCCTGCACATTGGTGATTTTGCGGGAAATGCCACCGCCACGTGCGGTATTCGGCATCAAAACAGAATATCGTCCTGCTAAAGAAAGATAGGTGGTCATGGCAGCGCCCTTGTTGCCACGTTCTTCTTTTACAACCTGGACCAACAGAATTTGGCGGCGTTTGATAACTTCCTGAATTTTATATTGTCGACGCGGGGTGCGCTCGCGGGTTGGCACCTCTTCCAAAGCGTCTTCTGCTCCGACAAGTTCTACACTATCTTCTGTGTCGTCTGCTGTTTGTTCGGTATCGTCGTTTTCCTCACTGGAAACAGAAACTGTCTCGCTTTCATTGCTTGCTTCGGACGAACGACTTTTTTTCCTGTTATTCGCTCTTGAAGGCTTTTCGTTTTCCTGTTCATCCTCATCGTCAACACGGGCTGCCTTTTCTTCTTCTTCAAGAAGCGCTTGTCGGTCGGCAACAGGAATTTGATAATAGTCAGGATGAATTTCAGAAAACGCAAGAAATCCGTGGCGATTACCGCCATATTCAACGAATGCAGCTTGCAGAGAAGGTTCAACCCGCGTTACGCGAGCCAGATAGATATTTCCTTTTATCAGTTTTTTGTGTTCGGATTCAAAATCGAATTCTTCAATCCTGTTACCACGAACAACAACTACGCGAGTTTCCTCCGGGTGGGAGGCATCGATAAGCATTTTGTTTGACATTATAGAAAATCCTGCAGGCGACACGTATGGAACAACGGATAGAGGTCTTTGAAAAACCGATCAAAGCCGATGCATACTGTCTGCCGATGGAAAGAAGATTTGCCAACAAACTATAGTGAGAATGGGCGTGCATATCCCCGCTTGCATGTGCCGCGCTAAAAACTACTTCTACTACCAGTTGTGTTCGACTCATATCCAGCGAGTCTCCGGCAAAACGTTTTTAAAATAGTTCGGAGCAACCGAACCAGCGAAACTTAATCATTACAAACTTGCTCCTTATTCATTGAAAACATAGCGTCAAATGACCTAGGACAGCTAAAGTTTGTAGACTTTTTGGCTGAAAATGGTTTGAATGAACCGGTTAACCGAAGGTTCATTTATTGTTTTTCCAGCCGTTCAAGACATTTACGCTTTTAAGTCGATATCTGGCCGAACACAAGTAACTTTATAAAGTCGTCTACTTTATTTGCTGGAAAAGCATAAATTTGACGGCTTGCGTAACGCTCGTGTCCACAGGTCGAGATGTTATTTTAAGCAAATATTATCTTAAAATCGCCAAAGACCCTGATTATCGTTCGCGCGATTTGCTAGTTTTTATTTAAATGCTTTAGAACAAAAACTGGAAGTAGAGAAACGAGGGCCACGCCGCAATGGATCATGCCGGACAACAAGCAAATTTTATTGGCAATATCGGACAATCAAAATGGCTTGTTTTTATTGTCGCATTTTTCTTAAGTCTCATGAGTTTTCCAGGTAAGGGCAATGCCGGTAATGAACAATTGGAACTTGTGAACATAAGAGCGGTAGGAGATCTAACGAGAACTAGACTTATTGCGGTATTCTCGGGCAATCCCGACTACTCCTTACAATTTCTTGATCATCCGAACCGGCTCGTTGTCAATCTTCCCAGAACGGACTTTTCCTCACAAAAACAGCCTCCGTTAAAGTTTGGTATGGTTACCGATTTGCGTTACGGAACGTCCGGGCCAAATTCATCAAGAATTATATTGACAACCAATGCCCCTTTCGTGATCGAAAAAGATAATATCGAGCAACTTGATAGTGGACTTTGGCAATTGGTCATAGATTTGACCAAGGATAGTGAGGAAAACTTCAAAAAGTTAATCCAAAAACAGCAAACAGGAAATAATGCGCAGGCACGTGACGATAGAAAAGCTCAACAAAAGCCTTTTCGCGTCGTAATAGATGCCGGGCATGGAGGAATTGATAGCGGGGCTGAAAGTGTCTCGGGTGTGCTTGAAAAAAACGTTACATTGGCGTTTGCGCGCACGTTACGCGATGAACTGGAAAAAAACGTCAATTTGCAGGTATTTTTGACACGTGATTCTGATATTTTTCTGAGACTTAACGAGCGGGTTCAAAAAGCACGTGATTATGGTGCCGATCTGTTCATTTCTATCCATGCCGATACAATAAATATGACATCGATGCGTGGCGCAACAGTTTATACGATTTCGGATCGCGCATCTGACGATTTGGCAAAAGCTTTGGCAGAAAGAGAGAATAAAGCTGATCTGCTTGACGGATTACCGGCTGACGAATCTCCCGAGGTGACCGATATTCTGATCGATCTTGCGAGACGGGAGACATTGTCTTTTTCGGTGAATTTTGCCGATCGTGTAGTTTCAAGTCTCTTGGAAGATAATATAAACCTTATAAAAAATCCGCATCGCTATGCCGGTTTTCAGGTTCTAAAAGCCCCCGACATTCCATCGGTTCTCATTGAAATCGGATATTTATCGAATAAGGATGACGAGAAGCTCATTTCGGATCCCGTTTGGAGAAGACAAGCAGCAAGCGCAATTGCAACAGCTGTGCAACAATTTGCAAATTATAGGACCCGTAACGGGAATAATCCACAGCCATGATAAAAATGCTTGAGAAAAACGGAAGCGATAGTCTTAACTTTGACATTAAAATACTAAATAGTGCATTTAGCCTTGTTTCTAACGAAATTCCAGTGCACACGCATCGGGTTTTACCAATAAAGGTCTCGCATAAAGCGGGTACGGGAGAAAGCGACATCCGGTTATTATGATGAAGTTTTTTAGAATTTTTCTTGCCGCTGGAGTTACTCTCAGTCTGGGCACATATCTAATCGGCTTGGCAAGCGCCGAGAATGAACAGCAAGGCGACGAGCTTCCGGATTATCAGGTGCTTGCCGATTACGAGCCTCCTGTTATGACCCGCGTTCACGCTGCAGATGGTGGCCTCATGGCAGAATTTGCGACGAATCGTCGACTTTATCTGCCAATCCAATCGGTTCCCGATTTAGTGAAATTTGCCTTTATATCTGCTGAAGACAAAAATTTTTACACCCATTTCGGTCTTGATCCGGAAGGGCTTGCACGAGCCTTGGTAAGCAACGTCAAAAATATCGGTTCCGGTCGCAGACCTGAAGGTGCTTCGACAATCACTCAACAGGTCGCAAAAAACTTCCTTTTAAGTTCCGATGCCACGATGGAACGTAAAATCAAGGAAGCCATATTGGCTATGCGCATCGAAAGGGCTTATTCCAAAGACCGTATTCTCGAACTTTATCTGAACGAAATTTATCTGGGACGTGGCGCTTATGGTATTGCCGCTGCTGCACTTACATATTTCAATAAATCGGTGAACGAGCTTACATTGGAAGAATGTGCCTATCTTGCATCTCTTCCAAAGGGGCCGAGCAATTACGATCCTTTCAAACATACCCAGCGTGCTCTCGACCGTAGAAACTGGGTAATTGATCGTATGGTTGAAAATGGCTACGCGACGCAGGCACAAGGCGAGCAGGCAAAACTGAAACCTTTGGGCATCTCGCTGCGTGGTGACGATTCATATATTTTCGCGGCAGACTATTTCACCGAAGAAGTCCGTCGGCAATTGATCAACCGTTATGGTTCAAAAACCCTTTATGAGGGTGGCTTATCCGTTCGCACAACTCTGGATCCGAATTTACAAGTTCAGGCTCGTCGGGCATTGCAGGACGGTCTTGTCAAATACGATCAGAACCATGGTTGGCGCGGAGCATATAAACACATCGACATTTCAGATGATTGGGGCGTCGCTTTGGGAGATGTTAGCGGCTTTAGCGATGTTCCGGAATGGCGTTTGGCTGTTGTTCTTTCCGTTTCGCCGGATAAAGTAAAAATCGGTTTGCAACCAAAGAGAGAAGTATCCGGCGCACTTTCGGCCGAGCGCGACGTGGCCACAATTAACGCAAGCGATATGAAATGGGCTTACCGAATGGTCGGTAAGAACGACCGCCGGTCTTCAGCTTCAAATCCAGGTGGCGTTCTGCAGGTTGGCGATGTGATTTTTGTCGAGAAAAAGCCCGGAAGCGAGGACGGTTATTTGCTCCGGCAACCACCTAAAATTGAAGGTGCAATGGTTGTTATGGAGCCAAGGACAGGACGTGTTCTGGCGATGGTTGGCGGGTTCTCGTTTGCTGAGTCCGAGTTCAACCGTGCAACCCAGGCCTATCGGCAACCCGGCTCTTCTTTTAAACCCTTTGTTTATGCCGCAGCTCTTGATAATGGTTATACGCCGGCTTCGGTTGTGCTCGACGGGCCTGTGGAAATCAAACAGCCGAATGGCGAAGTGTGGCGACCAAAGAATTATGGCGGGACATTTGCCGGCCCTTCGACACTACGTTACGGTATCGAACACTCTCGTAATTTGATGACAGTCCGCTTGGCAAACGATCTCGGTATGCCGATTGTGTCGGAATATGCGGAACGTTTCGGAATTTATGACAAATTGCAACCTTATCTTCCGATGGCATTAGGGGCAGGGGAAACAACGGTATTGCGCATGGTTACCGCTTATTCGGTTATCGCGAATGGTGGCCGCTCCATTTCACCATCCCTTATAGACCGCATTCAGGATCGATATGGGGCTACGATCTATCGACATGACCAACGTAAATGCGAGGCATGCAACGTAAAGAGCTGGGATAACCAGCCCGAACCGACATTGATAGATGAGCGGGATCAGGTGCTCGATCCTATGACAGCCTATCAGATTACCTCAATGATGGAAGGTGTGGTTCAACGCGGTACGGCTGCACGCCTTGCATATCTTAATCGCCATATTGCCGGTAAAACCGGAACCACGAACGACTCGAAAGACGCATGGTTTATGGGCTTTACTCCCAATATCGTCGTTGGTGTGTTTATCGGCTATGACCAGCCTTCAACACTCGGATATGGTGGTACCGGAAGTTCTCTTGCAGTTCCCGTATTTGGTGAATTTATGGAGAACGCTATGAAAGGCGTTCCCGACGTTGATTTTAAAATACCGGATGGCATGATGCAAATTGCTATTGATCGGAAAACCGGTATGCGTGCGGAACCCGGAAATAGCAATGTCATTGTTGAAGCCTTCAAACCGGGTACTGGTCCGGCCGATGTTTATCAGGTTATTGGCGGAACGACATCCTTTAAAGAAGGGGTGCCGGTTGCGCCGACGTCTCCTCAAGTCAATAAAGCTATTCAAAGTGGCGCCGATGGGCTTTATTGAAAATTGTCTTTTGACAAAAAAGACATCTTGTGGATATTGCTGCACAACTGTTGTCGGATAAACGACGTTCAAAGCGGAAAAGTTGAATTCGCTATTGTAACGGAGCAATAAGCCCGGCAACGAACAACAAAATAAATGATCAGGAAAAAGACATAACAATGCGAGCAGAAATCGAAACTTTGGTTGAAGAAATCAAGCAGGCTATCGGCTTGCTGAGGAGGCATCTTTGACTGGGATCAGTCTGTAAAACGCCTGGAATATCTCAACGAAAAAGCTGAAGATCCCAGTTTGTGGGACGATGCGGCAAAAGCGCAGGAACTTATGCGCGAACGGCAGCGGTTGGACGACGGTATTAATAATATCAAACATCTGACGCAAACACTGAACGACAACATTGAATTGATCTCCATGGGGGAAGAAGAGGGCGATGACGACATTGTTAGAGATGCCGAATCATCAATACATGCCCTTAAAGGTGAACTTGATAAACGCCAGATCGAAATGTTGTTATCCGGCGAAGTGGATGCCAATGACACTTATCTGGAAATTCATGCTGGTGCCGGTGGTACAGAAAGTCAGGATTGGGCTTCTATGCTCCTTCGCATGTATACCAGATGGGCGGAAAAACACTCAATGAAAGTTGAAGTGCTGGAAGTTCATGATGGCGAAGAAGCAGGGATAAAATCGGCAACCATACTTGTGAAAGGCCATAACGCTTACGGTATGCTTAAAACCGAGTCTGGCGTGCATCGTCTGGTTCGTATTTCTCCATATGATTCCAATGCAAGGCGTCACACGTCCTTTGCTAGCGTCTGGGTCTATCCGGTTATTGATGACAATATAGAAGTGGATGTTTCGGAAGCTGATGTACGCATTGACACATATCGTTCGTCAGGTGCTGGTGGCCAGCACATTAACACGACGGATTCTGCGGTGCGGATCACACACCTTAAAACCGGTATTGTTGTACAGTGTCAAGCCGAACGCTCCCAACATAAAAACCGTGCTACAGCGTGGGCTATGTTAAGAGCGCGCCTTTATGAAGAAGAGTTGAAACGTCGTGAAGACGAAGCCAACGCGCTGGAAGCATCCAAAACAGAAATTGGCTGGGGCCATCAAATCCGTTCTTACGTTTTACAGCCTTATCAGCTTGTAAAAGATTTGCGCACAGGTGTGGAAAACACCGATCCACAAGCAGTGCTTGATGGTGACCTTGATGAATTCATGGAAGCGGCGCTAGCACAAAAGATCAAAGGTGGTGTCGAGCATGTTGAAGATGTTACCTGACCTCTTCAACATGAATTTAACAAGAGTTGAGCCGACCCCGTTTTATAAGTTGGGACATTATGCTTCAATGCGACGAATTTTTATATAAGTTCGCGGATTGAAGTATATTTTGCACCTGATTTGTCTATCAGACATCCACCGGATTGCTAACCATCGGCTATAGAAATCATTAAGGCGGGATAAAACAGGTTATCCACGTGGACCTGTTATTATAGGGTCAATGCCGGCATAAGGTTTTAGGGCAATATTTTCGGTTTTCGGAACCGAAACTTTGGGCATCGCCGGAAGAGATTGATGAAAATAGGGCTTTTTTGCATCTGTTTCTTTTGTCAGCTCTTTTGCTGTTGTAGCAACCGACATTGCTGCAAACAAAACCGACGTTAGAACCAGTATCTTTGCAAAATAGTGCATATTTTTATCTTCCCTATTCTGTCTTAATTAACACACTAAAAAGTTAACAAAGTCCTAACGATTGTTATTTTCAGGCGATTGTTGTTGCCTTCTCCAATACAGTTTTGGCGTGGCCTGGAACTTTAACTTTCCGCCAGATTTCAGCAATTTTACCGTTTTTGTCGATTAGAAATGTGCTGCGTTCGACGCCCATATATTTGCGTCCATACATCGACTTTTCCACCCATACACCATATTTCTGAAGCGTCGTTTTTTCCTCGTCGGAGACAAGGATAAGCTGAAGATCGTGTTTGCTTATGAATTTATCGTGCTTTTCAGCCTTGTCCGGTGACATTCCGATAATTGTTACGCCAATTTTGTCGAATTCGGGTCGAAGTTCCGTAAAGTCATGTGCTTCCAGTGTGCAGCCACTGGTATCATCTTTCGGATAGAAATAAAGTACAACAGGATGACCTCGCAATTCGGATAAAGTTTGTGTCTTTCCACTATCGCGAGGCAAATTGAAATCAGGTGCAACATCGCCTTTTTGTAAACCTGCCATTATAATTACCTTTCTTCTGTGGGTAGAACGAAAATTAAATTAGAAACCATAAGAATCAACATTATTCGGTGCTATAAAGAGTCTTACGATATTAATCCTACATCGTAAAATGTGATTACAGAGATAAATGGGGTTGATTGCAATTTGTCAGATCCACATGAAGAGATTCGCTTTAAAAAAAGCGAGATAAAGAGCCTCGACCAATTTCCGTCAGCACAGGATAGCAATGGCGTGACGGTTGATACACCACGTCGACGCAAAACATTGGCAAGGCGCCTTTTCCATATCGTTTTGTGGGCTATTATTATCGTCATATTATTGTTGGGGCTGATCTTTTCTCTATTGAAAGTAGGCATTAGCGGCAAATATTTGACGCAGAAAATGCAGGCAACGCTTACCCAGCAATTAGGCGATTACGCACGTGTAAAAATTACCGATGCGCGTCTTTCATTGGACGAGGATTATCATCTGGCATTGGAAACACAAAACGTCATGTTGGATGATATCAAGGATGGTGTAAAAGTAGACCAGATCGGGGTTTTTCGCGTTGGCTTTTCCTCATGGGCTCTTCTTTTAGGCAAATTGCAGATAGCCCAGATAGAACTTCACGATGCCAACGTCCTTTTGCCGCAAACTGGCGGACCGGGCTTGTTTGAGCAATTACCAAAAGATGAATATGGGCGCATTGACCCTGACGCAACGTCCAAAGCACTGTTTTCTGCTTTCGATAGCGGTGCCGATAAATTGCGTTCAATGTCAATTAATGTACTCGTTTTGAAGAATATTTCGCTTCATATGCCAGGCGATAATGGCACAATATTGGGAATAAAAGATTTTGATTTGCGCACACGTTGGAGAACAGCCGCACTTTTATCTTCTCTGACGTGGAATGGTGAAAAAATTGGCGTTACAGCAAATGCGAACTACGTCAGCCGGCATGCGACCGACATAACGCTCAAGGTCAAATCTTTCCCCCTCCATTTGGGCGCAGCCGATGATGTTTCACCATTTTTACCGAACGGTCACACAAATAATGGGCATTTCAGATTGAAGGGAAAGGCCAATCTCAATGTCGAGGCTCATCGTGTTTCATTAGAAAATGAACCGGTGGTGCGCACATCACTTGTGATGCCTGATGGGGTTATGGATTTTGGTACAGAACAAAATATTCCTTCAAAAATCGATTTAAATCTGCTGCACACACCTCACAGCGGTAAAATCGAAGTCGAAACGTCATTATTGACAATTGGCGGGTTCACTTTGCCGTTCAACGGTGCATTGGGAATTACACCCAATGATAAAGAAACAGGAAAGCCGGTTAACGATTATCGTTTCGAAATTGTCGCCCAACATGCCGTCAGCGCCTCGAACGAGGTTCCCGATATAGCACTCAGATTCGAGATGAAGCTCGCTGGCCAGTACAATATTGGCGACAAAAAAGTAATGATGGATGAAATAACCATCAATACGCCACATGGTAATATGATGGGGCAGGGTAGTCTCAAATTCGGGAACGGTACCCCCGAAACGATCTTTGTTCTTCGTGTTCCTCAAATGGATGTGGCTGAAGCAAAACAACTTTGGCCTGTCAATCTATCTCCGGGCGCAAGGCGATGGGTTGTTTCCCATATTTTCGGCGGTCAGTTAAAAAACGGTTCTATCGAAATAGCCTTGCCGCAAGGATATTTTCAATCGGGAATACCGACGGGAACACTTTCAGGAAATGAAATAAAAATCAGGACTGAAATCCTGAATACGCGTTCTGATCTTGTTGGAGAATTACCGGCTTTGCGGGATGCGTCCGGTAATATCGCCATTGACGGGATGACGACGACTATCAAGCTTGACAAGGGGATAAGCTATTTATCCGACGGACGTAAAATTGAAGCGACGGACGGAACAATGGTTATTCCTTGGGGCCCCCAACGGCCGGTTTATGCCGATATGAACTTGACAGCACGTAGCGAGATTGATGCAGCCGGAGAGATGATTGGCTATGCACCGATCAATGCCCGCCATCGTTTGCCGTTCAACCCTGATCATGCTGAGGGCAATGTCGAAGTTGATCTCGATCTCCGCTTTCCGGTAACGCATGATAATCCACGAGGTGAGATAACTTATAACGCTAATGTCAATTTCAATAATTTTTCTATTCCGGACCCGATTGAAAACAATCTGGTCAGCAATGCTTCCGGTACAGCTAATGTCACGAGATCGGGTATTGTTCTGGAAGCGAGCGGCCTGCTCAATGACTTTCCTGCCCAAATCAAGCTTGTACAGCCGTTTGATAACTCGAATTTACAAAAAAGCGAGAAAATTACGCTCAATATTGATGATTCAATTCGGGCAAAACATTTTTCGTTCCTCAATAATTTCCTGTCAGGGCCGGTTAATATAGAGGTCGGGCAGGATAATAATGGAAAACGCCATTTTAATGCAGATCTCACCAATGCAGAGCTGGAATTTTCATGGGCAGGCTGGAAAAAAGGCAAAGGCATGGCGGCACGTGCCCAATTTGATATGCCATCAAATATAAAGGATAAACCTGACTATACGATAGAAAATTTCTCTTTATCCGGTCAGAATTTGGATGTAGCTGGTCAAATCCATATCAAGGACAAACAACTGGCAAGTGCTGAATTCAACAAAGCCAATTTAAGTCGAAACGACGATTTGGGATTGAAAATTATCAGTTCCGGAAAAACCTATCATATAGAGGCAACCGGAAAAAGTTACGATGGACGCGCCTTGATCCAGCAATTGGGAAAAACACAAAATTCGAATTCCAATGATAAAACAGCCATATCGTTGAATGCATCTATAGGAAGCCTTGCAGGTTTCTATGGGGAAGAGCTTGATAACGTTAAGGCAACTTACGAAATAACCGAGCAAAAAGCTGTGCAGTTTTCATTGAGTGGAACAACCCATAGTCGCAGATCTGTCAATGTCGAGACACAAAAAAGTCAAGGGAGACAAACGATCTCGGCAAGAAGCAATGACGCCGGAGCATTGATGCGATTTATGAATTATTATGACAAGATTCGCGGTGGTGATCTGAAAGCCGATTTATCGTCATCTTCCGGCCAACCGTTATCCGGTCGGGTCAGTATCAGAAACTTTGCGGTGGTTGATGAACCCAGATTGGCTGCGATTGTCTCCTCACGACCAAGTGGCGGCGGTAAAAGTTTGAATGAAGCCGTAAGAGGTAAAATCAACAGTTCGAGTATCGGTTTTGATCTTACTTATGCCCATATTGCAAAGGGTGACAATTATTTGGTTCTTGATAAAGGTGTTCTGAGAGGACCGACAGTCGGTGCTACTTTTCAGGGAGTTCTTTACGATGTCGCGGGAAATATGTCGATCACCGGTACTTTTATGCCGGCTTATGGTCTGAACCGTTTGTTTGGAGATTTGCCAATTATAGGGCAAGTATTAGGAAATGGCCGCGACCGTGGATTGATCGGAATTACTTTTAAGATTGAAGGCAAGGCGAAGCATCCGCAAGTTATGGTCAATCCGATTTCGGTGATCGCACCCGGTATTTTCAGGTCGATATTCGAATTCCAATAAGCCTTTTAATTGAAGAGCGATAATGCGTTATCAGCGTGTTTTGGTAACGGAGTGGTTCTGTTTCCGGTTTTCTAATGTTACTGAATGAACAGGATCGAAGCAGAGAAAAACGGATTTTAATGCTGCCACATCAATCACATTAACAATGTGAATTATAACTGTTGGCACATACGGTAAGCTCTGAAGAGACCAATTCCATAAGTCACCTTCTCATATCCGGATTATAGAGCTGTTTTGAAAAGCTTTATCAAGAATACCTAAAGTTTATTGCAAACGGATCTTTCTATAAAAAATCTTCCGGCAAGATCTACCGGAAGACCATTATTATGACTGATCAGAATTATGGCTGAGCGGGAATGCAAACGCATCACATTGGCTTGACGAGAACGTGCTTCTTTTTACCGAAAGACAATTTGATGACGCCGTCGGCGTTGACATCATTTTCATTGATTATACGCTTTTCGTCGTCCACAGATGCATCATTCACCCGTATACCACCGCCTTGAACATGACGCCGCGCTTCGCCATTTGATTTGGCAAGTCCTGCCTTCACCAACAGGGTAAGTAAGCCAATACCATCTTTAAGCTCGGTTGCCGGAACTTCGATTTTAGGAAGGTCATGACTGACTTCACCTTGTTCGAATGTTTTACGCGCGGTTTCGGCAGCTTTTTCAGCCGCGTCGCGTCCATGGAGCATGGCGGTTATTTCTGTTGCCAATATCTTTTTCACATCGTTGATTTCCGAGCCTTGGAGGGCAGAAAGACGTTTTATTTCGTCCATTGGCAAAGTTGTATAAAGTTTCAAAAAGCGCGAAACGTCAGCGTCTTCTGTATTGCGCCAATATTGCCAAAAATCATAGGGAGAAAGCATGTCGGCATTGAGCCAGAGAGCACCATTAAGCGATTTCCCCATTTTAGCGCCTGACGCTGTCGTCAATAATGGCGAAGTCAAAGCAAAAAGCTGTGGTGTATCCATACGATGGCCAAGATCAATGCCGTTTACGATATTTCCCCATTGATCGGAACCTCCCATCTGCATACGCAAGCCGTAACGTTTGTTGAGTTGAACAAAGTCATAGGCTTGCAAGATCATATAATTGAATTCAAGAAACGATAGCGAATGCTCTCTATCCATGCGCAATTTGACAGAGTCAAAAGAGAGCATCTTGTTTACCGAGAAAAATCGGCCGACATCGCGCAAAAATTCAATATAATTCAAATCCCGAAGCCAGTCGGCATTGTTGACCATAATGGCGTCTGTGGCTCCGTCACCAAATTTGATATAGTTGGAAAAAACTTTTTTAATGCCGGCGATATTGGAATCGATTTTGTCGACGGTGAGGAGCTTACGCGCCTCGTCTTTAAACGACGGGTCACCGATCATGCCGGTACCGCCACCCATGAGCGCGATCGGACGATGGCCGGTCTGTTGCAGCCAGTGAAGCATCATAATCTGGATCAAACTGCCGGCATGAAGGCTTGCGGCCGTTGGATCAAAACCGATATATCCCGTCACGATTTCCTTCGAAAGGAGATCGTCCAGACCTTTTTCGTCGGACATTTGGTGGATAAAACCACGTTCGCTCATCACATTTAGGAAATCGGATTTAAAACCGGACATCGGACTTTTTCCCTGAAATTTTATATTTGGAAAAGAATATTCAACTGTTTCGTGGGCTTTATCATAGAATATATGTGATTCACAAGGAAACATAGTACGGGAAACAAGCTATGCGCACGCTAAAAACGGCGATCGGCCTCATGAGTGGTACCTCTATGGATGGCATTGATGCCGCATTGATTGAAAGTGATGGCGAAAAAATCGTCAACAACATCGGCCATTCGTCTTGTGAATATGATGTCGCTTTTCGTAAAAAATTGAAGTCAACGCTTGATGAAGTGACTAATGTTGTGAAGGCTGATGAGCTTCCAAGATCGGTTTTGAATGTCGGAGACGAGTTGACAATCAAACACGCATTTGCGGTCAATCAATTATTGAAAAAATATTCTATTTCTCCGAACAAGGTGGATTTAATCGGATTCCATGGTCAGACTATACTCCATAAACCCGATATAGGATTAACTATCCAGATAGGCAACGGGGCAATGCTTGCACAACAGTGTGGCATTGATGTTGTTTTCGACCTGAGATCAAACGATATGAAACATGGCGGACAAGGGGCGCCGTTGGTTCCTGTTTATCACCGGGCTTTGGCTCTCAAATTGACGGATAAACTCGATTTTCCAGTTGCTTTTATTAATATTGGTGGAATTTCCAATTTGACGTTCGTTGGTAAAAATGACGAACTTTATGCTTTTGATTGTGGACCGGGGAATGGTTTGATCGACCAATGGATGTATTTGAAAACCGGAAGCCCGATGGATCACAATGGTGAAGCCGGTCTACGCGGAACTGTTAATGAGGAGATTGTTAATTCCTATTCTCAATACCCGTTTTTTAATCAGAAAAAACCGGGTTCTCTCGATTGGCGTAGTTTTAAACCTTTAACGGATAAAGCTGTTTCTGTTGAAGATGGAGCAGCTTCGCTGAGCTTCGTAACTGCCTATGGAATCGTCAATTCTTTCAGACATTTGCCGACCTATCCAAAAACACTCGTCCTCTCTGGAGGCGGGGCTTATAATAGATCGATTATCAATTCATTACAGGAACTTACGCAAAAATACGGAATCATCACATTAACGGCGCAGTCACTTGGTCTTTCTTCGGATTTCATAGAAGCTGAGGCATGGGCTTATCTTGCGATCAGGTCAATTTATAACTTGCCGATAACATTTCCAACCACGACCGGTTGTCTCTCTCCGCAATCGGGCGGGCGTCTTGCCCGACACCAGAATACGACACCGGATCGCAATATAACCGCAAATTGAACAAAACAAATTTTAAAATTGGGGTAGGCAAGCGGCGAAATTCGCCATTTCGACCGTAATCGAAAGACTGTTTTATCGGATGTTTCAATTATGAAGTTTCGGATTTTGATATAGGCAGTGAAAGTTTGTTCTGAAACCGATTGCGCTCATTAAAAAAGGTCCATGCGGAAACTCTCGCATGAACCTATTTTGGAGGAAAATAGTAGCAAATAGCGAAAAGTTTTATCTTAACCGTTTCATACGAGGCTCGGACAATTCGCCATTAAGGCGCCGGTCAAGATAATTGGCGCAATCATCAATCAGTTCGTCGACTTGACCAGCAAAAAAGTGGTTTGCACCTTCAAGAATTTGCTGGGTTATCGTAATTCCTTTTTGTGTTTTAAGCTTGTCCACGAGGCCCTGAACGTCTTTTACCGGAGCAACACGATCAGCGTCGCCATGAATGATGAGGCCCGACGAAGGACAGGGAGCAAGAAAAGAAAAATCATATATATTGGGCTGGGGAGCAACCGATATAAACCCTTCGATTTCAGGTCGACGCATCAAGAGCTGCATGCCGATCCATGCGCCGAAAGAATAACCGGCCACCCAACAATTTTTCGAATCCGGATGCAGTGCCTGTACCCAATCGAGTGCTGCTGCGGCATCGGACAACTCGCCGGCTCCATGATCGAATTCACCTTGACTGCGTCCGATACTGCGGAAGTTGAAACGCAATGTAGTAAATCCGCGTTGCTGGAACATATAGAAAAGATCATAAACGATCTTGTTATTCATCGTACCGCCAAATTGGGGATGTGGATGGAGAATAATGGCTATAGGAGCATTTTTTTCCGGCGAGGGTTGATAACGGCCTTCAAGGCGACCCGCAGGACCATTGAAAATGACTTCAGGCATCAAGTACTCCTTACTTCATCAGCTTGAATTTCCGTTGTGACATAAATGGATATCGGTAAATTCAAACTGTTTTCGCATGTTTAAAATTTATTCCAAGCGTTAGATAGTCTGTAATGGGTGCACTTTTCAAGGAAATTGCGTTATGGATGCGTTTGAAATAATAAAAATTACGAGGCCTCCATATGTCATCTTCAAGATGCTATCTCGATTATAATGCTACAACGCCCTTGTCAGATGCTGCTCGCAACGCTTTGGTGAGCGCACTTGACGTATATGGCAATCCTTCCTCAGTCCATCAGGAAGGGCGAGCCGCGAAAGCCCTGCTGGAAAAAGCACGGCGGCAGGTCGCCAACCGTCTTCATACCGAGCCGGATCACGTTGTTTTTACCTCCGGTGCAACGGAAGCTGCAATGACGCTCCTCACACCCGATTACAAAATGGGACGTTCGGATGTTCACTTTTCCAAAGTCTACATAGGAGCAACCGAACATCCCTGCATTGGAAAAGCCGGCCGATTTGAAAAAGACCGGCAGGAAATTATTGATGTTGATGAAAATGGCATCATCAAACTGGACGAGCTTGAACGAAAACTCTCGGCTCATGATAAATCCGAAGGTCTGCCAATGGTTGCAATTCAGGCGGCCAACGGCGAAACCGGCGTCATCCAGCCTGTAGGAAACATTGCCGATATTGTCAAAAAGGCGGGCGGTGTTTTGATTGTCGATATTGTCCAATATATTGGTAAACTCCCTGTCACTATTGGTAGCTTCGGAGGAGATTTCTATATTGTTGCAGCACATAAGATCGGCGGGCCAAAAGGCATCGGCGCGTTTGTAGCGACAGGAAGTGCTCTTATGCCACAACCGCTTATATTGGGCGGGGGGCAGGAAAAAGGTTTCCGTTCGGGCACCGAGTCAGTTCCGCTCATCGCCGCTTTCGGTGCAGCGATGGAACAAAAACCCACCACTCAGGATTTAGACCATTCTAAAGCGCTTCAAATGCGTCTGGAACACGGGTTGCATCAATTGAGTAACAATCTTGTTATTTTCGGAGAAAAATCGCCGCGTTTATCGAATACAACCTATTTTGCTGTTGAAGGTTTAAAGGCGGAAACGCTGCAAATCGGTTTTGATCTTGCCGGGTTTGCGGTTTCGGCGGGATCGGCCTGTTCCTCGGGAAAAGTGAAACAAAGTGGTGTTCTTGCCGCAATGGGGTGTCATGTACCCGACGGGGCAATTCGGGTTTCTACAGGCAAACACACAAGCCTGAAAAACATTGATGATTTTCTCTCGGCTTTCGAAAAAATCATTCGCAATTCAAAAAATTAAAAAACAGCACTTGAAATCTTCTTTAGAACTGTTTTAAACAAGGTCAAATAAGCTTGACTGGATTTATCATGTTTTTCATTGAAGTCCGGCGACCGAGACACTAAATCAAGTTGTGCTTATTTTGGTATAATCGACAACTGCCGGTTTTTGACCCGGCCAGGAGGGAGAAGCCCATGCCTGCAGTGCAGGAAACTATAAGTCAGGTCCGTGAAATTGACGTGGACCAATATAAATATGGTTTTGAGACCAAGATCGAGGCAGATAAAGCTCCGCTAGGTCTTAACGAAGATATTATTCGTTTGATTTCGGCTAAAAAGCAGGAGCCGGAGTGGATGCTGGAATTGCGACTGAAAGCATTTCGGCATTGGTTGACGATGGAAGAGCCTCATTGGGCAAGATTGGAAATCCCGAAAATAGATTTTCAGGCGATTTCATATTATTCGGCTCCTAAAAGCCAGAATGCACCAAAGTCTCTCGATGAAGTTGATCCTGCATTGCTGAACACTTATGAGAAGCTTGGTATTCCTTTAAAAGAACAGGAAATTCTCGCAGGCGTACGCAAGCAAGCAGAACCTTCAAAACTGGACGATAATGTTTATGCGTCCGGTCGCGTTGCGGTCGATGCAGTGTTCGATTCGGTTTCTGTGGTCACCACATTCAAGAAAGAATTGATCCGTTCAGGTGTTATATTCTGCTCAATATCGGAAGCGATACGTGAGCATCCTGATCTCATAAAGCAGTATCTCGGTTCGGTTGTTCCTGCCGGTGACAACTTTTATGCGGCACTCAATGCGGCGGTTTTCACGGACGGGTCATTTATTTACGTTCCTAAAGGCGTTCGTTGTCCAATGGAGCTGTCGACTTATTTCCGTATTAACGAGCGCAATACCGGCCAATTCGAACGCACATTGATTATAGCCGATGAAGGCGCCTATGTATCCTATCTTGAAGGTTGTACAGCGCCGCAACGTGACGAGAACCAGCTTCATGCGGCGGTTGTCGAACTTATTGCCGAGAAGGATGCAGAAATAAAATATTCAACAGTTCAGAACTGGTATCCGGGTGATAAAGACGGCAAAGGCGGAATTTTCAATTTCGTTACCAAGCGTGGTGATTGTCGCGGTGACAATTCAAAAATTTCCTGGACACAGGTTGAAACCGGCTCGGCGATAACCTGGAAATATCCGTCCTGTCTGTTGCGTGGTGATAATACACGTGGTGAATTCTATTCCATTGCAGTTTCCAATGGACACCAGCAGATCGATTCAGGCACAAAGATGATCCATCTTGGAAAAAACACATCAAGCCGTGTTATTTCCAAAGGCATTTCTGCCGGATTTTCCAATAATACTTATCGTGGACAAATCTCGGCCCATCGCAAAGCCACCAATGCCCGTAACTTCACCCAATGTGACAGCCTGTTGATCGGCAATAATTGTGGCGCCCACACGGCTCCTTACATTGAAGCGAAAAACGCGACGGCGAAATTCGAGCACGAAGCCACTACGTCGAAGATTTCCGAAGATCAGCTTTTCTACGTTATGCAGCGGGGCATTCCGGAAGAAGAAGCTATTGCTCTTATTGTAAATGGCTTTGTCAAAGAAGTTATTCAGGAATTACCGATGGAATTTGCGGTTGAAGCGCAAAAGCTTATCGGCATCAGTCTTGAAGGTAGTGTCGGCTAACTGAAGCTGTTGTTTTTTGTTGGGGGCCTTATCAGTGTCCACAAAATAGGATTTAAAAATGTTAGAAATTAAAAATCTCCATGCACGTATAGCCGAAACCAAGACAGAAATTCTGCATGGTCTGGATTTGACAATCCACGATGGCGAAGTTGCAGCAATTATGGGACCGAATGGTTCCGGTAAATCAACGCTTTCCTATATTCTTGCCGGCCGTGACGATTATGAAGTGACGGACGGAGAAGTACTCTTTAACGGCAAGTCGCTTCTTGATATGGATCCGGCAGAACGCGCGGCAACCGGCGTTTTTCTGGCTTTCCAGTATCCGATGGAAATACCGGGCGTTGCGACAATGGAATTCTTGAAAGTCGCAATGAATTGCCAGAGAAAAGCGCGCGGCGAAGAAGAATTGAAAGTGCCCGAATTCTTGAAAAAAGTAAAAGCGGGCGTTGCTGAACTCGAGATGGATATGAGCATGCTCAAGCGTCCTCTCAATGTCGGTTTTTCCGGTGGTGAAAAGAAACGGGCAGAAATACTCCAGATGCTTTTGCTGGAACCGAAGCTCTGTATTCTTGACGAGACAGATTCAGGCCTTGATATTGATGCGTTAAAAATCGTGGCAAACGGTGTCAATGCTTTGCGTTCTCCGGACCGTTCGTTCATGGTTATCACCCACTATCAAAGACTTCTGGACTACATTGTGCCGGATACCGTGCACGTTCTCTATAAAGGTAAAATCGTCAAGACTGGCGATAAGACATTGGCGATGCAGCTCGAACAAACGGGTTATGCCGACATTATCGACAAGGCAGAAGCGGAGGAAGGACATGAGTGAAACCTCCAAAGTCGATAAAAAACCGGAAATGACTGCTGCAGAACAGGCAATAGTCGATATTTTTGGTCAAAAATTGGGTGATTTTCCTGGAAATAGCGAGGTTATGTCAACGCGAGATAGCGTGGTAGAACAGTTCAAACGTGTGGGCATACCGTCCAGAAAACGTGAATATTGGCATTACACCGATTTGCGTACCTTGTTGAAGACAATTCCGAACTTCAGTGATGAAGGTGACGGATTATCTCGCGACCCACTTCTGCCAAAGGATTCTGTATTTGCCATATTTAACGGCAAAACACTTGATGCTCCACAAGTGCAATCGATAACGACAAAGCGCGTGGCCGATGAACTTGCTAACGAGCATTTCACTCTGAAGCCGGATATTGCAGACGATGATTTTGTTGGTCAGGTCAATACTGCTTTTGTTACTGATGGCTGGATCCTTGACGTTGAAGATGGCGCGAAGATCGCTGATCCGATTGAATTACAAATGATCAATCCGGGTGGTCAGGCGCACGCCTATTCTCAAATCAAAGTAGGAAATAACAGCTCGGTTACTTTCATTGAAAGGCAATTGGGCGGAGAAAAGTCCACATTTGTAACTTCCGTGCAAGACCTCAAAATAGGCGAGGGCGCAGATGTAACCTGGATTATCATTCGTGATCGTGGTTTCGATGCGACGCAGTTTTCCAAGTTTCTCGCAAATCTTGATAAGAAAGCAAAACTGACCCTTTACATCGTTAATATCGCAAGTGAGTTGAACCGGCAGGAAATAGACATCGAGATGCCGGGCGAGGGAGGGAACTTCCAATTGAGGACGATCAATCTCCTTGCAGGCGCCAGTCATAGCGACGTTACAATGTTTGTCCGTCACATTGGCGAAGATACTGTTTCGACCGAAATTGTCCGCAATGTCGTAGCTGATAAGGCAAGAGGTGCGTTTCAGGGCATGATCAAGGTTTCCAGAGAAGCCCAGAAAACCGACGCCCGGATGACGTGCAACAGTCTTATCTTGTCGGATGACGCAGAATTCGATTCGAAACCCGAACTTGAAATTTTTGCCGATGATGTTGCTTGCGGACACGGTTCCACAGTTGCGGAGATCGATCGCGAACAACTCTTTTATCTGATGGCACGCGGTATCGAAGAATCTGTCGCTCGCGGCTTGTTGGTAAAGGCTTTTGTCTCGCAATTGATTGATGACGTGGAAAACGATCAAATGAAAGACGTCATTGTTGCTCTCATTAATCAATGGTTGGAAAAGCACCTTTAAGAAGGAATAATGATGACTGACCAAACGTCTTCGTCTTTCGATATCAATCAAATACGGCGTGATTTTCCGATCCTTGATCGGAAAATCTACGGTAAGCGTCTCGCCTATCTTGATAATGCTGCTTCGGCCCAGAAGCCGAGGCAGGTGCTGGAGGCTATGGACGAGGTCTATCGGACAAGCTATGCCAATGTTCATCGCGGTCTTCATTTTTTGTCGAACACTGCAACCGAGCTTTATGAAAAAGCCAGAGAAAGCGTTCGTAAATTCGTGAATGCTTCATCTCATGAAGAAATTGTCTTTACCAAAAACGCGACTGAAGCCATCAATACTGTTGCATATGGATATGGAATGCCGCGTTTTTCGGAAGGGGACGAAATTGTTTTGACGATTATGGAACACCATTCCAATATCGTTCCCTGGCATTTTATACGCGAAGTCAAGGGCGTAAAACTTGTTTTCGTGCCGGTTGACGACGATGGAGTTCTCCATTTGGAGGATTTCGAAAAGGCATTGACCGAAAAGACGAGACTTGTAGCAGTTACGCATATGTCTAACACCCTCGGCACAGTTCCACCGGTAAAGGAGATGATAAAGGCCGCTCATGAGCGGAATATTCCGGTTTTGATCGACGGGGCGCAAGGGTCGGTTCATTTGACGGTCGACGTGCAAGATCTCGATTGTGACTGGTATGTAATGACTGGACACAAGCTTTACGGCCCGACAGGTATCGGCGTTCTCTACGGCAAAAAAGACCGATTGCAAGAAATGCACCCGTTTCAGGGCGGTGGCGAGATGATTGAAGATGTGAGCGTCGACAAGATCACTTATAACGAACCGCCTCATCGCTTTGAAGCTGGAACTCCGCCGATTGTGCAAGCTATCGGATTGGGGGTTGCTCTCGAATATATTATGTCGAAAGATCGTAAAGCTCTCGAGGCTCACGAGAAAGCGTTGACGGCCTATGCTCATGAACGGCTTGAGGCGATCAATTCATTGCGTATCTTCGGGCGTGCTCCTGATAAAGGTGGCATTATCTCGTTCCAACTAGAGGGAATTCATCCTCACGATGTTTCGATGTATATTGACCGTCAGGGAGTAGCAGTGAGAGCTGGAACGCATTGTGCCCAACCGCTCCTTAATCGCTTTCACGTCACATCAACATGTCGTGCATCTTTTGCAATGTATAATGATCGTGATGATGTCGATCAGCTTGCCGAAGCGTTGGAAAAGGCAAGGAGGTTTTTTAATGAGTGAATCTGACAACAAAATTCATACTGCCGAGCCGGTAGGTGATTGGGAAGATCATGTTGTTGCAGCAAACACTTCAACGATTCCCCCTGCCGAACTTGATCGTATGACAGACGATATCATCAATGCTTTGAAAACGGTCTTTGACCCTGAAATTCCCGCCGATATTTATGAGTTGGGTCTAGTCTACAAAATCGATATTGAAGACGATCGCACTGTAAAAATCGACATGACTTTGACTGCTCCGGGATGTCCGGTCGCAGGTGATATGCCGAGCTGGGTAGAAAATGCCGTCGGCGCGGTAGAGGGCGTTTCGCATGTCGAGGTCAATATGACATTTGATCCACCTTGGACGCCGGATAGAATGTCTGAAGAAGCCCAGATTGCACTTGGCTGGTATTAACCATTTCCGTCTTGATCTTAATTGCTGCCGGATAAGAATATATTGAATTTTTGAGATATATTCAGTTTCGGCGATGTGATTGAAAATAAGGTTGTTCTTCCAGAATTGAAGCCGGAAGAAGAGGGCTCTTTATAATCAAAAGTTCAATAAAGCCGACATTCGTCATGCTATATCGTTTGGATATAGAAAAATGCGATTTAAGCATTAAGGGTAAAAGCGTGGAAAAGACGGAGTTTTAACCGGTAAAACCGACATAGCTTTTCCTTTCGAGCGAAATTTCAAAACTTTGTATTATTCGGAAAATGGAGATATTTCCGCTTTATCAAGACTTGTCATCCGGTGTTTTGCGCAAGGAAATATTTTTTCCGAATGTGTAACCGGTTTCGATTGATTTATTTCCGAATTTGGCACGAAGTTTATCCATCGCGGTTTCAGCGACTGCCCGTTTGTGCTGGAATGGGTCGAGAAGATCATTATCATGTAAATGAGACGCTTTCGATAATTGCTGGACACCTATTCCGAGCAAACGAAATTTTGTTCCATCAAGTTCCTTTTGTAATAATCTTAGCCCTACGCGAAAAATGCGGTCAGCAGTCTGTGTCGGGTCGTCAAGGCTTAGGTTACGTGTTCGCGTTTTGAAATCTTTGGTCTTTAACTTCAAAACAACAGTTTGCCCGGCAATTTCACTTGTCTTCAGTCGTGCTGAAACTTTCTCAGACAACATTCGTAAAACCGGTATCAGGTCTTCCGCATTTGATAAATCGCTCATAAAGGTCGTTTCGGAAGATATGCTCTTCATTTCTCGTTCGGGTTGAACCGGCCGGTTATCTTGCCCGCGCGACAACCGATAAAGACGCTGCCCCATTTGTCCATACCGTTTGATGAGTAATGCTTCATCCAATTGTTGGAGTTCGCCCACTGTGGTAATTCCGTCATGCGACAATTTCTGCGCCAATGCGGAGCCGACACCCCATATTTTTGTAACCGGTTGTTTTGCAAGAAACGCGAGTGCTTCATGTTCGCCGATGATCGAAAAGCCACGCGGTTTATCAAGATCGGAGGCAATTTTTGCGAGGAACTTGCAATATGATAGACCGATCGAGACTGTAACGCCAATTTCTTGCTCGATACGTTTTGCAAAACCTGCAAGTATATAAGAAGCCGGTGCCTTATGGAGTTTTTCAGTACCACGCATATCAAGAAACGCCTCATCAATCGAAATTGGCTCGACAAGCGGCGTCAGTTCGAACATGAGCTGACGGATTTCCCGTCCAATACGGGCATATTTTGTAATATCGGGGGGAATAACTATCGCATCGGGGCACAGTTCCAGTGCCTTGAACATCGGCATTGCCGAGTGTACCCCCGAAATCCGTGCGATATAGCAGGCTGTGGAAACAACTCCACGTTTGCTACCTCCGACGATAACCGGTTTATTGCGCAGCTCCGGATGGTCGCGCTTTTCAACGGAGGCGTAAAAGGCGTCACAATCAATATGGGCCAATGTGAGAGAATAAAGTTCCGGATGGCGGATAAGGCGCGGCGAACCACATTTTTCGCAGCGTTTATTGAACTTATGTTGAATGGATAAACAATCCCGACAAAAACCAAATTCAGGTTGGTTAAACGGGGTCAGAGCCATATAGGTTGTTCTCCACCAGGAAGAAAGTTGATGGCTTCACCGACTGATTGCGGAGGATAGCCAGATTCGGTTGAAAAGGCTATAAGTGTTGGTTCATGAGCCATTATGAATTGTAAAACACCGGCGAGAAACCCCTTGGTTGAGGCGGCTTGGCGAATATCGGAAGCATTTATACCTGTGATATTTAAAAAACGTGGCATAAGTTCGGCATCGTTTGCAATGAATAACAGCGCTGCCACAGCCAATTCTTCAGCTTCTTCGCGATTTGTTATTTGTTTTTTCATATCATTTAGCCAAGTAGTAACTACAGCGAGTTTACTCTCCAAAGCGCAAAGCTGGAAGAGCGGAGATTATATAATGACAAAAAAAGTTATGATCGTGGAAGATAATGAACTTAATATGAAATTGTTCCGCGATCTCGTCGAAGCGAGTGGCTATGAAACAGTAGAAACGCGTAGCGGTTTAGCAGCGTTGGATTTGGCGCGGCAAAGCAAACCCGGTCTCATTTTAATGGATATCCAATTACCGGAGGTTTCCGGAATTGATGTCATCAAACAATTGAAAGCAGACGATGAATTAAAATCGATTCCGGTTGTTGCAGTTACCGCTTTTGCCATGAAGGGTGATGAAGAAAGAATAAGGGCGAGCGGCTGTGAAGATTATATGTCAAAGCCGATATCAGTCGTTAATTTCATGTCCATGGTTAAACGGTTCTTGGGGTAAATCGACTTAATCCGGTTATTCAATCTGCAATAATAAATAAAAAAGCCCCGCAAAAACGGGGCTTTTCGGAAAACAAAATAGAAATTAACGTTTGGAGAACTGGAAAGAACGGCGGGCTTTTGCCTTACCATATTTCTTACGTTCAACAACGCGGCTATCACGAGTAAGGAAGCCACCCTTTTTTAGTACCGAACGCAGACCGGGTTCGAAATAGGTCAAAGCTTTGGAAATGCCGTGACGAACTGCACCTGCCTGACCGGAAAGACCACCACCGGCAACAGAAGCAATAATGTCGAACTGACCGTCGCGATTTGCAGCAAGAATTGGCTGACGCAAAATCATCTGCAAAACAGGGCGTGCAAAATATTTGTCAAAATCTTTACCGTTGACGACAATTTTGCCGCTACCGGGTTTTATCCAAACGCGTGCAATAGCGTCTTTACGTTTACCTGTAGCATAGGAACGTCCTTGAGCGTCAAGTTTACGTTCATGAACAGGAGCTTCCGGTGCTGCAGGAGCTACAACCGTTTCGGTTGCCGCACCAAGCTCAGAAAAAGAACTAATCTCGGCCATAATTAAGCAATCCTTTTATTTTTACGGTTGAGTGCACCAACATTGATAACTTCAGGCTGCTGGGCTTCATGAGGATGTTTTGTTCCAGCATAGACGCGCAAATTTTTCATCTGCCGACGGCCAAGAGGACCACGCGGAATCATACGTTCAACAGCTTTCTCGATAACTCTTTCAGGAAAACGTCCTTCAAGAATTTGGCGGGCTGTACGTTCTTTGACGCTACCAATATATCCGGTATGCCAGTAATACTTTTTGTTATGAAATTTTTTGCCGGTCAATACGACTTTGTCGGCATTGATTACGATAACATTGTCACCATCATCAACATGAGGTGTATAAGTTGGTTTGTGTTTACCGCGTAACCGGTTGGCTACCAGTGTGGCAAGACGACCTAAAACAAGGTTCTCTGCGTCAATAATGACCCATTTCTTGGCCACTTCAGCGGGCTTTTGTGAAAAAGTTGCCATTGAAGCTTTCCTTTTTAAAATCCCTTGTTAAACAAGGGCGTTTTTTGTTGCTTGGCGTTGTGATATGATATCGCAACAATTGTGCCGAATACGACACGTGCGAGCTTCTTATAGGCTTACAACTATTACGTCAATCGAAAAATAAGCCAATATTTCCAATATTTTGCAATAACGGTAATATAATACCACTATTGTCTGGTTGTTGATTACGACGATCACACCAAGGATTTACCTCTACTTCTCGAACTTTGTCATAAGAATGAAAACTTTTAAAAAATATCATCAATAAAATCCGAAATATGTCGGGAAATCAAAGGAGTGGGTAATTTAATGACCAGAACAAATAAGCGGGGTTAAAACAATTGGTTTAGATCCGCAATCAAGGTCGGTGTTGAATTCCGGCTGAATATGAATGTTCGATCAGTAGAGTGTAGTTAAGCACTTATTGAACGCGTTCGTTTTGGCGTAAGTTTAGTCACCAACCCATATTTTGAAACGGTTTTTTACGAAATATTGTAATTGAGTCAATTTGTCTGCACCCGCTTCGGTGTAGCGGCTGATAGATTGAAATTGGGCCAAAGAGAAATCAATGACCATCGTTGCTGACCCACTGTTTTAAATGATTGCTTTCCAATGGAGTAAATTCTGTAAGGAGACAATTGTTATGGATTTAAAGCTAAACCGACTGATATAGCTAGGTAAAATACTTTTTGCCTTCACGGAAGGCGAGGTTGTGAACTTGAAATTCAATAATGAATTCTCAAACCGCTATGAAAGACGCGGCGTGGGGATCCATGACAAACAAAAGATAAAGGCTGTTATCATTATCGGTTGTTTTTATGTTTTTATAGAATTTCTCTGAATCTTAACTTGAAGAAGAGTGCATGAAGTTCAACCGCTAACAAGTTGTCAAACTATGGAATAAGCTAACATTTAGCTGGCTTTTACAAAATTGACCTCTTTTTCTACAAAGCGGTGCCGATTACTGTTTTTTCCTTAAAAGATTAATCGGAAAAGTTCAGCATCATTGCCATAAATAATAAAATGGAGGGGCGGTTTTTGTTTATGACCATAAGTGCAGAGTAAAGCGCGTCAGGTTGGAAAAAGAGAAAACTTCAGCCTTGACCGTGGGTTTTTAATTTCACGTCGCAAAACACAGACAAAAAATGATTTATCACGCAACAAATAATTTTTCCCGATAAATCATATACGCCTCATTGATATTATGAAATGCATAATTGTCTTCGAGAAAGAGCGAGAATGATGGGTTTTGCTAAAATTAGGATACGGTTCTATTTTTCTAAAATCTTGTCTATTTGGCCGGAACAAATTGAAGAGAAAACAAATATCCAAAGTCTGGGTATTATGAGATGAAACGAGTAATAATTAAGGGATTAAAGAAATTGTTTTCTTGTACTCATTCCCGGTGTCCTCTAGCCTCATTTTAAATAAAATATTGCGCGACGCTCTATGGAGATGAAAATGACAAAAGTTACACCGGGAATAGAAACATTGGCGGTTCATGCGGGAACTGCTCCTGATCCGACAACCGGAGCGCGGATTACACCAATTTATCAGACGACAGCTTATGTGTTCAAGGACGCTGATCAGGCAGCAAACCGTTTTGCTTTGACAGAACCGGGAAACATCTATGGCCGTATCACCAATCCGACACAGGCAGTTCTTGAGGAAAAAGTAGCAGCACTCGAAGGGGCACAGCAGCCTTGGCGACGGCATCCGGTCATGCTGCCGAGTTTCTCACATTCCACACCCTCATGGAACCGGGTGAAAATTTTGTTGCAGGACGTCAATTATATGGCGGTTCGATCAACCAGTTTGCAAATGCTTTCAAATCATTTGACTGGCAGGTCCGTTGGGCAGACAGCGAAGATCCGGAATCCTTCGAAAAGCAGATTGACGACAAGACGCGTGCGATTTTTATTGAAAGCTTTGCCAATCCGGGTGGAATCGTTGTTGATATTGAGGCTATTGCAAAGATTGCCCATGCTCATGGTGTTCCTCTCATAGTGGATAATACACTTGCAACACCTTATCTTTTGCGCCCGATAGAACACGGAGCAGATATTGTTGTTCATTCTCTCACAAAATTTATCGGTGGCCATGGCAATTCGATGGGCGGTCTTCTCATCGACGGCGGTACATTCGATTGGGGTAAATCGGGACATTATAAAAAATTGACAGAACCGCGTCCGGATTATGCCGGTCTTGTTATTTACGAAGCAACTGGTAACGCTGCTTTTGCAACTGCCGCCCGCGTTTTGGGAATGCGTGATTTTGGTCCGACGATTTCGCCGTTCAATGCATTCCTTATTTTGACGGGTGCGGAAACTTTACCGCTACGTATGCAAAAACACAGTGATAACGCTTTAGCTGTAGCCCAATATCTTGAAAAACATAACAAGGTTTCCTGGGTTAACTATGCAGGTTTGACCGGTAATAAATATCATAAATTGCAGCAGCACTACGCTCCTAAAGGTGCCGGTTCTGTCTTCACGTTCGGAGTAAAAGGCGGCTATGAAGCCGGTGTAAAATTTGCTTCGTCACTGAAGTTATTTTCGCTTCTTGCAAATATTGGCGACACACGGTCCCTTGTTATCCATCCCGCTTCCACCACACATCGTCAGCTCACTGATAGTCAAAAAATTGCTGCCGGAGCAGGGCCGGATGTTGTTCGCCTGTCAATTGGAATTGAAGATATAAAAGATATTATTGGCGACATCGAACAGGCTTTGAATAAGATTTGACAGGAAAATTCTGTCAATTACGAATATTCTAGCCTTCAACCGTAAATAAATAAAAAGGGCTGAAGGCTCGAAGCAATTTTGCAAAAATGGTAATCTTGCACTCTGTCAGGATTAGTTTAATCCGATTTTTGTCCTTCGCTTTCAGTGCTGTTTTGTTGTATCAAATCAATCATGAAACAGACAAAACAAAATTTTCTGGGTGTGGCGCATTCCGCACTTGGACAGACGTGGATTGATAGCCTTGACAGAGAAGGGCTAAACAATGCCCGTACTCTGTCGCAAAAGTTCGGTCTTGCCGAACCTTTGGCACGTGTTCTCGCTGCACGTTCGGTTTCCGAAGATGAAGTTATAAATTATCTCGACCCGACTTTGAAAGCTTTGACACCTGATCCGACGACTTTTGTCGATATGGAAAAAGCAAGCCAACGCATTGTCAAAGCAATCAATCGAAAGGAAAAAGTCGCTATTTTTGGCGATTATGACGTTGATGGTGCTTGTTCGTCGGCCATTCTTTTTCGATTTCTGACATTTTTCGGTCTCGACGTGACGATTTATATACCTGATCGCATCGTTGAGGGATATGGACCAAATCCGCAAGCGATGAAGATGCTTGCCGATGATGGTGCCAGTTTGATCATAACAACGGATTGCGGAGCAAATAGTCCGGAGGCGATAAAAGCGGCGCGTGAAAAAGGTGTCGATGTCGTTGTTCTAGATCACCACCAAATGTCTGAAATCCATCGGGAAGCTTATGCCCTTGTGAATCCCAATCGTCCTGATGATTTGTCGGGGCAGGGGCATCTTTGTGCTGCCGGACTTGTTTTTATTGCTGTTGCCTGGACACTTAAACACCTTAAACAACAAGGAAGATATAAAGAATATCCGGACATTCTTTGTTATCTTGACCTTGTGGCACTCGCAACAGTTTGCGACGTTGTGCCATTGAGAGGCATCAATCGGGCATTTGTTGTCAAAGGACTTCAAGTAGCAAGGATGATGTCCAATCCCGGTATTGCTGCGCTTTCACGCGTTGCCAGAATAGGCGAGCCGCTCAATGTTTTCCATTTCGGTTTTTTACTGGGGCCTCGAATTAATGCGGGAGGCCGCATCGGAGATCAGGCGCTTGGCGCACGTTTGTTAACGACGAAAACAGAGGGAGATGCCAACTCTATTGCAGAAGAGCTGAATGTTCTCAACCAAGAAAGACAGGATATTGAAGCTCGACAACTTCTGGAGGCCGAAGGCGATTTACAGTCAATGAAAATTGATCAAAACCCGGGTGTAATTGTTGTGGCACATGAAGGTTGGCATCCGGGAATTGTCGGTATTCTCGCAGCAAGACTCAAAGAAAAATTTCGTTGCCCCACCTTTGCAATAGCAATCAAAGAAGATGGGTCTGCTACCGGCTCCGGTCGTTCAATTAACGGAATTAATCTTGGAGAGCTCGTACGTGAGGCGGTTGAACTCGGGCTTCTCGAGAAGGGGGGCGGGCATGCAATGGCAGCAGGCATTACGGTGTCAAAAAGTAAAATTCAAGAATTCCGGACATGGCTCGAGCACAAATTATCAGCTCGCGTTAACGATATTCATGCCCATGAAACACTTTTGATTGACGGTGTCATTTCTGCGTCCGGTGCTACAAAAGAACTCTACGAAATGATTGAAAAAGCAGGACCTTTCGGAGCAGAGAACCCTTTGCCGGTATTTGTATTGCCTTCCCACCGCTTGAGTGATGTGAGGGAAGTAGGAAACGGTCATTTGCTTATGTCCATTTCGAATGTTGAAGGCAAAAAGTTGAAAGCAATAGCATTCCGCGCAGTTGGAACAGAGTTGGGGGATTTTTTAATGGCTCATCTTGGGAAAAACATCCATATCGCGGGTAACTTGAGCCTCAATTATTGGAACGGGCAAGCTTTACCCCAATTACGTGTTATCGATGCCGCCGAACCTAATTAATAAATTATTGAGCTATTATGATTTTCATAAATTTCAGTTGAAAGGGACATATATTGTTCATCGGGCCTTGCCGACAACGTCTTATAATCTAACAACAACATTCTCTTTTCCGATAATAAAGATCATTTAAGTAATAATATCGGCATTAGCAGATATTTTCATGCATTTTGTGTGATAACCAATCTAAAATAATGTTTGGTGCAGCTTCCACCGATGACGAAATATTTTATCACCTGAATTTGTCAAAATATATTATTGGAACTTTGTTGAATAATTAAAAACTGCTTTATATCGAAAATAAAAAACTTTTTAAAACCAACAATATAAATATCTATTTTTATTCAATATGTGAACAAAATAAACACTAATTTATATAGATGGAATTTCCATTGCAAAAACGATGTTGTTCGTGAGAGGGAATTAAAAAGCCATAACGACAATTAAAGACCGTTACATTTCAATCTGTCTATTCAGATATCAAGATTGTCGGCAAATTCGGCATTGTCTTGTATGAAATGGAAACGCGCTTCAGGTTTTGAGCCCATAAGATCCTCGACAACCTTTTTTGTTTCCTGATTACTTTCGCTATCAATATCAACTCTCAACAAAGTACGATTTTTAGGGTCCATTGTTGTCTCTTTGAGCTGATCGGAACGCATTTCTCCCAAGCCTTTAAAGCGACCGATTTCAATTTTTCCCCGTCCGGTGAATTTTGTTTTCAATAATTCATCTTTATGAGCATCGTCACGTGCATAAGCAACAATTCCGCCTTGTGAAATGCGATATAAAGGAGGAACGGCTAAAAACAGGTGTCCTTTACGAATGAGGTCAGGCATCTCCTGATAGAAAAAAGTAATCAGCAAAGAAGCAATATGCGCGCCATCAACGTCCGCATCTGTCATGATGATGATGCGATCATAACGCAGGTCGCTTTCTTTGTATTTCGAGTGGGTACCGCATCCCAGTGCCAGAATGAGATCGGAAATAATCTGATTATTGCTGAGCTTATCGCGACCGGCACTGGCAACATTCAGGATTTTTCCTCTTAACGGCAAAACAGCCTGTGTCGCGCGATTGCGAGCCTGTTTCGCCGAACCACCTGCAGAATCACCTTCCACAAGGAACAGCTCGGCTCCGGCAGCAGAATTATGTGTACAATCTGCAAGCTTTCCGGGAAGGCGCAATTTGCGAACCGCTGTTTTGCGACTTACTTCTTTTTCCTGACGTCTTTTGAGCCGTTCTTCGGCTCTATCCACAACCCAATCAAGAAGTTTGGTCGCTTCTTGTGGCGAATTGGCTAGCCAGTGATCAAAGGGGTCGCGAATAGCGTTTTCAACAATCTTTTGTGCTTCCGCTGTTGCTAAACGGTCTTTAGTCTGCCCGACAAATTCCGGTTCTCGAATAAACACAGAAAGCATAACGGCAGCAGATATCATAACATCATCTGTTGTAATAACCGATGCACGTTTATTACCGACCAACTCGGCATAGGCCTTCAATCCCCGCAACAGCGCCTGTCTCAAACCGGCTTCGTGGGTTCCGCCTTCACCGGTAGGAATGGTGTTGCAATAAGAATGGACAAAGCCGTCACCACCATACCATGTAATGGCCCATTCAACCGAGCCATGGCCACCGCGTTGCTCAGTTTTCCCTGCAAAAATATCGGAAGTAACTTGGTATTCTCCATTGAGAGATGAACTTAAAAAATCTTTCAAGCCACCCGGAAAATGAAAAACAGCTTTTTCGGGGATATCATTTTTCCCTACGAGCTTTTCCGGAGCGCAATTCCAACGGATTTCGACACCACCGAAGAGATAGGCCTTGGAACGTGCCATTTTATATATCAATTCGGGGTCAAAAGCGGCTTTTGGACCAAATATTTCTGCATCGGGGTGAAAACGCACGCGCGTGCCGCGACGATTATGAACTTCGCCTAAATCCTCAAGCCCTGTTTGCGGAATTCCACGTGAAAAACGCTGGCGGTAAAGTCGACGTCCACGTGCTACTTCAACTTCCATATCATCGGATAAAGCATTAACGACCGATATACCGACACCATGCAAGCCCCCCGACGTTTCATAAGCTTTTCCGTCGAATTTGCCGCCAGAATGAAGCTGGGTCATAATGACTTCGAGTGTCGATTTGTCTGGCATTTGCGGATGGTTTTCAACCGGTATGCCGCGCCCGTTATCAGTAACTGTGAGGTAACCTTCATTATCCAGCGTGACATCGATGAAATTGGCGTAACCGGCGACGGCTTCATCCATTGAATTATCGATAACTTCGGCAAACAAATGATGGAGCGCTTTGCTATCTGTGCCGCCAATATACATACCGGGCCGCAAACGCACAGGCTCGAGACCTTCCAACACACGAATCGAAGACGCATCATAGCTATCTTCGGCGTCGGTGGTGATATTCAGAGACTTCGAAGTTTGCCTATCTTTTTTACCCGAATTTGCGGTTTTCGAAGGTGAATTGACAAGTTCTTTTACGGTTTCGGTTTGGCTTTGCAAGTTGCCAAAAAGGTCATTATGTTTCTCGTCCATCGGTCCCGATTATATATCCAATAATTAACAGAAGGTCAGTTCATGCGATTCGTATGAATTTTACACATTTAACGAAAAAAGCGAGAATGTTCGTGTTATGTTCGCGACACTTTTCTTTGTGATCAATTCGTGCGAAAGGATATACACGGCTATAATATTTCCGGAATAGAGCAATGACAACAGTTTCTGTGATAAGCCCATTTTATAATGAAGGACGCGGTCTTCAACTGTTTGTTGAAAAAGTTGCGCATGTTTTTGCCGGTCTGGATTATGATTTGACGATCATAATGGTTGATGACGGTTCAAAAGATAATAGCTGGTCAAGCTTAAAAGAAATTGTTCCGGAAAATTTCAAACTTTTAGGCATACGTTTGGCCAAAAACTTCGGGAAAGAAGCCGCCATTGCTGCCGGACTTTCATTGGCTGATAGCGATGTAGTGATTACGATTGATTGTGATTTGCAACACCCTCCAGAATTGATGGAATCGATGCTCAAATTTTGGGAAGAGGGGGCTGAGATTGTTTTAGCTGTAAAACAGGAGCGTCAGAAAGAATCGTTTTCAACCGGTTGGCAGCCAAGTTTTTTTATAAAATTTTCCATTGGATTACTGAAAATGATATCGATGGATCTTGCGATTTTATACTTCTGGACCGCAAAGTCGTCACTGCGCTGAACGCTTTGCCAGAAAAACTCTTTTTTTATCGTGGAGTTGTTCAATGGATTGGTTTCAAGCAAAAAAGCCTTTCATTCATACCAGCTGATCGACAAAATGGAAAAAGTAGTTATTCATTTTGGAAAAAAATTAGACTGGCAGTGGATTCTCTAACGGGTTTTTCAGCAAAACCATTAATTGTTATCTGGCTTTTAACATTTCTCTTCATGATCTTTGCAACGGTGATTGGTGGAGAAGCCTTAATTTCTAAAATTATGGGAAAGTCGGTTGGCGGGTTTTCTACTTTGATTTTGGTTGTGCTTATAACAGGCGTGGCAATTCTCTCCTGTTTTTGCGTTCTTTCAGCCTATGTGCGCCAAATATTTTACGAGGTCAAAAATCGTCCGCGTTATCTCATTAGTGATCAAATTGGTGTGGACGCAGAATACGGCCCCAAAAAAGAAAAATTGAAGAATGACGCTATATTGCCTTATGAATGCGGATGATTTTGCACTGAACGCATCTTGTTCGAATGGCATTATCACTGCGGTAAAAGAGGGAAGACTTCAAGCGACAAGTGTTCTCGCTGGAGGTGAAGATCAGGTAAGTTACAACGCACTGAACGAGGCGGGCGATGTTTTCATAAACGCACATCTCAACCTTCTCGAAGGAAAGCCTTGACGGAGGGAGGAAGCGAATTCGGATTAACAACTGACGATGACTTCTTTTGTTTATCTTTGGGAGGCTTGTTGAGAAAACTGTGGTTTTCGCCAAAACAAAGTTGCTTCAGGAGTGGATTTTTAACGAATTCTGTTGCCAGATCGAGTCCGTTTACAAGCATTTTGACAATAAGCAGATAAGGATTGATGGGCATTTACATATCCATACTTTACCGCCGTTAAAAGGGGTTATCGAAAAGCTCCTGAATAAATATTCTGTTTGCTACATTCGCACCCCTTATGAAATCGGATATCGCTATAGTCCTTTTTCAATTGAAAATATGAAAGGTAATTTGCGGCGGCAATTGCTGGGGTGGTGGGCAAATGATATGAAAACTTTGGCCCAACAATATCATCTTGAGACAGCCGATTTCTTTTTGGGGGCGACCGCGAGTTGCCGGCTAACTTTGGACGATATCGATAGAAGTTTGGCAATGATATCACGCCAAGCCGGTGGGAAAGATGCAACAATCGAAATAATGATACATCCCGTTGTTAAAGGCTTTTCCGAGGGTAGTTTTTATAAGGATAGCCTTTATCGCTCGGCTCACATAACTCAGGAACGGCTAGACGAACTGGACCTGTTGTTATCTGACGAACTTATCCAAATTATGAAAAATCATAACGCTGTTTTCGGAGATGTGAGCAATTAAATTGTTAATTACTTTCATAATTTCTTAAAAAAAACGATGTGATTGAGAAAAAAATTGGCAAACAACCCCGCAATAGATCCGGCTGCAACAGCTAGAAACATAGTTACAGGATTAACTTCGCTAACGCTCTTTATGACAGCCATACTTGCGCAATAATTAAAACTGCCGCCGATTGTAGCCAATGCAATATAGGTACACCAGCCTTTCAGGTTCTTAAAACGTGCTTCACGTCCGCGAAATGATATTTTGGTGTTGAAGACCCAAGTGAAGGTAGCAGCAATAATAAAAGCTGCTGCTCGTGCGAGCCAAAGGTTTAACCCCGCGGTTTGCAAAATCCAGAATGTCAAAAAATCAATCCAAAAGGCGATTGCACCCGAACATAAAAACCACAGAATCGTCTTATGTCTTTGGTAGAATTTGATACTACGGACAGCTATTGCCGTCCTCCAATTATTTTGTCTCGGCGGTGTAATTGTCATTATAATGCCCAAGGCACATATTTTTTTTCCCTAGAGATATAAACAGATAATCTCCTAAATCGAATATCCTGTAATAAGGGGTAGTTGTATCTGGTAAAGCGCGGTTAGCACATAGTTGTGTTACTAATTCATGAGCCTTCGGCGTATCCGACAGATTGATAATGTTATTATAACCGAACTCTTTTAACTCAGATGAAAGCTCCCAGGAATTGGCAAAAGGAATTATAGCGGCAACGAGCCGCATTCTTTCCGTTGTCGGTGCAACAAATAGTGATTTTCCTAACCCGCCGATGATCACAACAGGTTTATCAGCAGGATAGCGTTCCAAGGAAGTTGCAATGCGTTGCAGATAAAAGCGGTTTAAATCATTTTGAATTCGGGTTGCGCTGTTGACGATATAACTGAACACAAGCGGACATAGAAGCAAGAGGAGTAAAGTCACCCAAATTAATTTTGTATTGGCAAATGTTCCGATTTTTTCAACGAGCTCAGGTTGCTGGAAAACCGTGATAAACCGGGATAGCAGAAAAACGATCAACACAGAAAAGAAAATTGATGCTGGCATAACTCTCGGGGGAATAACGCCATCGCCAACAATTCCGTATAATACACCGAGTGAAATGGGTAACATGAATAAAAAAACAATTGAACAAATCGTGGCTCTCAAAACCGGATGATCAAAGTTTGTATGTCTATAAAAGTGAAGCTGAATTTGGATAAATGCCAGACAGATAGACACTGAATACAATATTTTACCGGTAGTGGATAGAAAACCGAAATAGCGAGAAAAAACGTTTTCCATCATAACTGCAAAATATTTCCAAACACCTTTTTCACCGAAAAAAATAAACTGGCTTTTTCCGGTCGCGTATTCATTAATGAACAATTTGTCGAAGAAATAGGTAGCGATACAAATAAGGGCTGCGAAAACGAATGCTTTGATTAAAAATTTTACAGTGGAATAGACGGGTTTTCCGCTATAAATCGCATATAATGCTTCGATTACGATAAGAACAATAAACATGTTAATATAGGATTGGTAAAATCCCATTGAGACAAAGCACAACAACGCTGATTTTAGTTTCGATTGATTGTAGTAGGCCCATCCCAGCAGACCACAGGCAACGCCCATCGCCATAATGACGCAATCGAAACGATAGAAAAAAGCCGACAAAAGAAAAGGATTAAAAAGATAGGTGATGACCAGAACTGCGGTTGTCGCATTGAACGGGATCGCACGTATTTTTAAACTCAAACATGTTGAGATTATTGTTAGAAACAAAGCAACCAACAGGAAAAAGGGTGACGAGTCGGGCACCCACTGCCAGTCAGCCGAAGAAAATATGCGAGTATATCTGCGAATGGTCTTCCTAATTCGCCCCATCCCGGTTTTTGTGAGATAAGACGTTCAAAATCATCACGGTAGTAATAGCTCCCGATGACAAGTGGGAAATAAAATAAAACAGTAGCAATAGAGGTGGTAATTAAAAACTTTTTTTGGTCTGTATTGTCGCAGATCATAATTTTGAACCTAATGGTTTAGAGAACGTGTTGGGCCAAATATTTTTTCAAAAGTTTTTTTAAGGACAACGTCAACATCCGCCATCGTGACAGGCAAGCCGAGATCAACCAAACTGGTTACTCCATGGTCGGAAATTCCGCACGGAACTATACCACTATAATGCGATAAATCTGGCTCCACATTGAGAGCAATTCCATGAAAACTAACCCATTTACGTAAACGGATACCAATGGCTGCAATTTTGTCTTCAGCCGGTTCGTTTTTTATTGTCGATGGTTTTTCTGGTCTTACGACCCATACGCCAACCCTGTCTTCCCGACGTTCACCCTTAATGTTGAATGCGGCAAGAGTCTGTATAATCCACTCTTCCAAAGCTCCGATAAATGCGCGAACGTCTTGCTTTCGTCTCTTTAAGTCAAGCATGACATAAATGACACGCTGTCCAGGGCCATGATAGGTAAACTCGCCACCTCTACCCGTTTGGTAAACAGGAAAACGGTCGGGGGCGAGTAGATCGCTTTTTTTTGCACTGGTTCCAGCGGTATAAATAGGTGGATGTTCCAACAACCAGATGCGTTCATCCGCTTCACCTGAAGCAATTTTAGCAATGCGTTCTTCCATTTCATGAAGAGCGTAGGGGTAAGGTGTCAATCCATCACTAACCACCCATTCAACCGGATGGGAAGGGGAAACGCTCGGCAAAAAAATATGATCGAGATTTTGACGTATGTTATTATTCATCATATCCTGAGAAGAAAAAACTTCAACTTGCGCAATTTATAAGCTTCATTCAATTAAATCAAGGTAAAGCCTTAGTCCAATCGCCACGCCAACGCGCAGGGATCGACGGCCAATTTTAGTGCCAAATTTGAATGCCAAAACAGTCTTGAATGCCAAAAATAGTCGGGCTATGTGAAAAGACGAAGCTTGGGAAAGCTAAGATTTTAGTTAAAAAATATATCATTGATATAAAAAGAAAATTGTTAATTTAAAATTTTATAAATTAAATTAATTTCTTAAAATGGATAAAATTATCAAACAAACAAAAATAAACACCTTATCCATAGTTATAAAAATAATTTCACATTACAATTTAATACAATTGTTTTATAATAATTTTTAGTGATAGGGGGATTATAAAGATAATGGATATTTTTATCGTTTATATTTCGATGATATGATCGGGTAATTCGTTTTCGGTAGTTGCGTTCCGTGGAAAATAGTGTGTCAGTACTTCGCCCGACTTTTTTATGGCATCTACATAAGCTTCGGTCAAATGACCTTCCCTTGCCTTGGTCATCATTCCTTTGACGATATCATTCCAGATTTCTGCAGGTACTTTTTCGACAATTTTGATATCCGATATAACTTCCGCGTAATGTTCAGCTTGCGAAATGAAAAGCAGGATACCTGTCCGTTTCTTTGTATGATTGATATCTTGTGCAAGAAATTGCCGCACTGCATTCGCATGACAAATGCGATTTTTAATTGCGGCCGGTGTTATGAGAAGCCGTAACTGCGGTAGAATCGACAAATAAAATAAGCCCAGAAGGTGGATGGCAAGGACGGTGGAGGTAAAATAATGTAGGGGAACATCATGCCAAAACCAATGAATTCCATAGGCCGCAATGATTGAAGTAAAAAAAATCGCTACAGTCCAAATGAAAAATGAAATGAAAAAATAATTGTCACTTTCTTTTGCAAAAACCGCGAAAATTTCTCCGTTCGTCGACTTTTCTGCAGCGTGAATAGCTGCACCAATTTGATCACGTTGAAGAATATTTGTATGATTTGCAGAGTTTGTTTGCATTACCATCGCCCTGAAGCTCCACCGCCTCCCGATGAACCACCGCCGCCGCCAAAGCCACCGCCAAAGCCGCCGGAACCTCCTCCAAATCCACCGCCGAATCCGCCTCCACCGAATCCTCCGCCTCTGCCGGACCCCAAGAACCAGAGAACAAACACGATGCCAAGCCAACGGTAACGTCTTGGTCCGACTTTTGTACCGAAGATAGATGCAAGTACGGGAAGTACAACGAAGAATACAAATATTAGAACGGCAACGGTATTCGCAATCATATCCTGTTTTTGTTGTTGCCTAACTCTTTCCTGTTCAATCTGTTGGTAGTTGTGAACGCGTGCATCAAAATCTGCTTTGCTACCTGTCAGAACATCGGCGATCGCGGCAACTCCTTCAACAATACCTTTTTCAAAATTATCTTGCCTGAAATTTGGTAAAATAATTGCGTTAATAATGGTCGAAGAGAGAGCGTCAGTCAGAACTCCTTCCAGACCATAGCCGACCTCGATTCTAACTTGTCTCTCGCTTGGAGCTATGAGCAGCAACACGCCATTATTCATCTGCTTTTGCCCTAGTGCCCAGCGTCTGAATAAGGAATTTGCAAAGGTCTCAATATCGTGTCCCAATAGGGTAGGTAATGTAGCAACGACGATTTGGTCGCCTGTTTTGTCCTCCAGAGAAGCGAGCTTCTCAGTTAAAGAGGCTCTTGCCGTTGGACTTAACAGATTGGCATTATCAACAACTCGGCCAGAAAGGGCAGGCAGAGAATCTTCTGCTAACGTGTTAGCACACACAAATGGCGTGATGAGGATGAAGGCCAATCCGAAAAAAATAGTGCTCTGTTGATTGGCCAACGGAAACGACTCATTTGTTGAACTCGACCTTAGGTGCTTTCTCGGCTGCTTCGTCGATTGAAAATGTCGGCATGGGCTTTGCGTCGCGATACCACAACCAAGTCCAAATCATAGTTGGCATGGTTTTGAGTGCAGTGTTGTAGATACGAACCGCTTCTATATAATCACGTCTTGCAACAGCAATCCGATTTTCTGTTCCTTCCAGTTGCGATTGTAGAGCGAGAAAATTTTGATTCGCTTTCAAATCTGGATAATTTTCAGCCACTGCCATCAAGCGCGAGAGGGCTCCGGTGAGATTGGACTGGTTGTTGATAAATTGTTGCATTGCCTCGGGATTATTGAGCATATCGGCGTTAATGTTTGTCTGCGTTGCCTTTGCACGTGCCTCGACAACGCCGGTCAATACAGCCTGTTCATGCTGAGCATATCCCTTCACCGTTTCAACGAGATTCGGTATCAGATCTGATCGCCGCTGATATTGGTTGAGAACTTCACTCCAAGCGGCGTGAGCTTTTTCTTCGTTGGTTGGAATCGTATTAAATCCGCATCCGGACAGGACGGGCAGAAGAAATGAAAATAGTAGAAAAATAAAGGGCAGTTTGAGGGAATGAGAGTCGTTTTTGAGATAAGCCGCTTGCATAAAATCATCTCCATATAAAAACACCATAAAGGTGCAGATAGGAAAAACTTTGATATTGAAAAGATCTTTATCGCGCTTTTTATGGCTTTTTGTCGGTGACAAGAAAAAATTGATTCAAGTAAATGACCAGGTTAAATGACCAGGTGCCTGATCACTGTCTTCGGTGGCACGCTGATCCTATGGCCGATAGTCCAGTTTCGTGAAAAGCCGGCAAAGAATCATGATCGATCGGGATCAATTTCAAGCTAAATAATTTTAGCGTGTGGGCTTATCGGGTGTTTTATGCCTTCATCGATAAGCCGATATCGATAAAACCGATACATTTTATAATTTCGTTTAATCAGCCGTTATTAATTTCCAAAGAGCAATTTCCCTAAGTTAAATAGAGAAGATTAATGGCTTTAAATCCTATTTAATGAAATGAAGAAACTATTCAATCGGGGGCTTTAGACAATGAACAAGTGATCGTTAGCAACATATAACGCAAAAACTTTATATTATTTAATTGATATTCTTTGTTGGATGCAATTTTTACAAAGTCGGAGTCTATTTTTACGAATTCACGACTGACGTATTCTTGTAAGCACATTTGCTCTTTCCAGATATCCTCAATCACTTAAGAGAGGATATCCAGCTCTTTAGAAGACACTTGATAAAGGATGAACTGGAGAACCGACATTTATATGTGGTGACCGAGTTCAATCATCAACGAAAGAGAAGTTCGGCAATTATTTTAGGCGCGCTTGTAATGAACCAGGAATCAATAAGTCGGCTCATGGAGTAAGAAAAATCAGTGCTACCCGTGCTGCAAAAGAAGCAGCAACGGCAGCACAAGTGAAATCACTGTTCGGTTGGGAAGCGGATAATATGGCGTCTCGTTAGACAAAAACAGATGATCGCCGCCGCTTGGCAAGAGAAGCAATCACAAAGCTACAAAAGAGTTGAAAACGGTTTTCTATGCCCCCACCTTTTGATAGTTCGCCCTTACCGAAAAAATAATCATTCAAATCAATTATTTATAATGGCAAAAGAGGAGGATGGTAGGCGATGAGAGACTCGAACTCCCGACATCCTCGGTGTAAACGAGGCGCTCTACCAGCTGAGCTAATCGCCCGCCGTTACCTTGGTCGGTAACAACTGCAGCTCTCTTTAGGCAAAAGTTTTCCTAAACGCAAGAGAAAGATCGCGTCCAATTAGTTTTTTTTACCGAAAAAATTAAAAATCGCGGTTTTCCGCCATTTTTCGTGAAAAAAACAATTTTTATAAAAAAACTCAACTCTTGTCGCTTGACAGATGCAGACGAACACCTTAAACGACCGCACACAGTCACAATGACTGAACTGAAAAGTGCGCGGGTGTAGCTCAGTTGGTTAGAGCGCCGGCCTGTCACGCCGGAGGTCGCGGGTTCGAGTCCCGTCACTCGCGCCATTTTCAAACAGCTTTTAAAAGCTCGTTGGAATTGGCATTTTTCCTAAAATATCCATTATTTTTTAAATCTCCCGATAATAAAAGATCTCTCTATATTCCGTCGGGAATCCGTCCGGTAAAATCTGTTCCTTCGTGCTCTCCAGCGGCGTTTTAAAGTTTCATGATAGAATCTGATCAAGCGTCGCTATGCTCGAAATTTCCGATAAAAAAGGAAAAATGTGTCGTTTTGGCTCAACAATGACGTAAATATCGTTGCTCGCCAAAACGTGACCAGATGAATAAAATGGGAAATTTTCTATATTTTATCTCGAATAATATACGTAAAAATCCTACCAATACATTGTTTTCTAATTGTTTTTTTGAATAATCAAGAATGTTTTACACATTGATGCTTTTTTTAACATACTGGATTTTTGCACAGCTTGTGATTTTATGATAGCGTTAGCTATTGCGCAGGAGCGTTTGGTGGGGTAACGCTTAGCGCAGATTTGTCGCACGGCATGCCCTTTAAGCTGCACGGGCGGGATTAACTTATCAACCAGCAAAGTCGTCGATTTAACCGACGTTGGTTGTGTTAGTTCGGCACCTAATTAAAGGCAGAAGTGAACCATGGCTGATCTTATTAGTTCTTATTTGCCAGTATTGATTTTTATCATAGTATCGGCGTTGATCGCTGGCGTACTTTTGATAATGCCTTACATTGTGGCTTATCGTTCCCCAGATCCGGAAAAATTATCTGCATATGAATGTGGTTTTAACTCGTTTGATGATGCACGTATGAAATTCGATATCAGATTTTATCTGGTTTCAATTCTATTTATTATTTTCGATCTGGAAGTAGCCTTTCTTTTTCCATGGGCTGTTTCTTTCGACGCGATTGGCTGTTTTGGATTTCTCTCGATGATGGTGTTTCTTGCTGTGCTGACTGTCGGCTTTATCTATGAATGGAAAAAAGGAGCACTAGAATGGGATTGATACATGACAATTCGGCATTGGTAGCTCCTAAGCCTAAGGGCATAATTGATCCGAATACTGGAAAGCTGATTGGATCCGATGACGAATTTTTTCAAAATATAAGTGGCGAGCTTTCCGATAAAGGTTTTTTAGTGACATCAGTAGATGCGCTTGTAACTTGGGCAAGAACCGGTTCGCTAATGTGGATGAGTTTTGGTCTGGCATGCTGCGCCATTGAATTAATGCAATGTTCTATGCCTCATTATGACAATGAGCGTTTTGGCTATGCACCGCGTGCTTCACCGCGTCAATCGGATGTGATGATGGTCGCTGGCACATTGACAAACAAAATGGCACCTGCGCTGAGAAAAGTTTATGACCAAATGCCGGAACCCCGTTATGTGATTTCGATGGGGTCATGCGCAAATGGTGGTGGCTATTATCATTATTCCTATTCTGTTGTCAGAGGATGTGATCGGATAGTGCCTGTAGATATCTACATTCCTGGCTGCCCGCCAACGGCTGAAGCTTTGCTTTATGGTGTGCTTCTGTTACAGAAAAAGATACGTCGCACCGGTTCGATCGAGCGGTGAGGGGAGAGCGGTTGATGACTACTGAAGCGCTAAAGGAATTGCAATCCTATGTTACCGAACGCTTGGAAACGGTGATTGAGGATTCAACTTTTGCCTATAATGAGCTCACGCTCGTATCGAAACTTGATGCAATTGTCGATGTTCTGTCGTTTTTGAAAGATGATTCACATTGTCAATTTGTTGGTCTGATTGATATATGCGGTGTCGATTATCCGGAACGGGAAAAGCGCTTCGATGTTGTCTATCATCTTTTGTCGCCCCGTCACAATCTTCGGATACGTGTGAAGGTTCGTACGGACGAAGATACGCCGGTTCCTTCTGTATGCAGTATATATCCAGGTGCGGAATGGTATGAACGCGAGACCTACGATATGTACGGTGTTCTTTTTTCCGGTCATCCGGATTTACGCCGTATTTTGACGGATTACGGCTTTGAAGGTCATCCTTTACGTAAAGATTTTCCGACTTCTGGGTTTGTCGAATGCCGATATGATAATGAAGTGAAACGGGTTGTTTACGAACCGGTTGTGCTTCGTCAGGAAATGCGTAATTTTGATTTTATGTCTCCATGGGAGGGAACCGAATATGTTCTGCCGGGTGACGAAAAAGCTGGGGGTGCAAAATGAGTTGCTATCCAGCCCGTTTAAAGTCGAGCGTTACGAATTCCGGTTTTCAATCATTGCTTAACGTTGTGAACGCTCAGATCATTACATTCATACCATTTCGAGACAGAGGAGTTGATCGTGGCTGAGGTCAATGTCCGTAATTTCAATATAAACTTTGGTCCGCAACATCCTGCTGCACACGGTGTTTTGCGTATGGTTCTCGAGCTTGATGGCGAGGTCGTCGAACGTGTTGATCCGCACATTGGTCTGCTTCACCGTGGCACCGAAAAGCTCATGGAAACGAAGACCTATTTGCAGGCTACCCCTTATCTCGACAGGTTGGATTATGTTGCCCCGATGAATCAGGAACATGCGTTTGTTCTTGCAGTCGAAAAATTGTTGGGATTGGAAGTTCCCAAACGGGCACAGCTTATTCGTGTTCTGTTTTCCGAGATTGGTCGTATTCTCAATCATTTGTTGAACGTTACGACACAGGCAATGGATGTTGGTGCACTTACACCGCCGTTGTGGGGATTTGAACAACGTGAAAAACTGATGATTTTTTACGAGCGTGCTTGTGGTGCTCGGCTACACGCAAATTATTTCAGACCAGGTGGCGTTCATCAGGATTTACCGGAAAAGCTGGTAGAAGATATCGGTGAATTTATTGATCCATTTTTGGTTGCGCTTGATAAACTTGATGAGCTTGTCACACCGAACCGTATTTTCAAGCAACGCAATGTCGACATTGGTGTTGTCAAAATCGAAGATGCATGGATTCGCGGTTTTTCCGGTGTAATGATTCGCGGTGCAGGCGTTCCATGGGACTTGCGTAAGAGCCAGCCCTATGAATGCTATGACGAAATGGACTTTGATATACCGATCGGTAAAAACGGTGATTGTTACGATCGTTATCTCATCCGTATGGAAGAGATGCGTCAATCTGCCAAAATTATGCGTCAATGCGTAGAACGCTTATTGAGCACTGAAAAAAGTGGACCTGTTCTGGCCGTTGACCATAAAGTCACTCCGCCCAGAAGAGCTGCGATGAAAAGTTCGATGGAATCTCTTATTCATCATTTCAAACTCTATTCGGAAGGGTTTCATGTTCCTGCCGGAGAAGTTTACGCTGCTGTTGAAGCGCCAAAAGGTGAGTTTGGGGTTTATCTGGTTTCGGAAGGTAAAAATAAGCCTTACCGTGTAAAGTTGCGTGCTCCCGGTTATGCACATTTGCAGGCAATGGATTTTCTTGCGCGGGGTCATTTGCTGGCTGATGTTACCGCTATACTGGGTTCTATTGATATTGTTTTTGGAGAGGTTGATCGCTGATGTCTGTGCGCCGTCTTGCCAATGAAGCCATACAACCCAGCTCATTTTCCTTTAATAAGGAGAATTTAAAATGGGCAGAAAAGACTATTGCTAAATATCCGGAAGGGCGGCAAAGGTCTGCTGTCATTCCATTGCTTATGCGCGCTCAGGAACAGGAGGGATGGGTTACCCGTGCGGCAATAGAATATGTCGCAGACATGCTTTCGATGGCCTATATTAGGGTGCTGGAAATTGCGACATTCTATACTCAATTCCAATTAAAGCCGGTCGGGACAAAAGCTCATGTTCAGGTATGCGGTACCACTCCTTGTATGTTGAGGGGCGCGGGGGACCTTATTAAAGTTTGCAAAAACAAAATTAATGAAGCTCCTTTTGTGACCAATAAGGATGGAACTCTTTCTTGGGAAGAAGTCGAATGCCTGGGGGCATGTACAAATGCGCCGATGGTTATGATCTTTAAAGATACTTATGAGGATCTTACGCCAGAGCGTTTGGAAGAAATTATTGACGCATTCGAAGCAGGTAAGGGTGATACCATTCCGGTAGGCCCACAAAATGGGCGTAAGACGTCGGAACCGATTACCGGTCTTACGTCATTGCTGGATGGAGAACAAAAAACAACCAAGAAAAAGTCTTCCGCAAAGAAGGCAGAAGAATGAGGCATTGGTTGAGGTTGGACTGTTTAATCAAGGTTGGAAGATTTTCGGTAAAGCAGTCTGAAGTAGCTGAATAAGGTATTGAAACGAAGGAAAAGGTGAGAAATGCTGGCAGATAGTGATCGCATCTTCACCAATATATACGGTTTAAAAGATAAGTCTCTCAAAGGCGCGATGTCTCGCGGTTGTTGGGACGGAACCAAAGCCATTCTTGAGAAGGGCCGTGACTGGATCATCAACGAGATGAAAGCGTCCGGTTTGCGCGGAAGAGGTGGCGCGGGATTTTCGACCGGTATGAAGTGGTCTTTCATGCCTAAACAGAATGATGGGCGTCCGCATTATCTGGTTGTCAACGCTGATGAATCGGAACCGGGAACTTGTAAAGACCGTGAAATATTACGCCACGATCCTCATACGCTGATCGAAGGATGTGTTATTGCGACTTTTGCTATGGGCGCGCATACCGCTTTTATCTATGTTCGCGGAGAATATATTCGTGAACGTGAGGCTTTGCAGGCAGCGATTGACGAATGTTACGACGCCGGTCTTCTCGGTAAAAAGACAAAACACGGTCATGCATGCGATATCATCGTTCACCATGGTGCAGGCGCATATATTTGCGGTGAAGAAACGGCCCTTTTGGAAAGCCTGGAAGGTAAAAAAGGTCAACCGCGGTTAAAGCCGCCTTTCCCTGCCAATATGGGGGTTTATGGTTGCCCAACGACAGTTAATAATGTCGAGTCAATTGCTGTTTCTCCGACGATCTTGCGGCGTGGGGCGTCGTGGTTTTCGTCTATTGGCCGGCCGAATAATGTGGGCACGAAACTCTTTATGTTTTCCGGACACGTTAACACACCTTGTGTTGTTGAAGAAAGTTTGGGACTTACGTTTCGGGAATTGATCGAGAAACATGCCGGCGGAATTCGCGGCGGCTGGGATAATCTTCTGGCCGTTATTCCGGGTGGTGCTTCCTGTCCGGTCGTACCGGGAGAAAAAATGCCGGATGCGATAATGGACTTTGATGGCATGAAGGCAATCGGTTCTTCATTCGGCACGGGCGGTGCAATTGTAATGGATAAGTCGACAGATATCATCAAAGCTATTTGGCGTATTTCTGCGTTTTTCAAACATGAAAGTTGCGGACAATGTACCCCTTGTCGTGAAGGCACCGGCTGGATGATGCGTCTTTTGGGACGCATGGTCGAAGGACGGGCACAAAAGCGTGAAATAGATCTTTTGTTTGACGTTTCAAAACACGTTGAAGGACATACAATTTGCGCATTGGGGGATGCGGCCGCTTGGCCTGTTCAGGCCCTTATCAGAAATTTCCGTCCTGAAATAGAAAAACGTATTGACGATTATACGCGCAATGCGGTTCAGAGTAAGAATATTGCTTTGGAAGCAGCAGAATAAAGACGGCAGTGTTTGAGAATTTAGAGTTTTAAAGGTTAGGCGGTTTATCCGCGGACTGGAATAACAATGGCGAAGATCAAAATTAACGGAAAAGAGATCGAAGTACCGGATCACTATACGCTTCTTCAGGCTGCCGAGGCAGCGGGAGCCGAGGTTCCGCGTTTCTGCTTCCATGAGCGGTTATCGATCGCTGGTAACTGCCGCATGTGCCTTGTTGAAGTGAAGGGTGGTCCCCCCAAGCCGACAGCATCATGTGCAATGGGCGTGCGCGATTTGCGTCCTGGTCCCAATGGTGAGCCGCCGGAGATGTTTACCAACACTCCGATGGTCAAAAAGGCACGTGAAGGTGTGATGGAATTCCTCCTCATCAATCACCCGCTTGACTGTCCGATTTGTGATCAGGGGGGTGAATGCGACCTTCAGGATCAAGCAATGGCTTATGGTCACGATTTCTCGCGTTATACAGAAGACAAGCGTGCTGTTGAAAACAAGTATATCGGGCCATTGGTAAAGACGGTGATGAACCGTTGTATCCATTGTACAAGATGTGTGCGTTTTACAACGGAAGTAGCCGGAATATCGGAGCTTGGATTGATTGGACGTGGTGAAGACGCAGAGATTACCACTTATCTTCAGCAAGCCATGACATCTGAATTGCAAGGCAATGTCATTGACCTTTGCCCCGTTGGAGCTTTGACGTCGAAGCCTTATGCTTTCCACGCTCGTCCGTGGGAACTTACAAAGACTGAAACGATCGATGTGATGGATGCGTTGGGGAGTGCCATTCGCGTTGATACACGCGGGCGGGAAGTTATGCGTATCATGCCACGTGTCAACGACGATATTAACGAAGAATGGATTTCTGATAAAACGCGTTTTATCTGGGATGGTTTGCGCACCCAAAGACTTGATCGGCCATATGTCCGGAAAGAAGGCAAATTGGTCGAAGCAAGCTGGGCAGAAGCATTCAGAGCTATCAAATCGGCCGTAGAATTTGCTTCGGCTGACAAGATCGGTGCTGTTGCCGGTGATTTTGCTACTGTAGAAGAGATGTATGCACTAAAAATGTTGCTGAAATCTCTTGGTTCTACCGCGGTGGATTGTCGGCAGGACGGGAGCTTCCCTTCGGCTGAAAACGGGCGTTCGTCCTATATGTTCAATCCTAAGATCATCGGAATTGAAGAAGCCGATGCGCTCTTGATTATCGGCTCCAATCCACGCTTTGAAGCGGCGGTAATGAACGCAAGAATTCGCAAACGCGAACGTCAGGGGAATTTCCCGATCGGCGTTATCGGAGATAAATTGGAACTACGTTATCCTTATACTTATCTCGGTGCAGGTGCCGATACTCTTGCACAAGTGGTCAACGGTAAAAACGAATTTTTTGAAGTTTTGAAAAAAGCGGAAAAACCGTTGATTATCGTGGGGCAGGCCGCTTTGGTTGGAGAAACTGGCGAAGCCGTGTTGAAGTCGGTTGCCAAGCTTTGTGTTGAAGTCGGCGCACTCTCGGAGACATGGAACGGTTTGGGCGTTCTCCAAACAGCAGCGTCACGTGTAGGCGGGTTGGATATCGGTTTTTCTTCGCAGCTTGGTGCAGAAAACATTGTTCAAAACTCTGATGTATTGTTCCTTCTTGGAGCTGACGAAATCGATCTTGGTAAAAAAAGAGGATTTACCGTCTACATTGGTAGCCATGGAGACAATGGCGCACTCAATGCGGATGTCATTTTGCCAGCATCGGCCTATACCGAAAAATCCGGTATTTATGTCAATACAGAGGGGCGCGTTCAAATGACTGCACGTGCAGCCTTTGCACCGGGAGAAGCCAAAGAAGATTGGGCGATTATAAGGGCCCTGTCGGAAGTTTTGGGGCATAAGTTGCCGTTTGATACATTGGCAGAATTGCGCCGTAACTTGTTCGAAAATTTCCCGCATATGGCCAATATAAACGCAGTTAAAACCGGGGATATCAAAGACATTGAAAAGCTCGGTTCGCAGACTGCCAAACTTGGCAAGCAAACCTTTTCTTCTTTGATAAAAGACTTCTATTTGACAAACCCGATTGCCCGTGCGTCGGCTGTAATGGCTGAATGTTCAGCCCTTGCAAAAGCCCGACTGACAGAAGCGGCAGAATGAAGGTAGAGAGGAAAAATAAAGACGATGGGTGATTTCTTTATGACCTGGCTGCTTCCCCTGCTGATTATCGTCGGCAAAGCGGTACTGCTTTTGGTAGTTTTGTTGATTATTATCGCATATCTGCTTTATGCCGATAGAAAGATTTGGGCCGCCGTTCAATTGCGGCGTGGGCCAAATGTTGTAGGGCCTTGGGGCTTGTTCCAATCTTTTGCGGATTTGATCAAATTCGTTGTTAAAGAACCGATCATTCCGGCAGGAGCAAATAAGGGCGTGTTTTTGCTCGCGCCGTTTATTTCTTCTACATTGGCGTTATCGGCATGGGCTGTTGTGCCCGTGAGTGAAGGTTGGGCAGTTGCAAGCATCAATATCGGACTACTTTATATTCTCGCTATATCTTCACTTGAAGTTTATGGCGTGATCATGGGGGGATGGGCTTCCAACTCGAAATATCCTTTCTTGGGTGCTCTACGTTCTACCGCCCAAATGGTCTCTTATGAAGTTTCGATAGGTTTCGTTCTGGTAACTGTTATTCTGGTGAGCGGTTCGCTTGACCTGACAACAATTGTTAATGGACAGAAAGCGGGGCTGGGTACAAATATCGGACTGCCATTCAATACGTTCCTTGATTGGAATTGGTTGGCGCTATTTCCGATGTTTATCATCTTCTTTATTTCTGCCTTAGCCGAAACAAATCGTCCACCGTTCGATTTGGTAGAAGCGGAATCCGAGCTTGTTGCCGGCCATATGATTGAATATTCTTCAACGCCTTACATGTTGTTTTTCCTTGGGGAATATGTCGCAATCGTCCTTATGTGCGCGCTGACAACCATTCTTTTCATGGGTGGATGGCTACCGCCTCTCGATGTCTGGTGGCTTAACTGGGTGCCCGGGATTATCTGGTTTGTGCTCAAAGTATGCTTTGTTTTCTTCTGGTTTGCCATGGTGAAAGCATTCGTTCCTCGCTACCGCTATGACCAGCTAATGAGATTGGGTTGGAAGGTATTCCTGCCTATTTCACTCGCAATGGTTGTTATTACGGCAGCTTATTTGAAACTTGTAAGTTGAAGGTGAAGAATATGTCTGGTCTTTTTAGAGCTGCCAAGTCACTTCTTCTGTTAGAGTTCTGGAGTGCGTTTTGGCTGTCGATGCGCCAGTTTGTCGCTCCAAAACCGACGATCAACTATCCTTATGAGAAGGGAGTTGTCTCTCCCCGCTTTCGTGGTGAACACGCATTGCGCCGTTATCCGAATGGCGAGGAACGTTGTATAGCATGTAAACTATGCGAGGCTATTTGTCCGGCACAAGCTATTACCATCGAAGCAGGACCTCGTCGTAATGACGGCACCCGTCGGACGGTTCGTTACGACATTGATATGGTTAAATGTATTTATTGTGGCTTTTGTCAGGAAGCCTGTCCGGTTGAAGCAATTGTTGAAGGTCCGAACTTCGAGTTTGCTACCGAAACACGGGAGGAACTTTATTATGACAAAGAAAAACTGCTTTCGAACGGAGACCGTTGGGAACGTGAAATAGCACGAAATATTGCTATGGATGCACCTTATCGGTGAGTTTAGAGAAATCGTGTGGTCGCGTTTATTGACGCGGCAGAAGATAAATCGGCGTAATTTTTTGCGTCATCGTTTGGTTTAACTTAGGGGAAACCAATGTTAACAGGTATAGCAGCGGCATTCTTTTATTTGTTCGCTTTCATTATGCTGGCTAGCGCAGTTATGGTTGTTGCCGCGCGTAATCCGGTGCATTCGGTGTTGTTTCTTATTCTTGCGTTCTTTAACGCGGCAGCATTGTTCATTTTAACCGGAGCAGAATTTCTGGGCCTCATCTTATTGGTTGTTTATGTCGGCGCGGTCGCTGTGTTGTTCTTGTTCGTCGTGATGATGCTTGATGTCGATTTCGCCGAATTGAAAAGTGGCGCGTTGAAATATGCTCCCATCGGCGCTCTTGTCGGAATAATTATAGCTGTAGAACTTATTGTCGTTTTTGGAAGTTCGTATTTCTCTCCAACATTGGCAGAACATGTTACCGAGCCAATGCCAAGTCTGGCACAGCGTACAAATACACAGGCATTGGGTGACATTCTCTACACTGATTATGTTTTCTACTTCCAGCTCGCCGGCTTGGTATTGCTGGTGGCGATGATTGGGGCGATCGTTTTGACATTGCAACATCGTGCAGGCGTAAAAAGGCAATCAATCTCGAAACAGGTTGCCAGAATGCCTGAAGACACGATGGAAATTAAAAAAGTTGAATCTGGTAAGGGTATTTAACGGGAAGAATAATATGCACATTGAAATTGCTCACTATCTGACCGTTTCTGCATTGTTGTTCACAATTGGTGTCTTTGGCATTTTTCTGAACAGAAAAAACGTCATTATTATACTGATGTCGATTGAGCTCATATTGCTTTCAGTCAATTTAAATTTTGTGGCCTTTTCTTCGGTCTTGCACGATCTCGTAGGGCAAGTATTCGCGCTCTTTGTGTTGACCGTTGCTGCAGCAGAAGCTGCAATCGGCTTGGCTATTCTGGTTGTGTTCTATCGTAATCGCGGTTCGATTGCGGTCGAAGATGTTAACGTGATGAAAGGCTGACGCGTTATGTTTTACGCTATTGTCTTCCTACCTATTTTAGGCTTTTTTATTGCCGGATTGGGTGGAAAAACGCTGGGAGCCCGCGCCGCCGAACTGGTGACCTGTACCTTTATGGTAATTGTCGCTGTTCTTTCATGGATAGCATTTTTCGATATTGCTATTGGAAGCGGGCAAACTGTTGATGTTCCAATATTCCATTGGATTAGAGTGGGAGGCTTGCAATTTGATTGGGCTTTGCACATCGATGCTCTAACGGCGGTGATGCTGATCGTTGTCAACACAGTTTCTGCATTGGTTCATATTTATTCTATCGGCTATATGCATAACGATCCGTCGCGACCAAGATTCTTTGCTTACCTGTCGTTTTTTACATTCATGATGTTGATGCTGGTCACATCGAACAATCTGGTTCAACTCTTCTTCGGATGGGAAGGTGTCGGTCTGGCATCATATCTGTTGATCGGTTTTTGGTATCAACGTCCTTCGGCATGTGCTGCGGCAATCAAAGCGTTCGTCGTAAACCGGGTAGGGGACTTCGGATTCCTGATAGGTGTATTCAGCGTTTTCGTTCTGTTCAAATCGGTCAGTTTCAATACGATTTTTTCACGAGCCGCTGATCCGAGTTTCGTTGAACAAATGACTTTCCTCAGCTGGCAAGTTGATGGCAACAAAGCAATAACAGTTGCATGTCTATTTCTCTTTGTCGGTGCAATGGCCAAGTCGGCACAATTCTTCCTGCATACATGGTTGCCTGATGCTATGGAGGGGCCAACACCGGTTTCGGCGCTTATTCACGCCGCTACGATGGTTACCGCCGGCATATTCATGGTTACGCGTATGTCGCCGATTTTCGAGCTTGCTCCGACCGCTCAGACAGTTATTGTGATTATCGGCGCGACAACCGCATTTTTTGCCGCCACTGTCGGTTTGGTACAAAACGATATCAAGCGTGTCATTGCTTATTCTACCTGTTCTCAATTGGGTTATATGTTTGTGGCACTTGGTGTCGGTGCTTACAGTGCTGGTGTCTTCCATTTGTTCACTCACGCATTTTTCAAAGCATTGCTCTTTCTCGGTGCAGGTTCGGTCATTCACGCAGTTTCTGACGAACAAGATATGCGGAAAATGGGTGGTTTGCGTAAGTTTATTCCGACTACCTATTGGATGATGATTATCGGAACGCTCGCTTTGACCGGTGTCGGTATCCCAGGAACGGTCTTCGGTACAGCCGGCTTCTTCTCAAAAGATGGTATTATTGAATCGGCATTTGCTTCTCATAATGTCGCTAGCGGCTATGCATTCTGGTTGCTTGTTATCGCTGCGTTGTTTACGAGCTTCTATTCGTGGCGTCTGATTTTCCTGACATTCCACGGCAAGCCACGTGCAACAGCAGACATTATGCACCATGTGCATGAATCGGGATCGGTGATGATCGTGCCGTTGATTGTTTTGGCGATCGGTGCAGTTTTTGCCGGTGTTATTTTCCAGCCATATTTTTCCGGCGAGTTATACGATGCTTTTTGGAAAGGCGCGATATTTACCGGTGCTGAAAATCATATCCTTCATGACGCTCATGGCGTTCCGGTATGGGTGAAATGGTCGCCATTCGTAGTAATGGTTGTCGGGTTTGTATTGGCATATCTCTTTTACATTGTTGGAACTGCCATTCCAAAGGCATTGGCCAATGCATTTCCCTTCCTTTACCGTTTTCTACTCAACAAATGGTATTTTGATGAACTTTATAACGTAGTGTTTGTCCGCTCGGCTTTTGTAATTGGTCGCTTCTTCTGGAAGGTGGGAGACGGAAAGATTATTGATGGCCTTGGCCCGAATGGCGTTGCGGCCCGCGTTGTAGACATAACCAATAAGGTGGTTCGTATGCAGACTGGGTATCTGTATCATTACGCATTCGCGATGCTGATCGGTATCGCTGCGCTCATCACCTGGATGATGATCGGGAGCTTAAACTGATGACCGACTGGCCTATTCTTTCTACGGTCACATTTTTGCCGCTTGTTGGCGTTGTTCTGATCCTTTTGATCAAGGACGATGGTGAAACAGCAAAACGCAATATTCGTAATGTGGCACTTTTTACGACTTTGTTCGTATTTGTATTGTCCCTCATCATCTGGGCTGGATTTGATAACAATAACTCCGGATTCCAGATGGAAGAGCGGATCGGTTGGCTTGGTGGTGGCATAAACTACCATATGGGCGTTGACGGAATTTCGGTTTTGTTCGTTGTCCTTTCCGGTTTTCTTATGCCGCTTTGCGTTCTGGCAAGCTGGGAAACAGTTAAAGACCGTTTAAAAGCTTATATGATTGCATTTCTTCTTCTTGAAGTTGCGGTTATTGGCGTTTTCTGCGCTCTTGATGCTGTCTTGTTCTACGTATTCTTCGAGGGAAGCCTGATACCGATGTTCATTATCATCGGTGTCTGGGGCGGTCCGCGGCGCGTCTATGCAAGCTTGAAGTTCTTCTTGTATACATTTTTGGGATCGGTGCTCATGCTGGTCGCCATTATGGTGATGTTCTGGCAAGCTGGTACACTCGATATTCCGACGCTTCTGCACTATAAATTTCCAGCTCATATGCAATTCTGGTTATGGTTCGCATTCTTTGCATCTTTCGCTGTAAAAATGCCAATGTGGCCGGTTCACACATGGTTGCCGGATGCCCACGTTGAAGCTCCTACAGCCGGATCGGTAATTTTGGCCGGTATCCTGTTGAAGCTGGGCGGTTACGGTTTCATACGTTTTTCATTGCCAATGTTTCCGGTTGCTTCGGCCGATCTGGCGCCCTTTGTTTTCACTTTGTCATTGATAGCTATTATTTATACTTCTCTGGTTGCACTCGTTCAGGAAGATATGAAAAAGCTGATTGCCTATTCGTCTGTCGCCCATATGGGATATGTGACAATGGGTATTTTTGCGGCCAATGAACAAGGTATTCAAGGCGCGATCTATCAGATGCTATCTCATGGTATCGTTTCCGCTGCTCTGTTCCTGTGTGTCGGTGTTATTTACGACAGGCTCCATACCAGAGAGATTGCAGCATTTGGTGGTCTTGCTAACAATATGCCGAAATATGCTGTTGCTTTCATGGTTTTCACAATGGCTAATATAGCTCTTCCCGGTACATCGGGATTCCTCGGTGAATTCCTGACCTTGATCGGCGTATTTCAGGTCAATAGCTGGGTTGCTATCATTGCTACGACCGGCGTTATTTTGTCTGCGTCTTATGCGCTTTATCTTTACCGCCGTGTTATCTTTGGAAAACTCGACAAGGAAAGTTTGAAGGCTCTTCTTGATTTGTCACCGCGGGAGAAATTCATCTTATATCCGATGATTGTTCTTACCGTATTTTTCGGTTTCTATCCGACGCCGGTTCTCAATACTACGGCTGCGGCAGTAGAAGCTCTTGTTAACCAGCTGCACTAAAGAGGCGAAGGTCCATGCATACTGATTTAATGGCTCAATTGCCGCTGATATTTCCCGAACTCCTCATTGTTATAGGAGCTTTGGTGCTGCTTTTGATCGGTGTATATTCCGGCGCACGTTCCTATGTAACGATCACCGGCTTATCCATTGCACTTTTAATCGCGACAATTTTTGTAATAATTCTGTCACCGAAAGATAGCGCATTTGCTACCAATGCTCTTATCATTGATGATTTTGCCCGGTTCATGAAAGTTCTCATGCTCGCCGGCGCAATATTTACCTTGATTATGTCGGTCGGATTTGCTCGTTCGGATAAGCTTGCCAAATTTGAATATCCAATTCTGATGCTTTTTGCCGTTCTCGGCATGATGCTCATGATTTCAGCCGGAAATATGCTCACACTTTATATGGGCTTGGAACTTCATTCCTTGGCTCTTTATGTGCTTGCTGCTTTCAATCGGGATAACGTAAAATCATCGGAAGCCGGATTGAAATATTTTGTGCTCGGCGCTTTGTCTTCAGGCATGCTTCTTTATGGAATTAGTTTGATTTATGGCTTTACCGGTCAAATCGGTTTTCATGAATTGGCATCGGTTCTTAATGGTCAGGTTCCGCAGCTCGGTATCATTTTCGGCATTGTCTTTGTCCTTGCAGGTCTTGCGTTCAAAATTTCGGTCGTTCCGTTTCATATGTGGACACCCGATGTTTATGAAGGTGCTCCGACTCCAATTACAGCATTTTTTGCGAGTGCTCCGAAAGTTGCAGCCATGGCACTTATTATTCGTGTCATTGTTGAAGCTTTTCTTCCACTATCGGGTATGCACGGCGCTCTGGCTGCTTGGCAGCAGATTCTGGTTTTCATGTCGATTGCTTCTATGGTTTTGGGGGCATTCGCCGCGATCGGCCAGACAAACATAAAACGGCTTATGGCTTATTCATCAATCAGCCATATGGGTTATGCGCTTGTTGGTCTTTCCGCCGGAACATCATTCGGCATTACCGGAGTGATCCTTTATATGACGGTTTACGTCGCAATGATTTTGGGGTCTTTTGCATTCATCCTCGGAATGCGGACACGTGATGGCAATGTAGAAAATATCTATGATCTCGCAGGATTAGCAAAAAGCAGACCATTTATGGCGTCGATAATGACAATTATGTTATTTTCTTTGGCAAGCGTTCCGCCAATGGCCGGCTTCTTTGCCAAATGGTACGCTTTTTCTGCCGCAGTTTATGCCGGATTGGTACCGCTTGTGGTTGTTGGTATGATCGCCTCGGTTATCAGTGCTTTTTATTACCTTCGTGTGATAAAAATTATGTGGTTCGATGAAGCCCAGCAATCGCTCTTTCTGCCACTCACAGGTGAGCTGAAGTTCGTATTGACCATTAGCGGCATTTTTGTTTTGTTTTATGTGTTCTTTGGCAGTTGTCTCTTTCAATTGGCAGAGAAGGCTGCTGCATCACTCTTCTGAGCGAGATGGATTTTTCACTTTCTCTTCTTGCTCAGGAACATCATTATAAGCTGGAGTCCTACGTGAGCGTGGACTCCACCAATCGCGTTGCTTTGGCACAAGCTCATGAAGGCAAGGATCGACTTTGGGTCGTTGCCGAAGAACAAACTTCGGGAAGGGCCCGACGCGGGCGCCAATGGAATAGCCCGAAAGGTGATCTTTATTCGAGCCTTCTTTTAACCCGGAATATCAATCCCATGAATGCTGCGCAGTTGGGTTTTGTTGCCGGTGTTTCTCTTGCCGATGCAGTAACAGCTTTTTTGAGAAAAAATGGAATTACCGAGGATGTTATTCGCCTTAAATGGCCAAACGACATGCTGTTAAAGGGCGCAAAAGCTTCCGGAATATTGCTTGAACTGGAGCGGATGAGCGAAAACAGTTATGCATTGGTGATTGGCATCGGTGTTAATATTATTCACCCGTTTCGAGACGCTCCTTATCCGACTGAAGCACTCATAAACATGGGAATAGCCGTTGATAGTGCAACAATTTTCAAGTTACTTAGTGAATATTGGGCGTTGAATTATGATTTGTTTCTTTCTCCCGAAGGACCGGAAATCATTAGAAAAAAATGGCTCGATTATGCTGCCCATCTTGGCGAAGAGCTGACAATCACCGGTAATAATCAAACGATCTCGGGAATCTTTTCAGGCCTCGACGACAAATTCAATTGCATTATTACCAATGATCGAGGTGATGAAATAACGGTTTCCGCGGGCGACGTACATTTCGGTAACGTTGCATCTTCAAGTGCAGGTCGATAAAAGAATTAAATTCAGACAATTACGGCCCTAAAAGTCGTTTATCAGGGAGTCTTTAATGGCATCAGGCAAAAATAATGAGCTGGTTTTTCTACCACTTGGAGGCGTAGGCGAAATTGGTATGAATCTCGGCGTCTATGGCTTTGGTCCGGAAGGTAACCGACAATGGTTGATGGTTGATCTTGGTGTCAGTTTTGCAGGCCCCGAATTGCCCGGTGTAGATCTTGTAATGCCGGATATAAGATTTTTGGAAAATGAAAGACCGAATATATTGGGATTGGTTGTCACACATGCCCACGAAGATCATTTCGGCGCTATACTGGATTTGTGGCCGAAGCTTAAGATACCCGTTTACTGTACTGCTTTTACTGCCGGATTGCTGGAAACAAAACGTGAATTGGATTACAGTTCTTATGATGTTCCAGTCACACTTTTTAAAGCGGGTGATCAATTCGAACTGGGGCCGTTTGCAATCGAAGCTATAGCCGTTGCACACTCCATTCCTGAACCGGTTTCGTTGGCAATCAAAACCTCACTTGGCACTGTCATTCACACTGGTGATTGGAAAATAGACAATGAACCATCTTTAGGCGCACCGACTGACGAGAAGCGGTTTAGCGAATTGGGTGATGAGGGTGTACTTGCTCTTGTCTGTGACTCGACCAATTCTATGCGGGAAGGGGTTTCGCCCACGGAGCATGACGTTTTAAAAAGTCTGACAGAAATAATCGCGAACGAGAGGGGGCGTGTTGCAATTACAACCTTTTCCTCGAATGTTGGAAGAATTATTTCGATAGCTCGTGCAGCAAAAGAAGCCGGAAGACAAGTGTTATTGGTTGGCCGGTCGATAAAACGCAGTGTTACTGTAGCGGAAGAACTAGGATATCTTGAAGGTATAGATCCATTTCTGAATGAAGAAGATTATCCCTATATTCCACGTGATAAAATTGTCATGGTTTTGACCGGAAGTCAGGGCGAACAAAGAGCAGCTCTAGCCAAATTGTCACGTGATGAAATGCGTTCACTCGCTTTGACCGCCGGCGATACTGTCATCTATTCATCGCGGAGTATACCTGGTAATGAACGGTCGATCATTGATACACAAAATCGCTTGATTGATATGGGCGTGAAAATTATCACCGATCATGATGCACTTGTTCATGTTTCAGGTCATCCGCGGCGCAATGACCTTAAAAAAATGTATGAATGGGTTAGGCCGAAAATATTGGTTCCGGTTCATGGTGAAGCGCTTCATTTGGCGGCACAAACCGTTTTAGGACGGCAGGCAGGGATCAAAACGGTGGCAGAAATCCGCAATGGTGACATGCTTAAACTTGCCCCCGAGCCGGCCGAAATCATCGACGAAGTTCCTGTCGGGCAAATTTATAAAGACGGAAATCTCATTGGCAATGAGGATGAGATGGGCATTAGCGAACGCCGCAAATTAAGCTATGTAGGGCATGTAGCTGTGTCATTTCTTCTCGACAAACATTATAATCTGGTGGAAATGCCCGAAGTCGTTACTTTCGGTTTACCCGAGACAGACGATGAGGGTGAGCTTTTTGACGATATTATTTCGAATACGATTGAAACGACGATTGACAGTATCCCGCGTGCAAGACGTAAAGACGACGAAGTCATTCATGAGGCTGTCCGTCGTTCAATCAGAGCTACAATTAATGAAAAATGGGGTAAAAAGCCGGTTTGTACCGTGTTTATACATCATTCGAAGTAAACTGATTCGTAATAATTGAAGTCAACTTTTGACGGTCATTGATTGTTTTCGTCAATGATTTGAATTGTGCAACCGTTTTATGACACTTGAATAAAATATGTGCGATATTGAAAGGTCGCTTCAATTGGCGCCAGAGAAAACAGAAAACATATTTCTTGCGAAAACTTTTTGATCGTGGATTGTTTCTATTTTCAAGCGTTAGTTTAGCCGCTATGGTTAATAAATATTGATAATTCTGCTCCGATTCGAAGAGCTTTAGTTGGATTTTAATGGTCGATGCGTCTATCTCGTTATTTTTTGCCTATATTGAAGGAAAACCCGAAAGAAGCTGAAATTGCTTCTCACCGTCTCATGTTGCGTGCCGGTATGATCCGCCAACAGGCTGCGGGAATATATGCCTGGCTACCGCTTGGCAAAAAGGTTCTTGACAAAGTTTGTGCCATTATTCGTGAGGAGCAAAACCGCGCGGGCGCCCTTGAAATTTGGATGCCAACCATACAATCGGCCGATTTATGGCGTGAAAGCGGGCGTTATGACGCTTACGGGCTGGAAATGTTGCGTATCAAGGACCGTCAGGAACGTGAGCTTCTTTATGGTCCGACCAATGAGGAAGTGATTACGGATATTTTCAGGGCTCATGTAAAGTCATACAAAAATCTTCCGTTAAATCTTTATCATATTCAATGGAAATTCCGTGACGAGATAAGGCCACGTTTTGGCGTTATGCGATCACGCGAATTTTTGATGAAAGACGGCTATTCTTTCGACATTGATTATGAAGGCGCAAAAGCCGCTTATAATCGTGTGTTTGTTTCCTATTTACGCACCTTCGCCCGCACAGGGCTTAGAGCAATTCCTATGCGCGCTGATACAGGGCCGATTGGTGGTAATTTAAGCCACGAGTTTATCATTCTGGCCGATACCGGCGAAAGTGCCGTTTATTGCGATAAGCATTTTCTGGACATGACCATTCCTCCGGCTGATGTCGATTTTTCTGACGATGCCGCTATGGCTGACATTGTCAAACAATGGACCACACCCTATGCCGCAACCGACGAAATGTATGATGAAGAGCTTTGGGCGAAAGTTCCACAATCCGACCAGATAGCGGCAAGAGGAATTGAAGTTGGTCATATCTTCCATTTCGGTACAAAATATTCGCTGCCGATGCATGCGACAGTTATGGGCCCTGACGGGCAGGAACATCCGGTGTCGATGGGATCTTATGGCATTGGCCCGTCACGTTTGGTAGCCGCAGCTATCGAAGCTTCTCATGATGAAAACGGGATCATTTGGCCACGTGCAATGTCGCCATTCGATTTTGGCATCATAAATATGAAGCCCGGCGATCAGAAGTGTGATGATTTGAGTGAAAAATTGTATCAATCACTCATTAATGCCGGTTTTGATCCACTGCTTGACGATACACAAGAACGTGCGGGTTCGAAATTTGCGACAATGGATCTTATCGGACTTCCGACACAAATTATCATTGGTCCCAAAAACGCCGCTCAAAACGAAGTCGAAATAAAAGATCGTAAAACCGGTCATAAAGAAATACTTCCATTCGATGCGGCTTTAAGGCGTCTGACGGAGGCCTGATGAGTACGAGAGCCAAGGGTGTAAGCCGGTTAAGATTTTCGTCCTATGAATGGATGATCGCATTTCGTTATATGCTTCCCAACCGGAAACAGATGTTTACATCGGTGATATCGATCATATCGCTGATTGGCATTATGCTTGGCGTTTTTGCATTAATCGTAGTGATGGCCGTTATGAACGGTTTCAGAACTGAATTGCTTGATCGCATTTTGGGTATGAACGGCCATCTCGTAATTCAGGCGATTGATAGCGATTTTACCGATTACAATACGCTCATTCCACGTATTGAAGGTGTCGACGGTGTCAAATTTGCGCTTCCTGTAATTGAAGGGCAAGCTATGGCACAAGGAGAAGCCGCAGGCGGGACCGGAGCACTGGTTCGTGGACTTCGTAAGCAAGATCTGGATAAACTCACAACCGTTACAAAAAATATCAAATCCGGTAGTCTTGACGACTTCGACAAGCAGGATGGCGTAGCGATTGGTAGCGGTATGGCTGAAAAATTAGGCCTTTCTGTGGGGAGCGATATCCGCATTGTTACTCCCGATGGGGATGTGACACCTTTTGGCGTAACCCCGCGTGTCAAAGCTTACAAAGTCGCTGCTATCTTCACCGTGGGAATGTCGGAATATGATACGATTTTCGTCTTTATGCCTTTAAAAGAAGCTCAGGCATTTTTCAATTTAGGCAATAAAGTCCAATCACTCGAGATATTTTTGAACGATCCCGATGCAGTTGACAAAATAAGTCCGGAAATCGAAAAAGCTGTCGGGCGGCAAGTTTATTCTATTGATTGGCGTTCAAGAAATCAGGCGTTTTTTTCTGCGTTACAAGTTGAACGCAACGTCATGTTTTTCATATTGTCGCTTATTGTGTTGGTAGCAGCTCTGAATATCATTTCCGGATTGATCATGTTGGTCAAGGATAAGGGGCATGATATTGCCATTTTGCGTACTATGGGTGCCAAACAAAGTGCAGTTATGCGTATATTCATTATGACCGGTATGGTAATCGGTGTGATCGGTACGGTTCTCGGGCTTTTGTTAGGTGTTCTGACATGCGAGAATATAGGACATATTCAGGATTTTATTTCATGGCTATTTAATGTCGATGTCTTCAATCCCCAACTTTACTTTCTTACCAAATTGCCGGCTCGTCTGGAATGGGGACAGACGTTGATTGTTGTCTTTATGGCGCTGTTTCTCTCTTTCCTTGCGACATTGATACCGGCCTGGCGCGCTGCCAAACTGGATCCGGTGCAAGCGTTGAGGTATGAATAATGGCCTCGTTATTACAACTCGTGAATATTGATAGACGTTATCTGGATAGTGACAAACCCCTTGTCATTCTGGATAAAGCCAATTTTTCACTCGAGCAGGGGCAGACTGTTGCATTGGTTGCACCGTCCGGTGCCGGTAAATCCACTTTGTTGCATATCGCCGGACTTCTTGAGCGGCCTAATGGCGGGGATGTCGTTTTACGTGGGCATTCCTGTTCCAATTTGTCTGATAACGATCGTACTGCAATACGTCGTAACGACATCGGTTTTGTTTATCAGTTCCATCACTTGTTGCCGGAATTTACAGCTTTGGAAAATGTGATGATACCGCAGATGATCGCCGGACTTAAGCGTTCCGAAGCGGCTGACCGGGGATTGAAATTATTGACCTACCTGCGCGTGGGGCATCGTGCCAAACACCGGCCATCGGAGCTTTCCGGTGGCGAGCAGCAACGTGTGGCTATTGCCCGAGCAGTTGCCAATGCACCGTCAGTTCTCTTGGCAGATGAACCGACAGGAAACCTCGATCCTGTTACCTCGGCATATGTTTTTCAAGCACTGGCTGCTTTGGTTCGCCAATCTGGGCTCGCTGCTCTTATTGCGACGCACAATCTGTCACTTGCAAAACAAATGGACCGGCGCATAACTCTTAAAGCCGGCAAGATTATCGAGCTTCCTTGAAGTTATCTTCATAAGCTCATAATATCTATATATTTTTTGAAACTGAAATATCGTTAAATGTTTTGGAATAAGAGATAAGCTAATATACTGACGACGACTGTCACAAAAAGGCTTCGTGTTAGCATACCCGCAATGAGCGAAAAAATTGTGCTCAAAAGAGCGACCGAAATACCGAAACTGGTCGTTTCCGGTTTTTCAAGAATTTCGGCAACGATAATAGCAGATAGCACAGCCGCCGGAACAAAATTCAGCCAATAACGAAAGAGTCTGGGAAATGGCCTGTGAGCTAATGCCATGATCGGCACAATTTTGATGAGCGCGGTAACTGCTGTTGCGACTGCAATTCCCAATCCGATATTTTCCATCATTATATTTTGTTACTCCCCGACTTGAGAAGCATAAACATGCCAATTGTTGCCGCAATGAGGGTAGCGATAATTGACGATGGATTTGCCGCAATTATGCCGTGTGAAAAGGTAACAATTGCCATTGCAACAATAATCACAACAATATCGAATTTTTTGGTCTGGCTTGCATACCATCCAAGCAATAGAAGACCGATAAACATACCGACAAGACTAAAACTCAAGCTGTCTTTTAACCAATCGGGCAGGGATGCTGCAAATATGCTTCCGACAAGTGTTGCAACAATCCAGCTTAGCCATGCTGTGATATTAAGTCCCAATAACCATGAAAACGGGAGAACATTATCGTGAGTACGTGCGTATTGTGACGCAACGCCAAAGGTTTCGTCGGTCATCAGAAAGCCGCCAACTAGCTTTTCAAGCCGATTGGCGTGAGAAAAATATTGCGCCATATAGGTGTTGATTAAAAGATAACGCATATTGATGAATAATACACCTAATGCGATTTGCACTAATCCCGCACCTGTGGACGCCATTGAATAAAACAGAAATTGCGCGGAACCCGCATAGACAAATGTACTTAAACAGGAAATCTGTAAAATCGTAAAGCCGGACACTGCGCCGATAGCGCCGCAAGCAAAACCGATTGCCCAATATCCGAGCAAGGTCGGAATGCAGGCAACGACACCCTGTTTGAAAAGACGCCAGTGGCTTTTATCCATCGTTCAAAGACTCAATTCATATTCAACGTCTTTTGAAATGACGTCTTCATATACATGTTACATATTTGGACTATTGTCAAACAACGAATTATTGAAAGCTGATCGCAAGCGTAATATAGAACAAATTCCCATATTGTGTTGAACCGGAGGATGTGATGACAGGCTCGAAAGTCGATAACAGTAAGCTCAATGCAAGGCAACGCCGGCTTGTGTTTCGTGCATGGCATCGCGGAATTCGTGAAATGGATCTGGTCTTCGGACAATATGTTGATGCCCATATTATGAAACTTGATGAAAAAGCCATGGATGAGCTTGAATATATCATGTCCTTTGAAGACAGGGATTTATTGACCTGGGTAACAGGTGAAGTGCCTGTGCCTTATGATGTCGATTCGCCGCTTTTCCGCGATATTCTCGATTACCGCACGCGCATGGATTTTAACGCTTAAGTTATGTCGATATTTAAGAAAAACTTCGCTACTGAAAATTTACCACAATATCTGAGTTTTGATGGCGTCGTCTCCGGATACGAACCATTTGCGATATATAAAATAGCGGCGGAAATCGGCAAAAAGGGGCCAATTCTTTATATTGCGCGCGACGGGCAGAAACTTGATGATCTGACGCATGCTTTGAGTTTTGTCGAGCCACAGATGCCGGTGGTGCAATTGCCTTCATGGGATTGTCTTCCCTATGACCGTGTTTCGCCAAATCCTGCAATTTCGGCAAAGAGGATGTCGGCGCTTACAAATATTTCTGCTCTGTTAAGAAACCCTCATCCGGCAATTATCCTGACTACTGCCAATGCAATTATGCAGAAGCTGCCTCCGCGTTCAATGGTTGAAGGCCAATCGATTACCGCGCGGCCCGGACAAAATCTCGACATGGACAAACTTGTTCATCACCTCGAGCATAACGGTTTCGAACGGGTATCGAGCGTGCGTGAAATTGGCGATTTTGCTGTGAGAGGCGGAATTGTCGATTTGTTTGCACCGGGAAGTGATGCACCAGTAAGACTGGATTTTTTTGGTGATACGCTTGAAACAGTACGTGCGTTTGATCCGGCAAGCCAAAGAACAACACAAACGCTCAAAGAATTCTCGCTGGAGCCGATGAGCGAGATAACTTTAACGCCCGAATTGATTAGCAAATTCCGCACAAATTATATCAGATCTTTCGGCGCAGCCAGTCCGAATGATGCGCTTTATGAAGCAATTTCGGAAGGCCGAAGGTTTTCCGGAATGGAACATTGGCTGCCCCTTTTTTACGATCATCTTGATACGATATTTGATTATATTGGTGATATTCCAGTGGTGTTTGATCATCTTGCCGAAGAGGCAATGGTCGAGCGTAATAAGCTTATCGAAGATTATTATGAGGCCCGCTTGGAACAACACGACCCGAAAGACTCTTCGACACCATATAATCCGGTAAAACCGGCAGAGCTCTATCTGACGCCTGAAGATATTGCTTCATTGTCTGAAAAAGTGCGACACCGGATTGACCTTACGCCGTTTAACAAACCGGAATCGTCAGGTCATCTGGTCCTTCATAGCAATGTTACGATCGGGCGGGATTTTGTTGAAGAACGCACCTCCGAAAACAAGAATTTATTTGAAAGCGTTGTCGATCATGTTGCGGAACTCCGCTCGAAGGGTCACAAGGTTCTCCTTACCGGCTGGAGTGAAGGATCGTTGGAGCGCCTGTTACAGGTGCTTGATGAACATGGCCTTAAAGGAATAGAAAAGGTTACATCTCTTCATTCCGTAAAAGTCACTCCCCGCGATCATATCACTGCAGCGGTGGTAACTGTCGAACACGGATTTGTTGCAGACGATCTGGTTGTTGTTGCCGAGCAGGATATATTAGGCGACCGGCTTGTGCGCTCTGCACGTCGGCGCAAACGCAATGCCGATTTCATTTCGGATATGACCACATTGAATAGTGGTGATATTGTTGTTCACGTTGATCATGGTATTGGTCGTTTTGTCGGCTTGAAGACGATTACAGCAGCCGGAGTTCCCCGCGATTGTCTGGAAATTCACTATGCTGATGAAGACCGGCTTTTTCTTCCTGTTGAAAATATCGAACTTTTGTCACGTTATGGCGGTGAGGGAACAAATGTTGTTCTTGATAAACTAGGCGGCGTTGCATGGCAGGCAAGAAAAGCAAAACTTAAAAAACGTTTGCTCGAAATTGCCGGTCAGCTTATTCACATCGCGGCCGAGCGCGAGATGCGCAATGCCCCTGTTCTTGTACCGCCAACCGGTAGCTATGACGAATTTGTTGCCCGTTTTCCCTATGATGAAACGGATGACCAATTGCGTGCTATTGATGCGGTTCTTGGCGATCTTGCAGCCGGAAAACCGATGGATCGGCTGATTTGTGGTGATGTCGGATTCGGCAAGACAGAAGTTGCAATCAGAGCCGCATTTGTTGCTGCATTAAATGGTTATCAAGTTGCCGTTGTGGTGCCGACAACGCTGTTGGCGCGCCAACACTATAAAACGTTCCAAGCCCGCTTTCAGGGATTACCTGTAAAAATCGGACAAGCATCGCGGCTAGTGGGAGCCAAAGAGCTTGCAGCCGTTAAAAATGGTGTGCGTGAAGGTACAGTTGATATTGTTATCGGAACGCACGCACTTCTTGGGTCGACTATGCAGTTTTCACGGCTTGGCTTGTTGGTTGTCGATGAGGAACAGAACTTTGGCGTTAAACAGAAAGAACGTCTGAAAGAACTGAAGACAGATATTCATGTGCTCACCCTTTCGGCAACTCCGATTCCGCGTACTCTACAACTGGCTTTGACCGGTGTCAGAGAGTTATCCCTTATTTCAACGCCACCCGTTGATCGTATGGCGGTAAGAACCTTTGTTTCGCCGTTTGATCCACTGATTGTGCGCGAAACGTTGATGCGTGAACATTATCGCGGGGGCCAGAGCTTCTATGTTTGCCCGCGAATTTCGGATTTGAAAGATGTTCAGGAATTTCTTGCCAACCACGTTCCCGAACTGAAAGTTACAGCAGCTCATGGTCAAATGCCTGCAGGCCAGCTTGATGATATTATGAATGCCTTTTATGACGGGCAATATGACGTGTTACTTTCAACCAGTATCGTTGAATCCGGTCTTGATATTCCTTCGGCCAATACATTGATCGTCCATCGTGCCGATATGTTCGGTCTTGCCGCTCTCTATCAATTACGTGGGCGGGTAGGGCGTTCAAAGCAAAGAGCCTATGCTTTGTTCACGCTTCCCAACCAGAAAGTTTTGACACCGGGTGCCGATCGGCGGCTGAAAGTCTTGCAATCTCTTGATAGTCTTGGAGCCGGTTTCCAGCTTGCAAGTCACGACATGGATATAAGGGGTGCCGGCAACCTTCTTGGTGAAGAACAATCAGGGCATATCAAAGAAGTCGGTTTCGAACTTTATCAACAAATGTTGGAAGAAGCGGTTGCCGAATTGAAAGACGGTACGGCTGTGAGTGAAAGCCAATGGTCACCGCAGATCTCGGTAGGGACGGCGGTTATGATACCGGATAATTATGTTCCCGACCTTCCATTGCGCCTTTCGCTTTATCGCCGGCTCGCAGAAATCGAAGATTTGGGTGATATTGATGCTTTTGGTGCCGAACTGATTGACAGGTTCGGCCCCTTGCCTGTTCCTGTACAGCACTTGCTCAAAGTCGTTTATATCAAGGCTCTATGTCGGCAAGCCAATGTTGAAAAGTTGGATGCCGGTCCGAAAGGCGTTGTTATCCAGTTCAGAGAAAACAACTTTGCTAACGGTGTCGGACTCATCAAATGGATTGGCGAGCAGGGAAGCATGGCCAAAATACGTCCTGACCAAAGCGTGGTCTTTATTCGTGATTGGCCGAATGCCGATCAGCGTTTGAACGGCGCTGCAACCGTCATGACCCAACTCGTAAAACTTTCAAAAGAAGGCGCAAAGAAATAGACTTTGCGTCTTCATTCGTAAGCTATTCCAACCGTGATTTACCGGTGTTGTTGATCCCGCATTAAAATGTTTTTGAATTTTATTTAATTAAAAGGACTTGTGGGATTACAACTGAACCCTATGTTAGCGATCTTCACTTGCTCCCGGTTCATAGCCGTCGGCAATTTGTTCAATAGTGTCGATTAATACCTCGGTTGGTTGCGCGCCCATAACCACATATTTTTTGTCGATAATAAATGATGGCACACCACGTACACCGATATAATAGGAATGGGCGCTGTCCTGTTTGATGGTATCTTTATCAATATCCGTCTCAAGCAATTTTTCTACAACGTCGGAACGCATTCCCACGCTTTTTGCTGCGTCAACCAATATAGCGTGATCACCAATATTCTGCCCTTGTTCAAAAAAGCGGGAAAAAAGTTCGGCAATGAGCTTCTCCTGTATACCTTTTTTATCCTGAGAAGCCCAATAAACCACGCGGTGGGCATCAAGAGAATTAGGCTCTGTTTTGATAGCAGCAAAATCGAATTCGATACCTTCCTGTTTACCAAGCTCAATTAACGTCCTCTCGGTCTCGTCAATTGCATTCTGGTTGCCCAGGACTTTCTTCATATGAATTGGATAGGGAATGCCTTCCGGCTTCATATTCGGATAAAGTTGGAATGGCGTCCATGATAGTTTTATCGTGATTTCCGGTAGTGCTGCTATTGCTTTGAAAAGTCTCTTGCGTCCAATGAAACACCAAGGGCAAACGAGATCCGAGATCATATTGATATAAATTGTTGGAGAACTCACTGTATTTTTCCTCTAGCGATGCCACCAGGCCGGTAAGCGATATCCATAAAGCGGGGTATAGGCCGGATATTCTATACGCGACCAATGTGCAACCCATTGGTCGGGCAAATGATAAAGCGGAAGATAGTAACTCCCCGAGATGAGTACACGATCAAGAGCTCTGACGGCTGCCGTAAAATCTTCATTCGAGCGGGCATCGAGCAAAGCTGAAATCATAGCATCAATTGCCGGATCGGATGTTCCGGAAAAATTGAAACTACCTTCAAGGTCGCGGGAAGAAGAGCCCCAACGATTGAGCTGCTCATTACCGGGCGAGAGTGATGCTTTTAATTTTCCGACAATCATGTCGTAGTCAAAAGAGGTTAACCGGTTTTGATATTGCGTATCATCAACCGTTCGCACGTCCACCCCGACACCAATTCTCACCAGTGAACGCTGATAGGCGAGTGCGATTTTTTCTTCTTCCAATGACTGGGTCATAATTTCAAAGTGAAGCGGTTGACCGTCCGGGCCGATTGCTTGCCGATTTTGCAGTTTATAACCTGCTTCCCGCAATAACTGCCAGGCTTTTTCGGCAGAGGCACGATCAATGCCGGAACCGTCGGTTTTCATATTATGCCATGTTCCGTCCATGACCTCGGGTAAAACGGCGTCAGGGTAGGGGCTTAAAAGTTGTTTTTCCTTGTCTGACGCCGGCCGTCCAACGGCAGAAAGTGTCGACCCACACCAGAAACCTTCCGTGCGGCTATAGACATCGTTAAAGAGATTATGGTTGACCCATTCAAAGTCAAACACAAGCGAAAGTGCCTGCCTTACTTTACGATCTTTAAAAATAGGCTTTCTGGTATTGAACACGAAGCCAATCATATCGGCCGGTGTTCCTTTTTTAAAACTTTCTTTGATAACGTCGCCATGACGCACAGCCGGAAAATTGTAGGACAACCGCCAGCGGTTCGGATTGGCCGGTTCTTCAAGAAAAACGTCCAAAATCCCCTTTTTGAAAGCCTCGAAACGGGTATTGTCATTACGGAAATATTCGATCTGAACCGTATCAAAGTTGTTCAAACCGCGGTTTACTGGCAAATCTTTTCCCCAATAATTGGGGTCACGTTCGTAAATTATGCGCTCGCCTGCATCAATATGGGAGATGATATAGGGGCCGCTTCCCGGAATAGGGGTAAGACCATTTTTTTCGAAATTTTCTACGTCGATTGCATGTTTTGGAAGAACAGGCATGCTGCTTGCCAAAATAAAAGGAAATTCACGATCTTTCGAATGTGGAAATTCCATTTTTACTGTCTGCTCGTCGAGCTTTTCAATATGTTCGATGCGCTTCATATAGCGGTCGAAAGGTGGTCGTCCCTTATTTTTTAAGAGATCGACTGTAAATAAGACATCGTCTGCCGTAATTGCAGTACCGTCTGAAAATCTGGCCTTGGGATTGAGATGGAATGTTATTTCGGTACGATCGTCATTCAATATAACGTTATCAGCAATTAAACCGTAAAGCGTAAATGGTTCATCACGCGTACGAACCATCAAACTTTCGTAAACGAGACCGCCAAATTGCTCGTCGGCAAATAAACCGCGTGCAGTTGTCCGGAAACTGCGAATAACAAAAGGATTGAGTCCGTCAAATGTACCGACCACTCCGTATGTGATCTTGCCACCTTTGGGAGCATCGGGATTGGCATAGGGAAAGTGATCGAAACCGGCACGTAAAGCGGGCGTTCCGTGCATTGCTATTCCGTTTTCGTTTGCCTGACAATTTTGCCCGAAACTCAAACAGAGAATCATAAAGAACAGACCGAGTTTATAGACAATGTTCATGTGAAACCCTTGGGAGCCGAATAATTCCGATTCGCCCAGTTTTAACCTGTCAGCGACTATTTGGGTGTGATTTATAATCAATTAGAATAAAAAATACCATTTTTAACCGTGGTTCATTAAATGGAGTGTGATTGGAAAAACACAAAGATCGGTGCAATTTATAATTTGTTCGCTTCTAACGCTGGATTTTTTGATTAATCTTGTGTAAATGCGGCTGTAAAGGAAGGAAACGTCATCCTGTTGCCCTAATTCTGCGTAGAGCTGTTATTAAAGAGGTTGATATTTACCTTTCGGGATTATTTATTTGCGCATTGAAAGGATTTGCCTGATCATGTCCCATAAAAGAACCTACGCTGCTATTTCCGCATTGGCTGGCGCTGCTGCTCTACTCGTTGCGTCACATAGCATCGCCAATGCTCAGGGCATGCCTCAGGGGTGGTATAAGGTTTGCAGCAAGCAACAGGATGTTGATGTTTGTAACACAATGAATACCGTTGTTTCTAACACCGGACAACCGCTGACGGCTGTAAATTTGGTTGAGGTCAAAGGAAAGCAGAACGAAAAGCGTATCGGTATTCAGGTACCGACAGGCCGTTTTATTCCTGAAGGCGTTCACATTCAGGTCGGTGATGGCCCTGTGAAGAAGATACCTTATGTTATCTGCAACGGCCCGAGCTGTATTGCTAATGATACATTTGATGACAAACTCATCAATGCTATGAAGACCGGCCAGAAATTGGTGGTAACAACCATCAACTTCCGCGGCACTCCTAACCCGATTGAAATTTCGCTAGACGGTTTCAGCGCTGCCTATACTGGTCCCGGTATGCAGGAAAAAGATTTTGAAGCTGAACAGATGAAGCTCCAGAAAGCCGTTCAAGCCAAGGAAAAACAGTTTGAAGACAAAATGCGCGCCGAACAGGAAAAAGCCAAGTCCGGCAATTGATGCTTCACTCTTCATTCAAATAATAGAAGGCCGCTTGCGGCCTTTTATTTTGCCTGAAAAATAGATTATTTAACTAATAGATAACCAATTCGAGTTTGCCTCAAAGCCTCAAAGCCTCAAAGCCTCAAAGCCTCAAAGCCTCAAAGCCTCAAAGCCTCAAAGCCTCAAAGCCTCAAAGCCTCAAAGCCTCAAAGCCTCAAAGCCTCAAAGCCTCAAAGCCTCAAAGCCTCAAAGCCTCAAATGCTGTCGAATGATCGAGTGTTTTCGGCTTGAAGGTTCGGGTATAAAGCTCCGCCGACTAATTGTTGAATTAAATAAAAGCTCAATTGGCAAGGAAATGTGGAGTGGCAACGAAAAGTGAAAAAGTATTTGGGGGCGGGCATGTGCTCGATTTTGTTGAGCCGATTTTGCTTCCAATTGAAGACACGCTAACGGTTTTCTAAAAAGCCCATCCCGTTAAGAAAACAGGTTTTAAAATCGATCTGCATGTCTATTCTTCTCTGTCAGGACAGTTGTCGTAAGGCACAAATAAATTAAGCTCCAGAATTTGTTTTTTCTGGAGCCTATGTCGGGTCAATCCATCAAGGTGATTTGTAATACAAATCGGATTAGAAAGAGATAGGATGAATCTTTTTTTAGATTGCCATTAACCTGCATGTGAATCGGCTATCGGTTTTTGGAACGCGTATCCCATGTCCCACGGGAAATAGATCCATGTATCCTGACTGACTTCGGTCACAAAAGTGTCAACGAGTGCGCGGCCTTTCGGTTTTGCATAAACTGTTGCGAAATGGGCCTTCGGAATCATGTCACGGACGATTTTTGCTGTTTTACCCGTGTCAGTCAAATCGTCGACAACGAGAACTCCTTCTCCATCATCGACTTTGACGTTGTCGCTAATTCCCTTAAGTATCTCCATTTCCGATTGGTGTCGGTAATCGTGATAAGATGCAATACATACAGTTTCTATAAGGCGAATCCCAAGTTCACGACAGATAATAGCAGCGGGAACCAAACCGCCGCGGGTGATGGCAACCATAGAACGCCATTCCTTTTTCTGGTCAGCAATACGCCACGCCAAGGCGCGTGCATCACGATGAAATTGATCCCAGCTTACGGGAAAAGCTTTATCCGGAAGCGACATACCAAGCTCCTAAATTTCCAAAAATTTTGATTGTGCCTTGTAATCCTTTTTTACCCTCCATATCAAGCAGTTAGCCATCAGTTATATCATTTGCCGATTAGAATCTGTGTCAGATCGGCTCGCAACCATAAAGTCACCGCAATCAGATGTTTGCGATTCGCAAGAATAGACATTGAACAAAGCGATGAACGATTGATGGTTAGAATCTGCATCGCGACAGCGAATTTACGATATGGGTTTTAATTCACCGAAACGATAAACCGGAAACCGGTTAAACCGGCTTTTTGTTCCGTTACAATAGACAATTATTGGCAATCAACGTTCGGCAGTACCGTAAAAAGTCAAACAAGATCGCGCTTTTTGGCGTTTGAGGGATCAGCAAAAATATGTAGTTAGCTGGTGTACTTATGTCGGGAAAAGCAAGAATTTTTAAACGAGTTGAAAATTTTTTGCTAAAAGGTGTTGACCTGACGCGATCTCGCCCGTATGTTCCGCCCACTTTCATCAGGTAATCACCTTAGTGAAAGAGCGCGTAGCTCAGCCGGTAGAGCAACTGACTTTTAATCAGTAGGTCCAGGGTTCGAATCCCTGCGCGCTCACCAGTTCATCATGAAGTTTGTTTTATATGGCTGGCCTGATTTACATTCTTTTCCGGTTAACAAAATTAGTTCTTTAAATCCACCCGGTCTGGATAGGTTTCCAAATTCTTGTTTTTACGCGCTATCCGCTTGTCCGTCAGCCTCGTTTTCACATTGGTCGGTATTGCAAAATTAAGAAGGGCGACCGGATTGGAAAAGCGCGTTTGTTAACGATATTTTAAGAAAGTCGGCTCACGCGCGTATACACTTCTTAAAGAATTATTAAAGATGTGTTAATCGAAACGGCATGAAATCTTATCCAACACGATAAGGCTCGGGAACGTGGGTAAATATGTCAAGGTTAATGACCGCCTCACGTCACCTTCTCTTATTGATGGTTAAATCAGACGGGTTAGTTGATGCTGTTAGAAGTTGAAAAGAATACAAAGAACAAAAGCAAGGTTTTTGCTCATGGTTTTTTTGTTTCAATCGTCGCAATAATGCTTTCAGCGTGTGCCAATCACGCAAAAGAAGTAGCAGACACAACGCCTGTCAAACCGGAAAGCAGCCAAGTCAAAGCTTATACAGTAATACCTGCTGCAAAACCGGCAACACCGCATTTGAGAAAAGCAGTACAGGCCGAAAATAGCTTCTATAAAGAAGGCAAGACTGCAAAGCCTGTAGCCTATCTTTCACCAGCCGAACGGGCATATAAAAAAGTCGGTCGTGCCTCATGGTATGGGGCAGCTTTCAACGGCCGTTTGACGGCGAATGGCGAGATTTATGATATGCATAATTTGACGGCCGCCCACCCGACAATGCCTCTTCCGAGTTACGCACGCGTAACAAATCTGGAAAATGGCGCTTCTATAATTGTTCGCGTCAATGACAGGGGGCCTTTTGCAGCTGATCGGGTTATTGACCTCTCTAAACAAGCAGCAACAATGCTCGATTATAAAGATGACGGTTTGGCTGACGTAAAAGTGGAATATGTCGGGCGGGCTCCCATTGAAGGGAATGATAACGAGTTTCTTATGGCGTCTTACAAGCCAGGCAATATCACTCCCGAGACATTGCTCGCTATGGCCGGGGTAAACCTTAATTTGCCGACGACACAGAATGCATCGGAAAATTCCAACATAGAAGCTGCTCCACAATTTAATGAGCAGACGACAATTGGAACGACTTACCCGAATTTACCGGACGTTGGACCTCTTCCTGCTTTCAAGCCGGAAAACTCCCAATTGGTGGCCTTTGCTGATCAGGCGATCAAGAACTCTAAAGATGACGTTTTCAATACCGTTCTCAATCACAATGACAATTTAAACTCTGTTCCTGTTTCGAAGGACTCTTCTGCAAATAAAGCTGGAAAACCGGCCGACAAAAACGACATGAAAGAGAGCACAAAAACAACTGTTGGAAAAGATTTGCGAAAGCCGAGGTAAAGTCGACGGCAAGACGTGGAAAAGCAGCCGTTGGAACACCGGATCATGGTCTTGAACTGGCTTGGGCAACAGGTGTGAGTGAAGCTTTCAGTTTTGCTAGTGTCCGTTAAGCACTTGAGTGAACCGCTGGTTTGTGCTGAAAACAAATCACGGAGATCAATGATGCGCTCAACCCTTATCAAACTGTTATTGTCCATTCTTTTCGCTTTTGTAACGTCGAAATCTTTCGGTCAAAATTTTGAAGTTTCAGCCACTCAAGCGATCATGATTGACGGTGAGACAGGGTCGATACTTTATCAGAAAAGCCCTCACACGAAATTTGAACCTGCATCTCTTGCCAAACTGATGACTGCGGAAGTGGTTTTTCATCTGCTCGATAGTGGCGCATTATGTGAAGACCAGCTTTTTCACATCAGCATTAACGCGTGGAGGACCGGAGGTGCACCATCGCGGACAAATACAATGTTTGCTCCGGTTAATAGTGATATAAGCGTTCTTGATTTGCTGCGCGGCATGATCATCGTAAACGGCAATGATGCGGCAATTGCTTTGGCGGAAGGTATTTCCGGCAGTGAAGAAAAATTTGCTGATCTTATGAATGAACGAGCCAAAGAATTGGGGCTGAATTCAAGCCATTTTGTAAATGCAACCGGATTACCGCAAAATGGCCAATATACCACCGCCAGCGATATTGTAAGATTATCACGATATATAGCGACGCATTATCCGAAATATTTCAAAATTTATTCCGAGCCGGAAATAACCTGGAGCAGAATTACCCAACGTAATAAAAATCCCCTTTTTGCTTTGGATATTGGTGCTCAAGGCTTTGCAAATGCCTATAGCGACAATTCAGGATTTTCTATATCTTCAGTTATCGAGAATAATAACAGACAACTTTTTCTGGTTTTAAACGGTATTAAAAAAGAAAAAGATAGGCCAACCGAAGCCGCGAAATTATTGAACTGGGGAATGAATGCGTTCGAATTCAAACAGGTTTTTCCGAAAGATGTGATTGTTGGTTACGCACGTGTTTTTGGCGGCGTGAAGCCGGTTGTCCCGCTTTCAGTCAAGGAACCTGTCGACATTTTGATGAATGTCGAAAAAAAACCGGTCATATCGGCCAGGATTGTTTATCATGGACCACTGGACGCGCCTATATCGCCTAATGTTGAAGTCGGTAAATTACAAATATTGGCGAATAAAACCGTCCTTCTGGAAAAGCCGGTTTTTACTGCTGATGAAGTTCATGAGACAGGACTTGTCGGAAAAGCCAAAGATGCCTTATATGAACTGACAATCGGTTGGCTAAGAAAATATATTTGATCTGTCATAAATAATATTCAGGATTTCAAAGTGAGTGGCTATTTTTTTACATTCGAGGGTGGAGAGGGTGCAGGAAAGTCTACTCAAATCAGTCTATTAGGACATTTCCTTAAACAAAAGGGTTATGACGTGGTTGTTACCCGTGAACCCGGTGGAACTGAAGGTGGTGAGGCGATAAGGCATGTCCTTCTTTCGGGAAGTGCTTTGAAAGCCGGTAAACTTTTCGAAGCTACACTTTTTGCCGCCGCACGCATTGATCACGTAAACGAAGTCATCGAACCGGCATTAAAAGAAGGAAAAATTGTTTTGTGTGACCGGTTCATTGATTCGACGAGAGTTTATCAGGGGGCAAACGGCGAGAATATTAACCAATATCTCGACATACTCGAGAAATCGGCAATTCATGGACATATGCCCGATATCACTTTATACTGGATTTGCCGGCAAAAGCAGGTATGGAAAGAGCTGATAAACGGCGTGGAAAGGGCACGAATGCAGACCGTTTTGAAAAAGATGCTCTTACGGTTCAAGAAGCTCGCAGGCAAGCTTTCCTGAAGATAGCGGAAGCAGAACCGCAAAGATGTTATGTTATCGATGCAACCCGGGATATTAATGACATCGCGAAAAAAATAGAAAATATAACTTTGCTTTTTTTGGACAGGAAAAAAGATGCCAGCACTTGAAACGCCAAGACAATATGATGACATTGATGGCGTTATCCGTCCTTCGCAAAACACACATATCTTTGGTCATAATGGCGTAATAAGCTCGCTCGGCAGCATGCGCAAAGAGGGGCGTCTCCATCACGCCCTGTTGTTTGAAGGCCCGCTTGGTATCGGAAAGGCAACATTAGCTTACCATCTAACATGGAACATTCTTTCCTCGGCTTCCGGAGATTTTGTAGCACCCGAGGAGAGCTCGCCGATTTGGCGGCAAATTGCGCAGGGCAGTCATCCTTCCGTTATCCATATTTCAAGGCGATATGACAACAAAACAGAACGCTTCAATACCGGTATAACGATTGACGATATAAGAGAAATCAACCGGTTTTTAGGTCAAACCTCCTATAATGGTGGCTGGCGAGTCGTGATCATCGATACCGCTGACGATATGAATAGGGCTGCCGCAAACGGCGTTTTGAAAACCCTTGAAGAACCACCAGAAAAAACGCTTTTTATTCTTATATCGAATTCGTCGGGACGTTTATTACCGACAATCCGTTCGCGCTGTCATCTCGTCAAATTTCGTCCACTTGATTACGATAATATGGAAAAAGCGCTCCACCATATTCTGGTAAACCAGTTACCACAGACATCTGAATTGGACGCAATCATAGCAGAATCCGAGGGAAGTGTCAGAAAAGCAGCTCTATTGATATGTTATGGCGGAATGGAAATTATCCGTGTTCAACGGGAAATATTGAATGGGTCGGTCTTTGATGTCGTTAAAGCTCAGACAATTGCACAAGCCTTATCGGGGCGCGACGCTATCATTCAATTTCACCAGTTTTGCGATAATTTGCTTTCTATTATCTCATCAAAAGCGATGAAAGCAGGGCTTGGCGGGAATTCGTTGCTAAGTAACCGCTATGCCGATGCTTGGAAAAATGTTGCTGACGAGATCGCAAAAACAGAAGCATTTAATCTGGATAAAAAACAATTTGTGATTAATGTTCTTTATAAACTTCATAAATTGATTGCGGAAGATGTCTGACTATTTGGTTTTTCCGTGACAAGTGCCTCAACTATCGCTATGTCAGATGAAAAGCTGATATTGATATAGTTGGATATCCGATGCGTGAAAAATTTTATATAACAACACCGATTTTTTATCCGAATGGCAATCCCCATATAGGTCATGCCTATAACGCTATTGCAACAGATGCTATGGCACGTTTTGAACGAGCCAATGGCAAGGATGTGTTTTTTCTTTCCGGCACCGACGAGCATGGTTTAAAAATGCAGCAGACTGCCGAAAAACTGGGATTGACACCACTGGAGCTGGCGGACCGTAACAGCGCCGTATTTCAAAAAATGCTCAAGACATTGAATGTCTCGAATGATGACTTTATTCGCACAACCGAAAAGCGCCATTATGATGCCTGTCAGGCCATCTGGAAGTTGATGGAAGAAAACGGCGACATTTATCTTGATCGTTATTCGGGCTGGTATTCTGTGCGTCAGGAAGCTTACTATGACGAGAGCGACACTGAAGTAGGGGAAGATGGAGTCCGGCGGGAAAAAGAAGTCGGTTCACCGGTGGAATGGAATGAAGAGGAAAGCTATTTTTTCCGTCTGTCTAAATATGAAGATCGTTTATTGGAATTTTACGAAAAAAATCCCGACTTCATTGGTCCGAATGAGCGCCGGAACGAAATTATCAGTTTTGTGAAATCCGGTCTGAAAGACCTTTCTATATCCCGTACAACATTCAATTGGGGAATACCGGTACCGGGTAACCCCAAACATGTCATGTATGTGTGGGTCGATGCGCTGACAAACTATCTGACAGCCACCGGCTTTCCGAACAAGAATACGCCAAGGTCGGATTTTTGGCCTGCGAATGCCCATATCATCGGTAAAGATATTATTCGCTTTCATGCAATCTATTGGCCGGCATTTTTAATGTCGGCGGGGATTGCGCTTCCGAAGCGTGTTTTTGCACACGGATTTTTATTGAACCGTGGGGAAAAAATGTCGAAATCAGTCGGAAATGTTATTGATCCGTTCAAGATGGTTGAACATTACGGCCTTGATCAGGTGCGCTATTTCTTTCTGCGGGAAGTGCCGTTCGGGCAGGATGGAAGTTATAGTCACGATGCTATTGTCAATCGGACAAACGCTGATCTCGCCAATGATCTTGGTAATCTCGCGCAGAGATCACTTTCGATGATTATGAAAAACTGTGATGGCCTTGTACCGGTTCCTGACAAATTTCTTAAGCAGGATAGCGAGCTTTTGGATAAATGCAAAAACGCGCTTCAAACAGCTCGTGAAACAATGGCAAAGCAAGCACCGCATTTGGCTTTAAGTGCCATTTTCGCAGTTATTTCGGATGCGAATCGTTATTTTGCTGGCGAAGAACCGTGGGCACTAAAAAAGACGGATTTCAAACGCTTCTCGACGGTTCTTTATGTAACAGTTGAAGTACTGAGAGAAGTTGGCATTTTGCTTTGTCCTTTCATTCCGCAATCAGCTTCAAAACTCCTTGATTTGCTGGCAATTGATCAAAACGAACGTATGCTTGATGATATAGTTAGCCGGAAAATTGTTCCGGAAACGAAATTGCCGGCACCAGAGCCGGTATTTCCACGTTACGTTCCCACAGAAGACGAAGATTGACCATGCTTGTCGATACACATTGCCATCTGGATTTCGAGACTTTCAGCAAAGAGCTCGATGATGTCGTCGATCGTGCTCATCAGGCCGGCGTGGCTCGGATGATCACTATTTCCACGCTTGTTCGGGATATGGACAAGCTGTTCGATATAACAGAGCGGTTCGAGGATGTGTATTGCTCGGTTGGCACACATCCGAGTTCTTCTCATGACGAAAATGACACGACAGCCGAAAAACTTCTGGAATTTGCAAAAAATCCGAAAGTCGTGGCGATAGGCGAGGTGGGGCTCGATTACCATTATGACGATGCTACACCCGCGGAGCAAAAACGTAATTTTCACGAACATATCGTTGCAGCCCGCGAAAGCCTTTTGCCACTCGTTATCCATACACGCGATGCCGACAATGACACGCGCGACATTCTAGTTGAAGAAACAAAAAAGGGAAGATTTCCTTTCATCCTTCATAGTTTTTCATCCGGAGATGAGCTTGCACAAACGGCACTGGAACTTGGCGGATATATCTCGTTTTCAGGCATATTGACGTTCAAAAATGCTGAAAATGTCCGCCAGATTGCCAAAACCGTGCCAATAGAACGAGTGTTGGTCGAAACCGATTCACCTTATCTCGCGCCGGTGCCATTCAGGGGCAAGACAAATGAACCTTCCTTTGTCAAACAGACTGCGTTAGTATTGGCTGATGTTCTTGGTGTCCCGTTTGATGAAATAGCCAAGCACACCACGGAGAATGCTTACCGTATTTTCTCCAAGATGAAATAGGACAAGATTTATGCAAGATCGCTACAAGTTTACAATACTTGGTTGCGGCTCCTCGCCGGGCGTTCCCCGTGCTAATGGTGATTGGGGGGCATGCAACCCCGATAATCCGAAAAATTATCGCTATCGGGCATCGATATTGGTTGAACGTATCAAGGAAAATGGAGATCGAACAACTGTTGTTGTCGACACAGGGCCGGACTTCCGTTCGCAGATGGTTGACCATCATGTTCATGAAATAACGTCTGTCGTCTATACTCATCCTCATGCAGATCATATTCACGGAATTGATGATTTGAGGACTTATGCAATAAGCCAACATCATCTTATGAATATCTATGCCGATGACGAGACATACCAAAGACTGGACGAAGCATTCGGCTATTGTTTCAAAACGCCGGAAGGGTCGAATTATCCTCCGATTTTAAATCGTATAAAAATCACCCCTTACAACAAATTCACGATAGTGGGTGCGGGCGGGCCGATAACCCTTATGCCTGTTTTACAAATACACGGGGATATCCACTCGCTCGGTTTCCGGTTGGATAACGTCGCCTATTGTACCGATGTGAATGCTTTTCCTGAAGAGACACCACAATATCTCGAAAACCTTGATGTGTTGATTATCGGTGCTCTGCAATATCGCCCTCATCCAAGTCATTTTTCCGTCGACCAAGCGGTTGAATGGGGTAAAAAACTCAATGCCAAGCGGGTTATTTTGACACATATGCATATTGCTCTGGATTATGACGAGGTGGCGAAATATACACCCGACAATGTCGAACCAGCCTATCAAGGACTAACTTTCGAGGTCGATGCAAAATAGGCCCATTGAATAAAAATGCCGGCACAATATTCTCGGTTAAAAAACATCCAGATGTCGGCATTTTTTCTGCAAGATGTCGGGTAATATAATCACATATTACGGTGATGATTACATGGCACTGTGAAAACTTCCCAGTTTTGGAATGAGCCCGAAATCCTGGCGACTAATCAATGACTCCAGTTAACAAACAGCTTTGAAATTGGTCTCCTTGTCGGTTTTTTGTCCGCGGAAATCATGAATTTGAAAAACTGAAGAGTGCGCCGGACAAATTCGGAATATTGGGTTTTAACTCATTATTCGGCATATCGAATGGGTATTATTGATTGATTAGCTATCTGGTTACCAAAGTGGATAGCAAAATAATTTGTTAGCTTCATCACATACGGAAATCTATTAGTTCAAAATGTCGGACTTGTTAGCATTTCCGCAACCACAACAGGGGCAGGTGGAGCGCTCAATTTTATCATGACGGTGTCTACTCGACTTAATATCCGTATGATCTTATAGAAAACAGGTAATATCCGGAAATATTCCCTTATTTTTTGAGATTGCAAACTTGAGAAATTTTATATAGTTTACGCCCTAAAATAAATTGAGGGCGATATGAAACTGGACTTGCACAACGTAAAAGCCGGATATGGCAAGTTGACAATCTTGCATGATATTTCCGTCAATTTTGTTCCTGGTGAAGTTACAGCTCTTATCGGTCAAAATGGTTGTGGCAAATCAACGCTTCTCAAGGCGATCATGGGGTTTTTGGATCTTCAAGGTGGCAAGATCACTTTGGATGGACGCGATATCAGAAGTTTTCATCGGAAAAAACTTGCGCAACTCGTTTCTTATCTTCCTCAGGAGAGTTTTTGTCCCGATTACCTGACATTGGGACAACTTATCGAGCTCTCCTCTTATGCACGTAATTCTTTATTTTCCGGCCCTTCAGCGAAAGATCGCGAATATTTCCACCAAGTTCTCGAGATTGTCGGGCTTGCTGACAAGGCGCATTTACCAGTTAATTCTCTTTCAGGCGGACAAAAGCAAAGAGCCTGGCTCGCGCTCGTATTGGCGCAAAAAACCGATGTGATATTGCTTGACGAGCCCGTCAATCATCTCGATGTCAAATATCAGTACGCTATTTTGAAGCTCGTTCGCGAATTGAGTTGCGAACTGAAGAAGACTGTCATCGTTGTTTTGCACGATATCAATCTGGCGACCTATTTTGCCGATTATGTTGTGATGGTGAAAGCGGGCAAAATTCATGCTCACGGCCGAACGCAAGACGTTGTAACGGAAGAAAATTTACAGCAAGTCTTCGGAATTCCGGCAGAATTGTATGTCCATAACGGGCATCTCATTTGTCAGCCTTATCCCGACGCGGCCCAGTCTGTTCGGTACATGGAAGAATAAAATGATTTTTTCCAAGTTCTGGACCGGGAGTGTTGTTCTTTTTTTATTTGTTTTCTATCTTGGAATAGCTTGGGGTGGTACATTTTCTTCGCCGTCTGATGTTTTTCAAGTTCTGATATGGCGAGAGCCGAACAATTATGGTCAGGCATCCATCCTTTACCAGCGCCTCCCACGCGCCATTATTGCTGTTTATGCAGGTCTTATTATGGCAAGCTCGGGATTGGTATTTCAAGGGCTTATCCGTAATCCGCTCGCTTCGGCTTCTTCACTCGGAATCAATGCGGGAGCGACGCTTTTTGTCGTGGGGTGCGCGCTCGTTTTCGGTGCAAATCTGGCAGAGCAGGGGTTGGCCGCTTTATGTGGTGGCCTGTTCGGTTTTCTTCTCTGTACAATTATTGCACGTATAGCCGGTGGCAATGAAAAGACCACCGGTCTCATGCTTATTCTATCCGGCTCGCTTGTATCCATGCTGCTCATCGGCCTGAGTAATGCGCTTTTATTGTCTTATGCGGATAGAAGAGGCGAATTCCTGTCATGGATTGCCGGTAATATCAACCATGCATATATTGATCGGCTGTATCAATTCTGGTGGATTGGTATCTTGGCGCTCGCATTGATTTTTATGTTGTCGAAGCCACTAACCCTCATTCTCCTTGGCAGCGAGAAAGCTTCTTCAATGGGGGTAAGAACGGTCGCTGTTTCCCGCTTCGCTCTGGCATGTGCAATTGTCGCCTCATGTTCTGCCGTAGCGGTCTGCGGACCAATCAGTTTTATAGGTCTGATTGTTCCACATATGATAAAACCGCTTGTCGGACAAGATTTTAAAGTAACTTTACCGGCTTCCGCATTAACGGGAGCAACCCTTTGTCTTTTGGCGAGTACTATCTCGCAAAATGCTTTTCAACCCTATGTCGTCAACAGCGGAATTATTCTGGATCTGTTCGGCGGTATCGTTTTCATTTTATTGATCCGAAAATTCTATGTTTCTCCAAAGAACAGGAACGACATATGAAGATATCGCGCACACTTGACGAACGGCTTTCGATCCGCTTTGCAAATGGAAAAGAGCTTGTCATCCGCAATTTCCTGGTCGGGATTTTGCTTTTATTGTCCGCATTTTTTCTTTTTCTCATTTCCTTGAATTTGGGGACAATCGATACCGGCCTTTACGATTTCTTGAAACTTGTCTCGGGCGAAGAGATCAATCACCAATCCTATTTTGCTTTATGGGATGTGCGCCTTCCACGTTTGGCTTTGGCATTTTTGATTGGCTGGAGTGTGGCAGTTTCCGGAGCTATTCTACAACCGATTGCCCGTAATCCTTTGGCTGATCCGGGTTTGTTCGGTATTAGTCACGGTTCCTTGACAACGACAATTGTTTTGCTTGCTTTCATTCCTACAGCCTCCCGTGTTCTCATTACATTTGCTTCTCTTGCCGGAGGCTTGGGCACGGCATTGGTGTTGCTTGCTCTGGTTGGTAACCGGCATTCAGGCGGTCTGGTCATTCTCTTAATGGGGATTGCCGTTGCAACGGTCCTTGCTTCAATCAATTCTTTCCTGATACTTTATCTGCCAACCGAAGCCTCCTACAATGCATCGAGCTGGATGGCCGGTTCTCTTTTTCAGGCCAACTGGTTAAGCGTTTCGGCATTTCTACCGCTTTTTGTGTTCAGCCTCGTCGGAATTTTTCTCTCAGGACATTCTCTCAACCGGTACGACTTGGGAAACGAGCTTGCACAATCGCTCGGTGAACCGGTTATCATTTCCCGTCCCCTATTATTATTATTCGCTGTATTGTTAAGTGCCGCTTCTGTAACAATTGTGGGGCCGCTTGCTTTTTTAGGCATTCTGGCACCGCAACTTGCACAATTCATGAGTGGTGCGAACGGAAGTGCCAGACTTTATCTTTCGGGTCTTGTGGGGGCAAATCTCGTCATCGGGGCCGACATCATTTCGAAAAACGCAACAACCATTGCTATGCCTTTGGGATTAACAACCACCATTATCGGTGTTCCGTTGTTCATTATCGTTTTACGCCTAAAAACCCTTCGTCAGTATTTTCAAAAATAAGGAAATATTTCATGCATATCAAATATTCAACTTTGTTAATCAGCACTGTTCTACTGGCAATTTCCGCAACCGCCGAGGCTCGGGAAGTCGTTGATACTATGGGGCGCACAGTCGATATTCCGGATCATCCCGAGAGGGTCGTTGTAATGAGTGAGCCAGCAATCGCCATTCCGATGATCGAGCTTGGCGTCAATCCGATTGGCAGTTTTGGCCGCGCCGATGACGGCACATATCAGGTTGGTGCCGATTTCATTGATACTCTGTTCGGGCCGAACCAGAAAAAACCTCAAGGAATAGGGAATAACCGTCAAGTTGATCTTGAAAAACTTTATTCAATGAAACCGGATCTTATTATTGGTACGGAGTTCGATGTCGATAAGGTCAAACAGCTTTCCACCGTTGCGCCCGTCTATATGCAGCATTACACAACCGGCCATCTTGATAATTTTGTCATTGAAGAAAACCTTGCAAAACTTTTCGGTAAAGAAACCGCATTCCAAACTCTAAAAGCAAAATATCTTGAAGATGTTCAGGAAACAAAAAAACAGCTTCCGGAAAGTCTCGAAAACAAGACATATTTACCTGTCATCATAATGGATCAGATCAACATTGTGGGAGAGGGGATTGGCGTTTCTCAACCTCTTAATGATTTGGGGATGAAACCTTTTGAAGTTTCGAACGACAAGACCCATTCAGACGGATCTCCAAAAATAGTATTGCCAATCAGTGCAGAAACATTCGGTTCCCTTAATCCGGATATTCTTGTTGTAATCATTAACTGGGGCGCTCCTGACAAAAGCGTTGAAGCGACAAACGAAGCTTTGAATAAACTGGTACCAGGGTGGGCAACTTATATGAAACCGGCGCGTAAGGGACGTGTCATTTATCTTGATGGCTCAAAGGTTTTTACGCCCAGTTTTTTGAGTGCCCGTTACACGCTGGGCGAAGTGAGAAAATGGGCCAAAACAAAATGAGGATATTTTGTTTCACTATATAAAATAATTATTGACTTAATTTATATCATGAGTAATAAACTCATATTTTCTTCGTTTTCCCTAAAAGGTCTCATCTGATGTCAAAAACGCTATCGAAAAACCGGTTTTTCCTATCGTCAGCCCATTATCAGATCATTTGTGGTTTGATTGTATTATCTTCTGCAGTTCCTTCTGCTTTTGCCGAGGAAAAAGAGGATCAGAAACAAACAACGTCAAATAGTACTGTATTGGAAAAAGTGGTCATTAGCGGTGAAAAATCTTTGCGATCGCTTCAACACACCGCAAGTTCGGTAACGGTGCTCAGCGGTGATCGTATCGAAGAACGGCCCGCTGTAACAACGCTGACCGATCTTCTCAAAGGAACGCCGAACGTTCTTTATACAAATGACAGTGATGCACCGATTATCCGCGGTGTTGATACCAAAGGTCCGTTGATCAAAGGTAATGCCTATTTGGCCAACCCAATTCCCCGTGCGACAATCAGCGTAGATGGACGTTATCTGAGTGCGGGCGAATTCGGTATTGGCGCTGCACCGATTTGGGATGTCGAATCTGTTGAAGTATTCCGCGGTCCGCAAACGACAACCCAAGGGGCAAACGCGATCGCCGGTGCGATTGTTATCAAGACAAAAGATCCTACTTTTACGCCAGAGGCAGAAATACAAACTCTCTATGGCACCAGACAACAAAAACGCGGCTCTCTTATGGCTTCGGGGCCTATAACACCAGAACTCGCTGGTCGTATCGCTTTGGATTATAGCGGGCGCGATACGTTTATCAAATATACCAATCCCCAGTTTCTGGATTCGGATATGGATAACGACCCGCGTAATGTCAACGGCCGTGTAAAGCTGCTTTGGCAACCTTCCGAAATACCTGGATTGGAAGGCAAGCTTACCTATTCACACATGGATTCACGGCGGCCTGCTTTCGAAATTGCCTCACACCCTTATGACCAACTTCACGATACACGTGATAGTACAGACAATATCCAGACCAAAACCGATGCCGGTATTTTTGACATGAAATACGATCTGGGAAACACGGTTATTCTGTTTAACGAGTTACAATATTCAAACGGCACTTATGATTATAACTTCGGTCGTTCGTTTAACGGTACCGCTTCAAAAGACTATGATAATGTTTCGAACGAATTTCGCGTCAATTTTGGCGACGAAACAACGACTTTAAGTGGTCTTGGCGGCGTGTTTTATTCAAAAAGCAATTCGGACAACCATATGTTGCACGACTTTGCATCAACCGATTTTACCGTCGATCAGGACAGTGTCGGTGTTTTCAGCGAACTGACATATCGTTTTGCTGAAAAATGGGCGTTGACCGGAGGTTTGCGTTATCAATATGACGGTATCCGGCACGACGGTGTTGCAAGCTATGTTCCGGGTGTTCGCCACATTTATGATGAAAGTTTTGATGCTGTACTTCCGAAAATTTCACTCTCTTACGATATTCGCAACGATATAACTGTTGGTGTTATGGCTTCTCGCGGTTATTTGCCGGGCGGAACCGGGCTTAATTTTTCCGGTAAGCGGTATTATGATTTTGATGCTGAAAAAGCGTGGAACTATGAAATTTTCTCGCGTATCACCGTGCTTGACAGCAAACTCTCTATTACTCCGAATATTTTCTACACCCGCTACACAGATTCCCAACGTTCTGTCACCGATTACATGAACGGCAAACAATTCGGTTCAATCATCGTCAATGCCGATGAAGCAAAAACTTACGGTGCGGAATTGGGAGCCGATTATCAATTGCTTGACAATCTTCTGTTGCGCGGAGGCCTCGGGCTTCTCCATACCGATACAAGTGAATTCGGTGACACACGCGGCAATGTGTTTGATGGTAAGAAATTTGCAAAAGCACCGGGTTACATGTTCAATGTCGGTGCTGATTGGGATATCATCGAAAACCTTCGTTGGAGTGGCGATGTGCGCTACACAGATGACTACTATTCAACAGATGATAATGATCCGGCTTTACGCGTGGGATCCTATGCAATTGCCAATATGCAGCTATCATATAAACCGAATGATCATATGGAAATATTTGGCTATGCAAAAAATCTGTTTGATGAACGTGTTCCGACAGAAAAAAATCGCGATCGTATAGCTGGCATTCAAGCTTATGTTACCGAACCACGTGAATTCGATGTTGGTTTGAAAATGAAATTTTAATGGTCGTTATTACATATTGACTAGTCAAATCACGAGAAAGCCATATAGCGTTCTATATGGCTTTTTTGTTAGCCATTTATTGAATGAGATATATGTTCCCAAACATTATACAGGAAGCATAAACCGTAGCACTATTTCTTTTGGTTCATTGAGTTGGCTAAAATGCTTGAGCGGCTTGCCTAATTAAGTTAGCTAGCCCAGAGTTTCGGGTAACAAGACCATTAAAACAAATGTGATGACGATACATAATGGGTGCATATTGGTTGGGCAGTTTCGCCTCAATAAATTTTCACTCGTTAAAACTGCTTACGTCACATAAGATGCAGAATTTAAAGACAAAAATTGTTAGGCTCGAAAACCTATTAATTGTCCCCTTCAATTGTTTGTGATATATTTTTTCGAATTTCTTTCTTAAAACTCGAACAAAATTGGCTCTAATGACTGAACCGCCCAAAAAACTTTCACGGGGAAGACCGCCTACAATCAACAAAGATAGAATACTGGAAGCCGCTATTGAAATTGGGCTCCCCAAAATTACATTTGTTGGCGTTGCTGAAAAATTAGGTGTGAGCCATATGGCTCTCTATAATCACGTTAACGGATTGGAGGCTTTAAAAACTCTTGCTGCAGAAACCATTTTCTTGAAGTGGAAATTACCTCAGATAACGTCAAACGTTAGTTTGCATGATTATCTTGTAACACTTGCTTCTTCATTGTGGAAACTCGTCGAAACCCACCAAGGTATAACGCCTTATCTGCTGCGGCGCGATATGATTACGCCGGCAATCGAACAGCGCATTTTTATACATCAACAGAAACTCGCTGAAACCTACCATCTTTCGTTCATTCAGTCGCATTGGCTCGCTTTTACCATTTGTTATCATACACTTTCGGTAGCTGATAGCGTTTTGCCGGATAATACAGATGAAGAGGATTTAACCCGTTATCAATCAAGCCTCGGCATTCCGGGTATAGATGATGAATATGCCATTGGCATTCGTGCACTTATATTGGGTAGCCTTTCTATTCTTGATGAAATTTCCGAACGAAAATAAATAAAAATATTTGAGAGCTACCAAAAATCTCAAGTCTATTGATGTGATTTCACCGGTTGATCTTAAAGTTATTGCGAAAGCAGCTCACTGTTCTCTTGTTTCCTTTGGTGAAGGTTTTATGCACGACGCGTCTATGATGTTCGGTGTATTAGGTGGAGAAAACGACAAAGGGAAAGCGGAGTTTGTTACCGAACTCTTTGCTATTTCCGGAACAGGGCAGGTAAATGCCGTTATGTCGCTTGACTAATAGAAGTTGAAGAACCAGTCAGATACGAGAAAGAGGATGACTACCGACTGGATTAACGATATTTCCTTGTCGGAAAACAAAACTCAAAATCGGTAAGCTACTTTTCTTCGGGCTGGCCAGCGTTTTCTTCCAATATTTTATGGATAATGGTACCAGCCAGTTTAGCTTTTTCTATAAATTCACCAAGCAATTTATGCAATTCTGACAAATTCTCTCGGCCGAAAGCCCGACTTATTTCGTTATATATCACTTCGGAACCAACCCCGACTTCCCCGATGAGGTCGGAACCGGTTTTGCTTATCATTACCATTGAACGTCGTCCGTCTTCTGGGCTAGTCCACCTTTTTATCAGTTTCCTGTCTTCAAGATCACGTAAAATGCGTGTGAGCGAAGGACCCAGAATGACAGTAGCGTCAGCCAAGTCGGTGGTAGAAATTTCATCGACTGCCGTTAAGGTTCGCAACACGCGCCACTGCTGTTCTGTTAGATTGAAATTCCTCAAATGCGGCCGGAGATACTCCATAATCGCTTCACGTGCTGAAAGGAGCGCCATAGGAGTCGATCTCTGGAATGATCGAAGTGTCATTTTCGTAATCTCGATGTTGGATTGCACGCATATAAATTGCGAACAATAAAATTGCAAATTGTTAGATCGGTCAGAAGAAGGTCTTGTTCTATAAATAAGGCTTTTACTGACACGCCAATATTTTCGTTATGTCCCTTGATAGCAATATTTCGATTGTTATTACCGATTGCTTGATGAAAAGGTTTTTCGTAAATTCATTTAAAAGCAGTAAAAGTCATCCAATTAACCTCTGCAGAAAAATAACACCCACCGTCCCAATTCTGTTTCAGATCTCGTGGTTATTTTAAGTCATATTTTGCATCTTCATTCGGGAGACTGTCGAATATTTTTGCTCTCCTTCTTGCGAACCTCCATGGTCGACATCAATCCGGCTGCATTACGCAATAGGCTCAAGCCTTTAGAAAATTGCCATTTAGCAGTGCCTTGCTAGCTAATATAACCGACCGAAAACGGACTTTATGTTTTCAAGATTACCCGGTTTTTTAGATATTGAATGTTACAGTTATACTCCGATAAAGATGGGGTGAGGGTGCCGCGATTTCATTGTTATGAATTACATTTAAAATTTTTATTGTAAAAAACAACATTCGAGAATTTGTATTATGGCGCATTGTCATTTGTTTTACTCTTTTCGAAAAAACAGAAATTGTCAATATTCATATCGTTTATTTATATTACGATAATAGATTTTTTTACATATAATGGGTCGATTATTATTAATAACTTCAATAGTCTACAAAATTCCCCCATATCTTATACTCTTACATTCAACATGGGACAAAATGGACTAGATGGAAAGCGCCGAATGAAATCGGCTCCGGGATATAATATACCCTATGAGTTATTTTTAATTTCTGACGCGGGAGAAATCTTTATTGAGCAAGAGCCGATAAAATTCGCTGGGCACACACTGGCGCAATGGATCATTTTTACAGGGCAGGTGCAACCTCAGCCTAGTAAAAAAATCGCCGAGGGAACTTATACGGATGTTGCGGTAGTAACCATTGTATATTAGAAAAAATGTAGGTTCGGTACTCTGATGTTTTTGTCATGCCAACATAATCACGTCGTTATGAAACGTCGTTGTGGCTTTTTCCGATTTATCTGGCAATTGCTATTGACATGTCGGAACCATTATTTGGCTTATCAAACAGCCGTAATAACTACGCGGCTTCTGTCAACGTGCTGTAATCACTATGTGCCAGAAGATTGTTCTCTTGTTTGTCTGTTTATTGCATAAGATATATTATGGAACTTTTTTATAAGATGCGAGAGCCGGGGTAGCTGATTGTTGATCAAATCTGCAATAAAAACCCCGAAAATAATTGAGCTTTTTATTGATTACCATCTCGCCACAAATTTACGCGCTGTGCCCGTCTCAAAGCTCTTTCAGGTTTTGTGTAAGAAATCGGGATGTAAGATACAAGGTAAATGCACGGTAATAAGGCAAATTACACGATAATTTTGTTTCTCATTAATTTTTGAGAAGTTTGGATTATCAGGCATAACCGATTATGTTGAACGCCGATTTCGACGTTCACGAAAACCGGGGCGACAAAGACAGATTGGCACTTTATGTGAATTTTACATGTAACAGAATTTGGACCAACCAAAGATAATTCGATGCGTTATCGGCATCGCTGTTTGAACGCACCGCCAGGGCCAAATGTTGGAGGACGTAACGGTAGATGCTCTACAAATCCGCGATTATGATTAGGACACGGTATTCATTGCCTATAACACATTTCAGATTCTTCAAAAATTTGCAGCAACGCCAATAACAAATCAATGCGGCTTGATCCGTGAATTAATGTCCGAACTCTTGAAGACCGTAATTTCGAACAATTATAAATTTGCAAGCAAAAAATACGATGAAAATCGGCAATGAGACTATCCACCTTCGATGAGGTGGGTATGAGCGATAGACAGATGATTTTTTGATATATAAAGCTGGAAATAGAAGATAGGGGTGCTAATAATTGAGTGTTTGACGAGCTTTTGATACGAACTGACGTTTGCCCCCTTCCCTTTAGACCTTTCGAAAATCATGCGCATCAAGTTTTAATTATGACGTTTGAAGGCAGGAATTTTTAGCATTTAACCTAATTTTACATAACTGTAAGAACCGACCATTTTCGAGGTTTGGTCTTACAAAGATTGCCGATCGGCAGAAAACACTTTGTTTTGAAGTTTGGAATGAACAAAGCGGATTAGCTGAGACTAAACCGAAGCTGTGCTAAAACTTATTATTCTAGGTAGTTCAGGCGCAATTATTTCAGACTTGCTCGTCGCCAGTTGCCCATCAGGACATTCAATTGACTGATCTGAGGAGTAAAAACTCGTCGGCATGAAATTACCTAGGCGGGCCTCTGATCAATTGGGCTTGCAAGGTTTTTCAATAAAAAGACAATCCGTATATCGCTCGCAGCTCGACACGATATATCAGGCTCTATTTTATAGAAAAATCAATCAGTTGAGCAATCTTTGTTAAGAGGATATCTAAATGCACAACGAAAGACGCTTTGGAGAGTGAAATTCTCATCGGCGTCGAGCGAAATCCTATTCAAACAGAACTTTCGACCAAACATTTTAGTTTATTGCACACTAATGCATTTGCTTATTTATGACCGTTTATATCGTCTATCCATTTGAAGTTAAAACAATTGGATTATGGATAAAACCAGCCAGTTATTTCAGGACAAACTTCCACTTTATAAATTATCGCGCGTGAAAAATGTTTAAATGCTTGTAGAACATTAATAGAACATATAGTGTATGTTCTGGTTTTGTTTCTCATTGATTCGTGTTATTGGAGAGTTTTATGTTAACCCGCAAGCAGTATGAATTGCTTCTGTTTATTCATAACCGCCTAAAAGAAACCGGTATTCCCCCTTCATATGACGAGATGAAAGAAGCATTGGATCTAGCATCGAAGTCGGGCATTCATCGGTTGATTACAGCTTTGGAAGAACGTGGTTTCATTCGTCGCCTCCCCAACCGCGCACGTGCTTTGGAAGTTCTGAAACTGCCTGAATCCATGGTTCCTCCTATAAATACTGTGCGTAAATTTTCTCCAAATGTCATAGAAGGCACGAAAAACAAACCCTTTAAAAATGTTATTGCGAAAGAGCTTAATGACGGCGAAAGTGGTCCGGCAGCCAATGTAAATGTTCCGGTTATGGGGCGTATTGCTGCAGGGGTTCCTATCTCGGCCATTCAAAACCAGACCAACATGCTTTCATTGCCTCCGGATATGGTTGGTAGCGGTGAACATTACGCTCTTGAAGTTAAAGGGGATTCCATGATCAATGCCGGAATTTTTGATGGCGATACGGTGATAATCAAACGTGGAAACACCGCAAATCCGGGAGAAATTATTGTTGCCCTCGTTGACGACGAGGAAGCAACGTTGAAACGTTATAGAAGAAAAGGCGCCTCAATTGCTCTTGAAGCAGCCAATCCTGCTTATGAAACACGAATATTCGGTCCTGACCGTATCAAAATTCAAGGGAAACTCGTCGGGTTGATACGACGCTATTGACGGTTTGATAAGGCGACATCGATTATCATAATTCAGCTCATTAACGACGCCATCTGGCACACACTGTTTAATATTGATGATTGTCGGAAGTTTTATATCAAGGATTGTCAAAGCGGTTTAAAATGACCGGTTTTGACAGTGATGTTTCACACAGGGATGACGTTTCATTCAGGAATTATGACAAATTGGTTGCTCAAACAAAAAAGTTTGAAATTTGGCAAAAAAGCTTGAAATTTGGTACCAATTTATGCGTCTTTGTGGCAGTCCGGTGATGTCGTGATGTCCAATAACAAGGACTGATTGTTTTTGACCGTGATGTTTATAGTGTTTTCAGCGTTAGGGGCTTGCCTTTTTGATAAAAGAGATTAGGCCACCACAAAACGTATTTTGGAATTTCGGATACTTGCAGGAAATAATATGTCAGCTCCACGTGTCAGTTTTGTATCTTTGGGGTGCCCTAAAGCACTTGTCGATTCTGAGCGCATCATAACAAAATTACGGTCTGAAGGTTACGAGATCGCGCCCAAGCATGATGGGGCTGATCTGGTGATCGTCAATACATGCGCCTTTATCGATTCTGCACGTAATGAATCGCTCGCCAATATTGGTGACGCTTTGAACAAAAATGGTAAGGTCATAGTGACTGGTTGCCTTGGTGCAGAGCCGGAAGTGGTGACCAAAACTTATCCGAATGTCTTGGCGATAACCGGACCACAAGCTTATGAAAGCGTAATGGAAGCGGTCCATAAGGTCGCTCCACCCGTTCATGATCCTTTTGTTGATCTTGTTCCGCCGCAAGGCGTTCGTTTGACACCGCGTCATTATGCTTATTTAAAAATATCCGAAGGCTGTTCCAATCATTGTAGCTTCTGTATTATTCCCCAATTGCGAGGAAAGCTCGTTTCGCGACCAGCGTCTAATATTTTACGAGAAGCAGAAAGACTGGTTCAAGCTGGTGTAAAGGAATTACTGGTCATTTCTCAAGATACCAGTGCTTACGGGCAGGATCTGAAATATAGCGAAAGTGTCTGGAAAGATCATTCAGTGCGGGCTCGTTTCTATGATCTTGCCAAAGAACTTGGAGAGCTGGGTGTATGGATCCGTATGCACTATGTTTACCCCTACCCCCATGTTGATGATGTCATTGAACTCATGGCCGAGGGCAAGATACTGCCATATCTCGATATTCCTTTCCAGCATGCTTCTCCTACGGTTCTTCGTAATATGAAGCGCCCGGCACATCTTGAAAAAATTAATAAACGCATTGAAAAATGGCGTTCTATCTGTCCGGATATTGCTTTGCGGTCAACATTCATTGTTGGTTTTCCGGGCGAAACGGAAGAAGATTTTCAATTGCTTCTGGACTGGATGAGCGAGGTAAAAATAGATCGTGCAGGCTGCTTCAAATATGAGGCTGTAGAAGGTGCAGCGGCTAACGACCTAGGATTGGAAATTATTCCTGAGGAAATTAAGGAAAGTCGGTGGAAACGTTTTATGGCACATCAAAAAACAATTTCCGCACAGCTACTGAAGAAAAAAATCGGTAAACGGTTACAGGTGCTTGTCGACGAAAGTGATGGACATAAAGGCATCGGGCGTACAAAATATGATGCTCCTGAAGTGGATGGCGTTGTACATTTGACATCTCGTCGTCCAATCCGGACCGGAGAATTGGTAACGGTAAAAATCGAACAGTCTGATGATTATGACCTTTATGGAATGATTGTCTAGAAATTACGCTAGAGTTGTTATTTGACAAGCTCTTTTGTTTTGATGAAGGATAGAGGCAAGCTTTATAATTTTCAGTATAAAAAGTTTTGTGGTGTTTTTGTAATGCGATAAACATGACAACCAGCGATAAAGACGAACCACAGTTTTTTTTGACAGCTCCGGCGCCCTGCCCGTATTTGGCCGAACGTTTGGAGAGAAAAGTATTTACCTATCTTGTTGGCCCGTATTCGATAGAAAAAAATACTGTCTTGACGCAAAGCGGGTTTCGGCGATCGCAAAATATTGCTTATCGGCCCGTTTGTGATGGCTGTAATGCATGCGTGTCTGTTCGTATTGTTGTGAAAGATTTCATCCAAGACAAAACGATGAAACGAATTATCAAGAAGAACCGTGAACTGGTTGGTCAGGTCTGTCCTCCCAAGGCAACGGCCGAGCAATATCTGCTTTTCAAACATTATCTTGAAATACGCCATGACGATGGTGGAATGAGTAAGATGACATTTCAGGACTATCAAATGATGGTCGAAGACACGGAAGTCGAAACATCGCTTATTGAATATAGGCGGAAGCCGTCTAACGGAGAAGATGACAAGGCCGGACTACTAGCCGGTGCATTGACCGATAAAGTAGAAGACGGATTATCAATGGTCTATTCATTTTTTTCACCGGAGGAAAAACGGTCTTCTCTTGGCGTGTTTATGATTCTGGATCACATTGAACGGGCAAAACGACTTGGTCTTCCTTATGTCTATCTTGGCTATTGGGTTAAGGGGGCGAGAAAAATGAACTATAAATCGCATTATCACCCCCAAGAACATTTGACATCTCGCGGCTGGAAGTTAACAAAAGAGTAGGGAAAAGTTAGTCCTGCGAGGAACTCCATATGCTGAACGAGATGATTGAACTGAAGGGGCGTGAACCGAAATTCAAGGGGAATGCACGCCTGGTCTTCATTCATCCCGACAACCCCGATTTGCTGGTGAAGGTTTTGCGGCCGGAATGGATAGCGAAAACAAAGCAAGTACCGGAATGGAAAAAGCGGTTCAAGCCTTTGGGCGCTAATTCTGTCAACATGCATGAATTGTTTGAAATTGTGCGCATCAATCCCCATGCGGAAAGCATTCAGCCTCACATGTTTACAGTCGTCGCACTCCAGCAAACCGATCTTGGTTGGGGATTGGTTGTTAAAGCGGAAAAGGACAAGAACAACGACTACGCTAAACCGGTTGCGGCTTTCGCTGAAGATGTTAGTAAGATCCGCACTGCTTTAGATGAATTCGAGAATTGGGTGAAACAAACCGATGTCGTTTTATATGACCTTAACCCCTGGAATTTGGTTCTGGCTTATCGCAACGGCAAGGAAGAAGTTGTTATAATAGACGGTATATCTGAAAAATCCGCTTTGAAGGTTAGAACCTACTTTCCTTCGGTCAATACAAAGAAAAATCTTAAAGTTTATGCGCGGTTTGAACATTTTATGGAAAGAATAAAAAACGGAAAAAACTGACGGGCTTTACAGTTCTCGGCGCCTTTGGTAGCAAGGGCATATACCGGTCGCAGCCCACCCGGTTTTTTAAAACAAGGGACAAAATGAAAACCTATCTTATCTGTTCAGGCGGACTGGATTCCGTCACACTTGCCTATCGCCTTGCCCATGAACAAAGCCTCAAAGGCGTAATCTCCTTCGACTATGGCCAGCGGCATAAGAAAGAGCTCGTTTTCGCTCAAAAATGTGCTTCACGGCTTGGAGCCGACTATTATCCGATTGATATATCGGCAATTGGAAAAAATCTTTCCGGGTCGTCACTGACGGATGATATCGCCGTTCCTGATGGTTATTACGCCGAAGAAAACATGAAATCGACTGTTGTTCCCAATCGAAATGCGGTCTTCCTCTCGATAGCTTTTGCTATTGCAGCGGCAAAACACGGAGATAGCGTCGCGATAGCCGTACACGGTGGAGATCATTTTATTTACGCCGATTGTCGTGCGGATTTTATTGATGCATTCAATAAAATGGAACAATTATCTCTGGAAGGGCAGTGTCAACTTCTAACGCCTTATGTTGATCAGGATAAGTCGGAAATTGTAAAAGATGGAGTGAAATATAACGTGCCTTTTGCCGATACCTGGTCATGCTATAAAGGAGGCGAACATCATTGTGGCCGTTGCGGAACATGTGTTGAACGACGGGAGGCGTTTGCCTTGGCGGGTGTAGACGATCCTACAATATATGAGGACAATTCATTCTGGATTGAAGCAGTCAATCGCAACAAAGCGAAAAAGCTTCGTTAACATCCCTTACAAATTAATTTTGTCGCAAGGACAATTCAATGGCATCCGATCATTCAATTTACGAGAATCTAAAGCAATTAGGAAAAAAGACACCTTTTCCGGAATCTCCTGAAAAAGCGGTACTGGAGCGTGTTCCCAATCCTCAGGCCGATGTAAAATACTGTGTCCGCTTTACAGCACCTGAATTTACATCACTTTGCCCTATCACAAGCCAACCGGATTTTGCTTATCTGATGATTGATTATGTGCCCCATGAATGGCTGGTCGAGAGCAAGTCGCTAAAACTTTATTTGGGGTCTTTTCGTAATCATGGCGCTTTTCATGAAGATTGTACGGTCACGATAGCACGTCGCCTCGTGGAACTTTTGTCACCCCATTGGTTGCGCATCGGAGGGTATTGGTATCCTCGTGGTGGCATACCGATTGATGTCTTCTGGCAAACAGGAAAAACGCCTGAGGACGTTTGGATTCCCGAGCAGAACGTTTCCAATTATCGTGGTCGTGGTTGATAAATAACTTTAAAAAACGTTCTAGAAGACAGAAAAATAACATTTTTCCGTCTTCACTTAATGAATAGAAGGTTTGGAACTATTCTGGAGCTAACCGGAAAATTTTCCGGATCTCGGGAAGCCCTTCGGTACCATCCGCCCTGCTCCGGCGCGCGTTCCTTGCCATTCTATCAAATCTGCTGCACTACGGCTAAAGGTCCGATCGGCAGTATCATGCCATGTGAGACCATCTTCCAATTTAAAGGTAACTGCATCACTCACTCCACCATCTTTATAGCGTTGTAAGCGCACTCCCTTACCGCGTGTCATTTCCGATATCTGTTCAAGAGGAAAGATAAGCATTTTTCTGTTCTCGCCAACGATCGCGAGATGATCACCGTCAACGGGCAGGCATAATTTTGCCTCGTCAGGCAATTTTACATTCATGACCTGCTTACCCTTCCGCGTCGTTCCAATGACATCATTTTCAGAAACGATAAAACCGTTCGCCTGATAAGAAATAAGCAGAAGTTTTCGATCGGGCACGTGAACAAATGCCGTCAAGATATCTTCGTCATTATCCATATCGACTAGGATGCGGATAGGTTCACCATGCCCCCGTCCACCTGGTAGTGAATTGGCAGCAATGGTGAAAAATTTCCCGCCGGTGCTCATGACAATAATTTTATCGGTTGTCATCGCAGGAAATGCAATTTTCAACCTGTCATCTTCTTTGAAGGTAAGGGTAGAATAATCTGAAAGATGCCCCTTTAGTGCTCTTAGCCAGCCCTTCTCGGAAATAACAATCGTTACCGGCTCTTTTTCGATCATTGCCTGTTCTATGTCTTTAATATCATGATCGGGAGCATCTTCGAATGTGGTGCGCCTTTTGCCTAAAGCTGTGTCAGGACCGAAGAATTTTTTAACTTTTGCAATTTCTCCAGCTATTGCTTTCCACTGCTTTGTATTGGATTGCAAGAGAGCATCTAGATCGCTTTCTTCGGCTTTTAAAGCGTCAAATTCTTTGCGAATTTCCATTTCTTCAAGTCGGCGTAACGAGCGTAATCTCATATTCAGGATTGCTTCTGCCTGATTTTCCGTTAGCGAGAAGCTCGTCATCAACTTTTTCTTGGGCTCGTCTTCTTCGCGAATAATCCGGATAACCTCATCCAGATTGAGATAAGCAATAAGATAGCCTTCCAAAATTTCGAGACGCCGCTTAATTTCGTCAAGACGAAATCTGGACCGACGAACGAGAACGTCTTTCCGATGGTCAAGCCACTGTTGTAGTGCCTGCCCCAAAGAAAGGACATTCGGTATTTTTCCGAGAGTTAGAACGTTCAGATTAAGCGGCACACGCACTTCGAAATCTGTCAGCTTGAAAATGGATTCCATCAATAATTCCGGATCGACAGTTCTTGTTTTCGGCTCCAGAACAATACGGATATCTTTTGTCGATTCATCGCGTATATCGTCAAGCATCGGCAAGCGACGGGCAAGCAATAGTTCGGCCGTCTTTTCGATAAGCCTAGATTTTTGCACCTGATAGGGAATTTCTGTAACAACTATAGAATAAGTGCCACGGCTTCCCTCTTCCTTGTGCCAACGCGCGCGCAATCGAAAAACGCCACGTCCGGTCTTATAAGATTCACGGATGCTTTCTTGAGGCTCGACGAGAATCCCTCCGGTCGGAAAATCCGGACCCTTTACATATTTGACGAGATCGTCATTCGTCGCATCGGGATGTGCAATCAGATATGTCGCGGCATCGCAAAGCTCGGCAACATTATGGGGTGGAATGGACGTTGCCATTCCGACGGCTATACCTGAAGAACCATTCGCCAGAAGATTTGGAAAAGCAGAAGGTAATACGACTGGTTCCTCATCCTCTTCATTATAAGTGGGACGAAAATCAACCGCATTTTCATTTATACCATCAAGAAGCAATGTCGCGACCGCTGTCATACGTGCTTCTGTGTAACGCATCGCAGCCGCATTATCGCCATCAATATTGCCGAAATTGCCCTGCCCGTCTACAAGCGGATAACGAACCGCAAAATCCTGTGCCAAGCGCACAAGCGCGTCATAAATAGACGAATCGCCATGTGGGTGGAACTTGCCCATAACATCGCCGACAATGCGTGCGCATTTTGCATAAGCTTGATCCGGATTGAGCTTCAACAGGCGCATTGCGTGGAGGATACGACGATGAACAGGTTTTAACCCGTCACGTACGTCGGGAAGAGCGCGATCCATAATTGTCGACAGTGCATAAGCCAAATAGCGCTCTTGCAAAGCAGAGCGCAGTTCTATGGGTTCAATATGATCTTTTTCGGATAATCGAATCACTTTACTTGACATAGTTGTTGAATAGCAATTTGGTGAATCCACCGCAAGCCGTGGACTTGTTTTCGTTTTTACTTAAGTATGATAACGATTACCAACTGATCGGTAAAAGCCAAACCGAATGACTGAATAAAAAAGGTGTCTTCTGATGAGACGATTTCAAAGTGCATTAACACTATCGACATTAGCTCTTTTAACAATGACGACAGTTCCGATATCGGCTTGGGCCGTCGATCCGAATGCTTTCACTTCCCGTTTAGAAGAGAGTGCAAAATCCGAAGGTCTATCGATTTCTTCAACAAAGTCTGAAGCAGACGGCAATGATATTGTTTTGCGCGATGTAACAATAAAGGTTCAGGGAGAACGTAATATCGGAGAACAAACTGACCAATCTTCTCCTTCGGACAAACAATCAAAAGAGCCGGACGAAAATGTGAGCCCTACTGCTGCCATAGTTTTTGATAAAATTGACAGCTTGCGTTTTAAAAATGTAACAGAGGATCAGGACGGAAATTATTACGCAGAAAATGTTTCGATCCCTGCGCTCAAAGGCACGATCTCCGAGGTTACATTCAATCTAAAAGATATTTCTATTGATAAAATCAGGCTTGTATCGGGAAAAAACAAAGATCCTTTATTTTTATATTTCCCGTATGAAAGCTTGGCTATCGGGCAGATTTATTCGGCCTATCAAGATCAGATATTTCTGAATGTCGAAGCTCTCAAGGCAATATATCTTTGGCAACCCGACAGAAAACGTATGGATCTCGTTCACAGCGTAAAATCGTTCAGTTACGAGCCTGATAAGATCTACAAACCTGTTGAGTATAAATGGATAAAAGACCTTGGATATGACAAACTATCCGGTTCTTTAAATTTTCATGCAAATTGGGATAGCGATAACGGTAAATTTGTTGCCGACCATAACGAGATTACGATCGATAACGCCGGGAAATTGGAATTCAGTATAAATCTGGATGGAATTACCGAAGATTTTATCAACAACGTCTCTAAAATGCAAAATGCAAAACAGCAAAAGACTTCAAATCAGACAGACGATGATAACGCTGAAACGTTGATTCTCTTAGGAATTATCCAACAACTAAAAATTGGTAATATAAACCTACGTTATGAAGATAATTCACTCGTTAACCGGATACTTGATTACTACGCAAAACAGAACACCGTAACGCGTGATGATTTTATAAAACAAATTCTGCAAAGTTGGTCGCTGATCGGTGCTAAAGTTGATGATCCCGAATTTATAAAATCTACGTCGGAACAAATAGAAATTTTTCTTCATAATCCAAAATCACTTTCTATTAGTGGTACACCGGAAGCAGCAGTTCCATTACCGATTGCCTATATGGCCGCGGTTACCTCGGGTGCAAAATTTATAGATTTGTTCAAAATTAAAGTAGACGCTAATAAATAATAAATCGCCTTAGGCGAAAAATTCGCAGCATATCCAAGTTATTTTATTTCTTAACTTGGATATTTTTTTTGGGGAATGTCGGGCGAAAACGAATATTTAAAAACTTTACCGTAAAGTCAATATATCGAAAGACGAAACCGGAAACGAACTTACAACGTCCAAGTTGTTGCCCTATAACATTCAGCTTCTTTCTATTTCCATGCAAAATGGGGATATCGATAATGGTAAATTCGTTAGCAATCATAATGGGATCAAGCTTGATGATATTGGAAACCGCAAGATCCGCATGAATTTCGGTGGAATTACCAAAATTATGATGAAACACTTCATTCTTGTACAAAACGAAGTCAATCCGCTTGCTACGTTGCCTGTTTTCGATCTTATTGGCGATCAATTAAAAATCGGCGATATGACTATCCGGTATGATGATAGGGGCTTCGTGATCAGGGCCTTGGATTATAATGCGGAAAAAACGGGATGACACGCGAGACGCTGAGAACACAAATCAAGTCGAGGCTACCTTTGATGGGAACAAAAATTAAAGACCCAGAATTTGTCCAAAATACTTCCGAACAATTAGGTAATTTTCTCGAAAATCCCGTTTCACTGACCGTCAGCGTGTCACTGGGAAAAACAATCCCTGCGGATATTATCGCCGCAATTGGTGAGAAATCCGACGTTAAGTTAATAAATTTATATTAAAATTGAAAGTGAAAGCGAATAAATAGTCGAAATCTTTCACGAAAAAACCCGACTTTAGCCGGGTTTTTTGTTTAACTGTCTTTTATTCAATTATCTTTTTTTAAAGGTGCAATACGAAGCGATAGCTCGCTTAGTTGTGCAGCTGTCACCTCCGAAGGAGCTCCCATCAAAAGATCCAACGCCTGCTGGTTCATCGGGAACAGCGAAATCTCGCGCAAGTTCTTGACACCAAGAAGTAACATGACCATACGGTCAATTCCACAGGCCATGCCACCGTGTGGCGGAGCGCCATAGTGGAAAGCCCGATAGAGTGCACCGAAGCGCTCTTCAACCGTTTCTTTCGCCAGACCGGCAATCTCGAAAGCACGCACCATAGTCTCCGGCGAATGGTTACGGATGCCACCAGAACCAAGCTCGAAGCCATTGCAAACCACGTCATATTGATAAGCCTTGATATTCAACGGCTCCTCGGTGTCCAAAGCTTTTTTCCCGCCCTGTGGCATAGAGAACGGATTATGGGAAAATTCGATGTGCTTTTCATCCTCGTTCCATTCAAAGAACGGGAAGTCAACAATCCAGGCCAGTGAAAACCGGTCACGGTCAACAAGGTTAAGCTCTTCGCCCGCCCGTGTTCTTGCAGCCCCTGCAAAAAGCGCAAATTTACGTGGGTCTCCCGCTACGAAGAAACAGGCATCACCATCCGCAAGTTTAAGCTGATTGCGTATAGCTTCAGTCCGTTCCGGCCCGATATTTTTAGCGATCGGACCTGCACCTTCAATATGATCACCTTCTTTACGCCAGAAGATATAGCCCAGTCCCGGTTGCCCCTCGCCTTGTGCCCATGAATTCATGCGATCACAAAAAGCGCGGCTACCGCCGGTCTTGACAGGTATACCCCAGACTTCTGCTTTTGCATCACTCTCCAATATATTGGCAAATACCTTGAACCCTGAACCACGGAAATGTTCGCTTACCTCTTCCATAACAATCGGATTGCGCAAGTCCGGTTTATCAGAACCGTATTTTCTCATTGCATCGTTATATGGAATACGAGGAAATTTTTGCGTTACCGGTTTACCGTTCGAAAATTCCTCGAAAATACCACGGATGATGGGTTCCATGACCTGCAAGATGTCTTCCTGCTCGACGAAACTCATTTCCATATCCAATTGATAAAATTCCCCGGGAAGCCGGTCGGCACGAGGATCTTCGTCACGAAAACATGGTGCAACCTGAAAATAGCGATCGAACCCCGACATCATCAAAAGCTGTTTATATTGCTGGGGAGCTTGTGGCAGAGCATAAAATTTTCCGGGATGGATGCGACTCGGCACAAGAAAGTCGCGCGCACCTTCCGGTGATGAGGCAGTTAAAATCGGCGTCGAAAATTCAGTGAATTTGGCTTCCTGCATACGACGACGGATAGCTGCAATTATTTTTGTTCTTTGCAGAATATTTTTATGTAATGTCTCGCGACGCAAATCCAGAAAACGATATTTCAAGCGAATATCTTCAGGATAATCCGGTTCACCAAATACCGGTAAGGGCAATTCGTCCGATTTTGATAGAATTTCAATTTCGTTGGCAAATACTTCGACTTCGCCGGTCGGAAGATTGGTATTGATGGTATCATCGGAACGTGCCCGAACTTCACCATCAACTCGCAAAACCCATTCACTTCTTACCATCTCGGCAATTTTAAACGCCGGTGAATCCGGATCGGCGACAATTTGTGTTATGCCGTAATTATCACGCAAATCGATAAACAATATCCCACCATGATCCCGAACACGGTTAACCCATCCCGAGAGACGAACTTTTGTTTTAACATCGCTCTTGCGCAGAGCGGCACAGTTATGGGAACGATAACGATGCATAGTCTTGCCTTTTTTGTTTCATGCATTCTGAAATAGTCTACTTGTGCGCAAAAGCGCATTTTGCCGCACATTTGTCAAGCTATTGAAGGATTGTGTATGAAAAAATATAGGAAAAGACAAATATTATATAATAGGTTATAGCCTTGAATATGAAACTTATTACACATACAGACGCCCTAAAAGACGTTGTCGCTACACTTTCTAAATCGGATTTTGTAACTGTTGATACGGAGTTTATTCGTGAATCAACTTATTGGCCGCAACTGTGCCTCATACAATTGGCATCAGACGATATTGCAGTCATCGTTGATCCGCTTTCTCCCGACATTGATCTCGCACCAATATTCTCGCTCATGAAAAACCAGAATGTTGTAAAAGTTTTTCATGCTGCACGTCAGGATGTAGAAATTATCTACAAGCTTGGAAATATCATTCCTTCTCCGTTATTCGATACGCAGGTGGCGGGCGCGGTTTGCGGCTTTGGCGAAAGCGTATCTTACGAACAAATTGTCGAACGCGTTACAGGTCAGCATATCGACAAATCATCCCGTTATACAGACTGGAGCAGAAGGCCGCTCAGCGATAAACAGTTGTCATATGCATTGGCTGATGTAACCCATCTGAGAGACGTTTATAAATATCTTGATAAAAAGCTTGAAAAAACTGGAAGAACCCATTGGATAGACGATGAAATGTCTATTTTAACTTCGACAAAAACCTATGACATGCCAAATGAAGATGCATGGAAAAGAATTAAGGGGCGCATAAGAAAGCCAAGAGAATTGGCCGTTCTCCAACAGATTGCTGCATGGCGCGAACAAGAGGCAAAAAATCGCAATGTCCCACGCGGACGCATTTTAAAAGATGAATGTCTTATCGAAATTGCAACGCAACAACCGAAAGATGCCGATGCTTTGGCTAAATTGCGCAGTATTTCGAAAGGTTGGGAACGTTCGGCTGCGGCCGCAGAATTATTGAAAGCAGTCCAGACTGGTCTGACAACAGACCTTAGTACGTTACCGCCAATTCATAAACATGTTCCCGTTGCAAATGGTACGGCAGCGGCCGTCGAGCTACTACGTGTATTGCTTAAGCTTGTGGCGGATGAGGAAAATATTGCACCCCGTATAATCGCGAATAATGACGAGCTTGAAAAAATTGCAAAACAGGATAGCGATGGTCATGTGCCGGCGTTGGAAGGCTGGCGTTACAAGATATTTGGTGAAAAAGCAGAGAAACTGTTAAATGGCAATTTGGGTTTTTATTTTCATAACGGGAAAATATTGACAAAAGAACTCTGAACGGAAAGAAATATCCTATCAAAATTCTGATTTGGCTTGAAACACGCAGTTTTATTGCAGAGGCGGATGATGGAAAAAGTCCTTACAGTTACATTTAACCCGACCGTTGACGCTGCCAGCGAAGCGGAGGTCGTGCGTCCGACCCATAAAATCAGAACATTTGATGAAAGTTTTCATCCAGGTGGCGGCGGAATCAATGTTGCCCGCGTGGTTCATCGTTTGGGTGGCGATGTCAAAGCGCTCTATGCAAGCGGTGGCATTATGGGGAATGTTCTGAACCATCTTCTGGAAGACCGTGGCATACAGTGCATTAAAATTGCGATTTCAGGAAATACACGTGTGAATAATGTTATTCACGAACGGGCTTCCGGTATGGAATACCGCTTTATTGCCGAAGGTCCCATTATGAAAGAGACAGAATGGAAAGCGGTCATTGATGCGACAAAAAACTCGAATGGGACTGGATTGTTGTAAGCGGTAGTCTTCCTCGAAATGTTCCTATTGATGTCTACGATATGTTGATAGACATTGCTAAAAAAGAAATGCCCGTATTGTAATAGATACCTCTGGCGAGGCTCTTAAACATGTCCTTGATAAAGGCGGAGTAACACTCGTAAAACCTAGTCAGGGCGAGTTCGAGGCTTGTACCGGAAAAACCTATAATCTTACCGACGATATTGCCAAAGCTGCTCAGGAATATTGCATCAAGGGCGCGTCCGAAATTATCACTGTTACGCTGGGACATCAGGGGGCAGTGTTGGCCACAAAGGATAAAACACTTTATCTACCCTCGCCTCATGTGCGGGTTATCAGTGCTTCTGGCGCCGGTGATAGCTTTGTTGCAGGTATGGTGCAAGGATTGGCTCTTGGTTGGGAAGCCGAGGATGCTTTTCGTTTGGCAACAGCCTGTGGCACTGCTGCTGTGGCTGAAAAAGGAAACGGTTTGTGCCAGCTTCCAAATATCAAACGCCTTTATAATTATCTTGCCCGCAAAGGTAAAAATATCGGTCCGGCAACCCTATCACAGGACTAAAAAGTCGAGGGGCTATAAGCCCCTCCATCGGCACATTATAGATCTAGTTTCGGCAACCATTTGGATGTTTTCTTTGGATTGATGCACGGGTTTTAGCACTAGTCATATAAAAATAGATCGCAGCGCGTTTAACTGCTGCATTCCCGTGAGCTTTATTCAGGGAAATAATAACAACTATCCAACGTTGTTAAATTAGTAACGACGTCGGAAGCGCGCCTTATGGACATACGGTTATTTATCTTCTGAAACGGATTTTCCGGCATTTGAAAACAAACAGATTCCGGTTTTATTTTAGTTCGTCCGTTTTATTAAAATTCGTCTTTAACTTATTCATATCATGAGTTTTTAATGAAAACGTTTTAAAAATTCAGCCCGATGAAATCGACTTTAATAGCCTTTTGATTGTATGTTCAGTGTCTCGTTCAAAAAGTGTTAAAACACCGTCTCTTTGGTCGCTAATCGGGTGTCTATCCAACTAATTGGGACTTCTATGTTGAAGGCCACCTAAGGCGTGAAATTACACGAGAGTCTTAAAGTTGATTTCCGTTTTCAATTAGAACTACGAGCCTTGGTTAAATGCGGATGCATTGCCTTTAAATATCCTCTAACCGAATGAGAAAGCCGTTGGTTTCTTTAAAATTTCAAACCACCAAATAGCGCAAGTCCTTATTCGTAACTTTTTCGAGTTGCTGCAAACGCCCTAGCGGCCGTTCCGCAATAAGATCGGAATGGCGTTCCGGTATTGTTAGAACAATAGACTTATCTTGTGTTTTCCATATTAAATCTGGCAGAATACCGGCAGTCGAAGCAGAAAGAGATTGGCAACGCGCATAAGCCCGCCCAGAAAACGGGCTCTTTCTACAATTTCTTTATTCGCAAGTTTTATGATTGACGGTGCGTCATCATCCACGAATAGTCCTTCATTACGATAAAAAACCGATAATGCGACATAGACACGACCGATATGTGTAATGCCGGGATAAGGCCCGAAAGCCACCTGATTAGCCGATTGATCGCCTCGATAATCGGGATGAAAACGCCAACCGATATCGGCAAGAAGACAAGCCGCTTCGCGATATCTTTTTTGTTCTTCGTTTTCCTGAAAGCCGAAAATATCGAAAGCATTCTTTGTAAAGCCGATAAGGTCATAAGCCTGCGCCGGGGAACGGGCACGCAAAGTTGCCATTTCCTGACAGGCCGCTATGAGCGGATCTTCCAGACGTGTTTTGGGACTTAGTTCTGAAAACATAAATCCTTCACGTACCCCCGCACCTGAAAATATAATTTTCTTCGGGTTAAGAGAACGCATAAGTTCTGTCAGGACAGTTGCTCCATAGGATAAGAGTTGCCGGCGGTTTTTGGAAATGGCGGAGATGTTTTTTAACTGGTCGATCTCACCCTTTGCAACGCGGTGAAGAAATGATTCCATATCGGATGCTTCGACCTCGTAGCCGTGCATGACAGGAAGAGGATAGTGTTTGACTGCAATGTGGAGCTTTGCGAGATTTCGCCATGTCCCCCCGACAGCATAAAAGTTTCTTCCTTTGTTTTTGCCAAGAATCTCGCTTCTCTTGAGATAGCGTCGGGCAATTTTTGTAGCTTCCGCCAGATTATTGTCAGACATATCCTGAAGCCGCAAACCTCCCAGCGGCAAAGTAATTCCATCATCGCCGACAGACGTTTCATGGATATCAACCAGCTCCAGACTTCCTCCGCCCAAATCACCGGCAATTCCATCCGGATGATGGAAAGTAGATATGATACCATAGGCGGAGTAGGTCGCCTCTTCTTTACCAGTCAGAACCTTTACTTCAGCTTTGAGAATTTTTTCAGCTTCTGCAATAAAGGCCGGTCCATTCTTGGCTTCACGTGCTGCAGCTGTTGCCAATGTATGAATTGCCGACACACCGATCTGTTCGCAAATGGCATGGAAGCGTCTTAAAGTACGTAACGCCATTTCGACCGAATCCGGTTCGAGGCAACCGGTTTTTGCAACGCCTTTCCCCAGTCCACAAAGAATTTTCTCGTTGAAGAGAACCGTGGGGGAGCGCACCAACCCCTCATAAACGACCAATCGAACCGAGTTTGATCCGATATCGATTACGGCAACAGGTTTTCGGCCTTTTAAACGGCCTTGAGCAACGGAGCTATCCATTTATGTTTCAGTCTTTTTTCGTTGTATCGGTTTATCTGTGTTCGTTGTATCAGTTTGTTGACGGCGTAATGCAATGATTCGAGGAGCCGAGGACCTCAAAGATTTTCCACGTCCGGAAAGACTTGGATTGGTCATGAAATATTCCTGGGCATTGAACGGTTTTTCACCTTTAAGCGGAGTAATACGGCGCGAGGTTCCGTCGCTCAATATCTCGAAACTTTGCTGATTGTCTATAATATTTGCCAGCATAATCTGGGAAAGAATTTGTTGGTGAACCGTCTTGTTGAAGACCGGTACTAGCGTTTCAACGCGTCTGTCAAGATTTCTTGTCATCATATCGGCCGAACCAAAATAGACAATTGCGTTTTCATTCGGCAAATCCTCTCCATTGCCGAAACAGAAAATACGACTATGTTCGAGGAAACGCCCGACAATCGACTTTGCACGAATATTATCGGAAAAACCGGGAATACCGGGGCGTAAACAACAAATGCCGCGAACCACCAGATCAACCTGAACACCGGCCTGCCCTGCTCGATACAAAGCATCAATAATCTGAGGGTCGACAAGCGAGTTCATCTTCATCCAGATTGCCGCAGGTTTCCCTTCCCTTGCATGAGCAATTTCATCCTCAATATGTCCCAGAATACGACGCCGCAATGTCAAAGGTGAAAAGGCCAGTTTCATCGGCTCGTCCGGTTGTGCATAACCGGTAATGAAATTAAAGATCAACTGAACATCGTGCCCGATGTCGTCATCCGTCGTGAAAAATGACAAGTCGGTATAGATTTTTGCCGTTATCGGGTGATAGTTTCCTGTTCCCAGATGAACATAAGAGCGTAACCTGTTCTCTTCGCGACGAACGACCAGCGACATTTTAGCGTGGGTTTTGAGTTCAATGAACCCGAAGACCACCTGCACCCCTGCTCTTTCTAGGTCTCTCGCCCAGCGGATATTCGCTTCTTCGTCGAAACGGGCCTTAAGTTCGACCAGAGCCGTAACAGATTTCCCTGCTTCCGATGCATCAATGAGCGCACGTACAATCGGGCTGTCATTCGATGTTCTGTAGAGCGTTTGTTTGATTGCCAAAACATCCGGATCGGCTGCAGCTTGGCGCAGGAATTGGACAACGACATCAAATGATTCGTAAGGATGATGCACAACAATGTCTTTTTCACGAATGGCTGCAAAACAGTCGCCTGCATGTTCTCTAATCCGTTCCGGAAAACGCGGGTTATAAGGAACAAATTTCAGGTCTTCGCGCGGGATTGAAACAATTTCCGAAATCATATTGAGCGCCAGCAAGCCATCAAGCACGCTTATACGATTATCCGGAACACCAAGCTCGGTCGTTACAAACTGGCGTAAATCATCCGGCATTTCGGCGTCGAATTCTATGCGAATAACCTGACCGCGACGTCTACGTTTCAAAGCGGTTTCAAATAGCCGAACGAGATCTTCGGCTTCTTCTTCGACCTCAATATCACTATCGCGAATGACCCGGAATGTTCCTGCCCCGTTCACTTCATATCCGGGAAAGAGTTTGCCGATGAAAAGACTGACAACATCTTCCAAAGAAATAAAGCGATAACCGTGACCTTCATCGGGCAGCAGCGTGAAACGTTTGAGCGCAGTCGGTAACCTTAAAAGTGCTGTCATAGGCTGATGGTCTGCACGACGTAACAAATGAAGTGCAATTGAAAAGCCTAAATTCGGAATGAACGGAAACGGGTGAGCCGGATCGATCGAAAGTGGCGTGAGAACAGGAAATATTGTCTCAAGAAAATGATTTTCAAGCCATGTTTTTTCAGTTTCGGTCAGACGATCAGGACGGATAATCGCAATTTTTTCCTGTTCAAGTTCATGACGTAATGCACGCAATTCTTGTTGTTGGTTTGCTTGTAGCCTTGCCACTTCCGCCAACACAAAATCAAGCTGCTCCTGAGGAGTGCGCCCGTCCGCACTACGCGTAACAATTCCAGCACGCACCTGACCGGCAAGACCGGCAATACGAACCATAAAAAACTCGTCAAGATTTGTCGCCGATATGGATAAAAAACGTAGACGTTCCAATAAGGGATGTTTTTTATTGGCAGCTTCCATCAACACACGATTGTTGAATTGAAGCCACGAAAACTCGCGATTTATAAAACGTTCCGGAGTTTCCATATTGATTGTATCAGCATTAGGCTGTTTTGCCTCGGAATTTGATGAGTTTTTTGTACGTAAAGCCATATTGCTTTTCCCTTCATCCTTATTGTTTTAATGCTGCAACCGAAATAATCACATTAGTCCGCTTCCGGCGAAAACGTTTCGAGTCATCACGTTCCGGTTTAGTCACAACTTCAAGCTTACAACTCGGATACCGCTATGACAAATCCAATATCAATTTTTTGATACCAATATTCGTTTTATCCAGTGTTTCTGGCTCTTTTTTTCGGAAACATACAACTGGGTAGCTAGCACAATTAGCCGGTTTTATTTTGATTTAACAGTTTTGAAGCCGGCCAGAAAAAGCTCGGTATACCGCATCAAAAACTCTACGAAATTGCAACACTAAACGTCGGTTTTAGCCAAAAATATTGTGATATCGTAACTTGTAGTTGAATGGTTGTTCAGCTTGCTGAAAAATTTGATCATTTTACTTCAGATAACCGCAAAAATCGCAGCTGGTTTTAAATAGCTCTCTTCTCCTATCGACCATGAAAAATGGATAATCGAGTTTTCGTGTCGGTGCCCACATACAAACTATTAGCCATTATTGAACAATTAGGTTATAGAGAGAACGTTATCAGTGGAAGTGCGTAAAATGCACAGGGTTTCAATAACGACATGGAGTTCAGGCATGGCTAGTCATAACATTCCTCATTTTCAAAATGATGGCGGATATAAAATGATAGAAATCGGCGTGAAGAGGTTCATGTGCGTCGGTGCCAATCCTCCGTTCGATCATCCGCATATTTTTATAGATATGGGAGCCGATGACGAAAAAATTTGCTCATATTGCTCGACATTGTACAGATATAACCCATCTCTTTCTGAAACAGAAACGAAACCTGCCGGTTGCACATTTGACGTGGAGCAATTCAAAATCGCGGGTTGATTGTCAATCTATCAATATTGAATAAGGAATAAACTATGAATTGGCAGAATCAGGAAAAACCAATCATAGTGGGGGCAGGAATTGCCGGGTTAAGTTCGGCATTGGCATTAGCTCAAAAGGGAATAAGCACCCTTGTTCTTGAAAGTCGAGATCATCTGGAAGAAGTCGGCGCCGGTGTTCAATTGGCACCGAATGCTACCCGATTATTAAAGCGCTGGGGCGTTCTCGATCAATTATTGGACGTTGGCGTCAAAGCCAAATTCCTTGAGCTCAGAGACGGTTCATCAGCCAAGACACTTCTCCATGTCGACTTGCAGGATATCTCGGAGCGGCGTTGGCATGCTCCTTATATTACAATTCACCGTGCCGATTTGCAAAATGTACTTTATGAAAAAGCAAGCAATAATCCCTTGATCGAGATTAAATTGGACGAAAAAGTGATTGCTGTTTCCAATGAAACCGATGACTTGGCAGAAATCCTATCTGATCATCAGGGGGTCGAACAACGCTTAGTAACACCGCTCGTCATCGGGTGTGATGGCGTTTGGTCGAAGTTGAGACAATTCCCACCATTAAATGACCAAGCGAGTTTTAGCGGTTATATTGCCTGGAGAGCTACAATTGACGTTGATCTTCTTCCGAAAGAATTTCTGAGTTCTTTCGAGGACGTTAAAACTGTAACCGCATGGATGGGACCGAACAATCATCTTGTAGCCTACCCGTTGAAAGCAGGTAAGTCGTTTAACTTTGTTGCAATCACGCAAGGATACAACCCGGGTGAAGTCTGGTCACGTGATGGTGATAAAAATGAGCTTTTCAGGCATTTCAAGGGCTGGCATCCGGCGATAAGGAACATTTTCACTCTGGTCGATAAATGGACATTCTGGCCGTTGTTCCAAATGTTACCACACCGGTTCACCGATAATAAATTTCGCGTTTTTGTTGGCGATGCAGCGCATGGTTTTTTACCCTTTGCAGCGCAAGGTGCGGCTATGGCCATCGAAGATTCAGCCGCTCTGGCTGAAATTTTATCTAGTGAAGATATGGACCTGTCTTCGGCTATGAGACTTTACAGCAATATTCGCACGCCACGCGTTGCTGCTGTCAATAAAAGGGGTGCGTTCAACCGTTTTGTATACCACGCCACCGGACCTGTTGCTCTTGCGCGCAATTTTGTGATGAAGATACGCCCGTCAGAAAATTTCATGGCAAATCTTGACTGGCTTTATGGATATGACTCTACCGGTTTTGCCAAAAACCAATAGCACAATCATAAAATCTGGCTTAAAAATGCCTTCGCCCTTTCATGCACCGGATGGTCAAAAAACTCATCCGGTGGGGCAACTTCAAGGATTTGCCCTTCATCCATAAAAATTACCCGATCGGCAACTTGTCTGGCAAAGCCCATTTCGTGGGTGACACAAAGCATCGTCATGCCATTTTCGGCAAGATCAATCATTGTATCCAGAACCTCTTTGATCATCTCCGGATCCAGAGCCGAGGTTGGTTCATCAAACAACATGACACGCGGTTCCATACAAAGAGAACGGGCAATAGCAACACGTTGTTGTTGTCCACCTGATAGCTGTCCGGGATATTTATGGGCCTGATCCGGAATTTTGACACGTTCCAGATAATGCATTGCCTGCTCTTCTGCTCTGCGCCGGCCCACATGCTTCACCCAGATAGGCGCAAGCACACAATTTTCGAGAACAGTCAGGTGAGGAAACAGATTGAAATGCTGGAAAACCATGCCGACGTTCCTACGTATTTTGTTCAAACTCCACATTCCATGCTTGAGAGGAATTCCCGTTACCGTAATATCCCCCTCTTCCGCCCGTTCCAGACCGTTGATACATCGTATCAATGTGGATTTTCCCGACCCTGAAGGACCGGATATTATCACCCTCTCTTTCGGTTTGACTTCGAGTTCGATGTTGCGCAAAACATGAAGCCTGCCGTACCATTTGTTGACATGGTGCATCGCTACATCCAAATTCTCATCAATCATATCCGGCTTTTTCCGCAAGTGCTTATCCTTCCGCACCGTTAGTCTTCGGAGCATTCAAGCGCCTTTCAATAAAATGCGCATATCTTGACATGCCAAAACAAAATACCCAGAAAACCAGTCCTATAAACACCATTCCTGTAAGGGGCGTCTGGGGAGTGCTCCACTGGGCCTGTTGAATTGCCTGTCGTACAATCCCCAGAAGATCGAACATCCCGATAATATAGACAAGGCTTGTTTCCTTAAACATCCCGATAAGCACATTTATAATGCCGGGTATGACCAGGCTATAGGCTTGGGGCAAGATAACAAGACCCATTGTTTTGAAATAACCAAGACCAAGCGCTTCTGCCGCCTCATATTGTCCGCGCGGTATTGCTTGTAGTCCGCCACGAACGACTTCGGCAATATAAGCGGAGGTGAATAATGCAACGCCAATCAAAGCGCGCAAAAATTTGTCGAAGGTTATATCCGGCGGAAGAAATAAAGGAAGCATAACGCTGGCAATAAATAACACGGCAACCAAAGGTATGCCTCGTACAGTCTCTATAAAAATCAACGAGATCGTATGGATAACGGGCATTTTCGAACGGCGGCCAAGTGCCAATAGGCTCCCTAGGGGAAGTGAAATGGTAATACTGCAATAGGCAATCGTCAAAGTCACAAGCAATCCGCCCCACAATTGGGTTGCGACCGGTTGTAAATGAAAATACCCACCAAAAAGCAAAAAATAGCCGATAAGCGGAACAACAAAGAGCGATACAAGTGCATTGGCTATTTTTAGCGGGCAAGAGGGAATAAGTAATGGCAAATTTATGATAACCACGATCAATGCCATGAGATCGACACGCCAACGTTCGCTATCGGGATAGCGGCCGTAAATGAATTGCCAGAAATTCGCTTTCACAAAAGCCCAACACGCCCCGCTCCAGTCATCCGGCATTATTCCGCCTTGAGTGATCGTTGTGCAGGCCTTGCGGTCGCTACCGCTCCATACAGCTTTGATAATGAGCCAATTAATAAGCGGAACGGCAAAATAGATGACTGCGAGCACAAGTATGATGCTCACTACACAATTTAGAGGTGTGGAAAAAAGATTGTGCCTCAACCAATGCCATATTCCCCTATCGAGTATAGGAGGAGGAGACGCCGATATAAACTTCGTCTGGACATAACGCTCGGTCATTCTAGCGCTCCACCAAAGCCATATGTCGGTTGAACCAGTTCATAAAAAGCGAAACGACAATGCTCAAGCCCAGATAAACTTCAATCCAGATAACCGCCAGTTCAACGGACTGTCCGGTTCTTTCCATAATGGTGCTTGAGACCATCATAAGTTCGGAATAACCGACGGCTGCGCCGAGAGATGTATTTTTGATCAGGTTCATATATTGGCTGGCAAGCGGTGGAATAATGATACGCAGAGCAAGCGGCAATATAACCAGACGCATAATCAGGCCATTGGAAAGACCGAGCGATGCACCGGCCTCAGACATGCCTTTATCCACACCCTGAATACCTGCGCGAATTGTCTCGGCAATCAATGCACCCGTATAGATTGATAGTGCAAGATAAAGCGAAAGGAATTCCGGCGAAATATAATACCCGCCACTGAAATTGAAACCTTTCAATGTAGGAATGTCCCACGACGTGGGATAGGCAAATAACAGAAATAGAATGATCGGACAAAAAATACCGATAAAGGGGCCATACCACCATTTTATCCGTGTGTTACCGGTTTCCTTTATCATATAACGGCCACGGAAATGGAGAACGAACGCTAAAGCCATCAATATAACGGATAAAACTACAAATAATAATACATGTTCACCCCAAACCGGCCGTGGCAGATAAATTCCCCGAATATTAATTGCTAAGTCACCCCAATGAAGACTTTGTCTTGCAGGCGGTAAAATCTGCATAATGCCGATTGACCAGAAAAATAACAGGACGAGCGGCGGTATGTTACGGAAAAATTCGACATAACAGAGCGAGAGCTTGGCAACCAGCCAATTTTGCGACAAACGGCCAATACCGATAAAAAGCCCGATCAGCGTAGCTGTTACCAGACTTAATGCCGAAATGAACACCAGATTGACGAGACTTGCTGCAATAACTTCGCCGTTGGTTGCGTTATCATCATATTGAATGATGCTTGATGGCTGGTTAAATCCGGCACGTTTATCCAGAAAATCAAAACCGGAAGCAATATTGGAAGCACGCAGGTTGACAATGGTATTGTGGGCTATCCATCGAATGACGAGAAAAAGGCCCAAAATGACCAAACACTGAAGGCCAAAAGATAAAAGCGAACGCATATTGAAAAAGGCAGCCAATTCTGCCTTCAGGGAGCGCTCGGACATTATTAGCGGGTGTTTAGTCATTAGGAAAATTGACGCTATAAAAGACCATCAACGAATAGGGAGACCGTATTGCAGCCCGCCTTTCGTCCACAAGGCATTGATGCCGCGTGAAATTTTCAAAGGTGTATTCTGCCCGATATTACGCTCGAAGATTTCACCATAATTGCCGGTCGCTTTAATGATTTTTACGACCCAATCATTATCAAGCCCCAAGTCTTTACCAATTGTATTACCCTGTTCCACTCCGAGAAGACGCCGGATATCCTGATTGTCGGATTTTAACATATCGTCGACATTTGCCTGTGTTATGCCGAATTCTTCAGCATTCAACAGTGCATTATGCGTCCAACGCACAACATCCGCCCATTGGGGATCACCTTGACGAACGGCCGGACCGAAAGGTTCTTTCGAAATGATCTGCGGCAAAACAACATGATCTTCCGGATTTTTTAGCTGTAAGCGCAAGCCATAAAGTGACGACTGGTCGGTTGTGTAAACATCGCAACGCCCTGCATCGTAGGCTTGATTGACTTCGGTAAATTTATCAAAAACAACAGGTGTATATTCCATTTTGTTATTACGGAAATAATCGGCAAGTGTCAGTTCGGTTGATGTACCAGACTGAACACATATTGATGCACCCGATAATTGAAGCGCTGATGTCACACCTTCAAGATTCTTTTTGTTAATCATGAAGCCCTGTCCATCGTAATAATTGACACCGACAAAATCCAGTCCCAAGGCTGTTTCCCGATTGATTGTCCAAGTGGTATTGCGGATCAAAACATCGATTTCACCTGATTGAAGTGCCGTAAAACGCTCTTTAGAGCTTAAGGGAACAAATTTTACTTTGTCACCACTTCCGAAGACAGCGGCAGCAACGGCACGACAATAATCAACATCAAAACCTGTCCAATGGCCTTTTTCATCGGGAATGCTGAAACCGGCAAGTCCCGTGCTTACGCCACATTGCAGATATCCCCTCGCCTTAATGTCATCCAAAGTGCCTGCAGAGGCCGAAACAGCGCTTAAGGCCGCAACAGCAACGCCGACAGCAGCGATGTAAGTGTTGAAAAACATAATGTCCTCTCCTGCTTTTGCAAAAACTTGTCCTGATCGCTATCGAAAAGCATTATCCCGATAACGTCAAGCAAATAGCGTGCTATCATTCTAATGAAAAGCGAACAGATTTTGCTTGACCTTTATCATGTTTTATCAAAGGTAAAATATAAAGTGGAATAAAAAATTGGAAAGTACAGTTGATGACCTCAAATAAACATTCAAATCCGTCCGGCATCAATACCAAACTTGCTCATTGTGGAAATAATCCGGCCGATTATTTCGGTTTTGTCAATCCACCGGTTGTTCATGCTTCAACGGTGTTGTTTCCCGATGCGAAGACTTTAAAATCCGAAAATCAACGTTACACCTACGGCACGCATGGAACGCCCACAACCGATGCTCTTTGCGAGGCGATCAACATGCTTGAAGGAGCGGAAAAAACCGTTCTGGTGCCTTCGGGGCTTGCCGCAATTACCGTTCCGCTCCTCGGTGTATTGGCACAAGGTGACCATGCATTGATTGCCGATTCTGTCTACGGACCGACACGTCGTTTTGCCAATAATATGCTCCGGAAAATGGGGGTAGAGGTAGAATATTATGACCCGACAATCGGCAGAGCTATAGAAACTTTGATGAAGCCGAACACCAAGGTGGTTTTTACCGAGTCACCGGGATCAAATACATTCGAAATTCAGGATATACCGGCAATTTCGTCGGTTGCACACGCACATGGCGCAGTTGTACTGATGGATAATACATGGGCAACACCTGTTAATTTCAAGCCACTTGACCATGGTGTCGATATTTCAATTACCGCAGGAACAAAATATCCGGCAGGCCATTCCGATATTCTGATCGGTTTCATCTCTGCGAATGAACGGACGAAAAGAATTGTCGAAGACGCCCATATGTTTCTTGGAATGAGCGTTTCCGGTGATGATGCTTACAATACTCTGCGCTCGATGCGCACCATGGGTATAAGACTTGCCCATCAAAGCAAGACTGCTTTAGCTCTCGCCCAATGGTTGGAAACTATGCCGCAGGTTGCAGAAGTGCTTTATCCGGCACTTCCAAGCCATAAAGGCCATGAAATCTGGAAACGCGATTTCAAAGGCGCTTCGTCATTGTTTTCGATTGTTTTGAAAGGCGGCGGCGAAAAACAAGCCCACGCTTTTTTGAATGCACTTAAAATTTTCAAACTCGGATATTCCTGGGGCGGCTATGAAAGTCTGGCTGTCGAAGTCCACTTGGAAGACCGAGTTTTCAAACACCAATATTTAGGTTCACTTCTGAGGCTTCAAATCGGCATTGAGGATTTCGATGACCTGAAAGCTGATCTTGAACAGGCGTTAATCGCAACAAAGCTCTGAAGATAATTCAAAAAAAATAACGAAATTACAATATGAGGAAGGTAATAGATTTACCTTCCTATTTTTGTTGAATATCAATCGGTTGTATGTTTTTTTTAAACCATTTTATAATTTTATACAAGCTCGACATCGACAACACCGCGAATGGCTTTCATAGCACCTGCTACCTGCGGAGTTACGCGATATTTATGCGGGAGCGAAACTTCTATTTCGCGGGCACCATTATCCTTGATGATAATGAAGCCTACATCCCCGTCGCCGCCACGCTCGAGGCTACTGCCGATTTCTTCTACCATATCGGCATTACGAACAAATATACGCATTGTTTTATGAATACGTTCTGCTTCATGTTCCAATGACTGAACTGTTTCTATCCGTAAACTGATACCTTCCGGACGATTTTCGGCATTAACTGTTATGACGACCGATTGCCCCGGTTCAAGCATATCTCCATAGGCCGCCAATCCTTCCGAAAAAAGGATCGCTTCGAATTGTCCGGTCGGGTCGGAAAACTGGATAATGCCCATTTTCTTTCCCGATTTCGTCTTTCTTACCTGTTTTGCACTGACCGTTCCGGCAAGACGACCGGCATTTGCCCCTCGCCGCACAGCATTGGAAAAATCGTTCCAGTTTTGAACGCGGAGTTTTTGCAAAACATCCTTATATTCATCCAATGGATGGGCAGATAGATAAAAACCAATGGCTTGAAACTCATGATGGAGCTTTTCAGCCGGCAACCAAGGCTTTGCCTCAGGCAATAAAAGTGGTTCTTTCGGTCCGTCGCTCATTCCGAAAATATCGGTCTGGCCGCTCCGGTTATCGTCAAGCACCCGCATTGAACGGGCATTGATGACATCAATTCCTGCCACGAGCACTTCACGCGGAATATGGAAGCAGTCGAAGGCGCCGGCATGGATGAGACTTTCCATCACCCTCTTATTGACAATACGTGGATCCGTGCGTTCGCAAAAATCTTCCAGATCTTTGAACGGCTTGTCGCCGCGTTTTTCCACAATGTGATTGACTGCAGGGTCGCCAACCCCCTTGATTGCTGCAAGTGAATAATAAATACGATTTTCGCCGACCTCGAACGCACGATAGGATGTCTGGACAGAAGGGGCGACAACTTCAATTCCAAGTCTTTCAGCTTCACGCCGAAAATCATTGAGCTTCTCTGTGTTGCCCATTTCGTAAGTCATGGAAGCGGCTAAAAATTCAACCGGATAATGGGCTTTCATATAGGCCGTTTGATAAGAAACAAAAGCATAAGCTGCCGCATGGGATTTATTGAAACCATAATCAGCAAATTTTGCCAGCAAATCGAAGATCGAATTTGCCTGATTTTTATCCACGCCCCGTTCAACAGCTCCGGCAACGAAGTGGACACGCTGGCGCTCCATTTCTTCATGAATTTTCTTACCCATGGCGCGGCGCAAAAGGTCCGCTTGTCCAAGCGAATATCCCGCGAGCACCTGCGCGATCTGCATCACCTGTTCCTGATAGATGATGACGCCTTGGGTTTCCTTCACAAGATAATCTATTTTCGGGTGAATGGAGGCAATCTCTTCTTCACCGTGTTTACGGGCAATATAGGTCGGGATATTCTCCATAGGACCCGGCCGGTAAAGTGCGACAAGGGCGGTAATATCCTCGATACGGTCAGGTTTCATTCCGATAAGCGCCTTGCGCATGCCCGTACTTTCAACCTGGAATACCGCGACTGTTTCACCACGTGTCAGCATGTCATAAGTCGGTTTGTCATCAAGCGGAATATGGGAAAGATCGATCTTTATTCCTTTGCGCGCGACAAAATCGACAGCCGTCTTCAAAACTGTAAGGGTTTTCAAACCCAAAAAGTCGAACTTGACTAGCCCCGCTTTTTCAACAAATTTCATATTGAACTGCGTAACCGGCATATTCGAGCGCGGATCACGATACATTGGCACCAATTGCCACAAAGGCCGGTCGCCGATAACGATACCGGCGGCATGTGTGGATGTATGCCGATAAAGTCCCTCAAGCTGAAGTGCAATATCAAGGAGATGACCGACCGTTGGATCTTTTTTCTTTTCTTCCTCGAATTTTGGTTCATCCTTGATGGCTTTTGCAAGCTCGACGTTGTTTCCGGGCGTTTGCGGAACCAATTTGGAAAGATAATCTACCTGACGATAAGGCATTTCAAGGACGCGACCGACATCGCGAATAACTGCTCGAGCCTGTAATTTACCGAGTGCAATAATTTGTGCAACTTGTTCGTTGCCATATTTGGATTGCACATAATGGATAACTTCTTCGCGTCTATCCTGACAGAAATCCACGTCAAAATCCGGCATGGATACGCGTTCCGGATTGAGAAAACGTTCAAACAGCAATGAAAAGCGCAACGGGTCTATATCGGTAATTGTCAAAGCATAGGCAACAAGCGAGCCTGCACCTGATCCACGTCCTGGCCCTACGGGGATATCATGCGCTTTTGCCCATTTGATGAAGTCAGAAACGATCAGGAAGTAGCCCGGAAACTGCATTTTTGTAATAATGGATATTTCATATTCCAGTCGTTCTTCGTAATCCTTAGGCGTATAACCTTCCGAAGGACCGGCCGTTTCAAGGCGCATCTTCAGCCCTTCTCTTGCCTGACGTATCATTTCGTCAGCTTCCGCTTTGACAGCTGCTGCAGGATCATCCGATTGACCGGTGAAACGTGGCAAAATCGGTTTTCTTGTCGGCGTATAGGCGTGACAGCGCATTGCAATTTCAACGGTGTTGTCGATTGCCTCCGGAAGATCGGAAAACAGCTCGACCATTTCATCTTGCGATTTCAGGTAATGATCGGGTGTAACGCGCCTTCTGTCCGGATTGGATACAATTTGTCCTTCGGCAATTGCCAATAATGCATCATGCGCTTCATAACCGCTTTTATCTTTGAAAAAAGCTTCATTAGTCGCTACCAACGGTATGCCATATTTATAGGCGAGTTCGACAATTTCCGCTTCCGTTGCACGATCATAATTGCCGTGGCGCTGTAGTTCCATATATAGCCGGTCGCCGAAGGCTTTTTGCAGACGTTGCAAACGTTCGATAGCGCGATCTCTTTTATCTGCAACAATCGAGCTGTTTATCGGACCGTTCGGTCCACCGGTCAGGGCAATAATGCCCTCACTCAGTTCTGCGACCCATTCTATCCTCGCATTTGCGGGGTCAGTCTCGCTTTTATCGAGATAGGCACGGCTTACAAGATGCACCAAATTCTTGTAGCCCGTTTCGGTAGCTGCAAGGAGAACAATTGACGTAAAGTCCGAAGGATAACGCCATTTTGTAACACGTGGGTCATACCCCACATCTTCGAAGTCGATAGCCAATTGGCAACCGATAATCGGTTGAATACCGTCGGCAAAACAATATTGGGTAAATTCGAGTGCACCGAAGAGATTATTTGTATCGGTAATCGCGATAGCCGGAGCATGGTCATGAAGGGCATATTTGATGACTTCTTTGACCTTTATTGCACCTTCCAACAATGAATAGGCCGAGTGAATCCTCAAATGGATAAACCGCGGGCGTTCAATTTCCTCGTTTTGTTTTTCAGTACTACCGTCAGACACGTTCAATCTTTCCAATAATTGTTCGCGATCGCCACGACAAGAAATGTCAATGATTCTGCCAGATTCTCTCGTGATCAAAGCAGCTCTCGATCATCATCACGACGGGCTCAGGAAGGCTTTCATAGCTTTGGGCGAAGGCCCCGGCTTGCAACATCAGCCCCAACTCGCAAAATCACGCTTTTGTTTTAGAACGTTATTAACCAGATTCCTATCGTTGTCACGAACAAACTCACAGAAACAAAGGACAACACATCATATAAAATTTCAGACATCAGCTTTTCCTTTCTTGTTATGTATCCTTTATGTTCTTGTTTTGTTCTGTTTTCAAGTTTTTATTTTCGCCATGCTTTCCATAGTTAATGATTTATTTCCATGAATGATATTTCCTCTCACAATTTCAATAGAGAGAAATATTCTCGTCAGGACTTTGTCCTTGCAATCAAGGTTCGGTTACACGTTATCTTTTCCCAGATATTCGACTGATACAGGGTTTCCGATCCCGCCCGGTCCTGCATTTTTAAATGAGAAGTTTCGCTTAAGCGGCATCCGTCAGCACTTTCGCAATGATCGGCCGATTGTTTTGAGGCTTAAAATATCCAATCCGCACAAAACGACAATACGAATGTTTCAAACTATCAGGCTTTTAAAAAACAGGCGCCTATCCGGTCCTCAAGATGCATGTTAAAGGTCAAAATAGTCGAACATGCTTTTTCTGCAATCATTCTTTTGAATTTAAAAAAATTCCGTTGTTGTTGAATGGAGTGAGATCTTCGAGGAACTCCTGCTACAACCTGTTCGAGGTTTCGAATTGTTATGCCCCACGTCGAATAGGAGAATAGCAAAAGACCAGTCTATCCGGCATATGCAGTGAGAGACCAATAGCAATTATCGTCATTTCAAAAGGAATGACATTTGTTCCTTTTTGACCGTACGGAAAAACTTTCCTCGCGATTTTCGAAACCGTTTCAGCTTCAAAAGTTTTAGCTGATGAACAGGATTTTGATACTGGTAAAAATGGTTTCCCGCCGCTAAATTCATAGCCATGCGACCGACATTACTTGACCCATTTTTTGCGACGATACGAAGCCTTTCTGGCATAGGGCCAAAGGTCGGCTTAACGATATCCAAACTCCTGAACATCGATCCGGCACAAGACGAACCCCGACTTATCGATCTCATCCAGTTAATGCCACACTCTGTTATCGACCGCAGACAGCGCCCCGGGGTTGCTTTTGCGTTAGACGGTGCTGTTACGACTGCCGAGATAGTTGTCGATTATCATCAGGCTCCTCCAAGCAATAATAAACGCCTTCCCTATAGGATATTCGGTCATGACGACACGGGGGAAATTACCTTGGTGTTTTTTCATGCTCAACCAAATTGGCTAAAAAGCCAATTGCCCGAGGGCGAAAAAGTTATTGTTTCCGGTAAAGTGGAACGCTTTAACGGCCATGTTACCATGGTTCATCCCGATTACATCGTTCCGTCATCACAGAGTGAAAAACTGCCACTTATAGAGCCCGTTTACCCGCTAACGGCAGGTTTGTCGGGAAAAACTTTAGGCCGTGCAATAGGTGAAGCACTTGACCGGTTACCCTTGTTACCGGAATGGATTGATCACACAATGCTCAAACAATCCGGCTTTCCATCCTTCGGCGTCGCTTTGCGCCGAATTCACACACCGGTAGACCCCGCCGATGTCAGTGTCGACAGTCTACCCAGAAAACGCCTTGCTTATGATGAGTTTCTAGCCGGTCAATTAGCGCTGGGGTTAGTCCGGCACAAAACCAAGAAATTGGCTGGTAAAGCCAATCCCCCAAGAGGCACATATACAAAAAAACTCCTGCACGTCCTACCCTTCACTTTGACGAAAGGTCAAGAAGCGGCCATTGCCGAAATATCGCAAGACCTCGCCTCGAACGAGGCAATGTTGAGATTGTTACAAGGTGATGTCGGATCAGGTAAAACTGTGGTGGCTTTTATGGCAATGGCACAAATTGCCGAAAATGGCGGTCAATCCGCACTCATGGCGCCTACTGAAGTTCTGGCACAGCAACATTTTGCAACAATCAGCCCTTTGGCTGAAAAAATCGGCCTGAAAACCGTTTTGTTGACTGGCCGCGAAAAAGGTAAAAGTCGCGAAAAAATTCTCGCCGACATAAAAAGCGGGCAAACTGCGTTTATCATCGGGACGCATGCACTTATTCAGGACAGCGTCGACTATCATAATCTCTCGCTTGCAATTATTGACGAACAGCATCGTTTTGGCGTTCATCAACGCCTTAATCTTTTGGCCAAGGGCATCCGACCCGATATGCTTGTCATGACCGCCACCCCTATTCCACGAACTTTAGTTATGACTGCATTTGGCGACATGGATGTTTCACAACTAAAAGAAAAGCCGTCAGGGAGGAAACCGGTAACCACAGCTATTTTACCGGAAGAGCGATTGGCAGAGCTCCTCGACCGCGTCAGTGTGGCACTTCAACGTGGTGACAAGATTTATTGGATATGCCCACTGGTCGAGGAGTCAGAAAGCCTGGAGCTCACATCCGTTGAAAAACGATTTGAATTTCTCCATGCCCGTTTTGGCAATATTGTGGGAATTGTTCACGGTAAAATGGCTGCCACCGAAAAAGATCAGGCGATGCAGGATTTCAAGCAAGGCAAAACGCGTTTGCTTGTCGCTACCACCGTCGTGGAAGTCGGCGTCGATGTCCCTGACGCATCGATTATGATTATCGAGCATGCCGAACGGTTTGGTCTTTCACAGCTTCATCAGTTACGTGGACGAGTTGGAAGAGGTGACAAACAATCATCTTGTATTTTGCTTTATAAGGCACCGATTGGTAAAATTGCCGAAGCGAGACTGAATGTCATGCGTGAAACGCAAGATGGCTTTCGTATTGCCGAGGAAGATTTACGACTTCGTGGCGAAGGTGAAGTATTAGGAACCAGACAATCCGGACTTCCCGAATTTCACATGGCCGATCTTGAAGTTCACAGCGATTTATTGGCAATTGCCCGAAAGGATGCGCGCCTCATACTCGAAAAAGACCCGCAACTCATGTCGGAACGCGGTCAGGCATTGCGACTGTTGCTTTACCTTTTCCGCCAGGACGGGGCCATAAAATTACTTCGGGCTGGTTAAATCATGAAAAAGAACCATATCATCACGCCGCTTTTGATAACGCTCACCGGAATATTGGTAACGGTGGGAAGTTTTATGTTTTTCAGACAAACACCAACGTTCGAAAAGCCTGAAAGCACCCCGCAGGGTTCCAATCCGCCCATCGTAACCGAGCCACAACAACAAGATCAAAAGCCTCACGAAACGCCAAAAAAAATCACAACACACAATTTCTGCTACCACCAGAAATTCGAAAATAAATCTTATATTGTTTGCGAGGTCGATCCCGAAAAATATGATATTTCGCTTTTTCTAAACAATGCAAACGGTGAACCTTTCAAATATTTTCGCAACGTTGAAAAATATTTACGGGAACAAGGGAAAACGATTGCTTTTGCTGTCAATGGCGGCATGTACCACAAGGATTTTTCAGCGGTGGGCCTTTATATTGAAAATGGCAAAACGCTTCATCCCGTTTCTACCAAGGATGGGCCGGGAAATTTTCATATGAAGCCGAACGGTATTTTCTTTGTCGAGGGGAAAAAAGCCGGTGTTATGGATACGGATAGATTTCTGAAATCGACAATCAAACCGGATATTGCAACACAATCCGGGCCGATGCTCGTCATCGAAAACAAAATTCATCCACGGTTTATTGTCAACTCGCCTTACCTTGAATATCGCAATGGCGTTGGCATCAGAACAGATGGAACTGTTGTTTTTGTCAATTCCGAAGGACGAGTGAATTTTGAAGAATTCGCGCGGTTTTTTCGTGATGAAATGAAAACCCCGAACGCGCTTTTCCTTGACGGGTCAGTCTCAAGCCTCTACGCCCCCGAACTGAAACGTTATGATTGGTGGTATGGGCTTGGTCCTATTATTGCTGTTGCTATTCCTTTGGAGACGCAGGATTCAAAATCCGGCAATTAATATCATTCCTCCCCATAAACGAGGAGGAATGATTATTTTTTAGCAAATTAAATATCGGTTCTATTCAACGGTTACAGATTTAGCGAGGTTGCGTGGCTGATCTACGTCTGTACCAAGCAGTACTGCCGTGTGATAAGCAATCAACTGGACCGGAACTGCATAAACAATAGGTGCAATGAATTCCGGAACGTCCGGCATAACAATCGTTGACAGGCTATTCACCCCTGCTTTAGCCACACCATCCTTATCTGTAATCAGAATAATGCGTCCGCCGCGCGCAGCCACTTCCTGCAAATTGGAAACCGTTTTGTCAAACCACCTATCATGTGGCGCGACCACAATAACAGGCATGTTTTCATCAATAAGTGCGATTGGCCCGTGTTTCAACTCACCGGCTGCATATCCCTCGGCGTGGATATAGGACAGCTCCTTGAGCTTGAGAGCGCCTTCCAAGGCAATTGGATAAGACGTGCCGCGACCAATATAGAGAATGTTCTTAACACTCATAAGATCACGACATATTTCTTCAATATCACTATCAAGTTTCAGAACATCCGTAATAATTCTGGGAAGTTCGGAAAGTTGTTGAACCATTTTCTGTTCGTTTTTCCGGTCAAGCATACCTCGGTGTTTGGCAGCAGTCAGAACAACCGATGCCAGAGCGGACAATTGACAGGTAAAAGCTTTTGTCGAGGCAACACCTATTTCGGGGCCGGCAAGCGTTGGGAACATAAAATCCGCTTCTCTTGCCATGGTTGATTCGAGAACATTGACAACAGTTGCTGTTTTTATTCCTTTGGCCCGACAATATCGCAAGGATGCAAGTGTGTCAGCGGTTTCCCCCGACTGTGACACGAACATCGCCAAGGTTTTATCGGTCATAGGCGGCTCGCGATATCTGAATTCCGAAGCAACATCATTTTCGACAATCAGCCCGCATAATTTTTCAAACCAATAACGTGCTACCAATGTCGAATAATAGGCTGTTCCGCAACTTGCAAAGACCAAACGATCAATATTGGCCCAATTGATCAGATTGGCAGATTCATTGACCTTGCCAGCCCCCAAATCGACATAATGGGCCAGAGTGTGCGAAATGACCTCAGGCTGTTCGAACATTTCCTTATGCATGAAATGGCGATGATTACTTTTCGAAACAAGAAAAGCATTACCTGAAGATGTCGATATTTCACGTTCGACAATCCGGTCATCGGCATCATAGATTGTTGCACTATTGTGGGTAAGTACAACCCAATCACCGTCTTCCAGATAGCTGATGCGATCGGTGAATGGAGCAAGCGCTATCGCGTCCGACCCGACGAACATTTCGCCTTTACCATAACCGATAGCAAGTGGCGGGCCAAAGCGAGCCGCAATCATCAGGTCTTCTTCACCTTCAAAAATCAGAGCAACAGCATAAGCGCCGCGCAACCGCTTGAGGCTAACACGCATTGCCTCGACCGGTGTCAATCCACCTTTTATTTCTCTGGTCACGAGATGAGCCAGAACTTCGGTATCCGTATCAGATTCAAAAACACAGCCATCAGCTACGAGTTCGTCCCGCAATTCGGCGAAATTTTCGATAATGCCGTTATGAACCACAGCTACTTTTTCAGTCATCTGCGGATGAGCATTACGTTCAATCGGTGCGCCATGGGTAGCCCAACGGGTGTGTCCAATGCCAATTTCGCCCTTCAGCGGCGTTTTTTTCAGTTTTTCCTCGAGATTGACGAGCTTACCGGGGGCTCGTAAGCGTCCAAGATGACCTTGGTAGACAGTAGCAATGCCTGCGGAGTCGTAACCCCGATATTCAAGCCTTTTCAAACCGTCAAGCAGCAAAGGTGCCACGTCCCTTTTACCAAGGATTCCAATAATTCCGCACATATAAAACTTCGCTCCGGGTATAAATCTGTTTATTAGAAGAGTTAGGACAGAATAACCAATTTAAAAGTGTTTTTGTTCCTGACTTTTCTGGCCTGGGTTAGTTCTAGATAGAAAATAATTCCCTTTTTTTAAATGTCAAAAATGGCTTTTTTTCTGTCATAAACTATTTTTTGTTTTCATTGACGAGAACCTTTGTCTCAACAAATCCGCTCGTCCTTCTTTGTTTATCTGCCTTGCGCGACCAAAGGCCACACAATTTTCTGGTACCGCTTCGGTTATTACACTGCCCGACGCAACGTAAGCACCTTTACCAATTTCAACAGGCGCGACCAGAGCGGAATTTGACCCGATGAATGCATTCTCGCCGATAATCGTTTTCCACTTGTTAAAGCCGTCGTAATTACAGGTTATGGTTCCCGCGCCGATATTGGTGCCGCGACCAATTTCTGCGTCCCCAATATAAGTAAGATGGTTGACTTTGGCCTTTTCACCAATTTTTGCATTTTTTATCTCGCAAAAATTACCGACTTTTGAAGAATTCTCGAGAATCGCTCCGGGACGCAAACGCGCATAAGGCCCGATTTCCGAATGCGTTTTGACAATTGCCCCTTCCAAATGGCTAAAGCCATGAATTACAACGCCGGTTTCCACTTTTACATTACGACCGAAGAAAACATTCGGTTCAATAATGACATCGCGGGCGATTTCGGTGTCATATGAAAAATAAAGGGTTTCCGGTCGCAGCATTGTTACGCCGGATAACATGAGTTCTTTGGCCTTACGTTTTTGCCACAACGCTTCGGCTTCGGCGAGTTCAACGCGTGTATTCACACCTAGAACATTCTCGACCGGTATCGTAATTGCTCTGACATCCAGTCCTTGAGAAACACCGATTGTAACAACATCCGTGAGGTAATATTCTTTTTTTGCGTTTTCATTTTTAATTTGTTCAAGCAATGAAAGAGCACGTTTGCCATTCAACGCCATAACACCGCCATTACAGAATTTTATCTTTTTCTGTTCAATGTTTGCGTCTTTTTCTTCGACAATTGCTTGAAGTTTTCCGTCTTTTTCAATCAAACGACCGTAGCCTGACGGATTTTCGGTTTCAAACCCCATTACAACAATGTCGGCACCGTTCGCGAGCTCATCACGCCCGCGATTGAGCGAAGCTAACTCGATGAGTGGTGTATCACCAAAAACAACCAGCACATCATCAAAATTTTGGACCAGCATTTCGCGCGCCGCCAGTGCTGCATGCGCAGTGCCAAGTCGTTCTTTTTGAACATATATTTTGGCACTTTTGGAAAAGTCTCTCACCACCGAAGATACCTCTTCGGCTCCCTTCCCGACAACAACTGCTATTTCACTATTTTCAAGTGCCTGAACTTGCCGAACGACGTGGCAAACCAAAGGCAAACCGGCAATTTTATGCAGCACCTTCGGCAAATCCGATTTCATTCTCGTGCCTTCGCCTGCTGCTAGAATTATTGAGAGACAGCTACGGTTAATCATTTGCCCTTTAATCCTCAAAGAGATTATGGAAAAAATCGACAATGTCCGACCAGCCCAATGCTTCGACACTGCTCAAAGACGGAAATTTTTCCAACAACCAGAATGAAACATTTTGCATATCGCCGGTTAAGAAAAGGATACCGGCGATAATTAACAATATACCGATGATCTTTTCGACTTTTCCCAAATGCATTCTGAACGAGCTTAAAAACCACATAAAGAAGTTTGAAAACAAGGCCGCCAGAATAAAAGGAATAGCAAGACCGAGCGAATATATACCGAGCAGCAACGCGCCTTCACCAACCGATTCTTTTGATCCGGCAAAAGTAAGAATCGGTCCAAGGACCGGTCCCACACAGGGTGTCCATCCAAAAGCAAACGCAAGACCGATAATGTAGGCTCCCAATGGGCCCGCCGGTGTTTTTCTCATCTGGAAGCGAACTTCCCGCGCGAGAATTCCGATTCTGAATACACCTAAAAAATTAAGTCCGAAGATTATAATAATAATCCCGGCAACCATCGCCAATATGTCACGATATTGACCGATAAAATGCCCGACGGTGCTGGCTGTTGCACCCAGTGCGATAAAAACTGTTGAAAAGCCCAATGAAAAGGCGATTGCCGCGACAAACAATGCTAGACGGACGGGCTGTTTGTTTTGCATGTCGCTATTGCGAAAATCTTCGACGCTAACACCGGCCATATAGCATAGATAAGGAGGCACCAGCGGCAATACACAAGGCGATAAAAATGATAGTGCGCCGCCTAAAAATACCCCGAATGTCGATAATTCTGAAAACAACTGTCTCGTTCCGTAAATTTTGTAACAGTTCTATCCTATATTAATCTCAATGAAAACCTTCAACCTTACGAAAAGCTACACTTATAAAAATCTGTTCCTTCGTATAAATATGACAAATTAAATCCATAGAGTTTTGCAATACTGGTTCCAAACAGTCCCGATAGGCGCATTGACCAACGGTTTAAAAGGATAAAAATGACAAGCGAAAATGAACTGAACGAGAACACCGTTGACAAAAACGCTCGCAAGCAGCCCTCGCGCCTTTTGCATCTGGCAAAAACATCGATTGTTCCGTTATTAGGACTGACAATCGCTGCAATTTCATTTTTTGTTCTCTGGGAACTTTTGAAAACGACTTCCAGACACGACACAATCGAGGCTTTCAAAAGTTATACAACACCGACATTGTTGCTTGCATTGTTCTTCACCGCGCTAAGTTTTTGCGGCATTGCGCTTTATGATGTCGTAGCGGCTCGCACAATAGCACCTGGTAAAATCACAATGCCGGTCGCAGCTCTCGCTGGATCTGCCGGTTATGCTGTATCCAATGCTCTCGGTTTTTCCTTTCTTACCGGAGGAGCACTCCGTTACCGCGTTTATGCGGGAGAAGGTGTCGGTCTTGCCGATATCGGGCGTATCATCAGCATGTCCTGGTTTTCAATGTGGTTTGCTTTGCTTACCGTTATCGGATTTGCGCTTGCGTTCGAACCTGAAAATCTCCCCCTTCTCGGCACCTTAAATTTAACGGCTGACAGGATTGCCGGCATCGCCATTATTCTCATATTGATTGCCTTGATATTGTGGCTTTACGGCGGAGCAAGAGAGCTGAAAATTGGCCCGCTTTCTTTGAAACTTCCTGGTTCTCGCGGCGCTTTGATGCAAATTTTTGCAGGGCTTGTCGATATTACCTCTGCATCTGCCACGCTTTATGTGCTCATGCCTGCCGATTTACAAACCGGTTTTCTCGCTTTCAATCTGGTCTTCGCAGTTGCCATTGTTATCGGTGTGGTTAGCCATTCACCGGGTGGCCTTGGCGCTTTTGAAGCCATTCTTATTGGTGGTTTGGGCCTTGCCGGAAACGCACAAGGTGTGGCTGCTCTGTTGACTTACCGGTTGATTTACACAATATTGCCGCTTGTCATTGCAATTGTCGGCATTGCATTCTGGGAAATGTTCCGGCAACGCAAACGTGTTTCGGCACGTGCCGCACAGGTTTCGCGCATTATCGAACCGATGATACCGTTCATATCGGCCGGTCTGACCTTTCTGGCCGGTGTCGTAATGTTGATATCGGTTGTCACTCCCGGGCGCCGGATAAGACTTGATGTCCTGTCGGATATATTGCCACTAATTTTTATCGAGACGTCGAATCTGGCTGCCAGCCTTATCGGTGTAACACTTCTCGTTGTTTCCTACGGATTGGCGCGACGCCTCGTCAATGCGTGGTTTGTTACCATTTTTCTTTTGCTTGCAGGTGCGGTTTTTTGTCTGACCAAAGGACTTGATTGGGAAGAAGCAACTATTCTGTGCATATTTGCATTGATCTTATGGGGGTTCAAACGCTCGTTTTATCGTCGTCCACTGAATAATGGTTTGACCATAAGTTGGGGTTGGCTTGCCAGTATTGCCGCCTTTGCATGTGCGGTTATATGGCTTGGCTTTTTTGTTTACCGTCACGTCGAATATTCAAATGAATTGTGGTGGAGCTTCGCCTGGAACGCCAATGCACCGCGTTTTTTAAGAGCAAGCGTTGTCATATTTTCCGTTATCTTTATTGCAGCGCTTTACAATATTATCCATAGACCACTGCGCAAGCGGTTAAAACGCGCGACAACGATTCCTGATTGTATCCCTAAGCTCGTCGCCCAATCACCTTTGTCGGATACTGCATTAGCGCTACTTGGAGATAAACAGTTTCTGATTTCTCCCAACGAGGACGGCTTTATTATGTACAGTAAATCCGGTGGTAGCTTGATTGCTTTAGGTGAACCCGTAAGCAATGACGAAAAGGTTTTTAACGATCTCGCTTGGGAATTTCGCAAACATGCCGATGACGCAGCCTTGCGCACTGTTTTTTATGGTGTAGGACCGCGTCATTTGCCGCTTTATCTCGACATGGGATTAACCGCAATCAAGTTGGGCGAGGTCGCCAAAGTCTACCTCCCCGATTTTTCACTTGACGGGCCAAAACGCCAACCATTTCGTTATGCTGAACGTAAAGCGACCCGCGAGGGCTTGGTGTTTTCCATTATTCCGGCAAATGAAGTAGAAAATCATTTGTTAGCACTGCGACATGTGTCTGATACGTGGCTTGCCTCGAAATCCGGAGCTGAAAAACGTTTTTCAATCGGTTATTTCAATGACGAATTTTTAAAACGTTACGATGTCGCAGTCATGACCAAAGATGATCAGATTGTCGCTTTTGCCAATGTCTGGAAAAGTGGTAACAAAAATGAAATAACAGTCGATATGATGCGTTACCTGCCCAATGTATCCAAAGTTATGATGGATGCATTATTTGCCAATCTGTTGCTTTATGGCAAAGAACAAGGATTCCAGTGGTTCAATTTGGGAGCTGCTCCTCTCGCTGGTCTGTCGACCAACCGTCTGGCAGCAAGGTGGCAACGTATAGGCTCTTTTATTTATCGGCGCGGACGTGATCTTTATCATTTTGATGGCTTGAAAGCGTTCAAGGATAAGTTCGATCCGGTTTGGTCACCGCATTATCTGATCTGCCCCGGTGGTTTTGAAACTGCTAAAGTTCTTTTTGATGTCACAACACTTATCAACGGCAACCCGCTGGAGTTTTTACGCAAATGACAATCCGACGTATAATTTTATTGGTCTTGGCCGTTTTTATTATCGCAGCCGCTGCTTATGGTGTTTTGCATCGGGGCAAGATCAACCGGCTATGGGCAAGTTTTATCGGCTCCACATCTCCTGTTGTTTATGCAGAAGGAGAACGTTTCACCGATATACCGGTTTATTTGCCGCAAGGAGATATCAGAGGTCTTGTTATACTCGTTTCCGATACCGGTGGTCCAAAAACACGGGAAACAGATATGACTGCGGCATTGCTGAAACGGAACCTTATTGTTGCATCTGTCAATTTTGACAACTGGCGCGAGGAACTGGATAAAGAAGATGGCGATTGTGTTTATCTCGTATCCGATCTTGAAGCTCTTTCAAAAGACATTTTGCGTCGGTTGGATCTTGACGTCTATTTTCATCCTGTTGTGGTTGGAATTGGTGAAGGAGGCACGGTTTCCTATGCAGCGGCGGCCGATTCTCCCGAAAATACATTAGCTGGCACTGTGGTTCTTGATCCGTCGCAATCGTCGCACACACGGTTACCTTCCTGCACGGAAGAGGCTGACGCAACAAAAATGCCCGACGGCGGCTATAGTTATGAAACAGGTGTAAAAGTCCCCTCTCCGGTGACGATTATCAGTAATTCATTGGCCGGTAATGACGTAAAGCAGGCGGCACGGGATAAAGTTGCCGCAATCATCAAGGACCCGGCTTTTGAATCGCGAATGAAGGAAACTGTTGATACAGCACTTGATTATGCTATTCGCGATGCGGCTGATGCCGACCTGCCCATTATTGATATGCCGTCCAAAAACCCCGCAAAAGCACTGGTTATTTTCTTCTCTGGCGATGGCGGTTGGCGCGATATCGATATGGAAATTGGCGATCTTTTGCAAAGCCAGGATATTCATGTGATCGGTATCGACTCGTTACGTTATTTCTGGAGTACACGCACCCCTGAGGAAATTGCCAAAGATATAGAGCAACTTGTTCAGGAGGCTGACCCCGAACAACGGTTACCGGTTGCACTTTTCGGTTATTCTTTCGGAGCGGATGTTTTACCGTTTGCTTGGGAAGTACTTGATGAAACGGTCAAAGACCAAACGGTTATGATAGCGCTCATGGGCTTGTCCAAAACAGCGGATTTTCAGATTTCCATTGATGGTTGGCTCGGCGGTTCGGGTGACACACCTGTTCTTGATCAGATGCAATATGTGCCTGCAGATAAACGGTCTGTGTCTATGGGGAGGACGAAGATGATACTGCTTGTACAGATCCTGCGCTTGATGCAACAAAACGTTTAAAACTGCCCGGCGGACATCATTTTGATGAAGATTATAAAAGTCTTGCAAAATCTCTTCATGCAATCTTGATTGACAAGATACAGGCAGAAAAAAATGACCATAAGTCATCAAACCGATAGAGAAATGAGGATACCCGTCTTTCTCGAATTTGTCGGATACTGACTTCTTTTGCACGGTGATTTAAAAATAGTAATCTGTGAGATAAGTTTGTGCAAAAACGCTTTTCTGGTGTTTCTGCAAGTTTTTCACACCGATTAAAATAACGACACCGATATCTCGTTTTGTAAAAACCGGCTCAAACAACTTTGAGTACTACGATTATCAAAGCAATAAAGGAGACAAATTTAGAATTTTAACAGGTTAACCACATTCTAAAAATCGAAAGAGCCACGTAAAATTCGGCAATTAAGCAGAGAATGTTCTGCCATTATTCAAAACTTCGCAACCAACCTGCCAATTGAAATCCATCGTCAATCGTGAGTTTGCTTGCCTTCTCGATGAGCTATTTGAAGGGAGCAAGAAAGGGCATCGTGCCCCGTGAATAGAACAAGCATATTCAAGGCATAATCATAAAGCCAGCCACGTTATTATCGGACGAATTGCGTTTCAAATCCGGAAGTCTTTACAGCAGTTTAATTATTAATTCGCCTCGCTTACGATAAAGAACATCAACATGAAATATGACGGTGCAATTAAAAGATTGCGTACTTAAAAAATAGGAAAAACCAATTGAAATCTTTTGAATCCATTGATTTCACTATTCTCTAATTTTATTCGTTTTTGTAAAAAAACGGTAAGCCCCTTCTTTTTGCCTTTCATGTCAGCAACATTTGAAACCGCCCTTCCCTCCATATCTTGCTTCCTGACGCTCCCGGAAGAAATCATTATAAGACATGGGCGTCTGGTCAGGATGAACATTCTTCATATGTTGAACGTAAGTGTCATAATCGGGTACTCCGACCATCAACTTCGCCGTTTGTCCAAGAAACTTGCCAACACTAAGGAAATTCAAGCACATATTCAGCATCCTCCATATTTTTAACGTTATAGCGCTACCTTCCGGTAACGCCATAACGTCATTTGTACCCGCCACTTTTATCTGACTTTAATAGGTTCAGTCGGAAACGGTTCGTAAGGCGTTTCATGTACAGTGGGTTTATCGCTTTTCAGTGACTTTAAGGCCGATCTGATCGTGAATAAGGTTAACGTAACAACGACAACCATAAATAATGCCGTCAAGATACCGTTGATATAATTACCAACTGCCAATTGTTTGTTAGCTGCTTTTCCGGCTGCAACAAAAAAGCTGAGCTTGGCATCAAACACCTTCTGCCAACCGGCCGTCATCGTACAGATAAACAACCATGCCGCCGGAACAATCGCCACCCAGGCATAACGTTGCTGTTTCATTTTAAACAACACAACAGCACAAAGCAGGAGCGCGACAGCTGCAAGCATTTGATTTGCTATACCGAATAACGGCCAGAGCGAATATATACCGCCTTTGGGATCGACCGCACCTTGGTAAACAAAATATCCCCACATCAGCACAACCAGTGCAGTAGCTATCAAATTGGCGAAAAGATTATCTGTTTTTCGCATATGCGGAACCACAATACCAAGGAGATCCTGAAGCATAAAACGGGCCGAACGTGTACCGGCATCAACCGCCGTCAAGATAAACAATGCTTCAAACAAAATTGCAAAATGATACCAGAAGGACATGCCCATCCAGCCGCCTAAGGCATTATGCAAAATATGAGCCATCCCCACGGCAAGGGTAGGTGCACCACCTGTTTTGGCAATGATGGATTTTTCGCCCACTTCGTTAGCGATATTTGTCAACATTTCAGGTGTCACCTGAAATCCCCATCCTGAAACAACTGTTGCAGCCGATTGCACAAGATCGCCGGTTCCAGATGGAAGAAGCACACTCAATGGTGCGTTCATTGAAAAATAGACACCGGGATTAATGACGCTCGCAGCAATCAGAGCCATGATGGCAACAAAAGATTCCATCAACATGCCACCGTAACCAATGAAACAGGCTCGGTCTTCATTAGCCAACATTTTCGGTGTCGTTCCCGATGAAATGAGAGCATGGAAACCCGAGACTGCCCCACAGGCAATTGTAATAAAAAGAAATGGAAAGAGGTTACCGCCCCAAACCGGTCCGGAGCCATCCACATATTTGGTTAAAGCCGGCATTTCAAGCATCGGCCGAACCACAACAATACCGATTGCAAGAGCAACAATCGTCCCGATTTTCAAGAAAGTAGACAGATAATCGCGTGGTGCAAGCAATAACCACACAGGTAAAACCGCTGCAATAAATCCGTAGATGATGATCATCAACGTCAATGTTGTTGCTTCATAATTGAACCAGGATGCATAAGAACTGTCTTTTATCCACCCGCCTGAAACAATGCCGAAGAGAAGCAGGATAAGGCCGATAACGGAAACTTCACCTATTCTGCCAGGCCGGATAAAGCGCAGATATATTCCCATAAAAAAAGCAAGAGGGATAGTGAAAGCGACTGTATATGTTCCCCATGGACTTCCCGCCAAAGCCTTTACAACCACCATTGCCAACACGCCGAGGATGATAATCATAATCATGAAACAGGCAATCAAGGCTATTACACCGGCAACATCCCCCATTTCTTCACGAACCAGCTCGCCGAGTGAACGTCCATCGCGCCGCGTGGATATAAATAATACCATAAAATCCTGAACGGCGCCCGCCAGAACACATCCCGCCAGAATCCACAAGAGGCCCGGTAGATACCCCATTTGCGCAGCAAGTACCGGCCCAACAAGAGGCCCTGCTCCCGCTATTGCTGCAAAATGATGCCCAAAAAGAATTTTCTCGTCTGTGGGAACGTAATCAAGCCCGTCATTACGCCGATAGGCTGGTGTCATACGCGTGCTGTCCGCTTTTAAAACAACACTGGATATAAAAATCCCGTAAATCCGGTAGGCAACCAGATAGACACAAACTGCCGCCACAACAATCCACATGGCGTTGATTGCTTCACCCCGTTGAAGCGCGATATAGCCCAATGAAAAGGCTCCCAGTACCGCCAAGATGATCAAAATTATGATTTGAGTTGTGGTTAAGGGTTTTCTTATGGTCGCCATATGCCCCTCCTCCTGAAAATCCTCACAATGAAAAATACTTGCTTTGTGGCCTCCACCGCCAACAAAAGCCCTCCTTCAAATTTCTATTATTATTTATAAAGTTTTGTCTACTGCATTAATCAACACAATAAAATTACCTGTGAATATCTGACGCACCAGTACTTTACCCGGACATTTGGTTAAAAGTACTTATGTCTTACAATCTGACACCGCCAAACAGCACCGCTGGCATCAGAAAAGAAAAGTGGTTTCCAGTTTACGAAAGCTTTTTCCCCCCCCCACATTTAGGAACGTAAATTTACAACTTTTTCGATTCACGAAAATGAAATCCCCGGGTTCAAACCGTATTTTATAAATAGAGTGCCCACTGCAAATGCGGGTTTAGCAAAAAGTCATAAAATTCCGATTTTGATCGATAATTGTCTTTCAATCTTGTTTAGCCAAACTCTTTTTTGTGCAAACTTCGAACAAAAATCGATTAATACCAATTTGTGCCCGACCAAGACGAATTTGACTTCAATCGAAGCTATATGGGTGGTTTTTGAGTAATTACGATTAGACAAAAGAAAATTGAAATTGATTGCCAAAAAACAGGTACGTTTTTTCTTATGAAATCTGCACTGATGGCAAAAAACGAACGGGTTTCCACCAGACAAGATTATAATGATTCATGCGTTAAACGTTTAGCCAGATTAAAGCAGCTTTATAAAAGCAGTAGGTTACCGAAAATCATTGTCCGACAAGATTCACAGCGCTTATATATGGCAGGAAGCGGGATTGATGAAGCTTCCTAATGTCACTTCAAGATCATTTAACGCCCATTTTTCTGAACATATCGAACAATCAGAAAGAGCTGATAAACGCTTGATCTGGCGATTGCCCCCTTTAGACAATACGGCATAAATTTAGAGAACACATGGCTCCAGAAAAACATCCGAATGCGGTTCCAAATTCGTCAAAAATATAGCCCTTAAAATAATCGGGCCTGAATAATCAGACCCGAAAAACGTTTGCTTGGCATATGTTTATTTAGTCATATCAAGGACAACGCGGCCTTCAATCTTGCCTGCTATCATATTATCAAAAATATGATTGATGTCAGACAGCTTATCGGTGGAAATATGTGATTTGACCTTTCCGGCAGCGGTAAAATCCAATGCCTCTTGAAGATCCAACCTCGTACCGACAATGGAGCCACGCAGTGTTATTCCATTCAACACCATATTAAAGATCGATACCGGAAAACTGCCTGCCGGTAGCCCGTTCATGGACAAAGTGCCGCCACGACGAACCATACCGAGCGCCTGTTCAAACGCTTTTGGAGACGCAGCCGTAACGAGCATGCCATGCACGCCACCATCGGTAAGCTTACGCAATTCGGCAGTTGCATCAGTGTATTTTGTTACATTGATTCCGACATCTGCCCCTAATTGTTTTGCCAGTTCGATTTTGTCATCGGCAACATCGATTGCCGCAACATTGTAGCCCATTGCTTTTGCATATTGTACGGCGAGATGACCAAGGCCACCAATGCCGGAAATACCAACCCAGTTGCCCGGTTTTGCGTCTGTTACTTTCAAACCTTTATAAACTGTGACACCGGCACACAGAATGGGTGCTATCTCGTTAAATCCGATATTTTTTGGTAGATGTCCAACATAATTCGGATCAGCCACAACATAATCGGCAAATGCACCATTGACAGAATAACCTGTGTTAAGCTGATTTTCACAAAGCGTTTCCCATCCGGCCAGACAATGCGAGCAACATCCACAGGCCGTATATAGCCACGGAACGCCCACCCGATCGCCTTCTTTCACATGTTTTACACCACGCCCCACAGCTGAGACATAGCCCACACCTTCATGTCCGGGAATAAAGGGCGGGTTCGGTTTCACCGGCCAATCGCCATGTGCAGCATGTAAATCTGTATGACAAACACCACAGGCTTGCACACTTACCTGAATCATTCCTTCACCCGGTTCGGGAATTGGTACCTCATCGATGGTAAGCGGCTTTCCAAATTCACGCACTACTGCGGCTTGCATCGTCTTTGCCATGATGGTCTCCTTCATTGGCTAGGAATATATGAGCTTTTACGGATTAGTCCGGTAATTCACATATTCTGTATTTGTATTTGACGAATTCTAAATTGGTGCGGTAACCGCACGCCTTTTGAAATATGGAAAATTTTTCTTTTTCAACAAGCTCGTTTTTGATTTTTTCTCGTTTCTCGAAGTTAATATTTGTTAATGCTATATCAATCAAGAATGTTCAAAAAAATACTATACTTATTTATCCACTCTACTGTTTCATATTCGAACATATAAATATAGTCGTGTAAGTCCATTTTTCATGCGATACGAAAAATAACAAGCTAATTTTACGATATGTTGTCGGAATTTTTTTGGTCATGAATTGATATATGTTTGTTAAAGAATATAACTTTTTACGTCCGTCGAATTAAACATGATGAAAACATTATGACATATTTTATTGAATGACTAGGCGTAGTTGCGCAGTCGTTTTATTTTTAGTATTGATAACGAAAAACGTTCGACAGCTTTCATATAAATAAAAATCAGAAATCAAAAATATTTACTTGTCATTTATTATAGTATTATCCTAAATAAACTCATAATATCTGTTAAAATAATTAAATTATTATATCGTTATCTATTTTCACCCTATTGGAAATTTCAGTAAAATACCGTTTTTTGCCAATAAAAAACGAGAACGGACATTTCCAACAAAATCATTGCCATAATTTTATCCATGTTCGGAACAACTCTGCTTTCCGGTTTGCGAAAATCACAGAATGTCCAATCAATAGTTACATCTCTTACATGTGCGATCACTTAAGTCTGATGAGGAGTGGAAAGTTCAATCACATAATATCCGGTGTATGATGCCGATTTGTCTTTTGAGACGATATGAGCCTAACGAGCGAAAAACCGATGCGATTATTCGGCCACCAAATCGATTAACCTGTATTTCCTTAATCTAAAATACAAAAAACCGGCCATTTTTTTGACAGCATGGCGGTCCTTCCAAAGTGTCATCGTGAATGGCCGCAACCAATATCTTGAAACAGCAGAGGCAACCATCACTGAAATTTAAACGGAATCGCTTCTTCTCGATTACTGTTTTTTAAAATCTGTCTTAATCTATCATGTTATTTATTTGGCTAGTTTTTTAACGGAGGCTGTTTCAAAATAGGAACAGAAAATGGCCTATTTATCACTATTTGATAAATATCAACCTTCAACTTGCTGTTTTTCCATTAGATTTTCCTTTTTTTCGGTTTTTCCAAAAATATTTTTTCTGTCACGAAATAGTGATATTTCGCAACTATGAATAGATTGTCACGTTTAATTTTAACTTCAACCCGAAGGCATTCCTGTTGCGGAGGTAGAAACAGGAGAAAATGTTGACAAATAAAATTGGAATAAAATTGCATAGAAGGATGCCAAAAATATGAAACGGCTAACCCGATGGTTTTTGGTCCTTGTTGTTATAGGGATCGTAGGTTTTTTTGTTCTTACCTCCCCGATCACTTGGTCACTTACTCATCCCACTCGAGACGTTGCTGATAATACCGCGCCTGATCTGGAAAATGGTCGCGTTGTATTTGTTGCCAGTGATTGCTCGACCTGTCATGCTTCGCCCAATCAGGATAACCCGCTAAAGCTTGGTGGTGGGCGTGCATTGGACACAGAATTCGGGCGTTTTTATATGCCTAATATTTCGTCGGATAAAAAGGACGGCATTGGTAATTGGACACTTGCCGAGTTCACTAAAGCAGTACGAGAAGGTGTAGGGCCAAATGGTATCATGCCCGATGGACAAAACCTTTATCCGGCCTTCCCTTACACATCATATCAGCGTTTGACAGCAAATGATGTTCGTGATCTTTTTGCTTACATCAAATCGCTCGAACCGGTACCAGGTGTTGCACCTGATCATAATTTGAAATTCCCGTTCAATATGCGTCGCGGCATTGGTGTGTGGCGTTTGGCGTTTCTTGACGGTAAAGCACTGTCACCCATGGCCGTCACACCGACGACAGACACAAAAGACACCAAAGATGAAGAAGCACTCCTCGAACGCGGACGTTACCTCGTTGAAGGAGCCGGTCACTGTGCCGAATGTCACTCCACACGAAATTTTATAGGCGTGATAAAAAGCAATCTGCGTTATGGCGGTGGTGCTACTCCGGATGGCAAGGGTCATTTCCCGAATATCAGTCAGGACGATACCGGCATCAAATTCTGGGCTGAAAATTCTATCTTCAATTATTTGAAGACCGGCAAAAGCCCGATTAACAAGGTCGCTGGCGGCGATATGGCGGAAGTCATCAAAAATACGAAGCAACTTCCCGATGAGGATCTTCGTGCGATGGCCGCCTATATCAAAACCTTGCCAGGCGTTGATCTGCCCGCTCCCGGACAGCCGAAGTCAAACCATACTTCGAAGCTTGTAATGTTGCCCACAACAAACAAACTCGACGTTACTTTGCCAACGTCATCGGATAATGCGGTTAAAGGTGCAGACACAGTTTATGCTGTCTATACAAAACCGTTTTATGTCGAAGAAAAGGGTTCAGGTGACGAGGATGGTAAGTTATTGGCAGCAGCCAAGCTCGCGGTTCTTGACCACAAAGGCGATAAGTTGAAAGTTCGTCTCGACGGTTGGCAAATGGACGGTGCTCCCTCGGTAGTCTATGCGCTGAAAGGCCAACGCATTATGTATGCCGTGTTGGGCGACAAGGCCATGGCCTCCTATAAACTTGGCAAAGCAGTTGTTGATGAGGAAACCAAACAAACCTGGTATCCTGTAAGTCTCGAATTGTGGACAAGCGATAAGGATGTCAATGTTTCAATCGGCGACATGTGGTCGTACACATCCGATCTCTTCAGTGCAACCTGTAGCGTTTGCCATTCACTCCCTGAATCCGGCCATTTGCTGGCCAATCAGTGGATCGGTAACCTGAATGCAATGAAACGTTATACGTCTTTGACACCTGACCAATATCGTTTGCTCTTGAGCTATCTCCAGAACCATTCGAAAGATGTCAATGACGGTCAAGAGGTACACTGATGGCTGTTGTTCAATCAGAAACGTCATATAGCGGAAACAAGCAACCGAATTCTCGGGAAGATCAGGCTCAAGCGACAATAACCGATTGGTTCGCCCGTTTATTCATCGCCCCGCCGAAGATCGAATTGCTTGAGGAATGTCGTTCGCTTCCCGTTATGACTTTTCTGGAAGAATTCGGTGAAGAGCTCAAAGCTACGGAGTTAACCACAATGATTGCGGATTATTTCCGCAATCATTCTCCGGAAGAGCTCAATCATTTGATTTCGCAGCAATATATAAGTTTGTTTGACGGAGCTCTTGGACCGCTCTCTGTTCCTCCCTATGAAAGTTACTATCGGGATGAAAACGGAAGATTATTCCAGGCCCCATATGTCGAAATGCTGGATGTATTGACGAGACTTGATGTTTCGGTTGCTGCATCTTGCAAAGAACCGGCCGATCATATTGCTTTGGAATTGGCCGCTTTGGCTGAAGCTTTCCGTCAACATGATCAAGACGCCATTCGCAACATGACATCTCGTCTGGCTTCATGGCTTCCCGAAATGCATGCTGCATTGGGTAAAGTGGCTAGTCATAGCCTCTATACCCATTTGGTCGAGTTGCTTATTATTTATCTTTCGTCTTTCGGTCGCCTCTTTGGCAACCAAGACAACATTAAACACTAGGAGAATGCTATGTCATTCGACAAAACAAAAATTACCCTACCGGACATGAACCGCCGTTCATTCCTCAAAAGTAGTGCTATGTTGACCATGGTCGGTGCCGCGAGCGGTTCGCTTCTCAGCCGCGGTGCACAGGCTCAATCAGCCTCCAAATTGACTATGTCCGGCAGTCACTGGGGCGTTTTCCGGGGACGTGTTGACCACGGCCGCCTGGTTGAAGTGACACCTTGGGAACATGACCCTCATCCGACGCCGATGTTGGAAGGTATGATGGATTCTATCTATTCACCTTCGCGCATTAAATATCCGATGGTCCGTCGTGCCTGGTTGGAAAAAGGTCCCGGCGCCGACCCTGAAGGGCGTGGAACCGGTGACTTTGTCCGTGTAAGCTGGGATAAGGCCATTGATCTTGTTGCCGGCGAATTAACCCGCGTTCGTAAGAAATACGGCTCTAACGGAATTTTCGGCGGTTCATACGGCTGGAAAAGCGTTGGTAAATTCCACAATTGCCGAACATTGTTGCGCAGAATGTTGAAGACAACCGGTGGCTTTGTAAACTCACTGGGTGATTATTCAACCGGTGCTGCTCAGGTTATTTTGCCCCATGTTGTCGGATCTTTGGAAGTCTATGAACAATGTACATCATGGGACGTTGTACGTGACAACACAAAGACGCTTGTGTTCTGGGGATGTAATCCTGTGAATACAGACCAGATTGGTTGGTTGATTGCTGACCATGGTGCATTTGTTGGTCTCGAAGAGGTCAAGAAAGCCGGCATCCGCGTTATCTGTATTGATCCGATCAAAACGGAAACCTGTCAATATCTTGACGGCGAGTGGCTAGCTCCCCGCCCGCAAACCGATGTTGCCATGATGCTCGGTATTGCCCACACACTTTATGCGGAAAAACTTCACGATGAAGAAGTTCTGAAAAAGTATACCGTCGGTTTTGACAAGTTCCTCGCCTATCTCATTGGAAAGGAAGATGGAACTCCGAAAACGGCCGAATGGGCTTCGAAAATTTGCGGCATTGATGCCGACATAATCAAACAGCTTGCTCGGGATTTTGCTAAGAACCGCACAATGATTGCTGCCGGTTGGTCTATCCAGCGTCAGCACCATGGTGAACAATCCCACTGGATGTTGGTCACCCTCTGCTCGATGCTTGGACAAATTGGTTTACCCGGAGGCGGATTCGGCTTTTCCTACCACTACTGCAGTGGTGGTTCACCAACGGCTACGAGTCCAATTCTCGGTGGTATTACCGATGGACCTGCAGCTCCCGCAACAGATTTGCCTGCCGGTTGTCACCCCGGCTCTACCGAATCTGCTTGCCAACCTAAATCCAATTCCATTCCGGTTTGTCGCCTTGTGGAAGCGCTGCTTCACCCTGGCAGAACCATAAAGTATAACGGGTCGGACATTGTTCTGCCTGAAATTCATATGGTCTATTGGGCTGGTGGCAATCCGTTCTCGCACCAGCAGGACCGCAATGAAATGGTCGAGGCTTGGAAAAAACTGGATACATTTGTTGTTCATGATTTCCAATGGACTGCCTCGGCACGTCACGCCGACATCGTTTTGCCGGTAACAACTTCCTATGAACGCAACGACATCGAACAATTGGGTGACTATGCGTTAAGCCATATTGTTCCGATGAAGAAACTTGTCGAACCAATGTATGAAGCACGTTCCGACTTCGATATTTTTAGCGATATCTGTGAACGTCTTGGTAAACGTGAAGAATACACTGAAGGCATGAACGAAATGGACTGGATCAAGAGCTTCTATGAATCAGCCCGTCTGGAATCTCGTGCCAAGGGAATGGAAATGCCCGTATTCGACACTTTCTGGCAAAGTGAAGAAGCACTCGGTTTTCCTGTAAAGGAAGCGCAAAAACAGTTTGTCCGTTATGCCGATTTCCGTGAAGATCCGCTGCTCAATGCTTTGGGCACACCTTCCGGAAAAATCGAAATCTACTCGCTCAACATTGAGAAGATGCATTATGACGATTGCCCGCCCCACCCCACCTGGATGGAGCCGATTGAACGTCTTGACGGACCGACAACCAAATATCCGCTGCACATTGCATCCAATCACCCGATTTATCGCTTGCACTCACAATTGTGCGGCACCAAATTGAGAGAGAAATATGCAATCGGTGGACGCGAACCATGCTGGATCAACCCGAAAGATGCAGAAGCACGTGGTTTGAAAGATGGTGACATTGCTCGTGCCTATAATGATCGCGGACAGATTTTGGTCGGCATCAAAGTAACCGATGTTATCCGCCCCGGTGTTATCCGTATCAATGAAGGCGGCTGGTATGATCCGGTAAATCCGAGAGAGCCTCATTCGCTCTGTCGATATGGCGACGTTAATAACTTGACAACCAGTGTATCGACTTCAAAATTGGCTCAGGCGAACTGCGGTCAAACTGCCGTGGTAGAAATCGAAAAATTCACCAGTACACTTCCCCCGGTTGAAGTCTTCGTTGAGCCACGTAAAGCAGGCTGAATGCGATAAAAGTAAAAGGAGGCGAATTTCGCCTCCTTTTTTGTTTGTTTTTAAAGAATTAAGGCGATAATTTAACTGAATTGAAAAACGCTCTTGATCTTCTAGGCGTTGCACTTTAATACCGCCTACAATGTAATGGACGTTCCATTCGCCAAGGGGCTATAGCTCAGCTGGGAGAGCGCTTGCATCGCACGCAAGAGGCCAGCGGTTCGATTCCGCTTAGCTCCACCAATTTTCCTCTTACAACTATATTGATCAGATAGGATTGAGCGTTTCTGCCGGAATCTAAATCATTAAAGGTTTCCGGTTTAAGAATAACTCTGCAAATGCATTGTTAGCGAAAAACATAAGTTGAGCACGTAATCAATAAAATCCATTTTCTGCAAAGGTTTTGAAATTTCATTGTTCAAAAAATTTGCATGCTTGAATTGCTCGCTCACTGTTCAATTATCGCGCTATTTATTTTCAAAAATATTCGTGATCAAAAACAGCCGACGTTCAATAACGATAGAAATTTTCTCGGATTCATTGACGTCTTCAGTCAACAACCGTCTATTTCAATGAAGAAAGCTGACACACTTTGTGATATAAAATTGGCTCCGGCTTGGTGTCGAAAGAGAAAAACACGAATTACCTAAGCCTTAAACCATCAATAGTATGATGGTCTATGTGCCAATTTCGGGCTATTTATTTGCCGAAATTGCAAGGTTAAGCTCGCGCACGAATTCTTTCGGACTAAGCTTTCCTGATATGGCAAGCATAATGACAGGTAATTTATCCATCGGAGTGGATGAAATTTCCAATGAACGAGGCATGTCCAGATAAGCTGTTACGGCTTTTTGGGCTTCATTTTCAAAATTCGTATCCTTTGCAAATGAAAGCCAGCCAGGAAGACCCGTTTTCCATTTTGCTTTAAGCGCATCAGCACTTATTCCCATTCTCTTTGCTTCGGTATTAACAAGCTTTTGGGTAATGGAGCGGTCTTCAAACTTTAATTTACCACCATAAAAATTATAACGCTGAACCTGAGCAAGCATACCAAGCCACATTTGGCTAGACTTGATATGGCCGCGTTCATTCTCGCGCTGAAGTGTTACCACGGTTAACAGTGAGTCAAGTGTCATTCCATCCATTTTCAGGCTGACATCGAGCACCCCACCTTTATCAAGCACAAGATGGAAATGTTTCAAATCCATCATAGCAAGATAACCGCCATATGCTCCCGAAATATCCAATCGTCCGGTCGCATTTTTATAGCCCATCGCAATAAAGTCTTTTCTGGTCGAGCCATCCGCAAAATTATCAACAAAAACAGTTATTTTCTGAATATTGATCGTAAAATCAACCGGATTTTCACGAATAGAGGGGCGAAGAGAAACAGAGCCTTTTTCGAGCAACGCCAAACGTTTTTTGGAATTGTCTTGCAACTCCAACTTGCTAAATCGCCCATTCCGGTAACGGAAACCGATGTTCTGGTTATAAATGCCCTTGTTCGGAGGCAGTATTACATTGTTAAAGCTTACATCGGCAACTTTGATTGTGTTACCCTCGTAAACGTATGAAATTTGCGGTATCGCCACTTTTTCGACGGAAAAACCGCCATGGTCTTCTTGCTTGATACCTGAAAATTCGACTTTACCCAGTGATGAATCCGGTGAAATCGGCGTACCCGTTACCCGCACATTATCAAGTATAACATGATCGCCATCACCAAGGACTGCGCCATAGGAAACCGTCACAGATTTTCCGAAAGCTTCCGAAAAACGTTTAACGAAAGCATCTCTATCAATCGCATAAGCTGAATGCGCTACAAGAGAGGTGGCGATTGTTAGAACGAAAGCAAGTGAAAACAACCGGTATATTTTTAAAAACACCTTAATCAACCTGCAAGATTGCACTCCAACAAAACCTCTAGCATCTATTTTTGATCATTGTTCCGGGTTTTCAACCCTGCACGACCTTAATCCTGACTTACAGCCGAAATTATTCTCGCCGGAGTGTAGAAAATAAGATTGGTTGTGCCGCGCAAGATGTTTCCACTATCGTCCATCATCCGCTGCCCGTTTGTCTCGCTCGTTTCTTTCATCATGGAAGTTGAAAGCGAACCATCATGGGCAAGAGCCATGAGCGTTGGAGAAGAAGCAAACACATTATGGGCACCACCGTCAACATCGGACAAATCCAGAACCGCAATACCGTTTTTTTGCAATAACGGTATACTTGAACCATCTCCGACACGAGCGTGCCCACCAACCAGACGACCGGACACTGCTAACGCCTTGTCTTTCCGTGATACCAGAACCGCAGTCGGTTGCGGCATTTTTTTAACATCCTTGAGCTGACGCTCGAAAACGTCGACATCAATGTCCGGCGCGGCCATAAGGAAACTTGATATTCTGTCGATCGGATAACGTTTACCCTGAAGCGAAAGGCTACGTAACGCTTCCATTGTTACGTAATTTCCCATGGAATGAGCGACAACAGTAATCTCGTTGGCATCCGTTTCACTGAGCAATGTCAGAAGATCGGCAAGCCCGTCACGTGCAAAATCCGCACTGTCACGGTCATAGACATAAAGCGGGATAGAGCCGCCTGATGGCCATGAATAATGCACGGTAACCGCTTTTAAAGAATAGTCGTAAGAAAATTGCGCTGCTCTAAAGGTACTATCGGCAAAATTGTTGTTGTAGCCATGGATAAAAAGAAATATCTCGCGCTTTCCTTTAGGTTTCTGATCAAGCGCTTTATTGAGCTGTTTCTTGAATTCCTCGCGGCCATTATATTTAACCATATTAACCGCAGAAAAATACTTTTTCAAATCGGGCTTATAACCGTTTGTTTCAACCAATCCTTTTTTGTGTTCTTGTGGTATACCCACATCAACACGTGCGTAATTCAGGTTTTTCGACCTCTTTGTGCCAAAAGGTTCGGAATAATCATCTTGTGCTTGTCTGCTCGTTGCAACATAGACAGGAACCACTGCCTTGGGTTGGCCAGGTTTGTGAATAGCGGCATTTTGAGCTGCAACAGTTGCCGGTGTAGCATTTTTTCCGTGCCATAAAACAGCACGGGGGCCACCACAATTGTAAGGGCGATCAGACAAACGCAAAACGCTATATATCGACCCAGTAGTTTTATTCTCATTTAAGTGTAGCCCTGAAACGATTGAGCGAGAAGACAAATAGTACAGAACCTATCACTGCCAAAGCAGCAAAATTTACCCAAACAACCGAAAAACCGGCTCCACGATAAAGAATTGATTGAGCCATCATAATGAAATGCGTATTCGGCGCTGCAAGCATGATATTCTGTATAAATTCCGGCATACTTTCACGCGGTGTAACGCCGCCTGACAGGATTTGTAATGGCATCAGAACAAGCATAAGCAAAAGGCCGAATTGTGGCATGGATCCAGCAACCGTTGCCAGTGCAATGCCCATTGACGTGGTGGCGAACAGATGTAGGCAGGTTCCCGCAAGGAATAACGCAACCGACCCTTCGATCGGTACTTTTAGCAGGCCTTGCACAATAACGACCAACGAAAACGTTGCCGCAACGAGAACGATTGCTCCCATAGACCACACCTTCGAAATCATAATTTCGGTCGGTGTGACCGGCATAACAAGAAGATGCTCGACAGTTCCATGTTCGCGTTCACGGATAAGCGCAGTCCCCGTCAAAATGATGGAGAGCATTGTCACATTATCAATCACATTGATAATCGAACCGAACCATGATTTTTCCAATTCGGGATTGAAACGTGCGCGTAGGGTAAGCGAAACCTGTTGTGGTTCTTTCGTGCGGTAATGCGAAACGAACTCTTTCACTTCGGCGTCGACAATCTGCTGAATGTATTGTGAGCCGGTGAGAGCCTGCGTTGTACGTGTCGCATCAACATCAAGCTGTATTGCGGGAGACCGGCCGGCAAGAACATCACGCTGAAAGTTTGGTGGAATATCAACAGCGAATGTATCAATCCCCTGATCCATGCGGGAATCAAGTTCGGATTGGTTTATATCTTCGGGAGTAATGAAATAAGGCGGAAGAAATGCCGTGGCAATACGTGTCGACAAAGGTGAGCTATCTTCATCAACAATTGCTATAGGCGTCTTGTTCAAAGTTTCAGGCGTCGCATTAGCCGATATATAAATGGATATTGTGAATGCGTAGACAATCAGGATCAATAGCATCGGGTCACGGAAAACGCCGAGCAATTCTTTAATTCCCAAATCCAGAATATGATTTAACTTCATGACTTTACTTCGCCTGTTTTTAGTAAGCCACGAGGCTATGATGACCAAAATCGGACCTGCCAGTATCAGCGGAATAAATGAACCGACAAGATCGTGGAACTGGAGTGCTTTGGCAAAAGTACCACGTGAAATCAGAATAAAATATGTCGTCGGATAGATATCGCCGATCAGTCGCCCGGCTCCTTGAAGGGAGCTCACCGGATCCATTAATCCGCAAAATTGTGTTGCGGGTAGTATAGTGAGGACTGCAGCGCCAAAAATTGCGGCAATCTGGCTATTCATAAAGGTTGAAATCAACAGTCCGAAAGCCGTTGAAAATGCCACATAAAGCAAACCCGCCAACATGAATGTCAAAATGCCGCCCGTAAAATGCACCCTGAATATAAAAATGGCGAACAGCCACAGTAAAATACAATTGATAAGTCCAAGCCCGATATAAGGCAGTTGTTTACCAACCAGGAATTCGAGCCTTGTGACCGGTGTAACGTAAAGATTGATGATGGAGCCCATTTCCTTTTCACGCACCACGGATAAAGCTGCAAGCATGGCCGGAATAATTAAAAGTAAAATCGGTATAACTGCAGGAACCATTGCAGTAAGACTTTCAATGCCGGGGTTATAGAGGAATCTGACTTCCAGGCGATAATCCCCCATAGTGGCCGCTTTTCCCTGTAGCGTTTTAGCTTTATTCTGGAGCCACAAGGCGTGCATACCCTGAACATAACCGCGTACTGTTTCGGCACGTAGCGGCATTGCGCCGTCAATCCAGGCACCGACCTCGACGTTGCGGCCCCGTTCCATATCTTTCCCGAACTCGGGTGGTATTTCGATAGCGAGACTTATTTCGCCCGAGCGCATACGCGCATCAAGGTCGTCATAATCGACAATATCTTTCTTCTGAATAAAATATCGGGATCCCGAAATCTGCTGGACATAATCGCGACTGATAACCGATTGGTCGTGATCAAGCACTGCAAAAGTCAAATTTTCAACTTCGGTATTGATTCCATAGCCGATAACGAACATCAAAATGACACTGCCAAGTAAAGCCATCGTTGCGCGGATAGGATCGCGACGCAATTCCAATGCTTCACGGTTGGCATAGCTCATCATCCGCATAAAATCGAAACGTCGTTTAAAACGGCTTCCATGCGACCGTTCGATCTCCGGATTTCCATTATTGTTGGATTTTGTTTGTTAGCATCCGTTTCTGAAGATTTTTCACTTGCCTCGGTTTTGGCACTCGAAGATACATCGACTTTGGCTTTTTTCTCGGCATTCTGCTTATCTATAGCGTCCTGCAGATATTCTATGAAGGCTTCCTCAAGTGTGTCGGCATTTTTCGATTTCACAATTTCCGAAGGTTTATCGGTAATCAAAACTTTGCCAGCATGCATGAGCGAAATACGGTCACAGCGCTCGGCCTCGTTCATGAAGTGTGTCGTAATAAAAATAGTAACATTATCATTGCGCGACAATTCACCAAGTTGCTGCCACAGCTGATCGCGCGCAATCGGATCCACACCCGATGTCGGCTCATCAAGTATCAAAATTTCCGGCTCGTGCAGCAACGCAACCGCCAGAGACATACGTTGTCTGATGCCAAGCGGCAACGAATCCGGCATCGCATCGAGCACATCCTTAAGCTCGAAGCGGTCGATCATTGCCTGCATACGTTCCTTGACTTTTTCCTCCGGAATTTCAAACAATTTTGCGTGAAGTTGCAGATTTTCAAGAACCGTCAATTCAGCGTAAAGTGAAAACGCTTGACTCATATATCCAACGTGACGACGCGTCTCCATATCATTGGCATTGATTTGTCGTCCAAACAATTTGGCGGTGCCTTCTGTTGCCGGAAGCAGTCCCGTCAACATCTTCATTGTCGTGCTTTTTCCGCATCCATTGGAGCCAAGAAATCCGAAAATTTCGCCTTTTTTAATGCGGAAACTTACATGATCAACTGCGGTAAAATCGCCAAAACGCTGTGTAAGGCCGTCAGCTTCTATCGCTATTTCTTCATTTCCGGTTTCTTGACGAGGCGGAATAACAACTTCCACGTGGCCTTTCTGTTCTTCCGTCGGCATGAGAGCTATAAAAGCTTCGTCAAGGTTTTGCGTCTTTGTCTGTTCAAGCAATTGATCCGGCGTACCTGTGGCAAGTATCTTGCCGTCATACATAGCAATCAGCCAATCAAACCGCGCAGCTTCTTCCATATAAGCTGTCGCGACCATAACGCTCATATCGGAACGTTCTTTGCGGATATCGTCGATCAGGTCCCAGAATTGACGCCTTGAAAGAGGGTCAACACCCGTTGTCGGTTCATCAAGGACAAGGAGTTTCGGATCGTGAATAAGTGAACAAATAAGACCAAGCTTTTGCTTCATGCCACCCGAAAGCTTACCGGCGGGGCGATCTTCGAAACCGTTAAGTCCGGTTCTTTGGCACAATTCCGAAATACGTGCTTGCCGTTCTTCTTTTTCTTGTCCAAAAAGTCGAGCAAAGAAATCGGCATTTTCCTGAACCGACAAAGTCGGATACAAATTTTTTCCCAAACCTTGAGGCATATAGGCGATATCGGGACACACATCAAGACGGTGCTGCTTATCACGCATATCACCGCCCAATACGTTAACAGTGCCGTCCTGAATCTCGCGTGCTCCGGTAATCAGCGACAATAGACTTGACTTGCCGACGCCGTCCGGACCTATCATGCCGATCATTTTTCCTGTCGGCACTTCAAGATCGATACCGTCTAGCGCTATCTTTTCACCGTAAACCAGACGGACACCAGATAGTGTTACGACTGGTCGATCTGTTTCCGGCTTTGAGAGTTTAGAAGATTCTGTCATTGAACTACAGGAGTGCTAACAATCGTCGGCCATTTTGCATTCGGGTCAGTTTTAACATAAGCCACGCCCGGCAAGCCTGTTTTGACCTGTTTAATGTATTTTTCCAACAAATTTTGTGGGATTTGTGCACGAACACGGAACATAAGTTTTGCGCGCTCTTCGGCAGTTTCGACTGTTTTCGGCGTAAATTGTGCAACATCCGAAACAAACGAAATATTTGCAGGAATAACGTATTGCGGAGCGGCATCCAGCACTATTCTCACTTCCGTACCGATTGCAATCTTACCTACCGTCTTTGTAGGCAAAAAGAACGTCATGTATACATCGCCAAGATCCACCAGATTAAGCACCCGACCTCCGGCTGCAACAACTTCGCCGGGCTGAGCAATACGGTATTGGATTCGCCCCGATCTTGTTGCTTTCAATTCGCTATCGTTAATGTCGGATTGGATACGTTCGATCGTTGCTTTGGCAGCTTCAACAGCCGCTTCGGCATTCACAACATTTGCTTTGGCTGTAGAAACCGCTACTTTTGCAGCAGCAAATTGTGCTTTTGATGCCGCAACGGCTGCAAGAGCGCCGTCATAGGTTGCCTGATCATCATCTCTAACCTGGGTAGAGACAGTACCTTTTTGCTGCAATGTAGCCGAACGTTGGTAACGTCTATTGGAATTATCACGCTGTACTTCATTTTGTGCAACTGTCGCCTCGGCAGCCTCTTGTTCAGCCTGCCGCTGCTCAACTTCCATTTTAGCTGTATCAACATTGATAACAGCCCGTTTCAACTGTGCCTGCGCCTCGCGTAACTGCGCACGCAAGTTTTCGGTATCCATATGGGCAACAACGTCACCAATATTGACAAAATCGCCTTCTCTCACGGTAATATCCTGAATACGCCCGGCAAGCTTTGAGGCAATATCAATTTCGGTAGCCTCTATGCGACCATTTCCCATAGCTATACCTTCGGGCAACCCCGGATGAAGGTAGGTTTTCAAGCCACTATAGACAGCAACTATGGCAATCACAGCGATCGCTATCCAACCCCATTTTGCCTTACCTTTTGCAGCCATCAAACAGTCTCCATTCTAATTCCGATAAAAAGGAATGCGTTTCTAACCAAGTTTGGCGCGTCACATTATCATCCATAGTTGCATTTGAAAAGTTACCTTTTATAAAAGAAAAGCTAACAAAACTTCATTGATTAACGGGCGAACAAAAAATAAAAATCGGATTGTCCTGTCGTTCCGTAGATAGTCCGTTCACTACCAATCTGTTCTATTAAACTGGAAAACGAATAAAATATTTCTAATGATCACAATGGCTTCTAAAACGTTGTTACTGACTAATTCATATTCCTGATTATTCAACTTTATCTATGACAGAATTTTTTATTGGCAAATATTATTAAGAAAGTATCAATCCACTCATTCCATCCCCACTTGGTTATCAGCCGTATTTATCATGCCTGAGCGCTATTTCGGGTAGGAGTGGCGCACAATAAAACAACGGCTTTCTAAGGGGTGGATTTCGCCCCTTTTAAAAGTATTTACAATGAGTTTCTAACAAAAATTAATTCATACCCCGTCCACCGACGAATACAGGTTTCAATCGGGAGATGAATAGCGCAATCGGAACAAGAATGGTGCGGTCGAGAAGACTCGAACTTCCACGGGTTTCCCCACAGCGACCTCAACGCTGCGCGTCTACCAATTCCGCCACGACCGCACGTGGTAGAAGCCTGTAATTTACCGGCTGGCGGCATTTAACAAATCGACGGGAGCAAAACAAGACCTTTTTTCAAAAAACGTGAATATTTATGTTACAACACGGTTAAGAAAAGCGGTTTTAACGCTTTGTCTCTATCGCATTCGGTCTTTAAATAAGTTCAGCTCCGATATACGTCTGCCGGATTAAAAAGCGGCTTTTCCGAATCCACTTCAAGGAGGGCAACGCCATTTTTTACTTCCAGACGCCGATAAAAGCAGCTCTTACGGCCTGTATGACAAGTTGCACCCGCTCCCAGAACACGAACTTTCAACCACAATGCATCCTGATCACAGTCGACACGAATCTCTTCGATTTTCTGTATGTTTCCCGAGCTCTCGCCTTTTTTCCATATTTTTTGACGGGACCGTGACCAATAATGCGCGATTCCTGTTTGAGTGTGAGCTTCAGCGCTTCTTGATTCATAAAAGCGACCATCAACAAACCGTCACTCTCCGCATCGGTTACGACTGCGGTAACGAGACCTTTTGAATCGAATTTGGGTAAAAATTCTGTCCCCTCTTCCAGATTATTTTTCGCTTCAGACAATTCCATCCCTCGCTGTCATCACAATCCGCGTATCATTTTTAAAAAATTAACCTGCGCTTCGACATTATCTTTATAAAAACCGCGATAAGTCGCTGTGACAGTTGTTGATCCTTGTTTTTTCACTCCGCGCATTGCCATGCACATATGTTCAGCTTCGATAAGGACAGCAACTCCACGCGGTTTGAGGTAACGATAAAGCGCATCAGCCACCTCTGCCGTTATGCTTTCCTGAGTTTGCAAACGTTTTGCATAAACGTCAACGACTCTGGGAATCTTTGATAATCCGACCACTCTGCCGTCCGGCATATAAGCAATATGGGCTTTACCGATGATCGGAACCATGTGATGTTCACAATGCGAATAGAAAGGAATATCCTTTATAAGAACGGGATCATTATAGCCTGATACTTCGTCAAACACCGTGCCAAGAATTTCTTCTGCCGACTGGTTATAACCGGCAAACATTTCTTCATAAGCTTTAACAACACGCTTGGGAGTATTGACGAGACCTTCCCTATCCGGATTTTCACCCGCCCAAAGAAGCAACGTCCGTACAGCTGCTTCCGCCTCTTCACGGCTAGGCCGTTTGTTTTTTGTTTGATGAGCCGCATCAGTAGCGTTTTTTTGAGCGGATTGCATTATTCAACTCCAATTTACCAGCAGAGAAAACTTGGTAGTTTTCATGACTACTCCTATATAGACACATATATCGAGAATCAAAGTAAGTTCACAAAAAACAGGTTGTTTTTTCGAGCAACAAAATATGATTGACGAAATTTATAACGACAAAATCCTCGGCTATGCGGCACATATCGACAAAATCGGTCGTCTCCCACAGCCTGATGCTACGGCACAAAAACACTCCCGAATCTGTGGATCAACTGTCACTGTTGACCTCAATATGGAAAACGGGGTTGTAACGGGATTCGCGCATATCGTGCGGGCATGTGCTCTGGGGCAAGCCTCCTCCTCATTGATGGCAAGCCACATTATCGGCCTCAAAGCTGATGAACTGCGTTCGCTCAGAGAGACTGTCTGGCAGATGTTGACTAAAAACGGGCCGGTTCCAACAGGCAAATTTGCAGATTTTGCCTGCCTCGAACCGATCAAGAATTATAAAGCCCGCCAACCGTCCACTATGCTCACATTTGATGCGGTGGTAGACTGTATAGACCAGATCGAATCCCGCCAAAAAGATGGGCATAATGATAATGTCTCGAAGCCGTAATTACGACGGGCCATGGCGCAAAACCCCGGGAAGGCTTCTCGGCACCGGTCTCGTGCGCTTTTATCAACTCACTCTTTCGGGCTTTATTGGCAACCAGTGCCGACATCTACCGACATGTTCGGAATATACATATGAGGCGATCGCACGTTATGGATTATGGACAGGATCGTGGATGGGGCTATTCCGCATTATGCGTTGTGGCCCGTTCGGCACACATGGATTTGATCCGGTTCCAACTTGTCTCGACCCAACTTGCCATTGGTATATGCCTTGGCGTTATTGGAAAATTGCTGCAAAGAGACATGAATAGACTTTCTTTTTACAAAAAGAAAACTTAAAAGAGCAGGCATTGAACCGCTTTGTTATAACCGACAAAAGCAATTGACACCCCCACCCGCATTCGTTGGCGGGACTGGACTAGGAGTAATTTTATGTCTTCCACTGTTTCTATCTCATTTCCTGATGGCTCGAAGCGCGATTATCCTGAAGAGATGACCGGATTGGAGCTTGCTCAATCCATTTCAAAGTCATTGGCAAAGAATGCTGTTGCTTATAGCTTTGACGGTGTTTTGCGCGACATGTCCGATCCGCTTGGCCAGTCCGGCTCGATCGAAATTATCACACGTGACGATCCACGTGCGCTTGCGCTGATCCGCCATGATTGTGCTCATGTTCTGGCAGAAGCCGTTCAGGAATTATTTCCCGGAACTCAGGTAACCATTGGACCGGTTATCGAAAATGGCTTTTACTATGACTTTGCCCGCAATCAACCTTTTACGCCTGAAGATTTGCCGGTCATCGAAAAGAAGATGCATGAAATCATCAAGCGCAACGCAAAATTCACAAAAGAAGTGTTGCCGCGTGAAAAGGCAAAGAAGATTTTTGCCGATAAAGGTGAGCTTTATAAAGTTGAATTGGTTGATGCAATTCCGGAAAATGAAGACGTAAAAATTTATCATCAGGGTGAATGGTTTGATCTCTGTCGTGGACCACATATGCAGTCTACAGGGCAGATCGGAAACGCGTTCAAACTGATGAAAGTCGCCGGTGCTTATTGGAGAGGCGATTCCAATAATCCGATGTTGACGCGTATTTACGGAACAGCCTTTGCAAACGAAAAAGATCTCGCTGCCTATCTTCACATGCTTGAGGAAGCCGAAAAACGCGACCATCGTCGGCTGGGACGCGAGATGGATCTTTTCATTTTCAGGAAGAGGGTCCGGGCGTTGTCTTCTGGCACGCCAAGGGCTGGAAAATGTTCCAGAATCTCGTAAGCTATATGCGTCGGCGTCTTGATGATCAGGGATATTCGGAAGTCAATGCTCCGCAGGTACTTGATAATCCTTATGGGAAATATCGGGGCATTGGGGCTGGTACAAAGAAAATATGTTTAAGGTTACACCGGCGGGCGATGATGCCGATGACGACCGTGTTTATGCCTTGAAACCGATGAATTGCCCAGGACACGTGCAAATTTTCAAGCATGGGCTGAAATCTTATCGCGAATTGCCAATCAGACTTGCCGAATTCGGCGTTGTTCACCGTTATGAACCATCAGGTTCATTACATGGTTTGATGCGCGTTCGCGGTTTTACTCAGGATGACGCTCATATTTTCTGTACAGATGAACAACTTGCCGACGAATGCTTGAAAATCAACGATCTGATTTTAAGCACTTATGCCGATTTCGGTTTTAACGAGATCACTGTCAAGTTGTCCACACGTCCTGAAAAACGCGTTGGTTCCGACGAATTATGGGATCACGCCGAAAGCGTCATGTCAGAGGTTTTGCGCACAATCGAAGAAAAATCGAATGGCCGCATCAAAACCGGCATTCTTCCCGGTGAAGGTGCGTTTTATGGTCCTAAATTCGAATATACACTGAAGGATGCAATTGGCAGAGAATGGCAGTGCGGAACAACGCAGGTCGACTTCAATCTTCCGGAACGTTTCGGCGCATTCTATATTGATAAAGATTCAGAGAAACGCCAGCCGGTCATGATACACCGTGCTATTTGCGGATCTATGGAACGCTTTCTCGGTATTCTTCTTGAAAACTATGCCGGCCACTTGCCTTTATGGTTCGCACCTCTTCAGGTCGTGGTTGCCACGATCACCTCGGAAGCTGATGATTATGCAAAACAGGTCGTCAAAAAGCTCAAAGCTGCCGGCTTGTTAGCAACAACCGATCTCAGGAACGAGAAAATCAACTATAAAGTTCGTGAACATTCATTACAAAAAGTACCGGTTATTCTGGTTGCGGTAAAAGAGAGGCTGAAGACGGTTCAGTCAACATGCGTCGATTGGGAAGTCAGGAACAAATATCCCTGCCCCTGTCAAAAGTTATCGCCGATCTAAAAGAGGAAGCAACGCCTCCCGATCTTCGTCGGGCTAACGTAGAAGAATAGAAATTAAACCATTGTCTGGCAGATAAATCTTCTTATCTGCCAGATGTTCAGACATCGATCGCGGGTGATCAAGAATATTAATGAAAGCCTTGGCTTTGCTGAGAACCGATTAATTTCAATATTGAATTTAAAAACAAAAATGGACCACGCACTTAACAAGTAGATGCTATCCAATAATATTTTCATCTGAAAATAAGTAAGAAAAGCCATTCCCGGATGGTTTAGTTATTCAAACCGCTTCGTGAAAACTGCTGTTATTTAAAAATTGTCAATCCATTGAATCATCAACAGGTGCAACAGGTTGTGCAGTTGTCAACACATCGACATCCTGATCGTGGCCGGATGTGACGGAAAATTCTTTCTGATAGATTTGATCTTTATTTTTCGCGATAGCAATATAATCGCCTTCAGCCAGAACCAGTGTAGCATAAGCGCCAACCGTCTCACGGATAATATCACCAGAATCGTTGGTGATTGACCAACTGGTGTCTGCCAAAGCTTCTCCCCCTTGCTGGCGTACAAGCTTCAAGGTGATCAAGGCTGCATGATGTTGCATCGTTGCTTCGGTAATTTTACCGGCATCAACTTTGATATCGGAGCGCGAAATCGCATTTGCCGATCCGTAATTGGAAACAATATGATAATCTCCGGCTTTCAAACGTATGACTTTGCCGGGTTTTACATCAGCCAAAATCAATGCAGTATCGTCGTTCTCGCTGTCATCCGAATAAATCGAAAAACGTAAATATTGCGGGTTGATCTTACCTTCCGGCATCGTCGCATTGAGTTTTAGTCCACCAGCATTCAATACCAGAATTTCAGACATTTTTTGGTCTGTAGTTACAGTTACCCGTCTCATAGCGCTGGCATGTCCGAAAGACACATGCACAATGTAACTACCCGGATCGAGCGTAAAATGTGCGTCTCCCCCCTCTGAAGAAGCGACCAGTGGTAATTTGTTATCGACACCATAAATCGGTTCGTAAATACGCCAAATGAGACCGCGTGTGATATCTGTACCTTTGTCTGTCAATCTGGCGCTCAGTGCGAGATCGGCTTTTTGTGACGACGTCGCATGGTCTAATGGAACTGTGGAGGGGTGAGCCTGAGGAGAATTCGGGCTTGCCGGAGGTGGATTTGAGGTTTTGGGCGCCGTGTTTTGCTTGAATTGATTATCTTGATGATGTTGTCCCGGAGCAACCAGATTTAATTCCGGCTTTTTTTCCTCTGCATAGCTATTAAAGGCGCAGAACATCCACGAATAAATGAGGATAATCGCTGGAAAGATTATCTTTTCTATGTTTTTCGAATTGGAAGTTACTGTCATCTCATTTTAACTGTCAGCATTATGATGGGATTCAAGAGTTTTAGCAAAATAAACTGAAAAGCATATCAGGCGCTTTCATTGTTAACCGGACTATATCGAAAAACTGGCTCCACAGCCACACGAAGATACGGCATTGGGGTTGTTTATTTTAAATGCCTGCCCCATCAGGTCATCGACGAAATCTATTTCAGAACCATCCATTAAAGGCAATGACACCGAATCAATAAATATCTTTGCGCCATCTTTTTCTATGACCAGATCGTCGTCGGCTGGGGCTTCGTTTACCAGATCATATTTATAAGAAAAACCGGAACATCCGCCACCTTCAACGGAAATGCGCAACGCTGTCTTGTCAGGTTCTCCTGCCAAAATCCGCGCTATGCGCTTGATCGCCGAACTTGTAACTTCAACGCCCATAATCAAAATTTCCTTGCGTTAAACTGTTTTCGTAAACTTGAATATCAGATAAGAGATATTTTCTGATGAATCTAGGTCTCGATCGGACAAGTTGCAATGGATATTAAAAATATAGGCTTTGGTTATCGGCCGCGAGCGCCCTATGCCAGCGATCCGGCAAAAAGCCGCGGACGTTTGTTTTATGAACCTGAAAGCCCTACGCGCACACCTTTCCAGCGGGATCGCGACAGAATAATCCATTCAAATGCTTTTCGGCGTCTGAACCACAAACACAGGTCTTTATAGCTGATGAAGGTGACCTTTATCGGACACGTTTAACCCATACAATAGAAGTTTCGCAAATAGCCCGCGCATTGGCACGGGCATTACGTCTTGATGAAGATTTGGCAGAAGCTATCGCGCTGGTTCATGATTTTGGCCATACGCCATTCGGTCATGCCGGCGAAGATGCTTTGAATGAAAGGATGAAACTTTACGGTGGTTTTGACCATAATGCCCAAGGCTTACGGATTGTTACATCTCTCGAACACCGCTATCCGAAATTCAATGGTCTAAATCTCACTTGGGAAACTCTTGAGGGATTGGCCAAACATAATGGCCCGCTTGCGGGGCCGGCGGCCACCAATTCGTCAATACCGCTTGCAGTCGCAGAATATAATAAACATCAGGATCTGGAACTTGACCGTTTTGCCAGTCTTGAGGCCCAGTGTGCCGCCATTGCCGACGATATTGCCTATAACGCTCATGACATTGATGACGGGCTACGTGCCCGCCTTTTAAGTTTGAAGCAACTGGAAGACGTCGAACTAACAGCCGGTATCCTCGGGTCGATAAAAAGTGAATATCCCGATCTTGATAAGACAAGAACCGGTTATGAAGTCGTTAGACGCCAGATCACGTTAATGGTCGAAGATGTCATTCAACACTCGTTTGAACTTATTGCCGAAGCCGCGCCAACGAGCGTCGATGATGTTCACGCTGCAGGACGACAACTGGTAAATTTTTCCTCCTCTATGGCTGCGAAGGAAAAACACTTGAAAAAGTTTTTATACAAAAACCTCTATCATCATGAATATGTATGGGAACGAAGGCGCGAAGCAGAAAAAATTGTTGCCAACCTTTTCGATTTTTATTTCAAAACGCCGCAAGCAATGCCCGATGATTGGTATCAGGCAACCGGTGATGGAGACGTTACTAGGCGCGCGCGTGTAATTTCCGACTTTCTTTCCGGTATGACAGACAATTATGCACAAAGAGAATATCGACGATTGTTTGACCGCGAGACCTATTTGTCTTAAACGAAGGTGACAACAATACGGATTTTCATGATGAATATTTTCAACACATTCGAACAGAAGATTAAGGAACTGCTGCAACAGTCTGATATTAAATCAAAAGATGGCCAACCACTTGATTTAAATCGAATAAGCGTTGAAGCACCACGTGACCCGTCACATGGTGATCTTGCGACAAATGCCGCTATGGTTCTTTCGAAAGCTGTCGGCTGTAATCCTCGTGTTTTGGCCGAAAAGCTCGTAAATCTTCTCGAATCCGACAACGATATTGAATCTGTCAACGTTGCGGGCCCCGGTTTCATCAATCTGCGCCTTACGGATGATTTTTGGCGCAACATGCTGAAAACCATAATAAAATCGGGTCCTACATTTGGTCGCTCGGATATCGGTGTCGGTAAAAAAGTCAATGTTGAATATGTTTCAGCCAATCCGACGGGTCCGATGCATGTCGGTCATTGCAGAGGAGCCGTGGTAGGTGATGTGCTTGCCAATCTTCTTTCGTTTACCGGTCATGATGTCGTAAAAGAATATTACATTAATGATGCGGGTGGCCAAATTGATGTATTGGCAAAATCCGTTTTCTTGCGTTATCGCGAAGCACTGGGTGAAAATATCGCAAAATACCCGAGGGATTATATCCTGGCGATTATCTGGTGCCTTTGGGACAGGCTTTAGCCAAAGAATTTGGTAACAAGCTTCTTGAAATGCCGGAAGATGAAAGGTGGCCTCTTATAAAAGAAAGATCGGTTGATGCCATGATGCGGATGATCCGCGACGATCTTGCTGCTCTCAACATTCATCATGACGTCTTTTTTCCGAAAAGACGTTGCATGCAGACAATGCAAAAGCGATACGCAGTACCATCAACGATCTTACGTTGAAAGGCTATGTTTATAAGGGAACCCTCCCTCCTCCGAAAGGACAAGCTTCGGAAGATTGGGAAGACCGTGAACAGACTCTGTTCCGTTCCACCGAAGTCGGTGATGATCAGGATAGACCATTAATCAAATCGGATGGGTCATATACCTATTTTGCGGCGGATGTTGCCTATTTCCGCAACAAATTCGAACGGCAATTCAATGAAATGATTTATGTTCTCGGTGCCGATCACGGAGGATATGTCAAGCGCTTGCAAGCTGTTGCAAAAGCTATTTCCGGCGGCAAGGCCAAGTTGACAGCATTGCTCTGCCAACTCGTAAAGTTGTTTCGCGACGGACAACCGGTTGTTATGTCCAAGCGTGCGGGTTCTTTTGTGACCTTGAGAGATGTGGTCGACGAAGTGGGACGCGATCCAGTACGTTTTATGATGATTTTCCGTAAAAGCGATGCGCCATTGGACTTTGATTTTGCCAAAGTAACCGAACAATCAAAAGACAACCCGGTATTCTATGTCCAATATGCAAGTGCCCGCTGCCACTCGGCTTTTCACAAAGCCGAAGAACAACTGAACATCAAGAATCCGTCAGTAGACGATCTGACGGGTCACCTCGATATGCTTAGTGATTCCGGCGAAATCGCACTTATAAAGAAGCTGGCTGAATATCCTCGTATTGTCGAACAGGCGACAAAGAATTATGAACCGCACCGTTTGGCATTTTATCTATACGATTTGGCATCAAGCTTCCATGGGCATTGGAATAAAGGGGCAGAGAATGAACAGTTGCGATTTGTCGCGCTAAACGATATGAATTTGTCATTGGCAAGATTGGGACTGATTCGTGCGGTCTCCAGTGTACTATCATCGGGCTTGGGAATAATCGGTGTTGACGCGCCAGTTGAGATGCGGTGACGAACAACACTTTAATGCCATCTGGTAACACCCGTCTTGCGTGTAATATATTCATTTCATATATATGATATTAAAGCAGAATATTGGTTTTTAAAAAGAATCCGCTTAATATACGGCAGAATGCAATAAACAATTGATTGCGTAACCGACCACGTAGGAAAAGCTATGACAGATAATAATCGTAATGCCTTTCGTCCCGAAGGGCAGGCTCAACAAAGCAACGATCCGCTGCTTGAGCTGACACGTTTATTCAATCTGGATTTCAATCCAAATGGGAACAATGAATCTAATCGGCCGTCTAACCCGGAAACCAGTGCAAATGTAACACCTGCACCTGAGACAAATAATCCCGATGACGCCGATTTATCATTTTTGGACACTGGTGCGGCGCCAGAAGCCCCGCAGGCGCAAAACTCTCCCTATCCTCAGGACGATATCGGTTCGACGCAGCAAAATGTGAATGACGATCTGGATTTTCTGCCCGGAGCCGACCAACAACAGTCACCTTCAACGGCAGGCGGAGCAGGTTTGCCGTTTAATGAACTTTATGATGCTCCCTCGTTTACTCCACAAGCACGCACACCAGAGAATGTTGCGGGTGCGCCGAACACGTACAACGATGATCAGCTCGACATGCCACCTGATCTTCCGATTGGTGACGAATCTATTTTACCCAGGCAAGGTTTTAATCAATCCCCTGGTGCCCCGCTAAATAGCACTCTACCGGAAGACTTCGATTTTGTGCCTGAGCGGAATGCAGACTCGCCCACATTCCAGAATAGAAGCGAACCTGATCCTGTTTTGCCGACACCTCCTCAAAACAACTATAATCAACCATCGGCGCTAGCACCCGAGACAGCTTCGGCTGTGAGACAAGTTGCGGGTGAATATCCACATCAATACGCACCGAACGCTGCGGGGCAATTTACTTCACCGGATAGCTCTCCCCGGTATTCCCCACAACCAACGGCGGCACCCGTTCAAGAACAACAAACGACGCAACAATATCCCGCTTTCGATGAAATGAAATTTGACAAGGAGCTGGAAAATCTCCTTGTGAATGCGCCCCTTGAAAGCTTTGACAATAACGCTAATCCGGCTGATACAGGCAATAGTTTTTCGGCTTATCCATCTCAACAAGAGACTAATCCGGTTCAATCAGATAACGATCAATACGGATATTCCAATCAATATGCGGCAGTTAACAATGCGGAAGTAAACAATCCAGCTGCAAACGATCCGGAACCGTTTGGAAGTACCGTTACGCAAAACTATAATCCGCAGCAAATGCAGCCGCCTTTGCACTCGGAAGAGACAATGGGAGCGAACAATACTGCTCCGCAAAATGTCGGAAATACCCAATCGCCCTTGCCTTATACGCCGCCAGCCGCCGATGTAACAGCAGCGGACGAAAGTTTTTTTGATAATCATGATCCGTTGGAAGATAATGTTTATGGCCGCGACACAGATTATGCGAATTCATATAATCAGAATTCGGATACGCAATTATCAGACCGCAACCAGTCACCTTCGGCATCCGTAGGTGAACAACATAACATTGCTGCATTTGATCTTGAAGATTTGTCAACGGGCGAAAATGTTATTGTCAATCCTCCCGCACCTCAAATGTCCACCAACGAGCAGCAACAAGATGGAAATTTTGCACCTGAACAAGATCAATATGGGCAATCTTTAAACCAGCAGGAGCCGGAACCGTCCAAAAATCAAAATAATGATTTTCAGCCGCAATATGTACAAAATCAACAGGCGCAAATTTCTCAACCGGTTTTAGAGGAGCATGGGCAAGACAACTATTCATATCAATCTAGCCCGGTCTCTGGAAACGATGAAAATTTACAATATGGAAATGACAAAAATGGCGACCTTCCGCCAGATGTAGATACATACAATTTTGCTGAAAATGTCGTCGAAACAACCGAGCCGGTTGATGTCCCCGACATTCCCTATGCTGAAGAAGAGACAGCACAACAAGGCGATGCTCTTGAAAACGAATTTGCTGATGTATTCAGCGTTGGAAATAAGCAGGAAAGCGCAAATAAAGCGTCCGAGCAGGACGATTTTTTTGCCGATGCCTATGCACAATCAGGTTATAATTTAAAAAAGCAGCAATCTTTTGAAGAAGCTGATTTAGAACAAGCAAATTATGATAATGCCGGTTCATACACTAATTACCCGACAGAAGCCCCTACTCAGCCGGATGAAAATCTACCTTTAGAGAGTCTGCAAAATCAAAAACGGTCAAGCTCTTTTGTAAGAAAATTGACCATAGGCGGCGTTGTTTTGTTTATTGCTGTCGGTGGCGGTTATGCTGCATCGAAGTATTTTCTCCCTTATAATAGTGATGGTCAGTCAACCGTTATCCATGCCGACGAGGCTCCATATAAGATACAGGCAGAACAGACTTCCAACAATCACGATACATCGAATAATCAGGACGTTTATAACCATGCAAACGGAGCAGACGATGCTTCGAAAGAAAATCAGGACAAACTCGTTGACCATTCGGAAACTCCGGAAGATATAACGGCCTTGAATAATGTGCCTGATAGTGTTGACTCTTTTTCTGACCCTTCCAATGTCGAGGATGCAATCACAGCCGCTTCGGATCAAACTGTTCCCACTCGAGAAGTGCAATCTGTCGTCGTAAATCCGGACGGAACAATTTCTCCAAGTAATTCGGCGGACAATGCTGAAAAGAATGCTGATAATTCGGATACTGAAAATTCACACGCCGAGGCAGCAATTGGCGCGACGAAGTCTCCGAATGCGGTTAATCCGACTTCATCAAAAACCAACTCGCAATCCAATACCGAAACGTCAACAACGGATTCGGAACTTGCGAAAATCATCAATGATGACGCAAAATCTAATGAAAAAAATAATGCGTCTGCCAATGTGAATAATTCAGAAAACGAAAGTGATATTTTTAATTCGGTAAAGACACCGCAAACGAAAAAGCAGGCACAACCAGTGCAAACAGCCGATTTGTCAGAGGAATCTTCAGCTGCGTCCAAGCCGGTTGCACCAGCGAAAAGTGCGAACGTCACACCAATGGCGAGCGTCGGATCAGGCGGATATTATGTCCAGATAGCTTCCCAACCAACAAAGGAATCGGCTGTCGCATCATTGAATAACGCGAAAAATTCATTCGGCGCTTTAATCGGCTCGCTTCCATTGAGCATAGAGCCAGCTTCGATACCGGGTAAAGGTACCTATTATCGGGTAAGAGTACAGGTAGGACCGCGCGAGAATGCAATCAGTATTTGCGAGCGCATCAAAAGCCAAAAAGGAAATTGCTTCGTTGGAAAATAGCTTTAGGAAATAGCCATTTTCCAATGTTGATGAACTAATGGGTCATTGTTTGGGAAATTTCCGCTTCTTGTCAGGCAAATTTTCCTTTTTCCTAATAAAGCGACTATCATTGATAATTCAAAACGCATCCTGCCCTGAACCGAATTTAATCTTTGTCCAATTTTTTGTAGTCGCAAAGTTAAAAAAGCGGAAATAAATAATTAAGAAACCTGAAAATTTGAAAAATCGTTTGTTTAAGAATTCCATTCTTATTGAAGATTTCTTCATAATTCAAAATATAAAATATTTTATTATTTTCTATATTTTTTATTATTTCTCTAAAGAAGTCTTTTAACCGGTTATTTACTATTACCAATATTTCTCCGGAAAAGTTATTTTCGACATCGTCGACAATAACGACTACTCAGCATGTCAATGGAATTGAAAAATCCGATCATAAAACATCAGGATGTGGTTGTCTCAATCACGACTCGTAAATTGATAATTCAAGTTCAATATCGAGAAATCACGAATTAATTAATAAGTTACCGTTTCTGTAATTTTACCATTTTCGTTATTTTTGAAAAATCCGTTAAAGCCAATAATCCGTCGGTTATATATTAGGACTAAACAATTTTCTTTGTTTGCAGATAACAACTTGAAAATCTTCGGTCTTCAAATGCGAAAAAAATTTCACAATGTTGTTCTTCCAGCCTCGAAAAGATCTAAAATCGTTGACACAGATGCCAAACAAATTTTAATGTTCAAACCTTATTGCACGACCAAAATTGTTAATTGTTAAAGGTGTGCAATAAGGAAAGATAGATTTCAAAAGGTTATTGTCATGACAGGTTCCAGTACTGTTCTTCCATTTAAAATAAAAAAAAATCCCAATCCCGTTAGCGCTGAAAAGCGTGCGGAACTATTGAAGAATCCTGGATTTGGTCGCGTGTTCAGCGACCACATGGCAGTGGTGCAATGGTCGACTGACAAAGGTTGGCACGACGCAGTTATAACTGCACGCAAACCTTTTCAGATTGACCCGGCAAGTGCAATTCTTCACTATGGGCAAGAAATTTTTGAGGGACTAAAAGCCTATCGCGCTCATGATGGTCGAATCCTCCTTTTTCGTCCGGAAGCAAATGCAGAACGTTTTCATAATTCGGCAATACGACTGGCCATGCCACCAATCGGCAAAGATGTATTCCTTGCAGCAATTAGTGAACTTGTAAAAATTGATCGTAATTGGATTCCGGAAACACCTGACTCCAGCTTGTATCTTCGTCCTTTTATGTTCGCCAATGAAGCCTTTTTAGGTGTTCATCCGGCCAATGAATATATTTTTAGTGTTATTGCGTCACCAGTCGGGTCTTATTTCAAAAGCGGTTCGACGAAACCGGTCAGTGTTTGGCTCGATACCGAGTTCAGTCGTGCTGGCCCCGGCGGCACAGGTGAAGCAAAATGCGGCGGCAATTATGCCTCCAGTCTTCTTGCCCAAATCAACGCCGAAAAAAATGGTTGCGATCAGGTTTTATTCCTTGATGTTGTTGAACGCAAATGGATTGAAGAACTGGGTGGTATGAATGTCTGTTTTGTTATGGATGATAATCGCTTGATTACCCCTAAACTTGATGGAACAATTCTGCACGGCGTTACGAGGATGTCGATTTTGCAGCTCGCCAAGGATAATGGCATGAAAGTCGAGGAACGCAGCTATTCCTTCGACGAACTCAAAAGAGATGCAAAAAGTGGTCACCTCAAAGAAGTGTTCGCATGTGGTACCGCCGCTGTGATAACGCCAATCGGTGTATTCAAATATGAAGATGGTGAAACCGTCATTGGTAACGGGAATGGCGGCGAAATAACCCAGAAATTACGTGAGCAACTCATTCATATTCAAAAAGGTGAAGCAAAAGATCCCTATGGTTGGATTAAGACTGTAAAAGTCGACTAATTTTCTTGCACATTGTTTGTAGCATATTGAAAGTGCAGCCCGTATGGGCTGCACTTTTTTCCATAAACTGTGTTTATTGATTTGATATTGCTGGAATGGGCTCGCATCAATATCCGAGCCACGCTAGAGAGCCCCTTTTCCACTTTGAAATCCGGCCGTTTTTTCCATAACTACGATATTGCTACTCATTAGCCATTATCGGTCAACCATTAACGAATATATTTACATAAACTAATATTTTACTTGAAAATTACGTTAGTATTTCGTTTTCATTTATCAAAAATGTTATAGTAAGATTATCGTATATTGTTAAATTCAAATAAGTGTACGTTTAAGCCTCTATTGATTTACGCAACGATAACCTATGCGTTTGGAAAAATATTATTCCAGTAATTTATCAGATGTAAAAGTTGCCTATCGTTCTTTTGGCTCACTAATTACTGAAAAATATAAAGCGATTACGCAAGTTGTTGTTTTGCCAAAATGCAGCTTGTTATCTGTCAAATAATCAAACAAAGCGTCCAGTATATTCAGAGAACATCGTCGATATTTAAAAAACCGCCGCTGTTACCTCGTAAAATAGTGGCAAAACGTGTTCCCGTTTCTTGATGGAACCGATATGCAAAAAAGGCGTATTTCACAATCGAAATACGCCTTCGGAATAATGTAAGTGCATCATTCACCGGCAATGCCGGTTCAATTCATCCGGATCAGTCGAACTTTTTCATGTCCTGATGGCGGGCAATGATATTACGAATTGTGCCCGTATGTGAACGCATTACGATTGTATCTGTTTGAATATAATTTTTGGCAAATTTTACGCCGGAAAGCAGGTTTCCGTCCGTAACGCCGGTCGCTGCAAACAGCACATCACCCTTTGCCATTTCTTCCATGGTGTAAACTTTGTTCGGATCTTTTACGCCCATTTTGGCAGCACGGTCGATTTTTTCTTGCGTGTTCAATTGTAAACGACCTTGCATCTGCCCACCAATGCATCGCAAAGCCGCTGCAGCCAGCACACCTTCCGGTGCGCCACCTATCCCCATATAAATATCAATACCGGTTTCATCGGGATCGGTTGTATGAATAATGCCTGCGACATCGCCGTCACCAATCAAGCGGATTGATGCACCGGTTGTGCGTACTGCTTCAATAAGTTTGGCGTGCCGAGGCCTATCCATGATACAAGCTGTAATCATATTCGGCTTGACGCCTTTTGCCTTGGCTAGTGCATTGATATTGTCAACAGGGCTTGCATCTATGTCAACAAGGCCTTTGGGATATCCTGGGCCTATAGCGATCTTCTCCATGTAAACATCCGGTGCATAGAGCAAATTGCCTTTTTCCGCCATAGCAATAACAGCTAACGAATTAGGCAAGTTCTTCGCGCATATGGTTGTTCCTTCCAGAGGATCGAGCGCTATATCGACAGACGGACCTTCCTTAGTACCTACCTTTTCACCGATATAGAGCATAGGAGCTTCATCGCGTTCTCCTTCACCGATAACAACCGTACCATCTATCGGTAGACGGTTCAATTCTTTGCGCATCGCATCAACGGCTGCCTGATCGGCTGCCTTTTCATCTCCACATCCACGAATGCGTGCGGCGGCCACTGCCGCGCGTTCGGTAACGCGAGCGAGCTCAAGTGTTAAAATACGATTGAGTCCATGTAATGTACGGTCAGCCGAGTTCGACATATGATTGATCCCATCGGGTAATTGTTAAAAAAGCTAAAGTTGTTGCGCAACATTATATAATAGCCTTTTGGCAAAGACTAACGTTTATCGCAAGAGGAATTATGATCAATTCAAGACTTATAATTGATAACATTAGTGATCATTACACAAACCAATGTCAAAACGCCCGATTTTTAGTTCGGACGTTCTATGCGTATCATTTGCGGCTTATCAATAAGGTGCCCGTCTTCCATAATGGACGACAAAGCTTTACGCACTGACGACTCGGTTGTTTCGTGTGTCACAAGAACAATATTCTTCGTATTCGGTTGTATATTTTCTGCAAGTGGCCGTTGGACAATAGATTCCAGTGAAATGGAATTTTCAGCCATACGTTTTGCGACAGTCGCAAAAACACCGATCTTGTCATCGACTGTCAAACGGATGAAATATCCCCCAGCATGGGCACGCATCCGTGCACGTTTATAAGGTGCAAGAGCTTGAGCCGGTGTGCCGAAAACAGGTCCGTGTTGAAAACCCGGATGAGATTTCGCAATATCGGCAATATCGCCGATGACAGCCGATGCTGTTGCGTTCCCTCCGGCTCCGGGCCCCGACAGCAGCAATTCACCAAGAAGATCGGTTTGTATAGAAACCGCATTTGTGACACCTTGCACTTGCGCAATAACGGAAGAAGTGGGCACCATTGTAGGGTGCACACGTTGTTCAATACCGGTGTCGGTTTTTACAGCTACGCCAAGAAGCTTGATCCGGTAACCGAGCTCATCCGCCGCATGAATATCGGCAAGTGATATATTGCTTATTCCTTCAACATAGATGTCGTCGACGGAAATGACGCAACCAAATGCCAAACTTGTCAGCAGAGCAAGTTTGTGCGCCGTATCAAAGCCTTCGATATCGAAAGTAGGATCAGCTTCGGCATAGCCCAGTTTTTGAGCTTCCTTCAAACATTCTTCAAAAGAAATTCCTTCTGCGAGCATCCGGGTCAAAATGTAATTACATGTACCATTCAAAATACCGTAAACTCTGGAAACATTGTTTCCCGAGAGCGACTCGCGCATTGCCTTGATAACGGGAATACCCCCTGCAACCGCTGCCTCGAAGTTTAAAAGAACGCCTTTTTTCTCGGCAATTTTTGCTAACGCCACCCCGTGGCGAGCGAGCAAGGCCTTGTTGGCTGTTACAACATGGTGACCGTGTTTCAATGCTTCTTCGACACAAAAACGTGCAATCCCCTCCTCGCCGCCAATGAGTTCGACAAAAACGTCAATATTGTCGCTTGCAGCCAGAACCAACGGGTCATCGACCCATTCAATGTGTTGAAGATCAATGCCACGCTCTCTTGTTCTGTCACGTGCACTCACAGCCACGACTTCAATGGGCCTGCCACATTGTTTTGTCAGCAAGTCCTGTTTCTCTTTCAATATACGAACAACAGAACTTCCGACCGTTCCAAGCCCGACTATGCCGATCCTCAACGCATTTACCATTGGTTAGGCTGCCTTGTTTTTTTCGTCAGAAAAGAAACGCTTTATATTGCGCGCAGCCTGTCTTAAACGGTGCTCGTTCTCGACAAGTGCAATGCGGACATAATCATCTCCCTGCTCACCAAATCCAATTCCGGGAGAAACCGCAACATCGGCTTTTTCGATGAGCAATTTTGAAAATTCAAGTGAACCCAGATGCTTGTATTGCTCCGGTATCGGAGCCCATGCAAACATAGTCGCCTCAGGCGAAGGAACGTCCCATCCGGCACGGTGAAAACTTTCGACCATCACATCACGACGTTTTTTATAGACCGACCGCACATAAGCAATATCCGATCCGTCACCGTTCAATGCATAAGCCGCAGCAACCTGAATTGGCGTAAATGCCCCGTAATCGAGATAGGATTTAACGCGCGTCAAAGCGGCAATCAATCGTTCATTACCCACTGCAAAGCCCATGCGCCAACCCGGCATTGAAAAAGTTTTCGACATTGACGTAAATTCGACAGCAACATCAATCGCACCTGGTACTTGTAAAACTGAAGGTGGCTCTTTGTCTCCAAAATAGATCTCGGCATAAGCGAGGTCAGAAAGCAGAATGATTTCATTCTTTTTGGCAAAATCAACGACTTCCTTATAAAAATCGAGATCCGCAATATAGGCAGTGGGATTGGATGGGTAATTCAGAATGACAGCAATCGGCTTTGGGATCGAATGCTTGACCGCGCGATCAAGCGCACGGAGCAATTCTTCACCCGGATAAGCAGGCATAGAGCGGATAACCCCACCAGACATAATAAAACCGAACGAATGGATGGGATATGTCGGGTTCGGACACAAGACAACGTCGCCGGGGGCAGTAATTGCCTGTGCCATATTTGCAAACCCTTCTTTTGAACCCAGTGTGGCGATGACTTGCGTATCAGGATCCAATTTTACGCCGAAACGGCGTTCATAATATTTTGCTTGTGCCCGTCTCAATCCGGGAATACCGCGTGATGCGGAATAACGGTGTGTTCTGGGATCCTGTACAACCTCGCAAAGTTTATCGACGATATTTTGCGGCGTCGGCAAATCCGGATTCCCCATTCCGAGGTCAATAATATCGGCCCCCTTCGCTCGCGCCGCTGCCTTCAGGCGGTTAACCTGTTCGAATACGTAAGGCGGCAAACGACGAATTTTATGGAATTCTTCCGACATTTTTTAATCCGGTAAAAAAGTTGATGTTAAAAGTTTAATGATCAAACATATATGGTCCAAGAACGATTAATCCTGTTTACCACTCTGTTCGATCTGGCGGACCGTTTCTTCCGCCTCACGACGCGCATCGTCCTTGGCTTTTGCAAGATTGGATGCACTGTTCGCGGATGGCCCCGGCACTTTTTTCAGACGTGCCGCTTCCGAATCCAACCGATCGGTCAAAGATTGTTTATCGACTTCAGAAAATTGTTCGGTTGCAGCTCGGGGTTTATCCGAAAATCGCGGATATGATTCTTGATGGGAGGCACCCGCTTGTTCCGGAGCGGTAAATTCTGCGCCACGAGCACAGCCCATTACGGCAACTGCTATCATAGTAAGAACAATACTGTGCTTTCTTTTAAAAGGCCTGTGCATCTTAATTCTATTTTCCCATCACTTGCATAAATGTTTTCTTTATCATGAGATTATCACAACGCCAAGGTCAAGAGAGGATAGGAGATATTCGAGCAGTTTTGTTGTTTTCCTGCAATTGTGTGGTTAAAGTGTCATAGATTACAATTTTGACTCGCAACGTGATAAAAATTTTTTATTTTCAATATAAATTCGACGCATTTTGCTGCGAGATCGGATACTTCGACTGGAAGTGTTTATTTAGGATAGTGAAAAAGCGTTAGGCCTTCGGCCGCAATGAAAGGTTGCTGATTGTTAGCAAATACCGACATTTTTCCGAAGAAAAAGCACTCATATCTTTTTCACGGCAGCTCGTTATGTTCCGGTCTGGTCATGGTGGCGGCTTTGTCATTGTCAGCCTGTACAGCCAATAACGCGGGAATGGGCGGAATAGAAAAGGCAGTCGGCACTCAAAACTCGCAAATAGACAATGGTTCGGGTAACCCTGCCGCTACAAATGGTGTGAATCCTCAATCTGCTCAAGAAATCGACAACAATCAAATAGCCGCAGATCAAAGTCGTGCTCAACCGGCACAGGTACCGCTTCCGACACAACCGCCGTCGCACATTGATAAGGAGGGAGAATCTTCGCAACAAACACCTCTGGCAGACAATAAAACGGCGGACAATCATCCCTTGTCCACGGGAAATACGGGGGTTCCAATTGTGAGCCCGGCAACTGAAACAGCTTCGGGCGACGAGCCGAAACCTAAAAAGACTGCCCTTTTTTCATTTCTTGGAAAAAAGACCAAACCGGCTGCGTCTAACGATACCCTACCAACAACCGACTCTAAGACGAGTGAACAGTCGTCACAGCCCAATGCATCTTCTCCCGCTCAAAACACACCAACAGCAGCAACGGAATCCCAACATAATAATGGTGCCACTTCTCCCTCCGGCCAAACAACAGTTTCTCGTGATTCTTCTACAGAGGAGGTTTCACAAGACGCTTCCAACAGACAACAACCACCTGAACGCGACGCTACAAGCCAAAAACAAGGAAGTTTAATGCGTCTATTCGGTCGTTCGGATAACCAAAAGAGTAATAAGCCGGTTGATAGCGAAACCAAAACAGCACTTGTACCGCTGCCGAAGAAAGATCCGCATGAATATAATGACGACTTACCCGGGGTTCGGCCCAATGGTGGCATTGTTATTAAACATCGTACGAGTCTCTATGATGATACCGACATTGATGCAAACGAAATTGATTCGCCTTCGCTTTACACGCTCGCGTCGGTCAGTATCTATGGCCGTTCATTGCCAAATGGATTGAAAGTAGCCCGTAAAGATGTTGAAGTTTCATGCCTGAGACCTCAACTCGTAGCTATCCTCAAAACTATAGAACGACGCTTCAACAAGCCGGTTATTATAACATCCGGCTATCGTAGTCCGTCATATAACCAAAAAGTAAATGGCGCAAAACGCTCCATGCATATGTCCTGTGCAGCAGCGGATATTCAGGTTCCCGACACAAACAAATGGGAAGTTGCCAAATTTGTACGCGCTTTGCCCAACCGAGGCGGTGTAGGCACCTATTGTCACCAATCAATCCATGTCGATGTGGGGCCAAAACGCGATTGGAATTGGACATGTTCAGCAAAAAATTAAAAAAAAATGCTTAAGGGGGCTTGCGATTAAAAAATATCCTCTCTATAAGCCGTCTCACTGATACGCGCCCATCGTCTAGTGGTTAGGACGCCGCCCTTTCACGGCGGAAACAGGGGTTCAAATCCCCTTGGGCGTACCACCTTTCTCTTTTTATTTTGCCTATCTATTTGCTTGCCCTATTCACTTTGACTGCCTCTATCCACTTGCGTTCGCCAATTCATGCGTTTGTTTTTGTATCCACTGAATATCTATCGGATAAAGTGCGCAATAGAACAGAAATTATCTAAAGGTTTTGTCGCGCATAAACATTTTACTCATGGATATTGAAAAGAACGGTTTTGACAGAGTGAACTGCATGCCTTTGATTCAGTAACGCCAACCTCGGTTGCTGTTTTCCACTGCTATACCCGTGTTATACCCCCCTGAGGGCCTGATATCTCCAGTCGCATGCAACAGCGCAGCCATCCCCTAGAATGAATTTTTTGAAAAGCGGTCTAACGGGAAACGACTCGAACTAATTGAGAACAAATTGTAATAGAGCCTTATCCGGATCACTCGCGTTCAGCTCCTATATCTTTAACAGCGTTGAACTTATCATTTGCCGTATTTTCAGTTTTTACCTCGCCTTGAAATTTTGAAACAGCAAGCCTCTTTTTTGCTGGGGCTTGCAATTAAATATCTCTAACTAATTAGCGAATTTCTGCGAATTATCATGCAGTGCTTTCGAACTATCGGAACAAAGCGGCGATCTCAACATCACAATCAAATAATGTGCTCAAAACAACAAACGCTATGTCCGGAGCCGGGCAAAATTGTCATAGACATAGCGCTTTCTCGCCTCTCATGAACACGTCAACTCTTAAGAGGATGAAAATAATAGAATTAAGCCGGTTGTTTATTTAAAAACGCTAACCTAAAGCCTTAGAAATATTTCTGTTGCTCAAAATGACTGAAATGCAATTTATAGAGCTGTCCATAGTCATACATTTTTAAGAATCGCAGAGTGAAATTCGCCTATAAGAACAAATTTTATAAGAAAATATTATTATTCTAATAAATTGTTCTGCTCAATTAACAATAATTATATACAACAGGATAAACTAACAATAATATAGATCTTCCGTTTATACGATTTTCAAGAAAAATCTCTTTTATTAAGAACAATACCCCCCCTCTTCTAGCCATTTGACTGATAAGGGGGTATTGGTTATTGAACGGTCAATATTTAATGACTTTCCCGTTTAACGATACTACCGCGTTTTCCTACAAGAAAATCAAGATCCGCACCGGTATCCGCTTGCATAACGGTTTCTATATATAACCCGGCATAGCCGCCATTTCCTTTTTCGATTGGTGATTTCCAACGGGCTTTGCGGCGTTTCAATTCTTCGTCACTAACATTCAGTGTCAGATTGCGCGCAGGAACATCCAATGAAATCATATCGCCGTTTTCTACCAAAGCCAGAGGACCACCTTCTGCCGCTTCCGGAGCAACATGAAGAACCACCGTACCATAAGCAGTTCCGGACATTCGTGCATCCGATATACGTACCATATCGGTTATGCCTTTCCGTAATATTTTTGGCGGGAGCCCCATATTACCAACTTCGGCCATGCCCGGATATCCCTTTGGACCGCAATTTTTTAAAACCATAATGCAGTCTTCATCAATATCGAGATTTTCATCATTAATACGCGAATGATAATCTTCGATATTTTCAAATACGACAGCTCTGCCTGTATGCTGCATCAGATGAGGAGAGGCCGCAGAAGGTTTCAAAACGGCTCCTTTCGGTGCCAAATTGCCGCGTAACACTGCAATACCGCCGTGTTCGGTAAGCGGCTTATCCGGAGAAAGGATAACGTCATCATTATAATTCTGTACATCTTTTACGTTATTCCAGATTGTGTCTCCGTTGACAGTCATGGCATCTTTATGAAGTAACCCCATGTCTCCGACGGCTTTTATAACGACAGGTAACCCGCCTGCATAATAAAATTCTTCCATCAAATATTTACCGGAAGGTTGCAAATTGACAATGGTGGGAACATCACGCCCCAAACGATCCCAATCATCCAATGTCAGTGGAATTCCGACACGTCCTGCCAAAGCTAAAAGATGGATAACTGCATTGGTAGAACCGCCTACAGCACCGTTAACCCTGATAGCATTTTCAAAAGCATCTTTTGTCAGAATATCGGACGGTTTTATATCTTCTTTGACCATCTCGACTATACGACGTCCAGATAATTGCGAGATAATTCGACGACGTGCATCGACTGCCGGTATTGCAGCATTTCCGGGAAGTGTCATACCTAAAGCTTCTGCCATTGATGCCATTGTCGATGCTGTCCCCATGGTCATACAACTTCCGGCAGATCGAGCCATGCCTTGCTCGGCATCCATAAATTCGTCCAATGACATTTCACCGGATTTAACCATTTCGGAGAATTTCCAGATTGCTGTGCCCGATCCGACATCCTTGCCTCGCCATTTTCCGTTCAACATTGGCCCACCGGAAACAAGAATAACAGGGATATCAACCGACGCTGCCCCCATTAAGAGGCTCGGAGTCGTTTTATCACACCCACCAAGAAGAACGACACCGTCAACAGGATTACCACGTATTGCCTCTTCGACATCCATCGCTGCGAGGTTTCGAAACATCATTGCCGTCGGCCGCAGAGAGCTTTCACCCGTTGAAAAAACCGGAAACTCGACGGGAAAACCTCCCGCTTCATAGACGCCACGTTTCACCCGTTCGGCCAAATCTCTTAAATGGGCATTACACGGCGTCAATTCAGACCAGGTATTGCAAATTCCAATAATCGGACGACCATCAAAATTATCCGCTGGTATCCCCTGATTTTTCATCCAGGAACGATGCATAATTGCATTTTTACCCGTTCCACCAAACCATTCAGACGACCGTAACTTACGCGGCCAAACAGCTTTATTTTTCATCTTTCAGTCCCTTCTAAAATCAGCAAATAATCGAATTATTGTTCCGCTTGACGTAGATTGGCGCATTTCCATGCAATCAATAAGCCCGAGGTCGCCATACAAAGCCCAAGTATAATGAGACCATACTGCGCCGTTCCTAATGTATCCGATAGAAAGCCCAGAATATAAGGGCCGGCAAAACCACCCAAATTGCCAACCGAATTGATCGCTGCAATGCCAGCGGCAATAGCAGCGCCTTTCATGATCGCTCCTGGGAAGCTCCAAAAAAGTGCGTTGACGGTCATGCTGCCTCCAACGGCCAACGCAATACCTAAAGTTGTGAGAACAAGATTGTCCTGAAAAACTGCACTAATGATCAAGCCTAGGCCACCGACAAAAGCAGCAAAAGTAGCAAATTCTTTGCGACGGTTGGAATGCTCTGCCTTTCTGGTTGCCAATATCATACCGACAACTCCGATCAGATAAGGAATTGCCGTAACCAAACCAATTGAGAAAAGCGAGGTAACGCCCGTAGCTTTTATCAAACTCGGTAGCCAAAAATTAATTCCATAAATCCCGACAACAAGTAGAAAATAAATGAGGGTTAAAGCCCAAAGAATTGGCTGTTTGAATAATTCGCCAAAAGGATAATCCTGCTTTGAGGCATTATCATTTTCCAGACGCCGCTTGAGCTCGGATTTTTCTTCACTGCTTAACCATTTTGCGTCATCAATACCGTTGTTTAAATATAATATAATCAGAAAGCCAAGAAGGACAGCTGGTAGGCCTTCTATCAGAAACATCCATTGCCAACTATGCATATGCGGCGACTGTGCAAACAATTGCATCAAACCACCAGAAAGCGGAGAGCCTAAAATGAATGATACAGGCTGGGCGATGAGCAATAATGCCATGATACGGCCGTGCGTCGCCGAAGTGAACCAATAATTAAAATAAAGGATGAGACCGGGAAAAAATCCTGCCTCTGCTACACCGAGTAAAAAACGTAAAATGTAAAAAGAAACACTCGTGGATATGCCAAAAAACCCGGCTATTGGAGCAATGAATGCCATTGCGGCAGAAATCACTCCCCAACTTATCATAATCCGCGCAATCCAGACACGTGCACCAACCCGATGCATTATCAAATTGCTAGGAAGCTCGAACAGGAAATACCCCAGAAAAAAATTCCCGCTCCGAAACCATAAGCAGCAGCGGAAATATTCAAATCTGCCGACATTTCCAGTTTTGCAAAACTGACGTTAACACGATCTATATACGAAACGACGTAGCATAAAACGATTAACGGCAAAATATGCCAAATTACTTTTAAATATAGATGATCAAACGCAATTTGCGAGCGTTCAATTTTCTCCTCAGGCATGTTTTCCTCCCCTGCCTCCAAATAATACGTTCTTAACTAGAACAAGTCTAAAAAATGGTCTAATACCGTTAAGCGGAGGTCGTATACCGAAATTGGTATGCTAAAAAATGCGGAGGAGTTTGTAATGAATCGAACAATTAATTTGATGCGACGCCTTAAAATGTCACATCTGAGATTACTCGACTCAATAGGCCAAACAAACAACCTGACCCGGACATCCGAAAAAATTGCCATGTCCCAACCTGCTGTATCGCGGCTTCTCCGGGAGATCGAGTTGATCGTTGGTGCACCGCTCTTTGAGCGAATTCCCAAGGGAATGGTTGCCACGGAACTTGGAGAAATTATGATACGAAGGGCTCGACAAGCATTGCTAGAGCTCGGAAAAGCTGAAAGCGAAGTCGAGGAATTGTTGGCAGGATATGGTACGACAATCAAGGTAGGGGCTGTCACCGCACCGGCAATAGATTTAGCAATACGTGCAATTCGTGATTTTCAAAACGAACATGAAAATTGAGGATTGTTTTAGAGATAAGTACAAGCGGACCATTAATTAAAGCACTGCTTGACGGCCAATTTGATTTCATTTTTGCACGGGCACCACACGATTTACAAAATGGCAAGTTGAACGCCCGCCATATCCGTGCAGAACAGGCAATATTTCTTGTTAGAGATAAGCATCCCCTTCTAGGGAACGAGAGATGCTTGTCCGATGCAATCAATTATCCGTGGATAATGGAACCGGAGGGAAGTCTACTTCGTAATCGCGTTGAATCCGAGTTTCGTAATTCTAACCTTCCCTTACCAACGAAAATTTTGAGCACATCGTCTTTGTTGATTAATCTTGCGGCTATCAAACAAAGTGATGCTATCGCAGTTGTTAGCGGGGCGGTATTAAAGGTAGTAGGTGAAAAAAATGGCTTCCAAAGGCTTCAATTGAAGGGGCTGGACCGAGATTTTCTCGTTCCACCGTTTGAATTAATACGCCATAAAGAACGTATTTTATCTCCCTTGGCAGAAAAACTTTATCAAAAAATGAGTGACTTATGTTGAGCAATATCGATTTTTTACTCATATAATAAATTCTTATTTTAGTCATTTAAAATTTGTAAAAATTAGAAAAGACGATTTTATTTCAGAATTAATTAAAAAAATACATATAATAATTTAATATAAATAATTTAAAACAGAAAATAAATTTGTTAATTATTGTTATTACCATTTTGAATAGAATATAATTAATAACGTACTTGTATGAAACGTTTTTTTAAAGCCTGTTCAAAACAATGAATAAATTGCCGAACTGACTTTCGAGCCGTCAGGCTAAGAAACATTGCGTATAATATGTAACAAACACCATACTTTAACGGCAAATCGAAATTGTCATAGACAATATCTGATGGACCAGGCATGGGAGATACGGCCCCATCCAAATCCAATGCATGGTATAATAGTCATGCAATCAATGAAGTTTTCCACAATGAAAGACTGAGTTTTCCCACTCCTATTATTGCAACAACTTCAATGATGATTTTAGCGTCTTTCACAAAACATACGGGCATAATTGCTATTTTACCAATCAATGCCATCGAACGATATGCGGGACGAAAATTCTACCATATTTTGCCGCTCCTGATTGGCCCCCGCCTATCTCCATTCGGCATTGTCTTTCGCAAAGATCGCCTTCGCCCCCCGTCAATAAAAACTTCTTTGGGTCAATTGAAATCAGAGGCCGACACACGTTTGCAACGCACTATTCGTTGATCAGACATGTCATACCTGATTGACAAATAGAAAATGCTGAGGTTAAATTCCGGTATATTGACACTATTCCGATATTTCGGATTTTTTGATAAAAATCACAATCTGAAAGTAATTTATAATGAGAACTGTGCCGGCACTTGATCGGGGATTGCGCATTCTGGAATTCCTGGCCAGTCAACCAAAACCTGTTCGGGTTACAAAGTTGATTGAAGAACTTGGCATTCCGCGAAGTGCTATGTACGAATTGTTGAATACATTGAGCCAACACCGCATGGTTATTCAAAGCAACACAGGTGAGTTCTCACTCGGTCCGACTAATATGATGTTGGGTGGGGCTTATCAAAGCCGGATTGATTTTGATGTAATAGCCGGTGAAATAGCACGTAAACTTGAACAGGAAGTAGATGAAACGGTGCAAGTCGGACGCCTTGATGGACGTTTTGTCTTTTATGTTGCAAAAGCGGAATCTTCTCAACGCGTACGTCTCATTTCCTCCATCGGAGCACGTTTACCGGCTCATTGTACAGCACTCGGAAAAATTCTTCTTGCCTATCTGCCGGAAAATATTTTTGAAACTTTGTTTCGGGATATAGTTCTGGAACAACTTACCAACCGTTCGATTAACGATTTATCTATATTACGCCAACAATTGAATACGGTCCGTAACGAAGATATCGCTTTCGAAACAGGTGAATCAAATATTGATGTCTATTGCATGGCGACCCCGGTGCGCAATTCCGAAGGTAAAGTCATCGCAGCTATCAGTATTTCTCTTCCCCTCAGTCGAGCCGTAGAAAGTCATTTACATCAATTACAAAACGCAATCCGGAAAGCCGGTATGGAGTTCTCCTGCCGTCTAGGATGGGCCGTAGCTCGTCAGGATCACACTTAAAATAAGGATTTAAGCATGAAAGTACCTCGTGATAATGCACGTTATAAGGGAGTTTTCCCTGTAGTTCCGTCTATTTTTGATAAATCCGGTAATCTCGATCTTGACGGACAACATCGATGCCTCGATTTTATGATCGATTGCGGTTGCCATGGACTTTGTATTCTAGCCAATTTTTCCGAGCAATTTCTTCTGTCCGATAATGAAAGAGAAATACTGACTAAAGATATACTTGAATATGTTGCCGGACGGGTACCGGTCATTGTTACGACCACGCATTTCAGTACAAAAATATGTGCAGAGCGCAGCCAACAGGCAGAGCAATTCGGTGCGTCGATGGTCATGATCATGCCCCCCTATCACGGGGCAACATTACGCGTTTCTGGAGAACAGATTTTCGAATTTTATAAAGCTATATCGGACGCCATATCCATTCCGATTATGATACAGGATGCGCCGATGAGCGGAACTTTCCTTTCGGTTCCGCTTCTGGTGCGAATGGCAAAAGAACTTGAAAATATATCCTATTTCAAAATCGAAACGCCACAAGCAGCCAATAAATTGCGTCAGCTAATTGCAGAAGGAGGGAAGTACATTGAAGGCCCCTTTGATGGCGAAGAAGGAATTACTCTTCTTTCCGATCTTAGAGCCGGTGCAAAGGGGGCTATGACGGGTGGCGGCTATGTTGATGGCATAAGACAGGTATTCGATCCCTTTATGGAAGGAAATCTTGAAGAAGCAAAAAACGCTTATATGCGTTGGTTACCGCTTATAAATCTCGAGAACCGCCAAGGAAGTTTCGCAACTGCAAAAATACTGATGAAAGAAGGTGGAATAATCCATCATGATGGATTGCGGGCACCCTTACCTCCAGTCTCTGCAGAAATTCGTTCCGAAATATTGGAAATAGCAAAACAGCTTGATGTTTTAGCACTCCGTTGGGCGCGTTAATCCCATATCGTTTTCTCGCATCACATTAGTTTGTAAAAGCGAAAGGTAACTCATATATTTCGAATTTAAAATATCTATAATATATTACCGGAGGGAGAAGTGATTTTTGGCGACTGTGTCAATCCGGATTGCCGTTACAAAAATCCTGATGGTGAAAGGCACCATAATCCTTCAATCATTATTCCCGAGTACCTCGTTTGGCGTGGTCGGGACATGGCAAAAAACAGATAAGGAGTCGCCACAATGAATATTACCGGTGAATTACTCATCAATGGATCGTCGCATATGGGCAAAGATGGCCATTTTCAGGCTATCGAAGCCGCAACCGGAAAACATTTGCCCGGAACATTCGGTGGTGCAACCGTTGAAGACCTCGCACAAGCCACAGAAGCCGCATGGAAAGCATTTCCCATCTATCGCGAAACAAATCTTGAGAAACGTGCTGCTTTTTTGGAAAAAATTGCCGAGCTTATTGCAGCAACCGGCGACGAATTGATTGCGCGCACAATGGCAGAAACCGGCCTGCCAAAAGCCCGTCTCGAAGGGGAACGTATGCGTACTGTCAATCAATTGAAAATGTTCGCACGGGAAGTACGCTCAGCTCATTTTATTGACCGTCGTGATGATCCGGCGGATTTGAACCGAAAACCCCAACCAAAACCAGGTTTGATATTCCGTAATATCGGAATTGGACCGGTTGCTGTTTTTGGAGCCTCAAATTTTCCTTACGCATTTTCTGTCGCTGGCGGCGATACTGCTGCTGCTCTAGCCGCCGGCTGTCCGGTTATTGTCAAAGCCCACCCTGCCCATCCGGGCACTTCAGAAGTTATCGGACGTTGCGTGCAACAAGCCGTTGCGGCCTGTCATATGCCAGCAGGTACTTTTGCATTACTACAAACAACAGAACCGGAAATTGCGCAAAAACTCGTTGCAGACCCTCATATCCGTGCTGTCGGTTTCACCGGTTCACGTAAAGGCGGCCTTGTTTTTATGGATATCGCTGCAAAACGCAAACAACCAATTCCTGTTTACGCTGAAATGAGCAGCATCAATCCGGTATTGTTGTTGCCAGGAGCGCTGGAAGAACGTGGAAGCGAAATCGGTACTTCTTTTATCAATTCGCTGTGCATGGGAGCAGGCCAGTTTTGTACAAATCCTGGTTTGGTTTTGGCTATTAACGGCAAAGGATATGATGCATTTTTAAATAGCGCCAGAGAGGCTACAAAGGCAGCCGTTCCGCAAACAATGCTTACACCAAACATAGCAAAAGCTTATCGCGACGGTGTAGAACGACTGGAAAACAATGCTAAAGTAACGACAATTGCCCGCGGGAAACCGGGCAGTGAATTTGAGTGCCAAGCCGCACTTTTCGAAGTGTCTGCATCGGACTTCATCAAAGATCATCGTTTGGAAGAGGAAGTTTTCGGTTCGTCCAGTCTCATTGTCAAATGTAATGACAAACATGATCTTATTAAGGTTCTGGAAGCTCTTGAAGGTCAATTGACAATCGCCATTCATCTGACCAACTCCGATAATGCTCTCGCCAATGAGTTGATGCCGCTGCTCGAAATTATGGCCGGACGACTTTTGATCAATGGATTTGGAACCGGTGTCGAAGTATCGCCAGCTATGGTTCATGGCGGCCCGTTCCCGTCAACTTCGGATGGAAGGACAACATCCGTCGGCACAGCCGCAATTTATCGTTTCTTGCGTCCTATTTGCTACCAGGATTTTTCCGAAAATATTCTGCCATCTCTTTTAAAGTGACGAGCATTTTTTCGAGCTGATCTTGTAATTTCGAGAAACACAAGAGAGCCTTTTGTAAAAATATACAAAAGGCTCTTTTTCATGCGACTTTGACAAACATATTTCAGATTACAGATTCAAAACCTTCAAACTTTGGCCCGTGAGCATAAAATCCGCTAGACTCGCCCGCATTTTTATGTGCATCTCTGAACTGTTCGGATTTGGTCCAACGGACAAAATCTTCTTTCGATTTCCAAACCGTATGAGATGCATATAATATAGAATCGTCAGATGTATCCGTATCACAACGTAATAATTGGAATTCCACAAACCCGGGCAACTCGGCCAACCGGGACTGACGATCTTTCCACCTTCTTCTGAAGTCTTCCTCTTTTGTCTTAAAAACGGTGAAACGATTCATCGCAATGTACATCTTGACTGCTCCTTTTAACAAATATGCCCGCTTCTTTATTCAGCATAAAAGATATTGGCAATATTCTTTACCCTTTTTATCATATTTTTAAACCCTAAAAAGCAATCAGGTCTCATATATCCTTCTATAGGTAAAATTGTCCGGAACCTCGTGATGTAAAGCTATTGGTCTGCAAATGAATTTTTATTATTCTTGTCATCACAATAATGAAACGGAAAGAGACGTATTGAAAAAATAATCGCTGACAACCACCGGCTGATTTATCAGGTTGCCATTTTTTCCATTTACCAATTTAAAATTTTAATCGTTTTTAGATAAAATTTAATTTTATCATTTCTCATATAAAATTTTTAATAAAATTCAGAATATTAGTCGTAACACTTCATCCAAAACTTGAACTGTTTTTTGACGATCGGTTATAGCCGGAATTTGGTTTGCAAGCTATCGAAACGATTTTATCATAAATTCACAGCCAATATTCTATGAAGAATTTTTCTTCCCGAAATAGTAATTTTCTGCCGAATTCCGGAAAAATGTCTGGCAATTTTATACATAGCCGAAGATCATAATGCCCGAATTTATCTAAATATGCCGCCCTGAAATCGGATATTTTTGCTAAAAATGAACGTAACAATTTCCACCGAGGGAATACAATTATTCGCACAAAACCGGTCATAATACCGATATTTCATAGGTAAATGGCGATCCCGACAGGATTCGAACCTGTGACCCACGGCTTAGAAGGCCGTTGCTCTATCCAGCTGAGCTACGGGACCAGAAAATATCGGAGAAAACAACCAGCCTCAATGAGTCCAAGGAACCTGACGGTCATTCCTGAAATTATCTGAGTAAGAAACTTTTTTGCGCGTTATTGCATGTGGTTCTTCTACACGATAGGCAATGCCGTTCTTTGTAGCAAAAGCGATGGCTTCTTCCTGCGTTTCAAACGTCAATTTGACCTGACTCTTCATATCAGCCGAAGAAGTATAGCCCATTAACGAGTCAATCATCTTGGCTTCATTCGGTTCATATTGAAGAACCCAAAAACCGGTATTTGCCTTTCCGGATTGCATGGCTGTTTTAGCCGGGCTGAAAATTCGCGCTACCATGATTTTTTCCCTTCGGATCATGCGATCAAAGAATTTATAACCTTTTATGACTATTATGTCGCATCATCTTTTTGTCAAATCAAGCCATGGTCGGAGCGATAGGATTCGAACCTACGACCCCCTGATCCCAAATCAGGTGCGCTACCAGACTGCGCTACGCTCCGACGTATTATTAACGTTTAACGCACTCTCCCTAAATTTTTCTATGTGGAAGTGCAAGCGCAAATCGCATTTTTTTCGTCGTTTATGACAATATTTTTATATTCAATAACTTTTTCAAAATAATTCCATGACAGAATTGATCCCACTGAAAGGATCAATCATGGCAGTGAAGCAAACTAAAGTGAGAAAGCCTCACAGGCGCGCGGCACAAAAAACCAGGTCGCCTTTTATAAGTTATCTGATTCTGGGTGGGCTCGTACTCATGGGTGGAGCCGGCTGGTATCATACAAATTATGAAGTCGAAACAGGTGAGCACATCGAGGATCAAGCGTCGAAATCTCTTGTATCACCATCAAATCGTGTAACGCCATCCAATAAAGCTGGTACGATGGTTGCAGTCACACCCAAATCAGTCGATCCGTATCCAGTGAACGTTCCTGTTCCATCTGCTTCCCAATTGGTAAACCCGAAAACTGCCGTAGTCACGCCAAAAGAGGCAACGCCTCTGGTTCCTTATAAAGCTGATAAAAGCCTGCCTCCCAAAGCGAGATTTGCTGCCAACAACGCCGCCAATGTTATCTTTGCAACAGCTCCCACGCCTATTTTTATGAATGCTGATTCGCATTCGAAAGTGATTGCGACCGTCAAAATTGGTCAAGAAATGCGTTCTTATGATCGTCAAGGATCATGGCATCGCGTCGTTGTGCCATCAACCGACATTATCGGTTGGGCAAATGAAAAAAGCTTGAGTGCAAAAAGTCCAACAATATCAGGCTTGATTGATAACGCTATCACAAGCTCGGTTAAACACTGATACTGGCCTTAGAAAGATCAAGACGCTTTGGATTCGCCGTTAATAATTTCAGCTACAATGGCCTTGGTAACTTTGCTTTTTCTTTGAAGTGCCAAACGATCAATTGCCTCGATTGTTTTTCCTAAAGCGAAGAGCGATCGTTCGCAACGGCTGATCAGATAGTCTATCACCGCCGGATCGACACTTATTTGCCGATCTGCAAAGAGTTTATACGCAACGGAATTCAATAATTGATCATCCGGCTGTTCCAAAACCGCTAACGTCACCGACTTAAGTCTGCTTTTTAAATCCTCGAGCTTCACATCCCAACCTGACGGAACAGTATCGGCTGTTATTAACAGCGTAACGTGCTCGTCAGCCAAGCGGGTTTGCTTGACCGAATTTATAAGATGGAAAAATGCGACTTCGTCAAATGCCGCATTATTGATATCTTCTATGAGAACCGGTCTTCTGCTTCGTATTGCAGTTATTGCTTCGTCCAACTTGCCGGCAGGAATCCGAATTCCATCAGCTATATTTAGCCATACGGTCGAAAAATGGGTTTTGCCCGAACCACCGGGGCCTACAAGCACAGCAATAGGCATTGGCCAGTCCGGCCAGTGCTCGATAAGCTCATAGGCGGCCTTGTTGCTTTCTGTTACGACAAGATCATCTTTGTAGAAATCTGTTGGATGTGAAAGTGAGAGCGGTAATTGCTCCAACCTTTTATTCATTCGTGTTCTCCGACATCCCCGCTTGTTGATGACCCGCTTGGCGAATAGAGCGGGGACTCAAGATAGGTATGAAGTGCAAACCGTACAAGAACCCCGACTGCCGCTGCTGCAGGAACTGCAATCAACATGCCGGTAAAGCCGAATAGCGAACCAAAAGCAAAAAGAGCAAACATGAGCCACACAGGATGGAGACCAACCGACTGCCCGACCAATTTTGGTTGCAAAATATACCCCTCAAGAAATTGGCCTACAAAAAATACCCCCATAACAACGATAATCCGTTCCCAATGTTCTGGATAGAATTGAACCCACGCAACACCCACAGAAAGAACAATCCGGTCATCGAGCCCACATAGGGAATAAAGCTGATCAATCCTACAAATAAACCGATTAATAATCCGAAATTCAAACCCGAAATTGTGAGACCGGCGGCATAATAAACGCCAAGCGCAAGACAAACAGACGTTTGACCACGAATAAACCCTGCGACAGCGCGATCCATCTCATGAAAAATTCCACGCACCGTTTCCAGATGATTACGAGGTATCCACGAATCAATCGTCGTTACCATACGTTCCCAATCAAGCAACATGTAAAAAGCAACAACCGGAGCAACAACAAAAAGGCTTACAAGATTGACAAGAGATTTTCCTGAATCGAGGACCGAATTCAGCACAGATTTGATGAGATCGGAACTTTGGCCGAGTAATGCTTGTATATTCGACTGAATCTCGTTGGCATCACTGCCAATATAACGCTTGATCCATTCAAAACTATGATTGGCAAAAAAAGCCTGAATACGATTTACATAAACCGGCAGCCCGTCCCTGATGAATTGTTGTAACTGTGACGTAATAACCGGAATAAGGATTGTTAATGCGATAACAAGCACAAGCACAATAGCTATTGTTATCAGAACCGTTCCCCACATTCTTGAAATTCCGATTCTTTCAAGCATTTCAACAATCGGGTTGAGAAAATAGGCAAGCACAATTCCTGCAACAAACGGCAAGAGAATCGAACTGAAAACAAACATGAAAATGACAAAGAAAAGAAGCGTAAGAAGCCAAAAAATAGCTTGCCTCTTAACATTCCCGCGGAAAGCAATATTAGCATAGGCCGGGATATAAACAGTCTTTTTATTCCGTTTGAATCGCAAACCTTTTTTGCCTTTTTCCACCAACGGCCCCTCGGAAGAGGTATCAAAATCTCTATCGCTCATAGACGTCCACTGAGTTTGTTGTTTTGAAAGGATATGCAGCTTCCTATAACAACGTCAAGAAACAATCGTTTATATCTTTTTTTTAAAGCTTGATAAAACTTGCGAGCAGCCTTTGAACGTGGCATTGGTCTCATGTGTTCATGATCATGATCGAGGATAAATCCGATGGGCGACACACATCCCCTTAAAAACAATCTGACTTATGCGGACGCCGGAGTTGATATCGACGCCGGTAACCTTATGGTGGAAAAAATCAAACCGATCGTGCGAACGACACAACGCGCCGGTTCCGATACAGAATTGGGTGGGTTCGGCGGATTGTTCGATCTTAAAGCCGCCGGTTTTAAAGACCCTGTTCTTGTAGCCGCAAATGACGGTGTAGGAACCAAATTAAAAATTGCTATCGACACCGGCATTCATGACACTGTCGGGATTGATCTTGTGGCCATGTGTGTCAATGATCTCGTCGTTCAGGGAGCCGAACCGCTTTTTTTCCTTGATTATTATGCAACCGGCAAACTTGACCCCAATCAGGGTGCCGCAGTCGTTTCCGGTATTGCTGAAGGCTGTAGGCAGGCAGGAGCTGCCCTTATAGGTGGTGAAACTGCCGAAATGCCCGGCATGTATCTTAAAGGCGACTATGATTTGGCCGGTTTTGCTGTCGGTGCGGCAGAACGCGGAAAGCTTCTTCCCTCGAAAGATATGAATGAAGGAGATGTGGTCTTGGGGCTATCGTCTTCGGGTCTCCATTCTAACGGTTTTTCGCTTCTACGCCGTATTGTTGAAAAAAGCGGCCTTGATTTTAACGCCCCTGCTCCCTTCGATAAGACGGTTTCACTTGCCGAAGCTTTATTGATACCGACGCGGATTTATGTACGCTCTCTTCTTTCGGTATTGCGCAAAGATCTTGGCATTAAAGCCTTGGCACACATTACCGGTGGTGGCTTTCCGGAAAATATCCCGCGCGTATTGCCAAAAACATTGGCTGTTGAAATCAATCTCGACGCAATAAAAGTTCCGCCGGTGTTCTCGTGGCTTGCAAAACAGGGAAACATTACAGAACTGGAAATGCTGCGGACTTATAATTGTGGTATCGGGATGATTGTTGTCGTCGACAACAAAAAAGCTGACGATGTTTTTTCTGCATTTCAGGCAGAAGGTGAAAAACCGGTTCGTCTCGGACGTATTACGGTGAGAAAAGACAAAGGCGTTGTTTACAAAGGTCACCTCGCGCTATGAAAAAAAGAATAGTTATCCTCATTTCCGGAAGTGGTACCAATATGGTATCTCTTGTCGAAGCAACAAGAAAAGATAATTTTCCGGCCGAAGTTGTCGCCGTTTTAAGTGACAACGACGACTCAAAGGGTATCGAGCGTGCAAGAGCCCTTGGAATTCCGACCGACATCGTGCGCCGTAAAAGTTTTACTGACAAAGATTCATTCGAAACTGCTCTTCTTGACCGGATTGATAGCTTCAAACCCGATATTATTTGTCTCGCCGGTTTTATGAGATTAATCTCGCGACGTATTATTACACCCTATGAAGGTCGGATTTTAAATATCCACCCTGCTCTTCTCCCGCTTTTCAGAGGTCTGAACACGCATCAGCGAGCATTGGATGCCGGCGTAAAAATAAGCGGTTGCACCGTACATCTTGTAACAGAAGGCATGGATGAAGGTTCTATATTAGGTCAGGCTGCCGTACCCGTTTTGGACGACGACACCGCGGAAACTTTAGCTGCACGAGTTCTTAAAGTTGAACACAAGCTTTATCCGGCAACTTTACGGGCATTTATTGAGAGTGATTATAAAAACACCAATGCCGGGCAACAAATTATTTCATTCTGATCAATCGGAATATTAAAATCCTCAAGCATTCGAAGGCTTCTTTTGAACGATATAGCTGCAACCGTTTGTCTCGAAATAGTTTAATTAAAAATTTTGTTTCGATTCACACAAATAAACTTGAGTCCATAACTAAAATTATCTCTATTCTGATTGAATAGGTTGATGAACCGCATTGGCAATTTTATTAAAACAAAATTATCGTTCTATTCAAAAAACGTTGCTTCAAATGTGATTCCGTCTCCGAACAAACCTTGGTGCGACACCATTTTCCTCTTCACGACTTATCAACCAATTCACCACATAATAGCTTTGAAACCTCTTACAGGATCGAGCTGTCGTGTTGCGTACAAAAACCATTTTTTGATAAGTTGTAGTGTCGTTATCAGCGGTTGTATGTCGGATTCACTGCAATATTTCCAATCGCCATCAAGAACTTCAAACGAGACAACATCGAGCATCCGACCTGCAAGCCCCTCGGCACGATCAACAACAAAGATTACGAGGATTGGCGGAACGCCTATAATGCATATAACAAACAAGCTACTGCCTATTGGGATCAAATCAGCGCGAAAAGAAAACTGCGCAATGAAAAGCGCGCACGTGGACAAACAATTGCACTCACCGATTATGTTTTGTCACAGCCACCTCTCTATTCTGGACCAGCCAAGCCTTCGACCGGCAAAACAACGGGACCTTCGCGTTCAATTCCAGGTGTTGATGATTTTGTTGCAGCTTCAAAACGCGTTTATGGTTTTCAACCGGAAAGACCATCTAACGAAAGCGAATTTATGCGCAGTTACGTCAATGCCGCCCAAGAAATTGGTCTTACACGTGAACAACTTGTGTCTATCTACGCTTTTGAAACAGGCGGTGATGGCACACACGACCTGCAATCTGGCATGATAAAGGGCAAAGCAAATGCCCGACCGATCTCTACCGCAATAGGATATAATCAGCTAGTTGCGACAGCAAGTGTGAGCCTGATGTGGGAATATGGTAATGACATTGCCAAAGAACTACGACAAAAAGCGCAGCAGGCGTCAGGAACAGAAAGAACAAAACTTCTCGAAAAAGCAAATGTTGTTGAACGCATGACCGCAAAAGCAAAAACAGTTCCGCATAATTGGGGAGCTCAAAGCGAGCTCGCCAAAACCGATGCAGGACTTGGTATGCATGCTATGACCATGGATAAAGATGTGGGTCCGCTTTTACAGATCCATAAGTTGAGAACTTCCTTGACATTCTTGCGGCGTAAAGGTGTCTCGCGCCCCCTTTCGGGAGCTGAACTCGAGATGCTCAACCTCACCGGCGATGGCAACGGCTACGACATGGTGACAATGCCATCCCAATATCGTGCCAAAGTCCCCACTGCCAATTTCTTTTTACGTCCAGGTTACGAAAGAAATCCCGTAGCCATTCACAACAATACGGTTGCCGCCTTACTTGACGCGACAGAAAGTAAAATGGAAGCGAATATGCAAAAAGATGGCGCGCAAATGCTGAACCGTATTTATCAGTCAACAACGCTTGCTCGCAATTAAAAAACAATTTTGCCCGAGTTGAAAGCAATTCATAAAAATCAAAAGGCGGTATAACACCGCCTTTTGTTTTGAAACCGGTTACTCTGCAGAAACAATCTCGCCATTATGCCATTTGTACATCGAAAAGACTTTCGATGTTATATCGCCGCGATCGCCATATGTAATCTCGCCCAAAGTCGTTTTAATGGGCTCTCCCGATTTGATTGCAGTTGCCACTGCTTCGGGGTCTGAAGCGGAACCGGCTTTTTCGATGCCAAAAGTCAAGACCTGTATAGCCGCATAACCGTTGATTGCAAAAGTCTCCGGAGGAATATTCTGTGCTTTCAATGCCTTGATCGTCTCTTGTGCTTCCGGGTTTGTCTTGACATCCACAGAATTGGTGAACAGTGATCCCTCGGCTGCATTTCCCGCAATCGACCACAATTCCGATGTATTGTATCCATCGCCACCAATAAGCGGGGCTTCAAGACCTTGTTCACGCATTTGCTTCAAAAGTAACCCGGCCTCTGGATGATACCCGCCAAAGTAGACATAGTCGACTTTTTCCTGTTTCAGCCGACTGACCATAACAGAATAATCCTTCTCTCCCGGTGTAATATTACCGTAAAAGACTTCTGTTACGCCACCTTTATTGAGCGCCGTTTTGAATGCATCAGCTAGACCTTTGCCGTAAGTTGCACGGTCATGAATGATAGCAATGCGTTTATCTTTCAAATGTTTGATGTAATAGTCTGCTGCGTAATCGCCCTGCTGGTCATCCCGTCCTATAGTACGCAGGACGTTCCATAGTCCACGACTTGAAAGTTCAGGCGTTGTCGACGAAGGTGTTATCATCAAAACATCATTTTCTTCCAAAATATTGGAAACAGGCAACGCGATATTCGAGGTAACCGGTCCGATGACATATTGGATGCCTTCACCAATCAACTGATTAGCCGCCGAAACCCCCTGCTTGGGTTCTGCTCCGTCGTCAAAAACTTTCAAAACAACTTTTTCGCCATTGATACCGCCATTTTTATTCAATTCCTCAATAGCCACTTTCACACCGTTATTAGCCTGTATGCCGTAAGCTGCAACAGGTCCCGTAATCGGCCCAATGAAACCGATAACAATATCGGCATAAGCTGACGACGTGAAAAAACTACCAGTCAAAGCCAAGGCTGAAACTGTGGAAATCAGTATTTTGCGCATGGTTCACCCTCTTTAGCGTATTTTACGGTGCTTATCTTGCATTAGATAGCGAGGATTTCAATCATTTTAACGAATTGTTTTGATGAAAAAGTAAAAAATCATGAATTGGTAGCGCTTTCGTCGGAAAGCATTTCTTTCACTTTCATAGCTAACTGCTTCAACGTGAAAGGTTTTGACAAAAATCCGAAAACCGCGTCAGGCGGCAAATTTTTCGCAAAAGCATCTTTCGCATATCCTGAAACAAAGACAAATTTTATATCCGGATATTTTTTTCGCATTTCGCCAAGCAGTGTAGGTCCATCCATCTCCGGCATAACAACATCGGATACCACCAGATCGACGGCACCATTATGTTCTGCTATGATATCAAGTGCCTCGATACCGTTTTCGGCCTCCAGCACTTTATAGCCGCGTGATTGGAGAGCGCGCACACCACCCATTCTCACTGCAGCTTCATCTTCAACAAGAAGGACGGTTGCATTCCCCGACAGATCGGCATTTTTTTCACTTAATGATTTTACCGGTTCAACTGCTTTTTGTTCATTTTTGACAGGATCGGCAATGAATCTTGGCAGGAAGATACGGAATTTCGTACCTTTCCCCTCTTCGCTCTCACAGTAAATAAAACCACCGGTCTGTTTGACAATCCCGTAGACCATCGACAGACCAAGCCCCGTCCCCTTGCCTACCTCTTTGGTGGTAAAAAATGGCTCGAACATTTTTTCCTGAACCGCTTTTGGTATACCTGTGCCATTGTCCTCCACATCAAGCTCCACATAATCATCAGCTATCAACCCTTCAAAGCCGAGATCTGCAGCCTTTTGTTTTGCCAAATTGGTAGTCGTAATCGTAATATTCCCGCCCTTGGGCATCGCATCGCGTGCATTGATGACGAGATTCATCAAAACGCGCTGAAAAGATGCCTGATCAACTTTGACACTCCACAAATCGCGGCCGTGATTAAACTTCAAATGGATGTTGCTTCCTAAAAGCGGCGTCAAAAGATTTCGCACGTCGGAAAGCAATTCAGTCAGATCCACCACTTCCGGTCGCAATGTTTGGCGACGAGAAAAAGCCAATAATTGTTGAACGAGCGAAGCGGCACGATTGGCATTATTTTTGATATTGATAAGATCGGCATGAGCCGGATCAGAACTGCGATGACTAGCGAGTAGAAGATCACATGACATGATAATTGCTGTCAAAACATTATTGAAGTCGTGAGCAATACCACCGGCGAGCTGCCCGATTGCCTGCAGCTTTTGTCCTTGCGCCATTTTGTCTTCCAGAGTTTTTTGAGCTGTCGTCTCTACAACGGACAATATTGCCACTTCTCCACTCTGCTCATGCGTTTCTCGCGAAATTCCCAGAAAAAATAAACGGAAATGTCTGTTTTCATCGCCGGCAAGACCAACTTCGGTTGAAAATTTCGCCTGAGGGTTTTCCGATATTTTTTTGAAGAAGTCGTCTAAGCTACGCTTCCCTTCGAGCGTGAATAAATCACCAAGAACTATTTTTTCGTCTTTGCCTGTTTTTATATCGAAAAGGAGTTGAAACGGCCGATTCATATTCGCTAATTCGCCTCGTTGGTCAACCATTGCGAGTGCTATCGGCGCGTTGTCAAAATAATAATGGAAATTATCTGACAGGCTGTCCAGAGTAGGTGCAATATCGGCTTGTCTCGACAAGGGTAGCAGCACAAATCGATAAATAATATCTTCCTTTTGTTCGGCAGTCTCTTTGGTTGCGCAAACGATAAGCTTCAAATAATCTTGGGTCTCGCCATGCCAATCGACAAAAAACTCATAGCTTCCATCTGCACGATCTATATTGTTCCTGATTTCTTTCCAGTTTGACGTTTGCCCGAATGTCTCGAAGACTTTATCAAATGAAATCCCCGACATTTTGAAATTTTGGAGATCAATATGAAGCAAATTTGCCAATGGCGCATTGACATAAAGAAATCTGCCATTGACATCAGTTGAAAGAAAACCGGCCGGTGCCCGATCAAGATGATTAATAGCTTCCTGAAGATTCCGGAAAAGCGGCTCATACATATTGCGAGCAAAGTCTGTATCTTCAAGACGCCATATCAAAAAGGCGCGCCCGTTCAGCTTTACCGGTTTGACCGAAAGACTGTACCAGGTTTGTGTTTCGTTCGCATCTGCCTGATATAGAGAATTTCCGCGCAATTCTTCGCGCGCTGTTTGACCCGCAAGTGCTTTCGTGGTCAGTCGATAAAACGCCGGTTCGATATCCTCAAGCGACGAAAAAAGAGAAAACACTGTTTTTGCTTTATCAAAACCTGTAAGTTTTGCGCATGAAGCATTGGTAGAAATAATATTTCCGGAAGCATCCGAAAGTATGATTGCGTCGTCAAGCGTGTCGATGAGCAATGTTTTACTATCGTTTTCCAAAGCTTTTGCGTTGGAAAAAGCACCGGTCAAAAACAATATAAGAAAAGCAAATCCCGTTATTGCAAAAAATAAAAACAACAACAAGGAAAGAACATTCAACTGTTCTTCTCTTATAAAGCAATCGGCAATTGCTACCAGAACACTAAAGCTCACAATTATAGCAACGACATACCGCAATAATTGTATATGTTTATTCGAAAAAGCCCAAATATGCGTCAGTGTTTCCGGCTTTTTCATGATACTAGGTCTGCCTCTTACCATCACAGTTGATTCTCGATCACATTTTGCCTCAAATTACGCTTGGCATGAAGTGTTAATGGTGGAAAACAGAAATTTGACAGCGTTAATTTTGTTAAAATAAAAAACCACTGTATATATAACTGCAAACATCTGTCCATTCCCCTATATTGCTACTTTCCATCAAGAGGTGCTCTGGCATATAGATAGACAGACGGCTATGATCACGCTTTTCCAGCAGGAGAGAAATAAGGCATGCATTTTGGGTTAGAAAATCAGATTGGACAATCTGCAGCGAATATTATTAGCAGCCTTGTTGTGCTTATTATCGTTATTGCTGCAATTGCGATTACCATCAAGTTACTGCGTAAATTCAATAACGGTACCTTTGTCGTAGGTGGAAAGTCACGTACACCCCGGCTATCTGTTCGTGACGCGGCTGCAGTCGATCGTACTCGCCGCCTTGTTCTTGTGCGCCGTGACAATGTCGAACATTTGCTGATGATTGGTGGACCAACGGATCTTGTTATCGAAACCAACATAAAATTGGATGAAAATTCAACCAAAGGTGAAATTCATGTTGAGCCGATGAATGAGGTTGCAAAAGACTCTTCATCGATTCCGAATTATCGTGAACCGGAGTTGCGTACATCTTTATCCGATACGCAACAAGCTGCTGCTTCGCCTGCCATACGGGCAAGTGACGAACGGCTGGAAGCCGATTTGTCTTCCTTGCAGGAGGATTTCAAACCCACATTTTCATCAAGAGAGGCGGCCCCGTCACCCCGTCGCTATGCGCCCGAACTAAACGTCAGTGCGTCTACAGAAAATGCTAACGTCAATCCCGTTGGACAATCTCCGAGAGAACCTTCTTTAGCATTCGAAGACCGGCGTGACGTGAATTTGGCTTCGTCGTACAACGATCCTAATAATACGATACCACCGAAAACGCCAAACCGCTCGAGCGAGCTGAACGTCGGTGCGTTTGCAGATAACAACGAATTCAGCAACAGATCATCGCGTAGCTCTGTCCCGCAGGAACCAACCTTGACAGATTTTTCAGTTGCTCCGGCAACGCGTCCATCCCCTCGACAAACGACATTAAAAGAGGAACTTACACCCCGTTTCACCCCCTCGGTGAAAGATGAAACAATTAGCGCGGAAATCGAGGGGCGTCGTGAGCCATCCTTACGGGTACCGCCTAAAACAATTGATCCGGCTGTTAATCTTGATGACGATTTCGATCATATGTTCGAAAACGAGCTGAAAAACGCAATCAAAAACGAAAAGAGCTGAAAACAGTCAAAAACTGCAGTTATTTGGTTATCAATCGTTCAGTTTGATCATTTTTGGATGTGTTTGGACGGGGTTTGTAACAGAACACAGATTGTAATTATGCGCAAAGTTCTTAATTATGCGCAAAGTCCAAGAGTTTTCATATTGGAGTGTTGTTCCGGTCTGGCAAAACGCTTGGATTGGCGACAAAATCTGCTTATCTCGATTAAAGCGGATCCACTTTGGACACATATTTCGACTGAAAGAAAAGTTCCAAGAAGCAAAAGTTCACATTTTGCTAAAGATGCAATTGTCTTGCATAGCTTTTATAGGAGGGAGTTTCCCGATTTCCGATTTTGCTATTTCACTCTTTTAATTGCAACATAACCAAAATTTTTACCACATATGCGCCCAACGACAGAAAACAGCTATCCTTCACAACAAAAAATCGCGTATTTCTCATTCGCCTGATTATAACTTATTCGTATTTGTCCAATCAGTTCAAAAAAAGCAGTTTTTAAACCGTGTTATGAGTTGCTCAAGGGGTAAATTTTCTGCCCCCATCACAAGAGCAAAGCCTTTGTCAAGCGCCAAAATAGAAGCGCCAGAAAATACAAAAGCCAGAAATAAAAAAGTCTGTGTCAAATATACACTCGACACAGACTATTTTCATTGTCAGTAAGCTAAAATCCGGTTTATTCGTCCTTATAAACCTTTTCACGCTTCTCGTGACGTTCCTGAGCTTCAATAGAAAGGGTTGCAATTGGACGGGCATCAAGGCGTTTTATGCTGATCGGTTCCCCGGTCTCCTCGCAATAACCGTAGGTACCATCGTTCAGCCGTTCCAATGCTGCATCGATTTTAGCGATCAACTTGCGTTGCCGATCTCGGGCGCGCAGCTCGATTGCTCGATCCGTTTCGGATGAAGCGCGATCTGCCAAATCAGGTTGATTAGCATTTTCTTCTTGCAAGTTTTCGAGCGTTTCGCGTGCTTCGCGTAAAATATCGTTTTTCCAAGCTATAAGTTTAGCACGAAAATAAACTTTTTGCCTTTCGCTCATGAAAGGCTCATCTTCGCTGGGATGATACTCGGCGTCCAATGTTTCGCTCATAGTCAAGCCTCCACATGTTGTATGTGCGGCTCTATATATTGTGCAAAAAATTCCAACACAAGACAAAAAATATATTTTTGATCCATTTTTCAACACATTACTAATATATCAACCTCACAAACAGTATAGAACGCAATAGAATAGACATTCTTCAATTTAGATTTCAGCTTAGTTCATTTTGTGATTGAGAGATGACTGATCACCAACGAATAACTTTAGGGCTTATGCGCCATGGAGAGGCGGAAATCGGCAAAAAATTAGAAAAAGATATTGATCGTCCATTATCTGAAAAAGGCCGTTTTGGCGCAAAAATAATAGGAACAATACTTCCCGATTATGTCTCTGGTCCGTTAACAATAATATGTTCTCCGGCACAGAGAACACGACAAACTCTTGATGCGCTTTGCCTGAAATCAAGTATAAGCCTGAAATTTATCGACAAATTATATTATGGAAATTTTGATGATTATATTTCGCTCATCACAACAATTTCGCAAGACGGTGTGCCTTTGCTCGTAATCGGTCATAATCCGGCCATAAGTCAGGTCGTCACACAGTTGAACAGTAATTGCCTTCCGGTGGCTTCTCGTCCCCGTTTTTTACAACCGGCAAATCTTGCTTTATTCGATTTTCCTATAGCCAAAAACCGGATATCGATTGGGAGGGGCAACTTTATCGCGCTTCTCAAACCATGAACCGGTCTAGGCTTGCGCACATTGCTCGTCTTGCGCACGTTATTCGTGTGCACCATATGCTTGATTGACAAGCTGGTTTTGTGGAAATTAATCGAGGATTGAGTTCATTTGCCTTCTTTAACATCATTAAAAGACGAAGCAGTCATTGCATTCGATGCTTTGAGAGACCGGACGAAAAGTACGTTTAATCCCACGTTGCGACTGGGGGTGACAGGACTTTCCGGAGCCGGAAAGACGGTCTTCATCACATCGTTAATTCAAAATCTGCTTTATTCCGGTCGTTTGCCGATATTCGAAGTCGCACGCGAAGGAAGGCTGCTGAACGCACGACTTGCCGAACAACCGGATAGTAAAATAGCTCGATTTGAATTCGAAAACATATCGATCGTTTGGTTAATGAAAAACTTTGGCCGCAATCCACGCGTTCACTTTCCCAACTTCGCCTGAAACTCGAATTTCTAACGCGTTCGCAAAAGTTTTCAGGTTCCAAACAGAAAAAGCTTTCGATTGATATTATTGATTATCCCGGCGAATGGCTCCTTGATTTGCCATTACTTCAAAAAAATTACCGTGAATTCAGTGCCCAATCAATTGCAAGAGCCAATTCACCGGAACACAAAGCACATGCGAAAGCCTGGCTTGGTGCGATCCGGAGTGTTAACTTCCTCAATGAGGCAAACGAGCGCGATATTGAAGTTCTGGCTGAAAGTTTCAAAAGCTATTTACGCTCGGCAAAAAATTCCGGTAACATGATATCTGCGCTTCCTCCGGGACGGTTTCTCATACCTGGCAGTTTTGAAGGCGCGCCTGTCCTTAGCTTTTCACCCCTACCCGATTTGGGAATTGCCGAATTTCCCGATAACTCTATCGCAAAGATTATGGAACAGCGATATGAGGCCTATAAAAGTCTGGTTATTAAACCATTTTTTCGAGAATATATTGCCCGTCTTGATCGTCAGGTCATTCTGGTTGATTCTCTCGACGCCATAAATGGAGGAACCGCTTCAATTCTCGAAATGCAAAATGCGTTATGCGAAATTCTCGACTGCTTTAAGGCTGGCAAAAACCATCTTCTCAGTGCACTCGTTCAGCACAAGATCGATCGTATTTTGGTAGCTTCCACGAAAGCCGACTATCTCCATCATATCAACCATGCTCGTCTCGAAAATATCACCTCGGAAATTGTCCGGACTGCCATGGATAAAGCTGAGTTGAAAGGCGTTTTAACCGATACATTGGCAGTGGCTTCACTACGTTCTACAAAAGAAGGAACGAGCGAAAAAACGGCGAAAGCTTGGCCGTTGTCATAGGAACACCGATGAAAGGTGAAACAATTGGCGATATGGTATTTGATGGAAAAACCGAAACAGCTATTTTCCCCGGTGATTTGCCTCAATCATTATCTCAACTGTTAAAAGAAAATTTGCCTGAAAAGTTACAATTTGTCCGTTTTTTACCGCCGCAATTAAAAATGAATCAGCCCTTTCCGCAAATCCGTCTCGACCGTGCATTGGAATTTCTATTCGGAGATTATTTGATATGACCAGTCGCAAACCACAGGCAATAAACGACCTGAAGTCAATCGAAGAGGACCAGAGCGATCCTTTTCTGGACGAGGCATTAAGCGAACTGAACGAGCTTGAGAATAATAACACATCCGAAACCAAACGCACTTTTACAAGCGGTAGAATATTTTTATCATCCGTCTTGCTATTATTGATTTTGGCACTCGGTTTATCGGCAGATGGCCTCATACGCTCGCTCTTTGCCGAATACCAATTTTTAGGCTTTATTGCCCTGATTATTACTATTGTAGGTGGTATCGCTCTCCTTTGCTTCATCATCGGTGAAGTGCGCGCATTATTGCGTCTGGCGTCAGTTGATAAAATAAGGAAAAATGCGGAAGAAGCCGCGCTAACGGACAACATCAATCTTGCGAGGAAATCGGTAGAAGAATTGATACGCTACACGGCCCGAAGCCCTTATATATCCGAGGGGAGACAGGCTATGTTATCGCACAACGGAGATATTATAGATGGTAAAGCACTGATCCATCTCGCCGAATATGAAATTCTACGCCCACTCGATCTTGAAGCGCGAAAAATGATTCTCAATTCTGCAAAACGTGTTTCGGTTGTGACAGCCGTGAGCCCCCGCGCTATTATTGATCTTGGCTATGTTCTTTATGAAGTTGTCGGGCTCATTCGTCGTCTGGCAACGCTTTATGGAGCACGTCCTGAACGTTTCGGTCTGATTTCCCTCGTAAAGCGTGTCATTTCCCATCTTGCCGTTACCGGTACTCTTGCCGTCGGCGATGGTCTTGTCGAACAATTTATTGGACAGGGACTTGCAACCCGCTTGTCTGCACGTTTGGGTGAAGGCGTAGTCAATGGTTTGATGACAACGCGCATCGGCATAGCAACAATGGATGCACTCCGCCCTTTCCCGTTTGACGGAGAAAAAAGACCCGGCATAAGTGATTTTACCGGAGACCTGATTGGTTTCAACCGGAATAAAGACAAAGAAAAACTAAAAAAACACTCGAACAGGAAAATAACGAATAAAGAATTAACCATTTTTTCCGATAATAGCTGGCGATGCGGATTTGTCTTAACAGGTCACATCGTTTCGTACGGTTTTGCGTAATTTGTGTAAAAGGCAGAGTAACGCCATTATGAAAAAATCTTTTCGGCTTTTATTGGGTTGACTATAGCATCATCATCAATGGTGACAACAAGCTTCGCAGCTGACAGCGATGTTGACTTCTTTCGCTCGATAGAAGGGAGCTGGGCGGGTCCCGGAGAAGTCGTTGCCGGAAATATAAAGGAACAAAATTCACTTGTACTTTTGCCGGCACAACTGAAGTGTCTCAAGTTGGCATGACACTTGATGGCAATTGTCGCGTCGGCGTTTTTTCACAGCCGATGAAAGCAACTGTTCAGAGAGGTCCCTCTGGCTTTTCCGGCGAATTCAATGACGGTGCAAAAGGTGATGGACTTGATGTCGTCTCCGGTAAAGTCGGCGCCGACCGGATGGTTTTCGGATTGAACCGCAAGCAACTCAATGGCGCTATGATGGCGCGTCTTGAAGATAAAAACTCGATGAATATCACCGTTTCAGTAAAAATTCAGGATGACCTTATTCCTGTCGTCGGAATGAAACTCAAGCGGACCGGTGATGTGCCGCGCGATTTTGCTAAAAAATAAACCTAGAGCAGCAGTGTAAACCTAGATGAGTGGCAATGTCCGGTAATTGCGGTCAAGATACATCAGGGCATCAATTCCGGGATGGGTTTTAACCGCCACCACTTCGCCAATCAAAACATAATGGGTGGCATGAATGTGCCAACCAACCAGCTGGCAATCGAGTGCAACAAGCGCATCGGAGAGAACCGGTGCTCCTGTTCTCAATGTGCCCCATTCTGCTTGCAAAAACCGTTGTTCCTGGGAAAGTCCGCCGCGACCCGCAAAAATATCCGACAGGTTTTTGTGATGCCCTGCCAAAGTGTTCACACAGAACTTTTCATTTTCAATAAAAATTCTGTTTTCTTCATGTTGCCGCATCAGACAAACAAGAACGGTCGGAGGGTTATCGGAAAGAGAGCAACAGGCCGAAATCGTCACACCCCGTCTGTTTTTCACGCCATCGGTTGTGACAATATGAACTGCTCCGGCAAAATGGCTCATCGCATTACGATAGTCGACCGAGGAAACCGTTACAATCGGCTTGTCTGACGAAATTAAATGTGTTGAATGTTCAGTCATAATTCAATTTTCAAATCTGCCGGTTGGTTCTTTTTCCATTTTTAGTAAAATTTACAGTGCATTAGTACGCAAAATTTTCCTAAAATGCTAGCAATCTCGGTTAAAATAACTTTGATAATGAATGCGTTCAGGTGTGGATCGGCCGAAAAACGGGTTTTATACTGGAAAACTACGTGATAGGAAGCAGCAGCCGAGGAGATTGGAATGTCTTTGCAACAAATAATTGCCCCTTCAATTCTGGCTTCAGACTTTTCTCGTCTTGGTCAGGAAATTACAGATGTCGTCGCCGCTGGTGCTGACTGGATTCATGTTGACGTGATGGATGGTCATTTTGTGCCCAATATCACCTTCGGTCCGGATGTTGTAAAAGCGATAAGACCGGTAACGAGCGCCGTCTTCGATGTCCATCTGATGATCTCTCCTGTTGATTCCTATCTGGAAAGTTTCGCCAAAGCCGGAGCAGACATTATAACAGTCCACGCCGAATCGACTCCTCATCCGCACCGTTCTTTGCAGGCCATAAGAGCATTGGGCAAGAAAGCCGGCATTTCGCTTAATCCGGGTACACCGGAACACATCATTGAATATCTTCTTGATCAAATTGATCTCATTCTTGTTATGACAGTCAATCCGGGATTTGGCGGCCAGAGTTTTATTCCGGCAATGGTCGAGAAAATCAAAAAACTACATGCAATGATTGGAAATCGGCCAATTACCCTCGAAGTTGATGGCGGAATTACAGTCGACACAATCGGGAGCGCGGCTTCGGCTGGCGCAAACGCGTTTGTTGCAGGATCTGCAATATTTAAAAATGGTAATAAAGAAATTTACAAAACACGCATTGACGCCTTGCGCAAAGCAGCAAGACGCTGAAACAGAAGGAACTCGATCATGATACCGCGTTATTCCCGTCCTGAAATGGTCTCCATCTGGTCGCCAGAAACAAAATACCGCATCTGGTTCGAGATTGAGGCACACGCTTGCACGGCATTAGCCAAACTCGGTGTTATTCCGGAAGAAGCTGCAAAAAATATCTGGGAAAAAGGTAGCAACGCAAAATTCGATGTCTCCCGTATTGAGGAGATTGAAGCTGTAACAAAACATGATGTTATCGCTTTTTTGACGCATCTTGCCGAATTTATTGGACCTGATTCGCGTTTTGTCCATCAGGGCATGACTTCTTCCGATGTGCTCGACACCACGCTCAATGTTCAACTGATGCGCGCCTCCGATATTTTGATCAAAGACATGGACGAGTTGCTTAAAGCTCTTAAAAAACGTGCCTTTGAATATAAAGACACCGTCATGATCGGTCGCAGCCACGGCATTCATGCAGAACCGACAACTTTCGGGCTTAAATTGGCATTTGCCTATGCTGAATTTTCACGCTGCCGCGCGCGGCTTGTCGCTGCAAAAGAAGAAATTTCTACCTGTGCCATTTCCGGTGCTGTCGGGACATTTGCTAATATCGACCCGCGTGTTGAAGCCTATGTCGCCGATCAATTGGGTATGCGTCCCGAACCGATCTCGACGCAAATTATCCCGCGTGACAGACATGCTATGTTTTTTGCAACACTCGGTGTTATTGCTTCATCTATAGAACGTCTGGCAATTGAAATTCGTCACTTGCAAAGAACAGAAGTTCTTGAAGCCGAGGAATATTTCTCCCCCGGCCAAAAAGGGTCATCTGCAATGCCCCATAAACGCAATCCGGTTCTTTCAGAAAATCTCACCGGGCTTTCCCGCATGATACGTTCTTTCGCTTTTCCTGCCATGGAAGATGTTGCTCTTTGGCATGAACGCGACATTTCCCATTCCTCCGTCGAGAGATTTATCGGTCCGGATGCCACTATAACTCTTGATTTCGCATTGGCACGGCTTACTTCGGTTATTGATAAGCTGCTCGTCTATCCTGAAAATATGATGAAAAACCTTAACAAGTTTCATGGTTTGGTGAATTCGCAACGCGTACTTCTGGCTCTGACACAAAAAGGCGTTAGTCGCGAGGATGCGTACCGGATTGTTCAACGTAATGCCATGCAGGTCTGGGAACACGGGAAAGATTTCCTTCAGGAACTTCTTGCTGATCCTGATGTCCGTCGCGTTTTGAGCGAGGAAGAAATTCGCGAAAAATTCGATCTCGGATACCATACAAAACATGTTGATACGATTTTCCACCGGGTTTTCGGATAGATTTTATGGTATTTATTCACATAATACATGGCTGTCGCCAATCAGAAATCGGCAAAGTTGTATGATCTGATCTGTCTGATCGTCCAATTGCCTATTTAATGGTTACGGTTGATCAGTCGCGATTTTATCAAGAGGTCTTTGGATGAGGGTAAATGAGGTTGATATCCTAATTGTTCCCGGTTATCAGGGTTCTGGTCCTGATCATTGGCAAACACGGTGGGAGCAAAAGCTTTCAACCGCCCATCGTGTCGAGCAGGCCGAATGGTCGAAACCCGTTCGTGAAGACTGGACTCGGGAATTAATCAAGGAAGTTGAAGCAGCTCAAAAACCTGTTGTCATTGTCGCCCATTCACTCGGCGTCCCCACATCTATCCTTTCGGTTCCTTTCTTGGTAAAAAAGTGCGGGGTGCTTTTCTCGTTGCTCCACCTGACGTGGCAAATCCCGATATTCGTCCAAAGCACCTTATGACATTTGGACCCTACCCGCGTGACCGCTTGCCGTTTCCATCAATCGTTATAGCCAGTCGCAATGACGAATATTGCGATTTCGCCGTTGCCGAAGATATTGCGAAAGACTGGGGCTCTTTATTTATTGATGCCGGTGAAGCCGGTCACATAAATTCTGCTTCGGGTTACGGTCCGTGGCCGGAAGGCCTTATGGTCTTTTCCCAGTTTCTGGGAAAGCTTTGAGATGAAAAAAAATTTGCCGGGTCAAAAGCCCGGCAGCTGAATAGATGGATGAGATTGACAATTCCACTCAAGCGTTTCGAACACGCTCCAAAGATTCTTCTAGAAGTTGCGCCATTTTCTTGCGTAGGTCGGTTTCGCTAATTGCAACATTGGTAGCTTGAAAATCATGGACAATTTTCTCGATAACCGCTTCCTCGTTCCCACGCTGGAATGAGGTTCTGACGACTTCTTTGGCGTATTCATCGGCAGCTTCGCCGGTTTTACCAAGACGGTCAGCAGCCCAAAGGCCGATCATGCGGTTGCGCTGTGCATTCGCTTTGAAACGAAGCTCCTCATCGATCATATATTTATGCTCGAAAGCATCCGCACGTTCTTTCATCCCGTCCATGAGAATCTCTCCTAATTTTGCCATGATCCGGCTTGTCGGGATGTTCTTGCAACATTTAAATCCCGTTAGCAATAGTATACTGTAAATTAACTTGTATCAAAGCGGGAAATTTTGGTGTCTATCGACAAGAGATGATTGTGAAATACGCGGAATTGAGTTAGGGAAACATCAAGCTAATTTATCCGGTTAATTTAAGGAAAAAGCCATGAACCGTCGTAATCGCGTCTATGAAGGCAAAGCAAAAATTTTATATGAAGGGCCCGAGCCGGGCACTTACATCCAGTTTTTTAAGGATGATGCTACCGCGTTCAATGCGAAAAAGCATGAAATTATTGACGGTAAAGGAGTTTTGAACAACCGCATATCGGAATATATTTTCACCCAGCTTGCACGTATCGGTATTCCGACACACTTTATCAAACGCCTCAACATGCGCGAACAGCTCATCAAAGCTGTTGATATGGTGCCACTCGAAGTTGTTGTTAGAAATGTTGCCGCCGGCTCTTTGTCGAAACGGCTCGACATCGAAGAAGGCACCCCCCTCCCCCAATCAATCATCGAATTTTACTATAAAAAAGACAAGCTTGACGATCCGATGGTGTCGGAAGAACATATTACTGCCTTCGGCTGGGCTACTCCTGCCGAACTTGAGGACATTATGCAACTTTCCATAAGGATAAACGACTTTTTGACCGGCTTATTCGTCGGTGTCGGTATTGAGCTTGTGGACTTCAAAATGGAGTTTGGCCGGTTGTGGGAAGGTGACGTTATGCATATTGTATTGGCAGACGAAATTTCACCTGATTCTTCACGCCTTTGGGACATCAATACCAAGGAAAAAATGGACAAAGACCGCTTCCGTCGCGATATGGGCGGGCTGATCGAAGCCTATCAGGAAGTTGCAAAACGGTTGGGAATCATGAATGAGAATGAACAACCCCGACCAAATGGTCCTGTTCTTGTAAAATAGTTCATCGGGCGGCTTTCTGGGCCGCCTTACCTTTTTGGCAAAAGAAATGCAGGAATAAATGATGAAAGCGCGCGTAACCGTCACCTTAAAGACAGGCGTTCTTGATCCACAAGGTAAAGCCATTGTCGGCGCTTTGGATAGCCTTGATTTCAAAGGCATCGAGTCTGTCAGGCAGGGCAAAATTTTTGATATTGTGCTTAACGATCTCACCGAAGACGAGGCAAAAAAACGTCTGACAGCAATGTGTGAACAACTGCTCGCCAATACAGTCATCGAGAATTATCGGATAGAACTTCTCTAATCGGAAACGGATATTGTAATGAAAACGGCTGTTATCCAGTTACCCGGACTAAATCGCGACCGCGATATGATTGACGCTCTCCGTTTGATTACCGGCGTAGAGCCTTTAAAGATCTGGCAGACAGAGACGACAATTCCCGATGTCGATCTTATCGTTATCCCCGGTGGCTTTTCTTACGGAGATTATCTTCGTTGTGGCGCAATTGCCGCGCGCATGCCGGTTATGAAAGCGGTGTTCGAACATGCGGAAAAAGGGACAAAGATTATCGGTGTCTGCAATGGTTTCCAAATTCTGGTTGAAGCCGGATTGCTTCCCGGTGCGTTGATGCGTAATGCCTCTTTGCGATTTGCTTGCCGCGAAGTCAAACTCCAAATTGTAAACGAGAAAACAGTATTTTCAAACGCCTATCATAAAGGCGAAATCATACGTTGTCCTGTCGCCCACCATGACGGTAACTATTATGCCGATAAAGATACTATCGAGCAACTGGAGGGAACGGACAGGTCGTATTTCGCTATGCCGAGGGGACAAATCCGAATGGATCAATCAATGATATTGCTGGCATCATCAACGAAAAGGGTAATATCCTGGGTTTGATGCCGCACCCGGAAGATCTGATCGAACCTGCCCATGGCGGAATGGACGGAAAAAGACTGTTTACTAGCGCATTAGGACTTGCAGCATGAAAATTAAATATCTAGCGAGTTGTTCGTTTTATCCGTTATGTTAGCGCTCGTAGCCTGCACCGAAAAAGTTGGTCCGGGAAATATCGAACTTGCCAGCGGGGAACCGGCATTAAAGACCATGGAACGTGTAGCGCTAACGGCCAATCGCTGCTGGTTCAAATCGAATAAATCGGAATTCAGGCGCTATGGTTTTGAACCGGAATTGCAGTCATATTCAGGTCGCCCGCGCATGCTGATCGTTCCCAAAAACACACCTGGTGGCAAGCCGATTTTAGTCGTTGAAGCTGAGGGTAATCCTGCAAGGGTTTCCGTTTATGGTCCGCTTATGGCAACCACTCATGGCAATGCTATAGCCGAGGACATCGACCGCTGGGTCAAAGGCGATAACCAGTGCTGATTGAAAATTTTTTAGCGATGCTGAAAATAAACTTGTTTGATGGAGCCAATCAATGAGCGTGAAGAACGACATTGCCATTACACCCGAACTCATTGCTGCACACGGATTGAAGCCCGACGAATATGCGCGTATTCTCGAGCTTGTCGGTCGTGAGCCATCGTTCACAGAACTCGGAATCTTTTCGGCAATGTGGAACGAACATTGCTCATATAAATCATCGAAGAAATGGCTCAGAACGCTTCCTACAAAAGGCGATTGCGTGATTCAGGGGCCTGGTGAAAATGCCGGCGTCGTAGATATTGGCGATGGCGAATGCGTTGTCTTCAAAATGGAAAGCCACAACCACCCTTCCTATATCGAGCCATATCAGGGCGCGGCCACCGGTGTTGGCGGAATTTTGCGTGATGTGTTCACAATGGGAGCAAGACCGGTTGCGGCCATGAATGCGCTTCGTTTTGGTTCACCGGATCATCCACGCACGAGACATCTCGTCTCCGGCGTGGTTTCCGGTGTCGGCGGATATGGAAATGCATTCGGTGTACCAACCGTTGGCGGCGAAGTGAATTTTGACAAGAGCTATAATGGAAATATCCTCGTCAATGCATTTGCTGCGGGTATCGCTAAAACCAATTCACTTTTTTATTCCAAAGCGGAAGGTGTGGGACTTCCTGTTGTTTATCTCGGCGCCAAAACCGGTCGTGACGGTGTCGGCGGTGCGACCATGGCTTCCGCCGAATTTGACGAGACAATTGGTGAAAAACGACCTACTGTTCAAGTAGGCGACCCCTTTACCGAAAAATGTCTGTTGGAAGCGTGCCTCGAACTTATGGCATCGGGTGCCGTCATTGCCATTCAGGATATGGGGGCAGCCGGCCTCACCTGCTCTGCCGTTGAAATGGGAGCAAAGGGCGATCTCGGTATCGAACTTGATCTGGATCGTGTACCGGTTCGTGAAATCAATATGTCAGCTTACGAGATGATGCTTTCCGAAAGTCAGGAACGCATGCTGATGATTTTGAAACCGGAACTCGAAAAAGAAGCCGCTGCAATCTTCAAAAAATGGGGTCTTGATTTTGCTATCGTCGGGAAAACGACTGATGATTTACGCTTCCGCGTTCTTCATCACGGTGAAGAAGTCGCCAATCTTCCCATTAAAAAATTGGGTGATGAAGCGCCGGAATATGATCGGCCATGGGTAAAACCTGTAGAGGCTAAAGAAATAGATATCGCCAATATCCGACAGGTAAATCTGCAGGATGCGTTATTGAAACTTCTGGGTTCTGCTGACCAAAGTTCGAAGCGTTGGGTCTATGAGCAATATGATACCCTTATTCAGGGAAATAGTCTGGTGCGCCCGGGCGGCGATGCCGGTGTTATCCGTGTCGAGGGGAATGCCCATAAGGCACTTGCTTTTTCTTCCGACGTTACACCGAGATACTGTCAGGCTGATCCATTCGAGGGCGGTAAACAAGCTGTTGCCGAATGTTGGCGTAATCTCTGTGCAACCGGTGCCAAACCGCTTGCCTGTAGCGACAATTTGAATTTCGGCAACCCTGAAAAGCCTGAAATTATGGGCCAGCTTGTCTATGCAATCAAAGGTATTGGTGAAGCATGTAAAAAGCTTGATTTTCCGATCGTATCCGGAAATGTTTCGCTTTATAATGAAACCAATGGCGAGGGCATATTGCCTACCCCCACAATGGCCGGTGTCGGTCTGATCGAGGATTGGCATAAGATGGCAAGAATTGATGGAATGAAAGACGGAGATCTTATCATTCTCGTTGGTGATTGTGGCTCCCATTTAGGACAATCAGTTTATTTACGCGATATTTTGGGCAAGGCAGAAGGTACCCCTCCCCACGTTGATCTTGACAAAGAAAAGAAAAATGGCTGTTTCATCAGAAAATTGATAACAGCCGGAATGATCACCGCTTGTCACGATCTTTCTGATGGCGGCTTGGCAATTGCTCTGGCGGAAATGGTTATGAAATCGCATCATGGTGTAAGTGCGAAATTAACCGGAAAGACGTCGGCACATGCAGAGCTCTTTGGCGAAGATCAGGCGCGTTACCTGATATCTGTCAATGCCGACAAATATGCCGCTGTTGAAGAACAAGCCAAACAAGCCGGCGTAAAACTTACCAATCTGGGTAAAGTGACCGGTCAGGATCTTGTCGTTGAAGGACACATAAAACTCTCTGCCAAACAACTCGAAAATGCCTATGAAAGCTGGTTTCCGGACTTTATGGAAAATAAGTAACAAACCGTCGATTAGCTATTCAGCTTATGCTATTCTGACCGAATAAAATATAGGAGATGCATTATGGCAATGGACGCACATGAGATTGAGAAACTCATTCGTGATGGCATTCCCGATGCCAAAGTGACAATCCGCGATTTGGCCGGTGACGGTGAACATTATGCAGCCGAAGTCGTTGCCGAAAGCTTTCGCGGCAAGAACCGTGTACAGCAACATCAAATGGTTTATAACGCTTTGAAAGGCACTATGGGTGGTGTGCTTCATGCACTTGCCCTACAAACCAGTGTACCGGATTGACGCGGACTTTATTGCGAAAGGGCTTGTTTCATTCCCTTTTTAACCATACATATAACTCGATTTTTCGATAGCCTTAAGTGGCTTAAACGGAAGGAAAAGAAATGACCGCTGCCCGCGATTTTATTGATAACGAAGTCAAATCCAATGACATTGTGCTGTTTATGAAAGGCACTCCCGGTTTTCCCCAGTGTGGTTTTTCTGGACAAGTGGTACAAATTCTGGATTATCTCGGACTTGACTATAAAGGTGTCAATGTATTGACTTCGGACGAATTACGCCAAGCAATTAAAGACTATTCCAATTGGCCAACCATCCCGCAACTTTATGTAAAGGGAGAATTCGTTGGCGGCTGTGATATCATCCGTGAAATGTTCCAGAACGGTGAATTGCAGAATTTGCTTGAAGAGAAAGGCATAGCTGTTAAAACTGCCTAAATCATATCAGGACTATTGCCATTTTAATCATTGTGCCGGTCTTATGATCGGCACTTTTGTTATAGGGACCCCATGTCACATAATTCGAGCGAACAACAGCACATAGATGAGGTAAAGGCAAATCTTGGCTATAAAGAATTTATAGTCATGATCGCAACACTTATGGCGACCAATGCAATAGCCATTGACATTATGTTGCCGGCAATGACTGACATGTCCCATAGTCTTCGGATGTCGGGGGAAAATGACCAACATTATATAATTTTTTCGTATCTTATCGGCTTCGGATTATCGCAATTGTTATTCGGGCCGATCAGCGACCGGTTTGGACGGCGCAAGCCTATCATAGCCGGTTTGATATTTTATTCACTTTCATCCGCAGCCTGTGCCTTTGCTCCAAGTTTTGCATGGTTATTGATATTGCGGGCTATTCAGGGAATCGGAGCGGCGGCAACCCGCGTTCTCACAGTTTCCGTTGTGCGTGACATATATGGCGGTCGCCAAATGGCTGAAGTTATGTCCATTGTCATGATGGTCTTCATGATCGTTCCGGTTGTTGCGCCGGCAATCGGTCAAGCAATTATGGTTTTCGGTCATTGGCAATTCATCTTTCTCTTTATGGCATTGGCCGGTACCCTTATCGCTTTCTGGGTTTATTTTCGCTTGCCCGAAACTTTGTATGAGGAACGTCCTCTAACCTTTTCGTCTGTTGGAGAAAGCCTTGTGATGGTCCTCTCAAATCGCGTTTCTCTTTGCTATACGTTGGCATTTTCGATGGCGCTCGGGGGTCTATTTTGCACCCTTAACACCTCACAACAGATTTATGATGGAATTTATCATCTTGGTCCGTGGTTTCCTGCGGCTTTTGCTCTTGTCGCCGCTTTTCAGGCCCTTTCCGCTTTTCTGAATTCGCTATTTGTGGGCCGCTTCGGAATGCGAAAAATTTCCCATTCTCTGTTGTTGATTTTTTGTTTCGCATCATTGATCTGGTTTATCGGCTCGATTTCTGCAGGAGGATCCACTCCATTTATATATTTCATGGTGCTGCTTATCATCATCATGTTTTCCTATGGTGGATTAGGTGCCAATTTCAACTCGCTTGCCATGGAACCACTCGGAAAGGTTGCAGGAACTGCTTCCTCGGTATTCGGCTTTCTGCAAACGATTATCGGTGCAGGATTGGGATTTGTTATTGCGCAAAAATTTGACGGTACGACAATTCCGATTGCAGGAGGATTTTTTCTGCTTTCATGTGGCGCAATCATATTGATACTGATAGCCGAAAAAGGAAGGCTATTTTCCGGAGCCCGTCATAGATCTCATGTTACGCTCATGAATTCAGACAAAGATTGAGCCCGCTATACCGGACAACATCACAAACTTACGATAGAACCGCTTGTCTTCTGCTGTTTCAGAATTGGCTTTCAGTTGTTTCTTAAAAGCAAATAAAACTATCCCTGTTCCAACATATTAAAGCCGGATAGTTTTATTGTCTTATGTCGGAAAAAGACCTATTCGATCTTTATTTTCCGCCGGCTCCATAACCGAAAGATAAGTGTTAAGGAGTGGAATAAAAACATACTTAAAGACCACTGAAATCGAAAAGCTTCTTGTCCAACAAGTGGCTTGGACGAACATTTGTCAATGCACGTATCATCGTGTCTTTTCGACCGGGCATTTTCTTTTCAATATCATTCAGCATATTTTTCATTGCATTGCGCTGAAGACCGTCCTGACTGCCACAAAGATTGCATGGGATAATAGGAAACTGCATAGCTTCGGCAAATTTTGCGAGATCTTCTTCCGCTGCATAGACAAGCGGCCGCAAAACCAGCATATCTCCCTCGTCATTTACCAGCTTGCCCGGCATGGCCGCCAAACGTCCGCCGTGAAAAAGATTCATGAAAAACGTTTCCAGCACATCGTCCCGATGGTGCCCGAGAACCAAAGCCGAGCACCCCTCTTCACGCGCAATCCGGTACAGATTGCCCCGCCTTAATCTTGAGCACAGCGAGCAATAAGTCTGGCTATTGTCCAATTTTTCAGTGACTATCGAATAAGTGTCCTGATATTCAATCCTGAAGGGAATTCCATAGTGTTTCAAAAAGTCCGGTAAAACATTTTTTGGAAATCCGGGTTGCCCCTGATCGAGATTGCAAGCCAAAATATCAACCGGCAATAGGCCGCGCCATTTCAGATCAAGGAGAAGGGCAAGCAATCCATAAGAATCTTTGCCACCAGACAAAGCGACGAGCCATTTCTGCCCCGGTTTAATCATCGAAAAGTCATCCAACGCCTGACGCATATGCCGCAACAAACGTTTTCTGAGCTTATTGAATTCAACAGTTGAAGGAGCATCACGAAATAGCGGATGACAACCATCAACATTATCGTCGATATCATTCAGTGCAACCATTTCACCTTCCTTCAAAAATGTCCTAAAACAAAAACAGGGAGCCGATGGGCTCCCTGTGTAAACAGCAAATTTAATTCACGATTAACGTGAATAGAATTCGACAACCAGATTTGGTTCCATCTGGACAGCATATGGAACATCGGCAAAAGCCGGAATACGTGTGTAGGTTGCCTTCATCTTGGTGTGATCGGCTTCAATGTAATCGGGAACATCGCGTTCCGGCAACTGGGTTGCTTCAAGAACAAGTGCCAATTGTTTCGACTTTTCGCGAACTTCAATTACATCACCGGGCTTGCAACGATAAGATTGAATGTTGGTGCGACGACCATTCACATTCACATGACCATGATTGATGAACTGACGGGCAGCAAAGATTGTCGGAACAAATTTTGCACGATAAACAATTGCATCAAGGCGTGATTCGAGAAGACCGATCAAGTTTTCGCCTGTGTCACCACGACGACGGCCAGCTTCTTCGTAAATGCGGTGGAATTGTTTTTCCGAAATATCACCATAGAAACCTTTCAGTTTCTGCTTGGCGCGCAATTGGGTGCCATAATCGGAAAGCTTGCCTTTACGGCGTTGACCATGTTGACCCGGACCATATTCACGGCGGTTAACCGGAGACTTCGGACGCCCCCAAATGTTTTCGCCCATGCGGCGGTCAATTTTATATTTCGTAGTTTCGCGCTTGCTCATCGCATTTCCTTAAAATTCAATATCGAAACAATATTTATTGTTTCCGGGAAACGCGCCCTCCTCTGCCCATGAAAAATCATGAACTGACAGGACAAATCGCGCAAGCTTTGCGCAAATGTCCACGGGACACGTCGGTTAAAGCTTTATCGTCTACCGAAAAAACTTGTGAGGTTCTTTAATGAAATTAACATCCGAAGTCAAGCGGACGGACCTATATAGGTTGAAAAACAGCGTCTATTTTCTGCGATTTTTGGCACAATACAAAATGAAGTTTGTAAATTTCGTTCCAAAAACAATTTTAGGGTCGAAAAATGCGCCTGAATGCAGATTAAAAAGTTTAAACCGGTTCGGTTGTCCGTGTAAATTAGCTGCAATCCGTTAGAGCCCTACGCTTGCCCTTTCTTCAATTTTATCGAAGCCAGTCCTAAAGGATACGATCTTGTATCTTGGTCCTTGATTAAACACTGAAATTATGTGGTATCCCGATTTTGAAATTAAATCTTCATTCTTGACCAAGTGGCGTCAAACGCAAACCGAATCCATGAAGCAATCTGTTTGTCGCATAGTCGGTCCTGCCGGAGGTAAAATGGGCAAGATCAAGATGTTCCGTCAGAGTCTGGACTTGGTCGGCATCCGGAAGCAAAGATAATGCACGTTTTGCTACTGCTTCTGCAGGATCTATCCAGTCAACCGGCCACTTTGCATTTTTGCGGAACAGATTGACAAGAAATGGATAATGTGTACAAGCAAGTACAACAATATCGGTGTGATGGCCGTCTTTCTCGACAAAGCACGGCGCTATCTCTTGTTTCAGAGATGCGCGATCAACCGGCTTTCTTCTTAAATAATCTTCTGCAAAACCGGCCAATTTGGCGCTTCCCACGAGTCTGACGTGACACTTGGAAGCGAAAGAGGAAATGAGTTCATGCGTATAGGCACGTTTGACGGTTCCCGGTGTTGCAAGAACCGATATCAAGCCCGAACGTGTCTGTTCGGCAGCGGGTTTTATCGCAGGGACTGTTCCGATAAAAGGCACATCGGGATGGGCTCGACGCAAATCCTTTAAAACCAGAGTGGATGCGGTGTTGCAGGCGACAATGCAAAGAATCGGATTATAAAGATTCAATAACTTTGCAAACAGGTCAATAATATGGGATTTGAGCTCATCTTCTTCCCAATTCCCATACGGAAAAGCAGCATCGTCTGCGATATAGATAAATTTTCGATCGGGAATAAAAATACGCGTCTCGCGCAGTACCGTAAGCCCGCCGATGCCACTGTCGAAAAACAGTATAGGCCGTTCTGTCATTTTAATTACTATTTTCCTTTGTCCGTTTACGATGGTCCGGCGCCCCCGCCCCGCGCGGCAGTTTGGGTGAAAAATGATCGAGAGAAGAAACAACCCCCCTTAACAGGCGTATTTCCGGCTCGCTGAATGCTGCACGAGTGAGAACCGAACGTAAGTTCTCCACCATGATCTCTTTGCGCTCTTTCGGTCGGAAATACCCGCGAACATCCAACGCTTCTTCCAATTGTTCGAAAAGGCCGTAGAGCGTGGCTTTATGCGCCGGTTCCATTTCCTTGTTACGAAATGCGGTGTCAGTTTCCCGTTCCAAACCGGATTTCATCCATTCATATGACATGAGCAAAACGGCCTGAGCAATATTCAGAGAAGCAAATGCAGGATTGACAGGGAAAGTTACAATTTCATCAGCCAGACTGATTTCCTCATTATTCAACCCCCATCTTTCCCGACCGAATAAAATGGCGGTATGCTGTCCCGAATTTTCCTTTATCCGCATAGCATCTGCCGCTTCTACTGCACTCCTTACCGGTTTGAAACCATCACGCTCGCGGGCGGTCGTAGCAAAGACAAAGTTTATGTCAGAAATTGCCTCCCGCAAACTATCAAAAACCCGAGCCCCGTTAATGATATGATCTGCTTTGCTGGCAGTGGCTATAGCTTTCTCGTTTGGAAACTCTTCCCGTGGGTTGACAAGCCGCAATTCGGAAAGACCAAAATTCGCCATAGCGCGTGCCACCATACCAATATTTTCCGGCAATTGTGGTTCGACAAGTACAATAACGGGACCACCCGTCATATTTTCTCTTTTCCTATCTGTTCCAGCCATCTCATTACTTCTTTTATTTTTGATGCGTTTTAATGCGTCTTTCACAGAACCTCAACCAAACATTAACCTTGATCTCGAAAAGAACGACAAATTGCCTTTTTCATGCCTAAATCCGGTCATTTTTGCAGATGATATAAATTTTTATTGAACCTGTGGCTATGGGGGACGAGAAAATGAACATTGAAATTAAAACAACAATCACACTAACAGCAGTTGCTATTATCACAACAATCATGGTTCTTTGCGCCAATATGACCATTAGCGACGTTCTGGCAATTCTCTAACTTTTTTCAGGACAATTGCCTGTCTGGATATTCATATCCGGTTAAAATATTCCGTGTCTTATTATCAATATCGTTTCACACTACCGATAATAGAGTTTTGCCCGACGAATGATTTCTTCCCGCAAACGTTGTCTCGGTACCATTTTCGATTTTCTAATTCCGTTTTTGATGTCCTATAAATATTTTTCAATCCCGATGACCGTCCCTGTTTCCATTTGTTCAACCTGTCAAATAACTTGATGAACAGACCTTGAATGAATCAATAATATTTCTTAGGGTTTGTGTCCATCATCCCGCCCCCACGTCGTCTTAATTGATTTTAACCGGTTTTGCAGGGAGCCAGCGGAAATGGCATGAATTTTTCATCGGTCAAAAAGACGTTATCTTAGCGGCCCTCGGCTTAATTATTCCGATAAATAACGTGCAATCATATCGATCACAGATTATGCTTGTCTCGATTTAGTGGTAACATGCTGCTTTGAATTCACCTTCGATAAGATTAGTATCTACCAGTCTCACGAAGGCTCGTTTGAAATAGAAGATCGGAATATCGCTTGGGATATGGCATGGAATTGAAGTTGTTCAATATGCCGGTCGTATCAAAAGATAGAAATAGTTAGGCAAATGGTTAGTTACGTCAATTATAAAAATGCACCTGTAAAATACACCGGACAAATCCGCATTTACGATGAAGAAGCCTTCATTGGAATGCGTAAAATTGGGCGGATCGCAGCAGAATGTCTAGATGCACTTGTCGACATCGTCAAACCGGGAGTAACCACTCAAGAGATTGATGATTTTGTGTTCGCATTTGGTGCCGATCGTGATGCTCTGCCGGCAGATCTGAATTATCGTGGTTACACAAAATCCTGCTGTACATCGATCAATCATGTTGTTTGCCATGGAATTCCGGAAAACAAACAACTTCATGCCGGTGATATTGTGAATGTTGACGTAACATTTATCAAAGACGGTTGGCATGGTGACACCAGCCGTATGTATCCTGTTGGTCCGATAAAAAGAGCTTCAGAACGTTTACTCGAAGTCACGCACGAATCGCTCATGCGCGGGATTGCGGCAGTTAAACCGGGCGCTACTGTCGGTGACATTGGCGCTGCAATCCAGCGTTACGCCGAGTCGGAGCGTTGTTCTGTCGTACGTGATTTTTGCGGCCATGGTGTAGGGCTTATATTCCATGATGCACCGAATATCCTTCATTACGGAAATCCCGGTGAAGGACCAGAATTACGCGAGGGAATGATTTTCACAATTGAACCGATGATCAATCTTGGAAAGCCGGGTGTCAAAATCCTTAATGATGGCTGGACCGCAGTCACCCGTGACAGATCACTTTCGGCGCAATATGAGCATACAATGGCAGTCACAAAAGATGGTTGTGAAATTTTCACTCTTTCACAAAATAATACTTACTACGTTCCCGTAACACATTCATGAGCGGGAACCTCATATCATGGCCAAGAATCCGGATGAAAATGCGTTTTCCGAAGAAGCGTCCTTTGCGTTAACGCCCGGACTCTCCGGTCGAAAGCCGGATCTATCGAAAGATAACCTCATTGCAGAGAATAAAGGACACCGTGAACGATTGCGCCATCGTTATTTCGAAACCCACGGTGTCGGTTTTCCTGATTATGAATATCTGGAACTCTTGTTATTTCGTTCGATTCCGCGCGCAGATACGAAGCCATTAGCCAAGGCCTTATTAAACCGTTTCGGCAGCCTTGCCGATGTACTCGGTGCCGATATTGGACTTTTGCAGGAAGTTCCCGGATGTGGTCCTTCTGTAGCACGGGATTTAAAAATCCTTTCGGGTATAGCCGAACGTGTAAACCGTGCGGAATTACGTAAACGGGATATTTTTTCATCGTGGGATAAGGTTCTTGGCTATTGCAAAGCAGCTATGGCCCATGAAACAAGGGAGCAATTCCGTGTCCTTTTTCTCGACAAGAAAAATGGATTGATTGCTGATGAAATCCAGCAAATTGGCACTATAGATCACACACCTGTCTACCCAAGGGAAGTGGTCAAACGTGCGTTACAACTTTCTGCATCGGCACTTATTCTTGTTCACAATCATCCCTCAGGCGACCCGTCGCCTTCTCGCGACGACATCTCGATGACGCATATGATCAAAGATGTTGCAAATGCCTTGGGCATAACAGTCCATGATCATATCATCATCGCACGCAATGGTTATGTGAGCTTTCGTGCAAAGAAACTTCTCTGAACAAAAATAAAACAAGCCGCTAACGAATGTCAGCGGCTTTATGCAAAAAAATTATCGGCTTGCGAGGATATTAATCATCAACATTTCGACTATTCGTCGAGATCGATATCAAGAATTGCCATCGAAAAATTGTAAGACAATTCGCCTTCATCCTCGTCACGATAAATCACCCCGAGAAACTCGTCGTCAAGATAGAGCTCACAAGAATCATCCTTACGAGGTCTGGGCTTTACTTGCAGTGACCGGTTTTGAAATTTGCGCTTAAAGTAGCCATCAAGTTTCTTGATTTCATCAGGCTTCACAGCGATCTCCTAAAAATTGCAATCGTTAAACAAAATGCCAGATAAGGTACAACTTCGTTTCTGTAAAGACGCGGGTCTTTCATTTTACTCATTAATTGACTGATCCATGCTTAGTGCCGGTTCGTTATCTGCTATTTTTCCAACCACTTTTGCAGGCACACCGGCCACGGTACTATACGCCGCAACTGGTTTTAGAACAACAGAACAAGCCGCAATCTTTGCGCAATCGCCCACCGTAATATTGCCGAGAACTTTTGCACCTGCACCAATCAGAACACCATGACCGATTTTAGGATGCCGATCGCCGGACTCTTTGCCTGTTCCGCCCAACGTCACATCCTGCAACATGGAAACATTGTCGCCAATGATTGCTGTCTCTCCAACAACAAGACCTGTTGCGTGGTCTAAAAAAATACCCTTGCCTATACGGGCTGCCGGATGAATATCTGTCTGGAATACCGATGACGACCGCCCCTGCAAAAATAGTGCGAGATCTTTTCTGCCTTTGAGCCATAGACTATGAGCAAAACGATGAGCCTCTATAGCCAAAAACCCTTTTAGATAAAGTACCGGCTCCATAAAGCGGTTGCATGCCGGATCACGATGGAACACTGCCGATATATCACTGGTGATAATATCTTCCAGATGATCCATCGTATCAATCTGTTCGACAAATATTTGCGACAGCAATTCTTCATTGAGTTCGCGCGTCCAAAGCCGTGCAGCAACCCGACCGGCGATCATTTCCGATAAATTGGCGCGATCAAGGATGGCATGTTGAAAAAATTCGCCTAAAGCAGGATCCTGTTCCGATGCTTCCATTGCTTCTTGTTTGATATTTTTTAAAAGTAAGGCGGGGGCGATAGCTTCACCCTTTTGTTCACAGCAAGGCAATTTTCTTAACCTTCTCTTTTGCGGGCAAAATGTTTGCCCTGTCCATACTCATTGTCAAGCAACGGGATAGCGTGCCAAAAAATTGATGACACCCTTTTTATAGACAGGATCACCAACTGCCAACATGTGATCTCTGTTCGGAATTATTAAAGCTTCTCCATGGGGCAGTAAAGCCACAAGAGGTTCAGCTTCGCCCGATATTTCGTCCAGAGTTCCAACAGCCACCAATGCAGGTTGTTTTATCGAGTGGACTTCGGCTGCTGTCAATTCCTGTTTGGACGTAATGACACAAGCTGCAAGTGCTTTCCGGTCGCTTTTCGTCCTGTCAGCGAACTTTCTGAACATCAGTCCCCGTTTATTGGTAATCTTCGAAATATCTTCTGCCAAAAGTGCTTCCGCCACGGGTTCCCAGTTTCCTGCACCGGTCACCATGCCAATACCGAGCCCACCGAAAATAGCGCTATTAACATAATCGGGATAGAGAATAGACATATAGGCTGTGATTCTTGCCCCCATGGAATAGCCCATGATTTGAGCCTTTTTGATTTTTAGATGATCAAGAAGTGCTACAGCATCTCCTGCCATTGCTTGTGGCGTATAAACAGCAGGATCATGGCTCTTATCGGAAAAACCGTGTCCACGGTTATCAATCGCTATAACCCGATAGCCAGCCTCATTCAGCGCACGAAACCACCCCGGTGCATACCAATTAACATAAGAAGACGAGGCAAAACCGTGGATTAATAAGACCGGTTCACCAACCCCCTCTTCCCGGTAAGCAAGTTTGAACCCGTCATGATGGAAATATTGTACGTCTTCTGCACTCATGTCTAATCCACTTTACATTCACCACATATAGCCGGATGAACGACTTTTTGACCAATCTTTATGTCGTTTTTTCGGACTTCACCAGCATTAAGTTCGATTGTAAAGGCAGCCGCCACATGTGATGAAACAATTTTTGTTGAGTATGGTACCGCATTTTCTGCAATCGATACAATGATTCCCTTGTCATCGAGGAACACCATATCGAGCGGTAACGGTGTATTTGCCATCCACATTGTCACAATGCGAATGCCCGGAAAAACGAATAACATAGCTCTATCGGAAGGAAAATCCGCCCTATACATTAGTCCGGCTTCATTCTCTTCCGGTGTCTTGGCAACTTCGACATTATAAGAGATTTTACCACTGTCTGTGATGATAACGAGGGGCGCTCTGTCAACAGGTAAACGCATTGGTTCTTGAGCATATACCCCTTGCCCCATCGTAAATAACAAAAAGATAAAACCCGCAACCAGACTTTTCATGAAAGGAAACTCCCCAAAAAACTTGCGAGTCTTTTAAAAGCTATAATTTTGTGGAAATATATTACCAGAAAAATAAAATTCTAATGTGTAGGGAATGGTATAGCAATATCCGGATGGATTTCCGCAGCCATAAGGCCTTTTTCACCCCGTCCATAACGTACCAGAACAACCTGACCGGGACGTAATTCGGCAAGGCCAAAACGCCGCAGGGTTTCCATATGGATGAAAATATCTTCTGTCCCTTCACCCCGCGTCAGAAAGCCAAATCCTTTCTCCCGATTGAACCATTTCACAATTGCGCGTTCCAAGCCGCTTTCCGGTGTCACCACAATATGGGTACGTGCAGGCAATTCCGAAGGGTGGACAGCAGTAGAAAGGTCTATCGATTTAACCTGAATGCATTGCAAGCCACGTTCGCCTTTCTTGACCATGCAAACAACACGCGCACCTTCGAGCGCTGTATGGAAACCGTCACGTCTCATTACAGTCACATGAAGAAGGATATCCGGAACACCGGCAATATCCGGAACGATGAAACCATAACCTTTGCTTACATCGAACCATTTGATGCTGCCACTTATTTCGACAACATCCGTTGCTGCTGTTTCAGAACTATCTTGAGATGGAAGAAAGCCTTCCAATATTTCGTCACTCGCCATAATTCTTACAGTCCTATTAATAGTAATTAATCACGTATGATTCTCTTTACGACCAGTTAATATAGCTCGGTCCTAGTGGCGCAAGTCCCCTTAACAAGATTTCCCCAAATAGTAGAAGCCCAATCGCAAGAAATCTTTTTCAACCATTTTTACATCGATTGCGATATTCACATCGACTTCAAAAACCGTTAAAATTTTTTTGACCAGAGAAAGTGAGAAACAAAATGCGTTACCTACACACTATGGTTCGGGTTAAAGACCTCGAACAATCACTCCATTTCTATTGCACCGTATTCGGACTAACGGAAACCCGCCGCATCGAAAATGAAAAAGGGCGTTTTACCCTTATCTATCTGGCTGCGCCCGATGACATGGATTCGGCCAAAAATAAGCATTCTCCGGAACTCGAGCTTACCTATAACTGGGATAAGGAAGACTATCACGGCGGGCGCAATTTCGGCCATCTGGCTTATGAAGTGGACAATATCTACGAAACTTGCAAACATTTATCAGAACAGGGAATCGTTATCAATCGGCCACCGCGCGACGGACATATGGCTTTTATAAAATCCCCTGACGGCATATCCATCGAATTATTGCAAAAAGGCGAAAAACTCGCACCCCAAGAACCGTGGGCTTCTATGAACAATACTGGAACCTGGTAAAGCTATTCTTGTGTTTTTTTAATATAGATGGATTTTGGCTTCGTAACTTGTGCAGGAAACCCGTTCATATTATGAAGTTTTATTATAATAAATTCATTCTGAAAAAAGAGAGGGATAAATCATTATGGCTTTCAAACAATTAATTGCGACAGCGATCGCTGTCACAGCACTGAATTTCAGTGCTGTTGCCGACGAACCAATTAAAATAGGAGTGTTTCTTCCGCTAACCGGACAAAACGCTTTTGGCGGCCAACTCGAGCTTGAAGGTGTTCAACTTGCCAACAAAATCAAGCCCGAAGTGCTCGGGCGCAAAGTAGAACTTGTCGTTGTCGACAATAAATCCGACAAAGTCGAGGCAGCCAATGCGGTCATGAGACTTACCGCGTCCGATAAAGTCAACGGGATTATCGGAACTTATGGTTCGTCGCTAGCACTTGCCGGTGGCGAGGTTTCAGAGCCCGCAAAAACTCCCGCAATTGCAACATCGGCAACAAACCCGCTCGTCACCCAAGGGAAAAAATATTATTTCCGTGCCTGTTTCATTGACCCTTATCAGGGCGCCGGAGCGGCTACATATGCCTTTAATACGTTACACGCGAAAAAAGCGGCGATCTTGAAGGATGTTTCTAACGATTACGCAATCGGGCTAGCAAACTTTTTCGACAGCTCCTTCAAAAAACTTGGCGGCGAAGTCGTAGCAAACCTTAATTATAACTCGGGTGATCAGGATTTTTCGGCTGCCCTCACCCAAATTATTTCTGAACAACCGGATGTATTATTCATTCCAGCCTATTTCGCCGAAGGGGCCATTATCCTGAAACAGGCTCGTGAACTTGGTGCAACATTCCGTATTATGGGTGGCGACGCCATGGACAACCCCGAAACAGTTACAATTGGCGGAAGCGCTGCCGAAGGTTTCCTCCATACGACCTTCCCTTATGACGCCAATATGCCGAATATGCCCGAGGCGGCTGCAAACTTCACCAAAGAATGGAGAGCTACCTATCCCAACAAAGAACCGAATGTTAACGCGGTTCTGGGTTATACCTCTTATATGATGTTTATGAATGCGATTGAAAAAGCCGGAAGCAGCGACCGCGAAGCAATTACAGCCGAACTTGCAAAACTGAAAGACTTCGAGACGCCATTCGGTGCTATGACAATGGATGAAAACCATAATCCAGAAATTCCGATCGGCGTTATCGAAATCAAGGATGGAAAGCGTGTTTATCTCGGTGAGGTAAAACCTGCATTATAAGGGGATAAATCCATTTTAATGAACGATCCGGTCGAAATAAACTCGACCGGAGCAATTTGGTTGTGTATGTGCTTTCTTAACAATACGCGTTAGAGTATCAGGAAGGCTAAAACATGAGCACGGAAATGTTCATTCAACATTTCTTTAATGCTTTGGCGTTAGGGGCACTATACGGATTAATAGCCATTGGATACACAATGGTTTATGGCATTTTGCGACTCATCAATTTCGCTCATGGCGATATTTTTATGCTTGGTGCCTATTTTGTTTTTTTCTCGACAATCAGCTTTATGCCGGCATGGGCGGCGGTACTCCTCCTCCTTTTGGCAATTGTCGTTTATTATTCTGTCTTTATCGGTTTCAAAAAACCGATAAAATCCTATTGGGCGGCTTTATTCATCATTCTGGTTTTGGCGCTTGCTTATTATGCGTTCATAAGCCCGCAGAACTTTACGCCTGTCTGGCTGCTTGCCGTTTGTTTTGCTGTCTTTGTAACCAGTGCGGGTGGTATCGCGGTCGATCGTATCGCTTACCGTCCTTTGCGTGATGCACCCCGTATTTCAGCGCTTATCAGTGCAATCGGCATGTCATTCCTTATCGAAAACCTTGCAACTGTGCTATTTACCGGTGTGCCAAAAAGCGTAAAACAACCGGAACTCCTTGTAACACCCATTCAATGGCATCTTGGCGAAGGCGCCCAAGGGGTCATCCGCATTGTGCCAATGGCTCTGATCGTACCCATTGTTTCACTGGTGCTTGTTGTTCTTCTTTTATGGATTATCAATAAAACCAAACCGGGTCTGGCTATGCGCGCTATTTCACGTGACATTGAAACAACGCGGTTAATGGGTGTATCCGTCGATAAAATTATCGCTTTTACATTCGGTCTGGGGTCGGCACTTGCAGCAATTGCCGGTATTATGTGGGCGCTACGTTACCCGCAAATAAACCCCTATATGGGGGTCATTCCCGGGCTTAAGGCCTTCATTGCAGCAGTTATCGGCGGTATTGGGTCGGTTGAAGGCGCAATGTTGGGCGGGCTGCTTTTGGGATTTATCGAAATTATGATTATTGCATTTTTCCCGTCGCTTTCGGGCTATCGGGATGCATTTGCCTTTATCATGCTTATCATGATCCTGCTTGTTATGCCGACTGGGCTCATGGGTAAGAAAAGTGAGGAAAAAATCTGATGTCAAAATCCTCGCAAATCATACTTTCGTTGATTTCGATTGCATGCCTTATAGCGTTTTTGTTTTATGCGCAGAGTAACTTTGATGCTTACACTGTGCGTATTTTGAATCTCATCGCAATCAACGCAATTCTGGCGGTGTCGCTCAACCTTATTTATGGTTTTACCGGAATGTTTTCATTGGGTCATGCCGGTTTTATGGCCATCGGTGCTTATGTTTGTGCTATCTTGCTTTTGTCACCGGAACAGAAACAAATGATGTGGATTTTGCAGCCAATGTTCGGTCCGCTTCAAAATTTACAAGTACCATTTTTCTTTGCTGTGGTTTTGGGCGGCATTTGCGCAGCGATTCTCGGTCTCGTTATTGCGATACCTGTTTTGCGACTGGGTGGAGACTATCTCGGCATTGCAACACTGGGATTTGCCGAAATTATACGTGTTGTCATTACCAATGCCACACCAATTACAAACGGTTCGCTCGGTATTAAAGGAATACCGCAATATGCCAATTTATGGTGGAACTACGGTTGGCTCGCCTTCACCGTCGCCTTTATTGTGCTCCTTTTAAAAAGCAATACAGGAAATGCACTTTGCGCCATCCGTGATGACGAAATTGCGGCCAAAACTATGGGCGTTAACACATTTTTCTACCGTACATTATCTTTCACAATCGGCGCATTTTTCGCCGGTGTCGGAGGTGCGCTGACTGCTGCACTTATTTCGACAATCGATCCCAAAATGTTCAACTTTCTTTTGACTTTCAATATTTTGATGATTGTCGTGGCCGGTGGTCTCGGGTCCATTACCGGTAGTATTATTGGTAGCGTTATCATTACGGTAATGTTGGAGTGGTTACGTATTGTCGAGCAGCCAATCGATTTCGGTTTCATTCATATTCCTGGAATTCCGGGGCTTAGAATGGTTATTTTCTCGATATTGCTGATGGGAATTATTCTGTTTTGGAGAAGCGGCTTGCTTGGAACACGTGAATTCTCATGGAATGGTATTTATCGCTTTTTCAAGAAAAATTCTGAAGCCCGAAGCGGAGACCGTTCATGACTGACGCGATATTAAAACTCGATCATGTCACTATGCGATTTGGCGGACTAACGGCTGTTAACGATATCAACATTGCTATCGAACGGGGCAGCATTGCCGGCCTCATTGGCCCCAACGGTGCAGGGAAAACCACTGTTTTCAATATGATTTCTGGCTTTTATACCCCGACAACCGGCACAATTACCTTTGACGGGGAAAAAGTCTCCGGCCTTCACCCCAATGTGGTTTGTAAACGTCATATCGCCCGCACTTTTCAAAACATCCGCTTGTTTACAGGATTAACCGTTTTACAAAATGTCATGGTTGGCGCACATGTGCGCCAAAAAAGCCCGTGGTTTGCAAGTGCCTTATTCATTCCGTCAGCGGTAAGGGAAGAAAAACACATTCGTGAACAAGCACTTGACCTTTTGGATCGCGTTCACCTTGCTGATCTCGCCAATCAGCCTGCAACGGCACTCCCCTATGGCGCACAAAGACGTCTGGAAATTGCCCGGGCCTTGGCCACCGAACCGGAATTGTTACTTCTTGACGAACCGGCCGCCGGTATGAATCCTCAGGAAAGTGAAGAATTGCGCGATTTCATTTCACGAATAAGAAAAGAGTTCAAGCTCACTATTTTGCTGATTGAGCATGATATGCGTGTTGTTATGGGTCTGTGCAACCACATTTGGGTATTGGAATATGGTGCCCTTATTGCGAATGGTACACCGGAAGAAATCCGCAATAATCCGAAAGTTATCGAGGCCTATCTAGGCGGAGAAGTTGATGAACATTCTTGAGATTAACGATCTTCGTGTAAATTATGGAGCAATCAAAGCTGTGCAAGGCTTGTCCATGTCTATCAAGGCAGGCTCGATTGTCACATTGATCGGAGCAAATGGCGCCGGAAAAAGCAGTACGGTTCGCTCGATAGCAGGACTGAACAAATCGGTATCAGGTGAAATCCTCTATAAAGGTGAAAATATCCTCGGAAAACAGCCGGAGGAAATTTTAAAAAAAGGAATTGCCTTAAGCCCTGAAGGGCGGCGCATCATGCCGCATTTGACCGTTTTGGAAAATCTCGAACTTGGTGCCTATATCCGCAAGGATAAAGACGGTATCAAGCGGGATATCGAATGGATTTTTGATCTTTTCCCAAGGCTCAGAGAACGGTCAAAACAATTGGGCGGCACCATGTCGGGTGGCGAGCAGCAAATGCTCGCAGTCGGAAGAGCGCTTATGAGCAATCCCGAACTTGTCATGCTCGACGAGCCGTCATTGGGTCTTGCCCCCATTCTCGTTCAGGAAATTTTCTCTATTATCCGGAAAATCAACGAGATGGGCAAAACAGTCCTGCTTATTGAACAGAATGCGTTTGCTGCACTATCGGTCGCCAATTATGCCTATATTCTGGAAGTTGGTAAAATCATTCTGGAAGGCGAAGGCAAAACCATGCTCAAAGACCCGCGCGTGAAAGCAGCCTATCTCGGGGGGTAATAATTCTGCCGGTGTTTATCGAGCTTATCCTGAAATAAATTTGCGCAGCGAATTTTATTCGCAATTTTGTAACACGACTATTCAAGAAGTCGAGCACCGTTTTTGACAGGCACAGTTTTGGTGACCCGGTTGGTTATCCGTATCAAAAAGCTAACCAAGAGTCGTGTAGATGATTTTTTAAAGCGTTCTTTTTGATCCTGATGTGAAATATCCGAAGATCATGTTGAGGCATAATTTATCTATCGCTTTTCGTCATCCGGCTTGTTTCATCCGCGTCAGACAGTCGGTCACCGATTATGTATAAGAGTTTTTAAAGCGTTCGTTTTGATCTCAAAGCGAAATATCCGGAGAGCATGTCGAGGAATAAAATATAGGCAGAATATTTCGGCCCTCAAAACACCGACAAGCCTTAAAACGCGCGAATCCGATCGACAAAACCCCGAACCAACTCTTTCTTACGGGCCTTATTCGACAATCTTGAAATGGTCCCCATCCCCTTTAATTGAAAACATAAAATGGTTAATGTTGTTTTTTAATAAATTGTTGTATCTTTTTGATATTAAGTGTTTTTAATGTTCCATTGTTCATTAATTATAGCATCAGTCAAATGCCATTTTTGGAACATCAAGCGGTTGTTCGTTTATTCCCTCGAACCTCAAATTCATCGTTCCATGAGTGATGCATGAGTAAACAAAAAACACGGCAAAATTTTTGCCGTGTTAAAGGAATTATTAGTGACTGCCGATATTAGCAGATATCGACGACCGATTACCACCATTTTTCGGGAGAAAACTTGCCAGCCGCCTGTTCGATAATATTGGCTGTCTGGAATAATTGTTCCTCACCGAAAGGCTTGCCAATAAGCTGCAAACCTAAGGGTAGCCCATCCTTGGAAAGTCCGGCCGGTAATGAAATTCCGGGGAGCCCTGCCATATTCACAGTAACCGTAAAAATATCATTGAGATACATGGCTACAGGATCGTTTTTCAATTTTTTATCTGCAATTCCGAAGGCCGCAGTCGGTGTGGCCGGAGTCAAAACGGCATCAATGCCGGCGTCAAAACATTTATCAAAATCCTGTTTGATGAGTGTACGCACTTTTTGTGCCTTAAGATAATAGGCATCATAGTAACCGGCTGACAAAACATAAGTGCCGATGAGAATACGCCGTTTGACTTCGTGTCCGAAACCTTCGGAACGGGTATTTTCATACATTTCGATAATGTCTTTACCGGGCACCCGAAGTCCATAACGCACACCGTCATAACGGGCAAGATTCGATGATGCTTCAGCAGGCGCAACAATATAATAGGCCGGCAATGCATATTTGGTGTGAGGAAGTGAAATATTGACGATTTCAGCCCCCGCCTCTTTCAACCAGTCTATGCCTTTTTGCCAAAGTGCCGTTATCTCTTCCGACATGCCGTCAACCTGATATTCTTTAGGAATACCGATTTTCATGCCCTTGACCGATTTTCCGATAGACGCCTCATAGTCAGGGACGGGCACATTGACGGAAGTCGAATCTTTCTCGTCGAAGGAAGCCATAGATTTCAACAAAATAGCGCAATCGCGCACGTCGCGGCCAATGGGGCCAGCTTGATCAAGTGAAGAAGCAAAAGCGATAATTCCCCAGCGCGAACAACGCCCATAGGTGGGCTTGATGCCAACAGTACCGGTAAATGCGGCAGGTTGACGAATGGAACCGCCAGTATCGGTGGCTGTTGCACCAGCGCACAAATGAGCAGCAACAGCAGCAGCCGACCCACCGGAAGAACCACCGGGCACCAGCTTTTCCTTAGAACCTTTGGCGCGCCACGGATTGACAACAGGACCATAATAGGATGTTTCGTTGGACGATCCCATTGCGAACTCGTCCATATTGAGCTTGCCGAGCATAACAGCGCCATCAGCCCATAGATTGCTGGTTACAGTCGACTCATATTTCGGTTTGAAGTTGTCAAGGATATGGGAACAGGCTTGGGTGTGGATATCATAAGTTGCGTAAAGATCTTTCACACCGAGAGGAATGCCTTCAAGCGCCCCTGCCTTCTTTTGCGCTATTTTTTCATCAGAGGCTTTGGCCATCTTCCGCGCATGATCGGCAGTTACCGATACATAGGCATTAATAGCGGGATTGGATGCTTCAATGGCATGAATATATGCATCCGCCAGTTCTGTTGCCTTGAATTCGCCCTTCTTGAGCGCGTCACGAGCCTCGGCAATTGTCAGCTTCGTCAAATCGGTCATATCATGCCTCAAAAATAAATATTCAAATTGCTATTCGATAACTTTTGGAACGAGGAAGAAATTGTCTTCGCTCAAAGGTGCATTGGCGACAATGTCGGATGCTTTGTTCCCGTCGGTGACAACATCTTCACGTGTACGCAAAGTCATGGGAATGACAGATGTTAGCGGCTCGACATTGTCTACATTCACTTCGTCGAGCTGCTCGACAAATCCTAAAATAGCGTTCAACTCATTTGCCATACGCTCTGCTTCGTCATCTTTCACAGCAATGCGCGAAAGACGGGCAACACGTTTGACCGTTTTAATATCTACAGACATTAGGTAAATCCCGTATGAAAGACATTTTCTCTAATGAATCTATACAGGTCGAAGCCTCCAAGAGCAAGAAAAGACGTTCAGAAATTGAGCGTTTCACCGACTTTTGGTGTGTCTACAACCGTTTTTCCATCGTCAACGCCAAGAACGAGGTGTTCGGATGTCTGATCAAGGGCAGGAAAAACGCGCGAGTAACATGGAATCGCGCTCTTAAAATAGAGATATAGTCCACCTAAAATCGGCGATAGCTCTCGCACAACATACACGTTGCCAATGCGAATTATCCTTATTTTTGGTGCGTAGAATCCATTATCAAATTCTTCTCTCTAGAGCTTCCAAACCAAGCGGTAATTGATGGTTTAGGGTTGGCTAACTTACGCCCCGTATGCGCAGGCCAATTGTGTGGCAAACGGGACAATGGCCCAAAACCTTGTCGAGTTAAATGTTACTTAGTCCTCGTGTATCTCTAGCATTCAAAGCCCAAGCAAAAAACGCCAGCAATGAGAGTGTCGATTGAGTTATTAAGACGGGATCATTACCCTTATCGTATTGATCTTGCTGGTGACCATAAAATCTTAATTTTTAAGAATTTGATATCAATCAAAAACACGTATTTGGCCATCATTCCAGGTACCAACATAATAACGCCCCTTGAAATAGGCTAAAGCTACAGCCCCGTCTAAATTGCTAGCGAGCAGCTTTGTTTCCCCCGTATCAACATTCACTAACCGAACCGCACCTGCACCATTATCAATAACAGCAACCAAACGGTCAGAAACCGTCACAATACCCACGCCAGGTCGATTAAAGCTGGAACCTAGCTGCTTATGAACGCCTTCTGCATTAATATGCGTCAAATTCCCGCTATATTGTGACACGACCAAATCGTCATTAGGCAATTGTGTTACACCAACAGGTAACCCAAGTTTTGATGCTACTATCTTTTTTGCACCGGATTCAACATTGACGGAGACTATTTCGCCTGATGAACGATTGGTGACTAATAACTCACCTGTATTTGACCAAGCGATCCCCGTAGGCGTATGAAAACCGCTCGCGATTTTTGACGCATTACCGATGTTATCTATCTTTAAAATATAATTATCCTGATAGGAAGCAACATAGATATTATCGCGATGATCAACAACAATGCCGGCTGGAGCGCTTATGCCGGAATAAACAACTTGTTGCTTTCCTTCTGTCGTTATTTTAACGACGGAATTTCCAGACCAGTTGGTAACCAACATTTCTCCCTGATTATTAAATGCAATGCCTGTAGGCGCGTGTAATGATGTGGCAACCACCTTTGTTTGAGCCATTCCGGATGCTCCATAAGTTAGAAAAATAAGTAAAAAAGCTAGTTTTATGAAGCTTTTTATCATCGTCGTTTTCTCCGAAAAAATATTTACTTGGATAATCGGTTTTCTGGAATATTGCCAGAATAAGGTAAAACGCTGTTTTTTAGAGAAAATGAAAAGTCTTTTGTGCTGACCTCATAGACAGAATATTCACTATCATAAGTGTCAATAAAAATCCGGTTATCCGATCCGGCTATGATAATGACGCTATTGAGATCAAACATTCAAGAGCAAGAAAAGACGCTCAGAAATTGAGCGTCTCACCGACTTTTGGCAATGCAACCGTCGTTTCTGTTCCTTTCATACCTCTAACAAAACGTTCCGGCGTTTGATCAAGAACCGGAAAAGTACCCCAGTGACAAGGTATCGCTGTCTTGAAATGGAAATAGCGTTGACATGCGAGTGCTGCAACGGCTCCCCCCATTGTGAAGAAATCGCCAACCGGCACAATGCCGATTTCCGGTTGATGCAATTCGTTAATCAACTGCATATCGGAAAAAATATCTGTGTCGCCCATGTGATAGAGTGTCGGAGCATCATTAAAATGGAACACCAGCCCGTTCGGATTGCCAAGACATTGCGAAACACCGTTTTCGGTAAGCATTGCCGACGAATGAATGGCATTGACAAAAGTGATGCTATAACCGTCATGTGCCTGTGTACCGCCTGCATTACCGGGAACAACGTTTTTCACACCTTGTGATTGAAGCCAGGCAGCGAGATCGGCATTTGCTGTCACCGGTACATTTTTTTCCTTAGCAATAGCAATTGTATCCCCAACATGATCGCTATGACCATGCGTGAGGGCTATATGGGTCACACCTTCGACAGCCTTTTTGATATTAAGGTCTTTTGCCGACGGATTACCTGTCAAAAAAGGATCTATAAGAATAACCGCTTTGCCAACTTCGACGCGAAAGGCTGCATGCCCGAGCCATGTAATTTTCATGCCACTACCCTTGTTTTTTATTGGAAGTTCCATCTTTTACCGTATATTGAACGCAAAATACCAAAATGCCAAGTACCTGCTTATTGAAGCGGGATATTTCATAAAGGCGAGCCTCAATGCCGGTTATAGATATTACTGAAATTCCTGATCTCGGTCTTAAGGACAAAAATATTATAGGCCTTGATTTGGGGACAAAAACGATAGGCATCGCTATATCCGATCTCGGTTGGCGTTTTGCCACCCCTCGCCCGGTATTGAAACGCAAAAAATTTTCTATTGATGCTCGTGAGCTTCTGAAAATTTTTCTTGAAGAAAACATTGGCGTTGCAATTATCGGCCTTCCAAAAAACATGGATGGCACGAGTGGCCCACGCGTTCAGGCAACGCGTGCTTTTGTCCATAATATGAACAGCTTGACGCCGATTCCTTTTGTGTTCTGGGACGAGCGGCTATCAACAGTGGCAGCGGAACGCGGCCTTCTCGAAATGGATGTTTCGCGTGCCAAACGTGCCGTCAGAATTGATTCTGCGGCAGCGGCGTTCATTTTACAAGGAGCACTCGACAGGCTTCAAAGTTTGGCTCGAACTGTATAATAAAAGTTTAACTCAAACGGCGGGATAAAGCGTATCCAATATATGTCCGGCGTGATGACGCGCACTCAACATCCCGTAAGACGAACGCCATTGCCCACCAAGGCGACTTTCAATATAGGCAGCGGTGATATGGGGCATATCGGCTTGTTGCAAGGCCGCAGCCGCACCCGCATAGGCCATTTGTTCGATAAATAGCCGTCCGGCACCAACGTCGCTGATGGCAACTTGAGCTGCTGCATGTAATATTTCAACGGTTTTAGGACCGGCAGCACCAATATCACGACCGATCTGGTCAAGTAGCCCTTGAAAAAGTCCCGGCGCCCTTTCACCTAAACGGATGGTATCAACCACAATGTCATTTCCGCCGTTTCCTTTTATCGTGCGCATTGGAGCGTCCACAAGCATTCTCGCCAAGCGGCTATCAAACATAAATGCCTGTGCACCCATTTGCGCTATAATTTCTCCGATAACCGGAACGACCAATTCGTTGATATGAATTGCTACAATCGGCGTCATGATACGGGCAAACGCAGCTTCCGCCCTATTTGAAGCAGCATTATCAAAAGCACGAGCAAGCCTCATTACAAGACATTGCGAAGCGACGACATCGAGTGCCAAATCGGCAAAAACCCGTTCTGTCAAAGGCGGCAAAACCTGCCTTGGATTGAAGCGCCGGAAAAACAGTATGCCACTTTGCAGCGCCGCTCTTAGTACACCAGTTGAAATAACCGCCTGGTCAAAACGTGTCATGGTTTCGACATCTCTTATGACCTTATCTCCTTCACCGATTTTACCGATGAGCCAGCCAAGGCTGTCGTGGAAAGTAACTTGGCCTTCGGGGGCAGAACATTCACCGGCGCGATGGATAAGAAAATCTACCGAAAGATCTCCGTTCAAAGTGCCATTTTCGAGAAACCGGGAAATAAAAAAGCAACATTTCTGGCCGCCTACTTCAGCCGTTACGAAATAGCCGTCCGACATCGGATTTAAAACGGACTGTTTAACTGCGTCGATGCGATAAAGATCACGTCCATTCGCCGCGTCGAAGGAGATACGTGTTGCCGTTGAAACATGAGGGATATTTTGCAAGTTATTCTTTATATCGTCACATGCGAAAGTCAGTGTTGCCGACCGTTTTGCGGAAATAGGACGAGAAGAATAATCGTGTTGACGTGATAATAAAGCATTTTGCCATTTGGCAAATAGATCGGATTCGCCAATTAAAGCGGAAATACCTGCGCTTGTTGATGTGATTTCATTTAAGTGTCCGGTTTCAAGACCGGCCATCAGAAAAAGTCTGATGGCTCGTGATTGGTAGCGAACACCATTTTCAGCCGGTCCATTCTCCCACAACGAAGAACAAAGCCCTGCCTGACGTGAGCGACGTAGCAGCGCATGATAGGCAGGATGCGTTTCCAATTGTTGTATGCCATCACCCCATTCGTTCTCCCGTCTCAATATCGGGCGATGGATATTGGCCAACCTTGCAAGATCTTGCGCCTCACGACTGGCAACAAATGCGCCGATTTCCTCGAATCCCGCGAGCAACGGCGTCGGCAAGAGCGACGAAAAACGGAACAAAACCGCATCGTCCAAAAACGCATTTTTTCGCATTATATTCTGGTTAGGCAAAGTGCTCACAATTTTTTCCCGAATTTCATTTCAAGTCAAATATATAGATCAAACCATATAAACACATTTAGTTCTCGTGCGGTTAAATCAGACATTGCATAAAAAGCAAGCCTTGTTGTAGTGTCAGTCAGTTTCTTCAGGAAATTTTCATCATGACACAAACAACATCTTTCCCCATTTTTCCCCACCGGCATCTTTTAGGCATTAAAGGCCTGACTGCGCACGACCTGACAACATTGATCGACCGTGCTGATGCCAATGTCGCAATATCGCGACAACTTGACAAGAAAAAAACGTCCATGCGCGGGCGAACACAAATTAATCTTTTTTTTGAAAATTCGACGCGGACACAATCCTCGTTCGAACTTGCAGGAAAAAGGCTCGGAGCCGATGTGATGAATATGGCGGTGAGCCATTCGTCGGTAAAAAAGGGCGAAACGCTTATCGATACAGCAATGACGTTAAATGCCATGCATCCCGATATTCTCGTCATTCGGCACAAATCCGGCGGTGCGGCCGCATTGCTTGCACAGAAAGTGAGTTGCTCGGTAGTCAATGCCGGTGACGGCGCCCATGAACACCCCACACAGGCGTTGCTTGACGCTTTGACAATCCGGCGTGCAAAAGGACGAATCGATGGTTTGACTGTGGCTATCTGTGGCGACATTTTGCATTCGCGTGTGGCCCGCTCCAATATCCTCAGTCTCAATGCACTAGGAGCTCGTGTGCGTGCTGTTGCCCCCACAACGCTTCTTCCCAATGAAATAGACAATATGAGTGTGGATGTTTTTACAAACATGCAGGAGGGCATAAAAGATGCAGATGTTGTTATGATGCTTCGTCTGCAGCGCGAACGCATGTCGGGGGCGTTTATTCCTTCCGTTAGAGAATATTTCCGCTTTTTCGGGCTTGATAAACAAAAACTCGGACTGGCAAAAAAAGATTGTATTGTTATGCATCCCGGACCGATTAATCGGGGAGTAGAAATTGCATCCGACATTGCTGATGGTCCGCAAAGTGTTATCCACACACAAGTTGAAATGGGAGTTGCTGTCAGAATGGCTGTTATCGAGGCTCTTTTGGATCCGCGTCGCAGCGAAGGAGAAAATCAATGACGCAGTCGATCGTTTACCAAAATGCCCGTATCATTGATCCGTCATGTGACAAAGACGAAATAGGAACGCTCATCGTCGTTGATGGTATTATAAAAGCTTGTGGTGCTAATACTCAAAATCAGGGAACGCCTGAAGGGGCAGAGGTTTTTGATGCCCAAGGAAAGGCAATCCTGCCAGGACTGGTTGATGCCCGCGTTTACGTCGGTGAACCCGGGAACGAACATCGCGAGACGATCCGCTCGGCAAGCAATTCCGCGGCTGCGGGCGGCGTTACGTCTTTTGTTATGATGCCAGACACCCATCCGGTCATTGACGACGTAGCGCTTGTCGAATTTGTAAAACAGACCGCTCGCGATAATGCCTGTGTTCATGTTTATCCTTCGGCGGCAATTACAAAGCAACTGGCCGGTCAGGAAATGACCGAATTCGGGCTGCTAAAAGAATCCGGCGCCATCGCTTTTACCGACGGTCATCAAACAATCGAAAATTCTTTGGTTCTCAGGCGTGCCATGACTTACGCCCATGACTTTGATGCGCTCATTATCCACGAAACGCAGGACAAGTGGCTGACAGGTACAGGCGTTATGAATGAAGGGCTGCTTTCAAGCTGGCTTGGCCTTGCGGGTATTCCCAAAGAGGCGGAAGTGATTCCGCTGGAAAGAGATTTGCGTTTGGCCGCTTTGACGGGGTGTCGTTATCATGCAGCCGAATTGTCCACTGCAATGTCGGCAGATGCCATGCGTCAGGCAAAACAGAAATTGAATAATGTAACAGCCGGAGTATCAATCAATAATCTGACATTGAATGAAAATGACATTGGCGAATATCGGACATTTTTCCGCCTTTCGCCGCCGCTCAGATCAGAAGATGATCGCCATGCTATGATTGAAGCTGTCCGCGATGGAACGATCGATATGATTGTATCAAGCCATGATCCTCAAGGTGCTGATACAAAACGTTTACCCTTCGAAGATGCAGAAGCCGGTGCTGTGGGTATGGAGACGTTACTTGCTGCCGCTTTGCGACTCTATCACGATCAATCGTTATCACTTATAAAAATTGCCGCTTTGCTCTCTACCAATCCGGCAAAGATTCTGGAAATCGACGCGGGCAGTCTAAAACCCGGAAAAGCTGCCGATTTCATACTGGTTGATCTCGACGACCCTTGGGTTTTAACTCTTGATATGCTGCATTCTCGTTCAAAAAATACCCCGTTCGAGAATGCACGTTTTCAAGGACATGTGCTAAAAACCTACGTGTCGGGAAAAATGGTATACCAATATCAGAACTCTTGAATTGAACGGCAAAACTAAAAAAGGGTAACTCCATGGCCGACATCGGTTTATCTCCCAAAATGGTCTCATGGTTGACATTGATTATATGCTATCTCGTCGGCTCTATTCCCTTCGGACTGCTATTCACCCGATTGGCTGGCCTTGGAGATGTCCGCAAAATCGGTTCGGGTAATATTGGTGCTACGAATGTTTTACGCACCGGTAACAAGAAAATCGCACTGCTGACGCTTTTATGCGACATGTTTAAAGGCACTCTTGCGGTTTATATTGCCGCTTTCTTATCGTCATTGGATTATAACAATATTGTCGTTGTTGCGTTGGGTGGTTTTGCAGCCTTTATAGGTCATATCTATCCGATCTGGCTCAAATTCAAGGGTGGTAAAGGTGTTGCAACCTATCTCGGCGTTTGTCTGGGATTTTTTCCACCCGCTGCACTGGTGTTTATCTGTGTTTGGCTGCTTACCGCATTTATTACCCGTTATTCTTCACTTTCTGCGCTTTTTGCAGTCATTCTTGTTCCGGTTTTCATCATACTTTTCATGGATAACCCATCCCAGAAACTCTTTGCTATTGTTCTTTCGGTAATGAGTTTAATCGTTATTTTGAAACATCATACCAATATACGACGTTTAATGACTGGGACAGAAAGCAAAATCGGTTCTAAAAAAACATAGTAGGACAAAAACATAGCGGGAAAAAAATAGCGGGAAGTTGCAATTCAGATGGAAAAACGTAAAGGGATTCCCCTTACCGATATGCAGCGCCTCCATTGGCTACAATTGATACGTAGTGAAAATGTGGGAGCTGTTACGTTCATTGATCTTATCGAACATTTCGGTTCGGCAGGTGATGCCCTCAATGCACTTCCGGAACTGAGTTCCAAAGGGGGCAGAGGAAAGCCTATCAGGATCGCCAGTCGTGAAGATGCCGAACGCGAACTCGAACTTGCGGAAAAAATCGGCGCACGTTTTATCGGCTTGGGTGAACCTGATTATCCTCCCTATTTGCGGGCAATCGAAGCACCTCCCCCTCTCATTTTGGTAAAAGGAAATTGTGATCGTTTTTTTTCTCCCTCTGTGGGTATCGTAGGCTCGCGAAATGCATCGGCCGGCGGGAAAAAACTGACAACACTGTTTGCCAATCAGTTGGGGAAAACGGGTTTCACAACAATTTCCGGTTTAGCCCGTGGAATTGATACAGCCGCTCATTATGCGAGCATTGATACCGGAACAATTGCAGTGATGGCCGGTGGAATTGACCATATATATCCGCCGGAAAATAAAGAGTTGTATTTCACCATATTGGATAAAGGCGGGGCGATCGTCAGCGAAATGCCCATTGGAACTCAACCCAGAGCTCAGGATTTTCCCCGACGCAACAGAATTATTGCCGGAATGTCACTTGGACTTCTGGTATGTGAAGCAGCAACCCGTTCAGGCTCCCTGATTACTGCCCGATTGGCTGCGGAAATGGGGCGCATCGTTTTTGCAATACCGGGTTCTCCGTTAGATCCACGTGCACAGGGCACAAATAATCTCATTAAAGAAGGTGCACTGCTTGTCACCCGTCCGGAAGACATCACAGAAACACTCACACCTCTATCTCCATCACAAGATAATAGGCAATTAGCGATATTCGGTGATACCGACGAAAACTATACAGAGCTTCCACAAACACCGGTTTTAGATAAAAATGCAATTGACAGAATAGATAAAGACCGTGACGCTGTGTTAAATGCTCTTTCTACAGCACCGATTGACCTGGAGACGCTCAGCCTTGCATCCGAAGTCCCGATTGACCAAATCTATCTCATTCTGGTCGAATTGGATCTGGCGGGAAAACTTGTCCGCCACAGTGGCGGCATGGTTTCAATTGCTGTCACTGATTTTCTGACTAGACTCGCTATTTTTTAGAATATTTTGTCCTTCTTTGGCGACCATGTCCAACAAAAATGCCAAAAACGGCGAATCGACATTTATTGCCATCTCGTTCATTTGTTTAGACATATCAGTTATATAGCCTATGATTTTCAAGCGTTCTATAGACATGTAACTTCTCCTCGTTACGTTAATTCTCCTTATGTTTTATTGATCTGGAGCCAACGTAAAAATTTTCATGGTCAACGCGTCATTTTTAATGATTGTTAGTGAGATTTATTATAATAACGTGTACTTTTTCATAGTGCAATCATTAGTTGCATATACGTTTTTTTTTCATTTAGCCTTGACCAATGCGATCAAGCCGGTCAATTGAGAGGGGATAAAAATCATTGGTTCAGGGAAACGGATATCATTATGGATGTTGTCGTAGTCGAATCACCGGCAAAAGCTAAAACGATCAATAAATATCTAGGACCCGATTATAAAGTGCTGGCGTCTTTCGGGCATGTGCGTGATCTACCGGCAAAAGACGGGTCGGTATTGCCGGATCAGGATTTTGCGATGAAGTGGGACACCAGCTCTACCGGTGCAAAACGTCTCGCTGAAATATCGAAAGCTTTGAAAGACGCCGATGGTCTTATTCTGGCAACCGACCCTGACCGCGAAGGTGAGGCCATTTCCTGGCATGTTCTTGATGTTTTGCAGCATAAAAAGTTATTAAAGGGCAAACCCGTTAAACGGGTCGTCTTTAACGCCATTACAAAACATGCCATTCTGGAAGCAATGAAGCACCCGCGTGATATAGATATTCCGCTGGTAGATGCATATATGGCAAGACGCGCACTCGATTATCTCGTAGGTTTCACGTTATCGCCTGTGCTTTGGCGAAAACTGCCGGGAGCGCGTTCTGCCGGTCGTGTACAGTCTGTTGCATTGCGTCTTGTTTGCGACCGTGAGTCGGAAATTGAACACTTCAAGCGCGAAGATTATTGGTCAATAGAAGCTAAACTAGCCACTCAAGCTGATGAAAGTTTCATAGCAAGATTAACTGCATTCAACCAGAAAAAGCTCGCGAAACTTGATATAAAGACCGAACAACAAGCTGAAACCATTCGCAGCATGCTGGATGGCGCCGATTATCGCACCACAAGTGTCGAATCAAAGCCGACCAAGCGTAATCCGGTTCCCCCTTTTACAACGTCAACATTGCAACAAGCTGCTTCCTCGAAGCTTGGTTTTTCAGCTTCACGCACAATGCAGATTGCCCAAAAGCTCTATGAAGGAATTGATATAGGCGGAGAGACAACCGGCCTTATCACCTATATGCGTACCGATGGTGTTCAAATCGCACCGGAAGCAATTGATGCGGCAAGAAATGCAATTCAAGACACATTCGGCGAAAAATATGTGCCCGAAAAGCCACGTTTTTATTCTACCAAGGCGAAAAACGCCCAAGAAGCTCACGAAGCCATTCGCCCGACAGATTTCAAAAGAAAACCTGACGATATCAGGAAATATCTCGATAACGATCAATTCAAGCTTTATGAACTCGTCTGGAAAAGAGCTATTGCAAGCCAGATGAAGCCCGCCGATATCGAAAGGACAACTGTCGAAATCGAAGCTATCAAAGGTTCTGATCGTGCAAATTTGAGAGCCGTCGGGTCTGTGATAAAATTCGACGGTTTCATCGCCGCTTATCTTGATCAAAAAGACGATGACGCGGCTGATGGGGACGATTCCGTACGACTTCCGGAAATGGCAGCAGACGAAAAGCTGAAAAAAGTTTCCATTGAATCTCTGAAACACACAACCGAGCCCCCTGCCCGCTACACCGAAGCAACGCTTATTAAAAAGTTGGAAGAACTGGGAATTGGTCGTCCGTCAACATACGCGTCTACGCTCGGAACATTGCGCGACCGTGATTATGTCACGATCGAGAAGCGTAAACTTATTCCGCAAGCCAAAGGGCGTATTGTTACAGCCTTCCTTGAAAATTTCTTCAATCGTTATGTAGAATATGATTTCACTGCCGATCTTGAAGAAAAGCTGGATTTGATTTCCGATGGCAAACTTTCATGGAAAGACGTTTTGCGCGAATTTTGGGACGCTTTTAATGCCTCGGTCGCCGACATTAAAGAATTGCGGGTAAGCAATGTCCTTGATGTATTGAATGATGCACTTGCTCCACTTGCATTTCCGCCCCGGGAAGATGGCAGTGATCCACGCTCCTGTCCGCTTTGCCATGAAGGTCGCTTGTCACTCAAACTCGGTCGTTACGGCGCATTTGTCGGCTGCTCGAATTATCCCGAATGCAAATATACAAGGCAATTGGGGAGTGATGACACTTCCAACGGCGAAAACGCGCAAATCGATGGACCAACGATACTTGGAAAAGATCCTGATACCGGCGAGGATGTGACACTTAAAACCGGTCGTTTCGGCCCCTATGTCGAGTGCAAGCATGGCGAGGAATTGAAACGCGCCGGTCTGCCAAAAAGCTGGACACCGAACGAAGTCAATCTGGAAAAAGCTCTGGCACTGTTATCCTTGCCAAGAGAAGTTGGTATCCACCCCGAAAATGGTAAGCCGATTATGGCCGCAATTGGTCGATATGGACCTTACGTCTCCTGTGACGGGCAATATGCCAACCTTGAAACACCCGAAGAAGTGTTTGACATCGGCATCAATCGGGCTGTTACTGTTCTGGCAGAAAAACAGGCACGTGGTGGCTCTCGCCGTGGTTCCACACCCAAAGCTCTGGCAACACTTGGAGAACATCCGGAAGGTGGAGAGGTAACTGTACGTGATGGGCGCTATGGACCATATGTCAATTGGGGAAAAATCAATGCGACGTTACCAAAGGGCAAAGATCCGGCATCTGTGACCTTGGCTGAAGCTTTGGAACTGATTGCACAAAAAGCAGCTTCTCCCAAAAATGGCCGTAAAGGTGCTGTAAAAAAATCACAAGCAAAAGCCGGAACGACAAAAAAGACTGCCGCAAAAAAAACTGCCACAAAAAAAACGACAGCAAAAACTGCCGCAAGCAAAAAGACAACCTCTAAAAAAGGTGAATAACCCGTCAAACGGCGGGATGGAAAACAAGCTATGAAACAACATCCCGACGTTAACCGGAAAAGTTCCCATCTCCCTACAAAGGATGATATTCTCTCTTTCATTCGGGAAAACCCGAATTTGTCGGGAAAGCGGGAACTTGCCAAAGCTTTCAACCTCAAGGGCGATGCGCGAATTTGGCTAAAAGACCTTCTACGTGAACTCAAAGCCGAAGGCGTTGTTGCCAAACAGCGTAACAAATTAGTTCCCAAACACACTCTGCCGCCTGTTACGCTTATCGATATTAAAGGTCGCGATCGCGACGGCGGTTTTATTGCCTTTCCCAGCGATTGGGATGGCGAAGATGCGCCCATTGTCTCGCTCCATCCGGCAAAACACATGAAAGGACCTGCAATTGGCGTAGGGGATAGAGTTCTAGCCAAAATTTTTCGTAACAAAAGAAAAGATGGCCCCGCTTATACCGCGCGCGCAATCAAAAAAATCGATAAACAGGAACTCACGACAATGGGAGTTCTTCGTGATATTGGCAAAGGTAAATGGCGTTTGGAGCCGATTGACCGGAAAGCTTCCGAAATTGCTGTCGATTTGTCGCCGGATAGTGAGGCAAAATCCGGCGATCTCGTGGAGGTCGAAATCGGGCGGGACAAGCATTACGGTTTAAAGCGCGGAAAAGTAACAGCAATTCTCGGCAGTATTGATAGCGAAAAAGCTTTGTCAATGATTGCGATTATCTCGCATGATATCCCTTATGTTTTCCCTGAACGTGTACTTGCAGAGGCAGAAGCTGCCAAACCCGCTACGATGGATAATCGTGAAGATTGGCGCGATCTTCCGCTCGTCACTATTGATCCGGAAGATGCAAAAGATCACGATGATGCGGTTTACGCCGAAATGGATACTAGCGAGGACAATAAAGGTGGGTTTATTGTCGTAGTAGCGATTGCCGATGTCGGTTATTACGTCCGGCCCGATAGTGCACTTGATAAAGAAGCACTGAAACGCGGCAATTCGGTTTATTTTCCCGATCGCGTTGTGCCAATGTTGCCGGAACGCATTTCCAACAATCTATGTTCTCTACGAGAAGGAGAAGACCGTCCGGCTATCGCGGTGCGAATGATTTTTGATGATCAGGGGAAAAAACGAAACCATAGTTTTCACCGCGTCATGATGCGTTCTGCCGCAAAACTCTCTTATGTGCAGACACAAAAAGCGATAGACGGAAAGCCGGATGAAAAGACGTCTCCGATAGTTGAAAATGTTTTAAAGCCTCTTTGGGCAGCCTATGATGCATTAAAAAAGGCGCGTGACAAACGACAGCCGCTGGAACTCGATCTTCCTGAACGGGAAATTATTCTTGACGAAAGCGGCCGCATCAAAGATGTCGTTGTCCCGCCGCGGCTTGATGCCCATAAGCTTATTGAAGAATTTATGATTCAAGCCAATGTCTCGGCCGCCGAAACTCTCAAATCTAAGCACCAGCCTCTGATTTATCGTATTCACGACCAGCCTTCGCTTGCAAAACAGGAAGGATTGCGCGAATTTTTGCATTCGCTTGGTTTATCGCTCTCTCGAAGCGCCGAACTGACACCCGAACGCTTCAACAAAATCCTCGAGCGTGTAAAAGATACAGACCAGCAAGAGCTCGTCAATCAAGTGGTTTTGCGTACACAATCCCAGGCGGAATATGCTCCCGAAAACATAGGTCATTTCGGGCTCAATTTACGTAATTATGCACATTTTACGTCTCCCATTCGCCGTTATGCGGACCTGACTGTCCACCGTGCTCTCATTCGTTCATTGAAGTTCGGCAATGATGGTTTAACGGATGAAGAAGAAAAAAATCTTGATGAAATTGCTGTTGCAATTTCTCTCACCGAACGCCGTGCAATGGCCGCAGAACGAGAAACAATAGATCGCCTTGTTGCTCACTTTCTTGCCGATAAGATAGGAGCTGAATTTACAGGTCGTATCGCCGGTGTAACAAAATCCGGTTTATTCATATCGCTTGACCGCCTCGGGGCCGACGGCTTCACGCCCATTTCAACTCTGGCAACAGACTATTATATTTTTGATGAAGCCAGACACGCTTTGATCGGCCAAAAGAGCCATAAAGGCTACCAATTGGGTGACAGCGTCCATGTGGGTCTTGTCGAAGCCCAGCCAATTGCCGGCGCGTTACGCTTCGAGATGTTGAGCTCTCCAAGACCCATGGCATTTTCGCCCGTATCTCATCATAAAGCCAAAACAGGTGCACGCCGTTTTAACCGTTCAGCACGAAAAAGCAGAGCGTAAACCAATGAGGGGTTTGTTCAGTGATTTTCGGTTTTGTTAATGAACCGAAATTATCAAGTCAATTAACAAAGATTAGAGCGTGATCATTGCGGCAACAAATAATTATCAAACATCCCGAAAATTGACTTGAACAAACAGAATAGGTAAATTTGACCGTAACTATAATTATGCAAAGAAACGCATAAAAAACAAAGAAGGATTGATCAGCCTTATTCTAGCATCCCAAGCGATTTTAAAAGATAACGCTTTCCTTTTCCCGATTATTATAAGAGATAACCAGTTATTCTATCATGCAGCCTGATCATCCCTCACAGAATTTGAAGCCATGGCGCGCAATATTTGCCGCCACTGCAACGATTGGTGCAGTGGGTATGGCATTGGGGCTCGGGACCCAACTTATTTCTATTCTCATGGCTGCCCGTGGTTTTTCCAGTAGCGTGATAGGTTACAGCGGAACTGTGGGCGGAATCGCAACAATTATTGCTGCCGTTTTTACAGCACGAATTGCTAAAAAACTCGGTGTTGCACGTTCCATATTGACGATGATGTGCGTCGGATGTGCAAGCTTTTTAGGATTTTATTATTTCGAATCGATTTTTATCTGGTTCGTTTTGCGCTTCACCTTACATTTTGCCATTACGGTGATGTTTATCCTTTCCGAATTTTGGGTAAACAGCTCGGCTCCTCCAGCTAAACGCGGCACGATTCTTGCGATATATGCGATTACACTCGGGCTAGGTTTTACTATTGGCCCTACCCTTCTTGCCCATGTAGGAAGTCAGGGGTTTACTCCATTCGGTACGGCCTGTATTCTGATTGCTCTGGCAGCAATTCCAATTGTTATTGCCTGGAACTTAAGCCCGACATTCAAAGATAGCGACCACGTTGCTTTTATCCGCTATATTTTTGCTGTGCCAAGTTCAACTATGGCCGTACTGGTTTACGGTGCAATACAAATGGGCGCATTGACGCTTATTACCCCCTTCAGTCTGAATCTCGGCTATAGCGAGGGTGAAGCTGCCAAATTCATGTCCATACTTGCGTTGGGAAATGTTCTCCTGCTTATTCCGATAGGTATTATAAGCGATTTTGTTACGGACAGACGCTATCCTTTGATGGGCTGTGCAATCATCGGCTTGGTTGGCACTTTATTGATTCCCTGGATTGCAGAGGTCAAATGGCTGCTTATTCTTGATCTTTTTATTTTGGGGGGAGTTTCAGCTGGCCTCTATACAATAGGTCTGGCGCAACTTGGAGCACGGCTCAAGGGATTCGAACTTGCTGCAGCCAATTCAGCCTTTATTTTTTGCTATGGCATCGGAATGCTTGTCGGACCAACGGCAATCGGAAAAGCGATGGATCTGTTTCCGCCCTTCGGTTTTTCGAACACAATGGCCACATTTTTCGGACTTTATATCATTTTAGTGGTCTCAAGAGTTGTGTTAAAGCTAATCCGCTCTTGACTTTTTGTACAACATCCTTAGTGTCGCGGCAAAATCCACGTGAACCGGAACGATATATCCGGTTTGAAGGTGGTCGTTTTATTTTCAGGAACAGGATCCTTATTATGGCTAAAGCAGCATCCATTAAAATCAAGCTTTTGTCGACTGCAGATACCGGTTTTTTCTATGTTACAAAGAAAAATAGCCGCACAATGACAGAAAAAATGACAAAACGTAAATATGACCCGATTGCAAAAAAGCATGTCGAGTTCAAAGAAACAAAAATCAAGTAATTGATTTTTTTCAATTGAAAGAGCCGCTTTTCCGCGGAAAAGCGGTTTTTTTATTAGCTGATTTTTAATTATCAGGCTAAATTCCCTTCATTATTTTGGTAATTTTCGTCACCTTTTGTCGATTTGCCCTCACTTCTTATTAATATTTGAAGATTTGATTTTCCGCCTGATCAATGATGGCAATTGTGCACGTTCAAAACTCGCCCGCTGTTTCACCTACAGAACGCTTCAACTGCTTTCGTAAAATCCCGATTCTCTTTTGGATTTAGTTGACTACAATTGAATGGACATCATTCCATAACATAATTTTTTTCAGAGCCCTTTTCACACGACAAAAGGCACAATTGTTTTGAAACTGTCGGAGCACTATTGATATTATAATCAATATTTTATCCGGACATTATTGATCATCAATATTTTAAAGAGCTGAACTGTTTCTGCTTGTCCGCATGTATTTGCTTATCTTCAGGTGATGGCACAATTTGAACGGCCACTGTCGAGCCAAATTTACCGGAAGGCCCACTGATCTTGTCATCAAGACGGGAATTCACAAAACAATACCGACAAGCCGACAACCACTGCCGCTCGATTAACACCGCTATAGTAGAATTTTTTGATGATGGCTCCCATCTGCAACTGCGCCTTCAGAAAACAAGTCCGGATCACCTCTTTCATGAAATGATCGCCGAATGTTTTGTCTCGCTATTCCGGTTTTACATATTTTGCTGTCTGACGGAATCGGTTTTTTCTGTTGCTCCGGCCATCAACGCGTCGCGACTATAAACATCATCATAATAGTTGATCCTACCGGTTTTAAGATCAGGCCAGGCGGTAAAATAAGTAAGATAGACCGGAACCGGCTGACCGAGCGATACACTTCGCTCACCTTTTGCAAAATAAGGTTTCAGATCATCAACATTTTTACCCAGCACCGCTGCCGCCATTTCGCGAGGATATTCAAGCCGCACACAACCATGGCTGAGCGCGCGCATATCCCGTGAAAACGCCGCTTTGTTGGGGGTGTCATGCATATAGATATCATGTTTGTTGGGAAAAAGTATCTTGAGTTCACCCAAGGCATTTGTTTTCCCTGGCGTTTGGCGGATGCTTATTCCGCGGCCGTTTGAAGCAACCTTTTGCCAATTGACGGCAGACGCCGAAACCGGTTTTCCGGAACTGTCATAAAGCTGGTAATTATTGCGCTGGAGGTAACCCGAATCCTGCAGGATACGAGGCAACATTTCGTTTACAACAATTGAATTTGGAACACCCCAGGACGGATTGAAAGTAACAAGCCTTATCCGGTCATAGAAAAAATAAGTTTGTCTTTGTGGACTGCCCACAACAACCTTCATGTCGAGCCTGATTTCATTATTCTCGACATATTGCGCTCTATATGCTGCCTGATTGATCAATACATAACGTGACCCAAAATCATGCGGAAGCCACCTGAGGCGCTCCATCGAATTGATGATTTTTTGTCGCTTCACATCAACATTATTATTTACCAATGTTCCGATAGTTGAAGGTCCGATAATACCATCGGTCGTTTTATTGACGAATTTTTGATAATCTTTGACAGCATCCACCAGTTGACCGTCATAAGTTTTCTCACCAGCGAGATTTTGCAATATCGTTTTGTGCTCACTGAGATAGCCTGATGGCGCCCGACTTAAAAGGAGTGCTGTAAATTTGGGCAAATTGTCATTCGTTTCGCTCGGTTTGATTACGGTTTGAACCGAAATTTTAATATTATCATTATGACCAGCTTCGGGAAGCTCCGCCAAAGCTTTCTTCAACGTTATATAATAGTCGGAGTGTGGAAGATAGGATTGCAAAATGGCAATCGTATTATCGCCCTTTGCAATACGGTTTAACTCACCGGCAAAATCTATCTCTTTTCGTGGTAAATCATGAAAAGGAGACAAACGGTCGGCAATAATCCTGCCATTTGAAGCATCTTGAATGTAACGTAAAATCCGGCTTGTCAGAGTAACATCAAAATTGGCAAGGGCACGCTGTCGTTCTTCACCGAATAGATTTTCATCCGGCATTTTCACCAGATAATCTTGTGGTTCCAACCCGTCATCATCAAGATAGCTAAAAAAACGCAAAATATCTTTTGCTTTTGTAACAACTTCCCCGTCCTGCGACCATAAAAGTTTCGGGTTTTGTTCGTAATAGTGAATGACTATCTCGGCTATTGACTGTTCAGCCTCAGCATCAACAACGGACAAATCGGCTAAGCGAAAATCTGTCGTTGCTTGTTCTTCTTTTGAAGCGCTGCCTTCCAGTATAACATTATAGCGGGCAGATAATGGCAGGTTGAAGGGAGAAGATGATTTTACGGTCGAATTCGTCTCGATAAGATCGATCGCCGGAAATTTGATTGGCACGAGACGTTCAGGCTTATAATCAAATGGCTTGGGACTAGCGATAGTTGCACGCTTGATTTGTTCGATATTCGGCTTCTTGATCGCTTTATTTTGCGACTTGTCAGACAATGAAGGGTCTTGCACCTTGAGCTGGTTGTTTCCGTCCACCGGTGCAGGCTTCGATTTTTTGCTGAACAATTCCATCAGATTGTTGATGGCGAAAGCTTGTTCCACGCAAAGAGGCGAAGCATAAAGTACAGAACCGGCGAAAAATGTAAAAACAAGGCGAGAGATTGGTTTTTTCAACATTGTCCAGCTTTTCCGAGAAATTACAGCAACCTTTTACAAGATTTTCGTAACCAAGCTGTTAAACCTGAAATGCTCCCTGCTAATTGTTATTGCCTTCCGACAATTTTTTGATCCTCCTTAAAAGGCTGCAGGATTTCTATCGAGCTTCGCCTTTGTCACGACACGTCAAAAAAATGTCGCGAATTGAAGCAGCATATTGGATAAGAAATCACTTCTCCTCTCACGAAACCTTCCGGAATATTTCATTCCCTTGTCTCCGAATGCGTTAATCGTCGATTTTTTTCTAACCTTTCCAGTATGTTAGAGTAATTTTTATGCTTTTGCAGCGAGGTGGTCTTCAAACAGGAATAAAAGAAAACAAAAACTTGTTATGGCATTTCTGTCGACTTTGAAGAATGCATCCATTAAAATCTGTCGACAATTTAATGCTTCCTATCCTGCAGTCGAAATGTCCGAATGAAGCAATGCATTGGATCAAAAAGGCCATAGAGTGTTTTGTCAGGTGTTTATCACAATGTGATAGGAACGAGGACGCAGAGTTAAATCAATGAGAATTTTGGGTTTGATATTGGCTGGTGGTCATTCCTCCCGAATGGGACAGGATAAAGCAGGTTTAAAATTTGGCGGGAAGACCCTTGCGGAAAATCAGCGTGAGATATTGGTAAAGCACCATTTTCCCGTCGCAATAAGCTCCAATACAAGTGTAAACACCGACATTGACATACCTGTTCTTCCCGACCCACCGGAGGTTAAATATGCCGGTCCGCTTGCGGGTATATATGCCGGACTTCAATATGCTTCTACAAATAACTACCAATTTGTACTTACAATGCCGGTTGATTGCCCGATTATACCGGATGAATTTTTTGTTAAAATGACTTCGGCAATCGACACTACGACTTGTCTGAGGATTGCCTCCACACCATCGGGGTTGCAACCGACTTTTGCCCTGTGGACAACAAAGCTTCAATCCGACCTTCTCAATTTTTTGACAAGTTCCGAAAACAAAAGCATCCGCTCATTCGCTTTCGCTCACAATGTGTCTATAGTGCGGTTTGACAATGTTTATAGCGAAGGTGCATTCTTTAACGTTAACACTCCTGAAGATTATCAATATCTGCAGGAAAATTTCAGGATAAAAGATGAAAAACAATCTTAAAGTTTTCGGTGTAACCGGCTGGAAAAACAATGGAAAAACCACCATGGTGGTGCGCCTTGTTGAAGAATTGACTTCACGCGGCTACAAAATTTCCACGGTTAAACACGCTCATCATGATTTTGATATTGATCATGAAAATACAGATTCATGGCGTCATCGCAAATCCGGCGCTCAAGAGGTTGCGGTCGTATCATCGCGTCGTTTTGCACTTATCCACGAAAACAAAACAGAAGAAGAAACGCCACTTTCTACCATTCTGGATCTTCTATCCCCCTGCGATCTTGTTATAGTCGAAGGATATAAACGTGATAAGCATGATAAGCTCGAAGTTCGCCGCAAAGGTGGCAAAATTGGCGAACCTCTCAATAAATCGGACCCGCATATTGTCGCTATTGCATCGGATGAGCCTGTAGCGGAAAAGCATTTGCCTTATTTCAATATTGATGATGTAGCAGCAATTGCCGATTTTATTGTTAAACATATGAAACTGGAACAAAAGCAAGAGGCATAGAATGCTCGTACTTTGGGGGCGCCCTACGTCTAGCAATGTAAAAAAAGTTCTTTGGACTCTCGAAGAAGTCGGGCTCGATTATCAATATATCAAAGCTGGCGGCGCATATGGTGGATTGGATACACCGGAGTTTTTAGCACTTAATCCGAATGGATTGGTTCCCACAATCAAGGATGACGACCTGGTTCTTTGGGAATCCAACACAATTGTGCGCTACCTTGCCGCCCGTTATGGCAAAGGGGTATTGTGGATTGAAGACTGCGGGAAACGTGCAGCTGCCGAAAAATGGATGGATTGGACAATGGGGACATTGTTTACACCATTTGTAGATCTCTTGATGAATGTTGTTCGCCTTGCTCCCGAAAAGCGTGACTCCCGAAAAGTTGTCGAGGCTGTAGACAAGTTCGAAAAAGGACTTGCGATTATGGATGGCGAGCTGAAAAAGCAGCCTTTCCTTTCAGGAGAGAATTTGGGGATCGGTGACATCATCCCCGGCGTTTTTGTTTATTATTATTATGAGATGGATTTGCCGCGTAAAAACAAGTTTGCCCATGTCGAATCCTGGTATCAAAAATTACAAACACGCCCCGGATATAAAAAACATGTCATGATTCCAATCAGCTAAAGATTGAATCGCCTTGGTCGGTTCATCTTGCTGAGGACTTGAATAATAGACCTATGATCCGCAGAAATATCAACCTATTGGATATTGTTGTGGCAGTGGTTGTTGTGGCCACGGCACTCTATCTCTATTTTTCGGGCGTCAAAAAGACTTCTGTCGATGAAGACCAGTCTTTCGCCCCCGAAGAAGTCAAAATCGTTCATGGCATTCCGCGGCTCTCGGACGGCGATTCGTTGCATCTCCAAGGCATAAAAGTCCGGCTTTTAGGGATTGATGCGCCCGAACTCCACCAATCTTGTAATAAAGATGGTGCCTCTTACCCATGTGGTGAATTGGCCAAACAGCATCTTGAAAGCTTGATAAACGGAAATGAAATAAGTTGTACATCGACGAAAACAGATAAATACGACCGCTTATTGGCTAAATGCTATTCGGGAGACCGTGAGCTCAATCGTGAAATGGTAAAAGATGGCTGGGCCGTTAGCTATTACGACTATAAGCAAGAAGAAGCGGAGGCGCGAAAACAAAAGCTTGGTATCTGGTCAGGCACATTCGAATGGCCACACACATGGCGCCGTGCTCATCCACGCTGATTTTAATTAACCGACACGTGTTTTTCTCAATCTTTACCGAGTTTGGCTTTGCCGGTTTTTCTTGATCTTCGTGTAAATATCGATCAGACAAATCCGCCCGTTTTATGGAAACTTTCCCTTCAAACAGAAAGTCTATTGGTCACACTAATCTCGCAAAGTTCGTTCTTGATTTTTAAAATATTTGGCGGCTCCTCCCGATTTTAGGCGTAGGCTTCCTATCTTCGTCGTTTTCCCTTAACTGCGCATGGTGTCGTTATTGTCTTGAATGAACGTAATTTTTGCACCCCGTGTGAATGACATTTGTTTTAAAGAAAACCGCATACTGACTGTTACAATTCCGATTTATGATTTTCCGTTTCTAACAGATAGACGCTTTATTAAAGGTTCGTTTATTTGGACAAATAGTAGAATTGGGAAAAGCTTCTGCCATATCGACAATATTGCCTCTAACCTTTCTTGATAGACGAATGAACGAATTATATGTACCGCAATTCCGCATGCGCGTTTTCGCCCTCTAACATTTTCTTCCGGTAACTTAAGCCTTTCGTTTGTTAAAAAAATTCCCTCAAAATTTCATATCTTTTCATGGATTCAAGCTATTTCATCGGCGCTACCGGAAATGCCCCATGTCTTTTTCTGTAGAACAAAACGTAGAACGCTCATGCTTTTTCCTTGCGCTTGAAAACTTCAATGAAGTTCTTTCAAACCACACATCTAATAGACCGTTGCAGGACTATTTGGACCGGATATATTGGTTTCATGATGAACAGATCACGCAAAGCAAATTTAAACGAAATAGAAAAACTCGACAGAGAAATCGCTGATTGCCGGATATGTTATGACAAGCCGTTGTTCATGCCACGTCTGCCGCACGAACCTCGTCCTGTGGCCTATCTCTCGTCGACTGCCCGCATTGTGATAGCCGGTCAGGCGCCCGGAATGCGTGTCCATAACACGGGCATACCATTTAATGATCCTTCCGGCGGGCGTTTGCGTGAATGGCTTGGGGTTAATCGGGAATGCTTTTATGATAAAAGCAAATTCGCCATTATCCCCATGGGATTTTGTTTTCCCGGTTACAGCAAAACGAAAAGCGACCTGCCTCCCCGCAAAGAATGTCGTTTGACCTGGCATGACCGGATTTTTGCGGCGATGCCACAAATCGAACTTGTTATCGCCATTGGCGGTTATGCCCAAAAATATCACATTCACAATCTTGATAAAAAATCTGTAACGGAAACCGTAAAAGATTGGAAAAATATTCTAACAATTCAACAAGCTAAAGGGTATCACGTTCTTCCTCTTCCCCACCCTTCGTGGCGAAATACTCATTGGATAAAAAACAATCCTTGGTTCGAAAGTGAATTACTACCAACACTCAAAAAACTGGTCGTAAGTTACATATGATAAATTGTAGAATAATTTTATTTACTACTATTAAAAAGGTTTTGTTTTTTATATAAAGTGCTTGATGCTCAATGTATTAATTTTTTTGGATATCACAATGGATCGTCTTGATAGGAAAATTCTTCGTCTTTTGCAGGAGGACGCAACACTTGCGGTCGCTGATATCGCAAAAAAAGTGGGCCTTTCGACAACACCTTGTTGGCGGCGCATTCAGAAATTGGAAGAAGATGGCGTTATTCAGCGCCGTGTTGCTATCCTTTCGCCAGAGAAGGTCAATACGCGGGTCACGGTGTTTGTATCGGTAAGAACCGGTGCTCATAACCATGAATGGTTAAAAAGATTTTCGGAAGTTGTTCACGCATTTCCCGAAGTTGTTGAGTTTTATCGTATGAGTGGCGATGTCGATTACCTTTTGCGTGTTGTGGTACCGGACATTGCAGCCTATGATGTTTTTTACAAAAAACTGATCGCAAAAATCGACATCAGAGATGTATCCTCTGCCTTTGCCATGGAACAGATAAAATATACAACAGAACTACCGCTTGATTACATGGTATTAGAGAAAGAAGTAAACCATCTTTAGAAATGTCCATTGAAATTGATAAGCGGCTTAGCCTTGATAATTTGAGGGCAAAACACCCTCTTATTCAATGTCTGACCAATGAAGTGGCAATGAATTTCTGCGCTAATGTACTTAACGCATTGGGTGCCTCTCCGGTAATGTCATTTTCACCTGACGAAGCGGCCGAATTTGTGGATAACGCTAATGCGATAACCACAAATATCGGCACATTGACACGTGAAAAATATGCCGGCATACGACTGGTTATGGAACGCGCAAAAGTACTGGGTAAGCCTGTTGTGTTCGACCCCGTAGCTCATTTTGCAACGTCCTTCAGGAGAAATGCCACAAAACATCTTCTTGAATTGTCCCCGAAAGTGATAAGAGGCAATGCATCGGAAATTATCGCCTTCACTGCAAAAACCAGCGCACACGGTGTCGATAGCCATGCCGAAGGGGAAAGTCGCTTCAATGCAGCAATAGAAGCTGCAAAACAAACAAAAGCAGTCATTGCCATGTCTGGCAAAACCGACTTTATAACAGATGGTAATGAGCACATATTAGTCGAAGGTGGACACAGTTTGATGTCCAAGGTTTCGGCTAGTGGATGTGCCCTTACCTGCGTAACCGGTGCATTTACCGCGCTCGCGCCTGACCAAGCTCTAAAAGCCACAGTGAAAGCATTTGCAACCTTTTCGGCAGCCGGAGCAATTGCCGGTCATCAGGCGAAAGGCCCCGGTAGTTTTGTGCCCCTTTTCATTGATGCACTTGCCGAAATGGATGACCAAATCGTTGATAGATCTGTTTCAATCCGTCCTTGGCAAAATGACGGGATAGCAGAAGATTAGTATCAGATTTTAATTCCGGCCTCATCAAAGGTTGCCATTTGCGAATGTGTGAGAACGGCTGCCTTGACAACACCCGCTGCAATTGCAGCACCTGTTCCCTCTCCCAATCTCATTCCGAGATCAAGGAGCGGTTTTTACCTATTTTATCTAACAGGCGGCGATGCGCCGGTTCTGCTGAAACATGCCCTGCAATGCAGTGATCAAGAGCGTGCGGGTTGATCTTATGCAAAATTGCCGCCGCCGATGTGACAACAAAGCCATCAAGTATGACGGGAATTTTTTCCATGCGCGCGGCAAGAATAGCACCCATCATGGCTGCTATTTCACGACCGCCAAGACGACGCATAACTTCAAACGGATCGTCGAGATGATCCTTATGAAGTTCGACTGCCTTCTTCACCGCCGCAATCTTGCGCCGATAATAATCGCCCTTGGAACCCGTGCCCGGCCCTGTCCACTCTTCGGCCTTTCCGCCAAAGAGAGCCAGAGAAATTGCGGAAGCAATTGTTGTATTGCCAATTCCCATTTCGCCCAAACACAACAAATCGGTGCCACCGGCAATTGATTCCATGCCGAAAGCCATTGTTGCAGCAGCGCCGCGCATATCCATCGCAGCATCCTTGGTAATATCCATCGTCGGATAGTCCAGAGCAAGGTCGAAGATCTTCAGCCCAAGATCGTAGGCAATACATATCTGGTTAATAGCCGCGCCACCAGCAGCAAAATTTTCAACCATCTGCTGGGTAACAGCACGTGGCACAGGCGTAACATTTTCATCTGTCACACCATGGTTTCCGGCAAATACCGCAACCAGAGGCCGGGTAACAAGCGGCTTTTCCTTGCCTCTCCAACCCGCGTACCAAAGCGCAATATCCTCGAGCCTTCCCAAAGAACCTTCCGGCTTTGTAAGCTCCGACTGACGCTTTCTGGCCAACCTTATGGCGTTTTCATCGGGGTCAGGCAAACTGTTCAATAAAGCGCGAAAATCATCAAAAGGACTGGAAGCTGTCACAAAAACACCTGTCAAACAAAAAAGAACAAATAGAATCTCATTAACGACTGTTCTATAAGCAATTTGAAATCACTTTAACAGGAGTAACAGAAAACTTGTGCGATTTTCTTGGCCCATTAATGCGTTCATTAGGCTTTCTTACCCGCTTGCCTATAAATAGCCATTGGTTTTCGCCCGATCACAAGATTTCTGAAGATGCCCATTTTTTCCCCATTGCGGGCCTGATTATCGGCTTCATTTCTTCATTGTGTCTCGCTTTGGTCCACTTGGCGGGGTTTAATGAATGGATTTCTGCGACATTATCCGTGCTGCTCACAATTATCATAACCGGCGCACTTCATGAAGACGGGCTTGCAGATGTGGGAGATGCCTTTTCGTAGCAAAAAAACCAGAAGAACGCCTGAAAATAATGAAGGATTCACGTATCGGAACCTACGGAACAGTGGCTTTATTATTTTTCATCCTGTTGAGAATAGAACTTATTTCGTCAATTTTGGTCAATCTTGGCCTTTATGCAGCGTTCATTGCTCTTATGGTCACCGAAGCGATAAGCCGTGGCGGAATGGTATGGTTCTGGACAAGACTTCCTCTTGCCCGCAAGAATGGTACTGCAGCCGCTGCCGGAGAACCTTCGCCTGTTACATTACGTAAAACATTGACGATTACAGCAATCATTTTCTTGTCGCTGGTCTATTTTCGTTCGGACTTGTTTGGATGATCGTCTCTATTGTCGTTCTATGCTTGTTTGTTTACGTTTTTTCCTTAGAGTGTCTCAAGCGTATTGGTGGTTATACCGGTGACACGCTCGGAGCAATCGAACAATGTCTTGCCATTATTTTATTGGCCACAATAAATCTTTTCTAACGACTGTCACTATTCATTATTGACGAGAGAGAACAGGTCATGAAACCACTCTGGTTTATTATCTCTGCTGCTGCCTTGATTGTCATTCTTATATTGGCATTCGCCGATTTACAAACTGCCGCAACCGACAAGATTGCCTATTTGGGTTATTATGGAATTTGGGGCCTTGCAGCAACGTCGGCATTACTCGGTTCAAAGATCAAATTGAGCGATGCACTGCGAAATATCGCAATTTGGTGTGTTATCATTTTTGCACTTATGAGCGTTTACAGTGTGCGATACGAATTGCAGGATATAGCACATCGACTAACAGCCGGAATCATTCCGGGAAGCCCTCTTACCCGTTACAATGAAAATGGCAAAACGGTAACTCTTGAACGCTCGGCAAATGGTCACTTCCGCACGCGTGCTTCAATTAATGGAACAAATTTGTACTTTACCATCGATACCGGCGCTTCCGCAGTGGTTCTTACCTATGACGATGCCCTTGCAGCCAATATTGATGTCAACAAACTGGGATTTAATTATTCGGTCGAAACAGCAAACGGGAGTACAAATGCCGCCGCTGTCATTATTGATCATATGAAAATCGGTGATATCGAGCGTGATAATGTTCGCGCTCTTGTCAGCCAACCTGGCGCCCTGTCCGAAAGTTTGCTGGGAATGAGCTTTCTTAACCGCCTTTCGGGCTATTCAGTGCGTGGCGACCGGCTCATTCTTGCTGATTGATAATTACGAAGAACCGACCATGATGAGCCAACAACATCCATAACTCTTAATGGGGTGTTCCTCTAGCAATCTACTCGATATAGGAAAAAGCCTTACGCAAAATCGAGGAATTCGCGTCCTGACCAGTAGCTTCAGTAGAAAGGATTTGACGCCATTTTTTTGCACCTTTACGACCGGAAAAGAGGCCTATCATATGACGCGTAACATGTGAAAGCCTGCCACCGCCTTTAATATGGCGATCGGCATATTCGCACATTGCCTCAATGATCGAACTTTCCGCCAATGGTGCCCGATCGTCATGATAGATTTTGTTGTCAACCTCGCAAAGAATAGAAGGATTGTGATAGATAGAACGCCCGAGCATTGCTCCGTCAACATGGTTCAAATGACCTACAGCTTCATCTATTGATTGAATACCGCCATTTATCCCTATGAAATGACTCTGGTTTTCCCTCTTCAGATCATAGACACGCTGATAATCGAGCGGGGGAACATCACGATTTTCTTTCGGACTTAAACCTTTAAGCCACGCCTTTCGCGCGTGCACCCACAAGGCATCGGCTCCACTCTGCCACACAGCTTTACTCAAATCATCAAGTGCCGGAAGGACATCCTGTTCGTCGACACCGATACGACATTTGACTGTCACCGGAATAGAAACACCAGATTTCATCTTTTCAACAATGTTTCCGACGAGATCGGGTTGTACCATAAGACAAGCACCGAACGCACCCGATTGCACCCTATCCGAGGGGCAACCAACATTGAGATTTATTTCATCATAACCGAAATCTTCACCAATTTTCGAAGCTTCCGCGAGTTTGTCCGGCAAGGAACCTCCCAATTGCAAGGCCACCGGATGTTCACATGCGTCAAACTTCAAAAGCCGCTCTCTATCACCGAAAATTGCAGCGTCAGCGACCACCATTTCCGTATAAAGCAATGAGTGCTTCGTCAACAAGCGGTGGAAATAGCGGCAATGCCGGTCAGTCCAATCGAGCATCGGCGCAATTGCAAATTTCGGTTTTTCTGCTCCGTCATAAATTGACATATTATCCAACGTTCCGCTTTGATTTTGTCGATATTGATTAAAGCAGCCAGTTTTTGAGGCGCTTCAATGCTTCGTCAATTTCGGCAGGCGAACCGGCATAGGAAAAGCGCATTGTGCGTTTTCCTTCCACAGTATCGAAGTCCACGCCGGGAGTTGCCGCTACATTGGTTTCATCAAGCATTTTCCGGGCAAATTCTGTACTATCATTGCTATATTTTGATACATCACAATAAGCATAAAATGCTCCGTCCATGGGCGCCAGTAATTTGAGCCCTAATAAAGGTAGTCCATTTTTCAAATGTTCCCGATTAATACGATAGCTATCTTTTATCTTTTCCAGATCGGCTGTTGCGTCGAACGCCGCGATGGCAGCTATTTGAGAAAGTTCGGGAGCCGATATATAGAGATTTTGGGAAATCCGCTCGACTGTTCTTACTGCATTTTCGGGTAATACCATCCAACCGATACGCCAACCTGTCATACAATAATATTTGGAAAACGAGTTAATAACGGTTACCTCGTCACTGAAAGACAATGCTGTAACATCGGGACCGGTAAAGTTCAGCCGGTGATAAATTTCATCGGCAATCACTGTAATATTGTGCGTTTTACAAAATTGTATGATATTTTTGAGGTCATCCGGTTTCATAGATGCGCCTGTTGGATTGCTCGGAGAGGCGAACAAAATACCTTTAAGCGGCGTATGTGCATGCACCTCTTCAAGTTTTTCTACGTCGATCAAACCGTTTCCATTTGTGTCGATCTCGACGACCTGAAGCCCGAGCGCCTTCATAATATGACGATAAGCGGGATAACCGGGCCGCGTTATTGCGACTCGCTCTCCAACATCGAAAAATGTCAAAAAGGCCAGATTGAATGCGGCGGATGACCCTGTCGTAACAGCTACCCGCTCAGGCGATATGGAAAGGTGATGATATTCATCGTAATAGGCGGCAATTTTTTCACGTAAACGTGCAAGCCCTAACGAATCGGTATATCCGATATGGCCATCTTTGAGCGCGCGTTTGGCAGCTTCTCTGACGATCATCGGACAAGATGCAGCGGGCTGACCTATTGCCATGGAAATAACAGGATCACCGTCTTTCAGCTTTTTATTGGCGGCGGCAAGCACGTCCATTGCAAAAAAGGGATCGACATCACTTCTTTTCGATAGACAAATCATACTGGTCTCCACATAAAAAAACGTATAAATTCAAATCATGTGCCGCACAAAAGCCTGAAAGCCATGGCTAAAACGATGAAAAACCATGTATCTCTGCTCGAAGCACTCCGGGGAGTATCTATGAAGATAGAGTTGCAGACTTCAAGACAAAAATTGTTGTCTTTTATAAAACGATCAATAACTCTCTTGGCCCATTTCGGTCTCGCTGCCATATTGGTTCTTGCACCATCTATGAATGTTGCGCAAGCTCAATCCCAGTCTGTTCCAATTATCCGTGACGCCGAAATCGAACAATTATTATACGATTATACAACGCCGATTTTTAAAGCTGCGGGCATAAAGAACAAGATACAAATTATTATCGTCAATGACCAAAGTTTCAACGCCTTTGTTGATGGTCAACGTATGTTCGTCAACATCGGTGCGTTAATGCAAGCCGAAACTCCTAACGAAATTATCGGCGTTATAGCACACGAAACAGGACACTTGGCAAATGGGCACCAGCAACGTTTGCGCGAACAAATAAAGCGTGCTCAAACCATGGCTGTTATTGGTATGTTGTTAGGAATTGGGGCTGGCGTTGCCGGCGCCACCACCGGAAATTCAGCGGCAGCCGGAGCTGGTGGGGGAATAGCTGCCGGAAGTAACGAAATAGCAATGCGTACTCTTCTCAATTATCAACGCAGTGAAGAGGCGGCAGCCGATAGAGCGGCAGTTAATTACCTTAATGCAACCGGCCAGTCGACGAAAGGAATGTTGATAACATTCGAGCGTTTTTCCAGTGCACTCGCTCTTTCCGGTGCAAAAGTTGACCCCTATAGAGTGAGCCACCCGTTACCCCGCGAACGTATTGCAGCTCTGGAAACATTAGCCAAACAGAGCCCTTACTATGACAAGAAAGACTCGCCCGAGTTACAACTGCGTCACGACATGGCTCGGGCAAAAATAGCGGCATATACCGATCATTTCACGGAGCTGCGCCGCATGTTCAAAGACAATCCGCGCGGGCTTCCTGCCCGTTACGGCGAAGCAATATTGGCTGTCGAGAGCGGTTCCCCGAAAAATGCGGTTGAAAAAGTAAAAGACCTTATAAAAGACGAACCGAAAAATCCCTATTTTCTCGAATTGTTGGGAGACGCTCTCATTAAAGCGAATGACCCTGCCGGCGCTGCTAACGCTTATAAACGTTCGGCAGAGCTTGACCCGCGCGGTTCCAGTCTTTTGCGTGTAAGCTATGGCCATGCATTACTATTAACAAATGACCCCAAAAACGTTCCGCTCGCTATAACTGAAATACGTGCCGGAATCGCCAAAGAGCCAGAATTTGCTGCCGGCTATGGCTATCTTGCACTCGCTTACGGAAGAAGCGGACAAGTCGCACTTGCCGATCTTGCAACAGCCGACATGCATTATTATAGTGGCAATCGTATGCAGGCACGCATTTTTGCAACGCGCGCCCAACAGAAGCTTGCACGCGGGTCGGCCGAGTGGTTGCGCGCCCAAGATATTCTCAATACAACCCAACTAAAAAAATAACACGCAATTACCTGAGTTTTGAATAAAGCGAGCCAATCAATGCAATATTTTATGCCCTCATTCATAAACAAACGTTTTTTGTTCACGGGAGTGATGGGGATTTTCTTATCAGCTGCCTCTCTGGATAAAGGGGCTTTGGCTGTTGAAGCAAATAGCAATACAACCGATCAAATAAAAAATGCACTTCTCACCGATCCGAATTTTATCACTGCATTGGCGGACGCGGTTAAAAAACAGACTTCAGACGATCATATTCGCGAGGTTGTTAAGGACTATCTCGTAAAAAATCCGGAAGTCATGCTCGAAGTACAGGAAGCGCTCAATAACAAAATCGAGCAAAAGACCACCCAAAATCGTTCTTCGACAATAGCCGAGATGAAAGACGAGATTTTCAATTCTTCGGATGATGGTATCTTGGGAAACCCGAAAGGCAAAATATCATTAGTAGAATTCTTCGATTATAATTGCGGTTACTGTAAAAAGTCCTATCCCGATATTCAGGCTCTTATAAAGGGTGACCCCGATTTACGTGTCGTGCTCAAGGATTTTCCTGTTTTAGGTGATGATTCGGTTAAAGCGCATATTGTTGCACGTGCCTTTATGAAACTGATGCCTATGAAATTTGCGGCTTTTCATAGTCAAATGATGACAAGCGAGGGACGTGCAAATGAGGAAAAGGCCATAAAAATAGCTGTAAAACTTGGTATTGATGAGAACCAATTACGTCAAACTATGAAGGATCCGGATATACAGCAAGTTTTTATGAAAAACGGCAAACTTGCTTACTTGCTCGATATCAACGGCACACCGAGCTATATTTTAGGAAATGAAGTTCTTGTCGGTGCCGTAGGAGAAAACATTCTGAAAAAGAAAATTACATTGCTAGAACAATAATTTTTTCTGTAATGTCACGCAAGATTAAACTTTTGTTGACGCTGTGTTTGAGTTGAGGAATTTGCACTTTCGCTTTTTTCTCAACATGCTTATAAGCGTTTTATGTGTCAAGCTGTTGCTAAAAATGCTACAGCTTCATGATAGAAAGTTTTATCTGCCTGGCATGGTTATTGCGCCAGCGGAAGGCAACCGGATTGAAATTCTGTCCGGTCATAGAAGTTTGAAAGCGGTCACGACGATCGAGGAGTAAAGAAAGAGATGGCTACAAAACCAACAAGTACCGTCAAAAGCACAGGTGTTAACAAAGATCTCATCCGCGATCTCGCCGAAATACTCAATGATACCAACCTTTCGGATATCGAGGTTGAACAAGGAGACTTGCGCATTCGTGTTTCGCGCCAGTTGAATGCAGGTGCACCTGTACAAACTGTCTACGCGCCATCTCCTGCAGCACCGGCTGCACCAGCTGCTCCTGCTCCCGCAGAATCGGCAAAAGAAGATTTGACAAAAAATGCCGTAACTTCCCCTATGGTTGGCACTGCTTATTTGGCACCTGCACCTGGGGCTCGTCCATTTGTTGAAGTCGGGCAAAAAGTTTCGGAAGGTCAAACCTTGATTATTATCGAAGCAATGAAAACGATGAACCAGATATCTTCACCCCGTGCAGGCACGGTTAAAGCTATTTTGGTGGAAGATGCGCAACCTGTTGAATTCGGTGAGCCTCTGGTCGTTGTTGAATAAGACAGGATCGCTAAATGTTTCAGAAAATCCTGATCGCCAATCGTGGTGAAATCGCACTCAGGGTTCTGCGTGCTTGTAAAGAGCTTGGTATCAAAACCGTAGCTGTCCACTCGACAGCCGATGCTGATGCCATGCATGTAAGACTGGCCGACGAAAGTGTCTGTATCGGACCTCCCCCTTCTCGCGATTCATATCTCAATATCCAACAAATTGTCGCGGCTTGCGAGATTACCGGTGCAGACGCCATCCATCCCGGTTACGGTTTTCTTTCGGAAAACGCAAAATTTGCTGAAATTCTGGAAGCTCATTCTATTACCTTTATTGGCCCGACTGCTGCCCATATTCGTATTATGGGTGATAAAATCGAAGCCAAGAAAACCGCAAAACGGTTGGGTATTCCCGTTGTTCCGGGTTCTGATGGTGGTGTGACCGAGGACGAAGAAGCTTATAAGGTAGCAGATAAAATCGGTTATCCGGTTATCATCAAAGCGTCGGCCGGTGGCGGCGGACGTGGTATGAAAGTTGCGCGTTCACGTGACGAATTGTCGGTTGCATTGAATACTGCTCGTAGTGAAGCTGCCGCCGCTTTCGGAGATGATGCTGTCTATATCGAGAAATATCTTGAAAATCCGCGTCATATCGAAGTTCAGGTTATGGGCGATGGTGCGGGAAATGCCATTCATCTTGGCGAACGCGATTGTTCTTTGCAAAGACGTAATCAGAAAGTCTGGGAAGAAGCCAATTCCACCGTTCTTGATGATGAGGCAAGACAAAAAATTGGCATGATCGTGGCAAATGCTTGTGCCGAATTAGGGTATCGCGGTGCCGGTACTATCGAATTTCTCTATGAAAATGGTGAATTTTATTTCATTGAAATGAATACCCGCCTTCAGGTTGAACATCCGGTAACGGAAGCTGTAACCGGCATCGACCTTGTTCACGAACAGATTCAAGTTGCAGCCGGCGAAGGGCTTTCGGCAAAACAAAGTGATATCCACTTTTCAGGCCATGCGATTGAATGTCGTATCAATGCCGAGGATCCGGTCAACTTCACCCCTTCCCCCGGATTGATTACCCATTTCCATACACCGGGTGGTCTGGGCGTGCGCGTCGATTCCGGCGTTTATTCCGGTTACCGGATACCGCCTTATTATGACAGCCTGATCGGCAAATTGATTGTTCATGGCAGAACACGGCTTGAATGCATGATGCGGCTAAGGCGGGCTCTCGACGAGTTCGTTGTCGACGGTATCAAAACGACACTGCCGCTTTTCCGCGATCTTATCGGCAATGAAGATATAGCCAAGGGAAATTATGACATCCACTGGCTGGAAAAATATCTTGCCAATAAGTCGGCTTCGAATAGCTGATAGCTTTGTCTGAAAAAGAAAAAGATAAATTAACCCCTGCGCTACTTCTAAGCGCCTATGCGCAGGGTATTTTTCCTATGTCGGATGATGCCGAAGACCCCGACATTTATTGGATACGTCCCGAACGGCGTGGAATTATTCCTTTGGACAATTTTCATATTCCGAAAAGTCTGAAGAAAACTATAAAGAAAGAGCCGTTCAAAATCGTCATTGATTCCGATTTCGAAGGCGTTATTTCCGGCTGTGCCGAATCAAAGCCCGGACGTGAAACAACGTGGATCAATCACCCCATTCGCAAAGCTTATGGTGAGCTATTCGAACTCGGTTTTTGCCATACAGTTGAAGCTTGGCAAAACGAAAAGCTTGTCGGTGGTTTATACGGTTTGGCTTTGGGACAAGCCTTTTTCGGTGAAAGCATGTTCTCGCGCGTCACTGATGCTTCCAAGATATGTCTTGTTGCGCTTGTAGACCATTTGAAAAGCCATAATTTCATTCTTCTCGACACACAATTTACAACACCGCATCTTGAGCATTTTGGTGCGATAGAAATTACAAGACAAGACTATGAAACGCGCCTGAAAAAAGCCCTATCCGGCCACGCCGAGTTTTAAAATCTTTATATTTTCTCACCAAATTGTCGGCTAAATTCCCACTTGTTTTTCAAAAATTTTTAGGATGCAAAAAAGATTGTTGTTTTGGCAATTTTTCTGTTTGCCTTTGGCGAAGTTTATGCTAGTTGCAGTGCGGCGCCCTTATAGCTCAGTTGGTAGAGCACCTGATTTGTAATCAGGGGGTCGGGAGTTCAAGTCTCTCTGGGGGCACCACTTAAGTCTTTGATTTACAAGTCTAATTTCCGAAACACAAAAATTCACATATTAAAGTTTGACACTTTTTTGAAGAGTTTGACAATTTATGTGCTCTTTTTGTTCATTCTTGCAACCGAGTCGCACAACGGCCACTTCGTTTTTTGCCTTGTTCCGGTAATCGTAAATAGTGCCTTTCAATACATTAAACATATCATTATCGATATCACCAATCGGCATGTCAGAACTGAGGTGTGAATCAACGAGCTTGTTGTTCAACGTCGGCTCTTCATGTCATTGTTACAGCCTCTGATAATAAAGAATATCCGAGCTTTTTTTGCTTTCAACACCTAATTAGTCTTCTGTTGTCAGCATCTGGTGTTTTATCTTTTCCTTCTTTTGTGGAGCAAAATCATTGCCAATTTTCCTATAATGGTCATTGCCATATCCGCCAGCAAAGTCGGTACCGACTAATATCCCGGTTCTGTCAGAATTGTTTTCGTCAATTCCTGTGTCAGAGATTTGGTCAAATCATGGTCTTTAATACCCGAGATTATTGGCAAATCCGCCGATAATCCTATCAACCTTTCTATAAGCAAACTGTTACAATTACTGTGAATTCGATACAAAAACTTATTGTTGAAATTTATAAATTGCATTGTGGTGCTTTTCGTTCGATTGCATAGTAAATATCATGCAGTAAATGGAGACCGGTTCAAGTGGATAAAGATAAATTAATTGATGTTAAGCAAAGGTTTTCTGTTTGGTGTGCATCAACCGCAGCCAGGGCTTCAAGGAATTGTCGATTTACGGGTGAACAAGGTGCAGAGATTGCTCTTAATAGCTCACTTTTGGACTATCAGACTTTAGACGATTTACCTGACCCGCTTGAATTTGATAATTTACATAAAAAATTACGGCAAAAAATTTGTCTAGCGGCCGAAAATACTATCAAAAACAAAACAATGCAGTTCACACACGGTGTAGCTGCAAAATTTATAAATATTTATTTTAAAGCTATGTTCCTAAATGACGTTCCAGCAGAACACTCTGACTACGAGAACAAAATAAACGCTTTGCATCCGCCGATAGACCGCCTCTTATTGCAAAAATTAGCAGAAAAAAATGTTGGCGGCCTCAGAAATTTTTGGCAGTGGAATGTATTTATAGGGTGGTCCAATTTTTCTTCCGACGATTATGAAGAGATTATAAAACATATCAAAGATGTAACCAAAGGTCATTTATGGGAAATTGAAGAGTTTTGGCCCGGTTTTAATAAAACTAAAAAAGTTACCAATAATCCAACATTACCATTTTATGAAACAAAAACACAAAACAATGTTCCGTAAGCCTACAGCTCAATTGTGTTTAACTTTCGTACTCTGATGGCTTTGTTTTTTAACCTTGCTACAATACCGATAGAATAGCAGCCGCATCGAAATTATCATGGTTAAAAAGCCCTACCGGTCATGAGGTTGTCGTCCGGTTTTTACACGAGAAATAGACTTGCTAGAGTCCGCATTGACATTGTCGTTATAGATATAAACGAAATAGTCTGAACAGCTTATGAAAAGCCGTTCATCAACAGCTAGTCGAAGTCCGCTTGACGGGATATCGCCATAACGCATATTCGTCGAAGAGAACTTTGAGCCATCATACTTTTCCGAACAAAGTTCTACATATGTTTTCAAACATTCCGGTTCGGTTTGCGAAGCGGGATGGAAGTGTAAAGTCGTACAAGAAAACCATTTCCATCTATCATTCCGCAAACCGGTTTTTCGGCGAGATAAACATTGTCGCCAGCAGTTACAACACTGCGGAGATAGCCGGAAATCCGAACGCAGCTATTCGTGCTGGATATGTTGGAATCATCATTGCCAAAAACATTACACAAATGCCAACTATTTGATTTTATGCTATTTTTTCTTTCAAAATCAGTGACATGTGATGCTTTGGGCAACAACTTCAAAAGCGAATATATGAGATATTATTCATTCATTAATTTAGCCATTCGAATAGATTAGGACTGATTAAACGACGCTCCTTTCTAAACATCATAAAAAATTTCGGCCTTCAACAAATTGATCAGTAGCTTTTATGAGACAATCAAGGATACCCGGCTCGGAGTAACTGTGCCCGGCTCCCTCGACAATATGAAGCTTGGAACCAGGCCAGGATTTATGTAACTTCCACGCATAGGATAAACGACAGATAAGGTCATGTCGGCCATGTACGATCACACAGGGAAGATGCCGGATTTTATCAAGGTTATGAAAAAGCTGTTCCTCTTCAAGCCAGCAGTCATTAACAAAATAATGATTTTCAAGCCGCGCTATGTCCAAGGCTGCCTGATCGGATTGTGGTGTTCTCGGAGATGGCTTCGGCGGTATGATCGATACATTTTTCGCTTCCCATTCACTCCACGATCGGGCAGCATTGATAGCGATATCTTCCTGCTCATGATTGAGAAGGCGGTGATATGCGCCGATCAGGTCATTCCTTTCCTCAACCGGTACGGGCTTAATATAATTCTCCCAATAATCGGGCGATATTTCCGACGCTCCATATTGGTTCAACCAATTCATTTCATCCCTGCTTCCGGTAAAAATTCCGCGAAGGACCAAACCACTAACATGGTCCGGATGAGTCTCGGCATAGGCGAGAGCCAGCGTCGACCCCCAAGAGCCTCCAAAAACCAACCATTTATCTATTCCCGCCATCTGACGAAGCTTTTCCATATCCTCAACCAGATGCCAAGTGGTGTTGGCGGTTATTGAAGCATGAGGCGTGGAACGACCACAACCACGCTGATCGAACAGCAAAACATCATACCTATTCGGATCAAACAACCGACGATGATTCTCGGAAATGCCGCTGCCGGGCCCGCCATGCAAGAAAACTGCCGGCTCGGCTCTTTTGGTACCTACCCGTTCCCAATAAAGCTCATGGCCATCACCAACATCAAGCATATCATGCTCGAATGGTTCAATAGCCGGATAAAGTTCTCTCATCAGCAAACCTGTCTTTCGTTTAACTCTGTTCTTGCATCAATCCTTGCCAAGCTTCGTAGGCCTCCAACACGGTCTCCATCTGCATTTGGTGCCCAAGCTTAAAATCATCCCCATAAACAGTCTCGTCGGGATATTCTGTGACCAATTCTACCTCGAAAGTGGCATTGGGATAAAGCGCAAAAAACAGGGAATGCCATTGATTGTTTCAAACCCCGGTTCACCGGCATTAATCTGCACACCGACACCGTTAATGTTGCAGTCGACGATCAAAAATGTAACAGATCAGACCTGTGCATAGCGCGAAATTCTCACGTCAAACACAAAATTATTCTAAAATAAGCTAATTTCTTATAATTTAATATTGCATTTTCTCCCGTCTGAATTTCCTCTTCAGGAAGTGTATATACAGTAATAAAATAACTCAAAATATATATAAATTATTTCTTAATATAAATTTGAAACTTTTTCCATATAAAAAAACAAAATCGTTTAGAATATTTATCGAATATTCATAGTCTAACTGCATAACATTGCAATTCTATTTCATTATTTTGTTAAAATAATACTCTTTTATAACAATATTATAAAATATAGTTATTGTATTACTCTATTTTTAACATTGTCGTTTTGTTGTTTTATTTTTTTAAATTCATTTATTTCCGATTGATAAAACTTAATAATCAATCAGAACAATTTTTATTTAAAGCAAGTTGTTTCATAAACTTTTAAATCTGAATTATTTGATTGGATTCATAAAATATAAAAGATTATACTTAATGTCATTAATCGCATAAGCGGCAGCGTCTGAACTACCTGCACCAACGAAGAAGGCCGAGGATGATGCTTGACGTATGAGTATCTGACATGCGTGTGGAATCTTCGTCTATCAGGCCGGATTGTGTAGCAGCTTCTTTGATTATGCCGTTGGTATGCGGCGCAATCAGCGTGCTGACAGCTGTAGATTCGATACAGCGCAATCGCCAATCACCAAATTCTTTGGTCATTATCTTTTCTTGTAGTGTCTCTAACTCTTTTTATTCTGATGAGTTTACAGCCCTACTAGAGTGATGAAGCTATCAGAGAACCTACAAACCTATTTGATAGGTGTCATTTGATATCTTTCATCACAATGCTTTTCACGATTGTTGTGTTTTATAAAACAGTTTAATTATATCTCGTAATAGCCTTTATAAAAATCTTTTGGCATTAAAGAGATTAATTCCGATGACCTTTCATGAAATTTATCAGGTTGGTTAACAATATCAAACATATCATTTGTAACAAAAATTGTTATATGATTTAGAGTTTCTTCTACTCTAAAACCGGCTTCTTTTATGATCGAAACGTCAATACTCTTATAGAGATCTTTTCTCAAAGACTGTGCCCAATAAGGAAAGGGAATATTAGGGTTATCCCACCGACCAAAAGAGGTTAATTCATATTTAGGACGTTTAATTTCTCCCAAAGAATTCATATGCAAACATGATAACTCGACATCATAAAACCAGTTTAATAGCTCCATATAAAAGTCCTGCCAATTAAAACTATCCAGGTTTTTATTTGTCAGCGGAAAATCAATCCTCAGACGACTACGCGGCATAGGATGTGTTGGGCTAAAATTTCCAATTGAGAAATGACCACTATATTTAAATTTTTTTCGTCTTCTGAAATAAAAACTATAAGATTTAGATAGTTTTGTTATTTCGTCGAATACTTCTTGTCTATTTGTCTTGAGCTTGTCATAAGAAAACGGATGACGAATGCGTTCAGGATCATCCGAGATAAATTCAACGACAAGCCTTTCATCATATTGGCATAGCCATTCAATGAATTTTTCAAAAAAAACTTCCCTTTGTTCAGGTATTGTTGTGTTGTAAAAACACAACTTAATATGTGGTGGCTCTTCACCAAATTTCATAATGCCTCCAAATATATTCAAGATTAAGGTAAGGGTATCTCTATCAGGCTCGGAGCTCTACTATTGAAGATTCCGCCTTTTCCTCGATCATAAGCATATACCTTACCACCTATTCGCTGTATTTCTTTTATAAGTTTACTGCTTAATCTGTTCAGGGGATCCGTTCCGCGTTCTGCATCAATAATAAATTTATATTGAATGCCTTGATCTTAAGCAAGTTGGATTTTTGCTTAGAATTGCTTTTTATTTCTGAGGTAGCGAACATTTTTTAGTTCGGGAATGACAATATTCACAGTAAAATCAGTTATTGTCCTGGCTGAGCCACCATCTTCCCATAAAGCCTATCTTCTGGCGTCTTAACCTCCTTCGCGATCTTGTTGGATACATATTTGATGCCCTTGGCCGTATTCTCGGCAGCCTGCGCACCGATATCAGAAACCTTGCTACCTTTCATGTTTAATGTCGTTCACAACATGAATATCTTAACCGGCGACCGCAATATGCTCACCAGCATCAAGGTTGATACTGGTTATTTCAATGCGAGCTTAATAGTTCAATACCCCTGCCTCCTATATGAGCGAATGACTTTCCGCCCGAAGGGGCTACCTGAAATAGCTATAAGGTGACGGCTCGATATGCGTCTCGCTATTGCGGGGACTAAAATTGCGCAAATAATCTATTATAACATATGGCAGTTTTCGCCCCCTCCTTGATGAAGGAAGACACAAAGGCTTAGCTCTTTTAAATTTTTTATTTTTCAGTCAATTTCCACGGCGCAGCTTCGTTATGTTGCCAAACACCGCTCTTGTTTGATTGTGCCTGTTTTTCTGAAACGCCGTAAAAACCATTGGAATATTTCGGCCAATCAATAGCATAGCCGTTGCGAACCATCCAGCCTGCTATGTCATCCCCAGTTGAGGTATAGCAAATTGCAATCGTATTGCCTGAATTATCATTGCCACGCGGTTCGCAGCGCACAGGTTGCAATTCTTTCAGCCATTGCGAAAGTGCAGATGCGGCTTCTTTTCCGCAATCATAGCCGGCATCCTGACCATCTTTACATGTCTGGTTAAGTTCCGGAGCATCTACTCCCCACAATTTTATGCGTTGATTTTGAATTTCGAGTGTTTCCCCATCAATAACTTGGATAGCTCCGATTATTGCAGTACGGCTTTCAGCAAAGGCCGGCAATGTCATCACACAAAGCAAAATTGAAATGAGAAAGCGCATTATACACTCCATACCATCTTTCTAGACTTGAAACAGTCTAAGCGCATCCATTGTTAATTTAAATAATAAAATAAGGCCGAAAAAAGTTCCAATACCGTCTTTTATTCGACAATTACGGATTGCCGAGTTGTCACGTTAAGGTGCATCAATCAGAATAACGAACACACCACCCGCTTACAGACTTATTTCCGCTTTTGTTGATTATTTTCAAGCCTCTGTCGGCAGATAAAAACAACTTTTATACAGTTTTAAAAAAAAGATTTTTGAATGATATACGGAAATACAATATTATAAAATTCCTGATAGTTAGTCCATATTGCGAAAAATAAAAGTAAAGCTATAAAAATAAACATATAAAAAACGGTTCAATATACATTTTATATTGAACCGTTATACAAATAAATAATATATTTTAGTTAATAGACAACAGCAAAATGAATTGATCCGATAGCGCCTGCAAAAATTTGCTTGCCATCCTGTGCAACTTGTTGCACTGCCTTTTGGTCAATTGCATTGCGATCCCACATTGTTCCGCCAATGCTCCCCTGCTTCCAGTCAACCGGTTTACCAAGAAGATTTTCGGCATCCTTCTGGTTATAGATCTTTGCAGTGTCATTTTGCAGGGCTTTGAACAAAGCATCATCACCTTTTGTAAGGCCACCAAGCTGGGCGGTCGATTTAACAAGGTCTTTCAGCTTATCGTCACTGATTTGAGGAGGTGTAAACACCTGAAAATTGCCCGTTGGAACACCTTCGAACCCGGCATATTTAGCCGCATCGGCATCCCTCAAAGTGCCGGTAAAATATTGCGGATTTGTCATGTTCAAATTGACTTGCTGATTGATAATGCCGGATGCATTAATACCTTTTTCAACAAGTTCCTGAATACGCGATAACGCGTCGGAAATACGTGGCGACATCACATTACGATCATCGACACGCACGGTCTGTGTCGCATTCTTTTCCTGAACAATTTCCTGAATATTCTGGGCAGCCCGCAACCCCGGAACATCAAAACCATGATTGACCAAGTTCAAGTCGGTTGATGTGATTGATACCATTTTCGCCTCCGGTATAATGCCAATTCAGTCCAGCATTATTCTTTGCTAATAATATAGTTCAATTAACTGAAATATGCAAATAAACCGACAAAAGCTATGAACCCGGATTAATTGCAAAGATAACAGGCCTATCAAAAAAATGTTTTATTGGTCGAGGCAATTCCAACTGAACGAAGTTAGACAAAAACAACAGTTTAGAGAGGCGGTCTCGTAACGCACAGTTTTAAACAGATCGGTTAAAACTAAGGAATTTCTACCCAATACATTCTTTGTATGAAATCCACGTCTTATAGTTTTCTATAAACGGATCATAGTAAGCTCACCATGTTTGCCATTTTTGAAAACAAGGATTTCCTGCTATCCTAAACCATTGACGCGATTGGCGAACGACCAGCCCTGATAATAGTCGGCTCTGATTGTTGCATTGACGAGAGTATTAAATTGACCGGAGTATTACATTAATGCGAAATCAGGCGCGTTATCCCTAAATCAAATCGCTCCTCTTCAATTTTACTTTTCTTTCCTAATCGGTCGTTTTGAGCTAAGGTTGGAGAAGATAACTTCAGTCCCGCAATGCTGCCCATATCACTGAGCGAACTCCTAGAGATGTAAGGAATTATTCGATGAAACTTTATTATTACGACCATTGCCCATTCTGTGTCCGTGCCAAGATGGTGGCCGGATATAAACAGGTTCCTGTTGAATATATCGTTTTACTGAATGATGATTCTGAAACATGTATGCGGCTTGTTCATAAAAAACAGGTGCCAATTCTGGAATTCGACGATGGTTCGGCCATGGTTGAAAGCTTGGACATTGCGCATAAATTTGATGAAATTGGCGAAAAAAGTCGGGTTGTTTCTCCGGCAACAGACATACAAAAAAAAGTCACTGACGAGCTTTCCGAGGTCTCTTCGGATATTAATGCATTGCTTTTCCCGCGAAATGTAAAAGCGTCTCTTCCGGAATTTGCTACAAAATCAGCCATTGAATATTTTCAAGGCAAAAAAGAAAAAAACCTTGGCAAATCATTCGATCAAGCGATGGCTGAAACAGCTGAACATAAAAAGAAGGTCGAAGACAAACTCGCAACTTTGTCTTTTCATCCGGATAATACCAATGAAAACTTGAGCTGGGATGATGTCATGATCTTTCCCACATTACGCAATCTGACGATTGTGAAAGATATCAAAATGCCGCAGCGACTTCAGGATTATGTCAAACATATTTCTGCTCTGACCGGCATACAGCTTTATTACGATCGCGCTTTATAAACTTTTTAAATCTACGACAAATGCAAATTTTACCCTTTATCGCGCCTATCGGCTTGTTGTTGTTATCAAATGTTTTCATGACCTTTGCCTGGTATGGGCATTTGAAATTCACCAACAAGCCGCTAATGATCGTCGTTATTGCAAGTTGGGGAATTGCATTTTTCGAATATTGCCTTGCCGTTCCCGCAAACCGGTTGGGACACACTGTATATAGCGCGGCCCAACTCAAAACGATTCAGGAAGTGATCACGCTTCTGATATTTTCCGGTTTTTCCATTCTTTATCTTGGTGAAAAACTGACGATAAACCATTTTGTCGGCTTTGCGCTTATTGTAAGCGGAGCCTACTTCATCTTCAAAGGTCCGTTATAATCTCGGTTTAGGGCTTTCCAGTTTGTGTTTGCGAATGTTATAACGGCAAAAATACCAAAATTATGGAAGAGGATTATCATATGGCAAAGATCAAGGTCGCAAATCCCGTCGTCGAACTCGACGGCGATGAGATGACACGCATTATTTGGCAATATATCAAGGAAAAATTGATCCATCCCTATCTCGATGTAGATCTGAAATATTATGATCTTTCGATAGAAAATCGTGATGCGACCAACGATCAGGTAACAACCGACGCCGCAAACGCAATCAAGAAATATGGTGTTGGCGTTAAATGTGCGACAATCACACCCGACGAAGCGCGCGTTAAAGAGTTCAACCTGAAAAAAATGTGGAAGTCGCCGAATGGTACAATCCGTAACATTCTTGGCGGCGTTATTTTCCGTGAGCCAATTATTTGCAAAAACGTTCCGCGACTCGTTCCGCACTGGACAAAGCCGATCATTATCGGCCGTCATGCTTTTGGTGACCAATATAAAGCAACAGATTTCAAATTCCCCGGCAAAGGCAAGCTGACAATCAAATTTGTCGGTGAAGACGGAACCGTTATTGAACATGACGTTTATGATGCACCGGGGGCCGGTGTTGCATTGGCCATGTATAACCTTGATGCATCAATCCGCGATTTTGCCCGTGCATCGTTCAATTATGGTTTGCAACGCAAAGTTCCGGTCTATCTTTCCACAAAGAATACCATTTTGAAGGCTTATGATGGCCGTTTCAAAGATATCTTTCAGGAAGTTTTCGATAAAGAATTCAAGTCTGAATTTGACAAATACCATCTCACTTACGAGCACCGTCTGATTGATGACATGGTGGCCTCGTCACTTAAATGGTCCGGTGGTTATGTCTGGGCATGTAAGAACTATGATGGTGATGTCCAATCCGATACAGTGGCTCAGGGTTTCGGCTCTTTGGGGCTCATGACCTCCGTTCTTATGACGCCGGATGGCAAAACAGTTGAAGCCGAAGCTGCACATGGAACAGTAACCCGCCACTATCGCCAATATCAGCGCGGCGAAGAAACATCGACCAACTCGATTGCTTCAATCTTTGCCTGGACTCGCGGTTTGGCGCACCGTGCAAAGCTCGACAACAATGACCAGTTGAAACACTTTGCCGATACACTTGAAAAAGTATGTGTCGACACGGTTGAATCCGGTTTCATGACAAAGGATCTTGCCCTGCTTATCGGACCGAACCAGAAATGGCTTTCAACAACAGGTTTTCTTGACAAAATTGCGGAAAATCTTGCCAAAGCACTTGCTTGAACGTTTCAAATTTGAAAAGCAAAAGCCCCGTTTCACACGGGGCTTTTTGTTTTGACCGGAACAAAAATTGCTGATCAAAGTTTCGTTTCTTGGCTCCACGGTCTTATGACGTTATTTAGAAGACCGACACTGATTCTAAAAATACATAGGGATAACGATGAATGATCAAGGCTGGTCAACACTTCTTTCAGGTAGAAACGGTGTCCGCTCTGTAACACTTGCAGGCGGGGTTGCTCTGCATGCGGTCAATGTCTATATTGTTGTCACTATTCTCCCTTCCCTTGTTGCCGATATTCACGGTGAACAATATTATTCGTGGGCAGCAACAATTTTTGTGACAGCATCGCTTATCGGTGCGTCGCTCGCAGCAAAATTGCTAGCCCGTTTCGGGCCTAAAACAGCTTACGTTCTTTCGGCACTCCTGTTTGCAGTTGGCACCCTTATCTGTAGTGTCGCTCCGACTATGGCAGCGTTCCTGTTTGGTCGGCTCATTCAAGGTTTCGGTGGCGGCTTTTTGTTGTCACTGTCCTATTCCATGGTCAGAATTGTATTCGACCCTGCCTTATGGCCACGTGCCATGGGGCTCATTTCCGGCATGTGGGGCATTTCAACATTACTTGGCCCCGCTATTGGCGGCATTTTTGCCGAATACAGCACTTGGCGTGCTTCATTCTGGACGGTTGGTATTCTGGCACTTTTATTTTCTGGCGTTGCACTTAAAGTTTTGCCTGCCTCGGCAAAACTTAAGAATGCTTCGGAACGGCTTCCTGTTATCCAACTTGCTGTTTTGACCGTTATGGTTCTTGTCATTTCCGCAAGCAGTGCGGTTGCCGACAACAACATTAAAATTGCCGGTATTATTATCGGTGCTATCCTGCTTTTAGTTCTTGGGATTATCGACAATCATTCTGAAAACAAAATGCTTCCCGAAGGTTCATTTTCTATTCAATCGATATTCCTGCCGCTTTACGGGCTGATGGTTATTATTTCGGTCGCTGTAAACGGTGCGGAGCTTTATCTTCCCCTGTTTCTTCAGGAACTTCACGGGCGTGGACCACTTGTTGCAGGCTATATTGCCGCGCTTATGAGCATCGGCTGGACTTGTGGTTCATTGCCAAGTGCCGGAGCCGCTCCAAAAATTGTGCGCAAAATCATCATTCTCGCGCCCGTGATTGATATGCTCGGAATGGCAACATTGTTTTATTTCATCCCCTCCGAAATGCAATCATCGGGATTTCTTATTTCGATTTGTATTGCCCTTTTTCTGATCGGTGTCGGGGCTGGAACATCGTGGCCGCATTTGCTTACCCGCGTTTTACAATGCGCTTCCGATAAAGACGCCACGCGTGCCAGTGCATCTCTCACAACAATCCAATTGTTTTCAACGGCTTTAAGCGCAGCACTTGCCGGAAGCATTACCAATCTTGCCGGATTATTTGATCCGGGTGGTGTCAGCGGTATGATTGCGGCTTCCAAAGTACTGTTTATCTTTCTGATTATTATATTGCTACTTGCTGTACCGCTCGCCTTTATTATTTCGCGCGATATGCTCAACCGTCCCGATGGAAAACATTCAAACAACCAAAGCGATCAGAAACAGCACCAGAATAATTAAAAATAACACATCCATCGAACGCTTGAAGAGCCGGATAGCACGATAAATATCGGCGGGACCGGCCATTTTCCCGCTATCATTCTGGAAAGGTTCATCAACGGCTTTGCCTGAATAGATTCTCGGTCCCAAAAGCTTGACATCAAGGGCGCCTGCAAAGGCGCATTCGGGAAAACCGGCATTGGGCGAATGATGGTGCCTCGCATCTTTTTTCACCACTTCGAGTGCTTTTGCTGCAGCTTTCCAATTGATAAAAAGTCCGGATGTCAGGATAACGATAAACGCTGTCAATCTTGCCGGTATAAAATTGACAACATCGTCAAGTCGTGCCGAAGCCCAGCCGAAATCCTTGAAGCGCTCATTCTTATAGCCGATCATCGAGTCGGCAGTGTTCACCAATTTATAACAAAAAAGGCCGGGAAGACCGAGAACAAGATACCAGAATACAGGTGCCACAACGCCATCAGAGCTATTTTCGGCGAGGCTTTCGATAGCTGCACGGCAAACCGCACTTTCATCGAGATTTTTTGTTTCCCGCCCGACGATGAGCGAAACAGCATCTCTCGCTTCAACAAGCGAACCTTGTTTGAACGCTTTTTCCACTTTACCAACGTGATCAACCAGGCTTTTTTGAGCAATAAATATGGAGGCAACCAGCGCCTCAATGACTATCCCTGCGAACCCCAATCCGAACAAAAACTTATGAATAAAAAGGCCAACAAAAAAGCTTGCGGTTAACAAGACGAGAAGAGCATCGAGGCCACACCATTTCCTGAGACGGGGCGACATCGACTTTCTGTTATATCTTGTTTCAAACCACTTTATCCCTGCCCCGAAAGCCGCTACCGGATGAGGGAGCTTGCGCCATATCCAGTCGGGGTCGCCGATTGAACGATCAATCAGGAGCGCCAATAAAAGGATAAAACAGAGACGCTCCACCGGTGTCACACCTGTTTTTGTGCTTTGGCCTGATCACGCTTATCGACGTACCACGATGCTGCAAAGATCAACACACCGCAAAATGTAAGACACCCGCCCAAAATCGCCGTATCCTGATAACCAAAGCCTAGGCGCAAAATTTCTGCACCCGATTCAGCACCCAAAGCATTGGCAACATTGTAGGCCGATTGCATCAGTGCTCCGGCGAGTGTCTGGGCGTTGGCTGCAACATCCATCACGCGCGCCTGAACTGACGGCATACTGGCAAAAGATGTACCAATCAAAAAACAACCGATCGCAGCCGTAATGCCGGAGTGACAGAGGAAGAAAAACAGAAAGAATGTAATTGTACTCCAAAGCATTGCATAAAATATCATCTTCATCGGACCAATTTTCACCGCTATTTTTGGTCCGAAGATGTTTCCTGTTACCATGCCAAGGCCGATAAGCGGCATGATAAACGGTACCCAGGCAATTGAAACACCGGAAACGACAGTCAAAGTCGATTTGATGTAGCTGAATACAGTAAAGAGACCTGCTGTGCCAATGGCTACCATTGCCAGCATGAACCAGACCTGCTTTTCTTTTAAAGCGCTAAGTTCGGTAAGTGGACTTGTACCCAATGCCGTTGGCAAACTGGGCAAAAACAAAAATACCAAAATAGCACAAAAAGCACCGATGCTGCCGACCAGCACAAAAGCCATTTGCCAACCAAGTTGCTGACCGAGCCAGGTTGCAAAAGGTGCGCCAACAACAGTCGCAATTGTAAGCCCCAGCATCACCGCACCGATCGCCTTGGGACGATTTTTCATCTCCACCATGGAAGAAGCGGCAATAGAGGCAACACCGAAATAGATGCCGTGCGGCAAACCGCTCATGAATCGTAAGCCAACCAGCGCGTGAAAGCTCGTCACACAGGCACTCGCAATATTGGCAAAAGCATAAAACAGCATCAGAGCAATCAGAACATATTTCCGCGGAAATTTTGCAGTTGCTACAGCCAGAACCGGTGCACCAACAACAACCCCCATTGCATAGGCCGAAATATATTGGCCGGCGGTCGGTATATCGACTCCCGAACTTTTGGCCATTTCCGGTTGCAGCCCCATTGAAACAAATTCTGATGTACCGATTGCGAAGGCGCCGACAGCAAGAGCAAGTATGCTGATACGGCGTGTTCTTGCGTTAACCGCGGAAGCAACATTGAGCTTATCAATTTCATATTTCATAATTAACGGACGAATCCCTGAATGCGGTAGTTTTTCAATTATCCGGTTTTGCCATTTCACATCATATTAGTGCAAGAAAATATCTTCCAATTTCAATATGTTCACGGCAGTTTGTATTGAAGTCTTTTGCCTTAACTGCTCTTCCGATAGAAAACTGAATGGCTAACCTTTTAGCGAAATTGCAATAAATGCATGTAGTTTTAACTACATCCACAATTTCCGATTTTTTTCAACCTTCAATATCTATCAAATGAATAAACGAGCCGGCAACATTGTTTATTCTCATTCCCCTTGTACCTAAAGAATTGTCGAGCGCATCATAGGCTTTAAAAAGCGGTATATCGACCTTTTCATCTACAATGGAGGCATAATGGAATTCGTGCCCTCGAAAGCGGTTTTTTCCAAAAAACGCCCCTTCCGGAACCAGACGGCGATAGCCTAAATGCAGTTTCTTCTGTTTGAAGCTGGTATTCAATGGCAAAAGACCAAGCATCAGGTGTTTAACCCCTTCGCTATCTTCCAATGTTTCCCCCAAGGTCATATAACCACCGCATTCGCCATAAATGGTTTTTCCGGCTGTTGCCATATCAACCATGGCTTTTTTGAATTTATCCGCTGCCGCCAGTTTTCCGGCAAAAAGTTCCGGATAACCACCACATAAATAAATGCTGTCACAATCTTTATCCGGCACCTCATTCGCCAAAGGCGAAAAGAATGTGATTTCGGCACCGGCTTTTCTCCAACCATCAAGCAGGTGTGGATAAGAAAAGCGGAAAGCATCATCACGGCTCACCGCAATACGCTGTCCAAGTGGCGGAATATGATCAATCGTAGCACTAGTAACTTTCACCCGATTTGAAGTCGATAATGTGATCATCGCCTCGAGATCAACGCTTGCCTTAATGATTTCTGCTGCTTTTCCGATAAAGTGATAAAGATCGGTTCTTTCCGAAGCTTGAACCAAACCCAAATGACGTGAGGGGAGTGTCAGCGCTTCATTCCTGTAGACCGCACCAACCACCGGTATATCAAGCGGTTGCAAGGCCGCCCGAAGCATAGCTTCATGTCGGGGACTTCCAATTTTATTCAGAATAATTCCGGCAAAGCGCAATTCCGGCATAAACTCGGCAAAGCCTTTGACAAGTGCCGCAACCGAATGTGATTGGCTTGTCACATCGACAACAAAAAATACCGGCAAATCCAACAATCGGGCAAGTTCGGCAGACGACCCCTTGCCGTTAATGGCGCCATCATAAAGCCCCATCATACCTTCGACCACAAAAAACTTCTGCTCCGAAGTGTCGGTAAAATTGATATTTCTTATGAGCGCGTCGCGCATTGCCCAACAATCGAGATTGTAACTATCCTCGCCTGTTGCCGCTTTATGAAATGCCGGATCAATAAAGTCCGGCCCCGCTTTTCGGGGAGCAACGGCTAACCCCACTTCTTTCAAAGCGCGCATCAATGCCAGAGTGATAACAGTTTTACCGGCTCCCGAATTGGCAGCGCTCACCATAAAGCCATTCATAATGATCTGTTATCCAATTCGTCTCTAACAATTTCCGGCGAGAGTTTATCAGCAAGCGAAACAACTTTACCCACGACAACAATCGTCGGTGGTTCGATATTATGCTCTTTGATTATTTGTTTTATATGGCCGAGTTCGGTTTTATAAATCCGCTGATTGGAGGTGGTCGCATGCGTGATAAACATAACCGGCTCGTCACTTTTGCGCCCGCCTTTCATAAGGTCATCGGCAATTTCATCAATATGTTTCATCGCCATATAAAACACAAGAACCGGTGCAGCGCGCGAAATTGCTTTCCAGTCAAAAGATTTGGGAACTGTTCCGTCAGCATCATGACCGGTTAAAAACAATACACTATGATTGACCGAACGATGCGTTACCGGAACACCTGCATAGGCAGGCCCTGCTATTCCTGCTGTTATTCCGGGAAAAACGCGAAAGGGAATATGCGCCTCTATCAAGGCAAGCGCTTCTTCACCACCACGCCCGAAAACAAAAGGATCGCCGCCTTTCAAACGCAAAACCCGTTTTCCTTCTCTGGCAAGGCAAATCATGCGGTCGGTAATTTCTTGCTGTTTAAGCGAGGGTTTGCCACCGCGTTTTCCGGCAAATTCTAAAATTGCGCCTTGTTTTGCAAGCTTGAGGCACGAATGATCGACCAGCGCATCATAAAGGATGTGGTCTGCCTGTTTGAGTGCATTGACACAATGGAGCGTAAGAAGTCCGGGATCACCTGGCCCCGCGCCCACCAACCACACATGCCCCGCAATGAACTGTGGCAATTTGAATGGCAAATCTGCCGTCATTTCGGGTCCTTTTGATGGTAAAATCTATAGAAATCAAGAATCAATGCATTATATGTGTTATCTATTGTGCAGTTTCCAACCACTGTAAACGTTTAATTTTCAAGAAATATTGTCAAAATGGCAGATCTGCAAAGCACATTGAAACGCAAACCGGAAGGTCCCCTTCGCTTGGGCTGGACAACAGGCGCCTGCGCTACCGCTGCAACCAAGGCAGCGCTCACTGCTCTCATAACCGGTGCTTTTCCCGATCCCGTGGAGATAAGATTGCCAAGGGGGCAAATGCCGCAATTTGCGCTATCTGTCAAAACTCTTGGAGAAAATCAGGCAACAGCAGGAATTATCAAAGATGCAGGTGATGATCCCGATGTAACAGACAAGGCGACCATTATTGCAACTGTCACTCCTGCCCGTCCAAACAGTGGAATTATATTCAAAGCAGGAAAAGGTGTTGGAACTGTTACAAGACCGGGTTTGCCGCTTGATGTCGGGGAAGCGGCCATCAACCCCGTTCCGCGCCGGATGATGAGCGAGGTTTGCAAGGAAATTTGTGACAAATATTCTTTTCCGCAAGACCTGGTCATTACAATTTCAGTGCCGGATGGCGAAAATATCGCGCTCAAAACATGGAATCCGCGCCTTGGCATTTTGGGCGGCATTTCCATTCTCGGCACTACCGGTATTGTTCATCCGTTCTCATGCTCGGCATGGATTCATTCTATTCATAGCGGTATTGATGTTGCACGTGCGGAAGGGGCAAGCCATGTTCTTGGTGCAACCGGCGCAACTTCGGAAGATGCCGCACAGGCAATCTACCATCTTCCCGACTATGCTATATTGGATATGGGAGACTTTGTCGGTGCCGTGTTAAAATATTTGCGTCACCACCCGATTGATAAACTGACAATTGCAGGTGGTTTTGCAAAACTCACAAAACTCGCGCAAGGCGAAATGGACCTTCATTCTTCCCGCTCCCAAGTCGACAAGACATTTTTGTGGACTATTGCAAAGAATGCCGGCTTAAACCAATCTTTCAAGCACTTCATCGAAAATGCGAACACTGCAAAAGAAGTGCTTGATATTGCTACAAAAGAAGGAATTGATATTGCTACCCCTATTGCGCTTCAGGCAAAACATGTTGCTGAAGAAACATTAAGGAGTGCGCTGGTTACTGTCGAAATCATTGTGACCGACAGGAAGGGAAATATTCTTGCGAGAAAGTAGGACAGTTTTATTATTGGGTGGCACCAGCGAAGCCTATGCTCTCGCAGAAAAATTTGCCGAAAAGGACTATCCTGTTCTTTCGTCTCTCGCTGGCCGCACATCGCATCCGAAAATTCCCGCGGGGCGATACCGCATTGGCGGGTTTGGCGGCATTGACGGGCTTATCAATACAATCAAAAAGGAAAATATAGGGCTTATCGTTGACGCAACCCATCCTTTCGCTGAAACTATGACCGATCATGCTTGGCGGGCAGCGCGCGCAGAAAAAATCGATTATATCCGGTTCGAGCGTCCGCTCTGGCAAGCGGGTAAAGAAGACAAGTGGCTGACGGTGAATAATATTGAGGAAGCCGTCGCTGCTGTTCCTGCAAATAGCCGCTGCTTTCTTGCCATCGGGCGCCAACACGTCAATGAATTTCTTGTGCGCAAAGATGTTTCATTTGTCGCGCGTATGGTCGAGCAACCGGAAAATTTTGTTCCCGAAGCCAATATAGAAATTGTGCTTGGTAAACCGGAAAATGAAAAAGAAGAATATGACTTTCTCGTCAACCATCATTTTGATTGTCTCGTGTGCAGAAATTCCGGAGGTTCAGCATCTTTTCCAAAGTTGGAGGCTGCTCGCAAACTCGGCCTTCCGGTGATTATGATCACCAGAAAGCCCCTGCCCGATGTCGTCATATTAAGTGCGGAAAAAGATGTTATCGACGTGGTGCGGACGTTTTGCCAAGCGGACCGTGCGGAAAAGCATAAAGAGACGAACGGCTAAGCTTTTCCGGCCGCAGCGCTTTCCCGACAAAGATGATTGCGGTTTTTTCTATTTTTTCTTGCGCTATCTTTTCATGAATATCGGCCAATGTGCCTGAAATGATTTTTTCGTCCGGCCAGCTTACGTGATAGGCAACAATGACGGGGCAATCGGACCCGTAAATCGGCAATAATTCTTTCCGGATGGCAGCAATATTTTTTGCCGAAAGATGGATTGCCATTGTCGCTTTTGCTTGTCCGAGATTTGACAATGTCTCAAGTTCCGGCATGGGTGACGAATTGACTGATGTCCGTGTCAAAATGACCGATTGGTTTAGCTTTGGAAGTGTCAATTCCTGCTTCATGGCTGCCGCTGCCGCCGCATAGGAAGCAACCCCCGGCACCACCTCGTAATTGACTGCAAGCTTGTCGAGCGCTGCCATCTGTTCGGCAATTGCGCTATAGATCGAAGGGTCGCCGGAATGAAGCCTTGCAACATCCTTTCCTTCTTTTTCCGCTTTGACAAACTCTTCGACAATGGCATCAAGATCAAGATGACCGGTATTGACGCGTCGCGCTTCCTGAGGAATTTCGGCAATCAATTCTTCCGAAAGAAGCGAGCCGGCATAAAGGCAGACCGGACAACGTTTTATGAGATTAAGCCCACGCACTGTAATGAGATCATATGCTCCCGGACCTGCGCCGATAAAATATACTGTCATTCTTCCTTCTATCCTGCAACAGCAATGGTGAGCCCACCAATTTTTGTCTTTTCAACGAGCAAGATACCACCTTTACCTGAAGCCGCCAAAGCCGCCGCTTCCGCAACGCCATGGCAGCCCTTATGTTGAAAAACAATATCGGAAGGGTTCTTCAGAAAGCAAGTCATTGTCTCCAACTCTTCTGATGAAAATGTAACGAGAGGAACAGCAAGGCGTTGCAAAGCAAGTAAAATAAGGCTGTTGGATTCTTTACCTTCAAGCGTTGAAAAAACCGCAATATTCCACTTTTCCAGAAATTCGAGCGCCTTTTCCATGTCGCCCGTTGTGGCAGATGACGAAATGCCTATGCCAACAAAAACCGGCATAGAGCTTGATATGACCATATCCGTTTTTGCCTTCAAGCGCGTCCTTTGACGGTGTTATAAATCCGCTCCACCTCTTGCGAGGGAACACCGAGAATGGCTGCTATCCGATGGATGAGTGCAACTTCATCCGCATCGACATGATTATCGGCAGCCGCAATCGTCATCAAATTTTCGATAAGTGCAATACGCCGATCCGGCGCCAATTCGCCAAAGAGAGCTGCAGCCTGACCGGTTGTTGTTTCATAGCCATAATCATAAAGATATTGGATGACATCCGGCAAAGCATCGGGAGATACACCGAATTGTTGTTCGGCAATTTTTGAAAAAGCGGCAGTTTCGCTTGGGGTATGTTTACCATCGGCAAAACCCAAATGGATGAGCAAGAGAAGCTCGGCCGCTGTTGCCGGATTTTCGGCCACTTTACGAACCGAATTATGACGGGAAAAATAATTTGCTATGCTGTCAAACATGCGAAACTCCGCTTCTTGCCACGTTAGGAGAGCTGAACTAAAAGCAGAGCTTGCCAATATTGCACAAAAAACACAAGTGCATGAATGCAACGTTTGACGTTTCTTTATCGAAATTATTCTATTATTCCTTATTCTATTCTGTTCAGGTAATATTCGCCAATGCTGGAATTCCTTTTTGACCCGACTGTCCTGATTTTGATTTTTGCCGGTTTGCTTGCCGGTTTTATAGATTCGATTGCCGGTGGCGGTGGCCTTATCACCATCCCTGCCCTGATGCTTTCAGGCCTTCCGCCAGTCGAAACATTGGGTACAAACAAGTTGCAGGGTCTTTTCGGTTCATTTTCTGCAATGGTGGCCTATGCCCGTGGTGGACAAGTCAATATAAGGAAACAAATCCTCCAAGCCACTATGGCCTTTATCGGAAGTGTTATCGGCGCATTGGTTGCGACCCTCATTCCTGTCAAATTATTTCAGGCGTTCCTGCCCGTTCTGCTCATTATTGTCGCCTGTTATTTCGCATTCAAGCCGAACCTCAACGACATTGATAAACAGGAGCGGATGCGGCCAATCATCTTTTCGCTGACTATGGCGCCACTTGTCGGCTTTTACGACGGCATATTCGGTCCGGGTGCCGGCTCTTTTTATATGCTGGCCTTTGTTTCTTTGTCAGGGTTTGGAATTCTCAAAGCGACAGCCCATACGAAACTGTTGAACTTTTCATCCAATCTCGGCGGTTTTTTAACCTTTGCTGTCATGGGCTCGATCAATGTAAAAATCGGCATTGCTATGGGAATCGCACAATTTATCGGAGCACAATTGGGTGCGCGCGTCGCCATGAAAACCGGTGCCAAGCTCATAAAACCGCTATTGGTCATTGTATGCGTTATTCTTGCCTATAAACTCTTGGAAGCTCATGACAATCCGCTACGGCAATGGCTGAACTTCTGAGAGTTAAAGCCTCTCCATCAGAATATCATCATGGAGCTTAAAAAAACCGGTTTGCACAAAGTTACCGAACCGTTTTCTTAAGGCAGAAGAATTTATGCTCTTCTAAAATTTTAATGCCAGCAAAATAACGCCTGCCCCGATCAGCACGACGCCGGTCCAGTTGATGGCTGTCAGTTTTTCACCAAGAAAAGTAACGCCAAAAATGGCAACAAAGATGACTGATAATTTGTCTATCGGAGCGACATGGGAAGCATCTCCCAATTGCAGAGCGCGAAAATAGGCAAGCCATGAAGCACCCGTGGCAAGTCCTGATAAAACAAGGAAAACCCATGATTTTGCCGGAATAGCTCCCGGACGTTGCCATTGTCCGGTAATGCTTAAAAACAGACACAATGCGGCGATGATAACGATTGTTCTTATCAAAGTGGCAAAATCGGAATTGATACCGCTTATACCTACTTTTGCAAAAATCGCTGTTAAAGCCGCAAAAATTGCAGAAAGAAATGCCCAGAACTGCCAGGTTGCGGTCATCAGAATTCAATCCCCTTCTGTCCTTTTATGCCGGAACGGAACGGGTGTTTGACCAATTCCATTTCTGTCACCAGATCGGCAGCCTCAATCAATTCATTTCTTGCATTGCGACCGGTAATGATAACATGCTTCATGAAAGGTCGCTTCGATAATACATCAAGCACTTCTTCCAAAGGTAAATAATCATAGCGCAACACGATATTCAACTCGTCACAAAGCACCATATCCGTGGTGTCGTCGAGGATCATATCTTTGGCAATGTTCCATGCTTTTCGCGCTTCGGCAATGTCTTTTTCACGATCCTGCGTTTCCCATGTAAAGCCTTCACCATGGGCATAGACGCGCACCTGATCGCCAAATTTTTCAAGTGCAGTACGCTCGCCGGTTTGCCGTAATCCCTTGACAAACTGCACAACGCCAACCCTCATATTCTGGCCGAGAGCACGAAAAACCATACCGAAAGCGGCCGTTGTCTTGCCTTTGCCCTTGCCCGTATGAACAATGAGAAGGCCTTTTTCTTTGGTTTTACCGGCTTCTATTTTTTTGCGCGCGGCCTCTTTCTTTTTCATTTTTTCGGCATGACGGGCATTCAATTCCGCTTCCGTCAGCTTTTCCTTGGCGTCCATCTTATCGAGCCTTTCTGTAGTTCTTCCAGTTCAAACAAAGCAGAATTGGAGCGTGGTTTCCACAACTCTCTCCGGATCGCCTGTTCAAGTTTATGTGCCATTTCTCTTAAAGCGGCAGGGTTGTTCCCGATTAGAAAATTCCGCACCGTCTCGTCGTCGATATAGGCATTATAAATCGCCTCGAATTGTTCGTTGGATACGGCATTTGTTGTTGCCGAAAAAGCAAAGAGATAGTCGACAGTTGCAGCCATTTCGACCGCACCTTTAAAGCCGTGGCGCATAACCCCTTTTATCCATTTCGGATTAACGGCACGCCCGCGGAGTGTCCGCCCGATTTCTTCCTGCAAGGTTTTTATCATTGGCCGTTCGGGGCGCGACATATCATTGTGATAGACTTTCGGAAAAGCCCCCTGCTTATCAGCAACCGCCGAAGCCATGCCCCCTTCAAAGGCATAATATTCACCGGAATCGAGAAGATCATGTTCGCGATTATCTTGATTTTGGACAACGGCATTGATATGATGAAGCCGGCTTTCAAGCATATTTTGTGCAGCCACCCCGTCTTCCTTACCATAAGCAAAAGAAGAATGGGCAATCCACGCTTTGCCAAGGTCGTTACGGTCATTCCATTCGCCCTTGTCGAGAAGCTCCTGAACGCCGGTTCCATAAACACCCGGACGAGCGCCGAAAACACGAAAACCGGCTTCTCTTTCCGCCTCTTTTGTGCTCTTTCCGTTTTCTGTGAGCGTTTTTACATCTTTCAAATAATGCGCATGAAGCGGATTATCTTCTTCCTCTTCGTCAAGCGAGGCAACGAGACGCACCGCCTGATCGAACAAGGCGATCTGTTCGGGAAATGCATCGCGGAAGAAGCCGGAAATCCTTAACGTCACATCGACACGTGGCCGCCCGAGAACTGCTATCGGAATAACTTCAACACCGGTTACACGGCGGGATGCCGCATCCCACAAAGGCTTGACGCCGATAAGCGCCAGAGCCTGCGCAATATCATCGCCACCGGTGCGCATATTGGCGGTTCCCCAAGCGGTAAGGCCAAAAGCCTTCGGCCAATCACCGTGATCCTGCACATAGCGGATAATGAGAAGCTCGGCCGATTTTTTACCCAATTGCCAAGCCGACTGTGTGGGCACTGCCCTTGTATCAACTGAAAAAAAGTTGCGCCCTGTCGGAAATACATCGGGCCGTCCGCGTGTCGGGGCGCCGGATGGCCCCGGCTCGACAAAATGCCCGTCAAGAGCCGTTAAAAGCCCGTCAATTTCTGCCTTGCCGCAACTTAAAATCAAGGGCCGCAATGTTTCTTCAATATTTTTAAGAATTGGCGCTGTTTTCATGAAGTTTTGCGGAAGAGTGATCTTTCCCGACACCAGCGCCAGCGCCAGAAGTTCAATCCGTTCAACCGTGTCACCATTTGTGCGCCATAGGCTGTCGGTCATGCCCTTCAATATTTCAGGCTTTTCACCTTGCCATTTTTCTGAAAAAACACAATCAAGCGGGTCGAAAGCAAGTCCGAGATCATCGGCGATAGCGCGGTGTAAACTGCCATTTTCTCCCTCGCCACGGGGAACACGTGCCGTTGCAACAAGGAGATTTTCCAATTGTTCGCCAGAAGGCGCTTTGCCAAAAATATGCAGCCCGTCCCTGATTTGCAATTCTTTAAGATCACACAAAAAGGCATCAAGTTTCTCAAGTGCCAGATCATCGCTATCATGGTCTTCAATTCCGGCATCATGATTGAGACCGGTGAGCCGCACCAGATCAAGTATTTCGCCTTTGAGCTTTACGAGACGGCGCGGGTCAACGCCTGAGGCCTCATAATATTCATCAACAAGCCCTTCCAGATCTTTTAACGGGCCATAACTTTCCGCGCGTGTCAAAGGCGGGGTCAGATGGTCGATGATAACGGCTGAAGAGCGTCGTTTTGCCTGTGTTCCTTCACCGGGGTCGTTAACAATAAACGGATAGATATGCGGCATCGGTCCAAGAGCAACTTCAGGATAGCAATGGTTCGAGAGTGCTAAAGCTTTTCCCGGAAGCCATTCAAGATTGCCATGCTTACCCATATGAATAATAGCATCGGCTTTATAAACAAAACGGAGCCAGAAATAGAATGCGAGATAATGATGGGTGGGAACAATGTCGGGTGCGTGGTAGACTTGCTTTGCATCCATTCCGAATGCGCGTTCCGGCTGTAATCCGACAACCGTTTCCCCCAACATTAAAACCGGCAAAGCCAATCCATTTTGAACCACATAGGCATCATCTTCCGGCGCACCCCAGCGTGCAGTCACTTCATCTTGAATCTTTTTATCAAGCGATTGAAAGAACTTCTTGTAAAGACTCAAAGAAAGTGCTGTCCGGATTATCCGTCCCTTCACCCCTTCATTAGTTGGACCTTCAATCATCAACCGCATGAGCTCATTGCCATTTTCCGGAATATTTTCTATTTCGTAGCCTTGGCTTTTCATGGCGTTAAGCGTCACAATCATGGCTGCCGGTGTATCAAGCCCGACACCATGCCCCAAGCGGCCATCGCCACCGGGATAATTGGCCATGACAATGGCAACATGGCGCTCATGGGGCTTCTTGTTGCGCAGTCTTACCCAGTTTTTTGTAAGCTCTGCAACAAAGTCGACCCGATCTTTCAAAGGTTTATGGACGACAACATTACATTCTGTCTCGTCATCATATTCCACTGCCGATTTGAAAGACACAGCGCGGGTGAATACGCGTCCATCAACTTCCGGAAGCGCAACATTCATGGCAAGATCACGGGCAGTCAAGCCACGTCCATCTTTTTCCCATTGCTCTTTGCTGCTTCCGGCAAAAACCACCTGCAAAACCATTGCGCCGCGCTTTTCAAGGACAGTGGGTTTTCGTCCCGTATGCCCGTTTGAAACCGCAAAGCCGGTCGCATTCAATACAATATCGGGCGAAAGCCGGTCAAAAATTGAATCGACAATTGCAACGCTCAATTCATCTTTGAGACTTGAAACAAAAATTGGCAGCGCGATTAAGCCGCCTTTTTGAAGAGCGTCGATAAGTGCTTCCACGCTCGCTGTTTGCCCGCTCTGCACCAATGCACGATAAAAACAGATAGCCACAACCGGTTTATGGGTGGCATTGTGACGTTTTACGAGATCATCAACAGTTAACGGCGGGTCATCCGGTGACCAGAGACCTGCCTTCATCAAGGGGACCGCCTCGACAGGCTTTTCGTGGCGGCCTAGCAAATAATCGCAATATTCAAGAAAGGAGCGCATATTTTGCGCACTCGCTTCAATAAGATAGTGCCAAAGATTGCGGCAATCCTCTTCGGCAACAGTAGAAAATTTTTGCAAATTTTCGTCTACTTTATCGTCACCAGGCAAAACCACCAATTTGATATTTTTTTCCAGTGCCAGCGAGTGGAGAACTTGCAGGCCATAAGGCCAATAACTTTCACCACCTATCACGCGCAACACAATCAATTTCGCATATGACGCGGTTTTTTCGACATAGGTGTCAACCGACATGGGATGTGAAAGCGAAAGCAAATTGACAAGCCTCAACGAAGACGTTGTTTTCTTCAACGCGGCTTTTGCAACCGAAAGGCTTGCCAATTCCGTATCAGCTGCCGAAAGAAAAATAACGTCCGCAGGCGATTGTCCAAGATCAATCGCCTTGTCCTGTTCGGCTATGGTTCCCTTCTGGGCAAGAAGCAAATGCATCAGACATCAAGCGCTTCAATAGTTTTGCGCACCTTCTCCTCGTCGATTTCGTGAAGACCGATAACAACAAGGTGGCTTTTATGCTCTTCGTTTTTTTGCCAGGGGCGATCAAAATAGGAATCAATCCGCTGACCTACGGCTTGAACAACAAGACGCATCGGTTTTCCAACCACATTGACAAAACCTTTGAGCCTCAAAATATCATTTTCTTCGATGATCGTTTTCAACCGTTCGATTAATGCCTTGGGATCATGGATGGATGGTGCGTTAACGACAAAGCTTTTGAATTCGTCGTGGTTATGTGGAACGCCTTTCGCATGGTTCATTTCATGGTGGGATTTGCGGTTTTCAATATCGCTCTCGGTACCGACGCCAAGCCCCAATATAAGATCGGTTCCGATACTGCCGAAACTCGATGTGACCATTTGGGGAACTCTGTCGCTATGGCTCGAAATGATATTGCGCACATTATCAAGCGTGTCCTCGTCGATAAGATCAACCTTGTTGAGGACGATGAGATCAGCCGCATGAATTTGGTCTTCAAACAATTCTTCGAGCGGGCTTTCATGGGTGATCGAATTATCTTGGGCACGTTCGGCATTGATTTTGTCAATATCATCGGCAAACCGGCCTTCGGCCACCGCCGGAGCGTCAATCACGGTGATCACTCCGTCAACGGTCACCTGCGTTTTGATTTCAGGCCAATTGAAGGCTGCAACAAGCGGCTGGGGAAGTGCCAAACCTGATGTTTCGATCACAATATGATCAGGTCTATCCTCGCGCTCGAGAAGTTTGGTCATAGTCGGAATAAATTCTTCGGCAACCGTGCAACAGATGCAACCGTTATTAAGTTCAATGAGATCATCATCGTGGCAATTATCAAGACCACAGCCTTTGAGCAAACCGCCATCCACACCAAGTTCGCCGAATTCGTTAATGATGAGAGCAATGCGTTTTCCTTGCGCATTTTCCAATAAATGCCTGATCATTGTGGTTTTTCCGGAACCCAAAAATCCGGTTATGACGGTGGTTGGGATTTTGCTCTGTAAAAATTTTTGTTCCGACATCAAACTTAGCCTTTCAATTTAAGCGGCAGACCAGCCGCAACAAAAAACACCGTTTCTGCTATATTCGCAATTTTCTGGTTCATGAGACCGGCATAATCGCTGAATTCTCGCGCAAGCTTGTTGTCCGGCACAATCCCGAGTCCTACCTCGCTCGAAACAAAAACCGTTTCTACTTCAAGCTTTGCAAGACCATCAACAAGCTTTGCTATTTCTGTTTCAACGTTCCGGTGATGCTCCAATAAATTACCAAGCCAAACGCTGAGACAATCAATAAGGATGATCTTTTGTTCACTATTATGTTTTGCGATCTCGCCCATAATATCAATCGGTTCTTCAACATTGATCCAGCCGGACTTACGGCGTGAGCGATGCATATCGACCCGTTTTCCCATCTCTTCATTGAAAATTTCTGCCGTTGCGAGATAGACCGGTACTTTATTGGCAGACAACACATAATTTTCGGCAAAAACCGACTTTCCCGAACGCGTACCGCCAAGAATCAATGTTATCTTTGCCAAAAAACTCCTCCATTTACGGAATAGACATTCATCACTTTACAAAGAAAGCTGAAAACCGGCTTCATGCCTTTGATGCAGAATCAGAGTTCTTGAATGATGAGAACACAAACCGGAACCGGATTTCTAGCCCATTCTTAAATACAATAATTTGACTGACCGGCTTGAATGAAATGCCCGAATTGGGTCCACTTCCTGAAAGTCCAGTTTATTTTTCGCAACTTCTTTTGCAAAAAACCGGCTTTCTTAGAGATAGCTGCTTAAACTTTATCGTGCAAGCCGAAAAAGCGCGTTTATGTCGACAGCCTTTTCCAGTTCATCGGCAATCTTATCGAGCGCATTATCAATTTTTTCAAAATGTCCGGACGCATCCGGCTTTGCACCAAAATTTCCGATAAAATAGTGACGGAAAGCATCTGCCGAAAACAAACCATGGAGATAGGTTCCCCAAATCTTTCCATCGGGCGAGGCCGCACCGTCTTTGACATTGTTTATTTTTAAAGGGGCATGGCGACAATCGGGACCAAAGCTTTTGCCCATATGGATTTCATAGCCTGTGAGCGGAAGGCCACTTGCAAGATGAATAGCGTTGCTATTGCGCGTGAGTTTTCGTTCTCCGATCTCGGTTACCATATCAAGAAGGCCAAGCGCGTCTATTTCGATAACATTTCCTTCCAGAGAATCGGGATCCAAAATTTTCCTGCCCAGAATCTGAAAGCCGCCGCAAATACCGATCACCATACCGCCTTTTTTGGCGTGTGCGATAATCTCCCCATCCCACTTATTTTCACGAAGAGCAATCATATCCGCTATGGTCGATTTGGAACCGGGAAGGATAATAACATCGCTATCGGCTGGAAAACACTCACCCTTCCGGACAAAGACAATTTCAACATCACTTTCGTGAGCCAACGGGTCGAGATCATCAAAATTGGCAATATGGGGTAAAACCGGTACAGCTATTTTTACTTTGCCATGTTTTTTTGGCTCTCTATGTTCGAGTGCCATCGAATCTTCAGGAGGCAACAGGCTTGCCCCTTCAAGCCACGGGATTACGCCGAGGCAAGGCCAGCCGGTGAAATTCCGGATTGCTTTGATTCCATCATCAAAAAGGCTCACATCCCCGCGAAATTTATTGATGAGATAACCGCAGACCATTGCGCGGTCGTTGCGATCAAGAATTGTTGCTGTACCGACAAGTGAAGCGATCACACCACCGCGGTCAATATCGCCAATCAATACGACCGGCACATCGGCACTTCGCGCAAACCCCATATTGGCAATGTCACCATGGCGCAAATTGATTTCTGCCGGTGAACCGGCCCCCTCCACCAGCACCAAATCGGCTCTCTCCTTCAATCGGGCAAAAGATTCCATGACCCGATCGAGAAGTTCACCCTTCATTTTTTGATAATCGGCACCTTTTTTAAAACCGGAAAGCTTACCCTGTACAATGATTTGGGAACCGGTCGAACTTTGCGGTTTCAATAAAACCGGATTCATATGAACGGACGGTTTTTCATTTGCTGCAAAAGCTTGCAGCCATTGACCGCGCCCGATCTCGCCGCCATCATCGGCAACCGCAGCATTGTTCGACATATTTTGCGGTTTGAACGGCATTACCTTGATGCCCTTGCGGGAAGCCAAACGGCAAAAGCCGGCAACAAGAACTGTTTTTCCGACGTCGGAACCTGTTCCTTGAAACATCAATGCACGTGCCAAATCAATCACCCTTTACCGATAAAAAATCGCAATTTTTTTTCAAAAAAATAGCGATTTTCATACTTCATTAAGTGTTCGCTAACCCGTGATTAACATTGTTGATCTACAAAGGCTCCAGAAACAAAAACACTTTGTTTCTCTCTGGATCAGGTAGTGCGTACCAGAGGTGTAATTCCGGACACGTGTATGAGTATCGTCCGGAAAATGCGTAAGATAAAACTGCGTAAACGGGCCACCGCTTGCGCAGTTTTACGCATTTCTAGCCTGCTTTACGGGTTGAGAAAAGATGACTTTCCGGTTCTTCCACATCTTTTCAGAAAACGGCGCATAGATAGCTCTGTAAGACAGCTTCAACCCAAATAAAAACGCCGGCTGTGCATTTTGGAAATAAATGATTTTAACCCCACAAATCCACGACCATTAGCGCTCGGTTATTGAGGGCTCTACCGCTTGCTCATAGAGTAGTTAAAATCATAAATCTTTAATGATTCGAGCAAGAAGCGTGAATGAATCCATGCGTTTTTTATTATCCCAAATCGGGCTCGTAACAATCAACTCGTCGGCATTCGTATCGGCTATCAGTTTTTTCAGTCCTTGCTCGACTGTTTCAGATGAGCCAACGACAGAGCAGGACAAAGATTGCTCAAGCACCAAGCGGTGATTGAAAGGCAGATTGTCAACATAATTCATGACCGGTTTTGGTAATGGACCGGCACGCCCTGTCCGTAAATTGACAAAGGATTGTTGTTGGGAAGAAAATAGAAACTTTGCTTCGTCATCCGTTTCAGCAACCACAACATTTGCCGCAACCATTGCAACGGGCTTATCCAGATATTCCGACGGTTGGAAATTATCGCGGTAAACTTTGAGCGCGCGATAAAGCTCGGCCGGTGCAAAATGCGAGGCAAACGAATAAGGCAAACCCAGAACTGCCGCAAGCTGCGCCCCATAAAGGCTCGACCCCAAAATCCAGACCGGTACGTGCAAACCCGCTCCCGGAACTGCCCGCAATTGTTGCTGAGGCTCGGCATCTTTAAAATAATCAAGCAATTCGACAACATCGCGGGGATAATCATTCGGGTTGCTATCAAGCGAACGCCTCAAGGCTCTGGCTGTCATCTGGTCTGTGCCCGGAGCACGACCTAATCCGAGTTCAACCCTGTTCGGATAGAGTGCTTCAAGAGTGCCGAATTGTTCGGCAATAACGAGCGGAGAATGGTTGGGAAGCATAACGCCGCCCGCACCAACAACGATTTTATTGGTCGAGGCAAGAATCTGCCCCATTACAACCGCCGTTGCAGCGCTTGCAATGCCGGTCATATTGTGATGTTCGGCATACCAGATACGAGGAAACCCTAGCTCATCCACATGTTTGGCAAGAGCTATTGAATTTTTTAACGCCTGGGCAACCGAACTTCCCTCAGGCACGGGGCATAGATCAAGGACAGATATTTTCATTTTTTAAATATAGGAACTCTGAAAATGAATACAACGAGAGAAATTCAATTGAGTAGAGCTTTTTTAAATCAATCTGCTCTATCGCCCCTATTCCACTCTTCTGTGACTTCGGCTACGAAATCGGCATAACGATGTGCTTCGATTGCATCTCTGATACCTTGCATCAATTGCTGGTAAAAAGCGAGATTGTTCCACGTAATCACCATTCCGGCCAATGGTTCACCCGCTTTTACGAGATGATGAAGATAAGCACGGCTATAATCCCGTGCTGCCGGACAGGAAGATTGAGGATCTAGCGGGCGCGGGTCTTCGGCATGTTTTGCATTTCTCAAATTAATTTTACCAAATCTGGTGAAAGCCAAACCATGTCGGCCTGCCCTTGTCGGCATGACACAATCGAACATATCAACGCCATGGGCCACACTTTTCAAAATATCATCAGGTGTACCAACCCCCATCAGATAACGCGGTTTATCTTGCGGCAAAATCGAGCAGGTCACATCAAGCATATCCATCATCACATTTTGCGGCTCACCTACCGCCAGGCCACCAATGGAATAGCCTTTCAAATCAAGATCCTTCAAAGCATGAGCCGACCGTTCCCGCAAACTTGCATTATCCCCACCCTGAACGATGCCGAACATTGCTTTTCCCGGCTGATCTCCAAAAGCCGTTTTGCAACGTTCTGCCCAGCGTAAAGACAATTCCATTGCCTTTTCCATTTCTTTGAATGATGCAGGTAAGGCAACGCATTGGTCGAGTTGCATCTGGATGTCGGAATCAAGAAGGCACTGTATTTCGATCGACCGTTCCGGTGTCAGCTCATAACGCGCACCATCAATATGCGATTGGAAGGTCACGCCCTTTTCGGTCAATTTCCTAAGCCCTGCAAGCGACATAACCTGAAACCCGCCGGAGTCAGTCAAAATGGGCTTTGGCCAACGTGCAAAAACATGAAGGCCGCCAAGCCTTGCAATACGTTCTGCACCGGGGCGCAACATCAGGTGATAAGTATTGCCGAGTATAATATCCGCACCAAGTTCTTCAACCTGCTCCATATACATTGCCTTCACCGAACCGGCGGTTCCTACCGGCATAAAAGCAGGTGTGCGGACTTTGCCGCGCGGCATTGTAATTTCGCCACGCCGCGCGTGACCATCTTCAGTAATTTTTTTGAAGGTGAAGGTTTCGCTCATTGTTCCTAATCTTTTCGTTCCAGAAAACTTGTATCGCCATAAGAATAAAAACGATAGCCTGTTTCTATAGCATGTTGGTAGGCGTGTTTCATTTCATCAAGCCCGCTAAAAGCCGATACAAGCATGAATAATGTCGAGCGCGGCAAATGGAAATTGGTCATCAGGCAATCGACAAAACGGAAATGATAACCCGGTGTTATGAAAATATCGGTCGAACCGGCCCATGCATCAAGTTGCCCGTTTTCATCCGCAGCACTTTCCAGAAGTCGCATTGCCGTTGTGCCAACAGCTATCACTCTGTTGCCACGTTTTTTGACAGCCATTAATGCATCTGCCGTTTGTTGATCTATATGGCCAATTTCGGAATGCATTTTATGGTCTTTTGTATCATCAACTTTGACAGGTAAAAATGTGCCTGCCCCGACATGGAGCGTTACAAAGTATTCTTCAACACCCCGATCTTTGATTTGCTGCATCAAATCCTTTGTAAAGTGAAGACCGGCAGTTGGCGCGGCAACCGCACCTTCTTCGCGGGCATAAACTGTCTGGTAATCGGTTTCGTCGCGCTTATCCTCGCCCCGTTTCAAAGCAATATAGGGTGGCAAAGGCATGTGGCCGATGAGAGCGATTTCACGATCAAGCTCTGCTCCCGATTTATCAAATTCCAACAGCATCTCGCCGTTTTCGCCTTTTTCGCGAACTGTGGCAACAAGCTTGTTGTCATCGCCAAGGCTTCTATCCTGCTTGTTGAACACAATTGTTTCGCCAATTTTTAAACGTTTGGCCGGACGAACAAAAGCAAGCCACTCATTGGGGCTTACGCGTTTATGAAGTGTTGCGCCAATGTGGGCAATAGCGGCACCGCGACGCCGTTCTCCCTGTAGTTGGGCCTTTATAACCTTGGTGTCATTGAAAACCAGCGCATCACCTTTTTTGAGAAGTGAGGGTAAATCACGCACATGCAAATCTTCAAGACACCCCCCTTTTCCGACATGTAAAAGACGGGCACTTTCTCGCGGCACAGCAGGTCGCAAAGCAATTTGTTTTTCAGGTAACTCGAAATCAAAAAGATCAACTTGCATTAGAGCGCACGCACATTCAAAAATCGGACAAGCGGATAAGGCTTGTCGCACTGTTATATCTGATAAAAAGACCAACCTCTATGGAGGCCTTGCCAAGGATACTTGGTAATAGTTTTTTACTAAAGCATTTTCCGAAAAGTGTGAAGCGGTTTTCGGAATCAAAAATGCGTTGCTAAAAACGCATTTTCCGAAAAGTGTGAAGCGGTTTTCGGAATCAAAAATGCGTTGCTAAAAACGCATTTTCCGAAAAGTGTGAAGCGGTTTTCGGGATTAAAATGCGCTGCTAAAACCAATTTTTTCGAAAAGTGTGAAGCGGTTTTGTAGGGCTAGTCATTTGTCACAGAGTGTCTTCAAAAAAGGAATGCGGATATAACGCGATTTTTCGGGCTAAAAATCGTGTTTTTATCAAGTGTTTCTGTCAAAACACTAAAAGGGCATTTCAACTTCCACAGGTAAGTTAGCGTCAAGTTCGGATTAAAATGAAAAATGGCGGAGGCTTTCGGAAAACATCAGGAAATGCATTGAAGCCGGATATATTCTAGTCAGGTTATTCGGGAGCTTTCCCTGCAATAAACCGAATGAATATCAGCATATTTTACATAAGAAAAATAATGAAAATCCGGTTTTTTGCGCCGCGCAAAATCACTTTTACATTTAAGCTTTTTAGTGCCAATTAGCCGTTCGTTCCCGATGCCAAACATCTTATAAAGGGGTGATCTGAACGATATAAAAAAATATCGACAAAAACTTTTTACATTAAATTCAAATCGTTAAATGCCAAACATGAATCATTTTGTGAAGATTATATCGCTGCTGTTTCTATAGAGATACAAACTTCTATCTGCCGGAATTTCACGTTTTAAAAAAACAAAAGGTGTCCCGAATTTTATCAGAACACCTTTTTTGAAGTTTCATAAATCAAAGCTTCCGAACAACTGTGTCGAGCCTTGAAAATTATTTTTTATCCGCAGCGATTGTTGCTTTAACAATGCTGTCAGGATCGCTAACAGGCTCGCCTTTTTTGAGCTTGTCGACATTTTCCATGCCTTCAATGACCTGTCCCCAAACCGTATATTGCCGATTGAGCCACGGAGCATCCTCGAAACAGATAAAGAACTGGGAATTTGCCGAATTCGGATTTTGACTGCGTGCCATAGAGGCAGTACCGCGCTTATGTGGCACATTGGAAAACTCGGCTTTAAGATCGGGCTTGTCGGATCCGCCCATACCTGCTCGCGCTGCATTGAATTTCTTGCCACCCTTTTTGCCAAATTCGACATCGCCGGTCTGTGCCATAAAGCCGTCTATCACGCGGTGAAAAACCACGTTGTCATAAGCACCTTCACGGGTTAATTCTTTAATTCTCTTGACATGTTCGGGTGCAACATCAGGCAATAATTCTATAACCACATCGCCCTTTGTCGTTTCCAATATCAGAGTATTTTCCGGATCTTTAATCTCAGCCATTTCTTTTCCTTTATTTTGTAGCCTCTATACGTGCTTTTATAATGACGTCGGGATCAGCAACCGAACCGTTATTATCTGCCCGCCCTTTTTTGATTTTATCAACGACATCCATGCCTTTTACCACTTCACCAACAACCGTGTATTGGCCATTGAGGAAAGACGCATCATCAAAACAGATGAAGAACTGGGAATTGGCCGAATTCGGGTCTTGCGAACGTGCCATTCCGACTGTGCCGCGTTTGAAGGGGACTTTGGAAAATTCTGCTGCAAGGTCGGGATATTGTGACCCACCCATGCCGGCGCGGCGAATATTGAATTCAGAGCTGCCTTTTTTGCCGAATTTTACATCGCCGGTCTGCGCCATAAAGCCCGGAATAACCCGATGGAAGACAACATTATCATAAGCACCTTCTTTGGTGAGCTTTTCAATTTGCGCAACATGTTTGGGAGCAAGATCAGGCCGCAACCGGATTGTTACATCACCATCTTTCAGTGTTAATACCAGATTTTCTCCACCTGCAGCAAAAGCCACGGGAGCAAGCGAAAAAAGTGCAAACAGAACGGCCATAATGCCCAAAAGTTTACGAACCAAGATCTTTCTCCATTTATGATTTGAATTTTTTTGTTAACGCCAATGCAACATTCTCAGGAACAAAGGGCGAAACATCCCCCCTCATCAATGCAATTTGACGAACAAGAGTAGCAGAAATTGAACGAACCGCATCGGCTGCCGGCAAGAACAATGTCTGTATTTCAGGTGCCAACGCCCTGTTCATGCCGGCAAGTTGCATTTCATAGTTAAAATCCGTGCAATCACGCAAACCGCGTATAATAAAATTTGCGCCGATCTCGCGTGCTTTATCAACCAGCAGATTGTCGAAGGAAATAACTTCCAAACGCTTTTCTGTGTCTCTCAGAACAGTCTTCACGACCGCTTCGATAAGCTTTTTACGTTCTTCGAACGTAAAAAGCGGAGCTTTGCTCGGGTGGATGCCGATAGCAACAACAACCTTGTCCGCCACTGAAAATGCACCGCGCAAAACGTCAAGATGGCCATTGGTAATCGGGTCGAACGAACCAGCAAAAATTGCTACATTCATGTTTCACCTCCCGTCAGCCATCCTGATATGACCTGATTATTCAATCATCCGTTTGCGTATCAGCATTGCCTGACGAACCGTTGTCATCATTCGCCACAGTTTCGTCAACGTCACTGTCATCTTCCGATTCAGAGATACGTTCAACCGAAACAACTTTTTCGTTTTCGGCTGTATCGAAAATCGTGACACCTTTTGTCGAACGTCCTGCAATGCGAATTCCTGCCACCGGAACGCGGATGAGTTTTCCTCCATCCGAAACAAGCATGATCTGATCACTTTCCTCAACAGGGAAAGCCGCAACCAGCTTGCCGATTTCGGCCGTCTTTGAAGGATCTGTCGCTCTTATTCCTTTGCCACCACGACCGGAAATTCTGAATTCGTAGGATGAAGAACGTTTGCCATAACCGAACTCGCTTACAGTCAACAACATCTGTTCATGTTGAGAAAGTTCATTATAACGTGCTTCGCTAAGCTCGGCATCGCCTGTTGCTTCTTCCTCGTCACTGATTGTCACATCATCGCTATCGTTACCGGCTGCACGGCGTTCGGCAACGGCACGTTTGAGATAGGCCGAGCGTTCGGCTGGCGTTGCTTCGACATGCTCCAGAATAGCCATTGAAATGACTTTATCACCTTCACCGAGATTGATACCGCGCACGCCAATGGAATTTCTACCGGCAAAGACACGAACATCGGAAACGGCAAAACGGATACATTGACCGTCAGCAGTGGTCAAAACCACATCGTCATTTTCTGTGCAGGTATCGACCGATAGAATTTCATCTTCATCATCGTCGAATTTCATTGCAATTTTACCATTGCGGTTAACTTGTACAAAGTCGGAAAGCTTGTTTCGACGCACAGTGCCACGTGTTGTCGCAAACATGACATCAAGTTCGCTCCAGCTTTCCTCGTCCTCCGGCAATGGCATGATTGTGGTGATGCGTTCACCCTGCTGCAACGGCAGAAGATTGATGAGCGCTTTGCCACGCGATTGAGGCGTACCAACCGGCAAACGCCATACTTTTTCTTTGTAAACAATGCCACGTGAAGAGAAGAACAGAACCGGCGCATGCGTATTGGCAACAAACAGACGGGTTACAAAATCCTCGTCCTTTGTTGTCATGCCGGAGCGGCCTTTACCACCGCGATGTTGCGCCCGATAAGTATTGAGCGGAACGCGCTTGATATAGCCGCTATGACTTACAGTGACGACCATTTCCTCACGCGCAATGAGGTCTTCGTCATCCATTTCGGCGCCACCGGAGCCGAATGATGTAAGACGAGGTGTGGCAAATTCATTGCGAACGGCCATCAATTCGTCTTTGACAATCGTCAAGACGCGCAAACGAGACCCAAGAATATCAAGATAATCGGTAATTTCCGCGCCAATTTTATTGAGTTCATCGGCAATCTCGTCGCGCCCCAAAGCTGTCAGGCGTTGCAGCCGCAAGTCAAGAATGGCACGTGCCTGTTCTTCCGAAAGATTATAGGTATTATCTTCATGAATAATGTGACGAGGGTCATCAATCAATTCGATAAGATGGCGAACTTCTGTAGCCGGCCAGCGGCGTGTCATCAACTGGTCACGCGCGGTTTGCGGGTCCGTTGCATTACGGATAAGCTGGATGACTTCGTCAATATTGGCAACAGCAATTGCCAGACCAACCAAAACATGGGCACGTTCACGTGCTTTGCGCAGTAAAAACTTGGTACGCCGTGTAACAACTTCTTCACGGAACAGAACAAAGGCCTTGAGCATATCAAGGAGAGTCATCTGTTCAGGCTTACCGCCATTCAATGCCACCATATTGCAGCCGAAAGAGGTTTGCAAAGGCGTGTAGCGATAAAGCTGGTTCAAAACGACATCGGCAACGGCATCACGCTTCAGCTCGATCACAACGCGATAGCCTTCACGATCGGATTCATCACGTAAGTCCGAAATGCCTTCAATCCGTTTTTCGCGTACAAGCTCGGCAATTTTTTCAACCATTGTCGCTTTATTCACCTGATAGGGAATTTCAGTAACAACGATGGCCTGCCGGTCATTGCGGATTTCTTCAATATCGACTTTGGCGCGCATAATGAGCGAACCACGTCCGGTTTCATAAGCCGAACGAATGCCTGCTCGACCGAGAATAATCCCGCCAGTCGGAAAATCCGGCCCCGGTATGATCTTGAGCATTTCGTCAAGTGTTATGGCCGGATTATCAATGAGAGCGACACAACCATCGACAATTTCGCCAAGATTGTGCGGCGGAATATTGGTGGCCATACCGACCGCAATACCACCCGAACCATTCACCAGAAGATTTGGAAAACGAGCCGGAAGAACAATCGGTTCCTGCTCGCGGCCATCATAGTTATCCTGAAAATCGACAGTCTCTTTGTCAATGTCATAAAGCAGACTATCGGAAACTTTTTCCAACCGACATTCGGTGTAACGCATAGCTGCCGGCGGATCACCGTCAATCGACCCGAAGTTCCCCTGCCCGTCAATAAGCGGAACGCGCAGCGAAAAATTCTGCGCCATGCGCACCAGCGCATCATAGATAGATGAATCGCCATGCGGGTGGAATTTACCCATCACCTCGCCGACAACACCGGCAGATTTACGATAAGGCTTGTTATAAGAAAGCCCCATCTGGTTCATTGCATAGAGAATGCGTCGATGAACCGGCTTCATACCGTCGCGAACATCAGGCAGCGCACGCGATACGATGACGCTCATCGCATAATCGAGGTAAGAGCGCTCCATTTCCTCTACAATATTGACCGGTTCAATACCGTTCGGATTTCCTGAATCTGGTGGTACAATTTGATCGTTCACGGTTATATAACTTCCTTAATAGAATCAGCCCTTCCTTTATAACGAAAAATGCCCCGAAAAGCCAATTTCTCTTGCCCTTCCATGCATGGATTTGGCTATTATTTTCAGTGTGTTAGTTAGCCACAAGAAAAATCGGTGGATGACTTTATGGTGAATTTGTGCCATGAGAGCTGAAATGAATGTTTTCAACAGCCCCTGATTTTGGCACATACCGAATGATGGCGCACCAAGGAGTAACAATCATGTTTGACGCAGGTTTGTTGCTAAATGCGTTTATCACATTACTGGTTACAATTGACCCTGTAGGTCTCGTGCCGATTTTCTTAGGCCTCACGCGTGACATGACGCATATGGAACGCAAGTCCACAGCCATTGCCGCGTCTGTCATTTCTTACGTTATTCTGCTCGCTTTCGCACTTATCGGCGGCGCAATATTGGAAGGTTTGGGTATTTCGCTCGGTGCATTCCAGATTGCCGGCGGTATTTTATTGTTTGCGATTGCTTTCGAGATGATTTTTGAAAAACGTTCGGCAAGAAAACAGAAATCTGTCAAAACCGCCGTCACCAAAGATCATATTCACAATATTGCAGCCTTCCCGCTTGCTATACCGATGATCGCTGGACCCGGCGCGATCTCGGCCACCATTCTGATGGCGAGCAAAAACCCCGGATTCGTCGGCACTCTGGTTTCCTGTTTTGTTATTCTGATTTCGGTGATTGTCTGTTATGGCTTCATGCTTCTTGCCCACCCGATTGACCGACTTTTAGGTGAAACGGGCAGAACAATACTAACCCGCCTCTTCGGTGTCATCCTTGCGGCATTGGCGGTTCAATTCGTTGCCAACGGAATTTTGGCTCTCTTCCATATTGTGTGAAACCGCATCGCCACCAAACGCCTTTTCGCGCATCATTTCAGGATTGTTGCGCATGTGGCTGGTTGCCGCTCCAATTTTCATGAAAAACTGCCGGACACGCCCGAAACAAAGACATGTTCAAAACACTTTGGAAAACACGAGTGACAATCCGGCAAGACAGCTCCGGAATAGGCTATACATCCAGCCAATCTTACATATTGGAATATCGGCTTTATTTTCTATGGCAAGACGTCTTACGAATAAAAGTTGCAGCCTGATAAAAACTCCCTGCTTCACTTATTCCCAAAAGCTGCGATTCGCTTGAAAACAATGAAAACGGGGAGCTTTTTCAATTTTTTGAGTTAGGCAAATGAGGTTCAAGGAACATCACGACAATGCATTAAATGGCAATCGCAACTCAAGATGACCGTTCAAAAACCAGAGCCTCAAAACGGAACATCGTCATCAAGCTGACGCGAAAAATTGCTTCCTGACTGATTGTTTCCGCCCTGATCGGAATTGCCGTAGCCGCCGCCAAAGCCGCCCGAACCGGATTGATCGCTCACCTGCTGACGGCTGCCGCCAGCCTCGCCGCGGCTATCAAGCATTTGCAATTCACCGCGATATTTTTGCAAAACAATCTCGGTTGTGTAACGGTCGTTACCGTTCTGATCCTGCCATTTGCGGGTTTGCAACTGCCCCTCGATATAAACCTTCGCTCCTTTTTTAAGATATTGCTCGACAACCTTGACCAGATTTTCGTTAAAAATGACAACGCTGTGCCATTCTGTCCGCTCGCGACGCTCGCCTGTATTACGGTCACGCCACGTATCCGACGTTGCAATGCGCAAACTTGCCACTTGATCGCCAGAATTCATCCTGCGAATTTCCGGATCTGCACCGAGATTACCAATCAGAATGACCTTGTTAACACTGCCTGCCATTATAAAAACTCCAAACCACGCGGCAAAAAGCCGAAATTGAATGCTAAAGCTTAATTTGCCACCATATAATCTATTTTCACGCTTGGGGCAAAAAAGCCTGTTTTATTCGTCCGATTTCCACAGAACTTCTTTTTCTGTTATTTGGTTAGGCCAAATCTTACCATTGCAATTTTCGACCATCTCACCTATTTGAAAGCGAGTGTTCCATTTTTGTTCTTTCCCCGCAAGGCCAAATATGTCCGATCAGAAATATATTTCAATACGTGGTGCCCGCCAACATAATCTAAAGAACATTGATCTTGATTTGCCGCGAGACAAATTGATTGTCATGACAGGTCTTTCGGGATCGGGTAAATCCTCGCTTGCTTTCGATACGATCTATGCCGAAGGGCAAAGGCGATATGTTGAAAGCCTTTCAGCCTATGCCAGACAATTTCTGGAAATGATGCAAAAACCGGATGTTGACCAGATTGACGGTCTCTCTCCGGCGATTTCCATTGAACAAAAGACCACGAGTCGAAACCCGCGTTCAACTGTCGGCACGGTGACAGAAATTCACGATTATATGCGCTTGTTGTTTGCGCGGGTCGGTGTGCCCTATTCACCGGTGACAGGATTGCCGATTGAAAGCCAGACCGTAAGCCAGATGGTTGATCGAGTTCTGGCGCTTCCTGAAGGAACACGACTTTATATTCTGGCTCCGCTCGTACGCGGACGCAAAGGTGAATATAAAAAGGAAATGGCTGATCTCCTTAAAAAAGGTTTTCAGCGTGTCAAAATTGACGGCGTTTTTTACGAGATTGCCGATGTTCCGGAACTCGATAAAAAATACAAACACGATATTGATGTTGTCGTAGACCGCCTTGTCGTAAAACCCGACATTTCTGCCCGTCTTGCTGATAGTCTTGAAACCTGTCTTCATCTCGCTGACGGATTGGCCGTTGCCGAACTTGCCGATAAACCGCTTCCGAAAGAACAGACAGCCGGTGGTTCGGCCAATAAATCGAAAAATGATACGCATGAACGTCTACTATTTTCCGAAAAGTTTGCCTGTCCCGTTTCGGGCTTTACCATTCCGGAAATAGAGCCACGGCTTTTTTCTTTTAACAATCCGTTCGGTGCTTGCCCGACCTGTGATGGTTTGGGGTCGCTACAGGCAATTGATCCGGCAATGGTGGTTCCTGACGAAAATTTGTCTTTGAAAGCAGGTGCTATTGCTCCTTGGTCAAAATCCTCTTCGCCCTACTATAATCAGACACTTGAAGCGCTTGGGAAAGCATATCATTTCAAGCTTACAGACAAATGGAAAGACCTTTCCCAGGAAGCCCGTCATGCTATCCTTTATGGCACCGGCAAGAAAGAAGTGACATTTACTTATCACGACGGTATGCGCTCCTATTCTGCGACAAAAAGTTTTGAAGGTGTCATCCCGAATATGGAACGGCGCTGGAAAGAAACCGATTCTGCCTGGTCACGCGAGGAAATTGAACGTTATATGTCATCTTCCCCTTGTCCGGCATGTAAAGGCTATCGGTTGAAGCCGGAAGCTCTGGCTGTAAAAATCAATAAACTTCATATTGGTGAAGTGTCCGAAATGTCGATTTCCAAAGCCGATAAATGGTTTCAGGAAGTTGACAAAACCTTCAATGAAAAACAAAAGAATATTGCTTCACGCATTTTGAAAGAAATTCGCGACCGTTTGAAATTTCTGAACGATGTCGGGCTTGAATATCTTACTCTGGCGCGCGCCTCCGGCACGTTATCCGGCGGTGAAAGCCAGCGCATCCGGCTTGCTTCTCAAATCGGCTCAGGGCTAACCGGTGTTCTTTATGTTCTCGATGAACCGTCTATTGGATTGCACCAGCGCGATAACGCACGTCTTCTTGAAACGCTTAAACATTTACGTGATCTCGGCAATACAGTTATTGTTGTCGAACATGATGAAGATGCCATTCTGACTGCTGATTATGTTGTCGATATCGGTCCGGCTGCCGGTGTTAATGGCGGTAAAGTCGTCGCGCAAGGAACGCCAAAAGATATTATGGACGATCCGGCCTCACTCACTGGCCAATATCTTTCAGGAAAAATGTTCGTTCCCGTACCTGCAGAGCGCCGCAAAATTTCCAAGACAAAGAAATTGCGTGTTGTGGGGGCGAGAGGCAACAATTTAAAGAATATTACAGCCGATATTCCATTGGGAACATTTACCTGTGTCACTGGTGTTTCGGGCGGTGGCAAATCGACATTCCTCATCGAGACGCTTTTTAAGGCAGCCTCGCGGCGCATCATGGGAAGCCGTGAACATCCGGCCGAACATGATCGAATTGAGGGGCTCGAATATCTCGACAAGGTTATTGATATTGACCAATCCCCGATCGGGCGCACTCCGCGTTCGAATCCGGCAACTTATACCGGTGCTTTCACGCCAATACGTGATTGGTTTGCCGGTTTGCCGGAAGCAAAAGCCCGCGGTTATCAGGCAGGACGTTTTTCATTCAATGTCAAGGGCGGGCGCTGTGAAGCCTGTCAGGGCGACGGCGTCATAAAAATCGAAATGCACTTTTTGCCGGATGTCTATGTGACCTGCGATGTCTGTCACGGCAAACGCTATAATCGCGAAACGCTGGAAGTTACCTATAAAGGCAAATCCATTGCCGATGTCCTTGATATGACCGTCGATGAAGCGGCAGAGTTTTTTCAGGCAGTTCCTGCCATTCGCGACAAGATGGATACTTTGGTCAAGGTCGGGCTTGGCTATGTCAAGGTCGGGCAACAGGCGACCACCCTTTCCGGTGGTGAAGCGCAACGCGTAAAACTCGCCAAGGAACTGGCACGCAAGGCAACCGGCCGGACACTTTATATTCTGGATGAACCGACGACGGGCCTTCACTTCCATGATGTCGCAAAACTTCTTGAAGTGCTGCATGAACTTGTCGATCAGGGAAATACTGTCGCTGTTATCGAGCACAATCTTGAAGTGATCAAGACCGCCGACTGGATCATCGATCTTGGACCGGAAGGTGGCGATGGCGGCGGCGAAATCGTTGCTGTCGGCCGTCCTGAAGATATTGTGAAAGTCGAGCGCTCTTACACCGGACAGTTCCTGAAAGAACTTCTGGAACGCAGGCCAACGAAAAAAGCAATGTCGTAACGGCTTAGTCAAACAAAACGCATTCGGGAAAAATTATAAAAAGGCGGGGCTTTCAAAGTTTCGCCTTTTTTGAAATTTTTGAGGGCAATAAATTTGAAAATTTTTGTCGTAGACAAATGACTGAACTTAAAGAACGGTAGCCAATACAAAAACTCAAATACAAAACGATGTCGCGGTATAGGCAAGTCGCATGTTTCTTGGTGTTTGCCCCGCCTTATAAAACGCACAAGATAGCTATCGGCATTATATTTTTTCATACGACTATTATGATAGACCGTCATATCGAGATCTAATAATGGGATTTTAGAGCTGATAATGAGATCGCTTTAAAACACATTTCATTCAGGAATGTGTTGAATACGTTATAAGGGACGAGCCACATCAATTCCCGATAAGCGATTCTAACTTCCTAAAAATGTTTCTCGCCTTCGCTCGCAACCAATATCTTTAGCCTGAAATCCGGAATAGTTGGTTTCTTTGTTCTTGCTCAATGTCCCATCATATCGCGCATTCGCTATCTCTTTGTTATGGCCGTGCAATCAATCTTATAAATTCAAAAGTCAGACGGAAATCAGAAGCCATCTGGAATTCGTCAAAAAAATGGCGGCCAAAGCCGCCATTTGAAACATCAATGGATATGATTTTAGAAATTGCGCTGCATACGCAACATTCCCTGAACGGCATTATCACCGTGGAATGTAACGCGTGAACCATCATCCCACTTCTTGTCGTTACCGAAGTTCAGGTAAGAAACTTCAGGTGTAACAACGAGACCCGGAACAAGCTCATAAGCCATATTGACCGATGCACTGAAAACATCTGTATCGTCATAGGTCAACTGGGAATTGAAGGAAGCCTTCTTGGTAGCTTTGTAGGTTGTACCACCCCAAACGGCCCAATCGCCACCCCAATCACCATATTGACTGGTATGCATGCGATAATAATAATCATGCTTTCTGTTGGGGCGATCATTATTATAAACATCGTCATAGGCGTAATAGTCGTCATTGCTCTTGTAACCGCCCATAACCCAAACCGACAATTGATCGGTTACGTTCAAATTGACACGAAGTTTGGCAGCCCATTCTTCCCATTGTGCATCATAAGCACCAATAGCAGCAATAGACCCCCAGCCCTGTACAAATTTCGCACCGAGAAGAACATTCGGTGTGTAATCATCAATGCTGCTACCACTATAGAAATGGCGCGCATTCGGGTCATCGCGGTTGGCTTTTCCGGCACCGGTTGCAACCCGTTTACCCATGCCCTTTAGATAATAGTTGTCGCCAGCATTATCGCTGCCGTTATCAGTACCTTGTTCAACACCGATAATTGCCGAAAAGCCGTTATCTGCGGAGAATGTATAGCTTAAAACATTGGTACGCTGGAACATGCCGGGATCAACGACATCATCGTTCAGGACTTTACCGAGATAGCCCGTCCAATGCCAGAAAATCGATTCGTCAACACCAACACGCAAACCGCCCAATTCGATGTAAGCAAAGTGGGCCTGACCGCTCAAAGTATCATTGCCATCGTCCCACTGGTTACGTAGTTCGACCAAGGTGCGCAAAGTACCAAGTTCGGTTTCGCTTGCTGTCTGGAAGCGCAATTCACCACGGGCACGCCATGCATAGGTGTCACGATCTTTTTTGCCCTTATATGCGTAAACATTATCGCCGCCTTTAATATCGGCACGCAAATAACCGCCAACGCGCATACATGTGTCGGTTCCGGGGATATAGAAATACCCTTGTCCATAAGCGTCGCAAACACGTACATATTCGACGGGTTCCGGCTCGGCTACAACAACATCGGCAGCGTAAGATGCACTCGATATAACCATGGCAGCAGCAGAACCTGCCAACAGTGCTTTAATTTTCATACGGATTTCTCCCTGTGCCCGTTAGGCTATACTGAATAGAAATTTGTAATGATGTTATGAGACAGTACCCCTCAATGAAAAGCCAAAATTGGAAAAAAGTGCTATCTATAGTTAAGTAGTGATAAATTAGTCACATAATTGTCTCGGAAAGAACCAAGGGGATTGCTGAAACAATATCTTCTGCAATCATACCGTGTCCAAAATGTTCAGCACACTGTGCGTGGAGAAAGACTCCGGCGCAAGCTGCTTCGAAAATCGGCATTTGTTGTGCACTCAAACCACCTATAATTCCCGAAAGCACGTCACCGGAACCTGCTGTCGCAAGAAACGGTGTCCCGTTTACGTTCACTGCAAGGCGGCTGTCGGGAGATGCTATGATTGTATCCGCACCTTTATAGACGACCACCGCACCACTTTCGCTCGCAGCTTTTCGGGCTTTTTCAATACGTGACAAATCCTTGCTTTCCGAAATAGAGTAAAAAACGCGTTGGAACTCCCCTTCATGTGGCGTCATAATAACATTGACCGGTGATTGTTTGATCAGCGCAAATATTTTCTGACTTTCCTTTGCAATAGCGGTGAGCGCATCGGCATCAAGCACAAGTGTAAAAATTTTACTCTTCGAAAGAATTGCTTCAACAATCGAAAAAGCACGCTCCAATGAACCGAATGCGGGCCCCAGAACGACCGAACGCACTTTCCGACTTTCCAGAAAGTCGAGAATTTCCGCGTCACTCCCCATTTCTTTAAGCATGATACTGGTGAGATGCATTTCATGAACGAGAAGTGCGTCTTCCGGAGCAATTATTGTAACAAGCCCTGCTCCGCTTCTTGCGGCAGCGTGGGCCGCAAGTCGTGCAGCACCGGTTGATGATTGAGGGCCGGAAAATACCACCGCATGTCCGCGACGATATTTATGTGTATCATAATCGAGTTCCGGCCAATTGTTGAGCCAGAGCGAAGGAAAATTGATAAAGCGCTCCGGTTTGATAATTTCCAGCACTTTTTCCGGAATACCGATATCGGCAAGTCTGATCTCGCCACATTGTAATCTGCCGGGGTAACATACATGTCCGGGCTTTAACCTGAAAAATGTGACTGTCTTTGCCGCCTTGACAGCCTCTCCTTTTATTATCCCGCTTTCTCCGAACACACCCGAAGGCAAGTCGACGGCAATAACCGGAACACCACTTTCATTCAATCTTTTCAATTTTCCCTGAAGCGTTTGTTCCAAGGGGCGATCAAGCCCTGCTCCATATAAGGCATCAATAACGACATCAAAATCCTGTGGCGAAGAAAATTCATCAAAAGGCAAGTACTTTGCACCCCAAAAAGCAGCTGCTTTTTCGGCATCGCTTCCCGATCTTGGTTTCCCTAACGCAAATATAGTCGGTTCGAAACCATGGCTTTTAAGAATATGGGCCGCCATATAACCATCGCCGCCATTATTTCCCGGCCCGCATAAAACAGCGATTTTTCGGCAACACCGATAATCATTCAAAATAATATCGACGATAGCCTCACCGGCGCGTTCCATAAGTTTGAAACTGTCATGCCCGTTTAACGTGGCAGCCAGCCGATCGGCTTTCCCCATTTCTTTCGGTGTCAGAAGTTCAACAGGAAAATGTCTACTTAACTTTGATGTTGCATATTTTTTCATCACGCCGCCCATTTTTTATTCATCCACGACACAAATTGTTAAGTCCAATATAATTGTTTGGTCAAAATTCGCTATGGTTAACAATCTATAAATTGCGCATTCCTGCAAAATATTGTTGAGTTATTGCGTTATTTTTCCAACTTGGCACAAAACATGCTTATAACTTAATAGATAATGGAAAAATCGACTTAAAGCGGTTACCGAAGCTAAAGTTTAACGTTGGAGGCGAAATCAATATGAAAAAAATCGAGGCTATCATTAAGCCATTCAAGCTTGATGAAGTGAAGGAAGCCCTTCAGGATGTCGGCTTGCAAGGTATAACCGTTACGGAAGCCAAAGGGTTTGGCCGACAAAAAGGCCATACAGAGCTTTACCGTGGCGCAGAATATGTTGTCGATTTTCTCCCCAAGGTAAAAGTCGAAATTGTTGTTGCCGATGAAACCGTGGAGCCGGCGATTGAAGCTATTCGCAAAGCTGCACAAACCGGTCGCATCGGTGACGGGAAAATTTTTGTTTCATCTGTCGAAGAGGTTATCCGCATCCGTACAGGTGAAACGGGCGTAGACGCTATCTAAGCCAAAAGTTAACTCATGCCCCATATTTGCGGGGCATGTCCGATCAACCTTTTATTACTCTTAAACAAGGAATGTAATATGACGACTGCATCTGATATCCTTAAGCAGATTAAGGATAATGACGTTCGCTTCGTAGATTTGCGTTTTAGTGACCCTAAAGGCAAATTACAGCATGTAACCATGGATATCGCTGAAATCAGTGAAGACACATTTGCTGATGGTGTCATGTTCGATGGATCTTCCATCAGCGGATGGAAAGCAATCAATGAGTCGGATATGGTCTTGATGCCGGATCCAACGACCGCCCATATGGATCCGTTTTTCGCCCAATCCACAATGGTTATCCTGTGCGACGTACTCGACCCGATCTCAGGTGAATCCTATAACCGCGATCCGCGCTCGACCGCCAAAAAAGCCGAGGCTTATCTCAAATCATTGGGTATTGGTGACACAGTCAATGTCGGCCCTGAAGCTGAATTTTTCCTCTTTGATGATGTGCGCTTTAAAAATGACCCTTATAATACCGGTTTCAAGCTCGACTCCAACGAGTTCCCCTCGAATGATGACACCGAATACGAGATGGGCAATCTCGGGCACCGTCCGCGCGTAAAAGGCGGCTATTTTCCGGTTCCTCCGATTGATTCCTGTCAGGACATCCGTTCGGAAATGTTAACCGCTCTGACCGATATGGGCGTTCGCGTTGAAAAGCACCACCACGAAGTTGCAGCCGCCCAGCACGAGTTGGGTATCCGCTTTGACACATTGGTGCGCGAAGCCGACAAAATGCAGATATTCAAATATGTCGTGCATCAGGTAGCCAATACTTATGGCAAATCGGCAACCTTCATGCCGAAGCCGATTTTTGGCGATAATGGTTCGGGTATGCACGTCCATATGTCGATCTGGAAAGACGGCAAACCGACTTTTGCCGGCAATGAATATGCCGGTCTTTCGGAAACCTGCCTGTTCTTCATCGGTGGTATTATCAAACACGCAAAAGCTATCAACGCTTTTACCAACCCGTCGACCAACTCCTATAAGCGTCTTGTTCCGGGTTATGAAGCTCCGGTTCTGCTTGCCTATTCGGCACGTAACCGTTCAGCCTCCTGCCGTATTCCGTTCGGTTCGTCGCCAAATGCAAAACGTGTAGAAATCCGTTTCCCTGACGCGACAGCCAATCCTTATCTGGCTTTCTCGGCAATTTTGATGGCCGGTCTTGATGGCATCAAGAACAAGCTCCATCCCGGACAGGCAATGGATAAAGATCTTTATGATCTGCCTCCAAAAGAATTGAAAAAAATCCCGACTGTTTCCGGCAGCTTGCGTGAAGCATTGCAATGTCTTGATAAAGACCGTGCCTTCCTTAAAGCCGGTGACGTATTTGACGATGACCAGATTGATTCGTTCCTCGAATTGAAGATGGAAGAGGTTCTGCGTTTCGAGATGACACCTCATCCGATCGAATTCGACATGTATTATTCGGTCTGATTTTCGTTAACCAAGATCATTAAAAACGGGGGCTTCGGCCTCCGTTTTTGTAACATTTCCTGCCTTTTTCCTGTCACGCTTTGCCTTTAGACTCCGGATTCACTATAACAGACATATGAGTGAACAGTATCAAGGGTAAGTTATGCGACGCATCTCCAAAATCATCGTTGGTTTATCAATTGCTTTTTGTGGACTAAACTCGGCCAGTGCACGATCGGCGACGGACGCAGAAGTCAAGATGCTGAGCGATGCGACAAATAATTACGCAACTGCGCTCCAAACTTCCAATTTCGATGCTGTTTTGAATGCAATACCACCGCGTATCATCCAGACACTAGCTGCTCAATCGAAAGTTGATCAGGAGCAATTCCGCCAGATTATGGTGAACCAGATGAAACAATTGGCTCAAACCTATAAGGTTGACAAAATAACCATAAGCCAATCGAAAAAAAGTGCGGGAGAATTCAAGGATGGAACGCCTTACTATATTATTCCCACCGATTTTGTAATCACAACAATCAACGGCAATAACAAAAATCAGATCAAAGGTGAACTTGTCGCCATTCTTGATAATAATCAGTGGTATTTTGTCCGTGGTGACGACGCAACAACAATTTCTACAATGAGCGAAGCATTTCCGGGATTTGAAGAAATAAAGCTCAGCGCGCCGGAAATCAAACCGATCAAATAGCGTTTGTGATCTAACTCTTCATTTGTTTGATTTCATAAAATCCAGATTTCTCTTTTCATAAATCCACGTGCGGTTCTGGAAAATTTCCAACCTATTTTCGACCTGAACCGCGCCTTTTCAAACCGGTTTCCAACAATTTTTAGATGCTGTTCCGCAAAGTCGGTGGCTGACCGCTTGTTTTTGCGGCTCAAAACAGAATAACAATCTTCAAAATTTGAAATTTTGTCGCTTGCGATGAATTTCAATGCTGATATATCGCGACGGGAGAGTTAGAAATTGCACGACTGACCAAGTGATCTCGAACAGAAATTTTAGCTGGTAATGCGGCTTTACCATGCCGAACACGAAAAAACAGCCCCTTTATCAAAGCCATAACAAATTCGATTTTGAAGATAGGCTGACGGCCATTGCGTGGTGACCGAGCACTTGAAAATCGGGATGTGCGATCTTTCAGACTTATCTGTCTCTGCAAGTGCTCATTCGAGTTATCGACGATAGCCATGAAAATAAAAATCACTGCAGCATCAAACCGGTTTGACCGAATTTTGCGCCTAAGCCGAGAGAAAGCTTTTTATTTCAGAAAAAACTCTCCCTATCACTTCATAAGCATTAGATACCGCAGTGTTTTTTTGATTTTCTGTTATCAGATAACTTTAATCTGCACGCTGATATTGTTGCGCGTCGCATGGGAATAAGGGCAAATTTCGTTATGCGCGGTGTGGGCGGCCATTTCAGCCTGTTGTTTGTCGAGCCCTTCCAGATGCACTGTCAAAACGACTGTAAGTTCAAAACCACCGCTTTTGCGTGGTCCAATTCCGACTTCGGCTTTTACATAACTTCCGTCCTGAACTTTAAATCCTGCTTTTTGTGCTGCAAAACGTGTTGCCGATTCAAAACATGCGGCATAACCGGCGGCAAAAAGCGTTTCAGGATTGGCACCGATAGTACCGTTACCGCCCATCTCTTTAGGTTTTACCAAGTCGATGTCGAGTGCACCATCTTCCGAGTGCACATGACCTTCCCGCCCGCCTTCGGCAATCGCTGTCGTTCTATAAATTATGTTCGATAACATTGAGCTTCACTCCTTGGTGATAAAAACTTGCTTCTTTAACCTAGCGTGTTTTTCCGGAGAAGCAATAAACCACTGGTCAAACTTTTGAAATTTACAGGTTTTCAATAGCAGCGATAACAGCGGCCGCCGCTTCATATTCAGCCTGATGATAGGCGCGCTTTTCCTTGGCTTCGGCATCTTCTCCCCAATGTTCGACTGTCCAGTCTTCGTCAAGATGGGCGATTTGCCAAGCCTCTGTCAGACTTATTTTGCCTTTCCAGACTGCAAGTGCAATGAGCGCCGAACCACAAAGAGTGGTGATCGAATGCAATGCCGCCAACACATAAGGAGACTCGATTGTTTGAAGAGCATCGCGTATAGCTGAAATTGAACCCTCGGGCTGTGTTACAAACATCACCCCTTCTGTCAGCATAAAACGCGCACCATAATTGTTGCGAATCCACTCAAGGATCGGGTCCCAATGGTGGTGTTGTCTTTCAACCAACTCTTTTGGAGAATCCGCCCGATAAAACAACATATCATTGCCGACAAATTCCAGAATATCGTGCCGCACAACATCCTCATTATCGATGACACCATCAATGATCGAGTTGACGAGGCGGGTTATCGGCATTTTCGCCGGATCAATTGTCTTTTGTTGCGAATTGAATTCGTGTGCGACCATCTCGGCCAACGCTCTATTGGGCAAAACAAGTTTATGGCGTGCCGGCGTTTTGACTGTTTTGTCATCAAGAACAACAGCAAATTCCCCGTCTTCTTCCTTAACGGAAGCTTCTTTGTAAAACCGCTTTGGTAATTCACGTTTCGAGAGAATCTGAGCCTGTTTCACCGGATCAGCTTTTTCAACTTCGTCGTTCAGCTCTTGCAGCAATTCACGCATTGTTATCACTTTCAAAAATCGGAATTATGTCTTTTGGCTCTCTTACCAGTTTATCGGCACCTGCTTCTTTCAAAGCTTCCGGCGTATTATAGCCCCAGAAAACGCCAATTGCTTTGGCATGAGCAAGCTTCGCCATTTGCATATCGAAAATTGAATCCCCGATCACATAAGTATTTTCGGGAAACACGCCGGTTTGTTTACAACTTTCGATAACCATTGTGGGATCAGGCTTTGACGGGCATTCGTCTGCTGTTTTGATTGTAATAAAACAATGGAGCTTGTAGGCTTCGAGTATTTTGTCAATTCCGAGCCTCGACTTGCCGGTGACGATGCCCAAAAGAACATCATCTTTATTTTCGAGTGTTGTCAACATTTCCGGAATTCCCGGAAAGAGCGGTTCGGTGAAAGAAATATCGCCTCTGTTTTTTGCGAAAATCTGTTTATAAGCTGTCACCATTTTAAGAATTTCATCATCAACTGGACGATCTAAAAGACGGGCAATTGCACGATCAAGCGATAGGCCGATGACCAATTTTGTCTCGTCAAGATCGGGTTCTTTATAAGAAAATTTTTCAAATACCTGAACCATTGCCCGCTGAATAGCAAAGACACTATCAACCAGCGTTCCATCACAATCAAAAAGTGCGAGGCGAAGCGGCTTGTCGGTCAATCTTGATCTCCGTCACTTTCATCGAATGCAAGAAGGTTGAAAGTTTGCACCATATGCGGCGGAAGAGGAGCTGTCACATCCAATATTCCTCCGGAAGGATTGGGGATTCTTATCCGGCGGGCATGGAGATGAAGTCGATTCTGGATACCACCTGGCAGTTCCCAATTCTGATCTGCATAAAAATATTTGGGGTCGCCAATAATCGGATGACCAATATAGGCTGCATGAACACGCAATTGATGCGTGCGTCCTGTATAGGGTTCCATTTCAAGCCACGACAAAATCTGCCCGCGCGTGTCGATAACACGGTAGTGCGAAACAGCATGATCGGAATCCGGCTCACCATGCGGGCATACACGCATTTTATCGCCGTCAGGGGTCGATTCCTTAACAAGCCATGTCGAAATCTTGTCTTCGCGTTTTTTGGGAACACCTCTCACAATAGCCCAATAAGTCTTTTTGGTTTCACGGGCACGAAATGCTGCTGCCAAAGCCTGCGCTGCGGAGCGTGTTTTTGCAACAACCAGTACGCCTGACGTATCGCGATCAAGCCGATGGACAAGGCGTGGCTTTTCGCCTTTTTGATTACGCCAGGCTTCAAGCATGCCGTCGACATGGCGGGTAACACCCGAACCACCCTGAACAGCAAGACCGGCGGGCTTGTTAAACACATAAAGCTTCTTATCTTCGTAAAGAAGCATTTGCTTTAAAACGTCACCGTCATCCTGCCCGCGAATAGTTTTGCCTGTAAGCGGCACGGCACCTTTTTCATCAACAGGGAGAGGCGGCACGCGCACCGATTGCCCGATTTGCAGCCTCGTATCAGACTTTACCCTGCCCCCTTCAACACGAATTTGCCCCGAACGCAAAAGTTTTTGCAGGTAGCCGAATCCCAAGCCCGGATAATGAGCTTTGAACCAACGGTCAACGCGCATACCGTTTTCATCTTCATCAACTTTTTTTATTTCAACACCGGCCATCGTCATCTCCTTGGTGTTTTCTCTAGCATCATCGAACGACAATAGCGACATGATTTATCATTACGATCACACTCGGTTACATCCTGTTGTTAAAAGTGGTTTTGCTGATCGTAAATTGAACGGTAGCGCACCTTAAATAAACATTATAAACAGTTGAACTGTTTTTCAAACGGACAACCACGGGGACAAGGTGTCATTGGAGGTATAAGCTTGTCGCTTTTTAAAACTTATACGCGCGCAGTCAGCTATTTGATGACGGAAAAGAAAACGGTCATCATCATTTGTGCAGCCAACATTGCCATGGCGGCAGTGCAGGTTTTTATACCGAAAATTTTCGGCTGGATTATTGATGAACTGTCTTTGACCGCGCAAGCAGTATCAAGCGGCACTGCCTTTTCGGCTGGCGATACATTCACAGCCGTTATTCCTTATCTCGCATTGTGGACAGCTCTCGGTATGTTTTCCATTGTGGCAACTGTAATGGTCGATCGCGGTGCCGATCGTCTCGCACATCGTAGACGCCTTGGCGTATTGGCTGAATCCTACCAACGCATTATCAATATGCCGCTCGCATGGCACCAGAAAATCGGTACCTCCAACGCACTTCATACAATGCTGCGGGCTTGCGAATCCATGTTCACGATGTGGCTTGAATTCATGCGTCAGCATCTCGCTTCAATGATTCAGCTTATAATTCTGTTAAGCGTCGCAATCTGGACAGACTATCGGCTATCCATCGTTCTGGTTTCGCTTGGCGTAATTTATATTATGATTGCCCGCCTCGTCATGACCAAAACCAAGACCGGACAGGAATCGGTTGAAAAATATCATCTTGCTTTATTCGAACATGTGACAGATTCAATCTCCAACGTTTCCGTCGTTCAAAGCTATAACAGAGCAGACGAGGAAAGCGCGCGCGTTAAACAGAATGCACAAAATGTTCTGAAAGCCCAATATCCGGTTTTGAACTGGTGGGCTTTGGCTGCCGGCCTTAACCGCATGGCATCAACAATCACAGTCATCGTCGTCATTGTTCTTGGTGCTTATCTCGTTTCCAAAGGTATACTCAATATTGGTGATGTTGTTGCCTTCGTTTTCTTTTCGCAAATGATGATCGGGCAACTTGACCAGATCAGCAATTTCATCAATCTCATTGGTTCCAACCGTGCGAAACTCGACGCTTTTTATGACATGATGGATTCGACAATTGCTGCCGCCGAACCGGCTGGCCTTCCTTCATTGACGAACGTCAAAGGCGATATCCGTTTTGATCATGTCACGCACGAATTTTCAAACACTCTACAGGGTGTCTATGACATTTCTTTTGAAATCAAACCAGGCCAGACCGCAGCAATCGTCGGGCCTACCGGTGCGGGTAAAACAACACTGATCAATCTGTTACAACGTATCTACGATCCGGAAAGCGGCGTTATAACGATTGATGGTGTGGATACAAGAACAGTCAACCGTGCGTCTCTTCGTCATGCCATGGCTACCGTGTTTCAGGATTCGGGTCTCTTTAACCGCACAATCAAAGAAAATATCAGCATTGGTCGTCCCGATGCCACTGATGAAGAGGTTTTCGAGGCTGCCAAGATTGCTGCAGCCAATGATTTCATTCGTGCAAAAACCAATGGCTATGACACAAGGGTGGGCGAACGCGGGTCATTGCTTTCCGGTGGTGAACGGCAGAGGCTTGCAATCGCCAGAGCAGTACTCAAAAACTCGCCTATTTTTGTGCTTGATGAAGCAACAAGTGCACTGGATGTCGAAACAGAAGCACGTGTCAAAGAAGCAATTGACACAGTGAGCCGTAATCGGACGACGATCATCATCGCCCACCGGCTCTCGACAGTGCGCAACGCGGATCTGGTATTGTTTATGGATCGTGGGCATATTGTCGAACAAGGAAGTTTCGATGAACTTGCCGAAAAAGGCGGTCGTTTCACAGCCCTCCTGAAAGCGGGTGGTTTGACAATAGACCATTCACCCCATGCGCTTAATCGTGACAATGCTGTTCAGGCTCAACAACCATCTTAACCCGACCGATTTAATGAACCAGAGCATCGACTATAAAATCATTGCCGATGGTAAAGCTCAATGTTATCAGATTGGCCGGTTTCATTGTAAGATCGGGTAAATAAGCTCCATATTGGCAACTTGCGGGGCAAGAAAACCACTCGGCGTTTTCGAATAAAAAAATGTGTTGAACCGGAATAGAACGAACGCATGAGCGAAAAAGGCAACTTTCTACAATAAATTTAATCCTGTTCCATTCACGAGAAGCCGCAATAGCCAACTCAACGTAACGGTGACGCCCAAAATACACATTTTCCGTTCTTGCACTTTGTAACCCGCTTTCCATTTTTCAAGCGGCATTAACCGGCAATAAATAACTGAAAGCCCGATTTCACTCTGTAAAGGCAGCAATATCCCGCCCATCAAAGGCCAGTAAGACACCTCGCTGTTCAATTAGCGATACATTCATCCACTGTGGGAAGAGCCCTCTATCGGAAATAATCACCGGTGCATGAAAAATGGGGCTATTCAATCCCGCTATACGAACGGCACCAATGACTATTCCAAATCTTCCATTTGATAGCGATGATCAAGCAAGATAAGTATGGACCTATTATCACTCATTGATCAAAGCCCGTCATGACCATTCGTTGCATTTCTCAACTTTGCAGATCACTTCTCACGAACGATCACCATCAGCCGGCAAAGTTTTAACTTTTGAAAATCCTGTTTAATTGTTCGCCAAAAACGAATTTATAAGTCTTGCCGCACTTAAACTATTCCCTTGAATAGGCCTAAAACCTCCCGTAGCGCCCTGCTCTCGAAAAACACGTGGCATTTCAAGATCGGCGCGCTATTACCTTACAAAGCGAGCTTCCCGCACTCTCGCAATTTTACTAAAATGATATGAAGCCAAAAACCGGAAGCGGCGTCAAACGTCTCTAAGGCCTCGATGGAATGACTGCAGAGAAGGACGGTAGAAACAATAAAATCATAAGCCTATAAGACAATAAAAAAGCGGGCCAAACCCGCTTTTTTAAATATTCATTTCTGTAATTTTTGCCTCAAGGCTTTCATGGCATCATCTGCTTTGTTGCCATCCGGTCCTCCGGCTTGGGCCATATCAGGACGGCCGCCACCGCCTTTGCCGCCCAGAACTTCGGACAATGCTTTGACGAGTTCGACAGCATTGAACCGTTTTGTCAAATCGTCGGTAACACCGACGACGGCACTCGCCTTGCCATCTTCCGAAACACCGATAAAGGCAACAACACCGCTACCGATCTTGTTTTTACCGGCATCGGCAAGTGGCTTCAAATCCTTTGGCGCGATACCATGAACTACACGTCCCATAAAGGCTAGTCCGTCTATCTGTTCGATATCGGCTTCGCCGTGATCATTTGCACCACCGGACAAGGCCAATTGCTTTCTCGCTTCATTCAACTCTTTTTCGAGCTTGCGACGTTCTTCAACAAGCACATGGACACGTTCCAATGCTTCCTGAGGCGTTGTCTTCAATGCATTGGCAATTTCGTGAACACGTTGATCTTGTCCGTCAAGATAGTGGCGGGCGGCATCCCCTGTCAGCGCTTCGATACGGCGAACACCGGCAGCAACTGCGCTTTCGGAGACAATCCGGATTAGCCCGATATCACCTGTCCGTTTAACGTGGGTACCACCGCAAAGTTCAAGTGACCAGGCGCGGTTTCCAACTTTTGTCGGGTCAACCCGTTGCCCCATAGAAACAACACGAACTTCATCACCATATTTTTCGCCGAACAAGGCCATTGCACCTTCGGCAATAGCATCGTCAACGCTCATAAGACGGGTTGTAACAGGGCTGTTTTGCAAAACAATTTCATTTGCCAAATCTTCAACCTGTTTGATTTCTTCCGCTGTCATCGGTTTCGGATGCGAGAAGTCAAAACGCAGGCGTTCCGGTGTTACCAACGACCCTTTCTGGGCAACATGGGTACCCAATGTTTCGCGTAAAGCCTCGTGTAAAAGGTGCGTTGCCGAATGGTTGGCACGGATTTTACGACGCCTCTTTGCGTCGACATCAAGCTCGACAACATCGCCGGTCTTGATCGAACCGTTTTTGGCAACACCGATATGGACAAAAACACCATTTGCCTTTTTCTGTGTGTCGGTGACGTTAAAGGAGAACTTTTCGCCGGCAATTACGCCGGTATCGCCCACCTGACCACCGGATTCACCGTAAAAAGGTGTCTGATTGACGATCAACGCGCCTTGTTCACCTTCCTTCAGACCATCGACAATTTTGCCATCTTTCACAATTGCAGTAATCACTGCTTCGGCTTTTTCTGTCTCATAGCCAAGAAATTCGGTTGAGCCGACGCGATCGCGAACGGCAAACCAGACGGTTTCGGTTGCCTCTTCTCCGGAACCCGCCCAATTGGCACGGGCTTCGGCTTTCTGGCGTTCCATTGCCTTGTCAAAAGCTTCGACATCAACCGTTATATTGCGGCGACGAAGCGCATCCTGAGTAAGATCAAGCGGGAAACCATAGGTATCATAAAGTTTGAACGCTGTTTCACCATCAAGATGATCGCCCGATTTCAGATTGTGGCTTGCCTCGTTCAAAAGGGTAAGACCGCGTTCCAAAGTCTTGCGGAAGCGTGTTTCTTCCAGACGCAAGGTTTCCGAAATCAGCGCTTCTGCGCGGATAAGCTCGGGATAGGCTTGTCCCATTTCGCGTATCAAAGTCGGCAACAGGCGCCACATCAATGGTTCCTTGGCTCCAAGCAGCTCGGCATGACGCATGGCGCGACGCATAATGCGGCGCAATACATAACCACGCCCTTCATTGGAAGGCAAAACGCCATCGGCAATCAAAAAGGCAGATGAACGAAGGTGATCGGCTATCACACGGTGACTTGCAACAAATTCTCCCTCGGCCTTGACGCCGGTTGCCTCTTCGGAAGCGCGGATCAATGTCTTGAAGAGGTCGATGTCGTAATTATCATGAACACCTTGCAAAACAGCGGCAATACGTTCAAGCCCCATGCCCGTGTCAATAGATGGGCGCGGGAGATCATTACGCTGGTCCTTTGTAACCTGATCATATTGCATGAAAACAAGGTTCCAGATTTCAATGTAACGATCGCCATCTTCCTCGGCGCTTCCCGGCACGCCGCCCCAGATTTTATCACCATGATCATAGAAAATTTCCGAACATGGCCCGCAAGGACCGGTGTCGCCCATCGCCCAGAAATTGTCGCTGGTTGAAATCCGGATAATGTTATCGTCAGTGAGGCCAGCTATCTTCTTCCATAGCTCGGCTGCGGCATCATCCTCATGATAGACGGTGACAAGCAGCTTTTCTTTCGGCAGACCGAATTCTTTGGTCAGTAAATTCCAGGCAAAATAAATGGCCTGTTCTTTGAAATAATCACCAAAAGAGAAGTTGCCAAGCATCTCGAAAAACGTGTGGTGGCGCGCTGTGTAGCCTACATTGTCAAGATCGTTATGTTTACCGCCGGCGCGAACGCATTTTTGTGCTGTGGTTGCCCTTTTATAGGGGCGTTGTTCAAGGCCGGTAAACACATTCTTGAACTGTACCATTCCCGCATTGGTAAACATCAAGGTTGGGTCATTTCTCGGAACCAGAGGACTGGACGGGACAATTTCATGCCCGTTTCTATGGAAATAATCCAGAAATGTTGACCGGATCTCGTTAACACTATTCATCACTGACACCTGTATTCGCCGCAGAGCTTATTCTCGCCCGCCCGATTTTAAAAAATATATTGACTGCCTTTTAGAGCATATTCTCTAATCTGAAAACCACTTTTTCACGCCAATCCCGCATTGTGAATTCTATATCCGGTGCTTTTTGGTTCGAGCAAAGTAGATCAAATGAAAACACTTGATACATATGTCGCGAGCTTAAAAAAATTGCGCTTATTCAAACATTATCACGAAGACTTTAATGGGCGATAGCGAAAGCAACCTCTTACCAACACATTTTACCCGCCAAAATTCAATTGTTATCCATTCTCCGGTTTTCTATTGCCGCCGCTTTATCGCACAAATCCCTATCGGAATAACCCATCCTAAACATTTTCGATGAATTGCATTAGGCGAAATTTCTTTGAATTACTGGGATATTTTGTGGTGTTAAACCGGTTTTCCTTCAATTTGCCAGCAGCAAATCCGATCTTGTTCCTCCCAATTATTCAATCCCGAAATCACAGTAAACCGCATTCGATAAACTCCAATCTGCAATTTATTGAATTACCTCCAGCAATCGGTCAAATGCCTAATTCGGAGAATGACAATTCACAAAATTGGAACATGGCTCATTATTCCGCAATAATTGCATGAGATACCAAGGCCACAACAATTTTTAGCAATAATGAATAATAAAGTTCATTAGACCGAACTTTTATCCGTTCAATTTGTTTTCCAGAAGCGCCTGATCAAAACGCTGTTAAAAAGCGAACACCTCGCGCTAATAACGACAAAACTCCGCACACTTCGTTCATGTGAAAGTACAATGCGCTCTACATAGAGCTATACATAGAATTTTGGAAATTTTACGGAATTTTAGAAACGCTTTTCGAACGCCGTGGGAAGAATCGTCATGAACAACTGTGTTGTCACGCACAAGCATCGTAAAGCGAATATGATTTCGACAGAACAAAGCCGTTTCACTCCGACATAGACACATATCCTGCTAGCATTTTCCCGGAGGTTTTATTCCTGCCGTTTTTTCCCAGTAGGTTTTTCCTGTCGCTTTTCTGCTGCCTTTATTAGTTAGCCCTCACAATTCAAATTCTATCGAACGACGTTTATATTCAATGCCGTTGGAATTATTCATAATCGCTATCATAATTATCTAAAATAAAAGGGCGGAAGCCCTGCGGCTAACGCCCCTTATTCAATCATGAACCGGATTTCGAAATCGTAATTCCTTAAACGTTTTCACGTTGGTATGGACAAAATTTCGAGCCGGAAATCTTCCTAACCTATCTTAGCCGGTTTCGATGAAACCGGATCACCCCGCTGCACTTTCATCATCGGCTTCCGGGCCACCGTTTTCCAGTAGTTCCGTTGCGATTAAACCTGCATTCTGGCGCAAGGCAGCCTCGATCTCTTCGGCAACTTCCTTATTGTCACGCAAAAACTGTTTGGCATTTTCGCGCCCCTGCCCCAAGCGCTGGGAATTATAAGAAAACCATGCGCCGGATTTTTCAACAATGCCGACTTTTACACCAAGATCAATAAGTTCTCCTAACTTGGAAATTCCCTCGCCATACATAATATCAAATTCTACCTGCTTGAACGGAGGGGCAAGCTTGTTTTTGACGACTTTGACACGAGTCTGGTTTCCTACAACTTCATCACGATCTTTGATCGAACCGATACGACGAATGTCAAGACGAACCGAAGCATAAAACTTCAAAGCATTACCGCCAGTCGTCGTTTCCGGAGAACCAAACATGACGCCAATTTTCATCCGGATCTGGTTGATAAAGATAACCATGCAATTCGAACGGGAGATTGAAGCTGTTAATTTGCGAAGAGCCTGACTCATCAAACGAGCTTGCAGACCGGGAAGTGAATCTCCCATCTCGCCTTCGATTTCAGCACGCGGCGTAAGAGCTGCAACAGAGTCAACAACCAGAACGTCAACAGCACCCGAGCGGACCAATGTGTCGGTAATTTCCAAAGCTTGTTCGCCTGTATCAGGCTGCGAAATGAGAAGATTTTCAACATCGACACCAAGTTTGCGGGCATAAACCGGATCAAGAGCATGTTCGGCGTCAATAAACGCACAAATACCACCGCGCTTTTGCGCTTCGGCAATTGTATGAAGCGCCAAAGTTGTTTTACCGGAACTTTCAGGCCCATAAATTTCTACGATACGCCCTTTGGGAAGGCCACCTACACCAAGCGCGATATCCAGCGATAAAGAACCTGTCGGAATTGTTTCGATCTCGACAATGTGCTTATTATCGCCAAGGCGCATAATAGAGCCTTTGCCAAATGAACGTTCAATCTGGGATAGTGCGGCATCCAGAGCTTTCGATTTATCCACTGTTTTGTCCTCAACGAGTCGCAATGTATTCTGTGACATCTTACACTAACCTTTTCTAATATATGAAGCCAGAGCATGCACTTAATTATAATGTTTTTGTACACTATTTGTTCTCATTTGGCAAGTAGCTTAATATATTGTTTTTATTGAATTAACTATTTTTGTTCTAATAATGTTCTCTTACAGAAAATAAACTGGGTAAAAAGAAAACCGCCGTTTGTGCGGCGGTTTCAAAAAGTTAGCTGATCGGGAAAATCAATAACCGTCCTGACGCAAAGGAGCAATCTGGATTTCTACACGACGGTTTTGCGAGCGCCCTTCGACTGTATCATTTGAAGCAATCGGATTGGAAGGTCCGTATCCCTGAACAGCCAGACGCCGCCCATCAATACCTTGACTATTAAGATAATTTGCAACCGAAAGTGCGCGTCGTTGCGACAAGTCCTGATTGTGCTGGAGGCTGCCGGTCGAATCTGTAAAACCAAAAACATCAACCAGAGATTTGTTATATTTTTTCAATACAATGGCAACAGAATTCAAAACCGGATAAAACTGCCCTTTGACTGAATCCTGATCGGTATTGAAAGTGATATTGCCCGGCATATTGAGCCTGATCTGATCACCAACACGGGTAACAGATACGCCGGTGCCCTGCAATTGTTGACGAAGTTCGGCTTCCTGCCGGTCCATGTAATTTCCTATAAGTCCACCGCCAAGTGCACCAACGCCCGCACCAATCAGAACAGCATTTCTTTGCGCATGGCTTGATCCGCCGACCATCAAACCACCAAGAGCACCAGCGACAGCACCAATTGTTGCGCCGGTTGCCGTTTTAGATACCTGACTTTCGCCGGTATAGGGATTTGTCGTTTCACATGCGGTCAAAAAACTGGCAGATAGAAAAAGAATGCCCAACTTTTTCAACATAGTTTGTAATCTCCGTTTTGAGTAGATTCGCGTAAATCTCCTGTCGGAGATTATAGGGGTGGCTTAGCGGATTTCACTAGATGAATTCAATTTTTATCCGTTAATACCAAATTTAATTTTCTTTGTTCCGTTCTTTACGTAGTCTTTCCCACCATTCCAGGCGCTTTTTTATTTCACGCTCGAACCCCCGTTCCGGTGGGTCATAATAATGTTGACGCCCCATTTTTTCAGGAAAATATTCCTGACCTGAAAAGGCATCCGGCTCGTCATGATCATAACGATAGCCTTCACTATAACCTTCCTGCTTCATTAATTTTGTAGGAGCATTAAGGATATATTTTGGCGGCATTAAGGAGCCGTTTTCGCGAGCCGACCGCATTGCCTTCTTAAAAGCGGTATAGCCGGCATTGGATTTCGGCGCCGTTGCAAGATAAATACAGGCTTGAGCAAACGCAAGTTCGCCTTCAGGAGATCCCAGGTAGTCATAGGCATCTTTGCAGCATTGGCGATGACCAATGCCTGCGGATCAGCAAGTCCGATATCTTCAATTGCCATCCGCACAAGCCGCCTGCCAATATAATGCGGATTTCTCCTGCATCCAGCATACGCGAAAGATAATAAAGCGCCGCATCGGGATCGGAACCTCGAACCGATTTATGAAGAGCCGAAATCAGATTATAATGTCCGTCTTGGCCTTTGTCGTATATAGCAGCTCTTTGCTGGACGATATTTTGCAGTTTTTTCTCGTCAAAAACTTCATTCGACCGCGCTGCACGCCACAATTCTTCTGCCATGGTCAACACGGCACGCCCATCGCCATCTGCCATATGCACCAGCATTTCCCGTGCGCGCTCGTCAACGGGTAATGTTTTACCCTCGATTTTTTCGGCTCTTTTAAGAATTGTTGCCAGACTTTCTTCATCAAGCGGATGAAAAGTAAGAACGCGTGCACGCGAAAGCAAAGCAGCATTGAGTTCGAATGATGGATTTTCAGTCGTTGCACCGACAAGTATGACTGTCCCGTCTTCCATAACCGGCAAAAAACTGTCTTGTTGAGCACGATTGAAGCGATGGATTTCATCAACAAAAAGTAATGTTTGCCTGCCAGACATACGTCTTGCACGGGCACTCTCGAACACTTTTTTAAGTTCGCCAACGCCTGAAAAAATAGCCGAAATCTGTTCAAAAGCCAATTTTGTCTCGTTTGCGAGAAGACGTGCCACGGTTGTTTTTCCAGTCCCTGGAGGCCCCAGAAAATCATTGACCCCATTGAACCCGATGCGATCATTCTGGTTAACACACCTTCCGGCCCTGTGAGATGGTCCTGACCAATAACTTCCGATAGGTGTTGCGGCCGCATTCTTTCCGCAAGCGGCCTGGTTTTATCCATGTCGGAATCAGTAGAGGATGTAAAAAGGTCGTTAGTCACCTGTCACCTCAACGCACAAATTGACGAACCAACATGCCATTGCGCTCGAATTCGAGTTGCCAGATACGCGGATTACCTTTTGAGAGGACCTTCTTCAGATTGTCAACTGTCTTGATGTCCTTGCCATTGAGACCATGGATTATGTCACCACGCTGAAAGATACCTGCCGCATTGCTATTGTCGTCGACATTATTGATTACAACGCCTACTGTGTCTGGCGCTACATGAAACCGGCGTGCATTCATTGGCGTCAAATTCATAACTTCGGCACCGGCAAAAGGAGTATTTCCTGTCAATTTTTCCGGACGTGAAACCTCGTTTTCGGGAACTGAAGTGAGAGAAATAGAGGTGTTTCCGGTCTCACCATTTCTCAGATACTCAATATCGAGCGTATGACCGATCCCCGTTGTCATCAGTCGATAACCAAGGCTGTCCGGATTATCAATACGCACATTTTGCGCCTTCAAAATAACATCGCCGATTTTAAGACCGGCTTTTTCAGCGGGGCTTCCTTTTGTAACATCGGTAATAATGGCGCCATAAGGCTGAGCCATTCCCAGCCCTTCGGCAACATCTGCTGTTACATTTTGAAAAGAGGCGCCAATATAGGGAGGTTCGAATGTCTGCTCTCCTCTTTTTACCGCATCAAGAACGGTTTTTACAAGATTTGCCGGAATTGCAAAACCAATTCCGACCGAACCACCCGACTGCGAATAGATGGCCGTGTTGATACCGATGAGCTCACCCCGCATATCAATCAATGCGCCGCCAGAATTGCCGGGATTGATCGGGGCATCTGTCTGGATAAAAAAGTCGAAATCGGAAATACCGACACGTGTACGGGCTTGTGCTGAAACAATACCGCTGGTAACGGTCTGCCCCACGCCGAACGGATCACCTATTGCAAGCACGAGATCGCCAACTTCGACTTCATCCGAGTCGCCCAAAGGCAAGACCGGGAAGGGAGTTCCCTTCGGAGTGATTTTCAGAACTGCTATATCTGTCGCCTCGTCTTTCAGCATCACTTTGCTTTCAAATTCACGTCCATCGGACAAAGCGACTTTGATTTCGTCGGCGTCACGAATAACATGATAATTCGTCACTATAAGCCCGCTTTGATCAACAATAACTCCGGAACCGAGCGACGATTGCTTGCGTGATGGTGCGTTTTGTAACGATTGGCCGAAAAATTGTTCGAAAAATGGATCATTGGCAAAAGGTGAACGGGCACGAACGATTCTTGCCGCGTAAACGTTGACGACAGACGGCGCTGTCTTTTTAACCAGAGGCGCAAAGCTCAATTTGATTTCGGCTTGTGACTGCGGAACTTCTGCAAAGCTTGCTTGAGGTAAAAGGGCGGTCAATAAGCTGAAAAGAACAATGGCCTTGAAAGTGGGTTTCATTCTTATTTCCTTACAAAAGACTTTATTCTTGTAACGGTTCGGGCAGTTTTCAATCTATAAGCGTTTCATCAAAAGAAACGATCCTTATTCGACAGCCTTCAACAGATTCTCATTCTATTTATGATTTTGTCAAAGAACGAAATTGAATTGATTTTAGTATGTTGTTGTCAGTAGTTACGAGTCTCGGTGCACTCGCCAATCCCATTGATATTATCATCAATAGGCTCACCAACTCCGGCTTTCTTTTTTGTGCCATCTGACAATTATAAAAACTTCGCATAACATATGTAAAGCTCGCAAAATATTGAGTGCTCTATGACATTGTCCTTCGGAAGCTCTCATTCGCCCAATTGTCATCCATTTATATCCGATTATCTCCCTTCACCCGACCACATTCATGTCTTTCACGTAAAACGTTCCTATTGATAAGACGTCTCAAGAAAACAATAGTAAAACAACGGGCGAGCTGATCCGGATTTTCAGGCAATTTTTAATGGAATTAGCCATTCAACGGGAAGGCAATTTTGTGAAACGAACGCCATTCATTTTCAATCCATTATAAATGGCTTAACAATGCGTGTCGCTTCTTCAATTATGAAGCAGGCTCATGGCAAGTCCATGGACAATGTCCAATAATCACGGCTTAGCATTCATCATCGAGCACTGCGGTAATTCAACTACCAAACGAGACCCGTTTTCGCCGAGCGACAATCCCGCGCACTGTCATCAACAAAAATTTTAAAACGCCAATGAATTTCCGGTTATAAGTAGAAACAACCGAAATCGGCCTCAAACGTGACATTTCCGATTTCAACGAATAAACTGCCAAAAAAACAAAAAACCCGCCAAACAAGCGGGTTTTTTAACATTAATCATTTTTTCAAATGATAGCCAATCAAGCGGCTTCTGATTCCTTGGCAGCAGCTTCTACACGTGCTTTATCTGCTGCACCTTTGGCATTGATGTCGCGTTCAACAAATTCCACAACAGCCAGAGGAGCATTGTCACCGGCACGGAAACCGGCTTTCATAATACGCAGATAACCGCCATTACGTGTAGCGTAGCGCGGTGCCAATGTATCAAACAATTTTGCTACCTGTTTTGCATCGCGAATCGCAGAAATGGCTTGCCGGCGTGCATGAAGACCTCCACGCTTGCCTAATGTTACCAACTTTTCAACGATTGGACGAATTTCTTTTGCCTTTGGAAGCGTCGTCACGATCTGCTCATGCTCGATCAGTGACGTTGCCATATTGGCAAACATCGCCTTACGGTGACTAGCAGTGCGGTTCAGCTTGCGGCCTGACTTACCATGGCGCATGAGCCTTCTCCTTAATTTTTAACTCAGTATTGATCTTCATAACGTTTTGCGAGGTCGTCGATATTTTCAGGCGGCCAAGCGGGGATTTCCATACCAAGATGAAGCCCCATAGATGCAAGAACTTCCTTGATTTCATTGAGCGACTTACGACCAAAATTAGGAGTACGCAGCATTTCTGCTTCCGTTTTCTGGATAAGGTCGCCAATATAAACGATATTGTCATTTTTAAGACAATTGGCAGAACGAACTGAAAGTTCCAGCTCATCCACCTTCTTGAGCAAGGCCGGATTGAATGCAAGTTCGGAGACCTGCTCTTGCGGAGCCTCTTTCTGGGGTTCTTCGAAATTGACGAATACCGAAAGTTGGTCCTGTAGAATACGAGCAGCAAAAGCAACAGCATCTTCTGCCGTGACCGCACCATTCGTTTCAACCGTCAGGATCAATTTATCGTAGTCAAGAACCTGACCTTCACGGGTATTCTCGATCTTATAAGAAACCTTGCGAATTGGCGAATAAAGGCTATCAACCGGAATAAGTCCGATTGGAGCATCTTCATTACGGTTGCGATCTGCCGGGACATAGCCCTTACCCGTATTCACTGTGAATTCCATACGGATTTCTGCGCCCTGATCAAGTGTGCAGATAACATGCTCCGGATTGAGGATTTCCACATCGCCTACCGTCTGGATATCACCGGCTGTGACGACACCCGGCCCTTCTTTACGGACGACCATGCGTTTTGGTCCCTCACCTTCCATGCGGATGGCAATCTCTTTGATATTCAAAATAATATCAGTGACATCTTCCCGCACGCCCGGTATTGACGAAAATTCATGCAACACACCGTCGATCTGTACAGCTGTGATAGCCGCACCCCGCAAAGAAGACAGTAATACACGCCGTAAAGCGTTACCTAATGTTAAACCAAAGCCGCGTTCCAACGGTTCAGCAATTACAATAGCTTTATTTGAACCACCTTGCGTTTGAAACTCGACTTTATTAGGCTTAATCAGTTCCTGCCAGTTTTTCTGGATCATATTCCTATTCCTGTCCTTTACTTCCGTCACCATTCAGCCGTGACGGCCAGCTTGAACGCCAGAGCAGCGCCCTGACACCGAAAAACAACCGGATTAAACGCGGCGTTTCTTACGCGGACGGCAACCATTATGCGGAATGGGTGTCACATCACGAATAGATGTAATAATAAAACCTGCAGCTTGAAGAGCCCGTAAAGCTGATTCCCGACCTGAACCAGGACCGCAAACTTCTACTTCCAGCGACCGCATCCCGTGATCCTGTGCTTTTTTTGCACAATCCTCTGCAGCAACCTGAGCAGCAAAAGGTGTCGATTTACGCGAACCTTTGAACCCTTGAGCACCGGCAGACGACCAGGAAATCGTGTTTCCCTGAGCATCGGTGATCGTGATGAGCGTATTATTGAATGTCGAATTAACATGGGCTACGCCCGATGAAATGTTTTTACGTTCGCGACGGCGAATACGTGTAGGCTCTTTGGCCATAATTTTCCTTTCACTGATCTCTGCACCGCCGTAGTTCCAGCGGCTACACCTTATTTGCTACCACTTGCATTTTTGGTAACCTTTTACGGCCAACCTGCAAGTGAAGCGAATTCATGTATTGCTAATTATTTCTTTTTACCGGCAATTGCCCGTGCCGGGCCTTTACGGGTACGTGCGTTGGTATGGGTACGTTGACCGCGAACCGGCAACGAACGGCGGTGACGCAAGCCACGATAACAACCAAGATCCATAAGACGCTTGATATTCATCGAGACTTCACGACGAAGATCACCTTCCACCTGATAATCGTGATCGATAGCTTCACGGATTTGAAGAACTTCAGCATCCGAAAGTTCACTCACACGGCGCTCAGCAGGAATACCGACCTTATCAACGATTTCTTTAGCAAATTTCGGCCCAATCCCATGAATATACTGAAGAGCGATAATAACGCGTTTATTCGTAGGGATGTTGACGCCAGCAATACGAGCCACGCCTGTTCTCCTTAAATTAAATTTCAACCATTTGTGCAGTAGTCATGAAACAACTAAAGCACAAAACGACCAGAACCGCACACAAAGCCGATTCCAATCATCTCTCAAAAAATGAAATTGTGCTGTCTTTGACGGATTTCACCCCAAAAGTCAACTCCCTTTCACATATATGATGAACTGTTTCAGTGAAGTATCTTTTCAATCGCTGATGTGACTTCTTTTACAGGAGCCATGCCGTCAATTTTCTTCAACAGTCCGGTCTTTGCATAAAACTGCGATAATGGTGCAGTTTTTTCGCTATATTCGACAAGCCGTTTGGCAAAAGCTTCGGGGTTATCGTCCGAACGGACTTTTCCACCTGCAGCAATGGTTTCCGCCACACGGGTTTTCATACGGTCAACGAGTGCATTCTGATCAACTACGAGTTCAATCACTGCATCAAGCTTTGTATGTTTGCTCGACAAAATTGTTTGTAATGCTTCCGCCTGCCCTACTGTGCGAGGATAGCCGTCGAGAATAAACCCCTTTTTGCAGTCGGGCTCGTCAATCCGGTCAGACACAATCTGGTTGACGATTTCATCAGAAACCAGTCCACCAGCATCCATAATCGACTTGGCTTTTTTGCCAATCTCGGTTCCGGCAGCAACAGCAGAGCGCAACATGTCACCTGTTGACAATTGCGGAATACCGTATTTCTCGGTTAGTATTTTTGCCTGAGTACCTTTACCGGCACCGGGCGGTCCTAAAAAATCAGTTTCATCTATTTCTTTTCCCGCTCCTGAGTTTTGATTTCTTAAGTAACCCCTCATATTGATGGGCAACAAGGTGACCTTGAATCTGGGCAATCGTGTCGAGTGTTACAGTTACAACGATCAAAAGCGACGTACCACCAAGATAGAACGGAACATGTAGCGTCGACATTAAAAATTCCGGCAAAAGACAAACAAGAATAATATAGATAGCCCCGACAACGGTAATACGTGTAAGCACATAATCGATATATTGCGCTGTCCGTTCACCAGGTCTTATTCCGGGAATAAAACCGGAATGCTTTTTCAGCTGATCGGCTGTGTCTTTCGGATTAAAGACAATAGCGGTATAGAAAAAGCAGAAGAAAGCCATAAGCCCCGCATAAACAACCATATAAAGCGGTTGCCCGTGACTTAACGAAAACGAAATCGTTTGCAGCCAATGCGGCATATTCTGTGAAAAATTATTGACCGTTGCAGGCAACATCAAAAGTGACGATGCAAAAATAGGAGGAATGACACCGGCTGTGTTAAGCTTCAGCGGCAAATTCGATGTATCGCCTTTGAACATCCGGTTACCCATCTGGCGATTGGGGTACTGAATAATGATCCGCCGTTGAGCGCGTTCGACAAAAACGATAACGGCAATAACTGCAATACAAATAACAATGATAAGAAGCAGCATAAATGTGGAAAGATCGGCTTGCGCATGAGCTGTCAAAAGCTGTGCAATCGCGGACGGGAGATTTGCAACAATACCTGCAAAAATAATGAGTGATATGCCATTACCAATTCCGCGAGAAGTTATCTGCTCACCCAGCCACATCAAAAATATCGTACCACCGGTCAGCGTAATCACGGCAGTGATTCTGAACATCATTCCGGGCTCGCTAACAATCTGCAAGCCCGTCCCCATACCACTCTCAAGCGCAATGGCAATTCCGTAGGCTTGAATGAGTGCCAGAAAAACAGTCCCGTAACGCGTATATTGATTGATGATCTTTCGCCCTGTCTCGCCTTCTTTCTTCAAGGCTTCGAGCGAAGGGATAACGGATGTCATCAACTGCACGATAATAGATGCAGAGATATAGGGCATGATACCGAGAGCAAAAATTGCCATACGACCGACAGCACCACCGGCAAACATATTGAACAGACCCAAAACGCCAGAAGAATGTTGGGCGAATGTCTGTCTCAATGCATCAACATTGATTCCCGGCATAGGAATATAAGTACCAAAACGGTAGACAAGCAATGCACCCAAAGTAAACCAGATACGTTTCTTCAGTTCGGTAGCGCGTGAAAAGGCGCCAAAATTAAGATTGGAAGCCAGTTGTTCTGCGGCAGATGCCATAAAATCTCTCCGGTTTTAATTCACGGCAAAACACCATGAAAATCAACACATGCTTTACCCCCCTGCGCAAAAAAACGCAAAGAGAAACAATGTTCGTTAAACCTATTTTAACTCACAGACGTTTTGCCTGATAAAAATAGTTTTTGCAATAACAATCATACATATAAAAAAGGTCTGGAATGAATGCTTACCACATCACACCAGACCGACATATGTTTCAAGAAATTGCTTTATTCGGCGGCAGCTTGAATATTAACAACGCCACCGGCTTTGTTAACTTTCTCGATTGCTGCTTTTGAAGCACCGGCAATATCCAAGGTTACTTTGGCTTTCAATTCGCCATCCGACAAAAGACGGACGCCATCTTTTTCACGACGAATGACACCGGCAGCCTTCAACACAGCCACATTTACAGGCTTTGAAGCATCGATTTTACCGGCATCAATAGCAGCCTGCAAACGCCCAAGCGATATTTCATTGAAGCTTTTTGCAAACAGATTATTGAAACCACGCTTCGGTAAACGGCGATAAACAGGCATTTGCCCGCCTTCGAAACCGTTAATAGCAACACCCGAGCGTGCCTTCTGACCTTTTACACCGCGACCGGCCGTTTTTCCCATGCCGGAACCGATGCCGCGCCCAACTCTTTTACGATTCTTTGTAGCGCCTTCCTGATCGCGCAGTTGATTGAGTTTCATGTTCTTTACTCCTACAATCCTCAGCCTTCATCCACAATACGGACGAGATGCTCTACTTTTGCAATCATACCACGCACTGCAGGTGTATCGTTCAAAGTGCTGCGGCGATGCAACTTGTTAAGCCCTAGCCCTTTCAACGTGGCACGTTGAACTTGCGGGCGACGAATTGGACTGCCGATTTGTTCAACAGTTACCTTCTTGCCACTATGGGTTTTTTTCCCAACCATTTTCAAATTCCTCTATATCGCAAGTTCCACGAACTATTCTTCGTTGCCAATAAGATTTTGCCGACGAGCCTGCAACGTCGAATATTTTATTCCACGTTGTGCAGCAATATCTTTCGGATGAACCTGACGCTTCAATGCATCAAATGTCGCACGGATCATATTGTAAGGGTTGGACGAACCTAACGACTTTGCAACAACATCCTGCATACCGAGTGTTTCAAAAACAGCACGCATCGGACCACCTGCGATAATACCGGTACCGGCAGCAGCCGATCTCAACAATACACGACCGGCACCATGACGTCCTTCGACATCATGATGAAGAGTACGACCAGAACGAAGTGGAACATAAATCATCTCATGTTTGGCTGATTCGGTAGCTTTGCGAATTGCTTCCGGAACCTCGCGGGCTTTACCATGACCAAACCCGACACGCCCCTTCTGATCACCTACAACCACAAGAGCGGCAAAGCCGAAACGGCGTCCGCCTTTAACAACCTTGGCAACGCGGTTGATATGAACGAGTCTGTCAACAAACTCGCTGTCCCGCTCTTCATGACGCTCGTCACGATTATTACGTTCTTTTTGTGCCATTCCTAATTCCTTTTTCTTTTCCGGAAGCACGTATCAAAAAAGAATTCCCCCACAACAAGAGGAATTCTTCGGCGAAAAAGCCCGAAAAAATCGGGCAATCAGTTTAAAAGCTCAAACCACCTTCACGCGCTGCATCGGCCAAAGCCTTAATGCGACCATGATAAATATATGCACCGCGATCGAATACAACTTCTTTAACGCCGGCAGCCTTGGCTCTCTCAGCAATAAGCTTACCGACAGCAGTTGCTGCCTTAACATTGGCACCACCCTTGAGCGAAGGACGAAGTTCCTTATCAAGAGTTGAAGCCGATGCGACTGTGCGACTATGCAAATCATCAATGATTTGAACATAAATATTCATATTTGAGCGATGAACACTCAATCTCAAGCGGCCGTTAGCAACCGCTTTGACCTGACGGCGAACACGCTGCGCGCGACGCTGAAGTATTTCTTTAGGCGAAGCCATGACGCAAGTTCCTTATTTCTTCTTGCCTTCTTTGCGCACGATACGCTCGTTCGCATATTTGACACCTTTACCTTTATAAGGTTCCGGCCCGCGATATTCGCGAATTTCGGCGGCAACCTGCCCAACCTTCTGCTTGTCAATTCCCGAAACCAGAATTTCAGTCGGCTTCGGAACTGCCACAGTGATACCTTCAGGAACATGATAAACCACATCATGACTAAATCCCAAAGAAAGTTGAACATTCTTACCCTGCATCGCTGCACGATAACCAACACCGTTGATCTCAAGCTTCTTTTCAAAGCCACTCTTAACACCTTCAATGATATTTTCAATCATCGAACGGGACATTCCCCATTTCGAGCGTGCTTCCTTGGTTTGATCGCGCGGCGTTACATGAACCACATTATCTTCCAATTTGAGATGGATTTCGTCATCAGCAACGAAACTCAATTCTCCCTTAGGTCCTTTGACCTTGATCGCTTGCCCATCAACTGAAGCAGTAATGCCAGCCGGGACATGAATCGGTTTTTTTCCAATACGTGACATTGTATTAACCTATCTTTCTAGCTTTTCCCGACATCTCTTAGAAGATGCGGCAAAGAAGCTCCCCACCAACATTCTGCTCACGAGCCTCATGATCAGCCATCACACCTTTCGGAGTTGAAAGGATAGAAATGCCAAGACCGTTTGCAACTTGTGGAATAGACTTCACAGAAACATAAACGCGTCTACCGGGTTTCGAAACACGCGAAATTTCACGAATAACCGGTGCACCGTCAAAATATTTCAATTCGATTTCGAGCTCGGACTTACCGTTTTCAAAATCGATCTGACTATATCCGCGAATATAGCCTTCGGTCTGCAAAACATCGAGAACACGAGCACGCAATCTTGATGCAGGCGTCGAAACCTTCGACTTCTTGCGTCCGAGTGCATTACGGATACGGGTAAGCATATCTCCAAGAGGATCTGACATAGACATTTACGAAACTCCTCTTACCAGCTTGATTTGACAACGCCGGGGATATGCCCGAACGAACCGAGATCACGCAATGCAATACGTGACATTTTCAATTTACGATAATAACCGCGCGGACGCCCTGTAACTTCACAACGGTTACGGATGCGAACCTTTGCCGAGTTACGAGGCAACTCGGCAAGCTGAATAGATGCGCGAAAGCGCTCTTCCAACGGCACCTTCTGATCCATGACAATTGCTTTCAGACGCGCACGGCGCGCTGCAAACTGCTTAGCCATCGCACGGCGATGCTTATTCTTCTCAACGGCACTTGTTTTGGCCATAACTTTACCTCGCTACGCTTGCCGTTACGCACGGAACGGAAAATTGAAACCGCGCAATAATTCACGCGCTTCATCATCCGTTTTCGCTGTCGTACAAACGATGATATCCATACCCCAGATTTGATCTACCTGATCGTAGTTGATTTCCGGGAACACAATGTGTTCTTTGATACCCATGGCAAAATTGCCACGACCGTCAAAACTTTTCGGATTAAGACCACGAAAATCGCGAACGCGTGGCAAAGCAATTGTTACCAGACGATCAAGAAATTCATACATACGGTCTCTACGCAATGTAACTTTAGCACCGAGAGGCATTCCCTCGCGAACCTTGAATGTCGCAACGGAATTACGTGCGTGTGTTACAATTGCTTTCTGCCCGGCAATAAGACTCAAATCTTCAGCAGCTCTGGCAGGTTTTTTGGAATCTGCAGTTGCTTCGCCAACACCCATATTGAGAACAACTTTCTCGACATAGGGAACCTGCATATTGTTTTCGTAATGAAACTTGTCTTGCAGTGCTTTGCGAACAACATTGACATAGTGCGTCTTCAAACGCGGCTCTTGAATCTTATCAGCCATTGATCAGATCTCCCGAACGCTTGGCAACGCGAACCTTCTTGCCATCCTTCTCGATACGAAATCCTACACGAGTAGGTTTTCCATCCTTAGGATCGGCGATCGCCAATTTGGAAATATGAAGAGGAGCTTCTTTGGAAATAATGCCTGCTTCCTGAGTTTGCGTTTGCCGCTGATGGCGCTTCACCATATTGATACCGCGTACAATAGCAGTGTTTTCCTCAGGATTAACCTTGATCACTTCCCCGTTGCGCCCTTTATCCTTACCTGAAAGGATGACGACTTTATCGCCTTTACGAATCTTGTTCATCGCAACGGCTCCCTATAGTACTTCTGGCGCGAGCGAAATGATCTTCATGTGATTCTTACCGCGAAGTTCACGGGGAACCGGTCCGAAGATACGAGTACCGATCGGCTCTTTCTTGTTATCAACCAAGACAGCAGCATTTTTATCAAAACGAATAACGCTACCATCAGCGCGACGAATATCCTTGGCAGTACGAACCACCACAGCTTTCATCACATCACCTTTTTTTACGCGGCCACGCGGAATTGCTTCTTTGACCGAGACAACAATAATGTCTCCGACAGAAGCGTATTTCCGCTTCGAGCCGCCCAGCACCTTGATGCACATGACACGACGGGCGCCGGAATTATCCGCGACGTCGAGGTTTGTTTGCATCTGAATCATGACTGGCCGCCTTCTCTAAATGTTTACGTCCGGCAGTGCATTTGACACATTCGGACTTGCCTGTCAAATTATGATTAAGACTTTTTCAAACAAAATGTTGGGCACAATAATACCCAACCTTTTGTTTATCAAAAATCCGATTTATTAAGCAGCGCCGTTTTTAACAACGACCCAGCGCTTGTCTTTCGAAATTGGCTTCGATTCTTGAATAAAGACCTGATCACCAACTTTGAATTCGTTGTTTTCGTCATGCGCTTTGTACTTCTTGGACTGGCTGACAGTCTTTTGTAACAGCGGATGCGAATAGCGCCGCTCTACTTTGACTACAACAGTCTTGTCGTTCTTATCGCTGACGACAACGCCTTGCAGAATGCGTTTAGGCATGTCTTAACTTCCTTAAGCCTTGCTTTCGGCCGCCTTCTGGCGGGCGATTGTTTTTATGCGTGCGATATCACGGCGAACCTGTTTAACGCGCGCTGTTTTTTCCAACTGACCAGTTGCTTTCTGGAAACGCAGATTGAACTGCTCTTTCTTGAGCTTGGCCAACTCTTCATTCATCTGATCGAGCGTCTGGGCCCGTACTTCTGAGGCTTTCATCGCTTAGTCCCTTTATTCAGCTATACGCTGGACGAAACGTGTTTTAATTGGAAGCTTTGATGCGCCCAACCGTAACGCTTCACGTGCCACATCTTCAGGTACGCCGTCAAGCTCAAACATGATACGTCCTGGTGCAACACGCGTTGCCCAAAATTCGACAGCGCCTTTACCTTTACCCATACGAACTTCGGTAGGCTTCGATGATACCGGAACATCCGGAAAAACGCGGATCCACACACGGCCGGCACGCTTCATCTGACGCGTGATAGCACGACGGGCCGCCTCGAGCTGACGTGCAGTAACACGTTCCGGCTCCATAGCCTTAAGACCGTAGGCACCAAAATTAAGTTCCGTACCACCCTTCGAAACACCGTGAATACGGCCTTTGAATTGCTTGCGGAACTTTGTGCGTTTTGGCTGCAACATTGTTCTCTACTCCAAATCCTTTTTTGCCCGTCTAAAAATCAGGCGTTTTCACGACGGCGGTTCGAATTCGAACCTTGATTATCGCCTTCAGTAGCACGACGTTCTGAAGCCATCGGGTCATGTTCAAGAATTTCGCCCTTGAATACCCAAACTTTCACGCCACAAATACCATAGGCAGTATTGGCTTCCGCTGTGCCGTAATCAATATCCGCACGCAAGGTATGAAGCGGAACGCGGCCTTCGCGGTACCATTCCATACGGGCAATTTCAGCACCACCAAGACGGCCGGCACAATTGATACGGATACCTTCAGCACCAAGACGCATTGCCGACTGGACGGCACGCTTCATAGCGCGACGGAAAGCCACACGACGTTCCAATTGCTGGGCAATTGACTGGGCAATCAACTCGGCGTCGATTTCCGGTTTGCGGACTTCAACGATATTCAAAGCAGTGTCGGCATGTGTCATTTCAGACAATTTGCGACGCAACTTCTCGATGTCGGCACCCTTCTTACCAATGATCAGGCCCGGACGAGCCGAATGAATGGTAACACGGCACTTTTTATGCGGACGCTCAATAACGACTTCCGAAATAGCTGCCTGCTTCAACTCGTTCATCACATATTTGCGGATTTTCAAATCCTCATGCAATAAACGACCATATTCACCGGTATCGGCATACCAACGAGAATCCCATGTACGATTGATACCGAGACGAAGCCCGATTGGATTGATCTTCTGACCCATTATGCGGCCTCCTCTTTATCGGACACTTCACGAACAACAATTGTAAGATGAGAGAACGGACGCAAAATTCTGCTGGCGCGGCCACGACCACGCACATGAAACCGCTTCATAACAATCGACTTACCGACTGAAGCTTCCGCCACGATAAGCGAATCGACATCCAAATCGTGATTGTTTTCTGCATTGGCAATCGCAGATTCCAACGTCTTTTTCACCGTATCGGCAATGCGTTTACGAGAAAAAGTCAAATCTGCAAGAGCTGTATTAACCTTTTTACCGCGAATCATTGCCGCTACAAGATTAAGCTTCTGCGGGCTGACACGAATTGTGCGAGCGACTGCCTTTGCTTCATTATCTTTAAGCTGGCGCGGAGCCTTAGCTTTGCCCATTATTACTTCCTCTTCGCTTTCTTGTCCGCACCGTGACCATAATAGCTGCGGGTTGGAGCGAACTCACCGAACTTATGTCCGACCATTTCTTCCGAAACAGAAACAGGAACATGCTTGTTTCCGTTATAGACACCAAAGGTCAGGCCAACAAATTGCGGCAAAATCGTGGAGCGACGGCTCCACATTTTAATAACCTCGTTACGACCGCCGGCACGTACCTTCTCAGCTTTCTTGAGAAGATAGCCGTCAACAAACGGTCCTTTCCATACTGAACGAGCCACTTCAGACTACCTCTCTTATTTCTTGCGTTGATGACGTGAGCGCATGATGAATTTATCAGTCGCCTTATTCGAACGTGTACGCTTACCTTTTGTAGGCTTACCCCACGGAGAAACCGGATGACGACCGCCTGATGTACGACCTTCACCACCACCATGAGGGTGATCGACAGGGTTCATTGCAACACCACGAACATGCGGACGCTTGCCACGCCAACGGGCACGACCAGCTTTACCATCGTTTGTGTTACCATGATCCGAATTCGAAACGGCGCCAACAGTTGCATAACAGCCACTGGAAACCAGACGTTGTTCACCCGAATTCAAACGAAGAATAGCCATTCCCTGATCACGACCAACAAGCTGGGCGTAAGTACCGGCCGAACGGGCAATCTGCCCGCCTTTACCTGGCTTCATTTCAACATTGTGGATGATCGTACCGACAGGCATATTACCAAGAGGCATCGAGTTGCCGGGCTTGACGTCAACATTAACGCCAGCAACAACCGTATCACCGACACCCAAACGTTGCGGAGCCAAAATGTAGCTCAGATGACCATCTTCATAACGAATGAGCGCAATAAACGCTGTCCGGTTCGGATCATATTCCAAACGCTCTACTTTTGCAGGCATATCACGTTTCAAACGCTTGAAGTCCACAAAGCGATAAGTTCTTTTATGACCGCCGCCCTGATAACGGGCAGTTACACGGCCGCGATTATTACGACCGCCTTTCGACGACAGCCCTTCGGTCAGCGCTTTTACTGGCTTGCCTTTGTAAAGACCTGAACGATCTACAATAACAAGCTGACGCTGCCCTGGCGTGGTCGGATTAAAGTGCTTGAGTGCCATTATTCCTAACTCCGAGCCTCTTAAAGACCAGTCGAAACGTCGATTGACTGACCTTCAGCCAGCGTCACGATCGCTTTTTTGACATCACTCTGTCGACCGACAACGCCTTTAAAACGTTTCACCTTACCCTTACGGGTTGTTGTATTCACTGCTGTAACTTTGACACCAAATAAAGCTTCAACAGCCGCTTTGATTTCAGATTTTGTCGCCTTGGGGGTAACCTTGAAAACGACCTGATTGTTTTCCGATAGCATCGTCGATTTTTCGGTAATAACCGGACTTACGACGACATCATAGTGGCGAAGATCTGTCATTTGAACCGCTCCTCAAGGGCTTCGACAGCTGCTTTGGACAAAACAAGTTTGCCACGACGCAGAATGTCATAAACATTAATCCCCTGAACCGGCAAAACATCTACATTTGGAATGTTCGATGCGGCACGGGAAAACTTCAAATCAATTTCCTTACCACCGATGAGCAGTGCATCAGAAAAACCGAGTTTTGCGAAATCCTTGGCTAAAACTTTCGTTTTTGCTTCTTTGACATTCAACTCGTCCACAATGATCAGATCATTGGCTTTGACTTTTGCCGACAATGCATGGCGCAAACCCAAAGCACGAACCTTTTTCGGTAGTTCATGTGCATGGCTGCGGACAACTGGCCCGTGAGCCTTACCACCACCACGGAATTGCGGAACACGAGCAGATGAATGACGGGCGCGGCCTGTCCCCTTCTGCTTGTACATTTTTGCGCCCGAACGCGATACATCGGCGCGTGTCTGGCTTTGATGTGTACCTTGCTGACGACGGGCGAGCTGCCAACGGACAACACGTTGTAGAATATCTTCACGAGGATCTAAACCGAAGACATCTTCCGATACCTTCAATTTGCCAGCATCCTTGCCGTCAAGAGTAGTTACGATGAGATCCATTATCAGGCTCCCTCAGCGACTGTAGCTTCCGCCTTGGGGGCAGCAGCATCTGTTTTAGCATTCTTTGGCTGACGCAAAGCGGCTGGCTTCGGTGCATTCTCCGGAACGCTCTTCTTGACAGCATCCCTTACCAAAATCCAGGCACCTTTCGAACCGGGAACAGCACCGCGAACCAAAATCAACCCGCGATCAGCGTCGGTTGAAACAACTTCTATATTCAAAGTTGTAATTCTCGTCTGCCCCATATGGCCGGCCATTTTCTTACCCTTAAACACTTTACCCGGATCCTGACGTTGACCCGTCGAACCATGGGCACGGTGTGTAATGGAGTTACCGTGCGACGCACGATGTCCGCCAAAATTATGACGTTTCATAACGCCGGCGAAACCTTTACCGATTGATGTACCGGTGACATCAACCAATTGACCGGGAACAAAATGTTCCGCAGTAATCTCGGCCCCAACCTCCAAAAGATTGTCGGGACTTACACGAAATTCCGCAATTTTTGCTTTCGGTTCAACCGAAGCCTTTGCAAAATGACCACGCAACGCTTGAGAAGTGTTTTTCACCTTTGCAAGCCCTACGCCTAACTGAACAGCTGTGTAGCCGTTCTTCTCAACTGTACGCTGAGCAACAACCTGACAATTCTCCAAACGCAGAACTGTAACAGGTACATGTTCTCCGGCATCATTATAGACGCGGGTCATGCCCAGCTTTTGTGCTATTACACCTGAACGCATCGGGTTCGTTCCTTCCGTCCCCAAGCCTTAAAGCTTGATCTCGACATCAACACCAGCAGAAAGGTCGAGCTTCATAAGCGCGTCCACAGTCTGCGGCGTCGGATCAACAATATCAAGAAGACGCTTATGTGTACGCATCTCAAACTGCTCACGGCTCTTCTTGTCGATGTGCGGCCCACGATTAACCGTGAACTTCTCGATTCGCGTAGGAAGCGGAATCGGTCCACGGATATTGGCGCCAGTACGCTTGGCGGTCGACACAATCTCACGTGTCGATGCGTCAAGAATCCGGTGATCAAACGCTTTTAAGCGAATGCGGATGTTCTGACCGTTCATACTTTTCTTATCCCTGTCAATTGGAACGTCTTTTTTCAAAGACGCTCCTTAACAATTAAAATTCAACTATTCAATGATTTTAGAAACGATACCGGCACCAACAGTGTGGCCACCTTCACGGATAGCGAAGCGGAGCTTCTCTTCCATAGCAACCGGAACAATCAGTGTGACATCCATCGTAACATTATCACCTGGCATAACCATTTCTGTACCTTCCGGCAGTGTTACAATACCGGTAACATCTGTCGTACGGAAATAGAACTGAGGACGATAATTGGTGAAAAATGGTGTGTGACGACCACCTTCATCCTTTGTCAAAATATAAGCTTCTGCCTTGAACTTGGTGTGCGGTGTAACTGTACCGGGCTTTGCCAATACCTGTCCACGTTCAACACCTTCACGTTCAATACCACGAAGAAGTGCACCAATGTTGTCGCCTGCTTCACCTTCATCAAGAAGCTTGCGGAACATTTCAACGCCGGTTACCGTCGTCTTTGTCGTCGGACGAATACCAACAATTTCAACTTCGTCACCAACCTTGACAACACCGCGTTCAACACGACCGGTAACAACTGTACCACGACCGGAAATCGAGAACACGTCTTCAATCGGCATCAAGAAAGGCTGATCAATCGGACGCTTCGGAGTTGGAATATATTCATCAACTTCATGCATCAAAAGACGAACAGCATCTTCACCGATTTCCTTGTTGGTGCCTTCAAGAGCAGCCAATGCAGAACCCTTAACAATCGGAATCTCGTCGCCAGGGAAATCATATTTGGAAAGAAGTTCACGAACTTCAAGCTCGACAAGCTCGAGAAGTTCTTCATCATCTACCTGATCAACCTTGTTCAAGAAAACAACAATTGCAGGAACGCCAACCTGACGGGCAAGAAGAATGTGTTCACGTGTCTGAGGCATCGGGCCATCAGCAGCAGAAACAACAAGAATTGCACCGTCCATCTGGGCAGCACCGGTGATCATGTTCTTGACATAGTCAGCGTGTCCCGGACAATCAACGTGGGCGTAGTGACGCTTCTCTGTCTCGTATTCTACGTGCGCTGTAGAAATCGTGATACCACGAGCACGTTCTTCCGGCGCAGCATCAATCTGGTCATACGCCTTGAACTCACCAAAATATTTTGTAATCGCTGCCGTCAGCGTTGTCTTACCATGGTCAACGTGACCAATCGTGCCGATATTTACATGCGGCTTCGTACGTTCATATTTGGACTTTGCCATCTGAGCTCTCTCCATTTCCTGCCCTATTCAGGGCTGAGTTGAAAGTTAATACGTAACCGCCTGATTACGCGAATTTTTTCTGAATTTCTTGAGCCACTGCCGTCGGCACTGGTTCATAATGATCAAATTGCATTGTGTATTGGGCACGCCCCTGGCTCATCGAACGCAAGCTATTGACATAACCAAACATGTTTGCGAGCGGAACCATAGCGTCAACCACGGTTGCAATACCTCTCGGCTCTGTACCGGAAATTTGTCCGCGACGGGAATTCAAATCACCAATAACATCACCAACATAATCTTCCGGTGTGACAACCTCGACCTTCATAATCGGTTCGAGAAGCTGAGCTCCGGCTTTCTGGGCGCCTTCACGGAATGCAGCTCGACCGGCAATTTCGAAAGCAAGAACCGAAGAGTCAACATCGTGGTAGGCACCATCAAGCAAAGTGGCTTTAACACCCTGCATCGGGAAACCGGCCAGAGGACCCGACCCCATAACACTTTCGAGGCCTTTTTGAACACCCGGAATATATTCCTTAGGAACAGCACCGCCAACGATCTTGGATTCAAACAGCAAACCTTCACCGTCATAAGGTTCAAAAAGAATCTTGACGCGAGCAAACTGACCCGAACCACCAGATTGCTTCTTATGGGTATAGTCAACTTCAGCCGGTTTCGTAATCGTTTCACGATAAGCAACCTGTGGCTGGCCAACATTGGCTTCAACTTTGAATTCGCGACGCATACGATCAACGATGATATCCAGATGAAGTTCACCCATACCAGCAATAATAGTCTGACCGGATTCCTCATCCGATTTAACACGGAATGACGGATCTTCAGCGGCCAAACGATTGAGCGCGATGCCCATCTTTTCCTGATCGGCTTTTGTCTTTGGCTCGATTGCAATTTCAATAACCGGATCAGGAAATTCCATGCGTTCGAGAATGACCGGATGAAGCGGATCGCAAAGGGTATCGCCTGTTGTTGTCTCTTTCAAACCTGCCAATGCAACAATATCGCCAGCAAAAGCTTCATCAATATCTGTACGTGCATTCGAATGCATCAACAGCATACGACCGATACGTTCTTTCTTACCTTTTACAGTGTTTTCAAGAGAGACACCTTTATGCAACTCGCCCGAATAGATACGGCAGAAAGTCAACGAGCCAACAAACGGGTCGTTCATAATCTTGAATGCCAACATCGAAAGAGGAGCGGCATCAGAAGATTCACGCGTTGTTTCTTCACCTGTCTTAACATCGACGCCCTGAATAGCAGGAACATCAACCGGAGACGGAAGATAAGAGACAACTGCATCCAGCAAAGGTTGAACACCCTTATTCTTAAAAGCAGAACCACAAAGAACCGGATGGAAGAGTACTTCACAAGTACCCTTACGGATCAATGCAATCAGCTCTTCATTAGTCGGCATTTTACCTTCGAGATAGGCTTCGGTAGCTGCTTCATCAACTTCAACAGCAGACTCAACCAGTTTCTCACGATATTCTTCAGCTTTTTCCTTCATATTAGCAGGAATTTCGCTGGTAACTGTATGACCGCCAATCGAACCATCCCACGTAAGGGCTTTCATATCAATAAGGTCAATAACGCCTTCGAAATCATTTTCTGCACCGATTGGCAATTGAAGCACCAGCGCCTTTGCACCAAGACGTGAACCGACCATTTCAACGCTGCGATAAAAGTCAGCGCCGATCTTGTCCATCTTGTTGACAAAAACCATCCTTGGTACGTGATATTTTTCAGCCTGACGCCAGACAGTTTCAGTCTGGGGCTCAACACCGGCATTCGCATCAAGAAGTGCAATAGCACCATCAAGAACACGCAAAGAACGTTCGACTTCAATCGTAAAATCGACATGTCCCGGGGTGTCAATAATATTGAACCGGCACTTCTCGCCGTTACGACCTCTCCAGAAGGTGGTTGTCGCAGCAGAGGTAATGGTAATACCACGTTCCTGCTCCTGCTCCATCCAATCCATCGTAGAAGCGCCATCATGCGTTTCGCCGATTTTATGATTCTTACCGGTGTAGTAAAGAATACGCTCGGTCATTGTGGTCTTACCGGCATCAATATGCGCCATAATACCAAAATTGCGATAATCTTCGATTTTATACTCGCGAGCCATATTTTTTGCTTTCGATTAAAAAGAGTTCTCTTACCAACGATAATGCGAGAATGCGCGGTTGGCTTCCGCCATACGGTGCGTATCTTCGCGTTTCTTGACAGCCGAACCACGATTATTCGCTGCATCCATCAATTCGCCCGACAAACGATCAACCATAGTTGTTTCGTTGCGATTACGGGCCGCAGCAATGAGCCAACGAATGGCCAATGCCTGACGACGATCAGGACGAACATCCACCGGAACCTGATAGGTTGCACCACCAACACGGCGAGAACGAACTTCTACATGAGGAGCAACATTCTCTAATGCTTGATGAAACAGAGCAACAGGTTCTGTTTTTGCTTTATCTCCAACTGCATCAAGCGCACCATAAACGATGCGTTCTGCAACTGACTTTTTACCATCAAACATGATGGCATTCATAAACTTTGTAATCACAAGATCACCGAACTTCGGATCTGGATTAATCTCACGTTTTTCTGCTCTATGGCGACGGGACATTGGCTTCGTCTCTCAAACTTATTTAGGACGCTTGGCACCGTATTTGGAACGGCGCTGCTTACGATTCTTAACACCTTGTGTATCAAGCACACCACGAATGATGTGATAACGAACACCAGGCAAATCCTTAACACGTCCGCCACGAATCATGACAACGGAGTGTTCCTGAAGGTTATGACCTTCACCAGGAATATAACCAATAACTTCAAAACCATTGGTCAAACGAACCTTGGCAACCTTACGGAGAGCCGAATTAGGTTTCTTTGGTGTCGTTGTATAAACGCGCGTGCACACACCACGCTTTTGCGGGTTTGCCTGCAAAGCAGGAACCTTATTACGCTTGACCGGCGCTGTACGCGGCTTGCGGATCAACTGGTTTACGGTAGGCATTCAACCTTCCTCTTTTCAATCTCTTTTTCGTCTCGCCCAATTTGGGCCGCTTCACTTTATTTAGTTCCCAATCAACCGGATTTAGCTCCAAATCAACTGGTAACGACAGTAAACACATGCACAAAAAACCGGGCCTCACCGCTATCGTGCAGATCACCCGACTATAAGCAGAGGAGACCTTTTAAGGCCTCATGCATCCGGCATTTGCGTTTCAAAACCGTAAAACGAACCCTGTTTGAGGCGAACTCCAAAACGTGTCGTTTTGAAAATGTAGCTAACCTCACATCGGCTCCGATGGCGGTTTATTAACGATAAACGGTTGTTGCGTCAAGTCCTATAGCCGAGAAAAACTATGAAATCGCGAAATTTACAGCGATTGGATGAACAATTGGCGGTTTATCGACATAGCAGCGACAATGTTGACCTGATTTTAACAGCCTATTCCCTTTTTGCCCCCCCTCCAGAGAATGGCGATCAGTCTTCGTTTTTGGTTTCAATGTCCATTGTCAGCTCTTTTGATGAATCAAATGATAAGAAAAAAGAATCGGCTATAAATTATTCCGTTAAAATATGATGAACATCTCGGTATATTGTCATCGATAAAATGTGAAACTCTCCCGGAAAAAGCCATATAGATAATATTGTCATTCATTTTTTTGCTACAGGCCGCGTAAAATTGTTTAAATTTTAGGTCTCTACAGCGTAGCTACGGAATTTATTTTTGCCAGCCAACGTGTTCATATCGGATTATGATTTATCGGTTTATATGAACTGTCGACAAAGTCCGAAATGAAATTATGCGGTTTTGGGGGCTGCACTTAGCAAAATTTCGCGAAAGTCAATTTTTTTATACGTGTGACAGGTTACCATTTTCACGCCCGTATAATTAAGAAGTTGCCTTACCGTAAAAAGACTGCCCGCACGTTCAAGTGTTCGATTACCTCTATTAATGAAGAATCGTGATTGAAGATTTTCTTGTCCCCATTATTCATTATTATAGAAACAAACACTTGAAGCTTTAGAAAAACATTGATTAAAGTGTTCTTCATGAAAATAGCAACCTGGAATGTGGCCGGTATCAGGGCCAGACATGATACTCTTATAAAGTGGCTTAAACAGTCTCAAGTCGACGTGGTGTGTCTGCAGGAAACAAAGACAATCGATGCCAATTTTCCGCGAGCCGAAATTGAAGCGCTCGGTTACAACATCAATACCCATGGACAAAAAGGCTTCAACGGTGTTGCGCTTCTTTCAAAGATAAATCCTGACGAGGTAATCTGTGGTCTGCCTGGCGATGATAGCGATGAGCAGGCCCGCTATATCGAAGCTGTTTATTCGACCAAAACCGGTGTTATACGTATTGTCTCGCTTTATGTACCGAACGGTAATCCGGTTGATAGCGAAAAATATCCTTATAAGCTCCGTTGGTATGAACGCTTTTACGACCACGCAGTTTCACTTCTCGCATTGGAAGAACCTCTGATTTTTGCCGGTGATTATAATGTCATCGACTCTGCTTTTGACGCCAAAAATCCTCAGGAGTGGGAAGGCGATGCATTATATTTGCCGAAAAGCCGCGAAGCTTTGTGGAAGATAAAAAACCTCGGCTTCTATGATGCCACCCGTACCACTTCGGATAATCCCGATTATAGTTTCTGGGATTTCAAATCCGGCGCATGGCAGAAAAACGATGGAATAAGGATTGATCATTTTTTCATTTCTCCCGAAGCAGCGGACAAACTTGAAACAAGCTTTGTAGAGCGGGCCGTTCGCGGCTGGGATAAACCGTCCGATCATGTTCCTGTCGTTATTGAATTGCGTTAGGCCATTGTGCTTTTTCACCCGTCAAATGCGAAAAATCCGTTTAAAAACAGAGAAATGTTATATTCATGAAAAAATGTGCTAAACTTGCTATGAACAGCAATTTTTTTGCAAAAATAACCGATTAAGGAGAACATTCATGAGAAAAGCCCTGATGGCTTTTGCCGCTATGGCAATCTTGGGACTGACCGGAACAGCAATGGGCCAGCAAAAGGATACGCTTGAAAAAATTAAAGATAGCGGATCGATAACGTTGGGTGTGCGCGAATCGTCAGGTTTGGCTTATGCCCTCGGTAACGGCAAATATGTCGGCTTTCATACCGAGATGGCTGAACGTATTATTGACGATATTTCTAAAAAAATAGGTAAACCGATCAAGATCAATTATTTACCGATTACTTCTCAAAATCGTATTCCGCTTTTGCAAAATGGAACCTATGATTTCGAATGTGGCTCGACAACCAACAATGCCGCGAGAGGTAAAGAAGCAGCTTTTGCCTATACCACCTATATCGAAGAAGTACGCATTGCCACCAAAAAAGATTCCGGCATTAAATCAATTGCCGATCTTAACGGGAAGACAGTTGCAACGACAACAGGAACAACATCTGTACAGCTCATTCGCAAGAACAAACGCGCACAAAATATTGATTTCAAGGAAGTAAATGGCAAGGATCATGCCGACAGTTTCCTGCTTCTGGAATCAGGAAGGGCTGATGCCTTCGTGATGGACAGATCAATTCTGGCCGGAAATATTTCAAAATCGAAGAATCCGTCCGATTATGTTATTTTGAATGACGTTCTCTCGGTTGAACCGATTGCCTGTATGTTGCGCCTTGATGACAAAAATTTGGAACAGGCAATTGATGACAGCATTGTTCGCCAAGTAAAAGATGGCTCACTGGAAACACTTTATAACAAGTGGTTCATGCAGCCGGTTCCTCCGTCAAATACAGTTGTCGGGTTACCGCTTTCGGATACGACAAAATACGCCTGGGAACACCCCAACAATAAGCCTATGGAAGAATATAAAGAAAACAAATAATAAAACTGTGCGTAAAGGCTGCATGTATTTGAAATTATATGCAGCCAATTTTATTCCGTATCGGAACGATTGGCTCGTCCAGTTTCAGGTGTGCGGGTACTCGTGTAAGTTTGTCGGGAATAGTCTACAATGGATTTTTCATTCCTCTGTATGGATGATATTGATCACACCCACATTGCCGGTTGTTTCGGTAAAGCAGGTGTGAGCCATACCTATCTTGATACTTTGCTCAACGCTTTTTTGAACACGGCTCTGCTTTCAATTTCGAGTTTGATTTTAGCCATTATTGTCGGTGTCATTATCGGCACAATGAGAACGCTGCCACGCACATCCATATTGAACCGGATATTACGAGTAATTGCACGAGTTTGGGTGGAAATAACCCGTAACATCCCGCTTCTTGTCCAAATTTTTCTTTGGTACTTCGTAGTCCCGAAGATATATCCACCGGCAATGAACTTTCCGCCGATGATATTGATCATTTGCGCACTGGGATTTTTTACCTCTGCCCGTATCGCCGAACAGGTTCGTTCCGGAATTGAAGCCATTCCGACAGGACAGCGTTATGCTGCTATGGGAATGGGATTTACGACTTATCAGACTTATCGATATGTTATTTTGCCCCGTGCAATGCGCACAATCCTGCCACCGCTCATATCGGAATCGATGGGGATTGTGAAAAATTCGGCTGTCGCTTTTGCGGTATCAATCCACGAACTGATGCAATTCCAGTTTCAGGCTATTGAAGAAGTCAGTCATGTTTACGAGAACTACATGGTTGTGACAGTTCTTTACGTCATTATTTCTCTGGCTATTTTTATTGTCATGTCAATTATTGAACGGATGGTCAAAATTCCCGGTTTCCAGACGGAGGGTAGATAATCATGTCAAACCTCGGATCTACCCTTTCCTATTACCTGACATTCGACTTTTCGTGGATGGATTTTTCTTTTTTCACCTTCGATGTCTTCAAAACCTATATTTTGTCGGGACTTGTTTTCAGTGTTGTTTTGACGGTCGTCGCTACAATATTGGGGATCATTTTCGGAACACTTCTCGCAATGATGAGGTTGTCCTCGATAAAACCGTTATCATGGCTTGCAACCTTCTATGTCACCGCTATGCGCGCAATTCCGCTGGTTATGGTTATTTTGTGGTTTTTTGTTCTATTGCCTTTTGTCACCGGTCATTCGATCGGAGCAAACAATTCAGCCTTTATAACATTCACTGCTTTTGAAGCGGCATATTTTGCAGAAATCATGCGGGCGGGGATACGTTCAGTTCCACAGGGACAGAAATTTGCCAGTGAAGCTCTCGGCATGACCTATTGGCAATCCATGCTCATTGTTATATTGCCGCAGGCACTGCGCAACATGCTTCCCGTGCTTCTGACGCAGGTTATCATCCTCTTTCAGGATACATCACTGGTTTATGCAATTAGCGGTAATGACCTTCTTAAAGGTTTCGACATTGTGGCAAACAATTTCGGTGTCAAACAGGAAGCTTATATACTGGCCGCCTTGTTCTATTTTGTGATCTGTTTTACGCTGTCGCAGGCCGTTATGTACCTGCAGAAAAAAGTCTCGATTATTCGCTGATAGGAAAGTTTCATGTCCGAACACATGATTGAAGTCAAAAACGTTTCCAAATGGTATGGAAAATTCAACGTTTTGAAAAATTGCTCGACCAATATAAGCAAGGGCGAAGTGGTCGTTGTATGTGGGCCTTCCGGTTCGGGAAAATCGACCTTTATAAAAACCATCAATGCTCTTGAGCCTTTTCAGGAGGGGCAAATCTGGGTTGACGGTGTTCCGGTTCATTCTCCGAAGACCAATTTGCCGAAACTGAGAAGCCGTGTCGGAATGGTTTTTCAACATTTCGAGCTGTTTCCCCATTTGTCCGTGATGGAGAATTTGACCATTGCACAAATTAAAGTTCTTCATCGTTCCAAAAAAGAAGCCGTCGAGAGCGGATTAAAGTATCTCAAACGTGTCGGCTTGATTGATCACAAAGATAAATATCCCGGTCAACTATCGGGTGGTCAACAACAACGCGTAGCAATAGCGCGCGCTTTGACTATGGATCCGATTGTCATGTTGTTCGACGAACCGACATCGGCTCTCGACCCCGAAATGGTGGGTGAAGTTCTTGATGTCATGGTCGGGCTTGCTCAAGATGGAATGACCATGATCTGCGTTACCCATGAAATGGGCTTTGCTCATAAAGTTTCCGACAGAGTAATCTTTATGGATGACGGGAAAATATTGGAAGACTGCACATCGGAAGAATTTTTTGCTTCGCCGGAATTGAGAACGCCGCGTGCCCGTGATTTTCTGTCAAAGATATTAAGTCATTAATTGATGAAACCCGATAAATGATCACTTGTGCGATTTAGATCGTGTGGCATTGGTCGGGCAAATATCCCGCTTTTGCTGCTTCAATTCTCATGGCCCGAAGGCCGTTAAGTCTTTGTGACTGTTTAGCCATTTTGTTTTCTTGAATTAACAGAAAGAGTGAACACTTCTTCTCTAAGAGCCTAAAAGGAACAATTTCGCCATTTTTTTTCCGGCAATTTCCACTACCATCAAACCGATCATCCGGTGTCCCCTGCTTAAAAATTATATGCGTGCGTAGTAACCACACCGGAAGGCGCCAAAACATATCATTATATTTTTTGAAAACTGAAATTTTTAAAACGTCAGAAATGGATATTTCACAGTCTCTCAGGACAAAGCCAAGAAAAGTTTAGAGGATATTAAGTCCGGAATAATGTTTACTCTATAATGGTTTTAGAAAAATATCCACTTTCACTATATCCGGTAATTAAATATCGTTGTTTTACTTGACATCAGCCTAATAACCGGCCGTATTTATTGACTGTAGTCAGATCTCAAAGCCTCTTGATAAGGGATGGCGGTAATATAGATTTAAATTATAACGGAAGAAAACCGGTATCAGAAACCATTATCATTTTTGATAATATCGCTCGCAAGAGAAATAGCTGTGCGGCGATCGGCCTCTCCGGAAACGGCAAAAGCACGTTCTTGTAACTGTCTTATCCATGTCTGATCATGCGGAGCAGCTTTTTCATAGGCCGCAGTCATCATCGCCAGTCCCCGTACGGTCTTTCCCGCTTGGAATAACATGTTCCCCAACATTGCCTGTGCTGCAGGATTGCCTTTTCGTGCCGAAAGCTGAAACCAGCGAGCTGCCTGAACCGGATTTTTTTCGCCGCCATCGCCATTCAACAACATTTTCCCCAAGCGATATTGTGCTTCGGGATTGCCGAAATTGGTAGCCGCTTGCAAATAAAGACTGCGCGCTTGAGGCATATCCTGTTTGACAGGTGAATTCGGAATGCCGGTTACGAGATAACTTGCAATTTCCACCAGTGCATCGGAAAGATAACTTTCATCTTCCGACCCCGGATCAGCGCCTTCCTGAACGATGCGAACATAAAATTGATAAGCCTCATAATCATTTTCGACCACACCATCGCCATCGGCATACATGCGGGCAAGCTTCCAGTTAGCTCCCGGGTGCCCCCTGTCAGCCGCATATTTCAGTGCTTTGACCGCTTGATCTTTATCACCGTTTTTATAGGCAGAAATACCGCTTTTGAAAAATTCGAATGGACTATTCGACTCGTTTTTGCTGTGATTGATATCCAAAGCCGATGCGGTAGAAAGGCAGATTCCCAATGTGAGTGCTGTCACACTGGTCAACCAACCTTCTTTGCATCTTTTCATTTGAATTTTTCCTGTCTCGCCACAGATACGCAACAAAATTACTTTGCATTGTTAAAAATGCACTGGCTTTGTGGTGGGAATGAGGCACCAACTATGTTGCTGACGATAGCACATAAACAATGAAAATTGTGTTGCCTGAAAGCAACATATAGAATTGAGTTTGCTATGGTTAATCCGTTATAATGCGATGTTTTTTAAAATTGCATCCGGCCAGCCAGTTATGTAAAATTAATGAAGGTCAGTCTTGTTTGACAATGAGATGCTCATAATTATGAGATAGTCGCATTTTCGAGATGGCCGTAGTTTTGAGCCACTTTTATTTATCTAATCCGTATCAACCTTTTCTATGAGTTGAAATGATGACGAGTAAACCGAGTATCGTAGCGTTCGCGTTTTTTATGGCAGTTCTGTCGGGCTGCACGACAACGCAAAAGCCTTCTGTAAACGAGGCAACCGACACTTCCGGAACAACCGGTTATTGGTATCTTGGTGACAATGGCGAACGCCAGTGGCGGACACTCAATCCTGCCGACATTCCTGCTCCTGCTCCAGCGGTGCGTAAAAACTATGCATCATCTGTCGGTAATGGTAGCGGAAGAGGTTGAATTTGCTTTAGCAAAAACGGTTTAATTTCAAGAAAACCGCCCGAAAAAATTTCCGGGCGGTATTTTTACTTTGACGTTATTCGAAAGAAATTCATCCCAACCGTTTGATTGCAATAACCAGTTTTTCTTTGGCCGCATTGAGTTCGTCCAAACGTTCCCGTTCGGCTTCGACAATATCCGGCTTGGCATTTGCAACAAATTTGGGGTTATTGAGCTTCTTTTCAACCTTCTCTATATCAAGGTCGATTTTCCCCATTTCCTTTGAAAGTCTTGCACGCTCCGCTTCGAAATCGATCAATTTTCCAAGTGGCATGCAAAATGTTGCTTCGCCTAGTATAATCTGGGCCGACGCTTCGGGAACCTTGTTTGCAAATTCGATTGTTTCGATGCGGGCAAGCCGTTTGATTGCCGCTTCATGGCGCTCGACACGTTCTTTTGTTGTCTGTCCTGCCTCGACGATCACCAAAGGTGCCATAGCTCCCGCAGGGACATTCATTTCAGCGCGAGCCGAACGGATTCCACCGACAACATCAATAAGCCAATTGATATCCTCTGCCGCTTTTTCGTCACGGAAATTGATATCCGGCCACGATGCCAGCGCCAACATGGTAACTCTTTTATGTTTATCTGTTGCCGTCAAAGCCCATAATTCTTCTGTCATATAAGGCATAAACGGGTGGAGAATTTTATAGACTTGCTCAAGAACCCAGGCAACACAAGCTTGTGCTTCTTTTTTCTCGTTCTCATCTTCTCCCTGAAAAATCGGCTTTAACAATTCGAGATACCAATCACAGAGAGTATTCCAGATAAACCGATAAACCGCCGCTGCCGCTTCATTGAACTTGTAGGTTTCAATTCCGGAGGTGACTGCTTCAATTGTTTTCGAAAGCTCTGTCAAAATCCAGCGGTTAAGCGAAAGTTTGACAGATTCCGGCTTGAATGCAGGATCATAGGCAACGCCATTCATTTCGGCAAAACGCGTAGCATTCCAGAGTTTTGTTCCAAAATTACGATATCCGGCAATGCGCGCGGGATCGAGTTTCACATCGCGTCCTTGCGCCGCCATAATAGCCAGAGTAAAGCGCAATGCATCAGCTCCGTATTCATCCATCAAATCGAGAGGATCAATAACATTTCCCTTTGATTTTGACATTTTGGCGCCGTGTTTGTCACGAACCAGCGCATGCATATAAATGTTATGGAACGGCACATCATGCATGAAGTGCAGCCCCATCATCATCATGCGGGCAACCCAGAAAAACAAAATATCGAAACCGGTAACGACAACACTCGTCGGATAATAGATTTCGAGTTCTTTTGTCTTGTCAGGCCAGCCGAGTGTCGAGAATGGCCACAATGCAGATGAAAACCAGGTGTCAAGCACATCTTCGTCCCGCCGCAATTCAACCGCTTTGCCGTAATGCGCGTCAGCAGCCTTTTGTGCTTCCTCGGCCGATTTTTCGACAAATACCTTGCCATCAGGCCCGTACCACGCCGGAATTTGGTGCCCCCACCATAATTGGCGGGAAATGCACCACGGTTCGATATTTTCCATCCAGTTGAAATAGGTTTTTTCCCAATTTTTGGGAATAATTGTGGTCTTGCCGTTCTTGACAGCATCAATGGCCGGTTTTGCAAGCTCTGCCGCATTGACATACCATTGATCGGTCAATAATGGCTCAATCGGTACGCCACCGCGATCTCCATGAGGAACCATGTGAGTGTGGTCTTCAATGCCTGCGAGATAGCCGCCCTCTTCCATCATCTCGACAATCTTTTGCCGTGCGACAAAGCGGTCCACCTGATCGAATGCGTCAACGAGCTTGTTCAGCTCTTCGGTCTTGTCCAGATCTTTCAGAAAATCCGCGTTGTCACGCAGAAAAATTTTGGCATTTTCTGTCATGATGTTGATGATTCTCAGGTTGTGACGACGCCCTACTTCAAAGTCATTGAAGTCGTGCGCCGGTGTAATTTTAACAGCACCTGTGCCCGCCTCGGGATCAGCATAATCATCACCGACAATTTCAATTTTGCGGCCGACAAACGGCAATATTGCATGGTGGCCGATGAGTGCCTTATATCTTTTGTCTTTCGGATTAACGGCAATACCGGTATCGCCAAGCATAGTCTCCGGCCGTGTTGTCGCCACGACAATGAAGGTGCTCGGATCATCCGGATTGAAGACTTTACCTTCCAGAGGATAACGGAAATGCCAGAGATGGCCCTTTACTTCCTTCTGCTCGACCTCAAGATCGGAAATTGCGGTCAACAATTTCGGATCCCAATTGACAAGACGTTTGTCTTTATAAATCAACCCTTCTTTATAAAGGGTAACAAAAACCTCGAGCACCGCACGCGAAAGCCCTTCATCCATCGTGAAACGCTCGCGCGACCAATCGCAAGAAGCGCCCAGACGCCGTAATTGGTGTGCGATTTTGCCGCCCGATTCTTCGCGCCATTGCCAAACACGTTCGACAAATTTTTCCCGCCCCATTTCCTGACGGGTTGGTTCTTTTCTTTGCGCGAGCTGCCGTTCGACGACCATTTGTGTGGCAATACCGGCATGATCCATACCAGGTTGCCACAAAACATTCTTGCCCCTCATACGCTCGAAACGAACCATAATATCCTGAATGGTATTATTGAGCGCATGTCCCATATGGAGAGAGCCGGTAACATTGGGCGGCGGAATGACGATACTGAACGCTTCCGCACCGGGCTTCGAACCGGCGCCGGCTTTGAACACGCCGTTGTCTTCCCATTGTTTTTCTATACGGGGCTCGGTCGAGCCGGCATCATATGTCTTGTCTAACATTCTCTTTTCCAATTATTACCGGTACGCGATTGCACTCATTGCCCATTTCAAAAAATGGCCGAGTTTAATCTGGACAACACTATTTTTACGGTTGTAGCCGACTTCATGTCAGGATTCAAAAATAATGGAATAATTCTGCACAATTTGTCGAAAAAATAAAACTGCCTACCAACACAAAAACACTTTGCATTTATGAGACGGCTTTATAACCCGAATTGGCTTTCAATGACTATATTTGCCCGCAATCAAAATTGGATGAGCAGAAAACTCCCCTTCCCTTATCATCCTTGATCAGACGGAAAATTTCTCTTGAATGCACCACTAATTTCTTCACGCAAGATTTTCTCGACAAGAGCTGGCCAACGTTTTTGCAACCATTGTACAAGAATCGGCCTCAGAGTTTCTTCGGCCAAGGCATTAACATGGTTCCAAAATTCAGGGCTGAAATGAATATCGGAATAAATATCCTCATTATTCACTTCCGTATTTGTAGCGTTATCGGCAGCCGTTTCAACATCCTGCCGAGCTGACAAATCTGCGCTTTCAATCGATTGATAATTCGTGTTGTCAGGTGCAATCTGTTGCCCACCGGCTAAGTCGGTATTACCGGCTAAGTCAGCAGGCTGGTTATTAAAATCTTGCGGAGTCTCATTGACAGTATTTTGCTGTTGGAAAGAGGATTGTAATGGCTCATCAACCGGTTTTTGACGAAGAGTCGATGGTGCCGATACATCATTTGAAAAAGCATCTTTAGTACCAGCATCAGCCACGCTTTGATTGCTGTCTTTTTTTAGCCCTATCCGTGCGGCCAATACTTTCATAGCCTCATCAACCGACAAATCATCAAGCCCTGTCTGTGCATTATTTTGCGCATTATTTAATGTCTGTTGTCCTGTGGCTTTAGCAGCGCTCCGATTATTCACAGAAGTTTTTGCAGCAGTACGATCATTTACACGACCGGTATTTTCCTCAATTATTTCTCGTATAGACGCGAGTATCTCATCCGTTGTCGGTTGTTCCCTCAACGCATTTGAACTTTGTGCCATACCATTAACCTCATAAATGCAATCTGAATCTGCGTTGAACTTAGCAAATCGTTAACCCTACTAAAATAATGGAGCACATCTTCCAACCACCTACGCACAGATTTCTTCGCTTCGCCCTGCTCCGATTTTTGCCAAGCTTGATGTTTAAGCAATATCCAACAGCCGAAATTTGCATTTTCAGATTAATTCCCGACCTGTAACCGCGCTCTATATTTTTCGAGTCTCTTCCGTTTTCCGTTTTTTTTGACCGAGCAATTTACAAAAGAAATCACGCAATTCGTGACGCCGGTTTTTGCATTCTCTCGGCCCCGATCGGGAATATGAAATTCCTTCCGGAAAAATGTCTTGCTACATCTCCATCCGCAACAGAATGGGCGATCCGTTTTTATTTTTCGTATTTCAATAATAATAAAGTGTTCTTATCGATCTCATTCAACACCATATATATATTATATCCTGGATATTCCCGTATAGTCTCAATAACAACCGTTCATTTAAATTAGTTTTTCAATATTTTTCTTCTCAAAAATAATATTTATTATATCTAAAAGAAATTTCTATTTTAAATTAATGTGAAAAAAATCATGCGTTATTTATGCGTTTTCTATTCGGAAATAAAAATCTGAAATTTTTAAAAATAAAAGGGCGCATGGATTACCATTGCACCCTTATTTTGTTCTTTTGAACGACAATGAAAAAACGTCTTGTCAGCTAAACTTAGCGACCATCCGGTGTGCGCACACCAATCCATTTATCCTTCACTGCCTTGTTGTGTTCTTCCGGATCATATTTAACGACATGCAACCCCAATTGAGCGGCTGTCATTTTACCAATTGCGGACTGGACATTATAGCTTGCTACCACAACATTCCGTTCGGCTGTAACCAGAGAAATCTGTGCATCAATAAGCTGGGTGCGTGAATTCAAAACGTCCAGAGTTGTCGCTTGCCCAACGCGATTTTCCTGTACCCGACCATCAAGAGCAATTTCAGCAGCACGAACACTGTCACGATAAGCGATAACCGAAGCACGAGCACCTTCCAGTTGCGACCAGGAAGAGGACATATTTTCGCGAACACTATCCTGAGCAAGATCCAACTGGATTCTTGCTTGCCCGAGCTGTTCTTTTGACTGCCGGATCTGGGCCGAAGTACGCCCGCCCTGATAGATAGGAACATTAATGGAAACGCCAACAGAGTTGGACCGGCCACCATCACCGGGGCCATTATAAATCTGGTTATAGGAAGTGCTTGCCGATAAATCGACTTGCGGAAGCAAAGCACCTTCCTTTGCTTTCACATTATAGGAGCTCGCATCAATCAGATATTTCGAATAGAGAATCGCAGGGTGAGTCGCTGCACCGATTTTGTATCCTGCATCCGGCGAGGCCGGTAGAGCTTTAGAAACCGGAGGCCGCTCCAACTTGTCCGGATCAGCCCCGATGACCTGCCGATAAACTGCTTCGGCCGATTTGACATCGGCACGTGCGAGACTAAGCTCGGATACTGCAACAGAACGCGCTGCTTCCGATTGTGCCAGATCAGTCCTCGTTCCTTCACCAACATCAAGTTTTGCTTTGTCAGCGCGAACCTGTTCTTCAAGCGCTGCAAGGTTCTGACGGCGCAATTCTGCAATCTGGCGATATTGGAAAACATTGGCATAGGCAGTTGCTGCATTTACCAGCATATTCTGTTCGGTATTTCGAAGATATTCCCGTTGCGCCTGTGCCTTGACCTCTGCCGAAGCAACCGTGTTCTTGGTAACAAAGCCATCAAAGACTTTCTGGCTTAATTGTACACCCAGTGAACCGGTGGTTGTATAGTAAGTTGTAGCGGCGCTGCGCCCACGTGCATAGGAGCCAAACCCTTCGATCTGTGGGCGGAAATTCGATTTAGCAATAGCTATATCCTCGTCAAGAATACGTGCACTTGCTCTTTCACTGTTCAAATTGCCATTATTCGTGTAAGCTTTGGCGAGAGCCCCCATGAGCGTTTCGGCATGCACCGATTGCGTTGCAAAAACAACGCCTGATAGCAACAAAGCCGACAAAAGAGCTTTTTTTGTTTTCACCACAGCTACACCTCTATTCAAAAACTTTCCGTAACTCGTCTTACCCCGACGAGTTGTTACTATTTACTCGACCGTCGCAAAAAAGCAATGGATCAAGGCATTAAAAATCAAAACGTTGCACAAGCGCAACCCTTAAGAGGAACATTTAGAATACGAATTCCGGTGTTTTTACAAACCCTTCCAAAGGATTGATTGCAAGGTTGAACAAGCGGCGAGCCGAAACAACGCCGTCTTCTTTCATATAAAGGCGCGCAACCGCAGAATTTCCTTGCCCCTCTGCAACGAGAAGTCTTCCGCCTTCCCTAAGCTGTGCAAAAAGACCTTCGGGTATAAAATCCACAGCCCCTTCCAGCAAAATCACGTCGAACGGACCTTCTTCCGCGTAACCTTTTGTCAACGGCCCCTTCACAACAACGACATTGTCATAACTGCCATTTTGCAAATTTTCATTGGCATAAGCTGCCAATTTTTCATCTTCTTCCAAAGCAATGACCGAGCTTGCCAATTTCGACAAAAGTGCGGCGCTATATCCCGTACCTGCACCGATATCGAGCACAACATCTTCAGACTTGATATCGGCCGCCTGCAACAGTTTTGCCAAAGCGGCAGGTTTCATAAGGTAGCGTCCACGCCCTCCGGCACGTGAAGCCGTCAACGGAATCGCCTCGTCTGTATAGCTCAATTCCCTCAGGTTTTCTGGCACGAACTTTTCGCGGGGAACGGTCAAAAATGCTGCCAGAACTCCCAGCTTCGTGACATCCACGGTCCGAATCTGCCCGTCTACCATTCTCTGTCTGAGCATTGAAAAATCTGCTGCCATAACCGAACTTCCTTTTTTAATCCACCACGTAAAATGCTGTAACGGAAATATATACCCTGTGAGGTGTCGCAAAAAACACGGCTACAGTCAATCACAAGATTTTCCGGGCCTGTTTTCCGCTCAAGAAATCAGCAAATAGAGTTTTTCCCACTTAATAGTTCCGTTTGCGAGTCCATATACCACAGAAAATGAATTTGATCACAAAAACTCGGGGATAGCAAAAAAACCGGGCTTTTGGTGAGCCTGGAGTTCAAATCAGGGTGGAAGTACCTCTGACCTACCGGCATTTTGTCCTCATTGTCCGAAATCGGCATTTAGCCGCCAAGTTCGTGATAACAACCATTTCCTATCGTTAAAAACTCTATGGGCAAAACAGCTCAAATAAACAGAATCTGAACAAATGTTTTTGCCCTCACATCAATTTTCCGGAATTATGAAAAACAGTGCCCCGGGAAGAACCTCGCTCACGCTCTGAAAGAACAGATAAATTTCTCCCCTCATCAAAAATGCTTTTATGAAATAATATCGGGAAAAACGGGAAGACGTAAGCGATTAAGTGGAGGCCTCGCCCGGAATCGAACCGGGTTACAAGGATTTGCAGTCCTCTGCGTAACCGTTCCGCCACGAGGCCTCAAAAATTGTACGTAGGTCATTAAGTTAAGCGAACGCTTCCGTCAAGATACCCGATTATGATTATGTGTATTTTTTGGTAAATCTTTTCCAATGATTTCGCTTTGGAGTTTTGTATGGTGTAGCAGAAAATGATTTGATGCCTTTTCCTGACTATCTTAAAAAAATTTACCGGCTACAATCATGTCGTGGTGAAATATGATGACCCTTTTGTCCGGAAGTTAAAAATCGGAACCGGTTTTATGTTCAAACATCAAAATAACCGGAATGGCAACAAAAACTTCTAAGAACAATCCTCTTTTCAAAAAGTGAGTCTTGGAAAAATCCCTTCTTGCTTAGAGCTGCGGCTTTATTGCGTGAAAAAAATAATGGTTTCACTCTTTTTATCGGCTCGGACGAAGGCCGTGTCTTTCATCAATAGCTTGCCAAAAAGGCCAATTTTACGGATAATTTGTTGAAATTGATGCTTCTATTAAAGTCGTCACGAGATTTTTTAAAAAAATATCATTTCCCTATTTGCAAAACATAAATTCATTTGCTATAGCCCTGCTGCATCACACAAGTGAGCGCCATTCCCCGGTAGCTCAGTGGTAGAGCAACCGGCTGTTAACCGGTTGGTCGCTGGTTCGAATCCGGCCCGGGGAGCCACTTAATTCTTGGCTGTTCTGGTGATGAAGTTTTCCGAAATAGCTTATTTAGACCAAACGTTCACTGTTATGGCTTGTATAGGAATTATATGTAATAGCGGTCAGGACATTTTTTTTGAGCTTTAAGAAATATCTTTCAAATTATTCGTTGTTATAAAGTTTCTGGAAGTCCGTTCGTTCTTCCTTTGCAACGCGTTACAAACATTTTTGCGCTGTTCTATTGGCATATTTCAATATGCCATGTTCATCAGTTTCATCTGAACTAACCATCTGAACGAACATCGGCTCTTTTAGCCATATGTTCTTGCCGGTCTTTCTCATAAAACTACGCCAACCACATTCAAAACGGGAAACTTTTTCTATCCATAGAAAGGTTTTGTAACTGGAAGGATTATTTTTTTCGAATTCCTGATTAAGGCGAGCGAAGAGGTTGAAACAGTTGCTATCGAAAAGATGCAACCTCTCATGTCGCTGCGGCATCCTGAGCGCTATAAAGCAGTTTGCAGAAGTGATGTGGAAAGACAATTTTCTACGCTAAAAATATTTCCATGAGACTTTAGAAACACCATTGAATGATTTATGAATTGTCTTCTGTGATCCTCTTCACGATTGGCATAGTGATCAAGCTCCGCTTCTTGCCTAAGATCTCTTTCTGGCTCTTCCAAAGCCCGCTCTTCCCATTCCTGCATTGCGGGAAGTGCAAGCAATTTTTCCACATAGTCTAATGATTTCCTATTTAACAAAAGATTGTAGTTTTTAACCCGAAAAGCCACCGGACAGAAAAAAGCATCAACCGCTGTAAACTTGTCCCCCGCCAGAAACGGACCGGAGAATTCTTCAAGGCCTGACAGAAATAATTCATCCAATCTGCGAATGTCTTTTTCCAAATCCACTGTCATTTGTTTCAACTTTGCAACAACTCCGACGGACATCGGGCAGCAGGTACGCAAGGATTGAAATGAAGAGTGCATTTCCGCTGCGGCCGAACGCGCCCACGCCCGGGCAATACGTTGTTCCGGCCAAACGGTAGCATGGCTTTCAAATAAATATTCCGTTATTGCCAGACTATCCCATATTGTCACATTTCCATCAATCAGAACCGGAATTTTTGCAGATGGCGAAAACACCTTGAACCGATCAAAATTATCCGGCTTGAAGCTATGGCTTATTTCCTCGAATTTTATACCGAGAGTTTTCATAAGCACCCATGGCCGTAGTGACCATGAGGAGTAATTTTTGTTAGCAATATGAAGTTGGTACATTCGGAAAGGCCTGACATTTTTAAAATAGGTTTTACAATTTTATTGCCCGATAAAAATCCGGATAATTTTCTAACTGTGCAAGATGTTATTCGAGATTGCGGCAACACCCATTGAACTATACAAAATGTTCTAAATTCACGTCTTATAATATTTCTTTTATATCAGAAGCTGCCGCTTAATCATATTCTCCCGATAAGTTAAATGAATTCAACAAAATAAAACCTCTCCTTTTAAAAAAGGAGAGGTTTTATCTGTCGTATTTCTTGATAATTTAGAAAAACAAATTTTTACAGTTCGTCAATCGCGGCTGATCAGAACTGGTATTTGATCTTGAGACCGCCACCACCGCCTTCACGTCTACCAATGAAGCCCTGACCGGTTACATCAACACTCAATGCATCAATCGTGCTGACAGGCTTCATCGAAATACCTGCTTCCACAATGCCTGTGTCACCTTCAAGCGACGGCTTGTCCAGTTTAAATCCATAAGCACGGGCTGCAACTTCACCATCAAATTCATGATCGTAAGCAATACCGACATATGGCTTGAGCTGTTGGTTATAAATCATTGTATATCGGGTGCCGATGCGTAAACGCGAGCTATCAGCTTCATCAAAGTGCAAACGGTCACGACCGACATCAACTGTTTCACTATCAATCTTTGTCCAGAAATAGCGACCATAAACATCCAGCGAATTACGTTCGTCGAAATTCATGACATAACCGACACCACCATGCAGGCCGTAATAGTCCGCACCACTGTCGTAATCGCTCCCCACGCCGAATTCGCCCAACAAGTCATCTGTGTCGAAATCGGTATCTATATGACCGGCACGGAACGATGCTTCCGCATAAAGCCCGTCTGCCTGACCTGCGTCAAGCTTGTTGACAAGACCCAAGCCTGTACCGGCAAAATCGATCCGACCAAGAACACCACCACCTGTATAGTGTGTGTCACCGTCACCATGAACCGATGCATAATTGGCAAAGCTATTATAGGTGTCATATGTACCGCGGCCATATTCGAAGAATGCACCGAGCGTTACCGGATGTTTATCTGCAAATTCAAAGCCGGTTGCCAAGCCAACAGCCATATTGAAACCGTCAACATCTGCATGACTTCCTGTCTTGTAACGGTTCGAGCTACCATCAATAACGAAGAACGGAATCAAATTCATCTGCCATGGATTATTGCCACTCTCGGCAGTAGAACTTCTGGCTGCACGAATGCCGGCATTGGCAATCAAATCCGCTCCCTGATTCAACATGTTATTGATAACCGATTTGACGACCATGATTGAACGCTTCTTCAGAAACGCGCGATCCGTCGGCAGCAATGTTCAAGCTTGTTTTAACCGGACGAAAATCCGATTACTCACCACCACATCAAAACGGGCTGAATTTTTTAAAAAATCCCGATTGATTGAAGTTTATCTGTCATAAAATTGATTGAAGTTTACCTGTCATAAATTGCCTGTGTCGAAAACCGGATAAAGATCACATTAAACCATCGTTCTTGTTCGTCACAAAAGCGCTTTGCAATCAGGTGTGATGCGTTCTGTGGAAATGAGGTTAAAAATTATACTTTTCGCAGACTCTATAAAACCAACATGTGGAGGTGATGATAGAAGCTAAGTTAGCCCCGCGTTAATAAATACTCCATCTATCAAAGAGCCGATATAAAGGAGCCGACAAAAAAGCCTGTAAAAACATATGGGTCATGAAAATTTCAGGCAAAACCACCAAAAAGCATCCTTTTCGGCATTATCACTTAGTGGGGTGCATAGGGGTAAATAACGCCCTCACCATTATCAAAGTTTTGCAATTTGAAAAACCGAATAATAATATGAGAGGAATTTTTATAATTTAATTCAATTAGATATTAATCGATTTTAATCATTAAAAATAATAATATTCAATTTAATATACTTTTCTTAATATATATTATATTTTTTATTCCGGTTTATTTGATTGAACCGATGACCATTCACAAAATGATATTTGTTTTTTAAAGTGGTTTTACCTCTTCAAAAAGCTGTTACAGAGCGGGAAAACGGGTTTTAAAATCAAGCTTTATGTTATTATTAATCACCAGTTTTCAAGAGATACCAAACATTAATCGACAAGCTCATCGTGTTCTTGATAGTCCTAATTCCGGATACGTTTGATCTGCTTTGATACGTTGGCATGTTTTTGAAAAGGGATTGCAGTATTTCTTCAGTGCAATTTCGATGTCAATTTTCGGGATATATTTTCGGGAGAAGAATTTTTGTCAGCTATAGCTTGTTCACGTTTCAGAAAAGCCGGGATTAAACGTGTAAACACATCCGATATAGCAAGACTGACGGGGATGAGCCGGAGCACAGTCGATCGTGTTTTGAATGAACGTGGAAGTGTATCGGAAACGACCCGCAAAAAAATTATTGCGGCTGCGCGGGAACTCGGTATGAAACGCGTCCTGCCGGATCTCTGGCATGGCACATACCGTATCGAACTTATTATTCCCAAAAATGCGCCTCGCAACCACTCCCCTTTATGGGGAGAAATTGACGCGTTAGCGCAAATTCATGCCCGCAATTTACCGTCATATATTTCATTACACCGCACACTCATTCCCGAAGGCGACCACGATAACCTTTATAAAGCGATTTTAACGCCTCCTTTCCAGCGCAATGCACTCATTATAGCAGCCGGATCGGATGAAGCTGCAATCCCCGCACTTCGTGAAGTGGCAAAACGTGGCGAGCAGATTGTCACGATTGTCAATGACGTACCGATTGATGTCGACCATCTTTATGGTGGCGTTGACAATTTTGTTCAGGGTGAAACTGCCGGACAATTAATGAATGGATTATTGCGCAATGACGGAGAGGTTCTTGTTATTCAAGGTTCGAACAAACGGCGTGAACATCGCGATCGTGTTGTGGGCTTTCTGAAAATAATCGATCAACACTGTCCGGTTATCATTCACGAAACCAATGAAGATGACGATATGACGAGCACGATTGTGCTCCAGACATTAAAAAAGCATCATATCGTCGGAATATATTCGGCAGTTCATGCACCGGACGCTATCGGCGATATTCTGAAAAAAATGCCTGACCGGCCAAAGTGGATCAGCCATGAATTGAGCGTTCAGCACAAATTGCTTCTTCAACAAGACGTGATTGACTTCGTTCTCGATCAGGATGTCGACACACAAGTCGCGTGGGCAATAGCCAATGCAGCAGCCCCGATTCTGGCGGGAAATCACGGTACTCATCTGAGACAGCCAGAGTTTAAAATTTTTTGCAAAACAAATATCTGAAAAGGCAAGTTTTTAATTGCGTCAATTGCGTCATTTTAGTGACGCCCCAAGCCTTGCTGCTTTGCTATTGCCAGACTAGACAAAATTGGAGACAAAATGTCGCAGTTTAAGCTGGGAATGAGAATTTCCCGATATCTGCATATTTTGAAAGGCTTCTAACCTTTGTTTTCTCGAAAAATTGCTAATTGATCAAGCTGAAACGGAATTTATTGAAGCGGTGCATCGAAAATTTGTCGGTCTCTTGATTGATGGGCGAGGTAATCCAATAGATTGGGAGTATAAATGACAAATTGGAAAATATGGACGCTACGCGTCCTCGGGATCATTGCCCTCTTATTGGGGCTAGCACTCACCATTGGCGGTATCTGGCTCATAGCACTAGGCGGTTCCTGGTTTTATGCCATTGCCGGTATAGCCATGATGGTGATCGGCATCGACGTTTTCAGACGTCGTGCTTCGGCTTTATGGGTTGCCTATGGGCTGCTCATTGTTGATCTTTTATGGGCATTTTGGGAAGTGGGCTTCGATTTTTGGCAACTTGTGCCAAGAATTATGGTATTTCTCGTCTTTGCTTTGGTCGTTTCTATCATTTCGCCGGCATTGCTCAAGAAAAATGGCGTAAAGTCGTTTTCCGCAATGTTCGCAACGGTCAGCTCTGTGGTCCTTGCCATCGCTGTTATTGCGGTTCTCGCCAATATGCCGCGTCCGCATGCATTGGTAACAGCAAGTGGCGAAAAGTCGCCTGTTGTCTATGAAGATGCAGGAAAGGACAGCGGAAATGATTGGCCTGCATGGGGGCGCAACACCAAAGGCAACCGTTATGCCCAGTTCGACCAGATCAACAAATCCAACGTAAAGGATTTGAAAGTTGCCTGGACTTATCATACAGGCGACCTTGCGATCGACGGTGCAGAATATCAGGTTACGCCACTCAAAGTGGATGACACGGTTTACCTTTGCACACCGCTCAATAAAATTATCGCACTTGATGCAACAACCGGCACTGAAAAATGGAAATATGATCCGAAGCCGAAAATCTTCCAGAGCACAAAAGGCTGGAAGAGATGCCGTGGCGTTGGCTATACGGATCTCACAGAGCAGTATAAACAAGCTGCTGCCAACCATTCTGCATCAAACGGTGATAACGAAAACAGCAACAATACCGAGGCTACCCTTCCGACGGTTTGCCGCAAACGTATTGTTGTAACCACAATTGACGCACGTCTCTTCACACTTGACGCTGAAACCGGCAAGCTTTGTGACGGCTTTGGCGACAATGGTTTTGTTGACCTGACTGTTGGTCTTACAAAAGAACCTCCAACAAGCGATCAGGGCTCATACAATATCACCTCCGCTCCGCTTGTTGCCGAAGGCGTGATTGTCGTTGGTGGACGGTTGAACGATAACCTGACAGTTGGCGAACCTTCCGGTGTTGTCCGTGGTTTTGATGCCATTACCGGTAAAATTCTCTGGGCATGGGATGCAGCACGCGGTGCAAAAGACAGCACTCCGCTTCCAGCCGGTCAAACCTATGCGCCTGAAACACCGAATTTCTGGGGCACAGCCGCCTATGATCCGAAGCTTCACCTTGTCTATTTCCCGACAGGTAACCAGACACCGGACTTCTGGACAGGCAATCGCCACCCTTATTCGGATGAATATAATGACTCTATCGTCGCGGTAGACATAAAAACAGGTAAGGAAGCCTGGCATTTCAGGACTGCCAATATCGACCAGTTCGACTATGACGTTTCTTCCCAGCCTATTCTTTATGACCTTCCAAGACCTGATGGTTCCGTTGTACCGGTTGTTATCCAGTTGACAAAACGTGGCGAGATTTTTGTTCTTGACCGCCGCAATGGTCAACCAGTCTATCCGGTCGAGCAACGCGCTGTCGCCACAGATGCGATGCCGGGCATGAATGTTGCACCGACACAACCCTTCTCGGCTCTTTCAGTCGGCACAGAAAGACTTAAAGAATCCGATATGTGGGGTGGCACAATCTTCGATCAACTCGTTTGCCGTATCGCATTCAAATCGATGCGTTGGGAAGGCGAATGGACACCATTGTCGGATAAGAAACGCACTCTTATTTTCCCCGGTTATTATGGCGGCATGAACTGGGGTGGCGGCGCAATCGATGCTGCAACCGGTACACTTATCGTCAATGATATACGTATGGCACAATGGGGCCGTTTCATAAAACAGGATGTCGCCAAGAAAATCGGTTTGAAGCCAACCACTGAAGGCGAATATTCAACGCAAACCGGTACTCCTTGGGGTGTTGAACGCTCAATGTTTGTTTCTCCGCTCGGTGTACCGTGCTTTAAACCGCCATTCGGTTCATTGACGGCTATCGACCTTGTTACCGGAAAAACAAAATGGCAGGTTCCGCTTGGCTCTATTCAGGATGCACCGGTTCACGGATTTGTCCCCGGCGTTTATATCCCGATTGGAATGCCAACAATGGGCGGGCCGCTTGTTACCGGCGGTGGATTGACATTCTTCCATGGTTCGCTTGATTATTACATCCGTGCATTTGATAGCGACACCGGTAAAGAACTCTGGCGCGGTCGCCTGCCCGTTGGCGGACAAGGTGCACCAATGTCATATATCGGCAAAGATGGAAAACAATATATCGTAGCCGTTGTGGGTGGTGCCACACGCACAGGAACCAACAAAAACCGTTCCGATCTGGTAATCGCCTACAGTTTGCCGGATAAAAAATAAAAGGGACATTCTGCCCTTTTTGAAAAAGCTTCTTCCGGTCTATCCGGCAGAAGCAATAAACCCGAATATTGAAGGAGAAAAACCGTGAAAAAACATGGAAAAAACCGTCTATGTGTCAAGTCGCTGCAGGAATGGAAATTTCCCGTTACTTGCCAGCGGAAGTAAAGAACAAACGTTGATTTGAACATGACGCCTGCAGTTTTTTCTGCAGGCGTTGCGTTAAAAAACGGCTTCATGCCGGTTGACATATCGTTCCGCAATCACCCCCGCAAAGTTTTGAAAAAATTTCACCGGATAGTTATCCGTTCATATTAGTGCAGAAAATTTGTCATGCCGGTTATTCAAGAGTTTTAGCACTATCGCCAAATCAATAAAAACGTCAAATCAAACAGTTCGTTATGTATATTAAAGTTTTAGGATCAGCAGCAGGCGGCGGCTTTCCGCAATGGAATTGCAATTACTATCTGAGCCGCAATGCGCGCAACCATCAATCGGGTTTCTTACCCCGTACCCAATCAAGTATCATTGCCTCGGCAGACAAAAAACATTGGATACTCTTTAACGCTTCGCCCGATTTACGCCAGCAAATCAATTCCACTCCGGAACTTTTTCCAGACCCGAATGGACTATTGCGTTCAACCCCGATTTCTGCAGTTGTTCTCACCAATGCCGATATTGACCATATTGCCGGTCTTTTGACCATGCGCGAAAGACAACCCTTTGTCATTTACGCAACGGAACGTGTTATCAATGTGCTTAATAGTAATCCCGTTTTCAACATTCTGGATCCGGCAATAGTCAAGAAAATAGTATTGCCACTCAACAGGTTAACCAAGATTTCTGATGTGAATAATGAACCTTTGGGCATTGAGATCAAAGCTTTTCCGGTTCCCGGAAAAATTGCTCTTTTTCTGGAAGACAAAAAGAAAAAGGATTTCGGTTCCGAAACTGAAGATACAATCGGCGTCAGAATTTTTGACAAGGAAAACAATCACTCGGTGTCCTATATTCCGGGTTGTGCAAAAGTGAGTTCTTTTGTCAAAAATCAGACAGAAAATAGTGATTGCCTGTTTTTTGACGGCACATTGTTTCGCGATGACGAAATGATAACAGCCGGCCTTGGCCCTAAAACCGGACAACGCATGGGACATATGTCAATATCGGGTGCCGATGGCGCTATCGAAGCCTGGCGCAACGCAAAAGTTTCAAGAAAAATATTTATTCATATCAACAATAGTAACCCGGTCCTTGATGATCATTCGGCTGAACGTCATGAAGTCGAACAATCCGGCTGGGAAGTTGCATTTGACGGAATGGAGTTAAACTTTGACTGATTATCACAATATTGCCCGCAATGGCCTGACACCTGACGAGCTTGAAAAAATACTGCGCCAGATCGGGAAAGAACGTTACCATATCAACCACCCCCATCATAAAATGATGATGGCCGGAAAGATGACGAAATTGCAACTTCAGGCCTGGGCATTGAACCGCTATTGTTATCAGGCAGCCATTCCGCGAAAAGATGCGGCAATTCTGATGAATTCCAAAGATCCGGTTTTTCGTGCCGAATGGCGCCGCAGGATTACCGATCATGATGGCACAAACGGGCTGGATGGCGGTGTAGCGCGCTGGTTGAAACTTGCTACCGGTTTGGGACTTGATGAAGAGATGGTGAAAAGCGAAAGACAAGCTCTTTGGTCAACGCGTTTTGCTGTCGAAGCCTATGTCAATTTCTGTCGCCAGAGGCCGCTTCTCGAAGGTGTTGCTTCTTCATTGACGGAATTGTTTTCACCGACAATCATCGCCGAACGTGTTCCGGGTATTTTGGCAAAATATCCTTATGTGAGCGAAGAGACATTGGCCTATTTCAAACCGAGATTGACACAGGCACCGAAGGATTCAAGTTTTTCATTGGCCTATGTGCGCGAACATGCCGACACGCCCGAAAAACAGCAGGCCGTCATAGATGCTTTGATATTCAAAACCGGTGTGCTCTGGTCAATGCTTGATGCGCTGGATTATGCTTACGGAGAAGCCGGACGTATTCCCCCTGGCGCTTTTCGTGGTACCTCGAACGAATGATGGCAGACCGTTTGACAAAACAAAGAAAAATTCTGAGCGACGAAAGCCGCCCGGAATTATTTCATCACGTCAGAATCCAATACGAACCGGTGAGGAAGGCTTATGCGCTGCTTTCACCGGAAAAAGTGTTTTGGCCGAATGAAATCGGGCTTGATATATTGCGGCTTTGTGACGGAACAAAAACTGCCCACGAGATTGCTCTTTCTTTATCCGAAACCTATGATGCTCCGGTTCACGAAATCATTGACGATGTTTACTCCTTTTTACAAGATTGGGCCGACCAACTTGTCGTAAAAATATGACTGTAGAAATCTTCCCTCCCATCAGTATGCTGGCAGAACTCACTTATCGATGCCCGCTTCAATGCCCCTATTGTTCCAACCCGCTGGAACTCATGAAAGCCGATCAGGAACAGGATAAGAGTTTTTGGGAAAAACTTTTCAAAGAAGCAGCAAAGCTCGGCGTGTTACAAGCGCATTTGTCCGGTGGCGAACCAACATTGCGTAAAGATCTTGTAGAAATTGTTGCTGCCGTTCATGATAGCGCCATTTACTCGAACCTTATTACCGCCGGTGTTACCTTGTCTGAAGCAACATTGGAAGCTCTAAAAGAAGCAGGCCTTGATCACGTACAACTATCGTTACAGGGCACAACACCGCAAACGACAGAATTGATAGGCCATTATAAAGGCGCATATGAGAAGAAAATAGCAACAGCAAAACTTGTCCGTAAACTCGGCCTGCCACTTACTTTGAATGCACCGATCCATCGTTACAATATCGACGAGCTTGACGCCTATTTCGATCTTGCGCTTAAGCTTGATGCAGAACGCATAGAAATCGCCAATGTTCAATATTCCGGTTGGGCATTGCTTAATCGCAACGCTTTGATGCCCAAACGTGAAGACTTTGAAAAACAGATGGAAAAGGTCGAAAAATATCGCGAAGAGCTGCGGGGTATCATCAATATAGACTATGTCATTCCCGACTATTTTGCCGATTACCCGAAGCCATGCATGGGCGGCTGGGCTCGCGATGCCTTTGTCGTCATCCCTGACGGTACAGTTCTGCCCTGCCATGCGGCGAGAACCATTAAAACATTACATTTTGACAAATTCGGAGAAAAAACACTTTCCGAAATCTGGCATAATTCGAGTGCATTCAATGCCTTCCGCGGTTTTGACTGGATGCCGGAACCTTGCCGGTCCTGCAAAAGACGCGATATTGATTTTGGTGGCTGCCGTTGTCAGGCATTGGCATTGGTAGGTGATGCATCAGCAACAGACCCCGCTTGCATCAAGTCACCTTTTCACCAGAAAATCAGAGAGTTGGGAGAGCAAGCAAGCCATGCCAATGCACCTCTTCAATACCGTCGTATCGGCGTTTTCTGATCAAATATTGCTTCCGTTTCAAATCGGATTTTGATTGCCGTTATTGAACTTAAAGGTGCGAACCGACAAAATTCGATATCGTGAATTTCCAAGCCTTCTTTTCAAATCAATCAGGAAAATCGAAATTCACGAAAATGAAACACTTGGTTTAACAAAACATCAGCGTGTTTGATCAATGTACAAAACTATCCATTCAATCAAGCGTCTTCCATTGCTCGGCTGCCGAGATTTCTTACCCTGAAATTCAAATTGAATTTTATACGGTCATCCATAAGCTGGGGCAATGATTGGGGCAGCCCGCTATATGAGTAGCCTAGAATAGTGACAAGTTTCCTGAAATAGAATGGCACTCAACCAATACCCGCATTGCTTTTGTCAAGCGGCAAAAAGCAAGTTATTCATGTCCACAAGGAGCGCGATCGGCGTTCAGACCGCATTGTGGCGCTTTCGAATGACACTAAGATAAGGTCAGCTTCTTTCGTAACATATGGAAATTAGATGTTGCTGTTGAGCTAGCAATTAAACCTTTATCTTCATGCAAAAACTTCTCGGGGATAAAGACTTTCCGGATTACTTGCTCAATCCCAACGCTCGATCATAACGTCATTGTAGCTTACCGGCGTGAAACCACATTTTTGATAGAGCTGTAAGGCACGTGGACTATCCAATGTATTGGTTTGAATAATGACTTTATCCGGATTGGATTCCCACACAGAATGCAAAATCTCGTTAAAAAAGAAGTATGACAGCCCCCTGCCCTGATAATCCGGCACCAGACCGAAATAGACAATTTCGGCAGACTTGGGCAGCTCTTTCAGATTTATTTCAGCAAAACCGGCGGGGCAACCGTCGACATAAAGGATATGGATAACTGTATTTTCCGATTGTATCAGATCTTTCAAAGCCGCGTCAGTCATTTTCCGACGGACATTCCAATGGTGTGCCTTGCCAATCTGCTCATAAAGATAGCGATAAAAATGGACAGGCATATGATAGGCGCGCATAATCGCAATTTGCAGATTAATCGGAGAAGGCACGGTCATCGCAGGCCGCTTATACATTTCCAGATGCGTGACACGGGCATTGAGAAAATGTGGCATATTATTCATCCCCATCAGTGCCAGTAACAACCGGCGTATCTTTTTTAGACCCCCATTCACTCCATGACCCATCATAAAGCCTTACATTATGGTTACCTAATGACTCGAGCGCCAAAGCAAGCACCGCAGCCGTGACACCGGAACCACAAGTGGTTACAACCGGAGCCGCAACATTAATACCCGCATCCTTAAAAATAGTTTTAATCTTGTTCAGATCTTTAAAATTACCATCTGTAGATAAAGTCGAAAACGGGATATTATGAGCGCCCGGCATATGGCCTGAACGCATTCCCGGTCTCGGCTCCGCTTCCTCACCTAAAAATCTTTTATGTCCACGAGCATCGGCTATTTGGGTTGTTTCGCCGTCCACGAGTTGCCGCATCTCGTCAATGAGCACAACCTTGTCTTGTTCAAATTTTACCTGAAAAGACGCCTTTTTAATCTTTGTCGGTTCATTGGTGACCGGATAATGTTTTTTTTGCCAGCCGGCAAAGCCACCATCCAGTACGTAAACATTTTTTGCGCCCATGACCCGAAACATCCACCATGCCCGTGGTGCCGAGAAAAACCCGATGCCGTCATAAACCACAATCGTATCATCCGCATTGACCCCCATTTCGCTTGCAAATTGTGCGAATTTTTCAGGGCTCGGAAGCGTGTGGGGAAGACCGGATGTCTCATCACAAACTTTATCATGATCAAAAAATACAGCACCCGGTATATGGGATTTTTCATATTCATCCCGACCATTGCGTTTGGCGGCGGGCAAATACCAGGAAGCATCAAGCACCGAGAGATTGGGATCACCCAATCGCGCTTTCAACCAGTCATCTGAAACAATAAACTCACTGTGGGTTTCCATGATATTATCCCGATTTCCTTAATCCTTGCAACTATATGAGAACATTAGGTGATTTTGCGAAAGATTCAAAGCGGAATAGTAGCGGACTTATAGAGCAATGCAAGTTTAATATAGGACATAATCAAATCGGATGGGCGGCGATGAGTTGAAAATCGTTGCCATAGTCCAAAGGAGATTTTCCGATCATTTTCTGCTTTTTGAAAACGTCAAAAGCAATTCATATTCCAAGCAATTAAGATTCCCGCCCAAACCGACATCTCTACCTTGGAGATCAAGTGGAAACAAGCCCGAAAAGCAATCAAAATGCTATCGGGCTTCATTCATAACGGTTGGAAAGCTGAAATGCCTTCGAATGATAAATCCGTTTAGAAAATTATCAGGAAGTTATTCCTCTTCCAAAACTTAGGCCGCGCGTCTTACCGACTTTCTTAATCTTACCGGTTTTTTACGATTATTCGGCTTCTTTCTTTTTGTGCTTACCGGTTTCTCGTTTCGTGCTTCGAGCGTTTCACGATTTTTTCTGGCATCGTTATTTCTGTTTCTCCGCTTGAAGCTTTTTTGACGATCACCCGACAAAGCCTGTTCGTCATCTCTGGTCATAGTCCCGCTGGACTTTCCGGAAACAGGTTTACGGCGATGCGTTCTATTCTTTTCGTGAAAAGTCCCGTCCTTTTTGTGTTTCTGAGAGCGAGCCTCATCCGAGGAATCGGTCTTGTCTTTACCTTGTTTATTTTCCACTTTTTCAGGTAAAGGACCAAACTGTGGCGGAACGTCTTCACGTGGCAACTTCATGCGAATAACACGTTCAACAGCTTTAAGCCGTGCACTCTCGATACTCTCGTCATAAAGCGTAATGGCTTCACCATGCGCGCCGTTGCGTCCGGTACGTCCAATCCTGTGCACATAGCTTTCAGCCTCGTCAGGAAGTTCGTAATTGATAACGTGGCTAATTCCCGGAACGTCGATGCCCCGTGCAGCAATATCGGTTGCAACGAGAATACGCACTGTTCCGTCACGAAAACCTTTCAAGGCTTTTTGACGTGCATTCTGCGATTTGTTGCCATGAATTGCTGCAACAGAATAGCCCGTTTTGGAAAGATTGCGCGTTACCGCATCCGCGCCATGTTTTGTGCGCGTAAAAACAATCACCGAGCTTAAAGCCGGATTGGTCAAAAGCTTGTTAAGAACATCCTTTTTGTTACGGCGATCGACTTTATGAACGACCTGATTGATTTCAGCAGCCGTTGTCCCCTGTTTTGCAACTTCGACATGAACCGGATCATGAAGAAGCGTCTCTGCAAGCTTTTCGATTTCCCTCGGCATAGTTGCCGAGAACAAAGCTGTCTGGCGACCTTTCGCCACAAGATCGGCAATCCGGCGCACATCCTTGATAAATCCCATATCGAGCATACGGTCTGCTTCATCAAGAACGAGATAGTCTGTACGGGATAGATCTACGCTCTTATCCCTCACCAGATCCATCAACCGTCCGGGCGTTGCAATGAGCACATCAACACCTTGCGCCATGCGCTTGATCTGCGAATTTTTCGAAACGCCCCCGAGAATGAGACAAGTGGAAAGATGCGTATTTTTCGAGACCATATGAATAGCCTCTTCAATCTGTACGGCAAGTTCACGTGTGGGAGCGAGAATTAAGGCGCGAGCTGTTTTCGGGCGCCGCTTATCGCCCATTGAAAGGATTTTTGTTAAAACCGGCAGACCGAACGCCAATGTTTTTCCCGAACCGGTTTGCGCAATACCTAAAATGTCACAATCGGCAAGCATTGAAGGAATAGCTTCTTCCTGAATAGGTTTAGGCTCGGTCATGCCGGCTTTCAGAAGATTTTTAGCGAGAATAGGCGATACACCCAATGCCTCGAAGGCATTCGAATTTTGTGTTTTCAAAATAAAATCTTTCCCTGCCACTTCCGGACAGGCTTTTTACTCCTGATCTCCCGCGCAACCGGAACATCGGATTAATCAATATAAGGACGAAACGCTCGAGGTAGCCCCTTGAAGCGACTTGCGCGACCAATGAACACCTTTGGCAAGGTGAATGATGCTACAAAGTCCCTTTATAGAAAGTTGGCTCACCAACCCAAGCATCACAACCAGCCTTATCGTTCAATGTGATATAAAAAGCAACTGCTTTCATCCAAAATAAATAAACTCTGAGCCTTCACCGCAATTTCGCCGTTAACCGGAAGAGCGACTATTTTTTCTAGCATTAAAAAAATCCTTACACGACCAAATGAAAATTCATTTTGTCGGATATTGCCGCTGCGATCTAATATTCATTCTACCGGATAAAAGCGTGAACGATGATGCATCACGCGAGGTTCAGCAATTATCACCTTCAAGGAAAAGCTTTTTTCCTCAATCAAAATAGTGCCAATCGTCACACAAAACTTAAGCGGAATGCTGCCCGAACTTTATAAAACGATAAAGCCATGAACCTCATATTTCAGGAACAAACAGGATAAATTATTTGCGGGTTATTTTTTCTTGCGGAATATTTACATCCTGAAAATCCGGATAAATTTCCAGAAATACCGGATTTTGAATAGTCTTCTGCCCGCCATAAATGAGATGCCACTTTGTGTTATCAATAATTGCCAGCGTTGGATATTCGATAATGGCATCTTTTGTTTCTACCCGCGTCGGTATCAGAGCATAGGGAATACCATTGGTTGTCTGACGATATTCGATCTTCCCCGTATCCAGACGATAAGCTCCGGCTGGAAGATTGGAGAACTGGCTTTCCAATTGATTGATAAAATTCTTTTTGAGAGTCTCTTCGTCGGTCTTCAGCCTGAGCGCCATCTCATTGAAAAGGCGCTCGGGCATATTATTGGCAATGAAGCTCAGATCCTTTTTCTGCGCTGCGTTATTGATTTGTGCAACAAGACCGTCGAGTTCGGCTTTCTGGATAGAGTCCGGCTCGGCCGCATTCGACACTCCGATTCCGGAAATAAATAACGCCAAAGCAAAAAACAGCGAGGTGAGAAACTTCATTGATAACGACCTTTTGGTTCAATATAGGTATTTGATTTAATTATATAATATAATCAAATAATACCCTGTCATTGGTTATATCGCGATACGCCCAACCAAGCTCTTTGAACTTTGTTTCAAGAACTGCGAAATTCTCGAAACGTTTTGTCTCGATTGCGATAAGAACGGAACCGAAATTGCGTGCCGATTTCTTCAGATATTCAAAGCGCGCAACATCATCATCCGGTCCGAGCTGGTCGAGAAAACCACGCAATGCACCGGGACGTTGGGGAAAACGGAAAATGAAATATCTCTTCAATCCTTGATAACGCAAGGCGCGTTCTTTCACTTCCGGCAAACGTTCGAAGTCGAAATTGCCACCAGAAATGATAAGGAGAACTTTTTTGCCTTTCAAATCCTGCGGAGAAATGCTCTTTAATGCATCAATTGAAAGACCGCCAGCCGGCTCCACCACAATGCCTTCGACATTCAGCATTTCAATTATTGTTGCGCTCAAACGGTTTTCCGGAATAATCGACACATCATAGGGTGAAAACCCTTTCAGCATCTTGAAGTTCAGTTCCCCAATCTGGGCAACTGCCGCGCCATCGACAAATGTATCAACATCTTCCAGTTTGACGCGTTTGCCTTCCTTCAAACTGGTGTAGAGACTTGCAGCCCCTTCCGGTTCGGCAAAGCGGATGTGGGTTTTTGTCCAACCACTTTCGCGGATAAAATGGCTGATGCCACTGGCAAGCCCGCCACCACCAACAGGAATGATAACCAGATCGGGTTTTTCATCTCCGACCAGCTCTTGCCACTGCTTTGCAGCCTCGTACATAACCGTTGCTTGTCCGGTCACAATCCGCATATCATCGAAAGGCGGTGCCATTACCCCGCCGCCTTCAGCAACGAAAGCTCTTGCGGCTGCATAGCATTGATCAAAAGTATCGCCGATCATACGAATTTCAATAAATTCGCCTCCGAATGAACGGGTCTTGTCAATCTTCTGCTGCGGTGTTGTCACCGGCATGAAGATAACACCCTTACGCTTGAAATGATGACAGGCAAAAGCCAAACCCTGAGCATGATTGCCGGCTGAAGCGCAGACGAAAGCCGCTTCCGGAGCTACCTTGTCGAGCATTTGCGAAATGAAATTGAAAGCACCACGAATTTTATAGGAGCGAACCGGAGTCAGATCCTCACGCTTGAGGTAAATTTCTGCATCATATTTCTGACTTAAATACTCATTCCGCTGAAGCGGGGTCTCATCAAAAAGACTGCGCAAAGCTTTGGCAGCTTTCGCCACGTCTTGAACAAACTCACTCATGATATAAAATGCTTTCTATTCCATAAAATTCGAGCTGGCTTTCTTCTGGAAAGTCAATCCCGGCTAGATTAAATCAAACAAGATTATATTCAACAAAAATTCGCAGTCGAATGGCGCGAGACACAAAAAATTCAACTTTCATATCAATCGCACCAATCGCGTTCAATTGCACGAAATGCTGCTTCCATTGAAACGACTCTCGGCCCCTCCACCCTTTTCATATATTGAAAACACCATATCCGGAAAATAAACTCCGCAAAGAAAATTATCGGTAGATAGCAGAATGAAACGTATTTACTAAAACCCGATCTCATCGGATTGATGAAATCATAGCGGTAGACCTTCCAATTTAATAATCAATATCCAGATGCCCGCATGGTTCGCTCATTAAAAGGCGAAATGAAAACTATCATCTTTCCCATTCTGATAAATTCCGGCGAGCAACAGGAGAAAACATCGGCGACTATTTTCACTGCTTTTTAACGTCTCGTTTTTCAGCGCACTCATTTACGGTGCTAAAAAACTACCGTGCAAAAATAGACAGAAACGTTCGATATTTAAAAATATTGTGGCTATTTCCCCGAGCCGATTTTAAATTAATTTTTTGGCTTCACTTTTTGATATTCGTTCCCTATAAGGGCAAAAGCTGCGGACGTGGCGAAATTGGTATACGCTAGGGACTTAAAATCCCTCGATCTTTAGATCATGCGGGTTCAAGTCCCGCCGTCCGCACCACTACCTTGTTTTAAGCTTCCCCATGCGTTTCTTGCATCTGGTTCAAAGAAAACGCTTCCTTGCTCAACCCGATAATATCGGTCTTAATCTTTCAATTCGCAAAAAATTAGGAAAAGTTCGAAATGAACATGTTTGAACGGATATTGCTCTCCGTTGAGCTTGTTGCCCAATTTCTTAATCAAAGGCGGTTAATCGAAGTCTCTCAATCAAGTTCAAGCAGTCTCTCGACCAAATTAATCAAGTCTATTGCAAAGCCTTTGGTGCAACCAACGCGAACATAATCATTCAAGAACAACTACATTCTGATAGGCGACCAATCGAAAAGACGATTTTTTGAATATAAAAGCACGCTCTTCGTCACAAAAAGAGCCGCCGCTAATTTATCATGCGTTCCTTAAAACCACAGGAAACAAAACGCCAAAGGGATAGAGCGTTATCATCCGACATCAAATCCGACACACGTTTTTAAGGCAAAAATACCGAGCTCTCTGTTTCTCAAAATGGGGACAGTCAATTTTCAGCTTTCATTTGAAGCTCGCACGACTTCCGTTAATTTCTATTGTATCTGTCGCCTTGATTGCAAATCGATCGCCATTCGGGAAGGTAACGAAACATCCCTTTGGACAGATGTCGACTGTCTGATCTGCCTTTAAAGACACATCCCGTCTGGAACTCCCTTCAGCGACCACAAGAGATTCTGTTTTTTGATCGGTATTTTTTATTGTTGCAGCTTCTACTCCTTCCGAAAAGAAACATGTCAAAGCAACAGCTACAAGAAACCATTTTGTCATATCAGGTAATTCCTTCGTCAGAAAACCGCTTATAAGCCTGAAATCGCACTTTGTTTGTGACCGCAATTGTCGCGGTAATATCGGGCACGTAAATTGCCAGAGTAAAATTGAAATTATTGCTGTCAAAGCTTGAAAAACTGACCCATGGACTCGGATTTTTCAAAACTCCTTCGGTATTATTGGCGGTTTCCATCAATACCTCGACGATATGTTCCGGATCGGACATGGCCGGAACAGTAAACGTCACGTCAACACGCCCGATTTTATTACGATGTGTCCAGTTACCAACATTGTTATTAATGAGACTTGAATTCGGCACGATAATCGTTTGCCGTTTCAACGTCTCGACTTCGGTTGCACGGACACTGATGCGTTTGACAATTCCGACAATTGTACCGGTTTCGACATAATCGCCAACTTTGAAGGGACGTTCTGCCAACAGAATAAGACCGGAGACAAAATTCTGGACAATATTTTGAAGTCCAAAGCCGATACCAAGTGAAAGACCACCGGCGATCAATGCAAGGCTACTCAAATTGAAACCGGCGGCCGACAGGCCTATCAGCGCGGAAAGCGCAATACCGCCATAACCGACGACCGTACGGATGGAATTTCTGACACCTGAATCGACCTTTCCGCGGGCAAGCACTGTGCCATCCAGCCAGCCGATAAACCAGCGTATCAGGAACCAGCTTATCAAAAAGAAAACAATGCCAATTGAAATACCGACAAGCGAGATAGATACATTTCCAATCTCGAAACCGGTCATTATGTGAATGAAGGCCGATAAAATATCGGATGCCGAAAAGCCGAGTTGCATGATGATCGGCGGCACACAAACAATAATCACAATAATGTTGAGGAGAATACCGGCAACAAGGCCAAGCTGGTCCATTGTGCTATCGTCGATATTAAATCTTTGTACCAGACGACGACCGATGAATGTCTTGGCGAAAGCTCCCTCTTCAGCCGTTGCACGCGCTGTTTGTATGCCAAGATACATCAACACAAGAAATGCACCGCTAACAACAATTTGTTGAGAAATAAAACGGGCCATGCCGACATAACCGGCAAGTGCTGTCAAAATAGGCAATAACCCGACAACAATAAGTGGAATGCGGATATAGAGCGGCCAGGACGTTACCTTTTTATCGTCCTCGCTGCTCGTTCTCGCCCGAACAAAGGAAATCGCCAGAATAATAATACCAACAAGAATAACCGAAATGAAGCTCTTGGCGATAGCAAGTGAAAGAGGTGCCGATACGGCGCGATAAACAGCATTCAGGAAATAATCCAGTGCCATTACCAACGCCAATAAGGTCAATAGCACAATCAACAGACGCGCCGGTTTCGGTGCTATATTCATCAACCGCAGCTCTGGCAGTTTTGGCGAGAGAATGACAAAAGACATACGGGCGATAAAAAACACCAGCATAATGACGTCTGCCGCCGAGCGGAATACCGGTTCCAGATTTGGCCAACTAATTCCGAGATAGTTGAAAAATATAAGTATGAGAATGACAAAAACCGCGCAAATCATTGTCGGAACAAGCGTTGCGACAAAAGCAAATGACAAGCGCTTCAAATAGGATGCGTCTTCTTCTTCCTTCGTCGCCTCATGTTTGACACGACCGATCAATTTATGCGTCGAAACAACAAGAACACCAGCGATAAAAAGTGGAATCAAAATGCTAGCACATAGCGCTAACAACTTGAATTGATATACAAATTGCCACCAGGAAAACATCAACGAGAAAAAGTCCGCCGCTGCATCTTTTGCAGATTGGGCAATTTGTTTACCAAGAGGTGAAGAAAACTCCACCTTGTGGGTCAATGTTCTTGCAAACAATTCCCGCGATTGCGCTATCGTTCGTTCAACAAGCCGATTGGCATCAATCGAACAATCTTCGAGCTGTCCGACCAAAGTATTGATCTTCACTTTGAGCTGGCGAAGATTATTTCTCTCGTCGGTAACTGTTTTTGCTTCCTGAACCCCGTCTTGCGGCTCGCCTAATTGGTCAAGACGTAAATTGATATCATTCAACGGTGAACGGAAAAGCAGAGCCGTGTTAATGACTTTACCGCTGACATCCTGTGCTTTGTTACGGATATCGGTCAAGGCTGCATCGTCATCCTGTCCGGCGTCATAGCTTTTCAATAGCTCTTTTAGCTGATCTTTATAGCCATTCACGACCGCTTGTTGTTGTTTGACAAGATCTGCGGGGCTTAAAACCGTATTATCACCGGTTGAAGGCGTTTGCGCCTCCGCAACATTCCCGACCGCCGATAGACTTGATAAGGTCATTCCTGTCGAAGAGATTGCCAGAGCAATGATAAAACAGAAATTGCGAATGAGATTTTTAAAATTCATTTTAAAATTCAAAGGACCAACCATTCCAGATAAAGATAACGAATCGCGCATATAGGTTCCGACACAAAAAAGGCAATTTGCAGATATGTGTCGGGCTACTCAACTATTGCTTATTATTTTCTATACGATTTTTGCAGAACTATGACAAATTAAAGCCAGTTCATTCGCGCCGGGAAAACCGCACTAACATTTTCAACCGACGTCCAAAATTATAATTTTTATGTTTTTGTCATTAAAAATATTTGCTTAATAAAAAGATTCATGATACTTTTTCACTTATATCCTTACTTACAGGTAAATTTTGCTTGTCTTTTAAAAAGAGTGAGTTATATGCCCCAACAGTGGAAGCAGGCCGCCCTTGGTTCCACCCCCAGTTTTGAAAGTGCGTGTAAAGGCGGATTGTTACTGATTAGTTTATCCATTTTTCGTGAGACGGTCCAATCTTTGAACGATCCCGCTTTAATTGAAGAAAGGAAAAGTGTGGTTCTTCCTATAGCTTTTTAGCTGGAGTTCTCACGCGGAAAATGTGATGGAAAACACAAAAATCCCCACCTTGCTAAATAACTTCAATTGCAATTCCAAATGCAATAATTTTCTTGAGCTCTCTCATAAATATAGCGATGACGGTATCTTATGGCAGGAGAACACCTATAAACGTGCAAAAGCTTTAGCAGATCCGATTGTCTATAAACGGGTTGTAGACATAGGAACGGGTGCGGGGAAAAAACTTCCAATGTTTTTTGGTAAAATAAACAGCCCTGATAAAGATAAAAAAGTTCATTTTTTTCAAGTCGACTTTGCCGATAACCGCGAAGATCCCGATCCTGATTTTGCTGACTTTTTGCAAATCAACCTGGAGGATTGGGACGAAGTATCAACATTAAGGGAAAAATTCGATGACGGCACGCCGACAATATTTATTTTGTCGGATGTGATAGAACATTTGTTTGATCCTCGGCCTTTGTTGGCAACTTTAAGATATTTGCTCAAAAAAATGATAAAAATAGATTGATAATTTCTACGCCGGATCGTGACCGGATTGACGGGAAGAACAATCAAAGCGCACCGGATAATCAAACACATGTTAGACAATGGACGAAAACCGAGTTCGAGGGATTTCTCGTTAATTCGGCATTCCATGTCGACGAAATAGGTTATACCCAACAAAATAAATTTGATATAAGTAATGTTACAATTCTAGCCACCTTATCGTGTAGTGAAGAGTTTTATAATAATTGGCTTACAGCCAATCACATGCCGGAAAAATCCGGCCATTTATTGATAACGACCGAGCATTCTTCACTGAAGCGTAGTGGTGGTATAGGCTCTTATATAACATATACAGACCATGCATTGCCGGAAAAAAGAATGGTTTTGTTTATTGGTCCTATTGGCCTCGATGAAAACTGGTTGGAAACCATACATGAAAAAAGATGGTTCCACATTGGTCAGATAAGCAACATAGATACCATTAACCATTATGACCGCGATGAAATATTGGAAGCGGTATATCATTTTCTATATATTTATGAAACGATCAACGTCATAGAATACCAAGAATACTTCGGAATTGGTTTTCGTGTTGCCCAGGCAAAAGACAGTTACCTACTTCCTCGACAAACGCAACTGGTCGCTGTTGCGCATGGTAACCATTATTATCTCGATAATGCCGAAGAAGACATGATTAAACGGGATATAACCGTTGATTTTTTTGAAAAAATCTCTTTGGAAAAAGCCGATCATGTTGTCTTTCCGACTACGTTTTTGAAAAATTTATACGAACAACAACAGGGAATGCGGTTCAAGTCTCCGATCAAGCTCAGATTTCCAATACAGATTGAGGAAAAACAGGACTTCGATAACTACGAACATTTATCGACATTGATATTTTTCGGCAAAAAATCCCATCAAAAGGGGTATGATGACTTTTGTGATGCGTTAAAAGAAATAAAAAATTCACCTCGCTATCAGGATTTATATGAAAAAATAAAAAAGGTGATTTTTATTGGTGCGGATTCTGTCGATCAAGAAATCATAAAAAGTTACAGTGACGTCTCCTATGGAGTTTATTCTTCCAAAGACGCGATCGCCATCATAGAAAAGAATAAGGCAAATTCTCTGGTCGTTTTGCCTTATAGTAATGATAACTACCCCATGTCTGTTTTTGAAGTCATAAGAACAGGAGCACAGATACTTGTAAAAGATGCCGGAGGGATCCGTGATATTTTTACAGATGATTGTGATGAAAATGCATTATATAAAAATGACCTCGCAAAAGCGATAAAAGAAAAATTCGCACAATTTTTCTGGAATAGGACAAATTCCATCAAATTGCTGGAAAAGACTGTTATTGACAATTACAAAGAAAACTTTTCGCAATTTAATAGCTTCTTTCACAGTCTCTATAAAAAAGCGAACCGTCTGCTATTAAAAAGGGTACAGTTTCAATAGTCATATCGAATTTTAAAGGAAGTCTCGAGTGCCTTAACGATGTGTATGAGGGGATAAAAAATTCCATTCGCCTGCCCGACGAGATCGTCATTGTCGATGACCATTCACCTGAAGAATATGTTCCTTTTGTAGAAACATTCTATCAGAGAGTGAAGGATATTTGCCCTCGTACGAAACTTGTTATTCATGAAGAAAACAAAGGTTTATCAGCTGCAAGAAATACCGGCATAAGAAATTGTTCATCGGATTATATATTGTTTCACGATAATGATAATATAATGTTGAATGGTAATATTACCATCCTGGCAAAGATTTTGGACAATAATCAAAAAATTGATGCTGCAACGTCTTATTTGTTAAGTTTTAAAGACAAAACCAACTGGAAAAAAAGAAATAATAAGCAGGATGTTTATAAGCCAATCGGACAAGACCTGGCTCTTGCCTTAAGCGGAAGTTATCACACAAATTGCTTTGGTGATGCCCATGGCCTTTATAGAAGAAAAATGCTTCTGGAAATCGGAGGGTTTGACGAAAAGACGCGGGCAATGTGGGAAGACTTTCAGCTATATTTAAGAATGACACTTAAAAAGAAGCAATTAGCATTGGTCCCGAAACCTTTGGTTTTATATCGGGTGAGAGAAGACTCCATGCTAAGAACTTACAAAAAGTACCCTGCTTTTCAACGTTTGGAAAGATCATTGATAGAAGCAGGAATACAATCCGGCGAATTACTCATGCGTTGTTTGGTACGAAAAAACGAGGACCATAATAATGACTGGGGAGATTTTATTGTCGGTCAAAAGCGCGCAAAGAAAATTTTAACTTCAAAAAGCAGGACACTCCTTCATTTGTTGAGACTTATCTTTGTAAAAAAGTATAGAAATGCTTGTCGTCGAAGGAATAGATAATCGGTTTGCCTGTCTGAGCGATATTTTACACCATAGCAATTCTGTTATAGGCATGACATCTCATGGCCGAATTTTTAAATTTTGAATAAAGAAGGAACAGTTCGGCGTTCATATTTTTAGGCTTTTTCCTGACTAACAGTCTAAAATATAAAAGTGTTATTGTGTTACAATTAGCATGATAATTGTACTTGCCTGAGATAACCGTAATTCGGTCCGCTTTCATACATGTAATGAATGGTTTTGTTTTAGACATCCACGTTCTGCCCTTTACTCTCCGAACCTTTACAAATCATTTTTTTACTGGTCCTTCCTGCAAATACGTTTTCCGGAACATCGCGCATTTAAGCGACGACTGTTGACAAAAAATTGCTATCACCTGCAAAGAGCAAAGTTCTTTCCACTTTATTGTGAGGAGATCAAATCAACTTGGTCAGAACCTTTGATCGTTTGATAGTCTGAAAAGCGAGCTCGTTTATATAATAGACAAAGGTTTTGTTCTCTTAACTAAATCGGCTTAAAAAGTAGCGTTGCAATTTCGGACGAAAAAATAAATTTTCGCGACAAAAATTGTTCGTTGTGAGGTCGTTTTATGGAAGATAAGCCATATGTCATTTGTCATTATCAGCATCCCTATTGTACGACCGGAGATTTTAGCGTTGTCGTTCTTGTCCGGTTCGGCAATTGTCCTCTACATTTCCGACTTCCGTTTGGAATTACTTTTTCTTCTCATGAAAGATTTCGCCAATTATCTTCAGGCCATAACGAAACTCTAGTTGAAAAAATCGATTGTCGGAAAAAAATTCGGATGATTCATAAGAGGCATTCTTTTCAAAATTCTATGCTCCGATAGCCTGAATGAGACATTACGGAAACCATTAATGGCAAATAAGTGGTAGATAGAAATTTCCATATACATTTAATACGTGTTATCAGCCTAAATGTTGAAAACTTCAAAAAGAAGGTTCTTATCTGAACCAAATCGTAATATAGAACCTATTTTTTAGGTGCCAATTATTGGATGGATCTTATGCGAACACCACGCTGGCTAACAACTTTATATTTTGTCGTTCTTCTCTTGGGAGTTCTGGTTGCACTACCTAACCTGTTGACGGAAAAGCAGCTCGAATATTTACCATCATTCATGAGGGATACAAAAGTTGTTCTGGGCCTTGACCTCAGAGGTGGTTCTTCGCTCGTTCTCGAAGTCGATGCCAAGTCGCTCAAGCGCGATCAGTTACGTACCGCTCTTGATAATGTCCGTGGCAAACTTCGCGAAAAGCAAATCCAGTCAACCAGTGTCCGTATGATCGGCGATTCGATTGTCGCCGTCATTCCTGATGCGGGTCAGCGCCAAACCGCATTGACTGCGCTTCAAGAATTGGCGACCCCTATTTCGGCAGGCGCATTCCGCGCATCTTCGTCTGATATTGATGTAAGCGAGCAGAATGACGCAATCCGCGTCACGCTGACGGAAGCCGGCATCAAATATCGGGTAAACAATGCTGTTGACCAAAGCCTTGAAATTATCCGTCGACGCGTCGATCAGGTCGGTGTAGCAGAACCGAGCATTCAAAAAGTCGGACTTGATCGCATTGAAGTCCAATTGCCAGGATTACAGGATCCGAAGCAATTACGTGATCTTCTCGGAACTACGGCGAAAATGACATTCCACCTTGTTCCTACCAATGTCGATATGGAAAATCCGCCTGCAGGTGTTTCGATATTGCCGGGTTATACCGACGAGAATCAGCGTTTTCCTATTTATGATCAGGTTTCGCTTGACGGTAGTGTGTTAACCGATGCTTCGGCCGGTTTTGATCCGCAAATTCCCGGCAAGTCGCTTATTTCCTTCAAGCTCAACACAATCGGTGCGAAAGCATTTGCCGAAATTACAAGAGAAAACATCGGCAAGCCGTTTGCTATTGTCCTTGATAACAAAGTTCTGACAGCTCCAGTCATTCAAGGCGTCATACCTGGCGGTAGCGGACAAATTACCGGCAATTTCACTCCCAAAGAAGCATCCACCCTCGCCGCCTTGTTGCGTGCCGGCGCATTGCCTGCTCCTTTAACAGTGATAGAAGAACGCACTGTCGGTCCGGATCTCGGTGCGGATGCGATCAAAATGGGGCTTTATACCGGTATTGCCGGTTTCTTCCTCGTGGCACTTTTTATCTTCCTTCTTTACGGGCTATGGGGCATTATCGCCGATATTGCACTTGCGCTTCATACTGTTCTTACTTTTGCAGCACTCAGTCTCATTGGTGCAACGCTCACGCTTCCCGGTATCGCCGGTATCATTCTCGGAATTGGTATCGCGGTTGATGCGAACATTCTTATCAATGAACGTATCCGTGAAGAAAGTGAAAAAGGCATGGGGTCTATGGCCGCGCTTGACCGTGGCTTCAAACATGCGTTTTCAACCATTATCGACGCGAATGTGACGGCTGCTATAGCCACAGTTTTGCTGTTGTGGTTCGGCACCGGTCAGATACGCGGCTTTGCTGTCACAATGCTTCTTGGCATCATCATTTCATTGTTTACCGATGTCACCATCGTGCGTATCATTATGTCGTGGGTTGTGCGTGAATGGAAAATTACCAAATTACACATCCATTCATTTTTCAAATTCATTCCCCAACACACCAATTTTCACTTCATGAATGCACGTTTCATCGGCATCGGGGTTTCCATTTTCCTGTCAATTGCGTCAATCGTGCTGTTCTTCAAGCCGGGCCTTAATTTCGGTATTGATTTTATGGGCGGTAGCCAGATGGCTATTACCACCAAGGCCCCTGCCGATCTTGCTACATTGCGCTCGACATTGGGACAATTAGGATTAGGCGAAATTGCATTGCAAAATGTTTCCAACCAGAACACGGTGCTCATCAGAGTTCAGCAACAGGATGGTGGTGAAGCCCAACAAACTGCAGCCATTGAAAAACTGAAAACTGCCGTCAAGACAATCTACCCCGATGTCACTTTTGACCAGATCGAAGTTGTCGGTCCGAAAGTTTCCGGTGAACTTGCTACAGCCGGCTTTACTGCTGTCGTTCTCGCGGCCATTGCCATGATGTTTTATATCTGGTGGCGTTTCGAGTGGTTCTTTGCTGTCGGTGCCATTGTCACCATTGTCCTCGACACCACCAAAATGGTCGGTTTCTTTGCACTATTCCAGCTAGATTTCAATTTGACAGCTATTGCCGCACTTCTCACAATTGTCGGCTATTCGGTCAACGATAAAGTGGTGGTTTATGACCGTATGCGTGAAAATATGAGGCTCTATAAAAAGATGGCCTTGCGACAATTGGTCGACATGTCGATCAATCAGGTGCTTATCCGTTGTATTTTCACGTCAACAACCACTGTTCTTGCGATGCTCCCGATGGCGATCTGGGGCGGTAGCGCAGTTCATAATTTTGCCGTTCCAATGGTTGTCGGGGTAATTATTGCGACATCCTCGTCAATTTTCATTGCTGCACCAATTCTGCTCTTTCTTGGCAATTGGTGGCATCATCACCATGAGGGGCGCGATCTCATCGAAGACAAGCCTCATCCGAATTCAGTGAACGCAAAATAATTTTTTCCAAAAGCCGGTGTGACGAGGTCATGTCATACCGGCTTTTTTTTGGGGGGGTAATCGCCCGATTTTAACAAAACAAATCGGAAAATTTTGTCATAAGCTTAACACAAATGATGTTTATGTTCGTGGCATATTGACGGGGTCTAATTAAAAACAGGGAGGAAATTCCAGCCGCAGATGATACAGGATACACCATTGGTAACAACTATTGTTGTGGGGTTGTGCCTTGCATTTCTGTTCGGTGTCCTCGCCAATCGTTTACGAATCTCGCCACTTGTCGGTTACCTTCTGGCCGGTGTCATTGTAGGGCCCCATACCGGTGGTTTTCGTGTTGACTCGGTTTTGATCAATCAGCTTGCCGAAATCGGTATTATCCTGTTGATGTTCGGTGTCGGCCTGCATTTTTCTTTTAAAGATCTTCTTTCGGTCAAAGCAATCGCTATCCCCGGTGCTATTGTCCAAATGACTGTCGCCACAGCATTGGGGCTAGGTTTCGGTCTTATCATGGGATGGGGAATGGGTGGCGGCTTGGTCTTTGGGCTTGCGCTTTCTACAGCCAGTACCGTTGTGCTTTTGCGCTCGTTGCAGGAACGCAATCTCATTGAAACAGACCGTGGACGCATTGCTGTAGGGTGGCTTATTGTCGAAGATCTGGCAATGGTTCTGGCCCTGGTGCTCATCCCTGCCCTGTCCACTTCATTGGGAGGAAGAATAACCGGTGAAGCCGATCCTCTTGCCCAATGGATGCAATTGGGACTCTTCGGGACAATCCTTCTGACAATTGCAAAAGTTGTACTGTTTGTCATTTTGATGGTGATCGTTGGCCAACGTGTTATCCCCTGGCTTTTGAAAATTTCTGCCCAATCCGGTTCGAGAGAACTTTTTCGCTTGAGTGTTCTTGCAATTGCTCTTGGTGTCGCATTTTTTTCAGCTCATCTTTTTGGCGTTTCTATTGCATTGGGTGCTTTTTTTGCCGGTATGATTATGAGTGGTTCGGAGCTCAGCCAAAGAGCAACAGAAGAAACATTGCCGCTTCGTGATGCTTTTGCCGTTCTGTTTTTCGTTTCCGTCGGAATGCTTTTTGACCCATCCAAATTGTTGACAGCTTTTTTGCCTCTGATTGTAACACTCGTCATTATTATTGGCGGCAAATCTCTTGCTGCTTACGCAATCGTCCGGCTCTTTGATCGTCCTTATGCAACTGCGCTCACAATTGGTGCCGGCCTTGCCCAGATAGGTGAATTTTCTTTTATTCTTGCAGGGCTTGGAACTTCGTTGGGAATTATCAATGACGAAGCGCGGGATCTTATTGTGGGAGGCGCCATTCTTTCCATTCTTTTAAATCCGCTGGTCTGTTTTGCCGCCGAAAAAATTCGTTCCCGTCTTGAGACGAAAAATGGCGAAACCACGGTTATAGATGTCAGTGCGAATGATGATGATGATTTGGGAAAAATCGATAAAACCAACCATACAATTCTGGTTGGCTTTGGCGATATCGGCGAAAAAATTGCCAATGCTCTCCAAAGCTCTCACACAGATTTCATCGTCATTGATCATAACGGGCAGGCTGTCAAAAGCGCCGAGGAGCAAAAAAATGAAGCAATTCTGGGCAATGCGGCCAATGTGACTATACTTGAGCGAGCCAATATCGAAAAAGCCCGTCAATTGGTTATATCAACAAAAAGCGCAATTGATGCGGCTAAAATTGTTGCCGAGGCTCGCAAGGCAAATGACCGGATCAATATCATTGCCCACGCTGTCACGGGTGTGGAAACCTCTTATCTAAAAGATATGGGGGCGAATACGATAGTGACGGATGACGAAGAAATCGCTAAAGGTATATTAAAACATTTGAGTTATCCCGAAGCGGATGAACAGGCATGTTCGGATGACAAAACTTCCCCGTTAAATAATGGGGAACGCCGGAAAATGTGAGTGGATACGTATGAAACTGAAGAAATATATTTGGCCGCTTATCGGCATCGTCGCAATGGTGGTGTCCATCTATATTCTTTACCACAAATTATCGGCGATTTCATTTAGTGACATTACCGGCAGGCTTGGCGCATTAAGCCCGCATCACTGGGTACTTGCCGCTTTTTTTGCATTGATTGCTTATGCTGCTCTTGCCGGTTACGACCGTATTGCCTTGCAACATTTAGGCAAAAAAATACCGCTTCATTATATTGCCATTTGCTCCTTCACAACATATGCGCTTTCCCATAATATCGGTGCATCGGTTTTTTCAGGTGCCGTAGTGCGTTATCGTGCCTATAGCAAAAAGGGCTTGAGTGGTGTGGAAATTGCCGTTCTCGTGGCTTTTTGTTCCTTTACCTTTGCTCTTGGTACAATCCTGCTTTCCGGACTGGTACTCGTGATACGACCGGATCTCATTACGCTTGTCCATGAAGGTATTCCCACATGGCTTGCCGTTACCATCGGTATAGGAATGTTGACATTTGTTGCTCTTTATATTTTGGGCAGCCTTTTGCAATTACGACCGTTAAAAATCGGCAAGTCATTCCAGATTTCCTATCCTCATTTCAGTATTGTCGTTCAACAATTGATTATTGGACCTTTGGAATTGATCGGCGCGGCAGGCGTTATTTATGCCACCCTGCCCGATATAGGAAACCCCGGTTTTATTGCGGTTTTGGGTGTATTCCTTGCGTCCTTTACGGTAACACTTTTATCGAATGCGCCTGCTGGCGGTGTCGGTGTGTTGGAAGCCCTGTTTATGGCCGGTATGCCGAATATGAATGCGGCAGATGTCATTTCGGCTCTCATTGTATTCCGCCTGCTTTATCTCATTATACCGCTTGTTATCTCGCTATTCTTCGTTGCCGCTTTTGAAATAAGCCAATACCGCCAGCGCAATGCAAATATTGCCAATAACGCAGCGAAAAAACCGGATACGAAATAAAATTCAAAGAAGCTTGAAGAGACGACGTTCTTCAAGCTTTCTTTTTTTGCCGCTCGATTTCCACACCAACTGCAGCAGGCCCCAACTCGAGCTTATCCACGCGGACGATAACTTTTTGAACCCTCGGGTAAGCAAGGATGAGTGCAGCTATCCGTTCGGCCAATGTTTCAACAAGTTCGACATGACCCAGCGAAACAAGATTTTTGATACCATCAAGAATAAGATCATAGGAAAAAATATGACGCATATCTTCCGGATTGGAAGACAAACGTTCGACATCGGCCTTGATGTTGAAGCGAACTTTTTGTTTATGCCCGTATTCACGTTTATAGGCACCGATTTCCATCGGCAAAATAAAATCTTCAATAATAATACGATCCGTACCGAGCCCTGAACCTTCGGGAAGTTGTTCCTGCCCGCTATCTACGGGTAAAAGAGCACGCATCAATAAATTGGTTGCATTATCGCCAAACTGGCCCGATTTGACCGGATGTTTAATAATAAATCCCAGCCAATCAGGTGAATAAGGTAGCAAACGTGGAATGTCGGGTGCCTCGATCATCCCGATAACACCCGCTTCCAAATTATTGGCACGGGATTTTGTCATGAATTGACCGATATTTCCTACCTTTATCTGGCTCAAAATTGTCTGGTCAAGATTACGTGGCTGAAGCAGAATACCACTAAAGCCCAAAGCGCCGATAATCGTGATCAAAGAATTATCTGGCGAATTTTCCGCTTCTATCAATGCCACCAGAGGATAATCATTACATTGATTTAACAGCGTTTTCACAAAAGCCGGAAGCTCTTCCGGCAAAGCCGAAACAACAATCCTTTGCGCGCCGCACCGCTCCATCACTCTGGAAGTCAACAAATGGGGATCGGAAGTCCGCAACCATATTTGCGGCGAATAGCCCGCCATATTTTTCAGTGCCGAACATAGTTTTTGCATTTTTTGCAATGTGCCGGACACTAAAACAATGTCAGCGCGGACGCTATAAGCGACCCGCGCATCGTCCTGATCTTCAAGAACGACTAATAATTTAGTCATCACCTTGTCCGAAGGCTAAAACATGTCAAAATTTCGGGCGGATATTTTTCAAACCGTTATTCATTTTGAACAATTCATCAAAAACTGCCTGTGCCCCACCTTCAATAGCGGCGCTTGGTCTGAAATTACCATTGTCGTCTATATACTGGGTATATTGGGGAATTGGCAAAGTTTCAAGAATCGGTACCATTCTTACGGCGTTAACCATCAACCGTGCCGTTTCTACAGCTCTCAAGCCTCCGGAAATGCCGCCATAGCTCAAAAATGATACGGCTTTATAACTCCATTCATGTGCAAGATAAGTCACAGCATTAACAAAAGATGAGGGTGGCAGATGGTCATATTCGGGAATGACGAAAATATAACAATCTCCCTTGGCGATGAGCTTGCTCCACTCTTTTGTATGGGAATGTTCATATTGATGAAGACGCGGATGCTTCGGCTCATCGAATAATGGCAGATTGATTGTTGCCAGATCGATCAATTCAACATCAAAGTTCGAGTGACTGTCCGCATATGAACACAACCAATCGCCTAGCTTTTTACCGACACGACCAGCGCGCGTAGGCGTAACGATGATCTGCAAACGTGGTTCCATATCCAATTCCCTCCAAATGAGAACTATTCTTTATCTTACAAATTCTCGTAGATAAGTTAAGCGTCTTTAACAAATAACTGACTATTTTTTATTGACAAATTATTGATCTTGCTTTTTTACCGGCGATATCAACACTTTTGCTATATTCCGTCGGTCCATTTCAACGACCTTGAAATTAAAGCCTTCAGCTTCAAAACTCTCGCCCGTCACCGGCAAATGTCCGAAATGCCATAACATAAAACCGGCAAGAGTGGTATAACGATCATTCTCATCCACCAAATCTTTATCAAGATAACCGCTCAATCGACGAATATCGGCATAGCCTTCAACCATAAAGCTGCCATCTTTCAACTGTTCGGCAATAACCGGTTCGTCATCTTCATCCGGAAAATCGCCGGCAATAGCTTCCAATATATCAGTCGGGGTTGCGACGCCTTCAAACGAACCATGTTCATCGACCACTATGGCAAGTTGAATTGCTGAACGACGCAATTTTTCCATCAGTCGCAAAACACTGGTATTTTCATGAACGACGAGGGGCTGACGCATGGCTTTCTGCCAGTCGATATTCTTGCCTTCGGCAAGATCAAGCAGCAAATCTTTCGTCAATGCTACGCCGACAAATTCGTCAACTTTCTCGCGGGCAAGCACAAGACGGCTGTGTTTGAATTGCTCGAGTTCGTTGCGCATTTCCTCTTCATTAGTATCAAGGTCAAGCCATTCTATCTCGTTTCGCGGGGACATGATCGACCGGACAGGCCGGTCAGCGAGATCAAGTACACCACGAATCATCTGCTTTTCTTCCGGCCTGAATATTTCCGAGGCGGCAGCCTGTTCAGCAATAAGATCAACTGTTTCACCGAGACTCCCCTCTTTTTTACCGCCGCCCAGAAGACGCAGCACTGCACCGGCTGTCCTTTCGCGCAAATCATTGGTTGAAATAAGTTTCTCTCTGTTATGCCGGCCGATCTGATTGAACGCTTCGATGAGAACAGAAAAGCCGATAGCCGCGTAAAGATAGCCCTTCGGAATATGAAAACCGAAACCTTCAACAATGAGGCTAAAGCCGATCATCATCAAAAATCCGAGACACAGGATGACAACTGTTGGATGGCGGTTAACAAATACCATCAAGGGGCCAGAGCCCCACATCATCACGCCCATAGCGATAATGACTGCAAGGTACATCACTATCATCTGATCTTTTGGGATCATACCTGTCGCCGTAATAATACTGTCCAAGGAAAAGACGGCATCGAGCACAACAATCTGGACAATAACTTGCCAAAACACCGCATGGACAACCGAAGTCGAGTTTTCCTGAACCTCGCCCTCCAACCTTTCATGGAGTTCGAGTGTCCCTTTTGCAAGGAGAAAAGCTCCGCCTATTATCAGGATGATGCTGTGCCAACTGAAATTGAAATTACCGAGTGAAAAAAGAGGTTGGTCAAGTGTCATGACCCAACCCATTGCCGTCAGCAGTATCAAGCGCATGACCAATGCACAGCTCAAGCCTGTCAAACGGGCACGGTTCCTTACTTTAGGAGGCAATTTTGTAGCCAAAATTGCGATAAAGACAAGGTTATCAATACCTAGGACAATTTCCAGAAATATAAGTGTTACAAGCCCCATCCATGCGTGGGGATTTGCTATCCATTCCATAATCCATCAATTCCGAAAAAAGTGCCAAACAAAGGAAAATAGTCGAGGAAAAATATAGTCAACCATTTTTAATCCTCGAGGTCGCCATTTGCAAAACAGCGAACACAACCGATCCTGTTATTCCGGCTCTAAAAGCACGCCGGAACGCCAAATCAACACAATGGTAATGAAAAAATCCCCGAAACGGCCTATACCGCTCGCTACTACAAGAAGGGTCTTCTGATGAATTTTGGTCGGGCATTACGCTCGATCGTCCTCTCTTTACCGGTAACAATCAAAGTCACACATGCTTACGAAAGTTGTATAATGAGGCTATTTCGTATGAAGATCAAGATATTTTCGCAATCTTTATACTTCCCGCTTCAACAATGAATGAAATGACAAAAAAACGAAAATTTTCTATGGACATCAATCCTTAGGAACGCTATAGAACCGCTATCGTTGATCAACAACGCCGTTGGGTGATTAGCTCAGTTGGTAGAGCAGCTGACTCTTAATCAGCGGGTCACAGGTTCGATCCCTGTATCACCCACCATTTAAGTCTCTGATTTATAAGTGTTTTTTTAGACAAAAAATTTAGCGATAACAAAGTTTGACACTTTTTTGAAAAGTTTGACAATTTATGTACTGTTTTTGTTCATTCTAGCACCCAGTCTGACAACCGCCACTTCTACCTTTTTGCTCTTGTCAGCAGACCGTGAATAGTGCCGCGCTTTTTCGATTGCCTTTTGTCCCAACGCATTGCCATGCCTATATTTTCGGACAATATTTGAAAATAGTTAAACGGATCTCGCTTGTTTTTCTAAAATTATTGCAGCAGAACCAAAACACAAACTTAATCTGCAATGCCTTTCAGACAAACTGTCTTTCTTTTGAATAGTGTTTGTTGATGCATTCTGCAAAAAAATTCAATGTCATACAGAGCACGAAGTAAACAATCCCGACAAATAGATAGATTTCTGTTGAATAAGCGCCTGTCAAACGACCGTCAATTTGCCGCGCCAAGGTCAGAAATTCTTGTGTACCAATGATATATGCCAACGACGTATCTTTCGTAAGCGAGATACATTGGTTGATAAATGATGGTGCCATGCGTGGCAGTGCTTGTGGCAAAATCAAAAACCATAGAACTTTCCACCTATTAAATCCTAGTGCTAGTCCGGCTGCCCATTGGTCGTCGCCAACGCTGCGCAGACCTGCTGCAACAGAATGACCAAGATAAGCCCCGCCAACCAAGGATAAGGCCAAAACAATAGTCTGTACTTTTGGCGCAGATATGCCAAGCATCATGGGAAGCAAAAAATAGATCCAGAAAATTAACATCAAAATCGGGATGGCCCGGAAAAATCCAAGAATAGCAACCAAAACCAACTGCCATTTCGGACCCGACATCACAAGCAGGATACCGGATAAAAGACCGAACAAAGCTGATAGGACAGCTGAAAAAACACACAATAGCAATGTTAAAGCCAAGCCGCCTGCCGGCCCGTTTGGCCAAGCACCAATCATCAAATATTCGAAATTATCGAAAACAAACGAGAAGTTCATGCCTGAACCCTCCGACCAGTGCTTTTAAGCCGACGTGTTTCGATAATGCGCCCGACTATCTCGATAAGCGCAATTGTTATTAAATATAACACTGTCAAAATAAGATAGACAGGAAAAGCCAAAAGTGAACGCGTTTCAATTTGGCTTGCGACATAGAAAAGTTCGGCAACGCCTATTGAGGCTGTTAGAGAAGAGTTTTTTAAAGCCATCATATATTGGCCGAGCAGTGGTGAAAGCGCGTTGCGTACCGCTTGCGGTAAAATTATAAAACGGAATGCCTGGCTTCGCGTAAAACCAAGGGCATAAGCAGCAGATTCCTGATTTATCGGTACAGTCTTTATACCAGCGCGCAATTCTTCTGCGATATAGGCGGCTGTATAGAGTGCCAAACCAATAAATCCGTATATAAACTCGTATGACGGCCAATTTAAAGTAACTGGGCCGAAAACCCATTGATGTGCATCCAGTAACCAAAATCTGATGTTGTCCGGTACAAAACGGCTGACCCCGAAGTACCAAAAGAAAAGTTGAACCAACAATGGTGTATTTCGGAAAATCGCTATGTAAGCTTTGGAAAAAATATTGAGGGGCCAAAACGGGCTTATGCGCATGCTGCATAAGACGGCACCAAGTAATGAGGCGGCGATACATGAAAGAATAGTAAGGACAATGGTTACCTGATAACCGTTCCATATCCAACCTAAATACTCGTGTGACAGCATGTGCTTTACTCAAAAGTCTTGCGTATAAATTTTTGTTCCTGGAACAGACAAAAGAGCCGATTGTGCCGGCTCCTTCGAAAAGTTTTATGTCGGATGAAGCGAATTATTGTTTATCGCCAATCTTGAACAATCTGGGAAGCGGAGTTTTGCTATCGGGGCCAAACCATTTATTGTAAATTTTTTCCGCTTTTCCTGTCTTTTCCAAATCCAGCAGAGTTTCATTGACAACATTAACAAGCGCAGTTTCGCCCTTGGGTGCGGCTGCTGCCATGTAATCATTGGAAATGGTGAATGCTGGCACCTCATATTGATCTTTGTCCGGGACATTTGCCAATAAACCAACAAGCTTCGGACCATCTTGTGTGATGGCTTGCACATTGCCGTTTCGCAACGCAGCAAAGGCAAATGGCGTGTCATCGTAAGTAATGATTGTTGCTGTCGGGTACAAATTTTTCAGATTGATTTCATTGGTTGTGCCTTTATCTGCTCCGATGCGCAAATTTGCCAGTTGGTCAGCTGATTTTAAAAACCCTTTTTGGCAATAAATTGTTGACCTGAAGCAAAATAGGGAATGGAAAAATCAACCTGCTCGGCGCGCTCTGGTGTGACCGTAAAATTCGCCACAACCAAATCCACCTGACCTGAAGTCAAAAGAGGTATGCGGTTTGCCGGATTGGTTGGATGAACTTCCAATTTAACGCCAATTTTGTCAGCAACAGCTTGAGCAAAATCAACATCAAGCCCGGTGATCTGTTTTGTTTTTTCATCAACAAAACCAAATGGCGGATTGCTATCAAAAGATGCAACTTTTAGAACGCCAGCTTTTTTTATGTCGTCAAGACGATCAGCATATGCGGCGCTGGCAAAAAGCACAAGAACTGCAGCCAATAATGTGGAAAAATAACGCTTCATGATGATCCTCTTCATGATAGTTGGAATGAGGTTTTCATTTTCTCCATTTTTAGCGGTAAGATAAGAAATATATTGCTAAAATCTTTATTACAATTAGAAAAAGATTTTAGAAAATGAATGTTTTTAGGTTATGCAAACCTGACCGGATTACGACTGTTATTTTTGCAAAATCTGGAAGCGATTGAAAAGCATTTTGCAACCGCAAGGGCGCCACACCTCATTGAGCATTTACCAGACAATGGCTCATGCTACACTGCATTGGAAACGAGGCAGTTTGCAGTAGCGCTTAATCTCAAGCCCTCCTTTACGCCGGTCAAAAGCCCGCAATCAAACGGTATTTCGGAAGCTTTTGTCAAAACGCTTAAACGTGATTATATCAAAATAGCCAATTTTCCGGATTCCAAATCAGCTCTTCGGCAGATCAATGGATGGATCAAGGATTATATGAAATCCATCCGCATTCCGCGCTCGATATGAACTCTCCAAGGATGTTCAGAAGGGCACTAAATCAATAGATCATGTGTCCGCTCAAACGGGGGACAGTACATCAGTTGTCCTATAACCAATTATATTATATAATTATCTTGTATTCATGAGGAATACTGTATTTTAGGTGTATTAAGACATGACGGCTTAAGTTGCCTTCAATTTATGGAGTACAGCTATGATTAATTCTGTATTTAATAATGGCCGTATGTCAGGTGCAGAAACGGCTCTACATTTGCTGAAGTCCAATGAGACCAATCAATTCAATAGCGACACTAAAGGTTCAAGAGGTATATCACCGACCGTTGCCGCTTCTGGCAACACTCCTCTTTCTGCGTCTTCATCTGATGCAATATCCAGAATTCAAGAACTTATCGCAGGCAAAATCGATGTTAATGCTGTTCAGACTGGTTCTGTTTATCATGATACCATGGCAAGCATTGCTGAATCTTTAAGGAATGGATCGTCTGTCTCTGCGGATGGAACAATTACAGCAAATCCCAACATGAGCGATGATGAATTGAAGGAATTATTCACTCAAGTTATGAAAAGCCATATTGCTCAAGGTAAAATTACTGAGTCCGGGTTAGTCGAAGCTATCCAATCCGGTAAATTTGAAATTGTCCTTGAAGGCGATATGACTGGTAACCCGATATTTAAACAAGGTAGTTTTAAAGTTGTCGGGGATGGATATGGCTTTATCAGTGATAAAGCTTGGAGATCAGAGGCTGATAATGAGGCAATCAATGCTTTTCATGCTTCTGGTAAACGCGTCATTGAATCTGGAATCGGACCAATGCGCTTCGGGATTATTTTTAAATAATCTATTCTGACCTAACATATTATCGGAGGGAAATATGAAAAACTACTTATCGCTTTTCGTGCATTAACTGCTGTTTGTGCTTTTTCAGATGCGTTATATCGGGCGATTGGTCCTCTGCGGTTTCACTGTGAAAGGCGACTTCCATAGTGATTGCCCGCCGGGAGGAGCGACCTTCTGGATTAAATTGCTTGAATTAAGTCTTTGCGCCGCGGGGTGTTAAACTTCATATACCGCTGATCATCTGAGATTCAACGCGGTTTACTTTTAGAGAAAAATACGCCGCGCGGCTTGGTTGACGGCATTGCCACCAATGCTGGCTGAAACCAACTTGTGTTTTTTACCTTCCCTTCAAGCTCGAGTTGGAATGAGTGGCTTTTTCATCACTTGTTCATGATCAGCTTTTCAAGGTACTTATTAAGTTGCCAAACATGCTTTTCTACAAATGTTGGCAGAATACTTCTCGAACTTTGCGAAGGTCAGAAAACATTGGTTTATCATTTCATGGTTTTCGAGATAAATTTACAAGATAGTTCACCAACAGTGTGGTGAGATATTATATTTTTTTATGATCATTCTACCATCGAAAACCAAAGCGGGATATTAAAACCATACATTGCAAAGGATTTTAATTAACTGAAAATAACGGCTTTTGAAAACAGCTTTTCGAAATTCAGAAAACCTTTAACCAGTCTTCAAGCGAAAGAATGTTTCCTCGCTCGCTATTATAAGGGCAGGAAAGCCTGAAAATGTTCAAGGGAATATATGGCCTTCGGCATATTTGACTGCCTTGCCGCCAATGCGTGCCGAAATCAATTTTCCGTTTTCGACATACCATTCGAGACGGATTTTCGACACACGATTCATCTCCATTCCCTGCTCGAGCCAAATGTCTTTCTTGCCATCCAATGGATGATCAAAATGCTGGACAACACCACAAAATGCAGATGCTGCCGAGCCGGTTGCGGCATCTTCCGAACCATCCGGACGGAACATACGAACATGAAAAGCACTCTGGAACAACTGCGTTTCCCTGCTATAGAGGTAAAATGACGGTGTCTTTACGTTAAGCTTGTCGAAGTTCTCCATAATATAAACGGGATCAGGCGATGCACTGGCAACAGTTTTGAGATTACGCAAGGGCACAAAAAAGAATGGAACACCCGCTGTCCAAAGCGAGGGAACATGATTTTCAAAGCCTATTTCCTTGCTTTCAAGCCCGAATGCTGCTGCAAAAATTTCTTTCGGTGTATCCATCGGAAGTTGTTCGGGGAGTTTTGGCAGATCGAATTCGGCAAAAGCGACTTTTTCACTCAAATCAACCACCGCACGGATAATTCCGACTTTCTCCTCAAGAATAATAAGTGAATCATTACGGCAATTGTTTTTTATATTTTTCCGTGCGAGGGATATGGCGGCGCCGACAGTCGGATGACCGGCAAATGACATTTCTCCATCCGGTTTGAAAATTCGCAAATTGGCGACATGTTTTTCATCTTTCGGAGGATTGACGAAAACAGTTTCCGACAAATTGAATTCACGCGCGATAGACTGCATTTGCTGATCGGTCAAACCGTCTGACTCATGCACAATTGCTACAGGATTGCCCGAGAGAACCGTGTCACTGAATACGTCGTAAACTTCAAAAAAACGGCCATGATACGCCACGGTAGCAATTCCCCTTTTGCAATAAAGCTCATTTATAATATAAACTTTTTCCTCTCTATGCTTATGATGAAACAAGCCGATATGTAAAGTTTCATTATGCTAAAAATAAAAGGACACAGCCTTGAGGCTGCATCCTTTCTGTTAAAACGTCTCGTCTCTCAACAAACAATTGTGTCGAAAAGTTTTATTCTTTTCGCCAGATATGACGTTTTCAAAAATTATTTGTTATCGGCGCTCAAAGTCAATTTCGAAACGCCAATAGCAATATTGGCTCCCTCATGAGCTTCTACACTCACTGGTTGCAAAGAAAACGCTTTGTTATCGCCAACAAGTATGTTGGCTCCACCACCAACACCGGCAGCAGCGTCGACACTGACCCCCTCATATTTACCCACGAGAATTCCGGACTTGTATGCGTCTTTACTTGCCGCCATGACCATCCACGACAATTGTCCGGCACCTGCTTTACCAATATCGATGCCGAGCTGTTCGATTTTGCCGACATATTTGTCTGTATCGGCGCCTTTATCATTCGGCTGGAAAACACAGGTGAGCTTTTCTGTCGCTTTGAATATATGTCCCTCGGCGCCCTGCCCAGTACAGACAAGCACTCCGATTGTGACTTTGTCATCTGCAAATGCTCCGGAGGCGCTCAAACAAGCGCTCCCGACCACGACCCCGGCAATAACAATATTTCTCAAAAAATGTGACATTATATTTGATCCTTCTCTACTAACCATTCCAAATTTGGCGTATATTAAAAAAATTACAAGTTGCCTGAAGAGAAGTTTTGAAGAGTATCATTGAATTCTTATAACTTACGATACGAAACGTGATCGTTATGATTCAATTTATTCAGAATTCTTTAAGGTTTTAACGAGGAAGGCCATGATTTTTCGGTTAGCTAAATTATTTGTTATACCTTTGTTCTTATCCACAACACTCGCAATAAACGCCGGTGCAGTAGAATTAAACAGTCCATTGGCTCCCATAACCCGCCCGCAAAATGCCCCGCTTCCTCACTCGAATTATGGAGTTCCAAAACCTAACCGTAATTATAAACCGGAGTTGACACATCCTTCCGGCCCCACATATAAACTGGATACCGGCCCTGATATAAATCATCAGCAATGGTGCAGCGATCGTTATAAAAGCTATCGTTCGTCGGATGATACCTATATAGATAGGGGCGGCGTTCGCCAGACTTGCAAGTCACCTTTTCCGAAATAAATCATTTTTATAATCGGGACGCGCTTTTATGTGCAATCTATCCGGCGGTCGGTCTTTAATCTGCCAACCGGATAAGATAATGGTTATCATAATCAATGATGTTTTTTTCGTCTGCACAGTTCGACTAAACGGCAGTTGCAAATGATATGCGCTATGTTGTCTGCACTTACCCCTCTTTTAGATAGTAATCGGAAAAATCTTTCGTCGCAGTCAACCGCGCTTTTCGGGGCTTTGCTCCAACCATTGGCTTGTCGGTTATATCGAGTAAAAAAAGGCCGTTAAACATTATTGAAGGTTTTTATGTGATCAAACCGGATAATCTTTTTCCGGCCTTACAAAATTATAACCGGAATTTCTTGAAGCCGATAATGAAACACGGAATGGTTCGAAAATAAATATGACGCTGCAGCGCTTCAGCCCTGCGCGTTGATCGTAAGTTGCAAGCCGGTTATCGCAATTGTTGATTTTCTATATGATATTAAAAGAAAAAGGGCTGACATTGTCAGCCCTTTTTCAGAATTTGAACTACAAAAACGCGTGATTAGTTGCGTGTTTTATCGACCAATGCGTTCGATTTTATCCACGGCATCATATCGCGCAATTTGCCACCGATTTGTTCAAGCTGATGTCCGTCATTAATCCGGCGGATAGCTTTGAAGCGAACAGCACCGGATTTATATTCCTGCATCCAGTTGGAGCAGAATGTACCGTCCTGAATGTCTTTCAGAACACGCTTCATATTAGCCTTGACTTCATCGTTGATGATGCGCGGACCACTGACATATTCACCCCATTCGGCGGTGTTGGAAATTGAATAGTTCATATTGGCAATGCCACCTTCATAGATGAGGTCAACAATGAGCTTCATCTCGTGGCAGCATTCGAAATAGGCCATTTCCGGAGCATAACCGGCTTCAACCAGAGTTTCGAAACCCGAACGGATAAGGTTGACCAAACCACCGCAAAGAACAACCTGTTCACCGAAAAGATCGGTTTCGGTTTCTTCCTTGAATGTTGTTTCAATAACACCGGAGCGACCTGCACCAATTCCGCAAGCGTAAGAGAGAGCCAGATCATGTGCATTGCCTGTAGCGTCGTGACCAACAGCAATAAGGCTTGGAACACCGCCGCCACGCTGATATTCGCTGCGCACTGTATGACCGGGACCTTTAGGAGCAATCATAATGACATCCACTGTCTTTTTCGGTTCGATCAAACCGAAGTGAATGTTCAGACCATGAGCAAATGCAATTGCTGCGCCGTCGCGCAAATTGTTGGCAATCTGTTCTTTAAAAATGTCGGCCTGCAATTCGTCGGGGGTAACCATCATAATGAGGTCAGCCCACTTGGCTGCTTCGGCAACGGTCACAACTTCGAATCCGTCTGCCTGAGCTTTTTTAGCTGTTGCAGAGCCCGGACGAAGAGCAATTTTGATTTCCTTCACACCGGAATCTTTCAGGTTTAATGCATGGGCGCGGCCTTGCGAGCCATAGCCGATAACACCGACTTTTTTGGATTTTATCAGGTTTACATCTGCATCACGATCATAATAAACACGCATAGAAAACTCCCTTAAATTTGCGTTTCATCTGTTTTATTCATATTTTTATGCCCGAAAAGGGCAAAAAATTGCCTTGTCGCTGTGCGCGCTTCGCGAATGATTTCTTCATCATCCATGTGAAAATCGTCACCCAGCAATTTACGTATCTGGACATCACGAACAACGAGTCCGAAAAAGGTCCGGAATGCATTATCGAGATTGTCCACTTGCAAAAGCCCGCAATCGCGACCGATTTCCAAAATCGGTTTCAGGCGACGCGCCATTGCGTAAGGCCCACGATAAAGCACAATATTACCGAGATTGTTTTTGTCCGTACCGGCCTGACTGACTGCAAGCCGGTTAAGCGCAATCGAAGTTGGCGAGGTCAAAACCATCAACCAATCGCGCGCAAAATGTTCAAGACTGTTAAAAAGTGTTTGTTCATCAACCGCTTCGCGGCTGATCGGTACTGCGCGAACCCTTGACGCCTGCCACTCGACCATTGCTTCAAGAAATGTATTGCGATCGCCGAACCACTTGTAAAGCGTTTCTTTCGAGCAACTCGCCGCCTTTGCGACTTTCGACATTGTTAATGCCAGATGGTCTTTGACAAGCAATTGTAATGCCGCGTCCAGAACGTCTTTCTGACGATCTGTCAAATTATTGACCAGAGCATTTGTCGACTGTTGCATGTTCGCTGTTTTCATTTCGTTTGCGTACCGTACCGTACGGTTCGTAACCATGCTACGAGAAATCGGCAATATCAAGTATTATTTTCAGTAAAAATTTCTTTTTTGTTTTGAATGAGATTTGTCAGGATAATTTTACCGGCTTTGTCACGTTTCGGGTCGTGAACAAAGCCGGCAGAAAACAGCAAATTTTGTCTTTCAAACGGTAATCTGGGTGCCGATTTCTACAACCCGACCGGTTGGAATCTGGAAATATTCGGTTGCATCGGCGGCGGTTCTGGCAAGGAAAATATAGAATTTATCTTGCCACATCGGCATATCGGATTTGGCCGCAGGTTTGATCGAACGACGGGACACAAAAAACGATGTCGTCATGATATCGAATTTCCAGCCGAGTTTTCGACATATTGCCAAAGCCTTCGGAATGTTTGGCTGTTCCATGTAACCGAACGTCAAAGTCACTTGCATGAAACGTTCATTGAATTGAGAAACACGGGCGCGATCCACCGAAGGTACTCGTGGTGTTGAAGCCGTATTCACCGTCAAGATCACATTGTTTTCATGCAAAACTTTATAATGTTTGAGGCTGTGCATCAAAGCACTGGGTGCGCTTTTCGGATCGCTTGTCAAAAAGACGGCTGTGCCCGGTACAATAATTGGCGGCTTTTCCGCCATTTTATTAACAATCAGATCAAGCGGTACTTCGGCCTTGCGGGTTTTCTTGAACAAATGCCGGCTGCCCCGAACCCATGTCCACATGATGAGCACAACACTTGCGGCAAGTCCCACCGACACCCAGCCGCCATCATGGATTTTAACGAGATTGGCGCTGAAGAACAGAAGATCAAGACACAGAAAGGCGAGTGTCGGCACAAGACATAAAGCAAGGCTCCACTTCCAGATACGTTTCATGACAATGAAAAGCAAAGATGTTGTCACAATCATGTTGCCGGTAACCGAAATGCCATAAGCGGCTGCCAGATTGGACGATTTTTCAAAGCCGATCACTAGACAAATAACAATCACGGCAAGAAGCAGATTAACCCGCGGCATATAGATTTGTCCGAGATTCTTTTCCGAAGTGTGCAAAATTTCAAGTCGCGGCAAAATGTTAAGCTGGACGGCCTGACGTGCCATGGAAAAAGCACCTGTTATAACAGCTTGGGAAGCGATCACGGTTGCCATCGTGGCGAGCACAATCATCGGAATGAGCGACCATTCCGGCAACATTTGATAAAACGGATTAATTGTGTTGCGCCCGTGAGAAAGAATAAAGGCCCCCTGCCCCAAATAATTGAGGACAAGGCATGGAAATACTATCCACAGCCAGGCGGCAACGATTGGCCGGCGTCCGAAATGGCCAAGATCGGCATAAAGTGCTTCAGCGCCGGTCACCGCCAGAAATACCGCTCCAACTGCCGCAAAGGATGTCGCCGGATTGCTGACAATATAGGAGATGGCATACCAGGGAAATAATGATTTCAGAATCGTCAGATCATCAAATATATGGAAAAGTCCGAAACCGCCTAAAGCAAGAAACCAGACCAGCGTTATCGGCCCGAAAACAATTGCGACCTTGCCCGTGCCAAATCGTTGCACGGCAAAAAGTGCCACCAGAATAATAAGTGTGAGCGGCACAATAAAAGGCTCAAGATCGGGAGCGACAACCTCCATACCTTCAACTGCAGACAACACTGAGACAGCGGGTGTAATAACGGCATCACCGAAAAACAGAGATGCGCCGAGAATCCCGATTCCCAATGCCCAACCACCTTTTCTACGAAAGGTCGAGCGCGCGAGCGCCATAAGGGAGAGAATGCCGCCTTCCCCGTTATTGTCGGCGCGCAAAACAAACACAACATATTTGATTGTAACAATAAGCAATAAAGCCCAGAATATCAGGGAAATTACGCCATAAACGTCATATTTCAAAATGTCATGGTTTCCTGCACCGGCGCGTAAGGCTTCGCGGAAAGCATAAATCGGACTGGTACCGATATCGCCATAGACAACACCGATAGCGCCAATCAAAAGGAGTAAAAAACTCTCTTTCGAATGGTCATTATTTTCATCAGCTGTCGTGAGATCGTCGCTCACAGCGTCAATATCTTGAGGCTCCGCCATAGCGCAATCCTTTCAGCCGAAATTTTAATTGTGTTAAAGAGATCAAAAACGGGCAAAAGATTACCCGAACTATTTAATTCAGTTGACACCCGATCGGGCAGTTAAATGGCCAACGCCCTTTTGAACCTTAGAACGGTTTCCCTCATTCCATGTTCCAAAGCATCTGCAATAAGTCCATGGCCGATCGAAACTTCATAAAGCCATGGCACGTTTTTGACAAGGGGGGCGAGGTTGGGCACCGTCAAATCATGCCCCGCATTGACAAGAAGCCCCAATTGTTTTGCCTTTTCAGCAACAAGTGTCACCGCTTCGAGTGCGAGCAACTGTTTTTTATCACTGTCATAGGCATCACCATAAGGACCGGTATAAATCTCGATACCGTCGGCGCCCAGCGCTTTTGCTTGATCAAGGCCGTCGACCACCGGATTTACAAATAAAATGACGCGGATCGAGCGGTCTTTCAGCCGTTTGATAACCGGTTTCAAAAACGCACTATCCTTTACAAAATTCCAGCCGTGATCGGAAGTCGACTGGTCGGGAGAGTCGGGCACCAATGTTATCTGGTTGGCATAAGTTTCAGCCAAATCGAGAAAGGCGTCGTCAGGATATCCTTCAATATTGAATTCCTGATTTGGAAATTCATCGTCAATCAAACGACGTATATCGGGAAGATCTGTGAATCTGATATGGCGCTGGTCAGGACGGGGATGGACAGTAATGCCGTCAGCACCGGCATCAAGCGCTATGCGTCCCATCCCGACAACATTTGGCCAAGGCAAATTCCGGCGGTTGCGCAACACCGCGATGGCGTTAAGATTAACCGAAAGTTTATTGTCATCGACAGCACCTATCAAGTCCGCTTAAAATCTGTAGTATTGAAAACTCCAAACGTTATACAAAGTTCTACATATAACTTAATTCAGCCACAAGAAAGGGCAAAAGCATGTTACCCGAAGATACAATACCGGTGATCTCCAAGATCAAAACCAACCGCGCCGGTGCAATCGGTTTTTCCGTTAACGGTGTGCTTGCTTCTTCCGATGTGGAAAATCTCTATGGACTTTTTGAAGCAGAAGCGGAAGGGCAAAATCATATTGATATGATTGTCATTTTTAAAGAATATGACGGAATTGATTGGGAAAGTCTCTTTAACGAAGATACAGCCAGGATCAGAGCAGAAGCTTTCAAAAAACTGAGGCGTTATGCCATTGTCGGCGGCCCCTCCTGGCTCAATCTTGCGATTGAGTTTTTCCGGCCTTTCGGACGTATCGAAACAAAATGGTTTGCTTCCGAAAATATTGATAAAGCCTGGGACTATATCGGGGCAAAACCTGTTTGATCATATCAACTATTCAACTTTCACATTGTTTTTAACGGGCAGTATAAAAAGCTTTGTCCATGACAAAATGCAACCGCAACATGCTTTCCCAAACCGGATTTCTAATATTATCAGCGAGAAACACGGCAAAAGACTCAACCGGATCAATATCAATAGCCAACCGGATATAGCTTCAAAAGAACCGGCATTTGTCTAAAGACAACAGATGACAGAATTGTTATTCTCCCCGATGTTTTATAGCCGAAGCAAAGCTGTCTCATCATTTAAAATAACCGGTGGTTCCTGTTTTTTACAAACCCGGCTTTAACGGAGTTGGATAGCGTCGTTTTATAACCATGTTTGCCGATATTCGAATCCGGTTAAAACCGGAGCTTGAAGTGTTTCGTCCGATTGAAACTTTTGCCGCTACAAAGAATGGCCAAATAGAATAGCTGCGCTACGGCACGCCCCGTTTTTTAAATCGGTTGTTGATAAGCTCAAAAAAAGAACGGTTTTTTCCGACAATTTCTGTGCGTTTTTATCAAAATTATCAATATTTAAGGTTATTTTCCGTTCAAATAAACTTGCAGACCAATAGTCTCTTGGCATATGACTTGCGAGACTTTATTGTAGAAGTCGACCGGGCGGTGGCCGAGGAGCCGCCGATGCAACATGAGTAATAGCACGGTCGATCAGAGGGAGGCTTCATGGCTTACAAAATTGAACAAATGAAACAACCACATCATCGTCGTGCGCTCTATAAAGTACTTTATGTACAGGTAATATTCGCGATCATCTGTGGTATTTTGCTCGGATATTTTTATCCTGATGTCGGTGCATCATTGAAGCCGCTTGGCGATGCCTTCATCAAATTGGTCAAGATGATTATCGCACCGGTTATCTTTTTGACCATTGTAAGCGGTATTGCCGGTATGAGCGACTTGAAAAAAGTCGGACGGGTCGCCGGTAAATGCATGCTTTATTTTATCACCTTTTCAACTCTGGCTTTGATTGTCGGTTTGATCATCGGAAATGTCTTGCAACCGGGTGCTGGAATGCACATCGATCCGGCTTCACTCGACACCGCTGCGGTCAAAGTTTACGCTGAAAAAGCCCATGATGCATCAATCGTCAAATTCCTGATGAACATCATTCCTTCGACAGTGGTTTCCGCTTTCGCCGAAGGAGATATCCTTCAGGTACTGTTCTTTTCCATATTGTTCGGTATTGCTTTGGGATCAGTTGGCGAACGTGGCCGTCCTATTCTGGATTTCATCCATGCTCTTTCCACACCGATTTTCAAATTGGTAGCCATTCTCATGAAAGCAGCTCCTATCGGCGCTTTCGGTGCAATGGCTTTCACAATCGGCAAATACGGTATTGGTTCGGTCATCAACCTGTTCTTCCTTGTCGCAACCTTCTATATCACGTCGATTTTGTTTGTTGTCGTCATTCTCGGGGCTGTCTGCTGGTATAACGGCATTTCGATCTTCAGAGTGGTTCGCTATATCAAAGATGAATTGCTACTGGTTCTCGGTACTTCCTCTTCCGAAGCCGCTTTACCGACCTTGATGGAAAAGATGGAAAATGCGGGAGCAAAAAAATCGGTCGTTGGTCTGGTTATTCCGACAGGCTATTCATTCAACCTCGACGGTACCAACATTTATATGACATTGGCAACTTTGTTCATCGCACAAGCATTGGATATTAATCTCACCCTCGAGCATCAAATCCTTATTCTTGTTGTGGCGATGATCTCCTCAAAAGGTGCTGCCGGTGTGACCGGTGCCGGTTTTATTACGCTTGCTGCTACACTTGGCGCCGTTCCGGCTATTCCTGTTGCCGGTATGGCAATTATTCTCGGTATCGACCGTTTCATGTCGGAATGTCGTGCATTGACCAATCTTGTTGGTAATGCGGTTGCCTGTATTGTGGTTGCCCGTTGGGAAAACGAGCTAGACACAGTCCAACTTCACAAGGTTCTAGGCGGGCATGAACATCAACATGGTCATCACCATGTTGAGGAACAGAAAAGTGAAGAAGCCAAATAACACTGTTTGGTTTATCAGGAAAGACACTATGCCGATTAAAAGCCCCTCTTTTCGGGGCTTTTATTTTGGGCAATCTCCAATAAACCCACGCCCAGATTACGGCCATGAACGAGATACCCCATGCGCCGATCAAGCCACATCCCGATCAAACCACACAAAGCGCCCGATCAAACCAAACAAAGCATATGTGCTTCTCTATTCTGAAAAATTCTATAAACGCTCGGGCAAGCGGGCTATCTATTCGACCTAACCGGACTTTCTCACTCCGACTTTTTGGCTAGGGCTTGTCCAGTTTTGGCTCGCGTTTGTCAAATCTTGCCCAAAAGCCCCAATTCTTTGGCAACAAAATAATAAAATGTCACCCGATTCTTCATATGTTCCGTTTTCAGTAATTCGGCGGTCTTTTTCACTGCACGTTTACTCTGTTCGACATCTGCACCGAGCTTTTCTTCGGCCCATTTTCTACCCGTTGAAGCTCTTTCTGATCGCTTACAGCAACCTCGGCAGCATCGCGTTTTTGCAAAGTAAGTGACAAACGGTTCTCTAGCCGTTTAACCGCATCCTCGTCGGGATTTGCGTCATATTTTTTTATTTGCTCCAAATGGTTTTTCATTGCTTTCAGTCTCCTATCGGAAAAATTGGTGATATTTTTTAAAATGACCGGTTAATGATCTTCTGTTAAACCCGTTTCGGACTTTATGCCCCCGAGAAAATCAGTGTCAGAGCCGGACAGGTCCGGTATTTTTTGATCTCTACCAAGTAGAAAATAGAGCGCGAAAAAGTTAAACAACCCCCCTTTTCTCTTTACCCTGATTTACCTATATTGGGCTTGCTGGCTTGCCAGCTATGGTAATAAATGGACAGTGTAATAAACCCATTGGACCCGGGGGCGGTACCCGGCGCCTCCACCACAACCAAAACGGCTCACGCTATTGTAGCTGTTTTTGTTATGAAGGGGGCGAAACAGGATCGACAAGGGCGTAAAGATTGCTCTTTTACCCGGCATTGTACCACCGTTATCGGGCTACTTAAGTAGTTGCAAATGACAACTATGCGGAAGCTCGTCTCGCTGCTTAATTGCGGCGCGAACGCTTCAAATTAAGTCTTGGACCTTCGCCGGTCCAAGCGGGGTTCGGAGGCACCTGGCAACAGAAGCCTTCACTATCTGTCTGTAAGCGTTCTCTCTATTAGTTTTATTGGTAAAAGTTCATTGTTCATTTTTCTCTCGTGAACCTTGAATTGGAGCGGGGAGCCATTCCTGACGATTCTTGTTTTAGTAAAAAACAAAGCCGGAAGACCCGGAAGATATTGTCATACAGAAATTCAATAAAATTTTTGAGGAGATTTTGATTGCCTCATTGCATAAAGACCGTCTACATTGCATTAGAGATGATTGCCAAGTTTGGATAAAATACATCGGAGAAGGAACAGGTTTTCAATGGTTCATGATCAGATCCGTTATGACATTCTCGTTCAGGACGCTTTACGGAGTGTTATTCGCAAAGTTTTGTCTGAAGTAGCAAAAGCCGGCCTTCCGGGTGACCATCATTTTTTTATTACGTTTCTGACGAACGCTCCGGGCGTGAAAATCTCCTCACGTCTCAAAGAACGTTATCCCGATCAAATGACAATTGTTTTGCAACACCAGTTTTGGGATTTGAACGTTTCCGAAAGCGGCTTTGAAGTCAGTCTTTCTTTCGGCGATGTTCCCGAACGTCTGGTTATACCGTTTTCTGCTGTTCAGGTATTCTATGATCCTACGGCTGCTTTCGAAGCGGCTTTCGATCTCGCCTCCGATCTTCCCAAAAGCGATAATGACAGTCCGGACGTGAAGACACTTGCAAAAGAGACCGAGGGTGGCGAGCTTACCATTCTTGCAGACAAGAAAGACAAGAAAAAATCTGCTGTAAAATTGAAGTCACATTCAAAGACAGAAACCGAAAAAGACGGTCAACAAACGCCAAAAGAAAAGAAACCGTCGGCAGATGTTGTCTCGCTTGATGCTTTTCGCAAGAAATAAGGCGTTTTTTCATGGCTGATCTGGTCAATTTAAGGCAATTTCGCAAACAGAAAAAACGTCAGAATGACGAAACAAAAGCGAGCGAAAACCGAGTCATTTTCGGCCGCACTAAAGTCGAGCGCAATTTCGAAGAGAAGCAAAAGAAAAAAACCGTAAGTTTTCTTGATTTGAGAAAAATTCGGCACGACGAAGATGAAGGATGAAATTCTGTCTTCAATCGCTGCACTAGACTGGCAAAAAGCACAATCGAAAAAGATTTCGGTACGCATTGACGGTCATGCAACAAGTATTTCGCTCGAAGAAGCCTATATCAACATTTTGTTGCGCGAAGCGGAAGCTCAGGGTCTATCCTTTGCCAGCCTTGTTACATGTGTTGATGAGGCAAGACCGGCAGGAGTCAACCTTTCAGCCTCGTTACGCCTTTTTGCACTCGAATTGGCACAGCATTCCTAAGCGTGATAACCCCGCCTCATATCGGGCTATCATTATTTGAATTGATAAACCGGATCACGCCTTTATGTGCCAGTAATGCTCGTCAATAAAAGAAGGTCAATCGGGATATTATCTTTGTCCATCTTTGGATAATCTGCCTCCGATTTGACACAAGTGTCTCATGAACAAATGGCAAAGAATGCAATTTTCTGTAAAAAATTGAAAATAATAGTTATTTCCTCTCTTTTCTCCTTTATAATTTTACCCGATTTGAACAAACGGACTTGATAGAAGAGAGCCAACCGTCTAACTCAACACTATGGAACATTTTGCCGATTCAGACAGCGCTTTGCCACCTTTGAAAGACCCACAATTTTTAACAGAATTTGTGGCCTTGATGGTTTTGAAACGCGATGTTTTTTCGGAAACGCGGGTTGGCTATTTTGCTGATGATCCGCATAAACGCGTTATCCGCCGCATTGTTACGGCTGCGCCAAAATGGTCTCGCCCGCTTGCCTGGATATTGGCACGAAGAGAAATACGGGCATTAAAGAAGGTGCGCGGGCTTGACGGCGTGCCACAGCTTATTGCGGTTGATAAAGACGGGCTTTATCGCTCGTGGAGTGAAGGAACGCCATTACATCTGGCGCGCCCGAACAAACCCGAATTTTATTTGAGTGCATTCAAAATACTTCGTAATTTGCGCCGCATGGGCATTACCCATAACGATCTTGCAAAGCCGCAAAACTGGCTGATGACAAGCGACGGGAAAGCTTCGATCATTGATTTCCAGTTGGCAAGCGTGCATAAACGCCGAGGTGCTCTCTATCGCTATTTTGCTTATGAAGATTTCCGCCATCTCATAAAACAAAAAAGAAGTTTTGCACCCGAATTACTGACACCGACAGAAAAGCGGATATTGCAAAACCGCTCCTGGCCGTCACGTCTATGGTTAGCGACCGGAAAACGTGTCTATAATTTTATTACCAAAGACATGTTCAAATGGTCGGATGGAGATGGAACAGGTGACCGCGTCCAACATCAGGGACCGGTCATTCGCAATCTTTTGAAAGACAATCCCGATATTGGCGATATTGCCATCGCAACCTATTCGCTTCCGGCGAAGGGTGTAGGGCTTTATGTTTTTGTCGAATCCGACAAACTTGACGAAAAAGCCGTTCGCGACCTTCTGAAAGGACAGAAAATCGAGTCTCTACAAGTTGTGCATCAACTGCCCAAGCGCGAAGACGGCTCCATTCGTGATGACATTATAAAACTCGTTGCCATGAACGAACTCAATGATCTTGTCGCCTTGATCAGACGCGAGCCGAATTTGAAACCGATTGTTGCGCCAATCATAGACAACCGGAAAAATTTGACTGACCGGCGTGTCTATCAATATGAAGCACAGCGCAAAAAAAAGTGATTTTCCGTTCATTTTCGTGTAAAAGCGTCAAGTCTAGCCTAGCAGAAAATATCTTGAACCATTAGATTGGTGATGATGACCGATTTTCCTGACGATATACCGTTTTTTGATGATGAGCCGAAAAAGCCGACGCCGCAATCTTCTGCGCACGATGAAGCTCGTAATGGTCAAACTGGTTTGGCAGAACGCGCCATGGCTGCGCGCCGTAATGCCGATGCTGACGCCGATTATCTTAAAAAACTCAACCCCGAACAACGCCTTGCTGTAACAACAACGGAAGGTCCGGTTCTGGTTCTGGCCGGTGCAGGCACGGGAAAGACGCGGGTTCTGACCACACGCATTGCCCATATTTTGCGGCTTGGCCTTGCTTATCCGAGCCAGATTCTGGCAGTCACATTCACCAATAAAGCCGCGCGTGAAATGAAAAACCGTATTGGTGAACTGGTCGGCGGCGCGGTTGAAGGTATGCCGTGGCTTGGCACTTTCCACGCGATCGGTGTCAAGATTCTTCGTCGTCACGCGGAGCTTGTGGGGCTCAACAGCAATTTCACCATTCTTGATACAGATGATGTAATAAGGCTTATCAAACAGCTCATTCAGGCTGAAGGGCTTGACGACAAAAGATGGCCGGCGCGCACTTTTGCCAATATGATTGACGGGTGGAAAAACCATGGCCTTGCACCCGACCAGATACCGGAAGGTGATGCCCGCTCATTTGGCAATGGCAAAGGGCGCGAGCTTTATCGTGCCTATCAGGAACGTTTACAAACGCTGAATGCCTGTGATTTTGGCGATTTGTTGATGCATCCCATCCATATTTTTCAGAAAAACGCCGATGTTTTGCGCGAATATCATAAAAAATTCCGCTATATTCTGGTCGACGAATATCAGGATACCAATACAGCACAATATTTATGGCTGAGGCTATTGGCACAGCGCCCCGTCGGACAAACTGTCAATCTTTGTTGCGTGGGTGATGACGACCAGTCAATTTACGGCTGGCGCGGTGCCGAAATTGATAATATTTTGCGTTTTGAAAAAGATTTTCCCGGTGCCACTGTCATTCGTCTTGAACGCAATTACCGCTCGACTTCGCATATTCTGGGAGCTGCATCCTATCTCATTGCCCATAATGAAGGCCGGTTGGGTAAAACGCTTTTTACCGATAGCAAAACGGAAAATGACCAGAAGGTCAAAGTCCATGCTGCCTGGGATTCGGAAGAAGAAGCGCGCGCTATTGGTGAAGAAATCGAGCAATTACAACATCATGGCCTAGCTTTGAACGACATTGCCATTCTTGTTCGCGCCTCCTTCCAGATGCGTGAATTTGAAGACCGGTTTGTCACATTAGGGCTTAATTATCGCGTTATCGGTGGCCCGCGTTTTTATGAGCGGCAAGAAATTCGCGACGCGCTCGCCTATTTCCGTGTTGTTACACAACCCGCCGATGATCTTGCATTCGAGCGTATTATCAACACGCCCAAACGTGGCCTTGGCGAAGCAACCGTTCGTCAAATTCATGATACAGCTCGTGCCCGCAATGAGCCTATGCTCAAAGCCTCTCAGGAAATGGTAGAAACCGACGAATTGAAGCCCAAGGCCAGAAGTTCTTTGAGAAAACTCGTCGAAGATTTCCGCCGTTGGCAGAATATGCTTGATAATACTCCCCATACCGAACTTGCAGAAATTATTCTGGATGAATCCGGCTATACCGCCATGTGGCAGGCTGATCGTTCTGCCGAAGCTCCGGGGCGTCTTGAAAACCTGAAAGAGCTTATCCATTCCATGGAAGATTTCGAGAGTTTGAGAAGTTTTCTTGAACATGTTTCGCTGGTTATGGATACAGAAAAGAACGAAGATATGGATGCGGTCAATATCATGACACTGCATTCGGCCAAGGGGCTGGAATTCAACACCGTATTCTTGCCCGGTTGGGAAGAAGGGCTGTTTCCCCATCAACGTTCACTTGATGAAGGCGGGCGTGCGGGACTTGAAGAAGAGCGGCGCCTCGCTTATGTCGGGCTTACCCGTGCAAAGGAAAATCTGCATATCTGGTTTGTCTCGAACCGGCGCATTCACGGGTTGTGGCAATCAACCATTCCGTCGCGTTTTCTTGATGAACTGCCTAATGAACATGTTGAAGTTGCAGAAGTAGAAACATCCTATGGCGGTTATGGGCAATCGCGCTTTGATCGACAGGAGCCGTTCCAGAACAATTATTCAACACCTGGCTGGCAGAGAGCCAAAAAGAATGCAACCGAAGCAACGCGCACCAATTGGGGTAACCGCTCGGGCGCCAATGTTGAACGCATCGGTTATGGGGAAGTCGATTCCGGCTATGGTGCAGGACGGGCAGCGCGTTCGAAAACCATAGAAGGCGAACTCATCGCCAAATCCGTTTCCGACAAACCGTCCGAATTCAGCGTGGGCGACAGGGTTTTTCATATCAAATTCGGAAATGGCAATGTCGCAGCAATTGACGGAAACAAACTCACCATTGCTTTTGACAAAGCAGGTGAAAAACGCGTGCTCGACAGTTTTGTCAAAAAAGTCTGAGCATCTTTTGGCTGGCCGCTATCATCTGATTTTGCTGCAACATCCATAAAATTTAAAAAAGGCAGAAAATAAATCAATGTTCTGCCTTTTATTTTATCAAATTACTCAAGTGATTATTTGATGAAATTGTGAATGAGCAGATCGGTTACATCTTTCACACGTCCCTGCATAATCGCCTTGGTACCATAAAGTGCCATTCCGGAAACTTCACCGGCCGTTACCTTTGGCGGCATAACCAGTTCATATCCGCTGGTTTTGACATCAAGAAGTGCCGGACCTTTGGCACTCAAAAAGGCTTTGACAGCGCCTTCGAGTTCTTCCGGCTTGTCAACCTTCCAACCTTTTATGCCAATGGATTCGGCGAGTTTTGCAAAATCCGGATTTTGCAGATCGGTATAATGATCAACCAGTCCTTCAACCTTTTGTTCAAGTTCAACAAAGTTGAGTGAAGAATTGTTGAAAACCACAATCTTGATGTCAACCTTTTCCTGAACAACAGTCAAAAGCTCGCCCATCAACATGGCAAGGCCACCATCGCCCGAAAGAGAGATAACTTGTCTGTCTTTATAGGCTTTTTTGAAACCGATAGCCTGCGGCAAAGCATTTGCCATGGTTCCATGGGAAAGACTTGCAAGGGTTCTTCTCTTGCCATTTGTTTTGAAATGGCGAAGCAACCAGACCATTGGCGAACCGCAGTCACCTGTAACCAGCGCATCATCATCGGCATATTGATTGATAAGCGAAACGAGATATTGCGGATGAATAATCGATTTTGAAACAGAGGTTTCCTTCGCTTCGGCTTTTTCGGCCTCGACTTTGGTTTTCAAACACTGGTCGAGAAAACCGGTATCTTTCTTTTCGTCAACATATTTCAAAAGTGCTGCCGCTGTCGATTTGACATCCCCGATCAACCCCATATTGACGGGATGACGGCGCCCCAGATGGGTTCCATCCTCATCCACCTGAATAATCGTCGCTTTGTCCGGATAAAATTGAGTATAAGCGAAATCGGTACCAAGCAGAAGCAAAGTATCGCAATGTTCAACCATGTCAAAACCGGGCTTTCCACCCAACATGCCATTCATTCCCATATTATACGGGTTGTCATATTCGATGAAATCTTTCGATTTTGATGAATGCCCGATTGGTGCTTTCAATTTGGCAGCCAAAGCGACTACTTCGTCATGAGCCCCCTTGACACCCGAACCGACATAGATTGCAACTTTTTTGCCCTTGTTCAAATGGGATGCAACTTGTTCAAGTTCGCTATCGGAAGGGCGAATAACCGGATTCGGCCGATGAACGCTATATTGCGTAACATGGCTTACCGTTTGCATGGAAACATTAACCGGCAGAACAATGACAGCAACACCTCTTTTTGTCAGTGCTGCCTGACATGCTTCGACGGTTATGCGTTGGGCTTCCTCCGGGTTCAAAATTTGCTCGCAAAATACCGAGCAATGTGAATAAAGTGCGGGAAAATCGACTTCCTGCGGCCATTCACTGCCGATAACCTCGGTTGAAAGCTGGCTTGCTATAGCCACAACCGGAGCGCGATTGCGATTTGATTCATAAATTCCGTTGATAAGATGCAAGCTCCCCGGCCCGCACGAGCCTGCGCATGCACTCAATTCGCCAGTCAAATAAGCTTCTCCTCCTGCTGCCAAAGCAGCAGCTTCTTCGTGGCGTGTATGGACCCACTCGATTTTCGAGCGATATATCGCATCGGTGATATAGTTGAGTGTATCACCGACAATGCCGTAACAATGTTTCACACCTGCGTTTTGCAGTGTTTCCACGATAATCTCGCCAACACGTTTAGAAGACATTTTCAATTTCCTTTCAAAATTGAAGTACAAAATAACTATTGAGAGAAACAACGAGAAATTGAAAATAAAATTCGTGTTATCACCTGTCTTTGATGATTTTTTTAATCTCAGACCAGCTTTTTCCACTTTGCAATAAATTCTTCAGCCGAGAGTTGTTGCATATCGGGTATAGCTTCATAAAGTGTGTTTAGCGGCCAATTCCACCAGCAAAGGTCGAGAAGCGCCTGAATAATGTAGTCGGGAAATCTCATTCTTATTCGCTTTGCCGGAACACCGCCGACAATCTCGTAAGGAATAACATCTTTGGTAACAACCGCATTGGCACCGATCACCGCACCATGGCCGATGGTAATCCCCGGCATCACCACTGCTCCGTGCCCGATCCAGACATCATGACCCAATGTCACGCGTTTATTATGTCTCCGCTCGCGAAAAGCACTATCCAGTGTCATGAAACGAAAATATTCATTCGGACGGTAAGTCATTTTATGCATGCTTACCCGTTCCATCGGATGTTCAAGAGCATTGAGCCGGACATTCGAAGCAATCGAACAAAAACGGCCGACATCGGTATATATTGCTTCACCATTGCGCTCGAAATAGCTGAAATCTCCAACCGTCACATCACGTAAGAGAACCCGTTCGCCGATTTCGGAAAAACGGCCAAGTTTACAACCGTGGAGTTTGGCTGTTGAATGGATGCGCGGTTCACTATCCTGAAAGCGTTGATCTGTTGGCGATATGCTCATGATAATCTGGTATATTGAATACTGCGTTACCATAAAACGCATAGACTAGAAGTGCAATCCCGACTATTCTCCCCAAGCTTGTCGACAAATATTATTTAAATTCCGCTTTTCATTGCAGTATCGTTTTCATACCGATATATTTTGAAATATCATCTTCAGGGGTCACGCGAGTGGCTTTTATGACGATGCATCAAGCTCAAGGGATTTTGGCAATGACGAGTGAAACCAAAAGTACTGTTTCAAGTGTTTTTTACATTGTTTTATTGGTTGCGGTTTTTATGGCCTTCATATTTGGTTGGCAAACCTTCGTCAGTCCGCCACTGGGTGAGGATTTCAGCCTTACCGATTCCAATGGAAAAACCGTTACGCAGGTTGAACTTCGCGAAAAGCCGTCTGCGATATTTTTCGGTTATACAATGTGTCCGGATATTTGCCCGACAACATTGATGAGTATGACAAATTGGATCAAGGAACTCGGACCGGATGCGGATAAAATCAATATCTGGTTCATCACGGTGGATCCCGAACGGGATACTCCGGAAGTTCTCCATGATTATTTATCGAATTTTACCGACAAGGTTGTCGGCATAAGTGGTGATCCTGCAAAAGTTCACAAACTGGTATCTTCTTTCAATATTGCGGCTGAAAAAGTACCCGGTGAGAATGGCGATTATACTTACGACCACACAGCGGCAATACTTCTTACCAAAAAAGGCGGCCAATTTGCCGGCGTCATCCCTTATAGCGTGGAAGAAAACAGAAATGAATTGAAAGACCAGATTGCTATAGAGCGTCTCAAGAGTCTGGCAAAACAATAAAAGACATAAGGATAAAAATTTTGGGACAGATCCGCCTACATTATAAATCGCCGAAACGCGAAGCCGAAAAACAATATGAACTTCTCGATCACGCCTTCGAAGATGATGCCTTTCCCCTTGCGATAACAGAAATAGATGAAGCCAATGGCATTTATGAAGTTTCACTCTATGTGGATGAAGCTGAAAAGAATTCGGTACTTCCCCGCTTTACGCAAGTTTTAGGCGTCAATGAAAACAAAATAGAAATTGAAATACTTCCGGATATTGACTGGGTAAGCCATAGTCTTGAAGGACTCGGACCCGTGCGCGCAGGACGTTTCTTTGTTCATGGCAGTCATGACCGCGACAAGGTGAAACCGGGTGATCTTGCAATCGAAATCGATGCCGGTCAGGCTTTCGGTACCGGCCACCATGGAACGACAGTCGGCTGCCTTGAACTTATCGCCGACGTTATGGAACATGAAAAACCACAAAATGCACTTGATCTTGGAACGGGGAGCGGAATTCTGGCGATCGGTATTGCTCTGATTGAGCCGATCAGAATTCTGGCAACAGATATTGACCCGATTGCGATCAAAGTTGCAAAAGAAAATTTTGCTCTGAACGGTGTGGCCAAAACAATAACAGCCATCACGGCTACCGGCCTTGATGATGAAGAGATTAAAAAGCGTGTCCCCTTTGATCTCATTGTTGCAAATATTCTCGCAAATCCCTTGATCGAACTTGCGCCACAAATGGTTCCTGCACTTAAAAAAGGCGGTTCCATTGTGCTTTCCGGCATTCTGGAAGAACAGCATGATCGTGTGGTCAAAGCTTTCGAGGCGGAAGGCGCAAAATACATCAAAACCTTGCATCATGAAGGCTGGGTTGCCATTCATTTGAAATAGGGTGACGATCAAATAAAATAGGTGGCCAATAAACGATCGGACATTTGGCCATTTCACAAAAATAACAGGTGATCGAATTGCCCGATCATAGCGATCATAATTCTTTCACCGATTAGACAATCAGAGGCGATTTTATGTTTCAATCATTTGAAATTGCAACAAATCCCGATAACGCAAAGGCTCGTGTTGCGGCGTTACGCAAGGAAATGGAAAAACTCGGGCTTGATGGCTATCTGGTGCCAAGAGCGGACGAACATCAGGGGGAATATGTACCTCCCCACGCGCAGCGGCTGCAATGGCTCACAGGTTTTACCGGCTCGGCCGGCGTTGCACTGATTTTGAAAGATAAAGCAGTTATTTTCGTTGACGGGCGTTACACTTTGCAGGTGCGCAACCAGACAGACGGAAAAATATTCACTTATGCCGATCTTGTTTCCTGCCCGCCTTCGCTTTGGCTTGAACAAAACACCAAAGGTTTGAATATCGGTTTTGATCCATGGCTTCATACTGTCAATGGCGTCAAGGCCCTGAAGCAAGCAGTCGAGGAAAAGGCTCATGGCAAACTTGTCGGTACGGAAAAAAATCTCGTCGATCTCATCTGGCATGACCAACCGGAACCGCCGCTGACGCCGGTCACAATCCAGCCTCTCGACTATGCCGGTGTTCCTGCCGATAAAAAGCTTGAATTGATGGCAGAGAGCTTGAAAAAAGACGGGTGCGATCTGGTATTATTGACAGACCCCTCGTCGATCGCATGGGTTTTCAATATTCGCGGCAATGACGTTTCCAATACACCTTTTTCCTTGTCTTTTGCTATTCTTCGGGCTGAAAGCCGGCCATCTTTATTTATCGACCAGCGCAAACTTGGAGAAAACGAAAAGAAATATCTTGCCCGTTATGTCGACATTTTCGAACCTTCCGCATTGATACCGGAAGTTATCAAAGAAGCGGGGGAAAAATCCTGTTTTTCACTTGATGGGCAACTTTCGGCCGAGAAATTGCGTCAGGTGATTGTCGATCATGGCGGTACAATTAAAGATTTGCGCGATCCGGCACGTTTGCCGCGTGCAATCAAGAACGAGGCGGAACTTAAAGGAAGCCGTCAGGCCCATGCGCGTGATGGTGTGGCTCTCTGCCGCTTTTTCTCGTGGCTTTCACGGCAGAAACCCGCCACAGTGGACGAAATTTCGGCAGCAACGAAACTTGAGAGCTTCCGTGCCGATACTGCCTTGAAGATGGGTTCAAAACTTGAAGATCTGTCATTTGATACAATTTCGGGAAGTGGCAGCGATGGTGCTATCATCCATTATCGGGTTAACACCGCAACTAATCGGCCTCTTAACGAAGGCGAGCTTTATCTCGTCGATTCCGGTGCACAATATCGCGATGGCACAACCGATGTCACCCGCACTGTTGCAATCGGCCACGCAGGTGGGCAAGAAAAACGGTGTTTCACACTCGTTCTTAAAGGAATGATCGATCTTGCCTCGGCGCGTTTTCCGAAAGGTACGCGCGGGCAGGACCTTGATGTTCTGGCGCGCATCGCTTTATGGAAGGCAGGGTTGGATTTTGCCCATGGCACGGGCCACGGCGTCGGTTCCTATCTTGCTGTTCATGAAGGCCCACAAACCATTTCGAAACGTGGCGCACAAGAACTTTTACCCGGAATGATTGTTTCCAACGAACCGGGCTATTATCGCGAAGGCGCATTCGGCATCCGCATTGAAAACCTGCTTGTTGTCAAACCGGCCGAACCGGTCAAGGGTGGCGATAGTGATATGCTCGGTTTCGAAACTCTCACTCTCTGCCCGATTGATCGCAACCTTATTGCAGTTGAAATGCTGACAAATGAGGAACGCGAATGGCTAAACGCCTATCATGCCCGTGTCATGAAAGAAAATGCACCGCACCTTGATGAGGTTGATCGCAAATGGCTTGAGGCAGTAACGCAACCGCTTTAAACAAAAAGAAAAAGAAAAACGCGAAAGAAAAATCTTTCGCGTTTCTTCAAGTGGAAACTTTGCTTTTAGTTTGTCATTTCACAACGATTTTTGCAGCCTTTACCTGTTCGCGGAAGAACACAAACAAACCGCTTCCCACAACCAGAGCAGCACCAACCAGCGTCAATATATCCGGCATATCACCAAAGACAATATAGCCGATGATCACCGACCATACGAGCTGCAAATAGTTGAACGGTTGAACCACTGTAAGCGGTGCAAGGCTTAGCGCTTTGATCATTAAAAAATGCCCGACAACAGAGGTAAAGCACAAAGCCACAAGTATCCATACATAGTGGCTATCCATATGAACCCAGAAGAACGGAAGTCCCAGATTCATAACGACAAGGCCGACAAGCCCGACATAGAAAAACGATGTTTGTGGCTTGTCAATACCACCAACAAGGCGTGTCAATGCCATGTAAAGGGCGAAAAACAACGCCGCAACGAGTGCCCAGATTGCACCGACAGACAACACCCCACTTCCCGGTCGCAGCATAATTAATATGCCGACAAAACCGATAACCAGCGCACTCACTCTTCTCCAGCCAACTTTTTCCTTCAATAGAAATACCGCTATGACCGTACCGAAAAGCGGATAGGACTGGAAAATGGATGTCGCTTCGGCAAGTCCCATGACACGAAAAGCCAAGGCAATGGCAATGAGTTCCAGAAGAAGCAACAAACCACGCAAACACTGGACAATCGGGCGCTTGCTTTTAATATTGGCAATAAGGCCGCCACTTGCCGTTTTTGCCATATAGACACCAGCAAGGAAAAACACCCAATAGCGAACCATAACAATAAAAGTAGCCGGATAGCTATGAACCAGCGTTTTGGTCATGGCATCCTGACAGGCAAAAATAACCGTTGCAGCAAGTGCAAGGCTAATTCCCAAAAAGTAACGAGGCTCTGCCGATGGCGGCATTTTTGCATGAAATTCCGGTGGCGCCGCTTTACGCATTTTCCTCACCAATCAGTTTGAACCACTGATCTTCGTCAATAATTTGCACTCCCAACTCCTGTGCTTTTGTCAATTTTGATCCTGCTCCGGGGCCAGCCACGACAAGATCTGTCTTTTTCGAGACAGATGCCGCAGTTTTTGCCCCTAATCTTTCTGCCATTGCCTTTGCTTCGTCACGGGACATGCGCTCCAGCGAACCGGTAAACACAATTGTTTTGCCCTGTACCGGCGACCCGTCTGTAACCGGCAAGACTTCATCCAAAGGTGTTACCTCGGCAAGCAAAGCTTGCAAAATATTGCGATTATGCTCCTCACCATAAAAATCGACAACAGCTTCGGCAACAATAAAACCTATGCCTTCAATATTGGTGAGCTCATTCCATGCATCATTTCCGCTTTCACCGCTATTTTCTTCCGGATAACGTGCCGCCAAAGCTACCTCTTCGAAAGCTTTATAGTTTTTGTAAGCGCGCGCAAGTCTTCTTGCATTGACTTCGCCAACATGGCGAATACCGAGCGCAAATAAAAACCGGCTTAGCGGTATTTGCCTGCGGGCATTGATTGCATCATAAAGTTTATGAACCGACGTACGCCCGAAACCTTCAATATTTTCGAGCTTGCTCAAAGCTCCCTTCTGGCGTGCTTCAAGAGTAAATATGTCAACGGGGCTGCGGATTGCCAAATTTTCGTCTTTGGCATCGAAGAAAAATTCCACCTGTTTTTCACCAAGTCCCTCTATGTCAAAGGCATTGCGGGAAACAAAATGGCGGATACGTTCCATTGCTTGCGCCGGACAGATGAGACCACCCGTGCAGCGACGAACCGCTTCCCCCTCTTCCCGCACTGCATGGCTTCCGCAAGCCGGACAAATATGGGGAAAAATAAATGGCTCGGCCGTCTTCGGACGGCGTTCCTCGACAATGTCTACAATTTGCGGAATAACGTCACCGGCGCGCTGGATGACAACCGTGTCACCAACACGAATATCCTTTCCGTCACGAATGGTTTCCCCTTTATTGCCAATGCCTTTGATATAGTCCTCATTATGGAGTGTAGCATTGGTAATGACCACACCGCCAACAGTAATCGGTTCAAGGCGGGCAACCGGTGTCAAGGCACCCGTGCGCCCCACCTGAATATCGATTGCTCTAAGAATGGTCATAGCGCGCTCGGCCGGAAATTTATGGGCAATTGCCCATCTTGGCGAACGCGAGATAAAGCCGAGCCGCTGCTGGAGCGCAAGATCGTTAACCTTATAGACAACGCCATCAATATCATAATCAAGATCAGCGCGTTGTTCTTCGATTGCATGAAAATGTTTGAGCAGTCCTTCAGCCGAATGAAAGAGCTTTGTCAACGGATTGACCGTAAAGCCATAAGAGCGGAAAACATCCATCATACCCAATTGCGTATCGGCTGGCATGCGGCTGACTTCGCCCCAGGCATAGGCAAAATATTTGAGTTTACGCCGCGCGGTAATGCTGGCATCAAGTTGGCGGAGCGACCCCGCAGCAGCATTTCTGGGATTGGCAAAAACCTGCTTGTGTTCAGCTTCATGGCGCTCGTTTAGTGCCTGAAAATCGGCGTGCGCCATATAACATTCGCCCCTAACCTCGATAAGATCAGGATAATTGCCTTTCAAAACATGTGGAATATCGGAAATCGTCAACGCATTGGCGGTAACATTTTCACCCACTGTTCCATCCCCGCGGGTTGCTGCTGTTACGAGTTTCCCGTTTTCATATCGTAAAGACAAGGACAAGCCGTCAATCTTCGGCTCGGCGCTGATATCAAGCTCGTCATTATCTTTCAGCCGTAAAAACCGCCGAATACGGTCAACAAAATCATAGACATCCTGATCGGAAAAAGCATTATCAAGCGAAAGCATCGGGATGCGATGACGCACTTTTTCAAATTTTTCGGAAACTGTGGCGCCAACTTTGCGGGAAGGCGAATCCGGCCTGATCAATTCCGGAAAACGCTGTTCAATGGCATTGTTGCGCCGGCGGAGCGCATCATATTCGCCATCCGATATTTCCGGCTGATCTTTGGTATTGTAGAGATAGTCATGGTGGGCAATTTCTTTTGCCAGCCGTTCCAATTCCTGTTTTGCCTGTTCGGCCGTGAGATCATCAACTGAAATATCTTGCATCATCGGTTTCCAGAATTCTTAAAAGTGAGCCTGACAATATGATCGTTATCTGTTTTCTATTCCGTGAAAACAAACATTGAATATGGCTCATTTTTAATAAGTGACCATATATTTAGCTGATAAAACAGGAAAGAACCACAGCCAAGCGCCGGTCAGACACTTTTATTTTATAATTCACAACTCTGCTTCACGTTTTCTACACGATAGCTACTTTTTCCGATTTATTTCACTCTACGGCTGGGTGAATAAGCCGCTTTGCTGTTTAAAATAAAACAACTTCAGGACATAAAATTGTCTCCGGAAACAAGCCCTTTTTATTCATATCCTGAATTGAAGTATTTCATAAAACCACACGTCCCACAAAAGTGATTATTCTTAACAAGGGCGAATATTGTCGAATAATCAACGGAGATCCCATCTCTTGAATGGCATTGCGGTTTTCCCGGTTTTCATCAGCACACGCAATCGTGCCAATCGATATTTCGGCTTTTCCGAACCGATGCTGCAACTTTATTTTTCAAGAGGATATAGCCGCTTGATTGTGACTGATTGAACGGTTTTTCGAAAATAGTTTTCGAGATTTTTCAGGCTTGTTACGCCGTTGCTTTTAGATCCCATTTCACTATTTTGCGTTCAGCAGTTTTAATGCCGCCGCACGAGCCTCGTCAGTAATATGTTCGCCTGCAAGCATGCGTGCAATTTCCTCGGCGCGCTCATTGATATCGAGTTTATGAACACGCGTAATCAGGCGGTCACCATCCCCATGTTCAGATTTGGATATCAGGAAGTGGCTGTCGGCACGGGCAGCCACTTGTGGTGCGTGCGTTACAGAAAGCACTTGTACACCTTTGGCAAGTCTGGATAGCCTCTGCCCGATAGCATCGGCAACTGCACCGCCAACACCTGTATCGATTTCATCAAAAACCAGTGTCGGAGCAGAACCGCGATCGGCAAGAGCCACTTTCAAAGCCAAAAGAAAACGCGACAATTCACCGCCCGAGGCCACTTTCATCATCGGGCCAGCACGTGTTCCGGGATTTGTGCGCACCCAATATTCAACCCTGTCTATTCCTTCCGGCGTACGTTCTTCTTTGTTGCTTTCGATATTGACAATAAATTCCGCCCGTTCAAGCTTCAGGGCTGGCAACTCGGCCATGACGGCTTTTGTCAATTCTTTCGCCCGTTCATGCCGTTTTTGCGAAAGTTGTTCGGCCGCCTTATCATAATCTTCAAGGGCTGCAGCAACTTCTTTTTCAAGTTTTCCGACGGTTTCCTCGCTCTCATCAAGATCTTTCAAATCCTGATCCATCTTGTCGCGCAACTCCGACAGGTTGTCAGCAGGAACATTATATTTCCGTGCAGCGGCACGCAAAGCAAACAGGCGTTCTTCGACATTGCTTAATTCTTGCGGGTCAAAATCAAGCGCACGCATGGCCGCATCAACGCTATCCTGTGCAAGTCCCAAAGCTTCAAGCGCATTATCGATTGAATCGACGATCGGTTTGACAAGCTCTTCCGCTTCAGAAATTTTTCGTTCGAGCCGCCGGACAAGATTAGCCAAAACCGGAATCGGTGATTGTGCCCCGTTCAACATATCTCCGGCCTCATTGATGTCGCCTGCAATTTTTTCGGCTTTCATCATATCGGTACGCCGGATTGCCAAGCTCTCTTCTTCGCCTGCCTCGGGGCCGAGCTTATCCAGTTCTTCAACAGAGGAACGCAAATAGTCTGCCTCGCGCAAAGCTTCCGCAACTTTTTCGCGATGTTTCTTCAACGTTGTTTCGAGATTATGCCAGTGGCGATAACTCTCGCTCACCGCCTTGAGGTCTTCATCCACACGTCCATAGGCATCAAGAAGATCACGATGGGAGGCAATATCGACAAGCGCCCGATCGGCATGTTGTCCATGAATTTCGACAAGCTCATGACCAACTTCACGCATCAAAGAGACACTTGCCGCCTGATCATTAATGAAGACTCGCGAACGACCATCGGAGGACTGGATGCGACGAAGGATGATATCGCCTTCGTCATCAAGGCCATTTACTTTGATAAGTTTTCTGGCCGGATGGTCGATCGGCACATCAAAAACGGCCGTCACCTGCCCGCTTTCGGCCCCATGACGCACGAGGGAAGCGTCCCCGCGCCCCCCGAGCGCCAAAGACAAAGAGTCAAGCAGAATAGACTTGCCAGCACCGGTTTCACCGGTAAGCACCGACAGGCCCGCGTCAAAGTTGATATCGAGCCTTTCGATCAGAACTATGTCGCGGATCGAAAGCTGTACAAGCATCTATGATCAGGAACCTTTTTTCAGCCCGGTTTTATTCAACGCACGGGATATCCACGAGGCTTTGTTTTCTTGAGGTGCTACCCCACCCTTTTGCAGCAGGTTGAAAGCGTCCTTATACCATTTGCTTTCCGGATAGTTTTGCCCAAGAACAGCTGCCGCCGTTTGCGCTTCCGAGGTCAGACCCAAAGCATAGTTTGCTTCTGTCAAACGATAGAGTGCTTCCTCGATCTGGTTGGTATTGGAATATTCTTCAACAACGGTGCGATAACGCTTGATAGCCGAAAGATATTGTTTGCGTTCCTGATAATAACGGCCGATCTGCATTTCTTTACCGGCAAGTTGTTCACGCCCGAAACGTATCTTGGTTTTGGCATCATCGACATATTCCGAATTAGGATAGCGGTCGACAACTTCCTGCATAGCAGCAATTGCGCGTTTGGTATCTTTCTGGTCACGCGTAATATCGGGAATCTGCCGGAAATATGAAAGGCCGATAATGTAATAAGCGTAAGCGGCTTCCTCGGATGTCGGATAAAGAGCAATATAGCGCTTGGCCATATTGACCGCTTCGTCGTAATTGCCCTTGCGGTAATTGGTGAAAGCTCCCATAACAAGAGACTTGCGTGCCCATTCGGTGTAAGGATGCTGACGATCAACCGCCTCGAATTTTTTGGCAGCTTCGCTTAAACGACCGGCATCCAGATTAGCCAGAGCCTGATTATAAAGAACGTCCGGCGGGTCGATTTTATCGACATAGGATGTCAGATCGACATCCTTGTCTTTTTTCGAACAACCGGCTGTCAGGCATACGCTGCCAAGCATCAGCCCGATAATGACTTTACGCAAGATAGTGGATTTTTTTGCTCCAGCATCCATAAAACACGAATTCAACTTCGTCATGCTCTCTCCGGCCTTCCGGCATACCCTTGTTTATCGAAACCCTAAAGACATCACCCAGCGCTTGATCAAGACCGAATAGAAGTCATGGGAGGTTATTATCGGCATTATCAACCTATAACATTAATATTGAATTAGCCGATTTTTACTCAATCGGTCAATCATTCCTTATAGACTGAATTATGACAAATCCCTGAAAAGAACAGTTATTACAATCGAATTTATTAAAATTCTTTTGTATCGAATGCAGTTTTGTCTTCAAGAAGTGCTTTTACAAGCCTTGCATTCAAGGCATGTCCACCACGAAATGACCTGAAAAGGCCGATAACAGGCGAACCGGTCATTGCTGTATCACCAATCGCATCCAATAATTTATGGCGGACAAATTCATTTTCATAATGAAGACCGTCCGGATTAACGACATTGTCATCAAAACCGATCACAATCGAATTTTCCAAAGACGAGCCGAGAGCCATACCGGCGGCCCAAAGTGTTTCAACATCCTTCAGGAAGCCAAAGGTGCGCGCTCTGGAAATTTCTTTTTTGAATTCTTCCGGTTTGCAATCAAAAACAATTGAACTTTTGCCGATAATCGGGCTTGAAAATTCTATCGAAACGTCAAATCGCCTACCATCAAACGGCTCGAACTCGGCAAAACCGTTTTTCGATTCGACCCTGACCTTTTTCTTGATGAGGATAAATTTGCGTTTAACGTTTTGATTAACAATTCCCGCTTTATCGAAAGCCTCGCAATATGTCCATGAACCGCCATCAAGTATGGGTAATTCGTTATTTGAAACTTCAATGACAAGGTTATCAAGATTATAAGCATTGATTGCAGCCATCAAATGTTCGATCGTCTCGACACGGACTGCTCCCGTACCCAAAGTTGTCGAAAGGTCGGTTTTACCGGTTTCTTCAGAAACAGCACGGAAGCGCTTTTTTTCGCCCGAGGGTAAAACTCTTACAAATACGATCCCCGTTCCTGCTTCTGCAGGGTTGATCGTGAGGGTTGAAGGGAGACCACTGTGAACACCATACCCGCTTAATGTGACCGCTTTTGCCAATGTTGATTGGAAATGATGGTCAGGACCGGACTTTGAATGTTTACCAACCATAGTTGAAAGAATTTCCCTTCCTCAATTTTAAAAAACTTTTCTTCACATAGCACTAATAACGATAATCTTCGACAAGGAATTTTATCAATTCCGTTGAAGCAAACCACCATTGCTCGCAATTTCTAACTTTGACGGTTAATTTCCCAAATGTCATACACGATTTTCTTTAACATCATAACCGTCTTCACGTCTCGTCTTCGATCAAATTTTGCTTGTCACTCACTCCTGCCCGAAGAAGCCTCCGGAATTTATTTCCCGTTCAATATTGTTCGTTATCAATATTTTCACAAAAATAGTTTTATCGAGCCGCTATTTCGCTGTTCCTCAACTTCGCATCATGGCAAGATTTTAGTGTTCGCAGTTTTCGAACCGACATAAGATATTGGAAGTAGACGGAAGTCCCTCTCTTGTTTTCATTCTTTTTCACAAAAGGGCGCCTTGAACATTGTTTTTCACCAAAAACACAAGCCGCTTTTTCAAACGTGCTCAGATTTATAAAACAGATCAGAAAAATTCAGTCTTGGTTTTAAGTTTTTACCGCGCTCCGCAATGGGAATAGCAATTGTTTTAGCCATATGCAGCGCCAATCACCCAGATTTCTGCAACGCCAATTGCCCACTCTTCTTCAAAAGCCAATTGCACAAACTTCTTCAACGCCGATCACTCACTCTCCTTGAGCGCAAATTGCCCACAGCTCGTTCATAGGCTTTTGACGTTCGTAGGCAAAAATGACATCCCTCGTTACGCCACTTTCGCCGTTTTCATTTTCGCAGAGCCGGATTGTGGTGCAAGAAGCAAACCGCATATACAAAAAAGCCGCTGTTTTAAAAAACAGCGGCAGTTTTGAGAAGGTTTTTGGGGCTTTTATAGTGTCGGCCTCTCGAACAGGAGCCGACTTATTGTTACCTTCGGATTCAGTTTGCCTGACGGCGAAGGAAAGCCGGAATCTCCAACTGGTCTTCTTCGCTGACCGGCTGGCGTTGTTGTGGTTGCTGACGTGGTTGAGGTTCAGCAGACGGTTGCCGCCGAGGAGCATAAACTGCAGCATCGGATGACAATTGACGGCGTGGTTCCTGATTTGGCAGAACCGGCTCGCGATTTTGTTTATGGGCAGGCTCTAAACGGGCTGTCGGCTCCTCATCGCGGTGAATCAAACTCTGCGTCAATTTTTGCCAAAGACTGCGTGGTCCCTGCTGAGCTTGTTGGTGATGAGCGGCTGCATTGGCTTTTTCGCGGGCAACAGACGGAAAATCACGCAGTTCAGGCATTCTGACCGGTGCCGGACGCTGTTGGGGTGCTGCCTGTTTTTCGCGCATTGCCGGTACTTCGGTCATCTCGTCAAGTACGCGGGCTGTTGCTTCCATATTTACCGGAGCTTGCTCACGCGGTTGAGACATACGCGGAGCCTGCATACGCGGTGTTTGCGGCATTTGCTGTGCCTGTGCATGAACCGTTGGCGCAGCCTGAATTTGCGGATTGGCGCGTTGCGGAATAACACCAGCGCTCGAGGAAGGAACTTTAAAAATTTCGCTCTGAGGACGGAATGGTTCCTCGACAGGCCTGTTCATTTCCAGTTCCAAAGCTTCCATAACCTCGACCATCGGCTGCGGTTTTGCTTCCGAAAGTTGAGCTTTCGGGCCAGCCTGTGGAATTGCATTATTCTCGAGCTTGCGAGCAGGGCCTGACACCTGATTTCCCTGCCCGTCTGTATCAGCGCCTTCGACGCTTGCACGGTCGATACCGGTTGCAACAACCGAAACACGGATGACACCTTCAAGCGATTCGTCATCAATCGCACCGAAGATCACATTTGCATCGGCATCGACTTCTTCACGGATACGATTGGCTGCTTCGTCAACCTCGAACAATGTGAGGTCACGTCCACCGGTGATCGAAATCAACAAGCCGCGAGCACCGCGCATTGACGTTTCGTCAAGTAGCGGATTGGCGATCGCTGCTTCTGCAGCTGCAAGAGCACGGTTTTCACCGGAAGCTTCGCCGGTTCCCATCATGGCGCGGCCCATTTCATGCATAACCGAACGCACATCGGCAAAATCAAGATTGATAAGGCCTTCTTTGATCATCAGATCGGTGATCGAGGCAACACCGGAATAAAGCACCTGATCGGCCATCATGAACGCATCGGCAAAAGTGGTTTGTTCATTGGCAATGCGGAACAGGTTCTGGTTAGGAATAACAATCAGCGTATCAACGCATTTTTGCAATTCTTCAATACCGGCTTCGGCTGTTTTCATGCGGCGTGCACCTTCGAAATGGAAGGGCTTGGTAACAACACCGACCGTCAAAATACCTTTTTCTCTGGCTGCACGGGCAACCACTGGTGCAGCACCGGTACCGGTACCGCCCCCCATACCACAGGTAATGAAAACCATGTGGGAGTTACCGAGATGATCGACAATTTCATCAAGGCATTCTTCTGCTGCAGCCTGCCCGACTTCGGGAAGTGCGCCGGCACCAAGACCTTCGGTCACGGCCGCACCAAGTTGGATAACACGATCTGCCTTCGACATAGTCAATGCCTGGGCGTCCGTATTCGCGACAACAAAATCAACGCCCTGTAAGCCGGCATTGATCATATTATTGACAGCGTTACCGCCGCCACCGCCCACACCGAAAACAGTGATGCGTGGCTTCAATTCTGTAATATCTGGCCCGTGCAGATTGATTGTCATTGTCTTTTCCTTCTCAATAAGTACACCGCAAAGCCCTTAGCGGTAGAATTAGAAATATCACTCAACAACTCAAAAACTCTCGCGCAGCCATTGGCCTACGCGTTGAAAACGTCCCCCCGTACCAGTCTTGAGTTGACCGATCGTATGAACGATTTTCTCTTCGAAACTCGCCGTCTGCGGATAGATCATCAAACCGACAACCGCAGAAAACGCCGCTCCCTTAGCCAGAGTTGGCAACCCCGAAACTCCAAGCGGGCGACCGACCCTTACATTACGTCCCAATATCTTGCGTGCTGTCTCGGGCAAGCCGGTAAGCTGGCTCCCTCCACCTGTCAGCACAATACGTTTTCCGATAACATGGCCAAATCCGGAACGATTGAGCCTGTCACGTACCATTTCAAGAATTTCTTCCACACGTGCCTGAATAATGCGTGTCAAAACAGCACGTGGATATTGCATTTCGCTTCGCTCGTCCGCGATCGGTGAAATGCTGATCATATGTCTATCATCGACGCCACCGGGGAGTGTTGACCCATGCATAACTTTCAGTCTTTCGGCGTCTTCCAGAGGCATCGAAAAACCACGTGCTATATCAAGCGTGACATGGTTGCCACCAACAGGAATAGCATCAGCATGAACAAAATGATTATCGGAAAAAACCGAAAATGTAGTTGTGCCGCCGCCAATATCGATGCAGGCAGCTCCCAAACGCGCTTCATCATCGACAAGCACTGCAAGACCGCTTGCAAATGGTGTTGCAACCATTGCTTCCACACTGATATGAGCGCGATTGATACAGGCTTCAAGATTTCGCAATGGTACAGTTTCTGCCGTTAAAACATGAACATCCACACCAAGCAGATTACCTGTCATTCCTATTGGATCCGAAATCCCCTTTTCACTATCAAGCGAATAGCTGAGCGGGACGGAATGGACAATGTGGCGATCAAGTGCAAATGCTTTTCTTGATGCACTGGCAAGAACCGAGCGAACATCACGTGAAGAGACTTCACGCCCGCTCACATCATATTCGCCATGAACAACAACACTTCTCAAGCGGGCAGACGAAAAATTGACGATTAATGAATCGACAATCAAACCTGCCATTTTTTCTGCTGCATCGACTGCGAGGCGAACAGATTGTTCTGCCGCCGCCATATCCATAACAACGCCGGATTTGATCCCGCGGGAACGTTGCACACCAAAGCCCAAAATTTCAATATGGTGCGTACGACCGGGCAAATATTGCATATGATCAAAAGGACGCAAACGCGCAATGACGCAAACAACTTTGCTTGAACCCATATCAAGCACTGTCAACAGACGGGTCTTACGCAATCCGTTATGTCCTGAGCCGAGCAGATTCATGCGTGACCTGCCTTCCGAGCCTTCAAATGACGCTCTTCTTCTTTAACAACGTTATTACGCCGCTCCAATGCCTCATCCGACAATGCAACAGTAATACGATCAGGAAGCCGTAAATCAACACTCAAAACGTCGCGACTAAAAAGCCCTTGCTCTTTATCGGCCTTGACTGCATCCGCAAGTCTCGCAATAGCATCCGTTTCCGGCAATTTGATACGAACGCCATTATCAAGCAGAACATCCCAACGCCGGTCACCCACACGTACATAAGCCCGTACATGTTCTTTAATTTCCGGAAAAGCGGCTACTTCATGCACAAAATCGGATGCCTTTTTATCGGCACCGATACCGACAACAAGCGGCAAATCACCCGCAAGGCCCGGTTTGAACGGCACGATCACCCGCCCTGCGTCATCAATAATATCAAGATTATCGCCATGCTGCCAAACTGCATAAGGCTGCCGCTCGACAAGCGAAACACGAACACGATCCGGATAGATCTTTTGAACGTCGACCGATTGTATCCATGGAAGTTGTGCAAGCGCCTCACGCGCTTTGACTGCATCAAAACCGATCATCGAGGTTTCGCCATCAAGACCGAGAGCCGAAAGAACATCAAGTTCCGACATGCGGTTATTACCGGCAATTTCTACATCTTCGACTGCAAAACCGAATGTCGATGTTGTGGCTTTTACAACATCATCGGTGTGGCCACCTGCCGAAATGCCATAGCAAGCTGCTGCACCAAAAAAGAGGACGACTGCAAACGCGCCAAAATGGCGTGGCAGCTCGATGTCAGCCTGAACAATTTGAGAGACAGTACGCCGCAACCGCCGGTAAAGGCGGGGCAATATCGACATCGCAAGTGTCGAAAAACCGTCCTCTTGTTGACCGTTCAACGCATACACGACGCGTCCTCCAACATCCACTTTACAAGATCGCCAAACGAGCGACCCGCCACTTTCGCCATGTCCGGTACAAGAGAGGTGGGTGTCATACCCGGTTGTGTGTTGATTTCCAACCAGACCAACTCACCTTTCTCCTCGTCAAAACGAAAATCCGAGCGGCTAACACCTCTGCACCCGAGTGCCTGATGTGCTGCCACAGACATCCTTTGCACATTTTGGTAAATATTTGGTGAAAGTGGTGCAGGACAAACGTGTTTTGATCCGCCCGGCTTATATTTTGATTGAAAATCGTAAAATTGAAATTCTTTGTCCGGCACAATCTCGCAAACTTCCAACGCTTCTCCACCCAAAACAGCGCAGGTCAGCTCCCTTCCCGCAACATATTTTTCTACGATGACATCATCGCCATAGTGCCAGGATGATCCGGTAATTTCGGATGGCGGTGTATTTTGACCGGCCTTGACGATAACCACGCCAAAGCTCGACCCTTCATAAACCGGCTTGATAACATAAGGAGGCTCGATCGGATGGATTTTTCCAATCTCGAAACGGTTCATCACGCGCGACGGCGCAACCTTTACACCATTTGCTGCCGCAACGATTTTTGCCCGCCCCTTATCCATAGCAAGAGCGGACGCCAAAACACCCGAATGGGTGTAAGGAATTTGCAAAAATTCCAATATGCCCTGAATACGGCCATCTTCACCAAAAATACCATGTAAAGCATTGAACGCAATATCAGGCTTTAATTCCGACAGTCTGGACGCAACATCGCGCCCGACATCAACTTTTGTGACTTTATAACCGAGATTTTCAATGGCCTCTGCACATGCCGTTCCCGAAGACAGACTTATCGGGCGCTCGGAAGAAAAACCACCCATCAATACGGCAACATGCTTTTTCGCCATTACGAAAAAACTCCCTCAGAAACCACTAAATATAGACCCCATCTAAACAACCGATACTATCGGTCGTCTGAAAATCCAAATCATCCTTGCGAATCAATGGACTAGCATTAACCATAATGAATCAGAATCATCCCATTCTGACAACCCCCGCATCATGCAAGATGCTGATTCGAAAGGCGAAATTCCTTTCATCCCTTTGAAATGACTCATAGATTTTTTTCAGTTTTTTTTCATTATCTGTCATTTTATCCGTGGGCATAATCCGTTCTTTCGAAAAACGGCAATTGCAGGCCCCCTCGCACACCGAGTGGTTTTGCTAATTCCTGTCTTACAATTTTGAAAACGAACAAAAATACGCGATACACAGACTGACTTTTAACGGCTTTGATGAAAGCTCCGGTCAGAAGCCCGAGTTTTACGCAAAACAACGTAATCAATAAAAAAGATAACCGGCTTTATAACCCGACAGATTTCCGTTCCGGAAATATCAGTATTTTCCGGAAATCATCCGTAAGTTTTTCCATTGTTCAAAAAATCGGACAATGAATAAAATTTATTAGTTCATAAACCAGCTAAATTTTATTTTATATTTATTACAGTGTAATTATACACAAGATTATAAATAATCAAATTCATTTTTATAAATGTTTTTATCTTTCAGGGTATTAAAATTATAAAATTACAAGTCTTGGAAATGGACCTGAATTGAAAAGGCGCAAAGATTTGCTTGCGCCTCTTTATTTTTACCCGTTTCAATGGGGAGCTATAAAAGGTTCTACAATTCTATCGGGCAAAAATTGGCCGATGCGTTTAATTTCCCAATGAAGCACAATTCCGGTTTTTTCAAATACCCGCTTCCTTACTGTTTCGCCTAAAAGCTCGAGATCATAGGCGGTTGCATTACCTTTATTGATCATGAAATTACAATGCATGGTGCTCATCTCGGCTCCACCGATTGTCAAGCCGCGACAGCCCGCTTCATCAATGACTTTCCATGCCGATGTACCCTCCGGGTTACGGAAGGTTGAACCGCCGGTTTTTTCACGAATGGGTTGAACTTCTTCGCGGTGGCGAATGGCCTCGTCCATGGCTTTTTTAATGTCTTCCTTGTTGCCTTTTGGCCCTTCAAGCAAAGCACCGACAAAGATCAAATCATCATCGACCTTTGATTGACGATAGGAATAGTGCATATCCGAAAGATTGAGGATATGGCGTTTTCCCTCGCGGTCGAGTGCATAGACTTCAACAACATGTTGTGCTGTCTCGCCGCCATTGGCTCCGCCATTCATCTTCAATGCGCCGCCGAGACCTCCCGGTATTCCGCAATAAAAATGAAAGCCTGAAATTCCGGCTTCCAGTGCGACAGAAGCAAGCCTTTTATCGGTGGTTGCGGCACCGGCAAAAATGCGCGTCTGCGAAACTTGCTGGGTTTCACCAAAACCTTTGGCCGAAAGACGGATTGTTACACCGGCAATGCCGCCATCACGTATCAGCAAATTGGAACCGATACCGACAATTGTTATCGGTATATCACGCGGCAATTTTTGTAAAAAAGCTGCAAGATCGGCTTCATCTGCCGGTTGATAGAAGACTTCGGCAAGGCCACCGGCGCGAAACCAGGTGACTTTGCTCATATCCACATTTGGGTGAATTCGTCCTCTTATGCCTTCAAGAGAAGGTTGCAACCGCTTTAAAAGTGCTTCGCCATCTATCATCTGACCAAAACTTATTTTTTATCGAGATCTGCCAATTCATTGGGTAGAGCATAAGCCCATTGGGTAATATTGCCAGCCCCGAGGAAGACAACATAATCACCAGGCTTTGCAATTTTTCTCACAATCGGGGCGATTTCCTTCGGGTCGGCAATATATCGCGCATCACGATGGCCGGCAGTTTTAATCCGGTCAACCAGAGCTTTCGAGTTGACACCTTCAATCGGGTCTTCTCCGGCCGGATAAACCGGAGCGACAAGAATTGTGTCGGCATCATTGAAACAGGTTGCAAATTCATCAAAAAGGTTATGAAGGCGCGTATAACGGTGCGGCTGGGCAATAGCAATGACACGACCTTTTACACTTTCACGAGCAGCTTTGAGCACAGCTTTGATTTCAACCGGATGGTGTCCATAGTCATCAAAAATTTCGACACCGTTCCAGCTACCGGTATGGGTAAAGCGGCGTTTGACACCGCCAAAGCCCGCCAATCCTTTGATAATGGCGTCATCGGAAACGCCAAGTTCGTGAGCAACTGCAATGGCTGCCGTGGCATTCAGCACATTATGACGACCAGGCATTGGCAAAACCAGATTTTTCATCTCGATAACCGCACCGGTTTTACGCGAGCGTATGACGACATCAAAATGCGATTTCGGCCCTTCCATATGGTGGTTCAGAAAGCGCACATCTGCCTGCGGGTTGGAGCCGTAAGTGATGACGCGACGGTCATCAATGCGGCTCACCAATGCTTGCACTTCCGGATGATCAAGACACATGACGCCAAAACCGTAGAAAGGAACATTCTCGACAAATTGCAAGTAAGCTTCGCGTTCTGCTTCGAAAGTCCCGTAATGATCAAGATGTTCAGGATCAATATTGGTAACAACTGCGACATCGGCGGGAAGTTTTAAAAATGTACCATCGCTTTCGTCGGCTTCGACCACCATCCAATCGCCTTCACCCATACGTGCATTGGTACCATAAGCGTTGACAATACCGCCATTGATCACAGTCGGGTCAAGATTACCGGCTTCGAGAAGCGTGCCGATCAATGAAGTGGTTGTGGTTTTTCCGTGCGTACCGCCAATAGCGACAGCCTGCTTGAAACGCATCAATTCGGCAAGCATTTCAGCCCGTCTCACAATCGGTAGATGACGTTCTTTGGCGGCAATATATTCCGGATTATTTTTATGAATAGCCGTTGAAACAACGACAACTTCGGCCTGCCCCAGATTATCGGCACTGTGGCCGACATGAATTTTTATTCCGTGGGAGCGCAAACGCTCGACATTGGCATTATCCGCCTGATCGGAACCTTGAACTTTATAGCCCAGATTATGGAGCACTTCGGCAATACCGCTCATGCCTATACCCCCAATTCCCACAAAGTGGATAAGGCCAATACTCAAGGGCATTTTCATGAAGTTTCTCCTTCTTTAAATTCTTTTACTGTTTTGCCCGCAACCAATGCTTCTGCAAGATCTGCCAATTTTTTTGTGGCATCTCTATGACCTGCAGTTTTGGCAACTTTTGCCTGTGTAATAAGAAGAGCGCTGTTTTTGGCAACCGCATCAATCATTTTTGCAAGCTCGTGACTATCAAGTTCTTTCTGCTGCATCACTTTAACGGCACCGGTCGCAGCGAGCCTTGCTGCATTGGCTGCCTGATCGTGATCGAGTGCATAAGGGTATGGAACAAGCAAAGCGGGTCTGCCGATTGCTGCAATTTCAGACACTGTAGAAGCGCCCGATCGTGCAATAATGAATTGGGCATTGGCAATACGCTTCGGCATATCCTCGAAAAATTCTTTAACTTCGGCTTCGACTTGAAGATTCCGATAGGTTTCGACGAGTTCGTTTTGGTCACCCCTGACCTGCTGGACAATATGCAACCGTTTTTTTACATCATCGCCAAGCAGTTTTACCGCTGCCGGTACAATTTCATTGAAAAAGGAAGCTCCCTGACTGCCGCCGAAAATCAAAAGATTGAAAGCATCAGTTCCATCAGACGGGCGGTAGGGTTGTTCCGAGGCTTCGATCACCGCATCACGAACCGGATTGCCGGTTACAACAATTTTGTCTTTATACGGCCCTTCATCTTCAAGAAAGCCGCCGGCAATGGCATCAACCCGTTCAGCCAAAGCCTTATTGGCACGCCCCATCACCGCATTCTGCTCGTGAATAAAGGCGCGCAAACCAATCGACTTTGCCGCATAAAGCGGCGGCAATGTGGGATAGCCGCCAAATCCTGCAACAAGTACGGGTCGCAATTTCTTAAATAACCGTCGTGATGCCCGAACACCTTTCAAAAGCTGCCAGAGAGTTTTCGCCACCGCAAAAGGATTTTTGCTCGTTATAGTTGCCGAGGGAATAACATGCACATGATCATCGTCAAATGTGCGCACAAAGCGTCTTGCCCTGTCATCGGTAATCAAATGTACATCATAGCCCCGCCGGACAAGTTCGCCTCTTAAAGCTTCGGCAGGAAAAAGATGGCCACCGGTGCCACCCGCAACCAGAACAATTATTTTTTTATCAGTCATCTCACACCGCTGGCAGAATAGTCGGTAACGACGCTGAAAGCCTTGCTTCGGGGCGTCTACGCGTCAAGCTCAACAAGATTCCCATGGAAATTGCAATTGCCACCATAGACGAACCACCATAAGAGATAAATGGCAAAGTCATGCCTTTTGGCGGCATTAAATGCAGGTTAACTGCCATATTGATCATGGATTGGCAACCGAACAGAATAGCCATGCCTGCAATAGCAAAGCGGGTAAACGAATCCCGTTCATTCATAGCTATTTTCATGGATCTGATAACGATGAAGGCGAAAAGTGCAACAATCAGCAGGCAAAGAACAATGCCATATTCTTCCGCCGCAACCGAAAATACAAAGTCTGTGTGACTGTCTGGAACAATCCGTTTGACTGTCCCCTCGCCCGGCCCCTGCCCGAACCAGCCGCCATGCAAAATAGCCTCACGCCCGACATCCACCTGAAATGTATCGCCTTCGCCGGTCAAAAACCCGTTGACGCGTTCCTGAACGTGGTGAACGAAAAGATAGGCGCCAAAACCGCCAACAATCGCAAGCCCGATGAACAGAATGATGATGAAAATCGGCACACCGGCAAGGAAGAACAGGCCGCCCCAAGTGGCGCTGATAAGCATTGTCTGCCCGATATCGGGTTCAAGCACCAGAAGGCAAGCACATGTTCCATAAAGAATAATGGCAAGCAAAAAGCCCGGAATGCCGTTTTTTCTGGTCTGATCGGAAAACAGCCATGCCGACATAACGACGAAAGCCGGTTTCATGAATTCGGATGCCTGCACAGATACGCCGAGGACCGAAATCCACCGTCTCGACCCCTTGACTTCGGCGCCAAACAACAAGGTTGCGACCAGTAGAACAAGTGTTACCAGCAATAGTAGCGCGCAAAACCGGCGAATATTGCGCGGGGTAAAGAAGGAAACAAAAATCATCGTAAAAAGTGCGGGAAAGCTGAAAATAATGTGCCAACGCACAAAATAGAAACTGTCGGCAATACCGATTTTGCTTGCAACGGTAGGACTTGCAGCAAAGGAAAGCATAATGCCAAGCCCCATTAACATGAGACAGGCTGCCAGAATTGGCCGGTCTATTGTCCACCACCAATTGGCTATCGGTCCACGGTCTGCACGAGAAACCATTTCAACCCCTTTGTTACTAATGTCCGTTCAAGAACAATTTTTGCTCATTTATCAGTAGAAATTACGCCGAAAAGGATTCCGGTTGGTTAACGCGCACTCAACTTTTTAATTATGGACAAAAAAATGGCTTCGACCGTCTCAAGCCGAAGCCATGAAATATAGGAGAAACAAAAATGGAGATTACAACGCTTTTACAAAAGCTTTGAAGGCATCACCACGAGCGCCATAATTTTTGAACTGGTCATAGCTTGCACAAGCAGGCGAAAGCAGAACGGCCACTTCTTCGGCTTTGTCTGCCCCCGCATCCTGATGGGCTTCCTGAACAGCTTTTTCCAGTGTTCCCGACATCGAAATCGGAAATGCTCCGTTGATAGTGCGGGCAAAATCTTCCGCAGCATCACCGATGAGGTAGGCTTTGCGGATTTTCGGGAAATAATCTTTCAAAGCGGTAATGCCGCCTTCTTTTGCAAGACCGCCAATAATCCAGTAAATATGATCAAAGGTGGCGAGCGCCGGTGCACTTGCCTCGGCATTGGTTGCCTTGCTATCATCGACATAAAGAGCATTGCCGATTTTTCTGACTTGCTGCATACGGTGCGGCAGCCCGACATAAGAGGCAAAAATACGTTGCAATTCAACCGGTTTGATTTTCAAAATATCAAGGGTGCCGAGTGCCATCAAAGCATTCTGGGCATTATGACTGCCGCGAAGCGAGTCTATTCCCGAAAGCGACAAACGTGCTTCCGCTTTGCCGTTCTCCACACTGAAAAGCTCGTCTTTGACAGCATAATATCCGCTCTTCAAAACCTTGTCTTTTGAAACGGGATAAACTTTATGATGGTCATGTAAAAGCTCTTCATAGATTTTTGTCGAATTTTCATCATCAACGGCAACCAATGCCGTTTTCGCGCCATTTACCAGCCGTTTTTTGATTTCGCAATAATGGGCAAATGTCCCGTGCCGGTCGATATGATCGGGTGAAATATTAAGAAGAATGCCAACCGTCGGGTTGATGGACGGCGTCAGATCAATCTGGAAAGATGAGCATTCAATTACGTAAAAGCGATTTTTTTCAAACGGCTCGAGCGACAAAATAGCGGTACCGATATTGCCACCCATTTCCGACAATTTTCCACTCTCGTTCAGAAGATGATTGATGAGTGCTGTTGTGGTGGATTTGCCATTGGTGCCGGTAATTGCAATGAAGGGCATATCCGCGTCGGAAAGTTTATTGTGTTTGAGATAAGCATTGCGCTCGCGAATGAACAATTCAATGTCGCCGATAATTTCAACACCGGCAGCTTTTGCGAGTTTGACTGTCCAGTGGGGTTCGGGATTGGTGAGCGGCACACCGGGAGCTAGAACGAGAGCCGAGATTGTTGACCAATCAACATTATGAAGATCGCTCACCGGAATATTCTCAGCACGCGTTTTTTCGACGGTTTCCATTTTGTCATCCCATGCGAGAACGTCCGCACCACCGGCAAGAAGCGATTTTGCTGTGGCAACACCCGAACCACCAAGTCCAAAGAGTGCAACTTTTTTATTCTTGAAAGAATTGATTATAATCATTTTGCTTATCTTAATTTAAGAGTTGAAAGACCGATCAGGGCAAGCACAATCGAGATAATCCAGAAACGTATAACGACCTGACTTTCCGTCCAGCCTTTTTTCTCGAAATGGTGGTGGATCGGCGCCATGAGGAAAACGCGTTTTCCTGTCAATTTGAACCAGAAAACCTGAATAATAACGGAGAGTGCTTCCATAACGAAGAGCCCGCCGATGACAGCAAGAACGATTTCATGTTTTGTTGCAACCGCAACAGCACCCAACATTCCGCCAAGTGCAAGCGAGCCGGTGTCACCCATAAAAATTGCGGCAGGCGGCGCATTAAACCACAAAAAGCCAAGTCCCGCTCCGACAACTGCACCGAGAAGCACTGTCAGTTCGCCTGAACCCGCGACATAGTGGATCTGAAGATAATCGGCAAAATTGATATTGCCGGACAAATAGGCAATGAGCGCGAATGACGAAGCGGCCACCATGACCGGAACAATGGCAAGGCCGTCAAGACCATCAGTAAAATTGACCGCGTTACCCGCTCCCACCATGACAAAAGCAGCAAAGGGAATAAAAAACCAGCCGAGATTGAGCAAATAATCTTTCACAAAAGGAAGTGCGAGGCCCGTTGATTCGAAATGCATAATGACGCCGGAGGCGACAATGGCAATGATAAATTCCAATGTCAGACGAGCCTTTCCGGAAAAGCCTTTTTCGCTTTGTTTGGTGACTTTGAGATAATCATCATAAAAGCCGATTGCGCCGAAGGCCAACATAACGAGAAGTACAACCCAAAAATAGATATTGGAAAGATTACACCATAGAAGTGCAGAAACCACCGTACCGCTCAAAATCATCAAACCGCCCATGGTCGGGGTACCGGCTTTTTTGAAGTGGGTTTGCGGACCGTCGGCACGGATTGGCTGGCCTTTGCCCTGACGCACTTTCAACGAGGCGATAATGCTTGGTCCGAACAGAAAAACAATCAGTCCCGACGTTAGCAAAGCCGCACCGGTGCGGAACGTAATATAGCGGAACACCCCGACACCGGGCAGAATATCGGTCAGTGATGAAAAATACATCAACATGGAAGCTTGGCCTTTTTAACTTTCAATCGGCTTTCTTATAACGTTCAAGCAAAGCCGACACAACACGCGAAGAGCGAATGGAATTCGATGATTTGACCATGATGACATCACCATCATGAATGTCTTTGAGAATGAGAGGGATAACCTCTTCGACATTTTCTTTCAAATAAACTTTGAGCTTTTTTGCAAGCTCTTGTTCCAAAGGTTTGATTTCGCGTCCAATGAGATAAACCGGATTGGCACCCGAGGCAAAAACCGGTTCGGCAAGTTCGCGGTGAAGTTTTTCGCTATATTTTCCAAGTTCGAGCATATCGCCAAGCACCGCAATGCGCCGCCCGCGTGCGCCAGTTTTGGCTTGCTTCAAAAGTTCAAGACTTGCCCGCATGGAAGCCGGATTGGCATTATAACTTTCGTCAATCAGCGTGAATGTCCCGCCCGCTGGCAATTCCAGATGATAACGTGCGCCGCGCCCGTTTTCGGCGCTAAATGTTGCCATGGCCATAACAATATGTGCCATATCGGCACCAACACAATCACACGCACCGAGCACGGCCAGACAGTCCTGCACAATATGGCGTCCGGGTGCTGCAACCTTCACCATGGCTTCAGTGTCGCCAATCTTCACACTCATACTTGAACAGTCGGCCAACATATGGAGTTTTTCCAAGCGATAGTCGGCACCTTTTGCTTCGCCGAAACTCAATATATTTTCAATCCCGCACGCTTTGGCCTTATCGGAAAGAAAGTGGAAAAAATCATCATCGGCATTAAGAAGTGCTGTCCCGCCTTTTTCGACACCTTCGAAAATTTCAGCTTTCGCTGTGGCAATTTCCTCGACACTCGAGAAGAACCCCAGATGCACCGCCGCAACCTTGGTAATAATGGCTAAATGAGGCCGCACCATTTTTACCAATGGGCGGATTTCACCAGAATGGTTCATGCCGATTTCAAACACACCATAATCTGTATCGGCCGGCATACGGGCAAGGGTTAGCGGCACTCCCCATTGATTATTGAACGACGCAGGATTGGCGTGAACTTTTCCGACAGCTCCAAGACAGTGGCGCAGTGCTTCTTTCGTCGTCGTTTTGCCGACAGATCCGGTCACAGCAATAATTTTTGCGCCTGATCTCGCCCTTGCTGCGACTGCAAGCTCATCAAGAGCTTTCAGTGCATCATTAACTGCAATCATCGGCACACCGAGTTTTTGAATGTCTGCTTTGTGGGCTTTTTCGATAATCAACAAGCCTGCTCTGGCCTCGGCAGCTTTCGCCGCAAAATCATGTCCATCCAGTTTTTCGCCCTTGATACAGAAAAAGATTTCGCCCCGCTTTACGGTGCGGCTATCAATCGAAACGCCCGATAATTCATCCGGCAAATTGCCGATGATCTCGCCATCAATTGCTTTTTTAAGCTCGGCTTTCGTCCATAATGGCATCATTTATGCTGTCCTTCCAAGGCCTCCGTTATTTCCTGATGGTCAGAAAAAGGATGAACTTCGGTTCCGATAATCTGGCCCTTTTCGTGTCCTTTTCCGGCAACAACCAATGTATCGCCGCTTTGAAGCAGAGAAATGGCATAACGGATGGCTTCTCTTCTATCCCCGATCTCCTTGGCGCCGCTTGCGGCTGCCATAATTTCTTTGCGGATTTCGGCGGCATTTTCGGTGCGCGGATTATCATCGGTGACAATAACAATATCGGCATATTTGGTAGCGATTTTCCCCATAATCGGGCGTTTACCCTTGTCACGGTCACCACCACAGCCGAAGACGACAACCACTCTTCCGGTGGTGAATGCTTTGACAGCAAGTAGAACCTGTTCCAGCGCTTCCGGTTTATGTGCGTAATCGACATAAATTGCCGCTTTATCTTTTGTTGTCCCCACAAGTTCAAGACGCCCCGGTGCTCCTTGCAGACGTTCAAGTGCACGAAAAACAGCAGCAGCCGACACACCGGTTGCAAGTGTGAGACCGGCTGCAACCAGCGCATTGGAAACCTGAAAGTCGCCGGCGAGCGGTAGCGTGAACTCGAAAACCTCGTTATCGACAATGCAATCAACAAATTGGCGCGAGCGTTGGTGCTCGATATGGCGCAATTTGATAAAATCACCCTTGCGCCCGACCGTTAAAACCTGCCGTTTTGAACGTTTGACATGTTCAATTGCCGCTTCCGAAAACTTGTCATCGGCGAAAATGACGGCCGGTGCTTCTTTCGGCAAAAGCGTGTCGAAGAGACGCATTTTGGCTCTGAAATAATCTTCGACAGTCGGATGATAATCCATATGGTCGCGCCCGAGATTCGTAAAAGCGGCGGCAGCAAGATGGACACCATCGAGGCGGCGCTGATCTATACCGTGAGAGGAAGCTTCCATGGCAACATGGGTCACACCCTCATCAACAAGTTCGGCCATTATCTGTTGTAACCTCACTGGATCAGGCGTGGTCAAAGAACCATATTCGTTTTTCACTGGTGTAATGACGCCGATTGTTCCAATTGTTGCAGCAGCAAAACCGGCATCTTTCCATATCTGACGCGTAAATGAAGCGACAGATGTTTTGCCACTTGTGCCGGTAACGGCCACAACAGTCTCGGGTTGTTTTCCGAAGAAACGCGCTGCAATGAGCGCCAATTGGTGACGTGCATCCGCTACACGTAAAATTGATACATTGCTGTTCGTCAATTTAAAATCATGGTCGGTGAGAATAGCAACGGCGCCCCGTTTTGCTGCGTCTTCGGCATAAACGCCGCCATCGCCTTTATTCCCTTTGAGAGCGACAAAAAGGAAACCGGGCATAACTTTTCTGGAATCGGCGGTCACGCCCTTAATTTCAACAGAGGGCACTATTGTTTTCTGGTGAACACCGCTTATCAGTTGATCAAGTTTCATGCGCTATCCCCTTTTCCACTAGTCATTGAACGACGTTTCAGGCAATTTCTGATTGCCGGAAGACGCAAGTACAGGAGCATATTCTTCTTTAAAGTCCGGCCTTACACCAAGGAAAGTTGCAGACCGGTGAATGATCTTTTCAACCATCGGGGCTGCGTTAAAACCGGCAGTCGCGCCGAACTTTCCTTCTTCCGCCTTGGGTTCGTCAATAATTGTCAAAACAACATATTGCGGGTCGTCAATCGGGAAAGACGCAAGGAAGGCGTTAAACCGTTTGGTTTTTGAATATTTGCCGTTTTCGACTTTTTCGGCAGTACCGGTTTTTCCACCAACACGATAACCTTCAACCTTGGCTCTGCGCCCCGAACCGATATCTCCATTCAATTTATAAAGATAACGCATGTCACGGCTCGTTTCCGGTGAAACAACCTGTTTGGAGTGTTCTTCCGCCTCCTCGGCTGTGCGTTTTAAAAATGTCGGTTCGATAAGCTTGCCGCCATTCATCAAGGCGCTTGCGCCGACCGCGGTTTGCAATGGCGTTGTCATCATGCCGTGGCCAAAAGCAATGGTCATGGAATTGACAGTTTTCCAACGTCTCGGCTCAACCGGACGGGCAACTTCGGGAAGTTCTGTCGTCATACGGTCAAGAAGCCCCATTCTTTTTAAAAATTCGCGGTGCCCGTCAATGCCGATTGTCAGTGCTTCTTTTGCCGAACCGATATTGGAAGAAAAGATGAAAATTTCCCAAGCTGTTAACGGACGATATTTACCGTGGAAGTCACGGATGAAATGTCCACGTCCGGCAGCAAGCGGCTTTGACGCGTCAATCACGCTATTCAACTGGAATTTTCCCGAATCGAGCGCCATTGCGGTGGTAAAACTTTTAATTGTCGACCCCATTTCGAAAGTACCGGCTGTCATCCGGTTGAGGCGATCTTTTTTAAGTGCATCGACCGGATTGTTGGGATCGAAATCGGGCATGGAAGCCATGGCTAGCACTTCACCGGTGTGGATATTGATAACCACCGCACCGGCGGCAATTGCCTGATATCTTTGCATAGCGTCTGCCAATACATCACGCATAATGGCCTGAACACGGATATCGATTGAAAGTTTTACCGGTTCAAGTGACGTTTCGTCGGCAAGTCCGGCTGCACGCAAATCGCTTAAACCCGCATTGTCGATATATTTTTCCATTCCTGCCGTGCCCTGATTGTCGACATTGACCATGCCGAGAATATGGGAAGCTGTTGGCCCACCGGGATAGAAGCGGCGCACCTCTGTGCGAAACCCGACACCGGGAATACCAAGAGCCATAATCTGCTCTTTCTGACTTGGCGTGAGCCCGCGCTGAATCCACGCAAAACCGGTTTTCTTTTTAAGTTTTTTATAGGTTTCCTGCCAATCGAGATTGGGTAGAACCGTTGAAATCAATTCGATTGTTTCATCCACATCAATGATGCGGCGCGGTTCGGCAAAAAGCGAATAGGTTTTCAAATCGGTTGCAAGAAGCCGCCCGTTACGGTCAAGAATATCTGGACGGGCTGCCGATTGCTCGACTGCAGGGCCGGAGGCTTCTTCAATCTCGCCGCCTTTGATACCAAAATAGATAAGCCGGGCAAAAATCACCGCATAAACGCATAAGAAACAGCTCACCACCACCATGAGGCGGCGGCGGGTTCTGCGTGAACGATATTCGGCCTTTTGCAACTCTTCATAACGATTGAGAGGTGCCTTCGGTTTACGCTTCAAAAACGGAATAAACTTCATGGCCGGACACTTCCTGTTGCGATATTATCGATATTCGCGTTGCCGTTGCGGGCAAGTAGCGAATTTTTTTCTTCAAGCTCGTCATCCTTAATGAGATTTTCGATCTGGTCTGGCAGCCGTTCCGGTATATCCTGCAACTTGATAATCTGGCGGGGTTCGGTTACCTGCAATCCGAGTTGGTCCTGATAACGGGTGGCCAATACCTGCATACGTTCTGGCTCTATCATCATTGCCCATTCGGCATGTAGCAAATTGATGGTATTTTTTTCGGCAACAATTTGTCGTTCGATACGCTGGACTTCGCCAATGCGTTTCAGCGCGTCGTACTTCACCTTGTAGGTGATACCGGCTGCACAAATCATAATGGCCACCAAAATCATATCAAATGTACGAAAAACTGTCATTTTCTATTACCATCATTTCGGGCATCAAATCGGGCTAGTTCAGGAAGACCGAATATTGATTTATCAAGAGGTGCTATGTCGGCATCCGTGCGAATACCAAAACGGAAACGCGCAGAGCGTGAACGGGGATTGGTTTCAAGCTCCGCTTCATCTGCGGTAATTCCGCTTTTGACTTTAAGAGTGAATGTCGGCTTTTCTGTTTCTTGAACCGGCAAATAGCGCGATTGCGCGCGCGCTTTTGACCGGAGAGCGAAAAACTTTTTGACCATGCGGTCTTCAAGTGAATGGAAGGTTACAACACCAAGCCGCCCGCCGGGTTTCAAAACCGCTTCGCCAGCTTCAAGCGCTTTGGCCAATTCCTGAAGCTCGTCATTAACGTAAATGCGCAAGGCCTGAAAAATTCTTGTTGCCGGATGGATATGCTCGCCGGGTTTGCGCCCCACCAATGTCTCGACAGCATCTGCAAGATCAGAGGTACGCAAAAACGGTTTTTTCTCGCGTCTTTCGACAATCATTCGGGCAATACGGGCCGCATGGCGTTCTTCCCCGAGAAGACCGAAAATGCGCGTAAGGTCATTTACCTTCATGGTGTTCACGACATCGGCTGCACTGAAACCTTTTTCCGACATACGCATGTCAAGCGGCCCGTCTTTCTGGAACGAGAAACCGCGCTCTGCCTCGTCAATCTGCATGGAGGAAACGCCGATGTCGAGAATAACGCCGTCAACTTTATCGTCTGTCACGTGGCCGAGATTGGAAAATTCTGTATGAACGAGTTTCAATCGTGGACGATATTCTTCAACCAGAGCTTCGCCGTCACGGATCGCTTCAGGATCCCGATCAAGTGCAATGACATTGGCTCCTTTATCAAGGAGTGCACGCGAATAGCCCCCCGCACCAAAGGTACCGTCGATAATTGTTTTACCGGCGCAAGCATCCATTCCCGCAAGAACAGGTTCAAGTAAAACAGGGATATGACGTTTAAAATCGGTATCCTTAACAGTTGGCATCGTTATCTTTTAACAGTACGTTTAAAAATCGATTGGCGCATCCTGACCTTTCAATCGGTCAAAATGCGTCAATCTTCTTTATCGCACAGTTATGCTTAACGAAGTGTTAGGATTGAACCCTCATTCACGAAATTTCCGGTATTAAACCGAATGTCATGAAGAGCAGGACAAAATTCAGTATCAAAACAACAATTGCCGAAAGAATGGCAACAATCTGGGTAACAATTCCGTTGGAAAATTGCCCCATAATGGATTTGCGACCACTAAAATAGAGAAGCGCAATCATGGGGACAGGCAGCGAGATTGAAAGAATAACCTGACTGACAACCAGCGCTTCGGTCGAGTTGACACCGAGTGCCACAACGATAAAGGCAGGTATCATCGTAACCAAACGGCGAACCCATATCGGTATATAGAAGCCGACAAATCCTTGCATAACCATTTGTCCGGCCATAGTGCCGACAACCGAACTTGAAATACCCGAAACAATCAACGAAACAAGGAAAACACCTGCCGCACCGATACCGAGAAGCGGTGTCAATGTGTAATAGGCCTGATCGATTTCAGCAATGTCGTTATGCGCACCATGGAATGTACTTGCTGCCATAATGACCATGGCCATATTGACCATGCCCGCAATAGCAAGAGCAACGATAACTTCGCGGTTTGAGTAACGAACAAGCTGGCGACGATCCTTGTCACTCTGGACTTTGGCACGTGCCTGCGTCAGGCCGGAGTGGAGGTAAAGCGCATGCGGCATAACGGTAGCACCGATAATACCGACGGAAATAAGCAAGGCGTTGGCATCAGGCATTTCCGGTGTGAAAAGGTGCAAACCTGCAGCTTCCCAATCAACCGGCGCGATCACCATTTCAATAAGATAACAAAGGCCGATAATCGAAACCAGAATACCGATCAGAATTTCTGTCGGGCGGAAACCGCGGCTATCAATCATCAGAAGCGCATAAGTAACAATCGCGGTAATAATCATACCGACGATAAGCGGCAAATTGAACAGCAAGGCAAGACCGATAGCACCACCGAGAAATTCGGCAAGGTCGGTTGCCATTGCAGCGATTTCGCTGATAATCCACATTGCCACAACAACAGGTTTTGACAGATTGTCGCGGCAGAGTTCAGCAAGGTTGCGGCCGGTTACAATGCCAACTTTAGCCGACAGTGCCTGAAACAGCATGGCAATAAGATTGGCAAGCAACACAACCCACAACAACGTATAGCCATAGCCCGATCCGGCCTGAATATTGGTCGCAAAATTACCGGGATCCATATAGGCGATTGAGGCGATAACGGCAGGCCCAACCATGAGAAGAAATGTACGTCCGCCCTTTCGCTTGCCGGCAAGCATTGCAGAAATGCCTTCCGACGTCCGTTCGGTGAGCGAGGACTTACGGGAGAATTTATCATCTTGAAGAGACATGCAACAAAACTTTCTAATTGCGAATGCTTTGCATTAGCTCTAACGATCTATCCGTCAATCGGGGTCATATAAAAATATTTGTGAATTCTATATTTGTGATTTCTATAAAGGTAAAAAACGCAAAAGGAAAATGTCAGTTGGTCTATAAGCCGGGTTCTGTATGGCGAAATTTGATTAAAAATTCCGCGTGACAGCCATTCATCTGGTACGGATGTTACCACCCGTCTCGTGCAACCTACCCGAATGACAGGCCCGGAAATCGGCTGCAAGCAAAGCTTGCGTGTCATTCCTATTCGGTCTTGCTCCCGGTGGGGTTTACCTTGCCACATCCATTACTGGATGCGCGGTGGGCTCTTACCCCGCCTTTTCACCCTTACCTGCATGAACAGGCGGTATATTTCTGTGGCACTTTCCCTGAGGTTACCCTCGCCGGACGTTATCCGGCACCGTTATTCCATGGAGCCCGGACTTTCCTCACCTTTCACCTTTCGGTATTGAGAAGGCGCGGCTGCCCGACCAACTGACGGGCTGCTTATAAAACAAAAACAAACGCCTGCAAACCATTAAAATTGCTTCATTGACGCCCCCTTCCCCGAGCCGCTCCGGAAAAGAAAACCGGGCCATTTTGAAAAAAGCCTGCAAAAACAAAAATCCCGAAAAACAGTATGCAATAACAGTCGTTCCGGTCACTCGATTGCATAACGGACAAATGCCATAACACAGGATTCCAACGCAAAATCATAATTTATGACATTACAAAAGCCAACCGTGCCGCCCCTTGAATGTCCATTACATATTTTAAAATTGGGCCTGAATATCGGTTAAGCTGTTTTTTAAATCAACCAAGAAAGATTGGCTGAAAGCAAACAAACCATTGATCGTTTATCGGGCAATTGCGCAACCAAGATAAAGTCCGGAGAGCCGTCACCGGACGAATCTCGCCCATATAAAAATCTTAGAAGTACAAAACTTTAAAAATTTTCCGTAAATGGCGCCTTTCTGGAACAATCAGGACAAATCTATTTTCTATGAGAAAAAACCGCAATTTGCACAGCCAAGATCATAAACAAATAAAAAACACATGAGTAAAAAGCGCTCCATTTTTAAAAAATATAGTCAGGCTACCTCCCTTGAAGCATAGCCATTCAATTGTTTCGATTATATTTTTAAAAACTTTACGTTTCAGGTGAGGCTTTTCAACGTGCCAAGCAGGCGATGAAGTGTGTCGATGGTTGAGACATCCGCAACACCATCAACCTTTTGCGGTCTGAAATGGCGTTGAAAGGCTTTGGTCACCAGTTGCGTGCGTTCGTCAAAAGAGCCGGTGATATCAATGCCGTAACCGTAAAGAGCAAGCATTGATTGATAGGCTTCAACCGGTCTGCCACTTTCGCCATTGGTCATGAATCGCCCACCGGAAATTGCGGCCGGACGCACGAAATGGCCAATACCGGCCTTAAAAAGTGTTTCCCAAGGAAATTTTTCACCCGGATCGGTTTTGCGATGCGGGGCAATATCGGAATGGGCAAGTACATTCCTCTGTTCAATCGAATATTTTTCAATGATCGACTTGCAAAGTTTGATGACCGACTCAATCTGCTTTTCCGGATAATCGGGAAAGTTCAACAAAGGCCCGCCATTGACAATTTCAATGCCGATTGAATAGGAATTAACATCTGTGATACCGCGCCAGAAACTTTCACCGGCATGCCACGCGCGATAAGCCTCTTGAACCAGTTGCACGACTTTCCCGTCTTCTTCCACAACATAATGGGCTGAAACTTTTGCTTCCGGTGAACATAAAAGTTGTTCGGCACTTTCTGCGTTTTCCATGCCTGTGTAATGGAGAATAAGAAATTGCGGTTTGGCGCCGTCTTTACGCTCCTCAAAGTTGGGTGAAGGGCGCACAATTGCTCCCTGATAATCAGCTTTGAACTGTTGCATTGTCATGCCGTAACAAACTCCTCACGCACGATAGCCCATGCGTTATTAATAGCCGCCAGACGCTCATTGGCAATAGCCAGAAATTCCTTTGGTAAACCACGTGCCATAACCCTGTCGGGGTGGTGTTCGCGCACAAGATCATGGTAGCGTTTACGTGCTTCCTCGAAGCTTATACCTTTTTTGAGGCCCAAAACCAGCCACGGGTCACTTTCACCGATAACAGCGTGGCGCGCACTGATTGCCCTGAACTGCTCGCGAGAAAAACCGAAAATGTCGGAAACCTCACGCTAAAAAACGAGTTCGTCCTGATGGATTACGCCATCCGATTTGGCAATATAAAAAAGCCCTTCCAGAACATCTTCCAATAATTGTCCCTGACAATCGGATTCCTGACAGAGCCGGAACAGCCGCCGCGCATAAACATCAAAGCCGGCAATGTCCTGTTTGGCGAGATTATACAGGCGTTCGACATTATGAAACTCGTGGTCGGGAACCGAAAAAATTTCATAAAATGCTTTGACCTCGGCGTCACTTACAACGCCATCGGCTTTTGCCATTTTTGCCGATAAAGCAATCATGGAAACAGAAAAAGCAACTTGTCTGCGTGTTTCAGGATCACCTTCAAAGAAGTTACGCACACGTTCGACAATAGCATTCAACACGTCGCCAGCAACGTTGTTAATAAGCTCGCCAATGCGTGTCCATAATGAAGGCATCCGGTTTTCCTGAATTTGAATTTAATAAGCCTGTTCTATTTGATCGGTCACATTAACAGATAATTTGCCAAGGTCGATTACTGATATCTCAAAACGATAAGAATGAAATTGATCGTTACTGTGCTTTATCCCCGTCAACTGTGGAAGGACGATTCATCGCCTGACGCGCAACCTCCCCCGCTTCACGCGCAAAATTTTCTGCCTGTTCTTCACTCTGGCCACTTTGCAATGCAGATGCTTTTGCATCTTCCATCAATTTATTGATGACATCCTGTTTTTGTGCCTCCGTCATATCCGATGGTGTAAGCGGCACTTTTGGCAAACTTATGGCTGAACCTTCAGGAAGGCTCTTTTCCCCGTTTATTTCACCGGAATTACTGAAAAAATATGAATATCCCCACCACAAACCGGCAATGACGAGAATGAGGAGAATAAAAAGACCAATGATGCGACGCCAACGAAGTTTTTTCATATTTTTTCCAAAAGTTTTTATTTATATGCCATTCTTTTACTATTTTTAGCAATGGTGAACAGTGATTTTAGAGCCCGATAGGTGTTGAATTGTTGTTCAAAGATAATTTTAAAAAAATGGCGCGCACTTTATTCACGTCAATTGCTTCGGCTCTGTTGCTAACAAGCTGCACCACCTTGTCTTATGATCTTGGTGATATTGTGCCACCATCCGGCACAGCGCCCAAGGGACCAATCAATGCCCCCCGCTTTGATGATCGCAAGCCTCATGACTGGACCGAGCTTACCCCGTGGCATTACCCGATTCACGGGACCGATGTTTCGAAATATCAACAGGCTGTTGACTGGGCAGCGGTCAAACATAGCGGCATTTCTTTTGCATTTATCAAAGCAACAGAGGGTGGCGACCGTGTAGACGACAATTTTCTCCACAACTGGGATGGGACAAAAGAAATCGGCATGCCACGCGGCGCCTATCACTTCTTCTATTATTGTCGTCCGGCTTCCGAACAAGCCAAATGGTACATCAGAAATGTACCGAAGGACCCGACTGCCCTGCCGCCCGTTCTTGATATGGAGTGGAATGATTCTTCACCGACATGCAAAATCCGGCCGCCGGCAGAGACTGTTCGTAGTGAAATGAAGGTCTTCCTATCTATTGTTGAAAAATATTATGGCAAGAAACCCATTATTTATACGACAGTTGATTTCTTTGATCGGAACGGCCTGTCGCAAATAAAAGGTTATTCGTTCTGGCTGAGGTCGGTCGCCGGTCATCCGCAAGAAAAATATGGCACCCATCCGTGGACATTCTGGCAATATACCGGAACGGGGCGTGTTCCCGGTATCAAGGGGGATGCCGACATCAATGTCTTTTACGGCAGCCGCGACGAATGGCAAAAATATGTTTCCGGAAAATAAAAAAACAGTCAGACAATAGGCAATTATTGTTTTGACTTACAAATGAGATGCGCATGCCTCTTTATTTCTGTTAAAAAATGGTACAAGACATTTTAAACATCATAAAGTGCAGGAATGAGAATAAATGTTCAAGACAAGACAGGCAATTCTGGCAGCTTCGACATTCTTGTTTGCGACAGTTTTCTGCCCGCTTTCACAAGCTGAAGAACCCGATGCGGCACCCCAGACAGATGATGTCGCAACCAAAGTAGCACGCGAGGCCTGCAGCACGCCAATCGAAACATTCAGAGAGAATGTGGCCGATGAAGCCCGCAAAGCGGGTGTGAGCGAACACGCTATCGACGAACTCAAAAAAGCAACGATAGACCAAAAGGTTATTGAGCGTGATAACAAGCAGGCCATTTTCAATCTCACATTTGCGGAATTTTCAAAACGCGTCATCCCTGAAGCGCGTTTGAAAAAGGGCAAGGAAAACTTGCAGAAATATTCCGATGTTTTTGCAAAAGCGGAAGAAAAATACGGGGTTCCGGGACCGGTGATCGCAGCCTTTTGGGGGCTTGAAACCGATTATGGTGCAGTGCAAGGCAATTTCGATACGTTGAATGCCCTTTTCACCCTCTCCCATGATTGCAGGCGGCCGGAACTCTTCCGTCCGCAATTGATCGCGCTTTTGAAACTGTTCGATCAGGGCGTCGTCAATGCTGAAACAACCGGCGCATGGGCTGGCGAAATCGGTCAAATGCAACTTTTGCCGAAGGATTATCTCGAACGCGGTGTTGATGGCGATGGTGATGGTAAAATCGACCTTAAGGGGTCTGTTGCCGATGCCGTCATGACAGCTGCCCATATGTTGAGCGATCTCGGATGGCGGCGCGGTGAACCGTGGCTTGAAGAGGTGCGCCTAACGCGCGATGATTTGCCATGGCAAGAAGCAATCAGGCAAAATCGCAAACCCCATTCACAATGGACCAGTTGGGGTGTTACCGGCCTCAATGACCCGTTAGGACCCGATAACGGGGATGCTTCGCTTATGTTGCCAATGGGCCGAAAGGGACCGGCATTTTTAGCCTATGACAATTTCGATATTTTTGTCGAATGGAATAAATCGATTGTCTATGCAACAACCGTTGCCTATTTCGCTTCACGTCTCGCCGGTGCTCCGGCTTTTGATATAGGCCATCCCGAACCGGGGTTAAGCACCGAAGAGATGAAGCAATTGCAACAAAAGCTTGCAGACCGTGGTTATGATATGGGCAAAGTGGATGGTGTTTACGGTATATTGACACGCGACGCCGTGCGGACCGAACAGCTCCGTTTGGGACTTCCGGCCGATTCATGGCCGACAAAAGAATTGCTTGACCGGCTTTGAAGCCATATTCCACGCGGTCAAAAAATAACACATTCAACTCATAGCAAAACGGGCATCTCTGCCCGTTTTTGTTATGTCGTTCGCTGTTTTAGGAATAACATTTTCCAGATGAAATGAGATTTATCCGATCACCAGTTGAAGTCTTCATCTGTTCATTTCCGGAATTTTGAGCGTCTTCTTGCTTCATCATGAAAGCGTATTCGCCGAGCCCCGTCATTTCTATCGTTCTTGAATAGATGCATTATGCGTTTTCGCCGGCCGCACGGTAATTTACGACAAATTCTCTTATGCCCTTTTATTTTTTAAGCTTCATTGTTTCGGTCTGACAAAAAGCATTTATCCATTGTCATAGCAAAAAGACTTTAACAAAGTCGCATTTTCGACGGGTCATGATTCCGGCAGCTCGAAAAAACCTTTTAAAATCAGTTTTTGAAGTACGCATGACTGACACCCATAAACCATCCAATATTTTACTGAAAAAATGCACAAGAAAAGGAAAAACGTCGTTCTATCTCAAGAACCTTGGCGGCGATAATGGAACGCAACAAAATATGGCAAAAGCAAATTCCAAGAAGCGGGAGGAGTTTTCAAAGCGTCAAAGGATAATTCAAAAAGCCAAAAGGATAAATTTATCCAAACAGAATTCAAAAAATAAAACCCGACCGGAGCAAGCTCCGATCGGGCCTCAACCAAGGGAAATCCGTTGCGGGGGGTCTCGGTCTCCCTGGTTGTTAACCAATTTGTTGCATCTCGATAACGATGCCTCCCTGATATGAACGATCATCACGACGATCACAAGACAAGGGCTGAAAAACCGGAATGAAAATAAGAATTTTTTGCTATAATTTTACTCAATATGATAAAAACATGTCGATTTTGTCTTATATTGGAGCATATAATAACGAAAAATAGATATTGCATAGAAAATTAACCCGGCATTTCGGGCAATTCGAATCGCAGCCGCAAAACTTGCTTGGTTACCGGAGGGAGATGGAGTTTCGCTCGTGGGTGGCCGCCTCCTTCACTTATGTTCTTCTTGGTCTTTGGCCTTCCTTCGCCATTGCCCTCTTTTGTCTTTACAATGACAGAAAAACACAAAATGCGAAGAATCGGCGCCCGAAGAACCTGTTGTTTTCCGCCCTACAAGCCTTACCGGACAAGATCATGCTTGCCGCTCACGGAAATATTGTGAACATCTTCATTAACAAAGAAGTGCGCTAAGGAAAACGGGCACAATCGGTCTTTCGCCCATCGTGACTATTTCTCAACGAGCAAGCCTTTGACCCCTGTCATTCTATGTCTAGTCACCAGTCGACAATTCTGCCGTTTCTTTTTTAGGTCTGATACCAATAAGGTAACATATGGCATAGACGAGATCGGCCCGATTAAGTGTATAGAAGTGAAAATCTTCAACACCATGTTCGACAAGATCAAGCACCTGTTCGGCAGCAACTGCGGCCGCTACAAGATCATGCGTTTTCTGGTCTTCTTCCAATCCTTCAAAACGTTGTGCCAGCCAATCGGGAATATGGGTGCCGTTGCGTGCACAGAAATTTTTAACCTGCCAAAAATTATGAATTGGCAAAATGCCGGGCAAAATCGGAATATAAATGCCCGCTTTGCGCACCCTTTCTATATAATCTTCATAAAAATGGTTATCGAAAAAACATTGGGTAATGGCTTTTGTTGCACCATTGTCTATTTTGCGTTTCAAAAGATCAATATCGGTTGCAAAATCGGGACTTTCGGGATGTTTTTCCGGATAAGCCGAAACAGTAATTTCAAAATCCGGATTAATTGCTTTTAAACCCGCAACGAGCTCAACCGCATTGGCATAACCTCCCGGAGTGGGATGATAACGCCCGCCCGCTCCGTTGCTTGGATCACCGCGCAACGCAACAAAATGATGAATGCCCATAGAGGCGAATTGACGTGCCACACCGTCGACTTCTTCACGTGTTGCATCAACACATGTCAAATGGGCGGCCGCATTAAGGTGTGTTTCCTTGATGATACGTTCAACCGTCCGTCCAGTTCTCTCGCGCGTCGAGCCGCCTGCCCCGTAAGTTACTGAAACAAATTCTGGCTTTAACGGTGCAAGACGCTTGACCGTTTGCCAAAGCATTTCTTCCATTTTCTCCGTTTTTGGCGGGAAAAATTCGAAAGAAACCTTCAGCTTGTCGCCCAGATCGGGGCGGCGTGATAGTGATGGGGCAGACATTAATCGGTCTCCGTTAAGCTATTGTTTTTCAGGCTATCAACAAACGCGTGTCACGGGCGAGCCAAAGCTTGATCGTGAGGCCTTTTGTATTGCCATTTTGTTGTGGTTGAAAACTCAAAGTTTTTTCCAATATCAAACCGGCTTTATCAAGCCAATCTTCCATTTGGGAATCAGAAAATCCCATACGTATATGGGCATATTTTTCACGTAAATATTCAAGTTCATGCGGAGCATAGTCGACAATAATGAGCCGCGCACCGGGGCGCATGACACGCGCGGCTTCAAAAATTGCACTTTCAGGGTCCGACAGGAAATGAAGTACCTGATAAATCGTGACGAGATTGAACGTTTCGTTCTCGACCGGCAAGTTAGCCACATCACCTAGTCTAACCTGCGCATTCGAGATACCGGCTTTATCCAGATTTACGCGTGCCACAGCCAACATATCACGATTGTTATCAATTCCGATGGCACGCGTATAAAGGGGAGAAAATAATTTCAATAACGAACCCGTACCGGTGCCGATATCAAGCATGGACTGGAATGGCGTTGTTCCCACCAGTTCAACCATGGTTTGTTCGACAGTGTTGTCGGGTACATGAAGCAATCTGAGTTTATCCCAGTCATGCGCATTTTTGGAAAAATAGGCAGCCGCAGCGCGGCTTCTTTCTTTTTTGACTTCATCAAGTCTTGCCATATCGCCTTCGATAAAATTGTCCCGACGATCAATATGCTCAAGCACCGTGTTTAACATTTCCCGCCGTAATGAACAGGAAGACAATGAAAAATAGGCCCATGCGCCTTCCTGATAACGCTCAATCAGGTTGGCCTCCGTTAACAGACGCAAATGTCGGGAAACGCGTGGCTGGGATTGCCCTAGAATTTTGGTAAGATCGGAAACTGTCAAATCGCCCTTGTCCAATAAAAACAAAATGCGCAAACGCGTTGTTTCAGCAACCGCCTTCAATACGTCTACCATTTCGTTCAATGCCAATTGGCGCACCATAACCGTGTCTCCACTCTTATAGATATAAAGATATCTTTATATATTTTGCAAATGTCAAGCAGAGAGATGACTTATGCCCACAAACACCTAAAAATTCCCCCTTCAACGCATATATTCAAGCGTTTGGACATGTCTGATGTCGAACCGGACCTTGGCCTCTAACCGGAATATCTCTCTGTGACGTGAACAGAGCCGGATGGGCTGGAAAACTTTGACCGACAATAAAACGAAGTTTTCGAGTTTTTGCGATAATAAATTTTCTTGTCTGATTTCAAGAACCGCCCGCCGATCTAACCGGAGACTTTAATGTGGCAAATCCCGTTTGACAGCCGTAAGGGCGGTTGCCACTTCATCATTATTTTTTAAAAGAAGCGGACTATTATTTTAAAGGAAAAGAATTTGCTATTGAACCAATATGCAGAAGGGCAAATCTCCCCTTTTCTTTGATGAAAAGCCGCACACGCCTTTCATAGTCCAATTGTTTTTACATTTTCACATCCAAGCTTATAACCTTAAGAACAATAAAAATCTGTTTGACAAAAAAACGGGTTTCAATTTTTTATTTGTCCATGACAACAAAGAGACAACGTGCTGTTTTAAAGGAATTGACCCTGCTGGTCCCGCAAGCTCCCTATGCTGATAGCGAACCTATCCGGTCTGCCGCTTTAAGTGCACATTTGAGACATCTTCCTCCCTCCATTGCTGTGTGGCTCTCGATCGTTGCCTATATCCGCCATACCTATACCGATTATGATAAATTGCGTGATGACGGTTATGACAAGGATTCGGCGCGTTTTTTTGTAATCGACGATATTAATGAAAAACTGACCGAATGGCGGGCAACGCGTTTCGTCGACGTGGATGAAAAATTATAAGAACTACCTGAGCGATTTAAGCGATATGAGCAACTTTCATGGGGGATGCGTGTATCACACGATAATGCGGGTTCATCACTCCTTTCCTGATCGCATCGTGATTGTTGAATATGCTATCTAAGATAATAAGCGAGGCTATTAAAGCTTGAGAATCCGCCCTCATGGTTTCACTGATGAAAAATATCAGCTTTCGGACCGATTGCGCGCGTTTCAAAAGACAACCGAGGCCGGAAAAGAAAAAGGGCGGTAAAGCCGCCCTTTCAAATGAACTACTTATCGTTAAAAATTAACGGACAATCACTTTCGAACCGACATCGACACGCTCAAAAAGATCGACAACATCTTTATTCAGCATGCGGATACATCCTGCCGAAACATTTTTGCCAATGCTTGATGGTTGCGTCGTCCCATGGATACGGAAATAGGTGTCGTTGTTTCCTTGGAAGAGATAGAGCGCACGGGCACCCAACGGGCTGTGTAATCCTCCCGGTACCCCGTCAGCAAAGCGTTTATATTGCTGCGGCTTGCGCTGCACCATATCGGCTGTCGGAATCCAGCGCGGCCATTTACGCTTGAAGCGTATTTTCGCCTCACCTTGAAAACCGAGACCGGCAGCACCGACACCAACGCCATAACGGATCGCCTGTCCGTTACCGGTAATAAGATAGAGATAATGGTTTTCCGGTTCTACGATAATCGTACCCGGTATCTCGTCACTCGGATAAGACACAACTGTGCGTTCGAATTGTTCCGGTATCTTGACCGTGACCGGCGGAATCTTGAATGGTTCGTCAGGAGTTTGCTCATACCGGTCATAAACCGATTGCGTACCAAGCAAAGTTGAGGTCACGACCGGTTTTGAAGGCGCGGCTTTGACACTGCTATTTGATGAAACCGTCGGTGGTGGCGTTGTCGCACATCCGACAAGACCTACTCCCAAAACACCCAGAATTGCTGCAAGCCCTAATTTTTGCTGCCAGAAATATTTCATTTTCAGTCTAGAAACCTCGTGATTGCGAAACGCCATAATGTGCGTATTTTTTCGTACAACGTGGTTAATAGATAGTTAACATAATAAAAAGTATTTTCAGATTATAACCACCATTTTTAAAGCTATTTAAGCTCTTTAAAGACAACTTTTCCGCGTAGAAAGACAATTATGCAACAGTAAATGAAGTGGTGCGCCGCTTTTAGTGAGCAAATTTCAACCCCGAAAACTTCAAAAACACTAACGCGGTCAAGACGAATCAATTGGCGGTTAAAAACACCGTTAAAAATCGTCTTCCCGTTTATTATGGCAATTGCCTCCACGTCCGCCCCAAATCCGATTTTTGATTTGCTATTTCATTATTTCATAGCTCGATTTATCAAATTAACTCCATTAAAATGTATAAAAAATATATTATATTAATAGATAAATTACGTTTATATAAAACTATTAACAATATACATTATAATATTAATCACATAAAATATTCTTTAATTGATATATATTTAATAATAAAATATTTTTAGAATATAAAAAACTATTAAGCTATAAAAGATAAGCTCTCTTTGTTGATAAAGCGGGTTAACGGTCGAGATTAAAAGAAATTTTCCATTGATTGCATCTTTAATCGGGCATTGTGTTCTCCTATTAGATTAAGGTGACACAATTGGAATATGATTGAGCATAGTTGTTTTTAACTGGTTTTCGCCGACGAATAGCGAGCCTCTTCACTATCATCTATATTGATTTGAACAGATGTGGCAGACCCCCATGGGAAATCTGCGCGACAAATCTCGTGAAACGGTTTTAATCCGAAAAATTATTTAATCCCATCCCGATGTGAGCTTGTCCGGAAAACCGGAAAATAAAAAGAGCCATAACATATATGGCTCTTTCAATTCGATTCATGATAGCAACACGCAGATTTTGATCTTGACCTTTACTTGACCAAAACCAAAAACAGGCGGGGAAAGCGTAACAGCACTTTGCCGTCATATTGCGTCGGATAGAGTTTTTTGATGCGTTCCAGATAAAGTGCCAGATAATCCTGTTTTTCTTGCTCGTTAAGTGGTGCCAGAAATGGCCGTAAAGCTGCACCTTTAACCCAGTCAACAATTGCTTCGTGATTTTCCATAATCGGGTTATAGATTGTCTGCCAGAGATCGATATAATGCACGAGCGGTTTTAATGCGTCATAATAGACCGAGACATTCGGCAATTTTTCGCGTGCCACCGAACCGATGCGATCATTCCACCTTTTGTCTTCCGCCACGTGAATCATTGCACGGTGAAGCGGCTCGAACAAGTTGTCCGGCATTTGTACAGCAAGCGCCGCACCGTTTTTCATAGATGATACGAGGCGCTTCATCTGTTCGATATGATCAGGCAACCATTGGAAGACGGCATTGGAAAACAACAGGTCAACATCTGCATCCGGCGACCATTTCTCGATATCCTGAACCGTAAATTCGATCTTCGGCAAACGTTTCTTGGCATTGGCAATCATTTCCGGAGAAGAGTCAAAACCGGTTATTTTGGCCTTTGGCCAATGTTCACACAAAACTTCGGTAGAGGTACCGGGACCACAACCGAGATCGACAATGTTTTTAACCTCTTTCAGAGGGACAGCATTAGCGAGGTCATGTACCGGCCTCAAACGTTCATCCTCGAATTTCAAATATTCTTTTGCTGACCAATCTTGCATCGGTATTCTCCATTGTCTCATCTGTGCAGTGAGATAAGTTTATCACTTTTCGGGTTCAAGACACCCATAAAGTCAAAAATTCTTTCTATCCTGTCATCCCGCTTATATGATTTTTCACATAGTCTTTTCATGTCGTCAATCTTTGTAAGGCTGTAAGGCCTATCCGGTTCGAGCGCTATGCCATCGCGGCTGAATGTGCTACCCGCCTTTAAAAACACCGCTTTCCGGTCATTGCCATGGACGTTATTTGACCAATTGCCTAATTGACTTGCCACTCGAACGTTGTGCTCCGTCTGTTCTTTGAAGATTTTTGCGCCTTCTCATCCATCTGACAAAGCAAGGATATTACAATCAGACAAGCTCGCTGGTTAAGTGCGGTGCTCATTACCAATTACAATCCGTTGTTAGATCTAGCGGTTATTTCCCCTTCCCATGACCATTGTCGTGAATACGGCCTGAAGCAATGCCCCCTCTTAAGCAATCATGAGATGATATTTTATAAAAAATTTTAACTTCATAAAAAAGCGGAGGTCAGCTCCGCTTTTTAGTAATTTCAAATTGGAAAACAGGTTTCTCGCCACGGTATTTTAACCGGAACGGTCAAGTTAACGCGTTAAACGTTTATAGGTAACCCGTTTCGGATTGACCGATTCAGGTCCAAGACGGCGTATCTTATCGGCCTCGTAATCTTCAAAATTGCCTTCAAACCATTCAACATGGCTATCTCCCTCGAAAGCCAACATATGCGTTGCCAGACGGTCAAGAAACATACGATCGTGACTGATAACAACGGCGCAACCGGCAAAATTTTCGAGCGCCTCTTCAAGTGCTGCCAGCGTTTCGGTGTCCAGATCATTGGTCGGTTCATCGAGCAACAATACATTGCCGCCTTCTTTCAGAAGTTTTGCAAGATGCACGCGATTTCTCTGACCGCCCGAAAGATTGCCAACCTTTTGTTGCTGGTCGCTTCCCTTGAAGTTGAACGCACCGCAATAGGCACGGCTGTTCATCTCGTATTTGCCGAGTTTGATGATGTCGTTACCGCCGGAAATTTCTTCCCAGACTGTTTTATCCGGATCAAGTGCGTCACGGCTTTGGTCAACATAGCTCATTTTCACTGTGTCACCGATACGAATTGTTCCCGAATCCGGTTTTTCCTGACCGGTTAGCATTTTGAACAAAGTTGTTTTACCGGCACCGTTGGGGCCGATCACCCCGACAATACCACCAGCCGGCAATTTGAAAGAAAGATCGTCAATCAATACATGTTCGCCGAACCCTTTGGTCAAATGTTCTACTTCAATAACAACCTGCCCCAGTCTTTCGCCAACCGGAATAATAATTTGCGCTTCACCGGGGCGACGATCATTGGCCGCCTTGACCAATTCATCATAAGCCTTGATACGCGCTTTCGACTTTGCCTGACGGGCCTTCGGGCTTGATGCAATCCATTCCTGTTCACGCGTCAAAGCTTTCTGGCGGGCAGCTTCTTCACGGCCTTCCTGTGCAAGGCGCTTGGCTTTGGCTTCCAGATAAGCCGAATAGTTGCCCTCGTAAGGTATGCCATGTCCACGATCAAGCTCCAGAATCCAGCCGGTGACGTGATCTAGGAAATAACGGTCGTGGGTGATGATGAGAACAGCCCCCGGATATTCGCGCAAATGCTTTTCAAGCCATGCTGTCGTTTCGGCATCAAGATGGTTGGTCGGCTCGTCAAGCAAAAGTAGATCAGGCTGTTGCAGCAGCAATTTACATAAAGCGACACGGCGTTTTTCACCACCCGACAATTTTGAAACATCGGCATCTGCAGGCGGGCAGCGCAATGCATCCATTGCCATTTCTACCTGCGAATCGAGATCCCAAAGGTTTTGACTATCGATGATGTCCTGAAGTTTTGCACCTTCATCAGCGGTTTCATCAGAATAATTCATCATCAATTCATTATAGCGGTCAAGAATTGCCTTTTTATCGGCAACACCTTCCATCACATTGCCGCGCACATCTTTTGACAGATCAAGCGCCGGCTCTTGCGGCAAATATCCGCAGGTTGCTCCCTCTGCAAGCCAGGCTTCACCGGTGAATTCCTTGTCAATGCCTGCCATAATCCGCAAAATTGTCGACTTACCGGCACCATTCGGCCCCAGAATACCTATTTTTGCATCCGGATAAAAAGACAGATTGATATTGTCCAAAATCTTTTTATTGCCATAGGATTTGCTCAGACCAGCCATGTGATAGATAAATTGCCGCGCCATATATTTTCCATTCCTTGATTACTGCGCTTCATGAAACGCCTTCATCGACATTTCCTACGGAAATGCGTTCAAAACAAATTCTTTTCTGATCTTTTAACCGAAAGAGTTGATCTCGGCAATCTTTAGCCGCTGCAATCTTTAGCAGCAGCAATCTTTAGCCCTGGCAGAACGAAATTAAAAAAGTAAAACAAAATTAAAGAAGCAAACAATTTTAAAAGCCAAAACTTGTTTCCAAGTTCTGTTTTATGATTATGCTCATCACATCATGCGCGACCTGTTCACCTGATATGCCCATGATGCACGGCTTCAAATTGGCAAACAGAGCTTTTGAACTGGCGGTGGCGATGATCTCGCATTCCGGAATGATTAAAGCCGAGTGCGAATTTTTTCGTCACTCGGCTTCCCCTCTGGCAATAAGCAAAACGCTTTTCAAGCGTTTGCTCCCCGTATTGATTTAAAACTTGGCAAATTATACCAACTTTTTATATTTTTGATATTAACATGAAACAATATTGCTTTATTTTACTCACTGACGCAAGTAAAAACACCAAGCAACGGGAGACCCTTCCAGTTTTAAACCAATGGCTGAAAAATCCTTACAGAAAAGCCAGTCACAGCCGCGAAAAAAACCGGTCATTTTTGACCGGGACGGTAACACAAACGTTTTTTTCGAAGCAAAAAACACCTTGCTTGTACCCGATTGTTTGTTTGAAATGTCCGCTTCACTCGCCACAGTAGATAAAACAGTTTATCGGATTAACCGTAAATTGAAGCTGCAAAATGCTCCGGAAGACAGAAACATAGTGATCTATGCCCCCTTTCCATTGGGCTTATGGGCAATTCACACATTCACTCGCGGACATTCGATAAGACTCGTTCTTGATAAACAGAAGAGTTATAGTTACTGGCGTTTGTTACTATTGCGACTAATGTTAAAGAATGAAAAGCGACGCATGGGGTCAGATGTTTTTAGCCCTCTTATGATGCGGCTCTTACGGGACATTTTATCGGTTGCCGATTATTACGCTCTCACAATCGGTGATTGGCTCTCTTTTCCGGACAAGTTACCACCGCAACTTTTCGGATTATCGAAGAATATTTTTTGGCTCACCGACAAAACGTCCCCTCGTGAAATTTGTGATTTTGTCAACTCGCCCCCCTTTTAAACTCGGACAAGTTTTAAAATCGGGCAGCTTTTAATTGTCAACTTTGTGTTGGACGAGCGGGCTTTATTGCGGTATCGCAAATGTTAAGCTCGCTAGATATAAATGAGGAGAATTTGATGCGCTTTATTGCTGCACTCATCATAATTGTTTTTTTCAAACAAATCTGTTCGCTCAGGAAACGAACGTAAAATGTAGCGATTTGGCGGGATTAGGTCGTACGGTCATGATGGTTCGCCAAAGCGGTGTTCCTATTGATAAAGCAACAACTCTTGTTCTTAACGGATTAAAGGAAAGATCGGCCGAAGATCAGAAGATTCTTGATCCGGTTTTCAGAAAAATCGTCGAGCTTGCCTATGAGGAAAAGCAGTTTTCGACCAATCGTGAACGGATTGATGCCGCCGGAAATTTCGAGCAAACGATCTTGAAGCGTTGCGAAAGGAGACTTCCGAGAAGTTAAGAAAACTGCATGATCATTTTCCGAATGAACGGAAATATCTAAGCTCGTCACCGTTATCTTCATTTCGCTCTTTTCCTGAGATGAAAACAAACAGACTTGAAGCCAAGGACATTTCACAGGACAAGGCAAGCGATAGAACGTACCAACCGTTGTTTTCATGAACGGTCGTTCCAGTCAGTGTTCAGGCCGCATTTCTTCCGCCGATTCTCATTGAACGGGCAATTTCAGCGCAGATATGACCTACAGTTTGAATTGATAACCGGAAACGGGGTTAGACTTTAAAGGAAAACCCCGTTTTCATTTCTCTCTCATATTGTTGTTTAATTGCTAAATAGTCATGATCTTCAAGATAGTTCGGGAAGTCTTTGCCATTCGTGTATGCCAGTCGTGATTCCTCGTTGATCCGGTCATGGACATTTTTAAGCAAATTATAGAGTTCACTATCAATATCGAAATTCTTTGCCGCAACTCCGTTGCGTCTGGCTGAAGCTTCATAATCAGACACGATGTGCGCTCGTTTATCATTCCAAAGGAATGTCTGCTTTTCCTTCACCCCTGCCTTATCTAATGACTTTATACTGGCTTCTTGTGCAGCAGCATAATCACCTGATTTATTATATTCAGCCCAAAAAGCATCAAGCGTTTGCTTCTCAAGAAAGAAGGTAGCATTCGCTTTATCTTCCTCATTATACAATCCATCTTCATTGAGAAGAATAGAGGCTAAATCCTCTCGTGAAAGACCTTCAAACGACTTCGGATCAGAGGTCAAATTAAATTTTACGGGTTTAGCTTCTTCTTTTTGCCCGGACGCATCAGCTTTCGTTAAAGTTGACGTTTGAGATTTTCCTTCGGTTATCTGTCGGAGTGAAATATTTGTATATTTTGTATATGAAGTATTTATCATGTTACAAACCTTGAATTGGCATGTACTGTCATCATATCAGCCAACTGCCCGATAGCATTTTTCATAAATGCAATTATTACTATATCATGAATTATGATTATTAGCAATTTTATGGCATTCGTCTTTTTATGATTTCAATAAATGCAAGACATACATATATCTATCATAAATCTTCTTCATTTTTCCAAGACCTTTAGACACGAATATTGCTAAAGAACTTGACTAGATGCATCAGCACCCGATTGCAACGAGGTGACTTTTTTAAACCAGTGAGATGATTGGAAAATCATATGTGAAGCCACATTGTGTAGCTCACCAGTAAAATTGCGCCTAAACGATAACTTGTTTCAGAGCAAAAACATTTCCATTTTGCCCCGACCGGAACGAACCCTAAAATGGAATAAAGGCCGGAAGAATTTATCCGGAATTTTTCTTAAAGAGCGCCCATTAACAGTTCGACACCGGAATCATTCATGGTTTTCAGCATAAGATCAAGTGAACCGTTGAGATCAATACCGGCACAGGCAGCAAGCGCTACCGACACTTCAAAGCCACAATTTTTGGCGTCCAGCGCTGAATAAGCCACACAAAAATCGGTTGCAAGGCCGCAGAATGTAAGCTTGTTAATGCCACGTTCCTTCAGATAGCCGCGCAACCCTGTCGGGGTTTTACGATCATTTTCAAAAAAAGCCGAATAACTGTCAATTTTCGGATCCATCCCCTTGCGAATGATCATTTCTGCCTTATCCACAGGCAAAGACCCGTGAAGCGCTGCACCTTCCGACCCTTGGACGCAATGATCCGGCCAAAGTGTTTGCGGGCCATAATCGACTGTTATTGTGTCATAGGCAGAAAAACCCGAATGGTTCGACGCAAAACTTTGATGGTTTTGCGGATGCCAATCCTGAGTAAGGATAACATGGTCGAAGCGCATCATAAGCGCGTAAACAGTTGGAAGGATAAGATCACCGTCGGGAACAGCGAGTGCACCACCGGGTAAAAAATCATTTTGTACATCAACAACAATAAGTGCCTCGGTAGCCATTTTTTCTCCCCTTAATTCCCCAAGTGACAGTTGCAGTCACAGGAAAACAGTCATATCAAACAAGAACAATATTTTGCAAGGAAGACTTTGATGAAAATTACCATGATCGGTAGCGGTTATGTCGGGCTGGTTTCAGGTGTTTGTTTCGCCGAATTCGGATTTGATGTGACCTGTGTTGACGCCAATCCTGATATTATTGCCCGATTGAACAAAGGGGAAGCGACTATTTTTGAACCCGGACTGGACGAGATGATGGTCAGAAACATCAAAGAACAACGTCTGTCATTTTCAATCGATCTTGAAAATAGCGTCAAAGAAGCTGACGTCATTTTTCTGGCCGTTGGCACGCCATCGCGTCGGGGCGATGGTGAAGCAGATTTACACTTTATAGAACAGGCTGCCGATCAAGTAGCACATGCTATGAAGGATGGTGCCGTTATCGTCATTAAATCGACTGTTGTTGTGGGCACCAATTCGCGCATTCGTAAACGTATAGAAAAATTGCGTCCGGATATTCATTTTTCAATGGTTTCCAACCCCGAATTTTTACGTGAAGGCTCGGCTATTGAAGACTTTATGCGCCCTGACCGGGTTGTTGTGGGTGTCGAAGACGAACGCGGACGCGAAACAATGCGCAGGCTTTATCGGCCGCTTTACCTAAGGGAAACGCCACTGGTCATTACCTCGCTCGAAAATGCCGAACTGATAAAATATGCGGCCAATGCCTTCCTTGCAATGAAGGTCACTTTTATCAATCAGGTTGCCGATTTATGCGAAAAAACCGGCGGCAATATTCAGGAAGTCGCTCAGGCAATCGGCATGGATAAACGTATCGGTTCCAAATTTTTACATGCCGGTCCCGGTTTTGGTGGCTCGTGTTTTCCCAAAGATACACGCGCCTTTGCAGCGACAGGCCTTCATTACAATGCCCCCCAACAATTGATTGAAACAGTTATTTCAATCAACGAAGAACGTAAGATAAAAATGGGTGAACGCATTATCAAAGCCGCGAAAGAAAGAAACACCGATACAGTTGCCGTTCTTGGTGTAACGTTCAAACCCAATACCGATGACATACGGGAATCTCCTGCTTTGAGCATTATCAAAGTTTTGCAGGAGGCGGGCTTGACGGTACGTGCGCATGATCCGGAAGGGGAAGAACAGGCCAAAAAAGTTCTTGATAATATTGTCTGGTGTTCCTCTCCCTATGAAGCTGCAAAAGGCGCCGGCGTACTCACAATTATTACGGAATGGAATGCCTATCGCGCACTTAATCTGAAAAAACTCGCCGAACTTATGCCACAGGGGAAAATTATAGATTTGCGCAATATCTATAAAAAGGAAGAATTTCAAAATATAGATCTGGACTATATATCCATTGGCCGTTGATCAGGTTTCTGTTGTTATCCATAACCGGCCCTATTGCGTGTCCGGTCAGGCAATTATAGTTGAAGTTTTATAAGAAGACTGTCTGTTGAATTGTAGAATATAAGGATGGGGCTAATGGCAAAATATAAACCGGATTACGGCAGTGCTGCTGTTTGCTTCATCATACTCTATTTTGCGTTCGAAACATTCTTTGTCACTGTTTTTTCACAAGGCGCCGGACTTGATGATGCCGAGCTTGCCTCCAATATCAGTTTCTGGAATTGGGGCTATGGCGGCTCCCAACCACCACTCTATACATGGATTGCTTATGGAGTCGAGCAAGTCTTCGGACTTCATTTCTACTTGTTACAAGTGATCAAATTCGGTCTGCTTGCCACAACTTTTCTTGGTGTTTATCTTGGCCTCAGACTCCTTGATGTCCGCCCAGTTGTTGCCGGAGCATCCATGCTTGCAATGTTTCTGCTTCCGCAGATTGGATGGGAATCACAACGCGCCCTCACCCACTCCATCATGGGCACGGCAGGATCTGCTTATTCATTTGCCGCATTTTGTTTTTTTATACGTAAACCGTCTTTTTTCAGGGCAATTATTCTCGGACTTGCCTCTGCTACTGCAATTTTAGGGAAATACAATGGCACACTTTTTCTCGTAGCACTTTTCTGCGGCACGGCTCTAACGCGCGAATTTCGTTACGCTTTGAAAAATCGCTATTTCCCTTTAGCCATTGTCACCACTTGTGCGGCAATCGCGCCTGCCTTCATCTATATGTTTGCCCATCCTGCCAGTGTTGTTGCGCGCGCCAATAAGCTTGCTATGGGCAAAACAGGAAACTTTTTTTCCGATCGTCTGAGCGGATTGGCCGACTTCTTTGTTGCCTCATTGGGTTTTGTTTCCGTTGCCCTTATTCTTGCCCTCATCCTTGCCGGCTTACACAGCTTCTCCAATTCAAAAGTATCACAATTGACAACGAGAGAAGAAAACAGGGCCGAACATCTTATTTATCATATCCTGCTTTTCGGAATTTTGCTCGTTCTTGCACTTGTTCTCGTGCTCGGTATTACCAATGTTAAAGATCGTTGGCTGCAACCTCTGCTTTTCCTTGCGCCTGCCTATTTCACACTCGTCCTCTCGCGACTGTGTTATTCTTTAAAATATGTGCGCGCTTTCGGTCTGATAGGAGCGATCGCAGCATTGGTTGTACCTTTTATTCTCTATATCAACATAGCGACTGCCTATAATCGTTTTGACCCGCCCGAACAGCTCTTTGATTATAAAAAACTTGATCGGGCACTTCGCACGGAAGGCCCGTTCAAAATGGTCTTTGCGCGCCATCCCCAATTACCGGGAAACCTACGTTTGATTGACCCGACGCTCAAAACCGTTCACGTCGGTTCTCCATTTATTAGCGAAAAACTCGTAACGCCACTTATGGTTTTGTGGCCCGGCAATGGAAAATTGCCTGAAGATTTGCGCGACGCTCTCATTGAAGCCGGTTTACCTGTCGTCGGCAAAACCGGCGAAGTGAAAATCGGGTTTATTGGCGGAAGCGACGTCAAACGTATCGTTTCCTACCTGTATCTCCCCTGACTTATATTTCGCTTGTCTTGTCTTACTTGACTTGCGCCCGACACCACAAACAGTGTTTTCCACTCTAGAAGGGGCTGCTGTCCGCACTTTGTAAAAAGAATAAAGGGCAAAAAGAATAAAGGCCGCTCACCTGCTTATCATAAGAAGTTTTTTACGTTTCACGGAAAAGGCGCATTAAAAACTTTCAGCTTTTGGTACTGAAGTTCAAATCATTCCGCCATATGTTTGTGTTTCTTTTCGCGATAGATCAAGGAAAGATTGCGAATATAAACAATCAGGCCCAATCCCTGACCGGCAATAAATACCGGATCCTTCTGGCGAATTGCATAAATGAATAAAAGGACTCCACCGCCGAGCGAGAAAAACCAGAAAGCAACCGGCATAACGCTTTTCTTTGCTTTTTCCGAGGCAAGCCACTGCACAACGAAACGCATCATAAAAAGCGCCTGCGCGACAAAACCCAGCACAATCCAGCCATCCCACTGGGCAACAAAGACATCATGGAGCCATTGGGCAAATTGTGAGAATAAATCGCTCATTTTTCGCTCCTGGCACTTATTTCTGTTACCTTGGGAACAACTTTGCGCCTGCGGCGCAGCCACCAGACACCATAAAGATCCAATATTCCCCGAAGCCCGCGATCAAGAATGCCGTAATTGGAATGCCCATGGGCACGCTGGCGATCAATCACATCAATATGCGCGGTTTTGTAACCTTCCCGCAGAACCAGCGCCGGAAGATAACGATGCCAACCATCAAAGAATGGCAATTGTCGAAATAGATCGGTGCGAATTGCTTTCAACCCGCATCCTGAATCACGCGTATTGTCTTTCAAAATTGCCTGCCGCAATTTATTGGCAAGTTTCGAGGAAAGCTGTTTCAATTTCGTATCGGTACGTTTCAAACGTTGCCCCGCTGCAAGACCATATTCCGGCCCTGCTGCAATAAGCGCGTCGGCAAGCTTCGGTAAATAGACCGGATTGTTTTGTCCATCTCCATCAATTGTCAGAACAATATCGCCGGTGGCGGCAAAAACACCCGAACGCACCGCAGCACTTTGTCCAGCTGAACGGTCATGCCGGATATGGCGCAAGGGCTTACCTTCACTCATGCGTTTATATAAAACCTGAGGTGTATCATCACTCGAACCATCGTCCACAACCAGAATCTCGTAATCGCGGCCTTGCATGGCATTATCGACTTCATCAAGCAAAAAGGCCAGATTTTCAGCTTCATTACGACAGGGAATAACGACAGATAGTTTCATTTATATAACTTTGTTCCGATACTACGCGCAACTGAATAGCATTGAAAACCGCAAGTGTCCATGAAGCGCATGGTTACATGTGGCTGAAACTGTTAAAAACCTTATCGAGCTTACCTTTCGCATTTCCATAGCAATCACTGTTTTCGAGTTTTTCCGGAGCCAAACGTCTTTTTACTATTTTGGAATTGAAACAACCTGCTTTTTTGTTTTTTTGATTTTCTTTCATGGTGAAGTTCTGAAAGCCACTTGATCAATCCTATCAATCAAAAAGTTTCATTTGGAACGCCGTACAAAAGCGGAATTCGCGTAATTCGGAGAAAAATTCGAATAGAGAAATTTGAATTCGGAGAAGTTAAAAGCTTGAAAAACAAAGAGGCTCATTGCCTTTCTTTTGCTCCCCTTTTTTCTTGTTCAACTTGATATGAATTTCCGCTGGCATCTAATATTGAGAGCAATCTATCCGACTATTTATCTGCTTTTCTGCCGCCCGGTTTTGTACGAAAATCTTGAGAAAACAAATTCTTCTAAAGCCATTATAGTCTCACCCGCGATAATATCGGATTTCCCGATGCATGATTTTAACAACACAACATTGTTCTTATAACTGTCATTTTAGAGCTCTTGATTGGCGGTTTTCAAATTTGCTAAAGCCTGCTTGCCAACAGAGTTTTCGCTTGTTGAAAGCTAACTCCGGTTTTGGTTATGTGATAGAACACAAAAACCTGTGCCCCCCTTATCGCCAATTTGCATGTTTACCAATTTTATTTATCGATATTCGACGGTAATCTGGACATAATCAAAAAGTATAATATATCTTGTTCTATAAAGCTTTTTAGGGAGAAATTCTAAGTGTTTCCAATACATTTTCTGGTTTTTTTCTTCCTGTTAGCATTCGTCGATTATCTTGTTTATTTACTTTATATCTTTTTAACTCGTTCACCTTCGAAAAAACAAAAAACGGCGTAAAGTTGAAATGTACAAGCTGACTGGAACATTGATACGGCAAAAATTTACTGTTTTAGGAGGAATCGGCGTTATTATGGTGCTTTTAGCGCCTGTCGCAGGTTCATTCGTTATCACCAGCAGTTCTGAGGCCCTTGCAGAGGCGCTGTTTTTTGATAGGCACATCCCCGATTTCACGTGGATTTATATGATTTTAGTATTTCTGCTGTTTACCGGCCTGATATTCATCATTATTGGTCGTGAATTTTATTGTTTTGCGCAGGAAGAGACCATCACACCATCATCTCCGGATACGCATTTACCCGATAATAAGCCTTTGCCCACTGCCCCTCGTAATCCCGCTCCCGCTCAACATCCCGCGCCGCTACCAGAGGTTCCCCCTTCTTTCATACCGGAAAATCCCTCGCCGACGCCTGAGGCCGAGCCCGTTCCACAAAGAGAGTTTGTTACAACAATGAAAGATGATTTGCCGCCGACAAACAAGCTATGAAAGTGCAATAATTTTGAAATTAATTTTTATAGTTATGACAAGACGTTTTCTCTACTTTTAAATATAAAACGGGAAAAATGAGAATTTTGCTGATTTATCAAACGTCGTTTGAATAAGCATATTCTTTCTATTTTTTGAGTAATCGAATGAAATAACCTTCAATTTATTCGATTGGCTTTATTCTTTGAATGATACTGAATTTTCTTTTTTCAAATTTTTATTCTCCCACTCTTCCGTTTTGTTATTTGAGCGTAGGAAAATGCCCTTAACCAATATTGTTCGACGAGACGAAAATTCATTTCATGTAGTTATAGGACAAGCAAAAAATAAATTATCCGCTTTTGGGCAAAAACCGATCTAAAACGAACACCCTAATGTCGAGGTTAGAATACTCTCTCATTGAATTTATTTTATTTTTTAAATGTTCAATTGATCTTTCGCTTTAAACTTTTCGAAATATCATTTTTAAGGAAATTTAAAAATCGTCATTATTTCCTTCATTGCCATAAATATAAATATTATTTTAATATTGAATATAACTATTATTATTTTTTTAAATAATAATCAAATATAGATACAATTTTGTTATTTATTATAAATATTATATTTTACTTCATTGGCAACTATATGAGAAATGGTCCCGCCTGCTTGTTCATAAAGTTCGGGCGAAAAGCCGCAATATCCCATAATCAGGCCGTTCTCGCGACTATTCCGGCAATAGTGCGAGATTGCGCGAACGGCAAAACCGGCTTTATGCAATTTGGGCTCCAATGCTACATCGTTGATATTTTTGTCAAGTATGAGAGCTAAATGAAGTCCTTGTCGTGGCGGGTTGAGATGCATGAGACTTGCCGCTTCTCCGCTTTCCACCCTATTTTTCTGAGCATTCCTGTTCTTTTTGACGATCTTGTTTGAATGGCGGAAATGCTGCCCGTTGGAACCTCACGATAACGAGGAAGATTATGCCAACCGGATTTGGGCCGGTGTTATTCCGGTCACGACAATTGTCGGCAGCTTTCGACCTGACGACCGTCTTGAAGACGGGTTAACTCCGCCGGAATCATTAAATGTCTGGATGAGTGGAAAAAGACTGGGACGATGTCTTAAGCGAAACGGAACAGATTTATATGAAGCGCTTGCCCCAAACGAAAGCCAAATGACCTCTCTTTGATTGTCAAAAGCAGTTTGGCAGTGGTACAAATTCGCACAAACTTTCCGGCGTATTTAATCTTTCGGAATATTCAAATGCCAATCGGGATGATTACGATTGAACCGGATAGAAGAATAAAGAGCGGTCAGAATGAACACCATTCCGATAACACCGGTAACAACTTCCGGTATGTGAATAATGGTCTGCAAATACATGATAAAAGCCAACACCAGAATGGCATAAAAAGCGCCGTGTTCCAGATAGCGATATTGTGCAAGTGTCCCTTTATCGACAAGAAGAATTGTCATCGAACGAACATAGAAGGCACCAATCCCGAGACCGATTGCAATAACAAAAAGATTGGTGGAAAGCGCAAAAGCGCCGATCACACCATCGAACGAAAAACTCGCATCCAACACTTCAAGATAGACAAAGGCGCCAACACCTCCCTTGTACACATTTTCCATTGTGTGTTTTCGTGCATCCATCAAAACGCCCAAGCCTTCGACTGCGATGAATGCAAGCAAGCCATAAATTGCCGAAACCAGAAAAGTATGGTCATCTTCCGGTTTTACGAGGCTGGAAAAAATAAGCACAAGAACAAGTGTAATGGCAATCTGGATACCGTGGATTGACGCATATTTTTTGGCGCGCCCTTCAAGAAATAAAATCCAGTGCGTATCTTTTTCCGGATCAAAAAAATATTTAAGCCCCACCATAAAAAGAAAAGTACCACCAAATGCGGCAATGCCGACATGCGCGTCTGTCATGATATCAGCGTAATGTTGCGGCTCCCAGATGGCCAGTTTCAGTGCCTGCAAGGGGCTGATCCACGCGGCAAAAGCCACCACAGTCAATGGAAAGATCACCCGCATTCCGAAAACCGCAATGACAATGCCCCAGGTAAGAAAGCGATGTTCCCAAACCGGGCTCATATCACGCAAGATACGCGCATTGATAATGGAATTGTCAAATGAAAGCGAAATTTCCAAAACGCCAAGCACACAACAAATAAACAGATATTCGAATATGCCACTTGTCGAACCTGTTTCGACATAGCCGAGCCACATGCCGAGGCTCAGACCGACAACTGTAAAAATAAAAGCGCCGGTAAAATAGCGTAAAACGCTCATTCTATTTCCTCTTTTAAGCAGCCTTGAAAAGGCTCTTGGCGTTTACCGGTTCAGGACTAATAGTCCTCAAACAAATCCTATATGGAAACATAAGAGTGAAAACGCAAGGGGCTTTTACCGACAATCCGGAAAAGGTTAACAGCTTCTCTTGAAAAGATAATTTCCTTTATCTGTTAAATTTCCTGAAGAATAAAACGACAGCCCCAATGGTGCCTGCATGATTTCTTTCATCGCTTAAGCGGAGAAAATTGTTTACCAAAAAATCACTTCCCCGTATGGCATGGGCTTTTCATGCTTAACGACCTCGTCAAGCGCGGCATTTTTTCCAACATAGGACATTGTTACAAATGATATCGGGAAAGCGGATCTCAAACTAAAATATAGCCTGACATCAATTTTCTTTTCAATGAAAAATTTACAAAAATTTTTTCATAATTCAAATGATAAATCAATTTTAACTTAACAATTCAATTATTTTTATAAATTTTTTATTATCTCTTTTTTTCTTTTTCACCACTCAAAAAAATATCTCCGTTATGAGATTATTTATAATAAATACAATTCAAGACGAATTTTATTTCACTACATTATTTTTTCTGATTTATGATTATAATCCGAAGCGAAAATAAATATGCTGATAAGGTATTCATGTTGTCAATGATCTGTTAACATTCTGTCTTTGTTGTCGACACTTCCCACTTATTTCAAAAACGCTAGAATATCTGAATATTTGAATATCTGGAATAAGACATTTCACATTTACGGAGACGAGACTATGTTTATCAAGAAAACAATCATTGCTGTTATGATGACAGTTCCAAGTGTTTTTTTCGGAAATTTTGGAGCTGAGGCAGCAAAGCTTGATATTCCGACGGGTGCTTATGTATCGGATGCTGGCCACACAAATCTGTTGTGGAGCATCAAACATTTCGGCCTTTCCAATTATTATGGTCGTTTTGACAAAATCGAAGCAAAACTCGATCTTGATGCCAACGATGTCGAAAAATCGGTTTTGCACGTTACGATCGATCCGAAATCGGTTGATACAAATTATCCCAAAACGCCCAATGATTTTAACGAAGAGATTGCTGGCGAGATGTTTTTTGATGCAGAAAAATTCTCCACTATTACTTTCCAATCTACAGCAATCAAATTGACAGGCGAAAAAACCGGTCAGGTTACCGGCAATCTGACGTTTCACGGTGTGACCAAGCCCGTTGTACTTGATGTCACGTTAAACGGTACCATCGCTTCCCATCCGATAACAAAAAAACCGGCCCTCGGCTTTTCGGCAAAAACAGTCATCAAGCGTAGCGAATTCGGCGTAAGCGAGCTTGAAGGACCGTTGAGCGACGATGTCAATCTGATTATTGAAGCAGAATTCAAGCCTGCCGAATAAACTGTTTATTACTTAAACGGGTGCAGACCAAAGGGAGCACATTTGTCTTTCAAAACCGGCAAGAGGTGCTATGCCTTGAAGCCGGTTTTGTTTTTCGACTTTTCTTTGTGTTATTAAGATAAGAACAAATGCCTGTGTCTATTTCTTTCCCATCAACATCAGGCAAGTCAGGCCGGACAGCAGCCAAGAGGATTGATAGTGATACGGTTGTTTTTTTGAGAAAGCCTATAGCTCAATCCGGTTAGAATTCCTATCTATGCATCATTACCGACAAGCGAAATTGAAGGACCACACAATGACAATCCGCTCCCGTGCTATTATCGAAACCGAGAATGCCAGCAAATATCTCCAACAACTTGCAAAACATTGGAGTCATAAATTTCCCGATTCGACATTTCGGAAAAGGAAGCCCATATTCCTTTTTCGGATGATGTGACTGTTGATATGTTTGCTGAAAAAGCATCGCTGGTAGTGCAGATCACAACACCTAACGAATTTGAAGCAATCAAGATCGAAGGTATTTTTGACCAACATATTTTACGCTTTGCATTCAAAGAGCAACTATCAATCGACTGGCATCGTGAAACCTTGCCCTAATATTTGACAACAGATTGAAGTTAAAAGGGGTAGCGATTTCTTAGCCGCTCCTTTTTTGCTGCCCTGCACGGGTTTCTGTGTCCGGATTTCCACTTTTCTTTCGCCGACATAGTGACTTTCACGTTTTTTCCGATGTCATTTTTGAGTTTCGCATAGCGGCGTTTTCGCACTTTGAAAGAGCATCCTTCCGGTCGATAATCTTGCCACCGGTTAAAACCCTACCCTATCCGATATTTTCGAATTCAAGCAATTTCGAATTGAAGCAGTCTTCGTGAACCGGAATAGAGATTTGGGTGGTCGGCAAAAAGCAATCGCCTTTGGCATTGCAAAAGTCGACAACAATTTTCGGACTTTTTGTCCTGAATAGAAACGCCACCAATCTTCAGCTTGTATTTTAGGTGACTTTCATATTTGCTATTTTTTTTGGTCACGCCCCGATAAACGCCGCTCTTCATAGGCTTTGACATTGGTATAAGCCAGAGAAAGAAGAGGATGCGGAATACCGAAACGTTTTGCGCGATTTAATAAATCGCCCAAAATGTGATCACCTTCTGTCGGGTGGCCTCCTTCAATATCGCGCAACATGGATGCGGTTGCCAAAGAATGGGTATCTTTGAAAAAATACCAATATTGTTGCTTGCCCCCTCGTGAAGAGGAAAGCCGGCAGCCTTTGCTATCTGGCTATTTTTGTTCAGAAAATCCATCATAGCTTCTTGTCCGCCCGGAGCACGATTGATTTCACCGACATTGGCTCGCATCAAACACGTCATTCCGGCAAGCGTAGCAAGACGGACCCACTTGTCCCACATGCGCTGCATGGCGTTCGGTACCGCGCGCACGTCCACCCCTTTGGCTTTGTCGAACAGGCTTGCAAAAAGCGCGGCACGTTGATCTTCTCCACCTTGTTGGGGACCGAAAACGCCAAATGCATCGTCATTCAAGTGCAACACAACCCCATCTGCTGTGAGTGTTGATTGAATGATAACCGAACCCGCCATGACATTATTATGATCGAATTCATTATTCAGACGATCAATATGGGCCATGCCATTCAAGGCTGGTATAAGAACGGTGTTTTTGCCCATTGCAGGGCGTATCGAGTTGATTGCACTCTCAAGATCATAGGCTTTTGCCGTGAGAAAAACATAGTCGTAAACTTTGCCTTGTGCAATTTGGACGGAAAGTTCTTCATCCGTAACGGTATTGACTTGCTCGGTTACGTTACCGGCCGGACTTTCAATACGCAAGCCATGCTCGGCAAGTATATGTTGCCTTTTCGGGCGAACCAGAAAAGTAACGTCTTTTCCCGCCTCTACCAGACGACCACCAAAATAGCCGCCGATACCACCTGCACCCAATATCAGAACTTTCGGCATTTTGTAGATCTCCCATTCGTTTTTCAATAATTTGGTATGTTGTAACGGCCAAATAAAAAAACCGCAAACAAAAACCCGGAGGGGTTCCCTCCGGGTTTTCAAAAATCGTAACGATGATGAAATTACATATTATGATTTACTGGCGAACCATCACCAAAGTTATGCATTTCCTGATCACTCACACCATGCCGGGAAACAGGAGAGTTCAGATGACGCCCCGGATAGTAGGAGTCCTCAACCGAACCATCGCCACGATAGAAGTAGGCTTTTTCTTTACTATTACCTTTGAATTGGTCACCCTCAACATTGCCAGAATGACCGATGACATAGTGGTTAACCCGGCTACCATCGCCAAAACCGTTACCAGCGAAAGCACTGCTAGCACCTAATAACAAAGCAGCAGCAACAAGCATTAATCTTTTCATAATAAACTCTCCTTCTTATTTTTTTCGGAAAACTGCCATCTGAAAACAGGTTTCCGATTTCGGGATTGTTTCGACTATCTTTCGAAACCCCTTTTTATGAAGTTGAGTTAAGAACGCTTGGACAATGATGCCAGTCACATCTCTGTGGGGTGATCACGAAACCGTGATAGATAATTAAAAACCCTTATTTTTCAAACTGTTAAATATTAAAAAACATGCATTATAATAATCGTCCGACATTTCTTTCGCTTATGTTTTTTCTCTCACGCTTTTTCCCTTTCAGGTTTTTTCCCCTGTTAAAAAAATCGGGACTCATTTCAAAACATTTTCCAATCTTTCGGTTTTTTAATCTCAAGCCGGATAACCCATAGGCGCTTCGTCACCTTCAAGCTTTAAGCGCAGTTTTCGCTTGAAAAATTCTTTTTCTAACGCAAGCCGCGTCTTTCAATTTGGTAAAACCCGTTCGGGAGGATTTTATCAAGATCTCTCATGTGAAGGCGTGAATAATCATAGCATTTCATTGTAAACACATGGAAAAATCAAAGTACGAAATTAGGAAAAATATCGATTTGATCGCATTTATTATAATCGGAAAGCAAAAGGCTTATGAAACTCATGTGCTCTGGCAGGATTTAATAGCAAAATCTGAAATCAATAATTCAACGCCTCTTTATCGATATTCAACCCGTTCATGAAAAAAGGAATCTGATTTGGAGTCATAGCCTCAAATTGTTGTTTTCATAAGTCTACAAGCAAACGATAAGCTGTATGAATCCGTCTATAATTATTATAAATTGTTAATTACGAGCCATAAACAACAAATACCATAATAAAACCTGTTTTATCGTCTTTTAATTTAAGAAAATTGGATGCATAATACAGGGATTGGCAATGTAGTATTTCAGAAGACCCAACGTTCGGGGGCGCGTCAATGGGTAAACTACAAATTACACCGGGTGAGATTATTTCCTTTTGGCTCGATGCCGGGAAAGATAAATGGTTTGGCCAGGATGAACAATTTGACGCGCTCATACGCGAGAATTTTCTGACACTTTGGCGTGTTGCTCTTTCGGGACGCTTGAAACATTGGCTGGAAAGCGATGAAGGCCTTCTGGCTCTAACGATCATATTGGATCAATTTCCCCGCTACATGTTCCGTGGCGACCCCAGGGCTTATTGTAGCGATAATGATGCCCGTAAAATCGCACAGCTTGCTCTTGAAAAACGGACCGATCAAAGAATCGCTCCCGAATTGCGCGGCTTTCTTTACATGCCTTTTGAACATTCGGAAAAAATTGCCGATCAGGAAAAAAGTATAGAACTGTTTACCGCACTAAAAATGAAACCTTGTTGCAGAGTGCCGAAATTCATTGCGACATCATCAGGCAATTCGGTCGCTTTCCTCAACGCAACAAAATTGTTGGCCGCAAGACCAGCCCTGACGAACAGATTTTTCTTGATAAAAATAATAATAATAACCGGAATTAGCAGCTTTCGGCCAAAACGTAAAAGACTACCAATCAGAAAATGAATGAACTATTTTCATGGCAGTCAAAGACCTTTGCCCATTGTCACACGGCGTCTCCCATCGGGCTATTCGGCGCATCACGCTTATGCTCGACGCTGAATTTAACTCTGAAATTATCAATAAATCTGGTTGCAGCTTTACAGTAATAAAATTCTAGAGTCCCGAACGACTTGGCAGAGTTTCCGCTATAAAAATATGGTCACTCTTTAAAATTGGCATTTCAAAATAAAATTTTTCGACAGAATATTTAGATGAGAATCTGCCGATATGATGCCATCGTTTTCAACATTGGCTGCCATAAATTTCGAACATGGTTGTGATGGTTCTGTTGTCTTTAAATCTACTGTCTCTAAATTTGTCAGATTTTTCATGCATTACCCTGTTTCAAACCGGAGTTCGGCTCACTGCACAAAAATTCCAAAACTTGATTATGTATGGTGAAGACTAATGCGTAAAAATATTTACCGGCCGATTGGTCGAATTCACCGGAACGATAACCGGCAAAATCCACGTCCTTTACGAAAAGTGTTCGGATATAAACCCCCTTCAATCAGAGCAGATACAAAATCCCGCCCATATCGGAAAGACAAGATCCGGCTGTTTTTCACTACCAAATGTGGTCAGCTTTTACGGGGAATATTTTCAATAGATCAGCGTTCTTTTCCGAAATTCCGGCAATCAACGCTTGAGCATAAATTTACGTGTTTAAACAAAGAGAAGCGCTTTATTGTTGAATCATTTTGTCAACTCATTGTTTATTTTTTATTAACTTTAAAATACCTTTTAATTTCAATTAGTTAAAAATGATTTTTGTTTCAATACCATATCATGTGTAGAGTAATGAAAAACCTTTCACTTTAGCTATCGCTTGTTAGTGCCTTGATATCTGACGGGAAAAAGGAATAAAAACATTGAGCAATGGCTCTTTGAAAGATTGTGGATGATAGAAAGGCTGAAGGTCTCGACTGACCTTCAGCCTTGTTTTCAGACGTATTTCGAACCGGAAATATCAAGTTGTTAAAGTGCTTCTCCGGAAGATGATCCGGAAAAAGTAATTTTGTGAACCGACAGCACCTTATCATGAGGGAAAACCAGTTTTTGTGGCGGATTGAACTGTTCAAGAACCAATTCTTTATCGTTGTGATGGGAAAACATTTTGACAAATGCTTTCGGTGCCTTTGAACTGTCGTCTTCAAGCACTTGTGCAACAACAAAGTCGCCCTTTTTGACACGCCGCAACGGGTCACAAAAGACAATTTCTCCATCTTGATAACGTGGCCACATGGTTTCGCCTGATACTTCCAGCGCATAAGCATTGATCGATTGATTGAGTTGTGGCGGACAACCGACTTCAAACAATATGTTTCCATCAAGGTCGAATTCACCATGCTCACCGGCAACCTCTTGCCCATAAACCGGTAGCAGCCGATTTTGTTCGAAATCTACGAGGCTATCTTCCACACTGGCGAAACGATTTTCCTCATATGCTTCAAATGGTTCATCTATAAGAACCGGTTGATATTGTGTTTTCATGGCATTTTCTCTTGAATGTTTTATAGCGTGTTCCTCATTTTTATCTATCGCTTCAACTTTTTCGCAACGGACCCTGTTATCAGCTTTTTTTGCAGCCTGCTCTGGCGATTGTTTCACTGGCTCGGCTTTGCTCTTTTCTGTTTTCTCATGTTCGGACATCTGCATGATATTGGCCGCCAATTGGCCTGTGACCATTTCCGGCGGTATCCGTACCGTGACGCTTTCATTATGGGCTTCCCTGCGATTAACAAGAAGTCTTGTACGCGCATCAGGCAATGCCAATGCCCAAACCTCGTCCGAGCGAATTGATGGCTTGCCCAAACCGATCAATATACGAGCTAATTTTTCTGTGAGGGCAATCGGGAAATAATCTCGTGAAAATTTTTCTTCATCTTCATAAAGTTCAATCGTAGCTTTGCCATCAACGCCCAGACTTTTTGCCATTTCTTCCATGGACAAGCCTGCACGTTCACGCAATTCACGCATTTGCGTGGGCGCAGAAAATAAGTCACGTCCCATGTAAACGCCCATCGTTTTCCTTTCTTTTATCGAAAATAAGTGTCTTCGTTGAGGCTTTGTTGTCTGCCAAAGCTTTAAGTGCCCAGTCCCGCATAATTCGAGCCGTTCCGGTTTTCTTTTCGATTGCTGTATTGAAACGGGATGAGCGCAACTATGTTCCAAAAGAGTTTATTATAAGGCTCCTCTCTCTAAGCCTTATTCGAAAGCAAATCATTTGAAAGCTTCACGGAAATTGAGCTAGAAAGCCGATACAATTTTTAACATAGGCTGGTGCGTTCATGCCCCGGTACGTTCATACGTATGACTGTAAGAAACTTTGGTGACAGTAAGAAATACCGGTTCGTCAACGGCAATATCCAATCGGGCATAAAAGCCTTTTGAAGAAAACCCGCGTGGATTTAACGGAGAAATGCGGGAAAACATAATTTTAACTTCCATGCCTGCTTTCAAAAATAACAGTTGGAGAATTTCTTTCACATAGATAGAAACAACCGGCTAAAAGAGCTCATCCTGCCGATGCAAAGAGTAAAAGTGAAAAGAGTAAGAGCGCAAAAAACCACTGATTGAAAAAACTCATTATTAATAGAGCCGGATCGGTCATGTTAAGCCGGTTCGCTCAGGCAATATCCGATAGAGCCGAACTCATTATTAAGTGGTTCTATTGGAACAACCAATTAAAAAAGGCTCCCTCATTTCGGAGCCTTTCTTTTAAAGAGCTAATTTAACGGATAACGCCACAACCGAAGCGTGCTCCACCGCCGCCAAACGGTTCCGGATGATCGGAGTAATTGTCATGTCCGGCATGGACCATAAGCGAATGCCCACGTACGTCGGAAAGCTTTTTCAACTTAGGTGCCAGAACCGGAAGAGTGGCATTGCCATTTTCATCTACATAAAGAGGCGGCAAGTCACCGAGATGCCCGTTGTCATCCCATGGTGTGGAATGTTGGTTTGTCTCCTTGGGGTCAAGATGTCCACCGGCACGACCGGCAATCTCGAATTTGCCATTTCTACTAATCAAGCCACAGTCTGGATTTGTGTGAACATGAAATCCGTAAAGACCCGGCTTCAATTCTTTTAAATCCGGCGTAAAGACGAGACCGTACGGACTTTCGGTAATAGTAACATTCCCCATTTGATGTCCCAGCCCATTCTCTGTTGCCCGATATATCTCGACCGACAAAGATTGAGGAGATTGCGAAGAGGTCTTTTCACCACTTGCAGCAAACGCAGCAGGTGATAGCGCGAAGGCCGTCAGTGGCAGAGAAAGAGCCAAGACAGACATACATCTTTTCATTGAAAAACTTCCTTAGACAACTAGATACCCGAAGGTAATGAAAATTTTGCAAAATACCTTCAACGCGGCAAAGGGTGCGCGACCAAACCACCCCCGGCGCAGCAATTTTACACAGCGTTTTAGCTATATTACTTTCTATCCGCATAACGGATAACGCATTATGCCCATGCCGTTTGCAGACGATTTGTTATAGCGCCTTACCTCCCATGTTTCAAATAGGGGATCGTTCACATCTGCGAATTTTTAACAAAAATTTTAAATTTTTATTCTAAAAAGGAGAAAAATAATTATCTCAAGCACGCATTTTACGGGATTTCTTGAAATAAAAATCTTAATATTTCGGTAAAATCCTGGCAAAACAAACATTTTCCTGTTCTCCCTTTTTACAGAAAATTACATAAAAATCAGTATTTTAGGTAATTATTTTATTTGTTTTTTCGATTTTTCTTCCGGCCCATTCGGGCGACAGGCTTTCACAAAAATGTTAGAATGGCGAAAATTTCATATCAATATGAAATATTTATCTTGGTTTTTTAAAAACGGTCGAAAAGAAAAATAACCGATAGGCCATCAGGTCCAGCGTTGACCACTATATAACAACTCCGGCTATTCATGACATTCAGCAATTCTCAATAGAAATGAAATGATTTTTGCTGCATTTCACGTTACAGTTAAGCCACCAAATTCTTATGAATTTATGTCATTTCTTAAAGTTTCGTTGATTGACATACTTTTTTGGGCAGCAAATTTGCAGGTTTCAGAAAACTTGCAAAACACATTGCAACCTGACAAGATTTGATAAGGACGGTTTTTTGAAAAGTCCGTTTTCTATTTCCCGATCACATTTTTAATCAATTGCCGGTTTAATCAATCGCAAGTTTAATCAATTTCGAGTTTAATCTTTTACCAAAACGGAAAACATCTATTCGTTGGACCAAATTATAATTGTGCTCCCAAAAGCGATTGGTGAAGTGCATTTTTCTTACCCGGAATAGCAGCAATCAGTTCTCTTGTATAAGTTTCGCGCGGATGAGTGAATATTTCTTCAACCTTGCCGCTTTCCACCTCGTGACCATGTTTGAGCACTGTTACACTATCGGATATCTGGCGAACGACAGACAAATCGTGGCTGACAAAAATATAGGTAAGATTATAGTCGTTTTGTAAACGCTCGAGTAGCGCCAATATTTGCGCCTGAACGGTAACGTCAAGTGCCGAGACTGCTTCATCCAGAACAACGATTTCCGGATTGAGAACCAAAGCACGGGCAATAGCCACACGTTGGCGTTGACCACCTGAAAGCCCTCGCGGCAGCCGGTCAAACACAGTCTTTGGCAATTCCACCTGATCGAGAAGCTCCAGAACGCGCGCGCGTCTTGCCTCTTTGTTCTCATGGGGGTAATTCAGCAAAGGTTCTTCAATGATTTTACCAATCGTATAATGCGGATCAAGCGAGCCGAACGGGTTTTGCGAGACAAGCTGGATACGGCGGCGGAAATGGCGCAACTCTTCGCCCTTGAGGTGAATCATATCGCTACCGTCTATCGTAATTGTTCCACCGCCAGGTCTGATAAAACCGCAGAGTGCGCGGATAGTGCTTGTTTTTCCGGAGCCGGATTCTCCCACAATTGCATGGGTTGTTCCACGATTGACCTTGAAGGAAAGGTTCTCAACGGCGCGAAATGATTGCTTTCCTGCATAATCAATGACAAGGTTTTTCACCTCGACAATTGTTTTTCCGTCACCCGATCTCTTGGGGCGTGGCGAAACAAGTGTTAAAGACGGATCATTGGCGACCAGTTTTTTGGTATAGTCCTGCTGAGGAGATGATAGAACAATCTGGCTTTCTCCCGCCTCTTCAACACGCCCTTTATTCATGACAATAATCTTGTCAGCCCTGTCGGATGCAACACCAAGATCATGCGTGACCATGAGGAGCGACGCTCCGGAATTCAATCGGATATCGTCAATAAGATCGAGAATGCGCTTCTGCACTGTTACATCAAGTGCCGAAGTAGGCTCATCTGCAATAATGAGTTGGGGTTTTAGTGCAATTGCTATGGCAATCAGAACACGTTGGCGCATTCCGCCCGACAATTCATGCGGATATTGTTCGGCTCGCAATTCCGGTTCATCAAGCCCTACTTCGCGTAACAGTTCAATCACACGGGGTTTAATTTGACGCGGCGGACAAGCTTTATGAATGCGAAAAATTTCGCCGATCTGGTTACCGATTTTCATAAGCGGATCAAGAGAAGAAGACGGGTCTTGCGGAATAAGACTCATGACTTTACCGCGCAAAGCCTCGAGGCGAGATTTTGAAAAACGCCCGAGATCTTCTCCATTCAGCAAAATTTTTCCATTCTCGATACGTGCATTTTGTTGCAGAAGTCCGAGTATTGCTTGCGCGGTTGTCGTTTTTCCGGAACCGGACTCGCCAACAAGAGCCAAGGCCTCGCCACTTTCGAGCTGGAAAGAGACATTATGCGTGACTTCGTTCCAGCGTCCCTTATCAAAATAGGAAACAGAAAGATTTTGAACATCAAGAAGCGGCATTTTCACCACCTGCCCTTCGCACTGAACAAGCGGCTGATGCGGTTGAAACTCAAAACCAGAGCAATGGTGACAAGCCCGGGAATTGTCGTCAACCACCAACCGGTTGCGATATAATTGCGCCCTTCGGCGATAATAAGTCCCCATTCGGGAGTGGGCGGCTCGACCCCGTAGCCGAGAAATCCCAATGTCGCAATTTGTAATATGGCATGACCAAACTGTAATGCCGCGTAACTGACAACAGTATAAAAAGCATTGGGCAGAATATGCCGGCGGATAACAGCAAAAAATGTTGCCCCTGAACCATAAGCCGCCTCGATATAATCAAGGCTTTTAATGCGCGACACCTCGGCCCGCATAAGCCTTGCAAATCCTGCCACAGATGTGACACCGACAGCCACAGCAACCTGTAAACTCCCGAAACCTGTCAGGGTAATGACGCTCAACGATAAAAGGAGAGATGGTATAGATAAGAGCACGTCGACAACACGCATGATAATCGTGTCAACAAGGCCACCGATACTTCCCGAAACAAGGCCTAAAAATCCACCGACAACGAAGCCGAAAAGCACCGCAGCCAGAGCTCCGCTTAAAGAATGGACGGAACCATAAACAACGCGCGCATAAAGATCGCGTCCCAGTTCATCCGTCCCGAAAATATGAGCAAAACTCGGGGCGCTCAGATGGTCACCCACCTCTTCGATCGGACTATAGGAGGTAAAGACCGAAGGCATGATGACAAACAGAAACGCGATAATAAGAATAGCGAAAGCGATAACAAGTCCGGGCTTTATCGATGCCATTTTAAGCCTCCTCGGCTTTTCCGGAAAATGCGACACGCCAGTCAATGTGTTATTGCTCATCTATCGCCTCCGGTTCTTTGTCTCAGTCTCGGGTCGATCAGCGGGAAAAACAGATCAATGACGAGATTTATAAATACGAAAGCGGCCGACGAGACCACAACAATGGCCTGAAGAACGCTGACATCCTGCGAACGGACAGCCTGTTCGGTTATTTTGCCGATGCCATTCAAACCGAAGACTGTTTCAGTCACCACCGCTCCGCTTATCAATTCGCCGAACAGCAATCCTGCTATTGTTAAAACCGGAAGTGCACTATTGCGCAGGCAATGACAAACCAGAATACGGAAATGCGAAGCACCTTTGGATTTCAATACCATAATAAACGGGCTCAACTCGATTTCATCAAGCGAGCGCATCAGAATTTGTGCAAGTGGCGCTGAAATCGGAATGGCTAAAGCCACAACCGGCAATATCATCGCTTCAATGGGGCCGGGAACAATGACAGAGATCCACCCCAGATAAAAAGAAAATATTTGCACAAATACAATGCCAAGCCAGAACAATGGAATAGCAAGGAAAAGACCAGGAAGCGCGAAAAACAAATTTCTTAAGCCTTGGAACGGTGAGAAACTGAACAATAAAGCAATCAAAAAAGCCAGAATAAGTGCCACCAAAAATCCCAAGCCGGCTAGTTTCAGCGTGGCAGGAAGATTTGTTTTAATGAGATCGGAAACTGGAACACCCGCTTGTACCGAAAAGCCCAGATCACCGGTTAGAAAATTTCCTATTGTTTTGAAATATTGAATAATTTTGGGTTCATCAATACCGTAATTCGTGCGCAGATTGGCAATTTCGCTGGCATTCAGCCCATATTCCGGATTGAGAAACTTGATTAGAATTGCGTCACCGGGAAGAATTTGCAACAAAATAAAAGTCGCAGTGAATGCCGCCCAGAGCACAACAATGGCTTGTAACAGACGATAAAAACCGATTTTGAGCATTATCAAACCCTTCAGGTTTTTCTGATCCCGTGCTTTCGCCTTTTTATTTTCGGCGAAAGTCTTTTGAAAAAACACACCCGATTTTTAAAAAGAACAGACTGAACAATAGATTTCCGACCAAAGATGCCGACATTGCCATTTTGCCGAAGGTTTTGTTTGAAACTGCGACTTCGGCAAAATGATCAGCTAGTGCTTTGCTTTTCCATTAGAAAAACTATCCGGAAATGCCCTATTGTTCATTATTCCGCTATTTTTCTATCCAGGTGTTATAGAAGCTCGGACGACCAACAGATTCAAAACCGACACCCTTGACTTTCGGCGAGCCACCATAAACTTGCGGTTCTTCAAAAATCGGAATGGCATAAGCCTGATCAAGAATATAATCGGTTGCTGCAATGAGTTCCGCATTGCGTTTGACCGGATCGGTCTCAGCCGAGATATCTTCCAGTTGCTTGTTCAGCTTATCATCAACGAAGCTAACCACTTTGTCGCTCAGACCACCTTTTTGTAAGAGTGCATCACGATTTTTGGGATAAAACAGGCTTTTCAAGACATCGGGGTCGGCGCGTCCGACCATATGCGGTATAACCGGTGTTTTTTGCGGGTCGAGATTGTCAATCACAGCATTGGTTCCGTCATAGGCTTTGACATTCAAAATAACGCCGACGCGCTTCCATTGCTGGGCAATCAATTGCAGCATAGCTTTACTTTGTGGCTGCTGGACGGCTTCATATGCTCCAAGAACAAGCTTTTTGCCGTCTTTTTCACGAATGCCGTCCGGCCCCTTTTTGAAACCGGCTTCGTCAAGAAGCGCCTCGGCTTTGGCCTGATCGAATTGAAGTTTTGCGCTTTGGTACGAGTAACCGAACGCGTTATGCGCCATAATCGACGTCGCTAAAGGATAATTCGAAGAATAAAGCGTTTTGAGAATTTCCGGCCTGTTGGTGGCATAACGGAGCGCCTGTCTTACCTTCAAATCGCTGACAAGCTCGTTATCGGGGCGGAACATAATAGAATTGTTGATGCCGCGTGTGCCCACCGAATAGACGATGTTTCCCGACTTTTTCACACGCTCTTCGTCATAGGCCTGCAACTGCCGGATAAAATTGGCTTGTCCGGCGATCAAAGCACCAATACGCACACTGTCTTCCGGAACAGTCAGATATTTCAATTCGTCAAGATAAGCGCGCCCCTGATGCGCCGATTTTTCCGGTGCCCAGTTATAATCCTTGCGAACTTTCAGAATGATTTCTTTGCCGAGTGTTTCACTTTCAACATAGTATGGACCCGTGCCGATAATTTTGGTTGCATTTCCCATAGCATCAAAGGAAAGAGCCAATGTTTTCGGTGAGACAATTCCGGAATTGATTGTTGAAGTTGCCTGTAGAAATCCCGGTGAAGGACGCTTGAAATAGAAGCGCACAGTCAAAGGATCAACAACTTCACTATGATCATAATTGTTGACCACTTCCGAAACCGGTTGATGCAAATCTTTATTGCCTAGGCCATAGGTATCGAAGTTTTTGGCAACAATTGCAGCATCAAGCGGAGTACCGTCAGAAAAGGTAACGCCTTCGCGCAACTTGAATTCATAAACCGTTTTGTCGTCATTGAACGACCATGATTTGGCAAGCCATGGTTCGATTTCAAGCGTTTGCGGGTTCTGATAGGTCAACCGATCGGTGATCTGGTTTAAAATTCCGCCATTTGTGTAGGTACCGGCAAGAGGTGAATAAAGATTGGTATGGACCTGCTTGTCGAGATAAATCAGTGTTCCGCCTTTTACCGGTTCTTCTGCTTTAAGCGCCGACATGCCGACAGAAAGGACAGAAACAACAGATGAAGCAATAAGCAATTTTTTTATCAAATTTTTCATTTCGGTGCAGTCCTTCGGTTTGTTGCGCCTTTTATATTCCCGACTTCCGCAATCAGTAATTTTCGACTTTGCTCGTCATCACTCATTACTGGTTTTCTTGTCGTTTGTTTTCTTCTAGCCGGTCAGCTTACCCTTTCACCTGAAAAATCGGTTTCACATAAACCGAATTTGTCCTTTTCAGGCGCTTATTCACGCAGCCAGATAGCGAAAATTCACTTCCCGCAAGAATAAAGCTTCAATTGATTTTTTGAACGGATGCGACTTTTGAACTTTTCAAAAACTTAAAAAATAATTCTTATTTTCAGTAAATGATTGGAAATTAATACTCGTAAAAATTCACGCTTATGAGAATTTAAAAATTCCATTTCCAATTGTTCTGTCTGAATAATTTTCCTGCCTTTTTTAAAAATCAGTCAGTACTTGCCGAATAGAAGCCGTTAACGATGGCAAGCCGATTTTTCTCTATATTTTTTTGACGTTTATCGGACGGATAGGTCTTTATTACCGGCAATCCAAGTTTTAAAAAATTGATCGCTTGATTTGTCGCCCCTCATAATCTCGCATTCTTTTTTAAGTTCATGTGCGTTGCCGTTTTTTTGAAGCTCCGGAGCCTTACGTTGTTTTCGAAGTTTCAATCCGATAACGCCGAAAGATCAGCCAATATTTTTTAAAAACCCTTTAAGAGTGAGGAAATTTTATCCAAAAATAACAGTATTCAGTGTAAACTTGGCTCGGCGGCGCAGGCGGCAATATGCTAGTTTTTCAAAACACAACACGCTAGTTTTTCAAAAAAACAACACAGGGTAAATTAATGTCTCACTCCGCCAAAGCTCAAAAAACCGGCATCGCTGAAAAAAAGACCAAGTTTGAAAAAAACGGGAAACAGGCCGAAGCGGCATTATCTGGTGAAAGAGCATCGAGGGGTAAGGTTGTTCACCCCGTAAAAGGGATCGACCATGTTTTTATTCTGGTAAATAATCTTGGAAAAAGCGCGGATAGTTTTCGCCAATTGGGCTTTACTTTGTCGCCACGTGGTCTGCACAGTAAAGCACAAGGAACAGCAAATTATACAGTTATGTTCCAAAATGATTATTTCGAACTTTTGGGAATTGTTGAAGAAACCGCAGCCAATCGGCAGAAAAAACAGGATCTCGAAAATTATGGCGAAGGCCTTTATGCCATTGCCGGACGCATCGACAATGCACTACAGGCTGCTCAAAACCTCACCGAATTGGGGTTTGGTGTCACAGAGGTTCAGAATTTTTCAAGACCGGTTGATCTTGCGGGCGGAAAACAGGGCGTAGCGGCATTTTCAACTGTCGCATTCAAGAAAAATGAAGTTCCAAACGGTCAGGTTTTTATGTGTGAACAGAAAACCCGCGATATGGTTTGGCGCTCTGAATTGATGACCCACGAAAATGGCGCCATTGCGCTTCAATCCGTTATTCTTCTATCATCCGAGCCGGAAAAAACTGCAAAACGCTATGCACGTCTTTTCAAAGACGGGAAAATAGCTGAAAATGACGGAGAGATCATTGTATCGACAGGAACAAATTCGGCAATCATCCGTGTCATTCCGAAAGAGGCCGACAGCCGCCTCTCTTCCGGTTTCGAAATTGGAAAAATAGCAAACCATGCTTATGCAGGTCTTGGCATTTTTGTAAAAAATCTGGATGAGACAAAGACTGTTCTCAAGAAAAATGGCGTTATATTTGCAGATCGAAACGAAAAAACGATTGTCATTCCTCCCCGATTTGCTTCGGGGGCAATCATTGAATTTACTGAAAAATAATAACTTCTCAAGCTCGTCAAACACATATCGCGTTCGGAACGCCTTGCTTTATCAATAAAAATCCGTTCCGGACGATGATTTGTTTTCAATACCGAATTTTTTATCACTTTTAAACAAGCTCGGATGAATATCGCTTTTTTTCAAATCCGGTTCTCCGGTCACCGGTTGTGCTTGCTCAAATCTGAATGCGATATGTTTGACACTTGCCGGCATTACCGAAGCGTTTTTCAAGGTGTAAGCGGGAGGCTCGCACCACCACGCCACAATTTACTGGGAAAAATTGCCGGTTTTTCATATCAATGCAGGAAAAATCAAACTGGTCGCGCTTTTCCCCCCGCGCTTTCTCCCCCGTGCTTTTTCCCCGTATTTTTTCCCCGTGCTTTTTCCTATGAACACTCAAAGCATCGAAGACAAAGTCTCTTGACAAGGGTTACAAAATATTTAAGTTGATAAAAATATCATGTATTTTTGCATTTTTTCCAAATGTCCGGTTTTTTGAACTATCGGCAGATGGGAAAATGGAAAAATCAGGAATGAGCATGACTTCTCTTCAACTGTCTGAAGCAAACTCGGAAAATGAAACTGCTTGAAGCAAAGCAAGATCAATGTCTGGAACTATCCGGAGCCGTTTTTTGAGTTCGTTTCAAAAGAGTAAGAGGCGAGCATGAGTGTGTTGATCAAGCCGGACTGCGGGTCATGTCGAAAACAGGTTGTTGAACTGTGGCGAGGTTATAAAATGATGAAAAATCGGGCAACTTGGCAATTCGAGAATGACAATATTCAAATTGTCGAATAACGATTTTGTTGTTCGGGTTACATAAGATTTGGGCTGGAAGCGGTTTGACTTCGAGCTTTCGGGTAAAGCGTATAGTTTCAGGCACAGCATTTAAATGATGAATTATGATACACATGAATCGAATAACTTTCTGCTTTGGACAGGAGTTACTATTATCGTTCTCGCTATCTATGCGGGGTTGATCTCTTGGGCCATGGCCATGCGCGGAGACCCCAATGTTGTAAGAGGCGGACAGGAAGCGATTATGCTCGACTTTGCCGAAGAACCTATGGCTCCCGATGTGGAAAACATTTCCGAGGTTATCAAAGAAGAAACGGTTCAGGAAAAGGAAGAGGAAAAAGAAGAACCTAAGGAAGAAGCGGAAAAGCCTGAACCTGAACCACAAAAATCCGAAATGGTGGAAGAAGTCAAAAAGCCCGAGCCGAAAAAGGAAGTAAAAAAACCGAAGCCAGAAACGCGTAAAGCCGAACCGAAAAAAGACGTTAAAAAAGCCGATGTAACGCAAAAAGCATCCGGTCCCGAAATTGTTGCAAAGAAAGGGCCAACCTATGCGGCTCCTACGACCAATCGTGTGTTTGGTGGTGACGGACGGCTTGTTTCATCGTGGCAGAATAAAGTTCAGCGTCGCATCGCGCTCATTGCTTCACGTACGACAAAGCCAAGAGCATCGAGCCGTTCGACAACCTATGTCACTTTCAATTTTGACCAGAAAGGCAACATAACCAGCGCGCGAACCTCACGGTCATCAGGCGATGCTGCAATTGATAATCTGGCCTTGCAAATCGTCAAAAAATCAAGCCCTATTCCTACCCCTCCGGAAGGCTGGAATAGCGCGCTCACTGTACCGGTCGAGGTGCGTTAGCATTTAACCTTTCCTTGATCTTTCTCGCCTTGCCTTTTGATATGTTTTTGGAAGTGTCACATTGAAAACGGAACGTTTCCAAAGCCGCTCTGTCATTTTTCACTATCAAAATTTGTTTCTCTATAACGGGTACCTTTTCCCCCGTCACAATTTTTCAGTGCCTGTTTTTCAGGGCTGACAAATTTTTGGTAATTTTGGTAACAAGACAAATGCCCCTAGGGACATTCTGGTTGCTTCCCCTCCACTTAGGCCCCTTCCAACTCTTCGCACATAAAACGGAAGAGTGCCGTTTTATCAGTTTCAATATATCCCTGCTGCCACTGCGCCTCACCACAAAAATTGTCGCTTGATCATATCAATTCGAAGACAAACATGCTTCTGATGCGGATCAATATCCGGCAACAATGGTCATTTCATATATTTTTCGATTGGCTTAAAAGGCTTAGCTAGTTTGCCACCAAGCTTTTGTCTTGTTCTTAAGTCGTGCTCACGGCAAATTCCGGATTTGGTTATTTGCCTATTTTCAATTTTTAACTTCATTTTTCTGTTGCTTCAAATCTGATATTTTTCCTCGCGCTTTTTTGCTTTTTCAGCTCTTCTTCAACAATCGTCTCATCACTAATCACCTGATTTTGACTTAATAATCCGGAGTTTTTATCGAATTTTCTTTTCGGTCTAATTATTTTCAATTATAGTACAACGTCGTTTTTCTGGTGCCAGCGGGGTTAGCGTCTCCCGTTTCAACATTGGGTTGATGGGGCGTTACATTTGCTTGTTTTTCAGGTAACAAAAATATATATACATTAAAAAATGGAGATCTGGTAAATATATTTTAATTTTATAATTATTATAATTTTAGATTATATTGTATTTAATGTGTTTAAATATTTTTATATTTGAAAATTATTTAATAATTATTTAGAAATGTTGATCCAGTCATAAATTCATCATGAGTTTTCAATTTGGGACGAGGGTATAATGGATCTGATTTCGCGCGTTCAACGACTGCCGCTCGGAAAGTTTCACTATCGATTATTGCTGGTAACCGGTTTAGGCTGGATGTTCGATGCTATGGACACTGGTCTTATCGCTTTTATCATGCCGCGTTTGTCAGAAAGTTGGCATCTGGCGGCTGCGGAAAAGGCCTCGGTTGTCAGTATCGGATTTGTCGGAATGGCTATCGGAGCCGTATTGGCCGGCGGCATTGCCGACAGAATTGGCAGAAAGACAGTTTTTGCGGCAACACTTGTCGTTTATAGTATTGCCACCGCCTTATGCGGTATTGCCCCCGATCTGAAATGGTTATTGGTGTTCCGGTTCATTGTCGGTTTTGGTCTCGGCGGACAATTACCGGTTGCTGTCAGTCTCGTCAGCGAATATGTACCGGCTCGGGTACGCGGTCGTTTCATCGTTTTGTTAGAAAGTTTCTGGGGAGTGGGCTGGCTTCTTGCTGCGCTTATCGCCTTTTTTGTCATTCCGGCTTACGGTTGGCAGATAGCCTTCATCATTTGCGGAATACCGGCACTCTATGTGTTTCATATCTGGCGTAAAATTCCTGAATCTATTCCCTATCTGATTAATCGCGGGCACATTGAAGAAGCTCATAAAATCGTATGCCAACTTGAAAAAGAAGCTGGTGTTCCGGTTGTGGAAAAAATCGAAGTTGCCCCTGTTGCCGAAAAGCACAACGTTTCTTTCACACAATTATGGTCAAGCGGTCTTGCCAGACGCACAATCATGCTTTGGCTCATATGGTTCGGCATTGTCTATTCCTATTACGGTATTTTCACTTGGCTTCCGAGCCTATTGGAACAGCACGGCTTCAGCATTGTCAAATCATCAAAATACACGTTGATCCTTATTTTGGCCCAGCTTCCCGGCTATATGGCCGCAGCCTGGTTGATTGAAATACTCGGTCGCAAGGCTACTTTGTCCGGCTTTATCGCTGCTTGTGCAATATGCGCTTATTTCTTCGGGCAAGCGTCATCGGATGGCATGATCATTTTGTGGGGCTGCCTGTTGTCGTTTTTCAATCTCGGCGCATGGGGTGTTCTTTATTCATATACGCCCGAACAATATCCAGCCAATATTCGCGCTTTCGGCTCCGGTTGGGCTTCCGCTATCGGCCGGGTTGGCGGTATTGTTGCCCCGATGGTCGTTACCCATATGATGGCTGTAGATAAAGAAGCGTTTTCCAGTGTATTCATAATGTTCACCGGAGTACTTCTGGCGGTTGCAATCGTCATCATTGTGTTGGGTGAAGAAACGCGAGGCCGCACACTTGAATCCATCAGCCGGTAATCCGGCTGTTACTGGAACCTTTAGCCAAGCTGTTACCGAACCAGATAGTGCGGCTGTTTCTGGTTAAGAACATTTTTCAATTCGGTTCGGGAAACGGGCAATCATATAAACGGAACAACGCCCTTCCGCTTTGTTTGCCCGTTTTTTCTTATCCGTTTTTATCTGGCCCGTTTTCATCTGTCCCGTTTTTTTGGCCCGCTCATTTTCCTGAAAATTCGGTTTCTTTCGTGGACAAGATTAATGTCGCTTCAATATTTCTTTAGCCCCTCATCTCTGTGCGTGTTTCCCCATAAATTCTCTGCATCATTTACAAGCTCTTTATCGGTTTCTTGACGTTATTTCTGCTTGTATTTTATTCGTGGATTTACTTTTTCTGCACTCATGCATTCGTCTATTCCCACCTCATCCGTTTATTCCGGCCTCTCTTTATCGCCATTGGCTCTCTCCAAGCGCGGGCTTTCCTGTTCGGATCACCTTGAAAGCTTATTTTTCATCCCCTTCCCTCTTCCTATGCCCCATCATATTTCCCTTTTCCAAAGTTCGATATTTCGCTTGTCCAAAGTCGTTATATTTTCCTTTCCCTTAAGTCCTATATTTTTTTCACCAAGCAACAATAAAGAACAACGAAAACAGCAATGATTGTTTAAGGGAAGCCGGCGCCGGAAACTAGAACCGGCGTTTCAAACAGGTCTTTTCAATCGTTAAACTTGAAATGCGTTTTAGATATTTAATGCTGGTGAAGCTAAATTCTCATGATTTTGAGTTTAATTTGGAATGCCCGCTTCAAAAAGATCAAAACGAAACGTCCATTTCCGGTTCAACGTCCACGACGATCCGAGGGGTAAAAAAAATCCCATAATCCGCCTTTGACGGATTACGAGATCATTTCAATGTAATTCATGAAAAAGCGTTCATCAGAACGCCTGTCGATAAAGTTCAAGAGCATCCGCTTCTGTTACTTCAACCGGATTGTTGACAAGCAACCTTGTCTGCTTCATTGCATCGCTCGCAAGCAGTGCCAAACTGTTATCTGTAACACCGACTTCCTTCAAATGGCGTGGTGCGCCGGTTTCCCTCATCAATTTTTCCATAAACTCGACAAAGGCTTTTGAACGCTCTATCTCGGTGCCTTTTGTGTGCGTCCCAACAACATCACCCAGTTCGGCATAAAGATGAGCCGCTGCTTTCATATTGAACCTTAAAACCGGCCCGAGCATAAGCGCATTGGTAAGGCCATGCGGCAAATGATAATGACCACCCAAAGGATAAGCCAAAGCGTGAACCGCACCAACCGGCGAATTTGCAAAAGCTTGGCCCGCCAAATTAGCTCCCAGCAGCATTGCCTCACGAGCTTCTTTATTATGCCCGTCATTGCAAGCAGTCACAATATTTGCCGATAATAGCTTCAGTGCTTCACGAGCAAAGGCGTCCGATAACGGGTTCTTTTTCAATTTTCCGGTATAGGCCTCAATGGCATGAACCATCGCGTCGATACCAGTAGCAGCCGTTTGCAGATTCGGCAAACCGACGGTTAATTCACCATCAAGGAGAACTTTATCCGCATAGAGCTGATTGGCAACAACGCCCATCTTTGTGGTTTCACCTGTGGTGAGAATTGTAATATTGGTAGACTCCGAACCGGTTCCGGCTGTTGTCGGTATCTGGATAAGAGGAAGCCGCTTGCCCTTTACTTTTCCAATACCATAAAGATCTTGCAATTTTTGTTCCGACCGTATCAGCACTGCAGAAAGTTTGGCGACATCCATGGAGGAGCCGCCGCCAAAGCCGACGACGATATTAATACCGGCCGCTTTGGCTTTTTCCACACATTCAAGAACAATATTTTCTGGCGGGTCAGCAACAACTTTGTCGAAAACTGCAACTTTGAAGCCGGCTCGTTCCAATGACAATTTTGGCTGTTCAAGAACACCCGCCTTATGAAGACTACCATCAGTGACAATCAGTACTTTGCGTTCTTCGTAATAGTGTTCAACAAATTCTCCGAGCTTGTTTGCACCACCCCACTTCACAGTAATTGACGGCACAGCCTCGAAACAAAATTCCTGCATATTTTCCTCCTCCATTTCCGGAATGCAAATTCAACCATTTTTTAAACGAGCCACATAAGAACAAATGCAGCCCGTTTCATATGCTTGAATTATGTGCCGGGCAGAACAACTTTTACAGAGCACTGCATATATATTTGATTTCCATATATTCTTCTATTCCATATTTGGAACCTTCGCGCCCGAGGCCGGATTGCTTAACGCCTCCGAACGGGGCAACTTCATTGGAAATCAAACCGGTATTGTGGCCGACCATACCATATTCAAGCGCTTCACTCACTCTGACAGCACGACTGAAATCGCGCGTATAAAAATAAGCTGCAAGTCCGAAAATCGTATCATTTGCCATGCGGATTGCTTCATCTTCTGTTTTGAATTTAAACAATGGTGCAACCGGTCCGAATGTTTCTTCATGCGCAAAACGCATATCTTGTGTGACACCCGTTACAATCGCCGGTTCAATAAAAAGACCACCTAGTCTTTTACCGCCATAAACAAGCTTTCCGCCTTTCTTCACCGCATCTGCGATATGTTCTTCCACCTTTTCCAATGCATTTTCTTCGATCATCGGCCCGATATCGGTTCCGGGTTTCAGTCCATCGCCGATTTTCAAAGCCTTGACTGCCTGTTCGAGTTTTTTGGTAAAGGCATCATAAACCCCTTCCTGAACGAGAAGGCGGTTGGCGCAAACGCAGGTTTGACCGGCATTACGATATTTCGATGCAATCGCACCTTTAACGGCTTCATCAAGATCTGCATCATCAAACACGATGAAAGGTGCGTTCCCGCCAAGTTCAAGCGAAATACGCTTGATCGTCGGTGCACATTCGGCCATCAGTGTGCGCCCAACTTCTGTTGAACCTGTGAATGACAGTTTCCGTACAATATGGCTATCAGTAAGCACTTTACCGATTGTCGACGACTTACCCGTAATAACCTGTAAAACACCAGCCGGTATTCCTGCGCGGTTGGCAAGCTCGCCCAAGGCAAGAGCAGTGAGCGGTGTTAGACTGGCTGGCCTTACAATCATCGTACAGCCTGCTGCAAGTGCAGGTGCGGCTTTGCGCGTGATCATTGCAGCAGGAAAATTCCACGGTGTAATCGCTGCCGTTACCCCGACAGGTTGTTTGATGACAGTAATACGTTGTTTGTGCTGAGGCGAAGGAATGGTATCTCCGTAAGTCCTCTTGGCTTCTTCAGCAAACCACTCGACAAAGGAGGCAGCGTAAACAATTTCGCCGCGTGCTTCTTTCAAAGGTTTACCTTGCTCGCTTGTCATAATCATAGCCAGATCATCGGCGTTTGCAATGATGAGGTCAAACCATTTGCGCAGGATTTGCGACCGCTCGGAAGCTGTTTTTATTCGCCATTTTTCGAGTGCTGCATTTGAAGCCTCAATGACTTTTTCAACTTCGCCAGCGGAAAGTGAAGGCACATGACCAACCACCGCGCCATCTGCCGGGTTGGTAACGGCGATTGTTTCATTGCTTTTTGCAGAAAGCCATTTGCCGTCAATCAGGCACTTGTCTTTCAACAGCTCTTTATCTGAAAGTTTCATTTATCTATTCCTCCTGAACCCAACACGCTTCCGGTTTTCTCGGGCCTTAAGCTTCCACGGGAAAACAAGCTATTTCGTAATTAACGTAGGTGTATTCTTTATAAAGAGCAAGGACAGGACCGTTCAATAGATTGTTTACATATTAATAAATTACTCGTCTTGTCACCGCTCCTTCTATCAAGGAACAACCGGATTTTTCCGCCCCCTCAAGAGGAACGGAAGAACAAATTATCCGCACAACCGATCTACTTAAAAAAGATTTTTTCCTTGTATTTTCTTGCTACCGGATGTCCGGTAAAAAACAAAATCCAACGGCTCCACTTCTGAAATAAACTCCACCACACAGAGTTTCCTCAACATTAATACCGGAACGAATATCGAATTAAAAGATAACCTTCTATTGAGAGCATAAAACTTGCCTTGACCGGTTTTTGGCTAACTACCCCTTTTTCAGGTTTTCCAGCATTTACTTTGATTTTTCAGTCGTTCGTCGCCGTTTCCGGTTTTTCATAAAACTTGCCGAATAACGAAATAAATACGAAACTGCACAAGTATTTCTATTTATTAAAAATGATAAATATTATAACGTTGAGTTTGACCAACTTAATCAGCATTGAACCCCATTGGCAAATTGGCAGACAGGCGAACATAATTGAAAATATCCGGCATTGTCGAACTGAAAAATACCACGCCCTTGTTTGACAATGGTCGCCACCGGGTTATCTTTCAGCATCCGCAAAATCCCGATCTGATTATCAAAATTGTTCGACACAGATGGGCCGAAAAATATGAAAAATACAACGCATTTAAAAAACGTTTCAAACCGTTACGCGAAAACGTCTATAACATCTTCGAATTTCTCGAAACTATGCGGCTGAACTTCGATACCAATCTCAGAACTCCGCATATTTTGACAACATCGGGAATCGTACGAACCGATCTTGGTTGGGGAATGGTTTGCGAAATCGAAAAAGACAAAGATGGTTCACCGGCAAAAACCATTCATGAAATTGGTGACAAGATTAGCAATTATATAGGCGAGTTGAAAGATCTGAGCCAATGGGCAGAAACTTCACCTGTTGTTCTCACAAGTTTTCATACCGACAATATGGTTCTATCCTGGCGTGACGATCATTATGAATTTGTCATGATTGACGGTATAGGCGAACGAAATATTTTACACTTGCGAAGCTATATCCGCTCTTTGAACCGGAGAGAGAACAGAAAACGCCTTCATAAAATGCTCAATGAGCTCAATCTTTATGATTCAGTTGTCGGAAAATAATAGCGCAAGAAGCAAATTCTCGACATTTTTCATTCTGTTCGCATGTTCATTCATAGTGCTTAACAGAATTTGGTATCTGCCTATTTTCTCCGGCGGTTTTTGAGCAACCATTTCAGGCAAATTATGGAAATAATCCATAACTATGAGCAGCCAAGTGGGATTGTTTATTGTTAGAACCAACTTACGAAACCGACAACCAAAACGCTTTCATCAGGCAGAGATTACGCAGTCATTATTTTTTGATGTGATATGCTTTTCCAATCAAAATCACGTCGCAATGACCACATGGCCAATCACGAAAAATAGAAAAGAGCGCGCGCCCGATATTGGCGGGCACTGCGCTCTATAAAAACTGACCCCTAAATTTTAACTGGATTTTGCGGTTTTGAATAAAACACAACGCAACAAAAAAGGGGGAAATACAAAAGACTCATTTTACAGGAATTTTCGGTTTCCAACCGCGCCCGTAACCGAATGACATAGCACAGGCAGCAACTTCAACTTGGCGGATGAGCATTTGACGCTCGTCCAGAAGCCTTGAAATCAAGGTTTTTACATCACCATTATAATCAGCAATCAGATGGTCGATTTCGTCTTGTTGATAGTTTGTTTGTCTAACTTCACTCACTTCTTCTCACTCCTTTTGCACGTTTGTGATGTTCCCATCAAGAACGAGAGTCAAGGATTTCATAATCAAATATGAAGAGAGTCACCGGCTTTTAAAATCGGAGTTTTTAAGACCGGTTTTTGAACTATTAGAGCTTTGCTCCGATCTACCTGTGAAGCACACTAATTGAGACTTTTCTCGCCTATAACAAAATTTATTTTGTTTTTTAAAAAACGCCGCCTAACCCAAAACTTTCGGCATTTGAGAGCGTAAAAAAAAATGGGTAGAACAGCAAATTTGCCTAATAAAAATGTTCAGATATATCAACCGGAACTGACGGAATAAAACGAAAAACCGTCCCTCTATTTACCCATGAGACTATATCGCCACCTTTAACAAAATTTTTTATAAGAAATTTGTTTGTCGTGAAGGTCTATAGGCGATGAAACGGTGCATTAAACTGGCGTCGGATACCAGCAATAATAAAATTTGGACTTTTATGGCTAGGCTGGAACCTTATCACCTAAAGCAAAACTCAATCTGATTAAAAATACTAAGCTATAAAAATTCGGCATCAAAATCCTCACTTAAAACTAACACCTTTCATTTTTCATGCTTATGCCGTTTGTAACTCATAGCTCCATTCACAAGAACGAAGTTTTCTAGCCAGTCTCGGCCAAACATTAAAATATTGAGAGATAACTAATCTTCTTCGTCTATTAGCTTCAAGCGTCCTTCTTGAGGCTCATATTCATAATTCGGCAAAGACTTATCTCTAATCTTCTCTATCACTTCATCTATGATAGGCAATGGTACCAAAAACCATTCTCTCGGGTAGATGGCTTTTCCAAAACGGTCAATAATTTTTGCATCAAATTGAGCCTTACGAAAAACCCTATGCAATAGTTTTTCTGTCTTTGTTCGACTGATATTATAAAGTTCATAGGTCGCTACAATCTCAACATCGTCCATTAGATAAGTCGGATCATGTTTAGCATCAGCTATCCGCTTCTCGACCGAACCACCTGTTACGCCGATTTTGTGGATCATATTGCGGTTTTGCTTAATCAACGGAAACTGAGAATTTGAACGCAAAACATAAATCGTCCCACTTGCAAGATCATCAGCTTCAATCTCGCCACTAAACAGTGGCCCAGCCTCCGGTTCGGTTATACGGCGTGAAGTCTCATCTCTGTAAAGAGCACGTTGCAATGAACGAAGTAAAAGATCACTTTCTGTTTCATTGGAAAATATCACGCGTGAGCGACGATCCGGGCGTCCATATTCAGTGATGAAAGGCTTACCAAGCTCTGCGACATATGCTAATTGCCCATAAAGAATAAAAAAAATCTCCTTTGCGGATTTCTGCATCTCGTTGAAAGGGTCTTGTTTTCGCACAGCATTTGCCAAATCTCTTTGTACGGCATCAAAAAGCGGCTTAAACTCACCAAAATCGGCAACCGGCTTACGGCTTGCAATTTCTTCAGGCTGTGTTTTTTCCGCGTATGGGCGAACATAGCGTAGATTTTCAATACTATCTTCAGATGGTGGTTCAACGCCAAGCTCAGTCAATAAAGCATCATCATCAAGTTTTATTGTTTCTATTTTCTCAAAGGATGTTTCATCCAAAAGGTGATACTCATCAAAGGGAAGCAAAAACTCACGCCAATGAGCATCCTCGCATAGCCTGTCTAGTCGAACAGCATAGAGCCGTTCAAATATGTCGTTTTGTTCTCCATGACGCGGTACGCGCCCATGTTCATCAAAAAAACGTACAATATCTTCAAAGCCGGCAATCACCCGCTCTTCTACAGCACTATATGTTTTTTGTTTGTCTTCTTCCCTTTCAACCCCTAGAGCTGCAAGAAGTTCATCATCAGAGAGTTTATTCATCAGCTTTTTGCCTTATTTCTGGCGAGCCAGGCAACACCCTCGGCCATGCGCTTTTCCCACGGGTCTTGCGCTGTTATACTTGGCAAACGGCCTCTTTCCTCCTTGAATTTCAAGGCACGTTCTGCCAAAGCGCGTGCGTCATCATAAGTTAAATTGATTTTCTTGGCCGCAACAATCTCAGACACGGTCTTCAAAGTTTTTTCATTCATGGTCTTGGATAAAATAGCATAAGCTTCCTCAAACGGGTTGATATGGTCGATGAGGTCAATATCGAGATTCCGGACATCAAGCACATATTTACGCACGCCGTCAACGAATGCAGTATTAGCGGGCAGGTCATTTGCTGCCCCAGTCTGCTCGGCAATATGTTTCTTGCTTTGCTGGACGAGATTGAACGCTGCTATAGCAGCTTGCCGGATAGCCTCCTGATCTTCTGGATCCTCATTTGGATAACGATCTTTGACAATTTTTCCCATCCGTCCGATCGTCAATTCTTCCGGTATAATATCATTATTAAACAGTCCTTGACCGATTGCCGTCTTATCGGCAACGAAATCGGCAATAAGCTCGTTTAAATCTTCTGCAACGATGCGCTTTGCTTCAGGACTTTTGGGTTCAATTAAACCGTTGAGTTCAATATGAAACTGACCGGAAGATTCGTTAAAGCCGACATTAGGCTTATCGGTACTGTAACCATCTTCACCATAATCGAACCCTTCAATTGGCCCCTTTTGCTTTGCGGTAAAATTGAAGCGTGGTGCCAAAACTTGTTCCATCAACAATGAAAGCGCAATGGCTTTTATAGTGTCATTGACCGCCTCATGCACTTGTTCGTCAGCAGCATCCGGTTGTGCGATAAGGTTGGTAAAACGAGCTTTGCTTTTTCCAGGTGCGTCGCGAGTGGCGCGACCAATAATTTGCACAACCTCTGTCAGGCTCGAGCGATAGCCAACTGTCAAAGCATGTTCACACCATATCCAGTCGAAACCTTCCTTGGCCATGCCCAAAGCAATAATAATGTCGACATAATCGCGGTTATTCGTTTGTTCGGGATTTTTTAATGAGGAAACAACGAGGTTGCGCTTTAAAGGATCATCATCAACCAGATCGGCTATTTTTAAAATGCGACCATCAGGCCGTTTAACTAGTTGAAAGCCTGTCTTTTCATCCACGCCAAGCCATGTCCCAAGCGCTGTCAAAATATCTTCAACCTCAGTATTTTTGCCTCGCTTGGTGCTTTCTCGCGAATTAACATTGGGAATATGGACAATCGTTTTCTCATCCGGATTCAGAACATCCATAATCGCATCAAGATAGCCATTCGTATAAAAATAATAGCCAAGATCAAGCTCTTTCAAATATTCATAGCCGTTTAGCTGTTCGTAATAAGTATACGTAACAGAAGCAAATTTTTCTTCGTCTTCAGGCGAGAGCACCGGTACTGAATCACCCCGAAAATATGAGCCCGTCATAGCCACCAAATGCGCACTGTCACGGGCAATCAATTCGCGTAATTGCGCACCCAACCGGTTGTTTTCACTGTCTGCCGAAACGTGGTGGAATTCGTCAATGGCAATCATACAATTGTCAAAAGCAGCAACACCTTCATTGTCAAAAGCAAAACGAAATGTCGCATGTGTGCAGATGAGAATCCTATCTTCACTTTCCAAAAATTCGCCGACTGCTTTAACCTTGGATGTCGATGTTTCAGAACCCGACGCATTGCAAAGGTTCCATCGCGGCTCTACGACCCAGTCGGTGAAAAAGCCATATTTAGACAAAGGCTGATTTGCAAAAGACCCGCCTATGGAACGCTCTGGCACACAGATGATGGCTTTTTTGATACCTTGATTATAAAGTTTGTCGAGAGCGATAAACATCAAAGCGCGGGATTTACCAGATGCGGGGGGCGATTTGATGAGCAAATATTGTTCTCCACGCATGTTATAGGCACGCTCCTGCATGGGTAGCATGCCAAATTCATTGGCTTTTTTGGAAATGCCATTATGCGCCATGCGCACCTGTACGGCGGGTACAAATTTTTTGGCATCCATTATAAAGCTCCCCTATTTATGAAATATATTCCAAAACACTTAGCACCTTTCATAATATGAAAGTGTGGATCAACTTTTATAACAAAAACATAATGCATGAACATTTCAATGTTTTAGTTTTTTCGTCATTGTTGTGTACATTTCAAACAGTTTTTCCAACCGTTCGGTGTCGTTTTTAAAGCGCCGGCCAATATAAATGCGTTCCAAAATTTCATCATTGCGGTCATGCGCTCTGCGCAGGTCATCCGGCATAGTCTCCGGATTATAAAGGTCAGCAATGGTTGCAGGAAAATGGGCCTCGCGCGCCAGCAAAATATCTTCTGCTGCTTTTGTCAAATCTGCCTTGTTTTGCTTTGTCAATTCTGGCACGGGAAAGGTATTCCAGCCAAGTGTATTGGAGTAAGAAAAATCCGTTCTCATTCGCACACAAACTGTGCCAATCCATACCCAATGCAAGCGTGATGCTATCAGCGCCATATTCCATAATGGCGCATCATAAAGTGCGAAGTTTCTGTCGCCAATTATAATATTACTTTGAACAAGCCCTATAGGGAGGTAATCCCTGTGTTCCGAACTGACACGTGGAACAATTATAGAACTTTTTACTGCTTTTTTATGTCCTTGAAATCTATGGGGATTTTTAGCTAATAAATGAGCGCTCGGGTTACTGCTAGCCAAGCGTGTCTTTTCGACACATGAAATTCGCTTCTTAATTTCTTTAACCTGCAAAGCGTCACTTAACTGATTATCGGGAATCCAAATACAATATTTTAATTCACCTCTTATAAACTCTGATGAACCATAAAATGGATAAATAAATTTCTTACATCTGGCGTCTTTTAGTTGAAGTTCTTCAACTTGTTGTGTGGACAACAATAAATAGCCGCCGTCATAGGGTTTATTGCCATAATCCATAATACTCAAATTAGATAATGGTTTTGATCTCTTTTCCACAATCACATTACCTGCCGCTACGAGATAAGCGTTGATATGCGGCACTTGACGGGCAATGGGCGTGCCATCGGTACTTTCTTCGTAAAGCATAGGTTGACGCTTATTTTTTTCGGCAAGCCCCACAATTACTACCGTAACACCGGCATTGTGGCTGGCAAGGTTAGACCATTTGAAGGATGTATAGGCAAAGGCAATTTCGCGCCCTTCCTTAAACAAAAGTGGCCATAAAATAGGCACCTGTTGCCCTTGACAGATAGAATTGGTCGACACAAAGGCACTTTGTGTCTCACTATGTTTTGCATAATCGGCCGCTTTTAAAAACCAACATGCAACATAATCTAAAGATTTCCAATTTTTTGCGCGAGCACCAAAAATGGCTTTCATATCTGCCTTTTGTTCTGCGGATTGCCATGTGCTGCCAACATAAGGCGGGTTGCCGCAAATATAGGTTTCACCACCTTCATTTTCAAAATTAATCTGTGGTTGTTCCAATGGTGTTTTAAATAAATCATCACCTCGCAATTTCACAGTGGTACCGGTGGATGGGCAAACGCTTAACCAATCCACCCGCAGTGCATTGGCACAAGTGATCCAGTTTTGGGCATCAAGTGGCAAAAACTCTGCTAAAGCCAACTTCTGCCCACGGTAGAGCACATCACATTGATATTCAGCAATAATCAGCGCCAAACGTGCCACTTCGGCCGGAAAATCAAGCAATTCAATGCCACGAAAATTGGTAAGCGGTATTTGGCTTTTGCGCCCGCTTTCATCGCGCCTTCTATTAATTTCGGCCTCTATTTCACGCATTTGTTTATAAGCAATCACTAAAAAGTTGCCCGACCCACAGGCCGGGTCGAAGACGCGAATGCGCGCTATACGATTACGCAAATTCAACAATTTTCGTGAATTATCACCTGCCTCCTGCAATTTTTCCCGCAGGTCATCCAAAAATAGTGGGTTCAACACTTTTAGTATACTAGGCACCGATGTGTAATGCATGCCCAAATGACTACGTTCACCCTCTTCAGCAATGGCCTGCACCATTGAACCAAAAATATCAGGATTAATCCTTTGCCAATCAAGATTTCCTGCCGCTATTAGATATGATCGGGCAATGCGCGAAAAATGCGGGACTTCAAGATTGCCCGCAAAAAGCCCGCCATTAACATAGGGAAACACGTTGGCAAAAGGTGCAACATGTTCGGTTTTTCTCTCACTAATCTTGATGTTCATCGCTTCAAATATTTTTTGAATGATGACATGCGTGTCAGACGAATCCCTGGCGCTCATCTGTTGGACTGAATTGGTAAAAAGCCCGCTACCATTAAAAATATCCGTATCTTCGGCAAAAAAACAAAAGATCAGCCGCGCCATAAAATGGTTTAAGTCATGCCGACGGGCATCCGTGCCCCAATCAGGGTTATCTTTCAACAGTTCAATATAAAGCTTGTTAAGGCGACCAGTTGCTTTCACGTCAATAGGGTTATTCTTGATTTCCTTCAGAGTGGAAATACCGGCAAGCCCTAAAAAAAAGCCAAAATGGTCAGCCAATTCTTGAAAGTTACCAACAACGATTTCGCTCGACGTCAAATCCTCAGCGTTAAAGGTGTCACCGTCTGTAGCAAGTATGAATTTAACTTTGCCCGCAATGGTTTTAGGGCTTTGTTTTAGCGCTTGAAACGCGGCTTCCACTTCACCGTTATTGGCTGTTGCAATATGGATATTGTTGCGTTGTAAAACACCGTTTTCCACATCGGAACTGTTGGTTGAACCACTGCGCAATTTTTTAATCGTGGTTTCCTTATTGCCGAAGGCTTCAAGAAAAGAAAAAGCAAACTCTTCCCTGTCGAATGGTGCTTGTGACAGCTCTTCAACTGCTTGTTCAATTTCAACGGGGTTCATTCAACTAACTCTTCTTATCTACTCAAACGCGTCTTCTACAGTTTGCGGGATGTAGCAATTTCTTACCACAATAATCTATATTATTAACGCCCGTAGATAGCGGCATATTGACATTTTTGTAAATGGAAATCCTGAGTAATTCTATTTCAAGCTCTACGCTTTCCAAAAATGCTAAATGTCATTTCTCTTCTGGCAATGGCAATAAGCACGATAACGAATTGAATCCCAAATTAGCCATCTCTCGATATTTCTATCTGAATCTCTGTTTTTTGTCATCCATCACATATTGTTCCATCTGATAATAAGAAACACATTGGTTTTCGCTGAACCTTCACAAATCCATTCACCTATAAATTTGTATCAACACTGTTTATGTGAGGCTAAAGTTATTTTTTTGAATTAAAGAATTTAAACCGAGTTTCAGCAAAATATCATAATAATGTTGTTTTATCAGCTACGCTTTTTTCCGTTCTGTATGTGAGGCGTGTAAAACCCAATTTTGGTTCGTGTGTCGAAATTTGCTCCCCAATTTGTGGCACAGCAAAACGCAGGCCACTGGCAAATTACAAAAGAGGGCAAAATATGAATCTCTGTCTCCCCGCCTTAAAAATAAGGTCGTAAAAACAAAATGTTATGGGAATAAACAGAAGGTGGTGGGCCCGGAGGGACTCGAACCCCCAACCAAGCGGTTATGAGCCGCCGGCTCTAACCAATTGAGCTACAGGCCCCACGGAAGCCCCGCAATAACCTAAAAATTTCGTCAACACAAGTGCCCCCGTGTCAACTTATTCACCTTTTTGAAAATTTTAACGATTGAAGCTTTTATCTTGCCCGCAAAACTCTATCTAAAAGACAGAGACTTATTGAAAATGAGGAGTAAATGACAGTGTCCCGTATTTTCCCCCGCAACGCCGAAATGATTGCTGCATGTGCCGCCTTTTTGTGTGTCACTTCGCCACTTGCTCTTCATGCGCAAAACGTGAATAAAACAGAACCTGTCATTGTTGTTCAGGCAAGCGGAGACGAACAGGCAAAACCCGATATTGCCATTATCAACCTTGCAGTCGAGACCGAGGGGGAAACTGCCGATTCTGCACTGAATGCCAATAATGGAACAATGAACAAGGTTCTTGATGCCTTTAAGAAAGATGGTATCGAAAATGCCGATCTGATGACTTCGGGGCTTTCTATTTACCGTGTTGAGGAAAACGAAAAAAACAAAAAGGCAAATACGCCTCTTTATCGTGTTTCCAATAGTTTGAGCGTGCGTGTGCGCGATATAAACAAGGCCGGCAAGATTTTTGATGAAGCGATGAAGTTGGGCGTCAATTCTGTGAACGGTATTACGTTTACAAATGCAGATACTAAGCCTTACCTTATAAATGCAAGGAAAAAAGCCGTCGCAGAGGCCATAGCCAAGGCCAAAACTTTGGCTGAAAGCGCAAATGTAAAACTTGGAAATGTCATTACCATTGCTGAAGATAACTCAGGCAATATGATGATGCCTCGACTTATGAGTGCAAGTGCCACAGCATATCGGAATGAAACAAATTTTTCTTCCGGCGAACTTGATTACAAGGTCAATGTGACAATGACATTTGCGATCGAACAATAATTGGAACCGCTTCTGACGCTGTTCTTTATTGTTTATTTCTCGACATAGCATCTCATCGGGAAGCCAAAACGGCCATAGGGTCAATCTGTGGCTAGGTCTCACCGGTCAATTTGGTAGAACGTTTGCAAGCGAGAGACTATGAAGCGTGAGACTATGACATCAACCTTACCGGACAGGGACACGCGTCACTTGTGAAGCGCACCATAAAGAGGAGTGGCATTCGAGACGAGATTGGTCTTCGAAAATTTTTCGTGCCTGAGAACTTCACAAACGTTCGCAGACAAAGGGGTTCGTCTTCTTACAGGTTTTGAAAGGGTAGGCCTCGGAACGCTTCCGGTTCGCGCATGAAAATTTCGGCAGGTATGTTACGGCTTCAAGAAATCCTCGTTTTAACGGCCAATTGTTGCCGTTATTATCCGCGATCACGATTTTACGTCGTATCTCTGGCGTTTCTTTAAAGGCCTGTCCTGACGAGCAAATGGAAAAATAAGCGCCTGCGAATTCCCAAACCTCAGCCGTTAATCGGGCCGATGATGTAATCAAGATAATCTTCGTCCGAGTTAAGGTCGTCTTCATGAACGAGAATTTTATCGCGAGCGGAAATATGGGCTTTGTGCACGCTTTCCTTGTCATGCGAAACAAGGTGATGCCAGGAAGGCAAATCTTTTCCTTCATCAACCAGCTTATAGGCGCAGGTTTCCGGCAACCAGCGCACCGAGCGCACCATTTCAATGTCAAGGTAAAGGCAATCGGGAACAATGGACTTGCGATTCTGATAATCGCTACATTGGCAGGTTTTCGCGTCAAGCAACCGGCAAGCGACAGAGGTGACATATATGTCGCCAGTGTCTTCATCCTCGAGCTTTTGCAAACAGCAAAGCCCGCAACCATCGCAAAGACTTTCCCATTCTTCCGGCGTCATTTGCTCCAACAATTTTGTTTTATAGAATGGAAGCTTGTCCATGCGACATTCTTTTATCCGGCTTTTATTTGAAGCTTGTTGCCCTGACAGACCGAAAACAGTGCGTGGCTTTTCGTCTCAAGACAAATGCAAGCCATTAGAGACACTGAAAACCGGCTATTATTCGAAAATCCGTTCACCCTGCTCGTCGATAATCTGGCGGCCTTTGATGTGAATCATGGCAACAGCATCATCGAGATTGGTAAAACGGTCCGCACGAATGAACCGGTAACTCTTGGTCTCGCCATTGACGGTTTTTGAAATAACGCCGCAACTCTGGAGCTGGCCTTCATTTTTGTAAGGCGTCGCAGAAATGATAAAGCCTTTATATTCGGTCTGGCCGCCGTCAATTTCTGATTTTTCACTCGAAGTGCTTGGAGATTTACCAAAAAGTCTCTGCAAAAATGACATGGTTTGTCCTTGCTTGAAAAACGGAAAGGCACGAAACCGCAAGATTTCGTGCCTTTTGCATAAATCTTAAGAATCGAGAAAACTTCTCAACTTGCGTGAACGGCTCGGATGTTTGAGCTTGCGCAATGCTTTTGCTTCGATCTGGCGGATACGTTCACGGGTAACCGAAAACTGTTGGCCGACCTCTTCCAAAGTATGATCGGTATTCATGCCGATGCCGAAGCGCATACGCAAAACACGTTCCTCACGAGGGGTGAGAGAGGCAAGAACACGTGTAGTCGTATCACGCAAATTTGCCTGAATGGCGGCATCGATTGGCAATAGCGCATTCTTGTCTTCGATAAAATCACCCAAATGTGAATCTTCCTCATCACCAACAGGTGTTTCAAGAGAAATCGGCTCTTTGGCAATTTTCAGAACCTTGCGCACTTTTTCAAGCGGCATTGCAAGTTTTTCCGACAATTCTTCCGGTGTCGGCTCACGCCCGATTTCATGCAACATCTGGCGTGAAGTACGCACGATTTTGTTGATCGTCTCGATCATATGAACCGGAATACGGATTGTACGAGCCTGATCGGCAATCGAACGGGTAATGGCCTGACGTATCCACCATGTTGCATAAGTGGAAAATTTGTAACCACGACGATATTCGAATTTATCGACAGCCTTCATCAGGCCGATATTGCCTTCCTGAATAAGATCAAGAAATTGCAAACCGCGATTGGTATATTTCTTGGCAATCGAAATAACGAGACGCAGATTGGCTTCCACCATTTCCTTTTTGGCAATGGCTGCTTCGCGTTCGCCCTTCTGGACCTGATTGACGATACGGCGGAATTCGCCGATCGAAATCGCCGTTTCTTGCGCCAGCATCTGGATTTCACTACGCAATTCCTGAATGGTTTTGGCATCTCTGGTGGCAAATTCCTTCCAGCCATGACCGGGCAATGTGGAAATGTAATTGACCCAATCGGAGTCCATTTCGCGACCCTGATACTGTTTCAGGAATTCCTCATGTCCAACACCATAGGAATCGGCAAGACGTTTCAACTTGCCTTCGCTTTTTACCAGACGTTTATTAATGTCATAGAGTTGTTCGACCAGCGCTTCGATACGGTTCTGGTTAAGTGACAATGATTTGACAGCTTTGACCAGATCATCCTTGAGCTGTTTGTATTTTTTCTTTTGCGCAGGAGACAGCGCGCCTTCGTCGTGGTCGGCGAGACTGCTTTCTACATGCTGATCCTGCAATTTACGCAATTTTGCGTAAGTATCCGCGATGAAGTCCAAAGTTTCCATAACTTGCGGACGAAGCTCGTTTTCCATCGCTGCAAGCGACAGATTGTTTTCATCGTCATCTTCGTCATCTTCATCCGGCTCGATGGTTTCGCCGCCGACATCGGTTATGTCATCATCATCGTGAACCACACGTTTGGGAGCTTCCTCCTTGGGCTTCAAATCCTCGATATGTTCGATGACCGGAGCCTGTTTTGCTTCAGGTCCTGCATAAGTGGTTTCAAGATCGATAATTTCACGCAGCAGAATGCGTTGTTCATTGAGTTCTTCACGCCAGATAATGAGCGCCTGAAATGTGAGCGGGCTTTCACACAAGCCTGCAATCATTGTCTCGCGACCGGCTTCAATACGCTTGGCAATGGCTATTTCGCCTTCGCGCGATAACAGCTCGACAGCACCCATTTCACGCAAATACATACGCACCGGATCATCTGTCCGGTCGTTCTGATCGCGCTTTGATGTGGTTGCAAGAGCACGACCGCCAGATTCTACCAGTTCGCCACCTTCGGAAGTTTCTTCTTCCTCGGTTGCAGCTTCTGCTTCAGCCTCTTCGTCATCTTCCACAACATTGATGCCCATGTCCGACAACATGGCCATTGTGTCTTCGATCTGCTCGGAAGTCACCTCTTCTGAAGGAAGAACAGCGTTCAATTCGTCCATCGTAACAAAGCCGCGCTTCTTCGCAGTCTTGATCAGTTTCTTTACGACATCATCGGACAGATCCAAAAGAGGACCATCGCCGCTAACCTCGCGCTCGGTCTCTGCATTTTCTGTCTGTTTTACCTTTGTTGCCATTCCGTGTTAACTCCGCTCAGCCACATCGCACATTTATTCATTGTGTTTGCAACTTTCTACTCATTCTGCACTTACAGCCATTCCATCTGGCTTGAATTTCCGCCAATACTTACGGCTTATTGGATTGCAATCTTGTAAAGCCGTTAATTTTTAAAAAGATTAATGTTGGTTATTTCTTTGCAAGATAACGTCCTTGCTCCATATGATTGTTCTTCAACACCACTCTTTCAAAATGTTCCATTGCGCCATAGCTCTTGCACTGCCGCCTTTTCATCGCTAAAGAAAACCCCCGCCCGCTAAATCTCACTCTTTCTTTAACCTGATTGTTTCTTTAACCCGATTATCCAAGCCAATTCTAGCACACTGGGCTTTCGTGGCTGATTCGCAGACAAAAAGCGAATCATTATTGATTTTCCGACTCATTCCGGTCTGATTCGTCTTCTTTCCACCGTCCAAAACCATCGATCAAAGCCTCAACAGCCTCAGTCTTTTCAAGTTCTGCCTTGACATCGCCCAAAAGGGTAACATCCCGCTATCCGATTTTTCCAAAAGCTCGGCTTCAATGTCACGCAACCTCTTATGTAGGTTATGTGCACGCAGATGCAAGTAGACAGCCTGCTTTTAAGCTTCTCTTGCGTCTTCAATCGGTGCTTCCGCAAAAGCACAGCGAAATCCGAGATTTTTCAGCATGCTGTGGATCCGGTTGAGGATTTGCTCCTGCCCCTTTTGTTTCAACAGCTTCATCATGGCATCGGCATCATTCGGTTGCCATTCACCCATAATTTCAAGCATAGCACGATGAAGGCCGATAAGTGCCGGATTTTGCAGCTCAAGCTTTGCCAAAGTTTCAAAATCCTCGTACCATAGCTCGGGATGGGAAGCCAAGGTCATTAATATTGCCGCTTCCCGCAAGGGAATGAAACTCGACGAATTTTTGACCAGATTGGAATTGGCCAAATTGGGGCTGGGGCCGCCGCCAATAGTGTTCGCATTCCGGTTACCACGATAATTCTTACCATTATTCTTGAAAAAAGCCGGACGAAACAGATTGCGCAACCGGTCGCGCAAATCCTGTAAATAATAATGCCGTAAACTTTCATCCTTGATTGTGAAAATAACCGACTTAATCTCGCGCTCGAGAGCCGCACGCGCTTCCGGCGTTTCGAATTGCTGGCCGAATGTGTATTTGCGCCACAAAAGTTCGGCAAGGGGAATTGATTTTGATAGTTCGACTTTCAAACTATCCGATCCCCCTGTTTTCACAATATCATCAGGGTCTTTACCATCGGGCAATAGAATAAAACGGGCAGAAACACCGGCTTTCAAAATTGGCAAAATGCGCTCTGCTGCCCGAAATGCTGCATGAACTCCCGCCTCGTCACCATCAAAACAGAAAACCGGATCAGGTGTCATGCGCCATAAAAGCCCAATCTGGTCTTCGGTCAAAGCTGTGCCAAGGGGTGCAACAGCAGTGTCGACACCGGCTTTGGCCATAGCAATCACATCCATATAACCTTCAACAACATAGATCGGCTTGGCGTCTTCTTGCGCTTTCGGCTGTGCGGCTTTTCTGGCCGTAGCGGCATTATAAAGCATTTTGCCTTTATGGAAGAGCACTGTTTCCGGACTGTTCAGATATTTTGCCCGCACATTCTTGTCCATGGCGCGCCCGCCAAAGGCAACAATGCGCCCGCGCAAATCGGCAATCGGAAACATGATGCGGTTTCTGAACCGGTCATATGGTGCCGAGCCATCTTCTGCAGCAACAACCAGCCCGCAATCTTCCATCTGTTTTAATGAAATATCCTTAGCAATCAGTGCATCCTTCAAAACATTGCGCGCATCCGGCGCAAAACCGATCTGAAAGCGGTCCATCATTGCTTTGGGCATTTGCCGCCCTTCAAGATAGCTGCGGGCGAGGTTTCCCTCCTGTGATTTCAACTTGCTTTTAAAAAAGCTCGCCGCAAGGGCCATGACATCATAAAGGTCTTTTTTGATCTTTTCCTGTCTCTCGGCATCCTTGTCACGTGCCGGCATCCGGACACCGGCCTGATTTGCCAAACGCTCGACAGCTTCAGGAAAAGGAATACCGTCAATCTCGGTCACAAAAGTGAAGATATCGCCGCTTGCCCCACAACCGAAGCAATGGTATCGGCCTTTCCGGTCTTCGCAATGGAAGCTTGGCGTTTTTTCGCCATGGAACGGGCAGCAGCCCCAGAAATCGCCACGCGAAACATTGCTTTTTTTCGGGTCGAAATTCACCCTCTGGCCAACCACTGTTGAAATTGGCAGGCGTGCACGAATTTCGTCAAGAAAATCGGGTGAAAAACGCATTACTTTTCGTCGTCTCCGGTTCCAGTCCTATTAACTTAAACATTGTTGCAATTAAATTAAACACCCCGACTTTAAAGACGGTTAAGCATTTGTTTTAAAATGAAATCAAAAGGCAGAGAATGAAAATTCGCCCGCTCTTTAGGAAATACCCATTTCATTATAACTTTTATGCCTTTCAGCTTTCAGAAAAATGTTTGCTTTATCCTGCTGCTCCAGAAGAAAAATAAAATCAGCGTGACCGGTCAAAACTGCATCAACCTGTTTTTTTTAATTCTCTTCTCTGATTTTTTCATTTGCCACTGCACTTTTGCCAAAACGGGCTTTAAGGCAAGAAGAAAGATTCAAGACACTTGAAGAAGAAAACCCCCGCCCTACCCTTTTTCATTAAATTTCATTCCGATTAAAGGAGATATTTATGCAGGACGCAAGTGTAGGTTGGATTGCCGCTATCATCATTGGCGGATTGGCTGGCTGGGCAGCAAAAACATTTATGAAAAGCAACACCGGCCTTATTGTGAATATCATTCTTGGTATTGTCGGCGCATCGCTCGCCAGTTTTATATTCAGTCTTTTCGGCGTTACTTTCGCCGGCGGTTTTGGCTATCTGATTTCCGGCTTTATCGGCGCCTGCATTCTTATCTGGCTTGGCCGGCTGATACGCTCGTAAAATTTTATTCTGTTTACCCCCGTTTGGAACGGGCTGATTGTTCCGTTCCGATCATTCGGGATTTTTAGGGAAACATGAAAAAAGGCACCTTCAAACAAGGTGCCTTTTATAAAGTGCGTTCTAAACTCCGGCTGATTTTCCAACCGGCTTGAAAGCGCTCGAACTATTTCAGTTTTTCGCGAATGGTGCTGCCAACTTTTGCAAAGTCCATCTGGCCGTTATAGCGTTCTTTGAGCCATGCCATAACCTTGCCCATATCACGCAAGCTTTCCGCACCGGTTGCTTCAAGCCCCTCGGCAATTGCTTTTTGAACTTCGTTTTCATCAAGCTGACGCGGCAAAAACTCGCGGATAACCGCAATTTCGTCGCTTTCGGCTTTTGCAAGTTCGGGCCGTCCGCCCTCATTATAGAGCTTGACCGACTCCTCGCGCTGTTTGATCATTTTCGCGAGAATGGATTGTAATTCGGTGTCGTCAACGGCGGGTTTGCCTTCTCCCCGATTGGCAATATCGCGGTCTTTGACGGCTGCATTGATAAGACGAAGGGTTGAAAGCCGGGCTTTATCATGGTCCTTCATAGCAGTTTTCAACGCATTGTTAATGTCATCACGCAACATAATTCTGTTCCCTCCTGTGGAAATTTGTCTTGGTCTACAAAATCGCCGCCCCTCATGCAATGGAAAGCATTAAAAATAATGGAAAAAGCCATGAAAAAGACTTCTATTGCTCTTTACCTTACCGATCAAAGCTCCTATATCACAAACCTTAGCCGAAGATTGGAAAACTCGAACGCCCAGCAGATGCCATTTGCTTGCGGCTTTTTAGTGCGAACAATAAACGCGCCGTTTTAAACCAACGTTTAATTGAGAGTGAGCGATGACTAATACAACAAAAACGACTTTACCTTGGGGCACCACGAAACCCACTGCGCTTTTGGTATTAGCAGACGGAACCGTCATTGAAGGTAAAGGTTTGGGTAGAACAGGTTCCATTGAAGCTGAAGTCTGCTTCAATACTGCTATGACCGGATATGAGGAAATCCTCACCGATCCTTCCTATACCGGCCAGATTGTAACATTTACTTTCCCGCATATTGGCAATGTCGGCGCCAATGCCGAAGATATAGAAGATCTGACACCGGCTCAACGCCATGGTGCTGTGGGGGCAATTTTCAAAGCAGATATTACCCACCCATCGAATTATCGTGCCGCAGAAGGTCTGGACAAATGGCTGTCCCAACGCGGCATTATTGCCCTTTGCGGCATTGATACACGTGCCTTGACCTCGCTTATTCGTGAAAAAGGCCTTTCCAATGCGGTGATTGCCCATGACAAGAACGGTGTTTTTGATGTCGAGGCTTTGAAAGAGCGCGCCCGCAAATGGAGCGGCTTGGTCGGGCTTGACCTTGCAAAGGACGTAACCGAAGGCCAATCATCCGAATGGGATGAAACGCCATGGGTATGGAATGAAGGCTATGGCCATGAAAAAACGAAAGACATTCATATTGTTGCCGTCGATTATGGCGTAAAGCGCAATATTCTGCGGCTTCTTGCCGGACTTGAAGCCCGTGTCACCGTCGTTCCTGCAAAAACCACAGCTGAAGAAATTTTGGCTTTGAATCCTGATGGTATTTTCCTGTCGAATGGCCCGGGTGACCCTGCTGCAACAGCCGAATATGCTGTTCCGATGATTAGAAAACTCGTCGAGACAGGCATTCCGATGTTCGGCATTTGCCTTGGTCACCAATTGCTTGCTTTGGCAATGGGTGCAAAAACTGTCAAAATGCATCAGGGGCATCACGGTGCCAACCATCCGGTACAGGATAAAGAAACCGGCAAGGTGGAAATTGTATCCATGAACCACGGTTTTGCAGTTGACGCAAAAACCCTTCCCGAAGGTGTCGAAGAAACGCAAATCTCGCTGTTTGACGGTTCAAACTGTGGTATCAGGCTTGTCGGCAAGCCGGTCTTTTCGGTGCAACAGCACCCCGAGGCTTCGCCGGGACCACAAGATAGCCATTATCTCTTCCAGCAATTTGCAAAGATGATCCGCGAACATAAGAAAGCGGCGTAATTGGCCGCTTGCCGATTGGCTTTCCAACAGATTTAAAATGATTAAAAACCCGCTAAAAAGCGGGTTTTTTCATATTCAATAATGTTTTCGGTAATATTGTTTTGCCGTTTTTAACGGAAAGGCCATAAAAAGCAGCGTTCACTCCCTGTTCTTTCCCATTCCAATTGTCACCTTCAAACCCTATACTGTTAAAAGGGAACTAAATTCGGACAATAAAACTCGTGAAGCGTTAAAGCGCTCCAATTAAATGCCATTGCAGCACAGTGCATTTTCCGTTTCGCATTTTGCCGTGTTTTACGTGTTTAACGGGTGTTAATTTTTTATAATCCGGCGCTCCCGCTATTTCCAACAAACGTTTCCGCCTTTAAAAAAAGTCGAGATTTGCTTCGAGTTTTTCCAGAGATAAGACTATTGCCGTTTTTCAGACATAGATAAAAGCCTTTGAAACTTCCGGAAATTGATTGCGATATTTCTAGCGGTTTCTGGAATTTTCAAGGTTGTTTTTAACCCGATTAGCTGTCTTGTGCTTTTTGGTTCTCGTGATCTCTCACAAGTTCATATGTCGTTAAGCGCGGGCTTTTGTCTTCGCGAACAAAAAAGCCGAAAACCAGTGTTGTTGCGAGCAACACGAAAAATGCGGTTGCACAAGGGGCACCGGCAAATTTGAACGGCGCACTATCGCTCGTGAAATAGCTGAAAATCGACGTATAGAATACCGGCCCGATCATCGACGTAATCGAGGTTATTGATGTCAAAGCGCCTTGAAGAGCACCTTGCGCATTGGCTGGAACTTGGGAGGAAGCAATAGAGCGCATTGGCACATGGGCGATATATTCCGGCATAGTAAAAAGGTAAACGACATAAAGCATATAACCTTCAAAGGCGAAGGTATAACCGACCATGCCAACGAGCGCGAAGAGAAGCCCGATCATCGAGATTTTCCAGTTGCTTAAATGCCTTGTCATATAAGGCAAGAGCAATCCCATTATGATGCATTGGCCGATGCCGAAAACGCCATAAGCAAAACCGATAGAAAATTCACTCCAGCCATAACGTTCTTTGGCCATAAAAGCCAAAGTTGAAGGCCAAACCGCCTCGGCAAGCCAATAGAGGAAGAAGGCGAGTGCCACCCAAAGCACAGTGGGATAATGGCGCAATTCCAGCAAAGCACCGACCGGATTTGCCCGTCTGATCTCGAAGGGGCGGCGCAATGACAAAGGCAGAGTTTCCGGCAGCATATACATGGCAAAAACAAAATTGACGAGCGAAAGTCCTGCTGAAAAATAAAACGGCATGCGGGGGCCGATTTCGCCCAAAACGCCACCGATCAGCGGGCCTAAAAAGAAACCGACACCAAAGGCAATGCCGATGAGCCCGAAATTGCGTGTTCTTGTGTTATCATCCGAAATATCGGCGAGATAAGCCGAACAGGTGGAGAAACTCGCGCCGCTGACACCGGCAAGAATTCTGCCGATAAAGAGCATGGAATAACTCCACGCAATGGCACAGATAAAATTATCAATCGCAAAAGTGATGATGGATAAAAGCAAAATCGGCCGGCGTCCGAAACGGTCGGAAAGATTGCCGATAAAGGGGGCAAAGAGAAACTGCATGGTTGAATAGACCATCAGCAGGATGCCGCCATCAACCGAAGCCCGGCTGATACTGTCGCCGGTCAATTGGCTTAGATATTCCGGCATAACCGGCACGATGATCGCAATGCCGATAATATCGAGTAACAGCGTGATGAAGACCAGAACAAGTCCCTTGTGAACAAATTTTGCATCGAGACTTTGCGACATGACGAATTTCCATGCTTTTACAAGAAATTGCTAATAGGACTATTGGCAAAAATAGAAAAGGGAAAAAATGCGCCTCTCTGAACTCTCTATACTATTTTGGGAGCGATCAAGACTTTTCAAATGCTTGAACCGGCAAAATTTGCCTGAATATTTTTGGTCTTGTTAAACGGTCATGTTTGCCGACGGTTTTTAACCGTCATTTTTGCCGACGCACAAAACGTAAGCGTGCACGCCAAAATGTTTTAAAGCCCGCCTTCGGGGGAAGATGGTTGCCTGCAATTTTCATCAGCCCCATAATTTATGCCGGTCACTTTATGAAAGACACGAGATACCCTTGAACGCGCATGCGAAAACCGGATGATGACGACCACGTCTAGGAGACAGCGCAAAAATACTGGATATAAAGTCTTTCAACTTCACGAAATCTCTCAAACGTGGATTTTTTAAAATCCGTCACATGATTCCATTTTTCCCAATTGGTAACCGGTTTTGAAAGCATTGACGCGTTGTGCAGAAGTTCCATGAGTGAAACTATCAGGCACAACATATCCGTGCGTCCGTTTTTGTAATGTATCATCACCGATTTTTGCCGCTGCATTCAATGCATAGCCGATATCACCTTCTTCCAATAGTCCGTCATCCTCGGTTGAATGCGCCCACACACCGGCATAACAATCGGCCTGCAATTCAATTTTTACCGAAAGTGCATTGGCAGTCGACGTATCGGCGCTTGCCCTCCTCTTATTCATCCGGTCGAGAACACCGGTTAAATTTTGTACGTGATGGCCGACTTCATGGGCAATGACATAGGCTTGGGCAAATTCCCCCGGTGCTTTAAAATGGGTTGCCAATTTGTCGAAAAATTCGTCATCAAGATAAAGCTTTTGATCGGCAGGACAATAGAAAGGGCCGGCGGCCGCGGTTGCAAGCCCGCATGGCGAATCGATAGCGCCGGTAAAACGCACAAGGATCGGTGGCTTATATTTGGCATTGTGGTGGAAGAAAATCTCGCCCCACGTATCTTCTGTTTCGGCAAGAACCGTTGCAATAAAAAGGCTGCGCCGGTCATTGGTTTGAAGCGGCGCTTTTGCTGCGCCAAATGGCGCTCTATGTTCATTCACCAGCGCTCCATCGCCGAATAGAAAACGTGTCGGACTATAGCCGAAGAAGCTGAGCCCTAGAAAAATAACAACAAGAATGAGAATTCCCGTGAAACCGCCACGCGACAACAAGGCAAAACCGACGCCACTCAAACCTGTTCGAAAAACCGGACTTGCACCGTTATTCTCTTCACCGCGACGATCTTCGATATTGTCGCTTTGTCTGCCACCTTCCCACCGCATAAGCCTCACTCCCAGTGCTTATTTATTCGAGAGCATATAGCTTCTTCCTCCAAGAAGAGAAGGCTCTCATCCATAGTAAAGCAAAAAAAATTAGGAAAAGCAAAATTTAGGGGGTTACTTTCACGCTGACTTTACCTATAAGGCAGGCTTAGCCTTAAAAAAAGAAATGTTGAACCTGCCAGTTTTCCCTGTGCGGGTGTTTGCGATAGGATGCTGCCATGCCAAAACGCACAGATATAAAATCCATTCTCATCATCGGTGCGGGACCTATTGTCATCGGTCAAGCCTGCGAATTCGACTATTCCGGAACGCAAGCTTGTAAAGCCTTGAAGGAAGAAGGCTACCGGATCATTCTGGTCAATTCCAATCCGGCAACAATCATGACAGACCCTGATCTTGCCGATGCAACCTATATCGAGCCGATAACGCCGGAAGTTGTTGCAAAAATTATAGCGCGCGAAAAGCCGGATGCGCTGCTTCCCACCATGGGCGGGCAAACTGCCCTGAATACGGCTTTGTCGTTAAAACGCATGGGCGTTCTTGAACGCTATCATGTCGAGATGATCGGGGCCGATGCCAAGGCGATTGACAAAGCCGAAGACCGAGCATTGTTCCGCGAGGCTATGGCAAAAATCGGGCTTGAAACACCAAAGTCGATGCTTGCCAACGCAACCGAAATCAAGGAAGAAGATCGCAAACGCCACGACGCAATGTGCGACAAGCTCAAGGCCGAACTTGAAGGTGACGAGCTTGATAAAGCGCTTGAAAAACTCGAACATGACTGGCATTTGGGCGAAGGCGACAGAAAACAGCGTTATATTTCCCATGCAACCGGTAAAGCTGGTCAAGCTCTTGATGTTGTCGGACTTCCGGCAATTATCCGCCCGTCTTTTACGCTCGGTGGAACCGGTGGCGGCATTGCCTATAACCGTTCGGAATTTTACGAAATCATCGAACGCGGGCTTGAAGCTTCACCAACCACAGAAGTTCTCATTGAAGAAAGTGTTCTGGGCTGGAAAGAATTCGAGATGGAAGTTGTCCGCGATAAGAAAGACAACTGCATCATCGTCTGCTCGATTGAAAATCTTGACCCTATGGGCGTTCACACCGGTGACTCTATTACAGTCGCACCGGCTTTGACTTTGACCGACAAAGAATACCAGATGATGCGCAATGCCTCGATTGCGGTTTTGCGTGAAATCGGTGTCGAAACTGGCGGATCCAACGTGCAATTTGCGGTCAATCCGGAAAATGGCCGTTTGATTGTCATCGAAATGAATCCGCGTGTTTCGCGTTCTTCCGCCCTCGCCTCGAAAGCCACCGGTTTTCCGATTGCCAAAGTTGCGGCAAAACTTGCTGTCGGCTACACATTGGACGAATTGGAAAACGACATTACCGGCGGAGCAACACCGGCTTCGTTTGAACCGTCAATCGACTATATTGTTACGAAAATTCCGCGTTTCGCCTTTGAAAAATTCCCCGGTGCCTCTCATACTTTGACAACGGCGATGAAATCGGTTGGTGAAGTTATGGCAATCGGCCGTACTTTTCAGGAATCTTTACAAAAAGCCTTGCGCGGACTTGAAACCGGTTTAACCGGTCTTGATGAAATCTCTATTCCCGAACACGCAGAAGGCGACGAGAAAAACGCTATCCGTGCCGCTATCGGCACACCAACACCTGATCGTTTGCGTTATGTTGCGCAGGCCATGCGCATGGGAATGCCATTAAACGAAATCCACCAGATCAGCAAAATCGACCCGTGGTTTCTTGAACAAATTGCCTCGATCGTTGACATGGAACAGCGTGTGCGCGAACAGGGCCTGCCGAAAGATGCGGAGAATTTCCGGATGCTCAAATCCATGGGCTTTTCCGACGCGCGGCTTGGCAGCCTTACCGGTCTTGAAACCGAAGAAGTTACAAAAGCGCGTCATGAACTTAATGTAAAACCGGTATTCAAGCGTGTTGATACCTGTGCTGCCGAATTTGCTTCACCGACTGCTTATATGTATTCAACCTATGAAGTGCCTTTTGCCGGTAAAATGCGTTCGGAAGCCAATGTTTCCGACAGGAAAAAAGTGGTTATCCTTGGTGGCGGACCAAACCGTATCGGACAGGGTATCGAGTTCGATTATTGCTGCTGTCATGCCGCTTTTGCACTCCATGATGCAGGCTATGAAGCCATTATGGTCAATTGCAATCCGGAAACCGTTTCGACAGATTATGACACGTCCGACCGGCTTTATTTCGAGCCTTTGACTGCCGAAGATGTGCTTTCAATTCTCGAAGCGGAAAAGGAAAAAGGCGAACTTGTCGGTGTTATCGTCCAATTTGGTGGCCAGACGCCGCTGAAACTTGCCGCCTCGCTTGAAAAATCCGGCATTCCGATACTTGGAACCTCGCCAGACGCCATTGATTTGGCAGAAGACCGCGACCGCTTCCAGAAATTGCTCATCAAGCTTGATCTGACGCAGCCGAAAAACGGCATTGCCTATTCGGTTGAACAGGCGCGCCTTGTTGCCAATGATCTCGGCTTTCCGCTTGTTGTACGCCCGTCTTATGTGCTTGGCGGCCGCGCCATGCAAATCATTCATGACGAGCGTAATTTGCAATCCTATCTTCTGGACACTGTTCCCGAACTGGTTCCCGAAGAAATCAAGGCCCATTACCCGAACGACAAAACCGGACAGATCAATACACTGCTCGGCAAAAATCCTCTTCTTTTCGACACTTACCTCACCAATGCAATCGAGGTCGATGTTGATTGCCTGTGCGATGGCGAAGACACATTCGTTGCGGGTATTATGGAACATATCGAGGAAGCCGGTATCCATTCGGGTGACTCTGCTTGTTCGCTTCCCGTTCACACATTGTCACCTGAAATCGTTGAAGAGTTGAAACGCCAGACGATCGAGCTTGCCAAAGCGCTTCATGTTGGTGGTTTGATGAATGTGCAATATGCCGTCAAAGAAGGTGTTATCTATATTCTCGAGGTCAACCCGCGCGCTTCCCGTACCGTTCCGTTTGTTGCCAAAACAATCGGACGGCCGATTGCCAAGATTGCCGCTCGCATTATGACGGGTGATAAACTTGAAAACGCTGTCAATCGTTATGGCGGTTACCCCAAAGTTCAGAAAAAACCGCATATTGCTGTGAAAGAAGCTGTCTTCCCGTTTGCCCGCTTCCAGGGGGTCGATACTTTGCTAGGGCCGGAAATGCGCTCGACTGGCGAAGTGATGGGGCTTGATTACAGCTTTGCCCTTGCTTATGCCAAAGCGCAGCTTGGTGCGGGAAATGATCTGCCACGCGAAGGAACACTTTTTGTGTCAGTCAAGGATGATGACAAAAAACGCGTGCTCGGCGCCGTCAAGCGCATGGCAAAACTCGGTTTTTCAATCCTTGCAACAACAGGAACACAGAAATTTCTTGAAGAACACGGCGTGAAGGCCAAGAAGATCAACAAGGTTCTCGAAGGTCGCCCGCATATCGAAGATGCTATTCGCAACCGTCAGGTACAGATTGTTTTCAATACAACAGATACGGCAAGTGCAATTTCCGATTCAAAGTCGCTGCGTCGGGCTGCCTTGATGCAAAAGGTTCCCTATTACACGACAATGTCGGGAGCTATATCGGTTGTTGATGCGATAGAAGCTTTGCAGAATGACACAATTCAAGTGCGTTCCTTACAAGAATATACCGAATAATTGCCTCGCCCACGGCTAAAGCATAACTTGCCGTGGGCTTATTTTAATCTCCTGTTCCGTGGCGCTTACCCTCAAGCCATTAAGTCCGAAAGCCTCACCGGTTTCACTACCACAGGGTGATAAAACTTTTGGCTTGAACTCATTTATCCATCCGCTAATTCCAAGCGCTTAGTTTTATGCCGTTAAGCCCGAAACATTTTGCAAATTTTATCGGATCGGACATTTCCTCCGACTCATTCTGCCCGATAGAATACCTTATTCTGCGATATAATCGATTTCGCGAAGTTTTATAATATTTGGCCGGATTGCCTCACTCCCACGGAATGACAAGGGCTGGCTGGGCCACGTAAACACAAAATATCCCTCCCCGCCAGTCATTATCGAAATTCCGATTCTTGCAACGAATGGCTTTTCAACCTTTTAATCGACTCATTTGTGAACGGGCCTTTTATTATCCACTCTAAATCTCATGCGCTATGAAATGCTGGAAAATAGAAATGAGGGAAAGTGCTGCTTGTCGCATTGCTCGACTTATCACTTTTGCATATCAATCACTTTTCTGTGTGCCGACCGGTTGCAAGGTGTCGTTCACTTGCGACAAGTCGATCACTTGCGGAGTGGTCATAATTTTCATTCCGGTTTAAAGCGATGATAAAATCTGCTTCTTTTGAAAACCGTTTTGACTGAATCTGACCCGACTTGTCCCGTGCCTTCATAATCTTGCCTTAAACAGGCTCGCCTTGCACAAAATAGCGTGTCTCATGACCGATATTGTCACGTTTTATGTGTCATTGATTCAATATTTTTTAAAATTTTTTACTAAAGTTAAATTTTATAAAATAAAAAAATAACAAGTCCATTTGAATACAATATTTTATTTCATAATGAAATTAATTTTTGACCATTATTTTTTTGAATAATAATCCTATTATTATCATATCATGAATAGTATAATTTTTATATTTTTACTATTTTTTATCCGGCTAATATTCAATTATTTATTATAAATTCAACTGTTTTTTTGCGATAAACAACATCATAATCCGGCCGCTTTTATAATTTTTATAAATGAACTTGATAATTTTGGTAAATTTTAAATTTGCGCTTTTGATAAAAGATGATATATATAGTCATGTTTTATTCTGAGGGAAATATCATGCGTTTAAACAAACTAATTTTGGCTGCTTCCTGCACACTATTTGCAACACCGGCTCTGGCCGTGGAATACCCGATTGGCGAACCACAGCATTGTGGCGGTTTGGAAATTGCGGCTGTCTACCTGCAACCGATTGAAATGGAACCGGAAGGCATTATGCTTGCGGCTGCAAAATCGGATATCCATCTGGAAGCTGATATTCATGCGACCGAAGACAATAAAAACGGTCTTCCGGAAGGCGCATGGGCACCTTATTTGCAAGTTTCTTACGAATTGACCAAGGAAGGTGCAAAAGAACCTTTGAGCGGTCATTTCCACCCGATGGTTGCCAATGATGGCCCGCACTATGGCGAAAACATCAAGCTTGATGGTGCTGGCAAATATCACTTGAAATATACCATTTTGCCGCCTTCAAAAGAATCCATGTTCGGCCGCCATGTCGATAAAGAAACCGGCGTTGGCCCGTGGTTTGACAAATGCGTTGTCGAATATGATTTCACCTATGCCGGTACTGGCAAAAAAGGTGGCTATTGATTGTTGTGACCGGCAGTCGAATTCTGCCGGAAACATTTAAGGGATAAGTTTCCAGTCAATCTTATCCCCAAAGATCGAGACCTGTTTGTAAAGTCGGGGTTTACTTTCGATCATCCACCATTAGAAGTAAGCCCTCCGAGCAGACCGGCCGTTGTGACCTCCACAGCCGGTCTTGCTTTTTGGCGGGGATTATTGGTTTTTCCAGAACGTAAGCTATTCATTCCGGAAAGCTCGGCTTGGTTAAAAAGGGTTTTATTATGCGCGCAATATTGGTTTTGCTGTTTTGTCTGTTTCCCCTCTTTGCCGGAGCCGACGAACTTTCACTTTATAATGTAACCATCAAGGATGGCGTGTTTGAACCGCAATCAATTGAAGTTCCGGCGGGGCAACGCTTCAAAATCTCGGTTAAAAATATCGGTTCGGGGCCGGCTGAATTTGAAAACCTGTCTATGCGGGTTGAAAAAGTTCTCGGTGCAGGGGTGGAATCTTTTGTCGTCATTCATCCGCTCAAACCCGGCAGCTACCATTTTATTGACGAATTTCACATGGATATGGCCGGTTTCGACATTAACGTAAAATAGGAGAGCAGACAAATGGGTGCACCTCTTTTCATCGTCTGGCGTGAAAGTATTGAAGCGCTGCTCGTTATCGGCATCCTTTATACGTGGCTGCGGCGAGAAAATCTTTTAACGCTTAAAAACCGTTTATGGGCAGGAACCGCATTAGGGCTTGTTCTCGCGGGAATTCTCGCAATTCTATTTTATGTTGCGGGTACATGGTTTGCAGGCCCCGGCGGGGAATGGTTCTTCACCGCTATGATGGCGGTTGCCGCCCTTCTCATTATGCAGATGATCGTCTGGATGCATCACCACGGTGCTTCAATGAAACATACTTTGGAACGTGAAGCGGCCGAAAGCCTGCAATCTTCCGGCGGTTTCGGCATTATGCTCCTTGCGATGATTGCGGTTGCCCGTGAAGGCTCCGAAACAGTGGTGTTTCTTGCCGGTGTCGGAGCGCAACAAAATGGTGCGTCGCTCGGCATGTTCATTCTGGGTGGTGTGCTCGGCTTTATTCTGGCACTTTTGACTTTCTGGTTGTTACAGAAATTTTCCAAAATCATCCCGTGGAGATGGTTTTTCCTTGGAAGCGAATTTGTCCTTCTGCTCATTGGCGGGGGATTGCTGATTACTGCCTTCGACAAAGCGGCGGCCCAGATTTCGGCTTATGATTTACCCGAATGGCTATACAGCTTTATGGATGATCCGCTATGGAGTACAAGCTGGCTTATTCCCGATAACAGCACATTGACAGGCCTTACAGGTTACCATGCGGAACCGTCTTTGATGCAAGTTGTTGTGTTGGCAGTTTACTGGATTGCAGCCATTGTTCTTTGTAATAGAAAGCCTGCCAAAACGGCGATTCGCCCGCCATTGAAAGTTACCTGAAACCCGTTTTTTAAAGAAACCATGTCACATATCATCACCACTGCGGTCTCTAATCTGGGCACTGTCATGCAACGCCATAGAACAGTGATCCAGACGATACAGTGGTGTGTTGTCGCCATTTATCTGTTTCTCCTTATCGTGCCGTCATTTTTGCCATTGCCGCCACGGCAGGAACATATTCTTGGCAATCTTGTTCTTTTTGCCCAATTTGTTTTCTGGGGAATCTGGTGGCCCTTTGTCATTCTTTCTATGCTGTTTATAGGACGTATCTGGTGCGGCGTTTTCTGCCCCGAAGGTGCTTTGGCCGAATATACCAGCCGCACTGTCGGGCGTAACAAAACTATTCCGCGCTGGCTCAAATGGCGGGGCTGGCCAACGGTCGCCTTTATTCTCACAACCCTTTATGGGCAGTTAATCAGCGTTTATGATTATGCGGAAGCGGCACTTCTCATTCTGGGAGGCTCGACACTGGCAGCAATGGTCATCGGCTTCTTTTTCGGTAAAGGAACGCGCGTCTGGTGCCGTTATCTTTGCCCCGTTAATGGCGTTTTTAACCTGCTTTCCCGCCTTGCTCCTATTTCATTCAAGACAGATCAGGAAAAATGGGCACATTATTGTGGCGCTCGTCAGGAAAACCCCAATTGCCCTCCAATGATCAATATTCATCAGCTTCATGGCGTCAATGCCTGCCATATGTGCGCGCGCTGTGCCGGTTTTCGTGATGCAGTGGCGCTCAAACCACGCTCGGTTATGGAAGAAGTTGTCGTTTACGGAGAAGACAAAAACGCCAATCCATGGGAAACAAGGCTACTGCTTTTCGGCATGATCGGCGTTGCCATCGGTGCCTTTACATGGACGGTAAGCCCGTGGTTTGTGACTTTTAAACAGGCAATTGCCGAATGGCTTGTCGATCACAATATTTTCTGGCCGCTCGACCCGACCGCCCCTTGGTGGATTTTGACAAACCACCCTGCCAATAATGACAGTTTCAACTGGGTAGACGGCTTTTGTGTCGCAAGTTACATTCTGGGAAGCGGTGTGCTTTTTGGCACTTTTTTAACACTCATGCTGTGGGCTATTGCCTCGCTTATGCGTTCGTCAACGCTCTATCATCATTTGGCACAAGCGTTTTTGCCATTGGCAGCAGCGGGTCTGTTTCTGGGGCTTACTGCAACGACTGTAAAACTTTTGATGTATGACGGTGTGACCTTCTGGTGGTTGCCATATGCCCGTGCCTTTATTCTTGCTTTGACGTCGCTCTGGAGCCTTTATCTTGCCGCAAGAATTTTGCAAAGAACACCTGCAAGCCTCATCCGCAAATTAGTTAGCTTCGCTCTTTTTGCTCTTTGTTGCGTTCCGATTGTTTATGCCTGGTGGCTGATGTTCTGGGGCTGGTGAGTTTTAAAACCGGAAATCACGGGCATTATCCGGCAGTTCAAAAACTCCGCTCCCCGGCTACCCCCGTCTTTTCCTGAAAAACCGACATTCGTAACGCTGCACATGATTTATCATGCTGTTCAAGATTTATAGTAAATTCAGGAAAATGGCTGCTCATCGGGAAAATGCTGCTATTAGAGGAAGACCCTGCTTATCCAAAAATTTCCCTTTCGCTGCTTTACTTTGAAACCTGTTCCGTTTTGTGCTCTTTGGCCTTTATTCCTTTTCCGACAGCTCTCATGGAAAAACTTAGGCGATGGTGCTCATTTATAATTTTAAAAAAAACAAAACTGTTTCTGATAAAACCGATTTTTAAAAGCCTGTGGCAATTTTTAAGACGACGTTTTCAAGTGCATCCTGTTTTGATTGTATTTTCGTTAAACTTTAAAAATGCATCTTGCCCGAGCGGACTTTTTCATAACCCTTTTTGAGGTTGATTTGAGGTTCAGAAAAATCGACCCGCACGCGCCTTTTACACAAAAAATTCCTGAAACACTAAATGCATTTCTCTTACAAAATAACTTCGGGGAACGCGTTTTTCTTAGAAGGAAATTTCATAAAAAGCTGTTTTTTCAAAAAGCCTTTTTTGAAGGCGAATTGCCCCAATCTTGCCGCTACGCCATTTTTCTTGGAACTGGAGAGGCCGCTTTCGAACAACTAAAAGGCTTCTCTTTGCTTGAAAACATTGTCGAAAACCGCTACCCCATAAAAGCCACCATTCATGAAAAACCACCGCACATAAAAACGCCCGAAAAGAAAGAAGTCGTTTGTGCGCTTTGCCCGTCACTGCAACTTGCTGTTTGATAGTGGAGCAGCCAATTCTTCGCGCTTATTTTTTTGGCTTTCTATTCTTCTCTTTTACAGGCGAAGTTTCTGAAGCCTTTGTGGTCTCACTAGCCGCTGTTTCGGTGTCTGCCGTTTGGGCTTCCGGAATGCTATCAGACGGTTCGCTTTTTGGTGTCGTTTTTTCTCCCTTTGACAAAGCCTGTTCGGAAGGCTCGAATTTTACTTCTACAATCACGTCGAACAGATAACTTTCGTCATTGCGACGGCTGATATAGACAAAAGTCGTATTTTTCAAATGCTGGAAGACAACCGAGGCAATACGTTTGCGTACAGTTTCGTCAATGCCATCCATCACCTGATTGGCAACGATCCACTCGGGTTCTGTAAGAAGCACGCGTGCAAAAGCGATTGACCGGCGTTCAACATCGTTCAATCGTCTTTCCCAATCGACGTTTTCTTCATCAAGCGCGGAAAAATAATCACTCAAACCGGTGATTTCGAGAGCGCGTTCGATTTCATCGTCAGTCGGGTTTTTATCCGTTGCCGGATAGAGAAGAACCGTGCGCAATGTGCCCGGCGGAATATAAGGGGCATCGGGAATATAATTTGGCAGGCCTGAATTGGGCAGCCCTACTGTGCCCTGCCCCCAAGGCCAAAGCCCTGCAAGCGCATGGTATAGAATGGTTTTATCAACATCTTGCGGTGCATAGATCAGCGTGTTTTGCCCGCGCTTGATAGCAAGATTTTCCGGTGTCAAAGTCAATTTGCCATTGGCTGTGCGGATCAACAGATTGTCGAAGGTCATAATATCGGAATCATTGGTTTTGACCGTGATATGCTCGCCCTTCAGACGATCGACACCGTCCATTTGAACAACAGCTTGTCTGAATGTTGCAACACGCAGCATCGTCGCGCGCCAATCGGCCAGAGCGCCATAATTGTCAACAAACCAGCGCAACGACTGGTGCGCCTGATTGAAGGCCTGAACAGCCGCCTGTAGACCACCAAGATCAATGCCGCCACCAAAATAGATCGGCGAGGCGATAATATAGGGAGCAACATTCGAAACCCAGCCATAACCGGCGGTGATACCTGTCAATTTGGTGGTTGCGACAACAATATGCCAGATGGCGTTCAAAACGTTTTGCACACGCCCGTCGAGATAGCGCTTCTCGTCCTTTTCCGCCCCCATCAGGGTGATCGAATCAATCGAACGGTTGGTGTGCATCAAGGCGGCACGCAAATCTGCCTCACGTGCATAACGGTTGGCGTTAATAGTCACCAGATTACGCGCAACAAACCATGTGAGAAAGGATGCCGCCCCGACATAAAGGAGCACCGCCCAGATCATGTAACCGGGAAGCGGAAAACTATAGCCGGAAAAGCTGAAAACAAAGCCCGCCGTTGTTGCCCATAATGTCGGAATGAAGATGATCAATGTTACACTGGCCTGCAACAGATTGATGCCGAGATCGGCCGTTGATTCGGCGAGATGTCGCGCATCTTCATGAAGTTTCTGGTCAGGGTTGACGCCCACCTCGCCAGCCATTGTCAGGCGAAAAGCACGCTTTGGCTGCATCCATTGGCTGATAAGGTCATCGGTCAAGCCTTCGCGCAATTTCATCTTCAAATATTGGTTCAAAAAAGTCTGGACAATGTTGAAGATCAATAAAACCGAGGCAATAACAAAGAACACACCGAGCTGGAAAACAAATTCGTGCAAATCTTTGCGGCTGATCGCGTTCCAGAAATCCTTTGTCCATTCATTGATTTGCAATTGCCCGCGGCCGATCAGAATAATCAGCAAAAGTATGCCAAGGAATGTCGCAATCAGCGTATTGCGCGTATGCGAATGCCAGAAAGCAATATAAAGGATCTTTGCCTGATGCGAAAAACGGGTATTTTTGACAATGCCTTCACGCAATGAACCGGGAGCTGCATCAACCGGATTATCAGGCATATTGTCGTCTATATCGCTGCCTTTTCTGGCCATTCACTCAAATCCCCTCATATAATCGCGACATTCTGACGACAATTAAAAATAATGACTGCCCCTGTATACACCAGATAGTGTAGGCAATCAAAATAGCAAAAGTACCAACGCTTTCAAATTTAATATTAATTCAACTTGCTTTCTTTTTCGAGAGGGTCTATTGAAGCGCCAATCGATTTTTCGGTTGTGCGACTTTCTTAACCGTGCAGCAAGCACTATTTAACGAAACTCCCCTTTCTAAATTTCGATCTACCAGAAGCATCAACGCATGACGTGTTGGTGCACTCATTTTTTATTACAGGAGTTTCCTATGGCTACAGGAACAGTTAAGTGGTTCAACACAACAAAAGGCTTCGGCTTCATTCAACCTGATGATGGTGGTGCAGATGTATTTGTACACATTTCAGCCGTTGAACGCTCAGGCATGAGCGGTCTTAATGAAGGTCAGAAAGTGTCTTATGAAGTTGTGCAGGATCGTCGTTCCGGCAAATCTGCTGCAGGCAATCTTTCAGCTCTTTAATATCTGGAAGTGAAATGCCCGACTAAAACGGCAAAACGTTTGATGAGCATTTCAAAACCGGATATAAAAGAAACAGATTTTTAAAAGCTCCACTTTTTTGAGGTGGGGCTTTTTCCATATTAGCTTTAATTTCATCGTAAGCCCGATGCATTCACCACTCCCCTATTACAATTTCCGGCGGGCGTGATTTTGCCTTATTCAAAACATCTAAACTTTTTGCCAATTATTCAAAAAATAAGCCCAATACTCGGGGAAAAATGGGCATTATCGTTTCGGGTTTTATCTTTTCGGGCGTTTATGCCCATGGCTCTTTTTCCCTCTTCCTGTCACCTCTTTGTTCCGCTTCGTTCCGAATTTATTCTTTTTTACCCGGAATTCAGACACTCATTCAATGAGTCAAAGATGACCCGAATGGCACATTTAAACTATTTCCCGTTCAACCGAGGAAATTCAACAACATGCTTGCACTTATATTTAGATAAGTTATAAATTTTATTGACGGTTCCCCTTCAGGATGTCTTCAAAAGGGGAATAATAGGGAACACGGAAAAATCGACCTCACTCAAGGGATTTCAGCCGTGGCTGCCCCCGCAACTGTAAACGGCAGCACCTTTTTTAAGGGTTTTACCCGGCCACTGCGAAAGCGGGAAGGCTAAAGGTGCATAAAAATGCCGCGAGCCAGGAGACCTGCCGTCAATCGTGGGCTTTTTATAAGCCCGTTATAAAATGCCCTAACGCACGGTGGGTGCAAAGGAAAGGTCATCATGGCAATCCAATCAGGCGTCATTTTTGTCGCCTCTCATACGCTCATCCGGATAATCTTTTCCGGTTTGATTGCGCAAGCAAAACACTTGTTCCAACAGAGTTTTTTCTTTTATCTCTCGCGGCTTTTTTCAAAACAAAAAAGTTCGACAATGTTTTGCTCTCATTTGTCAAAGCAGAGAGAAGGTAAAAATGGCCTATTGAAACAAAAATATTCTGATTGTGAAAAGACCCGAAATAAAAAGTCCGAAGCTGAAAAGACCGGAACTGGAAAAATTTGTAACTTTAAAAAAATGGTTACAAATGCGTTTTTAAGCCGGATTTTCTTTAAGGCGTTTTCTTCAAGTCTTTTTTGCCAGAGAGTGCTTTTTTCGTTTTGCAAGTGCGGCTTTTCAGGCTTGAAAACTTTCCGAAACCCCGCCGTCTATCACTTCAATTCCGTGACATGGCAGAGCCCTCATAAAACGGCTTTGCACCGGCTTTAAACGAGAAGAGTATACTCATGAAAACCATCCATTTGAAGACGATCATTCTGGCTCTGGCAATAAGCTGTTTTTCCATTGCTGTTCATAGCAATGCTTTTGCTGACGAAACGCATTATCCGCTTACAGTAAAAAATTGCGGCCGCACACTTGTTTTCAATAAAGCACCGGAACGCGTTGTTTCGGTCGGTCAGAATACGACAGAAATACTTTATGCTTTGGGTCTCTCCGACAAGGTCAAAGGCACAGCGCTCTGGTATTCGCCGGTTTTGCCGCAATTTACCGATGTGAACAAAAACGTCAAAATGCTTTCCCATGATGTTCCAAGTTTCGAGAGCATCATTGCCGAAAAGCCCGATCTTGTCGCAAGTCATCAGGAATGGGTTATCGGGCCTGCGGGAAGTGCTGCAACCTATGACCAGTTCAAGGATTTTGAAATTCCGGTTTATACAGCACCGGCCGATTGCGTTGGAAAAGACAACCTTGCTGGTAGCGACGGTTTGCGCACAGCCCCTTTCACGATGGACATGATCTATCAGGAAATTTCCGAACTGGCATTGATTTTCAATGTTCAGGATCGCGGCGAAAAACTTGTTAAAGAGCTGAAAGCGCGCGAACAAGCTGCAATTGACAAGGTCAAAAACTTGCCCAAGGGCAAAATCAGCGCGGTTTTCTGGTATTCCAGTGCCGATCTTGATATTGACCCTTACGTTGCCGGAGACCTTGGTGCACCCGGTTATATTATGAAAATTCTCGGCATTAAAAATGTTATAGAATCGAACTATGAATGGCCGACCGTGGGGTGGGAAACCATTGTCAAAGCGAACCCGACCATTATTGTTCTTGCCGAAATGGATCGTCGCCGTTTTCCTGCCGATGATGTTGTCGTGAAACGCGATTTTTTGAAGAAAGACCCCGTTACAAAACTGCTACCGGCTGTCGAAAATAATCGCCTTGTCAATATGGACGTGCAATCCATGAATACAACCATGCGCACCATTGACGGTATTGAAAAACTGGCAAATGCCATTGTCGAACTTGGTCTTGATAAAAAGTGACACATTTGCCCCGCACCATTATCATCTGGCTTTTCTGCATATGGCTTTTGCTATGCGCAATTGTTGCAGGTGCAGCAATTGGCGAGATTGCGATTCCGTTTTCAACTTTTTTGAAAACCATTGCCAATCATCTGTTTGATAGCGGTTACGAGGTGGATATATTCCACAGTCGGGTGATCTGGCTGTGGCGCCTGCCGCGCGCGGTCGTGGGCGCCTGTTGCGGTGCCGGTCTTGCCATGTGCGGGGTTATTTTACAGGCCTTGTTACGAAATCCCCTTGCCGAACCCTATCTTCTCGGCATTTCGTCGGGTGCGGGAACAGGCGCGGCATTGGTTACCGCTTTCGGCATGAATTTGAGTATTCTGTCACTTTCAACCGGAGCATTGATCGGCGGTCTGTTATCGTTTTTCTTTGTTGTGTTCCTCGCCTATCATTCCGGCCGCAATGCAACCGCCATTATTCTCGCCGGTATTGCGAGCGCCATGCTGTTCAATGCTTTGACGGCGCTCATATTGATGATCTTTACACCCCTTGAAGGACGCTCGAATATTTTTGCCTGGATGATCGGCAATCTTTCCGGTGCAAGGTGGAATGACGCAGCGCTCGCTTTTCCTTTGACACTTGTCGCATTTTTAATCTTTTTTGCCTTTTGCCGTATTCTTGATGCCTTTGTTTTCGGCTCGCGTGCTGCAAAATCGCTCGGTATTTCTGTCCATTATGTGAGCATGTTACTCATTACTGTCGTGGCTCTGGTTACGGCCGTTATGGTTTCGATTATGGGCACAATCAGCTTTGTGGGGCTCGTGGTGCCGCACGCTGCCCGTCTTATTGTCGGTGTGCGCCACCGGTTGCTGATACCGGCTTCCGCTTTTATCGGTGCGCTTTTTATGATTTCGGCCGATGTTATTTCGCGCATTATCGTGCCCGGTCTTGCTTTTCCGGTTGGCATTGTCACCGCATTGATCGGCGCACCGCTTTTTGCCCTGTTGCTTTTGCGGCAGAAAGGAAATTGATATGCTTGTCGGCGAACACATATCACTTGAAATCGACCGTCACACCATTCTTGATGATGTAACGCTCACATTGAAAGACCAGGAAATTTTAGGCATTATCGGCCCGAATGGCGCAGGCAAAAGTTCGCTTCTATCGGTTTTTGCAGGCCTTGTTCGGCCAACAGAAGGCGAGGTAAGCCTTGATGACATTGCTTTTTCCAACTGGTCGAGACAAAAACTTGCCAAAACAATTGCCTTTGTCGAACAGCAGGCCGAACCGCATGAACGCATCGACGTGCGCCATGCTTTAGAAATCGGCCGCACACCACACAAACGCCTACTTTCACCATGGCTTCCGGAAGATGAAGATGCGTTGCAGGATGCACTTTTGAAAGTCAACATGAAAGGCTTTGAAAAGCGCCTTCTTAACAGCCTTTCAGGCGGCGAAAAACAGCGCATCCATATCGCCCGTGCATTGGCACAAAAACCGCGTATTCTCATTCTGGATGAGCCGACAAATCATCTTGATATCGGTTGCCAACTGGAAATTCTTTCCCTCATCCGGAAACTCGGACTTTCTGTGCTGATTGCCCTTCACGACCTCAATCATGCCGCCATGTTTTGCGACCGTATTGCTTTGCTTCAACACGGACGATTGATAAATTCGGGAAAGCCGGAAGAGGTTTTGACGAAGGAAACAATATTGACCAATTTCCACGCCAATGCTGAAATAGAAATGCTTGAAAACGGTAGGCCCCATATACGCTACCTGCTTTAATTTTCCTTGAAAGGATAAAAAATGAAAAAACTGTTTGCCTTTGTTGCACTGCTCGCCTTCATCTCGACTGCCAATGCCGAAACCTATGAGGTGAAAATGCTCAATCGGGGAGCAAGTGGCGCCATGGTTTTCGAGCCGGATTATCTTAAAATCAAACCGGGTGATTCCGTAAAATTTATTGCCACGCAAAAAAGCCATAATGCTGCAACGATTGATGACATGATACCGGAAGGGGCAACACCTTTCAAAGGCAAGATCGACGAAGAACTGCAAGTCACTTTCGATAAGCCCGGCTTTTATGGCATTAAATGTATTCCCCATTATGCCATGGGAATGATTATGCTCATTAAAGTGGGTGACGATCAGGCTTTGCCGCAATCCTACCGCGATCATAAGCAGCCGGGCATTGCCAAAAAACGTTTTGATGACATTTTTTCCCGCGTCGATAAAGGGGAATAGCGGGGTAGCGGGGCGCACGGGGAACAATAATCACCGGTAACAATACTATGTGTTGCACTATTCCCTTTAAAGCCGCTACAATAAATTGATGAAGACAATTCTTGCACTTTTAAAGCGCTTGGGACATAAATTTATTATACTGATTTATTGCACTTCAAGGCAAGAATCAGTGCATTGCTTATTCAATCTGAGGAGATAATAGAATGGCATTCATTGGCGATACGCTATCCCGTATCAAGCCCTCTGCAACGATTGCGGTTGCACAAAAAGCCCGTGACCTCAAGGCCACCGGTCGTGATGTAATTTCACTCGGTGCGGGAGAACCCGATTTTGATACACCTGATAACATTAAAGATGCCGCTATCAAGGCAATCCATCAGGGCAAAACAAAATATACTCCTGTTGCCGGTATACCGGAGCTTCGCCAAGCCATTGCCAAAAAACTCAAACGCGAAAACAATCTTGATTACAAGCCGCAGCAGATTATTGTCGGCACGGGTGGCAAACAGGTTCTTTTCAATGCTTTCATGGCAACACTGAACAAGGGCGACGAGGTAATTATCCCTGCCCCCTATTGGGTAAGCTATCCGGAAATGGTCGCCGTCAATAATGGCACACCGGTTTTTGTCGATGCCAAAAAAGAATTCAATTACAAACTTCAGCCGGAAGATCTCGAAGCAGCCATTACCGACAAAACAAAATGGTTTGTTTTCAATTCTCCGTGCAATCCGTCGGGCGCTGCCTATACACATGACGAGTTGAAAAAACTGACCGACGTTCTTTTGAAATATCCGCACGTCCATGTCATGAGCGATGATATGTACGAGCATCTCACTTACAACAATTTCAAGTTTGCTACTCCGGCAGCCGTCGAGCCAAAGCTTTACGAGCGCACATTGACGGTAAACGGTGTTTCAAAAGCCTATGCAATGACCGGTTGGCGTATCGGCTATGCAGCAGGTCAGGTCGAGCTTATCAAGGCGATGGAAACCATCCAGAGCCAGCAGACATCCGGCACAAGCTCGATTTCGCAATGGGCTGCGGTTGAAGCTTTGAACGGACCGCAAGATTTTATTGCAAAAAACAAAGCAATCTTTCAGGCAAGACGCGATCTCGTTGTTTCCATGCTCAATCAGGCAAACGGCCTTGAATGCCCGACACCGGAAGGCGCATTCTATGTTTATCCTTCCTGCGCAAAACTGATTGGCAAGAAAACACCGGAAGGCAAAGTCATCAAGACTGACGAAGACTTTGTCACGGCGCTTCTTGAAACAGAAGCTGTAGCAGTTGTTCACGGAGCCGCTTTCGGTCTCGGACCGGCTTTCCGTATTTCCTATGCAACTTCTGAAAAACTTCTGGAAGAAGCTTGCCGGCGCATTCAGCGTTTCTGTGCAAGCCTGCGCTAGAAGTTTCCATCACTAAACCATACAAAAACCGCCTTTTTTGAGGGCGGTTTTTTTTAAATTCAATGACAGGTTTTTCCGAAAAAGCCAAAAAACTTCACCGGTTCAAACATTAAAGATCGGGAACAAGCCAGAATAGAATAAACGCGGAATAGACAAACAAGCTCTTCAAAACACTATTCTCACACACCACCGTCCGGCATTGTTGCGACACCATGAAGCAATCATCCTGGAACGTGTGTGTTCTCTGGCCGAGGCTCAAAACAAGCTGTCGTAAGAATACGCGAACGTCTATTTTCGTTAGCCTTACTCTCTCATGTGCAACCCCATCGACAAAATTGGTCGTGCGTGCCCCCTGTTTTTTAACGGGAATGAAAAGCCGCAAAAGTTTCGTCAACACTATTGGGGCATAAAAATGGGCATAACTCTCTCATATGGCTTTCACGAAAACATCAATGCCACTTTCATTCTTATGACGGAAAACGCCAATGCTGCTTTGCCGGATTAAACCGGCATATATCAAGGGACACTGAAAAACTGCAAAGTTTTCCGCTTTTTTCTGCCCCGGCGGTTAAGCACAGTGACGTAGCAATATTTTTCTTAGAAACTTTGACTAGAAATGTTCGCTCTCATTATCTCTCGTTGGAAACCCAAAAAAACAGATTGAAACCTGTCGCAGGGATAAACCGGAAAAAGCAAAAAAAAAGCCGGACAAATGTCCGGCCAAAGTTTTGAAGGTTTCAGAGACTAAAGTCAATCTGACAAAACCTCCAGAGGGGAACACTCAAGAAACGCAATGGGAGGAGACGTGTTCTTGAGATGTGTGCAATATGCTCTTTTTTTAGGCAATCAACAACCAGATATTAAGCACGCCAGCCATGCACTGAGTGCATAGCTCGTTTGAGAAAACTGTCTCGCTTCTGCACATAAAAACATTTTTTCATTAAAAAACATAATGTTAGAGTAAGAGCTACGTCATAATTCCGACATTTTCCGGCAATGTTCCTTTTCCGCGTAATTTATAGGCATTGTCATAATGTGCCCAATGAACTGGCAATATGACCGGCAATCATGCCTATCCATCAGAAAACGGCTATTAACCTTTATATAAAGCAAGCCTGCAATCAGGCAAACTTATTGAATGTCGATCTTGATAAATCCAAAGCTACAGGCAAAAGCTCTTGAATATCTGTCTCACCGGCGAAAAACTGGGGCTTACACAAGGCCTAACCTAAAATATGTCGTTTATCCGGTAATATGTCGTTTATCCGGTAAAAAATATGACTTTGAGAATTATCGGTCCTAACAATCAGGAATTTTTCAAAAACCCGTCATTCTTCTTATCCGGTCAAAATGACCAATTGCGGCTTTTGGCAAAAATATAATCACGAAAAGCATGAAGTTTGGCGGAGTTTTTCAATGCTTCCGGATAACAGAAAAAGGTGTCGAAAGATGGGATTTCCGTGAGATCGGGGAAGAGCTTGATCAGCCCGTCATTGGGGGCGATGATGTAATCGGGCAAAACCGCGATGCCAAGATTTTTTATAGTCGCCTTTTTGATGGAAATCACATTGTTGATTTGTAAAGAGGGAATGCGTTGCGACCCGTCATTACGTCCGGCACTTTCAAGCCAGTTCAAGCCTGCAAGATAGCTCGGTGCCGATTCACCGAATGAAATAATGCGATGATTATCAAGTTCTTCCAATTGCGTCGGCTTACCATGATTGGCAAGATAATTGGCCGAAGCATAAACATGCATATGCACAGTAAAGAGCCGCCGCTGGATGAGGTCGGGCTGTTGCGGCTGACGCAAACGCAAAGCGCAATCGGCATGGCGCATTGTCAAATCGAGTTCTTCGTCATCAAGGAGAAGCTGGATTTGAATATCAGGATAAAGGTTCACAAATTCCGGTATCCGCTGCACAAGCCAACCGGAGCCAAGACCGAAAGTCGTCGTAACGCACAAATGACCGGTCGGTTTTTCACGGCTCTCACTCAATTTGGAGCGGACATTTTCGAGTTTCATCAACACGTCATGAGCCGTGCGATAAAGAATTTCGCCCTGCTCGGTCATGATAAGTCCGCGTGCATGGCGTTGGAAAAGTGGCACACCGACATCTTGCTCAAGCGCCGAAACCTGCCGAGAAATTGCCGATTGCGACATGTGTAACGTCTGCGCGGCATGCGTAAACGAGCCGGCTTCAGCGGCCGCGTGGAAAATTCTCAATTTGTCCCAATCCAACGGCGCAGCCACTCGTTTTCTCCTTAAATGTTAAAAACCGCTTCCTGCTTCAAAAACGGTACCCATTCTTAATATCCGGCGCAATTTTTATCTAAAAAGCACCGGATAAAATCTACTTTTCAACAGCCTTTGAATCAGCCTGACTATCCAGAAAACGTTCAACTTCAATAGCTGCCATCGAGCCACGCCCGGCGGCTGTCACAGCTTGACGGAACGTATCGTCGGCTACGTCACCTGCTGCAAAAACACCTTCGACATCGGTTGCTGTAGAATCCGGCGCTGTCCATAAATAACCACCCGGTTTCTGGCGCAATTGCCCTTCAAACAACTCGACAGCCGGCGCATGACCAATAGCAATGAAGACGCCCTGCGCTTCGACTTCGCTCAATTTTCCCGTCAAAGTGTCTTTAAGACGCACACCGGTCACCGTTGCACCCATGGGCGGTTTTGGCGGATTACCGACAATTTCATCGACCACATGATTCCAGATCACACGGACATTATCACGTTTCAATAAACGCTCCTGCATAATTTTTTCGGCACGGAAAAAATCCCGCCTGTGCACAACAGTTACAGTTTTGGCGAGATTTGCAAGATATAGCGCTTCTTCAACGGCAGTGTTGCCACCACCGACCACAACCACATCTTTACCGCGGTAGAAAAAACCGTCACAAGTCGCGCAGGCCGAAACGCCACCGCCCATAAAGGTTTTTTCGCTCTCGAGCCCCAACCAACGGGCTTGCGCACCGGTCGCAATGATCAGCGCATCACAGGTATAGACAGTGCCTGAATCACCATGAAGCGTGAAAGGCCGTTTTGACAGATCTGCCTTTGTGATGATGTCATAAATGAGCTCGGTTCCCATTTTCACCGCTTGATCGGCCATTTTTTGGACGAGTTCGGGCCCGCCAATCGGATCGACAAAACCGGGATAGTTTTCAACCTCGTCGGTAATCGTCAATTGGCCGCCCTGTTGCAGACCGGTAACAATCACAGGTTTAAGCATGGCACGTGCTGCGTAAATTGCAGCCGTATAACCGGCAGGGCCTGAACCGACGATCAAAACAGGAATATGGCGCGTTGACATGAAACTCCACTTTCATAAATCGATTTAGGAAAAAGCCAAGAGCAAGCGTTTCTCCGAGGGTTGTTCCTGTTCATTGATTTATGGTTTAAAATCGTCTTTTGCAAGACAGTCGAAAAGATTGACCGATTAAATCACAACCCATGACATTTTGTGAAACTTAGCGATTGTCAGTTGGTGGAAAGTTTATATAAAATAGCAATTGATTGCCTAACACGCGTATTTAAGTTTCTTTTCAATCCCGAGGTTCACCATTTTTCGATTTGTCAGCAATGTCTGCGCGCGTTTTTCCCTCATCATGGGAATAACCATGTTGCTTCCTGCCCTTGCAGATTTGCGGGCAGGAAATGGCGACTGGGTTGTCTTTATTCGCTCGGCGGCGACAACAATTGCCTTTGCCACACTGATACTGCTTGCAACCAATGGCGCGAATTGTCGCTTTTCAGCCCGACTCGGATTTCTATTGACTGTCTGCCTATGGGTCACCGGCTGCCTGCTCGGTGCCATGCCGCTTTATTTTTCACGCCTGCCTTTGTCACTTGCGGCTGCCATTTTTGAAGGTGTTTCCGGCATTACCACAACCGGTGCCACAGTTCTGACCGGTCTCGACCGGCTACCGCGCGGCATTCTTTTATGGCGATCGCTTTTATGCTGGATTGGCGGCATCGGGTTTATCGCCTTGGCATTATTGCTTTTGCCCTCGCTCAGAGTGGGCGGCATCCAGCTATTCAATATGGAATCATCCGACCGCGCAGAAAAAGTTCTGCCGCGTGTGAACCAGATTGCCAATGGCATTATCATCGCCTATCTGGGGCTCACACTTTTATGTATGTTGTCCTATTTTGCCGTTGGCATGACAATGTTCGATGCCGTAAATCACGCTATGACGACAATTGCAACAGCCGGTTTTTCAACCCATGATGCCTCGCTCGGCTATTTTTCAAAGACACCTTCGGTGCTGGTCATCGCAACAATTTTCATGCTGCTCGCCTCGCTCCCCTTTATTCTTTATGTCAAACTTGTTTTGCCGGAACGTTCAAGGCGCTTGGCTGACCCGCAAGTGATTGTTTTTCTGGTGATCGTTCTTGCTGCAAGTTTTGCGCTCGCAATCTGGTTGCGCTTCCATTTCGGATTTACGTTCCATCATGCATTTCTTGACGCGATTTTCCATTTTGTATCTGTCATAACAACAACCGGCTATGCTGCAGAAGACTATTTGCTATGGGGGCCTTTCGCGCTTGGATTATTTTTCATCGCCTCTTTCATAGGCGGTTGTGCCGGATCAACTTCCGGTGGCATAAAAATCAACCGCCTTATTATCCTCTGGCGCTTCACGCGGGTAGCCCTGACACGGCTTCTATCCCCGAACACAGTCGTCAAAGTGCGCTATGGCGGAACCGATATTTCCGGTGACCTTGCCCAGACTGTGTTGCTTTTTTTGAGTCTTTACATGACCTCGCTTGTGATTGGCGCAATGTTGCTTTCCTTCACCGGCCTCGATTTTGTTTCTGCTTTTACCGGTGCATTAACCGCTCTTTCCAATGTCGGGCCCGGTTTTGGCGACCGAATTGGGCCGGATGGCAATTTTTCCACAGTCGGAGATGCCGCATTGTGGATTTTGAGCGCTCTTATGTTTGCAGGACGGCTGGAAATTGTTACCGTTATTATTCTATTTACGCCAGCATTCTGGAGAAAATGATTTTATCGCGTGACGTTTTTCCTAACCGGTGATAGACAATCACTCAATCCAACAATAGTGAAGTAAAGCCCAATGCAGATTAAAGCCGATCTTGATTCAATCGATTGGAAAATACTGAAAGAACTCCAAAGCAATGGACGCATGACAAATGTCGAACTTGCTTCGAAAGTTGGTATTTCTGCACCGCCATGTCTGCGTCGCGTCAGGCGCCTTGAGCAGGATGGCATTATCAAAGGCTATCAGGCTATACTGAATGGTGCCATGATCGGGCAAGATCTCGTGGCTTTCTGCTTTGTCGGCTTGCATCGCCAGTCCGATGCGGATTTACGAGGGTTTGCGGCAATGGTCTATCAATGGCCACTCGTCAGAAAAGCGTGGATGGTGTCAGGAGAATCCGACTTTTTGCTTCACTGTGTGGCACCCGATCTCAAAAGCTTCCAGACCTTTGTTATAGAACAACTAACCGCCGCCTCCAATGTGGGTTCCGTGCGCACCGCTCTCACCATTCGCGTCATCAAAGACGAACCACCACTTATTCTTTAAAAACGCCAGGTGATACACGGAAAACATCACTTTCCTTTTATGAAGCGCTAGATGCCATTCTTCAGAAGATTACCCCGTGAAACTCAGCGAAACCAAAGAAATGTCGTTTTATTTTGTGGCGAAAAGTTCCTGATAAACTTCGTCAATCGAGCTTGCGTCTTTATCAAGAGAAAAATCTTTCTGCACATGCTCCAAGGCTTTTTCACCCATAGCAATGGTCTTTTCAGGATCTGCAAGATAAGGCTTTATCGCTTCTGTCAAAGCTTTGCCATCACCAGCCGGAACGACTGTTCCTGTGCCTTCTGTGACAAGTTCCTTGTAAGCACCCGCATCACTTGCCACAACAGCGGTTTTGGAAGCACGAACGTCAAGCGGTGTCAGCCCGAAACCTTCGTTTCTCAATGGGGCAACGCAAAGCGTTACGCGCCGGAGCGAGATGCGTTCCAAATTCTCCTAGTTCGATTGCTCTTAAGGTCTTCCATTTGAATGTGTTTTACGCGTTTTTCGAAAGTTTACTTTTACGCCTCTCCATCAATCAAACTATTAAATGAAGGGTTGATAAAATTCTTTCACTTAACACCACAAAGTTGTGACTTTCGATGGATTTAAATTGTCTACCGATCTATCGTAAATTATACTTTTTTATCAATATAAGTCTGGAAATAGTTGCAGCCCCTAAAATGTCGAATTTTCTGGTTTATTTGATATAAGTGAAATTATTATGGATCAAAAAAATTATCTATGGCCGCGTTTTTTTGCAAGAATTTTTGATGCATTATTATACATAATTATATTTTTTATGGTTTTTTTAATATAATTTTTCATACCATATATATAACTGTTTTTTTACAATTTCTTCCTCATAATTTTCCTTTTGCGATGGGATTTTTTATTACTTTTTTATAGTTATATTTTATTTATATGTTTTTCTTATTGATTGTTGTATTTATTCTCTATTTGGAAACAATATCGGAAAATCGATTGTAGGATTAAAAATTGTAAATGCTGATACCGGAAATAAATTAACATTAGCTCAATATTCAATCAGGACATTGCGACAAATGTTCTCTGGATTTGGGTTAGGTATTCCAATTTTATCTCTTATTACATTCTTTATACAATACAATATTGTATTCAAAAAAGGGCGTGCAAGTTATGATTCCAAATCAAAACTGCATTCTCCTACAGAAAGCGATATATTGAATAAATTTATTCAGAAACCAACTCCAATTTTTAATACTGTCGTATTAGCGATATTAGATTTTTTAGTTCTAAGTTGGTTATTGATACTATTTATATTAGCCACTTATAATTAAAAAACGAATAAATTCATTTCGTTTTTCAAGCAAACGCTTCGGCTTAATGCTATCTAGAATTGTTAAATTATGATGGTTTTGCAATTCCACAAAATAAAAACGAAGCCATAAAACTTTTCGATCTTGCTGCCCAGCAAGGTCATATTGATGCTAAAAATTTCCTCAAACAGGCATATTGATAAATTTTATAACATTATCAAACGCCTGATTTTTCCTATTCGCAAATGTTGCGTTGAAGCTTTTAACTTTTTCACCCTTTAAACAATCAATCGTTTTCAGGTTTATGCTGAAAAATATCGGAACAAATACGATCATCCGTGTGCCCGTAATATATTCATCAAATACCGAATATTTATCAATCTAACGCGTCAAACGTGGTGCGTTTCCTGTACCAATGCTCTTCAACAGGAATGACGTGGTCATTGCGCCTGATCTGTTTGCTTTTAAAATGTCATATCTTCCAATTAAAAACCGTTTCCGTCTGGCAATCGGATTTGCTAGCTTCAATCTTAAAATTTTATAAGTGAATTGCGGTGACAAACAATCTGATCAGGCTATTTCACTTAACTGTTCTTTCGGGTATCCCAAAACTCATGGAATAAAGTTCCCTGCCGTTCTACAGCATAGGAAAATCGCCATAGTCCGCGCGAACTAGAGAACTATTGCATTATTTTTTTGTAAAAAGTTCCTGATAAACTTCGTCAATCGAGCTTGCTTCTTTATCGAGTGGAAAGTCTTTCTGCACATGCTCCAAGGCTTTTTCGCCCATGGCAATGGTCTTTTCAGGGTCTGCAAGATAAGGCTTTATCGCTTCTGTCAAAGCTTTGCCATCACCAGCCGGAACGACTGTTCCTGTGCCTTCTGTGACAAGTTCCTTGTAAGCACCCGCATCACTTGCCACAACAGCGGTTTTGGAAGCCATAGCTTCAAGCGGTGTCAGCCCGAAACCTTCGTTTCTCGATGGGGCAACGTAAAGCGTTACGCGCCGGTACCAGACGCGTATATCATCAACCTCGCCCAGAATGAGAATGCGCTTTTGAAGACCGGCAGCAGCAATTTTGCGCTCCAGTTCTTTTTCAAAATCTTTGTGTTCGGCAGTGGTGCGGCCGGTAATAATGGCTGTCCAGTCAGGATAATGTGGCAACAATTCGATCATCGCATCGACAAAAAGATCGGTTCCCTTCTGGTGGCGAACCCGCCCGAAACAACCGACCGCATATTTGCCTGGAAGTTTTGTCGATTGGAATGTATCTTCAAATGTTGCAGGCGGGGTAAACCGGTCAAGGTCTATGCCATGCATGATAACCCGATACGGCACCTCAAGAAACGAGCCGGAACGGGCACTTGTTGCAATAACCCTGTCCATTCTTCTGATAAGCCAATTGGTAAAAGGCTTATGATGGCGTTGGGCAGCAGAGGTAAAAATAAGCTTCAACTTCATGTGCAAGAGGTCACGCAGAAGAATACCCGCCACCATTTCGACATTGCGCCGCGCATGCCAGATACGAAACGGTTTTCCATCAGGCCGTTTCCAGAGTTTCAACAAGCTTGGATAGCCGAGCGAGGGCAAATTATCCGGTAATCCCGGTCCGATGGTGGATATGCGTATGCCTTTTTTACGTTGCAACGGAATGAGTTGCACAATTGTCGATGTCACACCCGACAAACGTTTTTTGAAATTGGGCGCAATAACGTCCGTTTCATCAATCGACACACGCATAGAACAACCGATCAGATAAACTCGATGGATAAAATCTCGTAAGAGCGCGAACCACCCGGTGCATTCACTTCGATAGAATCGCCCTTTTCCTTGCCGATCAAAGCACGGGCAATCGGCGAAGATATAGAGATTTTGCCCAATTTTACTTCGGCTTCCTGTTCACCAACAATCTGATAGGTTTTTTCCTCTTCGGTGTCTTCGTCAATCAACTTGACGGTAGCACCGAATTTGACTTTGTCTCCGGTGAGTTTGGAAACGTCGATCACTTCGGCACAGGTAACATAGTCTTCAAGTTCGGCAATACGACCTTCATTATGACTTTGGGCTTCTTTGGCAGCATGATATTCGGCGTTTTCCGAAAGATCGCCATGGCCCCTCGCTTCGGCGATTGCTTCAATGATACGGGGGCGTTCTTCGTGTTGACGCCAGTGAAGCTCTTTTTTCAACTTTTCATAGCTTCCGGTCGTCATCGGATATTTTTCCATAATCGTATCCTTTCCTTCCCGCGTTTTTGCGTCGAAAACAAAAAGAAACGGCTTCCGGAACTCCTCCCGGAACCCGTCTCTAAACTTTTAGCTTTCTATTATATAGCATAGGAAAAAGATTTTTCATCCAAAAATTTGTTTTGCTGCCACCTGTAAAAATCTGCTTTTCCTACCTAAATTAAAAGCGACTAACGAAAGTATCGGAAATATAATTTTCTTAACAAAACTTGATTGTGGATTAATTTGTAACACTTCCGCTCTGCTGCAATTTAGCTTAATTTGTCAATCAATAGTCGGTGAAGATAACTCCAAGACAAATATCCCCCTAAACTTGAGGGCAAAATGAAGAAAACACTCGGTTCCTTGCTGTTTGGTACGTTTTTATTGACGACACAGTCAGCATTGGCATTGGACGCTCTGGTAACTGCCCCGTTGAATTTCAGAGATGGTCCGAGCGTAGCCTTTGCCATTCGTGGCACCATCCCCGCCGGTTCGATAGTCGGTGTACGAGGATGTTCCGGCAATTGGTGCCAAATCAATTATGGTCCGCGTATCGGTTGGGCTTCGGCTACCTATCTTGCTTTTCGCGATGGTAGAGCTGTTTATGACAGCTATAATCGCCCCTCTTATCCGTCATATTCTTCTCCGACATATAATGTGATTATCGGTGACGGTTATTATTATGATGATGACTGGTATTATCGTCGTTATCATCGTCGTCGTCATTGGCATGATGGCCATCGGCCACCTCCGCCGCCATTGAGGCCGGGACCGGGCTATCCTCCGCCTCCGCCTCCTCCGCATGGAAGACCGGGGCTGCCGCCGCCATTGAGGCCCGGTCCGGGCTATCCTCCTCCTTCCCATGGAAGACCGGATAGGCCACCGTCACATGCCAGTGAGGGATTGCCGCCCCCATACAGGCCGGGACCGGACACGCCCCCTTCTCATGAAAGACCGGCCGAACGACCATCTCATGGTAATGAGGGACTGCCACCTCCATATAGACCGGAGTCAAGTGCTCCTCCGTCACCTCCTCCTGCGCCTGAAAGACCGGCTGAACCTCCGTCTCATGGGAATGGGGGACTGCCACCACCATATAGACCGGAGCCAAGCGCTCCTCCGTCACCTCCTCCTGCGCCTGAAAGACCGGCTGAACCTCCGTCTCATGGGAATGGGGGACTGCCGCCTCCTTATACCGGTCCGGATAAGTGACCGCACGAGCGTGTTTTCCAAGAAATATCCTTCCGGTCGCGTAGCCGATACGCGGCCGGTTTTTATATGTTTTAACAATAGTTTCCGCTATTTTCAGAAATATCGGTCGCATTTTTTTGCGTTCGGGACTGCCCGCTTTTCACTTTTCGCACCGACAATTTTTTCAAATTTCAATCAGTGCATGAAAAAGAAGTTTGAAAGAAAACCCAATGTACAATCCCGTTTGAACCGAAACATCATTCCATGAACTGAACTCAAAATTTTTATCATAACCGACATATCGGTTTTCATGTCTGATCAGTGGCATTTGCATAGCATTCCGTCAGTTTTAACGCTTTAATCGAGCGGGAAATTCTTGCCTTTATGAATATCGGTAGTGATTACTTTTCTCAAATTATTGGATAGTCACCCCTCGCCCGAGCCTTGGCTCAGTTCCGGACAAAAGTGAACTCCTGTCAAAAATTCTCGAAAAGCAATTTCCAAGATCATTTTCAGGCAATAATCCGGCAACGAGCCCATGAACCACACGAAAAGCCCGACCAAAAACGTTAATCCCGACTAAAGACGATAATATTGTACAAATTGACAACAAACGATAGTGTATAAACTGCCGACAAACTTCGCCTCATCTCTTTTATTTTTTTGTTGAATTACCATATTGACTTATCATGACGTCATCAGCCAAAAATCAACAGTCCAAGGAAGTAAAAAAACCGGCCAGAAAAACTCGGCAAACAACCGGCAAATCTGCCGAAGCCGGGTCGATTGCCGATTGGGCTGCAGATATTGAAAAATCAGCCGTAAAGCCTGTCAAAAAACCGGTAAAAGTCAAAAAAGCCTCGACAAAGGGAGCGCGGACAGCGCGCGGCACTTCGATTGGTGGCAAGGCAACAGCCAAACAGCGTGCTGCCGCCGGTCTTAATCCCGTGGCGGGACTTGATGTCGGGCTTGAAGACGCGTCAAAAATTTCCACCGGTGGTGCAACTGCGACCGTAGAGGCATTGTCCAAGCTCATTTCTTCGGGCAATCCGCTGTTTAAAAATGGCAAATTGTGGACACCACATCGTCCTGTCCGTCCGGAAAAGTCGGAAGGCGGAATTCCGTTCAAAATGGAAACGCCATTTCTTCCCTCCGGTGACCAACCAACTGCAATCAAAGACCTTGTAGAAGGCATCAAAAATGGCGACCGCACACAGGTTCTCCTCGGTGTGACCGGTTCGGGTAAAACTTATACAATGGCGAAAGTCATCGAGGAGACACAACGCCCTGCCCTTATTCTTGCACCGAACAAAACTCTGGCTGCACAGCTTTATGGCGAGTTCAAGAATTTCTTTCCGCATAATGCGGTCGAATATTTCGTTTCCTATTATGATTATTATCAGCCGGAAGCCTATGTGCCGCGCTCCGACACCTATATAGAAAAAGAATCGTCGATCAATGAACAGATAGACCGGATGCGCCATGCGGCAACCCGTGCGGTTCTTGAGCGTGATGATGTTATTATCGTCGCTTCTGTTTCCTGCATTTACGGTATCGGTTCGGTCGAAACCTATACGGCAATGACATTCCAGATGCAGGTAGGCGACCATCTCGACCAGCGCCAGCTTCTTGCCGATCTTGTTGCACAACAATATCGCCGGCAGGACATCAATTTCGTGCGCGGCTCGTTTCGCGTAAGAGGCGACACAATCGAAATATTCCCTGCCCACCTGGAAGATCGTGCATGGAGGATTTCCCTGTTCGGTGACGAGATTGACGCAATTACCGAATTCGACCCGCTGACGGGGCAAAAAACCGGTGATTTGAAATCGGTTAAAATTTACGCCAATTCACACTATGTCACGCCGCGTCCGACACTTAATCAGGCCATCAAATCCATAAAAATAGAGCTTCGTGACCGTTTGGCGGAATTGAACAAGGCGGGGCGGCTTCTCGAAGCCCAAAGGCTGGAGCAGCGTACCACATTCGATCTTGAAATGTTGGAAGCAACCGGAAGCTGTGCCGGCATTGAAAATTATTCGCGTTATTTGACAGGTCGCCAACCGGGTGAACCGCCGCCGACCATGTTTGAATATATTCCTGATAATGCCATTATCTTTACCGATGAAAGCCATGTCACCATTCCGCAAATCGGCGGTATGTATCGTGGCGACTTCCGTCGTAAAGCAACATTGGCAGAATATGGTTTCAGGCTTCCTTCCTGCATGGATAACCGTCCTTTGCGTTTCGAGGAATGGGACGCCATGCGCCCGCAAACCATTGCGGTATCGGCAACGCCGGGAGCTTGGGAAATGGAACAGGCCGGCGGTGTTTTTGCAGAACAGGTCATTCGCCCGACAGGGTTGATAGACCCGCCGGTTGAAGTGCGCCCTGCCCGCAATCAGGTTGACGATGTGCTTGGTGAAATCCGCAAAACCACCGAAAAGGGTTACCGCAGTCTGGTAACAGTTCTCACCAAACGTATGGCGGAAGATTTGACCGAATATCTCCACGAACAGGGTATCCGTGTTCGCTATATGCATTCGGATATTGATACATTGGAAAGAATCGAGATTATCCGCGATTTGCGTTTGGGCGCATTCGATGTGCTTGTGGGCATCAACCTTCTGCGCGAAGGGCTTGATATTCCCGAATGCGGTTTTGTTGCCATTCTTGACGCCGACAAGGAAGGATTTTTGCGTTCGGAAACGTCGCTTATCCAGACAATCGGTCGTGCTGCAAGAAATGTCGATGGCCGTGTTATCCTTTATGCCGATAACAAAACCGGCTCTATGGAAAGAGCACTGGCAGAAACCGAACGCCGTCGCGAAAAACAGCAGGCTTATAATATCGAGCACCACATCACACCATCAAGCGTGAAGAAGAATATCGCCGATATTCTCGATTCGGTTTACGAGCGCGACCATGTTCGCGCCGATATTTCCGAATTCGCCGAGGCTGGCAATATGGTTGGGAACAACCTTGCTGCCCATATCGAACATCTGGAAAAATTGATGCGCGACGCGGCCGCCGATCTCGATTTCGAGGAAGCGGCAAAATTGCGCGACGAGATCAAGCGCTTGCAGCAGACGGAGCTTGCCATTTCCGATGATCCGCTCACACGAAATGTCGAAAAGACCATTGAAAGCGGCGAGCTATCACGCGACAAGGCCAATAAAAAGGGGCTCTTTGCTAAACCCGACCTTGACCATATGGGACCGAATATGGACGTAGGCATTCTCCAAACGAACCCGAAAAGCGGAAAATTCAGAAAAAATACGCTTGATGAAATGACGGTGAAACGCACTGAAGTCCCATTAGGCGAAAGTGCAAAACCGATCAAACGCGAGCGTATCGGGCTGGGCTCATTTGAAGACCCTGTAGAAGTCGCACGCAAACGCCGCCGTCCCGGAAAAACCGGAAGACCCGGTCATTAAAGTATATCTACAGCATGTGATCGGGGCATCATTGTGGTACGGGCAATATGTGATAAAGACATCATATGATACGGTGGCATAAGTGCATCATGTGATACGCTGTGAGAGTGCCATCTTGTGAAGTCCGTACCCCCGTTTCAGTCTACTATGAAACGGGGATGCTATCTCAACCACATGCGATTTTATCGGTCCCGCTGCCACGGGGGGAGATTCTCCCACATTTTTAGCAATATTTATTCGGCTGCCAATCGGCATTATTGCAATCTAGCCCCATCATTCAAATGCTTCCTCTACCTTCCGATGTGGCCTGCATTATTGCGATGCAGTTCACTTTATTGCGATACGGGTCGCGCCGGATAAAATGAATAGCGAGCTATTTTCATAACAAAATTCAAAATAAACCGGTAAAACGTGTTTTATAGAAAGAAAGAGAGGTTTTTTGGAATAAAAAAGTCCTTTTTATAAAATTCAAGACGAATACTTATTCCGACAAGATGATATTCAAAAAAAATTGTCCACGAAGACCGGAAAGCGCATAATCTTTTTATATATCATTGTTTTTGTTGTGTTTTTCTTATCTATATAAAATGTCATCATTTTCCATATATTGCTGTCAATCTTCCGTTAAAGCAATTTTTGTCCGAACAAAAAGTAAGATATGACATTTTTTTCATAAAAAATAACAACCCTTTATAACTTCAAAAAAACAGCAATTTTCCGGCGCTCCCTCAAGAAAAAGAGGGCGTGAAAAGGTTTTTCCGTGGCAGAATTCTGCTCTTGTCGGACATGTTATTGAACATGTTCCACAAAAAACTTTCAATCGGTTTATACAACAGTTACACTTTCAATTTTCAACATTTAAAAGAATAAATTTATAAAAACACTTGCAAAATTCAAGAATTTAATCCAATCTATATAGGTTCGGGCATTTTACGAACATTGGAAGACTATTAACAGGCGTGCCAAGACCGCTATAAGTTTTGGGCTGGTAACAATGCGACATCCGGTTTTAACCGGTGCCGTGAACCATTGAAAAATGGAATTTATTGGCTGATGCTGTGTTGTAACCGGTAAATAGAGTGCTTTCCAGACTTCAAGAACTGCCTGCATGGTGCCGTTTGCGCATGGTGCGTGGAGCGGTGTTTATTATTAGACCTGTTGTTACAGGTAACTGAATGAGGAAACATTCTATGGCACAGACCGGGGAAGTAAAGTTTTTTAACAACGACAAAGGTTTCGGTTTTATCAAGCCGGATGATGGTGGCGCAGACATTTTTGTGCACATCTCTGCTGTTCAGGCTTCAGGCCTGACAGGGCTTACCGATGCTCAGAAAGTATCTTTTGATACCGAACCTGACCGTCGTGGCAAGGGCCCTAAGGCCGTGAATATCACTATCATCGGCTAAGTTTTATTGGTCAAGTTTTATCGGCCGGTTTTAAGCCGGTTGGTTTTTTGAAGCCGGGTTTTATAACCCGGTTTTTTTTGCTCATGACTTGTAACAAAAAAATATAAATTGTGATGGAAAAAAAGAATGAATATTTTATTTACCATAAGAAAGTCATAAGCTTCGTTCAGGCTGTGTTCAGAAAATCAGCTATAGAATTGTTTTCATGAAGCGAATTCAAAGGAGTTCAACCATGAAGAATTTTGCAAAATTGGCAATGCTTTCTGCCGTTTCGGCAGTGATGGTTGTGGCCCCGCTTGCCGGTGCATCGGCTCACGATCATTATTGGCATGGTCCGGGATATTGGGATGGCCCGCGTTATTGGGATCATCACCATCATCATCACGGCCATGGAGATGCTGTCGCTGCCGGTGTCGTCGGCCTTGCAGCCGGTGCGCTAATTGGCAGCGCCTTGTCACAACCCGCCCAGCCTCAGGTCATCTATCAGGCTCCGCCGCCACCGGCCTATTATCCGGCTGCCCCGAGATATTATCAGCCAGCTCGTCCTTACTATCCGCCGGCACCGACTGCCTATAAGCCGGTTTATCAGCCATGGACTCCCGGTTGGCGTAGTTATTGTGCCTCGAAATACCGGTCATTCAATCCGCGTACCGGTACCTATCGTGGCATTGATGGCCTCAACCATTTTTGCAATGCCAACTGATTTGAAGGCATTCATCATTTGAAAAATACCCGGCCGTGTGTCGGGTATTTTTTTAAGGTCAATATATTTCGAGAAAGAGCGCCACCTTGCTTCTCTTTGCACCCAGCAAAGAACAATTGATCAGGATGACGCAATCGTTTCTGAGGTTGTGCCATTTGAAGCGTAGAAGATGATCTACATAGAAAATTATCCGCTTCCCTCAGTCTTCCCGCTGCCGGCCCATTATCCGGCTGGCCTCAAGCTTTTATTCGCCAGCTCGTCTTTACTATCCGCCCGCTCCTCTTCATTGTCCGTCGGCATGGGCTGCCTATAAGCCGGTCTATCAGCCGTGAAATGCCAGTTGGCGTCGTTACTCAGCCTCGAAATTCCGCTTATTCAATCCGCGTAACCGTAATTCACGGGGCGCGCGCGCACGAGGGTGCGCGTTATGGCTTCAAGCGTTTTTGCAATGTCAACCGATTTGAAGGCATTCGTCATTTAAATTATATCCGGTAAATTATATCCGGCGTTGTACAGTTTATTTTGACGATTTTAAAAATCCGGAGACACTCTCGGTCTTGAAACTCTAAGGATTAACAATATTAGTATTCTGAAAGAGCCATTAAGCAAGATAGGAAGCTTTGGCCGGTGAAAGCTGCGATCGAAAATATCTCAAAAGAAATTATCGTCAATTGGACGTGGAAAAGGAAAGGCCATTTGGTCTACCAAATTGACCAACCTTTTATTGGTACCGACAAAACTGTTTCTTTTGCCAATCCGGATTATCAATGAACCGGTTTCCTCTGCTTCTTAAGAGGAATAGAACTGAGGCTTTCGAATGTGCCGGTTACCGATTTGATGTGGCGCGATAGTCTTTCATGCACATGGAATTAAAAGGGCAAAAGCAATGATTGGCAGAAGCTGTTTCAAGACTTTTGGCCACCACCGCCACCCTTCTCACTTTTTCTCGCTCAAATATCTTGCAAAAACGGATTATGGCGCTTTTCTTCTCCGATTGTGCTCATATCTCCGTGTCCGCTGATGAAAGTTACGTCATCGCCCAATGGCAAAACCTTTTCTTTTAGCGAACGGATAAGATCCGGATATGAACAGAAAGGAAAATCTGTCCTTCCGATCGAATTGTGGAAAAGCACATCGCCAACAAGCGCCAATTTTACTTCCGCATTGAAATAGATAACGTGACCGGGTGCATGACCGGGCGTGTGAAAGACTTCGAATTTATGGCCGCCACAATCGAGAATTTCGCCTTCTTCAAGCCAACGGTCGGGAGTGCAATTTCGAATGCCTGTCATCCGGTAAGAACGGGCTTTTTCAACCAGATTTTCCATAAGCGGTTTGTCAGCAATATTGGAGCCGATGATAGGAACATTCAAGTTTTCCTTTGCTTCCATTGCTCCCCCCGCATGATCAACATGGCCATGGGTGATCCAGATCGCGCCAACTTTCACACCGGTCTTTTTGATAGCTTCGGCAATAAGCGGCCAATCACCACCAGGATCGACAAGCACGCCTTCTTTGGTTTCATCATCATAAAGAAGTGTGCAATTTTGCTGGAAAACCGTTACCGGTATAATTGTTGCTTTCAAGTTTCCCATTGGTTTTCCTTCGCTTTTTGTTAAAAAATTTTAGAGAATATATCGACTGTCGATTTATCAATATCAAGAGAGCCAAATCAACAAGCAAAACATCTCGGGCTTCACAAAGGCTTGCGGCTTCAAATTTTATTAAAGTCTATTCTTGTTTCGCGTTCATGCTGAAAACAACCGCTTATTTGATCTAGTTTTCTAAATAAATAACCTTTGGTATAGAATGTTTGTTGATTCAGCTTTTTAAAAACAATGAACTGGTTTTTTAAAAAAACATCGCCGATATTTATAAAAAATCGCTTTTGAACAGAAAATTTGTACTCACATATCATTATACGAAATTACCGAACTGTTTTACAGCAAACTATTATTTTTCAAATATTATCCGGTAAGATTGGCAAGCTTGTCATGGTATTGCCTAAAATGAGGCGCAACAAGAAACCGGTTCTCTCGACAGAGGTGGATTCTTCCGATAAACTTGCTTCAATCCGGACATGAGAAAATGACAGAACAGAATACAAAATTATCTGATGATGCTCCCCATCTACTTGTTATAGACGATGACACGCGCATACGCAGTCTTTTGTCACAATATCTTGTCCAGAACGGCTTCCGTGTGTCTGTCGCCGCCAGTGCCGATGAAGCGCGCCGCAAATTGGCCGGACTTGATTTTGATCTCTTGATTGTCGACGTTATGATGCCGGGCGAAAACGGCATTTCGCTCACACGTTCGCTGCGTGAAACAAAAACGGTTCCGATATTGATGCTGACAGCTTTGTCAGAAACCGATAGCCGCATTGACGGGCTTGAAGCGGGAGCCGACGATTATCTGCCAAAACCATTTGATCCACGCGAGCTTTTATTGCGTGTCAACGCCATTTTGCGCCGTGGCAGTTCCAATGGTCAGCCCAAGATCGAACAATTGGTGTTTGGCCCCTATACATTTTCGATTGCCAAGAAAGAATTGAAAAAATCCGGTGAAGTCATCAAGCTCACAGATCGCGAACAGGATATAATGGTTATCTTTGCCGAACATGCAGGTACAACCATTCCGCGCCATAAACTTGCAACAGGTGAAGGCGAAGTGGGTGAACGAACAATTGATGTCCAGATCAACCGGTTACGCCGGAAGATCGAAAATGATCCGGCCAATCCGGTTTATTTGCAGACAGTCCGTGGCATCGGCTACAAGCTTTCAATCGAATAGGATAATCGGATGGCCGGGCCTATCAACAGTTTTGGCCGTTGGCTGGCAAAAAAAATGCCAAAGCGCCTCTATGCGCGCTCGCTCATTATCATCATTGCCCCGATGGTTCTGTTACAATCGGTTATTGCCTATGTGTTTATGGAACGCCATTGGCAAATGGTGACAGAGCGTCTGTCAACCGCAGTTGTTCGTGATATTTCGGCCATTATCGACATTATCGAAACCTATCCGCAAGACGATAATTACAACAATATTACCCGTATTGCCCAGCAGCGTATGGGGCTCAATATTTCCATTCTTCCACCGGACCCCTTGCCTCCTCCGGGGCCTAAGCCTTTCTTTGCCATTCTTGATTATTTCTTGAGTGAAGAAATTACCCGCCAGATCAACCGTCCGTTCTGGATTGACACAGTCGGAGATTCCGACCTTGTCGAAATCCGCATCCGGCTTGATAACCATGTGTTGCGTGTCTTTGCCATGCGCTCGCAAGCTTATGCATCGAATACCGGTATTTTCCTGAGCTGGATGATCGGCACGGCACTTGTTTTGTTGATCATTGCTATTTTCTTTTTGAGAAACCAGATCAAACCGATCCAGCAGCTCGCCACAGCAGCCGACAGTTTCGGGCGCGGCCTGCCTTTGCCGGAAGGCTTCGAGCCGAGAGGTGCCGAAGAAGTGCGCCGCGCCGGAACTGCATTTTTGCGCATGCGCAAAAGAATCGAGCGGCAGATCGAACAACGCACCATGATGCTTTCAGGCGTAAGCCATGATTTGCGCACGATTCTCACCCGCTTCAAATTACAACTGGCTTTGGCAAAAGGAAGTTTCGATACCGCACCTCTCGAACAGGATATTGCCGACATGCAGAATATGTTGGAAGGCTATCTTGCCTTTGCCCGTGGCGAGGGAACCGAAAATGTCGGCGAGCTCGATTTGAGCGAATTGATGAAGACCCTTCAAAAAGATGCGGCATTACGCGAGCGCGGTTTTGTTTATCACATAGAGGGGTCTCCTCTCGTACAATTGAAACCGAAAGCCTTTTCAAGGCTTGTCAGCAATCTGGTTTCAAACAGTTTCCGCTATGCCAAAAATGTCGATGTCGCCATTGTTCATGACGACAATGACCTTGTCATCATTATTGATGATGATGGGCCGGGTATCCCCGCCAATATGCGCGAGGAAGTATTCAAACCTTTCTTCCGGCTTGACGAGGCGCGCAATCAGGATGCGAGCGGCACCGGCCTTGGCCTTTCGATTGCTCAGGATATTGCCCGCAGCCATGGCGGCAATATTATGCTTGATGATAGCCCGACAGGTGGCTTGCGCGTCATTGTTGAAATTCCGCTCTAGCGCCCGATATGAAAAGGAATAGGCATTTCGTTTCGAAACAGTATCGAAGAAAGGCTGATCGTCTTTCGGATGCTGTTTTTACCCTGCACATGTCTTCTTTTCAGAAAGGAAATCATCATGCCAGCACGTTCCAAAGTCCAGCAGGAAGCAGCCGGAGCAGCCCTTGCAGCCAAACGCGGTAAAAGACCGGTAAGCTCGCTACAAGGCGCTTCCAAAAAAATGGAACAATCCATGACAGAAGAACAACTTGAGGATTTTGCCTCAACCAAGCGCAAGGATTTACCCGACAATATCGGCAAAAAATCAAAAAAATAAAAAGCGGTATTCCGGCATTACGCCCCTGATATGGACCACCCGTCCTGTTTTTCATCGTGTGTAGCTCAAAAGGCTAACTGCCCTGCTCTAATCGTATCCGCTTGTGCCCATGTTATGATCGGCGCAACGGGAACAACGTGCTGTTCATGCCGGTCTTGCAAGTCTACGTTTTTCCGCAGGCTTATTTATTATCTTTGATGGTCAAACGAGCCGCCTCCCCCTATCATTCAGAATGACGTGCCGATAACGAATCCCTTATCGGCGCGTTGCAAAAAGCGGTTTGCGACACCGTTTGTCAGTGTTTCCAGAGGAACAACATTTTTGGGGAAAACAAAAGCCGCCTTGCCTCACGCATAACGATTATTGCTGATTGCCAAAGCCAGTATTTTTCGCGCGTTGATATAGAAAAGATCGAGCAACTCGTCTTTTACCGGTAAAGCGCCGATTGCTCTTTTTGCGGTAAAGCAATGAATGGGTTTGAGCCATATTTCCACTCATTGCCCGATAACAATCATGAAAAAGCTGGGCTTATTCACCTTACACGAACAAGCTTGTTATCGATTTTAGCTCCTTGCAGCCGGTCGAGCAATACCGTCGTCAAAGTTCAGTCATTTCTCCCGCGACAGCCGGAGCTTCGATATTCTTTAGAATATACGACCGCCGACGGGAACTTCTTTTGACGGCTCAAGAAGCACGACATCACCGTTTTCATCCGGCAGACCAAGAGTGAGTACTTCCGACATGAACGGGCCGATCTGGCGCGGCGGAAAATTGACAACACAGAGAACTTCGCGACCGACGAGCTCGTCGAGTTTATAATGCACGGTTATCTGTGCTGACGAAAGTTTGACACCAATCTCTTTGCCGAAATCGATTTTGAGCTTATAGGCAGGTTTGCGCGCTTCCGGAAAAGCTTTTGCCTCGATAATCTTTCCGACACGGATATCGACTTTTAAAAAATCATCAAAATTAATTTCTGCCACCGCAAATACCCCTTTTTATTGTCGGCCCCTTTTTATCGCCGGTCTTTTTTATCGCTGGCACTTTTTGACCAACAGTCAAAAAACCTATCCGATCAGGCATTTCCCTTGGTTTCAAAAAGCGCAAATTGCAGCGCATTTTCAGCCGAAAGCGAAGACCAGGCCACCATCTGGAACGCGCTGAAATGTGTTTCACAGACATCCAGCGCATTGACAAGCAGGTTTTCCACTTGTGCGTTGGATGGATGTAAACCGCCCGAAAGCAACAATGCCTGCCGGAAGATAACCGAAGAAGAATCTTCCCAGAAATCGAAATGCCCCATGAGCAATTTTTCATTGATTGCCAGAACCAATTTGCGCAGTTCTTTCTGTCTTTGTTTTGACACGGCAATATCGAATGCACATGCAAGATGCAGTGCTTCCTGATTTTCTATCCACGAAAAAGCAATATGATAATTTGTCCAATGTCCTTCGACACTGATTGTAATTTCATCCTCGGCTGTTCTCTCGAACGACCAATCATGTCCATTGGCCACCTGTTCAACCAAATCAACAGGATGAAGATCACGTTCCAAGTTGCCTACGGCAAGCCTCATTTCATTCCTCAATTCCAATGCGTTTCGCATAAAAAACAGCAAAAGCCGCCATCACAGTGTTACCACTGTGTTCCAGTTGCCCGCACGATCCTTTAAATTCTACAAACGCATAAAACACTGACCCATTTGCGTACATAAATCGCGAACTAATCATAACCCCCGATTTCGATCTGTTCGCGAATCATCTTTAGTTTTCAGTGTATTGATCTAAATTGAGAGTGCTAGTCCCCCTGATTCAAAAAGCTGTTCAAGAATAAAAAAACAGGTCGGGAATAAAGTTCCGACCTGTCCTAAGAGACTCTGGATTAAGCATTTTTCTGACTTATTCACAGCCAAGAAAAACTGGGGATTATTTTTTCTTTTCGTTCTCTTTTGGTGAAGACGAAGCTGTTTTTGCCTTCGAAGCGGTTTTATTTTCTTCGTTATCAAGACGTTTTTTCAATTCTTCGACTTCTTGACGTGCTTTGGCTGCCATTTCTTTGACAACCTCGAACTCGTCACGATGAACAAAATCGAATTTATTAAGGACACGTTCCAACTGGGCACGAAAAGCTGTTTCGGCTTCCTGGCGTACACCTTGTGCAGCACCAGCTGCATCGGTCATCATTTTTGCAAGATCATCAAGAACGCGATTGGGTCCATTACTCATTTAGCCTATCCTTTTCAAAACTGTTTCGAAGCCCATTAGAAAATTAACTCAAGCTAACATATAGAACATTTTTTTAAAATGAGGATAGCCGTTTTCTGGTAGCACCACCTCAAGAGAAAAAAATGCGATTAGATCAAGCTCTTTTTACAACGTGAAAACGCTCTATAAGCTTCCTCATTTTTTGCGAACAGCACAGAAACTTCAACAGCTTTCTAACCTGAAGGCGCGCCCCAAGGCCGGAAAAAAGTCCGATAGTTTAAAATTTTCAGCAAAGCTGATACACTTTCATAATCGGAATTGAGACTTGACCGGAACAGGTTCCTCGGTCATCTTCCCTTCTAAAATTTCAGGATATAGTAGTTTGCCATGAATGATCTTCCCCCTTGCCCTGCCATTGCTTTTCCCGATTTTTTGAACCCGATCATTGTTCAAATCGGACCGGTTGCACTGCATTGGTACGGGCTCGGCTATGTCATCGGTATTTTGTTCGCCTGGTGGTATGGCGGATTTCTTCTCCGGAAAAAATCACTCTGGTATAACGACACTCCTCCGATGATCCCGCAATTATTGGGTGATTTTGTAGTCTGGGCGGCTATCGGTGTTGTTGTCGGCGGGCGGCTCGGGCAAGTTTTATTTTGGGACCCGCACTATTATTTCAGCCATCCGGCCGAAATCATCGCCGTCTGGGACGGTGGCATGGCCTTTCATGGCGGGCTTATCGGAACCATTATTGCGATGATCTGGTTTGCCCTAAAACACAAGATCGGTATCTGGACCATGTTTGACACCATTGCTGCCGGCGTGCCTGTTGGTCTCGGTGTGGTGCGCATTTGTAATTTTATCAATCAGGAATTATGGGGCAATGTGACAAATGTTCAATGGGCAGTCTGTTTTCCGCGCGATCCCGATTATCTTCCCCGCCACCCGAGCCAGCTTTACGAAGCGCTAATGGAAGGCCTCATATTGTTCATCGTGCTTGCCATTCTGGTTTTTGCATTCAAAGCCTTGCGGAAACCCGGAATTGTTTCAGGCACCTTCATTTTCGGTTATGGCATTGCCCGCATGATTTCGGAAATATTCCGTGTCCCCGGTGAAGATCCCGAATGGTTCAGTCATGTTTTTTCCGGTACCGGTTTCACCTATGGTATGGCCTTGTCGCTTCCCATGGTGCTCTTCGGCCTTTACGCTATTTGGCGGGCTTTCAAACACTCTCCGGAAAACAAAACCGGACTTCATTCGATAAAAAGCAATGGGTGATCTTAAAACCAAAATTTGCGAATTGATCGCGCTTCAGGGACCAATGCGGGTGAGCACCTTCATGACATTGGCCTTGAGCGACGAACAAAACGGCTATTACAAACATGCTACTCCCTTCGGCAAAGAAGGTGATTTCATTACCGCACCGGAAATAAGCCAGATGTTTGGCGAGCTTATCGGCATCTGGGTGATTGAAACTTTCAACATGTTGAATAAACCCTCTTCTTTCAGCCTTTGCGAGTTGGGACCGGGACGCGGCACATTGATGCAGGATTTGTTACGCACAATCAAAAAGCTCTCGGCCGAATGTTTTCAAGCGGCAAATGTTGTGATGGTCGAAACCTCGGACAAGCTTATTCAACAACAGAAACAGGCACTTTCTGCTTATCGCGATAAAATCTATTGGCTCAAGGATGTCGATAAACTCCCCGCCGCCCCGCTTATTCTCGTTGCAAACGAATTTCTTGATGCTTTGCCGATTGACCAGTTCATCAAAATTGACGGTCAATGGCACGAACGGCTTATTGGAACAGATGACAATGATCAGCTCGGATTTGCTGTCGGCAACAATGTGCTTGATCAAAAAGGCTTGCCAAAGAAATATCAGGATTTGCCCGAAGGCTCGGTTCTGGAACTTTCGCCCGCAAGGCTGCAATTTGTGGAACAGGTTTTAAAACATCTCTCCCGCCATCACGGCTCGGCACTTTTTATCGATTACGGCAGCACCGGCCTTCCCTATGGTGACACATTGCAGGCAATTTCCCGTCACGCATTCAGCAATATTTTTGCAAATCCCGGAAAAGATGATCTGACAAGCCATGTCGACTTTTCTTCACTTGAAGTCATTGCTGAACGCCAAGGGATTTTATCAGGTGTCATCACACAAGGCGCATTTCTAACCGGCATGGGGCTCATTGAACGAGCCGGTCAATTGGGCGCAAACAAAGGTACCGCTGTTCAGGAAAAAATACGCTCAGTAGTGGAAAGATTGGCCGCACCAAACGAAATGGGAACGCTTTTTAAAGTGCTTTGTCTGAGTGACAAAAAAACCGGCCTTCACCGGTTGTTTACTGCCGGCAATACATCCCATAATTGACAAGCCGTTTTGAAAACGCCACGATAAGACAACCAGATATAACGGTCATTCACATGTCACAATTGCCATCGCCGGTTTTTTCACCTTCCCTTAAAGTTTTGGAAAAAGCAGGCATAAACCATGCTTTTTTTACCCGTCAAGGCGGCGTGTCTCACGGGATTTATGAAAGCTTGAACCTTGGTCGCGGCTCCAATGACGACAAAGAAAATGTCGAAAAAAATCGCGCTATTGTTGCCGCCTATATGGGGATAAAACCGGAAAACCTCATTAATCTTTATCAAATCCACTCTCCCCATGCATTGATCATCAATGAACCGATAAAAGGTGAACGCCCCCGTGCCGATGCTTTGGTTACCAATAAAAAGGGACTCGCTTTGGGTATTTTGACAGCCGATTGCGGACCTGTTCTTTTTGCCGACCCGAAATCCCGTGTTATTGGCGCTGCCCATGCCGGTTGGCGAGGTGCTTTGGCAGGTGTTGTCGAAAATACTGTTGCAGCGATGGAAACACTGGGCGCAAAACGGGAAGATATTGTTGCAACATTGGGACCGTCAATTGGCCCCGAACATTACGAGGTTGGCAAAGAATTTTACGAAACTTTCGTCAATAGTTGTGCCTCATACAAAAAATTCTTTGTTCCGTCAGAACGCTTCGAACATTTCTTCTTCAACCTTTGGGATTTTGTGTTAGCCCGCCTTGATGAGGCCGGTGTCCATGGCGATTGCCTGAAGCTTTGTACCTATGCTGATGAAAAACGTTTTTTTTCCTATCGTCGCAAGACACATTTGAACGAACCCGATTATGGACGGCAGATTTCTGTTATTACCATTTCGTGAATATGTTCGATGTTCTAACAAGGATTTTTGTTAACTCCAACTGATTTTGCTTTTGTCAGTGCCAACAGATATGCAATAATTTTTCCTGTCGCCTTGTCGATAGCTTTGAAAAAGTTTCGAGTATTGCAAGGCAAATACATCATTCTTTCATGCTGTTTCTTTAATGTTGTTTTGCCGGTTTCAATTTCAGACGAATGTTGAAACCGGCTTGTGACCAATTCCGTGAACAAGCTTGATCGCGAAATGATAAGGAAAGTTCCCTTTCACATTAAACCTTGAAGCGGAGTTTCATTTTTGAACCTGATAAGACAGACAAACTGCGCCCGCGATAAAACCACAAACAAGCGGGAATCACATTGAGTGAAGAAAAACCGGTACCGGTTTTCGTAAAGTCTTGTGTTTTTTGCAAAGAGAAACACACTTTTCTCATCAATCAAACGCAATGGCGTGCATTAACACACAGTGCATTAAAAAAAGCGCTCATTAAAACACGGCGCATAAAAAAGCCGGTTTGAAAGAATGAAGCAAAACCTGCGGAATTTGCAGTTGGTCAATAATCTGACAGTTATGCACTGAAACTCCGCTTTTTTTCGGAATATTATTTTTTTACCGGTGCAAAAACAAAACATTCAAATAAAAATGGACCGAGTGACAATATGAACTCTTGCAATCTGATAACAAAAAGTTAAAACCGCTCCCAGAAAGTCTGTTTTCTTTAGAGCCAGGGACCAAGCCATGAAACTTTTCTGCGGCAATTCCAACCCACGCCTTGCCGAAGACGTAACAAAATATCTCAACATTCCTATGGGTAAAGCAACGGTAAGACGCTTTGCCGATCAGGAAATTTTTGTCGAACTCCATGAAAATGTTCGCGGTGAGGATGTTTTCCTTATCCAGTCGACATCCTATCCCGCCAATGACCATTTAATGGAACTGCTCATTATGATTGATGCGGTTCGTCGCGCTTCTGCACGCCGCATTACTGCTGTTATTCCTTATTTCGGTTATGCAAGACAAGACCGCAAACCCGGCCCCAGAACACCGATTTCGGCCAAACTTGTTGCCAATCTATTGACTGAAGCCGGCGCAAACCGCGTTTTGACACTTGACCTTCATGCAGGCCAAATTCAAGGCTTTTTCGATATTCCGACCGATAATCTTTATGCGGTTCCGGTCATTGCACGCGATGTCAAAAACAACTATTCGCTCAAAAATGTCATGGTGGTTTCACCGGATGTCGGCGGTGTTGTTCGCGCCCGCTCACTTGCAAAACGGCTTGATTGCCTGCTTGCCATCGTCGATAAACGCCGTGAACGCCCCGGTGAATCGGAAGTTATGAATGTGATTGGCGATGTTTCGGGCAAAGATTGTCTTTTGCTTGATGACATTGTCGATTCCGGTGGAACACTTTGCAACGCTGCCGAAGCCCTTTTGAAAAAAGGTGCGAAGAGTGTAACCGCCTATATTACCCATGGTGTTCTTTCTGGCGGCGCTATTGCCCGCATCGCCGGTTCCAAGCTGAAAGAGCTTGTTATCACCAATTCCATCATGCCGACACCGGCTGTAGAACAGGCTCCCAATATCCGCGTTTTGCCAATTTCCGACCTTATCGGCGAGGCTATTTCACGCACGGCAGCCGAACAATCGGTTTCAAGTCTGTTTGATTAAAAGTTTCATTTGTTAACGAAAGAAGGCCGCAGAGATTTTGTTTCTGCGGTCTTTTATTATGTAATCGAAGCTCTTATCGAACCGGAGCTGCTGCTGAACCGGATGTTTTGTCGGTCATAAGTTTTTTATGAAACTCGATCTTTCCATGTGAACGTAGATCTTTCGTCACTTTTTGGGCAAATGCGCTTTTATTCGGCTGCATCCCTTTTGTTCTGAAAATCGTCCGGTGCATCGGGGTCACCGGGCAGTGTTTCCAATCCCAGATCGGGAAAAGCGGCAATGCGTTTACCGCCGAAATCGGTTCTTACCACCAGAAGCCCGCGTTCTTCGAAATAGGTTAGAAGGTGACGTGCGCGACTCATAGAATGCGTGCCATAAAGGCGGGCAAGCGTTGCATCGGAAGGGCATGGTTTGCCACTCACGGCAGCTTCCGCGACATTCAAAAACACACCTTGAATATCATCAGTCAAAGTTTCGGAAAGCGCTAAAGCTTTTTGCCACGTTTCGCTTGAAGCTGTTTCCTCGTCAATAGCGGCTTGTGCTAGTGCAAGTTTGCGCCTGAACTGGGCAAGATCAAGCAGTTCTCCCGGAACACGGTGAATGCGGCAGCGCACCAGAAAATCCTGATAAAGCACTGCAACCGAACGGAAAGAAGCATCTTTATCATCAACAATTTCGCGTAATACCGCATCAAGTTCGGCTTCGCGTTCCTGTTCGTCAATTTCAGGAAAGAGGCTTTGAGCTTCTTGCGGTTCTTCCTGCTTCTGGCGCACCAGCTCTTCCAATATTTCATTGGTGGGTTTGGGGGGTGGCGGAGGTGCGGCGCGCCTTATCGGCATAATCATTTCTTCAGGCGATGGTGTGAAGATCAGGTCTTCCGCATCGACTGGCGCTTGCGGCAAGGGAAGAAGTTTGGGGCTTGTCGAACGGGCAGCTGTTTCCACGGGGCCAATGACCACGTGAAGCGGGCGGCGCGACAAAGCCGGACCGAGCGCTACAAAATGCCCGCGTTCAAGATCGCGGAACATTTCTGCCTGACGGCGCTCCATGCCTAAAAGGTCGGCAGCACGCGCCATATCAATATCAAGAAATGTCCGCCCCATTAAGAAGTTCGAAGCTTCGGCTGCGACATTTTTTGCTAGTTTCGCAAGACGCTGGGTGGCAATAACACCGGCAAGTCCACGTTTTCTACCCCGACACATGAGATTGGTCATGGCTCCAAGCGAAAGCTTGCGCGCTTCGTCGGAAACATCGCCTGCGGCAGCGGGAGCAAATAATTGTGCTTCGTCCACCACCACCAGAAGCGGATACCAATAATCGCGCTCGGCATCAAAAAGCCCGCCCAGAAAGGCGGCTGCGGCACGCATTTGTTGTTCGGTATCAAGCCCTTCAAGGTTCAAAATAGCAGAAACGCGATGTTGGCGCACACGCGCGGCAATACGTGTCAATTCGACTTCGGTGCGTTGTGCTTCGACAACCACATGGCCGAATTTGTCGGCAAGCGTAACAAAATCCCCTTCCGGATCAATCACACATTGCTGCACCCAATGGGCGCTTTGTTCAAGCAGCCTGCGTAACAAATGCGATTTTCCCGAACCGGAATTGCCTTGCACCAGCAAACGCGTTGCCAATAATTCTTCAAGATCAAGGCTCGCCACTTTCGAGCCGGTCAAGGCGCCACGTTCAAAAATAGTTCCAAGATTGATGTCGACCGTCATTGCCAAGCCATCAATTGCCGAACCGTGAAAAGGCTCCGAGAATATTGAAACAAAAATATGGTTGATTCTTTTTCCATGATTCCTTTTAGCATTTCCTTGTCAAAAGATGAAAAAAACGTCATTTTTTCCCACAACTCTTGCAAGCTCGCAATCTTTCTATTATAGCACCCCAATCCACGTCGACACCCTTGGAGGCAGCGTGGAATGGAACGGGGACAGTCTTTGCCCTTATTCCATATTCATGTCCGGAGCTGTTGAACGTTCCCCGCATGGATCTCCAGTTTTTTTGAAAAGGACTTAAGCCATGAGCAAAGTTTACACACTCAAGGCCGAAGCACGCGAACGGGTTGGTAAGGGGTCCTCTCGTCACCTTCGCCGCAACGGTCTTGTTCCAGCAGTTATTTACGGCGACAAAAAGCCGGCACTTTCCATTGCCCTCCCCTATAAGGACATTTTTTACAAGATTCACGGTGGTGCATTCTTCACAACTATTGCCTCGATTGAAGTTGGCAACGAGAAGATTGAAGTTTTGCCGACCGATTTCCAGCTTGATCCGGTACGTGACTTCCCGATGCATGTCGATTTCTTGCGTGTTACGGAGAAATCAGTTGTTCACGTCAATGTTCCTGTCCACTTCCTCAATGAAGAAGAAGCTCCTGGTATCAAGACCGGTGGCGTTTTGAACATTGTTCGCCACGAAGTCGAACTTGCTGTTCCGGCTCACCATATTCCGGAAGCTATCAAGGTTGATCTTACCGGTTTGGAAGTTGGTGATTCCGTCCACATTTCCGACATCAAATTGCCGGAAGGCGTTACGCCGCTCATCAAAGACCGCGATTTCACCATTGCAACCATTGCAGCTCCTGTTGCATTGCCTGTTGAAGATGAAACACCGGCAACCGATGAAGCCACAGCAGCAACAGAAGAAACACCTGCTGAGACAACTGAAGAAAAAGCTGAATAATTTTTTTAAAAAAGGCGGGAAAAATTTTTGCGCCTTTTCTTTCCAAGTGAGGTTTATCCCATGTTGCTCATTGCCGGTCTCGGCAATCCCGGTTTTGAATATCAGGATAACCGCCACAATATCGGTTTCATGGCGGTTGATGAGATCAATCGCAAATACAAGTTCTCATCGTGGAATAAAAAGTTTAACGCACTTATTTCCAGCGGAACGATAGAAGGCGAAAAAGTCCTTCTTCTTAAACCTCAAACCTATATGAATCTTTCCGGTCAGGCTGTTGGCGAAGCGATGCGCTTTTACAAGCTGCAACCGGAAAACATCATTGTCATTCATGACGAGCTTGATCTTGTCCCCGGAAAATTGCGGGTCAAAACCGGCGGCTCGAGCGGCGGGCATAACGGCATCAAATCCATTGACGCCCATTGTGGAAACAATTATCGCCGCATCCGTATCGGCATCGGCCATCCGCAATCGAAGGAACAAGTAACAAACCATGTGCTCGGCAATTTCTCCAAAGCCGATCATGAATGGCTTGACCCTCTTCTCCAATCATTGGCCGACAATCTCGGTTTGCTTATTAATGGCAAAGACAGCCTGTTCATGAACCGCATTTCACTGGCACATGAGAAAGACGCCGAGAGCGAACACAAAAACAGTGGCGACAAGCCCAAAAAACAAAGCCACATCAGACAGGCTCGCCCCGCCCAACCAAAAGAACTTCCTGCCACCGGCCCTATGGCCGACATGTTGAAAAAACTGTTCAAAAATAACGACTAAACCAATTCGCTTCACTCATCTGAAAGCGAATACACGCGATAAAATGTGCGGCTTGGCTTTAGTCAAAAAGTGAGCCCCGTGACACGGTCGAAGCGGATAGCCCGCAAACACGAAAAGATTATATCCGGCCTCACGGTAATCTTCACCTACCAACGCTGACAATGGAATTTTTCTTAACTTGGCGGAAAATAGAATAATGTATTGCGCCAGGTTTTTGACTTTCAAAATCCTTAAATTGTCGGGTCTTGACTTGTCGGGGCTTTACCCGTTCCAATTTCTATTTTGATAGGGCGAGTTATGTTGGCAGTAACGATGATTCATCAATCACCGACTGACGCTTTGACATGACAGAAGCCGGAAATTGGACATGAAAGCCCGCTGGAATTTACTTTTTCTGCCATTTTTAAGAAAAGAGGCAAAAAGCGAGCTAACCAAGGCAATAGACAATCCCCTTTGTTTAATTCGCAGAAAATAATAGGTTACAAAAATAATAAGCCGCAAAAAACAAATTTTTGAACAGTGCCTTCACAATATCACCGCAAAACGCCTGTAACCAAGTTGATAAGAGGCGAAAGTGATATAACTTAACGACCCTGATAAATCGCTATACCCCAATTTTAAAACGCGGGCTTTCTGGCAAATAACGCGTTCCAGCTATTATCAGAAAAACCCCGAAGCATTGCTTTTCAAACTCTTGGCCTATCTGAAACCGCGCCCTATCGGCGTTTAGGAGCTATCGTGAACGAGCTTAATAAAGCCGCAACGGGATAGCGACGCCAGTTTTGATTATCAAAATCAAACCCGTTTCAGACAAGAAAAACTTTTATATCAGCCGACGGGTTATCTTTTATTTGAGATGATCAGGAAAGCCCCTGCTCGTTATGTTGTAGAACAATAACATGGGTTCCTTCGGGAACACGGCCGTAAAGGTCGATAATGTCCTGATTGAGCAAGCGTATGCACCCGCTCGACACCGCCTTGCCGATTGACCATTCTTCATGGGAGCCATGAATCCGGAACAATGTGTCTCGCCCATCCTTGAAAAGGTAAAGTGCGCGTGCACCCAGCGGATTATCCGGTCCTGCCGGCATACCATCGCCGAGATGACCGTAACGGTCGGGTTCGCGCTCCATCATATCCTGTGTCGGATGCCAGATCGGCCACATGCGTTTATATTGTACGATAGCTTCCCCTTCAAGCGCCAGACCGGCTTTGCCGACGCCAACGCCGTAGCGTAGCGCGCGACCGTTTTCCTGAACGAGATAGAGAAAACGTGCTTGCGTGTCGACAACCAGAGTACCGGGGTGATAAGGACCGTTGAACGCCACTTCCTGACGCCAGTATTTCGGGTTGATCTTGCTCATATCGACAGCCGGAAGCGGATAAGGTTCGTTCATCACCGGACCATAAAGCGCTTTGATATCGGCCGGAACCGGCCATGACTGTTCTACTTGTGGTTGATTGCTTACGCAGGCGGCGAGCGCCAAAGGTGCGGCAATGATGAATGTACGCCGAGACAGGTGCCTCATGATAACTCCATACAAAATATCGGATTGTTGCTAACACTGAAAGCTTAGCCAATCGTTAAAATAGGCAAGTTTTTGGCAAAAACGAGAATGAAGATAAAAATCGGAACAACTGTATCTTTTTCGCATCAAAATTGGCTCTTTAACTGGTTTCTGTTAAAAAACGTGCTATAGAACCAGTCATATTGACAAGCTTACCGGATTAGGATTGAGAGAATTTCCATGGGTTTTAAATGTGGTATTGTCGGATTACCCAATGTGGGCAAATCCACACTCTTTAACGCTTTGACAAAAACGGCTGCGGCTCAGGCTGCCAATTATCCTTTTTGTACAATCGAACCGAATACCGGTGAAGTTGCTGTCCCTGATCCGCGGTTAAAAAAGCTTGCTGCCATTGCCGGTTCGAAAGAAATTATTCCCACACGCATCAGCTTTGTCGATATTGCCGGTCTTGTTCGTGGCGCTTCGAAAGGCGAAGGATTGGGAAACCAGTTTTTGGCCAATATTCGCGAAGTCGATGCCATTGTCCATGTGCTGCGTTGTTTTATTGATGACGATATCACCCATGTCGAAGGCCGGATTGATCCGGTGTCGGATGCAGCAACCGTTGAAACAGAATTGATGCTGTCCGATCTTGAAAGTCTCGAGCGGCGCATTGTGCAAATGAGAAAACGCGCAACCGGCAAAGACAAGGAAGCTTTGACTGTTCTTCCCATGATGGAAGAAGCTTTGAAGCTTTTACAAAATGGCAAACCGGTACGCCTCCTTATCAAAGATATTTCCGCCGATGACAGGCAAATTCTTGATTCCTTTAATTTGTTGACCTCGAAGCCTGTGCTTTATGTTTGCAATGTTGCCGAAAGCGATGCGGCAAGCGGCAATGATTTTTCAAAAGCTGTCGAGAAAATGGCTGCCGAACAAGGTGCTGAAAGTGTTATTATTTCGGCTGAAATCGAGGCAGAAGTTGCGCAATTGCCGGAAGCGGAAGCCAAAGAATATCTTGAAGAGCTGGGGCTTCATGAACCGGGGCTCGACCGGTTAATTCGCGCCGGCTATCATCTTCTTGACCTCATTACCTATTTTACCTGCGGCCCCAAAGAAACCCGCGCATGGACCATCAAGCGCGGCACCAAAGCCCCGCAGGCGGCAGGCGTTATCCATTCCGATTTCGAACGCGGTTTTATCCGCGCCCAAACAATTGCCTATCAGGATTATGTTGATCTTGGTGGTGAAGTTGCGGCAAAAGAAGCGGGCAAAGCGCGCGACGAAGGCAAGGATTATGTTGTTGAAGATGGCGATGTCATGCTTTTCAAGCATAATTCCTGATCTCCTTACAACCTATCGCACCGGTTTTGCTCATTTTCCGGCCGTTTTTTGATAAACAAACCGGTTTTAATATTTTCGTGAGGATCTCGAAAACTGATAATATAAAAGCCGTCCGGAAAAATTCCGGACGGCTTTTTTCAAATAGATTCTATAGAAAACCGATAGGCTTTCGATAGAAAAATAACCTTTCGATGAAGATAGCGTTCTCGCCTATCGAACTGTTATTTGTAATCAGAGCTTCTTATGCTCTTCATATTTGAATTCGGGAGCGGCCATCAGGCTCTCTTTGGTAACGTTCACGACAACCTTCCATGCTCCGTTCTCGTGGCGCATGTAAATGCTTGTCGGATCAACAACCACATAACGCTCGCCAACACCAAGAAAACCGCCGACGCCCACAACAATGCCCGCTACATTATTCTGGCGAATGATAATGTCCTTGATCTGGCCGATTGCCTGATCCTGCTTGTTCAATACTTTTGTATCAATCAAGCTCGAAGCAATAAAATCTGTTTCGGTCGGTGTGACATAACGAACAACGACATCACCATTCGGCAGCTTGACTTCCGAAGCCGGTTCTTTCGGTGCTTCGATTGTAATTTTTGGAGATTGTGCAAATGCAGTTCCAGCGAGTGTTGCTGCCAAAACAGTGATAAGTGCCAGTCTTTTCATTTAATACGCCTCATAATAATGTTAATTACTTAGGCAAAACGTATAAAATTTCGAATGGTTCCAAATTTTATTTAATTTTTCGATTTATTTTTCATGATAATAATTCTTTTAATGAGTATTTCATTGTATATTCAAGTATATTTGATGAATTTTTAATAACGTTCTACTCAAATGAAGTTTTAGTCTTTTTCTTGATTTATTTTTCCGTATCTTTGGATAATTTGTGTTTAAAAAACAAACTCCTCAAATGTTTTAGTTTCTGAACGTTATATCTGTAAAAGGTCGTTCGGCTTGGAACGTCCGGTTCTCTCACCGTTTGATTTTTTTAAATCCTACCGGTAAACATTGCAAAAGAGCTTCAAAGCGAAGCCAAAAACACATCGAATGTGCGGAGGGAATGAAAAACCGGCATTATTTGATTGCTCTATTGGATTTGATTGTTCTCTTGGTGACCGGCAGTTAGCCACCCACGAATAGAAATTCAAAACCGGCTTGAAAGAAAGAAAATCAAGAGCACTCAGGCGTTAAAAAAACGCCTGCTCTATCAACAACAATTTGCCTGAAAAGATTGAAGCAAAAAACAGCTTTCGTTGAAAACATCTTTGGTTACTTTTAAACGCGCTGCTACATTTTAAAAGCGAACCACCTATTCAAGGATTCAAGCTTCAATCGCCTTCATAAGAAACGAGTGTATGGACATCGACCCCCAATTGGCGAAGCTTGTCGGCGCCACCATGGTCGGGCAGATTGATGACAAAACAGGCTGCAACGATTTCCGCATCAATCTGGTGCAACAGCTCGGCTGCGGCAATGGCTGTTCCACCGGTGGCGATAAGATCATCCACCAGTACCACGCGTTCGCCGGGTTTCACCGCATCTCGGTGCATTTCCATTTCATCAATGCCATATTCAAGGCTATAGGCAATGCGCACCGTATCATAAGGTAATTTGCCTTTTTTCCTGATTGGTACAAAGCCTGCCGAAAGCTGGTGGGCAACAGCCCCGCCCAGAATGAAACCGCGTGCTTCCACACCGGCAATTTTATCGACTTTAAGCCCTATATAGGGGTAAACCAGCGCGTCAATAGTGCGCCGGAAAGCACCGGCATTGCCCATCAAAGTGGTAATATCGCGGAACTTTACTCCCGGTTTCGGATAGTCCGAAATCGTGCGGATCGCTTTTTTCAATGTTTCTTCAAGAGTTTCATTTGTCATCAATTTTCAATCCAATTCATTCCATATGCGTCTTTTCACGGCATAGGTAAGGCCGGCAAAAACTATCAAGAACAAGATGACACGAAAACCGGTCTTCTTGCGTGTTTCCATATGCGGATCGGCAGTCCACATCAAAAAGGCCGATACGTCACGGGCGTAATTTTCAGTTGTTTCTTCTGTACCATCATTATACGCCACCATGCCATCACTTAAAGGGGGCGGCATGGCAAGCGCATTTCCCGAATTGAAATAAGGGTTATACCAATTATTTTCCGCAACTTCTGCTCCCTCCGGCGGGTCGCTATAACCGGTAAGAAGTGCCGTAATATAATCCGGCCCTGCTTCGTTATAATTGGTAAAAATATCGGTAATGAGGGCCGGAAACGGCAAAGACACTGCGCGGGCTTTTGCCATGAGCGACAGGTCGCCCGGATTGGCACCGTTATTGGCAAATTTTGCCGCCTCGACATTTGGAAATGGTGAAGGAAAATAATCGGTCGGCAAGCCTTTGCGAACAAACATTTCCCCTTCGCTGTTCGGCCCGTCCTGAATGTCATAGGTTTTGGCAAAAGCTTTTATTTGTTCCTCGCTATAGCCAAGTGCCTTGAGGTCACGAAAAGAAACATATTTCAAGGAATGGCAGGTCGAGCAAACCTCTTTATAAACCTTGAGACCGCGCTGCAATTGCTGAAGATCATAAGTGCCAAAGGGGCCGGAAAAGCTCCAGCTCTGTTTTTCAGGAAGCTTCAACGGGTAATGCGCCTCACCGCCCTCTTCGGCAAAAACAGCAAGAGGCGCAAGGACAACGGCTAAAACACCAAGCCAAAGGAGAGTGAGTATTCTTACCATAGCCGCCACGCCCTTCTAGCCTTTGCTTCTTTTTTTTCGAGATCTTCGCTAATGGAAGAAGGAACAGGCAAAGTTTTTTCAAACTTCGGCAAGAACGGCATGATGACAAGGAAAAATACAAAATAATAAAGTGTGGCAATTTGCGACCAGAATACGCTACTTTCTGTAATGGGTGCTGCCCCCAAGGTACCAAGAGCCACCACATCGACAATAAACAGCCAATAAAACAGTTTGAATGCCGGACGATAGCGCGCAGAACGCACTTTCGAGCGGTCAAGCCATGGCACGAATAACCAGATCAACACCGCCGCCATCAATATCAGCACACCGCCGAATGTCGAGCTGATCGGCCCGAAATCGAATGTAATTGCGCGCAGCATAGCGTAGAAGGGTAGAAAATACCATTCCGGCACAATATGCGGTGAGGTGGTCATGGTGTCACCGGCGATATAATTATCGGGGTGGCCCATATAATCGGGCATGAAAAACAAAAACCACGCAAAGAAAATCAGAAATACGCTGATTGCGAAAATATCTTTGATCGTCGCATAGGGTGTGAAAGGTACCGTTTCCGACGGAGACTGCACTTCCACACCTGTCGGGTTGTTCTGCCCGACATGGTGGACAGCCCATATATGCAGACCGACAAGGAAAACCAGAATGAAAGGAAAAAGATAATGCAAAGAATAAAAGCGGTTGAGTGTCGGCTGGTCGACATTGAAACCGCCCAATAATGTTTCATGAAGCCAGGGGCCGATAACCGGAATAGCCTTAAAAAGGCCGGAAATGACCGAAGCCGCAGATGTCGACATCATGCCCCAGACAAGTGTGTAGCCTAAAAACGCGGTTGCCATCATCACCAGATAGATCAGCACACCGATTATCCAGATGAGTTCGCGCGGTCGCTTGTGTGAACCATAATAAAGACCACGGGCAAGATGGATATAGGCTGCAATGAAAAAGAATGACGAGCCGACAGCATGCCATGGCTCGAAGAGCCAACCGAACTGGCCGTCGCGCATAAACCGTTCGCGCGCATCGAAAGCCAATGTCACATCCGCTATATAATGCATCGACATGACAATGCCGGTTAGAACTTGCGATACCAGCATGAGTGTGAGGATGCCGCCGAAGGTATAGAAATAATTGAGATTTCTCGGCACCGGAAACGATACACCAAGATTATAGAGAAAACGCAAAATCGGAAGCCGTGCGTCAAGCCAGCGTGTCAGAGCATATTTCGGATTATAGGATGAAGGTTTTGTCATCATATCTATCCGATCTGCAACAGGCTGTCAGACAAAAAACGGTAAGGCGGTATTTCAAGATTGCGATTGGCAGGGCCGGAACGCACCCTTCCGGCCGTATCATAAACCGAACCATGACAGGGACAGAACCAGCCGCCAAAAGCACCCGACTGCCCGAGCGGCACACAACCAAGATGTGTGCAGATATTGATGAGAACAAGCCATTGTTCGCGCCCCTTGCCAGCCGAGCGGGCAAGATCGGTGGCAGGTTGGTGTCCCTCAAGATTGGGATTTCCCGCATCCTTATCCTTGAGCTTTTCCAAGTCGACATTTCGGGCATCGGCAATTTCTTTTTCGGTACGGTGGCGAATGACCACCGGTTGCCCGCGCCATTTGACGGTAACCGACATTCCCTCTTCAATGCCGGAAATATCAACTTCTATTGTTGCGCTTGCCAGAACCTTTTGATCAGGGCGCAATTGGTCGATAAACGGCCAGGCTACCGAACCGACGCCGAGCGCACCGGCAACGCCGGTTGCAAGAAAAAGAAAATCGCGTCGTGTCTTTTCGCTGCTCATTGTAAAAGGTTTTTAACCTGTCGGAAAAAGGTTGGTGCCTGTTGGTCAAACGTATGTTGTTTAACACACAGCACCAATTTGTCCACGCTTTAAAAATGATGATAACCGCAACGCGACTGTTTTTGCAACTTTCACGGCCAATTGCTGCACGATTATGAGGAACTTTTCTTCATTTGTTTCAAATAACGGCAGCTTGTTGTTTGTCACCCATAAAAACACTGACAAGTTTTTCAAAATACGGTTTTTTAAAATATGGAGCACGCATTAAACACAAGCAGCATGTTTCGGCTTTCTTGTTTTTCATTGCTTTTGCAGCTCTCTTCACTATTTCCGGCAATGAAAAGGTTTTGTTAGAGCCGGTTTTTTAAGGTGGAGTAAGCTTACCCCCAAAAAGCCCATGCGGATAAGCTCATGCCGAAAATTCCATAAGAGAAAAAGACATTAAAAGCATAAACTTCAAACGGGTTGGAGAGAGCTTCATTGATGAACCTACGGGCAGAAAACAATGCCTCCACTCTTGCCACCCGCAACGAAAAGCTAGGTTTATTGCGAATGGCTATTTTCAGCGTGATTTCAACTCTTTTCAGAAAACCGATCTCATTATTCAAGCCTCTTCATCAAGATCGAGATGGCCGCCAACCTGCCGGTTCCACAAATGGGCATAGATGCCGTGCTTCGAAAGCAATTCTTCATGTGTGCCATCTTCGACAATTTTTCCCTTATCCATAACGATGAGGCGGTCCATCTCCGCAATTGTCGACAAGCGGTGGGCAATAGCAAGAACAGTTTTTCCTTCCATCAGGCGGGCGAGATTTTCCTGAATAGCAGCTTCAACTTCCGAATCGAGTGCCGAGGTTGCCTCATCGAGAATAAGGATCGGCGCATCTTTGAGCATGACACGCGAAATGGCAATGCGCTGGCGCTGGCCACCGGAAAGGCGCGCGCCCCGTTCGCCGACAAAGGCATCATATCCGGTTTTGCCATTCTGGTCCCGCAGACTGTCGATAAAATCGGCAGCTTCGGCATCCTTCACCGCTTCAAGCAGTTCACGATTGCTGGCATCAGGGCGGCCATAGAGAATGTTGTCTTTGAGCGAACGGTGTAAAAGCGAGGTATCCTGTGTCACCACGCCGATTGCCGCGCGCAAGCTTTCCTGTGTGACATCGGCGATATTTTGCCCGTCAATCAGAATAGCGCCCTCTTCGACATCGTGAAAACGCAAGAGAAGATTGACAAGGGTCGATTTACCGGCGCCCGAGCGCCCCACAACGCCGACCTTTTGCCCCGGCTCGATATGAAGGTTGAAATCTTTCAAGATTCCCTTGCCCTTGCCATAGTGGAAGCCGACATTTTCAAACCGGATATCGCCTTTTTTGACGACAAGTTTTTTGGCATCTTTCTTGTCTTCGACGATTCTGTCCTGTGCAATGGAATGCATTCCATCTTCGACAATGCCGATATTTTCAAAAAGTGCGGCCATTTCCCACATAATCCATTGCGCCATGCCATTAAGCCGCAAGACAAGGCCGATGCTGACCGCAACAGCGCCGACAAGGATGGCGTCCCTTTGCCATAGCCAGATGCCGAGCGCGCCCACAACAAACAATAAAATACAGTTCGACACATAAACGCTGATCGAAAATTTCGAGATGAGCCGCATCTGTTTGTAAACCGTGCCCTGAAAATGCTCGAACCCTTCGCGGGCAAAGCTTTCCTCCCTTGCGTGGTGGGAAAAGAGTTTGACGGTTGCAATATTGGTATAAGAATCAACAACCCGTCCGGTCATGAGCGAACGCGCGTCAGCCTGCGCTTCGGAAGCATCGCGCAATTTCGGGATAAAATATTTAAGTAGCCCGATATAGCTGATAATCCACAAGAGAAACGGTACCATCAACCGCCAGTCGGATGAGGCGGCAATCACCAGTGTGCCAAGGAAATAGACAATCACATAATTTAAAACATCAAAAAGCTTCATCACCGTTTCGCGCACCGACAAGGCCGTTTGCATGACCTTTGCCGATATGCGTCCGGAAAACTCGTTCTGGAAAAAGCTCATGGATTGGCCAAGGAGATAACGGTGCACAAGCCAGCGTATCCGCATCGGATAATTGCCAAGCAATGTCTGATGCATGACCATACTGTGCATGGTGACAAAAAATGGCAGGATGAGAACGACAAGCACACCGATGAGTGCAAGTTTTACGCCTTGCGTTTCAAAAAATGTTGCCCGTGAATTGGCATTGAGCCAATCGACAATACTGCCCAGAAACCCGAAAAGCGAAACTTCTGTCACCGCAATCAGAGCGGTAAAAATTGCCATGAAGATCAACCACGGCCAAACGCCTTCCGTATAATAAAGGCAGAAACCCAACAGATTTTGCGGTGGGCGTTTCAGCTCTTTTTCGGGAAAAGCGTTCAGTCTTCGTTCAAACCATCCAAACATGGTCGAGCTCCTTGTTTCTGCTTTATTTCTGCTTTATTTTAGCTGTCTCAAAATGGTGTTCGACCCCTGCCCGAACACAAAACCCGAACACACAACTCTTCGAACGATCCGGCCCCTTGGAACGACCCGATTGGCGAAGTGTTTCATGGCTTCAAGTGTTATATGTCTTTTTGTCACAAACCGGCGGTTTTTTCAAAGCGGGAAACTTTTTTGCTCCCGACTTCTCCCGAATTTAATTGACAGGAAAATTCCGCGAAAGGATTTGATGACGACAATAAAACGGTTTTTGCGCCTCCTTGAAGATAGGTCAAAAATGCCCGCTTACAAGACGTTTCCCGCAACAAACAGGGCTTTCATGATATCAAACGCACGCTAAGATAATGAAACAGGGAGAAAACGTAATTTTTATAAAGACAGACGTTATAAAGTTAGACAAATCAAAAAAGCCGGCGGCAAACTTTACGTGTTTCAGTTGCCCGAATAGAAAATTTGAACAGAAAAGCATGTTTGCCAAAAAAGTACGTTCCGGAAGAGAAAAACACGTTTGCCAAGAATTGTGAATTTCATGTGTTTGATGGCTCCCCCTCCTCTTTACAATGGCGGGGTCAAAAGCCTATTCAACACGCATGACAGTTCGTATTGCACTTTTTCAGCCTGATATTGCCGGAAATACCGGTACAATTTTGCGTTTGGGCGCCTGTTTCGGTGTGCCTGTCGACATTATCGAACCGGCAGGTTTTGACCTTTCCGACCGCCATTTGAAACGCGCGGGCATGGATTATCTCGAAATTGCAACATTGAAGCGGCACATTGATTGGCAACATTTTCTGGCCGAACAGAAGGCTGAAAAGCGCCGCCTTATCCTGTTTACCACCAAAACAGATGCGCCCTATACCGGCTTTTCTTTTGAAGACAATGATGTGCTTTTGTTCGGGCGGGAATCAGCAGGTGCTCCCGATTATGTCCATCAAGCTGTCGACGCTGAAGTGACCATCCCCATGGTCAAAATTGCGCGTTCTCTCAACCTTGCGGTCAGTGTCGCCATCGGCGTTAGCGAAGCGCTACGCCAGATCAACAAATAGAGTTCATTCAATTAGTCGGCTAACTAATAATGAGTGGACAAAGCTGTTTTCAACCCTTATCTCTTTTCTAGAGTTATTCTAAACGATTTGACAGATTTAAGACGGATTATGACGAATAGAGACATTCCCGATGACATGCCTTCCGATCTCGAAGACAAGAAAAAGCGGGCTGAAGAGTGGTTCCAATCATTACGGGATAGAATTTGTAATTCACTTGAAAAACTGGAACGGGAACTGACGGGGCAATTTTCCAATTTTTCTGCCGGTTCATTTGTCAGAACCCCGTGGGAAAAACCCGGTGGCATGAATGGCGGCGGTGTTATGTCGGTCATGAAGGGACGGGTTTTTGAAAAAGCGGCTGTCCAGACATCGACTATTTATGGTGAGTTTTCACCGGAATTCAGACAAGAAATTCCCGGAGCAGAAGATGATCCGCGCTTCTGGGCAAGTGGCATTTCGCTTATTGTGCATCCGCAAAGCCCGCATGTGCCGACCGTCCATTTCAACACCCGCATGATCGTTACAACCCGCCAATGGTTTGGCGGCGGTGCGGATTTGACACCGATGCTTGCCGAACGGCGCACCCAGTCGGATGTTGATACTCAAACTTTTCATAAGGCGTTCCAATATGTCTGCGAACGCCACCCGACTGTTGCCGATTATCCGAAATTCAAGAGATGGTGCGACGACTATTTTTATTTGAAACACCGCAAGGAACCGCGTGGTGTCGGCGGCATATTTTACGACTGGCTCCATAGCAGCAAGGAAGCTGGCGGTTGGGAAGCCGATTTCAGCTTTACGCAGGATGTCGGGCGCGCTTTCGACATTGTTTACCCTTCGATTGTGCGTGAAAACTTCAATAAGCCATGGACAGAAAAACAAAGGAATGCCCAGCTTGTCCAGCGTGGCCGCTATGTCGAATTCAACCTTATTTACGACAGAGGCACTATTTTCGGGCTCAAAACCGGTGGAAATATCGAGAGCATTCTCTCTTCTCTTCCGCCGACAGTTAAATGGCTTTAGCCATTTAACTAAATCAAAACACTAAATGGCTTTAGCCATTTAACCAAACAAAAACCGAAATGGCTTTAGCCATTTAATTTGGCGAAAGCCCTGAAAACAGCTTTTACAGTTTTAAAAGATAAAAACCGGAATGGCGCCAAGGTTTTAAGAAAATGACAAGCTTGAAACGGCTTGTCATCTGTTACGCATGAAAGCAGGCAGGTGGCAAGGGCGCAATAGCCGGTTACGCCATTGCCATATCAAGGAGCGCATTCCGGTCCAATAAAAAGCCGCTTTCTACCCAGAGTTTTTCCAGCGCTTTAAGTTTGTGACCGATTGCGGGCCCCTCGGTAATGCCGAGTGGAAAAAGGTCCTTTCCGGTCAAGGGAAAAACCGGAACCTCATAATGCTCGGCCAATTTTCTGAGCCGCGTATAATGGCTTGCTTCAACAAGCGCATTGTCATTGCTCAAAGCATGGGCCCGTGCTTTCGAAAGTGCCAATGTCAATTCGTCGAGAATGGCCTGTTTGCCGTGATGGTAGACAAGCTTTTTGATTTCGATATCGGAACAATCATATCTGATCGGGAACATACGGGCGAAATCCATCAACCGCGTTTTTTCCAACTTGGAAAAGCGCAAGCGCTCGGCCATTTTTTTCAACCGCACTTCATCACGCGGAACAATGGAAAAAAGCCGCAATAACGGGTCGGCCGGAAGCCTCAAAACATGTTCGGTTTCAACAAGCGGACGGAATGCATCAATCCCCCATTTTTCAGTTTCCGGCAGGATAATTCCTAAAATTCCGGCTTGCCGCATCCACAAAAGCGCCCGCGTCGGGTCGGGAGCGGAAAGCATTTTTTTAACTTCCGACCATACCCGCTCGGCCGATAATTGCAAAAGTCCGTCTTTAAGGCGAACACAGGCTTTAAGAGCCTCCGCATCCGGACGCCCTTTGCCAACCCACGCATAAAGACGAAAAAATCTTAAAATGCGCAAGTAATCCTCGCGAATACGCTCCTCGGCTGTACCGATAAAACGCAATGTCTCGGTTTCGATATCGTCAAGACCGTTGACATCATCATAAATTTTTCCCTCGGCATCGGCATAAATGGCATTGATTGTGAAATCGCGCCTTTGAGCATCGGTTTTCCAATCGCGGCCGAAGACCACTTTTGCGCGACGCCCGTCCGGTTCGATATCGGCTCGAAGTGCCGTCACCTCATAGGAGTGGCCCTTGACCACCACCGTGATTGTGCCGTGTTCATAGCCGGTTGGCACCGCTTTAAAACCTTTTTCGCTTGTCCGTTTGATGATTTCGTCCGGCAAACAGGTTGTTGCAATATCAATATCGTTCACCGGATATCCTAAAAGCTGGTTGCGCACAGCACCGCCGACCACACGCGCTTCCTCGCCATTTTCCGAAAGACAATGAAGCAATTGTTGCAGCCCCTCATCGTGAAGCCACAAGGCTTTTTTAGCGATATTAAGCGTAGTCACCGGGATAACCTTTCTGCGAGCGAACGAATCATAGCCGCCGTTGCCCCCCATATATAATAATTCTTATAGGAAATTGCATAAAAGCTCAGTTTTTCCGTGCCAAACGGCTTTGAAATGATTACATAATTTTTGGGATCAAGCACAAAAGATAGCGGAACGGTAAATATTTCATCAACCTCGTTATCGTTTTTGGTAAATTCTACGCCTTCATGAATAAGGCCGACCACCGGTCGAATCTCGAAACCTGTCGCGGTATAGTGGAATTGCAGCTCTCCCAATTTGGTGAAATCATCCGGTTTCAGTCCTATTTCCTCATAAGCTTCCCGAACTGCTGTTTCCTCATCACTTTTGTCATGCGCTTCCCTTTTTCCGCCCGGAAAAGCAATCTGTCCGGAATGTTTATGAAGTTTTTCCGTTCGCTTCGTTAAAACGAGATTGGGGAACCCGGACACTTCAATAATTCCGACAAGCACTGCCGAGCGCTGCCATGAAGGACGGTCTTTTTTTTGTCTTGATTTGAAAAGGGGCGAAGAAGAACCTTGCGAATCTTGACAATTTTTCGAAAAATTTATTGGCTCGCCAAATTTTTTTATAACATCGTCGATAAGTAAAGGGGCATTTTTTGCATTCAATTTTTTAGAACCTTCTTGGCAAATTGTTGCTCGAAACTCTTTACACGCTTCATTTCTGTTATTTTTCTGTTACAAGCCTTGAAATAGTCATTGTTCAGAGATGAAGGTGGTGACAAATTTTATCACCGTCAATTCCAAACGGTTATGCAAGAGAAAAGTTCTGGGGAAAAGCCATGCGAAGCGCTTCTAAAAAACCATCCGAGCCCAAAAAAACAACAACCGGCGCATCCACCCGCAAGTCGCCCAGTAAATCGGCTCCCGAAAAAGCAGCCAAAAATGACCCTAACGCAATTATTGCCGATTTTGACACAATCAAAAAAACGTTCGACACTTTGCGCACCACAATTGACAAGATTGTCTTCGGCCAAAGCAATGTGGTTGAAAACAGCATTATCACCATTCTCTCCGGTGGGCATGCACTGCTTGTCGGCGTTCCGGGACTTGCCAAAACCCGCCTTGTCGAAACATTGGGAACAGTTCTCGGACTTGACCAAAAACGCATCCAGTTCACCCCCGATTTGATGCCGTCCGATATTATCGGTTCCGAAGTTATGGATACCGACAAAAACGGCAAGCGCGCTTTCCGCTACATCAAAGGGCCGGTTTTTACCCAGCTTCTGATGGCTGACGAAATCAACCGTGCCTCGCCCAGAACCCAATCGGCGCTTTTGCAGGCGATGCAGGAATACCATGTCACTGTTGCCGGCGAAGAATATGATTTGCCGAGCCCCTTTCATGTGCTTGCAACCCAGAACCCGCTTGAACAGGAAGGAACCTACCCGCTTCCGGAAGCCCAGCTTGACCGCTTTCTCATGCAAATCAATGTCGATTATCCGGATGTTGACACCGAACGGCGTATTATTATTGAGACAACAGGAAATAAGGAAGAAACCATAAAACCGGTTCTCGACGGGGAAAAACTCAATGCCATTCAGGAAATGGTGCGGCAAATGCCGATTTCCGAAAAAGTCGTCAATGCCATTTTAAAACTGGTTCGCTCTGCCCGTCCCGATGCCGACAACGAGCATGCCAAAAAACATATTGCCTGGGGGCCGGGACCGCGTGCTTCGCAAGCGCTTTCCTTATGTACAAGAGCACGTGCTCTCTATCAGGGGCGGCTTGCACCCTCGGTCGATGATGTCAAAGCTTTGGCAATTCCCGTTTTACAGCACCGCATGGCATTAAACTTCACAGCCCGCGCAGACGGGATTACGATTTTTGAAGTCATCAACAATCTTGTCGACAAGATTGACTAACCGGAAAAGAGAGACGGCGAAAACAGATAATGGCGATTGCTCGTGACATAGTTGCAGAAACACCGAATGACCTTGCGGCGAAAGCACGCATCCAGTCGGCCAAATTGCCTGACCTTCTCATCGAAGCGCGGCATATTGCCAATACACTTGTCAGTGGTTTTCACGGCCGTCGCAAACGCGGAACCGGCGACAATTTCTGGCAATTCCGTCCCTATGTGGAAGGCGAGCCGGTTTCGCGTATTGATTGGCGCCGCTCTGCTCGTGATGACCATATCTATCTTCGTGATCGTGAATGGGCTGCGGCCCAGACTGTCTGGATACTCCCCGACCAATCGGCATCCATGCACTATCAATCGCGGTTTTCCCCTATTGCCAAAGATAGCTATGCCATGCTCATGGCGCTCACACTTTGTGACTTGTTTGCCCGTTCGGGAGAGCGTGTTGCTGTACCGGGGCTTATGGCACCAACAAGTTCACGCAATGCCGCCGAAGAAATGGCTTTGAATTTTGCAGCTCTTAAAGAGCCTTATGAATATGGTCATTTTCTGGATATAAATCACCATTCCCATATGATTATATTGAGTGATTTTCTTGATGATCCGGAAGAAATCCGCAAAAAATTTGCGTCCCTGACAAGCGCCAATGTTACTCAACATTTTGTTGAAATTTGTGACCCTGCAGAGGAACGTTTTCCCTATCATGGACGGGTGGAATTTTTTGATCCGGAAACCCGTCAACATTATCTTGCCGGACGCTCCGAAACATTTCACGATGCTTATCTGCGCCTTTATCAAGCACGCCGTCAAAGCCTTACGGATTTTGCCAAAATTTCCGGTTCAAGCTACCATATCGCTCCGACAGACAAGAAAATGAGTACAGTTATACTGGCACTTGCCGCGATGGTCGGTCAGGCGTCGGGCTACAGGAGAGGATGAGTTATGGGGTTTGCTGCACCTTTTCTCCTGTTTTTTCTGATTGCGCTACCGGCTATCTGGTGGCTTTTGCATGTCACGCCACCTGCTCCGACACGTGAAATTTTTCCGCCTTTGCGGCTTTTGTTGAAAATTGCCAATCATGAGGAAACGCCGAACCGGACACCATGGTGGTTGCTGCTTTTGCGCCTTCTTATGGTCGCACTGGTCATTTTCGCTTTGGCTGACCCAATTTGGCGGCCTGCCACAACCGTGTTGTCAGGCAATGCCCCCCTTGCTCTTGTCATTGATAACGGCTGGGCTTCGGTTCATGACTGGGATAAGCGGGTTGATATTGCGCTTGATCTCGTCAATCAGGCAGAAAAGGCAAAGAAAACAATCTATATTGCGGCAACAGCCGACAATGACAATCAGGACATCCGTGCATTAAACAGTAACGAGGCAGAAAAGCTCCTTCATACAATGCGCCCGCTTTCTTTGCCCACGCATCGCCGTTCTGTCATCAATAAACTGGCGGCTGCGCTGAAAGGCGAAAAAGCCGATATTGTCTATCTGTCCGACGGCTTGCAAATGGTCGAAGATGATGAAGCCTTCAGCCCGCTCATGAACCTCGCCGATCGCGATATTCTGGTTTATGATCGCGATATATCCGATCTTGTTGGCATCACTTCAACCAAAAACGATAATGGTGCACTTGCCGTTGATCTTATCCGTGCCAAAGGAGACGGTGAAAAAATTCTGTCTCTGGGAGCCTATGACGGTGAGGGACGGATGATTGCGGAAACCGAAACACGTTTCGAAGACGGGGAAACGTCTACCGTATCCGCTTTCAATTTACCCGTTGAAATGAAGAATGATATAGCGGCTGTCAAAGTAAACGGTCAACATGACGTTGCAGCCACATATCTTTCCGATGCAAGAAATCATATTTATCGGGTGGGGTTGGTTTCGCCTTCTGCGCGCGAATTGGCTGAACCCCTGCTTTCCCCCTTCTATTATATTGAAAAGGCCCTTTATGGCCGGGCCGATGTTTTAACCACAAAAGGTCAATCATTCGAACAGGCAATCAAAACATTGATAAACTTCGGTCATCCTTCGACGATCATTCTGGATGATGTCGTCAATATGCCCGAGGTTTCACAGCAACAACTCAACCATTTTGTCGAACAGGGTGGTACGCTTATCCGCTTTGCCGGCCCCAATCTTGCCAGTAACGATAATGAAGACATACTTCTACCGGTTAAATTGCGTCATGGAGAACGTCAATTAGGCGGCGTCATGTCTTGGGCAACACCGCAAAAACTTGCGCCTTTACCGAAAACAGGCATTTTTTCCGATCTTGCCTATCCGGAAGATGTCACTGTTTCACGGCAAATTCTTGCCGAGCCGAGCCCCGAACTTTTTGATCATACATGGTTAAGTCTTGCTGATGGCACACCGCTTGTCACTGCGCGGGCACGTGGTAAAGGCATGTTGGTCTTCATCCACACCTCGGCCGGTCCGACATGGTCAACCTTGCCGCTTTCCGGTTTTTTTGTCGAGATGATGCAAAAACTGGTTCAAACAGGAGAGCTCGCACAAAATGTACAATTCCTCTCCAAGGGCAAGGAAAATATTGTTCGCGAACCATGGCAGGTTATCGATAGTGATGGCTCTCTCGTTCCTGCTCCTTCGACAGTTGCACCACTCAGCTTGAATGACAAAACCGAAGCTCTTCCTTCGTTTAATCATCCACCCGGATTTTATGGCCAGAAAAATAATCTTTATGCGGTTAATCTCCTTGATAAAGAAGACAGTTTTTTACCTTTGAATAGCGAAATTTTTTCCGGTAAAGTTCATCTCATGGACTATTCGGGCGATGTTGAAAAGCATCTGGGCGGGCTTTTTCTGGCATTTGCCATCATGCTTTTTGCACTTGATACATTTATCACGCTTTATTCCGGCGGATTATTCGCCAGTCAAAAGCGGTTTTTCCGGAAAACCTCATTTTTAATGTTGGGCTTATGTTTTACCGGTGCCTTCATCCTCGGGCAAATGGGCACACCAAACCCTACTTTTGCCGAAAAACTTTCGGCTAATGACGCTGCTATGGTGCAATCGGCGGGGAAAACCCGTTTGGCTTATGTAATAACCGGCCTTGATGATATTGACGATACGAGCAAAAACGGGCTTGAAGCCTTGAGCCAATTTTTGCTGACCCGCACCACAATCGACCCCGGTCCAGTCGCCGGACTTGATCTTGAGCAAGATGAGCTTGCCTTTTATCCTTTGATCTATTGGCCGATCGACGCAAAATCGCCCATGCCTTCCAAAGCTGCGATTGACAAAATCAACGCTTATATGAATGAAGGCGGGACGGTTCTTTTCGACACCCATGACCAGATTGAAACGGGCATGGATTTGAATGGTAAAACCACGGCGAATAACCAGCGCTTGCGCGATATTCTCTCCGGCCTCAATATTCCTGCACTCGAAGAGGTGCCGCCTGACCATGTGATTGCACGATCATTTTACATTATGCCCGATTTTCCCGGCCGTTACAGAGGCTCGCCCTTGTGGATTTTATCATCGGCTCTGGGCGGCAATGACAAGCGCCCGATCCATGCAGGCGATGGCGTAAGCTCTATTCTTATCACCGCCAACGACTTTGCCGGTGCCTGGGCACATGATGGCAAAGGCTCATGGAAATATCCCCTTGTTCCCGATGACGATATGCAACGGGTCTGGGCTTTTCGTGGTGGTCTCAATATTGTTATGTATGTTCTTACCGGAAATTACAAAGCCGATCAGGTCCATGTACCGGCACTTCTCGAACGTTTGGGGCAGGAGAAATCACGATGAAGCAGTCTCTTGCATTCGAACCTCTTCTTTCATGGCCAATCAGTCTTACTTTAATCGGCCTTGCATTTTTGTTGGTTGCTGCCGCACTTATTCTGCGTAAAAGAGGTGCGGCTTTACGGGCTTGTGCTTTGGCAGCCCTGTCACTTGCCCTTCTCAACCCTGTTATGATCGAGGAACAAACAGAGCCGCTAAAAAGCGTTGTCGGTATTGTTTTAGACAAAAGCCAGAGCCAGAATTTCGGCACCCGTTCAAAAGACAGTCAGGATGCGATAGCCGCATTAAAAACCGAGCTTTCCAAACATCCCGAATTCGAACCCCGTTTCATCAATGCAGAAGCTATATCCAATTCGAATAATGGCAGCGAAACAAAATTATTCACTCCTTTGAATGAAGCCATTTCCGATGTTCCGCCTGCCCGTTATGCAGGCACAATTCTGGTGACAGACGGTCAGGTTCATGATGTCGATCTGGCCTCTTCCAATACAGCCGGCGAAAAACCGGTCAATACATTGCTGACCGGTGAACCAGACGAATATGACCGTCAAATAAAATTTGTTGATCCGCCACGTTTCGGAATTACCAACAAGCCTTTTAAAATAAGGTTTGAAATAGCTGACAAAGGCAAAGTACCCGCTTCTGCCGATAAAGCGCTTGTCGAGCTCAAGGTCAACGGTAATGTTGTCTATCATGAGAGCGAAGAGACAAATCGGGAAATCGAAACGGAAATCACTCTTCCCCATGCGGGCAAAAACATTATCGAAGTGACAACCTCTCCTCTTGATGGGGAGTTGACCACGGTCAATAACACTGCCGTCACCATTATCGAGGGTATACGTGAAAATTTGCGCGTTCTCCTTGTTTCAGGCGAACCGCACAACGGGGAACGGACGTGGCGTGACCTTTTGAAAAGCGATCCCGGTATCGACCTTGTCCACTTTACAATTCTTCGCCCTCCCGAGAAAGCCGACAATACACCGCTCAGCCAGCTTTCACTGATTGTCTTTCCGACGACCGATCTTTTCGTCAACAAGATTAACGACTTTGATCTCGTCATTTTCGATCGCTATCAGCACTATAATGTATTGCCATTGATCTATTACGACTATGTAGCGCAATATGTGAAGAATGGTGGTGCATTATTGATGGCAACGGGGCCTGAATTTGCTGGTGAAAATACACTTGCTGAAACACCGCTCATAAGTGTTTTACCGGCTTTGCCAAGTGGCGAGGTCATTGAAAAACCGTTCACTCCGTCAATTACCAAAGCCGGAATGCGCCACCCTGTGACCCGTGGGTTGACCCATGTGACGGAAAAAGATGAAGAAAATACAAAGCGGGAAACGGTAGAGGGAAATTGGGGAAAATGGCTCCGTCAGATAGCCGTTCAGGATACCTCGAATAGCACTGTCGTCATGAATGGCGCTGATAACCGCCCACTTATGTTGTTATCCCATATGGATAAAGGCCGCGTTGGTATGTTGCTTTCTGACGAAGGCTGGCTATGGGCGCGCGGTTTTGAAGGTGGTGGCCCCTATGCGGCTCTCTATCGCCGCATGGCCCATTGGCTCATGAAAGAACCGGAGCTTGAAGAAGAAGCGTTGACAGCCTCCGGTGAAGGTAATCGTCTTACCATTCGCCGCCAGACCATGGCTGATCAACCCGACATTGCCACTGTTCATTTTCCGTCAGGGAAAACAAGCGATGTCACTTTGCAAAAACAAGAACCGGGTGTCTTTGAAGTGAGTCTCGATACCGACGAAATCGGCCTTTTTAAAGTAACGAACGGGGATAAGGAAGCTCTCACACATATCGGCCCCATCAATTCGCCCGAATATGCCGAATTGATTTCGACAGATGAAAAACTTCGCCCGCTTGCCAATAAAACAGGCGGAGCAATTATCCGCTTGCATCAAAAGCAGGGTGATAAAATCGAACTTCCCTCAATCGACGTTCAAAAAGGGCAAAACAGTGATGCCGTTAAAAACCGGAACCACATTGTCCTTAACGAAGCTACTGAAACAAGACTGGTCAACACATTTGCCCTTCCTCTTTTCAATGGTGTTCTGGCCCTTGTCGTTTCACTCTTTCTACTCGCGAGCCTTTGGTATAGAGAAGGTCGTTAAATTAAAAAACGACCTTCCGTGACTTGCCTTATGATAAGTTTTTAAACATCATGAGCTTGCTCGACGATTGATAAATATCAATCGTATTGTTTATAAATATTGCCTGATTGTTCGATCAATTTGTTTACGATACCGATTTTCTGTAACTCTGCCCAATCCGGTAAAGTGAAAACGATTGCAGTTTCTTGATAAAATTTGAAAACCGCAAAATCACGGCAAAGGTGTTCCGAAGAAAAAGTCCGGCCTTATAACAGGAAAACAGAGCGACCAGAATGTTCCTCGCCAATAGACCACAATAGGTCCCGATAGCTCCTAATGGCGCACTCGCCCCCGTATAAAAGAAATTTTTAAACTGTATTTTTTCTTTGCTTGTTTCAGACGCTTTGCTGCGCCGGAGGCAAAAACTCGACAGAAGTCCCTAGTGATAGAATTTTGACAACAGCACTTCAAAGGCATTCATTAAAAATTGTCTTCAAACCTGCATTGGTGCATTCAATCATATCGGCAATCATAATTTGTCCGATATAAAGTGCCTTTCCAATATAAAAGGATTGAAATTCCGGTACCAGCCCGCCTCTCTTCAACCATAAAGAAATACGATAGGCATATAAAAAGCCGACATACGAAATTCGGTTGGAACCAGTTTTTTAGTACCTGCCTTTCTTTATCTCACGCAAAATGAATGAAAGCAGCAATGATCTTGGCGCCATAAGGCCGGTTTTTACCAATTCTTTCTTTTTACCAATTCTTTCTATGTTTTAAACCTTTCATTGCTTGGAACACCCGTTCGAACGGCAACTATTGATCAAAAAGCTTCCCGTATTTCCCAGTTTTATGTTTCCTGCTTTCGAACCGGCATAGAACGCGTGTCTCACGCTCGCGATTTTTTGGTAACCGCTTCGGGCTTTTTCGCAAGTGTTGTCATAAGGTTGGCCGAACAGCAGGACTACGAGAAATCGTATATCCTTGTTTGACAAGCTCACTGTTTGGATAAGCTCACTGTAATCGGCTTCGTTCCCACTGAAAATATTCAAGCAAAAAACAACGGGGTGCCGAACCATTCCACCCCGATTTTTCAAACATAAAATCAAGCTTGCCTTTTGGACTGGTTTTTGTTGAGAACAAGACCTGTCGCTTCGTCCATTGCTCCCTCGGACAGTTCCAATGCCAAGAGCCGTTCCGGATTAACCGGCGCCGGCATTATTATTTTCCCGTAAGCTACTTTAAAAAATCCGAAACGGCGATAATAAGGTTCATCTCCGACGAGGAGAATGAAGGGAACATGCTTTTCTTTAGCCTGCTCTATTGCGTGCCGCATTAACAAGCTTCCAAGTCCAAGACTTTTTGTCTTGGGCGATACAACAATCGGCCCGAGGAGATAGCCATTGGCATTGCCCACGACAATCGGCGTCATGCGGACTGTACCGACAAGATCGCCACCCAATAAAAGAACAAAAGAAAGACTTTTGTCGTGGCCGCCTTTTTCGCGAATAAGATGAGCGGCACGCGTAAAACGGGCGGGACCAAAAGCCTCTCTGTTCAACTCTTCGATGAATTTTTCATGTTCCGATGTCTCTGCCATTATGGTGACATCGCTTTTCGACAATTCAGGAGCTTTTGCGTCGTCAGAATGAGACAACAATTCTTTTGCAGCAGAATTTTTTTCCATGAGATGACCCGAAAGAAAAATAAGACAAACAAAATCAACGGTTAAAAATACCAAAACTCCGGCAGTTCATCGTCGTTGATTTGCATAACACATGTTTGTCTACTTTTCCGATGGGCATTCTTATGAATGGCTGTGAATGGCGCTTCTCTTGACCCGAGCTTTCGAGCCTCTGGCCATTGTCAAAAAAGTTCGAAATAATCTTCGATCCCTTTTCAACATTGAAATAGTTAGCGAGAAAAAAACATGAAATCAATCACATTTATCAGCATCTATATTTCAGATTGACAGTTTTGTCGCTTATAGAAAATTCCAACCGGCAATTTTATCAGGAATAAATCGAGATATTTGATTGTAACAATAACAAAATTGCCGCGAAATGATTCGATCTTAGTTAAAGATGAGTTAATATTTCTGGTTGGATTCATTGATATTTTTCCACAGCCCCGAATTTTTGTTGCAATTATGATACAGTTGCACCTCAAACAAGGCGATAAAGGGGCAAAAAGGCGATTGTTTGATTCAAATCAATGGATATTTCCGCTTAAATAGGTTTGAACAAATACAAATTACAGTTGTGAAACATGCACCGCTTTTTAGGAGACATAGATATGAAGAAATTGATCGGTAGCAGTATCGTTGCCATCGCAGCAGCACTCAGCTTCTCAGGTTCAGCTTCGGCTGCCGATGTTCAGAGTGCAAAGCCTGTTGTTCAGGAAGCCCAGAGCCCTTGGCAGATCCGCGTTCGCGCTCTCGGCGTTGTACCGCGTGACAAAGGCCATGTTAACCAGATCCATGGTTCTGACCTTGACTTCTCGAGCACAGTCATTCCTGAACTCGATATCACCTACTACTTCACCAACAACATCGCTGCCGAATTGATTTTGGGTACAACCTATTCGTCAATTGACGGTCAGGGTACATTGCACGCAGCAGGTGCTGGCAAGCTTGGTAAAACATGGATTTTGCCTCCGACCCTTACTCTTCAATACCACTTCACCAATTTCGGCGCATTCAAGCCATATATCGGTGGTGGTGTTAACTACACAATCTTCTACAACGAAGATGCTGACCACAATTCAGCCGGCGTTGGTTTGAAAGACCTCGACATCGACAACACATGGGGCGGCGCTCTCCAAGTTGGTTTCGACTACATGCTTGACCAACACTGGGGCTTCAACTTTGATGTCAAGAAACTTTACCTCCGTCCGGATTTCGACGGCAAGTTGAATGCGGCTACAGCCGGTGCTTTGAAAATGGATGAACACATCAGCGGTAAAGCAAAGCTTGATCCTTGGCTGATCGGCGCTGGTGTAACCTATCGCTTCTAACAAAGGCGGGGGCTTGATAAAGTAAATTGAGGGGGCTTGGTTTACTTTTCACAAAAAAGGACGCTATTGAGCGTCCTTTTTTTGTGCCTGCTTTATTTTTGATCACGCTTTCCGAAAAATCGACCTCTGTGACGAAACCGATCGCTGTGGAACAATCAACCTCAGTGGCGAAATCGACCTCCGTGGAGAAATCGTTCTCTTCTGCGAAATCGGCGACAATTTCCGACTAACTTTTCTCTTAAACGTTACAAAAAAGCTGCTTTGCCAAAGGGAGACGTTTTATTTGCAAGCTTTGGCAAGCTTCACTTTGTTCGATAAAATTTCTCGTTAAAAATCTCATTATCTGTTTTCCTCAAATCGGAAAATCAGAATGGCTGATATTTCATGGAGGGCGTTTAGAACAGCTTTCACTGAAAACTATTTCCTCCGTCAACAAACAATCTCCGCTTAATTGCCCTCCCCCTGAAGACACAGCAATTACGCTTCCGGTTAAATAGAATAAGTACATTTTTCTTGGGAAAGAATTCAATTTTTCCGTAAAAAATGTGCAACCGGCTATTTCCTGAATGCGTTATTTTTTAAAAAATGCCGGTTATTTAATAGAACTGTTCGCTCTATTGCCGATGTCATGCTCTTCCCCAAATAATTTATGCGTTTTTCCGGGAAACAAGTTTGTCCATTCATCAACAAGCTGATGAATTTTGTTGATACTGCTTTTTATTGGCTGGTTTTTAATGAGCTGGATTTTTTTATAAGCAGACTTTTTTAATAGGCTGGCTTTTTTATACGTTGCTTTTTATCAGGCTTGCTCTTTCGCTAGCATATCCTATTATCGTCGTTCATTCTCATCTCTTCTGCCAAATCAATAATGCATTTATTTACACAAATGTATTTTAACCTCATCTTTCCGGTTATCGCATCAATTTGGCCTTCAAGGAAGTTGATCATGCTCCGGTTCAAAAATTCAAATGAAAACGCACAATATTGCAATGCATTATCAAAGCCTAAAGGGCATTTTTAATCTTTTGAAGGACGGTATCCATTTTAACAGTGAATATCTATTGACGTGGAGTTAAATCGCCGCGCCATTAAACACGACGATAAAATGAACCGTCTTTCGCCAAAAAATTCAGTGACCAAAACCTGAACCGGCCACAGCCTTTATAAAACAAGTCTATTTTCGATAAAATTTTTTGTCTGCAAAACCGGATGTCTTTCGCCATGCCGGTTTTTCGACATGATTATGAAAATTGATATAATTGTTTACAAAACCTTCGAGGCTCTTTCAAAAGTGTTGAAAGTTTCCCCATTCCCACTGCCGCCGTTAAGTTCAAAAACCGGTTGTTTCAAAAATAAAATCCGGTTCAATTTCGTTTGTTCTCCTCTTTTGAAAGGCAATGGGACTGGCTCGCTTAGCTTTCCGGAAAAGCGCTTATGGTTTCGAACACAGAAAGTCGAGAGCTTAAAAAAGTTCAGGGCTTTAAGGTTTCATCAATCGCATTGAAACTGGTTTCCCCATTTTTATTGCCGCCCGATATGTTCAAAAACCGGTTGTTTTTAAAAAAGCAACTCCCGTTGCAGTTTGATATTTTTTATCTTTCAAGGATTTCAGATCAATAATTGTCTCTTTTTGCTGCTATTTATAGCTTTACAAGCTATTCCCCACGTTTATTTGCCATCTTTGTCTTTATAATCTTTTCTTTCCGGACCGTTGTTGTTTTTTTGTTGCCTATTTTTATTGTCTCGCTATGTTCAGTGGAATGTTTCACTTGGCTCATATATCCGACATTCATTTGTCGCCGCTTCCTGCCCCTCGTTTTTTCGAGCTCATAGGAAAGCGTTTAACCGGTTATATTAACTGGAAGAAAAACCGTACCGGTGAAATGGGACGGCAAACACTTGATGCTTTGATGGAAAGTATCAAACAAAAACAGGCTGACCACCTCGTTATTTCCGGCGATCTCGTCAATCTCTCTTTGCCGAAAGAATTTGCTGCTGCAAAAGACTGGCTTGTGGCGCAAGGCCCTGCAAGCGATATTTCGCTGACCTTCGGCAATCACGATGCCTATGTGGGGGGTGCTTTCAGAAAAGCTTGCAAAACCTTTCGCCCGTGGATTACCAGCGAAGAAGCCCATGCATGGAGTGCCGTTTTTCCCTATATGCGTGTTCGTGATCAGGTGGCTATTATCGCGGTTTCTTCAGCCATTGCCACACCGCCTTTTTTCGCAACCGGACGTTTTGATAGCGCTCAGGCCTATCATCTGGCTGATCTTTTACGTGAAGCAAAAGAACGCAATCTTTTCAGAATGGTGATGATTCACCACCCGCCCTATAAAAATGCAACTTATTGGCATAAAAAATTATGGGGCATTGAGCGTTTCCAGCGCGTCATTAAACAATATGGTGCCGAACTTATTCTCCATGGACATACCCATGTTCCCTCTCTTGAACATATTGAAGGGAAAGAACGTGACGTTCCGGTTGTTGGTGTTGCTTCTGCTTCACAAGCCTTTGGCGGCAAAAAGCCTCCTGCCAATTACAACTGGTTTACAATCGATGGAGATTGTGAAAGCTGGCATTGCGGTCTTGAACGCTATACTATCGTCAATAAAGAGAACGAAATCCACTGCACCGAAAAAGTCCCGCTTTTTTAGTGCATTTGAGCTAAAGAGCTGAAAGCAACTTTGCTGTAACCACCTTAAACAGCCAATTTAAAATAATTCCGGCATTTAAAATACGCATAGCATTAAAAATAAGGATAACGCGGCAGGAATGGGAGTTTTACTCCGGACCTTCCCGTTGTGACGGGGGGCATATGCGAACAAAAGCAAAGCCTTGGCCTTGATGATGTTGATCACTGGGCATTCATGTCTATCAATTGCCGGGGCGCATTAATAGATATTTCGCGTGATTAACAGGATTCCTCTGTTTTTCCCGACTTTCGTGGCGATTGTTTTGTTACTCAGGTGAGGCGCGATTGCGCCCGAACGGTTTTTCTTTATTTTTGCTTTTTTTAAGTTCTGATTTTCGTGAAAAATTAAAAACGCGTGGTTTGCCCCCTCTTTTCAGAGGCCCCAAAAGCCGTTTTGAGATAGTGAAGGGCGATAAGTAATTTGGCGTGTTGAAGGCTACAGAAGTTTTTTGGAGTAATGAGACAGCTTAACCGTTATGAAGTGGTGAGATACATAAGCGTTCTGGAATGGCCTACTGACGAAAATGTTTCCTGCTTCTTCTGGCAATTTGTCAAAGGACGGTTACTATTCTCGCGTTATCACGATTTTCGAGAATTTAGCTGGGTTCGAGAACTTAACGGGCGGCAAGATCAAGACAATATGCCCTTGTTGCCGCCCGAAAAACATTAAAGTTTCAACCGGTTAACCGCCGAAACGATAGCATCGAGCGAGGCTGTTGTAATGTTTTCATCAATAGCAACGCCGAATATTTTGCCTTCCGGATAGGCTATTTCCATATAACAAATGGCTTTTGCATCCGAACCGCGTTGCAAAGAATGTTCCGAATAGTCAACAACCGAAAGCTTTTTATCAAGATATTTGGAAAAAGCATTGATAAAGCCGTCCACCAGACCGGTACCGCTTCCCTTGATGGTTTTTTCTTTTCCATGATCGGTAATTGTTGCGGTCACATCAATGCGACCTTTTTCCTTCGGATCTGCTTTGGTTTTATAGTCGACAAAGCCGAAACGGCCTTTATCCTGTTTGACATAAGTCTTGACGAATTCGTCATAAATCCGCTTCGACGGCAATTCTTTGCCTTCTTCATCGGTAATATGCTGGATAACATCGCGAAATTCGATTTGCAAAGCGCGCGGCAGGTTCAGACCGTAATCGGATTGCAGAATATAGGCAATGCCACCTTTGCCCGATTGCGAATTGATGCGGATAATGGCTTCATAGCTTCTGCCAACATCTTGCGGGTCAATCGGCAGATAAGGCACTTCCCACAAAGTCTTGTTGGACTTTTTCATTGCCTTCATGCCCTTATTGATCGCATCCTGATGCGAACCCGAAAAAGCAGTATAAACCAATTCACCAACATAAGGGTGGCGCTCCGGAATTCTGAGCTGGTTACAATATTCATAGACTTCCTTGATTTTCTCGATATTCGAGCAATCAAGTTTCGGGTCAACCCCTTGGGTAAACATATTCAACGCCAGAGCGACAACGTCCACATTGCCGGTGCGTTCGCCATTTCCAAACAGTGTGCCCTCCACGCGGTCGGCACCGGCGAGCAGGCCCAATTCGGTGGCTGCAATGCCGCAACCACGGTCATTATGCGGGTGCAAAGAAATCAGAACACTGTCACGCCGGTCAATATTTCTCCCCATCCATTCGATTTCGTCGGCATAGATATTGGGAGTCGACATTTCAACCGTGGAAGGCAAATTCAAAATCATTTTATTGTCGGGCGTCGGATTGACAATTTCGATGACGGCATTCGAAATTTCCAGCGCAACTTCAAGCTCGGTACCGGTAAAACTTTCCGGTGAATACTCGAAACGATAATGTTTACCGGCTTTGGCAGCCATATCCATGACCATTTTTGCAGCATCGGTCGCAATTTTTTTAACGCCTTGAACATCTTTTCCGAATACAACCCGACGCTGCAATTCACTCGTTGAATTGTAAAAATGCACAATCGGGTGGTTGGCTCCTTCCAGCGCCTCGAATGTACGGGTAATCAATTCCGGACGGCATTGCACCAGAACCTGCAAGCTCACATTTTCAGGAACATTGCCATGTTCGATACACCAGCGCGCGAAGTCGAAATCGGTTTGCGAAGCCGATGGAAAACCGATTTCGATTTCCGGAAAGCCCATTTCCAAAAGCAGGCGGAACATGCGTTCTTTACGGTCTTGTCCCATAGGGTCGATCAAAGCCTGATTGCCATCGCGCAGATCGACAGAACACCAGATTGGCGCTTTTTCGATGCGTTTGTCAGGCCATGTACGGTCTTTCAATGTCACTTGCGGGTAAGGTTGATATTTTTGCGATGCTGTCGGCATGCCTTTTTGTGAAAAATTCGGGGAAATACTCATAGTTTATGCTCGTCTGAAACACCGGTTACCGGTTGATATTTTAAAATGAAGATTGTTGAAGAGGAGCATTTACGCCGGCAGATTACGACCGCCGGGCGCCCCTCACCGGCCCCGGCAGTCGCTCATAAGCCCGAGAAGAAGCAAATTTGAAGGCAAAGCACAAAAGCCCGCATCGCTGATGCGGTCAAAATCCAACAATTTTTGTGCGCCATAATTTTTCATGAGCGAAAATATGACATAGCTTTTTTTCAAGTGCAACCCGTTTTATCAAAGCTTCACCGGTTCGTGTTCAAAATTGCGCTTCTTGCCACTCAAGGCCATGCTTTTCGTGATTGAGACCTAAAATTCAAGTCTTGCAATTCAATAGGCACGGTTCACAATTTCAATCGGTGACTGAGCTCGTTAATCAACAGAGCTGTCTTCATGTCATTGATTTGTCCTTTGTCGTTAAGCTTGATTGCCTCTTCAACACTCATTTCAACAATATCGAGATTTTCTCCTTCATTGGCGAGCCCTCCGCCTGAAAAACGGTGGTCTTGCGGGCGATAGCGGGCAAGGTAAAGCCAAAGCTGCTCGGTTGAAAATCCCGGGGTTGTAAAGCCTTTGAAAACAAGTTCGAGATTGTGTATCTGGTAGCCTAATTCCTCTTTTGCCTCACGCAGCATGGTTTCATCGGCCGATTCGTCTTTTTCTATGTGGCCGGCACAAGCTTCCAGCACATACATGGAACCGGATGCAAGATAGACAGGTGCACGAAACTGCTTGACAAAAAGCACTGTTTTTCTTTCCTCGTCATAAGGCAAAACGGCAGCACCATTGCGATTATGGTAGGTTTCACGCTTTACTGTTCTCCATTCGCCTGCAGCATCTTGCTGCTCATAGGAAACGGCTGTCAGTTTTGTCCAATGGTCGGATAATACAGTTTCTTTCAAATTTCTGATTTTTAACATAATGCTCCTCATGCAATGGGAACGGCAGTGGTTCCCTTTGGCAGTTTTGCTTCCTCTTCCGGTTCGATATGAATGACAATACGTGCCTTTTCGATTTCTTGTTTCAGAGCATCTTCTATTCTGTTGCATATATCATGGGCATCTCCTACCGTCATTTTGGAAGGAACCACCAGATGGAATTCGATAAAGGTTACTTGACCGGCCACACGTGTGCGCAAATCATGCGCTTCAATAGCACCGGCTGCATGGCTTGAAATAATATCCCTGATGCGCATTGTCTCTTCAAGCTCGACACCGACATCCATCAAGCCCTGTACCGAATTATTGATAACCTTCCAGCCTTGCCAGAGAATGTTCAAGGCCACAATAATGGCAAGCACAGGGTCAAGAATGGCCCAACCGCTGAAAATTGCGGCAAGAAGACCGGCCAGCACACCAAAAGAGGTAAAAACGTCGGTCATCAAATGCATGCCATCGGCTTTCAATGCCGGAGAATGGGAAATCCTGCCCTGTTTTATTAAAACCAAAGCCCAAATTGCATTAATGACACTGGCAATGAGGTTGATTGCGAGCCCATAGCCCGGTTGTTCAGGCAAATGGGTCGAGGTAAGCAAAGGCCATGATTCATGCAAGATCATGATGGCGGCAACAAAAATCATTGCCCCTTCAAGAATTGCCGAAAAATATTCTGCCTTGGTGTGGCCGAACGGGTGATCGTTATCGGCCGGTTTCATGCTGATAAGGATGGCAACATAAGCAGCAATTGCCGCAATGACATTGACAATCGACTCCAGCGCATCGGAATAAAGAGCCACCGAGCCGGTGATATAATAAGCGAAATATTTGAGCGCAAAAACAACAATGGCAACAGGGATAGACCATATTGCCAATTGTTTCAGCCTTGAATTCGCATCTATCATTGCCATGCCTTCTTAATTAGTCTTGAAACAACATTTTCAATGATTGCCATTCCGACATTTCCACCGAGGCTCATAATTGATTCGGGATGGAACTGAACAGCGGCAATCGGCTGGCTTTTATGTTCGATTGCCATAATAACACCATCTGCGGTTTCTGCTGTCACGTTAAATTCGGAAGGCAAGCGGCTCGGGTCGGCAAAAATCGAATGATAGCGGCCAACCGTTATTTCTTTCGGCAAATCCTTAAACAGCAGGGTTTTGCCGGTAATATGAATGCGCGACGGTTTGCCATGCATCGGCTGATCAAGCACCCGAAGGCTGCCGCCGAAAGCTTCTGTCAGTGCTTGAAGCCCCAGACAAACGCCGAAAATCGGAATTTTACGCGCCCTTGCTTTATTGATTGTGTCTTCACAGTTGAAATCTTTCGGTGTTCCCGGCCCCGGTGACAAAACAACAAGATCGGGATTGACCGTTTCAAACACTTTCTCATCAACCGGACTTCTCACCGTTGTTACCTTGGCGCCCGTCTCGCGGAAATAATTGGCAAGCGTGTGCACAAATGAATCTTCATGGTCGACAAGCAGGATATTAACTCCCGTTCCGGGTTTTTCTTTCTCCTGCCTTACGGCCTTTGGCAAAGGTTTGGCACTGTCACGAATGGCGGCAATCATGGCAGACGCTTTGAGCTCTGTCTCTTTTTCTTCATCTTCCGGATTGGAATCATAAAGCAATGTTGCGCCCGCCCTCACCGATGCCACACCATCCTTAATGCGCACTGTGCGAAGAGTGAGCCCCGTATTCATGTCGCCATTAAAGAAAATCATGCCGATAGCGCCGGCATACCATGCACGCGCACTTCTTTCATGATTTTCGATAAAACGCATAGCCCACAATTTCGGTGCACCGGTCACAGTCACTGCCCATGCATGAGACAAAAAAGCATCGAACGCATCAAGGCCATTCCGCAAGCGTCCCTCAATATGATCAACTGTGTGAATAAGGCGCGAATACATTTCAATTTGCCGCCGCCCGATGACCCTCACCGAACCCGGTTCGCAAACGCGACTTTTGTCATTACGGTCAACATCCGAACACATGGTCAATTCCGACTCATCCTTTTTGGAATTGAGCAAAGCCAATATCTGCTCGGAATCGGCAATAGCATCCTGCCCGCGTTTGATTGTTCCGGAAATCGGGCAGGTTTCAACCCGCCTTCCGGTCACCCGAACATACATTTCAGGCGAAGCGCCAACGAGATATTCCTGTTCTCCGAGATTTATAAAGAAAGAATAGGGAGACGGATTGGTAAGTTTCAATCTTCTGCTGATTGCCGAAGGACTTGCCGGGCAAGCTTCATAGAAAGTTTGCCCCGGCACCACCTCGAAGAGGTCGCCGCGCTTGAAACTTTCCTTGGCTTCCCTCACCAGAGAAGCATATTCGCCCTTTTCATGATCGCCTTTTTGCGGAACGGCTTTGGCGGCTTTAAACGGCTTTTCTTCGGTAGAACGAACTAAACCTATGGTTGTTTTTTCTCTTCGAGAAAATTCGTAATTCTCTATCCATGCGCGCGCCGAATAATGGTCGACAATGAGAATGGAATCCGGCAAATAAAGCACCATATCCCGCTGGTCGTCAGGACGTTTGATTTTAAACTCGATGGGCTCGAACTGGAACGCAAGGTCATAGCCGAAAGCGCCGTAAAGGCCAAGACTCTGGTCTTCTGTCGAATGGAAAATATCGCAAATAGCCCGCAACAGGCTAAAAACCGATGGCATACGGGAGCGTTCTTCCTCGCTGAAGACACGACCCGGTTTTTTGACCGTAATTGCCAATTTGTTGGAGGTGCGCTCTGTTGCTTCCACCGCGTCGAGAATTTCAAGGCGTGGCTCGATCATATCAAGGATGATTTGACCGCGCTCGTTGAGCGCCTCGATTTTCATGTGGCGCCCGCGCGAAGTAATGGCAATTGGCGGGTCGATAATGCCGGAATCCCAGCGTGTATAGCGCCCCGGATATTCATAATTCGATGAAAAAATTGCCCCACGGTGGCTATCAAGTGCATCAACCATTTTGTCGATTGCACTCTCATAGGCAATATCCTCGCAAGAACGGCTAACTTTTATGTTCCCTTTCGTGCGGTATTCAAAAGCTTTTTCACCAGCCATATTCTTTTCCATATTTGAAACTCCGTCCTGTTTTGAAGGTCACCACCGGAACGGAGTATATAAAAAAGGCCGCCCGGTTTTCCGTCGCGACCTTGTCCTGAATTTTACGCACAAACAAGCTGAGGCCGCTAGAAGCAACCCCACCACCAGATCATGAATGTACGTTTATTGTTCATAAGAGTCCTTTTAACCTGTCCGATATTCTATAGCAACAGAAAACAGCAATAATGAAAAAGAGATGAGCTTTAATCTCTTTTTGTCAAGAATAGAGGATGAGCTAATTTTTGACCGGTAGCGCTCTTCCCGATAATGAAAACGCATCCCGATAATGAAATCATTAAAATTTGCCTCGCGCTGCCATTGTTTGTCCGACACTATCGGGTTTATTCACCCGCCTTTTGAACAATCATTTTTTTGGCTAAACGTCTCAGCCTTTTCTTCTGTGCTGACGGAAATGCTTTTTCCTGAAAATCCGGCTTTTTTCGCCCGTCAATCGACATATCAAACCGGATTTTACACCAATAAAACCACTTTGTTTGCCGCACCGACCGGCGAGAGGACTTATCGTTGAGAGCGCGGCAAAGCGGGCCTTTTTAACAAAATCGTCCGGCTGGCGTTTTCGGAAAATGAAGAAGAAAAACCGCTCTTGAAATATTTCTTCACAAAAAAACGAGGCTTTTTAGCAAATATAGATTGGATAAATACATAGCGGTCAAAACAATAAAGTGCAAAGTCTATTTACAAAAAAAGAAAAGTCCGGGCATTGGGAACCCGGACTTTTCTCCCCCTCTTAAGAAAGGGGGGACACAGGCGTAGGAAATAGCGGGGGACCTAAACACCTGTAACCAACACAACCAGAACGTGGGTTCTTTAGTGCGGTGATTTCAAATATAGAGGAGAGGCTAAAATAGTCAATAAGTTTTCACAACCTAAGGTTTTATTTTTTCAACTCTGGATCCCCATTCCACGCGCCTCATCAGGCTATATAATTTCTTGTTCTTTTTCGTTGAGATTTCAGTGTTTTTTTCGCCATTTGGCAAGCAAAGCGAAATATTTATTCTTCCGCTTGAACGTTGTGGACGCGAAAGGATGCGACAATATTGCACATCCGGCTTTTTTTCTGACACGGCAAGATAACAATACTTCTCGTCTTCAAAGGGAACAACTGCCTGTTTGGCTAGCTTGTGCATGCGCGAACGTTCAACCCTGACAGAGAAATGGCACCAGTCGGGAGATTGAACCGGACAGGTCAATTCATGCGGACAGGGAGCGAGGATATGGGCAGATTGTTCGAGTAATCTTTGGCGCTGACGCATCAGCCTTTTAAAACCGGCGGGCGTTCCGGGTTCGACCAGCAAAAGCACACCAACAGTTTTTTCCCAAAGTCTGTCGACAAGAAAATCCTGTGTTTTTTCTTGAAGCTCGTCGAGTACGTAACTTGCCGTGACAAGATCGGCTTTCGGCAATTTTTCACCGGAAAGCGTGGAAATATCGGCTTTTTGCCAATTGGTTGAAAAGGCGTATTGAAAACCGGTTGCAGAAGAAGTTTCGCGGGGCAATTCGCCGGCTTTAACTGCGAAAATATCGGAGTCTTTTTCGGTAATCAAACGGGAAAACAGTTCTTTGCCAATAGCGATAATGTCATTGCTTTGCTCGACAAGCATTGCCTTTTCAAGAGAAGGAAAAATTCGGCTTGCGGCAAAAACGGCGGTCCCCGGCCCCGCTCCGACATCAAGCTGGCTAGACGGCAAAAAGGAAGGGCATATATCAGCCACTTCATCAAGTGCGGAATAAACCGCGCCATAGGTTGCCGGAAAGCGCGCTGCAATATAGCCGAGAGCCGCATTTTTATCGCTTATATGCATTTTCCCGTCCAGCACTTCATCGCGATAGCGTCGGGTGAGCCGGTTTGACGCTTTTTCGAGTTCGGACGGATTTGTCTGTTCGAAAAGCTCGTCGAGTGCGCTTCTCAAATTGGCAGGAAGTTGCATGATAGGATTCCGTAAATAAAAGGCTTTTCTTGTGAACCTTATTTCATTCTTTGTTGAAATAGTCTAACCCCATCCTTAAGCTGGATGATGCGTAATCATGGAGTAGCCCGAAACTTTGTCAGGCATTTTAAAACAGATAGCTGTATTTTTCGTAAGCTTGTTTCTGATTGTAGACGCAGGATATGCAGCCGCGCCTTCGAGCGATCCGCAAACGTGCAAAATGGTGCGCTTTGCCGATACCGGTTGGACCGATATTTCCGCGACAACAGCGATTGCCACGACACTCCTGAAAGCACTGGGCTATAACACCGAAACAAGGATTTTATCGGTTCCGGTTACCTATGCTTCGCTTGCAAACGGCGATCTCGACGTATTTCTCGGCTATTGGAACCCGTCCATGACACCCGATTTCAAACCTTATCGGGATGACGGCAGTGTAGAACTTCTTCGTTACAATCTTGAAGGCGCCAAATACACATTGGCTGTGCCGCAATTTGTCTATAACAAAGGCTTGAAAACTTTTCAGGATATAAAACGCTTTGGCCCCGAACTCGGCTATGCCATTTACGGGGTCGAACCCGGCAATGACGGTAACCGGCTCATTCTTTCTTTACTTGGTGATTCCACCTTCGGACTTTCCGATTTTCACATTGTTGAAACATCCGAACAGGCGATGCTCGCCGAAGTCGAGGCGCGCATTCAGGAACAACGGCCTATCGTTTTTTTAGGCTGGGAACCGCACCCGATGAATATGCGCTTCAAAATGGCCTATCTATCAGGGGGCGACAAATTTTTCGGGGAAAATTTCGGCAATGCCAAAGTGGGCACGAATATCCGCCGGAATTATCGTTCCGACTGCCCGAATGTCGCGCATTTTCTTGGCAATCTCACCTTTGATGTCGATATGGAAAACCGCTTGATGGATAAAATCCTCAATAGCGGAGAGGCTCCCGAACAGGCCGCCCGTTCCTTTCTCGTCGACAATCCGGAAAAAGTAAAAATCTGGCTCTCCGGCGTTACCGCTTTTGACGGAAGCAATGCTAATCGCGCCGTCGAGAAGGCATTGAAATCACCAGCCAACGAAACACATTTTGCCTATAAAATTCCGGTCGGGGAAACAGCAAATATCGTTGTCGAATTTTTGAAAGAGCATGGCGGGCTCTTTTTTACAGCCCTTCGTGTCGGACTGGGAAGCTTGTTGAAAGCCACATTGGCACTGTTATTGTGGCCAAATCCTTTATTGTTGATTGCTTTTTTATGTGTCCTTGCCTTTGCCATACAGAGAAACTGGCGGGTCGTGCTGCTTACCGGACTGGGGTTCCTGTTCGTCATCAATCAGGGCTACTGGGTTGATACCATGGAAACCATAACCCTGCTCTTCTGGTCATGCATTCTTTGTATGGGAATAGGTGTTCCCGTTGGCATAGCCTGCGCCCATCGACCCAAAGTCTATCGTGTGATACAGCCCATTCTCGACCTTATGCAGACATTGCCAACCTTTGTCTATCTGATACCGGCTATCATATTTTTTCGCATCGGCATGGTACCGGGATTGATCGCAACAATTATCTTCGTGCTCCCTGCACCCATAAGGCTCACCCAGCAGGGTATTGTCTCGACGCCGAAAGCCTTGATCGAGGCAGGCAAAGCATTCGGTTCAAACCGTCGTCAAATTTTATGGAAAATCGAATTTCCCCATGCAATGCCGGAAATACGCGCCGGAATGACACAAACCATTATGCTTTCGCTTTCCATGGTGGTGATTGCCGCAACTGTTGGCGGTAATGGGCTGGGTGTCAAAGTTTACCGTGCCCTCCAGCAACATGATGCTGCCATGGGCTTTGAAGCGGGCTGCGTGATTGTGGTGGTGGCCATTGTCCTTGACCGCTTGTTCCGTCCGGGAAAGGTACGCTAATGGCCAGAGTGATTATCGATCATGTGAGTGTGGTTTTCGGCAATCGCCGCAAGCAGGCGCTTGATCTTGCAGATCAGGGTGCTTCACGGGCAGAAATAAAAGATTTAACCAATACCGTGCTTGGTGTCCATGAATGTTCACTCGACATTGCCGAAGGTGAAACGCTGGTTTTGATGGGGCTCTCCGGTTCGGGAAAATCGACTTTGCTGCGCACCATCAACCGTTTGATAAAGCCTGTTGAAGGCAATATTTATGTTGGTGATGCGGGAAAAGAAATTAATGTCACCACCGCGTCGAGTGATGAACTGCGTTATGTCCGGACGCGCCTTGTTTCTATGGTATTCCAACAATTCGGCCTTTTTCCATGGCGCACCGTTGCCGATAATATCGGCTTCGGCCTTGAAGTGGCGGGGGTGCCAAAGAAGCAACGTCAGGCCATTATTGCCGAACAGCTTGATCTCGTCGGGTTGAATGAATGGGCAAACCGCATGGTGACCGAGCTTTCCGGCGGTATGCAACAAAGAATCGGCCTTGCCCGTGCTTTTGCAACCGGCGCACCGGTGCTATTAATGGACGAGCCGTTTTCAGCCCTGGACCCGCTTATACGCAACCATTTACAGGACGAGCTTCTGGAACTCCAAAAGCGGCTCAATAAAACATTGATCTTTGTGAGCCACGATCTTGATGAAGCCATCAAAATGGGCAACCGCATCGCCATTATGGAAGACGGGCGAATCTTACAATGCGGAACAGCACAAGAAATCGTGCTAACGCCCGCCAATGAACATGTCGCCAATTTTGTACGCCACATTAATCCGTTGAGCTTTTTAACAGCCCGACAGGTCATGCGCCCCTATAATTTCCAAAATGGTGATATTTCAGTTGCAGCCATGGCAAAACCTGATACGAGTTTACCTGATCTCATCAGTGTTTGTGACCGGAAAAATGGAGCAATCGGTGTGGCTGAAGACGGACGTGTCATCGGCGTAATTACCGAAGAAGACATCATCCATCATCTGGCAGAACACCAGAAACGGTGATAGGTGTGTTTTATGAGTTTGGATATTACGACAATAAGCGATGTTGATGATCCTCGTCTTGCTCCCTATCGGGATATCAAGGAGCGGGATCTTGTCGGTCGTGAACATCATTTTATTGCCGAAGGCAAAGTTGTTTTGTCTGTTCTTTTGCGCTCCAAACGCTTTGAAGCACAGTCACTGCTTGTTGCAGCAGCCAAGCTTCTGGGATTAATGCCGGTCTTGGATGCAACAAAACCCACCTGCCCGATCTATTGTGTTCCACAAAAAATCATGGACGATATTGCAGGCTTCAACGTGCATCGCGGCATTCTCGGCATTGGAGAACGTGTAAGCACCCCGACACTTGATGAATTTCTGGCGGGGTTACCGGAAAAAGCACTGGTTCCGGTTTTATGCGGCATTTCCAACCATGATAATATGGGCTCGATCTTCCGGAATGCTGCGGCATTTGCAGCCGACGGCATCATCATCGATAAAACCTGTTGCGATCCGCTCTACCGCAAAGCCATTCGCGTCTCGGTGGGTGCGGCACTAAAAGTACCCTATACGCAGGGCGAAGATATCAAGACTATCCTTGCAGCTCTTGAAAAGGCCAATTTCCGTATCTATTCGCTTTCTCCAGCTGCTTCGAACTATTTGAAAGATGCAGAAGTTGCAAAAAGAACAGCTCTTGTTTTCGGTACAGAAGGTGAAGGCCTGCCGAATTTTGTGCTGAAAGATACAGAAACCTTGCGCATTCCCATTGCCTATGATTTCGATAGCCTGAACGTTGCCACAGCAACTGGACTGGCACTTGAACATTTTGCCGATTTCGACAAACTGAATTAAAAACAATCAGCAAAATATTGTTTTTCTACGCCTGAAACGCAATTGTTCTTCATCAAAAGATAAAAAGCAGCTTTCGCCTTTATTGGACAACAAATTTGCCCACAAAAATAACCAGAAAAACACTCGATAACCCGAAAAACACCCGATAACCCGAAAGACACCCGGGCAAAATCCGGAGAGACAGCCAAGGCTCTCTTCAAGCACTTTTTCAGACTCAGCCAATAAGGTTTTTGCCTAACACAGCCTGCAAAGCTTTCTCTTGAACACAAGCCAGACAGGCTAACCTGAACAAAGCCGACAGGACTTTCCTCAAGCACAACAGTTCGAACGCAGCCACAAGTTTTTCCGTGAACGCCGCTAACAAAACTTTCTCGGACACAGCTTTCTTCCGAAAGAGCGGGCTGTGCTTTCGCAAACATTGCCCAAAAAGCCAATCATTATCGAATATCCAAGAGGCTCGCTTCGAAAAATGCCCCTGAGGCTCGCATTGACAAATGCAAAAAAGCTTAGCCTGTAGACATGAAAAAATGTTCCCGCAGGCAAAGGGGTTTGGCCTGTCGGTTTTATGTCTTTTACTTTGAAGTGCCTTGAGCTATCAGGCAGCCGTATTTTCACGCGATTGATCGAGCAAATTTTTAAGCATCGCTTCGGCACGGGCGTCCCGCTCCGAACGGGTAATGAAACCGCCGCCCAGAACACGGGCATCATTGCTTTCATTATCATAAAGAACGCAAGCCTGCCCCGGAGCAACGCCGGTTTCACCTTCCAATAGTTCAACCGTCAGAGCGCCGTCCTCATATTTGAGTATAGCGGGTCTTGGCGGGCGTGTGGAGCGCACTTTGGCGGCAACTTCAATTCCCTCTTCGGGGAATTCATCAAGATTTTCATCGCCAAGCCAATTGGTATCACGCAAAAACAGTTTGCGCGTTTCAAGAGCTTCTCTCGGCCCAACAATGACACGGGAATTTTCTGCATCAAGATAGACGACATAAAGCGCTTCGCCGGTTGCAATGCCAATGCCGCGACGTTGACCAATGGTATAATTGACAATACCCGCATGGCGACCAAGAATGCGCCCGTCAATATGGACAATTTCTCCCGGATTTGCAGCTTCGGGACGCAATTTGGCAATCACATCCGAATAGCGCCCCTGGGGCACAAAACAAATATCCTGACTGTCATGCTTGGAAGCAACAGAAAGTCCCATTTCGGCAGCAATTTCGCGAACATGGGGTTTTGCCAGATCGCCCAAAGGAAAACGCAAATAGTCAATCTGTTCCTGCGTTGTGGCAAAAAGGAAATAGCTCTGGTCACGATTGGCGTCGACCGGCCGATATAATGCACGGTGTGCACCATTAGGGCGACTTCTTATATAGTGGCCCGTTGCCAGAGCATCAGCACCGAGATTTTTTGCCGTCACAAGAAGATCGGCAAATTTCACTGTCTGGTTGCAGGCAACACAGGGAATTGGCGTTTCGCCATGGGCATAGCTATCGGCAAAAGGATTGATGACCGCTTCACGGAAGCGGGCTTCATAATCCAGCACATAATGGGGAATACCCAAAGTTTCCGAAACACGCCGCGCATCCTCGATATCCTGACCGGCACAGCAGGAGCCGACACGGTGGGTCGCAGCACCATGATCATAAAGTTGAAGAGTGACGCCGACAACATCATAGCCTTCTTTTTTCAACAATCCCGCAACAACGGACGAATCGACACCACCCGACATGGCAACAACCACACGTGTATCCTCGGGACGTTTTGGAAGATCAAGACTGTTGAGAGACATAAACTCACCTTCTAACTCATTGGACGGTTCGTTAAACTATATCGTGTTTTTAACGACACAACACAACCGTCGTCTCGAAAAAGAGATTATAAATCGAGCATTTTTTCAAAAATGCACTACCCCAGTTTATAAAAAAACAAAAAAAATAAAGTAGCGTTTTTTGTTCAAGTTTGTTTGATTGCAGTAAATTTTGTCTAACATTCTGATTTTTATATCATTTTACAAACGAACACAATTTTGCGCCTGTGTATTTGTTAAATTTTCCTTTCCGGCGGTTTAGCTCTTTTTTAAAGCTCGGCGGTTATTGTCGCTTCAGGTCCTTGAATAAGAGTAGAGAGTACAATGACCGAGTTAGTAAGAACACGAGTAAAATACGTTATTGGCCCAGATGGGAGTCCACTTACGATCACCGACCTGCCGCCAAGCAACACACGGCGCTGGGTTATCCGTCGCAAAGCCGAAGTAGTAGCCGCTGTCAGAGGTGGACTGCTCAGTCTGGATGAAGCCTGCCAACGTTATACATTGACGGTGGAAGAATTTTTATCCTGGCAATGCTCGATTGATGAACATGGTCTTGCCGGTTTACGTACAACACGTATCCAGCAATACCGCCATTGATAAGCATGACCCATTTTGCCTTCAAGCGTAAATAAAACAACCGTTTCTTGAATTTCAGGAAACGGTTGTTTTATATTCCGGCAAATTCATGAATTGTCGGGCGACATGTTTCCTGAAACCGGACAGCCCACCTCTTATTGAAAAGGACAAGCCGCAAAACGAATCTTCCACGCCGATCGGTTCACTCTGTTTATCCGTCATGTTGGCAAATAAATTAACGCGCCCTCACCATCATTTGCCATCACTCGCCATCGCTATCGCTTGCCATCACTTGCTTGCGCCGCTCCGGTTTGGCAGAATTTTTCTTCATTGCGGTTGTTTTCCGCGCTTTGTCAGGCAGCAACTCACCAACAATTCCGTATTTTCGTTTTCTTGATATTTATAACGGGAAAATAATCCTTCCGGCTTTTTGTTGATCAAAAAGACAAACGGGCGAACGATAAAAATAAATGGCGAGAGACACGCAAAACCACGCGTCAAGTGAAGCTTCGGGAAACACAATTCTGCGCACGCAAATACACGCCGATGCACAGTTCAATCAATACACCAATCCAAGGTTGAACGGTGGGATAAAACGGTGATTGGCCTGAAACAAGAATAGTCGACAATGCGCTATCTTTTCCCGTTTATGCGTGTCTATCGGCTTGATCAGCGTATAGCGTGTATTCACAGTGTCAGCCTATATCGACTCAGCCTATATTGACACCGAGGGCTTCAACCGGCACTCTTGGCGTCTATTGTTTTCATAAACGGAGTTTTGAGCTTTTATGTGATGAGAACGCCTTTCGAGACCGCAAGCACTGTCCCGATGGCGTTTGACTATTTTAATGACAAAAAGCCGGAGTCCGCTTTAAAAACTTCCGTCTTGCCGGATTCCGCTTTGCCAGATTCGGTTTTGCCAAATTCTGCTTTTTGAGGGGAAGACCTCAACCGATCATTGATCGGCTTTGGACAAACACCACGTCTTCACTGGGAAGAGATTTGCCATCACGTTCTTCCAAAGCTTGAGCGCGTTCAAGTTCCGCCTCTAGCTCATGCAGCTTCATTTCACCGGAAGCCTTCTGGATTTGCAAATCACGAATGGAATTGATGAGATTTTCACGTCGTTGACGGGCGGCACGTGCAAAGGTGGGATAGGCAAAATGGTTGACATCGGTGATGCCCGATTTGCGTTCTTCATTGGCAATTTGCGTTTCCAGTTCGCTTGCCATACGGTCGAATTCACTCATCATCATATCGAGTTGAGAAATCTGGCGGCGTTTTTCGCGCACCTGAAACATTTTCAACCGAACCACACTTTCACGCGGTTTCATACGCAGTACTCCCTGACTACCGTGAACAAACAATATTCACGCCTTTATACTCATACACACGACCGAAAACCGGTTATCCCTTCATGTCCCACAAAGAGACCATGGAAAACTCCATGGAAGCTCATGCTCCTTAAAACCCGTATGGAGCTGCAATAACAAGCTTTCTTAACCATTTGTTTACGGTCTTTGAGCACTATAGCGGAAGTCCCTTAAAGCTCGGTAAACAAAAGACCTTTTTTCGAATTCGAAAAGAGTGAATCGAAAGAGTCAGTTAGAGCGATTTCTTAAAGTAAAAATTAAGCATAAATCTTTAGCTTTTATATCCATGAATCAACGGACTACAACGTTTTTTTCAGAAAATTTTATTAACTTCTTGCCAACAAGAATCATATTTTGTTAACCATTTTGGTGCAAATTGGTTAATGAAGGCAACGAATTGTTCTGACGCTGCCGAAGTAAAAAATCGTGTTTGAGTTAATGCCATGATTTTATGGTGTTTTTTAAATTAACTGCACAATAGTCGGTGCAGAAATTTGTACGGACTCTGATAACGCCTGATTCGGCTAGTGGAAAGGGGATATAGGATATGCGCGTATTATTGATTGAAGATGACCACGCGACAGCGACAAGCATCGAGCTTATGCTCAAATCGGAAAGTTTCAATGTCTACACGACAGACCTTGGAGAGGAAGGTGTAGATCTTGGAAAACTTTATGATTACGACATCATATTGTTGGACCTTAATTTGCCGGATATGTCCGGTTACGAGGTTTTGCGCACATTGCGCCTTTCCAAAGTGAAAACACCAATCCTTATCCTTTCCGGTATGGGTGGTATTGAAGACAAGGTACGCGGTTTGGGCTTCGGTGCCGACGATTATATGACAAAGCCATTTCATAAAGACGAACTGGTCGCTCGTATTCATGCTATTGTTCGCCGCTCGAAGGGTCACGCCCAATCGGTAATTGCAACCGGAGATCTGGTTGTCAATCTTGATGCCAAAACAGTTGAAATCGGCGGCCATCCGGTTCATCTGACCGGCAAAGAATACCAGATGCTCGAACTTCTTTCATTGCGTAAAGGAACCACTTTAACCAAGGAAATGTTCTTGAACCACCTCTATGGCGGCATGGACGAACCGGAACTCAAAATTATCGACGTTTTCATTTGCAAATTGCGCAAAAAGCTGGATGCCGTTTCAGGCGGTGTCAATTATATCGAAACGGTTTGGGGACGCGGTTATGTGCTGCGTGAACCAAATGAAGAACCGATGCGCGAAACTGCTTGATTTTTCAACACTTTCATCTCTTCAAAATTGAATCATCATGCCGGAGTTTTTTCCATTCGGGAAAAGTTCCGGCATTTTTTTGCCAGTAATTTTTTTGGCACCAATTTTTTAGGCGGCATTTTTTGGGCGGTAATTTCTGTCTTTTTGCCAGAATTTTCAGTCTTTTTATTTGTGCTTTAAGAAAATTGCCGTCCCGATTTTTAAAAACCGGTTCCGGCTCGCCCCCTGAGCTTTAAAAACTGTTCCGACCTTAAAAAGCAATTTTAACCGGATAAATTTTCGTCTCTTCTATTTTTATCTCTGCTCCATTTTTATAAGCGGCAAAATTTTTTTTAAGATCAGACGGCTTTTTCCAACTAAAAACCGGCAATAACCGCTTTTTCGGTCAATACCGGTATTTTATGTGTGGTTTATCGCCGAGTTCCAGCTTCTTTGACCGGACTGATTTTCCGGTCAGAAATTTGGTCGGCTCAGCCTGCTATAATGGTAATAATTTCTGGCTGTACCTGAACTTTGATCTGCATATTCGACATTTGCGACAATAACAGAGCGTAATAGAACTGGACACTATGGGCATCAATTGGTTCTTCCGGTACCTGCCCATTATATAATTCGAGGAATTTTGGCGGCACACGCAACATTTTTCCACTTACCTTCAACTGGAAAAGGCGTTTTCCGCTGTTCTCGCCAATCTCGACAACAATATCACCACCGCGCGGAATGGAAAGATTTGCAATCAGAACGAGATTGAGCAAAAGCTTGACTTCGTTCTTCGGCAAAAGCAGGCGTGGCGCTTTCCAGTCAAGATTGCCTTTTTCATTTTCCATGTAATTTTTTGCCACTGTCTCGGCATCGCCACTGTCAATTTCGCTTCCTGCCGAACCGGCGGCTCCGAAAGCAATACGGGCAAATTGCAATTTGGACGATGCATTGACCGCCGACATGCGGATAAGTTCAATCGCGTCTTCCTGTGCATCGGCTTCGTCATAAAGTTCAATCCCATTATTGATTGCCCCGACCGGCGAAATAAGATCATGACAAATGCGGCTGCATAACAATGCGGCAAGATCGGCAGGGCTTAATGTAACGGCTAGTGGCATAATAATTGGAACTCCAGAATACTCTTTTGACCGTTCCATAAATCAAAACCCTTAAGATTCCATGCACAATTTTTCGTTTTTGATTGTCCGGAAAACACACAAAATTTCTTAAAACATGCCTTTTTGGCCAAATCTTCCGGTTCTTTTCAGTGTTTTTATGGTTTTTAAGAATTTAAACAACTTTGCCCGCTAGAATCAGAAGAAACCGGATCTTTGCTTACGTCAAGATTCAAACCATTGAGTGACCAGAAGAGGTGAAACAATATGTTCCGTTCCATCCAAATTCAGTGGCGTAAAGTCGTTCTTCTCTTTGCGTTGGCTTTATTTACAAATATCGGATTGATACCGGCGCAGGCTCAAACCCAGCAGCAAAACGGGCGCTATTCGGCACAGGAAATTATTGATTCCGGCCACCGTTTTTTTGGTGATGCGGCAGGTAGCATGGCAACCGGAATTGAAAAAGTATTTGCAAAATACGGTTTGCCGAATGGCTATATTCTGGGTGAAGAAGGCTCCGGCGCCATTATCGGCGGCCTTACCTATGGAGAGGGAACGCTTTACACAAAAAACGCCGGTGACCATAAGGTTTTCTGGCAAGGCCCGACAGTCGGCTGGGATATTGGTGGTCAAGGGTCGCGGTTGATGATTCTGGTTTACGAGCTTGATAACGTCAATAATCTTTGGGGACGCTATGCAGGTATCTCGGGATCAGCTTATTTTGTTGCAGGCGTAGGCTTTCATGTGCTTAAGAAAGGAAACATCCTTTTGGTACCGGTCAGAACCGGTGTTGGCGCACGTTTGGGGGTCAATATCGGTTATCTGAAATTGACACCGGCTGCCACCTGGAATCCGTTTTAAACTTTTGTCCGGCTCCCGAGGCATTTTATGCTTATCCAATCGGTACTGTTTTTCATTCTTGGCGTTGCAGCCACAACTTTTGTTCTTATTCTTTTATCGCCGGCAATCTGGCGACGTGCGCTTTATCTTGCCCGTCAGGCAATTGCCGCCGAGGTACCGCTTTCCCTCACCGAAGTCGAGGCAGACAGGGATTTTCTACGTGCAAAACAGGCGGTTGAGCTCGTAACGCGCGATGAAAAATTCGAGCGTCTCAGCGAAAAATTTGCCACTCAGAAACGTGAACTCGACCACGCCAAAGAGGAGCTTTTCCGTCTTGGTGATGCCGAACACCGTGCCGGACTGCTTGCCGAACAATTGGCAGACCAGACAGAAGAACTCGAAACCGAGCGGCAGCTTACCGCCACACTTTCCGCCAATAAAGGCAAGGAACTTGCCGAAATCCGTGATCTGTTGCAACAGGAAAAACAGGCGAGCCACGCTGAGGCGGACCGGACTAACCAGTTAAAAGCACTGGAAAAAGAAGTCGCAACTTTGAAAGAAGAAGTCGCGGTCGCAAAAAAGGAAGCCTTGGCAAATAAAACCACCAAAACCGATATGGAAAATCTCAGGCAGGAAATTTTGAACACTGCTGCAAAATTCACCGCAGAAGTAGCAATTTCCGAAGGTCAATCTTCCCCCATACCGGAGCTTGTTGAAAAAGTTCGCGATAGAAAAAGTCTGGCAGCACGCATAAAAAAAGAACTGAACAACCACAAAAAACAATCCGGTGAAAGCACTGCAAAAGTTGCAAAACCCGCTTCCCGTAAGAAAACGTCAACACGTAAAAAAACAACCAAATCGGCACAAAATTGAAGTCTCACCTGCTCGACCGGCAAAGTGCCGGACGCTGTGAAAATATTGTTGAATGACAATTTTACTGGAAAGTTTTTCGTAAAAGAGCATAAGCTCACCGAAAGAGCTTTGATGAAACCTTTCTTTTCAGACCAGTGCTGAAACCCAACAGCCGGTCTTTGAAAACGGATGCATGATAAACCGCTAATACGAATCGGATAGGGAAAAGAAAGTTATCCGTCATATTTTCCGGTTTTTATTTTTTCTTCGGAGAGTTCGAAAATATCGTTTCTTTACTGAAAGCCTCCTGAAGAGAGGCTCATTCAACAGCCCGCCACACGCCAAAATGGGTTGCTTGATCTTTTGGCTTCAGCGCTTTCGCCCCTCTACACACAAAAAGAAATTTTCCGAAAAAAGAGAAAGCTGTGAATCAAAGGCGATAACTGTGCTTTGAAGACTTCTCCCCTTATAGCCTAATGCCGACAAAATGTTATAAAAGGCTAACTGGTTCAGCACCCGCGACAGGGTTTTGAGTGGCGGTAACAAAATAGCAAAGCCACCTTGAAAAACAGTTTTAACAGGGATCGGTAGGATGCTCGAAAAACTATTTCACTTGAAAGCGAACAATACGCGTACCGGAATTGAAATTGGTGCCGGTCTTACAACTTTTTTGACCATGTCCTACATTCTTGCTGTCAACCCCACTATTCTGGGCGCTGCCGGAATGGATAAGGGGGCGGTTTTTGTTGCGACCTGTATTGCTGCCGCGGTCGGCTCTTTCATCATGGGGTTGCTTGCCAATTGGCCGATCGGCATGGCACCCGGTATGGGGCTCAATGCATTTTTTGCCTATTCGGTTGTCATTACCATGGGCTATAGCTGGCAACAGGCTTTGGGAGCGGTTTTCCTTTCGGGCATTGTCTTTCTGATATTGACAGCAACCGGTGTCAGACAATGGCTGATTGCCGGTGTGCCAAAGTCTTTGCGCAGTGCTATCGGTGCCGGTATCGGCATGTTTCTTTCCATTGTGGCATTCCAGAGTGCGGGCATTGTTATTAATAATGATGCCACTCTGGTGGGGCTTGGCGATGTAACCAAAGCGGGACCGGTGCTTGCCGGTATCGGGCTTTTTATTATTGTTGCCCTTGATGCCTTCAAGATACGCGGCGGCATTCTGATTGGTATTATTGCTGTAACCATTCTCTCTTTCATCTTTACCGATGACGGATATAAGAGTTTTCAAACTCTGGTTAGTTCAGGCGGAATTGCGCTTCCTCCTTCTGTTGCACCGACCTTTCTTAAGCTTGATATTCTGGGTGTACTGCATACCGGCATTTTCCACGTGCTTCTGGTTTTTGTGCTGGTCGAAATATTCGATGCAACCGGCACACTTGTCGGCGTTGGCAAACGCGCCGGTCTTATTCCCGACGACAAACCCAATAATCTCGGCCGCGCACTTTTTGCCGACAGCACGGCCATTCTCGCCGGCTCCCTTATCGGTACCAGTTCGACCACCGCATTTGTTGAAAGTGCCTCGGGCGTTGCTGCTGGCGGGCGCACAGGGCTTACCGCCATCACCGTAGGTGTGTTTTTCCTGCTCGCTCTGTTTTTTGCTCCTGTTGCGCTTGCTATTCCCGCCTATGCCACCGCACCGGCATTGATTTTTGTTGCCTGTCTGATGATGCGTGAATTTGCTGAAATCAACTGGGACGACATTGTCGAAGCGGTGCCGGCAGCACTTACCGCGCTTTTGATGCCGTTTACCTATTCCGTCGCCAATGGACTTGCCATCGGCTTCATAAGCTATGCTATTTTGAAAACAATTACCGGCAAATGGCGCGAGGTGCACCCTGCAACGTGGATTATCGCTTTCCTCTTCATCATACGTTTTCTGATGGAAGGCGGAGTGTTCTAAGGCTTCTATGCCGTTTTCCCGTCATCAAGGTGGGGGGTCCAGAGTGGATATACGCACTACCCCTTATTCAGGCGGGGATTGCGGAGGGCTGAGGCCCTCTCGCGCTTCTCTGCAATAGAGCACTCGCCAATTGCCAATTGTAGCTTATTCAGCCTTTCCATTTGTTAAGGTCAGGACTTCTCTTTTATTCAAGAGCTTGGTCTATTCCAAGTTTTTGCTTTTCATCCATTCATTGAACAGCCTGCCCGAATTCTGAAATCAATAAAGCTGAAAGAATTTCTTGGGACAAGAAAGCGGGCCCAAAATTTGCTGCCAATGTTTTATTAAATAAGCGATTTCATCGTCTACCCTTTCAGATGGGATAAAGACAAGTGCGACGAGAAGTTCATCAAGACGAATGGAAAAGCTAAGCCCAATGAAAAAGACGTTTTCGAGACGAATAAATTCATTACGCGATAAATTTATTATCCGATCAATTTGCTACGTTATAAATTTGCTATGTTTTAAATTTGCAGCCGATAAATTTTTTAGGGAATAAAAAAGACCGGCATGAAACCGGTCTTCTTCTTTTATTCTCAATCGCTATTTGTGATCGCCAGTCGGCAATAGCAAAGCTATTCTCACTTACCGCAAAATTCCCGGATCAAGCCGATAATTTTGTCCTGATCGCTTTCCGGCAAATAAGGATGCATCGGCAAGCTCAAAACGTGATCGGCTGCATATTCGGAAACTGGAAGGCCACCTTTGGCTTGCGGGAAATGACGGTAAGCAGTCTGCAAATGCAACGGCTTGATGTAATAGATCATGGATGGAATACCGGCATTTTTGAGATGTGCCTGAAGCCCGTTACGGTCTTCTACAACGATTGTGTATTGGGCAAAGGCAGAGCGTGACCCTTTTTCGATTTTCGGGGTTTTGACAACATCTTTCAAACCATCGCTATAACGTTTGCCAATAACAGCGCGTTTTTCCATCTCGTCTTCAAGAATATCGAGTTTCTGCAACAAAATCGCAGCCTGAATGGTATCAAGACGCGAGTTCAAACCGATGCGGACATTGTCATATTGGGATGAACCTTTGCCGTGGAAATAGATTGAACGCAGACGTTCGGCAAGGTCATCATCATCGGTAAACATTGCGCCGCCGTCACCATAGCAGCCGAGCGGTTTTGCCGGATAGAAGCTGGTTGCGCCAACATTGCCGAAAGCCCCACACATGGCATTTTCATGTTTTCCGCCAATGGCTTGCGCGGCATCTTCAATGATAAACAGGTTTTCTTTGGCGGCAACTGCCGAAATTCTATTAAAGTCGGCAGGAAGACCAAAGAGATCAACAGGAATGATCGCCCGTGGTGTCAGGCGGCCTTCTTTTTTGATCATTGCAATGGCTTCTTCAAGTTTTGCCGGATCCATATTGAAAGTATCGGGCAGAATATCGACAAAAACCGGCTCTGCACCGGTTAATGCAACAACTTCGGCGGTTGCGGCAAATGTAAAGCTTGGGCAGAAAACAGCATCTCCCGGTCCGATATTTTCAGCCATAAGCGGCATCAACAATGCGTCAGTGCCGTTCGAGCAGCCGATCACATGTTTAACGCCGATATAATCGGCCATACGTTTTTCGAATTCTTCGACTTCCGGCCCGAGAATATATTTGCCACTTTCAATCACATGGGCAATAGCCGTATTGATTTTATCTTTAATACGCGCCCTTTGCGCTCCAAGATCTATAAATTGCATATTCACTCCGTTGCTATAATTGTTTAGCTGGCCGAATCATTCATTGGCACGGCTTGCCTAACATAACGCCTTAGACGAACAATATGTAATCAAAGTTCTATGACGCATGTAACAGCTTTTTACATTATTTCTTCGCCGTATCTTTATTTTTTGCCTGCGTTTTACCAGAAATTTCCTTTGCTTTGTGATGCACACTGCCGGCTGTCAGAATACGCAAAACGGCAATGGCTTCGTCGCCATTGGTGCGCGGTTCCTCACGGGTTTCGATACAGTGCAGGAAGTGCTGCAATTCGCGGGTGAGCGGCATTGCCTCTTCAACCGGAATATATTCCGGCTCGTCGGCGGTAAATGCCCATTGATTATTATCCTGCCAAACCTCGAAACGGTAAATGGCAAGCTTTCTTCCCCAAGGTTCGACATCATCAAACACGGCCATGGCTTTGGTGCCAACCACCGTCAAACGCCGTTCACGATAGGGATTGAGGCGGGACGCAAAAAGGTGGCTGCGCATGCCATTGGGAAATTTCATATGGACATGGGCAAAATCGGACAAATTGTCGATAATCGCCGCGCCCTCGCCGTGAATTTCCGAAGGTTCACATTTTGTTATAGCCAAAATCATTGAAAGGTCGTGGGGCGCGAGATCCCACAATGCATCACTTTCGGTGTGGAACTTGCCAAGCCCCAGACGGTGCGCATGAATATAGCGCACTTCGCCCAATGCGCCTTGATTGACAAGTTCAAGCAATTTTTCAAATGCCGGATGGTAGCGCAAAACATGCCCGACCATGAAGATGCGCTTGTGTTCCTTTGCAATGCGCACTTCGCGCTCTGCATCCTCGACATTAAGCGCAATCGGTTTTTCAACCAGCACATCCTTTCCGCCTTCAATCGCCCTGATGGCGTTTTCCGCATGAAATTGCGGCGGCAGTGCCAGAACCATAGCATCTATATCTTTACGGGTAAAAATCTCGTCAACGGGGATTGCCTCGACATCGTGTTCTGCTGCAAACCCTTCCGCACGATGAACGTTCACGTCGGAAACGGCTGCGAGCGCTCCCAGACTTTTCAAAGTACGTATGTGATTGCTCCCCCAATAACCACATCCCAAAACTGCTACGCGTGGAGCCATTGTCTATGCCTTATCCTTATTGCTGAACTGAAAAGCAATATCTTATCTGTTCAATATCGGTCATGAACGCCATTGACAAGAGAAAAGCTCAAAAACGATGCTTGACATAGTGGGATTGAACCCCTTATATCGCCGCCACGGCTAAATGTTTTTTAAAAAGACATTTTTTGTGGCGGAGTAGCTCAGTAGGTCAGAGCAGAGGAATCATAATCCTTGTGTCGGGGGTTCAAATCCCTCCTCCGCTACCAAAGCCGCCGTTTCTCCCCTTTTTGATCGCTTCCCGCTTGATCGCTTTCTTCATAACGATAAAGTCTTTTATAATGGCTTTCGTCTCGGAAAATCGGGCTTTTTGATTTTTTAAAAAATTTGGTCCCGCGGTGCTGCCTCCAAGTCTTGCTGTTTCAACTTAAAACGCCGCGCCGCCGCACTTTTTGCCGCACTTTCCACCGCATGAAACCGTCAAAACCGGTAGCCACGTCGCATCTAGATTTCATCCGCTTCATGGGAAGAGTTATATATCTAGCGAAAAAGTAGCGTGTTAAACGAAAAATCTGAACATTAAGCGAAAAAGCAGCGCGATTATTTGTCTCCCGCACGAAAAAGTCTATAAAATCCGGATAAAACGTATCTTAAAAAATGCGCTCTAAAAACCGTCCCTTAAAAAATCCGTTCAATTATTTAAAAAAGCGTTTTTCTTTTTTGAATAGAAAAATTTCCGATTTTTCTTTCCTCATCAATTTTAAGTAATCTTTGTATCATTATGGGGCAAATCAACCGGTTTCATATTTTCTGCTTCAATCTTTATTCTATTTTCGTTTTGAAGCCGCGAATGTCTTGTAATTATGAGCTTTCCGGCTTGTTTCTCCTCTTCCCCCATCATTTTTGTTACTTTTCCAAGTCGGGCTTATCCGGTTTTATTGAAACCTTTGATCTCGTGTTTTGGAGACTAAAAACACCGGCAAATGAACGAACCAATCCGGATGGATTTGTTGTTTTGTTTCTGCTGCTCGCTTTTTTTGGCAAGCCACCCATGTGGTGGATTGTGATTCGTTTTGGCTTCCTCGTCTCTGGTCAAAAACATGAGCTTTGAGTAAAAAACGTTAACTATTTCAACGTCTCCCCATCTTATTATTTTACCGATTTTTCGCTATCCACTGTTTTCCAGCTATTTTTTGCCCGTCTTGCTTAACCTATGAGTCTTCGTGCGAGAGTTTTCCTTCAAAAAATAAATTGTCAGGGAAGAATTGCGCAGCGGCGGGATTAAATTTTCAACAGCCCGAAATATTAAAGCGGTTTCGCGCCATTTGGCCGTTTTCTTTTAGGCTTTTTTCAAAATTATTTCCGTTCAATAACTTTACGGAGTTTATGCTGTTTCCAGCCGGCTACACGCGCCGCAAAGGCAATTGGTCTTGGTTGAAAGCCTAAAAGAAAAGACAATTTTTATGGTACGGTCATTGTTTATTGCCGGTTAAAAATGGCATTATTGTTAAATGTGGGGTAAGAAACCCCCATTGATTGACAAAATGGCAATCATTTTGCCAAATCGAAGAAATGACCGCAATTTTTACCTGTTGCGCCTGATAATAGAGAATTTTGATGAATCTTTCAGATATTGAAATAGCCCGTCAAGCAACCAAACTGCCTATCCGTGACATTGCCGCCAAGCTTGATATTCCTTACGAAGATATTGTTCCTTACGGCCATGACAAGGCAAAAATCAGCGCGAAATATATCGAAACGCTCAAAAACAATAAAAACGGCAAACTTATTCTGGTGACCGCCATTAACCCGACACCGGCAGGTGAAGGAAAAACCACGACAACAATCGGCCTTACCGATGCGCTCAATCATATTGGAAAAAAAGCTGTCGCATCATTACGCGAACCATCCTTAGGGCCGAATTTCGGACAAAAAGGTGGAGCCGCCGGTGGCGGACGTTCGCAAGTCATTCCGATGGAAGACATCAATTTGCATTTCACCGGTGATTTTCACGCCATCACATCGGCCAATAATCTTCTTGCCGCAATGGTGGATAACCACATTTATTGGGGCAATGAACAGAATATCGACTCCCGCCGGATTACATGGAAACGCGTGGTCGACATGAATGACCGCGCGCTTCGTGATATTGTTCTTTCCCTTGGCGGGGTCAAAAACGGGTTTTGCCGCCAAAGCGGGTTCGACATTACGGTGGCCTCCGAAATCATGGCAATTTTCTGCCTTTCCGAAAACCTTGCCGATCTGACAAAACGCTTGGGCAAAATTATTATCGGTTACCGTTACGATAAAACGCCGGTCACCGCTTCCGACATTCATGCAGAAGGTGCAATGGCAGTTTTGTTGCGCGATGCGCTCGCGCCCAATCTGGTGCAGACAATCGAACACAATCCGGCTTTTATCCATGGTGGCCCTTTTGCCAATATTGCCCATGGCTGCAACTCGGTCATTGCCACCAAAACCGCATTGAAGCTTGCCGATTATGTCGTCACGGAAGCGGGTTTCGGTGCTGATCTTGGAGCCGAGAAGTTTTTCGACATCAAATGCCGCAAAGCCGGATTGAAGCCTGATGCAACCGTCATTGTTGCAACAATCCGTGCGCTGAAAATGAATGGTGGCATTGAAAAAAGCGATCTTGCCCATGAAAATGTTGCGGCATTGAAAAAAGGCACAGCCAATTTGTTGCGCCATATTTCTAATATGGAAAAATATGGTGTGCCAGTCATTGTGGCGGTCAATTATTTCAATTCCGACACCGATGCGGAAATAGAGGCTTTACAGAAAATCGTTGCTGAAACCGGCCATCAAGCCATTATTTGCCACCATTGGGAAAAAGGTGGTGAAGGTGCCGAGGAACTGGCGCGTGCTGTCGTAAAAATGATTGCCGAAAACAAAAGCAACTTCCACCCACTCTATGCCGACAACTTGTCATTGGAAGAAAAGATCAACACCATTGTGCGCGAGATTTATGGCGGGCGCGGTGCCGATATTCCGGCCAATATTCTGAACCAATTGAAGGCCTGGGACGAGGAAGGCTATGGAACTTTACCGGTCTGCATGGCAAAAACGCAATATTCATTTTCGGCCGACCCGAAACTGCTGGGAGCACCGGAAAATTTCACCATTCCCGTGCGTGAAGTCAAATTGAGTGCCGGTGCCGGATTTGTTGTGGTGATTTGCGGTGATATCATGACCATGCCTGGGCTTCCCCGCCACCCCATGGCTGAAAAAATCCACCTTGATGAAAACGGGAATATTGAAGGCCTTTCGTAATCTTCAGTCCGTTTTCATGAATAAGATCGGCTAACGGGCAATATATCCTGTTACCTGCCATTTCACGCGTTCTATAAGGTCGAGGTGCATGAAACATCCGTTCTCGTGACTGTTTTTGTCAGGCTTAATAACATTCGAGCGGACGCTTTCATGCAGCTTTTACGCCTTTCCCGTGAACTGTGCTGGATAGAACTTCGTAAGAATTATCTTGCGGTCGAATGAAATCTTTTCACTCTGGTTCTGACCTTCATTAGATTTATTACTGCTATGGGGTAGCGCATCCCCTCTCTGTTCCTCAAACGCAGGGAATTTTTCTCGCTAGTAGGAACCAGCTTCTCATCCCATTCGCAAGCTTCAATGGATTTATTGGTGCCGCCGTATATCGCATCCTTGGCCTTTTTAGCGACTTTGGTAAATTTATTTTTCTGCCGAGCGCTAACTTCCTATTCCGTTTTCAAGCATCCAGAGATTTCCTTTTGCTGGTGTGCTGCGTTTTCTGCTCTGCTCCCCTATTCAGAGGAATTTTTCTTGCTTGTGGGCACCGGCTTCTCATCCCATTCGCAGGCTTCAATGGATTTAATAGGTGTTGCGGCATCGCATTCTCGGCCTTTTTAGCGACTTTGGTAAATTTATTTTTGTTGCCGAGCGCTAACTTGCTAACCTGTTTTCAAGCCTCCGGAGATCTACTCTTGCAGGTCAGCTGCGTTTTGCTGCTCTGTTCCTCAATTCAAAGGAATTTTCTCGCTGCCGAGCACCATCTTCTCGTTCTGCTCCTAAGCTTCAATAGATTTATTGGTTTTACAAAGTAGCGCATCCCCGCCCTTTTCCCCGAGTTTGATGATTGTTCCTGCCGGCGGCGCTCCTTCTCTTATCCTCCCCCTATCCTTTTTCCGCCGGCAGTCTGGTTTTTCTGCCTGCATCTTGCCCCTTTCCGTTTTCCATTCGTCGTCGGGCTATCATTTTCTTGAAATCCTTAAAATTACATCGCTCCCCCAATCCTTTGACTTGTACCGTGTGCCGCTGTGGAACCCGAAAGGATGACCGCGAGATTCAAGTCATTGAAATTCAAGTTATGGAGTAATCGGGGCAATAAAAAACCCCGGTGGAGACCGGGGTTTTGTTTTTGGCTTTGTCAACAAGCAATCAGGCTTGTTGGACATTATTGCCTGACTGATTATCGGGTGCGGATTGAGCCTCCGGTGCATTGCCGCCATTTGTCGGCTCTCCACCAGCAGTTCTTCCGGCACGGTTTCCGCTAAACAGCCTGTAGAACATCGGGATAAAGAAGGTTGCAATACATGTTGCAGCCAACATACCGCCGATAACACCGGTACCAATTGCGTGACGGCTAGCGGAACCGGCACCGGTAGATCTTGCCAAGGGGACAACACCAAGGATAAACGCCAGAGATGTCATCACAATCGGGCGGAAGCGAAGACGTGCTGCAGAAATCGCCGCATCAATAGCCGATTTGCCGTTTTCACGCTCGAGCACAGCAAATTCGACAATCAGAATAGCGTTTTTCGCAGCCAGCCCCACAAGTGTAACGAGGCCGATCTGGAAATAAACGTCGTTGCTCAGTCCCCTTAGGTAAGTGAATGTCAAGGCGCCGGCAATTGCGAACGGCACAGCAGTGACAACCGCAAAAGGCAGGCTCCAGCGTTCATATTGCGCAGCCAGAATGAGGAACACCATAATGATACCGAAGATCATAGCGGTTGAACCGGCACCACCGGCCACAACTTCCTGATAGGCGGAACCTGTCCAGGCGATCTGGTAGGTATTGGGCAAAACCTTACCGGCAACTTCGGTCATGGCCTTGATCGCATCACCGGAGGTAAAGCCGGTTCCCGGATCACCCATGATCTTGGTGGCATAGAAAGCATTGAAGCGTTCAAGCTGGTCGGAACCGGTAATACGCGTTGTTTGGACAAGCGCATTCAACGGTATCATGCTGCCGGAATTGGACCGCACAAAGACCTGCTTGATGTCTTCCGCACTTTTACGGAACTCGCCTTCGGACTGGATTTTAACCTGATAGTTACGTCCGTAAAGGGTGAAGTCGTTGATATAGATGTTACCGAATGTTGCCGAAAGGGCATCATAAATCGAATTGATCGGCACATCCATAGCACGGGCTTTGACACGATCGACATGGAAGTCGTACTTCGGAACGTTCGGGTCAAAAGTGGTGCGGACATTCTTCAATTCCGGACGCTGGTTGGCAGCTTTGACGAGTTTCATGGTCATATTGAAGAGTTCATCAATCGAGCCACCGGCGCGGTCCTGCAGATACACTTCAAAGCCGCCTGTTGTCGAAAGGCCGGTAATGGGCGGCGGGTTGAAAGCAATGGTGACACCGTCCTTGATGCCTGACGTCATACCGATCACTTGCGGGGCAATCACACGTGCATCATCCTTTGGATCGGGTCTTTCTTTCCAATCCTTGAACATGACGAACATGGCGCCCGAACTTGTCTTTAAACCGCCCGAAAGCAGGTCATAACCGGCAAGCTCGGCAATATTCTCGACCGCAGGGTTCTGCTTGAGAATTTTATAGGCCTTGTCGACAACACCTTGTGTTCTTTCAAGGGAGGAAGCCGAAGGCAGGAACGAAACGGCAAGCACATAGCCCTGATCTTCATCCGGAACGAGAGAGGAAGGAACCTTCTCGAACATAAAGACAGCAAAGACACAAACCAGCACAAAACCGATAATGCCATACCAGAATTTATGGACAAAGAAGCCGACACCGGAAACATAAAGATTGGTGATCTTCTGGAATGTTTCGTTAAACCAGCGGAACGGTGCAATCGGTTCGCTATGGCGCGGTTTCAACAAGAGCGAGCACAAAGCCGGTGTCAATGTCAAAGCCACAGTACCGGAGATCACAACCGAAATGGCGATTGTTACAGCAAATTGCTGATACATAACACCGGCCATACCGCCCATGAAGGAAACCGGAATGAACACGGCGCACAGAACCAGCACAATAGCGACAACCGGCCCTGTAACCTCGCTCATCGACTTGATTGCCGCATCATGAGGCGAAAGCTTTTCTTCCGACATAACACGTTCGACGTTTTCCAACACCACAATCGCGTCATCAACCACAATACCGATGGCAAGCACCAGCCCGAACAGTGTCAACATATTGATCGAAAAGCCGAGCACGTAAATACCCGCAAACGTTCCGATAATGGATATTGGCACCGCGATAATCGGTATAAGCGTCGCTCGCCAGTTCTGCAGGAAGATGAACACAACCACAATAACAAGCAGAATAGCTTCGATGAAGGTGTGGACAACTTCCTCGACGGAAACCTGAATGAACTTGGTGGTATCGTAAGGTACCGAATATTCAATCCCCGGAGGGAAGGCAACTTTCAATTCATCCATACGTTGCTTGATCGCCTGCATGGTGGCAAGGGCGTTGGCACCCGGTTGCAGGAAGATCAGGATCGGCACCATCGGGTTGCCGTTCAAATTGGATTCAATGAAATATTGCTGGGTACCGAGTTCGATACGCGCAACATCTTTCAAACGCAATGAAGCACCGGTATCATCCGACCGGAGAATAATGTTACCGAATTCTTCTGTTGTAACAAGGCGGCCTTGCGTCGTTGCCGAATAGGTGAAAGCGCCATTAATATCTGGCTGTTCCCCGATACGACCGACAGGATATTGGTTATTCTGTTCCTTGACCGCGTTGATAACATCGGTCGGTGTCATATTATATTGGGCAAGCTTGTCAGGCCGCAACCAGATACGCATCGAATAATCGACATGTCCGAGAACCTGAGCATCACCGACACCGGGAATACGTTTCAAATCGTCAACAACGTTAAGCAATGCATAGTTGCCGACATAAATACGGTCATAGGCATTGGTTGTCGAACGCATGGCAACAAGACCGAGAATGGACGAGGAGCGTTTATCGGCAACAACACCGAGACGCTGCACTTCCTGCGGCAAAGTTGTCAAAGCACGTTGAACGCGGTTATTGACGTTAATGGTTGCCTGATCAGGGTCTGTTCCAAGCGCAAAAGTAACAGTGATCTGCAATGTACCGGACGCGTTGCTGGTCGATTGCATATAGATCATGTCTTCAACGCCGTTGATCTGCTGCTCAAGTGGCACAGCCACAGTCTGCGCCACTGTTTCGGCACTGGCACCCGGGTACTGCGCCGAAACCACCACTTGCGGTGGCAACAAATCAGGATATTGGGCAATCGGCAATATGCGCATACACATAAAGCCGGCCAATACGATGATAATGGATATAACCGACGCGAAAACCGGTCGGTTAATAAAGAAACTATAGCTCATTGTGCAGGTCCCGAAGCTTTTGCATTGCCCCCGTTAGGTGCCTGTTGCGGCGCATCGTCGGTGACATTAACCATCAGGCTCTTGCCCTCAGGAACACGCATCAGCCCCTGTTCAATATAAACCTGGCCTTCGGTGACAACTTCATCTCCGTCACGAAGCCCCTGAACGATCTTGTTTTTGTCTTTTGAATCAAATTCGGCACTGTCAATCAGCCAGTCGCCGTTTTGCATCTTGCGCACGGCCTTGACCGGACGTTGCTCGACAACCATCAACCGACCGGCCGGCTTTTGTGGCTGCCCCTTGCCAGCATCTCCACCATTGGTGGCAGCCGGAGCTTGAGCCTCAGCACCTTTCGGAGCGTTCGGGTCGGCCTTTGGCGGCTCGGGCTTTTTCAACAAATAGACAAACTGGCCACTGCTGTTTTGGATGAGAGCCGATTCCGGAATGGTCATGGCATTCGCTAATTTGATACCGGTGACCGTTACGCGTACAAACATACCCGGAACCAGACGACGATCGGGGTTGGCAATAACAGCACGTGCACCCAAGGTTCCTGTCTGCTTGTCAATTGTCGGCGAGGTAAAATCGACCGTACCCTGTTCGGGGTAATCAACCCCTTCACCAAGGCGGACAGTGACTTTCAGATTGTCGATCTTTTCGCCGCGCTTCTGCATCTCGTCCATCAAATGGCGAATCTGGTCATATTCACCATCGGCAAAGGAGAAGTTGACATAGATCGGGTCAAGCTGGGTAATGGTGGTAAGCAAGCTCGACGTCGGGTCGGTTCCGATAAGCGAACCTTCCGAAACAGCCTCGCGACTGGTCAACCCGCTAATCGGGGCGGCAACTTTCGTATATTCGAGATTGAGTTCGGCAGTGCGCAATTCTGCTTTTGCCTGCATCAATGTTGCTTCATCGGCATCGCGTTTGGCAAAAGCCTGATCACGCAATGACGTTGATTGCACCTTCTGTTTCACCAGTTCTTCGGCACGGTCGGCATCACGAACCGACTGGTCGTAATTGGCTTGTGCCTGTGCAACCTGTGCGCGCGCCGATGCAACAGCAGCCTCGTATTTGTCCGGATCAATCTCGAACAATATGTCGCCCTGTTTGACTTCCGAGCCTTCAACAAAATTGCGGTGCAACAAAATACCGCCGACACGGGCACGAACTTCGGTTTCACGATAGGCAACAACACGGGCTGCATATTCGTAATTTAACGGAACTTCTGCCTGATGGATAACCTTGCCGCTGGCTTGTGATGGCGGCGGCATATGTTTTTCCTGTTTGCCACAGGCAACGAGTCCAAAAGACAGCACGCCAACAAAAAGAGCGGCCGATATTTTCCTTAATAGTGTCATAGGATGTCAGACCTTGATATTTTTTTCGTGTCCGGTAAAATATACATACATGGATGTTTGTAAATAGCTAATTCGCTAATAACCACTTAATAACAGCAATAATAAGGCGTCACAACCGGTTGCAAAGACCTAATCGAACTTTTTTAATCAGGATTTTGCTTTTTTCAGGACAAGATGTGGTGTTTGCGGGGACTATGACGGGACAAAAAGGGGTAACAAGATGCGCCGGACAAAAGCCGCGGCAAGCGAGACACGTGAAGCCATTCTTGACGCTGCAGAAACGGCTTTTCTAACCAAAGGTGTTTCCAAAACGTCATTGAATGAAATTGCCGAACGGGCCGGCGTTACACGCGGAGCAATCTATTTCCATTTCCGCGACAAACCGGCCATTTACAATGCCATTATCGACCGTATCAAATTTCCGCAAGAAGACCTTATTGATGAAGTAAGCCGCAATGATTCTGTCAATCCGATTGATGTTTTAGAAAAATCGGCCTGTGCTTCACTCAGCCGTTTTGCCGAGGACGAGCACCAGCAGCGGGTCATGACAATCATCACTTTGCGTTGCGAATATGTTGATGAATTTTCGCAAATGATATTACGCTTGAGGGAAGCCCATGACAGTATGCTCGATCTTTTTACGCGCATGCTCTATGTGGCGCGAAGCCGCGATATGCTTTCCGATGAATGGGAGCCCGAAGATGGCGCGCGCGTGCTTGTGTGTGTGGTAGGCGGCATTCTTCACGAGTGGCTGAATTCGGCAAAGAATTTTGACCTCTATGCGCTCGGTACACGATTGATTCTAAGCCAAACCCGCTCTTTCCGAAAAAATTCCCGCCAACTTGTCGGGTGAATAACTTTTCACTTTGCGCCCTCTCCTCAAAACACATAGCGAATCTATAAAATTGCCACGCTTTGGAAACATTTGCCCCACTCTATAATTATCCCGCTTTGTAAATGGATTACCGCGCTTTTAAAAAATTATAGCATTTCATTTAAAAATCGCCCTGCCTTTTAAAAAAGCAAAGTGATTACACTATTTCTTATTTTGGCCTTTCCCCTGTTCTCTTTTGTTTTATTCGAGACCTTACTCTTGACCTACAGGTTTCGGCTTTTCATTAAATTAGCTATCGGCAAAGGGGACAGCAAAAGCGGGCGGCAAAATTTTTTTAGAGTTTTTATGTGAGCCTCGCCGCCCTTGAAATTCTCCAAAAAGAAAAGCCCGCTTCTCGAAGAGATTTTTTACCCCGCCTTCATATTTCTAACGAGCCGGAATTTTCAAAAACCGGATGAGTTATTTTGCTGAAGCTTGAAGAAAGGATGTAGGCAACAGAAAAGCCAGCCTGTCAGATGGCCACCCTAACCCGAAAACGAGCTATTGTCCGAACTTCGAGACAAGTGAAAGAAAAGTAAGACGAAAAATAAAAAGCGCCAGAAAAGATAAAGCGGATATAAAGCCCGAAATAAAGGGAGCGCCTTCTATGACACTGCCTTTAAAATTTTTTCAAACTCAAAAATTTCAGCGTGTGCGGCGCTCTTTGACATAAGCGATCAAACCGCTTGTCGAACTATCGTGGCCGTCAGTACTTTCTTGACCTGAAACCATGGGCAATAATTCATTGGCAAGTTCCTTGCCCAATTCAACGCCCCATTGGTCGAAGGAGTTGATATTCATAAGCGTGCCTTCAACAAATACCCTGTGTTCATAAAGTGCAATCAGCCGCCCCAATGTGAAGGGGGTAAGTTTGTCATGGACGAGCGTCAATGTCGGGCGATTGCCGACAAAGCTTTTATGCGGGGCTAGCCTTTCGGCCTCCGCTTCGCTCATACCACCTTTCATCAACATGGCTTTGGCAGCTTCTTGACTTCTACCGCGCATCAATGCTTCCGATTGGGCAAAACAATTGGCAAGAAGCATGTCATGCTGATGACGCAGGTTTTCTTCATGCCCGTTCACAGCAACAATGAATTCAACCGGTATAATATCGGTTCCCTGATGCAAAAGCTGGAAGAAAGCATGTTGACCGTTGGTTCCCGGTTCCCCCCAAACAACGGGACCTGTTGGCATTGTAACCGGCTTGCCATCAATGGTTACATGTTTGCCGTTCGATTCCATGTCGAGTTGCTGGAGATAGGCGGGAAGACGCGACAGACGTTCCTCATAAGGGATGACAGCGCGTGTCGGATAACCGCAGATGACGCGGTTATAAAAGCCGATCAACCCCAGCCGGACGGCAAGGTTTCGAGAATAAGGTGCGGTGCGGAAATGTTCGTCCATTGCATGGCCGCCGGCGAGAAACTTTCTGAAATTTTCCGGCCCGATTGCCATCATCACCGAAAGGCCGATTGCCGACCAGACGGAATAACGCCCGCCAACCCAGTTCCAGAAGCCGAAAACGCGCGACGGGTCAATGCCGAAATCGGCCACCTTGCCAAGTGCTGTCGAAACCGCCGCAAAATGTTTTGAAACCGCCATCTCGCCCAGTTTTTCGGCAATCCACTGGCGCGCAACACGCGCATTGGTCATGGTTTCGGCTGTGGTGAAGGTTTTGGAAGAAATAATAATCAATGTTGTTGCCGGATCAAGCCGCGACAATGTATCGGCAATATCGGCACCATCGACATTGGAGACAAAGTGGCAATTCGGCCCGTCATGATAAGGTTTTAGGGCAAGCGTTGCCATTTTCGGCCCGAGATCGGAACCGCCGATACCGATATTGACAACATCGGTAATCTTGCCGCCATGTTCTCCTTTCAAGGCACCGGAGCGCACCCCTTCACAGAATTTTTCCATATGCGAGAGAACCGACTGCACATCCTCGACAATGTTTTTGTCGCCAAGCATAATTGTGCTTCCCTCCGGTGCACGCAATGCAACGTGAAGAACCGCACGATTTTCGGTCAGATTGATCGCCTCGCCGTTAAACATGGCCTCGCGCCGCTCTTTCAAACCGGCAGCATCGGCAAGATTATCAAGAAGCTCCAAGGTTTTCGCTGTAACCCCGCATTTGGAAAAATCGAACAGCAAATCATCAAGCCGCAATGAAAAGTGCTCGAAACGCTGCGGGTCATTTTTAAAAAGTGAGCGAATATCGCCAAGCTCCGGATCTTTTGCATGGGTTTTCAATGCGTTAAAAGCGGCGCGGAATTTTTCTTCGTTGCGGAACATGGCAAGCTACCCTCCATTGTATAAATAGAATTTAAGATGAAACATAGTGAAGTAAAAGAGGTAAAATCGCCTTTATCCATTTCGCTTGAAAGAAAGTTCAACTTCACTGAAAAATAAACTCGACGGGGCTTTAACGAGAGCCCTTTATCGCACCATTAAAGGCCGGTTTTCTTGAGGCTCCCGATGGACGACCGGCAAGGCCGCCAACAAACCAGCAAAATAGCTTATCTCTTATCTCTATTATCCTGCCCGCGCTTTTTGTGTTTATCGTTTGCTTTTATCATCGCCGCTTGAGCGGAGTAAGACGATTTTAAAATTGCTCCCCTTTAAATGCGAGTGCATCACCGCGCTTTTTTTGTTTGTCTCCTGTTTCGCTCGTCATTCAGCCGGTTGTTTTGGCATTTTGTGCGGCATCGAGTTCCTCCTCAAGCTCGAAATCCTCTTCGGCTTTCGGGCGGATAAAGCGGCCAAGCAAGAGATAGGTAACAGGTGTCACATAAAGCGTTGCAATGGTTGCAAGGCCCAGCCCGCCGACAATCACAAAGCCCAAAGAAATTCTCGCTTCCGCACCCGCCCCGCTTGCAAGGATCAGCGGTACACCGCCAAGAATGGCGCAAATCATTGTCATTGATACCGGCCGCAAACGTATATTGGCAGCATTTTCCACTGCCTCGCGCAAAGTCTGGTTGCGGTTTCTGAGCTGATCGGCAAATTCGACAATCAGAATACCGTTTTTGGCCATAATACCGACAAGCAGCACCAGCCCGATCTCGCTATAGACATTCAGGCTTACCCCGCTCACCATCATGGCAAAAACGGCGCTGCCAAGGCCGAGCGGCACTGTTGCCATAACAATGAGGCCGGAAATGAAACTTTCAAATTGTGCGGCAAGAACAAGAAGAATAATGACCAATGCAAAGCCGAAGACGATAATGAGACCGGAAGAGGTTTCGCTCAATGTGGCAGCCTCGGCAAGCGGAATGATATAGCTTCCTGCAGGCAATATGGGTCTTGCAAGGTCAAGTGCCTGCTCAAAAGCTTCACCGAGGGCAAAACCCGGTGCAAGACTTGCCGTCAAGGCAATGGAGCGCATACGCGATTCCCGCCCGAGTTCAGGCGGTACCGGCTTTTCTTTAACTGTTGTCACCACCGACATCGGCACGAAACGGTCGTCTGCCGTTTTCATGAAAATATTTTCAAGATCGGTCGGGTCATTAACGGGTGTGCTATTCGACACAAGCTTCACATCATAGGAGCGGTCGCCAATATAGACCGAGCCGATTTTGCGCCCGTCCAGCATGGATTGCACGGCATTGGCAAGTCCGGTAATGTCAATACCGAGATCGGTTGCCCTTTCGCGATTAATGTCAATGAACAATTGCGGCTGCGTTGCTTCAACACTCAAGCGCGGCTGGACAAAACGCGGGTCCTCCTGCATTTTCCTGACCAGCGCATCGGCAACCGGCTGGAGTTTGGCGTAATCGGTGCCGAGAATTGCAAATTGCAAGCCCTGTCCTGCTCCTCTGATACCGAGCGAATTGCCTTCCGCCGCAATGACACGCACGGCCGGAAAACCCTTCATAATTTGATTGATTTCCTGAACAATTTCCTGCTGGCTGCGGTGACGCTCACCCCAGGGAGCAAGATTGAGCATGAGAAAACCGTTATTGGACGAGCCGAAAGTGCCTGATACCGCATAGGTATTGATGATTTCGCCCCTTTCTTTGAACGGCAAAAGCGCATCCTCGATTTTGCGCATTTCATCATTGAGATAATCGACAGAAATTCCTTGTGGCCCGTTAATGCGCAAAAACACCTGTGCGCGGTCTTCCGACGGGGTCAGTTCCTGCCGCAAAGTGAGGTAGCCACCCGCACTTAGGATAACAAAGCCGATCGAAAGCAAAACCACAATCCACGGATGGTCAAGAGCACGGTGCAAGCTGCGGGCATAGAAGTTCTGTAATGCATGGGCAAATTTCAAAAGCAATGCCGGTTTGGAATGCCCGCCGCTTAGGCCCTCCTGCTCGTTATTTTCCCGAACGCTCTGGTTTTCCTGAACGCGCCGGTTTTCCTCACCGTTTAAATTTTCCTCATTATCGGCAACGGCTCCGGCAGGCTTTTTGACATCTTTCAGAAATCTTGAAGCAAGCATCGGGCAAAGTGTCAAAGCCACAATTGCCGAAAGCAGAATGGCAATTGCCAGCACAAAACCGAATTCACGGAAAAGCCCGCCTGCCTGACCCGGCAAAAAGGAAATCGGCACGAAAACCGCAACAAGCGTCAGTGTTGTCGCAATCACGGCAAAAAACACTTCTCTTGTGCCAATGACCGCCGCAGCCCTCGGCCCTGCGCCAAGATTGCGGTGACGCACAATATTTTCCAGAACGACAATCGCATCGTCAACCACCAGACCGGTCGCAAGAACAAGTGCAAGGAGGGTTAAAATATTGACCGAAAAACCGGCAAGATAAATGGCGGCAAATGTGCCGATCAAGGCGACGGGAATAGAAAGGGCGGGAATGAAAGTGGCGCGCAAATCCCACAAAAACAGAAAAATGATAACCACAACGCTTAAAACCGCAACAATAAGCGCCACCTCGACTTCGTGAATAGCGCCTTTGATGAAGCTTGCATCGTCACTTGTAATGGTAATATGCACGCCTTCAGGAAGTGTTTTGTTGAGATTGTCAACGGCCGACCTTATTCCTTCGGAAATATCGAGTGTGTTTGATTGTGCCTGCCGCACAATACCAAGCCCGACACCGGGTTTGCCATTGACCCGTACAATCGAGGTTTCCACATCCGGCCCCAGAGTGACATTGGCAATATCGCCGATACGGACGCGATTGTTGAGATAGACATTTTCGAATTCTTCCGGCGTGGAAATATTGGCAGTTGCTCTCACCACCAGCGCCTGACTGGAACTTCTGAGCGAACCGGCCGGCGCATCAAGTGCCATATCGGAAAGTGTTTTCGTGACATCGGCGATGGTCAGGCCGTAACTTGCGAGTTTCGCCGGATTAATGTCTATTCTGAAAATCTTGTCACGGTCGCCATTGACCTGCACATCTGCAACACCGGAAACGGCCGAAAGTGTGTCGACAATCTGGTCTTCAGTCAAAACCGTCAAATCATCGACACTCATTGTTGTTGACGTTACGGCAAGGCGCATCACCGCATCGGCATTGGAATCGGCCTTGATGATGCGGGATGAATCAGCATCATCGGGTAAATCATTGGTAACACGCGAAATGGCATCGCGAATATCGGCTGCCGCCACATTAAGATCAACGCCGTCATTAAATTCGACCGTTACCCGCGAGCGGGCAAAAGAAGAACGCGAGGAAATGGTTTTGACACCTGAAACACGCGCCACAGCATCTTCAAGTTTCTGGGTGATTTCACGGTCGATTGTTTCTGCCGCCGCGCCATCGAAATCGGTTGAAACGGTTACCACCGGACGGTCAACATCCGGCAATTCGCGCACATCAATGCCCTGAAGTGCGGCAAGCCCCGCCACCATGATGAGCACATTGAGCACAAAGGCCGAAACCGGCCGGCGGATAAAAAGCGCAACCAGCCCGCCTTTATCCTTTTCGCGCTCCTTTTCGTGTTCACCGGATTTTTGAGAAGCGCCTGCCATTACCGGTTTGCTCCCTCAGGGGCTTTCTTTTCGTATCCCTTCACTTCCGGAGGTTCACCGGCGGCTTTCTTGGCTTCATCCGAAGTCCCTTCAGTTGCTTTTTCATGGTGTCCACTATTGCCACCCGATTGAGCCGAATGATCATTCTGATTGCCAAGAGAAACGTCTTTTCCGGCCTCTTTTACGCCCTCATCCGGCAAAATATCGACGGTACTTTTATCTTGCAGATTTTGCACGCCCTTGGTGACAACAAGATCTCCTTTTTGAAGTGCACCAGTGACCAGCACCGAATCCGCATTGCGCTGGACAATGCCGACACGCACATGTTCCACAACTCCATTTTTCACCCGCCAGACATAGGCACCCTCGGCGTTCCACTGGATTGCGAGCGGGTCGACGGCCGGATAAGGGTCACCTGGAAAAGCAAGCGACACAGAAAAAGACATGCCCGACTGGAGCACACCGGAGGCATTATCGACTTCCGCACGAATGCGCAAAGTGCGGCTTTGCTCGTCGATCATATTGTCAATGGCGCTGATGCGGCCGACAAATTCTTCACCGGGGCGGGCAATAGATGTGGCTTTGACTTGTTGGTCGATTTTAATGAGCGGGGCAAAACGTTCCGGCACCCACACGTCGATCAGAATATGGTCGCGATTATCAATGCGGGCGATTGTTGTATCGGATGTCACGTAATTTCCCGCGTCAACCGGCAAAATGCCGACAATGCCGCTTACCGGCGCGCGGATTGTGCGCCGATCAGCTGCAAGCTCGGCATCGCGCAGTGCAAGCCTTGCCTTGTCGAGAGCGAGTTTTGCCGACAATTCCTGCACTTCGGTAGCCGTATTGGAGGCACGCAACTTCACCGTTCTTGCCATGGTCAATTCCGCATCATTGACTTCCACTTTGGCGCGCTCGACGGCGATTTCTTCATTATCGGAATCAAGCTTTGCAACCGGATCGCCGACATTAACGTGCATTCCCGCACTCACATAAATCTTGTCCATCACACCGCTAGACCAGGGGGTGACGGCAACGGTTGCAAGTGCTCTACCCGTGCCGATGGCGCTTAAACGGTCATTAATCAGCTTTTGGCTTACCGGTTTTACAACCACCTCGTTTGTTTTCGGGGCCGATGCTGAGCTGTGCCCGACATTTTTCCCGTTCTTTAATCCCTGCCAGACAAACAGGCCGACGATAATGAGACCAATAATAACAACAAGAGCAATTTTCGACGGGCGTTTCATCGCGCTGCTTTCATCAAAGGATGAGAAAATCGGACAGATTATTATCCGATATTGTTTTTTGTCACTCTGTTTTAATATCTTCTACCAATTTTAACATTCCTCAGAGTCTCGTGAAACGGGGTTTAGATTATTGCCCCGATTTTAATCATGTTCATTCATGCAAAATCTGCAATTTTTAGTCCAGTTAATTTTCGGTAATATTAGAGCGATCACAAATAGCGAACGCATAGTGCAAAAAACAATTTGTTCTTAATCAAGGATTTTTATAGAGTGAATTGGAATTGCGGGTTTTATAGGGCAAAACTGACTCGTTATAGGTCAAACCGACGCGACATTTTGCCGTGAGGACAGTCGTCCAAAGAGGTCGAATGGCTAAAGAAGAAACAAGCGGTAAACAAGCACCGACATCGGCAGGCCTGTCGCTTCAACATGAGCATGAACAAATACCGTTCCACCGGCGTATGCGTGTGCGCCTCATATTGCTCATTACGCTTTCGGTTTTCATCACGGAAATTATGGTTTTCATGCCCTCTATTGCCAGCATGCAACAAAGCTGGCTTGAAGACCACCACCAGTCGGCCAAAGCCATCAGCATGATTCTGGCTTCAAGCCCCGAAATCACCTTAAGCCCGAATTTGCAGAAAAATGTTCTGACCGCCACCGACGCATTGGCTATCAGTATTGTTAAAAATAACCAAAAATATAATTTTGCCACCTCGCCGGATTTGACAAAAGTCAATGAAACAATCAACCTTCCCGATTATAGCGAAACCAAGGCGCTGCTTGACTCTCTCTCGACGCTCTATTTTGGCGGCAATAATATTCTGCTCCTTCGCGGTCCTATCGAAGGAACAGATATTACACTTGAAGTAACAGTTGCAGACGCGAAATTGCGTGAGGCAATGATTGACTTTTCGTGGCATTTTATTGTCATCTCACTTACCATTGCGATTGTTGCGGCAACAACGATTTACTTGATTGTGCATGAACTTCTGGTGCGCCCTTTACAGAATATCTACACCAATATGCTGGATTTTGTGATGGAACCGCATAATCCGAGCAAAATCCTTGTTCCGGAAGCGCGGCGCGACGAACTCGGTATCACGCAGAAACGTATTTCGGTTATCGAAAGCGAATTGCAAAAAAGCTATGCCCACCAGAAACATCTCGCCAATCTCGGGCTTGCGGTTTCAAAAATCAATCATGATATGAGGAATATTCTGGCTTCTGCTCAATTGATGTCGGATCACCTTGCCGATGCAAAAGACCCTATGGTGAAGAAGATCGCGCCAAAACTCATCCGTGCGATCGACCGCGCCGTCACTTATAGCCAGACCGTCATCACTTACGGGCGCACACAGGAAGAAGCACCAAAGCGCAAAACACTTCTCCTACACGATCTTGTCGAAGACGTATTTGAATCGCTCACTCTTCCAGGTTCCGATCAGGTCGAATTTATTGATTCCGTCCCCTTTGATATGACCATTGATGCGGATGAAGAACAGCTCCACCGTGTCATCACCAATTTATGCCGCAATGCTGTTCAGGCAATGCTGGAGCGGGAAGACGGCGAAAATTTCCAGAAAAAACTCACCATTAGCGGACACCGAATCGACAATGTAGCCGTTATCGATGTCGTAGACACCGGCCCCGGTTTGCCGGCAAAAGCAAAAGAACACCTGTTTTCACCATTTCAGGGCTCGACCAGCCGCAATGGTTCGGGTTTGGGGCTGACAATATGCGAAGAGCTTATCCATGCTCTTGGTGGCACCATTACACTCATTGAAAACGAACAGGAGGGCGCGCATTTTGAAATCCGCGTTCCCGATCTCCCCTCACATAGCGAAGAATGAGAAAGAAAGCGAAAAATGACAGGGGAGCGAAAAACTAAGCCGGAACAGCGATTTATTGCGTTTATGACAACAAATCATCATGGCTTTCACGAAGCCTTGCGATGTTAGAAAAAGCTTCACTCTATCGTTTTGCCAATATGAAACGCCAATAACGAATTTTTGCTTTCAACCTGCGAAAGGCTGGAATTTCGCATTTATATGGGCGAATGAACAACAAGAATGAACAAAAAAATAAAATCTTCTCTTGCATTTCTTTCGCGAACCAATTAGGAAACCGCTTGTCAGTCGATTGAAGATATTCGAAACCGGATGTCGACGAGGAGACTGGCTGGAAACATCATTTCGGTGGTTTTCAAAAATGCACCCGTAGCTCAGCTGGATAGAGCACCAGACTACGAATCTGGGGGTCAGGAGTTCGAATCTCTTCGGGTGCGCCATTTAAATTTTGGCATTTCACTATAGCTTCCAAACACCAAACTTTTCCATTTTTAAAAACAAACACCAGTCTCTACTATTTTTTAAAAATATGTGAGGGGAATTGCTTTTGATTGATATTGCTTTCAATCAATCATGATTTGAAACTATCCTCCCAATTTCCTTCAAAAGGCTTGCCGTCCGAAATTCTGTTGTCTTTCCGAACCAGAGTGGAAAAACAGCATTTTGTTTATTGTATTTAAAAACAAGCGAGACTGATCAATCACACTCATCATGAGCGCTTTTAAGTGGATGTTCCCTCTTCCTTTTTATGACGGCTCATGGTCGTGATGGGCACCTTTTCCTTGCCTTACTCCCCTGATCAATGTGAAATGATTTCAAAAACTGCTCATATTACTCTCTGCTAAGCGACGCACGAAGAAGCCATTATGAAATAGGCTCTAACCGCCTTTTTCAAAATGGATAAACTTCTTTTCCTTTTCCATAACGTCTCGCCGGCGTTTCTGAGGATAGCGCTTTTATGCCAGCCGTTTTTTCCATCTGTGGCGCTTATAACTATTGATGAAATACGGTCGAAGATGCGCCCTTTCTCGTCTGTCCCCAAGAAGAAAATCCCCCATTATTCAGGTTCCTTAAAGCAAACCCGCAATCGCTGTTAAAAATATAGATGACCGGCTGTTCAGCGAGAATGGCTGTCCTTTACGTATGCGGAAAAATGAAGGTCGGTGATAAATTTGCGGGGACATCAATCATTGAGACCAAATTCCCTTGCAGAACTGATAGTGTTGGAGAGAACAACGGTAAACCGACAATAAACCCGATCATATCCGGCGGGAATTGGGTTGTCGGAATAGATTATCTTATTTGGTTGCAGCCCGACTGGTTTATAATTCTGCAACAAAACGGTAGAAAAAACCGACGAAACCTAGTTTCGTCTTCCCAAAGCAATTTAATTTATTCTTTTGTTATACCAAGATGTTTCTAAAATTTTGGTGCAATAAATTGTTGTTTGAATATGTTACACTCTATACAATAGAAATTGCACTTATCAATCCAACTGAGAGAAAAGCCAATGCGTAAGTTGCTTATACTGGCACCGCTTTTCGTGCTTTTGGGCGGCTGTTGGCTTTCAACCAATATCCCTGCTAAAATACAGGAAGCATGGCGAGGTCGGCCAATCAGTGATTTACAAAAAGCCATCGGGCCAGGTGGTGGTTTCAGCGTGGATGAAAAGGGCGAAAAATATTATTACCGACAAAAAGAAGGCAACTTCTTAGTAGGTGGTTCAGGTAATCCGCTCGGGGGGTATGCTACTAAATCATGTGAATTGCGTGTATATGTTGATAATGAGGACAAGATCACAAGATTTGTCACTTATAATAAAGGACTGAATTGCGCTCATTATAATTAGGATTTGAAGTAGTGGGTTTATCTACATTTATAAGGGCTTTCGCGTAGCAACATGCAGTCACGTGACTTCATCGCGCTAAAGTCACCACCATGAATGTATCTCGTCTTTAAAGGGTTAAGTCTTTGCCCAAGTACAACTTTATTCTGACAACGCCTCTAAAGGCCATGAAAATAACTCAGAATTATGGGTGATATGTCACATGACACCCTAGTCGTTCACAAAGCTTTTCGCTTTTTTTTACCATAGCCGGTTTTTCTTGAGACGACGTCGCAGTGGTTTGTTGACAAGCGGTGAGGAAGAGACCTGAAACGATGAAAACAAATATAGTTATTGCACGTTTTTTCATTTTAACAACAGCCCTAATAAAGACAATTTTTCTACATGCTGAATAAATTAAAAACCAACCGATAACAACTGTTCTACTTTAGCGCGTCTTTAAAACCAAAAGCGCAATTAGCTCCTCTCGAATAAGTATCCAGCCTTGTGATTTTGCCGTGCTCGTCATAAAACGCGCGGGCTTCACAATAAGCTAACTCATATCCTGTAGGTGTACTTTTTTGAAAAGATCGTTCCCAGTATACATATTTTTCTCCCTTTTTATTTTGTGCAACATGGAATGGGCCTAACCGTTTAATGATATTTTCGATAGGTTGCCCACGCCATTTATCTTGAATTTCCTGACTAAAGTTGAGAGAAAGCCAACAGCCACTCAGCATAAAGACGACACATAAAAGAGATAAAAATTTTCTCATTGAATCTTCACCTTGGATTATTTTTTGATAATATCATTTTCATGCATGAACGACACTTGTAAGAACTTTCGCTTATTATCTCATTGCCCTTATCGGCAACAGTAATGCGCAAAGTAGAACCTTCATGGCTCAAGCAAAATGCATTACACACTCGATAAATACCATAACCGTGGGCAGAATACTGAATTCTACTTGTTATTTCTTGTTAATTGGCGTCATAAGCTTCAAAATAGTAATTAACGCTCAATGCCAAACAACCGCCAACCTTTATCCCTAACCGAATGATCAGCGGTTGTTTTGTTTTTCATTTCAATTTCCTCAAAAAATATACGAATTGTAAAATACAATTTATACTTTTTTAATAAGCGCCCCTCGCCTCACAAATGGGAACTTTTGGATTATGAAAGTTTCTACAAGACTTTATCGCTCTGGTTCCATCCTTAGGCAAATATCCTTGATCTTCCATACAAAACAATTTTTGAAAGACGATATTCTCTCTAACATGTATGTCAAGTTTTGGATCATCTCGATAACGTTCGTCACATTTGTCATATGCTTCAGATATTTCTTCTGGTGTTGCGCCTGGCTTTTGATACCATTGACTAGCAGATGGTGGGCCGTGATCTACATAACCATCCTTAAACACACCACAACCACTAAAAACACTTAATGAAGACAAGCACAATAATAGAACAATTTTTTTCTTCATCTTTGTTTCCACATTTTAAAACGAGCGTCTTTAAACTTTTGTATTTGTAGATATTACAGAATTATAATTATCGCCACAACCAAGCTGTTGGTCTCTAGCAGCTATAGATAGAGAAACCACGCTTCCCAACAAAACTGCCAAACATATTAAGCCATTCCAACATCATACTACTACCAGAAGCCCCCACATCGTGGCCGAATTGTCACCAATGACCCCTCCGACAAAATCATACTTATGAAAGTACAAAATCATATCGTCTTTTTTACCAGCACTCAATTTGTTCAATAAATTGACAGTTTATTGTGCATGAGCTGCTGGGCCAGAGCTCAATAATTACTCCAATATTTTAATTATAAGCGCCCCTCGCCTCACAAATGGGAACTTTTGGATTATGAAAGTTTCTACACGCATCTATCGCTCTGGTTCCACTCTTTGGAAAATATCCTTGATCTTCCATACAAAACCTTTGTTTAAAAATGTTATTCTGTCTAACATTTGAGTCAAGTTTTGGATCATCTGGATAGCGTTCTTCACATTTGTAATATGCATCAGCTATTTCTTCCTGTGTTGCACCTGGCTTTTGAAACCATGCAGGACCAGATAGTCGAGGTTGAGCTACATAATCAGGGTCGAACACACTACCACAACCACTAAAAACACTTAATGAAGACAAGCATAGTAATGTAATAATTTTATTCTTCATATTTGTTTCCACATTTTAAAACGAGCGTCCTTGAGCTTTGACAATTTTAGATTTTGCAGGACCATAAGCATCATCACAATCAAGCTGTTGGTCTCTAGCAGCTATAGATAGAGAAACCACGCTTCCCAACAAAACTGCCAAACATATTAAGCCAATTCGACAACATACTATCACCAGCCCCCCTACATCGTGGCCGAATTGCCACCAATGAGCCCCCAACAAAATCATACTTATGAAAGTACAAAGTCATTTCATCTTTTTTACCAGCACTCAATTTGTTCAATAAATTGACAGTTGGTTATGCATGAGCTGCTGGGCCAGAGCTCAATAATTACTCCATTATTTTAATTATAAGCGCCCCTTGCCTCACAAATAGGAACTTTTGGATTATGAAAGTTTTTACACGCATCTATCGCTCTGGTTCCACTCTTTGGAAAATATCCTTGATCTTCCATACAAAACCTTTGTTTAAAAATGTTATTCTGTCTAACATTTGGGTCAAGTTTTGGATCATCTGGATAGCGTTCTTCACATTTGTAATACGCATCAGCTATTTCTTCCTGTGTTGCGCCTGGCTTTTGAAACCATGCAGGACCAGATAGTCGAGGTTGAGCTACATAATCAGGGTCGAACACACTACCACAACCACTAAAAACACTTAATGAAGACAAGCACAGTAATAGAACAATTTTTTTCTTCATCTTTGTTTCCACATTTTAAAATTAGCGTCCTTGAGCTTTGATAATTTTAGATTGTGCAGAACCATAAGTATCACCACAACCAAGCTGTTGGTCTCTAGCAGCTATGAATAGAGAAACCACGCTTTCCAACAAAACTGCCAAACATATTAAGCCATTCCAACATCATACTACTACCAGAAGCCTCCCACATCGTGGCGGAATTGCCACCAATGAGCCCCCAACAAAATCATACTTATGAAAGTACAAAGTCATTTCATCTTTTTTACCAGCACTCAATTTGCTCAATAAATTGACAGTTTATTGTGCATGAGCTTCTGGGCCAGAGCTCAATAATTACTCCATTATTTTAATTATAAGCGCCCCTTGCCTCACAAATGGGAACTTTTGGATTATGAAAGTTTTTACACGCATCTATCGCTCTGGTTCCACTCTTTGGAAAATATCCTTGATCTTCCATACAAAACCTTTGTTTAAAAATGTTATTCTGTCTAACATTTGGGTCAAGTTTTGGATCATCTGGATAGCGTTCTTCACATTTGTCACTTGCTTCAGATATTTCTTCCGGTGTTGCGCCTGGCTTTTGAAACCATGCAGCACGAGATGGTGGGCCGTGATCTACATAACCATCCTTAAATACACCACAACCACTAAAAACACTTAATGAAGACAAGCATAATAATAGAACAATTTTTCTATTCATTTTTGTTTCCACATTTTAAAACGAGCGTCCTTGAGCTTTGATAATTTTAGATTTTGCAGGACCATAAGTCATCCCACAATCACTCTTTCCAAGACCATAACAACTATGAACAGAGTAGTGTTTGCCATCAAGATCAAACATACCGCCAATTGCTTTTAATTGGTTATACCCCTCGAGTGCCCCATACATTGTTGCAGGATTGCCACCAATGAGCCCACCAACAAAATCATACTTATGAAAGTACAAAATCATCTCGTCTTTTTTACCAGCACTCAATTTGTTCAATAAATTGACAGTTTATTGTGCATGAGCTGCTGGGCCAGAGCTCAATAATTACTCCATTATTTTAATTATAAGCGCCTCTCGCCTCACAAATGGGAACTTTTGGATTATGAAAATTTCTACAAGACTTTATCGCTCTGGTTCCATCCTTAGGCAAATATCCTTGATCTTCCATACAAAATCTTTGTTTAAAGTGGATATTCAGTCTAACATTTGGGTCGATTTTTAGATCATCTGGATAGCGTTCTTCACATTTGTCATTTGCTTCAGATATTTCTTCCGGTGTTGCGCCTGGCTTTTGATACCATTGACTAGCAGATGGTGGGCCGTGATCTATATAACCATCCTTAAATACACCACAACCACTAAAAACACTTAATGAAGACAAGCATAGTAATGTAATAATTTTATTCTTCATTTTTGTTTCCACATTTTAAAACGAGCGTCTTCAAACTTTTGTATTTGTAGATATTACAGAATTATAATTATCGCCACAACCAAGCTGTTGGTCTCTACCAGCTATGAATAGAGAAACCACGCTTCCCAACAAAACTGCCAAACATATTAAGCCATTCCAACAGCATACTACTACCAGAAGCCCCCCACATCGTGGCGGAATTGCCACCAATGAGCCCTCCAACAAAATCATACTTATGAAAGTACAAAATCATCTCGTCTTTTTTACCAGCACTCAATTTGTTCAATAAATTGACAGTTTATTGTGCATGAGCTGCTGGGCCAAAGCTCAATAATTACTCCAACAGTTTAATTATAAGCGCCCCTCGCCTCACAAATGGGAACTTTTGGATTACGAAAATTTTTACAAGACTTTATCGCTCTGGTTCCATCCTTAGGCAAATATCCTTGATCTTCCATACAAAACAATGTTTGAAAGGCGATATTCTGTCTAACATTTGGGTCGAGCTTTATATCATCTGGATAGCGTTTTTCACATTTGTCATTTGCTTCAGATATTTCTTCCGGTGTTGCGCCTGGCTTTTGATACCATTGACTAGCAGATGGTGGGCCGTGATCTACATAACCATCCTTAAACACACCACAACCACTAAAAACACTTAATGAAGACAAGCATAATAATAGAACAATTTTTCTATTCATATTGGTTTCCACATTTTTAAACGAGCGTCTTTAAACTTTGGTATTTGTAGATATTACAGAATTATAATTATCGCCACAATCAAGCTGTTGGTCTCTAGCAGCTATAGATAGAGAAACCACGCTTCCCAACAAAACTGCCAAACATATTAAGCCATTCCAACATCATACTACTACCAGAAGCCCCCACATCGTGGCCGAATTGCCACCAACGAGCCCCCAACAAAATCCCGATTATGAAGTTACAAAGTCATTTCATCTTTTTTACCAACACTCAATTTGTTCAATAAATTGACAGTTTATTGTGCATGAGCTTCTGGGCCAGAGCTCAATAATTATTACTCCATTATTTTAATTATAAGCGCCCCTCGCCTCACAAATGGGAACTTTTGGATTATGAAAGTTTCTACAAGACTTTATCGCTCTGGTTCCATCCTTAGCAAAATATCCTTGATCTTCCATACAAAATATTCGTTTAAAAATGATATTCTGTCCAACATTTGGGTCAAGTTTTGGATCATCTGGATAGCGTTCTTCACATTTGTAATATGCATCAGCTATTTCTTTCGGTGTTGCGCCTGGCTTTTGATACCATGCAGCCGCAACTGGTGGGCCGTGATCTATATAACCAGGCTCAAACACACCACAACCACTAAAAACACTTAATGAAGACAAGCATAGTAATAGAACAATTTTTCTATTCATATTGGTTTCCACATTTTTAAACGAGCGTCCTTGAGCTTTGATAATTTTAGATTTTGCAGGACCATAAGTATCACACCAGAGCCGGGTAATGGGGTTTAAGCGCCGAAGAGCTGCAGAAACTTTTTAATTGCCTCAAAAACTCGGCATAAAACACTAGCAAAAAACCAAGGTGTCAATCTATAAAAGTAAAAATGTCTCAAATATTTTTTATTATGCGAGGCTATAATAATGGCATGAACAGCCGACAGAAGACGAACGTTAAAGCGGTTTCATACCGACATTTTTCCTTATTGTCATAAGCTATAACAGCTAAAGCACACAACAAAACAGGTCCATAATAATGAACATCAGTATTGGATAAGACTCCTGTTTCTCCACGTTTATCAAGTGCTGCCCTTGCAAATAAATCATGCCATTGAACCACGGCTATGCGCATAATTTTTCCAGACGTTGCAAGTCCTATTGTTCACCACAACCTATCAAAGCAGTACTAGAATTTGTCATAGACCGAAATTCATTTTCGAGTATTTCCTGATAATCAGAAACCATTATTTCAGGGATAAACGAATTGGTTCTTTGGAAAAAACGGAAATATATAGAAGCATCAACAGCACCAGTACGCTGATGAGCATATTCGGCTGACAAATGAAGTTACTATTTTTTTGATTCCGAAGGCTGATTGCAGCATCTCTATTCGGTTATGAAACGCAATTGATGGTAAAGGAAACGAATTGAATATGTTAAACGTGAGTGAGGCCAACTAAAACCCGCCTGAGTAAATAACTCAATGAGGTTTCCCATCAGTTAGGTATCCAGTAATTATCTCTTTTTATCCCATGTTTCTTATCATATTCATACAATGCAGGGTTTACTATATATGTAAGTTTGTTCAAATTTCCTATAGTCGGGCATCTAACGCTTCCTGATTCAAGAATATCTTCCTCATAATAAATGCTTTGAATGATATCTTGTTCATTAGTCTTTGCTACAACCCTACATGTATCTCTATTAGATCTTTTCATATCAGTTGATCCTATATGGCTCTGACTAACTGATGCATAAACCCATTTTTCTTCTCCCCATACCCAAATACCTAAACGTTGGTCATCTGGGCTACCCAAGTAGCGGTTTAAGGTTGAGGCAGGTTACCCACAAAAGTTTGCAATATATCACGTTCGCTATCTGGTCTAGGACGATCCGGGTATTGAGACTCAAATCTGCTGTGGTGAGCTCCACATCCATACAGCACAACAATTGCCAGTAGGCTAATAAATAAGTTTTTATAATACATTATACCCTCAATCTATTCTGAAGATCCTTATATAGGGGCTTCGAGATTATTGACCATTCTGGCATTTTCATAAACGTATTTCAGATGAATTTTTCAGCATTTATTTCCTTATGCTTTTTAAGTGCCTCTGAAAAACTCAGGTCATTTTGAATAATTTCCTTAGCCAGCTGTGCAGCCTTTTCATAGCCTATTTGTTGTGACATGGCCGTGACCATTGCTGTGCTGGATTCCAAAAATTCAAGACAGATATTTTTGTTAGCGGTTATCCCTGCAACGCATTTTTCAGCAAGTATATGAATGGCATTAGACATGAATTCCATCGATTCCAGAATTTTGAACGCAATAATCGGCTCCATCGCGTTGAGCTGCAATTGTCCGGCTTCAGCGGCAAGTGTGATGATCTGGTCATTGCCCATGACCAGAAAAGCCGTCTGATTGGCGACCTCTGGAATGACAGGATTGATTTTACCGGGCATGATCGATGATCCGGGTTGCATTGCCGGCAGGTTGATTTCATGGAGTCCGCCTCGTGGGCCGCTTGAAAGCAAACGCAGGTCATTGCATATTTTCGATAAATTGATCGCAGTCCGTTTCAAAGCACCTGAAATCGAAACAAAAGCGCCCATATCCCAACTTGCCGCGATCTTATCCGGTGTCTGCTCGAGTGATAACCCTGTTGCTTCAGACAGTTCTTCCACAATTGATTTTTGATATTCGGGCTTCGCATTGATGCCGGTTCCAATGGCTGTTCCGCCAAGATTGACTTTTTGAACGAGTAAAACGGCTTGTTTGATGAGGCTGATGTCTTGCTCGAGTGTAGAAGCGAAAGCCTGAAACTCTTCACCCAGCGTCATAGGAACGGCGTCCTGCAATTGTGTGCGTCCAACCTTCTTTATGTCTTTGAACTCGACGCCTTTTTCCTTGAACCTTGCACATAAAACAGAAATGGATTTCACCAGTCTTTCATGAGTGAACAAGATGGCCAGACGGACGGCTGTCGGATAAACGTCGTTTGTCGACTGTGACATGTTGACATCATCATTGGGATGAAGTGCCTGATATTGTCCCCTCTTTTCGCCCATGATCTCAAGGCCGCGATTGGCGATGACCTCATTCATATTCATGTTTGTGGACGTGCCGGCTCCCCCTTGTATAAGATCAATAGGAAACTGGTCGAGATGATCGCCCTTGATGATTTCGTCACAAACCTGACAAATAATTTCTCCCTTTTTTCGATCAAGCAGTCCAAGACGCATATTCACTTTCGCTGCCGACCACTTGATATAGGCCAGACTTTTAATCAAATCAGGGAAACGGCTAATGGGTTGTCCTGAAATCGGGAAGTTGTTAATTGCTCTCGTTGTCTGAGCCCCGTAATAGGCTGTGGCAGGTACAGTTACAGTTCCCAATGTATCCGTTTCAGTTCGTAATTGTAGTGTCATGATAATAGCTCTTTTTAGTGAAGGATTTGGTTCAAAAACTCGCGCGCACGGTCGGTTTTCGGTGATTTAAAAAATGTCTCAGGTGTGTCTTCCTCAACGATTGCGCCGTGATCCATAAATACAATGCGGTCGGCAACCTTTCGGCGAGCAAAGCCCGTTTCGGGATCAAGAACCGGACCGACAACTATCTTTCTTGCGTCTTCTACGCGGCGTAAAAATCCCTGTGCTGCAAGGTTAGCGACAATCCGGTGAGTTGTATTCAAAGGCAGCTTCAGTTCCTCTGAAATTTCAGTGGTAGAGACAGCTCTGAGAGAACTGGCAACATAATCCAAAACAGCAAACACAGGTTCGAATGGTTTGTCTGTATTTTTAACCACTGAATTGCTCCTCCACCCAATAATTTCGAATTAGCATATTTCGAAGAGAAATACGACTTCTGAATCTTCTATTGGTCGTCGTCTGTTTATAAGGTGCGAGACGATCTTGCTATCTTCACTTATCAACCCGATCTTCGCTTTTCATCCCGCTCCTTGGCAAAAGTCCGCGTCAGACTGCTTCAAACACTTCCGCTCACTTGTCTCAGCCATCAAGTTCGAAGAGATCAACACTCCAGCACAATGCTTGTATGGCACTGAAGCAGATCTTGAACACATATTACCAAAAGATCTTAAGCGTTTGTCGGGGCGCATGGCGGTTAAGTCTAATCAAATCTGTTTCCGAACAAGCCCGAGAACGTGTTCACACTTACCATCAAAAAATTGTTTATGTTGACATGTTACAGCGTGAGGAATCCCGATCGCTCCCGAACAATAGCAAGTCATTCCTATATCATCGCCCGAAAACCAGTAAGTCCAAGATACGATCGGACAACTTCCATCTTCAAATGAGAAATGAAGTTTGCGTCGACAATTCTGATATTTTCACGTCTTTCAATGTTTGTTAGATCAAGTCTGGCTATCCGCAATACTTGAAGAAAACGCAAATTTCTCGGCTGATCCACCAAGTATATCAAAATGTATTTTTCTATTAATCGTAACGGGTCTTAAAAATAAACTATCGAGTGCTAAAAATGAATAATTCGTGCAAAACAAAATTCAACAAAATAAAAACAACGTATTTTTTATAAATTTTATCGTCTCAATACCATTCCACAATGCTTTTAAAGTCTTCATGGAAAGAATTTAATCAAAAGCTTTTATAGACCTTTTGCTCAAGCGCCGGTCATTTCTGTTTCAAGATAGATCTCGTCTCTATCCTGATTAAGCGCTTAAAGCTTTAGAAAAGAAATGACCAGCGCCTCAACTAAAATCCGTAAAATGACTTATGCTTTACTTACCCAACTATTCAACATTGCCGTTAATGTGCCTCACTGGCGCATAGAAATGGCAAGTCTGTTCATTCCATTCATCAGCGATATTGCAAATGTAAGGTCTGATATTTCTTTGTCACTAAAGACCTTTTTTAATGCCTCGTAGGACTCGTCATCGGCGTGACTTGTCGATATGTTTGTTAACTGCTCTGCCCAGTTCAGTGCTGCTTGTTCTTTTTCAGAATATTGGTCACTCACACGCCAACCGGCCACTTCGGATATGCGGCGCTGTGTTTCGCCATCTTTTAGCAAGGAATTTGTATGGAGATTGAGGCAATATGCGCATCCATTGATTTGAGAAACTCTAAGATAGACCAGTTCAATCAATTTTTGTTCTACAACGCTTTTCTCAAGGGCGACTTTCACGGCTCTAAAACCACTCATCAGCTCTGGTGACAAGTCAAAATATTTCAATCTGAGATTTTTCATATTCTCTTCTCCTTATTCTCATTATTGTCTGCAAAATATATTAATAACGAAAGCGCAAAACAAACTATAACATTAAAATTAATCATCATTTTTATACTTTGAAAAAATGACATACTTATAATAAATAATATTAATATAAATATATTCGCAATGTTAATGATTTTGTTATTTGCGTTGATAATATATGATAAAGCGATGACTGCCTCTAAAACTGTGACCACCCAACCAATAACAGGAATCATGTTTTCCGGAGCCCAGGGACACAGTATTGAGACATGTTTAAAAAATTGGGTCATCGAGCCCCATGAAACACCTGTTTCACCGAAATGACCCCAAAAACCGAAACGGTCAAATACAGCCGAAAGATAGCTGATAGCTAAACTGACTTTAGCAAAATATATTCCCCCTTTAGCAAAAAATATGCCCCGCCTTAGCGTAGACGATTTGCCAAAGTCAAACATGCGTCACCATTCTCAAATTCTGTGAATGAGACAATGTCGCAAACCCTTTGACAGCGATAGGGACATATCGGGACAATTTGATAGGGACATATGTATTTCGGTTTCGAACACAAAAAATGCATTGTAGGGATATGTCTTTAGAACAAACGTAAAGATCTGTTTCTTGTCTTTTTGACCTCGAGCGCTGTCATGGAAATTATGAATCCACATGCCTACAGATTTTATTCAGTGCTCGTCCTTCTTTATTTTTCCGATATGGTGTTGTTGCTTTCCAATATCTGGAATTCTCTTCGGGTTACAAATTCACCATTATTCCTTGGCTGCATACTCTCGATAGGCGTGATATTTCCATTAATCTTAAAAAAATTGGCACGTGGTCACGAGCAGAAATCGATAAGTTTAGCCGGCCTTTATCTTCGAAGAATAATTGTATTCGCGGTGATATTGGTGGAAAGCCTATTTTCTATTGCCGACACGTGGATTGGTTTTATCATCACATCGCTTTGCATTGGTTATCTTTCCCTACTCACACTGACAGTACTGGAAGCGGCAAACACAAAGCTTGTTCTTCAGGGACACATCAGCTCGCAAATGGCATCCAGAACGATGCAGACAATCGTTCAGCTCGGTTCCTTTTTCGGAGCGATGGCGAGTGGATATCTGTTATTGTTTCTAAATTATAATAAGCTGATTGCGCTGATATGCATTTTCGACATCATCGTCAGCGCAACAGCACGATTTATTTTTTCCGAAAAATCCGGAACAACAATTGAGGAAGCAGATCGACCAGCACATTTCTCAGGAAAGCCTCTCGCCAGAAGTCTGATTTATCTTTGTATCGTCATTGCCTTGGTGGGGCTTCATATTAGCGCATTCAACGTCCTTACGCCGATCATTTTTCAAAAAGTAAAAAATTTGAACAGCGAATATTTTGGCTTATGCAGTGCCGTAGCTGGCCTTGGCGCTTTCTCGGCAGCCTTTATCAACATCGGCTGGTTCCGGCTTTTGATACCGGCCATAACGCTCCTTCTTGCGGATTTGATTTTTACCCTCTCCTGGCATCCCTATATGGCGATCGTGGCGTGCTTATTTATCGGCTTTTCAATAAACACCATACGCATTCACGCACGTAAAACAGTCATCGATAAGACCAGCAGTGACAACGAGGCCGATCAGGTAAGTAGCGTTAGTGCGCTTATGTATACTTTAGCGCAGTCCATCGGGCCGATGGTTTTTGGCATCCTGACCGGCAGCGCCGTTCTGGGGCCTATTCAGCAATATATCTTTTTCCGGCTGTCGCTTTGATCATGTTTGTTTGGATAGTCTTAGTCAGAAGTTCATCGGGAGCAACGGAATGAATAAAAATTGCGTTATTATTGTTGATCCGATGTCAACAGGTGCTCTCTATGCCCCTTTAATATCGAAACTTGGATATTTGTGTTATTGTGTTCAGTCTGACCCAAATCTTCCCCCCAAATTTGCGAATAGTTTTACCGGTGAAGGTTTTTTCGACAAAAATTTATATTCGGCTGACGAAATTAAAGAAAAGCTCGGTTCTAACGATGTGTTTGCGGTCTTATGCGGCGCTGAAACGGGTGTCTACTGCACAGAAGCGCTTGCCGATTATTTCGGCACTCCAAGCAATGATGTACATCATACAAATTGGCGCCGTAGCAAGATTGACATGCAGAAGCGCCTCGAAATCAATGGCCTAAAACATATCAAGACAATTAAGATCACTCGGGAAATGAAGGATTTTCCAATATTTTCGTCTCCAACCGGATATGTATTAAAACCGAACGAATCCTGTTTAACCGATGATGTTCTGTTTTTTGAAAACCCTGATGACGTGAAGCAGCACATCAAAGAAATCGACTGGGATAGAACAAATGCTGTTGGCCAGAAAAACACGTCATTTCTCCTGCAAGAAAGACTGACGGGCGATGAATATGTCGTTGATCTCGTTTCCTTCAAAGGAGTGACAAAAGTTTGTAGTTTATGCCGGTACAGAAAAGGAACGCATAATAACAGCCATTTTGTTTATGAAGCGCTGGAGGTTCTGGACCTGACAATCAAGGACTATGCGCCATTATTGTCCTGTGCTGTCGAGTGCATCAAAGCTGTCGCTATCGAATATGGTCCGGCTCATCTGGAACTTATATGGACAAAGACAGGTCCGGTGATGGTTGAAGTCGGAGCGAGATTACACGGCGGCATTGCCCCGCTTTTGTTCAACGAGTGCTATAGTAACGGATTGCTCGAGACGGCCGTTTCTGTATGCTCGGATAACTTCAATTCAAAACCCGCAATTCTTGGAACAAATGGGCGTATCATCTTTTTGATAAATGAAAAAGCGGATAGACATGTCAGCGATACGTCACGCTTGATCAGAGATTTCCAATCTATTCCGGGTGTTTCCACTGTAAAACTTTTTTTCGGTGACAATAGTCCCATCCCGTTGACCACCGACTTGGCCAACTGTCCCGGTATTATTACCGCCGTTGCAAAAGATACCGCGGCTTTGGATGTCATCGAGAATAAAATAAGAGCGCTCTTTGCTGAATGAACCACTTCTTTGGTCCAAAAACCTATGGTCCAAGAATGATCGCTTGAATAGGAGAGTTCACTTTGGCACGCGGTAGGCTGTGCTCTTGATGGCGTCTACTACCGTATTAATAATTCTGCTACCGCATGAAAAATAGAAAACGGCTTTTTCTACGCTTTTTCGGGCGTCACTTCTTCGGGCGCGTCCGGGTATCAATCAGACATGTTTCGTTTTTGAAAAAAAAGATGCAAAAAATACCAAACATGCGTTCATTTTTCTTATGAAAACGACATTGTCCCGCCAACCCCTCTGCCATTCGTTAAACTCATGATGCCGACCTCTTGAAGAATGCCTTTACTTTCAACCGATGACGGGAAACCGGATTGTGATGAGCCGTGGGTCGCCTCGTCATGATTATAATTCGTTTAAGGCATTAGAGGCAAAGTCGGGCAGAAAAATCCGCTCTCGCTCATGTTTAAAATTTTCGCGCTACTCTTCACCGGTTTGACCCATTCAATGCGAATATATATTCTTTCTAAAATCGATTGTTATGAATGTTTCTGACGGCGAGGAAACGAATGTCAAACGGGCTTAAAAACGTAAAATTGACGGGCACAAGCTATTCGCCCAAATCGTCTCGCGCAGGAATTGGTGATAGCCTCTACCAACAGATTATTAATTTAATTGATAGCGGTACTTTTCAAATAGGACAGCGCGTACCCTCGATCAGGGCTCTTTCGCGTGAACTGGGGATTGGAAAAAACACCGTCGAAAGCGTATATAGTCGCCTCATTGGAGATGGTTATCTCGTCTCCAGAGGGCCTGCCGGCACATATGTTGCAAGCCATTCCCTCGCCCCTGAAAGCTCGTCAAAAAAGACTAAGACCAATTCCGTAAAACATCGGTCCATTTATGCCGAAGGAACGGCCTTCAAAAAGCTCCAGATCGGTTTACCGGCCATTGATTTATTTCCCGCAAAATACTGGAGTGGTCTTCTCAAGCGAAAGATTGCTGAAACGCATAACTCGTTATTTTATCCCCATTCGACCGGGCTTAAAAAGCTAAAAGAAAGCATCACCCGTTACGTCGGGCTGTCCCGTGGAATCGTTTGCGAACCCGATCAGGTCTTCATCAGTAGCGGCTTTCGCGGAGCTTTAAATTTGCTCATGCAAGCTCTTGGTGAACCGGATGACACAGTCTTTTTGGAAGACCCGTGTTTTCCTCCCACTTTGGATATTGTTAAAAGTTCGGGTACACATATTGTCGCAGTTCCTGTTGATCATAACGGAATGCAAATTTCTGATGCTTTGAAAAAACATCCCGACGTTAAATTTATTATCGTCACAGCCAATCATCAGAGCCCTCTCGGCTACGCTCTGGGAGATGATAATCGAAACACCTTATTAGATTGGTCGGAGAAAAATGGTACATTTATCATAGAAGACGATTACGATAGCGAATTCCGATATGATAACAAACCACTACCGGCTCTCACCAGTCTCAATAATCATAGAAACGCCAATATGATCTATATTGGTAGTTTCAGTAAATTAATTAATCCTGACCTAAGACTAGGCTATTTTATTGTTCCAAAATATATGGTTCCAAAAATAACCGATTTTTATCAAAGATGGATAGATGGATTTCCAATATTAAATCAATCTGTATTATCCGAATTTATGGATTCTGGTAATTTTGCCAAACATTTGAACAAAATGAGGCTTAATTATAAAAAAAGACAAATATTTTTACAAAATGCATTGAATAGATATGTTTCCGATATATTCCATGTAAAAAATTTCGATCACGGACTTAATACATTATTGCTATTCAAAAATCGTGTTGAGTGTGACGATCTGGAATTAATGACAATTGCACAAAAAGAAAATTTTGGAATTGGCTGCATTTCAAACCGGCAAATAGAAAGAAAAGATTTGAGCGGATTAATATTATCCTTTTCTAATTTGAAAACCCAGGAAGAGGCATATAAAATAATCTCGGATTTTAATCGGGTCATCAGACCATACGTTTCTTCCAAATAAATATTTTTATATTTAAAATTAAAAAAAACAACAAATTCACGCTTTAATTCCACTGCAGCCCCCCCTCAATGAAATGGCTTTGGAAAGTGAATGATGAATCATTTATGACATGAATTTACACTTATATTTTTTATTTTCTTCATCCAGTTCGAGATTGGCAAGAGAAAATTGTGCCCTGTTGGATGACTGTGCGAGTTAAAGAAGAAACGGAGAACCTATGTAACCCTTAGCAGCTACCCGAAGGTGGTTACCCATTATTAATCTTTCCATTACTTTTAAAACGTCGCATCTTAATGTCGCCTTTTGCGTGGTTACCTCTATACCAACTCTCTAAACCACCATAACTTTCCAAATTATCAAGAGCCTTATTAAACTCATCAGGTAAAGTATCGAATTTACACAATGATGTTAGTTTATTAATGACAGTATTTTTATCAACTGTTTCCGCTATATTGCCACTCATACTCCGAGCAAAACCTAAGGCGGACTGCGCTATAGCATATACTACGATCCATTCGATTACACGACTACACATCGTTTGACAATTATGTGCCATTTTTGAGCTGATGCCCTCACTCGTTGTGCTTTCTGCGCATCCATTTCTAGTCAATTTAACCCAAACTTCTTCATCGTCGTCTTGTTCTTCCCCAATAGCAACCTGAAAACTCTGGATAATGTCAGTTAAACGCTTTGAAACAGTGCCTTTACTTAGCTCGATCGCTTTAGCTATTATTTCAACATTCGCTTCAGGAATATCCGAAAAGTCTAACCGTTTTCCGTCTATAATCACAGGAGGCTTGGTTTCACAGACGAAGTGTAGGTTAATGTTGCGCTCCGCAATGACCATCAGTGCAGACAAACATCTTAATAGGCGTGGTTTTACTGCCCTTAGAGCATTATCCCGTGCTTCCTCTGCTTGCTTTGCCTCCCGGGCAACCTGTTCTTTAGCCAATTTTTCATTTGACTCTATTTGCTTCATAACGGACCGCCAAGCCACCACAGCAGCAACCAACGTCATTAACCCGCCTATAATGTTACCAGCAAAGCCACTCATCCAATCGTCTGGAATCAATCGAAAAACACATGCCAATACTTTAATTAATATTAGCCCGGAAACACAGCCAATGAGTAAGTATACTAACTTCTCCGATTTACACATTTAAAGACACATGCCTTATTTCAAGAATATTTTGTCAGTCTCATTATATAATAAGATTCCAAAGATTTAATAAAGACTGTGCATGGTTTTTTAAAAAGTTTCCACTCTTTAACTGTGGGCTCCTGAACTTGGAAATAGAACCACCTGTCAACGGGTTTTTCTAGTTTTTCAGTCCCAATAAAGAGGTTGACCAAAACAAACCAGATAATGACTACCGCAAGTAAGAATGTAAATAAACGCTGCTCCGTTATGCGTTTCTCTCAGGATTTTTATGCAGCTAATATGTCGCCTTTTATCCAGACAACGTTGGTGCCCCTTTAAACTGCCTGCCGTCGTAGGTAAAAAGATAAACATTGGCGAACAGTGTTTTATCAACATTATTGACGGAAGCGAGGTAATCGTATTCGTCTTCCAATCGTTAATAAATCTAACGGGCAAGTTCATTCATGATTTTCATTCATCGTTCAAATGAACAATAATATCTTTCTCGTTTTTGAAAGCTCGATTATACTTGCTCTCAACAAAAATAGGAAAGGCGCTAGAATGGACATAACACGTCGACAATTTGCTATCGCCTGTGGTGCAGCTTTCATGGTTAGCCCGACAATTTCGGCAAGAACACAAGCCACAGCTATAAAAAACCCTCCAATCCGTCTTAAAACCGGCCGGATGATCCCGACGCTTGGCATGGGAACATGGACACTTGCAGCCGGTCAACGCCCTCTCGAACAGGAAGAGGAAGCGCTTGCAACCGGTCTTGATCTTGGCTTGAACCTCATTGACACTGCCGAGCTTTATAGTTCCGGTAAAGCTGAAGAAATGGTTGGCCGCGTCATCAAAAAGGCCGGAACAAAGCCTTACGTGGTTTCCAAAGTCATGCCTTCGCACGCAACAAAAGCCGAAGACATTCGCAATGCCTGCAAAAACAGCCTTCAACGCTTGGGATTAAAGCAGATGGATCTTTATCTTTTGCATTGGCGTGGCGGAATTTCAAACCTCAAAACTGTGGTTGATACGTTTGAAGAATTAAAAAGCGAAGGTGCCATTGTCGATTGGGGCGTTTCCAATTTTTCCGTCAATGACATGAATGATCTTTTCAGCCTTGAAAAAGGCGACCAATGCGCAACCAATCAGGTGGAATATTCACTTGTTGACCGCTCTATCGAAGGTGGCCTTCTCGATTGGTCAAAAAATAACGCTATGCCGATTATGGCCTATTCACCACTTGGCTCCGGCAAGACACCGCTTTTGCAAAACGCGGTGTTAAAAGACATCGCGCAAAAACATCAAATGACTGCTGCGGCAATCGCAATCGGCTGGACAATCCGAAACAATTTTACCATTTCCATTCCCCAATCAGGTTCGCCCGCACATTGCCGTAAAAACAGCGCCGCACTTTCTCTTCATCTTGATGAAGACGATCTTGCCCGACTTGATAAGGCTTTCCCGATTTGAACAAGAAGGTTTCCCGTTCTGGACAACAAGGTTCAAGACAAGAAGGTTCAACATGTCTCTTGATCGTCGTTTTATATTGAAATCGGCTTTAGCTCTGTCTCTTGCAGAGATTTTTTCGCTGTCCAATGCTTTTTCACAAAATACAGAAAATTCGGCAGGTAAAACTTCAAATTCATCCAAAGCAGAAACAATAAATGATAGCCCCGCAACAAAAACGGAAGCTGATGTCAAAAATCTTAAAATCGGGGTCATTGGTGCCGGCTCGCTTGGCGGAACCGTTGCAACCCTCCTTGTGAAATCCGGCCATTCGGTGATGTTTTCTTCGCGCCATCCGGATGAGTTGCGGCGCTTGACAAACCCGCTTGGCGAAAAAGCTTCAATTGGCACGCCGCGCCAGGCGGCAAATTTTGGTGATGTTATTCTTGTTGCAGTGCCGTTTTCGGCCTGGCCGCAGATCGGCAAAGATTTTGCCGCCGAAATGAAGGGAAAAATTGTTATTGATGCGACAAACCCGCCTTTGTGGGGAGGAGATTTAGAGCCTCTTTCAATTGAAGCGAAGAAAAATGGCGTTGCCGAAACAGTAAAAAAATATGTGCCGGATGTGCGCCTTGTGCGTGCTTTTTCGGCAGTTGACGCCACAGTCATTGAAGATTGTTTCAATAAACGAATAGAAGCTGTTGGTATGCCGATCGCTAGTGACGATGAAAAAGCATTGCAAGTTGTAGCCGAGCTTGTGCGCGAAACCGGTTGCGAACCTGTCATGACCGGCAAACTTGAAACAGCGCATATTTTTGCTCCCGGCGAGCCGGGTTTTCGTGCCCACCTTCCGGCAGATAAATTGCGAAAACGCCTTGGCTTATAATGATAAATAAGCTGCAACATATATTTGAACATCTGTTCGCGCTAAAAGCGCATGAAACAGTTGCTTTTCTAGGTGGCTTTTTCACACTTTTTCTTGTCTTTTGCAGCTATTTCATGTTGCGGCCGGTGCGTGAAACATTCGGCATTGCCGGTGGTGTTGATCACCTCTCATGGCTTTTTACTGCCACTTTTTGCGCCATGTTTCTCGTTGTGCCCATTTTCGGCTTTATCAGCCAGAAAATTAAAAAGACCAATCTCTTTATCTATTCAACACTCTTTTGTAGCCTTGTCATGCTTGGCTTTACGATAAGCCTTTATTATAATAGCGGCAATGTTTGGGTGGGGCGCGCATTCTTTGTCTGGGTGTCGGTTTATAACCTGTTTGTTATTTCGCTGACATGGAGCTTTTTGGCCGAGGTTTTTACCAAAGAACAGGCACAGCGCCTGTTTGGCCCCCTATCGGCAGGGGCAAGCCTTGGCGGCATAACAGGCCCGCTGATAAGCGCATTTCTGGTTGAAAAAGTGGGCTATGCGGGGCTGCTTTTAATTTCGACAGCGCTGTTTTTATCAACACTTTTTCTCTGGCTTTTTCTCGTGCACTGGCGAAGTGATTTTGGCCGCGGCAAAGACATGAAACAAAACCTGCACACGGGAACCGAAACGGAAAAAGAAAAAAGTGAAACCTATTCCGGCATATGGATTGGCTTGAAACTTATCGTGCAATCGCCTTATCTCCGCCAAATTGCCGTTTATGCCATTTTCACTTCGGCCGGAACCACTTTTCTTTATTACGCGCAGGCGCGTCTTGTTCAGGCGACCTTTAGCAATCCCAATGAACAGACACAGTTTTTTTCCATTATGGATGCGGTTGTGCAAACCTCGTCCATTCTTATCCAGATGTTCGTTACCGCCCGCATTGCAAAAAAATTCGGCGTGACATTCTTGCTTGTGAGCCTGCCTGTCATGATGGTGATCCTGTTTGGCCTGCTCGGCATATTCTATTGTTTTCCGATTTTGGCAATTGCGATGATATTGCGGCGTGTGGGAGAATATGCACTTGCCCGCCCTGCCCGTGAAATGCTCTTTTCGGCAGTTGATGAAAATTCGCGTTTCAGCGCAAAAAACGCTATTGATACTTTTGTCTATCGCGGGTCGGATGCATTCTGGGGCTGGATTGATACGCTTATGAACAACCTTGTCCAGCCGCCGGTGATTATGCTGCTTGCACTTATTTTATCCTGTCTCTGGGCAATTTCGGGAAAGAAAATCGGCAAGCGTTACGACGAACTTTAAACCCAAGAGCGCTAAAAAATATTCAACAAGCCTGGAACAAGTGCTCACAAACTTATGCCTGAAAAAGGCGGCGAGAATGATGTGCGCGTCTCATTATATCCGGTCATAATATCTGGTCATAATATCGGGTCTGATTTTTCAACTGCATATCGAGCTTGATTTTTCAACTACCGCGATAGGTCGAATAGCTCCACGGGCTTACAAGAAGCGGCACATGATAATGGGCGGTGTTATCGGCTATTGAAAAGCGTATGGTGATTTCATCAAGAAAAGGCGGGTTATCAAGTTTTGCGCCTTGGTTTAAAAAATAGGCAGCCGTGAAAAAATGCAATTCATATTGCCCTTTTTCCATTGCCTTTTCATCAAGAAGCGGTTTTTCCGTTCGCCCGTCCTGATTGCTCTTTGTTTCAACAAGCAATTTTTTGACGACGGATTGCGTTTTTTCCCCCGCCAAATGCGTTTTTTCATCCATCCCATGAGGTTTGTTTATTGTCCTGTTATTTTCGTTTTCCGGAACATTTTTTCGGCAAAGCTTGTAGAGTTGAATTTTGACGCCGGAAGCCGGTTTTCCGGATGCTGTATCAAGAATATGGGTTGTCAAACCGGTCATATTTTATCCCTCGCTATCGATGAGATCTTCAAGCCGCAAGCGCGCAATGCGGAAGATTTCCGTTAATGCTGTGGCTTTTTCTTCATCTTTATCATTGTTCAAGCGCTTTTTCATATTGGCGAGAATGGAAAATTTGTCATGGGCTTTGCCGCCATGCCCCCGCACGGCAATAATAAAGGGGAAGGAAAATTTTGCACGATAGGCTTCATTCAATTTCTGGAATTGATCGAATTCATCTTCACTCAAACGATCAAGCCCTGCCCCTTTTTGTTCTTTTTCCGATTGCGCCGTCAATTTTGATGAACGGGCAAGCTTACCCGCAAGATCGGGGTGAGCCAAAATCAACCTGTCTTTCAACTCTTCCGGAGCTTGTCTGACCGCTTCGACCATGGCTTCATAAAGCGCATCGAGATTTTCAAATGGCCGTTTTTTCGCAACACTCTCCCCCACCCAAGGGGAATGCTCGAAAATGCCGCTTAAACAATCAATAAAAGCGGCGGCTCTAAGAGTGTTCAATTGTTCAATTTTCACGGGGTCTTTTTTCCTTAATTTGTTTGCCGGTATTTTTGTGTCTTCTGATATTCCACTTATTAAAGTTCTTTAAAACGCAAGTTCGCTAAGTCTTTCCGTCATTTACCAAAATCCGGTAAATGGCTTATTTGCCAAGCCTCATCTTGATAAAAATATTCTTCAAGATTGTTTTCGACACCACCGCGATCAACCACATAAAAATCGCTTGTCTTGAAAAGTGCAAGAAGCGGAAAATGCCAGACATTTTTATGATAATTAACGCCGACACGTGGCGGACAATAAAAGGCTTGCGGGGCGGAAGGTTTGCCCCCTTCATCCTTTGCCACAACAACGAGAAACGGATTGTCGCCCACTGGCAAAAATGCCTGCGAGCCATAAGGGTGACGCTCCATCATGTCGATGATTAAGGGAAAACTGATCGGCAGAGACCGGAAGACATTGATGAGAACGCGGGACTTTTCCCCCTCCGCTTCAACCTTTGCAAGATCATGAAAACGGGTTGCCCGCCCCTGATTGATCGGGATCATAACCGGATTTTTTTGGTAAGCCGAGCCTCTATTATTTTCTTTACCCATTTGGTCGGGCGCAATTGTTTCTTCCCTCACGTCGATTACATCGCCAAAAGGAGAAAATTCGGCTTTTCCGATTTTTAAAACGGCAAGCTCGTGCAATTGTTTTTTATGATTTTTGTGCTCGACCATTGTTTCCTGTTCTCCGGTTTTTCTTATTCTGTTTCAGGCTTATTTGGCCGGATGCACTTTTTGCCAATGGCGAGCAATATCTATTCGCCGCGCAATGTAAACCGACTTTTTGGCTGCCACATAATCGAGAAATTTTTCAAGTGCCTTTGCCCGCCCCGGATGGCCGACCAGTCGGCAATGTAAGCCGATAGAAAGCATTTTCGGCGCGCCTTTTTCACCCTCTTCATAAAGAACATCGAAACTGTCTTTCAGATAGTTGAAAAATTGTTCGCCACTGTTGAAACCTTGCGCGGTTGCAAAGCGCATATCATTGACATCCAATGTATAAGGAATCATCAGAAACGGCTTATCAATGCCTTCCACCCAATAGGGAAGTTCATCGGCATAACTATCTGACGAATAGATAAAGCCCCCTTCTTCCATGGTAAGCCGCAAAGTATTGATTGACGGTTTCCCCTGATAGATTCCATATGGGCGTTCACCCGTTAGTTGTTTCTGGATGCGTATGGCTTCGCGAATGTGAAAACGCTCTTCCTCTTCGTCAACATCCTTATATTCAAGCCAACGAAAGCCATGGGTGGCAATTTCCCAATCGGCCTCGACCATGGCTTTCGCAACAGCCGGATTGAGTTCCAAAGCCTTGGCTACGGCAAATACTGTAAGCTTCATATTCCTTTCGGTAAAAAGCCGGTAAAGCCGCCAGAAACCGACACGCGCACCATATTCATACAAGGATTCAATATTGAGGTTGCGCTGCCCTTCCCAAGGAACTGCGCCGACAATTTCGGACAATAAATGCTCGGAGGCTTTGTCGCCATAAAGGATATTGCTCTCTCCCCCTTCTTCATAATTGATGACAAATTGTACCGCAATTTTTGCCCCGTCCGGCCATTCGGGGTCTGGCGGGTTCGCCCCATAGCCATAAAATTCACGGGCGCGATAGTCTTTTAGTGATTGCATGGTTCTTCTTCCCTAAAGAACAAAATTGAAAACACTGTCCGGAAGTCGAATGGAATTTCCGCATCTGAACAGTTGCTGAAAATATGAAAAGCAAGAGCCATGCCACTTGGCTTTCGGGGCGTAAATGCGCCGATATTTCAGGAAAAGTTTTTGTGCGTGTTTTTCCTTTCCGGCAGTGCTTTTTATCTGTCCGCTTTCATCCATTCCGCCAGTGCTTTTTATGAGAACGTAATGCCCTTCCGGTGTTTCACTTGATTGTCGGAGCCTCGCTTAATTGCGGCGCAGCAGACCGCAGAGATCGTTTCCGTTACTTTATTTACCCAAAAATAAAATCAATACTATTGAACAAAGGATGAACTGGCGAAAAAGAAAAAAACAAAACGGAAAACAAGCAAAATAAAAGCCCATTTATACGTGCTGACCAGTGGGTTATGCTTGAAATAACAGCAAATTATATTTGATTTTGCCTAATTTTTAATCTTGACAACTTTCTGCCTTATATTTAGCCTTTCAACCACCGGCAAAAGCGTATTTGCGGGTCGATCGGGTCGATCCGGACACAAAGTGTCATCCCCGTTTTAAACCGGCAGCCAAGGTTCTTTTAAAAGCCGGAGCTTGTTCCTTGGCCTGCCAATAATGGGGAATAGACATGCCAGAAAATAGCGAAATAAATCTTGCCAAGCTTGAGCGACAGGCAAAATACGATCTTGAATGTTTGAACTATCCTGCCCGTCAATGGGTAAAACCGAAGACATATCACGGCAATCCGGTGAAGGATGTTGTGATTATTGGCGGCGGACAAAGCGGTTTGACATTGGCGCTACAATTGCGGCGGGAAAGCGTTACAAACATTGCCATTCTGGATAAAAGTGAAGCCGGCTTTGAAGGGCCGTGGCGCACTTACGCCCGTATGCACACATTGCGCACACCGAAATATGTGACGGGGCCCGATCTCGACATTGGCAGTTTGACAGTGCGTGCCTGGTGGGAAGCGCGTTTCGGGCATAAATCCTGGGAAGAGCTTTATAAAATACCGACCAATCTTTGGGCAGAATATCTCGACTGGTTGAAAAAAGTTACCCATATAGAGGTCACAAACCGGACAATTGTAACCGACATAGAGCCGCTGCAAGATGATGTTTTTGCAGTTCATATCGAAAGAAACGGCAAACCCGATATGATCTATACGCGCCTTGTGGTTTTAGCGACCGGTATTGAGGGAAGCGGCCAATGGGTTGTGCCGGATATGTTCAAGGATGCTCTTGACAAGAAAGTTTATGCACACACGGCCGAAGCAATCAATTTTGACAAGCTTGCCGGCAAGCGTGTTGCCGTTGTCGGTGGTGGTTCATCCTCTTTTGACAATAGTGCCACAGCTTTGGAACACGGTGCAAAATCGGTAACGCATTTTGTCAGACGTTCCATTTTGCCAACAGTCAACCCTTACCGTTTTATGGAATATAGCGGGTTTTTGCGCCATTTTGCCGATCTTGATGACAACAAGAAATGGCAGTTCATGAAATATCTCTTCGATGTCAACCAGCCGCCGACACAGGATTCCTATTTACGGTGCACAAAATTCTGCAATTATGAATTGAAACTTGCAAGCCCTATTAAAAGCTGCCGGATGGATGGAGACAAGCTTGTTCTTGTCACACCGCATGAAAGTGATGAATTCGATTTTCTGATTGTCGGCACAGGCTTGATTATCGACCTTAAAACGCGGCCGGAAATTGCCCGTTTTGCCGATAAAATCGAAACCTGGGGCGACCATTTTACCCCACCGGCGGGCGAAGAACATGCGGTGATTGCAAGCTGTCCTTATCTTGGACCAAACTTCCAATTTCAGGAAAAGGTGAAAGGTGAAGCGCCTTATCTCAAACGCATTTTCACTTATACTTTTGCCGGTATGCCAAGCCTTGCCGCATCGGCCGGAATTTCGGCTTTGAAATTCGGCGTGCGGAGACTTGCCTATGGGGTAAGCAGTGAATTGTTCTGCGAAGATGCCGATTATCATTATGACCTTCTGAGATCATTTGACGAAAAGGAATTGACAGCACCCCAGCCGGTCGCCATGGGAAAAGCAGGTTAAAAGCCATTCGGGTGAACGGATAATTGGCAATTGCCAAAACCGGCTTGACCTGAAAAGTAACAGGAACTTTCATGTTCCTTTCAATCATTTAGAATCGCGCCCCTTGTGGCGCGATTTTTATTGTTCTTATGTTTGATTTTTTAAGCTCTGATTTCACTCTTCCCCCGCTCGAAAGTCGAAAGCAGTATTAAGAGAATTTAGAGCAACCCGTACGAATTTTAAGAACGCTTAATAAAAGCGCAGAGACTGCACCGGAGCCGGTCAATAGTGTTTTTTCAAATCATTGATTTTATTTGATCTTTTTATTCTTTCATTTTTTCTTTTTTAAAATTGCATAAAATTTAATCAATAAATAAAAACGCCTATTTTTTAAGTTTTTTCTCTTGTTTTCAGATGTTGTTCGTGTAAGTCTTAGGTCGTCGGAAATAAAACCGGTTTTCTTTTTTAAAAGAAGAAAAGAAACATCTTCAAAGAGAGAGAATAAGGTTTTCCGGCAAATACAGGATGACACTATAGGTTAAAAAATACGCTTGGTTTCGTAAGTTGAATATCTATACGCCGCCTTTCTTGTGCTGATTATCCGGTTTTTTGAAAACGGATAATACCCGACAGCACAAATGGCATAACTCAAAATTGTTCATGATGCCCGTTCGGTTTTTCGGGTTTTTCAAAAAAACCGGAATGCTTTTTTAAGCGGGGAGGAAAAGTCCATGCAGGCAAAATGCCGAAACAATAGCGACAGTGCTTTTTATTCCCTCCCTTGCACCGGCTCTTCACGGGACCTCACTTTTTGCCCCGACGGCCAAAAGACAATTGCAACTTCGAAAATACAACGCCTCGAAAGGGCGGATATAAAAAGCTTTATTCGCAAGCAATTCAAACAAGCATTTTCGACTTTTAAACACGCTTTTCCGCTTGCCACTTTTTCAGCAGCCAAAGTTGCTTTTAAAAGTCTTTTTCCAAGAAGGCTTCTTTCGGCCAGTTTTCTTTCATCAAGCCTTCTTTGTGGGAGTTTGGCGCTTCTTTTGTTTTCTCAAACGCTTGAGGCCAAAGAGGTTCAAAAGGCCCCTGACAAAGTGCGTTTTCAACTCGACTGGTTACCCGGTGGCGATAAAACCGCGATTTATGTTTGTGTGAACAAAGGCTTTTGCAAATCCGAAGGGCTTGATGTTGCCATTGAACCCGGGCGTGGCGGCAATGATGCCATTACCCGCATTGCTGCCGGAGTGAGCGATGTGGGGGCAGCCGACATTACTGCGCTGATGGCGGCGCGCGCAACAGCAAATGTGAAGGTAAGCGCGGTTATGGCAATCTTCAACAAAACGCCACATGCGTTTTATGTCCTTTCCGATAGCCCCATTCAGAAAATCGCCGACATAAAGGGAAAAGCCGTTGCCACCTCGCCTTTTACCGCTTCCAATCTTTTCTTGCCGCCTTTCCTGAAAACGCAGAATTTATCCATGGATGATATTGCGCTTACACGCGTCGACTCCGGTGCTTTGGGGCCGATGTTGATAACAGGAAAGACCGATGTGATTATTGCTTGGCTCACCGATTATACGCGTTACGAAGAACAAGCCAGAATTGCGCATAAAGAAATCAGAGCCTTTCCGTGGGTGGAAAGCGGCCTTGATCTTTATGGCAGTTCGCTGATTGCCGCAGACAAATTCATTTCCGAGCGCCCCGAGGTTCTTACCCGCTTTATCAAGGCCTATCGCCAGTCAATCATATTCATGCATGAACATCCCGATGAGGCGGTCGATGCGGTGATGGAAAGTGTTCCCGAACTTGATCGGCAGAGTGTTAAAGGGTCACTTCAGGATACATTGAAGCTCATTTACAACGACGAAACAGATCAATACGGCCTTGGCACTTACCGCCGCGACAAGCTTCAACGCACATGGCAAAAAACGGCCGAAGCTTTAAACCTCGACCCCGATGCGATGACTGCTGAAAGTGCCGTAAAAACCGGTTTTTCCGAAAATCTGGAGGGCTTCAAATGACACCAAGCCAATTGCAATCCGTTGAAATGAAATCCAGCAATGCGATTTCTCCCCCCTCTATCCGCTTTGAAGGGCTAAGCCAGTTTTTCACAACATCAACAGGGCGAACAGAAGCCCTTCACAACATTAGTTTCGATGTTCGCTATCACGAATTTCTTGCAGTATTGGGTCCTTCCGGTTGTGGCAAATCCACGCTTTTGCGGTTGATTGCCGGACTCTTGAAACCGACACAAGGCAAGGTGGAAGTTTTCGGGATGCCGGTTACGGAGCCGCGCGAAGATGTCGGCATTGTTTTTCAGCGTCCGACATTGCTGCCATGGCTCAATATTGTGGACAATATTACTTTTCCCATCAAACACAAGTTCGGCAAGGTCAATTCCGCCGATATTGATAAAGCCCACGAACTTGTGCGCATGATCGGTCTTACCGGTTTTGAAAAACGTATGCCGGACGAATTGTCGGGCGGTATGCAGCAGCGGGTCGGCATTGCCCGTGCGCTTCATCTCGACCCTGATATTTTGTTGATGGATGAACCGTTTTCCGCCCTTGATGCGCTAACCCGCGATGAAATGGGTTTTGAGCTTTTAAGAATTTTTGCCGACAGGCCGAAAACCGTGATGTTCATTACCCATTCTGTCAATGAAGCTGCCATTCTTGCCGACCGTGTGCTGGTTCTCGCCGGTCGTCCCGGAACTGTTTTAACCGAACTCGACGTGCCGCTCGGACGGCCACGCAACGCCGAAACTGCAAACCAAAAGGTGGTCCATGACTTCGCTCACACCCTCAGAAACCTCCTCATCAAGCCCAAGCTCGCTTAAGAGGAAAAAGATAAAGCTGTTTCACCTCTCCTCGCTGCTCTCTGGCTTACCGGCAGTGTTGCTCATTGTGGCCATTCTTGTGATCTGGCAAATAGCGGTGACGGTTTTTGCCATTCCCTCTTTCATCCTGCCGGCGCCGGTTGAAATTTTTAAAGCTTTCCATGTCATTGATGGATCGCGTTGGGCTGTTCATATATTTGCAACCTTGCGGGTGGCACTACTCGGCTTTTTTGTATCCATTCTGATTGCCTTGCCGCTTGCTGTCTGTCTTATCCGCTCGCCGCTTTTATCAAAAACGGTTTATCCATTGTTGGTCATTATCCAGTCGACACCGGTTGTTGCCATTGCACCGATTGTCATTGTCGCCTTCGGTTCAGGTGATTTTCCGCGCATTCTCATCACCTTTCTTATTTCGTTTTTTCCACTCGTCATTGCCACCTCGACAGGGCTTCTTTCTACACCGCCCGAACTTATCGAATTGTCAAAATCGCTCCGCGCACCGGTTCGCCGTGAAATATTGCAAATCCGCCTGCCCTATGCCGTGCCCTATATTTTCTCGGCCTTGAAAATTTCCATTACTTTATGCGTTATCGGTGCGGTTGTTGCCGAATTTGTTTCGGCCGACAAGGGCATCGGTTTCTTCCTCCAGCTTTCCACCTCGATTTATAAAATACCGCAAGCCTGGGCGGGGCTTTTTGTGCTGGCTGCCATTTCGCTTATCTTGTTCCAACTTGTTATTTTTACCCAGAAACTGTTTTTCCCATGGAGTATCAAAAAGGGTTGAAATTAGGAAAGCTCCAAAAGAAAAAAAACGGACAAGGGGGGGATTTAGCATTTTGCAACACCGTTTGATGAAATATCTTGACGAGGTGGCGCGTTCCGGCTCGATACGGAGTGCCGCACAAAAGCTCCATGTTGCCGCTTCTGCCATCCAGCGGCAAATAAAGCTCTTTGAAGAAGAAATCGGCACGCCGGTTTTTTCCCGCAGCCATAAGGGGCTGGAACTCACGGCCACCGGCGAACTGGTGCTTGGCCATATCCGCGAAACAATGCGCAATGAAGAGCGGATGTTGAGCGAGATTAAGGCTCTCAAAGGTGTTATCCGCCAGAATTTGACAATTGTATGCGAAGAAAATCTCGCTAGCACCCTTCTTTTTTCGGCAATTGTCGACTTCCAGCAAAACCATAAATCCACCAAAATCAATGTATTGACGGCGCAAAATGAAGATGTGCAAAATGTGCTTCTTGATGGCAAAGCCGATCTTGCTTTGGCCTATGACATTGAAAAGCAGCCCCGTTTTGCAATTGATAAAGAGGTGAAATGCCCGCTTGGGCTTTTTCTTCGTAAAGGTCATAGTCTCGAAAAACGTTTGCAAGGAAAAACCAAAGTCAATCTTGCCGAAATTATCGGCGAAGCTTTGGTGCTTCCCGAAAAAGGCACAAAATTGAAATCGCTCATCGAAACGCTTGGGCCCCCGCTTGTGACCGCTGTTCCGATTGTCGAAACATCATCCATTCCATTGATCGTTGAGCTCATTGCAACGGGAAACTATGTTTCCATTTTAAGCCGCACAGAATTGCCGGAAGGGTTTGACAACGAATTTCTCTTCATTCCCGTGATTACCCATCCGGCCTACCGCATTTTGACATTGTTCCACCAGATAAACCGCGTGTTAAAACCGGTTGAACAACAGTTTCAACATGTATTGACGAGAAAAATGAAAGAAAGTCTTAGCCGACGCAATCAAAGCTTTTCCGGAGAAGAAAAAGAGGCAGATTGAATATTATGGACTCTCTTTGCCATCGCTTAAAAGAAGGTCAAAGCTTATCCGATAAATTTTTTAGAAAACTTGACCGACGAGACGCGCAAAGCAACGATAAATTCGAGCAAATTTTTGAAGCGGTTTTAAAAGCTTTTTGACGAGCCGGGCTTGCGATGAAAGAGACTTTTTAACAAGTGAGACTTTTTGAAAAAGCGTTCACAAAAGAGGAGATATCAACTCGATGAATGAGAAAGACTATTATTTTCCGCTTGGCGGATTACAACCACGTTCCGAACTTTTAAGCAGCAAAGCGACCTTCAAAGACGCCTATATGGTGATGCCCGCTTCTGTCATGACGGATATCGTCACAAGCCAATTGCCGTTTTTTACGAAATCCCGCTTCTGGGTGTTGGCGCGCCCGATGACAGGTTTTTCAGAAACATTTTCCCAATATATCGGCGAGATCGAACCTTCGGGCGGCTCAACACATCCGGAAAATGACAAGCGTGCGGAAGCGGTCTTTTTTGTGACCGATGGTGCACTCACCATTGTGCTTCAAGGCAAAAAACATGTTCTTCACAAAGGTGGCTTTGCCTATCTTCCAGCGGGGCAAGATTATCAATTACTTAATGAAGCAAAAACCACCGCGCGCTTTCACTGGATCCGCAAGGCTTATGAAAAAGTTGAAGGGCTTGATAAACCTGATGCAATCTTTTCTTCCGACCAGCAAATAACGCCTGCCGAAATGAAAGGCCATGAGGGTGTATGGTTGACAAGCCGTTTCATGGATATGAACGACATGCGCCATGACATGAATGTTGCCATTGTCACCTTTATGCCGGGCGCCCATATTCCTTTCATGGAAACCCACGTTATGGAACACGGGCTTTATGTCTTGCAAGGCAAAGGCGTTTATCGGCTGAATGATGATTGGGTGGAAGTCGAAAAAGGCGATTTTATGTGGTTGCGCGCATTTTGCCCGCAAGCCTGCTATGCCGGCGGGCCGGAACCATTCCGTTATCTCCTCTATAAAGATATAAACCGGCATGCAAAACTCTGGTAAAGCGAAACTCTGGGTTGTCGAGGCGAGACTTTGCGAAGGCAAAATTTTGGCGGGCAAAACTTTAGTAAAGCGAAAATTTTCGAAGCCAAAACTCTACTCATGTTTTGAAATTGCGAGTTTTGAATAGCAAATAGCCGTTAAAGCCATCCATGCTTTAAAATGCTCATCGTCGTCGTGAGGAATCGCCACATCTTGTCTTCAGGATGTTCAGGTCACCTCGTGGCAGTTTTCGATAAGCAAATCGGGTGAACGGTTGTGGTGACTGTTGCAAGCTCTCCTTGACTTGTCTTCAATATTGGTTATTTGTAATACAATAAAGGAGATCGCATGGCTCGCACAACAACAATGACAGTACGCATTGGCGAAACACTGGGTGATTATGTTGCCCGCCAGATAGGCGATAACGGGCCTTATGAAAATGTGAGCGAATATGTGCGTGATCTCATAAGAAAAGACAAGGAACGCCACGACGAACAGGCGTTTAACCGGCTGAAAGCCGAGTTGCGGCTTGCGTTTTCCGAACCTGACGAGAGTTACGTTACTGCTTCGGCGGCAGACATTATTTCCAGAAACAAGAACAAGTCATGAGCGGTTTTCGGCTGCAACAGGCAGCAATTTTCCGTCTCGACGAGATCTATCGGTACACGTCAAACAAATCGGGCGCGGCACGGGCGGAAGACTATTTGAATGGTTTATTCAACTGTTTTCAGGTAATTGCCGATGGTCAGGTGATGTCCCGACCGATACCTGCCGAATTTTCCGTTCACGGCTATTTCTATCACTTTAAACATCATTATATCTATTGGAAAAAGCTGAAAAACAACAATACAGGTATCGTCACAATATTGCATGAGCGCATGCACCAGATCGACCGTTTTAAAGATGATTTTATCTGAAACGCGAAAAGAGTGCCCGTGTGAAGACAGCTTTGATTGGCTGGAATCTTGATGACGAGCTTTTAAAATTTTCATAAATATAGGGCTTGGCATAAATAAAAATCTTGATGCAAACCCAAGCTTTCACTGCCCCACGCTTAAACAGGCAATGACGGGAAGTCAGCACCTCAAGCATGTCACCGTTATCAGCGCGGAGTGTGTTGTCTCGTTATAATCAAACTTTTGTCAGTTGCTGTTTTAAATCTCTATAGTGGCGTATAAGAATAATGATTGAAAACACATTCTGATAAGGCAATTTTTATGGCTGAAACACTCATCCAATGTTTTGACGGGCACAATGACATTCTCTCCAAAATCCGCGACGAGAAAAACCTTGACCCTTCGGCTTTCATCAATGGTTTTGAAAGTGCAGAACTTGACCTGCCAAAGGCTGAAAAAGGCGGCCTGATTGGCGGGCTTTGTGCGGTTTATCCGCCATCGGTTGATCTTCATCCCGATAAAAACGGTGTCTATCCCGAATTATTGTTAAAAGATGCAACAAAACCCACCATGGAAATGGCAAAGCTTCTCCATGATATTGAAAAACTCAAACCCGAACGTTTCAAAATTTGCAAAACCGCGCGTGATATTAAAGAGGCAATCAAGGCGCACCAGTTTGCTGCGGTTTTTCATATTGAAGGTGCGGAAGCCATTGGCGAAAATCTGGAAGAGCTTGCCCGCCTTTATCAGGATGGATTGCGCAGCCTCGGTCCCGTCTGGAGCAGACCCAATATATTCGGTTTCGGAGTGCCGTTCAAATATGGTTCGACCGGCGACATCGGACCGGGCTTGACAGAAACCGGCAAAAAACTTGTTCGCGAGTGTAACAAGCTCGGCATTATGGTTGATCTTTCTCATATGAATGAAAAAGGCTTCTGGGACATTGCAAAATTGAGCGACGCGCCGCTTGTTGCTTCCCATTCCAACGCCTATCACTTGAGCCATCAAAGCCGTAACCTCACCGATGAACAATTGCGCGCTATCGGAAAAAGCAAGGGGTTGGTCGGCATCAATTTCGGGGTCAAATTCCTGCGCGAAGATGGCGAACGCAACCGCGACACACCGCTTAAAACCATTATCAACCACATGCGCTATATTGTCGATATTGTCGGTGTGGAACATGTGGGCCTCGGTTCGGATTTCGATGGCACAACAATTCCGAATGAATTGCATGATTGTTCACAATTGCCGAAGCTTGTGGCCGAAATGGAAAAATCCGGTTTCAACCATGACGAGATCGAGAAAATTACCTCGAAAAACTGGATCTCGGTTCTGGAACGGACTTGGGGCGAATAAAGCGTTTTGAAAAGCCAATGCATTCGGCCGGTTGAATTGCATTAGCAAAATATGTTTTTGCTATTTACGGCATAAAGAAAAAGACAACACTGGTACGTGAACCGGTGTTGCCTGCATTGAAATACCACCGTGCATCAAAACGCTACAGTTTTAACGGGAATATCTTTTGTCTCACTAAAGTTCTGGCGAAGATACATTTTCCTTTAACAATTTTGAGGCTCATGGCAACCGCCCCGCTCAGGAAAAGAATTTTTCCAGCGTAGCTTTCAAAGCGATTGCGGCAAATCTTTGCGGATGAATTCAACGCCTCCCTTTTCTCTATGCAGCACAAGCGAGTAAGCGCATTATATTTACATTTTTCCAATAAACCGAATGGGACTGTCGCGCTTCTTTTTTCTTCCCGCCGATAGTCTTGGCAAAATGGTCAGGATTTTAATCCATCAACCGCATTCCTGAAAAAACAATCAGAATGCTTTGAACAGAATTGATAACGCGTTTCATTTGAACAATATCTGCTTGCGTTGCATTCGTGTTTTTTTGAGATAATTTTGCTTTTCCCCTGCCAATCAGGCAGAATGGATAAATAGTTTTTCAAGCAGCTATTCATCCCACAATAAACGGCATTCATTTAAAGGCTGCAGAAATTGACATAAGCACGTGATGTCAATAGATGAAGGAAACGCCTTTGAAGGGCGCTTGAGGACATTTGTCATGGCCAATATATATCGTGAATTATTCAGAAAACCCGGCACTGTTGCCTTTTCGGTAACGGGGGTATTCGCACGTATTCCGATATCGATGATTTCGATCGGCATCATGACGATGTTTGCCATTGAAGGTTTGGACTATGCCACCGCCGGTCTCGTTTCGGCAAGTTATGTTCTCTCCAATGCCATTATTACGCCGCAAATATCAAAACTTGCCGATGAATACGGGCAAGCCCGTGTGGCGCGTCCGGCACTTTTTATTTCTTTTCTGTCGCTTTGCGGCTTGTTGATTGCCGCACATTATAAAGCACCACTTTTCATCTTGATTATTGCCGCAATTCTTATCGGTTTTATGCCGAGTTTCGGTTCTTTCGTGCGCACACGTTGGTCGCAACTCTATCATGGTTCGCCGCTTTTGCGTTCGGCTTTTGCCTATGAATCGATTGTTGATGAATTGATCTTCATGGTCGGCCCGATTATTGCGATCGAGCTTACAAACCATCTGTTTCCGGCTGCCGGGCCACTTGCCGCCGGTCTTATCATGCTTATTGCCGGCCTGGTCTTTACCTTACAAAAATCGACCGAGCCGGTCGCCCATGGCAAGCGGCAAAAAGGCTCCACTTCGGTTATCCGGCTTTTTTCGATTGCGCTATTAACAGTGATTATGTTTTGCGTCGGTACTATTTTTGGCACTGCGGAAATTTCGGCCGTGGCGATCGGCAAATCGCTGCAACAGTCAAATTACACTGCGCTGCCACTTGTGCTTTATGCGGCCGGCTCTTTCATTGCCGGCATTGTTTATGGTGCACTGCCCGCGCGCATGACATTGTCAAAACAGCTTCTCGTTGCCACAGCCATTGCAGCGGTTACAACATTGCCACTCTTGCTTGTTACAAACTTATGGAATTTGAGCATCGTACTTCTCATTGCCGGTGCCGCCTGTTCACCCACAATCATCATTGCCATGTCATTGATCGACACAATTGTGCCGCCAGAAAAACTCACCGAAGGCATGTCGTGGGGAATTACCGGAATGGCAATGGGTGTTGCAGCAGGAGCTGCCATTTCCGGAAAACTGATTGATGCTTTTAACCCCGAAAGCGGCTTTTATGTTTCCATTGTCGGCGGCTTTCTTGCGTTGATTTTAACGGTTTTCGGGCAAAAATATCTCAAACCCAAAACACCAAAGCCGAAAACCATTCTTGAAAATTCCTGACTAGAGCGCGCTTCCGGCCTTTCGCTGTTTCGTCACTCTCTTCAAAGTCCACCAGCTTTGGCAGATTTTGCTTTAAGCCGCTTATTCTTGGGCCTCCCTTCAAGCAGCTTTTTATCCCTTGCCACAAAAGAGCTTTTCTCCCTCTTTTTTGCTCTCTTTTGAAGCAAGCTTTTCCTGTTAAATTTGCTTGAAGAGCCAAGCGCGATCAAGCTGTTGCTGCTTCACACCTCATAGAAAGCTAGAGCACTTTTTGTTTTTTCCAAGTGCCTGAAAGATAATAGGAAAGCGCCAGAATGAGTGAGGCAAAAGCACCGACGGTGAAGCTCCACCAGATGGCATCAGCCTTCATGGAACCATAAAACATGTAATAGAAGCCAAGGCGCACCGGATAGACGGCAATGAACAGGCAAATGAGCGGCACAAGAACCGCGCCATTGGCACGAACTGTTGAAAAGAGCACCATTGCGAGGCCGAAAAACAGAAAGCTCCAGCTTGCAATCGCCTGAATGTGCTGTGCCATTGGCACGGCCGCGCTGTCATTGCCCAAAAACAGGATAATGACCGGACGATCGAAAATGAGCAATAGGCCAAGCAGAATGGCTGTCATGACAAATGTTGCAGCACAGCCGATCAATGTGGTTTTGGAAATCCTGTTCCAGTGACCGGCGCCGATATTTTGTGCAACCATTGCGCTAACTGCCGCTCCCACCGCCATGGAAGGCATTTGCAGATAGGTCCATAATTGCTGCATGATGTTATAGGCGGCAATGGTGGTCACCCCTTCCTGATTGACAAGACCGATCATGACAAGGCCGGATGTCGCAATAATGACCATTTGCAGACTCATCGGGAAGCCTTTCAGCACGATAAAGCGCATCAGGCTGAAATCCGGCCAGATATAGGTGAGTTCCCGCCCTTTAAGCCGCAAAGGCAATTTCTTCACATAGATATAGATAATCATGGCAAAAAGCGCGAGATAGCCCGAAACAGATGTCGAGGCGGCAGCCCCTGCAATGCCCATTTCCGGAAAAATCCACAAGCCCAGGATCAGTACGGGGTTGAAAATAATATCGAGCACAACATTGACGCACATGAAAATCAGCGGCGTCATGGAATCGCCCGCCCCGCGAAGCCCCATCATAATCATAACCATCAAAAGATCGGGGGGTGCAGCAAGGAAGATAACCCGCAAATAATCTTCAGCTAGCGTAAAAGCATCTGCCGGTGTTTCAAGAAAGCGCAGGATTTCGGGCGAAAAAAACCAGCCCAAAACGGCCAGAACCACCGAGAGAAACAGACAAAAGCCGATAGAAGCGCCGAATGCCTGTCGCGCACGGTGCAAATCTTTGCGCCCGATGGATTGACCAACCATAATGGTTGCCGCCATACCGAAACCGAAAACAAGGGCAAACAAAAGAAAGGTGATGATATTGGCATTGGCCGTTGCCGCAAGTGCACTTTCGCCCAAAAACCGCCCCACCCAGATTGTGTTGATCGAACCGTTGAGCGATTGCAAAACATTGGAAAGCAATGTCGGAATGGCAAAGAGAAGCAACGTTCTGGTGATCGGGCCTTCAGTCAGATTAGTGAGAACAATTGTTTTTTTATGCGGCAAGTGGACGCTCCATCAGCGCTTTTTTTAAAATGATTGACCCGAAGCGGATAAAACTTCGTTTTTTAAATAATGATATAAAACATATAGGTGTCGTAAATGTTATGTGTAGCCCTTTCGGACTTTCCATGAACACATGTGATGAAGAATTTATTTTTCCCTCAAGGTCAAGAATGAAATGAAAAACCACGATAAAGTGAAGCCGGTTTTTGTCGCTCTCACTGTTCTTCACAGTTGAAACCGGTCAAGATAATGTCGGCCTAAATGATGCTATCGGGATTGTCGCGATTTTCAGTCATAAACAGTTTTCAAGTTCTATCGGTTTAGGCCATATCAGTTTTTCATGTATAAGGTTTTAGAGTCATAAAGGTTTTTCAGTCTATATAGGCACACTGGTTATAAAGGTTCCATCGTTCAAAAGTCGGGTTCGGGGTATTTAATGCGCATTCTTCCTATGGTTCTGGCTGTCGCTTTGTTTATGGAACATGTGGATTCCAATGTGATTTCTACATCCCTTCCCGCCATTGCCGCCGATTTGAACACAAGCCCCATCGCGCTCAAACTCGCCATGACATCCTATCTCGTGGCACTTTCGGTTTTTATCCCCATAAGCGGGTGGATCTCCGACCGTTTCACTGCACGCATTATCTTCCGTGTTGCCATTGTGGTTTTTCTTGCCGGCTCTGTTTGCTGTGCTTTTTCCTTTTCGCTCCATTCCTTTGTTTTGTCGCGTTTTTTGCAAGGCATAGGCGGGGCAATGATGACACCCGTCGGCCGGCTTCTTCTCGTTAAATCCACCCCGAAAAACCAGCTTGTCATTGCCTTTCAATGGTTTTCCATTCCCGCCCTTGTCGGCCCGCTTGTCGGCCCGCCGCTTGGCGGCTTCATTACCACCTTTTTTTCATGGCACTGGATTTTTCTCATCAACATCCCGATCGGTTTTATCGGGCTTCTTCTTTCATCAATCTATCTGCCAAAAAATGAAAAAAAATATATCCGCCCGCTTGATTGGACAGGCTTTTTCCTTTCGGCAATCAGCCTTTCCGGCTTTATTTTCGGCCTTTCGATTGTAAGCCTTCCCGCCTTGCCGCAAAGTGTCGGCATCAGTGTCACCATTTTGGGTGTAATTTTCGGCGCCATTTATATCAAACACGCAAAAAACCGCACAGCTCCGCTTCTCGACCTTAAGCTTTTTTCCGATCCGGTTTTTGCACGTGCCATTATCGGCGGCAGCGTTTTCCGGCTTGGCATTGGGGCCGTGCCTTTCCTGCTTCCCATGATGCTGCAACTTGCCTTCGGCCTATCGCCGATTGAATCCGGCCTTATGGTTCTTGCCGCGGCCATCGGCTCGCTCGGCATGAAGTTCGGGGCAAAAGAAGTTTATGCCCGTTTCGGCTTTCGCAAAGTGTTGATGGCGGGTTCTCTCGTCTCGGCAATGTTTACCGCTTCCAATGGTCTATTTTACCCCACCACTCCCTATTTGCTGATGATTATCGTGCTTTTGTTCGGCGGCTTTTTGCGCTCGCTTTTCTTCTCCGGTGTCAATGCGCTTGCCTTTTCCGATATTGCCAAAGAAGACATTAGTCAGGCAACGCCGATTGCCGCTGTTGCCCAACAGGCTTCAATGGCGCTCGGCATTGCAATTGCTGGCGCAGTTCTGGAAATTGCCAGCTCCTTTCACGACAATATATTGAAACTTGGCGATTTTCATACGGGCTTTTTCGTCGTCGGCTTCATCTCGGCACTTGCTTTCTTCATCTTCCGCACATTGCCACGTGATGCAGGCCATGCCTTGAACGAAAAAAGCAAACAATCCACCGCACAACACAGATGAAACCAAAACATATTCTACAGTCGCTTGACCGCATTTTCTAATCTGTTACAACTTTTTGGAAATGGATGCGGATCTCGTTTTGTTGCGGCTTGACCGCATTTTCTAATCTGTTACAACGCGGTTTTAATTGCCTCAATTGGTTTCATAGTTGCGGCTTGACCGCATTTTTTAATCTGTTACAACCAACTGGGCACGTACTGAACCCGATTGATTGTTGCGGCTTGACCGCATTTTCTAATCTGTTACAACCGCCGCCTTGCACGAGCACCATATGACCCTGGTTGCGGCTTGACCGCATTTTCTAATCTGTTACAACATGCGATCGTAAATTGTTTCGGTCATATGCGTTGCGGCTTGACCGCATTTTCTAATCTGTTACAACTTTAATGCGAAATGGCGTTTGTATTTTCATGTTGCGGCTTGACCGCATTTTCTAATCTGTTACAACCATTTGGTTCGTACAATTCTTACTGTTTTGTTGCGGCTTGACCGCATTTTCTAATCTGTTACAACGAGGGCATTTCGAATACGGGTAAATCCGTGTTGCGGCTTGACCGCATTTTCTAATCTGTTACAACAGAATGAAAAACGGGGATAAGTCAAGTGGAGTTGCGGCTTGACCGCATTTTCTAATCTGTTACAACTTGCCGAACAGCCGTAGGCGTTTACGATGCAGTTGCGGCTTGACCGCATTTTCTAATCTGTTACAACTTTTATCCCACCGATCTTGTGCATCCATCAGTTGCGGCTTGACCGCATTTTCTAATCTGTTACAACTGGCCAGTGAAAAAAAAAGTTAGCTTTGTTAGTTGCGGCTTGACCGCATTTTCTAATCTGTTACAACGAGCACATCCAATACCTCTGTGCGGTCACCGTTGCGGCTTGACCGCATTTTCTAATCTGTTACAACCGATGTCCACTTAACCCTTTGTTTTATAAGGTTTAAGTGGATATTTTTTTTAAAAAAAATGCTGTTTTTCATTAAAATAACACCGGTAAATTTCGATTTTTTTGACGTGTCATCCACGTTTTCCCTGAAAATCTAACCATATTTTCACTTAAGTGCACAATCAATTTTCTTGTCCCTCAAGGTAGAAAAATATCGAACTTTCATCATTCGGTATAACGACTTTACAGCAAATTTACATCAAACGTTGCTGGAAAATTTGAGAAAGCCAAAAAGGAAAAATTTGACGACACCGTTGGGTCGGAAACTCCCAACACCAAAAAGGTGGCGCTCCGGATGGCTCGGTGTCCAAGAAAAATATAATGTAATTGAAAAATAAATTCAACAAACAGTATCAAGAAGTAAGTAAAGATTGATTATGACGAAGTTTTACCGGCGTTCCGTCGCAACTTGACCGCGTTTTCTACTCTGTTACAACACGGAATTAAAACGACACCATACAAAATATTGTTGCGGCTTGACCGCATTTTCTAATCTGTTACAACGTCACCGTCTTAAGAGACAGTGTGACTTCTGTTGCGGCTTGACCGCATTTTCTAATCTGTTACAACCTATTAGCGAAAATGGTAGCACGCAAATACGTTGCGGCTTGACCGCATTTTCTAATCTGTTACAACTAAACTGATTGTTAATATTACCCATGTTGTGTTGCGGCTTGACCGCATTTTCTAATCTGTTACAACCCCGGTGGGTTGTCTGAATGTGTCGAAAGGTGTTGCGGCTTGACCGCATTTTCTAATCTGTTACAACATTTCAGCAGAAAAATTCGACGAACTTATTGTTGCGGCTTGACCGCATTTTCTAATCTGTTACAACCTGCTCGGCTGGACGGCAGTTCATGCGATGGGTTGCGGCTTGACCGCATTTTCTAATCTGTTACAACCGGCCGCAACAATAACTATTTTTGTTTCTCGTTGCGGCTTGACCGCATTTTCTAATCTGTTACAACAAATTCGGCGTTCAGGTCAAAACAGAATGGGTTGCGGCTTGACCGCATTTTCTAATCTGTTACAACCGATGTCCACTTAACCCTTTGTTTTATAAGGATTAAGTGGATATTTTTTTAAAAAAAATGCCGTTTTTCATTAAAATAACACCGGTAAATTTCGATTTTTTGACGTGTCATCCACGTTTTCCCTGAAAATCTAACCATATTTTCACTTAAGTGCACAATCAATTTTCTTGTCCCTCAAGGTAGAAAAATATCGAACTTTCATCATTCGGTATAACGACTTTACAGCAAATTTACATCAAACGTTGCTGGAAAATTTGAGAAAGCCAAAAAGGAAAAATTTGACGACACCGTTGGGTCGGAAACCCCCAACACCAAAAAGGTGGCGCTCCGGATGGCTCGGTGTCCAAGGAAAATATACTGGAATTGGCAAATAAAATCAACAAACAGCATCATGAAGGAAGTAAAGATTGAGTATAACAAGATTTTGCTACCGTTCTGTTGCGGCTTGACCGCATTTTCTAATCTGTTACAACGAAAAGACCGACGTCAAAACAACTGTTGAGGTTGCGGCTTGACCGCATTTTCTAATCTGTTACAACCAATGCTGGTATGAATCCACTAGTGAAAGTGTTGCGGCTTGACCGCATTTTCTAATCTGTTACAACCGATGTCCGATTAACCCTTTGTTTTATAAGGTTTAAGTGGATATTTTTTTGTAAAAAAATGCTGTTTTTCATTAAAATAACACCGGTAATTTTCGATTTTTTTGACATGCTTCCACGTTTTCCCCGAAAATCTAACAAGATTTTCACATAAGCACACGATCAATTTGCTTGTCCCGTAAGGCAAAAAAATATCGAAATTTCATCGTTTGGGCAAGGTTGTTGCGATCTTCTTAAAACTGGTTAGGCCAGCATGTTCGGGCTTTTTTTTTACAAAGACCTCATGCAATTTTGCGCCCCCACGGTTTTCAATTTTTTAAGAGAGCTTTCCGTTGTTAAAATGCTTGTGAATGCACCGTGCTATCTAACAAGCAGCCCGCTTAGATAAAGCGGACTTTAAGACAGCGTGTAAAACCGTAAGACAGCGTGATAAACCGTTTTTGCACATACGGTTTATTTCTGCCAATTTTTAAGCGTGGCTAAAATGAACGAGCCTGCTCCAATTTTTAAGCGTGGCTAAAGCCGAACACGCCTGCCCCACTCGGCCAGTTTCATCCAATCGGCTCGATTGAAACGGCCTCATCAGGCTTTTTTACAAAAGGCCTGATTGTTCAGCCAAGCTTTTAAGGCCTGCCAGTTCAACTTGGTTTATTCAGGCCTCTTTATTGAAGCGGGCTTGCTCAGGCGCATTTGCTCAACTGGCCGATCCATTTTTCGCGTTCGAGGACATAATTGTCGGCGATAACCAGACCGGAAACCAGCGAGTTTTGTTCGGATGTTCCGATATATTCAAAGCCCTGTTTTTCGATAACGCGGCGGGAAGCTTTATTGGCCGCGAAATTCGAAACATAAAGCGCATCAATATCGGTTGCACGGAAAGCGGCATCAATCAGGCTGCCAACCGCTTCTGTTGCATAGCCTTTATTCCAATAGGGTTTGCCAATCCAGTAGCGCAGACTCAAGCCTTCGCCCTCTTCGCGGTCCTTTATATGACAGGCGCCGATAAATGCGCCATCTTCGGCTTTTGTAATGGCATAGGCGCAATAGCCCATCTCGCCCGCCACCGAACGAAGAATGTATTCTGCTGCATGTTTTCGTGTGAATGGAAAAGGCACAGATTGAAGCATGGCAGATACATTCCGGTTGTTGGCGAGATCGGCAATGGCGTCCATGTCTTCTACATTGGGTGCGCGTAAAACAAGCCTTTCAGTTACCAGAACCGGGCAATCCAAGGTTCTGGGCGGCCTCTTTCTTATTTCTTCTAATAATTCAGTGCTCATAGTTACCTCCTGGAGCAAAAGAAAAAGGGAAGGATGGTGTCCCATCTTTCCCTTTAATTTGCTTTGGAAGCTAACCGGGGTCCAACGGGACGCCGGTGTTATTTAAGAGCTCCGGCTTACTCTGCTGCCTCCGCCATCGGAATCACCGACACATAGGAGCGGTCATTCGCTTTGACGCAGAAAGATACTTTGCCCGCTTTAAGGGCAAATAATGTATGGTCTTTACCCATGCCGACATTTTCGCCAGGGTGCCATTGTGTGCCGCGTTGCCGGATAATGATGTTACCCGGAATAACTGCTTCACCACCAAATTTTTTAACGCCTAGGCGTTTTGATTCTGAATCGCGACCGTTACGCGAGGAACCACCAGCTTTTTTGTGTGCCATGGTTGTTCTCCTTTAATCTCTCTTACTTTTCCGACTTTTTAGCGGCTGCCTTTTTCGGCGCTGCTTTTTTTTCGGTTGTTTCTGTTTTGGCTTTCTTTGCAGCCGGTTTTTCAGCTTTTGGTGCTGCCTCTTTGGCGGCTACCGGTTTTGCTGCTTTTTCAGCCGGCTTTGTTGCAGCCTTGGAAGGCTTTGCACCACCTGTAAGAATTTCGGAAATGCGAATTGTGGTGAATTCCTGACGATGACCACGAATGCGCTTCGAATTCTGGCGGCGGCGCTTTTTGAAAGCAATAACTTTGCGTGCACGTGCCTGTTCAACAACCTCTGCTGTTACCAACGCATCGGCAACCACAGGAGTTCCGATTGTTGCTGTTTCACCTTCGCCAACAACGAGAACCTGATTGAACTCCACAATATCACCGGCATTGCCAGCGACCTTTTCAACTTTCACAAGTTGGCTGGGGGAAACACGGTATTGTTTACCACCCGTCTTGATGACTGCGAACATTTTTTACCCTTTCGTTCCATCCGGATCTTGTCCAACACTTCAAAGCGATAAGACAGCCCGTCTTTTTATCAGTCGTTAAATTATCCGTCTTTTAAAATTTGCCAGCCCTAAAAACCGACCGGCATAATTTTAGACAAGTGCAGATACACTTTTTCACACAAATGTAGACACACTACGCCTTTGGCTGATTTATGCAGAAGTTTTCTTCACTTGTCAATCGACTAGCTTTAAAAAACCGGAAAGCTTTTTTGTGAATTAACCGGCAATCATGGCAAAAAACCGGATGCATTTGACAATGAACATTTTTTGTCGGGCAAAGAGCAATAGGCCAGAAAAACTCTGTTGCTTTTTAAAAACGCGCCCGTGGCCCCGCGCAAAATGAACAAAACAGATTTGAAATGGTGAGCGGAATTTTCCAAAAAAACAAAAAAGGGGCTTGTGTCAAAGCCAATTGCCAGCTATTTAGCCGCTAACGCGCTCGGATATTTGTTTAACAAACAACGTTCGCCTTTATGGAGAGGTGGCTGAGTGGTTGAAAGCACCGCACTCGAAATGCGGCATAGGGGCAACTCTATCGGGGGTTCAAATCCCTCCCTCTCCGCCATGATTTTCCTTTTTGTTTGAAACGACTTCTTTAGTTATGCGCCTATTCGGAATGGCCGTGCTTGACCGCTTGTTCCAATCTGATAGAATATTACGTGTTAGTTTATTGACACTTTTAGTTGCGGCTTGACCGCATTTTTTAATCTGTTGTGTTCAGGCTGCAATAATGGCTTTCTTGACCATGCTTGCAGTCTGATCGCATTTTATAGGCCGATATAACTTTCATTAGCATGTGTTAGAAAGGTGTTGAGTTGCGGCTTGACCGCATTTTCTAATCTGTTACAACGGATTGGAAAGGTGAAGACGCGACGTATAAGTTGCGGCTTGACCGCATTTTCTAATCTGTTACAACTATTTAACGACAGGAGAAGATGAATGACACGTTGCGGCTTGACCGCATTTTCTAATCTGTTACAACACTAGACAAGCACTTGAAGCCGCCTTTAATGTTGCGGCTTGACCCCATTTTCTAATCTGTTACAACAATGCAGACAAAGCGGAGGCAGCAGAATGAGTTGCGGCTTGACCGCATTTTCTAATCTGTTACAACTACACGGGCGTGTTGGAACCCGTCGTGGTTGTTGCGGCTTGACCGCATTTTCTAATCTGTTACAACTATAACAATTTATGGCACATCGACGCCTGAAGTTGCGGCTTGACCGCATTTTCTAATCTGTTACAACTTTTGGCGCGCACATAGATTGCATCATTCTATTGCGGCTTGACCGCATTTTCTAATCTGTTACAACAATCAGTTAGCATTGCAATCCTCCAATGGTGTTGCGGCTTGACCGCATTTTCTAATCTGTTGCCAGCACAATCCAAAATCATCCTGTCAGGCAACCACTAGCCGCGCATTGACAACACGTCAGATGGTATTTAGCGACGCGTGTTTTTCGTGCCTTTGGAAATCCAAGCCCAAAAAAATGAAAACGTTGGCCATACTTTGCCAAACAACAACACGCGGCGATTTTGGAAAGTAAAAAGGGCACGACTATTTGTAAAGGCATTCGCGTCAAGTCGGAGTTTGTCCAACCCGCAGGCTGTGAAGCGAACACATGAAGAGAGTAAATTCAGTATCGCTCCCACAAATAGCGTCCAAGGTTAGCAATTTCCTGATTGTTTTGCATGTCACGTGCCGACAGAATGCGATCGTTGCGAAAGCTGCGCATGGCATTGCGGACAGTGCAAAAAGCATCAATATAGATTGTTGCTTTGCCGGCTATCCGATAGATATTCAGAGGCTCTATTACACGCTCGGTTATCACGCCGTCCCTGTCAACATATTCAATCATAAACTGAATATTATCGGTGATGCGATGGTTCGTTGCCTCGCCCGGTGTGACAAATTCTAGATTGTCAGGACGGATGGAAGTATCAAGTAGATTAGTCTGATAATTCTGCCGTGGTTCAGGATTGATTGGGTGCTCGGTGCGCCGTCTTATCACGTGCCCAAGCTTTCCTATTGCAGCGAAGCAGCACAGTATAAAGCCAACCAGAAGCCATATGCTCACTATTACATCCATTTTGTTCCTCCCCCTGCAATGCTACACCGTTTAAACATTTACACACAATAGCGTTGCGGCTTGACCGCATTTTCTAATCTGTTACAACCAAATAAATATGTCAGCCGTTGGTTCTCAGTTGCGGCTTGACCGCATTTTCTAATCTGTTACAACATTTTTTGGCATTGGGTCTGTTTACACGTAGTTGCGGCTTGACCGCATTTTCTAATCTGTTACAACGCTCTTTGCCTACACCGACTGTACGTATTTGTTGCGGCTTGACCGCATTTTCTAATCTGTTACAACCGTTCGTACGATCACCCGTTAGCCTAATATGTTGCGGCTTGACCGCATTTTCTAATCTGTTACAACACAACAAGTGATGGAACAGTTGTCGCCGAAGTTGCGGCTTGACCGCATTTTCTAATCTGTTACAACCGATGTCCACTTAACCCTTCGTTTTATAAGGTTTAAGTGGACATTTTTTTTAAAAAAAATGCTGTTTTTCATTAAAATAACACCAGTTGGGCGGGATTTTTTTGACGTTTCCTACGTGCCTGATCGGAAAATCTTACGATATTTTCATATTGCTTGTCGGTAAATTGGAAAATATAGATGTTCCCTCGTTCAGGCAAGGAGGATTCGATCTTCCTGACATAAGATTCGAATTGTTCTTTTCCGTTACAGAAACGCAGATAATTCGAGAACTGGCTCATCTCGAAGCCAATATCCAACAAAAATTGTCTGAATTTCGTTGCGTCGTGGCGCTGTTTTCTTGTCTCTACCGGTAAGTCGAAAGTAACTCATATCCACATTAATCGATACCCGCTTAAATGTTTAGGACCCGATGTTGCACGCTCAAGATAGGCTGTCATAATTGTCATTTTCTCCCCATGCGTCATCAATTTGGACCGGATCGTTTTGCAAAGAAAAAATTGAACGTTCATCGGGTAAAGCCAACTTGACCTTTCCCGTTTCAAAACTTTCCGCAACCGAATGTACAAAGTATTGAACTTGCTGGCTGACAGGCGACGTTCCCACATGACTTTTCAAATCAAGTGTTGAAAGTGAAGCAAGATAAGTTTTTACCTCGGCATCAACTTTTGTTTTTCCTTTAAGTAAGCAGGTGGAAGACCATGCGGTCAACAAAAGGACGATAAGGTTCCATCAAATCATCAGCAAGCGCGAAGGCATTGGCACGATGTGAATGAAAAACGCCCAATGTTGGATGACCGCACAAATGGCGCGTGAAACAAGTGCACGTAGAACGATGTAACCATAATTTAAAAGGCTGTTGGTGCCTTCATGTGCTATGTCACGCTTGAAGGCGGTTCCGAATAATGCTTTCCAATATTTGCGGGCGGCCTGTGCTTCCTTATTTTCCGGGTCACCGCTACGCACCTGACGGGCAATGGAGACAAAAGCCGCCCCCTCTTTGCCACAAGCTTTGAGCACTGCGCCTTGTAGCCTGATTTTACAACGAACGATTTCTGCCCAAATCTGTTTTTGTATCGGCTTTGGTGCCGAAGCCTGCGCTTTCATCCGCACAGCTTGAACAGAATGGCCTTCTACCGGCCAAACGATAGCAACCGGACGGTGGTTATTTCCACATAAAACGATTGGAATAGAACGTTCGGACAATTCGATAAAGACGTGATTTGTCCAGCTCAAACCATAAGAATGAGTAATTAAGGCTCCAATATCATCAAGTGCAACCCGTCCCACTTCCGCTTCTCGATTGGAAATGGTTAAAAAACCTCTTTTTATGGCAAGGTGTAAGCCATCGGCAGTAATGTCAACTATTCTTTCCATGAAAAGAGCATGCCGCAAAACGGCATGTTCTCAACAGTTTTTTATAAACAGGGTTCATTTCCTATGACCTTGCCTGTTTGGACTCTCTGTCCTGCGCACCGGGGTCGAAAACGCGCCCCATTTCATCCACACGAATTTGCCGGAATTGCATTTTTTTCAACCCCGTTGCTGTTTTAACAGTCAATTTAAAGGGGTCGTTTTTATTTGAATCCCTCCTCGATACATCCGCTTCATTATGGGGAGCGAAAAATATCTGACCGTTTTGACCGAATTTGACAATGCGGGCAATCACATGTCCTTTTTCCGGATCATTATAAGCGACCATATCATTTTGTTGCAGGCTCAACACCTTTCGTGCTGTCGGGTTATTTTTATGGAATTGCGAACTCCATTTTGGTTGGTGCGCATCAAACATTGAAACAACTTCGCTATTCCATTTGCCTTCCAAAGTTTCCCAAACATCATAGCGATAGTTTGAATTTCCCATATAGCCTTTATAGGGTTCACCATTTTTGTCTTTTATTTCAATGACATTACGAGGCAGGAGTACCCTGACATGGCGAATACCCTTATAAAGCTTATGATCACGTGCAAAACGGAGCAAAGCTTCCTGAAATTCCTTTTTGTCCAAACCTTGCGTTGCACTATAAAGCTCGGCTTGCAAATTCGTGTCACGAATTGTTGGAATATCTTTACTTTCGAGCGACAGGAAATTCTCTCTCGTGACAACAATTTTGTTGCCCTTTTCATCCGTTTCACCGGTTAGACCGTAGGCTGTTTCATTGTGCAACTGTCCGGCGGTTTTGCCCTTGCCTTGAGCGTAACCGGCACGGCTTATTGTGCCATGGTCCTGCTTATGGCTGATGATGATTTTATCGACAACGTCTTTCGCGTCGTTCCTGAAATTCTCCCACGGCAAAATTTCGGAAACTGCCTTTTTGACAAAATTCTCGAAATCTTCGCCCTCGAACCTTCCGGCAGCCGTTGCAATACGTTTTAAAAGCGAGCGCGTTGTGACGCCGATCACCATGGCATCAATGGCATGATGGCGGTGATCCTTACGGTTTTTAGGGCTATTTGCGTTTTCATCACCTTCAGCCGCTAGCAGAGAATTCAACCCCCAATTGCGACGAAGCAATTCTGTTAACTTGCCAGGAATTGCCCATACATGTTGAACTTTTTTGAACTCGCCATCCGCGTTCGCCTCTTCCCCCGGATAAAGGCTATCAAAATATTCGCGGGCAAGCTTTGCCAGATATTGGGTATCTGTCAATTGACGGGCAATAAATTCGCTCTTGTCCTCGAACTTATCCATTGCACCGAGTGCAAAACGCCATTGCTTATTTTTTGGCAATATTTTTGCCCGCTCAAGGATTTCATTATAGTGATCTTGCCACTTTCCGACATCTGCCGGCGCAAAGTTGCTTTTCAATCTATTTTCTTCACGCAGACAGAGAATTTTATTAGCATAACTATCATCAAGCGTACTTGAAAAAGGCAATATATGATCGATTTCAACTTCGCCGGAAAACAGCATCTGTTCGGTTATAGGTATTCCTGAATAAATGGACTTTCTATCGTTCGGGTCATCTCCGAGTTCTTCCCAAAGTTTCAGTAATAGCCGGTTATAACCATTGTCTCTTTTGCCGATTTCCCCAAGTTGTTCGGAACGTCTTATAGCTGCATCCGTATTATTCTTGATCGTTTTATTAACTTTACGTTTTTGCTCTTGCGACAAGGGTAGATCGCGCGCAAGCTCCACCACAATTTGCTGCGGCTTGCCATAAGCCTTGATGAGCCTGTTGGTGAGGCGACGAACCTGATTGAGCCCGATATGAACTGTGGGATTGGTGAGCCTGCCCTTATAAATGTCATAAATATCATTCTTGTCGCCGGTTCCCGGAACGATATGGCGTTCCAGAACCTCCTGATAGCGTGGCAACTCGTCCAATCCCTTCCAATTGCGATTTGCCAATGAATGATCGAAACCGCAACGATGGGCGGCTTCGGCTTCGCTAATCACATCCTTCTTCATTTGTTCCAGAATTCTGGATGTTGCTGTAATCCCGAAACGCCCATAACCGTCAGGCAGATTGGCATTGATGATTTCAGCCCGCTGTTCATCCGACAATTTCGGGAATTTGCCCTTCAACCATTCTTCGAGTTTATCGGGATTTTCTTCATTATTGAGTTGGTCAATAATTTCGCGCTGTTGCACTGTTGAAAATTTGCCCCAATCACCCCCGAAAAGTTCCGGTTTTGAAAAGACCGAATAGACTTCGTCGCCGGTTAACTGCTTGCGATTTTCGGTTTCTTTATTAAAGCGCCCGCCTGCCGGAATTTTTAATGCTTTGCGAAGTGCGGCAAATGTTTTTGTTTTGGCCGGACGCATCAATGTGATGAGTGTATCGCGCTCTTCCATGGTCAATTTGCGTTGTGACAGATCGGGAAGGATAATCGCCAATTCATTGATTTCTTTATAGAGGCGGAATTGTTGAAAAAGCGGGTCGTCTTTGGCAAGCCTTGTTTCGCCTTCAACCAAGGTGCAGAAGCCCACCTTTTGTTCTTTAAGCGGGCGCTGGAAGAACATGACATGGAACAATTCTTCTTCCCGCTCTTTTGTTAAAACATCGGGATAATATTCTGCCTGCGCTTGCCAGATTTTGCGGAACTCGTCTTCAAGCATGGAACGTTCGGGATAAAAGGCGTAAGCCTTATCCGTTAACGCTTCGGAATTGGCCCGAAGGCGCACAACATGCCCCTCATCCCGCCGTTTGGCAAGATAAGCGCCCAAAGTCGGTGCGTGGCTTTGGTGCATCAAGCCTGACAATTCTTCAATACCGACAGCAATTTTGCCTTTTTCATTGCTTTTACGGTCGGCTTTACGGTTGGATTTGAAGCCGCGCCTTTGCCCGATATGGAAAAGTGCACGCGCCACATAAGCCAAGGGTAATTTTTCTTCAAGTGCCCGTGCTCTTAACGAATAGGGGTCGGTCTTTTTATCTCTAGAACCGGATGGTTTGTCATTTGTTTCAAGAAGTATTTTATCACGCGCGGCTTTATCTTCAGGCAGAAGACCATAGCCTATCAATTTATCCAATGTTCTTTTCCTGCGACGAAGATAACGGTCGCGCATGCGGGAAGCCGAACGAACGGTACGCCGCCTTACCGCCAACGGGTCGCCACTTTGCGGATCCCGACCATCGCTGAAAATACGTGCACCGGCATTGAGAATTTTTACCGCTTCCCGCTTGTCGTTTAATTGAAAAACCGCCCAGCCGATGGAATTCGTGCCAATATCGAAAGAAAAACGAACATTGGAATAATTTTCTGCAGTCATAACCGCTCCCCTCACGCAAAATCGTTGAAAAATTTAAACAAGAGGAAAAAATAAGCAAGAATAAAAAACTATTGACAACTGGTTATTTTCATATAATTTAATGTTCACAGATTAGAAAATGCGGTCTGGCTGTTAACAAGCTAGATATGCACCAAATAAGACAGCTCCTCAGGGGGCTGTTTTTTATTGTACTTTCATTTATTTTTCGCACATTTTTTCTCGCACGGGCTTCGTGGTTGTTTACGTATTATTCGTTTAGAAGACCTGTCATCATTCCGGCCACTTTGTGCTTGGTGGAAAAGAAAAAAGATGCGATTTTTTAAAAGCATAATGCGTTTTTGCTGAAATAGCGGTGGAAAATATTCGGCTTGTTTTTGCGTTTTTCCTGTCAAAAAAGCGCGTAATGACTATTTGTAAAATTGACGACATTCTTTCGAGTGGAACGACGATTTTTTTGAAGCCGGAGCTTGAAGGCGATCACACAATGAAAAAATCAACCGACATGTCTATTGCGACAATCCGTTTTTTGCGGGCTAAAATATGCCGCTTGATGGCGGTTTTCATTGTCGTTCTATTGTTGAATTTGTCTATATCAAAGCCGGAGGCGATAGCCGGTGATGATTTTTCTGATTACACATTGGACAAGGTGGTGGTTTTAATGCGCCATGGCGTGCGCCCGCAAAACGACACCGCAAAACTCGATCAAGCAACCGGCAAGAAATGGTCGCAATGGTTAGTTCCAGACGGCAATTTGAGCGGCCATGGATACGCCGGTATCGTCGACCAATCCCGCTATATGTTTGAAAACTGGAAAAGCGAAGGCCTTGCACTCTCCTCCCCTTGCCCGAAAAAAAATGAAGTCTTCATCTGGGCAAGCCCTATCGAGCGGACTGTTGCAACAGCGCAAGCTTTAACCGACGGGATGTTTCCCGGATGCGGTATAACGCCAAGCCATTTGCCGCTTCAAAAAAAAGACCCGCTTTTTCAATCTGTGGAAATGGGGCTGGCGCGACCGGACCCGAAAAAGGTTGACAATGAAGTGATGGAAGCCATGGGCGGCTCGCCCGAAAAAGCGGCACAAAAATATGCCGATGATGTGGCGCTATTGCGCCAAACCGTGTGTGGCAAAAAACCGAAAGACTGCCAATTTCTGGATGAACAATGGGGCTTCAAAAAAACAAAATCCGGAAAATACAAATTGACCGGCCCTGTCTCGTCTGCCAGTGCAATTTCGGAGACAATCCGCTTGCAATATAGTGAGGGATTACCCCTTCATGATGTGGCATTCGGGCACGTAAAAAATGCGGGCGATGTGTTGAAGCTCATGAGCCTTCATGCGGCAAAATATGATCTTCTCGACAATACAATGGAAATTGCAAGAACCGGCGGCAATATTTTAATGCATGAAATAACCGATAGCCTTATTGCCGGTAGCGTGGCGGAAAATGAAGAAAGCTATCCAGAACTCGGGTCCCCTCTTGTTATATTTGTTGGCCACGACACCAATATTTCACAAATCAAAACCATATTGGATTTTCATTGGAAACTTGCTTCCTATCCGGCAGACGATATTCCCCCCGGTGGCATGTTGATATTCAAGCGTTATAAAAATAACAAAACCGGCCGCTTGGCTGTGCAATTGTCATTTGCTGCGCGAACACTTGACGAATGGCGGTTTTTAACGCCACTTTCAGAGAAAAACCCGATTGCCCGCGAAATTTATACCAATCCGGAATGCAGTTTATCCGGAAAAGATGAAACCGGCAGAATGGACGAGAAAGGGGATAAAACGCCGGAAAAAGCAAAGGGTGTTAAAGCACCGGAAAAACAGGAGAGCGCCAAAACACCGCAAAAAAACGAAAGCGCGAACAGTGGTGCTTCTGATCTTGGGACGCTTTGTGATCTTGAAACTTTTGTGAGCCTCTATCGTGATAAACTTGACGATATTCCCGATGACCTTCCGCTATTCAAATGAGGCTTTATTGGTTTGAAGATGGTTTTACAATTTTTTTAAAGAGGCGTTGCACGTTTGGCAAAAAGAAGCGGATTTTGCTCACATTAATTTAGTGCGGTTTTTTGAAAATCAGGCAAGCTACAAACAATCGCAAAACAGTTGACAGTGTTTAAAAGACTTTTGCAGCGCAATTTTCCAGTGGTTTTTCCGGAAAGATTTTGCCCCACCAATCAAAAAGATTGGATTGTTCTGACTAATATTTCCTGCTTTCAAAATTGGCGGGATTGGCAGAATTGCGGGTTCTTTAAAATTCCGAACTATTGATCGCTCTTTTTTGCGCGGGTTTTTCGCGGTTGTTTTTTATGATAGAGCAGATTTTTAAGGGCAGCGCGTGCGGCAACAACATCAATATTGGCTTTGATCACCTCTTCAAGCTTGCTGCCTTCCGAATAATTTGCCGGTAAAACACATTGGACACGGCCATCATCAATATATTTCGATGCCGTTTCGTGTGCGCCATTTTTATTGGCTTTATAAACCGCAATAGAAAGCCCGCCCTGATCTTTGACAAGGCGAAAACAGGGAACATCTGTTGTTCCGTCTCCAATATAGACCATATTTTCAAAGGGTACGGGACGGTCTGCCTTGTTCACATATTGATTGACCTTGACATCGTCGCTCAGATCGAACGCGCCTTTGTTGATGCGAAAAAGATATTGTGTTTTGGTTGTGTAATTGACAGCCAAGGCCGGAGAAAAAGCAGCACCACTGGGGTTAAACAAAAATTTGGAGGCGTAAATTTTGTAAAACTCTTTTGCAATCGCCGTTCCGGCAATAATTTCATAATTTCCTGAAGAAAGCAGGTAATGTTTGACATCCACACCTTTTGATTTTCCGTAAAGGTTGATGCGTTGAAACCAGCTTTCGATACCTTTGAACAATTTGACCGTTTTGCCAAATTTCTTGAAATCTTCACGCCGCACAGAAATTCCTGCCTCATCGGCTTTGCGGAGCATCTGTGTCATATAGATGAGCACGTTATCGGCCTGATTTTTCTTTGCCAGTTGATTGACCTCTTTCCAGAAGTCTTTCGGCTTCATACGGATATTAGGCAAAAACTGCGCTTCCTGCATGTTCCCGTCGGCCAATGTGCCATCAAAGTCATAGGCGATTGCCATTTCTGTTTTTTATTTGCCACCGGCTTTGCCTTTCAGATTGCCTTACTTGCTTGCGTTTCGAGAAGCTTTTAAAAAAGCCCGCCACAATGCGCCAATTAATAAAATCTCTCACTGGGAAAAAAGCAAGTAAAGGCAATGTTTTTATTGCACGTCTTTATTCAACAACGTTTCCACAACTTAAGGTTTTAAAAGGAATGTTTTTAGTACAGGTCGTAAACTTTCGCCTCCGGTTTTTAAAGGCAAAATGAATTGGTGCAGCAAGTGCTTTTGACTTACTAAATGAAAGTTTTAAAACTTTTTTCTGATAAGCTGTTCTACTTGATTATCGCCGAAATGCCAGATTTCATTGTGGCCAATTGAAAGCAAGTTTGAAGGGAGCAAGGGCAATGAGCGTCGCACCGGCAAGGCGTTTTTTCCCAACAAAGCTGTTCCGGTTTTGTGACCTCGCGCCCCAAGCAAAATTTTGTAAAACTCGTTTTAGTCAATTACTTTTCGCATGAAGCCGCTTTCCGCCATAAACCATATGGCGGAAAGGAAGCTATATTGTTCAGGCCTTTTTTTCTGCCGTAACAAGCGGTTGTTTCAAAACCCCGAGCACAATTGTGGTGACAATGGTACCAATAATAAGGGCTGCAAAATAGCCGATATAATTGATAACGACACCCGGAATAAAGGCAAGGAATACGCCGCCATGGGGTGCGCGCAGGCCCGTGCCGAGCCCCATAGCAATGGAACCGGCAACAGCAGACCCCACAACAAGTGCGGGAATGACGCGGAACGGGTCGCGTGCGGCAAAAGGAATGGACCCTTCGCTAATGAAAGCAAGCCCCAGAATGAAGGTTGATACTTTCGAGGAACGTTCGTCGGTTGTAAAGCGGTTGGGAAAAAGCCATGCGGCAAGTGCCAAGGCCATGGGCGGAGTCATACCGGCAATCATGGTTGCGGCAATCGGCCCATAAACGCCAGATGAAATGAGTGCAACCGAAGTTGCATAGGCGGCCTTATTGACCGGCCCGCCCATATCAACCGCCATCATGCCGCCAATAATGGCGCCAAGGAGATAGGCATTGGTGCCTTGCAGGCCTTTGAGCCATTCGGTGAGGAAATTAAGCAGTGCTGCGACCGGCGTTCCGATGGCAAACATCATCAACAGGCCGGTTATCAATGTGGCAATGAGTGGCAAGACCAGAACCGGCATCAAGCCTTGCAAGCTTTTCGGCAATTTGATCCATTTGATGGCGAGGCGAACCGAATAACCGGCAATGAAACCGGCAAAAATGCCGCCAATGAAACCGGCGCCGATATTTTGCGACAATAACCCGCCGATCATCCCCGGTGCAATGCCCGGCCGGTCGGCAATCGAATAGGCAATAAAGCCAGCAAGTGCGGGCACCATTAGCGCAAAACCGCCCTTGGAGCCGATGACAAAAAGTGCATTGGCAAATGTGCCTTCCTGACTGGTAACCCCAACGCCGCCAATGGCAAAGGATAATGCAATCAAAAGCCCGCCCGCAACAACAAAGGGAAGCATGAAAGAAACACCGGTCATCAAATGCTTGTAGACACCGCCGGCAGTTTCGCTCATTTCAGCACTTTCCCCGTCCTGAACCGCTTTCTGCTTTTGCACTTCGGCGCTTTCAATGGCTTTCTTTATCAAAGCTTGGCCATCATTGATGGCCGGTTTTGTCGGGCAGGAATAAACGCGTTTTCCTGCAAAACGGGTGCGGTCAACCTCACGGTCTGCGGCAATAATAACAAGATCGGCCGCGGCTATTTCGGCTGACGTCAAAGGTGTACCGGCACCGACCGACCCTTGCGTTTCAACCCTGATTTCATGGCCTAAAGCTTTGGCCGCTTCTGTCAGCCCTTCGGCCGCCATGAATGTGTGGGCAATGCCTGTCGGGCAGGATGTTACCCCGACAATCTTAAGACTGCGATTGGCGCCATTCAAATCCTGACGAAATTCATCGGAACCGGCTGTTTTTTCTGTCCCGTTTTTTGCCAGAATATTTTCGCCATCTTTCGGAAAAATAATGGCAGAAGGGTTTTTGAAAAGCTCTTCAAATGTGACCCTTTGCAATTGCCCTTTGAAGCTTTTGATGTGATCGCTTTGCCAATCATGATTGTTGCTGACAAGCAGCAATGTATCGGAACCGGCATCTTTGGGAATGCGCGGCAAACTTCCCGGCTCGACGATTTCAAGGCTTAAAAGTGCGCCCCTTTCGCTTGCGGCTTTTTGAAGAACTTCGCGAGCAAGCAAACTATGCACATCACCGCCCGCACCATCTATCAAGGCTATCAAAGTCATGTTCTTCTCCTCGTTCAAATGCGGCGATCAACCGACCTGCCGACATTCTACCTTTTGAGCCAAATTTTCGATTATCGTCTTTTCCGGCAAAGCCGGTCCGAATTTTTGAAGTTTGCCAACCGCAAAGGCTGTGCCAAGGCGTGCAATATCTTCAAGTTTTGCATTGTCGGAAATGCTTTTTGCAATGCCTGCAACCATGGCATCGCCCGCCCCGACGGTGCTTTTGACGCCCGAAAGCGAATATTGCGCGTGGATTGCCCCTTCACGGGAAACAAAAAGCCCGCCTTTTTCGCCCATAGAGACGGCAACAAGCTTCATTCCACGCTCAATCAAGGAGCGGGCAATGTTTAAAACCTCGCCTTCATTTTCAAGCTTTTGACCTGAAAAGGCTGAAAGCTCGTCAATATTGGGTTTGATAGCAAGGGGAAGTTTTTCCGCTTTCAACAATTCCTGAAGCGCTTTTCCGCTGCAATCGACAATAATTTTTGCGCCTTTTCCCGCCCTTTCAACCTCGTTTCTATAAAAACGCGGATCCATTTTCGGGGGAAGGCTGCCACTCATGACAATAAGCGCCCCTTCGGCGACAAAATCATCGACAATATTTTGCAATTTCGAGATTTCTTCCACCGTCGGGCTTACCCCTTGCAAATTGATGTCGGTGGTTTCGCCCTCGTCAACGATTTTGATATTGGTGCGCGTTTCCCCCTCATAGCGAATAAAGCGGTCTTCGATATGATGGCTTTGAAAAAGCTCTTCAAAAAGCCGGCTATTGGCATTTCCGAGAAAACCCGTGACCGCCGTTTTGACAGAAAAATCGGCAAGGCAGGCTGCCACATTAATCCCCTTGCCGCCCGCATTGAAACGTGCCTCTTCGGCACGGTGGACGTGGCCGCGTTCAAGTTTTTTCAAATGGATTGTTTCATCAATTGCCGGATTGACGGTGAGTGTTGCAATTTTCATGACTTGGCCTCGTCAAGGGCGCGAACCTCTTCGGCGGTTTCACATTGCAAAGCCTTGTTGGCAAGTTTGCGCATATCGGCAAGGCTTTTTGCCCTGAGCCTTGCCTTGACGGTTGCAATATCGCGCGGGGTCATCGACAATTCATTGACACCAAGGCCGGAAAGCAGCATCGCGCCAAACGGGTCGCCGGCAATACCGCCGCAAACGCCTACCCATTTTCCTGCTTTTTCTGCCCCTGCAACCGTTCTTTCCACCATCCGCAAAACCGCCGGGTCGAGGCTGTCAGCCTCGGCCGCAAGATCGGGATTTTGCCGGTCAACCGCCATGGTATATTGGGTGAGATCATTGGTGCCGATTGAAAAGAAATCGACATGGGGGGCAAAAATATCGGCCATAATGGCAGCCGCCGGTACCTCGATCATGATGCCGATTTTCAAAACCGGCGCGGCAAGATCTTTGCGGATTTTTTCGGCAAGCGTTTTCAACTCTCTAATTTCGTTCACCGACATAATCATCGGAAACATAATCCACGGATCCCCGCCTTCTTTGGCGGCGCGATAAATTGCGCGCAATTGCGGCACCAGCAGGTCTTTTCTGCGCAATAAAAGCCGCGCACCTCTCACCCCCAAAAACGGATTATCTTCTTTCGGTAAATCAAGATGGGCAACCTGTTTGTCGCCACCAATGTCGAGCGCCCTGATAATGAGCGATTTGCCATTTAATGCCGAAAGCATATCGCGATAGACCTTAAATTGCGTTTCCTCGTCGGGCGTTTCGGTGCTTTCCAGAAACAAAAATTCCGTGCGCATCAGCCCCACACCTTCACCCCCCTCATCCAATGCAAAGGCAACCTGATCGGGGCGGTTGATATTGGCGGCAATGTCGATTACATGGCCATCGGTGGTTTTTGCGGGCTTGGCACGTTCGGCAACTTCCTTTTCACGCTCTTCTGCCAATTTGACGATTTGCTTTTGTGCAGCCTCGACATCTTCCTTTGTGGGCGAAAGATATAAAATGCCGTTATAGCCGTCGACAATCGCGCTTTCGCCATTCTTTGCTTCAAAAACCTTGTTTCCCGCTGCAACCAGCGCAGGAATCCCCAAAGTGCGTGCAAGAATGGCGGTGTGGGAGGTTGGCCCGCCCGATGCCGTGATGAGACCGTGGACTTTTTCAGGGTCAAGATTGGCCGTATCAGAGGGTGTTAAATCTTCCGCAACAATAATTGCCCCGTTACCGATATTCTCGAACGAACCTTTGGCATAAAGCGGGTCGATTTCGGCGAGAACGCGCCCGCCGACATCGCGCAAATCCACCGCGCGGGCGGCAAGCAAAGGATTATCCATATGTTGAAGGGCATTGGCCGCCTCTTCGACCGCCTTGTTCCAGCTCCATGCCACGCCATGGCCTTCCGCCATCAAATGGCAGGCAGAAGCGATAAGGTTATCATCATCAAGAAGGGTGGCCTGTGCCTTGAAAATGGCAGCATCCGACGCGCCGATGCGACGGGTCACATCATCAACAATCGCTTTCATCTTGTCTTTGGTGCGCCCCAAAGCGTTTTCAAGCCGTGCTGCATCTTCAGAAAGTTTCTCCGGCTTATCTTCAACTTCGCCTGCCCCGTTTTCGAGAATGAAAATTGTACCAAGTGAAAGGCCGGGGCTTGCCGAAAGGCCGTCAATTCCCGCTTTTCCTGAAGGTGGCCGGAAGCCATAGATTTTCTTCGGTTTTACGTCCGCCTTTTCGGCCGCTTCCCGCTCGCTCAAGGTGATTTTTCTTGCCATTAAAACCGCATCATCCAGAAGCTGTTCACCATTTTCCGCATCGGTTGAAAAAACGAGCGTGTCACCATTTTTCCCGCCCAGTTGCAAGAGGCCGGCAAGGCTTGTCATATCGGCCTGACTATTGCCATTACGAACCAGAATTTTCTGCCCGCTTTTTTTGGCAAATTCCACCCAGATCGACGCCGGACGCGCATGAAGACCCGACGGATAATCAAGAACCCATTCTTTGGTTACTCGAAGATCGGCAGCCTCACTTTGCGGTGCATCGTCATTTTCGACAAGGGCTGCCATAATGGCCGATTTGTCGCCCGTGGTTTCAAGTTTTTGCAACGCGTCGGGATGGCTGAGAAGGCGGGTGAGCCGCTTTAAAATTTCAATATGGCCGTCGGAATTGGCGGCGATAGCAAAAATCAGTTTTGCCTTTTCGCCATTTTGCCAATCCACCCCGTTTGGCACCTGAATAACCGAGATCGCATCACGATTGACAAGGTTGCGGTCTTCCACCATGCCATGGGGAATGACAACGCCCGAACCAAGCCACGTATTGGCAACTTTTTCACGCGCCAACATGCTTTTTCCATAAGCCGGTTCAATTGCGCCTTCATCAACAAGAAGTTGAGCGGCGGCAAGAATGGCCGACTCCTTGTCGGGAAAATCCGCATTCAACAAAATTGCATTTTCGGAAAGAATTGCTGTCTTTTCAGATGCTGCTGCCACGGGTTTCCTCCCTCGGGCTTTTTCAAAATGAATTGAAAACGTTTTCTTGAAAAATATCAAGCAACTGTTTAATTCTGTCATATAATTTTACAGCAAATTCTGGAAACGTTTTCAAGGAAAAAACGCCTATTTATCGTGTTCAGGCACCAAGAAAGAAAGAAAAATCGAATGGCTGCCACAATTAAGGATGTTGCAAAACTTGCCGGTGTTTCGGTTGCCACCGTTTCGCGTGCTGTTTCCGGTAAAGTTGTGAGCCATGAATTGAAAAGCAAAGTGGAAAAGGCAATCCTTGCCACCGGTTACCGGCCGAACCTTGCCGCCCGCCGTTTGCGAGGGCATAGCAATGATATGATAGGCCTTATCATTGCCGACATCAGAAACCCGTTTTTTACCCGCTTTGCCCGCGCAATCGACGACATAGCAAAAACGAAAAACCAGCATGTGATCTTATGTAATACGGATGAAAATTTCGAGCAGGAAAAGGCCTATCTCGACTTGATGGAGGAAGAAAATGTTGCCGGCATCATTCTTTCTCCCACGCTTTTAACAAGCCGCAAACACATAACAAGCCGCAAAGAAAAGCCGGCAAAACTCCATCGCCCGCTTGTTCTTGTTGATCGCACGCCCGATGAAATGATTTATGATTCAGTACTGATCGATAATCATGCTGCCGCCAAAAAACTTGTGCACCACCTTTATGAAAATGGCCGGAAAAACATTCTTTGCCTTTACGGAGCGGATAGCCGAACCGGTTTTGAACGGCAAAAAGGCTTTGATGACGCAATCAGGGCGCTTCACCTTTCCGGTCGAAGTGTAGCCATAAAACACGGAAAAGATAATTTGGCGAAATCTTTAAAAAACGCGCTCGCAACTAATCCCGATAGCGATGCGCTCATTGTCACCAACGGGGTTCTCGCTTTGAAAGCGGCGGCATTTTTAGAAAAAGCCGGTATTGTTGTGCCCGATCAACTGGCTTTTGCCGCCTTTGATGACGAACCATGGATGGAACTTGTCTTTAACGGCATTACCACCATTGCCCAGCCGGTTGGCGACATTGCCCGCGAAGCCTATCATTGTTTGATGGAAAGACTTGAAAACCCGTTAAAACCTGTGCGGCAAACCGTTTTGAAAAGCAAATTGATTCTTCGCGGTTCAACCTTGAAAGCCCGCACGAGACAGATATGAAATCAGGCACGATAAAATAAGGCACGAGTTTTCTTCTTTTGGCACATTTGGAGCTTCCGGAATTGGGTTCACGCCCCGGATTCTTCTCTTCGACCCACGCTTTCAATGAAATACGCATGGGTGTTGAACCGGCCGATTTTGCTGCGCGGGTTCAAACGGCGAATAAAGCCGCCGCTTGCAAGAATGGTTCAGGCAAAGCAGGCGGCTTGTTATTTGACCGGCAATGAAAGCGCAGCGCATTCACCGGAATGCCACGCAGCCAATTGCAGCAGATGAATGACTGTCACGAGACTATTGCGGGAGCCTCTTGATCAGGCTTGATGTATCGAGCCGGCCGCCATTTTCTGCCTGAATATCGGCATAAAACTGGTCGATCAGAGCGGTGACGGGCAAAACCGCGCCGTTAGCGCGCGCTTCATCAAGGCAGATGCCGAGATCTTTTCTCATCCAGTCGACAGCAAAACCGAAATCGAACTTGCCTTCAACCATAGTGGTGCCGCGGTTTGACATTTGCCATGAACCGGCCGCCCCCTTGGAAATGACATCAAGAACCTCGTTCATATCAAGACCGGCTTTTTTGCCGAAAGCAAGCCCTTCGGCAAGACCCTGAACCGCACCGGCAAGGCAAATCTGGTTGACCATTTTGCACAATTGCCCGCTACCGCTTTTTCCAAGCAGCTTTACCGAAATGCCATAGGCTTTCATGACATCGGCAGTTTTTTCAAATATATCCTTCTCACCACCGCACATAATGGTGAGTTTGCCGTTTTCTGCACCGGCCTGACCACCTGAAACCGGCGCGTCGATAAAACCGATGCTGCATTTTTTGGCTTCCTCTTCAAGCTCGCGGGCAACTTTTGCCGAATCTGTCGTATGGTCGACAAAAACACTCCCCCTTGCCATTGTTTTGAACGCGCCATCCTTGCCGGTTGTGACTTCTCTTATATCATTGTCATTGCCGACACAGGCAAAAACAATATCCTGCCCCTTTGCCGCTTCGGCCGGTGTATCGGCTTTTTTGCCGTGAAACTCCTCCACCCATTTTTCCGGCTTTTTTGCCGTGCGGTTATAAACCGTCACATCATGGCCGGCCTTTTTCAAATGCCCTGCCATAGGATAACCCATCACACCCAAACCGATAAAAGCCACTTTTGCCATTTTGCTACTTTCTATTTTGCCGTTCGATTATTTTGCCGTTCAATTATTTTTCATTTGTCGGGTTTTATGAAAAATATTCATAAGCCCAATGATCTTGATAGAGCTTATCAAATTCATCTTGAAGAATATAGTTGTTATTAACAGGAAAAAGAATTGAGCCCGAAACAACCGGAAATAGAATTGACGCTTTCTATTTGCGGTTAAACCGTTTCATTCTTGACCGTCATTTTCTTGGGGAAACCGGATTTAAAAAGAGCGGAATTTTTTAAACAAGAATTGCGCTTATAAAACCGCTAGAAAAAGCGAATAATTGCTTGAGCAAGGAAAGAGGATGAAACCGGATGATTTCAATTTCGGATGAAATACCGCCGCTTGAGCTTTAAAAAAAGCCGGAGAAGTAAAAACGGTATTCAAAACCGGAAAATAAAAAAGTAAAAAACAAAAAAGCAAAATGAAGAAAAACCGATAGTAAAACAACTATTCAAAGGACATTTCCTATATGTTTACATGTGATGCATTTGCCGTTGACGGAGCTGACCAGACCTTCCACCCTTTCACATTCGAGCGGCGTGACCCGCTTGACCATGATGTGGATATTGAAATTCTCTATTGCGGCGTTTGCCACTCCGACCTTCACACCGCGCGCAGTGACTGGGCGGGCACACTTTATCCTTGTGTTCCAGGTCATGAAATTGTCGGTAAGGTGCGCCGCGTGGGCAAAAAAGTAACCCGTTTCAAAGAAGGTGACACGGTGGGTGTGGGCTGCATGGTCAATTCCTGCGGAACGTGCGATTGCTGTCGCGCCGGACTTGAACAATATTGCGAAAAGGGCAACACCCTTACCTATAACAGCCCAGACCCTGAAACCGGAAAAGACCGTTATACTTTCGGCGGCTATTCCAAACGCATTGTGGTGAACGACAACTTTGTTTTGTCGGTGCCGGAAAATCTTGATCTTGCAGGAGCCGCACCGCTCCTTTGCGCAGGCATTACCACCTATTCGCCCTTGCGCCACTGGAAAGCCGGTAAAGGCATGAAAGTGGGTGTTGCCGGTCTTGGCGGTTTGGGGCATATGGCGGTGAAACTTGCCCACGCTATGGGGGCGGATGTGACGATGCTCACCACCTCGCCTTCCAAAGAAGCCGATGCGCGTCGTCTTGGTGCCCATCATGTGGTTTTGACACGCGACAGCGAGAACCTCGCAAAAGCGGCAAAAACGCTTGATTTGATTATCGACACCATTGCGGCCAAGCACAATATCGACGCTTATCTCGACCTTCTTAAAGTCAATGGCACATTGGTGCAGGTCGGTGCACCGGCCGAACCTTTGCCGGTTGGCGTTTTCAACCTCATTATGGCACGTCGTTCGTTTGCCGGCTCTTGCATTGGCGGCATTGCCGAAACACAGGAAATGCTCGATTTTTGTGGCAAACACAACATTACCGCCGATATAGAACTTATCAAAGCACAGGAAATCGACAAGGCTTATGAACGCATGCTCAAAAGCGATGTGAAATACCGCTTTGTCATTGACATGGCGTCATTCTGAAAAACGCTTGTGTTCTAAAAATTTTATTCCGGAAAAAGGTTTTAAGTCGAGAAAGCGGGGCGAGCAACAAGCCCCGCTCACAACAAGCCCCGCTCACAACAAAACTTGTTGGCGCTTGGCTTGACCGAGCGAGCGAAAGCCCAAACCGGCAAAGCCCCTGCTCTTTCAGCCAATCATGTTTATGCGCTTTCAAAGACTGTTTGGAAAAGTGTTTTTGCGGGTACTGTTCATGCGCTTTCAAAGAACGTTTGGAAGAATGTTTGGGAGAATGTTTTTGTTGGCAGCGCTTGAATATTGAAATCCAAAGCAAAGCCGGAATTCATAACCAAACTACATTTCAGGGAAGAAAAACAATGGAAATTAAAAGAAGTGGCAGCCGCCCTTCCGGCAAAGTTCCGGAAGAGTTTTTTACCGGTCGGGTGAGACTTGATCCGGCAATCGACCCGCATCAAGGGTCTAACCTTCTTGCCGGTCATGTCACCTTCGAGCCCGGAGCACGCACGCATTGGCACACGCACCCGAAGGGGCAGGCTTTGATTATCACATTCGGGCGCGGGTTTATTGGCCGTGAAAATGGAGAAGTCAAGGAAGTTTTTGCCGGTGATATTGTCTGGTTTGAAGCGGGTGAAAAACATTGGCATGGTGCTTCCCCCGACACGGCCATGTCACATTATGCCATACAGGAAACAGTGGATGGCAAAAGTGCCGACTGGATGGAAGAAGTGACCGATGAGCAATATAAGGGAAAGTAAAGAAAGCTGAATTCCAAAACCTTGCACGTCATCAAACCTCTGCATTTCATAAAGTGCTGAAATTATAAAATGCTAAAAAGACCGGCAAGAAACTTGATTGCTCCCTTTGGGCAAATGGTGGGCAAGTTTCCTTGAAAAGTGTGACAAAGTTTCTTGTTTTCCTTGGAAACTGTTACGAAGTTTCTTGCCGAAAATGAAAATCACCCATCGAGAGCCTATTGCCTTCAACGTGGCGTGCATCAATTCAAAGTCGTTTTTTAAAAACGCGGGCTTTTTGGAAATTGGATTTTTTTGGAAATTCAAACTTCGAAAAGCCGCTTCATATTTTGCTGTTCCGCCCACCTGTTTTTTAAAAGCCAAATCGTAACCGATTGAATCAAGTGTTATGTTGCAAACTTGCAGGGCACAAAGCCCTGATTTTTGACCGACAAGAACGGAAAAGAACGGATCATGCCGGTTTAATGCCGGATTATAAAGGCTTAAAATTTTTGGTTCTTTTCATGGACTTTCTTTAAATTTATCTCCGATTTTCTCGCCGTTTTTTGCTATTTTTTCTGATTGTCGTTCATAATATTTCAACCAAATAACAGGCACTCTATCGAGTGAATTTCGTATCTGATCAAAAATATAACGATCGTTCCCTTAGCGATTCGAAAATATATTTTATTTCACCCCTATAAATAAATAGTAGAACGATAAATGAAAAACTATCCACATGCCGGAAGTTGCATTCTATATTTCATGAATTTATTTTTTTCGCGTCTAAGCTCCTATTATTAAATGTTTTTTACAGTATATTCGAACTATTCTAAAACTTGAGTGTTGACATTAGGTTTAAATATTTTTTTAACTGTTTCTCAATTCTATACCTTTTTTATCAACTTTAAAATTCGAGGGATTGCGTATGTCGATCGGGTACGGTGAAGGAGAACATTTTTCAGACGATCAGGAATTTTCGTCTTGTCAGAATGTAATGACGGAAAAGAAAATTTTGAAAAGCCACCGAGACATGGCTGCCCAAAGCTTCAGAGCGGAAAACGAAAGTGGTCGGGGGAAAGAATTCAGTGCGGGTGAAAGCTTCGGTGGGGCAAAGAGTTTCAGAGCAGAAAACGAAAGCGGTCGAGGGAAAGAATTCAGTGCGGGTGAAAGCCTCTCGGGGGCAAAAGGTTTCAGAGCGGAAAACGAAAGCGGTCGGGGAAAAGAATTCAGTGCGGGTGAAAGCCTCTCGGGGGCAAAAGATTTCAGAGCGGAAAACGAAAGCGGTCGGGGGAAAGAATTCAGTGCGGGTGAAAGCTTCTCGGGGGCAAAAGGTTTCAACGCAAGCCGGAAAATGTTGGTTGCACTTGCTTGCAGCACGTTTTTTTCAACAAGCCTGTTTTTTGATGGCGCAGCTTTTGCCGAGACCGTCAATAACGAATTAAAAATTGCCAATAATGGCAAAGAAAGCAAACCCTCTCTTGCGAAAAAAAAGCAAAACGCGACGGGGGAAAAGGCGGAAAGTGAAGATAGTGAAGCCACTTCGAATTCTGCTGCTGCCGCTTCGGCTGATAATCCCGCTCCACTTGCCGATGAAGGTACAATGTTACGCCAAGTGGTGGTAAGTGCGACCGGCTTCGAGCAGAATGTGAAAGATGCACCGGCCAGTATTTCGGTGATCCCGCGCGAGGAAATCGAAAAAGGGTCGTTCCGCGATTTGACCGATGCCTTGAGGAATGTTCAAGGTGTTGCAGTGACGGGAACGGCTGCCGAACAGGATATTTTCATTCGCGGGCTTCCCGGTGCCTATACGCTTATTCTGGTTGACGGCAAACGTCAGAGTACGCGTGAAGCACGCACCAATGGCAATTCCGGTTTCGAGCAAAGTTTCATTCCGCCGGCTGCCGCAATCGAGCGGATTGAAGTTGTGCGCGGGCCGATGTCGTCGCTTTACGGTTCGGATGCAATGGGTGGTGTTATCAATATTATCACCCGCAAAGTGCCGCACAAATGGACCGGTTCCTTTACCATTGATGGCACGGCAAACCAGTACAGCAAATTCGGCAATACCGCTCAAGGAAGCTATTATGTCGGCGGCCCTCTGGCGCCCGATGTTGTGGGAATGCAGCTTTGGGGAAGAGGTTTGGGGCGCGAGGAAGATGATATTATTTCCGGTACGCCGAAGAAAAAGGAAATCGACATTACCGGCAAAGTTACCGTAACACCGGACGAAAACAACGATTTAACCTTTGAAGCCGGTCACACGAGGCTGCGCCGCTATAGTTCGGTGGGCCACAATATCGAGCGAACCGAAAATATCAGCCGCAAACCGGTTGACACCTATAACAAGAATGATCGCGACCATTGGGTTGTCGGCTATACCGGCCGTTACGGCTTTACCACTGCCGATTTTTCCGTGTTGCAGGAAACCGCAAGCCGCACCAATTACACATGGGACAGCCCGACCCATGATTATGTTGCCAATTTGCGTTCGCCGGAAATAAGGAACACCGTTGTCGATGGCAAATTTACTACCCCGTTCGACATTTTTGGCCGCCACACATTGGTAACAGGCGGGCAATTCAACCGTGGGGCATTGACCGACCAGAACCCCGGTATGCGCACCGGACTTGATGAAGAATTTACCATCGAACAATGGGCCGGTTTTGCCGAAGATGAATGGTGGCTGACCGATACATTCTCGCTAACCGGCGGGGTGCGTATGGACCACCACCAGATTTATGGCGAACATTGGAGCCCGCGCGGTTATGCTGTTTGGCATGCCACCGACAATCTGGTTTTCAAAGGCGGTGTTTCAACCGGTTTCAAAGCACCGGAAATTCGTGAAATTGCACCCGGATATGCTTATACAACCGGAGGTGGTAACTGCTTTTACGGGCGCAATCCCCCGAAAGGGCGCAACCGCTGCGGTGTGATTGTCGGTGCCGACAATCTGGAAGCGGAAAAAAGTACCTCTTATGAATTTTCCTCCATTTGGGACAATCTTGATAATCTCGAATTGGGGGCAACCTATTTCTACACCGATTTCAAAGACAAAATCACCAACCGGCAGGTTCTGGATAGCAATGGCAATCCGGTTGAATGGTCGGTTGACCCGAATTATGTGCTTTATGAAAACCTCAATATCGACGATGCTGTGATGCAAGGGGTGGAGCTTACCGGTTCGTGGAAACCGATTGATGTTTTGACTATCCGTTCCAACTACACCTACACCCATTCCGAACAAAAGAGCGGCGATTATGAGGGGCTGCCTTTGGCAAGAACGCCAAAACACATAGCCAATCTGCGCGCCGAATGGCAAACACCGATTGAAAAGCTCGAAAGTTTTGCTGCCGCAACCTATCACGGCAAGGAAACCAATGCGGGTTTTAGAACCGGTACTGCCGGTAAGGCGGTTTACAAAAACGGCAAAATTGTCGGCCGTGAATATGATGATTATGTCACCTTCGATATTGGCGGTTCTTACGCTTTTTCCGAAAATGTCAAACTGAATGCCGCAATCTACAACCTGTTTGACAAAAGTGTCGGTGTTGACCAGTTCAATGATGTGGTGGAAGGCCGCCGCCTCTGGTTGAGCATGAACTCGCAATTTTAATGCCCTGATGAACAGAGTGATCAACTCTTGAAGGACAGGATCAATTTTGAAAGTTCGCGTTTGATGAAAAACATCAAAAACATCATGTGCCGGTTTTTTAAAAACCGGCCTTCCCTGTTTCCGGCAAATGGCCTTTTTCCAAAGAATGTTTTTGCTCCGGCAAATTCTTTAACTCTGGAAAACGCTCCTTTTCAGGCAATTGTTTTTGTTCGTGAAAAATCTTTGGCTTTGGCAAAACTTGAAAATTTGGCGGAAGCCCGAAGTTTGGAAAGCTGCTTCTCCGGAACGCGCCGGTTTATTTCAAGCCCCCGCTTTGTGAGGGAAAAACAGGGGGTAAATGTTCGGGTAGAAAGAATGGGAATTGTTACGGGAGAAAGAGCGGGAATTGTTCCGGCTGAAAAGGCAGGAGATATTCGGGCAGAACAGGCAGAAAATGTTCCGGCTGAACGGGCGGGAATTGTTACGGTTGAAAGGACGGGAATTGTTCCGGCTGAAAGGACAGGAATTGTTACGGCTGAAAAGGCAGGAGATATTCGGGCAGAACAGGCAGAAAATGTTCCGGCTGAACGGGCGGGAATTGTTCCGGCTGAAAAGGCAGGAGATATTCGCGCACAACGGGCGGGCGTTTGCCGCTTGCAAGTCTTGCCATTTTCCCGCGTTCCACTTTCCTGCTTTTCATTTTCCTGCTTGAAGATGTCTGCTCTTGTTGTTGCCGGCCTTTTTTTCGGCCTTTCCTGTAGTTTTGCGAATGTGACAAACGAACATACAGAAAAAATGCGCATCCTCACCAAAGATATAGACGTTTCTTTTGTGGATGGACATATTGCTTTGTTACCAACGGATGAAGCGCAAAATCCGGCTGGCAACAAAGAAGATGAAAAGGAAAACAAAGCAGAAAGCCCGACAAAAACCGGCGGGGAAAAGTCGGACGAGCTCAAAACAAGCGACGGGTTTCATGGCGCCGGGAATAACGGTTCTGAGAGCGCCGTGCTTGAAAATGCTGATGAAAAAAGTGATCAAGGGATAAACACCGCACAGGCAACAAGCGAAGAAACAATCAAGGCTGGAAAGAGGCACGAAAACGGCGAGATAAGGCGCTATCGCCTGTTTATTGCTGTGCCGGAAAAGCCGGCACCAAGAGAGGGCTTTCCGCTCGTTCTACTCCTTGATGGCAACACGACATTCAAGCCTGCAATCAGGCAAGCACCCGATGCCGTAATTGTGGCAATCGGCTATTCCACCGACGAGAAAAAAGAGATTGTAAAACGCCGCTTTTATGACCTCACCTCTTATGCACCGGCCGATAAAATTCCGCTGCGTGAAGGCATGGAAGCGCCAAAAACCGGCGGCGAAGAAGAATTTCGCAGCCTTATCGAAAAAAAGATTTTACCCGAAATATTGATGGAATTGCCGGTCAATCGCAACAATATCACCTTCTTCGGCCATTCGCTTGGCGGGCTTTTTGTGATGAAGAGTTTTTTATCGGCCGAAAGTCACGGTTTTTCTACCTATTGTGCTGCCGACCCGTCAATCTGGTGGAACGGGCATGAATTTATGGAAAAACTTGCCGCCTATAACAAGCCGGAAGGGTTAAAATCACGACTATTGATTGAAACATCGGGCATTAAAACCCATCATAAGAATGTGACTGAACCGAATAAAAAGCCGGTTAAGGATTTACATTCCGGTCCGAATGGCAAAGATGTTTCAGAGATTTTGAGAAAGGCAAAGGCAGTTGACAACACGTTTTACAGCTTTTCCGATAAAAACCACGGCACAATGCTTTCGCCTGCGATCAAAGACTGTCTGCAATTCGCGTTGAATGCAAAAAATTTCAAACAACAAAAATTTCCCCCAAACTCCCTTCAACCAGTCGAAAAGAAATGAGGTAAAAATGATTAATAGACGTAATACTCTCGCCGCACTGCTCTTTGGTGCACTGGCTTCCGTTTTGTCATTTCAATCACCGGCAAGTGCCGATGTTGTCATCAAACATGCCGCCGGTGAAACCTCTATTCCCGATAATCCGAAACGGGTTGTGGTGTTCGACCTTGCCACGCTCGACAATATGAACCGGTTAAAAATTGATAATATTGTGGGTGTGCCGGAAGGGATAAAGCCGAAATATCTCGAGCAATATAATGATGCAAAATACACCAAGGTCGGAACCTTGTTTGAACCCAATTATGAGACAGTGGCAAGCCTGAAACCTGATCTTATCATTATTGCCGACCGTTCGGCAGCGAAATTCAACGATCTTGCAAAAATTGCCCCGACAATCGATTTGTCAGTCAACAACAATCATTATCTTGCCGATGTTGATCGCAATGTGACAATTTTAGGCCAGATTTTTAACAAGCAGAAAGAAGCAAAAGACGAAATCGACAGCCTTAACAAAAAGCTTGAAGAGGTAAGGAAAGTTGCGGCTGACAAGGGAACAGGCCTTCTTGTTATGACCACCGGTGGCAAAATTTCCGCCTTCGGGCCGGGATCGCGTTTCGGCCTGTTGCACTCCGGTTTTGGTGTCAAACCGGCGAACGACAAACTGGAAGTGGGCAATCACGGGCAGATGATTTCACCCGAATTCATTTTGGAAACCAATCCCGACTGGCTCTTTGTAATCGACCGTGATGCAGCGATTGGCCGCGAAGGGGAAGCGGCTGCAAAATTGCTTGATAATGCCCTTATCAACAAAACCAAAGCGGCAGAGAACAAGCATATCGTTTATCTCGACCCGCAAAACTGGTATCTCATCGGTGGTGGACTTTCGGGTCTTCATGAGACAGCCGATCAACTTGATGACGTATTTTCAAAAGCAAAATAAGCATTTAGCCTGTTGTTGACTGAAAAAGTCATGAAACGGGTTGATTGTTTCAAGCTTTAACGCTTAAACATCGGAAGCAGCAGATTGATCTGCCGGCTTCTGATGTTTTTTAATCGGGTAAAGATTGAAGTGCGCGCTCTTATTATTGGCATAACGGTTATTATCGTCCTGTCGATTATCAGTATGTTTCTGGGGTTTTCCAGTGTTACCCTCTCCGGCCTTCTTGCCGGTGACGAGCACAGCTTCCTTGTATTTTTCCAAACCCGTGTTCCGCGCACCATTGCGCTTATTCTTTCAGGCGCTTCACTTGCCCTTGCCGGCATGATTATGCAAATGCTGACAAGGAACCGTTTTGTCGAACCTTCAACAGCGGGAACTGTTGAATCGGCCTCGCTCGGTATTCTTGTGGTGATGATATTTGCCCCCGGTCTTGATGTGATTTTAAAAATGCTGGTGGCAGCCCTGTTTGCGCTTTTCGGCTCGCTCATTTTCATGTTTTTGTTGCGGCAAATCCCGCTTAAATCCGTACTGATTGTGCCGCTAACAGGTATCATGCTCGGCTATGTGATTGGTGCGCTTACAAATGGCATTGCCGATCAGGAAATGTTGTTGCCTTCGCTGCAATCCTATCTTTTTGGCAGCTTTTCCATGGTGGTTGAAGGCAAATATGAATTATTATGGCTGTCGTTGCCGCTTTGCCTTATTGCCTATCTTGCGGCCGACCGTTTTACCGTTGCCGGTTTTGGCGAGGATTTTTCAAGTAATCTCGGCCTTGATTATAAAAAAGTTATGCTTTTCGGCCTTGTCATTATTTCCATGATAACGGCAACCGTTATCTGCACTGTCGGGCGGATACCCTTTATCGGCCTTGTCGTGCCCAATATCGTCTCTATCGTCATGGGCGACAATATGCGCCGCACAGCACCTTTTGTCATGATAACCGGTGCGGGACTGGTGCTTACCTGCGACATTCTCGGCCGGTTGATGAGCAAATCGGCAGAAATACCGGTTGGAACCATTATGGGCGTTCTTGGCAGTGTGCTTTTCATCGCACTTCTCTTGAAATGGAGAAAGCGCCTTGGTTAGAACAACACCGGACAATAACAAGCCCGCTCTCAAAGGTGAGAAACCACAAAATGCGGCCGGAAAAGACGTTGCCGGAACAAATGCGGTCGAGTCCGGCATTGCCACACCCGGCCTTCTTGAAACCGATAATATCGAAACTGCAATTGGCGAGGATAATTTCACAGAAACAGAAATTATCGAAACGGATGCCAGCACGCCGGATGAACAAAAAAATGCTTCTGTTCAAGCGGATATTGTCGAAGCAGAAATTGAGGAAAAAGATATTGGCGAAGCCGGAATTGGCGAGGCAGGCCTTGACGAAGTCAACATCCTGAACAAGAAAACAGACAGGGATTTGGGCAAGGAAGCGGAAAGGGAAAATGCAGCCGTTCAATCCGGCTTTATCAGCACCAAAGAAGCGGATTCTTTCAAAACGGCTATTACCGGCAGTGGCTCCGCAGATTTGAGCTTCAGCAAGCCCGAACAATCAAAAAAAATCCGCTCGACACTGCCTCTTCTTATCGGCCTTGGTGTTGTTGCGGCCATTTTTATTGCGCTTTACCTTTCATGGAATATGTCGGTTGTGATCTGGCCGTTCCGTTTGGGCAAACTCGTTTCGCTTGTTCTGATTGCCTATACCATTGCTGTCTCGACGGTGCTTTTCCAGACGGTTTCCAACAACCGCATTCTTACCCCCTCGATTATGGGCTTTGACCAGCTTTATATTCTCATCCAGACGGTGGTGGTTTATTTTGTCGGCTCGACCGTTATTTACGGGGTGAGCGACGAAGTGCGTTTCATCGCTGTGGCACTTATTCTCACACTGTTTTCGACAAGCCTTTTCACATGGCTCTTTTCGGGAACCATCAAGGGACTCCACATGACGCTTTTGATCGGCGTTGTGTTTGGCGGCCTGTTCTTCAGCTTGCGCATGTTGTTGCAACTGCAACTGAACCCCGACGAGGCGGTCAATCTTACCGATGTGATGTTTGCCAATTTCAACCGCTTTAACACCAATCTCATCGGCATTGCAGTGATTATTGTTGTGATTGTTTCCCTGATCGGCTGGCGTATGCGCTATCTTTTCGATGTGCTGGCACTGGGGCGCGATATGGCAATCAATCTCGGTATCGATTATAAACAGGCTGTCACGCGCATTCTCGTGCTGGTTTCGATCATGGTTGCCGTTTCAACCGCACTTGTGGGGCCGGTCACCTTTTTCGGTCTTCTGGTTGCAAGCCTTGCCTACCAGTTTACACCCACGGCCAAACATATGAGCGTGTTACCGGTTGCCATTCTGCTTTCGATTATTTTCCTTGTCGGCGGCCAGTTCATTCTCGAACAGCTTTTCAATATGGCAAGCCGGTTGAGCTTTATTATCGAATTTGTCGGCGGCATTGTGTTTTTGACCCTGCTCATCAAGGGAAAATTGAGATGATTGAAATTAGCCATGTATTCAAAAGCTATGACGACAATAGCATTATCGAGGATTTGTCGCTTCAAATCCCCAAAGGCGGAATGGTTTCGATTATCGGCCCGAATGGTGCGGGTAAATCCACCCTTTTAACCATGATAAGCCGGCTGCTGCCGATCACCAAGGGCAGAATTACGGTTGACGGGATTGATGTGACAAAGGCAAAAGGAGCCGATTTTGCCAAACGGCTTTCTATTTTGCGACAGGAAAACACGCTCACAGCGCGCATCACTGTGGAAGATCTTGTAAGCTTCGGCCGCTACCCCTATTCGCATGGTGTCTTGACCAAAGAAGACAAGACATTTGTCGATAATGCCATAAGCTATCTGGGGCTAGACCCCTATCGCAAACGTTTTCTTGATGAATTGTCGGGCGGGCAGAGACAACGCGCTTTTGTTGCCATGGTGATTTCTCAAAACACCGACTACATCCTGCTTGACGAGCCATTGAACAATCTTGATATGCGCCATGCCGTTTCAATGATGAAGCGGCTTCGCAATGCGGCCGACGAATTGGGCAAAACCATTATTATGGTGATGCATGACCTCAATTTTGCTTCTTGCTATTCCGATCTCATCATTGCTTTGAAAGAAGGAAAACTCGTTTTTTCCGGTGCTCCTGAAAATGTCATGAAAGATGAAATCCTTTCGGCAATTTATGATATCGATATCAAGGTCAAAGATATAGACGGGCAGAAAATTGCCGTTTATTACCGCTAGATCGGCTTTTTTAAAAAACTCTGCCCCCCGAAAACATTGGAGGGTGTTAGAGATAAAAACTTAGAAAAAGCGGCCGCTCAAACAATTCAGAAACATTTTAGGCGAAAAGACGGGTAAAAAAGAATAAATAGGGAAAAATCAATAAAACGGTCGAAGAACAATAAAACATAAGAAAATAAGGGCAAAAACAATTGCCCGAAAAATGTGTTGGAATGATTTTCTTCACAAAAATATTCTTGTGCTTTTAGAGCCTATTCATGTTTATAGTCATGGGGCAAAAAGCTTGGCCGAAAAGATGGCTGACACAAGGTTGAAGTTCGCATTGTTAAAGAGACGTTGCACGTGAATAGAAATGCTGAAGTAACAAAATCCTATAAATTGGCCGCTATTTTTGCGATTTGCCTCGGCGTTATCATGGCAATGATCGACACTGGCATTACCAATACCGCCCTTCCCACAATTGCACAGGAATTCAAAACCAGCGAAGCTTCAACCGTTTGGGCGGTGACAGCCTATCTTCTCGCCATGGTTGCAATGACTCTTCCCTTCGCAAGCCTTGGCGAAGTGATCGGTTTTCGCATTATCTTCATTGTCGGGCTCATGGTTTTCACCCTCGCCTCGCTTCTTTGCGGGCTTTCATGGTCGCTTCCAACGCTGGTTGGTGCACGCATTTTGCAAGGTATTGGTGCGGCCGGAATATTGAGTACCAACCTTCCGCTTATCCGCTTTACTTTTCCGCCGCAAAAATTGGGTGTCGGGCTTGGTATCAATGCCATTTGCATGGGGGTTGGCTTTTCTTTGGGACCGACACTCGCCTCGCTTATTTTGTGGTTTACCACCTGGCACTGGCTGTTTTTGATGAATGTTCCGCTTGGCCTTGTGGCGCTTGCTATTTCCTTCCATTCGCTACCAAAAACGCCTTTGAGCCACTATCGTTTTGACAATCTTGCCGCCTGTTTTTGCGGCATCGGTTTTGCCGCTCTTATTTTCGGCATTGGCGAATGTGCACACCGCCAGCCGCTTTCCATGATTATTCCGACCTTTGTCGTTTCATTTGTTGCCATTTTTGCCCTTATCATTCGCCAGAAAAACCATCCTGCCCCGTTTCTCGCCTTTGATCTTTTTTCCTCGCGGATTTTTACCCTTTCCATTCTTGCCGTCCTTTTTGCCTTTATCGCGCAAGGGATTGCTTTTGTGGCGCTTCCCTTTTCGTTCCAGATGTTGATGCATAAAAGCCAGTTTGCCACCGGCTTTCTGATTGCGCCGTGGCCTGCTTTTGCGGCACTCACCTCAACCTTTACCGGCAGGCTTTCCGACCATTTTTCACCGGTTCTGCTTGTGGCTATCGGTATGCTCTTATGTGCAAGCGGAATGTTTTCGTTAAGCCTTCTTGGTGAGGGAACGCCGGTTCTTGTGATTGTGATCTGCATGATGGTGTGTGGTTGCGGCATGGGCTTTTTCAATGCGCCCAACCAGCGCGTTATCATGCTTTCCGCCCCTGCCGACAGAAGTGGCGCTGCCGGTGGTATTATGGGCATAGCAAGGCTTATCGGCCAATCGGTGGGAAGTACACTTGTTGCATTCTTCCTGATTGTCTCTTCCCATTACGGCTCGCGCTATGCTTTGTGGTGCGGCACAATCTGCTTTTTACTTGCTGTGTTGACAGGCGGCTTGCGGCTAACAAGCGGAAAAGCCAAAAAATCTTGAACTCTGCTTTCTGTTTTTGGCTGTTCTTTTTTGGCCAGTCTTTTCTACCATTTAGGCGGCACACTTCCGGCCTACAGGTTTGGAAAGGCCGGGCAATAAGCCGTTTCCAAAATGTGTTCCTTAGCCGTTTGAAAAACGGGTTTCCAGAAGATCGACTTCGCGGATCAATTTTGCAGTTGTTTCTTCCGAAAGCTGGTGACGACGGCCAAAAGCAAAATAGGTTTGGCGTTCGGCTTTCAAAGCTTCGAGGCGCAAACGCCGCTCGATTTCGGCAATCTTTTGGGTATTGCCTGCATCTGCATCCGAAATATTCTGGTCGGCCAATCTATCACGATAGTTCGCCATGACACGCGCACCCGCACTTGTATAAAGGTCGGCATCGCTGCGGCCTTCACCCCAATTGTGCACCGCCTGTTCAACCGCTTTAATGGCCGCCTCGGCAGCCGCAATATGGGCGCGTTCTTCCTCCTTCTGGTGGGAAGGTTCGGGCGGCAATTCCAAACCTTTGAGGAGGAATGGCAAAGACACACTAGCCATGACAAGCGAAATCAGAATAACGCCGGTTGCGAGAAATATTGCAAGGTCGCGGGCGGGAAAAGGCGAACCGTCAGGCAAAAACAGCGGCAAGGTCAAAACACCGGCAAGGGTCACCGTACCGCGAACACCGGCAAGCGATGTCACAGCAACGAGCCGCCAGCTTGGCACGAAAGGTTTGAAACCGCGCCGATAAGCACGTGCAAGCGTAAAACGCAGAGAAACCCAAACCCAGATAAATCTGAGTAAGGCAAGTGCAAGATTGATTAAAATGACATAGGCCACAAGCCAGATCGGTTCATGGTGTCCGGTTTCCTGAACCACGATTGCCGCACCGCTCACAATATGGGGAAGCTGCTCGCCCAAAATGACGAAAATGACACCATTGGCAACAAATTGCACCGTGTCCCAGACAGCAAGCCTGCGAATGCGCGTTAAAGCAAGGTTGCGCAAACTGTCTTCGGTGAAACTCATGGAAATACCGGCAGCAACGGCGGCAAGGATTCCCGATGCATCCACCTGTTCGGCGGCAAGATAAGCAGCAAAAGGAATAAGCAGGCTTATGAGAATATGTGAACCTGTTTCCTCGCCGAATTTATTGTTCCAGAAATTGCTCACCCAAGTGACACAGAAGGTGGTTGCCGCCCCGATAATAAGACCGGCAACGGCTGTCCACAAAAAGGTTCCGAAAGCCGCAATGAGCGAAAAGGAGCCGGTCATGGCCGCTGCCACAGCAAAGCGCATACTGACAAGACCGGACGCATCGTTCAACAGGGATTCACCTTCCAGAATATGCATCAGGCGTTTCGGGATGGGAGAGCGTTTGGCAATTGCTGTAACGGCCACAGGATCGGTTGGCGAAACAATGGCAGCAAGCGCAAAAGCGACCGAAAGCGGCATGGCCGGAATCATCCAATAGGTGAAAAAGCCGACCCCCAAAACCGTAAAGACAACAAGCCCCAGTGCCATTTCAAGCACTGTCCAGCGGTCGCGCTTCAAACCATCTTTCGGGATGCGCCAACCATCAAGAAATAAAAGCGGCGGTAAAAACAGAAGGAAAAACATTTCCGGCCGCAATTTTACGCCCATGTCGCCAGCAAGAGAAACCACTGCGCCAACAGCAATCTGGATAAGCGGTAGCGGAATGGGTAATGGAAGCGCGCGCGATATTGCGCCGCTGATGATAACAGCGACCAGCAATATCAATATCACGACAACCGATTCCACTCTTGATAACCCTTCAGAGAAAACTATGCCACGCCATTTAAGCAATGAACAGTTTCAATAAGATAAACAAAAAACGAACTTCTGAAAAATTCCTGCCAAATTTATGACGATCGACTTCTGCTCATGTCATGTGCGGTAAAAATGGTAAACTGCAAATGATCTATTAATCAAGGAGATAGATATAGTTAGTGCAATTAAGGCCGTTATTGATCCTCTTGAAATGTGTAATCCTATTTTGGTTATCTATATAAGCACGAAACTCACAAGAGCGATTCACTAAGCCGCCACTTGGATTAATAATTCTAAAGTCACCTGATTGTTTTCTAAAATAATAACGTTCACCATTGTTATCAGTACCAAATGATCCACCCGGTCCGACTTTTTGTTGTAACTCACTGATAGGACGTCCTCTCCATGCTTCCTGTGTTTTAGACGGAATGTCAAAAGGAACTAGACATCCACTTAAAAGCGAAAGCACTGGAAGTATGAAAGCTATTTTGTTCATGAATACGGCCCACGTGGTATTAAAACTGGTTCATTATAGATAGCAATAGTGTAATAAACAATTGGCTTATAGGCATTAAATATGAACTGAGAGGATATTGATGAAAATAAATGGTCGTTTATTAATTTTGGTTTTTTTCATTTTTCACTTGGAATTTGGCTAACGCGCAGGAATTGTGGGCAGTTTTTCTTCTATTCAATGAAAAATAATTGTGCTCCATCAAAATTGTGTAACCGGATGAAATCTGCCCGTGAGCTGACACGGTTTTGCCCATAAAACTGTGCTCTGGAAGCCTATCTCTCCTTTGAAGACCGCTCCGGCTTTCACAAAAAGGACTTCCCTTTAAAGCGCAAGTATTACCTAACATTTTGTTTTTAGTTGATATTCTCGAAATTATCCTATTGCTTTTGGAAAGCGGCTTTCTGGCCTTCTGTTTTTATTCAAAAAGCCATAGTGTCAGTTAAACTTTTGGCGAAATAGATTTTCGCAATCTTCCAGCAGAGTTAAACATTTCTCTCGATATGTTGTTTTTAACTTCAATGCCGGCGCAGTAATTTCATGTTTTATATTGAAACTTTACTTTCAAAAAATTAACGTGTAAAATAATAATATAATAATACATGATCTATTAAGAGATTGATGTAGCCCGACTACTGTAACACGAGTAAATTGTGGGAGAGACTATCATGGCACTGACGCCGGTCCAGAATTTGAAATTCGCTTCTGTCAAAATCTTGCAAGAGAGAATTGATCAGGTCGAACAACAGGCCAAACGCGCTCCCACGACCACGGAACAGATTTTTAAAGCCAAAGAAACAGGCTCTCCTTTGAAAGCGGAAGAAAAATCGACCTATGACAAAATCCGCAGCAAGATAGCAGGCGCTACGGTATTTGATAATAGCCGTATGAGCAAAACCGAATTCAAAGCAAAAATACTGAGAGAAATAGCAAGGAGCGTTGGCGTTGATCTTGATAAAGGTGGAGCAGATCTCAAACGTCTGGCCAATTTTATCCGCGGCAAATTGGCTTACATGAAATCTCAAGACCCGGTAGGTTATGAAGAATTTATGGAAGGCATCACTAAAAGGCTCGGCCTTGATAAATTAGGCTTGAAGGCGGAAGACATTGTCGAGGCAATGGCTGACCCATCTTCAAAAAAGGCGGAAGAAGTTGACCAAAAGCTTGATGTCTATTTCGGGAAAGATGGTGAAGCCTCTTCTGAGGTTGACAGTGAACTCAACGATATCAAAGAAATTCTGAACCGGAACGGAGAGAATTCCACAAACGGAAAAGCGGCCGAACAACTTGCCACTGCTCAATCCAATGCTTCGCGGCCAAACGAAATTTTGACCGATCAGCCGACCGGTACTTATATGCCGAAAAGCTTCCCGCCAGCGCGCAGGTAATTGCTTCTGGCGTTCATCACGCGATTACCTGTTTTTTAAAAAACGGCATTTTTGAATGCTTGTGTTTTCACATTAGAAATCGGTGTGAGGAATGGCAGCAACTCTGCGTTTAACATGAAGCGCAATGGCCGTAACCGGTAAAACCGGAAAACGGTGGGAGTGAACTTTTAAACGGATTTGGGGAATAGCGGCAGCTCGGCATTCAAGACAAAGCGGAACGGCCGGGACCGGTGAAAACCGGAAACCAGTGGAAATGAGCTTTTAAAACTGAAAAACGAGCCGTAAAAAGCAGCAGAACACCGGCATTTGGGAAATGCTGTTCAGGCTTTAACGATAGAGTTTTTATGCAAGCTCCGTAATTTTTCTACCCGCGAATGGTTCTTCCGGCTTTTCAAAAAAGGCTTTATACCCCCCCAAGAAAAACGATTTCCGGAAGCATTAGCAGATTTTGCGAAGTTTTTTGTGGCGTTGATAAACAACCGATTATTTCGTTTCATCGCAAATATGTTGATCGCCCCGATAATGTCCGATCGGCTTTCATTTCTTCGTGGTGCTCAATCAATTTCATATAAATTATTTGCCCAGTCAAACTGTTCACAATGAAAAGCAAAAGTTATTTTTCGCATATTTTGTATAAGCGCGAATGCTAAACTTGTTAAGCGGTTATAGGAGACCGAAGCAAGGCAATAAAAAACCCCGCAAAAAGCGGGGTGGATTGATTTCTTTAAAAAAATTAATTTATTTGCTCGGCTTGATCTGGTATGGGATCGTTTTGTTTTGAGCCTTTCTTATTGCGTTTATTTGCTCGACTGTCAGTTTTCTTGTCTGCTCCATTTGCAACAGCAGTTCCTTCATGGCCCCGTTCATCGTCACATTCTTCCTCTTTAGATCCATATCGTTCATCACAATTCTCCGAGAGCTCGCAAAAATATTCTACTTGTGGAATTCCTTGAAAACTGAAATCCCTTTTGTGAAAGCGGCTATAAAACGTATCATAAAGGTCAACGATCTCACGCGTTTCAGGTTCCACAACCCGCTTGAACAATTCTCTAGCTTCTTTTCTATCTATCACATATCCATGCGATGGATAATTTGCAATAATTTTATTTAAAACTCCTGGCTTAAGATTACCAAATTTTTGGTTAAGGTTGGCCCCATATCTTGTTGCAATATTCAAGATTCTTTGGTGTTCTCCAAATTTTATAGGGTCAATTTGTGCAGTTATCGGCGATATCATCGCTTCAATAATCTTGGCTGCCATATCCCCCGATAATTTAGCATTTATTCTGGTGTCATCGTGTATGCTTTTCATCGTTTCTGCAAAACAGTCAGCGGACACCGCCTGCAAACTATTCAGAGCCGTCATTATGTCGAGGCCAGAATTAGACTCGTCCAACTCGTCATTCTTTTTTATTTGTATATCCAGAGGGCCAAGTTCGCCCGTATCACCTATTATAAGTTTGTTGGCTGCAATAGCTAAAAGTGTGCCTGCACTCTTGCAAAAGCTCGATATTAATACAGAAAAATCCTCGTAATTGTGCTGTAGCGCGCGCCCAATCCTATAGCCCGCATCGGGATCGCCTCCTAAAGTGGTTATACCCAAAATAACACTTTTATTTAAATCCGATTCCTCTTTCTGCTTTTTAATTTCTTTTGTCAGCAACCAATAACCTGGGTAATTTATGGCGCCACAATAATAATATACGTCGCATCCCATGATAATTTCTCTCCCTACATATCAAAAGCTGAGCGCCATGTGCATTATAGACCGAATAACTCTGTAATTTCCAGTATTTTATGAATAGCCAAAATATTTTTTATCAAAACTGATGATTTTGTCGGGGATATATTTCTGTAGAAACACTTCGTGCGATGTTCGTTTCGCCAAAACTGCAATCATGGCCTTGATTGGTTCATCTATAGTTTTGGCAATCTGCACCACTACGGAATCACCGATACGCACCGGTTTATTCGGGTGGACAAAAACCAGATCACCAGCTTTAAAACGTGGTTCCATAGTGTCCCCTTCCACGTATAAGGCATATATATCCTTGGTCATCAACAGAGCGGGTGGCCTATGAACGTAATCAATGATTGATGAATCGAGTTTAAATAAACCGTTGTCGGTGTTACAAGCAGCAGTCCCCACTACCGGAACGTCCTGCGGCATGTATTGGCGCGGCGGTAAAGTACTATTATTGAACTTCACATCGCTCATTTCGCTATTTGTTCGGGTCGTTTCCGCTCCAGCAACATTCGGAGTGTTACCGGTAAGAAGCCAATCAATTGAGACATTAAGTGCTCCGGCAATATCTTCAAGGGTGTTCAGGCGCGGGTGAGTCAACCCAGACTCCCATTGGGCTACAGCGTTACGCGTTTTACCAACGGCTCTTGCTAGCTCTTCTTGTGTCATCTTCGCTGCAATGCGCGAATTTTTTATACGTTCTTTCAAATCCATAGTTTTGTTTAGAAAAAGTACATTTTGCACCGTCAGTTTTATTTATATCGTGTAGAATGTCATGACACTACTAAAATATCCATTGAAAGCGATTGGCGTTGTTGGCTTATATAAAAGCAATCAAGCAAAAATGACGTTGTTGGTCATTATCCGATAAAATCGGTACCCCCCTTCGCGAGTAACGAGGCGGTAGGTGATTAAGATACCGCCAGAACGTGTAACGAACTTATGATAGAAGTCGGGAAAACTATATATATTTCATTCATTTTTAAGCCGGTTCAGTTTGGCTTTATCAGTGAAGCTATTCTGTCATGAAACAATGCAATCTCTTTAGAGAAGTCTATTTAACGCGATTTTGCTTTATCCGCGGAGAAAAAAGAAAGGCGCTGCCAATTAGCATTCGTCTGGTCTGGTAGCGCAATCGGAACCGATAAAGAGGATTTCTTTACGCGTCATAGTGATCGGCGGGTCGTTTTCGTGGTCGACTTCGGCCTGCGCCGTTTTCATGAAAAGAGCAAACCTTGAAAGATCGAATGTCTCGTCAGTCATCGGGCTTGAACGATAAAGTTTCCATGCAAGCGCCATGACTTTTTCTGCCCGCGAATGGGTCTTCAGGCTTTTCAAAAAAGGCTTGATATCGCCCCACGAGAAATAGTCGTTTTCATTCTGCTTTTTTCTTGCATTGTCGGCTTGGTTAACCGGATTTTTTTGACGTAGCCCTTCGGATTTTTGGCTATCCAAAGTTTTACTTGTTACATCGGCAGATTTACTTTGCCCGTGATCTATTTCTGCGCGACCTGTTTCTTTGCAAGAAAAGTCAGTTTTATCGAACGGAGGTTGTATTTCTTCGTCAGTGCTTGAACCATTGTCCGGCGAACCTTTTGGTTCATCAGGGGGACGAAAAAATCCGGCTTGCGGCTTTAAAGTTTTTCCATGATTTTTAGGCTTTTTCATCCCGCCCACCCCTCGCCTTAATTTCCGAGACTAATTGGCCCCCGATAAAAAGCCTTTTCCCGTTCGCTTATAAATACGATGATACATTTTTGCACAGAACGTAACGATCAAAATAACCGCCGTTGACATGCGATTTTGAATATGACGATTTCACGGATTTTCCACTTTAGCCGACTGGACTTGAGCTAAGATGTTAGAAGCCGCCTTTTTATGAAACGCTGGTTTCATTATTTCTAAAACTTTAAATCCTTCGATTCAAAGCATAGTTAAAATTGTAATGCATTGATGAGTTCAGTTATAAGATATAACATATTGTATGTCAATACTTTAAAATTTAACATGATATATGTTATTCTTATTTCTTAGTTACCGAATCAATCTAAACTACTCCCCCCACATCAAAATCTTTATATTTTTGTAATTATTTTTCAATATTTGGTTGATTATTTTAACCTATGTGGTAAATTTAAAAAAAATAGGAGCAGATGGGCTATGCTGAACGATTTAGGTAAAGAATTACGCAAATTGAGGATTGATCGTAACGAACGGATATTAGATATGGCTGATAAGATCAAAAAGTCGCCTGCTTTTATCTCAGCTATAGAACGAGGCAAAAAATCTATTCCTGCTACATTTGATGACCTGATTATAGGTGCTTACAATCTTACTGGTGAAAGTGCTGCAAGGATTAGAACTGCGTGTTCGCGCTCTAGACGACATTTCACTTTGTTTCCCGAGTCTGACCTAAGTAAAGATACTGTAAGTCTCATGGCAAGGCGAATGAATGAACTATCTGAAGATCAACTTCATAGCATTCAAAAGATTTTAAGGAATAAAAAATGAAGGGGATCGAAAATTCAATGCCTGCCATTCGAGTGAGCAATCAAGGTAAGAGAAAAGTAATGAGTGAAAGCTTTTTGACCACAGCGCGATCTTGGTATGAAATTGAGCATAAAGCTTGGGAATTCAGAACGGCAATAGGAGCCACGGGTGAAAAATTTTTACCTGTAATGGATATATTAGAAATTATTATGTCGCAATCTTTAATGCTAGTAGAGCTCCGTATCGAAACAGTACAAGATATGGGAACTGCGGAAGGATTTACTGCTCCAGATGGTAGTTTTATAGCATTCCGTGAAGATGTCTATAAAAAAGCACATAGAAACGATCCAAGAGCGCGTTTCACGGTCGCTCATGAAATCGGACATTTCGTCCTACATTCAAACACGGTATTGTCAAGAGTTCCGTTCGGAGCAGTTGTGCCTCCCTACAAACTTACAGAACCTCAAGCCAACGTTTTTGCCGCTAGCCTTTTAGCACCTTTACAACTCATCGAATCGTACGATACTGTTAGTGATTTGGAGAACAATTTCGGCATCTCGCATACTTGCGCTGTTAACCGATTAAATCGACGAAACAACCTGAGTAAGAAAGACTCAGGTTGTTAGATTTTTTCTTATCAGGCACACCGGGCTCGCTGATAAGAAAGCCTCGGATGAAAACCTTAATAATTGCTCCCAAGCGTTGTTATATGTCATCATCCGCAAAAAGGCAATAGCGCCCTGATGAGGTATTCAATGAAAAAATCATTGAAGGCCCCCGACGGTTACAAGTACATTTTCCGTGTTAGTCGGAAATGCCCTAAAACCGGTAAAGTGCTTTATGCACCGGCATACGGGTTAAAAGCATGGCCAATACTCGTTGCCGAATAAGTAAAATAAAGGGCTGAGTTTTACCCAGCCCTTTATTTTATTCATTATTTTATTTGGCAACAAAATAGAAATAAAAATTATATTTTATACAATTTTTTATAAAGCAACAAATAATAATTAACATAATTGTTAAATTTTTAATTATCGAAATAGACCATGTTCGCCTATATAAATGATTCAACATGTATTCGTATTGAAAACCACCATTTTTAGAGAATTTAGCGGGTAAAACGGCCGATATAGCGGCCAAGAATGGTGATTTCGCTTAAATTCAGAATGCGTGGTTTATGGTGAGGATTATCCGATATGACCTCGACCTCGATTTCATCCGCACCGGGGCGCGAGACAATTTCCAGCCGTTTGATGATAACCCCGCCGAGCTCGTCAGCCAGCGCATAAATTCCCGGAGGTGACGGAACGCGGTGCGATATGTCGATAAACACCGCATCACCATCATGAATGGTGGGCGACATGCTATCCCCATAAGCGGGAAGGACTGCAACATTGGACGCGACGACATTGAGTTTCGACAACAGGCTTTCGGGTAAACGCCAAAAATCCCGTATGACTTCAGTTGAAATTTGAACAGCATTTTTGGCACCGTTGACGATCATAATTTCCCCGCCGGCCCCCATGCCCGCCTTGACATCAATTTCGGGAATTTCACCGTCTTTCAATTGCGATCTTATTTTAACATCGCTATCAATCCGGTCAGGAATATCAGGGTCAAAACTCGATACAATCTTGTGTTTTGCGGCATTTTCACCTGTCAAAAGATAAGATGCGCTTATGCCGAATTTGCGGCCATAAATTGCCGCGTCTTCAGGGCTAAAATCATTCTGCCCGTTTTCGTGCGCCCGATAGGTCGAATGACTCACACCAATTGCATCCGCAGCTTTCGTCGCAGATGAAAAGCCCGCTTTCAGCCGTGCTTCGCGCAATCTTTGTCCCATCGTGTCCATAACATACATTATGTCAGAATAATAAACATAAATCATGTTGACAATCTGCTATAAATGATGTTGTTATACAACTATCCGCTACTTTTGAGTGTATTATAACATTATTAGTGTTTAAAAGTGGCGGGTAAGAGATGGAAAGTGCAGTGTGCGCTTTCCTGTGAGTTTTTTAGACGGCGTATTTGCCATGTTTCGGGGTGGAACAAATGGACAAATCAGATATTGGCGTGTTGTCAGATATTGGCGTGTCACAATTATTCGACACTGATGTTTTGCATGAAAAACAGCTGGTGAACTACTTTAACCGCAAGCCCGCACTGTTGACTTGGCCTTTAGAAGTTTCATCCAAGAATGAAGCGGCAGAAAATGAAGCCGCAGGGGAAAATGTTTTTAAAAGCGAAGAGGCCTTGACGTGCGGCTTTTGCGTTGCGCCTTCTTCTGGCAAGCTTCAAAGCGTATTTAAACTTCAAAGCGTATTTCAAACTGCTGGGGGAAGCACTTGTTGCGGGCTGACGATGCTTGCGCCCCGTTCATTATGCCGAACGCTTTTATGCAGCTCGTCTTCTTTAGCCCGATTTTTTCCCAAAAAAAGCAAATTATGCTTATTCGTTCTTGCCGCTCCCGGAGGCATTATCCGGCGAGCCTTCATCTTCGGCGGAAGCCTTTCTGGCATTGGTGTTTTCGAGTGTCACATCATATTTCTGCGGCTCGGAAAGGATATTTTCCGGTTTGCCGACAGCAATCATACATTTGGCAAAAAGCGGCAGAATATCTTTGCTATCAATCGTATTTTCGGAAGCACCGGCAATAATACTGAACAAACGGAATGCGACTTCTTCCGGTGTGGCTGCTGCATTGACAGTTGCAGATCTTATCGGGTTAATAACGGGCATTCTCTTTCCTTTGTCTTTCATCAATCACGTGATGAAATAGTTAAACAACTTGTTGTTTTTATCAAGGCAGAGGCAATCGCGATTTTTCAACCGGTGAGCCTTTCTGCTTTCGGGAAAAGGCTTTGTTTCAACGCGCCAATTCTTGCCCGTGCAGGACAACAAAAATCAGACCGAATTTTTAAAAGCATTGTTTTAAGCGCAGCAAAAGTCTGCTTGTCAGCAAAAAGCGCAAGCGGAAAAATCAAAGGCATGACCCGAAAAATCAGTGCTTTGACACCTGAAGGTGAAAGTCTTTTCAAAACCGTTTTTCCTCCGGAATTATCAGAATTTTTTGCGCGTGAGTTGTGCGGCCGACCAGCATTTTTCAAGGCAGAGAAGAGAGTTTTATAAAATGGATTCGTCAACACTGCGCCGCCTTGCCGGTTTGAACCTTTCTACCGAACAAATGTCGGCCATTCTTGAACTTCTTGCCGATATAGACGAGCGGGAAGACTTACGCCGTGCCCGTACACGCGAGCGTGTGCGCCGTTTCAGGCTGACACGCAAAAACAATGTAACGTTACAAGAGGAAAATTGTAACAGCGAGGAAACATTACCCCTTTCCCCTAAAAGAAAGGTTCCCCCACACCCCCTTAAAGAAAATAACCCCTTTCCCGCTTTCTCTGAAACATCTTCGGATGCGCTTGTCGAAGAACCAACAGAGAAAAAAAGCGGGCATGGTTTCTCCCCTTGCGGAAATAGAAATTTACCGGAACTTCCCGCAGGGTGCGAGCCTGAGAAAGCTTGTTCTTTTGCAGAGAGTTTGCCTAAAGCCAAGGCTTGCACTTTGTCAGAAATTTCCGCTTTGCCGCAAGCGAAAAGTGCGCCACTTTCAGAGATCACCGGAACGTTGTCTGCGGCTGGAAAGGAGGAAGTTTCGGGCGCAATGTCAGTTTCCGGTGAAAGCGCGGGCGTGCCGCATTTATCTTCACCTTCAGAAATTTTTGGAAGCCGGAATTTTGAGAACAGCGAAATTCCAGAGGTTGCAAAGAACCGCACTGACAAACGGAGTTTTGAAGCCGAATTTCATGAAATTTTCTGGCCTGCTTTCCCGAACAAATGCGGCAAGCCGAAGGCACTAACGGCGTTTTTGAAAGCGCGCAAAAAAGACAGTCTCGCCGCCATTTTGGCGGGGCTTCAACGCTATATTGCCGACAAGCCGCCCGACCGCCCCTGGCTTAACCCGACAACGTTTCTCAATCAGGAACGCTGGAATGACCAACCGGCCCCCGTTCTGGAGCGAAAAAATGCAAAATTTAAATATGATAAAAGATCAACTGCCAGAAAAGTTACCGATGCGATGGCCCGCCTCGCACCTCGATTTGACGCTTACCAAACTCGTTTCCCTCACGACAGGTGAAGGCTTTCCGCCCCGCTTCAAAGCGGGAAAGAAACCGACAAACGCTCAAATTGCAACAATCAGGCACACGCTTGAGGAAGCAAAAAACACACTTTTAAAAAAGGTGCGAAGCGACGAAATCATGGACCAGTTTTTGCTGCTTTCGGGCGGTATGCGCCTGCCGCGTGATATAGACGGGGAAAGTGCTGCCAAATCCTATATGATCGCGCTTTCCGGCTTTTCAAGCTTTGCCATTATGCAATCGGTGCTTTTGATTATTCGCGGCAAGGCGGAAGGCTTCAACAAAACCTTCATGCCGACAGCACCGGAACTTGCCGCTTTTTGCGAACATCTCGAAAAAACCGAATGGCTGAAAATCGACCATGTGGAACGGCTTTTAAGAGCCGGTGAAGAAGAGCCAAACGACGTTTTAATTCCGAAGGCGCGGGAAGAAAAACTGACCTGTCACCACCAAACCACCACCGCAAGCGAAAACAAAACAACAGAACATGAAAACAAGGCAGCACGTTTCCCGCCCGCAAAAGAAATGCGCGCTCGATGAAGCTGAATGAAACGGAATGGGACAATGTGGGACGAGATAGGACGAGATGGGACGATGTGAGACAGTGTGAGACGATAAGAGACAACGTGGGACATCTATGAAAAGGCCAATGGTTTTTGGGCGGCAAAACGCGAACCACAAGAATTCAAACAACAACACTTCAAATTCAACACTTCAAACAACAACCCGACAAAAAGCGATCATGAAAGGCTTTAACCATGCAGGAAGTTGAAATTATCAGATTGAAAGCCCGTTCAAAAGCAGGCAAACTCCGGCTCAAGCGGGGGCGCGGAAGGCCGCGTATCGAAGGTATTGCGCGCGAACCGAATGGCAGGCGCAGCCGCGCAAAAAAACCGCGCGAGGCGATTGATCGTCTGGCTATTTTGATGCGTGCAAAGCACACAGGCCTTTCCGAAAAACAGGCAAAAGACCCGCGCGCTTCCACCTATATTGGCAGGCTTTTTTTGGCCGGTCCCGAATGCGGCGGCATTAGCGAAGACCAGTACAATGCCGCACTGAAATTTATCGAGGTGGATAACAATTATAAAAAGGCACTGCTTTCGCCTGCCGCCTATTACGACGATTTTAACAGCACGCCTAATCCCGAACTTTATGAAGCATTTTGCAAGCGCGCCAAAAAGCAATATCTTGCCGCAAGAGAAGCCATTCAGGAAGCACAATTCGATAACAGAATTGATAACCTTTATGCCGCCTTGCAATATATCGTGCTGGAAGATCTCGAATTGCCGCACCTTGTCGGCGCAACAAGGCTTGTACTCAACGCGCTAAACCGGCATTTTTTCCTTGCCAATAAAGGTCATTAAATTTTTAATGACCCTGATGGTGCAACGGAAATTCTATTTTCCAAACGGAATTTCTTAGGTGGTGGGAAATTTATATTGCGACCGGAATTTTATGATTTTGTTACAATTCTGTTATTCGGCCGGAAAGACTATTTTGTTAGCGAGGTCTATTTTTAGCAAAGATTACAGCCTGAAAGAGCAAACTTGGCTTGTAACTTATGAGAGGGGTTACCCCCGTAAATTTATAAAAGAGGTCACCCCCGTAAAGCGGAAGTCCAACCCGCCGTTTTATCCCAACACAAAACACGATTTCTAAAAGGCAGACACTTCCCTGCCTTTTCTTTTACACCTTGCGCGATTTATCACCCTGCAATGACAAGGAAAGCGAAAACGCGCAAGATAATCGCCCGACTCGGGTTGATAGAGATGGCAGTGATTTAAACTTTGATGAAAAATCATTTATTCTTAAGTACATGAATTTATTGGGACCAATTTCTATATTCATCCGGTAAATAACTTGCTTGTTCTTTTTTCAATGTTTCTTTAAATTTTTCTTTTGAAGTTATTTCGGTTATTAAAGCTCTACCATATCTTTTATTAAAACCTACGGGTTCATGACCTGAATAATAATAGCACCGGTCAAAGACCTTTTCTACTCCACTTTCTTCCTTCAACAAAAGTGATGTATACTCACCCACAACTACGTCCCATGATAAACAATCGCTAAAGTCACATCTCGTGAACTTAATGACGTCAACATTATTATTATAATGATATATATTTGATATATTATCAATACTAATAATTTTTTTGTTTTATAGTCATAAGCACCAATATTAAATGATGTGTCAATTTTTTTAATTTTTAAATATTCAAAAACACATACCATTGCCAGAATATTATTTATTTCTATAGTCTTTGCGTCATAATTCGATCCATTAAAAATACAATCAATAAATGCAAACTGTCTTACTTTTCTTAATTGAATTTGTTCAAGCAATGATGAATCATGAATTATAAATCCGATGTATGCAGCAAATAAATTTTTAATTTCAATAGACTTTAAATGATCCCTATCAGCATTCGGACTCGATATGTGTATAAACTTATCGATAAAATAGATATCAGGATTATTCCCGACAAGATCATCGGCATAATGAATCGCTCGCATTCGAACTTTATTCGTTATTGTGACGTCACTGGCGGTCAGTATAAAATCTGCAATTAGGTCAAATGCTTCTTTCCTGAGGGGACCTTCAGGGTCACTTGCGACCGCATTCAAGAAAGAAAGGCCTGCATATTTTTGCGCATCGCTTTCACTGCTTAAAAGTTTCGATGCTTCTGCGATAAGCTGGGCGGTATCACGCCGTTTTACCATTGCGATTTCATTATCGTGACGTTTGCCATCCTGCTTCTTTTCTTCAAATTCGAGCTTCTTTTGTTCAAACTCTTGCTTTCTTTGCGCAAACTCTCTTTTTTTTTGCTCAAGGTCGATTGATTTGTTTTTTGTCGCTTTGGCAGCCCAGAAAAAGGTAACAAGACCGGCGGTGGCCAGCGCTACATTTTTTATGTCAATGCCACCAAAAAAGGTTGAATTGTCCTTATCCGGATTAAAATAGAGAAAAGCAATTGTCCCGAACAATGTGCCGAGAATTAAAGTGACGTTTAAAACATCAACGGCAAAACGGTTGCTGACAAAATCAACACTGTGGCGAATATTGGCATTTTTCGACGGGAAAAAAGCTGCATTAATCCAGTTATTCAAAAGCACAAATAAAAGCGTTGCGACAATCGCAACCAAGGAAATGACTTTCAATCTATACTGAAAGTCCTGAAAGGGATAAAAAACCGTTAGACAAAGGAAAACAACACATAAAACAGTCGAGCCGAGAAGCGCAAACCAGTTTGTTTCTTTCGTAATGATTGCTGGAAGCAAAATCAGTATGTCTGCCGATACAACAAGAAAAAAAGTCACCCCCCAAAGACAGATTTTTTCTTTTTCAAAGAAAAAATAATTCGTGACGGACAACATTACGGATACAAATAAAACGCCGATACCAAAGTACAAATAGAACTTTTTAAAATCAATCAATTCTTCATCTGATTCACTCGCCTGTTGTGGCTTATCGTTCTGTTTATCGGCGTTTGTAGTTAAAGGCATTTTTCGCTTTTCCCCCTTCTCTCACCCTTGCGATTTATGCCAAAAATTCAGACAAAAGCAATGTTAGGATGTGTTTTTCCCCTTTTTGCAACCACTATTTGTGTGATGTGTTTGCTTGTCTATTGTTTCAAGATTCATCAAGAATGACGAAGGGAATAACTGACGCCTATCGACGGCATTATTTCGTGGCACGAGTTTTTCACGGTCAAAGCTGGTATTGTTGGTTCCATTCAAAACGTCGCTTAAGTGCAAAAAAAGCGGTATTCTTTGTGAAGTGATAAAAAATGAAACTATTTTTTAAAAACACAGAATCGGTTAATATTTGAATACTTCTATGGCATTATATTTCCACTATTCAAAAGAACGTATAACCATTTAATTATGAGTGATTCTACTGACGACCTCCCGTTTTCCCAGCGCTACGGCTATGCGCCGGTTGTTCAACAGCTTGCTTTGGGAGAAATACCAACGGCATTCAGAGAAGATATAAAGGCTCTTCTGGACGAAGTTATTATTGAAGATGATAGAGGATATATTCTTATATCCTCTGTAGATACTTTTAGAAATATTTTTCTAAATATTTGTGGAGGAAGTTATAGTGATTTTTCAAAACATAAACAACCTAAACCAATTTCTTTCGAATATAAGACGCGTTTAACGATAGATTATAGCAAACGTTCAATAACAAGGAATTTCGTGATTAACTTCTTATCCGATTTTGTTAACGCTTGTGATTTTTTTAGACTTTTTGATTTATTGGAACAACTGATAAAAGATCTTAAACAATTAAATACAGATAATATTGGTTATAAAAAACGTAATGAAAATTTTGAATTTAAGTTAAAAACAATCGTTAAAAAGCATCACTTAGCCTACACTATTTACAATGGGAAGATCGAACCTATCAGTAATGAATTTGAGGGCAAGACCTATGTTGCTGCACTCGATGAGACCAAGGACACAGGCCAGCTTGGTGCCCATAGTCATTTGATTAAAGCCGGAGAACAGATAAATCACGAGAAGTGGGCAGATAGCGTTCGGGAAAGCATCAGCGCGGTGGAAGCAGTTTGCCGCCAAATTGTCGGAGAAAATGCAACTCTCGGCTCAGCGTTGAATGAGATTGAAAAGAACTATCCTCTGCATCCGGCATTTAAGAAAGCGTTGAGCGCACTTTATGGCTTTACCTCTGATGAAAACGGAATTCGACATTCACTTTTGGACAAGTCGAATGCAGCCGTTGACGAGGCCGATGCGCTTTTCATGTTGGGGGCTTGCGCATCCTTTGTTTCTTACTTGCTTTCCCGTACAAGGTCGAAAGAGGATAAATAAATTTGTTCAAAATGGTTGAGATAAACCTTCGGGTGCTCATAACTTCAAAACACTTTGCAACAACATAGATGTGCCCAGACGTAAGAATAGTAAACTTTTGTCGCCATACCGAAAAAATTCCGGCAATGTTGCTTCATTTTCAAGAGTGATAGAAAATATGAAAAAAGCGTTACGCTTTCCAGTTGAAGGGAGAAGGCCTAGGAAAATTCGGAACGATAGTTAATTAAAAAGCTGGCGTAGCGCAATGCCGCCAGCTTTTAAACTATAAACTAACCGATTAGGGAATTTGATAAATAGACCTGCGAAACGGCAGGCGAATATTCAGGCTTTCAGATTTCCTCAACCGGTGCGTGAGATGAGGATTTCACCAGTTCAATTGCATGAAGAGCATCAGCCTTGTTTTTATAGCCTTCGCCGCTAGTTGCGATCTTTTCGTGGTTCGCTGCTTTCAAATGCCAACGCCATTCGCCGTTTTTATCTTTATAAATTTCAAATTTCATGATTTTTTCCTGTTTTAAGTGGATTATTCATAATTCAGAAACATTACGCCAAACACTTTAAGGAAAGTGGGTTTTTTATTTCATCATTTCAAGATAATTAGTAGATATAAACATGTTTATTTATGAATTTTATTTTGACGAGTAAAACTCTTTTACACTAAAAGAGAACTTCCCCCTCTTTATTAAAAATTCTCTTTTTAAGTTTAAAGGCATCTTCATTTTTCAAAATGGAAATAATCTATTCGGCAATTGAAAAACATGTGTCGATTGGTTTTGTCCGGAAGCGACCAACAAAAATTCACGCGTCTTCCGACCACCTGATTTTTAGAAAAATAATTTTTTAAAATTTTCGATTATTTTTTTCTTGCAAAAATATGTCACTAAATATTAACTGACACATACGGCACAACAAGAATTGTATCTATCATTTGGTTGACGTTTATAAATATAAAAACATTTTATGATTTTTATCATATTTAAATATTATATTGTTTGTTGAATTTAAATTCCATTTAAAACACTATTATTTGAAATTACCGATTTTTATTCAGGAATATTTCCATTTGCTGTTCATAGCGGTTTCTGAATGCTTTTAAAAAACCGGATGAAATTGTTCGAGCCGCAAAAATGTGTGGCAGATGTTTTCAAGCAAAGCGCATTTGGCAGTTAAAATTTTTATCCTTGAAAAGGAAAAGGGACGTGGCCGGAACCAAAAAGCGAACATCCCTAAAAACAGAAAAATCCCCGAAAAAAACACCGTTAAAAAGGTGTGCCAACAGAAAAAAGCCGCGCCTTATCGGAAGAAATTGAAAAAGAAACTGTGCGGGTTGCTGATGGATTTTTGGAAAAGGCAGCACGTTCGAGAGTGAGACTTGAAAAGGAAGTTGTGCAGCAAGTGCTTGGCAATGAGAGGATGGAGCGCACTCAAGCGCAGCAGTTGAAAGGGAAAGGCTGGAAAATGTGCTTGTATCCAAGGAAAAGGCTGCACGTTCAAGTGTGAAGCATGAAAAGGAAATTGAACGGCTAGTGCTGGGCAATGAGGGGATGGCCGTTCGTTCAAGCGTAGAGTTCAAAAAAGAAACGCTGGAAAATGTGCTTGAATCCAAGGAAAAAGCAGTAACCCTATCCGCAGGGTTTGGAAAGCAGGCGTTACAAAAAGTGACTGATCTCAAGGAAAAGGCAGCACGTTCGAGAGTGAAGCGTGAAAAGGAAGTTGTGCAGCAAGTGCTTGGCAATGATAAGAAGGCTGGGCATTCAAGCGGGGCAGTTGAAAGGAAAACTGTGCAGGCTGGTGATGATGGAAATGGGAAATTGCCGCTAGAGAGTAATGCAGTTTTGAAAACAATGCCGACTGAAAAAAGTTTGACAAAGAAGAAGGCCGCGCAAAAAAAGCGGGAAGCCGTGGGAGAAAAGAAGGCTTCCGGAATTTTGAAAGAGGCTATTTTAAAAGCTGCAATAAAAGCCGGTAACCAGTTGGGAGAAGACGGGCTTGTTTCCTATCTTGAAGCGCAGGCTTTAAAAAATGCCTCGTCCTTTTTGACGCTACTCGGCAAAGTATTGCCTGCCGAACTTAATTCAGACGGACAAGAATTAAAAACCGTGACAAAAATCGAACTGGTTGCATTATCCCCGTCACCGAAAGATTTGACAGTTGCAAAATCACCGACCGGAAAAAAGCGTGCGGTTTGTAAAAAGCACATGAGCCGAAATCAGAAACCTGAAATAAATCAGGAACTTTCGGAAATCCTTAAAAAAGACGATTGAAGAACCTCCGATGAAAAAGGTTTCCAAAGAAGTGAACCGGTTTTTAAATTGTTCAACGAATTTGCTTGCCATGCGAAATGAAGAGAGAGTTTCACTGTTTTTCGTGTCTTGAAAATTATTTCAAAAAACGTCGTGCCCGTTTTGGAATGGTGGCTTCTTGAAATGGTGGGCTTTTTAAAAAGCTTGATGTACTGCCTTTCTTATATTGGCGTTATCGTGATGGGATCTTTTATTTCCGGAAGGTGTGGTTTTTTAAAGTGGCGATGCTTGTTTAAAACAAGCATTTTCCTTTCATAACCGTCAAGGTGGTGAGGACGGCTTTCAGAACAGCTTTTTAAGCTTTTTTCGGCTTCCGGATTTGTTTCGGAACGTAGCAAACGTCTTGTCCGGTCGTTTTGCCTTGTGGTTTTGTGGTGGTTCATGACAACAGAAAAAATAGAATTGCCGGAAAAGCTCATTACCCTTTTCGATGGGCCTGCCGATATCAGGGCGGCCTATGGCGGGCGCGGTTCGGGAAAAACCCGTTCCTTTGCCACAATGAGCGCAGTGGTGGGCTATTGTTTGGGAAAAAGAGGAATTCGCGGCATTATTCTTTGTGCCCGCCAGTTCCAGAATTCTTTGGCTGACAGCTCACTGGAGGAAATCAAAAGAGCTATTGCCGATTACCCGTTTTTGCAAAATTACTATACCATTGGTGAAACCTATATACGCTCGAAAGACGGGCGCATTACTTATGCCTTTTCCGGTCTTGACCGGAATATTGCCAGTATCAAATCGAAGGGGCGGTTGCTTCTTTGTTGGGTGGATGAAGCCGAACCTGTGACCTCCCACGCATGGAACACATTGATACCGACTTTGCGTGAAGAAGGTGACGGTTGGAACACCGAACTCTGGGTAACATGGAACCCGCTTAGAAAAGAGGCAGCTGTTGAAAAGCGTTTTCGCAACAGTAAAAATGCGCGTATCAAATCTGTTCAACTGAATTGGCGTGATAATCCGAGATTTCCCGATCTATTAAACCGCGCCCGCCTTGATGATTTGAAGAACCGGCCGGAAAGTTATGACCATATATGGGAAGGGGGATTTCTTGCCCAGATGGAGGGAGCCTATTTTGCAACCGGTCTTGCAATTGCCAAAGAAGAAGGGCGCATTTCCAACGTTCCGGCCGACCCGTTAATGACATTTCAAGCTTTTTTCGACATTGGGGGAACAGGTGCCAAAGCCGATGCAACCGCTATCTGGATTGCGCAATTTATCGGAAAAGAAATCCGCGTTCTTGATTATTATGAAGCGCAAGGGCAGCCTTTGAGCGCCCATATCAACTGGCTGCGGGAAAAAGGTTACGGGCGGGCAAAAATTACATTGCCGCATGATGGTGCAACCAAAGATCGCGTGCGGGATGTGAGTTTTGAAAGTGCGCTTCAAGAAGCCGGTTTCGAGGTTGACATTATTCCCAATCAGGGAAAAGGGGCAGCACGCGCCCGCATTGAAGCGGCAAGACGACTTTTCCCCTCTATCTGGTTTAATGAAAAAACCACAGAAGCAGGACGCGATGCTTTGGGCTGGTATCACGAAAAACGTGACGACAAACGCGATATAGGACTGGGGCCGGAACATGATTGGGCAAGCCACGGGGCTGATGCTTTCGGCCTGATGTGTATTGCTTATGAAGCACCGAAAATCTTTAAAAACCGGCAGCGCAATTTCCCGCGACATGATTTCAATACGTCATGGATGGCAGGATAACAAAAAGCAAAATTGTCGACTGTTGAACCAAGATTCAAGTGAAAGAACCGTGCGTGTCCAAATTATAGCGGATAGCAATTGCATTTTGCTTTTCTTTCAAAGCTTGAAAGCGAAGTTTTAAAAACAAGCTGCCAAGGGTACGGCACAATATGCGAAACCGGAGACTTTCTTGGACAAGAGCTTCCAAAACGGGCAAAAGAGCAAGAAAACCGGGAGCGAAGCTCAAACAAGCTTTATGCGCGGCAGGCGTAAATTTGGCGGCGTTCGCAATGTTTGCGATAAGAGCTTCCAAAACGGGCAAAAGAGCAAGAAAAACGAGGGCCGAAGCTCAAACAAGCTTTATGCGCGGCAGGCGTGAATTTGGCGGCGTTCGCAATGTTTGCGATAAGAGCTTCCAAAACGGGCAAAAGAGCAGGAAAACCCGGTGCGAAGCTCAAACAAGCTTTATGCGCGGCAGGCGTGAATTTGGCGGCGTTCGCAATGTTTGCGATGTTTGCATTGTTTGAGGCACGGGAAATGTTTACGGGACGCATAATATTGGCAGCGTTCGCGGCATGAGTGATATTCGCTGTGATTGCCGGTGTCGCACGAGGAGCACTATTCGGGACAATAGAACCGGATGCGCAATCAATCGGCTTTTGTTTTTCCGGCGATGGCTTTTGTTTCATGTGAGCTGACCTTTTTGTTTCTTTATGATGATTGCCTTGTGCTTGCCCGCCTGCCCGCTTGCGCGGTTTCCCTTTTTATTTTTCGGGCTTTTTGGCTTTTTCAGAATTGAACTTTCAAGTTGTGCGGGCTGCGGCACGACGAATTTTAACCAATAATTTTACGGGCTGATGATGATGCAAGAAAACGAGAGTTTAGACCATGGGGCTTCGGATGACTTTGACAGTGCAAAAAGAGATATTCTTTTCCAGTCATTGTTAAAGCTTTTCCGGCAGGATATGGCGCATGTTGCCGAATGGCGCAAAAATGCCCGCGAAGATTATGCCTTTTATAATGGTGAACAGTGGGAAGCCCAAGACAAGGCGGCGCTTTTCGAGCAAAAACGCCCTGTTATGACGTTCAACCGCATTGCGCCGCTTGTCAATGCTGTTATCGGCTCGGAGCGCAACAACAAACGCGAAGTGCAATTTATTCCGCGTGAAATCGGAGACGCCAGAGCCAATGAAATATTGACCGGTGCGGCAGAATGGTTTCGCGATCAGGCGGAAGCGGAATATGAGGATTCGGAAGCTTTTACCGATACTGTCATTTGCGGTATGGGGTGGACAGATACACGCCTTGACTTTGACGATGATGAAGCGGGTAAACCTGTTGTTTGCCGCCTTGACCCGTTGAAAATGGTGTGGGATGCCTCGGCGGTGAAAGCCAATCTGGTGGATGCGGAGCGCCTCTGGTATATCGACGAAAAGCCGCTTGCCGAAGCGCGCCGCATGTTTCCCGATATTGACCCGTCATTGCTTGATGCACGCTGGGCAAAAAATGGTGTTTTTGATAGTGGCGCCCCTCTTTCCCATGTGAATTCTGACACATTCTATGGTGACGACCAAACGGGTGCTTCGGAGAGGCAAGGCTTGGGGCTTTCTTCCGCTTCCAGCTCTCTGGTGACACTTGTCGAATGCCGCTGGTTCGAGCGTGAGGCTTTTTACAAGGTTTTTGACCCGCTGACAGGTGAAACGCAGGATTATTCGCTTCGCGACTATGAAGAGAAAAAGAAAATTTCGCCTGAAATACAATCGGTAAGGCTTACAAGAAAGATTGTGAAACGGGCTTTTCTGGGCGAGGTTTTGCTTGCCGAACCGGATCAGCCGATGGTGCCGAACGGGCAACTTGGCTGGGAATGCATTACCGGCTATTTCGACAAGATGAAAAAGCATTATTATGGCATTGTGCGCCCCACAAAAGACCCGCAGCGCTGGGCGAACAAATTTTTCAGCCAGGTGATGTATCTTTTAAACAGCCAATCGAAGGGCGGCATTCTTGCCGAACGCGGTGCTTTTGATGATGACAGGCAGGCAGAAGAAAGCTGGGCGCGCGCCGATGCCATTACCTGGACAAAACAAAATGCGCTCACCGGACAAAATGCCCGCATTCAACCCAAACCCGTAGCACAATTTCCTGTTGGTTTTTTTCAGCTTTTCAATGAAGCCAAAGAAGCAATTTCGGATGTGACGGGCTTATCTTCAGAATTTATCGGCACGAGAGAAGTAAACCAGCCCGGTGTTTTGGAAAGCCAGCGCCGGCAATCTTCTTTGAATTTGCTTGCCTCGCTTTTTGATGCGCTGCGCCGTTATCGGAAAAGACAGGGGCAAATTATGCTTTACCTCATACAGAACTATCTTTCCGATGGAAGGCTTATCCGCATTGTGGGTGATGACAACAAGAAATATGTGCCTTTGACACATGAAGCGGTCGCCAATCGCCAATATGACATTATTGTTGATGATGCGCCGACAAGCCCTAATGAAAAAGAAAGGACATTTGCGATTATTCAACAGATGTTGCCGATGTTGAAAGATTATCTCACGCCGGAAATCGGGCTGGAAATTCTGCGCTATTCGCCGCTACCCGCCTCGCTTGTTGAAAAATGGACAGCCAAGGCACAAGAAGCGGCTCAACAAAAAGCAGAACAGGAAATGGCCAGAGAACAGATGGCCAGAGAACAGATGGCCAGAGAACAGATGACGAGCCAAGAAGCGGCAATGGGAAGAAATGCATTGCCGGAACAGTCAACAGGGCAACAGGCGGAGCAATTGAAGTTGCAAGCTCTGGCAAACGAGCTTGATATGAAAGCCAAAGCCCGTGAACTCGACCTTAATGCCAAAGCGGCCGATCTTTTTTTAAAAAATCAGAAAGCAAGGCTTGAGACCGAAACAGCCAAAAACCGCGCGCTCATTGAACAATTGAAAATTGAACAATCGCAAACGGGGAACTCCAATTCCTGAAACAAGCGCCCCGAAAAGTTGGACAGAATGGGTTTTAAATTTGGCAAAGCGGCAATTCAGATTGTCGCCGCTTTTTATCGCCCGCAATCGCAACTTTTGTCTTTCCTGCCGGATGAACCGGCTTCGCCTCAAGCATCGGCGTTTTGATGCTCTGCTGCCCGTTTTTTTAAAGGGCATGTTTAAAGGATAAATTTATGGATATTGCACCCGAATTTTCACCGGAAGAACAGGATGTTCTCGGCCACCAAAACACCGACAATGAAAGCTTTGACGATGAAACAGCCTTACCGGAAAATTTTTCCGACAGTAATACTATGACCGGACCTTCCGGAAGTCAGGAAGGGGAACATGAAAAACCGGTAGCGGAAGAGGAAGACGAAAGAACAGCAAAAGCGCGAAACCATATGGTTCCGCATGGTGCACTTCACGCTGAAAGGGAAGAGCGCAAGAAAGCGCAAGCCGAGGCAGCAGAGGCAAAAGCCAAACTTGCCCGCATTGAAGAACGTTTCAAAATTGCGCGCGAATTCACGGAAAATCATGCCGGAAACGAAAGCTTTTCACTGTTAAAACAGCCACGACCAGAAGCGCCCGACCCGGAAAAAGATTTTGTCGGCTATGTCAAATGGATTGGCGCCAGATTGCAAAACGAGGAAGCCGAAAGACAAAAGAGAGAAGCCGAAGAGCGGCAATCTATCAAAGCCGCAAGAGAACAGGAAGCGGTCAAAGATTATTTCGCCACGTCTGTAACCGCACTTAAAGCCGAACTGCCGGATTTCGACGAGGCGGCCGATTTTCTTTATGAAGCACGGGTAAACCAGTTGAAGGCGCTCGCCGATGCTTACCCTGCTTTTAAAAGTGCCGATGCGATCAATGCGCAGATTGGCAACGAGCTTGCGGCCATTGTTAAAGGCGCTTTGGAAAGCGGCACAAATCCGGCGCAAACAATTTATAATTATGCAAAAAATATCGGCTTCAAGGCGAAATCTATAGCGGGGGGTGACATTGCCGCAATGCGCGCCAAAAAAAACGCTGCACGCACGCTTACCGCATCGAACGGGCGCGCTATTGCCGACCCTATTAGCCTTGAAGCCATAGATGCCATGAGCGACCGGCAATTTGCCGAGTGGATTTCCAATCCGCGAAATGAAAGAGCCTTCAACATTCTGATGAAGGGGAATAAGGCTTTTTGCAAAATAAGGCTTTTTGCACAAGCCTGTTTTTAAAGCTGATTTGAGAGACTTCTGTTTCAGAAGCTTGAGCTTTAAAAACCACCGCTTGCAAAAGATGGGGCGTCTAAAACGTTGAATTAGATTTGTGCCGGTTTGTTTTGAAACTTTCACCTTTTTCTTTTGCGGATTTTCGTTTGAAATGGACGTTATCATTTTCACCCACCGGAGGTTTTCCGGTTTCGTTGGTTCGCTCGCGTTAAAGCGACAAAAAGCTTGAAAATCAATTGAATTTTAGGAGGCCATAATGGCTATTACATCCATCGGGGTGAACGACCCTCTGGCTGTTCGTGCCTGGTCGAAGAAACTTGCCGTCGAAGTATCGAAAGCTACCGAGATTGCGCCTTTGATCGGAACCGACACCAACAGCATTATCCAGCTTAAAGACGAAACCCAGAAAGGCGCGGGTGATACTGTCCGTTTCGGCTTGCGCACCCAGTTGACGGGCGAAGGCGTTTCGGAAGGGGTTAAACTGGAAGGCAATGAAGAAGCTCTTTCAACCTTGAACGATGCTGTTATCATCAATGAACTTGCCCATGCTGTGAGGGTGAAAAACGAGGGCACAATCGACCAGCAGCGCGTGCTTTTCGATTTGCGCAGCGAAGCCAAGGACGGTTTGACCGACTGGTATGCCGACCGTTTGTCGCTCATGTTTTTTACCCATGTTTGCGGCTATACGGCTACACAAATGAACTTTGAAGGGCGCACCATTTCATTGTCGCCGGTGCATTACGGTTTCAATGAGCCGACAGCCCCGACCGACAAGCGCATTATTCGCCCGAATGGCAAAACCACTGACGAAAGCCTTGACGAAAAAGATGTGTTCAATCTTTCGCTGGTTGATAAAGCGGTGGAGCGGGCAAAACTTGCCAATCCGCGTTTGCGCCCTGTGCGTGTCGAGGGGGACAGTGTTTATGTGCTTTACCTGCACCCGACACAGGTGACGGCACTGCGCACCAACACGGCAACCGGCCAATGGCTTGATATTCAAAAAGCGGCCTATCAGGGTTCGCGCGCCAAAAACCCGATTTTTGACGGCTCGCTCGGCATGTATAACGGGGTGGTTCTGCGTGAAGCCGAACATATTACCGAAGGTGTCAATTCTGCCGACCCGACCACGCCTGTTTCAAACACCCGCCGTGCGGTGCTTTTGGGTGCACAGGCTTCCATTGTGGCTTTCGGCAAGGACCGCGGACCAACGCGCTACAAACTGGTTGAAGAATTCTTCGACTATGAACGCGAACTCGGTGTTGCAGCAAAAACCCTGATCGGTATGAAGAAAACAAACTTCAAACTGAAAGACAGCACTGTCGGCGAACAGGATTTTGCAACCATCGTTATTTCAACCTATGCCGAGCCGCTTTAAAACGGCATTTGAAACAGAAGGAAAAGGGGCAAATGCTCCTTTTCTTCTTCAATGCGCTGTTAAAGCCGCGTTTTCCCCCTTCCCGAATTTTTAAAAAACCGGTGATTTTGAAAGAGACGAAAAAAATGACCCGTGCTTATTCTATAGACACGCCTTCAAGCGACGATACCGACTGGATACTTCTCGATTTTGATGAGCCTGACGCTGAAAGCCGTAAGGTGCGAGATAAAAAAACCACACCCCTTTCCCGAAAACCGGCAAAAAAGCGAGAATGAAAAAACCGCAAGCGGAAACCGGAAGCACATCTCGAAACACTGCCGAAAAAGCCGGAAAATTGAAAGCCGTCAATTTGAAGACCGCAAGCGGCAAAAAACGGCGGAGAACACGCAACCCGAACTCGAAGAAAAACCGGAAAACAAAGGTTTAATATTATGGCCATAATCATTACCACTGCCGGGCCGATGACAAGTCTTCCCACGCCTCTCCAGCCGAAAAACAAAAACTTTTCGGATATGATTGCCGTTATTCAGGATGAAATTGATGATACGACAAATGAATATTTTAGCCAGATTCAGGAAGCAATCTATTCTTCTATCCGCTTTTCAGCACGAGAACCGCTTTATTTCAATGAAACGCGCGATATTACCTTTTTGACGACTAAAAATCAGGAATGGTATGGCGCAACAACCGAAAAGGCGATTGCAAGTGCGGCCGGTATCCGCTTTGTCTTTCTTGAAAAATCTAATGGCAACGCAAAAAGGCTTAACCTCAATTCCCCGCAGGAACTTGAAAGCGCGGGTTCAGCCCATGGCGAACCTTATGCCTATTGTTATTTTGGGAAAAAGTTGCGGCTCTTTCCCTGCCCTGACAAGGTTTACAAAATAAGGCTGATGATCGAGCCCTACCGGCTTGAAGAAGTTTTGAAGGCCGATGAGGAAAGCCCTTGGTTTCTCGATGCGTTCGACCTCATCAAAGCGCGGGCAAAATACGAGCTTTATAAAGATATTTTGAAAGATGCCGAAATGGCTCGAACAGCCTTTAACGATTTTAACGAGCAGCTTTCAGCGCTTAAAGCGGAAACCTCGCGGCGCAATGGTAGCGGCAAAATCAAAGCAACGGTGTTTTAAATGACATTTTTATCGATAGCCGAATATCGCCCCGACATTGCCGATATCAATAGCGACTATAGCGATGATATATTGAATGTTTTGCCGGCAGACGGCAGTTATATTCCAATGCCCGGCTTCAAAGCCTTTTCCAAACCGTTTCCGGAAAAGCCTTATGGAGCCTATGCCGCGCGGTCGCTTGACGGAACAACCTCGGTTTTTGCGGGAACTGCAACCAAACTTTTTGTCCTCGACAATACCGATCTTTCCTGGCGCGACATCACGCAAACGGGAAAAGCCTATTCCGCTTCCGATGAAGCGCGTTGGTCTTTTGCGTCGTTCGGCAATTTCATTATTGCGGTCAACAAAAACGACCCGCCACAGGTTTTCGAGCTGAACCGTTCGGCAAAATTCCGCAATCTTGGCGGCAATCCGCCACGGGCGGGAGCTGTCAAAGTGTGGGGCGATTTTGTTTGTCTCATGCAATTGCCGGATAATCCCAACCGCGTTTACTGGTCGGGCCTTAATGATGCGGAATTCTGGACGGTTGGAGAAAAGTCTTGCGACTATCAGGATTTTCCGGATGGGGGCAGTGTTCAAGGCTCGAGCGAAGCGACGAACCCGATTATTTTTTTACAATCGGCGATTTATCGTGGCACATTCATTCCCGGTTCCGACATTATATTTTCTTTCCAGAAAATTCATGACAAACGCGGAGCCAAATCATCCAATTCGATCAGCAGTCGCGGCGAATTTTCCTTTTATGCCGATGAAGGCGGATTTTTCCAGATTACCAGCGATGGCGCGGTGACACCTATCGGCTTTGAAAAAATCGACCGCTCGGTCTTTACCCGCATGAATGCCAATAATCTTGCCGAGATGTTCTGTGCAATCGACCCTTTCTATAACCGCGTTTATTGGGCAATGGATTATAACGGTTCGGGCGTGATGAACGAATTGATGGTTTATGACTGGGGCCTACAAAAATGGACGGTTATCAACATTGCGGCAAGCAGTATTATGCCGATTTATACAAGCGGTTACACACTGGACGGGCTTGATAATATTTCAACTATTCTGGAAAATTTGCCATTTTCGCTGGATAGCAAAATCTGGCAAGGTGGCGCGCCCATTCTTGGCGCTTTTTCCATGGATTACCGTTTGGGCTCCTTTTCGGGAGAAGCAATGGAGGCAATTGTTTCCTCGCAGGAAATTGCAGCCACCAATGGTGATATAAACCGGCTGGAAAATGTTATTGCACAAATAGACACGAATGAAGCCTTGCTTGCAATCGGTGCAAGAATGCGGAGAAACCCGCAAGAACCGGTAAAATGGTCAGGTGAAAAAAGCCCCTCTTACAATACCGGCCGTTACCATGGCCGCTCGCGGGCGCGGTTTCACAAATTTCGCCTGCGTGTTCCGGCGGGGGAAAAATGGTCGCATATCGCGGGCTTCAATGTCGATTTTACAAGAGCCGGAAAAAGATGAGCTATCAAATCTATCTCACGGAAAACTGGCCTTATGAACGGATAAAACGCTATAGCGGCGATCTTACAGAGGCGATGAAGAAAATCGCCCGTCGTTTTCCCGATGACATATCGTTTCAAACAATGGCAGAAGAAATTGCAAGTGGCGAGCGGCAATTATGGATCATTGTTGACGAGAAAGAGAACTTTGTCGCCTTCGTCACCTCGCATATCGAAATTCTGGCGAGCGGGAAAAAACGTGTCGAACTCCTCGAACTTGCCGGTCACGGGGGCGAAAAAATAGCCGATATGATCGAACCGATAGAAGAATGGGCAAAAACCATCGGTGCATCCGAAATTTGCCCGATTGGTCGCATCGGCTGGTCAAAAATCATGCGCGCACATGGCTATCGGCCAAGCGTGGTCAAATATCGAAAGGAATTGAACAATGGGCGGAAGTAGCGGAAAAGGCGGAAAAACAAAGCAAACCAAAACCGAGACATCAGCCCCGCCGGAATGGGCAGCACCACTCTTCAAGCGCTCGGCCAAAGATGCCATGGACCTTTATAATTCCGGTCAGGGTGGCAATGTTTATCAAGGCTCGCGGGTGGCCGATTTAAGTGAGGTAACAAAAAATGCCATTAGCGGGCTTGGAAACGCCACCGCCAATTATGGCAACAGCTATTTGCAAGGCCTTGCAGGCGGCAAAAATGCGAGTGGCCAGAACCTTGCCGATATGGCTTCAGGAAAAATGGTGGGGGCAAACACAGCCTATAATCAGGCTTTACAAAACACACTTGATAACACCGCCAATACCATCAACAGTCAAATGAGCGGTGCCGGGCGCTATGGTTCGGGCGCCCATAGCGGCGTTCTGTCGCGTGGATTGGGACAGGCTGCAACAACTGCCCTTTCCAACCAGTATAATCAGGATGTTGGAAATATGCTCAATGCCAACGAGCTTATCGACAGGGCAAACAATAACCAGCTTTCGGCCGCAAGCAATTATTTTCAAGGGCAAGGCAATAATCTTCTTAATGCTTTGAAAGGCGGCACAATCCTTGACCAGAACAACCAGCAAAAACTTGATGCAGCACGTGACCAATGGAATGAAGAAGATAATCGCGGCTGGAACCGGCTTGCCATGCTTTTAAGTGCGGCTCAAGGTGCGGCAGGAAATTACGGAACGTCAAGCGGAACGCAAACAACAAGACAACAGAATGGTGCGCTCACCACAATAGGAAACGGTTTGGGTGCGCTGTCATCGCTTTTTGGTCTCTCGGATGAACGCACAAAAGAAAATATCCGCTATGCGGGCAAACGCAACGGCTACAATGTCTATGATTTTAACTATATCGGAAGGACTGAGCGCTATCGCGGTGTTATCGCACAAGAAATCCTTAAAACCGACCCCGATAAAGTTGTGATCCAACCCGAAAGCGGGTTGTTAATGGTCAATTACAACAAGCTCGGATTTGATATGGAAAGGCTTCTTTGAAGAAAAGCCATTCGGGCGTTTCAAATGCCTTTCCGTGAAAAGAGGCCAAATAGCTTAACGCCCTGCCGCTCGAGCATGAGCCTCATAAATTCAACGACAAATCAGTCAAAAGACATTGCGTGACCATTCCGGAAAAAACCGGAAGCGCGAAGGAAAAATTGCACCCGAATGGAGGCCAATTCATGAATTCACATTCTTTTTTTAATTTTTGGGCTAACCGCCCGTCCAATAACAATGCGCCTGTGTTCGGCTCGATTGGCCCCTTGGGTTTTGCCGGCCAAAACTTTAAAACCGGTTCATCTGCCCCTTCCCGTGTAGCGGGTGATAACAATAGAGGAACCCTTTCCAGCCCCACCACCGCTTACGGATTACTGGAAGACGGGCAAACGCAAAAAGGCCTTGAAAAAGGCGCTGCTTCACTTGCCAATGCATTGATCGCCCTCGGCAATGTTGACGCACCGCAGACAACCTCAATGCTACTAAAACCGGTGCGCGGCCCCTCGGCTGAACAATCGGAGGCACTTTTACGGCTTTTAAAAAACATGCAGCAGAAAACCAACAATGGGGGAATGTTATGAGTTCTATTTATGATTGGTCACTTTCGGCGGCAAGCAATGCCAATGCCGACAATATTATCAACTGGACAGAGGGGCAGCCGCCAAGCACAGTCAATAATTCCGCCCGTTCGATGATGCAACGTGTACGTGAATATATGTGCGATATTGGCGGCGATGTTAGCGTCGAAGGATCCTCTTCACGCATTGCCATTCAGTCGAAAACACCGGTAACTTCTTATATCAACGGCATAACATTGCGGTTTCGCGCTCTCGGTATGAATGTCGAGCAACCGATGATAAGCCTCAACAATATTGATTATAAGCCGGTTTTCAAGGCAACTTATCAGGGGGTAAAACCCTTGGAAAGTGGGGACATTCAGGCTGGAGCTCTCTATGAAATCGTCTTTTGCAGTTTATTGAACAACGGGAGCGGCGGCTGGTTTTTGTCGTCACCCACTCCTCAACAATCAACGCCGGCCGGTGTTATTTCAATGTTCGGTGCGCCGACAGCGCCTTCCGGATGGATACCCTGCGACGGACGCTTATTATCAAGAACACAATATGGCGCACTTTTTTCGGCTATCGGCGAATGGTGGGGAAAAGGCGACGGGCAAACAACCTTTGCCGTGCCGGATTTGCGCGGTGTGTTTCTACGCGGAACAGATGCCGGTAAGAATATCGACCCCAACCGTGCCTTTGCCTCTTTTCAGGATAGCCAGAACAAATCGCACAGCCATTCGGGCTCGGTCGGTGAAGCTGGCGAACACAACCACAGCTATACGACATGGAAGCGCAACAACGGAGGACCGGACGGCCAAAATGGCTGGGATTGGTATTCACAGATAACCGAAAACACGGCGATATCCGGAAAACACAGCCATAGTCTCAACATCAATGCCGACGGCGGCAATGAAGCGCGCCCGGTCAATATTGCCATTCAATATATTATCAAGGCTTGAACAATGGATGAACACCCTTTTGCAATATCCGGCATAAAAGAGCCGGAGAAAATCCGCATATTGATTTACGCGAATAATCAAATGGCGCATGTTGCCCTTTCCGCACTTCTTATGCCGTTACAGAACAAAATTACCGAACTCGACAACCGTTTGAAGAAACTGGGGGTTTAAATGGCTGTACCCTATCATACACACACTTTCGAAATTCCGACTGCAACGCCACAGGATATGGCAGCACGTGCTTCCAGTGACAAAGCCGTAACGCCTTCGGTTCTGGGTACGGCTGCAACAGCCGATAGAAGCGAATTTGCAACGGCCGAACAGGGCAAACGAGCCGATAGTGCCGTTCAACCTGAAACGCTCGGCACTTTGGCCAGAAAAAACAAAGTCGTTTTAACTGAAATTGAAACAAACGGTTTGCCTTCAAACACTACTTTTCTATCCGGCAATGGTTGGCAGACCCTTACCGGTGGCGGCGACATGACAGTTGCACTCTATGACCCGTCGGGTAAGCGAACCGACGCGTTCGATATGAGCAATATGAGAGAGGCGTCAAATGCCAAAATTATGACAGCCGACGAACGCGACAAAATTGCAAAACTGGACAAGACCTATCTTCCCAAAACCGGCGGCACGATTACCGGCAATCTCGATGTCAGCCAGGATTTGAAGGGGTGTCGATCACTTAAAACCAACGGATGGGTTTTGATAGAAAATGATGGAACAGACGATGTCAATCATTACGGCATAAGGCTGACTGTTCCCGAAAAAAAATCCGATCATACTGCGGAAATAACCTTGGGAGCGGCAGGAGAACTCCGCTTCGGAATGGCAAGTTCGCCTTCGGATTATGTGCTTCAATGTTATCAAAATGGTTACGTCCGTGTTCAAAGCGGTTTGATTGTTGGTGACAAGACAAATGTGAGGACTGATGGCAACATCCTTGGTTCAACCTGGACAAACGGAGACCTCTCCAGTCATATCGAAAGCCGCTGCGCTGCGTTTCAAAACGCATGCGTCACCGACAGCCGTGTTGACGGCTGGGTCGAGCTGAAGTCACCTACCTACGCATGGATGCATCTACCCAGTGGATATTTCGTAACATCGCTCAATCTAACTAATACCAATATATACGCTTTTGGTGGTCGCCAACCACAACTATTTATTGCAAATCGCGGATGGTTTGCTTTGGGAGGATGGTAAGATGAAAAATTTTGGCAAGCTCACGGCAACTCTTGAAGAAATCAAGCTCGGTGAAGATATCAAGGATGAAAAAGGCAATATCGTTCAGCCAGCTAACACTGTAAAAATCAACGTATTGAAAGATAAAGACGGAATTGAGTGGCACGATCTTTTCAAAAAATATCCGCATAAATTCTATATCACGGTTGATGACACAAAACACATTATTTCCATGACGGATGACCCTGAACTTTCGCAAATTGCAGGTTTTGATATTATCGGCATTGACGGGAATTATGGTGAAACATATGGTCCGGGCGGCAGTGTCTATGGCAAGCTATGGGACGGAGAAAAGATTGTTGCACCCCCACCCGTATTTCCGCCTTTAACAGCGCGGCAATTCTGGCAGGCGGCTCTTGCCATCGGGGTGAGAGAAGAAAACCTCACCACCGGTATAGCCAATAAGGATAGCCCTTTTTACATTGAAGATGAAGAGGAACGCGAAAGCGTACTCATTGATATTACCAAAGCGACAAGCTTTACCCGTGATTTTCCGCTTTTGAAAAAAATGGCCGAAGTCAACAAAATTCCGGATACGCAACTCGATACTTTATGGAATTGGGCGGCGAATATCCAATAAATATTGCAGTAAAACCGACTGAAAACCCCGCATCTTTTGCTTCGGTTTTATGGCCTCTTGGAAATAAAGCGTGGATGTTTTACTGCCGAAAAATTGCTTTGGCTTTTTTTATTTCTTCCTCGGTAAAAAGCGGATGCCATTTTTCGTTGTTTGCAACAAGCGATTCAACAGTCAAATCGAGCCGCCCCTTCTCGAATAGTTTGGAAAAACCGGTCGAAACCGAATTGGAATGTAGCAATTTTTTAGCAGCTTTAACGCCACCATTCCGTTCAACCATTTGTTTGAATCTGGGAAGTCTTATTCCAACTTCATGAAGAGTTTTATCATAAATAGCCAACATTTCTTTATGAAATTCATCTTCCAGACTTGCCATTAAATTCCCCTCCCGAATGAAACTGAACCAAGGCTTACAATATCATAAGCTGCCACCTTTTTTAAAAGAAAAACGTGACCAATTTTCATGTTTTTCACAAGCGATTGCGCTCTAAAGCAAACGGAACACGCTTCTAAATGAATTTATGGTTGCAGCGCATGAGCCGCGCCCACCTTATCCGGTTTTTTAACAAAAGCAAAAATTTACTTCATTGAATATTGAACCACAACCCCGCTTCTTGCGGGGTTTTTTATTGCCTTCATTTATCATTGATAGGAAACACCATGACACGACAAATAAGCCCCCACGGCCTTGAAAAACTGAAACAATGGGAAGGTCTCAAAACCAAAGCTTATAAGGATTCTGGCGGTGTGTGGACAATCGGCTATGGGCATACGGCCATGGCCGGTTCTCCAGTGCCGTATCAGGGCCAAGTCATTACTGCAGCCGAAGCGGAAAGCATTCTTTTGAAAGATCTTGTACAGTATGAAGCGGCGATCGAGAACAACGTAAAAGTCAAGCTCAACGACAACCAGTTTGCCGCTCTGGTCTCATTTGTTTACAATATCCCCCTTGCTTCGTTCAAGAAATCAAAGCTTCTTAAAAAATTGAACGCCGGCAATTTCAACGCGGTTCCGACCGAATTGATGAAATGGACAAAAGCGGGGGGCAAAAAAATTCAAGGCCTTGTCAACCGGCGGCGGGCCGAAGGGTATCTGTGGATGGAAGGCGCGTTCGTGACGTCCAAAGATGTCGTGCCTGAACAAAACACTGTTCATCCGGTGTTGAAACCGGAAGTGATCGGGCCGGTTATCAGTGCCGCTTCCGGCTTGACCGGTTTTGCCACCGGTTCGGGACCGTTCCAATGGGCGTTAGCAGTCGTCATAGTGATCGGCGTTGCAATTGGCAGTTTCTATTTTCTCAAACGGTTTAGAGAGGCGGAATTATGACAACATTCGAACGCCTGACTATCACCATTGCCATCATCATTGTCGTCATTTTTGCCGCCGTGTCCGGCGGTATTTTTATCGGTCAAGAGTTGCAAAAACAAAAGTCGCTTGCAGCCGCAAATGCGGCCTTTGAAAAGTCTCACGAGGTTGAAAATGAAGTTGAAGCTCTTACTCCCTATCAGCGCTGCCTTGCTGTTGGCGGGATGCCAGACGAATGCAAAATTCTCCTGCGCGGGTTGGACAAAACCACCCAGGGCAAATGATGCAGCGCGCCTTGTCGAAACAGAACCGGCAATAACCAAATGGATAATCTCGACTGATCGGTTTGGACAGAAACAGAAATGCTGGAAATGAAAAAGCTGATTATCACAATGCCAAGTGGCATTTATTAAAAGTCGATAAATTGGCGGCGCGTTGATGCCAATGTTTTATATTGTTTGTCTGAACAATCGGCAAGAAACACTGTGACAGAAAACCGAATGCCGTTTTCCAATAGAAGCCCTATCACCTATTTTATAACATATGAAATGCGGTGCTCTTCCAATAAATATCATTGATGAAAAATCCCGTCGGCATTCTATCTCTTGCAGAAAACAAACATTTTCGACTTATCGAAGTTCTTGTCCCTCTCTGTCGGCACAGCTTGCGCCCGCTTATCATAACATTCGCCGCCTAACTTGTGAGAGCGAACAATATTTTAATAGCGGCTCGCGCTTATCATGGACTAATCAAATGTCAGAAAACAATCCCCCACCCGACTGGCTTGCTTATCTTGTCAGGTTCGGGCTTCTTGCTCTTGCCGGTGCTTGCGGAAGTTTTTTAAGCCAGCTTAACGACGCTCCAAAAAAATGGCCGCAACGCGTAATGGAATGGGTTGGCGGTGCTTTATGCGCCATTTACGGAGCCGAGCTTGCCGCCAATACCCTTTCTCATTTGCTTGATAAATTCGACCTGATCGATGGTTCCTATGTTGTGCCGGAAAAATTTCTCGGCCTTGCCGGTTTTTTATGCGGTGCCTTGGGGGTGTCGATTATTGATAGTGTTATAGGCCTCTTGAGAAGAAAATTCAGTTCATAACCCGGTCTTCGCAACCAATCCTCATGCACCCGCTAAACCGGCCCTGAAACAAATCTGAAACAAAATGAAAGGTAGAACTCCAAAGCGGGGCTTAAGCGCCGTGGAGATAAAAAACGGCCAATCTAGTCAATCGGCAGTTTCGGTTTCCACCCCCGACCATAGCCGACAGACATAGCAGAAGCCGCAAGTTCGATTTGGTGGATAAGCATTTTCCGTTCTTCAAGCAAAGCTCTAATGAGGGCTTTTGCATCCCCGTCATAGGCTGCAATGAGGCCATCAATATCGTCTTCACAACTATCGTTTGAAACAGCTTTGCTCACTTTGCGCGACTCCATTTTTGTTCTCGTATTGTTCTTATTTTTCTAAAAAGAGTCAATTAAAAAATTGTTCAGACGAATAGTCCGAACGAACCTTTTATATAAATTATATGCGGTTGATGAACGTGGGTTTCAAGCCGCACTTCCTTTCCGGTTCAACTGCAAAATCCACTTTTTCCAAGAGAATTAAATTCTCATTATCAATGAGTTTTTCAACTTATTTTTCAATGAGTTGATAAAATGCAAATCAACGCAGACCGGAAACAGGATGCAGGCTTACGCTTATTTCCGGTTTGTTTGAGACCGCTTTGTTTTCCCGATTTTTCAGATAACCAAATGTGGAAAAAGAAAAATAATTAAACCTATTTTCCGTTACGAAAGGCATGAAGCAATTAGCTAACAGCAATCTCTGTCATGACAAGCTTCCACGGATGATTTTAGAATATCGGCGATAGAAAGAATAAGTTTCATGTCCATTCCTTTTATTTGAATAAATCCGGAATGTTCATAAAACCTCTTGGCTTTTTCGCCCACCACATCAACGACAACAGCACGGAAAGCAACAAGCCCTGAAGCGGAGATGACCAAAAGAAGGGCATTCGGGAAAAGCGCAGCCCCTTACCTTGGTGAGTTCTATCAACTGCCATGTATGCCAAGAAATACTACCGGAATTTCATCAGGTGCATGAGCCGCTTTGATTTTAAGAAGGCGCAAGAAACGCTTTTAATTAACAGATTAGCCGTGTTTTGAGCCAGAGGTTTGGAAGCGCCTCCGAAAAAAGAGGCGCTTCCAGTCTTTTAGTGTTTTTTCAAATAATCTGGTGGAAGTGTTTTTTTCTTCCCATCTTCCAGTCCAATTTTCTCTTTAGGTCTGTGGACACCACAACCTAATTTGATTTTTAGATCAGCCGAAATGAAAAAACATTTCGACCGAAAAAAACCGATGATCACTTCCGTAATAAAATGCGGTATAATAATAAAGTTTCTCCTTTTGAGAAAACTGCCGCAAAGAGTGGTCACATACAATTATAATAATTATTATATTACGTCTTGACATCATCAAAAATGGAGGATATCTATGATCATAATAATATTAGTTTGATCATAATTGTTAGACTAACGCTTTGCGTCAGTTTGGTTAAATTTACAATAAAGCTTTGGTTGCACCCGAGGCTTTATTGGCATTGGTTTAATTACCAATAGCCTTCCTGAAATAAACTAATATGGTAAGTGTGTCAATATAGGACAGACAATTTACATTTCCGTTAAAATGATATTGAGGAAATTAAATTTTTTGTGTTTTAATATCTTATCAACTATTTGAATCTCTTATAGAAAAGACCTTCTTCAAAAAAGAGAAATAGTGTCCGATTACTCAAATACAATATATTCTTTCGCTGAAATTTTTTAAGTTTAAAAACATTAATTTTCAAAAAAATAGAATGAGCCCGATATTTTTACCGAATCACTTCTTTTTTAGGCTGCAACTACAACTAACCAGAAACATTTTATTATAAGCTCGGCATGTCGTCTTCAGCTTGTGTTTTTCCGTCAAAGATATAGATAAAATATCCGGTTGTTCTGGCAGTCATGTTATTAGATTGGGTGCATTTTATTCGAGCGCGGGCATTTTTATTGACACGGTCGAGACTTATGAACCCTGACTTTTAAAACAATTATAGATGATAAAATCACACGCAAAACACAACAAAGTCACGCGCAAAGCACGATCGCTTGTTCGATGTTTTGAAACTTACAAAACTGAAGTTTTGTCGTTTAAAAATAATTTTAATGAAAAATGGTCGGAGTGAGAGGATTTGAACCTCCGACCCCCTCGTCCCGAACGAGGTGCGCTACCAGTCTGCGCTACACTCCGACTAACTGGTGTTGGCGGGCTTATACCGTTATGACAGACTTCTCGCAAGTGTTTTTTAAAAAAACCCGCTCAACAATTATTCATTTCCTGTCTGTTTTCCCTTCGCTCCTTGGCTTTCAATCGCCTTCTCCGGATCTGTTTTCCCCATATTGGCCCTCTTCCCCTCGTGCAACAGCGCCTTTGCTATAGTTTGCTTGAATTTTTTCACCGAAGCACGAGATTTTGCTGGTAGTGCGGGAGGTTTTTGCCGCTTTAAAATGCTTTCTTCCCACCTCCCGAAACTTCTGTTGCAAGTTTGGCCTATTTTTCCTCTTTTCCTGTTTTGTGAGCGTTCAGACGCTTTTCCCGTTTATCCAATCGGACAAAGATCACGCCGACAAGTTGCCCCAAAGACCAGTTTAAAAATACCTGCCGGTTCGCACAGCCATCGCCCCATCGCTTGAAAAGTCGCTCGACTATTAACGGTCGTTCTATTGGTTTATTATTTTTTATGCGGCGGGCGGCATTGACTTGACCTAAGCCAATGAAAAGCGATAGCAAGAATATGCTTTTTAAGTTCAAGCCGGAAAAGAAAAAATGGCCGAAAAAATCATCAGTTTCATAATGAGTGGCGGCGTTGGCACCCGCCTTTGGCCATTATCACGTGAAGATTTTCCAAAACAGTTTCATGACCTTTCCGGCAAAGGCTCGATGGTCTCCGGCACAGTCAAGCGTATGAATGCACGGCCAAGCGGCCACGGGCCGATTTTTCTGATTGCTTCGGAAGCTCATGAATACCGTTTGCGCCATGATATTGCCGGTTTGCCATTAAATGGCGGGCGCCCGATTTTTGAACCTTTGGGACGAAACACGGCGGCGGCTGTTGCTCTGGCAACAGCCATCACCCTTGCCGAATATGGTGACAGGCTCATTCTCGTTGCCCCATCAGACCATGAAATTTCAACCGATGACGATTTTTGGAAAACTGTCCACGAAGGGGAAGAAGCCGCAAGGAGCGGCCGCATTGTAGTTTTCGGAATTCATCCGGATAAGCCGGAAACCGGCTATGGCTATGTCGAAACAGGACAGGAAAAAAACGGCGTTTATGACGTTATCCGCTTTGTTGAAAAGCCGGACATTGAAACGGCCAAAAAATATTTGCAGTCGGGCAATTTTTTATGGAATTCGGGAATATTCCTTTTTTCTGCAGAAACTATGAAAAAAGCCTTTCTTGAATTCCAGCCGGAAATCTGGAACAAAACAGTCGCGGCACTGAAAAGCGCTCATACCGATATATCGGGCACATGGCTAAATTACGAGCATTATGCGGCAATCCCTTCCGATTCAGTTGATTATGCCATTATGGAGCATGTCAAAGACATTGCGCTTGTGCCTGCCCGCTTTCACTGGAATGATCTCGGCTCGTGGCAATCGCTTTTGAACCAGCAATCAAGCCCCACACCGCCTGATGAAAATGGTAATGTGATTATTGGCGATGTTGTGGCGATCAATTGCCATGGCAGCTATTTACGCTCGGAAGCAGGGTTACTATCGGCTGTCGGGCTTCACAATATGGCGGTTGTCGCAACGACAGACGCAACTTTTGTGGCTCCCGTCAAAGAAAGCCAGAATGTGCGCGACGTGGTGGCAACACTTGAAAAAGCCGGAAGGCTTGAAACCAAATTCACTCCCGCCGCCGATAAAATACCGCAAAGCGGCGCTTATCTCACCCGTGTCGAGCATTGGCTTTTTGATGAGGCGCTGCCGCTCTGGTCAACACGCGGGGTTGACGAAAAAGGCGGGTTTTATGAAGCCTTGGGCTTTGACGGAATGCCGGTATTGCGCGCCAAACGCATGCGCACAATGGCGCGCCAAATTTATGCTTTTGCCATGGCCGGTGAAATGGGCTGGGACGGCCCTTATAAAGAGCTGATTGACCACGGCCTTGAATTTATTGGCAAAAATGGCAGAACTGACCGCGGCGGTTGGGTTTTACAGCTTTCACAAGATGGCAAGGTCCTCAACGCAACCGAAGACAGTTACGATCAGGCTTGTGTATTACTGGCACTTGCCCACGCCCATCGTGTTGGCAATAAAAAAGCCTTGCCGCTTGCTATGGAAACCTTCTCTTTCATTGATCTTCATCTTGCCGATAAAAATGGCAAGGGCTTTTTTGAAAATGCCAAAACCGACGGAGAGAAAACATTTCGCCGTTCCAACCCGCATATGCATTTGTTTGAAAGTTTCATGGCCTGGTATGATGTGACTGGCGACAGAGATTATCTTGAACGGGCAGAACGCATTGTCGATCTTTTCAAGGAACATTTCTTTGATGAAGATAGCTGGACCCTTGCCGAATATTATGACAAGGACTGGCAAAGAGCTCCCGCTCCCGACGGTGACATTTGCGAACCCGGTCACCATTTTGAATGGTCGTCGCTGCTTGTCGATTTTTCGAAGAAAACCAATGACCGCAGCGTTATAAAACTTGCCAAAAAGCTTTATGCCTCGGCCATTGCCAATGGTTTGAACCGCAAGACGGGACTTGCCTATAACACGATTTCGCGCCACGGAATGCCGATCGACACCAATTCGAGAAGCTGGCCGCAAACCGAAGCGATCAAAGCAGCGCTTGCGCTTGATGGCAATGACGGGCCGGATCTGAAACCTGAAATTGAAGCGCGTGTGGGAAGGCTTTTCCGGTGGCATATCGACGCCGCCCCCAAAGGTTTATGGATTGACCTTATTTCGGAAAACGGCCGCGCCATTGCCGAAGATGTTCCGGCTTCCATTTTCTATCATATGATAACGGCTTTGACGCAATATCGGAAATTTGCCCAACACTGGAAGGTGGCTTAAAACCTCGCCGGTCATTTCGTTAAATCTGCCCTGCCCCATTCAACGCCGCTCATGGTTTTCATGTCACCCACCGAAAACAGGGGCAAGAATTGCCGCGTTTAAAACCGGACAATCCGGGCTCAGGCGGAAAAGTGTGAGATGCAAAATTCAGGAAAACAATAAAAACCCGTCCGGCGTATATCGCCAAACGGGCTTTGATCGGGGTTCCGGTTTATGATTATCTTACGACAACCTATCAATACCAATGAGGATGCGGGTGCCAGGGTCGCGGGCCATAATGGGGCCCATAATAGGGCGGCGGGGGCGGAGGCGGTGCCGGATAGAAGTGCCGGTGCTCGAAATAACGCCGATGCGGCGGATAGTGGTGATGATAGCGGTCATAATGATGACGATGACCGTTATCAATGATGATGACAGGATAAACATCAGCCTTAGCAGAAAGTGCACCAAAAAGCGGCACTGTCATTGCAAGGCTTAAAAGAAGAACAATCAGTTTTCTCATGCGAGATATCCTTTTAACGATTCTTGAGAATCATCTTATGCTTTGTTAGCTGAACTTATCCTGAACTTTTTGTTAATCTTGTGTTCATCTTCGCCTTGACGAGGAACAACCGATAAACCACTTCCCGAAAGGTGGTTCAAGCGGCTGCCCCAAAAAGTGTGAAACGGTTTTCGGTAAAGAGCCGCGATAACAAAAAAGCACGGTTTTTGGTGGAGAAGCATGTGATAAAGAAGTACGGTTTTCGGTAAAGAGCTGCGATAATGAAAGACCACGATTTTCGATGGAGAGCCATAGCAAACAACCGGTAATACCTTTTTAAAACCGGTTTCAACAACCGGCCAACTTTCGGACAAACACTTAAAGAACAAATGGTTGCGGCCAAAAAAATTTAAAAAAACCGGAACGGGTAAATAGTCCAGATAGCATTTGATAGCCACAACTATCTCGCGCACTATTGAAAAACTTCTGGCGATAGTCCCGCTTTTCTCCCGTCAAACTCGAAATTGATTGTAAAAAAATTATTTCGAGTATTACGATGATCGCACGGGGAATCTCGATATGAGATATATTTTGCTGATTTTCATTTTTTTCACAGCTTCATTTCCGGAACTTGCTGCGGCAAATACACCTTGTTCAGGCCGGAAAGGCGGCATTTCCCATTGTGTTGGCACAACCTTTATCTGTAATGACGGTTCAACCAGCGCATCGACCAAAGATTGTTCGGCCTATATGGGCGGCAGTTCAACAAACAGCCAGTCTCTCAAAAGCAGCCCGTCTTTTATGGAACCATCATCGGGAAATTGTTCTTGCCGATCGGGAACCTATTGCGTTGGCCCCAGAGGCGGACATTATTGCTATTCGGATAGCGGACGGAAAAACTACCTTCCCCATTGAAGGCAGTTCTTGAAAAATACAATGAATCCCGAAAACCGGCCGCAAAAATTGCGGATACGTCAAACCAAACACTTTTTAAAAAGGTCGTCCGGCAACCAAGCCGATTGTTTTAGAGTATTCACCGACCGCATCCGATATATTCGAGGTTTTCCCGCGCTGCTGTTGCTTTGAAGCCTTGCAACCCTCCCGAACCGCGCAAATTTTCTGTCGATTGCCCGACCGTCTTTTCTATGCCCGCAGAGTTTTATTGCTCGGGCATTGTTGATTTAAAACCGTTCACAAATGGCGCGCGATCGGTTGCAAGCACCTCCCCTGCCTTCAATATGCCCGTGGGGCTTTAACGCACGGGCATTGTTGATTTATGACCGTTCACAAATGGCGGGTGATTGCTTTTTAGCCGCTCACTCGCCTTTGATACGTTTGAACGCTTCATCAAGGCCGCCGGTGAGCGCTTCTCTGCCACCATGATCGGTAAAATATTGGGAGACCAGCTCGTTCGTGCCTTTTTTGGTCGAATATTCGGCTTCCAATTTAGTAAAATCGGGCTTCCCTACTTTACGCGCCTCGTCGGCAAGATTGCCAAACATAGAGGCAAGAAACGGTGCCGACTGGCTTTCATCAAGCCCGTTTTTTTCGAACCAACGGTTTGCTGTTTCGATGAAATTGAAATAAACGCCCATCAGAGAACCGGCCGTCATCATCAAGGCAAACTGGCTTTCATCCTTGACGGCAATTGCGCCACCCATCGCATTGAAAATTTTCCGCAATTCCGGATTATCCGGATAAATTGCCGTAACGCCTTTGGCTTCGGCAACAAAGGGAAGCGGCATTACGCGAAAAACCTTTTTGCCAATCCATTTTTCAGTTTCACTTGCCGTTGCCATGGCAATAACCGAAATAACTGTTTTTGCTCTGGAAAAATCAAGCTTTTTCAATTCTTCCTCGGCAATCTGGCTTCTTAAACAAATGAAAACATCATCGCTCTGGTCGATTACATCCTGATTGTCTTTGCCGATTTTCACCTTGTCAAAGCGTTTGGAAAGCTCTGCCGCGCGGTCGGCATTTCGGGGTGAAACCGTAATTTGTTCCACCGGAAGATTGCTCTTCATCAAGCCTTCCACCATGGCCGAGGCAATGGTTCCTGTACCGATAAAACCTAGTTTCATTTGTCTCTTTTAACCTCGTAATTCAAGATCGGTCCAAGCCAGCGTTCGACTTCGCTTACCGGCATTGCTTTTCTTTCGGCATAATCTTCAACCTGATCGCGTTCGACCTTGGCAACGCCGAAATAATAGCTGTCGGGATGGGAAAAATAAAGTCCGGCAACCGACGAGCCGGGCCACATGGCGTAACTTTCGGTAAGTTTCACACCGGTATTTTTTGTTGCATCAAGAAGCTCGAACAATGTGCCTTTTTCGGTATGATCGGGCTGTGCGGGATAGCCGGGAGCCGGACGTATGCCGCGATAATGTTCAACAATCAGATCTTCTTTTGTCGAATTTTCATCGGCTGCATAACCCCAATAGACTTTGCGAACGCGTTCATGCAGACATTCGGCAAAAGCTTCGGCAAAACGGTCGGCCAGCGCTTTGACAAGAATGGAAGAATAATCGTCATTTTCGCGTTTGAAACGTTCGGCAATTTTTTCCTCTCCAAAGCCGCTCGTTACCACAAAACCGCCAAGATAATCGGGCGTGCCGACAGGAGCAACAAAATCGGCAAGAGCAAGATTGGGCTTTCCCTCGCGCCGCTGCAATTGCTGGCGCAAAGTGAAGAAGGTTGCCCGCTCGTGTTTTCTTGTTTCATCAGTGTAAATGCGGATGTCATCACCAACGCGGTTTGCCGGCCAAAAGCCGATCACCGCTTTCGGATGGAACCATTTTTCGGCAATGATTTTTTTCAGCATTTTTTGCGCGTCGTCATAAAGCTGGCGGGCCGTTGCCCCCTGCTTTTCATCATCAAGAATTGCCGGAAAACGCCCGCGCAATTCCCAGCTCTGGAAAAACGGTGTCCAGTCAAAATAGGTCGAAAGCTCGGCAAGATCCCAATCGTCGAATTTTTTGACACCAAGGAATGTCGGCTTGACCGGTTTATAATTCTTGAAATCGAGTTTCAGTGCATTGGCGCGCGCTTCACTTAATGAAACGCGGGTCTTTTGTTGTTCACCCTTTTCATGGGCGGCGGCAAGTTTCGCATATTCCTGACGGATTTTTTTGATTGTTTCGGTTTTTGTTTGCGGGGAAAGAAGCGATGAAACAACCCCCACCGCCCGACTTGCATCAAGCACATAAACACTCTGCCCGCGGTGATATTGCGGGTTGATCTTGACGGCCGTGTGAACGCGGCTTGTCGTTGCCCCGCCGATCAACAAGGGAATGTCGAAGCCCTGACTTTCCATTTCGTGGGCAACATTGACCATTTCATCAAGCGAAGGTGTAATGAGGCCGGAAAGGCCGATTGCATCGGCTTTTTCACGCCGTGCCGCATCGAGAATGGTTTGTGCGGGAACCATCACACCAAGATCGATAATCTCGTAATTATTGCAGGCAAGCACAACGCCGACAATGTTTTTGCCAATATCGTGCACATCGCCTTTGACTGTTGCGAGAATAATTTTGCCTGCACTCTGGTGGCCTTCGCCACCGTTTTTACGCTTTTCCTCTTCCATATAGGGAAGAAGAATGGCCACAGCCTGCTTCATCACGCGGGCGGATTTGACCACCTGCGGCAAAAACATTTTGCCGGACCCGAAAAGGTCGCCCACCACATTCATGCCGGCCATAAGCGGCCCTTCAATGACATCAAGCGGGCGTTCGGCTTTTTGGCGTGCTTCTTCCGTATCAGCGTCGATATATTCGGTAATGCCGTTCACAAGCGCATGTTCAAGGCGCTTTTCCACCGGCAATTGTCGCCAGCTCAAGTCTTTTTCTTTTTTCACGCCGCCACCGGCCTTACCGCGATATTCTTCCGCCAAAGAAAGCAAGCGTTCGGTTGCGCCAGCGTCTTTATTGAGGATCACATCTTCACAGGCTTTTTTAAGCTTCGGTTCGATTGTATCGTAAACGGCCAATTGTCCGGCATTGACAATGCCCATATCCATACCGGCGGCAATTGCCCGATAAAGGAAGACCGAATGCATCGCCTCGCGAACCGGCTCATTGCCACGGAACGAGAATGACAGATTGGAGACCCCGCCGGAAATATGGCAATAAGGCAATTTTTTGCGAATTTCCTTGGTCGCTTCGATAAAATCGACGGCGTAATTGTTGTGCTCGTCAATGCCGGTTGCAATAGCGAAAATATTGGGGTCAAAAATAATATCCTGAGGTGGAAAACCGACCTTGTCGACAAGAATTCTATAAGCGCGTTCGCAGATTGAAACCTTGCGTTGTTCGGTGTCGGCCTGGCCTTTTTCATCAAAAGCCATCACCACAACCGCCGCCCCGTAACGGGAGGCAAGTTTTGCGTGTTCGATAAACTTTTCCTCACCCTCTTTCAAGGAAATCGAGTTGACGATGGATTTCCCCTGCACACATTGAAGACCAGCTTCAATAACCTCCCATTTCGATGAATCAATCATGACGGGGACACGGGAAATATCAGGCTCGGCGGCAAGAAGATTTAAAAATTTGCGCATGGCCGCAACGGAATCAATCAAGCCTTCATCCATATTGATGTCGATGACCTGTGCGCCGTTTTCCACCTGATTGCGTGCAACATCAAGAGCAGCCGTATAATCATTATTGGTTATGAGTTTGCGAAACCGTGCCGAACCCGTAACATTTGTGCGCTCGCCAATATTGACGAAGGGAATGTCGTGGGTGAGTGTAAAGGGTTCGAGCCCCGACAAATGCAAAAGCTTTTCCTGCGGTTTGGGTTTCCTCGGTTTGAAGGGTTTGACCGCTTCGGCAATAGCGCGAATATGATCAGGCGTGGTCCCGCAGCAACCACCGACAATGTTGATGACACCTTCACGCGCATATTCTCCAAGCTCTTTTGCCATAATTTCAGGCGTTTCATCATAACCGCCAAAGGCATTGGGCAAACCGGCATTGGGATAAACACAAATGAGTTCTTCCGTATTGGCGGCCATTTCCTTCACAAGCGGCAGCATGGCCTTTGCGCCCAAAGCACAATTAAGCCCGACAGAAAACGGCTTGGCATGGGCAACCGAATAAAGAAAGGCAGTCGGCGTCTGCCCTGAAAGTGTGCGCCCCGACATATCGGTAATTGTGCCGGAAATCATGATTGGCAATTCGATATTTTTTTTGGCAAAAACTTCTTTTGCGGCAAAAATAGCCGCTTTGGCATTGAGCGTATCGAAGATCGTTTCAATGAGAAGCAGGTCAACCCCGCCATCAATCAGTGCATTGATCTGTTCGCCATAAGCAATGCGCAATTCATCAAAGGTAATGGCACGAAAACCGGGATTGTTGACATCGGGCGAAATCGACGCGGTCTTATTGGTGGGGCCAATGGAGCCGGCAACAAAGCGCGGCTTGCCATCTTTCTCTTCGGCCCGTAAAGCCGCGCGGCGCGCAAGACGGGCACCGTCACGGTTAAGCTCATAGACCATATTTTCCATGCCATAATCGGCCTGCGCAATGGTGGTTGAAGAAAATGTGTTGGTTTCCAGAATGTCGGCACCGGCCAAAGCATAGCGCAAATGGATGTCTTCAATGGCTTTCGGCTGGGTCAATGTCAAAAGGTCGTTATTGCCTTGAAGAGCACAGCTACAGGCCACAAACCGCTCGCCACGAAAATGTTCTTCGTCAAAATGGAAAGACTGGATTTGCGTTCCCATCGCGCCGTCAAGAATAAGAATGCGCTCGCGCGCCAATTGACGCAATTCTTCCGTGCGGTTTTTCGGCTTTTCCGTTTGACCGAACAATTGTTCTACAGGATTTTGCGTTTTGCCCGAGGCTTTCTCTTCACCGGAAGATGACTTTTCGACAATATGTGACATAGCAGGGGAACCTTTCATATCAGCCGGTCATGAGTGACATAAAGATTTCTTTATGTCAATAAATTGCAAGAATAGAAATAAAAAACGCCGGTAAAAACCGGCGCCTTTTTAATAAAACTTTTTGTGATCGTCACCGGACAAAAATACCGATAGAGCAAGCGACACACAAAACTGACAGAATTATCAAAATAAGATAGGCTTTTTTCTTGTCGAACAGAATTGCGAAAGCAGAAAACCAGCCCATAATACCGGCGCTTAATGCAAACATAAAACCGGCGCGGTTCATGGCAACAAGATGGGCAGCCAAGAGGCCACCGATAATCAGCGCACCAAAAACTATTATAAGACCGGTTGCGAACTTCTCATAATCGTCCATAATCAATCCTCTTCAAGCGGGCTTGCAATTCTCATAAATCAAAGTCCGGCTACTTGATGTTTCTTTCCTTCTAACGCATGACAGACAAAAACGAAATGTTTTTTTCGTTCGTGCCCCTTCAACAATGCGCCTGCTCACGAAGTTTTTCATGGAATCGTTTTTCCTCGCCCGAGCTCTTCATCGTTAAAGCTCTTATAGCCTATTTATCGCAGAAGCTTTTATGAACAACACCGCTTATCTTGAACAAACTGAACTTGCCAAGCCGGAATTGCAGGTTATCTTTCCCCGCTTGTTGTTTTTCAATTTTCAGGATGAAAAAAACCCTCTATATGGCGGGGCAATTTCCACGGGCTAATTGCAATCAAATCATAGCGCAGCCGCAATTTTTTGCGGTCGGGCTGGCGCGCGAGAAAAATATTGGCTGCATTGTCAAAACGTTTTTCACTTGGCTGTTTAACCGCTTCCATCGCCTCTTCAATGGTGGGGCGCGCTTTTACCTCGACAATCGCAATAACATGCCCACGCCGCGCTATAATATCAATTTCGCCGAAACGGGTTTCAAACCGGCGTGCCGCAATATGATAGCCCTTCATTTGCAGCCATAAGCCCGCAAGCCTTTCAGCATAAATGCCGCGTGAATATATTTTCTGCTTGCGTTTTTTGTTCATGATCTCTCTTCATGAAAGGGGAAGACAAATGACACATCTATCTACTCATAAGAATAAAGATTTATACAGAAATATTTTTTAAAAAACACCGTTCTTAGATCGTTCCCTTAACTATTTCAAAGGCGAGAGGGCCGAAAATTTAAAAATTGACGGAAAGAAATTTAACGGATTTTGTCGAGTCCCTCATCTCTTTCAGTTACTTGAGCTTTTCGAGCCACCCTAACCTTTTTTTAAAGCCCCTGATCCGCTTCAAAAAGCTTAATCCTTCAGCGATAAAAGGCGTTTGTAGAGTTCCGGTTTTTTGTGTCCTGTGATTTTCGCTGCTTCTGCGGCGGCTTTTGCTGCGGGATGATCTTTCGCAAGGTCGATCAGAAGTTTGTCGATTTCTTCCGCACTGAATTTTTCTTCCTGTTTTGATGGCGGCTCGACAATAATAACAATTTCGCCGCGTATTTTTTCGCTATCATTATAGCGTTCTTTCAATTCCGAAAGTGGAGCGACATCGACTGTCTCGAATTTTTTGGTCATTTCGCGACAGATCGCACCACGGCGGTCTTTCCCGAAAACATCAACCATATCGGCCAGAGTTGTAGACACGCGATGCGGCGACTCGTAAAAAATCAATGAAGCGGGAATTAAGCCCAGTTCTTCAAGGCGGGCTTTTCTTTGCATGGACTTTGTTGGAAGAAAGCCGGAAAAGAAAAAGCTGTCGGTTGGTAGGCCTGTTGCAATCAACGCTGTCAAAGCGGCAGAAGCACCCGGAACGGGCACGATTTTGATGTTTTTTTCGCGCGCCTCGGCAACCAGCCTGAAACCGGGGTCGGAAACAAGTGGCATGCCAGCGTCACTCACCAGCGCGACCGATTGATTATCTTCGAGAGCGCCGAGAAGTTTTCTGCCTGCTTCCTCGACATTATGTTCCTGATAGACAATCGGCTTCTGGTGAATGCCATAGCGATCAAGCAATATGCGTGTCACTCTGGTATCTTCGCAGGCAAGAACATCGGCAGCGGCGATAGTTTCTATTGCCCGCAAGGTGATGTCGCCAAGATTTCCTATCGGTGTTGCCACAAGATAGAGCGCCGGTTCAAGTGCCGGTGCTTCATAAGCATTCGCCCCGATGATATATTTCCTGTCTGCCAAAACTCATCCTAACATTGAACCCGTTTTCTTGAACTTTTCGTGCAATGAAAAGGCTTCTTCAAGAATATGCGGGGTCTGGCCACCAACCGTTTTGCAAGCACGATCGAAATAATCGCGCAATATATCGTGATAGTCGGGATGGGCACATTTTTCAATGATAAGCGGTGCACGTTCACGTGGTGCAAGACCGCGCAAATCGGCATAGCCCAATTCTGTCACCAGAACATCGACATCATGTTCTGTATGATCGACATGGGCAACCATCGGCACTATGGAAGAAATCTTGCCACCTTTGGCAACCGATTTCGTTACAAAAACGGAAATATAGGCATTCCTCGCAAAATCGCCCGAACCGCCAATACCGTTCATCATATGGGTGCCACCGACATGGGTCGAGTTAACATTGCCGTAAATGTCGGCTTCAAGTGCGGTATTGATCGCAATAATACCGAGGCGGCGGATAATTTCCGGATAATTCGAAATTTCTTGCGGCCGCAAGATCAACCGGTCCTTATAGCGCCCGATATTCGGGAAAACCCGTGCAGCACAGGCTTCGCTCAAAGTAATTGACGAGGCCGATGCAAAATCGAGCTTGCCGGCATCGAAAAGTTCGAATGTCGAATCCTGCAACACTTCGCTATACATTTGCAAATTGTGGAACGGACTATTCACAAAGCCTGTCAGAACCGCATTGGCAATGGTGCCGATCCCCGCCTGAATGGGGCTTAATGTCATATCCATGCGCCCTTGATCGACCTCTTTTAAGAAAAATTCGGTCAAATGGCGGGCAATGGCATTGGTTGCATCATCGGCTGGCGAAATCAATGACGGGCTATCCGGCACATCCGAAATGACAATGGCCGCAATCTTGTTTTTATCCACCTTGATTGAAGTCGTGCCGATGCGCGTATCCGGTTTTACTACCCCGACGGGCTTGCGGTTTGGCCGTGCTTCGGGAATATAAATATCATGTATGCCTTCAAAATCCGGATTGATGCTGGTATTGAGTTCGATAATAATTTTATCTGCCCCCAAGGCAAAGCTTGCCGAATTGCCGACAGATGTTGTCGGCACGATCGAACCATCTTTATGAATCATCATCGCTTCGATAATGGCAATATTGACCGGTGGTAACTGGTGGGCGCGCAATTGCTCGACCATTTCCGACAAATGTTCGTCAATAAACATAACTTCGCCGCGATTGATTGCCGCTCTTAAAGCGGTATCAACCTGAAACGGCATACGGCGGGCAAGAACACCCGCCTCGCTCAATATCTTGTCGGTGTCATGACCAAGAGAAGCGCCTGTCAACAGGCTGATTTTAAAAGGGTGTTTTTTCGCCCGCTTTGCCATTGCATGAGGAACAAGTTTAGCATCGCCCGCACGGGTAAAACCGCTCATGCCGACAACCATACCATCTTTGACCAGACTTGCCGCCTCGTCCGCCGAGACGATTTTTGCTCTCAATTCCTCACTTTGAATTCGATCTTCAAACATTCCATACTCCCATTCTCAACAACATTTTAGCCAGCCTCCCTGCGAAACTTTTGAAAATCCAGGTAACGTTTGCTGGGCTTATGCTATCAAGCCTCTTCCATTTCAGTTAAAATCAGCTTGGCCGCCTGTAACGGATTGTCCGCTTTGACAATCGGTCGGGCAACAACAAGATGACTTGCACCGGCTTGAATCGCTTCTTTCGGGCTCATAACACGTTTCTGGTCGCCTTTATCTGCCCCTTTGGGGCGAATACCGGGCGTGACCAGAGCCATATCAGGGCCAATAACATTTCTTAATGCTTGGGCTTCCGCAGCCGAAGCGACAATTCCACCCATTCCTGCCAAACGCGCGTCTTTCGCCCGCTTTAGCACCAATGTTTTGGCATCGTCTGAATAACCTGCTGCTTTAAGATCAGCGTCATCCATAGAGGTGAGCACCGTCACACCGAGGAGACAAAGATTGCTCCCTTTGGCCGCTTTCACGGCTGCACGCATGGCCTTCGGATAGGCATGAACAGTCAACATATCGACACCGAGCTTGACGACATTTTCAACCGCACTCGCAATCGTATTGTCGATATCGAGGAGTTTCATATCAAGGAAAACTTTTTTGTTTGCCGCTTTGAGTTCACGGGCAAATTCAAGCCCGCCTGCAAACAATAATTGATAGCCAATTTTATAAAAGCCGACTGTATCACCTAATTGTTCAACCAGCTTTTCTGCCTGCCGAATATCAGCCACGTCCAATCCGACGATTAACCGATCTCGCATAACACTTGCCATCAATCAAACTCCATTCCCATGACCCTTTTAACAAACCTCAACCCTTTTAACAATCCTGACCTATTTTAACGATCTGGAATTGACTCCAAGTGGTATAAATCTTGTTCCGGTCCTGTTCCGACTTCCTTAATTTTTGAAATCAAACTGTTCTTGAACAGAATAGGTTCCATTAAAAAGCTCATTATCAGGCATAAGCCGAAAGTACAACTTTCCACTCATCCTTATCATGCAATTGTACCCTGTTATCAAGCAATTATCCCCTCTTATCAAGTAATTGTGCTCCAAAAACCAAGCAATTGTGTACCTTTTGTCCGACAATTTTAATGAGGCTCAAAACAATCAGGCTAAAATCGGTTTGCTTCTATCGGTTACGTCCAAAAACTTTCGAAACAGCGTTGACTTAATCGCGAAGCTTATTCTCATTGTTGGACAAACAGTGCTCTCTGAAATGGCAATCCGGAAATTGTAACAAAACGACAATCAAGAAACTGTATCAAAACCTGTTTTTGTGAAAAAGCTTAAGTGATGTTTTTAGAAAGCTGGTCAATGTATTCCGGTCTTCGATGCTATCGGTTTCCCATGATGGTCAGATCATCACCAAAGCGAAGCACCAAGGCCAGATCATAAAAGTCAGATCATGATGGCCGGATTATTATGGATAGATTATTATGATGAGATCACTCGACCTTGGAGCGCAGTGAACATATGCGACCGGTCAGTTTTTTCCGGAAAGCCACTCTGTTACACTCGATGAAATCTCTATTATTGTTGAACAGCTTGTCGAGTGACACGCCAAACAGCATTCATTCACCGGCAATTTTTTTGAAAGCTTGAATAAATTATGCTTAATCTTGCTTTGCTTAATAGTGCTTGCTTCGCTTGATACCGGTTTTAATATTGGTAAGTGTCGCGCCCCATAAAACCGGCCGCTTGCCCGTAAGTGATCTTTATGTGCTTTTCTTTTGGCAAAAGCATAACAATCAAAGAGGTGAACCCGACTTTTTTAAAAATCAGGTCCCGCTACTTTTCATTTGCGGTATCGGAATATTGACCGTGCCGTTACCGGTGCTGGCATCGGTTTTCGGTCTGGTAACCGATTCGACAGCATTTCTTGCGTCATCCGAAATGCCGGAATTGTCGCCAAGCCCTGTCTCGCCTAAAAGTCCTTTAGCCTTGGCATCATAATAATAACCGCGGGCATAAAGACGCACGGCCTGCGTCTCGTCGCCTTCTGCCACTTTATAGGCGCCGGCCAGATATTTCACGGCAAAACGCAAATTCGTTTCTGCGTCAAGAAGCCCTTTCGGATCCCCTTGATAACCCATGCCTTTGGCCGTCGGATGACTGATTTGCATGAGCCCGAGATAGGGCCCGTTACGACTATTGGGGTTACCATTGCTTTCGCGTTTGACAACACGTCTTACGAGACTTTCCGGCACATTATAGGCCATTGAATATTTGGAAATGAGCTGTTCGACTTCCGGGCTTGCATGGGCAAGTTCAACGGGCCCCGACGAGGATTTGAGGGCATCGGGATTGGCGGCATTTTCTCTAGCGAGAGCTGCAGGATTGGCTTCTTTTCCATTATATGCCAATTCCTTGAACACCGGAACCGGAAATTTTTTGTCAATCAGATAACCGTATGATAACGGCGTTGTCATTGTTCCGACACGTGCAAACGACGCGGTTTCATCAGCGAGTTCGGCTTTGGGTTTGTTTTGCTGGGTACATGCTCCCAGAAAACCCGTTAGTACGACAATACTGCCACTGACTATCAAACGTCGTTTAGTCATACACCACCCGTTTTTAATACAAACTTTTTCTTAAAACCTGTCCAAGCCCCATTCAACTTGTTCAGGCTTTTATAAAATATTCAAGAAAGCCAAATATTTTGGCCATCAAAAAACGCACATACGCTGTACACTTTGCCGCCGTACTCTTTGCGCGACAACTCCTGATGAGCCGATTTCATGGCAATCCTGTGACCAAAATGTCATTTTCTTGTCATTTAAGTGGATAACCTCATGAAAAACCGAAGTTCGACATGAAAGCGCACCACACTCAATGAAGCTCCGGAACGTTATCCAATGTTGTGAAAAGGCATTGAACAGCGTTCGAAAACGACATTTAGGCACCTAAGTTGCAAAGTCAACCTAACACAACTTTTAAAGAATCGCAAAACATGGTTTACAAAGGGTTAAATTTCGCCTTTTCGTTTACAAAAGGTTACTTTTTAGCCGATCGGCTATTTCGCTATAAAGTTTGGCAAAAGTGCTTTGCGGTTTGGCAATATAGACCGGTGTACCGGCATCCGACAAAGCGCGCACATCCGGATCAAGCGGAATTTCTCCCAAAAACGGCACCTGCCGGTGGTGGGCTTCATTGCGTGCCCCGCCATGACCGAATATATCATAGCGCTTGCCGGTGTCGGGAGCGATAAAATAGCTCATATTCTCGATCACGCCCAGAATCGGCACGCCGACCTTGGTAAACATCTCTATGCCCTTGCGCGCGTCAACCAACGCCAAATCCTGCGGGGTGGACACAATAACCGCGCCGGTCATCGGCACTTGCTGGGCAAGGGTCAATTGTGCGTCACCGGTGCCGGGGGGCATATCGACAACCAATACATCAAGCGGCCCCCATAAAACATCGCGCAAAAATTGGGTAACAGCCGACATCACCATGGGACCACGCCAAACCATTGGCCGGTCTTCATCCACGAGAAAGCCCATCGACATCAATTTCAGGCCGAATTTTTCCAGCGTTTCAAGCTTGTTGCCTTCAACCGCACGCGGGCGCTGGTTGATAAGGCCGGTGAGCCTTGGCAAGGACGGCCCGTAAATATCGGCGTCCAAGAGCCCAACTTTAAGCCCCTTGTCGGCAAGTGCCAAAGCCAGATTGATTGCAGTTGTCGATTTGCCAACGCCTCCCTTTCCGGAGGCCACAGCAATAATATGTTTAACCCCGTCAATCGGCATTTTTTCACCAATGCCATGGCTTGCACGCGCAATTTTCGGGGCGGCGTGCCCCGGTTCGACAACAATTCTTTTTGCCGGTCCCTTATGGGGCGCAGCGCTATTTGCCGTTTCAGTAGCATTGGCCGAACCCTTTTTCTCGGCCGTCAATGTGACAATTGCGGCTTTAACGCCATCCATTGCCTCGACAACCTTTTGCGCAGCCTGTCGCAACGGCTCCAGTTCTTGTGCCCTTTCATCCGGCACAGTTATCGAAAAAAAGACCTTGCCATCGGAAATAAATATTTCCGAAACAAGCCCGAGCGAAACAATATCGCTTTCAAAATCGGGCCCTTTGACCTTACGCAATTCATCAACAACATCATCGCTTGTGATATTGGACACGAAATTTTCCTTCCTGCAAATTTGCTGGATTTTTTTCTTTCCTATCGCGCTGACAAGCCGTTGGTCAACCGGCTAATGAGCAGTTTTTCCGGTTTTTGTATTGGCCAAAATGCGGCTTGAATTTTGGTTGCCCAACCATTTCACAATCATCTCGCGATCTTTTTCACCAATCATATGGTCACTGTTCACGATTTCACTATCGACTTTGGCACCGTTTTCGGTGAGCATCGCCGACAAAGCCGGTTGAAAAGGCGAATAAAGGGAATCTTTTTTCCCCGAAATAATCAGCGCATTGGTTTTTGACAAATTTGTGTGCGGGTAAGTATCAAGAACCGGCATAGAACGCATAAGAACAGCACGCCGGACAAGTTCGGGATGGCGCATGATAATGACCGCCAGCAAATTGGCGCCGTTCGAATAACCGACAAAGGTTGCCCGCGACAAATCATATTGATCCTCTTCACCAAGATCGGTCAAAAACTTGACAAAAGCTTCCGCTTCGTCAACCGCATCTTTCTGATCGAATTTTGTCGGTGTAATTTTTTTAAACCAGCGCGTTTCGCCGTTTTGCACAATGCGCCCACGAATGCCCACAAGTGTTGCCTGTGGCCAAATCGGGCGGGCAAAGGAAAACAATGTGGTTTCATCACCCCCCGACCCATGCAAGAGAATAATGACTTCTCCCGACGGATTGGCAGCGCGGTCAATGCGATAACGGAAATTATCAAGACGGACAATATCGGCACTATTATCATTATTTTTCTGCATAAAAATTCCTTTATCCGGAGTTTTGTTGGCGGTGTCGGCTTCAGGAGCAGCTCTGAATTTTCCCGGTAATTTTGCCAAACCGGATTTGAGCGGCACCACACCGTTTTGAACCGCGCCATTCGACAGGGTTGCATTGATCTTCATCACATTGCCGGGGCTTTTTACATTATAAGGGCTTTTTACATTATAAGGGCTTTTTAACCCGTCGCTTGTTTTTTTATTGGCGTTTATTTTTATATCGGCGTTTATTTTTATATTGGCGTTTATTTTTATATCGGCGCGGCTTTTTACAATCTTGCGGTTTTTTATAATATCACCGCTTTTGGTGAAATGATGGGCTGTGCTTGAACGCTGAAGCACGCTATCGGTTTTAGGCATATCGGCTGCGCGATAATTGGCGCTGTCTGATGTCACTAATGGCGGCGTAGCCGATGTGCCCTCGTTTTCTTCCGCTCCGGTTGTTTTACCCGCAAAATCGTCATTCATGAAATGGCCGCACATATCCTTGACAGATGGCTGAGTGAAAGCCACGGCATCACAAACAAAATTTGCCAATGCCAGAACAATAAACGCAAGAAAAAAAACGGACTTTTTTGTCATAACTCCATTATGCCGATGAACCTTTTAACAATTCTTCAATATAAGGGTTAAAGGCTGTTTAACCAAAACAATTCGCAGTGAAGAGCCAATAGCGCCTGCCTTAAGCTGTCAGAAAAACTTAAAGACAAACAGATGAAAAAACAGCCCATGGAAAAACAGCACATGAAAAAACAGCACATGGAAAAACAGCGAGGGGCTTTTGCCGCCCGTCATCAAATGAAATATCCAATATCGAAATAGAATATCGACTTTCAATAAGCAAATTTGCCGAAACGGAAAATCCGATTTGCTTGTTGCCGATATGCTTATAGCCGATGTGCTTGTTGCAAAGATTTGCAGCAGACCCGTACGCCCTTCTCTCCTCACACATTTTCGCATAAGTTTTGGGGTAAGGCGGCGCTTTTTCTCAAAAACATTTTTAAACAAGCGTTTTTAAACAAGCGTTTTCGGAAAAGCCCTTATCTTTTTGCGAAATTCCGGTAATCATCGCCGAAATACAAAATCATCCCCAGTCTCAAAGCCTCGAAACACAATAGCCGACGCAGAATTTCATCGGGAGTAGTACAGCTGTTATCAAAGGAACGGTATTCTCTCAACGATCTTTCAACCTCGAAAATACTGTTGACCGGCTCTTCGATCGAACTATTTTGCTTTGAAAGATATTGACGAATCATCAACATCAGTCGTTGCATATCTGTGCAATGTTCGTTCATCTTTCTACCCGATACACTTACGCTACAATTAACAATCATAGGTTGTTTTCTGGTTGAATACAACATTATTCTTTGAAAGGACTACATCAGGCCAATATTTTTTAATAAAAAGGCATTTTCTGATTGATCGGGTCATTATGAATTCGGGTAGTTATGAATAAAGTTATTTTACATCGGGAAAGCACTCTGTCACATTTTCTATTGCGTATTCTTGCAAAAATTGCGCGTATAGTGTGGGTCTGTTTTGCCTTTTTCATGCTGGTATGGAGCCTCTTTGCGTTTTTCTACCAGTTACCGTTCAATATGGCGGGCTTTGTCTTTATTGCCGCTTTATGGGTGGTTGTCGGCATTTATGCGCTTATCCTCGAATTCAAATCACCATGGAAATCGCGCATTCTTTTAGCTCTCATGTTTATCGGCGTAATCATATGGTGGTCGTCAATCAGGCCGACACTGCACCGTGATTGGGCACCCGAACTTGCGCGCAGTGTGGAAGCCACATTCGACCCGATCAATCCCGATATTGTGCATCTTCAAAACATCCGCAATTTCGAATGGATCGCGCCTTACGAGGGAAAGGAAAACTGGGAAAACGGGACTTATAATATCAATGATCTTATCGGGCTTGATGTCTATCTATCCTATTGGATGGGCCCTTATATTGCCCACACGCTTGTGGGCTTTACTTTCAAGGACGGGCGCCATCTGGTGTTTTCTGCCGAAATCCGGCGCACAAAAGAACAAAGCTTTTCGGCTATTGGCGGTTTTTTCAAAGAATTCGAATTGATCATGATAGCCGCACCTGAAGAAGACATCATAAAATTGCGCACCGATATCAGGCATGAAAATGTTTATCGCTATCCGATCAATGTGCGTCAGGAAAAGATAAAAGAACTCTTTGTGAACTATCTCGAAACAGCCGATAAACTTGCCCATAAAGCACGTTTTTATAACACGGTTACGGCTAATTGCACGACAGTCGTTTTCGATATGGCTCGCGTACTCGACCCCGGTATTCCGCTTGACTGGCGCATTCTCTTTTCAGGACAGCTCCCCTCCTATCTTTATGACCTCAAAGTGGTCGATACGAAAAAAACGTTAAAAGAGCTTGTTGACGAAGCCCATATAAAGCCCCAGATAAAAGGCCGCCGCGACCAATATTCTGTTGATATCAGGCGCTCTTCTGTTGATACCGGACGGGCACGAAATACGAACGGCAATTGACTCGGCGAAAACTAAACCGTATAAGCGCAAAAATTGCCCTGTCCTTTATTCGTAGTACTTTGTTCAGAGTACTTTGTTCAAAGGCACAAGGTTTTGAAAACTGTTCAACCGGCGGAAAACCGCACATAGAACCAAGAAGGGCCGCACGCCGCGGTATGTTAAATAAATGAAACGTACATATCAACCGTCCAAACTCGTCCGTAAACGCCGCCACGGCTTCCGTGCGCGCATGGCAACCCTTGGTGGCCGCAAAGTCGTCGCTGCTCGCCGCAACCGCGGTCGCAAGCGCCTTTCAGCCTGATTTTTCGGTTTTTTCCGGCTTTCCAATTTTTCCGGTTTCAATTTTCCGGTTTTTCAGGGATTTTACAACCACGGGAAAGATAGGCATTATGACCGGTTTTCCCATTTTTGTTGTAAAAAGGCCAGTGTTGAGACACCCGTTAAAACCCGCTCTTTCAAGGCAGAGTTTTGTCAGAGGTTTTTCCGATGAGTGAGAAATCCTTCCTCCGCCTTCGTAAAAGGGCGGATTTTTTGGCATTAAGAAACGGCGAAAAACGGCGCGGACCGTTTTTTCTTCTCGAATCGAAAAGCCGGAATTTGCCGGAAGAAATCAGGGCAATAACGCCGCCGCGTGTCGGTTTTACTGTCACACGCAAAAATGGTAATGCAGTCAAGCGTAATCGCATCAAACGGCGTTTACGCGAGGCTTTCCGGCTTTCATTAAAGCGTGACATTGCCGCCGGGACAGATTATGTCATTATTGCGCGGCCCGATGCGCTTCTAGCATCATTCGACAGTCTGACCGGAGAAATGGAACGCCGGTTCAGGCAAAAATTACAAAACTCGAAACGGTAACAGGACAATCGCTCATGGAATATAATCGTAATTTTTTCATTGCTATTGGATTGTCGCTCCTTATCATTCTTGCATGGCAGTATTTTTATGTTGCGCCGAAAAATGCCGACCAGCAAAAGGCTCAGGAAATTGCCCGCCAGATCGAGAAAGATGAAAACGCGCAAAATCAGGCCGTTCCGACTGCCGAAAATGGCACTGTAACACCGCCGCAAAACAAAGAAGAAACAAACCCCGCCGGTTTCGAAATGACACCGGACGCACGCGACGCGGCACTTAAAAAATCCAAACGTGTTGCAATCGACACGCCCGAGCTTCAAGGGTCGATCAATCTTGTCGGTGCCCAGTTCGATGATCTGTTTTTGAAAAATTACCGCCTGACGGTTGACAAGAATTCGCCGGAAATTGCCCTTCTTAACCCGAACGGGTTCAACACAACCTATATTGCCGAATTCGGTTTTACCGGCAAGGGATTGCCCGCCGGAAGCCTGCCGCAATTCAATACCGAATGGAAGGTTGATGGTGAAAACACAACCTTGACCCCCAAGACACCTGTCCATCTTGTCTATGATAATGGTCAGGGTCAGGTCTTCCACCGTGTGATCTCGGTTGACGAAAATTATATGTTCACCATTTCCGACAGTGTCACCAACAATGCCTCTTCGGTTGTAAGCCTTCTGCCTTATGCGCGCGTTGCCCGCGCTGCTCCTCCCGAACACGCAAGTGCCACCTATCTTCTTCATGAAGGCATGATCGGCGTTGCCGGTGATGACGGCCTCAAGGAAGAAAAATATTCCGCATTGAAAGATTTGAAACCCGATGCGGCAAATGAAAAGAAAATGGTTTTCGACAAGGTCAAAGGTGGCTTTATCGGCATTACCGACAAATATTGGGCGGTTGCTGCCATTCCTCCGCAGGATGAGGAATATACGAGCCGTTTTGTCTATTTCGACCGTCTTTCCACCCATTATCAGTCGGATTTGACCGGCAAGGTCATCACCGTTGCTTCCGGTGCAACCGAAACTGTTACCAATCATTTGTTTGCCGGTGCAAAACGCGTTGAAACCATCAATGCCTATCAGGATAATCTCAAAATTTTAAAATTCGAATTGTTGATTGACTGGGGCTGGTTCTCTATCATCACCAAGCCGATGTTTGCTTTGATCGACATTCTCTTTAAGCTCACCAACAATTTCGGCGTTGCCATTCTGCTCGTCACTGTCATTTTGAAGGCGGTTTTATTCCCGCTTGCCAACAAGTCGTACAAGTCCATGGCCCGCATGAAGGTCGTACAACCGGCAATGATGGAAATCCGCACCAAATATGCCGATGACAAGGTCAAGCAGCAACAAGCCATTATGGAGCTTTACAGAACCGAGAAAATCAATCCGCTCGCCGGTTGCTGGCCGCTACTTGTGCAATTCCCGATTTTCTTTGCCCTTTATAAAGTGCTCTATATCACCATCGAAATGCGCCATGCGCCGTTCTTTGGCTGGATTCAGGACCTTGCAGCTCCCGACCCGACATCGCTCTTCAATCTGTTCGGTTGGCTTCCCTATAATGTTCCGGCATTTTTGATGATTGGCGCGTGGCCTGTCATTATGGGTATCACCATGTTCTTGCAAATGCGCATGAACCCGACACCGCCCGACCCGACACAGGCCATGATTTTCACATGGATGCCGATTGTCTTTACATTCATGCTCGCCTCGTTTCCTGCCGGTCTTGTTATTTACTGGGCATGGAACAACACGCTGTCGATCTGCCAGCAGGCAATCATCATGAAACGTCAGGGTGCAAAGATCGAACTTTGGGACAATCTCAAAGCCATCTTCAAAAAGAAACCGAAGAAAGAGACCAAATAAGTGACAGACAGTCCTGCATTGGCGGGACTTTTTGCCCGTAACTGGATTTTTATCCGCGGTGTACCGGCAATGAAGTTTCTGCCGCCCGAAGGGCCAGCCGAAATTGCCTTTGCCGGCCGCTCCAATGTCGGCAAATCCTCGCTCATCAATGCGTTGGTCGGACATAAAAGTCTCGCCCGCACGTCGAACACCCCCGGTCGCACACAGGAGCTCAATTATTTTGTGCCTGATGGCTTTGCCGGCACTGTGGACGATTTGCCGCCGCTTGCACTTGTCGATATGCCGGGCTATGGCTTTGCCGAAGCACCGAAAGCGCAGGTCGACCAATGGACAAAGCTCATTTTCGACTATCTGCGCGGTCGCACCACTTTAAAACGCGTTTATGTGCTGATTGATTCCCGCCATGGCATAAAAAAGAACGATCAGGATGTGCTCACCCTTCTTGATAAAGCAGCCGTTTCCTATCAGATTGTTCTCACCAAAATTGACAAAATCAAAACCACAGAGCTTCAAAAACTGATTGATAACACCCATAAGGCTATCGTCAAACGGCCTGCCGCTTTTCCCCATATCATCGCCACCTCTTCGGAAAAAGGCATTGGCCTTGATGATTTGAGGGGAACGATTTTAGAGGCCGCCAATCCGCTTGCCCGATAAGTTTTTGCCCGATAAATTTTTGTTCATTGAATTTTGCCCCGTTCAAGTTTTGCCCCGTCAAATTTTACGCGGTTGAAGTTTCGCCCCTTTCAAGTTGTGCCCCTTTCAAGTTTCGCCCCTTCCAAGTTACGCCCCTTTCAAGTTGTGCCCGATTTCGTTTTCAAAACTGGCGGCTGAAAATGCGCGCCACAACGAACAAACAAAACCGTTTTGGCACGCCCGACACCGTTTGCACTCAAGGGCTCATCATTGAAACACTGTTGGCAAAGACCGGCTCTTGGAAAATCACTTCCTGTTTTTTAAAAAATCCTGGCTGCATTTTTAAGAATTTTCCCTTTTCGAGAGCTATCTTTTTAAAAACAGGCTCTGGTACTTCTCCGAAAAACGTCTTCACGGGAAAGCCATCGGTTTACAAATGAACTCTCAAGTGAATTCTCAAGTGAATTCTCAAGGAAATTTTGAAGGGGGAAGATGAAACAACCCGAATATCAAAACAATGGATGAATACATCTTTTCAACGTCACCGGTTTATACATTCCGTTTTCAAATTATTAACGTTGAGAGACAATTTTTTGCCGCGTTTTACAATTGGTTAAGCATGAGTGTTGCAACTGAGGAAGCATCGTGGTTCCCTTTCTTGTTCTTCGGGCGAATGGGTTCTATAAGGTCTTTTGAAGTTTTTAAAAACCAGAGTAGTCATGCTAACGCTTTTTCATCATCCGATGTCTTCTTCGTCCCGTTTTGTAAGGCTCATCCTTAACGAATATGATGTTGCCACCAATCTTATCGAAGAGCATGAATGGGCACGCCGGCGCGAATTTCTTGCGCTCAATCCGGCCGGCAGTGTGCCGGTATTGTTAGCCGAGCGGGAAGTGCCGCTTTGCGGTGCCTATGTCATTTATGAATATCTTGATGAAACGCGCGGCGGCTTGCGTCGTGACCAGCGCTTCTTTCCCGAAAACCCGCTTGAACGCGCTGAAGTGCGCCGCCTGACCGAATGGTTTTTATCGAAGTTTGAAAGCGAAGTAACCCGTCACATTGTACGCGAACGTATTTATAAACGCGAAATACCGCTCGCTCAGGGAGGTGGAGCACCCGATTCACAAACTTTGCGCTATGCCCGTGCCAATATCCGCCCGCATATGAAATATCTCGAATGGCTTGCCGCCTCGCGTGACTGGCTTGCCGGAACGTCCATTTCTTATGCCGATCTTGCCGCTGCTGCGGCTCTTTCTGTTCTTGATTTTATGGGAGAAATCGACTGGAAAACTTTTCCTGCCTCGCGCGACTGGTATATGCGCATCAAATCGAGACCCTCGTTCCGTCCGCTTTTGAATGACCGCATAAGAGGCATTGCTCCGAGCACGCATTATGCCGATCTCGACTTCTAAGGACAAAGCAAAACTCAAGGATTTTCTGGTCCTCAGGGAATTTCTTGTCAAAGAAGCCGCAGCGCAGGGTTTCGATGCGATAGCCATTACCGGTTGTAACAATCAAAAAGCGGCCCATCACCTTGTCGAAGCCTTGCACCAAGGCTATCACGGAACCATGGAATGGATGGTTGAAACCGCCAAACGGCGTATGGAACCTGTGAATTTATGGCCGGACGTCAAATCGGTCATTATGCTTGCAATGAATTACGGGCCGGACGCACATGAATTCCACCAGAGACCCGACAAAAGCTCCGGCAATATTTCCTATTATGCGCGCCATCGTGATTATCATGAATTGATAAAGGGGCGTCTCAAGCAGATAGCCTCGCGCTTTGTTTCGCGTTTCGGTGGTGATGTCAAAGTGTTTGTCGATACCGCACCCGTTATGGAAAAGCCGCTTGCCCAACTTGCCGGACTTGGCTGGCAGGGGAAGCACACAAATCTTGTAAGCCGTGAATTCGGCTCATGGCTTTTTCTCGGTTCCATTTTTACCGATGTGGAACTTACCTTTAACGAGCCGGAAGTTGACCATTGCGGTTCCTGCCACGCCTGTCTTTCCGCCTGCCCTACCCATGCCTTTCCCGCCCCTTATCAGCTTGATGCACGCCGCTGCATTTCCTATCTGACCATCGAACTCAAAGAGCAAATTCCGCTTTCATTCCGTAAAGCCATCGGCAACCGCATTTATGGCTGTGATGATTGCCTTTCCGCCTGCCCGTGGAACAAATTTGCCCGAAACACACGTGAAATCAAACTCAAAGCACGAGAAGATCTGATTGCCCCGAAACTCGATTTTCTTTTGAAACTCGATGATGCAGCCTTCCGCTCATTTTTCACCGCTTCTCCGGTCAAACGCATCGGGCGCAACCGCTTCATCCGCAATTGTCTGATTGCTGCGGGAAACAGCGCCGACCGAAAACTCGTCAGTGTGGTCAAGCCGCATTTGAAGGATCCCGACCCGCTTGTTGCCGGTATGGCCGTCTGGGCCTTGAAACAACTCCTCACCAAAGCGGAATTTGATGAATTGGCAAAGCGTTCTATAACATTCTCTTCAAACCCCGATGTGTTAAAGGAATGGGAAGATTGAAACAGGATAGAGCAAAGGGAAAAGCAGCGGAACAATTCATGATGCTTGGAGCGGGCTATTCGGCTCGCGCCTTCGCCTCTCTTTATGGCGCCCCTGTTGCCAACACACCAGACACCGCGCCTTCTGCCACAAAAAGCAGGATTTGCGGCACCACACGCACAAAAGAAAAATTCGCCACTCTCGAAAGCGCCAATATCGAACCATTTCTTTTTGACGAGCCGACCCCAACTTTTTTTGAAAGGCTTCAAACAACAACACATCTTGTTATTTCGGTTTCACCCGATGACACAATGAGCGACGCGGTTTTGAACCGGCCCGACATTCTTGGATCTATGCCGGAGTTAAAATGGATAGGCTATCTTTCAACGATTGGCGTTTATGGCAATCATGACGGTGGGTGGATTGACGAGGAAGCCCCCTGTCACCCCTCGCTTAAACGCAATATTTCCCGCCTCGAGGTGGAAAAGAAATGGCAGGCTTTCGGGAACAAGCACACTATCCCCGTTGCCATTTTGCGCCTTGGCGGCATTTATGGCCCTTCGCGCAATCCTTTTATAAAATTGAGTCAGGGCAACAAAACGCTTGTCATTAAAAAGGGGCAGTTTTTCAACCGCATCCATGTTGATGATATTGCCGGTGTCATCAAGGCTTTTTCTTCGGCAAAACGTGAAGGCATTTTCAATATTGTCGATAATGAACCGGCAGCGCCAGAAGCTGTCATGCATTATGCTGCAAAATTGATGGGTGTAATGGAACTTGAAGAAGTTCCCTTCGAAAAAGCCGATATGTCGCCCATGGCACGTTCTTTTTATGGTGATAATAAAAGAATATTGAATCATAAACTCTCAAAAACAGGATATAATCTGAAATATCCCGATTACCGAACCGCATTGGAGGCAATGTGGAAAGATAAACTTTGGGATAAAAAGATCTAAGCTCGCACGCCTTTTAAAAAAGGCGGTCGGGTGCTTGCGACGAGTGACAAGTTTTTAAATTGTGACAAGTTTTTAAATTATTGTGCTTTTGAAAAAAGTTTACGCGTTCGAAAGGCGTTAGGGATGTCTTCAAAGTTCAAGTCATTCAACCGGATTTTGGCAACAACATTGGCAGCAGTTTTTTTGCCAATCGCGGCTGCCCATAGTGACGAACCGGCAAAACAGGCTTTTGGCGCCGTCAAATTGCCGTCGACCGGTCAAGCACAATCCATCGGGTTTTATTCAAAAGGCTGTCTTAATGGCGCGGTAGCGCTGCCGATTGACGGGCCCAATTGGCAAGTCATGCGGCTTTCGCGTAACCGCAATTGGGGGCATCCGGCCACCATACGCTTTATCGAGCAATTGTCGCGGCAGGCTGCCAAAGATGGCTGGTCGGGCCTCCTCATTGGCGACATTTCGCAACCGCGCGGCGGGCCGATGCTGAACGGGCACGCATCCCACCAGATCGGGCTTGACGCGGATATCTGGCTCACCCCCATGCCCGACCACCGTTTAAGTCGGGAAGAAAGAGAAAATATGCAAGGCGTGTCTATGCTTAAAAAAGATTCGCTTTATGCCGACCCGAAAAAATGGACACCCGAACGCACAGCGCTTATTCGTGACGCGGCTGAAAATCCGGAAGTCGAGCGCATTTTTGTGCATCCGGGTATAAAAAAACAATTATGCGATACAGTGACCGGCGACCGTTCATGGCTTCAGAAAGTGCGCCCCTATTGGGGGCATTTCTGGCACTTCCATGTCCGGCTAAAATGCCAGTCGGGTTCTGAAAATTGTAAGCCGCAACCAAAAGTAACAGGTGGTGACGGTTGCGACAAATCGCTTGCCTGGTGGTTTACCGACGAGCCATGGGCCGATAAAAAGCCGAAGAAACCCGTAACCACCACACCGCCGAAGCCGCATATCATGATGGTTTCGGAATTGCCGAAGGAATGCACGGCGGTTTTGGACGCACCGGAAAAATCGGCTAAATAAACTATATTTTGCAATTTTTCATCAATGATATAATTGCAATGAAATACCCAACCACCAAACCGGGGAATGGTTCATGCAAAATCAAAATCTGGAATTTCCTGTTCTTATCGGCGATATTGGTGGCACCAATATGCGGTTTTCGCTCATCCTCAATCAGGCCGGCGAACAAATGGCAATTTCCACCCGCAAAGTGAATGATTTTCCAACTATTGAAGAAGCCATTCACCAGACCATTCTGCCATTGATAAAAGCGCCCTTAAAATCGCTCTTTCTCGCCATTGCCGGTCCGGTAACGGGAGAGGTTATCAAGCTTACCAATTGCAACTGGGTCATCAATCCTCGCCACCTCATGGAAGAATTCGGCTTCAATGAAGTTTTCATTATCAACGATTTCGAGGCGCAGGCACTTTCCACGATTGTATTGCCGCAAAAATATCTTGAGCCAATCGGCCCGATAAACACCGCCACAGATGATACGAAAGTTATCATCGGCGCCGGTTCGGGGCTCGGCATTGCCGGTCTTACCTATCTGAACGGGCACTATATCCCGATTGAAGGTGAAGGCGGGCATATCGACTTTGCCCCGCAAAGCGAAGAAGACTTTGCGCTCTACCCGTTTTTGAAAAAGATTGTCGGGCGTGTGAGTGCCGAGGAATTGTTGAGCGGGCGCGGACTTTTAAATATCTATCGTGCCTTTTGCGATATGCGCGGTGCAACACCCACCATCGAAGTCCCCGAAGTCATCACCTCCGAAGCTTTAACTGCCCATGAACAACAAGCTTATGACACGGTACAATTTTTTATCAATTATCTGGCGCGTTTGGCGGGTGATTTTGCCCTCGTTTTCAAGGCCGAAGGCGGTGTTTATATCGGTGGCGGCATTCTGCCGGAACTTTTACCTCTCATTGACGAGGATGAATTCCGCCAAAATTTCATCCATAAACAACCACATGAAAAACTGCTTGAAAAAATCCCTACCTTTATCATCACCCATCCCCGGGCCGCACTCGTCGGTATGGAATCCTATGTTCATCAACCCGAGCGTTTCATGCTTGATATGAAAGGCCGTTTCTGGGTGCACAGTCCCAAGTAACTTTTCCTCCGGCATTTTTTCAAATCAAGGTTTTGCGGCGGCCGATTGTGCCAGTTCAAGTCTTTTTCAGACGGGCATTATTTCATCATTCTGTCGGATGGGAGCACAATACTGAGAAAGACCGCCAAGAAGGAGCCAAGTGTTTGGCGCACTCTTCTTTAGCCTCTCTCGATTGCCGATCTTATAAACGTAAATTTGCCGATCTTTAACTCATAAATTCGCCAATCTTGAACACAGGTCAAGCTCCGTTCCGGAAATGATCGGAGCCTTGCGAAACGAAACGGAATTGTTGGCATTTGGCATAACCACACAAAAAAATAAGTGTGGAATAATACCGGATAAAAAAACACCTATTTCGCTACTTTCTTGCCAAACTTTCCGGTTTTATTTTGCCGTCTTATTATTCTCTATCGCTTTCCATGATAATTATCTCCTTTATTTTGAATAAATTATTCGAATTGTATTGAAAACTACAATTTTAAATAAATTATTATTATATATTAAAATTTATTTTATGTATTAATTTTTTATATATAATTTTTAATTAAATATTTTATTTTATAGAAGCAAAAATCCGTTCCGTATAACTTTTATTCTAACCTTTGTATGTGAAACTAACTCATATTTTTTATTTTTTAATACGATAATATATTTTTTGCGCGATTCATGGATCGGCACCCGATCATCTAATTCTTATAAAAAGACTTTTTATTATTTCAAGAATATCGGCTTTAACTATCTGAAAGTCATAAACTACAATGCACCATTCTTCTAATCATACCAAATTTTCCGGTATTTTTTCATTACTGCTTCCCGAATTGTACTTGCCTGAATTGGACTTGCAACCATTGCACTTTCAGGGCTTATGATAGTGGCTCTTCAAGCAGAAGAGATTGTCTATGACAGGACAGACCTCAGCATTTTAAAGGCCGACCCCACAGAGTTTCACTCCCCGCATTCAAGCCTTCTTCCTCACAGTTCCGATATAACCAACACTGTTTCCATTCAAGGGCCGGTCTCGGGGCAAAGAACACTTTGGGAAAGCTCTGTTGCGCCTTATAATGTCTATGGTTTTGCTTCGATACAGACTGAAGTCGGACTTGGCCGGGAAAACAACGGCATTGACGGAGCCTCCACCAAAGATAGCGTTGTTACGATCAAAGATCGTGCAATATGACTGGAGCGGAGTGGAAAATCCTTTATGACACAAAATGACCAACCTGTTTTGTGACATTTTTTCAAACTTTGTCAAAAAGCATAGTGTTGCAATCCCGACCGACTTTTAAACTATTCCGCCATAGTGCCAGACATTTCTTCCAGAAGGTTAAAGAAAAACGAAGGATGAAATTCCATTATTCCCTTTTTAGCGCCGCTAAAACCAGAGTTTTTCGACTAGAATTCACTGTTTTTTCTTCCTGAAAATATATTATATGAAAACGATTTACACTTTTATTCACTTTGAGAATTATTGTTAAAATATCGTTATTATGCCGGCTAATTTATTATCGTTAAAATACTATTTTTTAATATTTGAATATAAAAATATATATATTAATTTTATTAAGTTATTTTGTTTTATAAAAAATTAAATTAAAATACATTTTGTTTTATTTTTATGAATTAAAATTATTTTGTGTTATTTTCTATTTATTATTTATTACATAAATTTGTGTTTTTCTCCTTTTAATTTTCAACATAGCGAGATAGACTATAGCTGATTCATCCGCCATCGATTAATCAGCTACCTGCCGATAAAGAGCGCTTCTTGTTTTTTGCGACGCTGGCCTTGGCCATGAAAGAGCGAGGAAATTTTATGCACCTTTCTTCTAATCTGAGCCGCCTCTCGAAGGTCTTGTTAAATGCTGCCTCAAGCATTGTTCTTTCAACTGTGGCTCTTTCAGCCATGACAATGCAGGAGCTGAAAGCTGACGAGCTTACCTATGACGGCACTGATCACAGTGTTTTAACCGCAGATCCGACAGATATAAATGCTTCCCGCATGAGCCTTCTTCCGCGCACGAGTGATGAAACCAATACAATGACCGTTAAAGGGGCAGTCGCGGGGCAAAGAACGCTTTGGGAAAACACTATTGCTCCCTATAATGTCTACGGCTTTGCTTCTGTGCAATATGATGTCACAGGCAATAATGGCATTGACGGAGCCTCTAACACAGGAGCGACCGTATCGGTCAAAGATGTTGAATATGACTGGAGCGGAGCCGCAAACAAAGCAACAAATGCCGACCAAGCCGGTCGACTGGGTGGCATGGGAGGCGGCTCGGTTTTTGGTGGCCTCAGTGCAGGCGCCCCGGGGAGTACCGCCTATGATGGTACGAATGTGGCCTTGGGAGGAAATGGCGGTTACATCAAGGGCGTTCATGTTACCCTTGATAATGTCGCCATTCATGGAGCCGATGCAGGTGAGGGAAATAGTTCACCCGATAACAACCATCGTGGAAGCACGGTTGGCGGCATGGGGGGTGGTTCGGTTTTTGGCGCTATCAGTATCGGCGGTGCCGGAGCCTGGTCAACACGTTCAACCGCCGATGGTTCAAATGGTGGCAACGGAGGCGACATAAGCGGCAATTATGTTACTTTGAAAAAAACCGACCTTTATGGTGGCAAAGGCGGCAATGGTGGTTCGAAATCCGGTGGAAGTGCCGCCGGCTTTGGCGGCGCAAGTGTTTTGGGCGGTGTTTCTATCGGCGGTGCCGGCGGCACCAGCTATAACGGAACCCGACATAATAGTCAGGGTGGATCAACGGGTGTCATCTCCGATAACCACGTTATTTTAACGGACGTAACTTTGACCGGAGCCGATGGCGGTAATGGCGGCTCGGCCTTAAGCGTTAACGGGAGTGGCGGAACGGCTGGCTTTGGCGGCGGTATAATCGGAGGTGGCCTGGCAATTGCCGGCGGAGGTGGTTTTGCCGGAGGTAGCGGCGCCTCGAATTCTGATGGCGGTCATAGTGGCGCCATCCATGACAACGAACTCATCCTGACCCATGTAACAATCAAAGGCGGAAATGCCGGTAAAGGCGGTGACGGCGCCCCCAATAGTGGCGGTGGCGTTGGTGGCATGGGCGGTGGCCTGATTTTTGGCGGCATGACCATCGGTGGTGCCGGTGGCTCTGGCTATGCCGCTGATACGTCGAGCGGTAATGGAGGTATCGCCGATTATGTAAAATCCAATAGCATTACATTGGTTGATGTCACGATTGACGGAGGTGCTGGCGGTGCTGGCGGCTCGAGCACAACAAGTGGTGGTGGTGCCGGCGGCGCTGGCGGCGCTACGGTCTTTGGCGGTCTTTCCATGGGGGGTGCCGGTGGTGCCGGTGATGCAGCATTAAACACAGAAAATAGCGAGAGTAGAGGCGGTAATGGCGGCGCGAGCGGAGTTGTCAGCAACAATATTATTTCTCTCGATCACACAACACTGAATGGCGGTATTGGCGGCAATGGCGGTCAAGGCGGAGGAATTGGCGGCATAGGCGGCGGCAGCGTTATCGGCGGTTTAAGCACCGGCGGCGGCGGTGGCAACGGTTCGAATTCAAAAAAATATAATGGCAATGGTGGCGATAGCGGTGATGTCACCAATAACCGGATAAAGATTGTCGATTCCACATTGAATGGCAATGCGGGCGGTACCGGTGGGTCAATTTCCCATACGATTACAATCTTGGACGAAGAAGGAGACAAGAGCGTCAGTATGGGGGGAAGCGGTGCCGGCGGCACTGGCGGCGGCAGCGTTTTTGGCGGGATCAGCCTTGGTGGCGCCGGTGGCTATGGTTCGCAAGGGGGATTGATAAACGGCGTTGGTGGCAATGCCGGTACTGTGAGTGGCAATATCATTATCCTTGAACGGGTAGAACTTCATGGTGGTGCTGGCGGCGCTGCCGGAAATATCGACGGCGAAAACAATAGCAATGAAGGGTCCGGCATTCGCGGTTCGGATGGCGGAAGTATCTATGGTGGTGCAAGTGTCGGTGGCGCTGGCGGAATAGGATATGACGCAACACAAACCAATGGTAATGGCGGCAAAGGTGGCAATGTCACCAATAACCGTATCAGTTTGACCGACGTGACACTTTATGGCACGAAAACAACCACTAATGGCGAAAATAAATCCGGGGTTTATGGCGGCGTCAGCATTGGCGGCGACGGCGGCTTTGGCGACATTAGCCAGAGCATTGACAAAAACGGCGGCAAGGGTGGTGATGCCGGCGATGTCAGTAGCAATAGAATTGAGATTTCGGGAAAATCCACAATCAATAAAGATATTTATGGCGGTCTTTCACAAGGTGGAAAAGCTGGCACTCACTTTGACGACAAAAATAAGCTCGTCAACAGCGAGGTCGGGTTCGGCGGTAATGCCAACCACAATAGTGTAACTCTTAACGGTGACCAGATCGTCATTGGCGAACGCGATGAGAGCGGAAATGTCATAAAATACGGCTCGATCTGGGGTGGTCGCAGCCTTAATGGTGATGGTCAAGACAGCCTTACAGCCGATGTTTTTTCCGGCAACACTCTCAATCTCAACGGTTACCGCGGAACCGTTTCCGGTATCTATAATTTTGAAAATTATAACTGGACTTTGCCGACGGATGTAAAAAATGGCGATACGGTGATAAAAATTGCCGAAGGCGGTACACCGGTTGATCTAACCAATACCAAACACACTATTGCCGGTCTTGACCCGAATGGTCCGCGATTTATGGCTGGCGATATGGTGACCATGATTGATAAATCTGCCGGCAGTTGGTCACCTGCTTCCTATACACTCAAACAAGGACAATTTATCTTTTACGATACAACGCTTAAACAAAATAAGGCCGGAGACAATACCGCTTTCATTCTGCAAATCAACAAGAAAACCGACAAAACTCCCAATCACGATCACTCCGGTGATAATACCGGAGGTGGCGATCACAACAATCCGGGTCAATCGGCGGCTCAATTGAACCCGCAGTCAAAAACCTATTCGGAAGGTCGTGCAGCAAGCCTCGCCTTTGTTTCGCAAGGCTCCGATATTATTGCCAACAGCATGGGCACAATCAGCAGCATGGCAACAAGAACAGATCGCCGCTTCAATCATCCGCTCTATGTTCCCTTTATCATCACCGGCGGTTCTTCCTCGCGTTATCAGACCGGAAGCCATGTCGAGATTGACGGTTTCAATATGATTGCCGGTCTTGCTTTCGGCTTTAACCTTGAAGCTGGTCATAAAGTCACAACCGGCGCATTTTTCGAATATGGTCGCGGCACCTATGACACTTATAACAGTTTCGACCGTTTCGCCTCGGTTCATGGTGATGGTGATAGCGATTACAAGGGCGGTGGCATTCTCGCCCGTATTGAATTTGCCGGTACCGGCCTCGGGTTGGTCAAAGACCTGAAACCCGACGAAACGGACGGGCTTTATGCCGATGCATCCTTGCGTTTCGGCCAGTCGGACGGGAAGTTTACTGCCGGTCGCAAATTCGGCCTTGAAGAACAGGTGGTCGACTATCACGGTTCTTATGACAGCACGGTCAATTATTTCGGTGGCCATGTCACGGGCGGCTATGTCTTCAATTTTGATGATCAACGTGCCCTTGATGTCTATGGCCGCTATTTATGGACACATATGGAAAGCGACACGGTTAAAATCGAGCCTGAACAATTGCATTTTGACAGTGCGACGAGTTCGCGCATCGAGCTTGGTGCACGGTATTCCTATCAATATAATGACTGGTTCAAGCCTTATGTCGGCGCAACCTATGATTACGAGTTTGATGGCGATGTCGGGGCAAAAGCTTATGAATTCAATTTGCACAAACCGTCATTGGAAGGCTCGACCGGTATTTTTGAAGCCGGCTTCAAGTTGAACCCGTTGAGAGACAACAAGGCTTTGACGATCAATGTGGATGGTCAGGGTTATGTCGGTGCCCGCCAAGGTGGTGGCGGCGGTGTCAAACTCAAATACGAGTTCTGATAAAACACGCTTTGGCAAAGCAAAATCTCAAGCCCTGGCAGAGCATTAGTTTCATGCTTTGTCAGAGCATAATTTCAACTTTATCAGGACAAAGTTTCAGGCTTTGGCAAAGCAAGTCCCAAAAAGGCGGTCTGTCCTTGCCGGAGAGATTGCATCAAGCAAGGCTTTGTCCATTACTTGCGCCGGTCAGAGTTCTGCCGGTGCCCGTCACGGCGGCGGCGGTGCCAAACCCAAATACGCGTTCTGATAAAACATGCTTCTGTAAAGCTTTGCATTCTACAAGGTAAGGCTTAGCTAAACAGAAAAAATGCGCTTTACCCCAATCGCTTTGTTGAGACAGATCAATCGAGCCTTATAAACTTTGAAAATACTAAACTGAAATCTTTTAAAGTTTTCCAGGCATTAAACCGAATTCTCGTTGATTTTGACCGGTAACGAATTACGGCCTTACGGAAAAACACTCCGCAAGGCCTTTTATTTCTGAATTAAAATCCGTGCAAAAGACGGCAAGCACTTAAAAGATAGAAAACCACGAAATGCGAAAACTTTGAGCTAATCAAAGCAGAAGTTTTACCAATGACGCTTCTATAGGATTTCATCTCTAAAATCGGAGCGCCAAATTGTTCCTGAAAATTATCCGAACGGGGGCGCATCAATGAAATGGAAAAGCAGGATTGTTTCGGTAAATTATCCGGACAGGGTCGTTTCGTTTGAACGTCAAGGCGGAATTATCCGGTTAAAAGACGAAGGAGATCACGCCAATGAACCACCGCTTTTTTATACTTATCCTGACCTTTCGATTGCTTGCTAACATCCCGTCCCTACCCGACAGCCAAATCGAAAAACACTCAACCGGAGCGTGAGACGATCAAAACAACTACAAGTTCTGCTGATGAAGACATAAAACCGTCTCAAACAGTAAATTTGAAACCGGCTCTGTTCTCTTCATAAAAATCCGATTTTATCTTTTTATATTCCGGATCACCATAAAGGTCGGGCATTTCGCGACCAGCGAGAAAAGCAATAGAACTTTCGTTAGACATGCGAATATAGAAAGCTTTCAACTTTTTATAGAGACTGTTTCCGATGTCATAATCCTTGGCAATAACACCATCGCTTCGAGCATAGTTCTCGTAAATGACAACCGCATTCGCGCGCCTTTTTGCCCATTGAAACGTCTGTTTTTCTAGAGGATCTGCTTGATCTTCAAACTTTATCAACGCCTCGAAACCGGCTCTATGACTACCAGTTGCCTGATAGACCCTCGTATATTCATCCATGCCCATCTCATAAATGAAGAACTCTGCTGTGTCCTGCTGGTCTTCCGTGTAAAGTCCATCTTTATTGGCCATGATTTCAGCAAGTTGACTGCGTGATAGTCCTTTGAAACTTTCAGCATCATCTGTCACGTTGATACGGGCAGGTTTCAACTTTTCGGCCGCAACCGAGTTTGCTGTATCACTCCCCTTGGGCTTGGACGTTGTCGTCGTATTCTGAGTGGAAAATTGATTAATGCCATAAGCGGAATAGGATGTGTTTATCATTTGACTCACCTCTTATGCACCGCCCCACCTGATGCATAAATGAAGGGGAAATGACAGCCATCATGTCTGCCTTTATGGACCCGATTGACATTATTCATTAATGCCATTTTGAATATAGTATATTTCACATATAAATTCAAATTTTTAAAAAATTTCCAATTTTAATATCAATATATTCCCCGATCATTCATTAGATAAATCTAAAAATGACGTTTATCCTGCTTAGATATGATCAACATAAATAATATTCAATTCATTTCAATTTACTAATGTGATTGAACGCTTTAGAATCTTAAATCATAAGTTTATTTTTATTGTTCACTGGTCAGGAAATATTATTCTTGATCAAACCGAACGCTCTTACTCCTGAGAGAAAAACAAAAGCGCGGCTTTTTTTGAATAAAACATCCGGCTCGACCGTCCGTTTTACTCAAGAAAACATTCCATAAAATTTTTTCAAATTGCCAAATTCACCACCTCAAAAGAAGAAAGTAAAAAAAGAAAACCGGAATTGTAGCCAAGACAAATCGGCATGACGAAAATCGACGTGACACAAAACGGCGTTCAAAATTCGGCAGCCAATTTTTTAAAAAGCGGGATGCCACTTTATTCACCGGTTAAAGCTCTTCTCATTTTCCTGCCGATCAGATAAAACGGAAGAAAATGATTTTCCGATGATGATAGACAGGAGAAAACGATGCGTTTGGCTGTAGTTGGTGCTGATGGTAGAATGGGAAGAGAGCTGCTTTCGGCAATCGGCCGGATTGACGGTGTCGAACTTCAAGGCGCCATTGTCAAATCGGGTTCTCCGTTTATCGGAAAGGATGCCGGCCTTCTTATCGGTCAGGCAAATCTTGGCGTCACCATTACCGATGATCCTTTGCCGGTTTTTGCCAAGGTCGAAGGTGTTCTTGATTTTACCAGTCCGGTGGCAAGTGTGCTTTATGCAGGCTATGCCGCGCAGGCACGCATTGTCCATGTGATCGGCACAACCGGTTTTTCCGAAGAAGATGAAAAGAAAATCAAAGCGGCTGCCGCTCATGCAACAATTGTCAAATCAGGCAATATGAGCCTTGGCGTAAACCTGCTCGCAGAGCTCGTCAAAAAAGCGGCAAAAGCCTTGGATATGGAAGATTACGATATTGAAATTGCCGAAATGCACCACCGCAAAAAGGTTGATGCCCCTTCCGGCACAGCGCTGCTTTTAGGTAAAGCAGCCGCAGAGGCCCGCAACCAGAATTTGGCAGATGTGAGCGTGCGCGGCCGTGACGGGCATACAGGCGAAAGAAAAGCCGGTACAATCGGCTTTTCGTCTTTGCGCGGCGGCACTGTAGTCGGTGACCATTCGGTAATTTTTGCCGGTGATAACGAGCGCATTGTTCTTTCGCACCTTGCACAGGATCGCTCGATTTTTGCCGATGGCGCGGTGAAGGCTGCGCTTTGGGCGCAAAAACAAAAGCATGGACTTTATTCCATGGCCGATGTTTTAGGCCTTAATGATTAATTGACTTGAGTAAACCCCTATCAAGGAGGAAAGAATGTCGCGAATATTGGTTTTGGTTCGACACGGACAAAGCGAGTGGAACCTGAAAAATCTCTTTACCGGATGGAAAGATCCCGATCTTTCTGAAAAAGGATTGGAAGAAGCAATCTCCGCCGGGAAAAAATTAAAGGCAGCAGGATTGAAGTTCGACATTGCCTTCACATCCGCTCTGCAACGTGCACAACATACCTGCCAGCACATTCTCGACGAAATGGGTCAGCCAAAACTTGAAACAATCAAAAATCAGGCTTTGAACGAGCGCGATTATGGCGACCTTTCCGGCCTCAACAAAGATGACGCCCGCAAGAAATGGGGCGAAGAGCAGGTTCACATCTGGCGCCGTTCTTACGATGTCCCACCTCCGGGTGGCGAAAGCTTGCGCGATACAGGTGCACGCGTTTGGCCCTATTACCTCCATAACATCCAACCGCATGTATTGCGTGGAGAGACGGTACTCGTTGCCGCCCACGGCAATTCATTGCGCGCACTCATCATGGCACTGGAAGGCTTGAGCGGCGAAGAAATCGTCAAACGCGAGCTCGCAACAGGTGTTCCGATGATTTACGAACTCAATGCCGATTCAACAATTGCTTCCAAAAAAGTGCTTGAATAGATAAACTTCAATTTAAACTTAAGCCATGCCGGAACAAGTCTGCTCCGGCATTTTTTATGATCACTGCTTTCTATCAGTCTGCATCGTGGAAATTTTATATAAAGCTGAAGCCAAAAATCCTGAAGCTGAGGCACGTGAAAAAGCAACGCATAATATTAAAGACGGTACGGAGTTAAAAAGACCAAGACCGCACTCCCCGACACCACACTACACGACATTACCCTGCTCGAAACTTCATACCCCCCGACACCACACCGCTTTACATTACTTTGCGTGACATTGCACCGCTCGGCGTTACACCGCCTGACATTGTTCTCCGAGACGTTCCATTGGCCGACTTACTCTTCGTGACGTTGTTCTGAACGACATTGCCCGACATCATATTGCTCAACATCGCAATGCCTGACGTCGCGCTACTTGATTTTGCACTGCTCGACATTACTCTGACGTAACGTCACATTGCTTCTCATTACACCGCCTGAGATCAAACTACCCGATATTTGCCTAACGACATTATCCCACCCGACATTAGTCTTCGTGAAGTTGCTCTGCATGACATAACTCTGCTCGACATCTCGATACCCGATATTATACTGTCCCAAATTGCGGTTAAAAAAACTACGTTATTTCAATTCTGAAAGAATGTTTATCAATCGACGAAAAGTCGAGACAATTTGATTAATTCCTGCCATTTCATCCATTAGTTTATACCCCACCTTCATTTTTATTTTCCCTTTTGCGTGCGCTCAATTTCATTCCATTTACTTCTCTGTTTCGTTCCATCTAGTTTATTTGAGTGCACGCCGTTTCACCTGACTTTTGTTATTAGCTCCCATCCCGTTCACAATGACCCGCTTAAACTTTTTGGCCGTCTCATACTTTTTGACAACGACCGACCTCATGCCAATCATCCCGCTGCCGGCCAGTCCTATAGAGTTCGATTTTTTTGTCGTGCCCCCCTGCCGGATAAGGTGACACCTGTGCCTCTTTCCATTGTTTGATCTAAAAAAAAGCAAAACAACCAGCTTTTATCAAACCCGACCATTGTCGTTTTGATTTCCATTTTGCTGCTGAAGAAATCTATAATTTCTTGAACGGCGAAATTGTCGCCGAGATAAATGTCATGTTGGCTTGTGGGCTAAACAAAATTCGGGTTGACAGTTAAAGATTGCCAGCTTAGATGAAACGCAATGCCCAGATGGCGGAATTGGTAGACGCGCAGGTTTCAGGTATCTGTGCTGCAAGGCGTGGAGGTTCGAGTCCTCTTCTGGGCACCATTCCCATTTTTTTAAATTATAACTTACTGATTTTATTGAATTATTTTTAGAGAGAGGGCAAGAATTTTAAAAGAGAGGGCATAGAAGTTGATAGTTTGTTCTATTTTTGTAGTTTTGTGATCGCCTCCTTGGCAAGTCGGACGCGGTCTGCACTCTTGGTATAAAGTGACGGCATTACGTCATCAGTCCACCCGAACAGTGCTTTAAGTTGTGCCACAGTTGCACCCGCATTAGCAGCACGTGTTGCACTGATCTTTCTAACGCCATGAGCAGATTTATGAACACCTGCCTTATTGCAGGCAACGCGGAAATAGTTACCAAACGTTTCTTTTGTTAAAGGCTGCCCGTCACTGCCACAGATTAAGGCAATATCGCTTGTTGGTGATTTTTTTAACTTCCACGCTAAGACGGGCAAAAACAGTGGAATGACAACCGTTTTAAATCCGCTTTTTTCTGTTCATATAGTAGCCGCACCGACATGAACATGTTGCGCCATCCTAAGCCGCCAGCGTCGTTCTTTCTCAAACTGGCACACAAAGCACATGAAGCGAGATAGGTTCTTTTGCGCCTTCTCTCGAACTTCCCCCACCCTTTTTCTCAATTCCTACTCAGACTTTCATATCCTTTTCGGATCATAGCCGCCATGAGTTTACGTCTTACAGGTAAAAAAGATTCATAAGACATTTCTTGCCAATTTTCTGGTAGTGCTTGCTCGTAGCACATTTTTTGCCATTGCTCTTGATTAATATTTCGGGTTTTCAACACCAATGGAACATACTCAGAAGGCTTTGCATCGTTAATATCAATATTATCCGGCCATTCTAGCAATGCATAATTCGCGATCTGATTGGTCATTTGCGTATCTTCTATGCCTAGACGTTCCAGATATTTTTTTGGAAACAGGTGGTGACGATCAAGAGCTTTTTTATTCGGTCTCAATTCCGGATCAAGCAAATCTCGAACGGTTTTTGTCGAGAACAAAACTCCGGCACCAAGAATGTTTTGAACAGCAATAAAGGCAAAGAGACCAGGATTATTTGCCGATGAATTATCCAAACGATCAGGAAGTGTTATCTCCCAGAAATCATTGGTCAGCATTGATGCGATCATGTTATTCAATTCCGACATGAACATCGACGCATTCCGGATATTTCTGAATCTCGCCAGATCGCCATCAAGTGTTGTTTCTGACGAACTTGTATAGTGTCCTGTCAAAGATGTTGCAAAAAACCATCGGCTTATCAAAGGCTGTAAATCGTGTTCTTCGATTTTATACCGCTCCCGCCCCATTAAATAGAATATATAGGCATAAAGCAGTGTAATTTTTGATGAAATTAACTCCCTGCTACGAAACCCTGCCCCGATGATTGCATTTAAAAACTGATGCCAATTTCTCAGCTTGAGTACCTGCGCCTGCGCCTCTTTCAATGTATCGAATTGCCTGTCGCGACGTTCTGGATCAAAAAGGCCTGTTTCCGGATCTTTTCCCCGCAATATTTGATATACACTTTGCAAACGTCCCCGACCAAAACCATGGGCGATAGAAACACGTAAGAGCTGGCCTGGATCAGGCATGATGAGTTGATTGAACGGAGACGCATCACTCCTCGGTACCTCACGTGACTGGCGGCAGAATGTTTCCAGTTCCTTCCTGCCCTCGGGCCAGAAAACCGAAAGAAGTGTGAGAATAAAATCAGACTGATTGAGCTTTACACCTTTGCTATTGATCCGCACAAAAATATCGGAAACCTGCTCTTCATCGACATTTGCTTCTATTTCCAAAGCGGTAAACGGGTAAGATTTCAAGTTAAACAGCCGCTCTATATTCTGTGCGATACGTTGCTCATCTTTAGGACTTAATTCGACCCTCTCCTTCAAATTCGAAAGAAATTGATTGATAACTGTAAAAGCAGTTTTCTCCGGTTCCCAGAGCACCGAAATATTCGGAATATATTCCGGGTCGCGAGTTACGGCTGCATCACAAACATCAAAACGTGCATCACGTGGTCGAAAGGCGATTTCAATCTGCCGCTCCTGATAATTCTTGTCGAGAACTTTTTGATTATTGAACACCGCATAAAGTGAGGTTAAACGCTGCTGTCCATCAATAATAAGCCGCGCCGGATTTTTATATTGCTTATTTTCAGTGCCAATTTGACGAGCGCGATCATCATGAGCATTTGCCCAAAATAGAAAGTAGCCAACAGGAAAACCGCGATACATGGAATCGAGAAGATCCCGCACCTTGGTATTTGACCAGACAAAAGGGCGTTGAATATCAGGAAGAGCTATGCTTCCCATTTTCAAGTCATTTAACAATCCCGCAAGATCGTAACTCACATTTGTAAAAGCGGTTTTGGCGGACATGTTCTATCCTTACTTTTTCTTTTGATATTTATGTTTCAGGTAGCTAGCTATATGCTCAATATCAGGAAATAACGACTTTTCCGTAATATTAAATTTTTTGAGTTCCTCAATTATAGCTTTTTTCTTCTTCTTCGGGATTTTGAATTTTGTTTTAAATTCCGTATTATCTTTGAACTTATAATCCATAAATCCCGAAACTATAAAAGCACCGGACTGCGCTATAATTCTTTTATTTGACTTAAAACTACTAACAAAATAATATTTTTCAAAAAATCCGGTTCTATTTTGTTCACAAAATATGGCTTTTCTTTTTGTATGAAACTTAATAATTTTCCATAGCTTTCTGTTTCTTTTACTTCTAGTGAACTGCTTTTTAAATATACTGTAAACGCCTGCTTATTTTTCGTTGTTTTATAATTATCGATTAACGATTTAAGACATGTTTTCTCGGACTCACTTAATTGGGATAAATTACATATAATAGATAGCTTATCACTATCCGGATTAAGGATTTCCTTCTCTTTGAACTTAAATGTAAAAAAAGCGCCATCTTTACATTGTTCTTCTTCGTTATTACATGCAAAAAAAAGCGCAACTAATGGATTCGTTGTGACATCAAGCAATCTTGTCGGTAGTCCATAATGTTGACTACGCATGAGGCGCTGAAAGCAAGTCACATCCTTTTGAAACTCGTCCGGTATTTCATTGATCAATTCAGTCAAACTTTTGCATTCAACATCAGCACCGTTCTCATACCGGTTAAGACTCGGTTCCGGTTCCCAATCAAAGTCTGCTTGTCCACGATAACAAAATACATAATTTTCGGCTTGTTGAGACGAGTCATCATTACTTTCTTTGTGTTGTGCCGAGGTATCATTACTTTTGGTTTGTTTGTTCAAAACCTTTTCGATGAGATCGGATACACTATTAATTATTTTTGTTTCATCACCTTTTTCAGCACTACTCCTAATTCCCTTCAGATACCTAAATTTGGCGGGTAGTAGGCGATTTAGAAGTAATTTGTCATTCCCCCACATGCTCATAACTCACATTTGTAAAAGCTGTTTTGGCCAATATAGTCTTTCTTGGACTTATGGGCGTTTCCGTATTTTAAGATTGGCTCGCGGATCTTTATTCAGTTGCTTTAGTCGTTTAATATCCAGCGTACGACTGGTCGTTTTTATTTGCTTGTTTTTAAAACCAAAATACTCATTAATTAACCAGCCTGGACCGTTATAAATTTCTTCAAGATCGCCATTATGCTTTATCTTTAAGCCCAAATAATAATCCGGTACTCTTTCCTCCGTCACCCCCATATAAAAGATACTGTCTTGCATAGTTACACGAAGTTCTATTTTTGCTCCATGATTATCGGGATGCGTCGAAACTGCATTATGCTGTTGTTGTTTGGGGCTTAATATTTTTAAAAAATAATCAGCTTCTGCAAGTGTTTTACCAATATCCCCTAAAAGAACACCATCCAATGCGAAAGATCTTGCAGGATAAGCCTCTCGTAATTTATCACAGATTGCCAACAACTCTGCGATAGATTGTTTTAATATCGTTGGCGAAGATGCCATATCAAATCTCCAATTCCGGCAAGTTGCGAATAATTTTCATCGTCTCCAGAGAAACAGTAATAGTTCTTAATAATAATTCCAGTGGATAGGCAGGATTATGCATCGTTTCGCGTGCAAAGTCATTGGCATCGTTAACAATTCCACTTGTTTTATCAATGCGTATACTTTGCCTTTCCATCACCCAGTCGATCGCCGTTTTATTGTTGACGATATAACCATAAGCGGCAAGTGGTATTCCCGTAATAGTTATTTTGTCATTGTAATGGATGACCGAGCGGTCTTTGTTTTTGCCCATCCCGCCATAGCGCATTCGGGTTACATAAAAATCGGCCGCACCAAGTGTTTTCTTTTTCGTAACAAGTTTGACCGGATATTGTTCTACACTTTCATAGTTCACATGCAAATGCCCCAATGCACGACCGGCGCTCACAAAAGCCTTGAAGTCTTCAAGTGTTTTGACAGCCGGAATATGGGGTAATTCTTTGACGAGATTGTCGGAAAAACGGGCTCGAAACTCCGGTGAATGCAAAATCCCGTAAATATAATAAAACAGGTCTTCTTTAGTGATGTGATTATCTGAATAGGCGGTTTGATAATATTTTAAAGCCTCATCGGTGATAGCATCAGAACGCTTGAAGCCACTCTGTTTGGCGCCCTCTTCTTCCCCTTCACGCGCATCATTTTTTTCATAAAAATAAAGCGGAAAACATTGTCCATTATCTTCGAACTGGAAATCTGTAATCCTGTTTGACATGATAACTGAAAAACCGCCGCGCTTGCCATTACCGGACACACAAATAGCAAGGTTTTCCGAAGCCCCCGTCGGAAATATTTCTTTCATCGAATAGGAGCTGTGATTGAAACGTGTTGCGCAATAGTGCCATGATTTTGTAAACGGCCGGACATTGGATATTTCGGTCAAATTTTCCGAAAAGGTTTCTTTGATCTGTTTTTTAAAACTTGCCTGCCAATTGCCCCCGCCCCAACTGAATTTTTTGACGTCTTTTTTGACAAAATCTCGCACATTGACGATTGTATTGGGAAAGCGTTTCCTATAGCGGGAATATCGGTCAATTTCCTGATTATAAAATTCTGTCATCCGCCGGACATTTTGCAAGAGCTTCGTTCTTGACGCGTTATAGACCCATGCATCCCGCCCCGAAACAACGCCGCTTGAATAGAGTTTGAAAATGGTGAGGCGCTGTTTATTTTTTTTGTCGCCCATTGCAGGAAAATTTCTGAAACACCCATCGCGTTGATTAAGCCAATCGTGATAATTGTCAGGAACAATTTTTTGCCATTTATCTTTAAGACCGGCAATGCTTTTGAGCTTTTTAATTTTTTCAAGCTTTTGAGTGATGTCGAGATAATCGCCAATATCATAGAAAAAAATCTGCCCTTTTTGTTTGACAAAAGGATTTTTGACAAGAAGCGAAATGGCAACAGGTGCGCGTGAACCGACGCCGAATATATTGCCTCCCTCTTTTTGTCGCAATGTGCCGGATGTGCGCGCATTTCCCCGCAAATGAAAAATGTAGATATTGGAAAATTCTTCGGCAAGACATTTGCGCATGCCATCGGCTGAGGCGGATTGAATAAAACCGGCATTGGTTACAAAGCCGATAATGCCGCAATTGCCGATATAATCGGACGCCCAACGGATAGCACGGATGTAGCTGTCATAAGAAGAACGCTTGCCACCTTTTGTCAATGTCGAAGCAAGATAGGTTTCGGCAATCCTCCGGTCAACTTCCGGATATTTCTGATTGGCCGCATCATCATTGGCGCTCTCCTGCCCCGTCGAATAAGGCGGATTGCCGATAATAATCCGGATATCCGGCAAATCGCGTCTGTTCTCATAATTGAGCTTCCTATGATCCGGTTGGCGATCGTGGCTGTTGGCAGAGTCCACCAATCGGGATTTGTCTTTTTCACTGGTCACAAATGTATCGCAAAAATGGACACCTGAAAAAGCCCGATAGAACGTGCCGTTTTTCACTTGATAGGCTGTTTCGATATTGAGCTTGGCGATAAAATAGGCAAGTAAAACGACCTCATTGGCGTGAAGGTCGTTCTTATAAACCCGTTCTAAATCGTGCGGTTTGATCAACCCGCACTCGATCAAACGGGCAATAAAAATGCCTGTTCCGGTGAAAGGATCAAGGATTTGCACGCCTTGACTTCCAAACGAGCAATTAAACTCCCTTCGCAAAATGTCATCGACGCTGTGAAGAATAAAGTCCACAACTTCGACAGGCGTATAAACAATCCCTAAACGATTGGTGATTTTCGGAAAAGCTCTGCTGAAAAATCGGTCATACAATTCGGCAATGAATTTTTGACGGGCTTCCGGTTTTTGTTCCAATCCTTTTGCGCGTTCTGCAACAGCTTGATAGAATTGATCGAGGCTTTCCTTTGGTAAAATGCTGTGAATATCGTCAAAAGTGTTGAAAATTTTGCGAATGGCTTTTCCCGATAACGGGTTATGTTCGGCAATACTGGAACGTGAAAATAAACTATCGAAAACAGGTTTGCTAACGAGATATTGTGCCAACAGTTCAACGATGTCATCCTTGTCAGGAGGGCTTTCAATGTCTTTGCCGAGAAACTCTGAAAACTCGTCAAAAACAGCACCTATTTCCGTTTTGTCGGCATTTTTAAGACGTTCCGCAATTTGCCTGATGTAACTTTGTACAATCTTTGCTATATCGCTTGCCCATTCCTGCCAATAACGGGCACTGGCAAATTTCGCCGCCGGCTTTGTTGTTTCCAGAAAATCCAATTTCATCCCGCAAAAAATTTATCAATGACAAAGATTTACCGATTTCGAAGAAACATTTCTATGTCTGAACTCTGGTCGGGACATCCCCTTATTCTCCCTCGGGTAAGTATATTTTATTGCTTCCTATCATAGAGATAGCCGGTATTCAAATTGGCGAGACTGCGAAAATCTTCATTTTGTTTTAAAAGCCCGCCCGACAATCTTTCAAAATACGTTTCTCAAACAGTGATTTTCTGTTTTTGCAACTGTTAAAATCCTGTTTCAAAAGCAATTAACCGTTTGTCAGCATGTGAAATATTGATATGTGGGAAATTATATCTGACATAGCAACACCGGATATTTTTGACGGAAGGATAATTTACCTAATTACAAATTTCACCAACAACATTGTGCTTTATAATGTATGTTTCAGCAATTTCATATAAATCTCCTGTCTTATATTAACTTTTATAAAACAATTCATATTTTCAACTTTTTGTATTGATTATAATTTGAATCATTTCAAACACAGAATACAGAAAGAATAGGGCTATAGCGCCCACAATGACACTCATTACCAATGCCGCCAATTTAATAACCAATGCTCCCATGATGAGAGCTGTCATATTCCCTAAGATACTGACGACGAAGATATTCGGTATGTAGTGTTGCAAAACTTTCGGGCCAGTTAGACGTGTGCGCAACTTTAAAAATGTTGAACAATCGGAAAATACCTCTTCTTGCCGGGTAAATTTCCACTGATAGCTGATCATAGAGTTCCGTAAACCGCCTGACACATAATCATACCAGTCAGTTTGGTCTAATAGATCGTTTTTACACCAGGGAAAGCTGCAACTTGAAATGTCGGAATTAATTGGCAATATTGCCGAAAACCTTGACGTAGCAATATTAACCTTTTCATTTTCTTCGTCATTTTGAATTTTCCGGTCGATCGACGGGGGAAGTTTCAACTTGTCGTTAAAATGGAAACCGATACATTCTATGGCTTCATAGGCTCCCTGAAAGTCGCGGCCAAGCGGCCGTATCTGATAGAGAAGCGGACCGGTAGAATTTCGGTCAAGATAGAATCTAAGTGCAAAATAAACCTGACCGTCAGCGTCCAACCTTCGCTCGCAGATTGGATGGCCTTACTTTTGATAGATAATAATGTTCCCGTCGAATCCGGAAATGTTTCCAATTCCAAAGCCGATTTATCGATTTGTTGCTGTGCCATAACCGCCAAAACCGATTGATGAAGGTGCGTCACATGTTTGTCCAGAACCGCACCACCGTTCGCTTGTCCGGCTTACAGAATATGTACGGCCGTTATCATCCTTAACAGCATTCCGGATGCCCACACTCATACTGTTTGCGGCATAAGACGATCCAATAGAAACAGTCAAAATAGCAATAGATGATAAAACAGCAGGTAAAATACGCCTATTATTCTCCTCTCACTTAACAAAAAGCACATTTACCAGTAGGTAAATGTGAAAACAAAACCGCCTATTTGAAATCTTGCAATTCCTAAACCGTCTTTTATTTTTTGCTGAACAACATCTTGATCTACATTGTCCTCGTTCCAGCTGAATCCAAAAGCACCGTTATGCCAGGTGCTTTCAACACTGGCAGAACCGAATAGGTCTGATCGTTCTCCATTTGTATAAATCTCAAAATTACCGTTTTTCAAAGCGGCTAGTTGTTTTGAGATACTACCATCTTCATCGCCAAGCATTTTTTGAGCTTCGGTTAATTGAGCGCGGACAACATTTTTTGCAAGCTGCTTAAATTCATCCATCGACATATCCGACGGCACACGTTGATTTATTTGCCCACCTTGTAGATTGACTTTAGCCCAATCAGAGCAATGGATCATCATCATAGCATCATAACTCATAGGTTCATCATGTGTTGAGTAATATTCAACGAGCTTTGCAACTTGTTCAGCTGATGGTTTTTTATTAGGGTCCCACGTAATTGATGAAATTGCGGATTGTGTTCGGTCGGAAACAGTCGTATCAGCACCTACTTTTACAGTCGGTTCTTCGTTTTTCTTGGATTTTGCGGCTTCGGGGTGCGCTATATCAGTGATAAGCTTGAGCGCGATCTCTCCGCGCACACCGGATAAAGAATGTACAGATGTAACCATGGTCTCTCTCCACAACGATCATGGACGAGTGCTAATCCTCATGATTTTACGCCATCCGATAATGTATTTTTCATAAATACACTTAGATTGTATCACACAAAACACTAATCGAAAAGACTTTGTTGTTTGTTATCGTCCTGCTCTATTTTGCTTGTGCCGGCAGCGCGAAGCGATAGCAAAAAGAGAGAGAAGTGTCATACCAAACCATGTGCAACATTTTGCATTCAAATTTCGCCAATAAGCCGGCAAAAAAATTGAATGAAACAGATTTCAGACCGTTTTCTATTATGATTTTTATAATGCACTATTTGTAATGTATTATTATGAATAAAAGTCCTGATTGTAGGTCGGTGAATTTCCACCTGATATGTTAAAAATTATTGACGAGCTAAAAAGTGGAAACAACGATTTTTGCCCCCAAGCATAAAACCTTGAGATTGAATTCAGGACCTCTTTCCTTGGGACATTTCAAGAGTTGTTATGTTCTTCATGTTCGCTTTTAGCTATTTTGCGGGTGGTTGGAACGGCGCAGAAATTCGCGTGTTGGCCCGTCAAACTGGATATGTCCCTGATCAAGAACGATAACACGTTCTGTCAAATTCAGAATATCAAAACGGTCTGTCGACACGACCATTGTTGTATCCGGCTGCAATATGTTTTTAAGCACATTGGCAACACGCGACTCCTGTTTTTGCGACAATTGCGAGGTCGGCTCGTCCAGAATGAGAATCTTGCGTTTTGTCAGTGCAAGGCGTGCCGAGGCCAGCATTTGGCGATGTGCAGGATTGGGATAAAATCCGGCATCGCGCCATGTCACTTCCAGTTTGTCGGCAATTTGCATTTCGCCACTTACAAGATCAAGCTGATGGAGAATGTTTTCACATTCTTCGCGCGACAGCCGCCTTTCCAGACACAAAAATTCATAAACCGAGCTTGTCAACATCACATGTTCCTGCCAGGCATAATGAATGAGATGTTTGATCGATTCATCGCCGGCATGGAGCGGACGTTTTGAAAACGTAATTGTACCTTTTTCAAGTGAAAGATAGCCGGCCAGCAATTTTAACAACGTGCTTTTGCCGCTCCCGTTGCGCCCGAACAGTGCAACTTTCTGTCCCTTCGGTATAACAAGATCAAGATCATCGAGAATAACCTTTTCACTGTTATAGGCAAAAGTTCCATGTTCAATTAGCCATAATGGCGATTTGAGATTTTCGTATTTTTCAAGATGGATCGGCTGTTCCTGATTGTCGGAGCTTTCGCCGATAAGTTTTTTCAGCCGCTTGTAACTAAGATGGGCTCCATAAGCCTCATAGACAATACTTGAAACACCGAACAATGGCATCAACATACGGCCGGCAAGCAGAATAACCGCAAAAATTGCACCCTGATTTAGAGAACCGGCAAGCACCAGATAATAAGCCATAATGACAATGAGCACGAGCTGAATGCCATTGATTGCATAATTTAAACGCTGGAAAGCAGCAGTTCGTTGATAACGCTTTTGCCAGGCTTCAATATCGGTCTCGGAATCGGACATATAGCGATCACTGACAACATCCGGCCGACCAATAATCGAAGCCACCATCATATCAACGGGTGTCGGAGGGTCGCGATGAAGTGGCCGTTCTTTAAACTGCAACTCTGCCTGTCGCCAATAGTAATACATGACGCAAAAAATAATGGCGATGATAAATAACGGAACAATGACAACCCATTGCCCGAGTATGGCAATGACCAAAAGAAAGAGCAGAATGAAGGGAACATCCACGACATTGAGATTCAAAGTCAAAAGCGCAAAATTGCGCACCATTTTCCAGTCATCAAGTGCCCGGAACTGGGCAGCGCCCCATTCATTCGACTGGCTGGCATTGACACGCAAAAGCCGCCTCACAATGTTGGGTTCGATTGTTGTGTGAATGCGCTGGATGAGCGAAATATTGAGCTTCTGGCGGTCACGACGAAGCAGGAATTCACCGAGCAATGCCAATGCGACTCCAATCGAAAAAGTCCATAACGATGCAGATGCATAGGCCGGTAAAATGCGGCTATAAATTGCATTCAGATAAAGCGGTGTGACCACAATCATCAGATTGATGAAAATCGAGCCGAAAAGCAATTTCCATAGAATAGAAACCGCCACCGGATCGGAAGAAATAAGGCGGCGCAAATCGAAATTATCAAGAAGGCTTGCTTTGAAAACCTGATATTGCGGAATGCATTGATCAGTAAATTTTTGAGCTTTTTCTTGAGCAGTTTTTGAGCCACCGTTTTCCGCATTGCCCAATTGCGCTATATCGCGCTTGTCATCCGTTTTGGCGAGTGCATCAAGTTTCACAACCTCGGCCGGATGCACAGTTTTTTTGAGAGCCTGCGGCTTTTCGCTTGCCTCGGGAGGCCGTTTTTCCAGTTCAAGGGAAGGTTCGATTTTGCTTTCAACGGTCACCACATCCGCAGCAGAACGGATATTATCAGCTTCGGCTTTGTGGTGGCTTTGCTCTTTATCTTCATCAAGAAAAACGAATGTCCCGTCATTTGCCACTTCCACCGCACGGTAATTACCCGCAGGGGTTAGCACAATATAGACGCCGCCAATCTGCAAAGCCGATTGTTTGTTGACGCGTACAATGTGAACGCCGAGTTGGCGCTCGACGAGCTTGATCAAGGTTTCGTCGCCTGACATTGGCAAAGTACGCAGACGCTGCCAGTGAAAAGGAAGAGAACCGCGTATTTTGTTACACGCGGTTTCCAGAGCGTCGATCAGAGGAGTCATTCGGTTCTTTCCAGATGTTATCGGTCAAGCGTCGCAAGAGAATTGGCAATGCGCATTATCCTCTGTCTTGCGGATGCGAATCCCCAACACTGCCTTTCGCAACGTCGATGGTGTTGCCCGTATCATGCGTGTAATTGCCATCTGAATCTTTCCCGAAAGCAGTCCATTGCTTATCGCCATTCCCGTTATCCGACGTCAGTTTCCATTGCCAATCACCTGTGCCGGAGGAAAAGGCGTTGAACTCGTCCTGACCGTCGACGAAGAAGTGGGCGTGGTAATGACCGTCGGTATCTGCCTTGCCGGTCATAAAGTCCTTGAAAAACTTGTCCATATCAAGGTTGACGGTATCTTTATAGTTATCAATAAAGCCGATGCCTTCGACATTTTTGATGCCACCGGAGATATTATAGATTGAACCAGGATGGCTGTTCGTCGAGTCAATTCTTTTTAGCATGTAGTCCGTGCCATCGCCGCCATCAAACGAAATAAGGTTTGTATTGTCGTTGGTCGGGTGAGTGGTGAATAGAACGCTGTCATCACCGCTCGAACCGATAATGCCGGTGATATTGTTCAGGTGGTCCTCATAAGTCGGATTTCTGTCACGAACGAGCGAACCATTATATTCACCTGCAAGCTTGTAGACAAAAAATTCGTTTGGATTGAGGTGACTGTAATCGACAACGCCATGCGTATAATCGGAACTTACACCACCATGGCTGATGAAAAGGTCATCACCACCGCCGCCGCCGTTAAATTTGTGTCCACCGGCACTGCTGCCTTCAAACACATCGTTACCTTGCGTACCAGTTATGGTTCCGATGCGTTTGAATACGTCGTGGCCTTGGGTACCTTGGGCAACATGGTTTTCGTCGTAACCGTAAAAGCCCTTTACCGTTGTTCCGGAATAGCTCTGCCCGTCATCCATTTTGACATAGACGCCATTTATAAACCGCCCGTTGCTTACATAATTGTAATAGAGGGTATCATTGGAAGCAGTGGAGAGATCATTACCATCAATATAGCTGATGCCATCCTTACTCGAATTTTCTACAGAATAGATCTGGTCGCCTTTGTAACCGCCGACCAATGTTCCGTCGGTACCCCAGCGGCCAATTATCTTATTATTGAAAAAATATGCACCATAAGCATTTTCAAAATCATGAAGCTCGTTTGTATATTGCTTGCCATTCTTATCCTTCCAAAGCGTTGTCGCTTCTCCGGTATCAAGGTTAATGGTCACATCATTCTGAATGCCGATATCCGGTTTGGCTGCCCATGGATCAAGCTGATAAAGATCGCGCTCGTCATCGGGCAACAAGCCATCGACACGCCCACCTAAATTCGGTGCGCCGACGAAATAAGTGTCAGAACCTGCACCACCGTAATAAATGTCGTGTCCTTGCGTTGCCAAGAAATAATTGTCTTTCTCGTTGCCGTAAATCAGATCATCAAATTTACTGCCAATAACATTTTCAACATTGGTTACATGACCCTGAGCGGCACCTTCGGCAAGCACTGCACCATTACTGTCATGGCTGAGTATATTTTGATTATTATTAATGGCATAACCTTTTTCACTGGCCGCCAGGTTTATATAAACCCCCTCGGTGCGTTGGTTCGGATCCATTGGAGCGACGTTTTTGCCGTTGGCATCTGTACTTTCCAGAACATCCTGAAACGAAATCCAGTCATTTTCCTTGCCGCCATCGGTTCGTGTACCACCATCATAGGTGAGTTTACCTTTACCGACATAAACAATATCGGTACCGGTTCCGCCATTGATAATCGTTTCTCCTGTTGAACCGCCAAGATAATATTTGTCATAGCCGCCGCGGTTGTTGATAACCGTACTGCCTGTCGAATATTGGAGGTGATAAACACCGGCCGAATTACCATTATCCTTGTTCAGACCGCTTGCGCTGCTATCAGCGTCATTGACAATACCGTCCGTTATAGTTTTCGAAGCAGATGAATATCTGAAATCGAAGTCGTCCGGATTTTGTGCTGCAAAATTCTCGTGTCTGACAATTGGTTGACTACCAAAGGAAAGCAAATTTCCGTCTTTGTCGGTATAATTGCCGTTTTTGTCCCGATAGTAATCCATATGCCCTTCGGAATCATAGACAATTCTGTCAAAGTTATTGTAACCGTCGTTACCACCCCCGTCAAAAATTGTAACATCGCCTTTGGCTTGTTGAAAATTATAGATATCGGAGTCGCCACCATCACTGATTTTTACAATAGAATCTGCGGTACCGGAATTCGTGAAATTATAATCACTCCTTCCCTGATCATCTACGATTGTGGTTTGAGCGATTGCCGAATCGTTAAAATAATAATTATCTGTGAGACGGAGCGTGCGAGATTCGTTAGAACCATGATCCAGAATCGTTACATTTTTTGTCGTTGAACTAATGAAGTTATATAAGTCGCCAAAATAGGAATCTTCGATCTTTACCGTATCGAAATTACTGTTATTGAAGAAATAATTATCGTCTCCATCATCACCAGCACCTTCAATAGTGGTTGTGGTGATGTTCACATCGCCGCCCTGTCCATACCTAAAGTAAAATTTATTATCACCACCCTGATCAGTAATATCGACCTTGGAATTTACAATTTTTGTATCTTCATCCACGCCGAAATTGTACGTATTATTCCCATTTAGGGTATCTGCGGCAATATCTTTAATTTTGACAATTGAATCATGTATCTTGTTGAAAATGTAAGTATCGCTGCCATCATCCTTTTCATCGCCTTTGGTATTTGTATCTTCGATACTTACTTTTGTTTTTGAACCGGTGAAGTCATAAATATCAGCCCCCAACCCATCTGTGATGGTAATATTATACAAATTATCGGCAGCAAAATTTTCACTTGTGGTATTCTGGAAATTATAAGTATCTTTCCCTGTACCATCAACGATTGTAATTGTATTTACATCACTGTTCGTTGAATTCTGGAAATTATAGTTATCCCAGCCACCACCATCTTCAATGTTTACTTTTGTCTTAACATTATGGAAGTTATAGTTCGAGGTCCCGTCACCCTCGGTTATCTTTACACTACCGCCTTGGGTGCGATCGAAGTTGTAATTATCTCCTCCGCTGCCACCCTTTACACCACCACCATCTCTGATCGTGATGTTCGAATTGTTCGTATCATTGAAGAAATAGTTATCTTGCCAGTTATCACCGTCGATAATACTGATTGTTGAAGCATCTGTGCGGTTGAAATAATAACGATCCTGACCGGTGTCATCCTGAATATTGACAGTCACATTGGATATATGATCCGTATCCGAGTTACCATTACCTGCGAAGTCGTAACTATCATCAGCATCGTTGGCGCCATAGTCATGAATGTCGACTTTCGCGTTCACTGCATTACGGAACGAGTAATTATCAGCCCATCGACCGCTGTCATCGATTTTTACTGACGAAATAACCGAACTGGTCGCATCGCCGAAATTGTTAAAATTATAGTGGTCCGAACCATAATCGTCTGAAATATAAATATGACTTCCACCGGCAACGGCGTCAGATTTCGCTTTCACGTCGTTGAAGTTATAAACATCATCTCCCGAATTAGTACCACCCTGATCTTTGATAGTAACAGTGTTGTCCTGATCAACCAGGATACGGTTGAAGTTATAGTTATCGGAGGCACCACCATCGGTTATTGAAACCTTTGAATAGGAATCATCGAAAAAGTATTGATCCCGATCGTTCGAGCCACTATTGCCGATTGCATAATCCACAATTGTGACCGAGCCGCCTTGCGTGCGGTCGAAATAATATTTGTCGGCACCGCTTTCGTCGGTGATGTTGACGATTGTATTGGAGATAAAATCTGTCGGGTTCTGACCGCCTGATGATGTATTATGGGTAGCAAAATCATAAACATTGTCGAGATTTTGCGATGTGCCACGATTGGAGAAGTGATCATAGATCGTAATATTGGAGTCTTTTGCCTCATGGAATCTATAATCGTCTTGACCTGATCCGTAATCGTCAATGTTCACCTTGCTGGTGATTTTATTAAAATAATAATGGTCTGTGCCACCCGTATCGGAAATAACGATATTTGCAGCCGCCCCTGTGGCAAAACTTGATGCCTGGGTGTTGTTGAAATTATAGGTGTCTGTATAATAGTTGTTACTATTATCGGTAATTTTAATTGTATTTTCAGCCGATGTTGTAGAATCGCTGAAATCATAGCTATCACTGCCATCCTGATCTGTAATATCGACTTTCGTATTAATTTTAGAAAAATGATATTGATCAGCCGCCACTGTTCTGTCGTTTGAATTTCCGACACCTGTATCCTTGATGGTTACAGAACCGCCTGTTGTGCGATCGAAGTTATAAAGATCATTGCCATACTCATCGGCGATAGCAACCGTCGTATCATTAATATGATCTTCAGCGGATTGGTTATTTTCCTTTAGCGTTGCAAAGTCATAAATGTCGTTGCCACCGAGATAAATACCATCATTGAGGTTGTTAATCGTAATGTCGGATTTATCAGCGTTGTGGAATGTAAAGTAGTTGTCGCCCGAGCCAATATCATCAATACGGACTTTGGTCTGAAGCCGGTCAAAGTGATATTCGTCCTTGCCGCCTTTATCCAGAATCGAAACATTCGAAGCCGTACCTTCAGCCCTGCTTTCCGATGTTACATCATTGAAATTATAAATATCATTGGCGGTACCATAATCCTTGACTGTGATTGTGTTATCCGCACTCGTCTTAGCATTTTCAAAGGAATATTTGTCAGCACCATCCTTATCGGTAATATCAACTTTCGTTTCGGCGCCCGAAAAATGGTACTCATCCTTGGCTACATCTTTTGCGCTGATCTTGCCTTCGTCATCAATCGTGACAGAACCACCTTTTGTGCGGTCAAATTGATATTTGTCACTGCCATTTTCATCAAGAATAGTAACAACGGAATTCTCGATATGGTCGTCTGCGTTTGAATTTTCGGCAGTCAAGGTCGCAAAATCATAGATATCGCTTCCGCTTAAACTGTCACCATCATTGCGATCATTGATCGTAACATGATTGTCTTTAATATTGTGGAACTGATACTGATCGTTACCGGCCGCCGAATCATTAATTTCTACACGATTGGTCGCCTTGTTGAAGTGATAGAAATCACTTCCGCCGGCATCTGTAACCTTGTTTTGCCCTGTTGAGGATTCAAAGTTATAGGTATCGTTCGAGTCACCTTTACCACGATCGACAACGGTATTGTTGCCCGAAGAATTGACAAGATTATAAGTGTCTTCCCCTGAGCCGGCAAATAATTGGTTATTACCGCTCGACCCCTTAATAATGGTGCTGTCTTGCGGATCGGTCATCTGCATATCGAAAACGTTATTGCCATCACGTCCGTCGAAATAATAGGAAGTCGCTGTGTCACCGATCAGAAAATGATCATCGCCTTTGGTACCGACAATTTCGGTAAAATTATGCATTTCCGCAACATCGCCATTGCCGGTATCGGTGATCTTGTTATTGGCAACATCGTATACCAGTCCTGGCAGTGCATTTGACCCTTCCTCGGTGGTAATCGGATAATCATCACCAAAGATCAGGCGGTTTGTACCACCCTCGCCATCATATTTGATGTTGTTGTTGAACTGCGAAGCATAAATCGTATCGTTTCCGCTGCCGCCATAAATTTCACGTGCATTCGGCGTTTTCGGCAAAACAATCGCGTGATTACCATTGATAACCGTATCCGGATGATCTCCGTCATACTGGTTGGTAAATTCGGATTTGGCTTTGGTTATCCTGCCCTGAGCATCAACCCAGGTAATGTTGATGTTGTTGCCGTTATAATCGACATTGCCCTTATAGTTAACGAATATCTCGTTATCTTTAAGTTCGATACCGTATTTGGCAACAAAATCATCATATCCGGGTCCTCCCTTCCAGATGATAGTCATACCGTCCGGAATGCCGGTTATGTTCTTGATAGCTTTACCGGCAACAGATTCTCCGCCTACCAATTGGTCGAAAGTGACAATACGCCCTAAACGACGATCCAGATTGTTCGGGCTGTTTTCTGTATTGACCTGACCATATTTGAAGGCCTCGTTATCGGCATGGACAGTAAAACCTTTTTCCTGATCAGCCTCATTGCGCAAATCAAGAATAGCAGGTTCACCATATTGAACACCAAGATCAGGATTTGTACGTGCAGCAGGCGAACCGCCGCCCAGATGCCAAACGGTCGATTGTGTTCCGTCTCCATTGTCAACAACCGTTTTGGTGTTTGTTACCTGATAAAGATTAGCCTGCTCGACAAAAGCCAATCCCGCATTACCAGTGTTATCGCCATCGCCACCGGTATGATCATTGTTGTTATCGTTATTACCGCCATTGTGATCATTGTTGTTATCGTTATTGCCACCATTATGATCACTGCCATGATCAGGATTGCCAGGTGTTGTTGGTGTTGACGGTTCCGACGGTGACGCTGGCATTACCGGAGCAGGCATTGCCTCGGAAGGAGTGTTGGTCGACGGAGGAGTGCCGCCTCCCGCTGAAGTCGATGGAACAAAACTTATCGTATCCTCTACAGATGGCGGATTGCCCAAAAAATCGGCCACAGACAGATGTTCATCGCTGTCGCCTTTACCGCCACCCTGACCACCTGTTACGTCGTCGGAATCAAGATCTGTCGTTTCACTTACCGGTGCCGACTGGACAACGGCAACCAAAGGATCGGCATTGGCATCGCTCTTGATATTGTTTTCACGAATTTCGCTGAGTTCGGGGCCGGGTTCGATCAAATCGGCACGTTGGAACAATTCATTCGACGAAACACTTGTCCCGTCAGCAAAATTCAGGTTGAACAGATTTTCATGCATAGAAGACATCTGCGCAGCCTGAACCAATGTCAGTTCCGAACCGTCCTGGGTGCGAATAACCACATCGCTCCCGCGAATAATAATTTCGACTTGGGAAATAGCTAGCGGTACATCGTTATCCGAATAAGTATCAACCAGAACGGACACGCCGTCCTTCTGCGGAAAAGGTAGTTTCATTTCGATATAACCCCTAAGATAATCCAATACCCCGACATTGAAAAAAATCCCTCGACTAGAATATAGTTATAGCCGATCTTTTAACAAGCTCAATTGCGACACAGTGCCTCTCTTACTCGCTGAAGACAACCGACATTCCATCAATAAACGGTTTGAAAAGATATTGCAGAAATGTTCTTTGTCCGGCAAGTGCAAATGTCTCGACCGTCATACCCGGAAATATCTTCAAACTTTCATTCTGCTTGGGGTCCATTGTCACGGTAACTTCGTAATAACGTCCCCCTTTGTCTTCCTCGCCAACAGCATCCGCACTGATGACCGAAACTTTCCCTTTCAAAGTGGGGCTGCTGTAATTGGAAATAGCAAGTACTCTTACACGCACATCCTGCCCTACCCACAAGCGGTCACGATCTTGCGGGTTAACTTTGACATCCGCAACCAGCGGCACTTCGCTTGGTGCAATTTCGAACAATTTTTCACCCGGTCGCAAAACCGCCCCCACATGGGGCATCACAACCTGTTGGATAATACCGTCGACAGGCGAAACAACTTCCGAATTTTTTGCTCTCTGCCTACTTGCTTCCCACTGTGCTTTCGCTGTTTCGAGTTTAACCTGAACTTCCGCAAGCTGCTTGTTGGCATCCTCGTTGAATTCGGTTCTATACATCGACATTTTGAGTTTTGCCTCGTCACGCGCGGCGGTCATTCCCGGCACTTTCGAGCGCGCATCGGCAAGTGTGCTCAAAACTTTCTGATATTCGAGACGCCGCTGGACAAGCGTTGCCTCCGGTGCTGCACCTCTCGCGACCAGCGGCTCAAGAAGCTTGATATGTTCATTTGACAATTGCATTTCAGCGCCAAGATTGTCGATTGCAATGGCATTCGATGCAAGCTGGGCTTCTTTTTGTTCATATTGGGTTTTGGCTATAGCAATTGACTCGTCGAGTGCACGGCGACGGGCATTATATAAATCGGTTTCATTCTGGTAGATTTCCGCCAATTTCGGATTTTCCGGTTTCGGAGGCTTGAAGTCCTTGCCGGCAAGCTCCGCACGCAGCCGCTGTTCACGTAATTCATAGGCACGAAGGGCAATAAAATTGCTTTCGTTATCTTCAGCCACTGTCAAATTTTCGACATTTGCCAGAACCTGTCCTGCTTTGACTGTTTCACCATTGGTAACGAGCAATTGTTTCAACACCCCGCCTTCGGGATGTTGTATCTCGATATTATGACCTTCGACACGAATAATTCCGTGCCCGCGCACCAGAACATCGAATGGCCAGAATGCAGCCCACAAAACAGCAGCCAGAATACACAAAGCCAAAGCCCACTTCCCTTTCAGGAGGAGCCAAAGCCCGTCGGTCGTTTTTCTCGGTTTACTGCGTTTTGCCGTTATTTGCATCGGTATTTTCAACACGTAATATAATAAAGTCGTCTGTATTATTAGGCACAATCAGATTATCAAATCTGATGTTTTTGATGATGGCACCTTCTTTTTGCAATGCAGCCATCGTTGCCACAGCACGATTGACTTGCAACAATAATGTATCACCTGTCGAAACATTTATACTACGTCCAACCGAATAAATGCGTAATTTTTCAGTCGCCAGAACGCTTTTATTTCTTAATGCCCATGCGCGCACTTCGTTTTGTTGAACACCTGTCAAATAGGTTCTGTTCAATTCGACATTGATACGCAAATCGCCATCGCGTGGTTGCAAGGCTGCGGTATCAACCATCACCAGCGGCAATTTGGTTGCAACCTGCTCCATGCCGTCATTAATGTTTCCGTCCGACGACGGTTTATTTTGTTGTTTTTCTACCGTCTCACCGAATTTCGAGGCAGCTTGCTTGGCACTCTGCTCGGCTTGCGATTTCTGATTGCCTGCCTGATCCTCCGGTCCGGCTATTTTCGAAGTTGCCACAATCACCTGGAACAACATAGCCAGCAAAAGAAAAACCATCAACAGAACGGTGAGCATATCGGCATATGCAATCCAGATATTCTCGCCACCACGTTTTTGTGCCATTATCAACGCTCCACAAGCTGAAGAGCCACAAGTCCGTCATGAGGCTTGCCAGCAAGATAATAGATACTGAACACAGCGCGCATAAAGCCATAACGGGCGTCAATAGCATCTGTACGGGACGAAAAATATTCGGTCTCTGCCGTGATCAGATCGGAAAGTTTCCGATCACCAAGACGGAACTCTTCAAGGTAAAGACCGCGTGTCTTATCAGCCTCTTTGGACGCCTCTTCACTGATTGTCCATTGCTGCGACGTAATATCAATATCACCAAGCAAAGCCCGCACCTCGTCATTCACTGTCGAGCGCTCCTTGCCAAGCTGTGCCTCGTTGACATTCAATTGTGCATAGGCTTCACGAATTTTAGCCTTTTTCGAAAGGTCAAAAATATCGAATGTCAGTTTGAGCTGAACGCCGCCATCAGTATCCGATACATTATAAAGATTGTCTACGTTTTCGAGCGTGCGCTTATAATCGATTGTCAAATCCAGCCTCGGTTTCAAGCTCGCTTTGGCACCGACAACACTTTTCCGGCTTCCTTCCAGCGCCGCACCACGTGCAAGCACTGCCGGGTTCTGTTCTGCCGCATTGACAGCAACAGCATCAAGATCCCTAACACGGGGAAGCGCCATACGCTTGGCGGGCAATGCCTCGACCTCTATCCCCACAAGAGCATTCAACTTCTGCTGGGCACGCGACAATTTGAGTTCGATATCCTTGCGGCGGTTAATCGCATTGCTTAAAGCGAGACGCCCGCGCACAGCATCCGATTGCGGCGAAATACCACCGGCAACACTTTCGCCGATTGTTTTATTGAGAGATGTAATCTTGTCAACATAGGCCATCGCCGAGCGAAGCTGTTCTGTATAAGACTGGACAGCCATATAGGCATTTGCTGTATTATACATCACCGTCAGATCTTCGGCATGTTTTGCGTGACCGCTCGCACGCAAATTATAACTTGCGGCCTCTTTGTCAGCATCACGCCGCCCGAAATCATAGATACTGTAGCTAACATCAATACCGGCGAAAGCTGTATCATCAAAATCTCTGTCGCGACTGGTGATACCACCATCGTAGCGCAAATTCGGAGCGGTCACTTCGGCACCGACCGTCGGATAATATTTGGCTTTCGCCTGATCAAGCCGACTTTCAGCAATATCAAGCTGGCTTTTTGCAACTTTGATTGTCCACGAATAATCTGCAGCCTTCTTCAAAGCTTCATCCAGCGTCAGCCTTTGCTTTTCACGCTTGAAAAATTCTTTCGATTTTGCAGTTACCGGGTTGTTGGTGTTTGCAACCTTCGGGTCCTTACTGATTGCAGGCTGGTTATTTTTATCGATAGCCTGCGTTGTCATTGTATCGACGCCAGCACGAACTGTAGGTTTTTTATCGGATGCGCAGCCCGTTGAAACGACGCTACAGCTTACCAACAGGACAGACACCACACGCTTCAGATTGATTGAGCAATTCATTCGAATTAGCCTTTCGTGGGTGGAACTTCACTAACCTTTTGAGCTGCTCGCACAGCCGAGACAATGGAAACACGTGCTTCAGTTAAATCCCGCATCCCCTCCATCACAGCTTTTTGTTGTGCGCGCATAACCTGCGTTGCGCTCTCCAAAGCTTCTTTTTGTTCGTCATTATGAGAAGTCAGCCGTCCGGTCGATTGATCAATCGAAGCAGCAAACCCTTGAATTTGTTTCAATTTTTCAAGAACTGCTTCGATTCCGGTCGTAATTTCGATCCGCATCTGGTTCAAACCGGCAATTGCCTGGGCAATAGTCTGGCTATTGTTTTCCTGAGCCTCGGTACCCCGTGCAATATAAGCACTATTGGTTTTAACCACGTCGCTCAGATGGGTGAGCATCTCGTAGCTATTCTGGATCACTTCGACAATTTGTCTTGTCGCTTCACCATTTGCCGTGACAGTCGACAACATTGCATCGACAGAACGCTTGTTGTTTTCCGATTGTTCGGACACAACCTCCAGCATTTTGTCCATGGTTTGCTGTTGGGCAGCCTGCCCTTCGACGAAGCTACTGGATATTTCAATAAATTTTCCGGTATCTTCATGAGAAAACTCGACATGACGGGAAAGAACTGCTGCCAATCTGTTGATCGCACGTGTTGTCGCGTCGATTGTGCCGGTCTCGCCAGCCATTTTGGAAGCTTCTTCACCGCTTGCAACAAACGACCATTTTTCGATATCGTAAACAATACCTTCTGTTGTACGTCCCATGAAATGGGCAATCAAACCGGTACAAATAGATGACCCCAGACCGAACATGGATGAAGAAAACGCGGTTGCCATACCACCGAGAGGTGCTGCCAGCGAATTGACCAGCGACTTCGCCTGGATTTCATCAGCCGACGACAAAACGTTGATAGACCCGCGAATACCTTCCATAGTAAATGTCAGACCGAAAAACGTACCGAGCAAGCCCATGGAAATAACAGCACCGGCTGCATAGAACAGAAAATCCACCCGCCACTCCAACGCCGAAGAAACCAGTGAGATTGCGGAATTTCTTTCATCTTCATTAAAGCTGATAAGATCGCGCAATCGACCGCGCAACAACCGCATATAGCCTTTTAAAACCGGCTCTTCACTATCGCGCGGAAAATTCCCTTTGAATTCTACCCACTGTTTCACCCCTGATTTGAGGTAGAACATTGTGTAAATTGCATAAACAAGGACGATCGCGTCGAATACAGCAATGATGCTATTAAAAATAATGTTATGCGCCACAAAATCGCCGTGAAACACCACGGTGTAAACAAGCGCAAAGAGCGACAGAAGCGCAAGCACCAATGAAAAATACAGTACAGAACGAGTAGATCTCATAAATAACCCCTTTTGATGCAGCTCCTGCACCGAAAAAACATTCTACCCCCCACCGCTACAAACGGCTTTTCCGCCAATTGACCATATTGACGAAATTTTTCCCATCTGCGCGCCCAAACTCCACAATTCAAGAATCATAGAACGTTTTAATGAGTTAACAAATTTTTGCAAGATATGGTGAATTTTTAGTTAACAACAAAATTAATACGAAATATCAATTTGTTAAAAAGTTTTTCGCTTTATTTACAGTCATTCTAAACTAAAATTGTGATTCACTTTCTGTTACAATCCCCATATCCCTGAACATGTAGGTGAAAATTTTTCTTTAAACATTTAATCGGCTATCTATCTTTATTTGGCAACCCGATCTGTTCACATTTTCGTATGTTAACGAGTTATATCGCACACAATAAATAATTATTTTAGTTGTAAAATATATTATATAAATTTGAATTATTAATTATGAACAGTATTATTTATATTTATTTTATAATAACTTTCGTTTTTTAACTTTTTTATTTTTATATTATAAATTATGTTTCTATAATATCAATTTTTCTACTAATTCGTGAAATGACAACTCGTATTTACATTGATTATTTATTTTACAGTCGCCTAAAGAGCTTTAATATGAAAATTTCATAGATGAATATAACGATTGCCGACTTTGCTTCTGGCTGTTCATGAAGCGAGCTTAAGGGAGCATACGTTACAAAATGCTATGTTTCTTCCTGTCCTAAAAAGACGATTATGTCATTTTGCTATAACACGGGGTTATATGTTTCGCCCCTGAAGTCATCTTTTATCCTGATTAATCCCCTCTGTTCTTAGAGACAAAAGGCGAAAATGAATAAAAAGCGCCGCACCAGTTCGCTTGCGTGAATCAATGCGGTATAACACTTTCAAACCAGACAATTGAAACTTTATAGGCTACTCCGGATTTACTACCTGCGTTTCAGCGCCAGTTCCAAGTCCTTTTTAGTTCCTGTTCAAAGTCCCGCTTGAGCTGCTGGGACAAATCACGTTCGATTTGCTGTGGCAAATCCCGTTTCAGTTGTTCTGCCAAATCTCTTTTTAACTGCTGTGTCAGGTCCCGTTTGAGTTGCTGTAACAAATCCCGTTCGAGCGGCTGCACCAAATCCCGCTTGAGTTCCTCTGCCAAATCCTTTTTGAGCTGTTGGCTCACGTCCCATTTAAGGTCATGCGCCAAGTCGCGTCTGAGCTGCTCTGCCAAACCCCGCTTCAGTTGCTCGGACAAATCCCGTTCGATCTGCTGCGCCAGATCTTTCTTGAGCTCCTGTGCCAACTCCTTTTCAGCACTTCCACCAAATCCCTTTTGAGCTGCTGGTCCAAAGTCCCGTCTCCCCTGAATTTTGACAATTCGAATTAATTCGAATGGCCGGATTATATGTCAACTCAAGGGCTATATAAAGAACAATAAGGCGAAACGGCTTTGTCTTAAGCAAATAAATCTTTTTCTCGTCCCTAAAGACAAGAAAACCTGATTTCGACAATTGTACCGATGGGGAAAAACGATTTACGATCGGGACCCTTGAATTGTTACTAGAGAACAAAATGGACAAGACGATCTAGTGAAAACGAAAACGGAAAAATTTTACTGAATTACAAATACAAATTTAAATAAAACACAAATTGTGGAAAAAGCCGGTATCTAATGGGTATTTTCTCGTTGAATTTATCAAAGAGTTCCTGGTTTTGTGGACCTTTGTTCAGAACAAACAAGGCTGTTTTACCATCATTAAAAGTAGCCGGAAAACCGAACACCGCGGCATGTCCGAGAAAATTTTCGTTATAGTCTTTATCATCGGGAACGAGCCGTAAAGACGCTATGAAATTATTCTCAAAAAGATTGGCTACGGTTGTTGACGCCTGATTATTGAGGATATTGGTTTTGTCGCCAAAATAAATGCCGCGAACGCCGACAACCGAACTGCTATCCACGCCTTCGAATTGGGTAAAAGACAAATCGATGAGATGCGTAGCGTCGAGGTTTTCACGATAATTTTTACGAATGCTCATACGCACGCCCATCTGGCCATCCTGTGTTGTGAAATCTGCTACGAGAGCGGTTTCGTCATAAGGATTTTCCGAACTATGAGGCGGCCGGAGCGTCCATGCCACTGACCCCTCCAACTTGCGCTCTATGCCTTTTTTGTCTTTCAGCAACATACGAGCATCAGCGCGTTTCCTTGTCCGGATTTGCGCATCTTGCGGATCGACACCCTTCACGCCTTTTGTTTTCTGCGGTTCCGACATTGCTTGTTGATAAGGGTTTTGAACACCGTTCGCATTGACAGCCGCCGAGGGCAAATCAACGTCTTTTCTTGTTTCCTTGAGCGGGCTGAATGACATGTCAGAAACTGAAGCTTTTGAAAATGTTTTTCCGGCTTCAGAATTTGCAGCGCCATGATTTGCATCGGTCAAACTTAGCGCTTGCGCCGGCAGGTCGTCCGAAGCTGAAGGACTGATGGCCGAAGTAGCGGACAAATCGAAAGTACGGCTATCACCACCAATATTTATGGATGAGAAAACCGGTACATTGCCCCGCCAGAAATAATAGACCCCGCTCGATAATACACACGCAGCCAGAATACCGGCAGCCAAACTCCCTTTGCCCTTGATATTTTCGCGTATCGCATGCGATAACGCTTTGTAAGTCAGTTGTCTCCCGAACCTGTTTTGGCGGCGGTCATCAAAAGACAAGTCCTTCGGAAAAAGATCCTGTTCGAATTGCTTGGACTGCCTTTGATCTGCCTCTTTCGATTGTGACCGATTTTCGTCCGGAGCCTTGCGGCTCGTGTTTTCGCCCGATGTCGCTATATTATTCGTCTGTTGCTCGAAGAAATCGGCATCCCGCTTGTCATCATCGGCATCACGCTTTTCATATTTGACGATGAAATCGGGAATTGGCGGTTCATCTTCCAGCACATCCCTGTTATTTCCAGAAAAACTCTGTCTTGTCTCCTCGTCAGGAATTTTGCGAGCAAGTTCTATCTCATTGAAAGCAAAAAGATTTCCGTTATCGAAAACAGTTTGTGGATATGTTGTCCGGTTGCGATTGGTGTCAGCTCCAACACCATTGGAGAAAGCATTTTTTGCGTCATTGTTCAAAGGCGCGATAAATATTTTCTGTTCCGGAGATTTGCCGTTCATGCCGGTAGTGGAGGCAGCAGCGTTTGATAGTCCTCTCCCTGACGGCGCCGATATTATCGGCCGCGGCAGAGGCGAGGCAGTAACCACGGTTTCTCTTTTGAACAAACGTCGTTCCAATTCCTTGATTTGCTCATCGACCGATATTTTCCGGTCTGCCGCAGGATCCGGCTCATTTGACACGCTGAATTGTTCCACCGCGTCCGTTTCATCAAGAAAATAAATGTCGGGGGTGGCAGCATAACCGCCAACATTGCCGTATCCGGCTTGTTGAGGTTGTTGACCGGATGGTGCGCGCTTGCCATTATTCTTCTTAACGCCGGATGTCGCTTGATAGGACTGTGACTGCATAGCATTTTCCCACGGCATTTGAGGCTGTCTTTTTGAAAACGCCCCATCCGGTCGAGACGATCTTGCCCCGTTCATCGGTGTCTCAGCATTACCCATTGACTGTCTATGCCCGTCGCGACCTCTTTGGATACCGGCTTCACGAAACCGGTTTATATTATTGACCGAAGGTCTGTTACCACGCTCGCCATTCAATGGAAAAGATTGCCCCCCTTGCATTGCGGCCTGACGGTTTGAAGAAGGAGTGCGGCCGGTATTAAATGAAGACTGTCGGAAACCATTCGTGATCGAACCGGAAAGACTATAATAAGGGCTATTTTCCTTTTGGAAATTCTGCTGCCATGGCATATATTGCCGAGTTTGCCCTTGCGAAATTTGCTGTGCTCCGGCATCCGGAAATAAAGTGTCATTGCGGGCATTGACCGATTGTAAATTCGCCTGCCGGCCAAGAGCCGGGATTACTGTTCTTTCTCTACCTTCGATCAATGCTTCGATTTCATTATCATCTTCCGCATTTAAATTCCGTTTATGGGATAAATCACGATTGTTGATGACCGCCGGTTGGTCGCTGTCGCTTTGACGTGAAGCTCTGCGGGCGGCAAAATCGGTCAGATGCGGATTATCGGTTAAGCCTTGTGCGCCATTTGCCGCTGCTTTACGGCCTTTGAAATTGAAAAGGCCGATAACATCGGTCATTGACGGTTCATCGTTTTCAAATGACCAATATCTGAACATATTTCGGTTCGAAGCCAATTGCCGCAAGCGGCCATGATCAACCGCCACGTCGCGTTTTGTACCGAAATAATCCGGTAAATATGCCTGATAGGCAAAATGGCAGGGAACCCGATTTTCCTCCAACACGAAATATTCCGGCCTTAAAAGGTAAGAAGCCTCCACCTCGCATATCGCAGCCTCGAGCCTCAACATATATGAGCGCTGGACAATATCGGGCGCGTTCATCTCATTCAGCTTCGATTTGATAGCCAAACGCGTTTTTTCATAAATAAGCTGCCGACCGTCCGAATTCGGACGCGATTTTTGTCGTTCAATCAAATGCCTGAGCAGCTTTGGAATGTTGATCATTGTAGCGCGCTATTTCCATCTTTATAACAATAGAAGCCGTTTAATTTGCACTAGAACTGTTTTTTCATTACCCCATAATTTGATAAGTTAAACTAAAACTATCATCTACTCTATATTTTTCACATAGAAAATTATGAAAACTTACCATATAACCCTCTTATTATGTTGTTATTACAGTGTAACAACTCGTTTTTTATAAAAATATTTAGTCGGCTTATTATTAATATCAAATATTTAATTCACGCGTCACCGTTCCCGCAACGCTTCTTTTGCGCGATTGAGCGGCTTTATCAAATAATCCATTACGGTTTTTTGACCGGTACTGATTTCTGCGGTTGCAACCATTCCCGGAATAATCTGATGACGTTTTCCGTCCTTGGTCTCAAGATAGCTGTGATCGGTCAGAATATAGGCCCGATAATAATAAATCCGCTTGTCGACATCATCTTCAATTGAATCGGGCGAGACCATCTGCACATGACCGGGAAGCGAACCGTAAATTGCTGAATCATAGGCAGTGATTTTGACATTCGCCGGCTGGTCTTTGTGAATAAAAGCAATATCGCGCGGGTTCAATTTTGCCTCGATAAGAAGCTGGTCACCCAAAGGCACAATTTCCATCAATGTTCCGCCAGGGGCAACAACCCCGCCAATTGTTGTAACGCGGATATCTTTGACAATTCCATTGGTGGGAGAACGGATGACTGTGCGCGTCAACTGGTCGGCCAATCCTTCTCTGGTTTTCAATAGCGGCTCGAGATCGGCCATTGTTTTGGTATAATCACCGCGTAAGGCGACAAAATATTCATTTTTTGTCGCCGCAAGTTTTGATGACAATTCGGCCGCATTCTGCTGCAATTTCAACACCTCGACCTCGCTTGCGGCACCTGTTTTCAGCAAAGGTTTGGCAATTTCCACTTCGTCTTGCGCAAGTTTCAACTGCTCCGTCAGATTAAGCACATTTTCCTTGAAGGCCCGACGATTGGTGAAAAAAAGCTCGGTTTCGCGGTCAATAACATCTTTTTTATCCCGAATTTCCTCGGGATAGTTGACACTGTTCTGATAATTCATTTCGGCAAAAAGACGTGCCGCCCTTGCTTGAAGGGCAACAATCTTGGCCAGAGTTTCATCGACATTGGACTTTGCCTTTGCCGGATCAAGAGCGGCAAGAACCTGCCCTTCGCGAACCTCGTCGCCCTCTCTTACCGAAAGTTCTGCAAGAATGCCACCTTCGAGATTCTGGATAATCTGGCCTTTGGAAGCAGGCATCACTTTCCCTTCGCCGATTGCGACTTCGTTTAAAACAGCGAAATAGGACCAGATCATGAAAATGACAATCATCGCGATGATGATCCAGAGGATCAGCCTTGCTCTCTCATTGATACCATGGATCTTTACCAGTGAATCGACATTCATTGTCAGCCCCTCGCCTGATTATCATTGGGAGCACTTGCGGTCGCAAAAGCGGCGCTGTCGAGACCGAGCATCTCGTCCTTCGAGCCGTCTCTGACAATGCGGCCATTATCGACAACGATGATGCGGTCAACGAGCTTCAAAACCGGATAGCGGTGGGTTGCCACAATGAATGTCTTATTGCCAATCCAGGATTTCATGCGTTCAAGGACTGCAACCTCGGTTGCTTCATCAAGCGAAGCAGTCGGTTCATCAAGCAACATAATATGTGGCGAGCGTAAAAATAAACGGGCAAGCATCAATGTCTGTTTTTGCCCGCCAGAGAGGCCCACCCCGCTTTCGCGTAATTTGAGATCAAGCCCGTGCGGCTGGTTGAGCAACAACTGGTCGGCACAGGAAAGATGCATGGCTTTCAAAATATCTTCGTCTGTTGCCAAAGGATTGGCCGCCAGAAGATTATCGCGCAATGTGCCGTAAAATAGACTGGATTCCTGAAACATTGCCCCGACATCCCGCCTTATATCGGCAATATCGATCATCCCGATCGGGGTATCATCAAGAAGAACACGTCCCTGAACAGGTGCCGAAAGGCCTGCAAAGAGGCGCAGCAGCGTTGATTTTCCAGCCCCCACACGCCCGAGGATCGCTATTTTTTCTCCCGGTTTTATATGAAGACGCGGTACGATCAAAGCCGGTTTTTCCTGCGGCCCGTAAAGATAGACCAAATCCTGCAAGTCGTATTTTCCCCGCAAGACGGGTTTATGATAATAGTCTTTGTCACTGTCGTGATCGACCGGCAAAGTGAGTAAACCATCAAGCCCTTTTTTCCCCACACGGGCATTTTGTAATTTACTCAAGATTGCCGGTATTTGTGAAAGTGGTGCAATTGTCCGGCTTGTGAGAATGGAACAGGCAAGAACCGCACCGAAAGACAATTTGGCGTCGAGTATGCCGTAAACACCGGCAATCACCACACCGACATAGGCAATTTGCTGCATCGTTTGGGAAAAATTCATCAGCATGGAAGCAATTTCACGCTGTTTCAGGCTGATATTGCCGCTTACTTTATTGACCTCGCCCCATAAACGGCGAAAACGCGGTTCGGCCTGAAGCAATTTGATATCTTCGGCACGATAAATCGACTCCATCAAAATAGCATTGCGCATGGCGGATTCTTCCAACCCCTGATTGGAAAGTTTCGCAAGCGGGATTTGGGCAAAAATTCCAGGCAGCACGATGAAAGGAATGGCCGCAATGGGAACCAACACGACATAGCCGCCAATGAGCCAGATAATAAAGAGAAATGATACGACGAAGGGAAGGTCGATGAGCACACCCAGCGTTGTCGACGTTAAAAGTTCCCGCATCTGGTCGAGATCGCGCAATTGCGAAATCAATGTTCCGGGAGAACGCGGTCTTGCATCATTGCGAATATTCAAAACCCGCGCGTAAAACATTGCCGATAATTTGAGATCGGCCTGTTTGCCGAAATGGTCGGTCACGGCGACACGTGTTGTCTTCAAAATGAATTCGAGAAGCAATGCCAAGGCCACACCGGAAGCCAGAACCCATAATGTATTGGTGGATCTTCCAGGTACAACGCGGTCCCAAACCTGCATAGCAAACAAGGATGTTCCGATTGCAAGCAAATTACCGATGAGTGAACCGAGACCCAGTTGCAAAAATATCGGCCAATTGGCCACAAATAACCCTTTGAACCATGATTTTGGTTTTTTTTGCAGATATTCGTCAAGCCGGTCGTCATGGACACTCAAATGACGTTCGAGAACGAGAAGCTCTATCTTTTGTTTGCCACGCGTGAGTGTATCAAAAGCAATGCGTTTTCTGAAAACATTGTTGTCGACAACAAAATCGACAATGCCGGATGCCCCTTCTTTGGCTGTGATCAAACCAAGCTCGCCATCAATCTGAAGAATAGCGGGCATCATAACCGAAGAAATTGCTGTCGGCGCGACTTCGACAAATGTTGCAGCCAGACCGCAGCTAAGGGCAATATCGACAATTGTTTCGTGTTTTTGTGCACCACTGCTCCATTTTGCAGCATTCCGCACAAGTTCGTTTGAAACCGGTATATTGAGTTGGCGGGCAGCAAGCAGCAGCACATCAACCCATTTTCCCATGAACAATGCATTGTTTCTGTTTTCATTATTTTCGCGGGCAGAATTTGCAGTTTTTCTTTGTTTTTGCGATGTATCGCGTTCTGCATGGGATGGCTTCGGGCCTGTTTTCCTGCCTTCACCTTTTGCTCCGAGAGCTTCGCGAGCACCATTCAATTTCTGCTGTTTTCCGGCACTTTCAGCCGACATTTCTCCGCTATTTTCGAGCGATGTCCCATATGGTTCACGGCGTCCGTTTTCGAGTTTGTCATTGATTTTAGATTGCGCCGACCTTCCGTTTGCAATTGTGTTTTTCTGTTCGTCATTTTCTTCGTCGGCAGGCGAAAACGCATTTATTCCACGAGGAGAAAAAGCAAATTTACCGGTAAAATGATCAAAACTTGTCATGGCAAAACTCTCAACTATGCTCACGCAAACGACTGACCAACTGCCCTACCGCATAATAGGCTTTGATTTTTGCATAGAGGCGATCGGATAAAGCTGTAATCTGGTCACTTTCAGCAACGAACGCATCACGTTCGGCATTGATGACGTCGGTTAATGGACGCTTGTTCAACGTATATTGCTGCCAATAGAGATCGCGCGAAGAAAGCGACAAATTCATCATCTGGCGGGCATTATCCATACGCTCGGTGGCTCCCCTTTCTTCCGTTTCAGCCGCACCTCTGGTTGTGCGCGAAACAAGCTTTTCGTTTTCGGCCGCCTGACGGGCAGCCCGCAATTCTGCTTCTGCTGCTTCTATCTGGTATTTTTCGCGCTTTCCGGAAGAAAATTGTCCACTCAATTGCAGGCCGACAAAAGTGCTATCATTCGTCGCATTACGCTGTCCGGTAGCACCGGACTGGCTCACGCCGAGACTGACGGCGGGAAACCGTTCGGCTTTGGCCAAACGTAGCCGCTGTTGGGATGCTTTGACTTCCGCCTCTGCGGCAAGCACTGCCGGCGTATGGTCAATGTCGTTTTCGCCATTGCTCAGACTGTCCATAAAGCGCGTTGTTTCAGCAAGAGTTTTCACTTTTTGCGGGCGAAAACCGGTAATTTGCGAAAATTTTCCGGCTGCTACATCAAAGCGCGTTGTTGCCTGTAAAAGATCGGACCTTGCGCGTTGCATTCCGACCTCGGCCTGATTGAGATCGGAGGCATCCGACAGGCCGGCACGAACGCGTTGGCTAATCTTGTTATGGGTATCGCTCAAAAGGTGGGTTTCACGTTCTGCCGCGCCGATCAATTCCTGTGCGGCAGAAAGTTCAACAAAAATATTGGCAATATTCTCCGCCACATCTTCCATTGTGCTATTCAATTGATGGGTCTGTTTTTCGTTTGTGGCTTGGGCTGCGCCTATGCGACTTGACGTTCTGCCAAAATCATAGATGAGTTGTGAAGCGCCAACAGTGCCGCGCACATTGCCGGCATCATTATTATTATTACCGGAATTATAATAACGGTTATAACCGGGGTTGAGGCTATATTGGAATGTCGGGTACCAGGCTGCCTTTTCAATCGCAATTTGCGCTTTACTCTGCGCAACAATTGCATTTGCCCTTCCGATATCCGGATGGCGGGCCAAAGCAATACCGACAGCATCTTTCAAGCCTATCCGGTCAGTCGAAATTGTTGTCACAGCATCATCGGGTTTTGTCGATGATGGCGCATGTGTCAATTTCCGATTTTCGGAACCCGATTCCTTATAACTTACGTTTTTCGCCTTTTGATAATCGGGGAGAGGTGCTGTTCCGGCTTGTTGATGACGCACAATACGGGATTGGTGAGGGCGTGGTGTCGTGCAACCGGTAACCCCGATCAATACAAAACACAAAAGCGCACTGCTTGCCAAAGCCATTTTCCGCTGCACGCCGGAATGACGATCGTGATAGAGGCTAACCGGCATGAACACCCCCCTTATCCTGTTCCGTTCGCGCTTGGGAAAACCGCGCATGATTGGCAAATTGAAACTGGTAACCACCCCGTTGCCAATTTTGTCCGGCTTCCTTGATTTCCTCCCCCTCATGAAGCGGTTCCTGCCCGAAAGAGTGTCCGGAAACAGGTGGCAAGTTTTTCTGTGCGCTCAATTTACTTTGCGCACCCAACCCGTTTTGCGGGCTTAATTCGCCTTCTGCACCCAAACCGTTTTGTAGAGGTAATTCACTTTGTGCCCCTAAATCACTTTGTGCCCCTAAATCACTTTGTACATTGCCGCGTACCAAAATGTCTCGTCCATAGCGTTCCATTTTATCGCGGATATTGGGGGGGAGTCCCTCAAGCTCGTTCAAAGCAGCGGCTTTACTCACAATTCCAAGTGAAGAAGCAATAAAAAGCCAATCAAGCACATGATATAAAGGAGGAAAACCGGCGCCATAATTTTCAAAATCAATGACGCGTGGTAAGCGTTCGGCAAAACAGGCAAGCATTTGCTGATAGTGTGAAGAACGCCGTGCCGATGCGGCATCGCGCCAGAATGCTGTGTCGCGTCGCCCGCCATCAAAATGCATCCTTAAAAAATCGGCATTGGCTTTGAAAGCCCCGTTATTGGATTTGTTGTAGTCTTCAATAATATGCTCGCCAATAACGCCGTTACATTCCAATAATATGCGCTCCAGTCGTGCAATTTGATGAATTGTGGTTTCCGTAGCACTTGCTTGCAAAGGTCCGAGATACCCAGAGGAAACACCGATGGCTATAGCATTTCCCATCCATGTTTTTTCAAAATTTCCCGGATCGAATGTAATGACCGGCCGCGCTGCGACAGGTGACCGGAAAAGCAATTCCACCTCTCTTTTAGCGCGTAACCAGTCGGTATGATTATTTGAAAAAACATGAATTCCGCTATAATGGTCGCTTAACGGTATCCGGCAGATATATCCGGCCGGGGTTGCAAAATATTCGCTAACGAGGTCAACTTTAGCCCCGCTATTTGCAAGCCTGAAATCAATTGCGCTATTGGTGAGCAGACTATCGGAAAAAGAATGCCATTTTCCATTCAATTTTTGTCCGACGAGCAAATGTCTAAGACCTGAAGCGTCGATAACGAAATCGACGTTGAAAATATCTCCGCCAGAGAGTTTAAGGGCGTCTACATGACCATCCGGTGAAATCCCGAAGTCGACGACTTTTCTCGCGAATGTACGGATCTTCCGTTCCATGCCGATTTTTTTGAGATAGTCGACAACCAGACGACAATCAAAATGCAAAGTCGGTTCCACACCGCTTCTATGTGTATTGAAAACGGCAGTGGCTTCGATCTGGTTAGCCTTCTGTTCAATCAATGCGAAAGCGGGAAAAATTGTTTCGAGCGGAACGCCCGAAGCAATGGCAGTGGCAAGATAAGGCCAAAAACCGTAGAGGGAAAAATCAAGTTCTTCAAGATGATCGTTCATGCCCGGATGAAGATTGTAGAAAATGTCGCTCGCACTGCCATTGCGCCAGCCGCGAAAGACATTGCCCATCTTGAATGTCGGCTTTGTCGTGTGGACAAAATGCTGAAGATCAATGTTCAGACGGCGAACCATTGCGATAAAATGGTGAAGCCCGCCTTCGCCCCCTTTGAAACAGGGCAAATTCGGGTCTTCGAAAACGGCAATATCGACATTGGCACTGAATACGCGCCGCAACATCAGAGCGGAGAGCCAGCCGGATAGCCCCCCACCGATAATTGCAATTTTTTCACGCGTCTGACATCCAGCACTTTTTCTCTCCACGCTATAGAGCGATTTTTGAAGACCCGAGCTTGGTTTCGGAAAAGATGGCGAAGTTGATCCGCCATCAATGGGGATCATCCGATGATGATCTGGTGGTTCGCCAACAATGTTTCCAAATCGGTTTGGACATTGTTCAAAGTCAGAAGGTCGGTCGACTGGAAGGCGTTCCCCTTGCCATCACGGTCAATACTCAAAATCGTATTGCCGTTTTCAACGCGGGTCGAAAGGTAGTCCTTGATATTATCACCCCAGTCGATCTGGGCTTTGCCTTTGTCGTCGTAATGGGCAGCGCCACCGGCATCGGCACGGTAGCCTTGCAACAGGTCCTTGACATCAATGCGGTCGGCATTGGCATCAATCTTGGATTTGTCGGCGTCGATATAGGTGCCAACCGTGAAGCCATAGGCTGTATCATGGCCGTTGCCACCGGTTGCGTCATTCTGCTGGATCAGGCGATAAAGCAGAAGATCGTGACCCCCGGCTTCAAGGTGATAGGTGTCGTCACCAGCGCGACCGTCAAAGAAATTGTCGCCTTTACTACCGGTGAAAGTATCGTTGAATTTACTGCCGTAGATACCTTCAATGTCATTGAACTTGGCATTGTTGAAGCCCGTCGACTGATAGCCGCTATTACCCAAATCGACAGTGACACCGACAGTCGATTTTCCAAAGTCGACAATGTCTTCACCACCGCTCGCCTGCCAATATTTTTCACCGGCATCATTCCTCCAGCCACCGCCACCGGAATAGCTCTGGCTACCGGCTTCGGCGGTGAAGACATCATTATAACCGGTGCCGACAAGTCCCGGACGATAGCCTTGGGTTGCCGGATCATTGTTTCCCGCACCGGTCGTGACTGTTTCGCCATCCTTATTGGCATTCAGGATATAGGCATGGTCGGCTTCAACAGCTTTAAGACCTGTCCACGAGGAGTTGACATTTTCTATCGTATTGTCTTTTCCGTAACCGTTTGCATCTTTCGTATGGGTGTGGGCAATACCGCCAACATCATTCGATTGCCCCTCGGTATTGCGCAAGACAACAACCGAATAGGTTTCATTTTCTTTCAAGCCATAGAAATGGACAAGGCCTGTATTGTCGGAAACACCCATGCCACCTTGTGCATTGATAACCTGCACGGCGACGAGGTTTCCCGAAGAGTCAAAAAGTTGGACGGTATTGTTATAGAACACATTGGCGCCATCCTTGTCGGTGATGCGAAGATGCAACGACGTTCCATAACCGACCTTGTTTTTGTTTGACAAAATGAGCGATGAATGGGCGTTGTCACGCTGCATGGTGACATCAAGTGCACCATCCCAATCATAGTCTACAAGCCCGATACCATAAATGTAGTTATAACCACTGCCGGTAATGCTCCTTGGATCGACATCGCCATTGGCACTGGAAAGACGGCCACCCTGTGCACCGAAAATATCCCAATTATCCCATTTGACCGCACCATCAAGTCCAACGCCGCCATTATGCCAGAGCTTCGTTCCCGCAGCACTCTGGCCGTAGCCCGGAACCTCCAGAATATCCATTTTGCCATCGTGATCCCAGTCGATTGCAACCGACCAGCGACCGTCAAGGTCGTCGCCCAAGCCGACAGCATTACGCAATTGCCCGGTCCCGTCACCTTTATTATAAAAGATCTGGCTTTCCCTGTTGGAATGCCAACCGTGATGATTTTTGGCAAGGAATAAATCCATATAACCATCACCATTATAATCGGCCCATGTCATGGAAATGGTATTCTTATAAGTATCCTGACCAATAAAATCATCATAGCCATTACCGAAACTCGGCAATGAATCGTCAAAATGCTGGTTGACAGACCAGTTGGCGCCATAAACTCCGTTAGGGGCAGAAACGCCACTGTTCATGAGCGTCATCAATTGATACCAGTTGTTGCCATAACCGGAAACGCCTGTCGTATCATTAATCAGCCCGTTACCGGCAAAATCAATCGTCCCGTTATTGTCAAGGTCGATTGCCGACACATGGTGATCGGTCATAAAATTGCTGGTGAGCGGAGATTGGTTACCACCGAATTGCCGCCCCATGCCGATAAACTGGCTGCCGTTCAGGCTTGACGATGTCGCTCCCTTGTTCAAGAAGACAGATCCTGAATCAATACCGGAATCACCCTGAATGACATCAAGATAGCCGTCGCCATTCATATCGAACGTGGCAATACCGCCGAGGTGATTTTCAATAGAAGCCCCATTGAACATGTCGCCATATTTCACATCGACATAATTCCATTGATTATCTCCCGTCCCGACATAGGCGGCTGTCGTGTAATAGGCGTAACAGGCTTTCGTTGTCCACACGTCGATATAACCGTCGTGGTTATAATCGGCCATTGTATAGGAGCCGAAAAGTGCTTTCTCGCCCGCCCACCAGAACTGGTCAACTGTTTTTGCGGCAACACCCGGACTGTAATCAAGATAATAACCGTCAGCCTTGCCGTTGCTATTGTTACGGAATACCCAGACATTCGAATTGGAAATAACCTGCCACTCGCCATTATTATTGAGAGCGACGGCCTGGGTATAACTTAGATCACCATCCGTATCTGTAGGTTTATTCCTGTTCGATTTGCCATAATCGGGAACATTGGCAGCACCGGTTGTGTCAACGCGCACTTCGACATTGTGCATCTCTCCGACATAGCCGGAATTCGACACAATCGCCGTTGTGAAGATATAGCTGTGATGGTCGGTCAAGCTGCCATCGGGCAGCTTGAAACTGAATGTACCATCCGATTTGATCTGGCTTTTGTCAACATAGCCCAACAGCACGTGATCGCGATAAATGCCGATTTTCGCGCCATCTTCAAGGTCGGCAAGATTGCCACTGATTTTACCCTGCAGAACAGGATTTGTAACATCGACATATTCACCATTCTGGAAGACTTTACCGCCTTTGCCGGTAAAGCCCGTAAATTCGGAATGTTGAGCCGAACCATCGCTATCAATAACAACAGTTTTTGCCGACCTGTCGGTTGCATCATGATCGTATTCGCCGGTACTCGAAATAACGCGCGTCTTGATGACATAACTTCCGTCAGCAAGGGCAGGCTTGTTTCGCCAATCAAGTTCCCACTTTCCATTGGCGGAATTATAGGTAAGGTCATACCATTGATTATTGATGAGGGCTTGTACCTTGTCGGTATCTTTTAGCGTTCCATCCACTTTGAAGCTGAAGAGGAGTGTATTATCCTGTGTGGTGAAGTCGCTGCTCTCGAAGCCCGTATCGTCGGTAATGCTGTCGAGTGTTGCCTTGGCACCGGGAACTGTTTTATCAACAATAAATGCATGCGCTTCTGATGCCGGTCCTTCGTTGCCGGCAGCGTCCACCGGACGGGCTGTCAGCGAGTGTGAACCGTTGGCAAGCTTGGCATCGGAGTTTCTGTTACCCGCTTCCCAGAACCAAGTATGATCGCTATCCACATCCACTTCGGCAATTAATTTATTATTGTCATAGATGCGCACTTTCTTGGCGTCACTTGGTGCCGTTCCGCTAAAGATCGGGCTATCATCATTGGTGTGATCATTTTGGTTGACCTTGATAATGGCCGGGCCATCTTCACCATTGGCACTATTCGGCAAAACATTATCCTGAACAGTCTCGCCGGTTATCTGCTTGGGCGCGGTAATGTCGACCGTAACAACATATTCGTTTGAAACGCCGCTGGTCTTTCCCTCGGCATTTTGCGAAACGGCCGTAAACTTGTGGTCATCTTCGGTGAGCATTGCTCCGGTTGTATAAGACCATTTGCCCTCGCCATCGGCATAAACGCGGCCGATTTCCTTGCCATTATCATAGATGATAACAAGGCTGTTCTTCGGTGCGGTGCCTTTAATCGTCGGATTGGTATCGTCGGTCGTGCCATTGTCAACACGGGAGCCACCATTTGCAACTGCACCCTGAATAAGGCCGACATCATCAGTAACCTCGGTAATTGTCGGCCGGTCAGGTTCACCATTATCAATATTCAGTTTGAAATCCTGTCCGGCAAGAACAGTGCCATCGGTGCCTGTTGCCTCGACATAATAATTATGTTCGCCGGCGGCCTGTTCCGTCAAACCGATAGACCATTTGCCATCCGAACCGACAATGCACGGGTCGCCAACTTTCGTTTGTTTTGTAGCATCGCTATAAACGGTGACAGTCGAGCCTGCCGGTGCCGTGCCGTGAAGTTCGGGCGTTGTATCATCGGTATGACCGCCATTGGCAATCGGGCCTTTAATCGGATCCACATTGTCAACGGCATAATCAACCGTTACGGTATTTCCATTATCGGCTATTGTAATATCGGTTGCAAAACCACGATCGCTTTCATTACCGGCCGCATCTTTTACCGTGGTGGTAAAATGATGTTCGCCTTTATCAAGCGGCGTTGTCGGAGTGAACGACCACGAACCATCCGGATTAACTTTCGTCTCGCCGATTGCTTTGTCACCATCATAAATGGTCACAACATCACCCGGTTGCGCTTTATCTATCTTGCCCGAGAAGGTGGGCGTTGTGTCGTTTGTTGTTCCGTGATCGGTGCTGTCATCGGAGATCACCGACTTATTAGGGGCAACATCGCTTGTAATTGTCGGACGTCCGGGACTAGCCGGTGGAGTTGTATCCACCACAAACGGATAAGGTGCGGTTGCCGCACTCTTGTTGCCGCCGGCATCTGTTGCCTGAACCCAGATTTTATGGGTCCCGTCGTCAAGTCCCTGCAAACTCGTTTCCCAATGGCCGTCATTATCGACTTTTACGGTCTCGAGCAACCTGTCTTCGCCATTGAACTGGTCGTAAATTTTAACATAAGAGCCTTTTGTACCGGTTCCTTTGATAAACGGCGTATTGTCGCGCGTGATCCCGTTTTGCTGAATCTGGTTATCCGGAAAAACAACATTCGGATCATCATCATGGCCAATCTGGGTAATCGACGGAGTACCGGGCGCATGCCCGATAAGATCGAACTCGAAAACATCGGATTTTGTTTTGCCCACCACGCCGGCATGGTTGACCGGAACCACCCAGAAACGGTGATGTCCCGGCATCAACGGACTATCCGGTTCAACCTCCCACGAACCGTCACTATTGATAGTCTTCTTGCCAATCGGCTTGGCGTTCGGGTCTGAAGGGTCGCTATCATAAAGAAGCACAGAATCGACCTCGGCAGGATCAAGGGAACCCGCTTTGCCTTTGACTGTCGGCCGATTGTCATCGGTGACGTGCGGTTTATTATTTTCCCCGATAATGCCGATATCGGGAGCCTGATCGTCATAGACATCAAAATCCTTCGAGCCGGACCAATCAGGACCTTCAGTCGTCAGAGACAAGCCCAAAGGTGGTGATTTCGGTCCCTGATTACCGGCCTTATCCTCAAGCACAGCTACAAAATAATAATCCTTATTATCCGGATAATGGGCTTCATCAAGATTAGGGGTAAATTTCCAATTGGTGCCATCCGGATGGATAGAACCAAGCTTGATCGGCTTGCCATTCTCGTCTTTTAGAATATTGCCGTCTTTATCGGCAAGATAAATGACAACATAATCGCCGGACTTCGCACCCGTAACTGTTCCATGCAATTCGGGTGTGCGATCATCGGTATAATTTTTTTCGGTATGGCTGCTGAAATCTTGTTCAACGCCGACATTATCAACGAATTTATCAAGCGTTATCGTGCCATCCGGACCTTGATTATCAAGCGTCATTGTTTTTTCATCGATATCCGATGTCCGGCCGGCATTGTCGATAATGCGGGTTTTGATGATATAATTTGTGCCATTGGCACTCGCCGGCAAAGCTGTTACCGGACGGAAGAAATAACGGCCGCTTGCTTCATCAAATTCTGTGTCGTACCACTGCCCGCCAATATTGATCTGGACTTTTTCACCATTTGCGGCATTGAGCTTTTCCGAGGTCGTGATGTAGATTGTCGGCTGTGTATCACTGGTAACATAGTCGTTCGTATCAAAACCGGTATCCTGTGAAATACCGACAATTGTCGGTTTGGTGGCAATCGTTCCGGTGAGAACCTTAAAATTCCATGCACCGGTTGGAATACCGATATTGCCAACAGCATCAACGGGCTTGGCCTGAAACGAATGGTCGCCATTTGCCAAGGCAGTATCGGGTGTATAGCTCCATGTATATTGCCCGTTATTGTTGACAACCTTGGCTTCCCCGATTTTGACGCCATGGTCATAGATAAAGACCTTGTCGATGTCGGCTGTGGCCGAACCGCTATAGGTCGGCCTGTCGTCATTCGTCATGCCATTATTGCTGATCGTACCGGTGGTTTCCGGTACGTCGTCGGTCAAGTTGACAGACTGCAAAGCATCCGGCGCAGTCAAATCGATCGTATATTTGAACTCGGGTGATTTGTCGCTTTCATTGCCGGCTGCATCAACAGATGTCGCCTGAAAGTGATGTTCCCCTTCCGGTAACGGGCTTTGAACCGAATATTCCCAATTGCCGTTGGAATCGGCTTTCACGCTATCAACCAGATGCGTCTCGCCATTCACCGTATCATAAATATTGACTATGCCGTTCGGTTCGGCACCATGGCCTTTCAAAGTCGGCGTGGTGTCGTCGCTTGCCGCACCGGAGGCAAGATCATCCGACTGGTTCGCACCAACATCATCGCTGGCGCTGGCAATCTCTGGAACGTGGTCATTTTGCGTGTCGACAACAAGCTTGAAGCTGTCAGACTTCGTCGAATTATTCGGAAGCGTTGCCTCGGCAACAATCGTGTAACTACCATCGGGAAGTTGCTTGTCTTGCGGCCAGACAAATGCCCAGTCGCCATTGGAATCGGCATAGACTTTGCCGTATTCTGTTCTCACTCCGCCAACATCAGTATAGATAGTGACAGCCGAGTTGGGCGTTGCACGTCCATGCAAATCCGGCGTTGCGTCATTGGTGAGCCCTCCGTCGGAAATCTTTCCGGTGTAATCTTCGGTGGATTTCTTTTGGTCATCAACAGCGTAAAGGATGCTGACATCGACATTTGTCGGATCAACAGTGACTGTTGTTGATTGGCTTTTTGCACTTTCATTTCCTGCCGCATCGGTAACCGATGTTGCAAATTCGTAATCACCTTTAGCAAGCGGATTTTCCGGTGTCCATGACCATTTGCCCGATGACGGGTCGACCGTTGTCTCGCCAATTTTGACATATTGACCGTCGACTTTGTTGTAAATAGTAACTTTGTCGCCCACTTGCGGGTTTTGAACAGTGCCGCTGAATGTCGGGGTTTGATCGGGTGTCGTGCCATTATTTTCAATCGTACCGATACCGGGTTCCTGATCGGATTGAAGAGAAGGAACATCCGGCTGGTTTGGCGCATGATTATCATAAACAATCGGATATTCGCCGGTTTTTGAACTCGGCACACCCGTCTGGTCAACCGCTTGAACGGCAAAGTTATAATGCGTTCCAAGACCATCGGTCGAAGTATCTTTCAAGGCATAAGCAGCCGGAAGTTTGAAAGTCCATGTGCCATCATCGCCGACAATAACCGGATTGTCATCGGTATTGATTTCCTGGCCGTTTTTAAAAATGTGAATGCGTGTGCCTTTGGTTCCCATACCATGAAGGGTCGGCGTCGCATCGTCTGTCGACTGGCCTTTTTGCAGGTAAACGGATTTGCCTTCCGGATTGTTATAATCATCAATAATATTGGTGATCGATGGCGTCCCCGGAGCATGTCCGGCAAAATTGAAGTTCCATTCGACATCTTGAAGCGGCGTGCGGTTCCCTGCCGGATCGACAGCAACCAGATGGAAACGGTGTTGGCCGGGGGTAATGGCTTTATTCGGAACGATTTTGAATGATCCATCCGCCTCGATAAGCCCCTCACCGATTTTGGTGTTTCCGTCGTAGAGTTCTACGATTCCACCGGCTGCCCCTGTAACAGTTCCCGCTCCCGCCTGAACTTCCGGATAATTGTCATCGGTGACGCCACCCGAATGCGGTATATCGCCGATATCCGGTTGCTGGTCGTCCACCAGTTTTATAGAATTGGCATTGCCCCATAGAGGGCCTGTCACATCGACAGTCAAAAGGAAGTCGTTGCTTGAAGCACCTTCATTTCCGGCTGCATCCTTGACCACTGCAACATATTGGTAATTGCCTTCGGCAAGTTCGGAAAACTGGTACTGCCAGCTATAACTGCCATCACCGTTTGATGTGAGGTGAATATTGTCGGCAACACTATGGAGATTGCCTTGGGAATCACGATAATAGAGATGAACAACATCGCCCTCATGTGCACCTTTCACGGTGCCTTTAAGAAGTGGCGTCTTGTCATTGGTTGCCGTTCCTGACGGATAATCGCCAACATTGTTTTCGACATCGTCATGGAATTTGTCAATCGTAACTGTATAACCGTCTAAAGGCGGGGTGGTGTCAACCGTCATATCCCGTGCTGTATCATGACCGACATTGCCTGCCGCATCGACCACACGCGCTTTGACGTGATAGACCTGATCGGTCAGTTCATGGCCCACCGCATAATAATATTTTCCGGTGTCCTTATTATAGCTTGCTGTAACCCATGTCAGCCCGTCATCAAGCGAAATCTCGACATGTTCGTTATCAGCAAGCGGCTGATTGACGCTCACAAAAATCGTCGGATTTTTGTCCTGCGTGATAAAGTCGTCGTCTTTTGGTCCGGTATCGTTCGACACGCCGCTGATTGTCGGCACTGCACCTGGTGCAATTGTATCGACAATAAATTCCGAACCCTGGCAATCTGTGCCTTCATTACCGGCACTATCCACCGGACGAGCAGTCAATGTATGTTGACCTTCGGAAAGCTTGTGGGTTTCGTCAGGCGTAAATGACCATGTCCCGTCTTCCTTGACTTTTGTCGAACCGATCAGCTTGCCATTGTCATAAATATTGACAGTTTTTGCGTCCGAAGGTGCTTTTCCTGAATATTCGGGTTGATTGTCATTGGTATACTGGTCTTTTTTAAGTTGACCGGTAAAATCATTGGCATCGTTTTTGACATCATCGGTCACCGAAACTGTATCATTGGCGATCGGTGTAGGTGGTTCAATATCGACAATCACATTATAATCGGGAGAGTGCTGGCTTTCATTGCCAACCTCGTCGACAGTGGTCGCGCTTAAATGATGTGTTGTGTCTCCTCCAAGCGGAGAAGGTGGTGTGAAACTCCATTTTCCTTCACCATCGGCTATGGCCGAACCGATCAGCTTGCTTTCGCCTTTTTCGCCATTACTATTTTCTTCCTGGTCATAGATATTGACTTTCTGATATGGCTTTGCACCACTTCCGATAATTGTCGGAGTTGTATCATCGGTGCTCTCACCACTTCCAACATCATTCTGAATAGCGCCGACATCATCGGTTACTCTATCAATCGACGGCTTTTGATTGTTGGTTATATCAACATCGAAATTGAAATCGGCTGTCGATTTTACATTCGACGGGCTCGTGGTTTCAGCATGAATGATATAATGGCCTTCGCCGAATTTTTCACTATCCTTGACCTGATAAGACCAATTGCCTTCACCATCGGCCTTGACCTTTGCAAGCTCATGAACCTGATTATTGGCATCGGTATATGTCAGAACAACATCGGAGTTCGGTGTTGCTTTACCGACAATAAGCGGCGTTCTGTCATCGGTCTTACTATTGTTTGTGATGTGTGATTCAAGCGGTGCCTGATCATCAACAAGATAGTCAATGCTGACATTGACCGTACTTGTGTCAACCGTGATATTGGTCGCCGTCCCCTTGCCGCTTTCATTACCGGCCGCATCACTTAAAGACGTCTGGAACTGGTGATTGCCTTTCCCTAACGGATCCTTCGGTGTCCATGACCACTCTCCCTGATCGTTCACCTTTGCCTCCCCGACTTTCACACCATCCTGATAGATATTGACCTTGTCACCGGGTTGATGCCCGTTGACCTTGCCGCTTAAAGTCGGTGTTGAATCGGCCGTTGTTCCGGTAATTGTATTGCCCTGATCATCTTTGGCCGTCGGTGCATCGGGTGCATCCGGCGCTTGTCTGTCAACAACAACCGGATACTCGCCCGTTTCATGGCTCCATGTTTTGCCTTCCTTATCCAATGCTTTGGCTGTAATGACATGGCGGGTACCATTCGGGTCTGTTGCCGGATTGGCAAGCGCCGGAAGCGTGGTTTCCCAGGTTCCATCCTCCTTCACAGCAACTTGGGCAACGTCCACCCCGTCAACGTAAATATGAACAGTCGAACCGGTTGTGCCTGTGCCCTTGATAAGCGGTGTGGAATCGTTTGTAACGGCATTTTTCTGGATGGTATCGCCATTGTCATCAAGAACATTGATAATCGAAGGTGTAGCCGGTGCATGGCCAACAAAGTTGAAATCCCATGCCGTTGTTCCCTGCGGTTGCTCGTTTCCGGCGTAATCAACCGGTTTTGCAACAAAACTGTGATTACCCTGACGCAACGGTACAGTCGGCTCGACACTCCATGACCCGTCACTATTGACCTTACCCGTTCCGATCAATGTGCCATTGTCATAAAGGTTGATTGAACCAACTTTTGTCGGGTCAACCGAATTGGCAGCCCCTTTTAATGTCGGACGGCTGTCATCAGTGGTTGTACCCTTCAAAATTGTGCCGGTTGTCGGCAACTGGTCGTCAAAAAGATCAAGGCCGCTTTCGTTGATTGCAGGTGGCGGTGTTGTTGCAACGTCGAGGCCAAAGCCTGAAGAAGCTTGTCCGAGATTACCCGCTTCATCGGTGATAACGCCTCTGAACTCGTGATAGCCATCATCGAGATGGTCTTTTGCCGTACCACCGGGAATACCTTTGACGTCGAACTTCCAATTGCCTGACTCATCAACTGTTGCCGTGCCGATTGTTACCCAGTCATTACCGATTTTGACCTGCACAGTGACATAATCACCGGCCTTCATACCCGATGTATGACCGTTCAAAGTCGGCGTATTATCATTGGTTGCTTCACCATTGGAACGGCTCTTCGACCCGCCTTCCTCATTGACATTATCGGTATAGCTGTCAATCACAATCTGATAGTCGCCACCGATTGGCGCAGTCTTGTCGATAACAACGTCCTGAGCCGGACCTTCTTTGACATTGCCTGCATCGTCAACAACGCGCCCGTAAACCTTGTGGACACCTTCAGAAAGATGAGTGTTGGAATGGTCATAATACCAATAACCGTCAGTCGCGTCATAGGTGGCATCATACCATTTGCCGTCAATATTGACCTGAACCTTGTAGCCGGCCGGCAATTTTTCATTAACACCGAATTTGAAAACAAGGCTGTCATCGCCGGTCTTGAAATCGCTATCGCTTAAACCCCGATCTTCATTAATCGAAACAAGTCTTGTCGTCTCGGTCGGTGCATCTGTTTTCACCGTCAGATCATATTCGGTATATTTTTCGCTATCGACACCAAGCTTGTTGGTTGTCTGGAGCTTGAAATGATGGGCACCGGGAAGAAGCTCGTCAACCGTGCATACCCATTGATGATCATTACCGATAGTGGCCGTGCCGATCTTGACAAGTTTGCCATCAATCTCGTCATAAATGGTTATTGTATCGCCGGGATTGCCCTCGCCATAGAATGTCGGCTTGGTATCATTGGTTTTGCCACCCGAAACTAGATCATCCGTTTTTAACGGTACGTCATCCTGAACACGCGTAATGTCCGGTGCTTCAGGTGGCGTATTATCAATATCAAGGGCAAAATCGGAATGGGCATTGTTGCCGTTTTGAGCTGTCACAACAGCGGTATAAACATGGTGCCCGTTTGTTTGTTTTGGAAGTTCGAACGACCAATTGCCATGCCCGTCGGACGTAACCGTGCCAATAACCTTGTCACCTTCTTTGATGGTGACAACAGTGTTGGGACTGGTTGAACCGAAAAGCGTCGGTGTCGTGTCATCCGTTGTCTCACCATTTGCAAGGTCTTTGACAATATGGCCTGCATTATCTGCAGCATAATTGATCGAAACGAGAATTGACGAACTATCTATGATAAAGCCGAATGCCGGACTCTTGTCACTGATATTGCCAGCCTTATCGGTGTAAGTCGTGGTAATCGAATGGTTGCCCTGACCGAGGTCGGTTGGCGTATAGCTCCAGTTTCCCTCGGCATCGGACATAACAGTCTGAACAAGTTTTGTCTTGCCATCAACTGTATCATAAATATTGACAACAACACTGCCCTCGGCAGCTTTTCCGTGAATAGTCGGTGCCTTGTCATCAATTGTCGTGTTTGGCTCGACATCTCCCTTTTTATCACCGACATGGTCGTCCAACTTCGGCAGATCCGGTGTTGTCGGTTTTAATGTATCGACATTGATCGGCCAGAACCCTGTCTTGTCGGATTCCTGTCCGGCGCTGTCACTTGCAGAAGCGCGAATTTGCCAGCTCTCGCCATTTGGCAAAATACCGGCCAATGAAGGATCAATCTCGACCGCCCAATGGCCGTCACCGCCGACCTTAACACCCTTGGCGACAAGTTTATCGCCAATATAGATATTGATAAACGAACCGGCATCACCGGTTCCTTTGATGAGCGGTGTGGCATCATTGGTAAACTGGTTTTTATCAATGAACTTGCCATCCGGATGGGATGCATCAATCTCTTTTCCATCATTGTTGTAAATACCGGTAATGGCTGGCATTCCCGGGGCTGCCCCCGCAATGTCGAAATCCCAGGTCTTGGCCTCACCTTCATTGCCCGCATCATCGGACGGACGGGCTTCGATTTTATGCGAGCCCGAACTTAAATGCGGCGTATAGGACCATGTGCCATCAGCTGCAACATCGACAATACCGGCAAGCGTACCATCAATATAGATATGGACTTTCGTGACATCGCTTCCTGCCGGAAGTTTGCCCTTGATCTCAGGCGTTTTGTCGTCGGTTACTTTATGACCGGCATCGTTTATGTTCCATGCCGTGGTGCCATTGGCGCCATCAAATTCGCCAGTCTGTGGTCCCTCGTCATCCCACAAACCGATGTCACTGCCAAGTGTCCCTGTCGGTCCCTTGGTATCAACCTCGAATTTATAGGCCGGTGTTGGCTGACCTTCATTACCGGCTTTATCAACCGGACGCGCTATCCATTCATGCACGCCATCGGCAAGACCGTGTTCTGTTGACGGCGTGAAACTCCAGTCGCCATTTTTGTCAACTTTTGCAGAACCGATCAGCTTGCCATTGTCATAAATATTGACCGATTGGGTATCGCTTGAAATCGCGCGTCCGCTCATTGTCGGCGTATCATCATTGGTAAGCTTGATCTTTCCACCCTTACCGTCATCCTTCTCGAGCCAGCTCGGGAAGTCACCGACATTTGTTTCCTTGTTATCGACAAGCTTGATGGTGCTGTCGTCGAGAACCGGCGCTGTACGATCAATGAAAAGATCATAGCCGTCTGTCGGATTGCTTTCATTGCCGACACTATCTGTCTCTGTCACAACAAATGTATATTTTGTCGGACTATGATTTGGATCATCGGTCAAAGCGACCGTTGGCGTAACCGACCATGTTCCATCCTCACGAACCACTGTCTGGCCGATAAGCGTACGCTCGCCCTTATCATTAACGGTATAAAGCTTGATAATATCTCCCGCGACACCTTTACCATTAAAGGTCGGCGTGGTGTCGTCGGTAACATAATTATCATTCAATGGACGGTTGCCATCCGGATAGATTGCCGGATCGTTGCCGACATTGTCGATAACCTCGACAAGCTGAGGTGTTGCCGGTGCTGTTGTATCGATATGCAGGCTGAAATGATGTTCGACTTTATTGCCCGCACTATTTGTCAAAGAGGCAATATATTCATGGATTTTGTCTTCACCGGCATTCTGTTGGGCCGGCAACTGGAATTCCCATGTCCCGTCGGCCTTGACCGTCGTTTCATAGGTTGAACCGGTTGTCTTATCAAGAATCGTCACCTTTTGTCCGGGTGTGCCACGCCCGACAAGCTTCGGCGTGGCATCATTGGTGGCACCGCCATTGACAATCGTTTTTGCGTCTTTCTGGTAGTCATCAACAGCGTGATCGATTTTGACTTCCGGTGGTGTCAAATCAAGATTGAACCCTAACGGGTCACTTTTATCACTCACATTGCCGGCCGCATCGGTCAAAGTGGTTGTTATACTGTGTGCACCGGCTTTGAGAGGCGTGGTGGGCGTCCATGACCAAGTGCCATCCTCATGGACGGTCGTCTCTCCTATAACCTTGCCATTGTCATAAATGGTGACAATTGAATTCTTTTCACCTTTTCCCGAAAGGATCGGCATATCCTCGTCATAGGTCTTGCCTTCTTCAATGCTTCCATGCTGATCGCCGGAATTATCTTCCGCTTTGACAATATCGGGCTTTGCCGGTGCCGTCGTATCACGATTGATCCAGCTATCACCCGATGGTGCCCCGACCGCTCCCGCATCGTTCCTGGCATCGGCTACAAAACTATAACGACCATCGGTAATGGCTTTGCGTGTCTCTGCTGAAACTGTGCTCAAATCCACTGTCTGCGACCAGCTACCGGAGCCATTGCTTGTCGTGGTTTCAAACGTATGAATGACCTTGCCGCTATCATCTTTCAGATAAACAGTAATGATCGAATTGGCCGGCGCACTTCCCTGAAGATGGAATATGTTTTCCTTCGTCGGATTATCCCATGTATAGGGTGCATTATTGTCACCTGTTGTCGCCGAATCGATCGACGTCTGGCCAACGGTTGCCATATCAAGAACAAACGGAAATGATGTACGTGCTCCCTCGACACCTGCCTTGTTTTCATAAGCAACTTCGAACTTATGATTATTACCGGCGTTGAGTGTCGGCGTATATTCCCAACTTCCGTCTTCGCTTACCGGAATTTTGGTCAGTAATTTGCCATTGTCATATATATTGATTGTCGAAATCCGGCCGGAATTCAATAAATCTGTCGGCAAATGCCCTTTAAGGGTGGGCGTTGTATCGTCGGTGATAACAACTTTCTCGCCATGCTGGCCTTGCCGCGTCGCCCACTCACCATCACGATAGGAGCCCACAATCGAACCGGCATCGTCAATGAGATCAACTTCATCCTTGCTGTTCCCCATCGCCGGAACCGGCTCGGTGTCGAAACCTAACAGGAACTTGTCCGAATGGTTGCTTTCGTTACCCGCCGGATCGGTTGCCGTCGTGGTAAATTCATGCATTCCTTTTGTATTGCTAATCGGGCTTGTCGGCGAAACACTCCATGTGCCATCGTCTTTTACAACCGATTGGCCAACAAGCTTGTCACCATCGTATAATTTTATAACGTCTCCGACAGTACCTTTGCCGGAAAATGTCGGCGTTGTATCATCTGTCGTATCACCACTATGAAGTACTTTATCTCCATTCGTATTGTTGGTGGCATTGTCTTTATTGCCAACATTGTCGATGACTTTATCAATGGCCGGTGCATCCGGTGCTTTTGTATCAATCGTCAAATGGAAATCGGCAGTCTGGGTATTGCCTGCCGCATTGGTGATTTTTGCGTGATAGCTATGGGTGACTTCCTGATTATCGCCTGCCTGGTTTGGAAGCTCGAACTGCCAATTTCCTGCGCCATCGACTTTGGTCCGGCCAATTTCCTTGCCATTCTCGTCGGTGATCACGACTGTCTGATTAGGCGTGCCACGCCCGTAAAGGGTCGGCGTGCGATCATCCGTGACACCATTATCCGCGACATCCTTACGGATTGACCCTTCATCATCATGAGCACCATCGACAAAAATATTTACACCCGATTTGTCGACAGTCACTTTGACAGCGCCACTCTTTTCACTTTCATTGCCGGCAGCATCCGTCAATGTCGTCGTCAAACTGTGGTCGCCACCTTTAAGCGGCGGATTGGGCGTGAAACTCCATGTTCCATCATCACCGACAACTGTCTCGCCAATCGGCGTTTTCCCGTCATTGTCATAAATCTTGACGACTTCGCCCTTTTTCCCCTTGCCCGATAAGGTTGGCGTATCATCATCTGTTGTCGAACCCGCAGTAATTTCGCCTTGCTTTTCGCCAACATTATCCATCGCCTTCGGCGCATCCGGCGCATCCGGCGCTGTCGTATCGCGTTCCAGCCAATGCGAGCCGGACGCATCGGTTGGCGCACCTTTACTATCGACTGCACTTGCTTTGAAACTATATTCCCCATCCTTCAAAGGCGGATTAAGATGCGACAGATCTCCCGTATTGACCGACCATGACCCGTCTTTCGAAACGTCAGCCGTCCATTCCAATGGCTCGCCTTTATAATTTTTGACAGGATTACCATCCTTGTCATAAAGCCGGAGCGTTACTTTCCCTGAAGACGGTCCGCCACCTGTCACAAAGAAGCTGTTGGAATTGGTCGGATAACCGGATTCATGATAGTGCCCCTGATCGTCCTGTACCTGCTGGATAGAAGGCGGTCCTGCACGGTTCAGATCAACCCAGAAATCATAATCATCAGGATTTGACTGTTCGCCAACTGTGCCGAATTTATTGACAATAGCCGCACTTAAGCGATGGTCACCCTGCAACCATTCCTGCTTATATTCCCAACTCCCGTCACCTTTGACCTTGGCTTCGCCAATCTTCTTGCCATTGTCATAAATATTGACGTGATCGACATTCGAAACGTCGTAGCCTGAAGGAATTTTGCCTTTGAACACCGCATGGTTATCGTCGGTAACCTTCTTATGGTCGCTGTCACGCTCTGCCCAATCTTTGTAAGATCCGGTAACAGCCCCGACATTATCAATGACATCAAGATTTTCCTCGCCAATTGCAGGAGGAAGCGTCCGGTCAAAAGCAAAGTTGCCGTTGATGTGATCGCTTTCATTGCCAACTTTGTTCTTGGCGTAAATCTCGTAATTATAATTGCCTTTGGTAAGCTTATAAGCTTCAGGCAAACGGAAGGCGAATGTGCCATCATCACGAATAACTTTTTCGCCCGCCCCTCTTTGGGACCCCGCTTCATTCACCGTATTGCGATCAATAACAAATTCATGCCCATTGAGTTTGATGATGATATGGGTAACATCTTTACCGATGCGCCCACAAAATACCGGTGTCTCGTCATCGGTCGTGCCACCCGTTAACGGCAATGCTCCGGTCACTTCCGGATGATTGTCTTCAACACGGAAATCTTCAATGCCATACGGCCTGCTCGAGTCAATATTAACATTAAAATCGGTTCCCGCACTTTCATTGCCGGCAGCATCCGTCAATGTCGTGGTGAGTTTATGGTGACCTTCACTTAAAGCTTTGTTCGTTTCAACCGACCAGTTGCCATCTTTATCGACAGTGCCCTGTCCAACAAGCGTTTTGTTGCCTTTGTCATCGGTATCATAAATCTTGACCGTGCTTCCAGGCTCTCCCTTACCTGTCAAAGTCGGCGTCTTGTCATTGGTATAATCACCATCCTTCAATGTTCCGTCGGAACCAACCGGATTAGGCGAGACATCGTCAATACCACGAGCAACACTCGGCGCATCGGGTGCATGCGTATCCACATTGAACTCGTAATTTGCCTCTGTACTGACATGACCGTTAGCGTCAATCTGGGTTACTTTGGCGATGTATTTTCCATCGTTAAGCTTCGGTAATTCGAAACTCCACGTACCGTCCGAATTGACCTTTGTGGTCATATCCGGATAACCGTCAATGTGAATCCTGATTGTATTGCCAGGCGTGCCCTTACCCGACAATAGCGGCGTGGTATCATTGAGATAACCGCCATTTCTGACAGCCAGAAGATTCTTCGGATCATTGTTGTTTATCACCGTATAGACGGGTGCAGGCGGTGGTGTACTGTTACCATCGTCATGATGGTTACCATCATTGGCATGTTCTGCCGCAATACCACTACCCGCGCCAACAGCCCCCAGAATTCCGAGAAGAACAGCGTTCGAATAACCGCTCTTGTCGGTTATTTCTTCATAGAGCACATTGCTATCAACAACACCGTCACCATTCGTGCTCAAAGCCTGACTGAAGTCGGTCAGCCAGGTTGCCCCGTCATCGATGAAAATGAGATTGCAGATCGGATGGCCCGCATTGAAGAAATTCTTGATGCGAACAGTTTTCCCGTCTGCAAAATTGATGATCAGGTCATTGCCGGCACGGCTATAATTGGAAATACTTTCCTTATCTGCCGTAAGAACGAAATTCAGCGGCTTGCCACCACTGTCAACCGCACCACTCTTTTCTGTCAATTTAACAACGGGATGTTGTTTTATAATATCCGACTTCGTCATATCTCGCTACCTGGGTCACTCATAGAAATATCGATGTGGTTTCAATCACCACATGCTCAGCACCCAATAGTCGCGATTTCCCCCAAAACACCCACCGAAGCATGTGCTTGCGAACGACACATTGTCTTATACCTAACGCGGGAAAGACAATAGACAATACTACTTATAGTTGTTTTATGTTTTTTGCAACTTAAAAATATATTTTTACAGCGCGAATTCCGGTCATCTATCATCAAAAACGGATTTTAATTCCAATAAAACAAAATATGGAAAAAATTTTTTATCGCTATCCCTTCATAACGCTTTTACGAGTTTATTTTTTGTTTTCGTCAGTCAATATTTTACAAATTAATATTTGCGCAACACATTGAAACACCAACAGTTTTTTAAAAAACTACAATTGAAAGAGGCTGTAAAAAATCTCATAGTTCAGTTTTTTTAAATATATATTTATTATTATTACGAATTATAATATGGTTAATTTAAGGTTAATTATAGTTTTATACATATACTTTGTTTTAAACAAATAACATTCATCAATGTATAATAAGTTAAACAATAATTATAATAAAATTAAATTCACTCTATTCATAACCACTCCTTTTTGGAAAACAAAAAGGCCGTTTTAAAAACGGCCTTAATGCTCGAAAATAATGTAAAAAGTTTTTTTTATCAACGGTAAACCATACCGCCATCTGTCAAAATGGATTGACCGGTTATGTAATCGGAAGCCGGACTTGCAAGGAACGAAACGAGATTTGCCACATCATCGGGTGTTTCGGCACGACCAAGCGCAATGCCGCCAACAAATTTCTTGTAGGTTTCACCAAGCGGTGCACCTGTGGTCTCATGGAAGCGTTTGTCGATTTCCACCCACATATCTGTTCCCACAACACCCGGGCAATAGGCATTGACTGTAATCCCGTGGGAAGCATATTCCTTGGCAGCAGCTTGTGTCAAACCGCGCACGGCAAATTTTGTTGCCGAATAGATGCCAAGCATTGCATAACCTTCCTGTCCGGCAATTGAACACGCACTGACAATCTTGCCCTTCTGTTTTCTGGCAATGAACTTCTTGGCAGCAGCCTGAATACCCCACAAGGCACCCTGAACATTGATCTTGAAAATTTTCTCGACTTCTTCAGGCGTCACATCGGTCAAAGCGTTGACCTGTGCAATGCCGGCATTATTGACCATCACATCAAAACCACCGAGGTCTTTTTCGGCTTGCTCGATCGCTCCATAAACCTCTTCACGCACAGAAATATCACCGGTGATGGTTGTGGCTTTCTGCCCCAAAGCTTCGATTTCTTTTTTAACAGCAGCAATCTTGTCTTTCTTGACATCGACAAGACCGATATTGAAGCCGTCTTTTGCCAGATGCAAAGCAATAGCGCGACCAATTCCCTGACCTGAACCCGTGACTACAGCTACTTTATTCGTCATGAAAATTCTCCCTTTTCAACAGAGGTGTTTTTTTGAGTTAGTGTTTACAATGGAACAAAACAAGAGGCAAAAATGACGCAGTAAAAAAAACGATATTTTTGTTTTAAAGGTGTTTTTATTCAATAAATTACATGCTTGCCAAAGAAGTAACATTGCAAGTTCATACAATAAATTTCATTTAATCCGTTCAAACAACTTGAACATCAATATTCCTATCATAAATCTCTTCAAAAGCAAAGCCGGAACATAATTTGTTTTACTCTTTTATCCGTTTAAAACACCATTTTTGTGAAACAAAAGGTCACTTGCTTGCATAAGCTAAAAAGAAAGCCAAAAAGCCATACCAAACTTGCTCGCTTTTTAATTGTAACCCGCGGAAACGACAATCGGATGCGGATTTCATAACAAAATCGACGAGAAAATCGAAAAACCGGAAACGCTGTTATGCCGCGTCCGGTTTTCTTTGACGATTACGCCTGTTTTTCAAGCAATTCTTTTAAAAAAGATAAGGGCAAAATTCCTTCGAAGAACCAAACATTATCCGATTGCCACAGGAGACAGGAAAAGCAATTTTCTATATTTCTCTTCACTGCATATTTGCCCAAGGCGATGCCTTTATTGTTTGGCGCTTTTATTTTTGCCAATTTTTCAGCAGAAATTAGTTTGAAGGCAGAATTGTCGAGCCTTGGCGTGAATAGCAATCGGACGTTATTTGATAAACAATTCCGATTGCACACTATCGACTACTAAATTCTCGAACCCCCAATTAATGACTGACCGGAATGCCGTAAAGCTCCGCCAAGGCCGCCAATATCGGTTTTGCTCCTGCCACGAGTTGATGACCATTATAGTCACCGGTTTTATGCGCTGTTTTACGCCCTTCGCCAAGGATCAGAAGTGGCAGAGACTGATTGTCTTCACCGGCAAGCGCAATAACGTTTTGGCGCGGGCGGGTGAATTCGGCATAGCGCACATCAAGATCTTTAAGCTTGTCTTTAAAGGAGGCAAGTGCCCCTTCGATCGGCAAGCAATGAGGACAATAAAACAATTTATCAGGCTGGTTTGGATCTTTAAAAGCCTTCGGCAATAGAAAAAGAATATCTTTGGCCATCGTTACCTCTTTTCTGAATGATACAGATTTGAACTTCTCTAAATAATGTTGGTTTGAAATTTTATACGCCTTTCTGACGCTCATTGACCATTATCCCAATTTAAAAACCCGAGAAAAGCAGGAAATGTTTTTTAACATTTCGAAAAACTATAGAATGGATAGGCTATCAAAATCCGAATTCTCCGCCGATTATAAAAAACGAGACGGTGTCCGGAAGGAATAAGGACGAAACAACCGTTTAACCGGCAGGAGATTTTGTAATGGTCTATGACTTGAGCCTTTTGGATAAATGCCCGCTTGATATCAACCGCAATGCAGGGCAAGCGTTACGGAATGCAGTAGAAACAGCCCGTGCAGCAGAAGCGGCTGGTTTTCGTCGTTTTTGGGTAGCTGAACATCATCATTCCAAAGAATTTGCGTCGAGCGCACCGGAAATACTTGTTGCCTATCTGTTGGCAGCAACGCGCAAAATCCGCATCGGTTCGGGTGGCGTCATGTTGCAACATTATAGCCCGTATAAAATAGCTGAGGTCTTCAATGTGCTCTCGGCTATCGAACCGGGACGCGTAGACCTCGGCATCGGCAAAACACCGGGTGGTTTGCCACATACAACAGCAGCACTTCAGGCGGAATTTTCGGATGAAAACCGCATCGGTTTCGAAGAGAAACTGGAACTTCTCGATAAGCTCCTCGGCGGAGAGGAAATCAAGGACGGGCGATTTGCCGGATTGGCCGCAACACCCAAGCCGGAAGTCCGTGCAAGTACCTTCCTGCTTGGAGCAAGTGCCGAAAGCGCAAAACTCGCTGCACGCCTCGGCTGGCAATTCAGCTATGCCGGACATTTGAATGGCAGCGAAGAGAAGTTGAAAAATACTGTTTCCACTTTTCGTCGGGCAACTTCGGGTGGCGTTCCGCAATTGGCGCTTGCCGCCGTCATTGATAAATCCGACAAGCGGGCAAAAGAACGCGCCAATGCAATTGCCATTTATAAAATCCATTTTTCCGATGGCAAAACATTTTCGCTCACCACTTTGGAAGCAGCAGAAGATTTCGGCCGTCTTTCCGGTCGTTCCGATTACACCATCGAAGAACATCGCACACAGATTATTGCCGGCACTGCCGCAACGGTCAACAAGGAGCTGCAAGCTCTTCATCACCAGTTTGGCATTGGTGAATTCATGTTGGAATTGCCTGCAAGCAGTGTCGAAGAACGCATCAATGCAATTGGCGCCCTTGCTTTCGAGCAAGAAAAACTCGCCGCCTGACCTATATCAAGGAGATTAAAGATGACGCATAATAAAATCAATTTCGGCATCATGCTTCATGGTGCAGGCGGCCATATGAATTCATGGCGCCACACTTCTGTTCCGGCAGATGCGAGTGTCAACATTGCTTACAATGTCAATCTTGCCAAACGAGCTGAAGCCGAGGGGCTCGCTTTCGTTTTTGTTGCCGACGGGCTTTACATCAATGAAAAATCAATTCCGCATTTTCTAAACCGCTTCGAACCGCTCACTCTTCTATCGTTTCTTGCCGCACATACGTCGAAAATCGGTTTGGGTGGCACAGTTTCAACTTCTTACAGCGACCCGTTTACAGTTGCGCGCCAATTTGCTTCGCTCGACCTTTTAAGTGGCGGGCGGGCTGCATGGAACATTGTAACAACTCCGCTTGAAGGGACCGCCAAAAATTATGGCCGTCCTCATCCCGACCATACATTGCGTTATGAAATCGCCAGCGAATATATCGAAGTGGTGAAAGGGCTATGGTCTTCATGGGAAGAAGATGCGTTTATTCGTAACCGCGAAACCGGCCAGTTTTTCGACCCGAAGAAAATGCACCGCGTCAATCATCACGGAAAGTTTTTCTCGGTAGAAGGGCCGCTCAATATCCAGCGTTCCAAACAAGGCGAACCGGTCATTTTCCAGGCTGGCGCATCCGAGTCCGGCATCCATTTTGCTTCCAAATATGCCGAGGCGGTCTTTACTCACATCAGAGATATTGACGAGGCCAGAAACTATGCCAAGCGCATCAGGGATGGAGCGGTTGCACATGGTCGCTCGCTCAATGATGTGAAAATTTTCCCAGGTATCAACCCGATTGTAGGGCGAACCAAAGAAGAGGCGGAAGAAAAATTCCGCGAAATCCGCAATCTCGTCAATATTGAAGATGCACTTGCCTATCTTGGCCGCTATTTCGATCATCACGACTTTGCGCAATATGATCTCGACAAACCTTTCCCCGAAATTGGCGATATCGGGAAAAACAGTTTCCGTTCAACGAGCGACCACATCAAGCAAGAGGCAAAAGAAAAAGGCCTGACTTTACGTGAAGTGGCACTCAAGGTAACCACACAACGTGGCGATTTTATCGGCAGTTATGACGACGTTACAAATCGCATCATCGAATGGTTTGACAGCGGCGCTGCCGACGGCTTCATCCTCACTATGCAGGTGAGCGGCCAAGGCTTTGACGATTTTTCTGCCGAAATTCTGCCTCGCCTTGAAGAACGCGGCTATTTTGATCGCAAACTCCATCACAACACATTGCGTGAAAATCTGGGTCTTTCCATTCCCTCGAACCGTTATGCCGAAAAACAGCAAATCGTTGCTGCTTGAAGCCGAAAGGACAAAACATGAGCAAAGTGATCGCTTTTTCCGGCAGTTTCAACCGGCCATCAAAAACCACCGCTCTCGTCAATTATATTGGTGAAAAAGTGGCCAAAAAATTCGGCACAGAGGTTGTGACCTATGATCTTCTGGATATCGGAACCACGCTGGGACTTGCCCAGCGTGCCGACAAGCTTGAGCCGAAAGGGCAAAAAATTATTGAAGAACTGACATTGGCAGACGCCATTATTATCGGCAGTCCGGTCTATAAAGGCAGTTATCCGGGATTGTTCAAACATTTCATTGATCTCATCGAGCCTGAAAGACTTTATGGAAAACCTGTGCTTCTTTCAGCAACTGGTGGTGGCGACCGTCATGCTTTGATGGTTGAACATCAGCTACGCCCGCTTTTCGGTTTCTTCATGGCGCACAGCCTGCCAACCGCTATTTATGCTTCGTCACGTGATTTCGGACCGGATAATACAATCCAGTCACAAGATCTCGTTTCCCGCATTGATAAGGCTGTAAATCAATTCCTTCCCTTTCTCAAAAGCCAACCGGTCGATGGTGCCGGTCAAAAAACCACCATTCAACTGACAAGGGAAAATAATGATGTTCTCCCCCTTGCGGCCAATTCTTGAGGGAGGAAACGCCCATGAAACAATTTGTTTTCACCAGCCTCAAGGATCCGCGAGCAGCGCGGCTTCGCGCCGCCTTGATAGAAGAATACGATCGCCGTTACGGCACCTTCTATGATGAAGAAGGCGCTAAAGCCGAGCTTGACCGTTATCCGGCTGAAGATTTCGCCCCGCCACGGGGAAATTTTCTTCTCCTGATTGACGGAGAAGAGACGATCGGCGGCGGTGCTTTCAAATTTTATGATGACACAACAGCCGAATTCAAACGCATCTGGATTGATAATGGTTATCGTCGTCAGGGGCTTGCGGCCCTCATTCTCGACAAACTCGAACGACAAGCGCAATTGCAAGGTTACAAACGCGTTTATCTCACCACAGGCTTTCGCCAGCCCGAGGCTGTCAATCTCTATCTGAAAAATGGCTATACCAATCTTTTTGATTTGAATGGCGATTGGGAAGCTTATCGCCATTTGCCATTTGAAAAAGACATCCGCAATAAAACGCACGAACACAATCCTGACCGGGAAAATGACCTCGATCATCATTTGCAGCCATTCTCACCTGTCAAAGCTGAAAGCGCATTGCCGCCAACAAGCCTTTGAGAAGGAGCCCCCATGTCATCACTAACAGATATTCATACTCCCGAACTGTCCGCAAAATTCGATTCTGAAACAAATCAATATTCGGATTGCAAGGTCATACCTGCGCGCTATCCGTTGCGAATGTTCGGCACGGTTTTTTCTGTTCTTGTGATTGCGGTTATTTTATATTCGGTTTTAACAAACGAAAAATGGGGATGGCCGGTTTTCGCAACATGGTTTTTATCCGAACCGGTTCTCGCCGGCCTTGGACGCACAATTTTGCTGACCATCCTTGCAACGATATCTGGCTCGTTACTTGGAACATGTCTGGCATTGGCCCGTGTTTCAAAATCGCCACTGCTTTCCGGCCTGTCATGGAGCTATATCTGGTTATTGCGCTCCGTGCCGCTTATTGTGCTTTTGCTCATTCTCAACAATCTGGGCTATCTTTATGAAAGCATCCGCCTCACAAATCCGTTGAATGGCGAAATACTCGTCAATTACCCGATGGTATCTTTGTTGACACCTTTTCTTGCTGCTTTCATCGGCTTGACCCTCAACCAGTCGGCATTTTTTGCCGAAATCGTACGAGGCGGCATTTTATCGGTCGATAACGGACAACATGAAGCTGCCGCTTCGCTCGGATTGTCGAAAAAACGGCAAGTCTTGCGCATAGTCTTGCCGCAAGCCATGCGCACTATTCTTCCCACCGGCTTTAACGAAATTATTGGCCTCGCCAAAGGCACTTCTATGGTTTACGTTTTGGCATTGCCGGAATTGTTTTACACCGTTCAGGTTATCTATCGGCGCAATCTCGAAGTGATACCGCTTTTGATGGTTGCAACCGTCTGGTATCTTGTCATTATGACAGTGCTTTCGATCGCCCAATATTATATTGAAAGCATCTATGCAAAAGGCGCAGTACGCAACCCTTCGGAACTCGCTTTCTCACGCATTGGCCGCCGTGTACGCAATCTTGCCGGACAGTTGTCATTTTTCAAAACGCCGTCAACTACAGAGTCGAACGACAAATTGACCTTCAAGGAAGATGTCGAGGCATTAACCGATGACGAGGCCTTTTCACTTGACGAGTGCCAGCATCAGGGCTTCGGCAATCTCTATTCAGGTGATGGTGCAGAAGTCAATGTTCACAACGTGTCGAAATATTTCGGTGCTAATAAGGTGTTGGACAATGTCAGCCTTACAGTGCCGGCAGGGAGTGTAACCGTTATTCTTGGACCATCCGGTTCCGGAAAATCGACGCTCCTTAGAACAATCAACCACCTTGAACGTGTTGATAGCGGCTTTATTGATGTAGATGGCGAATTGATCGGCTATCGCAGAGAAGCAAATACGCTTTATGAACTCAAAGAAAAAGACATTTTGAAACAGCGCGCCGACATTGCCATGGTGTTCCAGAATTTCAATTTGTTTCCGCATTTGACTGTTCTCGAAAACATTATCGAAGCGCCGACACAAGTGAAAAAACTTCCCCATAAAAAGGCAGTTGAAGAAGCGCTTGATCTGTTGTCCCGTGTCGGTTTGAAAGACAAAGCCAATGTTTATCCCCGCCAGCTTTCCGGCGGGCAACAACAACGTGTCGCCATTGCCCGCGCATTGGCGCTTCGCCCCAAAGTTCTGCTTTTTGATGAACCGACTTCCGCCCTTGATCCGGAACTTGTCGGAGAGGTTCTCGATGTTATCAAAGAGCTCGCCCGTACCGGTTCGACACTTATCGTCGTCACCCATGAAATCGGGTTTGCCCGCGAAGTTGCTGATACGATCATATTTATGGAAAGCGGAAAAATAGTTGAAACAGGAAGTCCCGAAGAGGTCTTCAACCATACAAAACAACAGAGAACCAAAGCTTTTCTGAACAAGGTTTTTAAATAATCCAACATTTCCAGATGAGGCTATTTGCCCAACACCGGGAGGTTTCTTGATGAGTTTCTTTAATAAAAATACCTATGCCAAAATAGCGCTTGTCGTCATTGGCATCACCTATTCACAGCTCTCCCGGTCTGAAACGGTGCCGATCGATTTTTCACCCGAACAACCCGGTCGCCCTCATATAGCGGCGAGCCAGCAGCGTATTGATGAAGTTGCCAATGTCCCTTTTGTCAAAAAAGATACATTAACGATTGCAATCAATACCAATAGTAGTTTGCCTTTGCATGATTATGCAAGCGACGCAAAAACTCCAATCGGACTGGATGCCGATCTCGCTTCTGCACTTGCCGAACGCTTGGGCAAAAAGCTGGAATTTGTTGAAATTGTCTGGGCAGATTGGCCATTGGGTTTATCGAGCGGCAAATATGACGCTGTTATCGCCAATTTGACGGTTACCGAAGAGCGCAAAGAAAAATTCGATTTTGCCACTTATCGTCATGATATTATCGGTATCTATGTCAAGAAATCGAGCCCCATAAAAGAAGTCAAAGAAGCAAAAGATATTGCCGGTTTGCGGGTAATTACCGATGCCGGTACAAATCAGGAAAAACTGCTTTTGCAATGGAACGACCAGAATGTAAAAGCCGGTTTAAAACCGGTTGAAGTCCAATATTATGACGACCGCGCCCTGCAAACGCTAGCGCTTGATAGTGACCGCGCAGATGCAATTTTCAGCGTTAACGCCATGCAGTCCTATATTTCTGCCACAACCGGAAAAACAAGGCTGGTTGGCACTATCAATGGTGGTTGGCCATTAACCGCCGATATTGCCGTTGGTTTGCCGAAAAACAGCCCGCTCACCAAACCCGTTTCGGATTCAATCAATGATATGATTGCCGACGGGACATATGAAAAAATCCTGAAACGTTGGAATTTGTGGGAAGAAGCTGTTTCGCAATCGCTAATCAATCCCCCCGGCCTGCCAAAACCTAAAGCCCAGTAAAACCACCATTTTAACATCAATCCAATATTTACCGGTAACCACAAGATCTATCGGCAAATCCAACATCCAAATGTCGGCAAGATGACTACAATGAAGAAATCAATAATTATATTGCCATTATTGGTCATTGTTATTCTGTTCAGAATGACGATGACCGTATGGGGGCTTGACCAGAAGCCCTTTTTTGACACCACTTCGGAACAGAAGGGACGCATTCACGTCGAAAAAAACGAAGATGCAATCAAAGCAATTCCGCCAGACTATCATTTCGTCAAACAGGACACATTTACTGTTGCTGTTGCCCCGAGCGATCCGCCGTTATTGTTTTATGCAAATGATGCCAAAACGCCTATCGGTTCGGAAGCGGATTTTGCCTCTGCAATCGCCGAAAGTTTAGGTAAAAAGCTCGAGCTTGTTCCCATTCCGTGGGTCGACTGGCCACTCGGTTTATCTTCCGGCAAGTATGACGCGGTGCTAGCAAATGTCGGCGTTACCGAAGCACGCAAAAAGAAGTTCGATTTTTCCAGCTATCGTCAGGGTATCCATGGATTTTACGTAAGAACCGACAGCCCGATCAAGAAGGTCGAAAAACCCGAGGACCTCGCCGGATATCGGGTTGTCGTCGGTAGCGGGACCAATCAAGAACGCATTATGTTGCGTTGGAATGATATTGTTACTCGTGAAAATCTGAAGCCGATCGCACTTCAGGACTATGATGATAGTGCTGCAAGACTTCTTGCCATACAGTCCGGGCGGGCTGATGTGATTGTCGCTCCACATGCAAAACTGGCTTACATGGCATTGCGTGATGGCAATTTGCGCAAAGTCGGGACACTTCTTGCCGGTTGGCCCGATCGTTCCGACGTTTCGGTCGCGACGAGAAAATCAAGTGGTCTTGCCGAACCGGTTACGATTGCAATCAACGGACTTATAAAGTCGGGAGTTTACAGAAAAATTCTCGAGAAATGGCATCAGGAAGATGAAGCGCTCGACGTTTCAGAAACCAATCCCCAAGGCATGGCAGAAGAATAGCGGAGAATTATCCCCATGAAAATCCATCACAATATTACTGAACTTATCGGCAAGACACCACTTGTCGAGCTTCATCATTACGGCAAAAAACATCATTTGAAATCACGTATTATTGCCAAACTGGAATATCTTAATCCGGCAGGCAGTATAAAAGACCGTGCCGCTTTGAATATGATTAATGAAGCGGAAAAATCCGGCAAACTGAAAAAGGGCGATACCATTGTCGATGTTACAAGCGGCAATACGGGCATTGCGCTTGCCGCTGTGGCAGCGGCCAAAGGCTATAAAACGAAATTCTATGTGAGCGATAATATCAGCGCCGACAAAATAAAACTTCTCAAGCTTTATGGTGCGGAAGTGGTTGCGGTTGAAAACGCTTTTTTCATGGATCCGGAAGCATTGGAAAAAATGGCTGCCCGCATCGTTTCGGAAAATCCGGACGCCTTTTTTATCGACCAATTGGCCAATCCCGATAATCCGAAGGTTCATATTGTCTCGACCGGTCCTGAAATCTGGGAAGATACAGATGGTCAGGTGGATATTCTGGTGTGTGCCATGGGCACAGGCGGAACGGTTTCGGGAACCGGAAAATATTTGAAATCGAAAAATCCAAAAATCAAAGTTGTTATTGCAGAACCGGCAGAAACCTCGCTTCCAAGTGAAGAAAATCCCTATCCCGATGAAATTGACGGCGTGCACAAGGTAAGTGAAGTGCCCGCAGAGTCTCTGCCAAAGAACTATGCCGCAGAAGTGGTTGATGAAATTTTTTCACTCGACACTGCTGATGCTCTTAATGTTCAACGTGATCTCTTAACCACAGAGGGAATATTCCCCGGTGTTTCGGCCGCTGCCATTTTATGGACAGCAACCCGCCTTGCCGAACGGGAAGAAAATAAAGGCAAAATGATTGTGGCAATTTTCCCTGATAGTGGCGAACGTTATTTGAGTGCTGCAACAAAGAACTAAAACAATTGCATATTTGCGGGCAGATGAGCTTCTGCCCGCAACCCTTTTTGTGCGAAAATTTGCCGGCTAACTTTTTCTTTCTTCCCCAGCCCTATTTTGTTTTTTCGTCACACTTCCTATAGTAAAAAGCACAAGGTCCTAAATCGCAAAAAAGGGCTTTGACTGCTGGTGTTTATGAATGACGCTAAACAGCTTCCCCCCCTTTTCTTCAACTCAACGAAGATCGGCCTTTTCAAGGTATTATTGCCATGTGTTTAAATTTTTTTGTAAAATTTCGGGGGAAATTTTTTCGCAAAATTGACGGGTGTTTTTAAGTACTCATCATCAGGGCGAACACACCCCTTTGCCAAATTTGAATATTGAAAGCTTAAAAGACATCAAGCCGAAATGCGCCACCGCTATTTTGTTTAGCAGCCCACGTGGCAACGCTCCCTCTTTGAAATAATAAAACCAACATACCACTTTAAGGAAAATCCGTTTTCCTTTACGACTTTAAGCTGTCTATAGTAATATATAAAAAACAAAATGGAGACCTTGCAGTGCGATTCTTTGCCAACGGACCATCTATTCCCGATGAATTATTGTGGGAGAGAGATGAAGGCAAAGTGGTCTTTTTCTGTGGTGCAGGCGTATCAAGGGCATATGCAGGCTTGCCTGATTTTTTTGGCCTCGCAAATGTTGTAGCCAAACATCTTGGAATTGGTAAGGATAGCGATGCTTATAGGCTTATCCACTCGGCGCATGAAATAGAAAAAAATGCAGGCATTAGCGGCTTGATCTCGGCTGATCGTATTTTTGGCCTGTTAGAAAGAGATTTTCGTGCCGGAGATATTGAAGAGGCTGTTGCATCAGCTCTGAATCCCGAAAAACAAGATTCTCCAAAAAAGCCGGACTACTTGGAAGCACATCAAATTTTACTTGATCTCGCAACCGGAGTAGATGGGAAAGTCAGGTTGGTTACGACGAATTTTGACCGCTTGTTTGAACAATGCCGGAAAAAAGTCAAAATTTGGCAGCCGCCGAAATTGCCTGATCCTTCACGCGTCGACGAGATGGACGGGATTGTTTATCTCCACGGACTTGCAACAAAAGATTATAAAGGCGCAGAAGGTGACGGATTCATTCTTTCGACATCCCAGTTCGGGAAAGCTTATCTTGCCGAAGGTTGGGCAACGCAGTTCATTCGCCAAATTCTCGACAATTACACAATCGTCTTTGTCGGCTACAGTGCTGACGACCCGCCGGTGCAATATTTGCTTGAAGCTTTATTCAAAATGAAAGCAACGCATAATAAAATTTATGCTTTCCAGTCGAATGATGGTGACGATGTCATCAATCGCTGGAAATACAAAGGTGTTATGCCAATTTGTTTTCCTGCGGGCGGTTATGATATTTTATGGAAAACGCTTGAAGCCTGGGCGAAAAGAGCGCGCAATCCCGACAAGTGGTATGAACAGGTCATAAAAAAATTTGCGAGTAACCCTCGCGCGCTACAACCATTTGAACGCGGACAAATTGCACATATTGTTTCATCGAGTGAAGGGGCAAAAAAATTTGCACATACAAAACCGGTTCCTTCTGCGGAATGGCTTTTTGTTTTTGATAAGTTTTGTCGCTATGCCCCCCCTGATCAATTAATTCCATTCTTCCCGGAAGAGCATTTTGTTGATCCATTTTCTCTATACAGCCTTGATTCAGATGTGTTGCTCCTTGCTCCTAAGGATGAGAACCTAGAGCGAGAACCTCCATCGGACGCATGGGATGCTTTAAATATTAGTAAACGCGATCCAACGTCAGTAAACGCTCAAAATAACATTGCGTTATGTAGAAAAACTTCGCAACTCGTCAATTGTTTTGAACAATTAGCGCTATGGATTACCGAGGTCATTGATCATCCAGCTACAATTTGTTGGGCAATTAAACAAAAATCCCTTAACAGCATCATCATAAATAATATTTCCAAAAAATTGGCAAGCAATTCTTCTGGAATCAACATGTCCATTCAAGAAAAATGGAAATTGTTGATAGAAATTTCAAAGAATACGACAAATGTCAAAGTTTCCGATTTGCTTTTCAAGCTTCGAAGAAAAAAATGGAGATGGACCGCAACAGATCTCACCCAATTTGCAAAAATAACGTGTCCTCATCTTTCTGTAGAATTTAGTAATTTCCTACAACTACAATTGCTAAAATCCCAACGAAACAAAGAAATTACCAACGAATCTGCGATATTCGCAATTGATTACCCAAAATACCAATCATGGTATACAATTATCCCTGATGATTGTTTGGCGTCAGTAATTAAAGTATTGCGAACGAATTTGGAATTAACAAACTCGCTCAGAAAAGCATTCGATCTCCAAATCACCATAGGGTTCAAACGTCCTAATTGGCACGACACTCAAATCAGCAACTTGAATGCAATAACTGGCCTCGCTGATATGATCATGTATTTTTCATTACTTTTTAATAAACTATGTAATGTAGATCTAGAAGCTGCAAAATCAGAATTTTTAACGTGGCCAAAGAACGATGATATTATATTTGCAAATTTAAGAATAATGGCTGCTGGCAAACGGGAACTAGTTCCCGATGATGAATTCGAACATTTTATCGCGTCACTTTCAGACGAAACATTCAAGAATTGCGAACATGAGGACGACTTGTTGTCAATGTTGGCAACGCGTTGGGTAAATTTAAATATTTCCACCCGCTCTATGATTGAAAAGAGGTTACTTGAAAATACACCTCATTTTACTGAAAAAGATCAACTCATCCGAAGAAAACGGCGGGCTTGGCGAAGCTTAAATCGTTTGCAGCGCTTAATAGACGCGGGATGTGAATTATCAGCTGCAACACAAAAAAAAGCCCAAAAACTTCGTTTCATCGTGCCCGAATGGAGTGAAGAAAAAGCACGTGAACAAGATCAAGTCGCACCTAGCGATTTTGAATCCACCAATATTGATTACACTGTTTTATTAAACATTCCACTTTCAGAACTATTGCCTGAAGCAGAAAGAATTCAACAAAGTCCGGATAAATTCAGTCTTGCCAATATGCCATTCGCGGGATTGGTAGAAAATAAGCCGGTACTTGCTTTTTCTGCATTATGTCTTGAAGCAAAAAAAGGCATTTTTCGGCCATGGGCATGGCCCATATTTTTTAACTCGGTAGCTCGCAAAGCCAATCGAAACCGCTTCAATCTTTTAATTGCCAATCGTCTTCTCAATTATCCGGATAAGCAAATAGAAAAATTTATCAAGCAAGTTGTTCGTTGGTTATCGGATATAAATTCGACACTTGAAAAAACGTGTGTTCCAGTCTTTTTTAATCTTGTAAGAAAACTCGTTGGAATTTTGCAAAAGCAGTCTCATAAACGGCAATCAATTTTTACGAAAACTTCTAACGATACTGTTAACTGGTATTCTGAAGCAATCAATGCACCTGCCGGAATACTCTCGGAAACCCTTTTAGAAAAACCTTTTAAACAAAACCTTAGTGATGAATATTTTTATAAAGAATGGTTCGATTTGATCGAATCTCTCTTGAAGCTGCCAGATAGTTCCCGCCAATATGTTCTGGTTATTTTATTCTCTAAAATTGATTGGTTTTTTCTAATCAATAAAGATTGGACCCAAAAACATTTGCTACCAATTTTCCACAGCCGCAAATCTATCGACCGCGACGCTGCATGGTCAGGTTTTTTTAATACTTACTATCTTCCGCGTCCAGAAATTTTTAGTGTCATTAAAGATGATCTGTTTACAATAAACAAAACTCGTCCGTATTTTTATTTAAAATATATCGATCGTTACGCAGGACTTATTCTGGCATTATGGAGTAAAACGGATAATGCTACGGGCGTAACGTGTATCACAGATGAAGAATTACGTGGATTATTACTAAAATCCGATGATAATTTACGGATGAAAATTTTAAAACAAATTGAAATCTGGATTAGCGGCCTAACTACGTACAATTCGTCCGATGAATGGAAATCACGCTTGCCTGAATTTTTTTCTACTTGGCCAAAGCAGATAGACGCCTGGTCACCTAAAGTATCAATCGGTTTTTTCAACTTACTTATATGGAGTGGTGAGCAATTTCCTTTTCTGTTGAAATCAATGATACATCACTTGAATAAAATATATGATATAGGCCAATTGAAACTTGATGACGTGATAACGCCTGATTTTGGCAATAGAATTATTCGGGATTATCCAAGAGAACTGTTGGAATTACTATTTACAGTTTTGCCGAATGATACTCGTCAACGACCTTTCAAAATAGATGAAATTCTTCAAAAAATAGTCGAATCTGATAGCAGCCTTAAAAAGGATGCGCGTTATATAGAATTGAAACGACGTTATTCTACCTGACAACTATAAATGATGAGAGATCGGAGGGATGGGTTTAAAGCTTCATCTGGTTAGAAACAAAGCTTAATCCGGCATCATCTCTCATTTTTTTGGTTATTCGACTGGATTTGATTTTGAAAGTTGAAGCAAAGCGAATAACTATCACTTCGCTCTGGACAGAGATCGCAATGAATGATCAAACGGCAGAAGGTTTGAAATATGAATTGGCATTTTAAGCCGCGCATTTTCCAGCTCTGCATATTTGCAGGTAACACGCGCATTGGCTTTTTAAACTGAACCCTCTGCCCGTCAAGTTTGAAAAAACAAATGCCTAAAGAAAACATAACTAAACCATTTTAAAAAGTGTCAAGCTTTTCGAGTGGTTTCAAGTGCGCCTAGAAAATGAACTGTTTATTTGCCGTTACAAAATTGTTTGGTAATTTCTGCCACATGATGTCCGAGATATTTGGCTGTGTTTAAATCTTCTATTTTTCGTGTGACCTCCGGTGACGCATTATCAGACTGCGCCATAGCGCCGAGCCAACTTCCGATACCATTAAGATCATTGCGTGTTTTACCGGAAAGCAGACCGGGATTGCCCCATATCATCGCATGTTGGGCGGCAAAAAGGCTCATTGTCATCAAACTGTTGAGCTTGTCGCCATGTTCGGCTCCCGAATTGGTAAAACCTGCCGCAATCTTGTTGCGCCATTTCTGTTCGACAAAAGCCGGACCGGGTGAATCTTCCATGAATTGTTTGAAACGTGCACTAACGGTTCCATTATAGGTGGGCGAGCCGAAAATAATCGCATCGACTTTTTCAAGCAGGTTCCAATCGGCCATTTTTTCATCAAGCCCGATCAAAAATGTTTCGGCATTTTGTACGTCTCTCGCTCCCTCTTCGACATAATGTGCCAATTTTTCCGTGTGCCCGAAGCCACCATGATAAACAATTGCTATTTTCTTGTTCGCCCCCCCTAAAAAACCGCAACTGATAGGGAAAGAAAAACGCTATCTTCCAGTCATCGAAAATCTAATTCAAACAATATTTTATCGTTGTGTTTTCTTTTTTTGTTAAAGATATGATTGATATTCATGAATAGTGAAAGTGACGTTTTCATAAACGGGAAAAATCTGGAGAACGACACAAGCAAAATCGCCGACGCAAATGGGTCTCTATGAACGATCTGTTTTCCCGCTCAGGCTGCACAAAACGAGCAATCGGAATTGATCTGTCAATCATTCCATATTTGATGGAAACAATGAAATTTTCGAATGATCGTGACGTTTTACAAATTTTATAGATGTGAGCGGAGCAATATCAATTTTGAACAAAGATGCAAGTGGTGCTTTCAACACATCAAGCATAACCATTCGCAAAAAATTGGCATCGGCCACAATCAATGTCGGTTCGGCATAATTCGCATGTTCAAGCCATTCTGCGGTCTTGTCATAAAGGTTTTTGAAAGACGTTCCCCCATGCGGGGCAGAATAAGGGTCGCTCAACCATTGCTCAAGCTCGTCTTCCTCTTCATTTGCGAGTTCTTTCAAAGCTTTTCTTTGCCAATGCCCGTAATCGATAACAGGAATTGAAAAATCTATTTTGAAATTAAGCCCCAATAACTCGACCGTGCGGATAGACGAGGTAAGATTGGCGCAAACAATATTCATGCTCTTTTGAATTGAAAAATTTTCGGGCAAAAGGACATCGCTATCAAGACTTTCATTTCCGGGAAAAATGCCGCGCTGTTCGGCGCGTGTCATGCCATGAGTCATAATAATAATTTCCGCCATTTCGCTTCCCGATCTTTTTATTTCATCCAAACACTATGAATTTTTAAATTGTCACAGACAGTAATCTAGTATTTTCAAACAGAGTTTGACAGGGATTTTGCTTGAGACTATGGTGAGCCTCACATTCAACTTCGTGGAACCCGGTGTCAATCCGGGGCGGTCGCGCCACTGTGACTGTCTACCAATCATGGGACAGAAGCCAGAACTTCGATTTGGATGCTTTTCCCTTAAACTCAAGGACGCGTTATCCTGAAGGAGGTTTCATGTCTATTAAAACGGCGCATGCGCCGCAAACCATATTTGTTCCGGCAAAAACCATTCCGGTCAAAGCCATTTTGCCATGGGCTATTTTTGGCGGTCTTATTTGCCTCATCGCACTTTATTTCATCACCACAGAGCAAGGTGCATTGTCGCTTTTCAGCGGCACCACCATTCATGAATTTGTTCATGATGGGCGCCATCTTCTCGGTTTTCCATGTCACTGAGGAGATAGAAAAATGGGTTCACTCCTTTATCGGGGCATGCTTGTCGGCCTCGTTGCCGGTCTTATTGCGTTCGGATTTGCCCGCCTTTACGGCGAGCCTTATGTTGATCGTGCCATTGCTTTTGAAGAATCCCATGAAGCGGCAGAGGAAGCACAAAGTGGTCATTCCCATGAAGCTGAAGAAGAAGTTGTCAGCAGAAAAACACAAGCCGGTTTTGGCCTTTTGACTGCACTTGTGGTTTTTGGTGCGGGTGCCGGCGGGCTTTTTTCCTGTTTTTGCAGCTATGCCTTCGGCCGTTTGGGAAAATTGAACATCATGGCCACAAGTCTCGTCATTTCGGCTTCTGCCTTTATTTCGGTGGTATTGGTGCCGCAGTTGAAATATCCATCCAACCCGCCAGCGGTCGGCCAACCCGAAACAATTGTTTCCCGTACCGAAGACTATTTTGCGCTTATTCTGGTGTCACTTCTTGCCATGGTTCTGGTTTATGTTGTGGCAAACCGGCTTAAAGCGAAATTCGGCGGGCTTAATGCGGCGATTATTGCCATGATCGGCTATGCCGTATTCATGGGGATCGTCTATTTCATTATGCCGGTTGTCAACGAAGTTCCAGCCGATTTTTCAGCGGATGTTTTGTGGCATTTCCGCATTGCGACTTTCGGTATTCAAGCCATATTGTGGCTGATACTCGGTGTCGGCTTCGGTTATCTCGCCGAAAGACATATGAACAAACTTTAGCGGGGGATCGCAAGGAATAGTTAAAGCGGAAATTTTCACGAAAAACTTTTATCTTCGACAAGATACTTTTGTCTTCAACGGGGAACTTTCTGTCTTCAACAATGAACTTTCTGTCTTGGACAGGAATTTGTCCAGGTTTCCGCTTCTATTCCTTGCATCACCAATTCACTTTCTGTCATACTCTTTGTCTCTATAACAGAAGGTTCTAACCTTCTGTTTGTTTTGGCGCGGCTTTCGACCGGTCGCGGATTTATAAAAAACAGGATAATGAGAATTTTATGAAAATTTACATTTCAGCCGATATAGAGGGGGTGGCCGGTGTGGTTATCCCTCAGCAATGTTCATCCGGCAATGCCGAATATGAGCGGGCGCGCCGCCTAATGACCAACGAAGTCAATGCTGCTGTTACCGGTGCATTTGAAGCCGGTGCAAAAGAGGTTGTTGTGAACGATTCCCACGGTGCAATGGTCAATCTCGTTCCCGAACTCCTCCATCCCGATGCCGAGCTTATTCAGGGAAAACCGAAACCGCAAAATATGGCTTGCGGCCTTGCCGATGGCGGTTTCGATATGGTTTTTCTTGTTGGCCACCACGCCGGTGCAAGTCTTGAAGGTGTGCTCGCCCACACCACCAACAGCCGCGCTTTCCGTGCTGTCTATCTTGGCGATAAACGATTGGGAGAACCCGGCATTTATGGCGCCTATGCGGGCGAACTCGGTATCCCTGTCGGACTTTTAACCGGCGACAATTGCCTTGAAGAACAAAACAGGGAATTTTTCCCCAAAGCGAGATTTGCAACAGTCAAACATGCTTATGCCAATCGTGCTGCGCGTTCTCTTTCGCCCACAAAATCGTGCGAAAAAATAAAAGCGGCCGCCTTCGAAGCTGTCAAAAACAAGCATGAAATGAAGCCCTTTATTATACGCCCACCTTTTATGGTGAAATTCGAGGTTCTTTGGCCAGCCCTTGCCGATCAGGCCGCACATCTACCTCCTGCCAAGCGTATTGATGCCGTAACAATCGGCTTTGACTGCAATTCGGTTCGTGATGCAATCGGCTGGATGAGCGCTGTTTCTGCACTTGCCACTTCAGTCATGTGAGACAAGGCTTAAACTTTTTTTTAAAAATATGAAAGCGGGCTTTAGCCCGCTTTTTCTTATTTTTGAGGCAACCGGTTTCACATTCAAAACGATGATGGAATAGGCCGGCTTTTCGATTGTGAAGCTTCAAATTTCTGTGCCGATCTTGGCACATTTTACAAAAGCGGGCTTATAACTTTTCCGGCTTAAAAATGATCCGGAAAAGAAAGCTGACAAACCGATATTGAAATAAAATTCTGAAACCGCCTTCAAAGCAGCGATGCCAAGCAAAGGGAAACAGTTTCCCCTTCATTTAACAAACTTAACGAACAATCACCGATTGCCGGAAAATCAATAGATGCCAGTATGGATTTCACCATCTTGGCCCATCCATGCGCGATACATTCCCTCGCTATTGAAAGGCAGACAGACTTCGCCCTTGGTATTAACGGCGATAAGCCCGCCCTCGCCGCCAATTTTTGCGAGATCTTTGACAACCGATTGCGCGGCTTCTTCAAGTGTTTCTTTTCCCCAGCGGATACGGGCGTCAATTTCGTGCGCTGCGGCATAGCGGATAAAATATTCGCCATGTCCGGTTGCCGAAACTGCACAGGTTTTGTCATCTGCCCATGTTCCGGCACCGATAACCGGACTATCGCCGACACGACCGGGGAACTTGGCAGTCATTCCGCCGGTCGATGTTGCCGCCGCCACATGGCCGAAAACATCACAGGCAACCGCGCCGACTGTGCCATGGCGCCGTGAGGGATCATTTTCTTCCCCACCACTCCGGCGCCGCTCCATTTCCTGTTCAAGCGCTTTCATGCGCCGTTCGGTATAAAACCATTCGGCCGGTTTGATCTCGAGCCCGATCTCGCGGCAAAATTCGTTAGCTCCTTCACCGGCAAGAAAAACATGTTCGGTTTTTTCCATAACAGCGCGGGCTGCAAGAACCGGATGACGCGGCCCGAAAATTCCGGCAACGGCACCGGCATTCCTGTCGCGCCCGTCCATAATGGCCGCATCCATTTCCTGTGTACGGTTGGTGGTATAAACGGCACCACGACCGGCATTGAAAAGCGGATCGTCTTCCAGTGCCATAACGGAAGCGGTGACCGCATCAATGGCCGAGCCATTTGCTTTAAGCACTGCCCGCCCTGCCTCAAGTGCCAATGTCAATCCATGACGATAGGCTTTTTCTTTTTCTTCCGTCATATCTTTCGAGCGCATTGTGCCGGCGCCACCATGAATGGCGATAACCGGTTTTACAGGAGACGACATTTCAAAGTCCTTTCAAAAAACATTTCAGGCTATTTTAAAAAAATAGCGTTCCGACGCCGGTCAGTTGACGTCGATTTTCGGATCAAGCGCGTCACGCAAGCCATCGCCGAAAACATTGAAGGCCAAAACAGTGACGAAAATTGCAATACCCGGATAAAGCGTGAGGTGATCGGCAACGCCCATATAGCTGCGGCCTGCGGCAAGCATTGCCCCCCATTCGGAGCTTGGTGGCTGGGCACCAAGGCCGATAAAGGAAAGGCTTGCGGCAGTCAGAATAGACGTGCCGATACGCATGGAAAAATAGACAATCACATTGGGCAATGTTCCCGGCAGCAAATGGCGCAATACGATCATATGATCGGAAACACCGATGGCACGCGCCGCATCAATATAGACAGCCTTTTTCATCGAAAGCGTGGTACCGCGCGAAAGGCGGGCAAAAACCGGTACGGAAAACACTGCAACCGCATAAATCACATTATCAATTCCCGGTCCCAGAATGGCGATGACGGCAATGGCAAGCAAAATGCCGGGAAAAGCAAACAGCACATCGGAAATGCGCATAATGAGCGAGTCGAGAAAGCCGCCATAAAAGCCTGCGAGAATTCCCAGAAACACACCGATAAGACCGCCAAGCGTAACAGACAGGAAACCGACAGCGAGAGAGATACGCCCACCATAAATGATGCGGGTAAATATATCGCGTCCGTATTCATCGGTTCCCGCCCAGTGGGCAGCAGATGACCCCTGCAAAATGGCATTATAATCGGCACTATTGGGATCAAGCGTCATGAATAAAGGAGCGAAAATAGCCGAGCCGATCAACAGAAGCAGAAAAACAAGTGCCACAATTGCCGCTTTCTGGCGCGCGAAACGGCGCAAAAATTCGCCGAAGGGCTTGCGCGTTGCCTCGGCAACAAGTGTATCGGATGAAGTGTTCGCACTCATGAGTAACGGATCTCCGGATTAACAAAAGCATAGAGAACATCAACCAGAAGATTGATAAGGATGAACTCTAGTGAAAAGAGCAATATCAGCGCCTGAAGAACCGGATAGTCACGATAGGAGACTGAATCGATCAACAGTCGTCCAAGACCCGGCCACGAAAACACTGTTTCGACAACAATCGAACCACCAAGCAAAAAGCCGAATTGCAGACCCACCATGGTGATGACCGGAATAAGCGCGTTGCGCAATGTGTGTTTCCATGTCACCAGACGTTCAGGAACCCCCTTGGCGCGCGCAGTGCGGATATAATCCTCACGCGATATTTCGATAAAGGCCGAACGCGAAAAGCGCGCCATAACAGCAGCAACCCCGACGCCAAGTGTAAAAGACGGCATGATAAAATGAAGTGCCGTTCCATAACCGCCGGTTGGAAGAAGGCCAAGACGCACAGAAAAGAGATTGATCAAGAGAAGGCCAAGCCAGAACACCGGAAATGAAATGCCGGAAACGGCCACAACCATACCGGTATAATCCTGCCAACGCCCTCTTTTGACCGCCGAAAAAACACCGATGAGTAGCCCCAATATGGTTGACCAGATCATTGAAAAAACGGTGAGCCAGACAGTTGGCATAAAACGTTCGGCGATTTCCGAGGAAACGGGTTTGCGGGTTTTTAAGGATTCGCCAAAATCACCATGAATAGCATTTTCCACAAAGGTCACATATTGCGCCCAGATCGGCTGATCAAGCCCAAGTTGCGAGCGCATGGCTTCCACTGTTTCGGCATCGGCATCAACACCGGCTGCAAGACGGGCAGGATCGCCCGGCAAAAGCCGCACAAAACCGAATACGATCAGTGATATGACAAAAATCACCGGTATGATGGAAAGCAGGCGTTTGATAATAAAAGCAAACATCGAAAATCCCGAAATTTAGAGTGAACGGCGCGAACACGCGCCTATTCTCCGTTATTATCCAGTTTAAAAACCCGTGTTCTAATGGATAACCACGGGTTCAATTTAAAAAACTCCGTTTCAATCGGTAAACTTTGCATCTTTCAAAAGAAAACCGCCATCCGGCAATGCGTAAACACCTTCAAGGTTCTTTGTTTTGCCGGAAAGCACGTCTTTCTGTCCAAGGAATATCCATGGTGCATCCTGAAAGATGATCTTTTGCACTTTTCCGTAAAGTTCGGCGCGTTTTGTGTCATCTGCCGTTTTAACCGCATCTGAAAGATCCTTGTCGACCTCGGCATTTTTATAATAGGCAACATTGAACAGATTGGGCGGGAAGCTTTCGCTGGAAAAAAGCGGGCGCATTCCGTAATCGGCATCGGCGGTTGATGCCGACCAGCCGCCAAACTGCATTTGCACCGTCGATTCTTCAGGTGTTCTTGCCCCCCATACGCGGTCAGCCTCGACACCGGCTTCAAGCGGTGTAACATTGACCTTGATATTCACCGCCGCCAGTTGCTGTTGCAAAAATTGCAAACCACGAATGACCATCGTGCTGTTTTTGCCGAAAATTTCGGTATTGAAACCATTCGGGTAACCGGCTTCTGTCAAAAGCTGTTTGGCTTTTTCGATATTATATTCATACTCTCCGACATTGGTGTAATATTTCAGGAGTGGCGGAATAGGTGATGTGGCCGGTTCACAAAAACCGTTCATCACGACTTTGCAGAAGGCATTTTTATCAACCGCATAGTTCATAGCCTGACGCACACGCACATCGTCAAACGGCTTTTTCATTGTGTTGATTGCCACATAATATTCGGAAATAGACGGTTCTTTGGTCACAACCAGATTGGGCATTTTTTGCGCAACGGCAAAAAGTTCCGGCGGAAAATCGGGAACAAATTGCACTTCTTGCGCCTGCAACATGGCAAAACGGGCACCATTTTCCGGTACCGAACGGATGGTGACACCATCAACGCCGACAGTGCCATTCCAGTAGTGGTCGTTTTTTATGACTTCAAATGTGTCGCTTGAACGGTTTTTGAAAACAAATGGCCCGGTGCCGACAGGGTGGCGGTCAATATCGCGACCATATTTTTCTATAGCCGCCGGCGAAATCATCATGGTTCCGGTATGAGCCATGGAAGAAGGAAAAGCACCATAGGGTTCTTTAAGGATAACCTTGACGGTATAATCATCCACGACTTCCACATGGTCGAGCATGGAGACAAGAACGCGACGCGACAATTTGTTTTCCGGATTTGCGAGCCGTTCAAGATTGATTTTGACTGCTTCTGCGTTAAAGTCTGTCCCGTCATGGAACTTCACGCCTTTGCGCAAATAGAAGGTAAATTCTTTGGCGTCGCTCGAAGCTTCATAACGTTCGGCCAGAAGCGGTACAATTTTCAAATCCTTGTCGAACCCCAACAGGCCTTCATAAATCGTCCTGAGCGAAGTCATGGTCAATGTATCATTGATATTGGTCGGGTCGAGTTTTGTCAGATTGACAGGAACGGCAACCGTCAACGTTTTGGCTTCTGACAGAGCCGGCATCAACATGGTGGTAGAGATCAGCCCCGCAGCAAGCAATCGTTTCACATTCAACATCAATCATCCATTTCGTTGGTTTGTCGAGATTTATCGGTTTGTTGATAAAAGTTTTCAAAAAGCGGCAGCAAGGCTGCCACCCTTATTGTCATTCACCGGTAAATTTGGCGCCATCAAGCGAGAAACCGCCATCGGGCAGCATATAAACGCCTGACAATTTCTTGGTTTTTACAGAAATATTCTGCTTTTCACCAAGAAAAATCCACGGAGCATCTTCAAACACCGTTTGCTGGACAATTTTATAAGCTTCTGCCCGTTTTGTATCATCAGCCGTCTTTACCCCTTCGGCGAGAGCCTGATCGACCTTTTCATTTTTGTAATAGGAGGTGTTATAAAGATTGGGCGGAAAGCTTTCGCTGGCAAAAAGCGGACGAAGGCCATAATCGGCATCCCCCGTTGAAGCCGACCAGCCGCTATAAAGCAATTGCACGTCGGATTTTTCAGGTGTCTCGGCGCCCCAGACGCGGTCAGCCTCCACACCGGCTTCAAGCGGGGTTACCGTAACCTTGACATTGACCTTGGCAAGTTCCTGTTGCAAAAACTGCATGGCACGAATAACAGCCGTGCTGTTTCTTGAAAAAACTTCTGTTTCAAAACCGTTTGCATAGCCTGCGTCAGCCAGCAATTGTTTGGCTTTTTCAGGGTTATATTCATATTGTCCGACATTGGTATAAAAGCGCAATAGCGGCGGAATGGACGATGTTGCCGGTTCACAATAACCGTTCAGGACAACCTTGCAGAAAGCTTCCTTGTTCACGGCATAGTTCAGGGCTTTGCGAACCCTGATGTCGTCAAAAGGTTTTTTCATGACATTCATCGACGTATAGAATTCATAGATCGACGGGGCTGTTGTCACGTCAAGTGTCGGTATTTTTTTGGCAACTTCAACAAGTTCGGAAGGAAAATCGGGAACAAATTGCAATTCACCGGCCTGAAGCATGGCAAAACGGGCGCCACTTTCGGGAACCGAGCGGATGACAACGCCATCGACATCGGCAACTTTGCCCCAATAATTCTCGTTTTTTGTCACCTCGAAAATATCGCCGCTCCAGTTTTTGAATTTGAACGGTCCGGTTCCCACAGGATGACGGTCAATATCCTTGCCATATTTCTTGATCGCTGCCGGAGAAATCATCATTGTACCGGGGTGGGCAAGCGAAGAAGGCAGCGCCCCGTAAGGCTCTTTGAGATAAATTTTGATTGTATAATCATCAACAATGTCGACATGATCGAGCATCGAGATCAACACCCGCCGCGACAATTTGTTTTCCGGATTGGCCAAACGGTCAAGATTGAATTTCACTGCCTCGGCGTTAAAATCCGTGCCATCATGGAACTTGACGCCTTTTCTGAGATAAAAGGTAAATTCCTTGGCATCACTGGAAGCTTCATAACGTTCGGCCAGAAGCGGAATAATCTTGTAATCCTTGTCGAAACCCAACAGCCCCTGATAGACTGTGCGCAGCGATGTCATTGTCAATGTGTCATTGATATTGGTGGGGTCAAGTTTGGTGAGGTTGAATTCGACACCGACAGCCAACGGTTTGGCTTCTGCCCAAACCGGCATTGCTGCCAATACCGAAACCAGTCCGGCTGCAAAATATCGTTTAACAAATCTCATTTTCCCTCTCCTTCAAACAATAGACCCGATTGTTCAACACGTTCAAAAATGCCCACCGGATGACAGGCAACAAAATGTTCCGGCTCCACTTCAACGAGCGGCTCGACCAAAGGTTCATCACCGGGTACCCGTACAGGGCTTGGCACTTCCCCTTCAATGAGCGGCCGCTTGATAAAACGGCGCGCCGGATCGGCTATCGGTACGGCGGCAAGCAAACGCTGCGTATAAGGGTGAAGCGGATGATTAAACACTGCCTGCCTTGGACCGATTTCGACAATTTGGCCAAGATACATCACCGCCACACGGTGACTAATGCGCTCCACCACAGCCATATCATGGCTGATGAAAAGATAGGATAGACCCAATTTTCTTTGCAAGTCCATCAATAGATTGACGATTTGCGCCTGAATGGAAACATCAAGGGCTGCCACTGCCTCGTCGGCAATGAGGAGTTCCGGCCCGCAGGCCAATGCGCGGGCAATACAGAGACGCTGGCGCTGACCGCCGGAAAATTCATGCGGGTAACGGCGCGCCACATGCGGCGGAAGGCCTACCGCCTGCAACAATTCCTGCACACGCTCGTCAACCTTGTTTGCCGGAACGAGTTTGTGCGTCAATAAAGGTTCGGCAATCGAAAAGCCGACAGTCAATCGTGGATCAAGCGAGGCAAACGGATCCTGAAACACATATTGTATGTTCTGGCGTATCTTGTGGCGCTCGGCATTATCCATTTTTAAAATGTCGCGCCCGTGAAGCAGAATTTCGCCACTCCGCGGTTCGGTCAATTGCATGATCGTGCGCCCGACAGTGGATTTGCCGCAACCGCTTTCTCCGACAAGTGCCAGCGTTTCACCGGCTTTAATGGAAAAGCTCACCTGCTCGGCAGCATGAACCCGCCCTGTCACTTTGCCGAAAAAGTTCTTTTTGACATCGTAACGGGTTACGAGTTTCTTGACATCAAGCACAATATCATCAAGCTTTACTGTATCCTGCGGCAGTGCTTCGACCTTATCTTTACCGGTTGAGCGTATATCGAAAGGACGTGGCAATTTTTCATTGGCGAGTGCGCCAAGCTGCGGAACTGCGGCAAGCAAAGCTTGCGTATAAGGTGCTTGCGGGTGCTTGAAAATTTCGTTCGACGTGCCTTCTTCGATCTTGTCGCCACGGCACATTACTAGCACGCGATCGGCAACCTCGGCAACGACCCCCATATCATGGGTGATAAAGACCACGCCCATACCAAGCTCGTCCTGCAACATGCGGATAAGGCGCAAAATCTGCGCCTGAATTGTTACATCAAGGGCAGTTGTCGGTTCGTCGGCAATGAGAAGCTGCGGGCGACAGGCAAGTGCCATTGCAATCATCACCCTTTGACGCATACCACCGGAAAGCTGGTGCGGGTGGCGATCAAGCAGGCCTTTGGCATCGGGAATACGCACTTTTTCAAGCATGGCAAGCGCTTCCTGACGCACTTCCTTGTGCGTACCCCCCTGATGAAGACGGATCGCCTCGCCAATCTGGTCACCTATGGTGAAAACAGGATTGAGCGATGTCATCGGTTCCTGAAAAATCATCGCAATATTTTTGCCGCGAACGCTATTCATTTGCGATTGCGTAAGCTTTGTGAGATCGCGCACAGCGCTCTTGTCGTTGAAGAGCACCTCGCCGGAAGAAATTTTACCACCGCCGAATTCGATAAGACGCATAATAGAGAGCGATGTTACCGATTTTCCCGAGCCGCTTTCGCCCACTATCGCCAATGTTTCACCGGCATTGACCGAAAAATCAAGCGACTTCACCGCACGGAAATTGCCGTCTTCGGTTTTGAAATCGACATCAAGGCCTTTTACGTTTAATAGCGGTGCATCCAAATTGACCAACCTCTTTTCTTCCGACATTTCAACCGCTTTCCGGAACGCGTTTGAAAAAGCTGACTCCACCCGCTTTTTTAACGTACTCAAAATTCAACGAAAGGTTTTTTCTCAAATTCTTTCTACCCACTATGGTTGTTTTAGGCAAAACCAAGGACAGAGCACCCCGTTGTCACGGACAACGCCTTTAAACTGTCTTGCTATGACACACTCGCCAGACTCTTGCTGTCTTGACCCTTCAGACACAAGAAAAGATTGCTCACAATTAAAAATGCCGCCGAATATATCTTTTGCGGACGCATTCCTGCTTTACCTTTTTTTAAAACCGTCAAAGCCGGTTTTATTCACTAAATCGTGCTTGTCGTTCAAGTGTTTTTTTCAAAAACTTTTAAAACTGGCATATAAATTGCTTTGGGGCTTGCTGTTTTCCTTTAAAAATCAGTCTGTTGCGGCACTGTTGATAAGTGTGGCAAGCGAGGTAAAATGCGAAGGTTTCATGGTTGCGGCATTAACACCCGACATATCATGCGCCATCCATAAAGACCGTAAAATGCTTTCTTCGGTTGCTTCTATGACCGCCTCGAACATGGGCGAGAGGGCACGGTCGTCAATATGGGGAACATCAACCATGTGCGATTCTTCTTCCCTATGGCGAAGTTCTTTTGCGGTGGAAAAAGCAAGCGCAAAATCGCCCGAACCATTGCTCAAAGCTGCTCCACTTTTGGCAAGCCCCCCGAATGTCCGGTTGGCTAGCCGTTTCAATTGCCTTGAATCAAGGGGCGCATCGGTTGCAACAATCATAATAATCGACCCGTCTTTATCAGCACTCGGTACGGGGTAATTTATGTCGCTCTTTTCGAGAATTCCAAGATGCCCGCCAAAATTCGACTGCACGAGAATGCCGATTGTATAGGTTTTGTCACCAATTTCGATAAGGCGCGATGCCGTGCCGATACCGCCTTTAAGACCGAAGGCCACTGTGCCGGTGCCGGCTCCCACTGCCCCTTCTTCAAACCGGCCGGTTCGGGCATTTTTCAAAGCTTCGAGCATTTCATCAAAGCTCGGGCGCAAAGCCCGTATATTATTCAGCCGTGAATCATTGGTTTCACCGACAACAGCATTGATGGATGTTGCGTTTTCATTGCCCTTTTCATGCAAAGTGTAATAGATCAGTGCTTCAATCGCGCGACCGGTTGCAAGTGTATTGGTAAGCAATATTGGTGTTTCAAGCTCGCCAAGTTCTTCCACCTGAACAGAGCCTGCAAATTTTCCATAACCGTTAAATGCACTGAAACCGGCCGGTATCCTGTTTTGAAAAATATTGTCGGAATGCGGCACAATTGCCGTGACGCCGGTGCGGGTTGCGTCCCCTTCCTTGATCGTGACATGGCCTACTTTGACACCGGCAACATCGGTGAGCGCATTGAGCGGGCCGCTTTTATAGTAACGGGTGACATAATGTTCCGGCAAAGGTTTCGAACAATCATTTTGAAATGACAATGCTAACCCTTTCATTTTTTCCTTCAGGCATGCCAACCCGAAGGATTTACAAATTATATAACAATTTCAATGACGAGTAAGCTTAAACATTATCCCGCGTCGCGTCCGGCTTTCTCGCAGTCACGAGATAATCATTATCTTCCATGGGTGCAACAGCGAATGTACCCTGTTTTTTAAATTTTGAATGATCGGCAAGAACGATTATCTTTTCTCAAGTTTGCACTCATAGCGCGCACAACTTTAGTCATTGCCAGATCAAAATCCGCCCCCTATTACAAATCGCACTGACAGCTATGAAAGCATAACGGGCGTGGACTTTTTTGATCTCTCGAGAGGAAAGCCACCGATATTTTGAGACGACACCCGACGTCTAACGAACAGCTCACAACACACATCAGGGTGGGCACTCGAAATATCGGGAACACTGCTTGAATTTTTAACAATTAACATTCTTAAAAAAACCAGCCTCTTTCTACAGGCTGGTCTTTCTTTCAGCACGCTTGCCTTAACTGCCTAACCGGTAGTTTATCCGTTCTTGGCTTCTCCGGTTTAAAAACCGTTTTAAGTTCCGGATGGCGATTTTTAAAGCGCCCGATTCCTAGCGGATACGGGCAATCACTTCCCCGACATTGGCGATACTGCCCGCCGGTTTTACAATTTCCAGTGTTCCGCTTGTTTCGGCTTTAATTTCAGTCTCCATTTTCATGGCCTCCATTACGGCTACAGTCGAACCTTCTTCGACTTTTTTGCCGTTCTCGACGAGCCATGCTTTGATCGTTCCGGGAATTGGTGCGGCAATATCACCAGCGCCCTTATTGGCCGTCATTTGTTTCCCATCATCGGAATGCGGAATTTCTTTGCCATTCAACGCACTTCCCGCCCCTTCAAGCAATTTCAAAAACCGGAATGGCAAACCGAGTTCCACCCGCTTTCCATCAATTTCAATATCGAAACGCTCAATTTGCGGGTCAATTTTATCGGCTTTGGTTTCCATAGCCAATTTTTCGGCAAAATCGGTCTCGATCCAGCGTGTATAAACTTTAAAGCCGTTTTCTCCAATAAAATCCGGATGTTGAACAACAAGCCGGTCAAATGGCAAGACCGTTGCAACCCCTTCAATTTCAAATTCTTTCAAAGCCCGTGCCGCACGCTTTAACGTTTCTTCGCGGGTTCTTCCGGTAATAATCAATTTTGCAATCATCGAGTCAAATTGCGGGGCAACAATGCCGCCTTCTACCACACCGCTATCAAGCCGCACACCGGGACCAGACGGCGGCGAAAACTTTGTAATTTTTCCAGGGCACGGCAAAAACCCGCGTCCGACATCCTCGGCATTGATACGAAATTCAATGGCGTGACCAATGGGGGTCGGCGTTTTATCAATTGTCAAAGGCAAGCCTTCGGCAATACGGAATTGTTCAACAACGACATCAATCCCGCTTGTTTCTTCTGTTACAGGGTGCTCGACCTGCAACCGCGTATTGACTTCCAGAAACGAAACAACGTCATTGCGCCCCAACAGGAATTCGACAGTTCCGACACCGCTATAATTGACATGACGGCAAATATTTGTAGCCGCTTCTCTCAAACGTGTTTCAACTCTCTCGGAAATAAACGGTGCCGGCGCTTCTTCGACAAGTTTCTGGTTGCGCCTTTGTAATGAACAATCGCGGGTGCCAAGCACCACAACATGCCCCAGTTTGTCGGCAATCACCTGCGCTTCGACATGGCGGGGCCGATCAAGAAATTGTTCGACATAACATTCGCCACGGCCAAAAGCCTGAACAGCCTCACGGACAGCCGATTGGAAAAGCTCTTCGGCCTCTTCCCGTTTCCATACAACCTTCATGCCGCGCCCGCCGCCACCATGCGCTGCCTTGATTGCAACGGGAAAGCCATATTTTTCGGCAAAAGCGATAACATCCTTACCGCTTGTGATCATACCGTTGCTACCGGCAACAAGCGGCGCGCCCACCTCTTTTGCAACTGCACGGGCTTTGAGCTTGTCGCCCAAAAGATCAATCACTTCGGGATCCGGCCCAATCCAGATGAGACCTGCATCAATCACTTCTTTGGCAAATTCGGCACTTTCCGACAAAAAGCCATAGCCCGGATGAATGGCATCGGCCCCCGAACGTTTGGCAATTTCAATAATCTTATTGCCGTCAAGATAGGTTTCTTCCGGCCGATTACCGTTGAGGCTATAAGCTTCATCGGCTTCTTTGACAAAAAGTGCTGAACTATCAATATCGGCATAAATTGCAACCGAAGAAACACCATAATCGTGTGCTGCGCGAATAATGCGCAATGCAATTTCTCCACGATTGGCAATCAATATTTTTTTCATGAACGTCCCCATCACTCCGAATTTGTAATTTCTTAAATCAAGCCCGTCTCTTGTGTCTACCAAAGCCCGTGTTTCGACTTTATGTTTTTTGGTTCTTGCCATTTCCATTTAATTTCATGATTTTTTTGAAGTTTTATTGGCACCATTCTTCAAGCTTTTCTGCTCGCTGTCATAAAAATTTCTGACAGCGCGAAATTTTATGAAAGCTCCTATCGGAACTTGTGCCGCAAGGTCGATCTGGTCTTCAACAAGATTGGCAATAACCGGATAACCGCCGGTAACAGGCCGATCACGCAAAAATAAAACCGGCTCGCCATTTGCAGGAACTTCGATTGCACCCGTTACTGTGCCTTCACTCGGCAATTCATCACTTCGCGAGCGCTCAAGACGGGCGTCACTTTGTAATCTTAAGCCAATTCTGTTTGAAGCTGGCGTCACTTGCCAGTGTTTTTCAAGAAACATCGCAATTGATTGCTCTGTAAACCAATCGGTACGCGGCCCCATAACCACATCAAGCACCACATTATCGCCAGCTTCCGGCAAGAAGTAAGGATCATCAAGCGACAATAAAACCGGCCGCAAAGCGCTGTTATTGGCTATAAAGATGTTGTCACCTGCTGATAGCGGTTTCGGCCCCAAATTGGAAAGACTGTCAAAAGACGCACTTTTTAAAACCGGTTCAACTTTAAAGCCGCCACGCAAAGCCATATAGCTACGAAAGCCTGCCAAGGGCCTCCCAAGAATAATTTCATCGCCTTCATCAATGGCAAGCGGTATATTTTTTTCAAAAACAAAAACTTTGCCTTTTGCCGATTTGATGGTAATTGGCAGGTTCGCACCGGTAAAAGCAATAACCGATGGTTGCAATGCTTTTATACGCGCATTTCCATAGGTGAACTCCAGCACCGGTTGTTCAAGAGAATTGCCGACAAGCCGGTTGGCATTGGCCATTGCTTTCTGGTCAAGTGCCCCTGAAGGGGAAAGCCCTTGAGAAGATTGGAACAAGCGCCCACGATCCTGAAATGTAACCGGCATCAATGTTGTTAGCAATTTGAAAACCGCATTTTCTTGAGGTTTCGGCGTTGCTTCGGTGGCTGATCTTCCGTTGTCGTCATGATCGCCCGTTTTTGCTAAACTCGCTTTTTCATTCGCCTCTGCGGCTTTCGTTGAAGCACTGCTCTTTAAAGCTTTGCTGTTCGCTCTTTCAGGCGTTGATTTTCCGGCCTCGTCATTTCGGGATAAGGAAAAGTTTGTCGCCCCTTCAGGACGAGCCGAATAATCTTTCGTCACATCGACAAAATGCACCCTGTCACCGGGTTTTAAAAGTGAAGGCGGGTCGCGGTCGAGATCAAACATTTTAACATTTGTCCGCCCGATCAATTGCCAGCCACCGGGGCTCGGTTGCGGATAGACACCACCGAATTTTCCTGCAAGTGCAACAGAACCGGCAGGAATAGATTTTCGTGGTGACGCACGCCTTGGAACATTAAAAATGGGATCGCCGCCCGTCAAATAGGCAAAACCGGGAGCAAAGCCACAAAAAGCAACCTGATAATGACTTTCCACATGACGACGGATAACCTCTTCACGGTCAATTTTTAAAAGAGCGGCAACATCGTCGAGATCTTCCCCGTCATAGACAACCGGTATCTCGACAAGTTTGCCGCTTTTTTGTTGGCCTTTTTCAAGTTTCAACCCCGCAATTTTTGTCTCCAACGTGTTTTCATCGGAGAGAGACGGATCAAACTTAATGAGCAAAGTCCGCGCTGCCGGAATAATTTCGACAATGGCTTGAAGACTTTCTTGACTCTGAAACTTTTCTTGATCTTGCAGATCTTTCTCTTCGCGCCGGATTTCTTGTTGCAAGCGGTCAAACAAAGCCAATGTTTCTTCAAGATCGGCAAGCTCGATCAGAAAGGCCGAATTATTGACACCGAGAAAGCGCATGGGAAAAAGACACTCCCTCAATCAACAAATGGCTTTAAGGAAACACCGGCTTTTTCAAGACCGGCTTTGACAGCTCTAGCCATTAATACAGCACTCGGGCTATCGCCGTGAAGGCAAATCGACTGTGCATCAAGGCTAATCTCTTTGCCATCAATCGCGGTAATTTTGCCTGTCTCGACAAATTTTACCATACGTTCGGCAACGACAGCCGGGTCACTCAGCACAGCACCTTTTTCGCGGCGGGATAGAAGTGTCCCATCGCTCTTATAGGCACGGTCGGCAAAAGCTTCTGCCACCACAACAAGTCCGGCTTCACGGGCAAAAGGAATAAGAGTCGAGCCTGCCAAGGCCATCAATACGAGCGACGGCTCGACCGCTTTGATCGCATTGATAACAGCTTTCGCCTGACGCATATCATGGGCAATTGTGTTATAGAGCGCGCCATGCGGCTTGACATAGACAACTTTGATCCCCGCCGCTTTGGCAAGCCCCATAAGCGCACCGATCTGATAAATGGCGTCACCCGTCAATTCGCTATCGGTCGGGTCCATATTGCGGCGCCCGAAGCCCACAAGGTCACGATAACCGATATGGGCACCAACGCGCACATTATTCTTCCTGGCTGCCTCGAGTGTTCTTAAAATACCGGCAGGGTCGCCAGCATGAAAACCACAAGCAACATTGGCACTGGTAACAATAGACAACATTTCGCTATCTTCGCCCATTTTCCAGGGACCAAAACTTTCACCCAGATCGCTGTTCAAATCAATCGACTTCATATGAACCTCCCCTTTTCGAATATAAATTATTGGCTGCTTTTAAATTGTTGAACAATCTAACTTTGATTGTCAGGCATTGCAATCATCTTCTTTCTCAAATAAACTTGTAAATATATTTGGAGGATATTGAACCGGGGAGGTTTTCGGCTTTGCATTTTGTTTCCAATTATTTTTGTGAAAAAGGCTCCGTAATTTATATCGACGGAACCGCCAACCAAGGGGGCAAACGGTCGAATGAAAAAAACGAACGATGAACTATCACTTGCAGATCAGACTGTAAAAGCCATCGAAGCCGCCATTATCAACGGCCATTACCATCCTGGCGAGCATTTGAGCGAAGCAATACTGGCAAAAAAATTGTCGGTCTCGCGTAATACATTGCGTGAAGCATTCAGGATGCTCACAAAAAACGGACTTATCGAATACCGTGCGAACCGTGGTGTCTTCGTAACTATTCCCGATTTCAACACGATTATCGACGTTTACCGCTTACGTAAAATTATCGAAGTTGGCTCCGTTCGCAATGTGCATTTTCCCCATTCAGCTATTTTCATGATGGACAAAGTCGTAGGAAAAGCGGAAAAGCTCTGCGAAGAAGAAAAATGGCAGGATGTCGGTACTGCCGATATGGAATTTCACCAATTGCTGGTAAGCCTCGGCAACAGCCCGCGACTTGACCGGCTTTTTGCCGAGCTGACAGTTGAACTCAGATTAATCTTCGGTCTGATTTCCGACTTGCGTTCGCTTCACCAGCCTTTTGTAGCCATGAACCGCGCTATCGTTAATTGCTTAAAAAAAGAAAAAGCCAAAAAAGCTGCCAAGCTTCTCGGCGATTATTTAAAACAATCCGAAAAAATGATTATCGAGGCCTATAGCGCACTTCAAAAATAATCGTGTTTCTTGTAATAAACATAAAAAATACGGACTGGTGATAAACCGGTCCGTTGCAACAACCGATATGATAATACCAACTTCTTTCATATATGTCGTTCTATGAAGTAAGTCCTTGCATGGCGAATTAATTAAACATACCCGCCCGTTCAAGCGTATTATTTCGGCTTTTGTTCAAATAATATAATTCCAAACGGTTTTGCGTTTTTTCTGTGCTCCATGATAGACTATGTCCGTTTAAAAAATTGAAGGCACAGTCATGCTTCGAGAAAATATCGCCGATCTTATGGCCTTTATGGTTGTTGCCGAGGAAAAAAGCTTTACCAAAGCAGCTCACAAGCTCAACATATCCCAATCGGCTTTGAGCCATTCGATAAAAAATCTGGAAGAACGCCTGCATTTACAATTGTTGCGCCGCACCACTCGTTCGGTTGCACCAACCGATATTGGCGAACGGCTTCTCGAACTTTACACGCCTCACCTTGTGGCGATGGAAAGCGAACTGAAACACCTTTGTGAGACAATCGATCATCCATCCGGCACAATCCGCATAACCGCACCCGATTATGCAGCAAAAGCCATTTTATGGCCAAAGCTTTACCCGCTTCTTGCAAAATATCCCGATATTCATCTTGAAATCTCGATTGATTATGCCTTGACCGACATTGTGGCCGAGCGTTTCGACGCCGGTGTGCGGCTTGGTGAACAGGTCGAAAAAGATATGATCGCGCTCAAAATCGGGCCGGATCTCCGTATGGCGGCTGTCGCCTCACCACAATATCTTGAAAAACATTCTGTTCCCGAAACGCCGCGCGATCTTCTCGAGCAGCAGTGCATCAATCTGCGATTGCCGACATCCGGCGGCTTTTACGTTTGGGAATTTGAAGAACATGGCCATGAATGCAAAATAAGGGTCGAAGGGCAATTGAGCTTCAACACAATCGACCAGGCATTGGATGCTGCCGAAGCCGGTTTCGGCATTGCCTACACAACCGAAGATGCAGTGGTGGAACGGGTGGCAAGCGGGCGGCTTAAACGCATTCTTGAAAATTATTGTCCGCCATTTCCCGGATATTATCTCTATTATCCGACACGGCGCCGACATACCGCCGCTTTTCAACTGGTTATCGATTGTTTGCGCTATAAAGCTTTATAAGATTGCGCGCCCCACACATTTTGAATTTCAATTTCCGATAAGGCTTAAAAAAAGGGGACTATCTGCCATTCCGGTTCGTTCCATTGCGGTTTTCATTCTGTCCAGCCCCTTTTTCCTTTTCCCCAGATTTGCTGTTTGCGTCATTCTCCCCTTCCCGTAAATTTGTTTTATGATTTCCCGATATTTCTGCTGCCTCTCCTGAAGCCTTGCCTTTTCAAATTGTTGGGACGGGAAGTTTTTTGACCGGTAAACTTTGAGAACCATATATTGGCAAGATAGATTGTTCTATGAAAATTTTGCATAAAGCCTAGTTTCGCGCCCTTCTTTTAGAAGACGTGCTTTTCGGATTAATCTCAATAATAAGCAGCCACGCATTGTCGATCAGGATCGTGCGAATTTGAATATGTGCATTTTGTCAAGGGGTTTCAAAAGATGGTCAAACGCAACTGGGTGATAACGGGTGTTTCAAGCGGTTTCGGCTATGAAATGATCAAACAGGTTTTAAGCCGCGGCGATAACGTATTGGGAACTGTGCGCAAAACGGCAGCTGTCGAAGAGCTGGTTGCCCGCTATCCTGATCATTTTCATGTCGCAATTGTCGATATGAGAGACCGGAAAGCTGTAAAACAACTCGGGCAAAAAGCGGAAGAATTGTTTTCAACAATTGATGTGATTGTGAGCAACGCCGGATATGGATTATTCGGTGCGGCCGAAGAATTGTCGGATGAAGAGATTGATGACATTATCGCAACCAATCTTACCGGTTCGATTGACTTTATTCGCGCCTTCCTGCCCATTATGAGGAAAAAGCAACATGGGCGTATCATCCAGATTTCTTCCTATGGAGGCGAAGTCGCTTTTGCCGGAAATTCGCTTTATCACGCGACTAAATGGGGCATCGAAGGATTTTGTGACTCGCTTTCACAAGAAATGGCGCCATTCAATATTGGCGTGACGATTGTCGAACCCGGTGGAGCAAGAACCGAATTTCGCTATAAAAGCGCAAAAATCGCGAAGCCTATAAAAGCTTATGACAACACGCCCGCCCATGCTTTTCAAAAAATGCTTGATCGAAAAAACGGCTTGGCCGCAGGTGATCCGGAGCGCATGGCTGCCCGCATTATCGATAGTGTTGATATAACGCCCGCACCGTTACGTATGGTGCTCGGCTCAGGTGCTTTAAAAACCACCATCGAGGTTTTAAAAAAACGGCTTGAAGACTTCAAAGGGCAAGAACAACTTGCCGCTTCAACCGATTTTTAAAAGAGATGAAACAACGCCTCATATAAAACGGAGATCTCAATATAATGGCCCCGTTCCTGATTATATTGAAATTTCTTAAATCTCCGGCAAAGCCGACTATAAAGAACTGCCGTTTCAGTCAGAAGAAACATTTTTAGGCAGACGAAAAATTGCGTTGGGCTGAATTGTCGTGTCTGTTTCTTCTTGCTGAAACGGCTAAATGATTGCGTTTTTCCCAACCGCAATCGTCAAATATTTGGCCGAAAGCCCGATCTATTCCGTTCAGCACTATTGTTTGTGATTTTTATGATGGTGTATTTTATAGCGCAGTGCAATAACACCCTGACCGGCGTTTTTTACCTCCAGCAATTCGAGTGACTGGCCGGCAGCCGGATTTCCTTTCACCAAAACCGGTTCTCCCGTTGCACTATTATCCGTGCGAGGTGACCAATCAAATAAGGAAGGTGCAGCTTTGCGCCCGTCAATTCCGGGATAGATCATCACACTCAATTCATTGATAAGCCCGTTTTCCAGAAATGCTCCGTTAATCGTGCCACCACCCTGCAAAACAATTCGTTTTATATTGAAAAAATGCCCAAGACTTTCCATGGCTTCCACAAGGTCATTTCCATCCTCACCGGCGAAGACATAGGAAATCCCCAAGCTACGAAGATGTTCCAGATAGGCTTGCGATATTTTTTTGCCCAAAACGACAATGATGTTTTCGCCGCAAATTCTGTCGCCCTCATATTTGATACGCCCATGGCGATCGAAAACAATGCATAACCGTTTGGTTTCACGCTTACCGATAAAAGGTTGCGGGTCGATCGCGATAACTGGATGAGGGGCATTGAATTCCTGCTTTGCAAAATGCCTTTGAACGGTAACCCGCCCCAGCATTTCCGCGTCGCAATTGAAACTGTCGCTAAGATCATAATAGGAAATTGTCGTCTCATCATTTTCTGTCCCGTCATAAGGCGCAGTCCAATGATCTTCCACTATTTTTCCGTCAATCGATGTCATCATATGGCAAATTATAAAAGGGCGCATGATTTCTCCTTGAACAATAAAATCATGAAAGAGCAACGAGATAAGCGAAGGCTCTTTGAAATGTCTTCTTCACCTATAAACGCTTGAAGCCCGCTCATAAACCGGCCTCTTTTCACAAGGCCTATTAGAAAAATTCATCAATAGAGAAGTGGGAATGGAAAAGCGGGCGTTGCTTAAACACGTTCTTTTTTAAAAGCTCGCGAAAATAACACGCGAACGGATATATGGGAAAAAAGCACATCATAAGCTTTGAATCCGTGGGACAAGCCTCTCTCTTTCTCAGAATTGTTTAACCTTCCTTTTTCTTACATCTCCTCCCTTCTCATGACTCCCGCTTCTTGTTCCCTTTCATCTTGCGATGTCCCTTCTCACCGTCTCCTTCCCGATGGTCTTCTATTTCCCTCTTCTTTGCCGATTTTTTTAAAAATCCTGTTGGTTGTTTTGGCCTATCTTGCAAAAAAATAAAACTGGAGAATAGTTTCCTAAAAAGGGAAAGTTTTTGCGAAATGATCGGGACGAGCAAACCATTTTCTGTGGTTATCAGGGTGCTGTGCATTTTCGCACTGCTCAACCTCGCCTTTGCCCATAATCGCAATTTTCCGGTTGCACCGAGCAGTTTTGCAAGCAATTCTTCACACCATCATGAAAGCTATCGGCAGAACCATTCGCATATGGTTTCCGATAGCGACATTTGCTCGAAAAACGCATCTTCAAAACCGCAAAAATTAAGCAAAAAACATCATAATGACAATTCATGTCATGAATTGGGGGCGTGTCATGCCTGCCGCATCGGCGCATCAATGCTCACCCCGCCCGATAGCCTTGAAATCGGCGAACATCACCTCTTCCTCGTCGAGATTTTACTGCCCTATCATGCGGTAACCTTCGGCACGTTTTTTGTAAAATCCAACGCCTCGCCGCGTTCCCCGCCATTGTCACTCATAAGCTGACAGGTTCAATAGATCATCACATCGAATTTTTAAAAAAATGGCCGCGTTTTTTGCCGACGTGGCGCAAGTCACTGCTGCCATTTTTTGGTTTTCAATTGTGATTATAAAACTTGGTCAGCCTGTTTTTTTCACCGTCAAAACGCATGGGTTGGGGTCTCACAAAAACGAGGCTCAGAGAATGCCGCGTGTGGCAATTCCCGTTTGTTTTCCATGCCTGACAAAGTTTCAATCCACTTTTCTTTATGGATTTTTAAAAAATGGATTCTCTCTTTCAAACCGATAGGCAGTTTAGTGCGCGCTCGAACGCATTAAAATCATCATCTGCCCTGATTGGTGCCATTGCTACCCTTTCCACCCTGCTCATCACAATGCCAACGAAGGCAAAAGCCGAAACGGTTGCAAATAACGAGCATAGCACGATGACGCCACTTCAAAACCCGACAACAAGTTCCGCACAAAAAGAGGCTGCAAAGGCCGAGAACCAAGGAAACATGGTTCTAAAACCGGTGATCGTTACATCGGCTGCCATGTCTTCACCGGTCACTGTTGTTACCAATCCGAAAGACCCACGCCAGCCTATTCCCGCTTCGGACGGCGCCGATTATCTCAAAACCATTCCCGGTTTTGCAACCATTCGCAATGGTGGCACCAATGGCGACCCCGTTTTTCGAGGCCAATTCGGCTCGCGTCTTAATATTGTCAATGATGGCAGCACGATCATGGGCGCTTGTCCGGGGCGGATGGATAATCCGACATCCTATATCTCGCCTGAAAGCTATGACCGGCTCACTGTTGTGAAGGGGCCTCAAACCGTGCGCTATGGCCCCACCGGTTCGGCGGCAACAATTTTGTTTGAACGCGACCCGCAGCATTTTGACAAGCCGACCGTTAAAGGCGATTCCAGCATTGTCATCGGTTCCAATAGCCGTTTTGAATCCCGCCTTGACGGCACTGTCGGCGCACGCCCCGGCTATATCCGGATTATCGGCAATAAAGCCCTTTCCCATGATTATCATGATGGTGATGGCAATATTGTCCCGTCAAAATGGGATAAATGGAATGGCGATATGTTTTTGGGGTTCACTCCAGACGAAAATACATTGTTCGAGCTTTCGGGCGGCGGCGGTGATGGTGAAGCCCGCTATGCAGGCCGCGCTATGGATGGCAGCCAATTCAAGCGGGAATCGCTTGGTGCCAAATTCATCAAAGAAAATATCAATGACAAGCTCACCAAGGTCGACGCGCAATTCTACTATAATTATGCCGATCACATTATGGATAATTTCCGTTTGCGCCACCTTGCGACCAACGCTTCCCCACGTCCAATCGGGTTTGTCAACACAGGCAAAACGGGAACCGGTCATATGGGGCATATGTCGGGTGGGACAATGAATATGAACCATATGATGGGAAATGCCATGGGCGGAGGCGGAAATCCCATGGCCGGCATTGGCGGCATGGGAGGAATGAATGGCATGGGCGGAATGGGAGGTACAGGTGGCGCAATGGATATGTCGTCTATGCCTATGGAATCGCGCCTTGACCGGCGCACCATGGGCGGCCACTTTACCACCAATTGGGATTTTGGCGATTTATCGCTCGTGAGCGGAGTTGATGTTCAAACCAACACCCACCGCAAAAGAAAAAGCCGCAATATGATGAGCATTCACGGTTGGGATAAGGATGCGGTATTTTTCAATTACGGACTGTTCAGCGAAGCGACATGGAGCTTTGCCGAAAATCAACGTCTTGTTTTTGGTGGCCGACTTGATCGGGCTTCTGCGAAGGATGAGAGAAGCACAAGTCCGACAGATGGCGACAAGCGCGACAGAACATTGCCAAGCGGTTTTCTTCGTTATGAGCGCGACCTCGATCAAATACCGGTTACGACCTATATCGGGCTTGGACATGCCGAGCGTTTCCCCGATTATTGGGAACTGTTTTCGCCAAAACAATCGGAGGCAAATTCACTCAATGCATTTGACGGCATAAAGCCCGAAAAAACCACCCAACTTGATTTCGGTGCGCAATATAGTGGGGAAAATAGCGACATCTGGGCTTCTGCTTATGTCGGCCGGATTGATGATTATATTCTCTTCGACTATTCAAGTGGGCAGTCAAAAGCATCGAATGTCGATGCCACCATTATGGGGGGCGAATTGGGACTTTCCCATATGTTCTTCAATGTCTGGAAGTTTGATTCAAGCCTTGCCTATTCGTGGGGGAAAAACACCACTGACAATGAAGCTTTGCCGCAAATTCCACCCTTGGAGGGAAGACTCGGCCTCACTTATCAAAAAGAAAAATGGAGCATTGGCGGACTTTTAAGGCTTGTTGCCGATCAACCGCGCATTGCCGAAAACAAAGGCAATGTGGTGGGAAAAGACTTTGATAAAAGTTCAGGCTTCGGTGTCTTTTCTTTGAATGGCAGCTACAAGATTTCAAAAAATGTCGCTTTGACCGGCGGGGTCGATAATCTCTTCAACAAGGATTATTTTGAACATCTGAACCGCGATGGCGATGCCGGTTTCGGCTTTCCCGCCCATTATCAAGTACGAGAGCCGGGGCGCACCTTCTGGGCAAAAGCCGATTTCAAGTTCTGAAATCCGTTTCTAGAATGAAGGCAAATAATAGCTAACTTAGCCCATTATATTTCAGCTTATGTTGTGAGGCATAATTTTTTTAAAAGTTATGCCTCACAAAACAACGGAATTGAGTGCCACGGGTATCAAAACCGTCAAATAACCTCTCAGACTTGATACAAAAACTTTTTAACGGTCGAAAACGCCGATTTAATGCCTCTCACCTGTCCGGAAATTCCTTGAAGCTTTCTCATACAAAATATTTTTTTCAACCCGGAACATAGCTGACAAGAATAATTTTTGTCCGATAGCTGCGATTGATTGTGATACAGGTTTGAAAAGCCTGATGGAAAGCGCATAAAATTGATCGCGTTTTTTTCCAAAAATTATCCTGTTTGGAGACCGGTTTTCTGCTGAGAACACTGAAATTTATTCATAAAAAATCGGTGACAACAAAACCGATAAAAAAAGTTTTTCATGGGTAAACAAATAAAACTATACCAAAATTATCAAAAATAAGTCATAGTCGGTTTTTAACAATTTTTGCGGTAGCCGTGATGAGCCAACAACCATCCATGAATTCAACATTTTATGACAGTGAAAAGCCTGCCACTTTTCTGGGGCTTTTACGCTATTCGCGTTTTTTTACCGGCTCCGCTATCATTACGGCCATTATCGCTGCGGCTTTGAGCATTGCGCCCTTCTATGTGATTTCGCTTATTGCCGGCGAGCTTTTGAAACCGACGGTCAACCCGACGAGACTCTGGTATCTTGCAGGTGTTGCGATCGGCCTTGTTCTGCTTAGATGGATATTCGTATCTTTAAGTGACATGCTTGCCCATAAAGGGGCGTTCACCATTCTCTTTACGCTCCGAAAAAGAGCAGCGCAAAAACTGGGAGAGGTTCCACTGTCGTTTTTTGCAAGCCAGTCTTCGGGAAAACTCAGGCGCACGCTTTATGATGATATAGACAGTCTCGAAAGCCTTTATGCGCATATTTTGCCTAATCTCAGTTCTGCTCCCATTGTATCGCTTTCGGCTCTTATCCTTTTATTTTTTGCCGATTGGCGGCTTGCCATTATTGTTTTAATCCCCTTGCCGATTGCCTTTTTTGCCCAATGGTGGATGACACGCGGCATGGGCGATGACATGCGTGAATGGATCGGTTTACAACAAAAAATTTCAGGCGAGATCAGCGAATTTATCCGTGGTGTCCACGTTATCAAAAGTTTCGGTCTCGATACGCGGTCTTTTGGCAATCTTTCAAAGACAATCCATATTGCGGTGGACTGGGCGCACAGTTTTGCGGCCAGAGTAACACGCTCGTTCATGACATTTGCTATTTTACTGCGCGGCAATCTTGTTCTGGTCGCCCCGATCGGAGCCATATTCTATGTAAACGGTTCCCTCGACGCGGCTACTTTTGTGTTATTTTTGCTGCTTTCGCCACTGGTGCTTGAACCTTTATTGACCCTTTCAGGGGCACTTCATGAGAAAATGAACCATATCGAAGCGATGGATCATATCAACGAGGTTTTGACTGCAAAACCGCTTATCGAAAATCACAACAGCAAAACGCCTGAAGGCCCCTATGAAATTGTTTTTGACGATGTTTCTTATAGTTACGGCAAAAGGCTCGCGATCGACCATGTCAGTTTTAGCGCAAAAGCCGATAAAGTTACGGCATTGGTGGGGCCAAGCGGTTCGGGCAAAAGTACACTTCTAAAACTTGTTGCGCGACTTTATGAATTCGACCATGGGCATTTAACAATAGGTGGGCTTGATGTGCGCGACTGGCGACTTGACGACCTTCTCGACAAGACCAGCATTGTTTTTCAGGATGTTGTTCTCCTTTATGGCACTGTTGCCGATAATTTGCGCATTGCCAAACCCGATGCGAGTGATGACGAACTTAAAGAGGCCTGCCGCCTTGCCAAAGCAGACGGTTTTATCGAAGCCTTGCCGCAAGGCTATGATACGCTCCTTCAGGAACGCGGCTCGCAACTTTCCGGCGGCGAACGCCAAAGGCTTTCGATTGCCCGCGCTTTTTTGAAAAATGCGCCAATCCTGCTTCTTGATGAACCGACTTCAAGTCTTGATCCGGAAAATGAAAACCTCATCCACGAAGCTCTCGAAACACTTTATAAAAATCGCACAGTTCTCATTGTCGGCCATCATTTGCAAAATCTCGTTTCTGCCGACAAAATTATTGTGATGGATCATGGCAGGCTAGCGGGCGAAGGCCGCCATGAAGAGCTTTTGAAAAATTGCCCGACCTACCGGATTTTATGGCAAGACCAGCTTTCGGCAGGAGACTGGTCACTCGGAGAAGAGGCGGGAGAAGCCGAAGAAAAAACCGGCTCCAAGGGGCAACACGATAACACGCTTTCAACACAACAGGATGTTTTGGCAGAAAAAGGCGGGCAGTCATGATAATCGATATTTTAACGTCCGGTTTCCGGCTGTCGAAAACGCGCGACAAACAACTCGTTCACGGCATTTCATGGACGATTGTCGAAGGATTTTTTGCAGCACTCCCCTTCTTTTTCCTTTTTATGATGTTGACACAGGCCTTTGCCAAAGAGCTGACAATCAAAGCCGCTATTTTCTTCGGGGCTGGTATGGTTTTGAGCTTTTTGTTGCGCATCGGCGCAAGTGCGATCGGAGCGCCGAAAATATATAATGGTGCTTTCACAATGATGGGCGAGGCACGCCTTAATGTGGCAGAACATTTGCGCAAACTCCCCATGGGTTGGTTCAACAAACAAAGAAGCGGTGACCTTGCAGGAAGGCTGACGTCCGATATTACTTTTGTCGAACATATGTGGTCGCATTTCATCCAGCCATTTGTTGCCGGTTTTTCAATGCCGGTTTTCCTGACTATTTTTCTTTTCTTTGTCGACTTCCGTCTGGCAATTGTCATGCTTTGCGGCTTTCCTTTGACTTTGCTTGCCTTGTTATGGACGCTTGCTATGGGAAAAAGTGCGGGCGTGAAACTTGGAAAAGCCAATAGTGCCGTGCAATCGGCTTTGCTTGAATATGTGCAAAGCATTACGGTTATCCGCAGCTTCGGACGTTTCGGCAATAGTTGGAAGAGACTTGTAAAAATCCTCGACAACCAGCGCAATGCCTGGTTCCACGCCGAAACAAGAACCTCGCCTTTCCTGTCATGCTTCGGTTTTGTGCTGGAAATGAGCTATATCAGTCTGGTTATTTTCGGCATTCATTGGTTGGCAAATGACAAGCTTACAGTCCCTCAATTGTTGATTTTCCTGATTATCGCTTTGCCCGTCTACCGCCAATTATATGAAGTCGGTCAGGCAATGTTGATGTTGCGTCTGGCAAACCGTTCACTCATGCGCATTGAAGCGCTGCTTCATGAACCGACCTTGTCAGAGCCGCAACATCCAAAAATGCCGGAAAACTATGAAATCCGTTTCGACCATGTGGGTTTCAGCTATGACAAAAAAGAAGCTGACAAAAAAGAAGTGGCCGGACACAAAGTCCTAGATGATATTTCATGCACGATCAGGCCGCAGGAATTAACGGCAATAGTTGGCCCGAGCGGTGCCGGAAAGACAAGTTTTGTCCACCTTATCGCCCGTCTTTGGGAAAGAACGGAAGGTAAAATCACGATCGGCAATATCGACCTTAAAGACATAGGGACCGAAAATCTTCACCGGTTGATCGGGATGGTGTTTCAGGATGTTCTTCTCTTTTCCGGAACGGTCTATGACAATATCAAAATCGGCAAGGAAGATGCGAGCCCCGAAGAAATCATCGAAGCAGCAAAACAGGCCGAGGCGCACCAATTTATCATGGCATTGCCGGAAGGTTATGACACAGTGCTTGACGAGCATGGAAGCTCGCTTTCAGGGGGCGAACAGCAGCGCATATCCATTGCCCGCGCTTTCTTGAAAAACGCCCCGATATTGCTTCTTGATGAAGCAACCGCAAGCCTTGACCCGTCGGCAGAAGCAGAAATTCAACGCGCCATGAATGCTTTAACCAGAACCCGCACAGTCGTTGTCATTGCCCACCGGCTGAACAGCATTCGTCGGGCAGACCATATCATTGTTCTGAAAAATGGAAAAATCGTTGAAGAAGGAACCCATGATACATTGGTAAAAGCCGATGGCCTCTATCAAAAATTATGGAATAACCAGAATAAAGCGCGTGGCGTATTCCCTCCAACCGAAGCCATTCCGAATTGACCCAAAGGTGAACAAAAACAGGGTCACCAGCCACCAATCAAGCTTGAAATTTCAAGTTTTTTTGGGCTGGAAGAGCCGGTCTTCAAGCTTTGTCTCCAAGAATTGCCAAATGCGACAGCGCGCTCTTTGCCGGAAAGAATGGGAAAGAACAGTCTTTCTAAGAAAGAATGCGGACGGCATACTCCTTATGGGAAAATTGGAGAGCAAACTTTTTACCAGAGAAATTACACGCTGTCCTGTCAACCAACAGGCGCAATTTGAAGGCGCTAGGTATTTTTGTATTACCGGTCTTCCAATGAAAGGATTGTTCATTCCGGTCAAGTTCCAGTAATCCGGTAAACGACATGAAAACCTGATTGACAGACATCAAAGTTTTCTTCAATACCAGATTACTAAAACTTGACTATTATATTCATTATTATTCATCTATAGTTTTATAACCTAAAAAAACAATCGGTGCGGGAGCTTAAGAGATGGAAAAGACAGAAAACAGGAATGCGGCTGAACTAACGCCGGAAAACCACATGGACGGGATGGAACGCCTTGAACTCACGGTCAGCCGGATTTATGAACCTTTTCCCCACCTCATCCGCCTGACCGGAACAATCAGCCCGACGAACCCGATTGAATGGCAACAGGCAAATGTTGCCGTTCGCTTCGAGATAGGCGAAACCGGACAAGGCCGTAAGGTTTACCGAATTTATACAATCCGTTCTTTTAATACCGCGACACATGAAATCGAAGTCGATTTTGTCAAACATGAAGGGGAAAGCCCCGCTATCAACTGGCTTCAAAGTTTGAAAGCCGGTGCGCATGCTTATTTGATTGGTCCGCGCCCGCAATTTTCAACGGAAGAATATAAAAATAAAAAACTGAAGCTTTTTGCTGATGAAACCGCCATTCCGGCCATTTTTTCCATTCTTTCCCATTGGCCGGAAAATACCGAAGCCGAAATCTATATCGAATCCGCAACTGCAGAAGCAGCCGGTGAACTCCCCGATAACAAGGGGGTCAAAAAACATATCTATGTGCGAAAGGAAGAAGAATATCCCGGGCAAACCGGTTTTCTTGTTCATTCGGCTGAAAAGATTACCGATGCCGAAGATTGCTCCATCTGGATTGCCTGTGAACGCGAAGAAGCCCGTGCTATCAGGAAACATTTCATGGCGAACTGCAATGTGAAAAAGCAGAATATCAAAGCCGTCGGATATTGGCGCCGTGGGCTTGCCAGTTCGGAAATCGAAAAAATTCGCGGCAAATATTATAACGAGCTTATTGCACAGGGAAAAACCGAAAAAGATTTCGATGAATTCGACATTCCGGCTTGATAGGCGGCTGGCTCGAAAATAGAATATCAATATTTACGAGATGTCCCCTAAAGGTAAACAGCGACCGATGATAAATAGCTGATCGGTGACTGGTAAATAAATATAAATGATGGAAAAGCCGATATGACCGACATACCGGCTCCAACAAGAGGCGTTCCCCTTTTTAAAAATTGCCCAGCCTTTACCGGCGGTCAAAGAGGTGAAAGGAATTGGATTTTTCTTTTCCCCTTTTTATTCTCATACCGAGCCCCAAAAAATAGCCCTCGTCAAAACCGGCGTCTATCACTTTTCAAGAGCTGACTTTTCTTCGAGAGCATACTCCTTCTTGAGTAGATCGGTATTTTATTCAAAAATTAGCGCTATGCGTTGATGAGCGCCTGTCTGCTTAGCCAAATGCGGAACACAGATATTTTTTAACCTGTTTTTGAAAGCTTGGCTTCTGGCCTCAAAAAATCATGAAACACTATGGCAAAACGTCTTAAATAACAGCTTTGCTTTTAAAAAACGTCATTTTTATAATTTTTATAATAAAAATCCGAATATTTTCCAATAAAAACCTATTTTTGGTTCATAATATGCAAATTTTAAGCTCAAATAAATTGACGTTTTAGTTTTCTTCAGCCTTACTACCTACCAGCCAACATTTATCGCACACGTATTGGGAGGAGAAAACAATGACGTGGATGCAGAATTATATTCCGGTTGGAAATATTTGGCTTTCGGCATTAATTGCCGCAATACCGATTATTTTCTTTTTCCTGGCTTTAACTCTTCTTCGCATGAAAGGGCATGTGGCTGGTACAATCACTGTTATCCTGTCATTCCTGATTGCCGTTTTTGTCTATGGCATGCCCATCGGACCGGCGGTTTCATCTGCGATATATGGTTTTTTCTACGGTCTTTGGCCAATCGCATGGATTATCGTTGGCGCGGTGTTTCTTTATAAGATTTCGGTTGTCACCGGTGACTTCAACATTGTTCGCCATTCCATTTTAGGAATTACCGAAGACCAGCGCCTGCAGCTCATTCTGGTGGGTTTTGCTTTCGGCGCTTTTCTTGAAGGTGCTGCCGGTTTCGGTGCACCGGTTGCAATTACTGCGGCGCTCCTTGCAGGCTTGGGCTTTCGCCCGCTTTATGCGGCCGGTCTTTGTCTTATTGCCAATACCGCTCCGGTTGCCTTCGGCGCCATGGGAATTCCGATTATTGTTGCCGGACAGGTTTCAAATCTCGACCCGTTTTTATTAAGCCAGATGGCAGGGCGCCAATTGCCATTTCTTTCGGTGTTTGTTCCTTTCCTGCTTGTCATTATCATGGATGGCTGGCGCGGCGTTCGTGAAACCTGGCCGGCTGTGCTTGTCGGTGGCGGCACATTTGCGATTGTCCAATTCCTGACTTCCAACTATTTCGGGCCGGAATTGCCTGATATTACAGCCGCTATTGCAACACTCGTTGTTTTGCCGCTGTTCTTGCGTTTCTGGCAGCCAAAAAGCATTTTCCGCTTTGACGAAAGCGAAGCTGCGCCCAAAGAAGATGTTCCCCATTATTCAATGGGAGAAATTATCAAAGCATGGTCACCTTTTATCATATTGACGATTTTTGTTATGGTTTGGAGTATTGCGCCTTTCAAAAAACTATTTGCCAAAGGTGGCGCCTTGGAAAGCTGGGTGTTGAGTTTCGACGTATCATTCCTCAATAATATCATTGTCAAAACGGCGCCCATTGTTGCAACCGATGCCAAAATCAGCGCTGTTTATAAATTCGACTGGTTTTCAGCCACGGGAACTGCAATTATCCTTGCCGCAATCGTCAGTACTTTTGTTTTGAAAATGCGCCCTGCTCGCGCCATTGGCGTTTTCGGCATGACGTTGAAAGAACTTGCCCTTCCGATTTATTCGATCGGCATTGTTCTTGCTTTTGCTTTCATTGCCAATTATTCGGGACTTTCATCCACTTTGGCGCTGGCTTTGTCACATACGGGTAAAAGTTTTACGTTCTTCTCGCCATTTCTCGGATGGCTCGGCGTTTTTGTGACCGGTTCGGATACGTCTTCCAATGCGCTGTTCGGTGCCTTGCAAGCAACCACAGCCCATCAGATTGGCGTTTCCGATGTTCTGCTTGTTGCAGTCAACAGTACGGGTGGTGTCACCGGCAAAATGATTTCGCCGCAGTCGATTGCAATTGCCTGTGCGGCGGTGGGACTTGTCGGGAAAGAATCCGACCTCTTCCGCTATACTGTCAAATATTCGCTGGGGCTTTGTGCCATTGCCGGTATCATGACAACGCTTCAGGGATATGTTCTTTCGTGGATGATCCCGTAATATTGATTTTACTTCCCGTTACTGTTTCTTGTTAATATCGGAAATACTGACAGTCTTCCTGAAACATAGAAATAAAACCGGAAGTTAAAGCGGAATTTCGGAGGCGTAAAAGGTCAATTTTATTACGCCTCTCGAAAAACATTCAATACCAATATCAACATTTTCAAAGGATAAAATTTTTATTCATCTCTTTGCCGAATTGGCTCCGGCGTTCGAGCCATAAAACAACCAAGACGGGTAATGAAATGATTATATCTTCTATCTCGGATTATCGCGAAGGTGCGCGGCGCAAACTCCCTCCATTTCTTTTTCATTATATTGATGGCGGGGCTTATGCCGAGCGAACCCTGCAACGCAATACAACCGATCTGTCCGATATTGCGCTTCGCCAACGCATTTTGAAAAATATGTCGGAGCTTAGTCTCGAAACCGAGCTTTTCGGCGAAAAAATGAAAATGCCGGTGGCGCTTTCACCGGTGGGGCTTACCGGCATGTATGCGCGCCGTGGTGAAGTTCAGGCTGCAAAGGCTGCCCAATCACGCGGTATCCCCTTTACACTCTCGACTGTTTCAGTGTGTCCGATTGAAGAGGTCCAGTCACAAGTTCCAAATCCGATCTGGTTCCAGCTTTATGTTCTCAAAGATCGCGGTTTCATGAAAAATGTACTCGAAAGAGCGGCTGCCCAAGGCATCAAAACATTGGTATTCACTGTTGATATGCCGGTTCCGGGGGCCCGTTATCGTGACCGCCATTCGGGCATGTCAGGCCCGTTTGCCAAATTGCGCCAATATACACAAGCTGTTCTTCATCCTGCCTGGGCTTATGATGTCGGCATCATGGGAAGGCCGCACGACCTCGGCAATATTTCCACCTATCGCGGAAAACCGACCAATCTGGAAGACTATATCGGTTGGCTTGGTGCCAATTTCGACCCGTCGATAAGCTGGAAAGACCTTGAATGGATTCGTGAATTCTGGAAAGGTCCAATGCTTATCAAAGGCATTCTCGACGTTGAAGATGCCCGCGATGCTGTGCGTTTCGGAGCAGACGGCGTTATTGTTTCCAACCATGGCGGGCGCCAGCTTGATGGCGTGCCTTCAACCGTCAAGGCATTGCCGAAAATTGCCGAAGTTTTAAAACCCGATCTCAAAGTTCTCGTTGATAGCGGTGTGCGCTCAGGCCTTGATGTTGTGCGCATGATTGCACTTGGAGCCGATACGGTTATGCTTGGCCGTGCCTTTGCTTATGCCTTGGGAACCGATGGCGAAAAGGGCGTTGCCAATATGCTTGATCTCATAGCAAAGGAAATGCGTGTTGCAATGACGCTGACAGGAGCCAAGAAAATAAGCGACATTAATGCGGACATGCTCGTCAAAGACTAAAAAACTGTGTCGGGATTTAAAGCTGCATAAGTCTCGACATAGCCGATTTTCAATCAATGCATCAGAACCTCATAAATCGCTTTTGGCTTCTGTTGAAAATTGCTTTTGAAAAAAGGACTGCCAGAATGGTGATGCCATCTCGCAGTCCCCATTTCGCAGTCTCCATCTCGCAATCCACATCTCGCAGCTTTTGTTTTTATGACAAGCATTGCCTGTTTTTTGCTTTATTTAAAGCGGAGTTGAAGTGATTTTCTGTTTGGAAAATGAATGGTCATTTGCCTGTTCAAAAAACTTGTCGGTTTCCCACTTCCCGCGAAAAATTATGTCGCTTCCTTTCTTTTTTATCGGCAATTTAAAGAACTATTTTTTTAAAAACTCTTGTTTCCAATGATAAATTGTTCAACAATTTTATCATTCCGCTTTTTTCGGAGCCAAAGATTGCCCCCGCTTGTGTAACAGGCATGTGATTTGTTGCCTCGGGCCCGATTTTAAACCAGCTTTTTCATTTAAAAATTTTTAAAAATGCATGCGGGTTTTCTTGATGAAAAAATAAAAGGTTGAACATTTCTAAAAAACAAGAAATATTAACGATGTCCATAGCAAGTTTGCGGGGAATTAAAATGTCTCTTCCTTCACAATTCAACGTTTTTCAATCGCGCCTTTCTTCAACAAGCGGCGCGAAAAAACAGTGTTTGTCTTTTTCTTCTCCCCTCACCAATAGGCTATTTTAAAATGTTATCCCCTCGTTTGAAGAGCTCGGATAAGCTCTATCCGTGGGCTGAAGCCCATGCAGAGGAATGGGACACCACGGTCCAATCCTCGAAAATTATATTGGAGAGCCTCGCAAAAGAAAAATTGACCGGCATTGGCGTTCCGGAAAAATTCGGTGGCGATGGCAAAACCATTGCTGACGCTATTTTGACGATTTCCGACATTGCCTATTCCTCGTTCACGGCTGCCTTCGTCTTATGGGCGCACCGCGCTTATATCGAATGCGTTTTAGAAAGCCCGAATGAAGCGCTCAAAAGCCGTCAATTACCGCTTTTGACATCAGGTAAAATGGCCGGTTCTGCCGGTCTTTCCAATTTGATGAAGCATCTTTCGGGCCTCGAAAAAATGGAAAATTTTGCCTCGCTTGAGAATGGCATCTATTACCTCACCGGTAAAATGCCGTGGATTACCAATATCGACCAACAAGGCTTTTTTGCAGCCTGTGCAGCCGAACTTGATAACGGGCGCGCTGTGGTCTTCAGCCTTGAAAACAGTGACAAAGGGGTGAATGTCCAATCGCTCGATTTATTGGCTTTGCGTTCAAGTGGGACAAAAGCGATCACCATGGATAAGGTTGCTTTAACGGCTGACCGGATTTTACATGACAATATTGCCGAATGGCTGAAAACCTTACGTCCGGCATTTATCGCACTCCAATGCGGGCTATTTTCAGGATTGGCAGCGCGCTTTATTGACGAAGCCAAAAAACATTTCAATTCCCGAAGAACGTCGATTAAAGGCGACATAGACGAGGTAGACAAAAAGCTTTCAAGCTTGCGCGATGCACTTATCAAGGGCGTAAACAACAACCATTTTGTCAGCGCTCCCGAAGACTTGTTCAAGCTCCGCATCAGTTTGACCGACTGGCTCTGGAAAGCAGTTCTGCTTGAATTGGAAACCCGCGGTGGCGGTGCCTATCTCATGGAGACTGCCGAAGGATTTCCCCGTCGTTTGCGCGAGGCCAGTTTTGTTCCCATTATTACCCCCAGTGTCACTCAGCTTAAAAAAGCCTTGGCATGATTAACCCGTTTATCCGTTCAAATTCATGACAGAAAAAGCCCCCCTTCTTGAAGCCAAAAACATCGTTTTGCGGTATCGCGACGATGCGCCCGCTATTCTTGAAAATTTCAACCTTGCAATCGGAAGGAATGAAACCGTTTCCATTCTGGGGCCAAGCGGTGTCGGAAAATCGAGCCTCTTACGTGTGCTTTCCGGCCTGCAAAAGCCCAATGGCGGCCATATTCTTGTTCACGGCAAAGAGCTTACCCGAGTTGACCCGAATATTGCTGTGGCCTTTCAAAATCCGGGTTTATTGCCGTGGCTGACATTGGAAAAAAATGTGGCCTTTGGCCTTGATTTCAAAAACCGCGAAAAGCTTGAAAAAAGCGAACGGCAAAATCGGGTGAATAAAGCGATCCACGAAGTGGGGCTTGATTATGCGCGCAAACTTCGCCCCTCCGAGCTGTCCGGCGGCATGGCACAGCGAGCAGGATTGGCGCGTTGTTTTGCAAGAAATCCGGAACTGCTATTTCTCGACGAACCGTTCGGCGCACTTGATGAATTGACGCGCCAAGATATGCAAAATCTGCTGATTAAACTCGTTAAAGAATTCTCCGCTTCAACACTTCTTGTCACTCACGATATTGACGAAGCATTGCTTGTCAGCGAACGCATTATTCTGCTTGGCGGAAAACCGGCAAACATTATCGGCACATGGACAATCAATTTCCCGAAACCACGCAATAACTTTGTCGAAGAACTTGGCAAAATCCGTATCGAAATACTTGCAGCTTTGAGAGATGCAGGACTTAAAAAAGAGATGAAATATGAAAGATGAATATTTTTCCCGCCGCGACATTTTGCGGCTATCGGCTTTATTGACGGCAAGTGGCGCTTTGCCGTTTTTAAATATTGGAAAAGCAAAATCGCAGGAAAAGGATGAGCCGGTAAAAGTCGGCTATTTGCCAATCACCGATGCAACAGCACTGCTTGTGGCTCATGGTAAAGGCTTTTTTGAAAGCGAAGGTTTGAAAGCCGAAAAACCGGTTCTCTTTCGTAGCTGGTCACAGATCGTGGAAGCCTTTTTTGCCGGCCAGATCAATGTGATGCATGTTCTTTCGCCAATCGCCATCTGGGCACGCTATTCAAGCAAGGCACCGCTTAAAGTCGTTGCCTGGAACCATATGAGCGGTTCCGGCTTTTCTGTCGCCAATGACATCAATTCCATTTCCGATCTTGGTGGCAAAAACGTTGCTATTCCATTCTGGTATTCAATCCACACAGTTGTGTTACAAATGATCTTGCGCAAAAACGGCTTGACACCTGTTTCCAGAAAAAGTGGCACAATTGAAAAAAATGAAGTCAATATGGTGATCATGGCCCCATCGGATATGATACCGGCTGTCGCCAATGGTCAGGTTTCGGGCTTTATCGTTGCAGAACCCTTCAATGCAGCAGGTGAAGCTGCCAAAGTATCAAAGCTTGCAAGATTTACGGCCGATGTCTGGCGTGACCATGCCTGCTGTCTTGTCTGCATGCAGGAAAACGATCTGAAGGAGCGCCCCGAATGGTCACAAAAAGTCGTATCCGCCATGGTCAAAGCGCAATTGTGGACAGCAAAGAACCGCGAAGAAACAGCGCTTCTCCTTTCCAAAGAAAATCCGAACAAATATATGCCTTTCGGTTCTGATGTTCTCAAACGTGTTCTTGTTTCAAGCGAAGACGATAACCGGTTTTATGAAAAATCGGGTGCGATCATTCACCCCGACTGGCTTGAAAAGCGCATAGATTTTCAACCCTATCCTTATCCAAGCTACACGGAAGAGCTGGTAAGACGGCTGAAAGACACATTGATTGAAGGGGATAACGCATTTCTTCAAACGCTTGATCCGGCTTTTGCGGCAAAAGACCTTGTTGACGACCAATTTGTCAAACACGCATTAAGCGAAGTTGGCGGACTTCCCGCTTTCGGCATGAAAGACAGTTTCGTGCGCAATGAAGAGATTGAAGTTTAACGGGGAAAAAGCGTGATGAAAAGCTGTCTTCGCCATTTGTCCGGTTTGTCAGGACTTGTTGTGCTTCTTTTCCTCTGGTGGCTCGGAACAGATGTTTTGAGTGCCAAAAACAGCTTTGCAAGCCGTTTTTCAGTTGAGGAAACATTGCCCACTTTCTGGCACTTGTTGACCGGCTCCGACTTATTTCTTCACGCTCTCATCAGCCTTAAACGCATTGTCGTCGGTTTGCTTTTTGCACTCATCATCGGTGTGCCTGTCGGGCTTTTGATCGGCGCCAAGCCGTGGGTGGAAAGAGCGACCGGTCCGGCATTCCAGTTTCTTCGCATGATTTCGCCATTGTCATGGATGCCGATTGCCGTCATGGTTTTCGGCATTGGCGACAAGCCGATTTATTTTCTTCTCACCTTCGCAACTGTCTGGCCGATCATGTTCAACACGGCAGCAGGTGTCAAACAACTTGATCGGCATTTTCTGCTGGTTGCAAAAAGCCTTGCTGCAACACAAAGTGAAACATTGCTCTATGTGGTTTTTCCGGGAATTTTGAGCCATATGATGACGGGGATCCGGCTGGCAATCGGCATTGCATGGATTATCATTGTGCCTTGTGAAATGCTGGGCGTCTCGGCAGGCCTCGGCTATTTCATTCTCGATACACGCGATCGGCTTGCTTATCCTGAGCTGATGTCAACCATATTGCTTATCGGATTGATCGGCTATTTGCTTGATAGCGCAGTTCGCGCGACCGCCCGCCGCCTTGGCTGATCTTGCATTGCGACTTTGGCTGATAAAAATGACCCGAGCCGGTTTTTGAAAGGACGAGGGCGAAAGTCCCCATCCTTTACATGAGTGTTTTGCAAAACTGGATAACCGGATGTGGGGATGAATAGCCGCGATACTATCCACCGCATGAGCATCGCTAACGATTTTGTTCCTTGAAAATCCCGACTGCGGTGAACGGGGAAGACACGAACAAGAAGGCAAATTTTCTTAAGTTTCACTTACTCGGCTGATGTTTACTGCAAAACTAAGCAAGGGAAAATAACTCTTTGTTTTACTAACGCTACGTGGGGCTTCTGCCATCATTTTACCAACGCATTAATGAGCGGGTTTCTCATCCTGTTTTGCGTTCTTGTGCTGATTTTTCTCGAATTTTTCCAATGCGTCACAGTTGCTTTTTCCCCAATCAAACAGCATTTCAACTGGTTCGCAAAATCTTTTTCCAAGCGGGGTGAGCGAATATTCAACCTTTGGGGGAACAACGGTATAAACATGGCGGTGAACCAGCCCGCCTTCCTCAAGATCACGCAATGTCTGGATCATCATTTTTTTGGAAATTCCCGGTAAAGCGCGTTGCAATTCGCTGGTGCGGCATTTGCCATTCGGCCAATGGAACAATGCGTGTAGAAGCATGCTTTTCCACTTGACCGAAAATAATTCCATAATTCTTCGTGCCGGACAGGTTTCGACAAAGACAAGGTTTTCATTGGTGTTTTTCGGCATAATAGTCACTTTTTGGTATCTATGTCCCTATAAAGTACCTTCTAGCATATTTTTTACTAGTAGCCTAGCTGTTTCGTGTATCTAACAAATCAGGGAATATCATTATGCCAGCTGCTTTATGGGCTTTTGCAATTGCCGCTTTTGGTATCGGCACAACAGAATATATTATTTCCGGCCTTTTGCCGGCCATTCAGGCAGAGTTTCACATTTCGGTCTCGGCTGCCGGTTTCTTGGCAACCTCTTATGCATTGGGGGTATTTTTCGGAACACCGATTATCATCATATTGGGAAGCAATGTCGAAAAGAAAAAGTTGCTGCTTCTTGCATTGACATTTTTCATCATCGGAAATTTTCTGACTGCTCTTTCACCCAATTTTACCACCGCCATTTTCGGTCGGGTTATCAATTCGCTTTGCCACGGAGTTTTCATCGGTATTGCTTCTGTCCTTGCCGCCGAACTCGTACCGCAAGATAAGCGAACCAGCGCAATCGCCTTCATGTTCAGCGGCATGACGGCAGCCAATTTTATCGGCGTTCCTGCCGGTACCTGGTTCAGCCATGTAACGTCATGGCGTACCACTTTTTATCTCATTACACTTATCGGTATGGTTGCATTTGTTGCAACGTCGCGACTGGTTCCGAAACAGCCGAAACATCATGAACAATCATTGAAAAACGAACTATTTGTTTTTGGCGATATTCATGTTCTTCTTGCTATGGGCATCACTATTTTAGGCCCTGCAGCATTTTTCACCTCGATTACTTATATTGCGCCAATGGCCAAAGAGCTTGGTCATTTTTCCGATCAGGGCGTTACATTTCTTCTGTTCATTTTTGGCGCCGGATTGTTTGTCGGAAATTATTTGGGTGGCAAATTTGCCGACCGTGCACTGATGCCGGTTCTTTATATTACGCTCTTCGGCCAAGCCGTTGTGATGCTGTTTTTCTATCTCACAATAGCCAACAAAATTGCCGATGTATTTTCTATATTTTTCATGGCTGCCTTCGGTTTTGCCAGCGTCTCGCCAATCCAGCGCCTTGTTATGGATAGAGCAAAAGCCGCCGGTGGCGCCAATCTTGCTTCGGCAGTCAATATCGGTTTTTTCAACCTTGGTAATGCGCTGGGCTCATGGCTCGGCGGTCTGGTGATCGCTTATGGCTTCGGCTATGCCTCGCCGAACTGGGCAGGTGCTTGCCTTTCTATTGCAGCCCTTTTCCTTGCTATTGTCTCAAGCCTTTTTGCAAAACACCAAGCAAAGAAGGAATTAAGGGACTGTTGCTCATCAAATACAAACTAAACCATTGCCTGGCGGGGACATAAAAGTGCCTCCGCTTTTTGCCCCCTTTTTAGAATGTTGAAAATTATTGGTAAATGTCGAAGCTGCACCTCAAGGCGAAAGCAACGAGGCAATGTCGTAGTCAGGCAAGGGAAAAAGACCAGCTCATCCGAAACGTGTTATTATCTGAAATTCAATCTCATCCGAAAATCTGTTCCATCGACAAGTACCTCCCATTGCTAAATCCATGTCATCCGTAAATCCCGGCTATCCGTAAATTTATGCGAGTTGGCAATTCAGAACGTCCGGAAATTTATGACGCAAAAACAGTTTATAAAGCCGCTGCTCCTGCTATTTTTCTGCTGTTCCAGGATTCAAATTATGTAGCGGTAGGCGCTTCATAGCCCCGACGCCAACATCTTGAAACCACGCTATATTTTTTCCAACAGAAGTTTGCCAATCATTTAATTTGCCAATTCTTTAATTTAACCATATGGACTTTGGAACGCTTGGGTTAGTCCATTAATTAACAACCGCCGAACGAAGCGATTTTCTTAATAGAAATTGCCGCTCGGAAAATTTCCAACAAGTTACAAGCGCATGAAACTTTGGCGACACCAATGCCGGTGAACAAAATTTTCTAGACGTCGAAACTGCGCCAACTTTCAAGACGCCTTGCAAATCCATTCGTCGGGCATTTGGCACCCTCCTCTAATACTCCCTCTCCCTACAAAAGAAACGCGCTGGTATTTCTGAAAGCGCAGATGTCGGAAATCCGAATTTCCAAATTGACTGTCCGAATTCTTGATCTACTTTGGAAGTAATAGCTATGAAAAATCGCCCGCCTCAGGACCATTTGCCCCTTGAAGTGGCAAAAAAACCTCTAAAACCCGTAATCAATTGGATAATCACAGTCCTGCACTTCACGGAAAGTCAAATCGCCCCTTTTTCCCTTTAGAAAAAATTATCAAGATCATTGCAATTCCTGGTCACCACGCGTTGCGGGCTCACAGGAATATTGGATTAGCGAGAGTTTGAACAAGCCGGTATTTTTGCTCGCCAGTGTTTCAGCCGATCAATGTTTCAGACACACGGAATTTTCAACCCGATAAATTCATGCCGATAAATTTCTCTATTCGTGATATTTTTTCAACTTCAAAAATACTCCAGTACTTTCACAGGCTTTTCCCCAAAATAAATAGTTTTGAACACACTTCCCGTTGTATTCTTTAACCGGATAATTATTTCTCTATAAAGCCGCAAAAAAGGATACGATTCACTTCAAACGATTTTTTTGGAAAAATATTCCTCTAAAATAAAGCTAAAAGTTTCGCTATTGGTGCAAAATGCCCGTTTTAATTACTGTTTTAGGAAATTTTTCAATTTTCCGTTTGTAACCGGAATATTTTTCTTCCACGTCGCTTCGTAACGGATTTGTATCGGGCGCTCTTCCTGATCGCACAAGATATAACGCTGACCTGATGTCACAGTGATTGCCGATTTTGGCAAGAGTGCAGCTCCGAGCCCGCAATGTGCCCAGTTTTCAAGTTCACGGAAGGAAACAGTTTTTCCGGTATATTCTTTCAGAACATGATTGTGGTGCCCGAACATTTCCCTGATAAACTTGTTCAATCCGGATTCGTCATCGACCATAACAAAGACTTCGTCGGCAATATCGGAAAAATGCACCACATTGACGTTTCTGATCGGTTGTGCCGTGCTCGGTATAAAATAGAGCGGCTCTTCATAAAGAAATTCGCTTGCCCTTGTAGGCTTTTTTTCTGCTTCAACATCAAAGACATAATCGACTTCACCTCGTTCCAGCAAGTCGATAAGATCGCCGCTATTACGTTCGCATAACACAATTTCCGAGTTCGGATTCTCCGTGCGAAAATCATTCATAACGGCTGCCAGATATTGGCAGCTCATCAATGGCGATTTGCCGATCCTGACAACGTTTGTTTCCTGATTATTGAATTTTTTGCTTTCGTCGACGAGATTGAAATTCGCCTCGATCAGCTTTTCGATATAGGGCATGATATGTTGCCCGAAAGGCGTAAGGCCGACACGGCGCGTCGTGCGCGAGAAAATGCGCGCCTGAAACTCGTCTTCAAGTTGGGCGATGCTGTTTGACAAGGTCGGCTGCGTCACATGGCAGTTCTTTGCCGCTACAGTAAAATTGCCGGACTGTGCAACAGCAAGGACATAATTCAATTGTGCCAGATTCATCAGTGACGTACCCCAAGTGTTCCCTCTCATGATTTATAGCTTAAAGAAATAAATCACATTTGCAAATACAATTTTTAAAACCCGGTCCGCCCATGTATAAAAAATTTATGAGCTCATACCTATATAATACTCATTGATACAATAACGCCTATTCTTGAAATTTAAAGAAGTGAGGACGTAAGTGTTGGCGGCAATTCGGCCGCAACGACCTTATATGTTTTGACTGTGAAAACGGGTCAAATTGATATGGAAAATGAAAGAGCCGGTCTCCAGCCAAGGCTTACCCTATCACAAATCATATTCAGTCTTTTGCCACTCTTCTGGATTGCCGAAGCTGCTTTATTAAGCCTGATTGTTGCCAAAGCAGATGAGGCTTTATCAACCATTATCATTGCCGGTTTCTCCATTATTATACTTGCAGCAATCAAAGCTTGTCTCGGTTATTATAGCGAACTTGACCTCTTTAAAAATTCCCGTCAGAACCTGAATGAGTGGCGCAAACGCGGATTAGCCCACCTTAATTTTCTTTCTCCTTTAAGTAAAAAACGCATGCCAAGCGGCGAGGCAGCCAATATCCTTGTCGATCAGGGCGAGACGCTCGTTTCATGGAACGCGAAATACTTCCCCCTGATGCTTCGCGCTGCTGTCGTTCCACTTGTCATCCTTTGCCTGATACTGCCGTTTTCATGGCTTGCCTGTTTGCTGCTCTTTATAACTGCACCGATCATCCCGCTCTTTTGGGCCATAATCGGCGCCAAAGCCCAAAAAGCCGCAAAAGAGCAATGGCAGGAAATGGGCGAGATGAACGGCTATCTGCTTGATCGTTTGCGCGGCATAAAGACATTGCGCATACTTGACGCCACTTTCTGGAGTGCGAAACGCCTTGCTCGCCAATCCGACGACCTCATCACACGCACAATGAAAGTGCTACGCATTGCTTTTTTGTCGTCGGCCGTGCTCGAACTTTTCTCGGCTCTCGGTGTCGCTTTGATGGCCGTCTATATCGGTTTTCATCTTTTAGGTGTCATTACCATCGGCTTTTGGGGAAACAAGCTCAGCCTTGCCGAAGGGCTCTTCATTCTTTTACTTGCTCCGAGTTTTTTTGAACCTTTGCGCGAACTTGCAAGCGTCTGGCACGACCGTGTTGCAGGTAAAGCTGCCATGGAAAATTTCACAAAACTTGTCGGCAAAGGCGAGACGATAGTTCATCAATCTTCTGATGTTCGCCAATCGCCAATTGTTCAACAATCATATGACACGAAGCCAAAGGAAATAGATTCCCCGAAGAATGGTAATGCAATCGAAATTGAGAATCTCTCATTCGGCTTTATTCCCGAAAAGCCGGTTTTCAAAAACTTTTCGCTCAAAATTGGCGGACAAGAAAAAGTTGCGCTGACAGGAAAAAGCGGCGCCGGAAAATCGGTTCTGCTCGCGCTTATTGCCGGTCTTATTGAGGCCGACAAGGGGGCAATCAAAGTCAACGGTTTGACCGTCAATGGCGCAAATATTGATGAAATTCGAGCCAAAATCGGCTGGATGGGGGCAAAGCCTTATTGGTTCGACCAGTCAATTCTGTCCAATATAACGTTTAACAGGAAATTCGATCATATTGACGATTATCTTGATCTTGCCAATTTGAAAGATTTCGCCAATGAGCGCAAATACCAGCGCCTCGGTGAAGGCGGAACCGGTGTTTCGGGTGGGGAAGCCGCCCGCCTTTCCTTGGTGCGGCTGGCACTGGAAAAAGACCGGAATGTCCTTCTTATCGACGAGCCGACCGCCCACCTTGATCCTGAAAGTGCAAAGATTGTTATAGATGCACTCGTCAAAATTTCGGAAGGAAATAGCCTGCTTGTTGCAACCCACGACCCGGAACTTTTCAAGCGCATGGACAGGGTGATCGAGCTTTCGCCGGAAGTGAACTGTCAGGAGAGCGAAAGATGAAAAAAATCCTTGCTCTCATTTCGCCTCGCGACAGAATTATCCGCAAAAAAATGCTGTGGGGGCTTCTTTTTGCCATTCTCACAGCACTTTCGACAATCGGCCTTCTTTGCCTATCCGGCTGGTTTATCACGGCAACCGGAATAGCGGGTTTAACGATTGCGGCAACACGTGTTTTCGATGTTTTTATGCCCTCGGCTGCCATACGGTTTTTTGCGCTTTTGAGAACCGGTGCGCGCTACGCAGAACGGCTCGTCAATCATGATGCGACATTCATGCAAAGTAGAGGCTTGCGGCTGCAACTCTTCAAAACAATTGCACAAAGAAAATCCTTGCGCGATCTTGCCATGCGTCCGGCAAGGCTGTTGCACCGTTTAACCGGCGATATTGATAGTTACGAGCTCATTTATCTGAAACTCGTCGTCCCTTCCATCGTCGCACTCGTTGCAATTTTGACAATTATAGCTGTGCTTTCGTCCGTTCATTTAGGCATGGGGCTTGGCTTTGGACTTGTTATTTTTGCCACTGTTATAGTTTTTTCCAGCCTTTCCATAAAACTTGACGAAAAACGGTCGGCCTCCCTTGCAATACGTCGTGAAAGCCTGCGCACGCGTGTAATCGCACTTCTTTCCGGCCAGACCGACCTTGTTATGAATGGTTGCCAGCAGGCTTTCACCAACCATGTTATGAACACGGAAGACAGCCTTGCAACAAGTGATGTTTCTTTGAAAAGACGGCAGCTCGCCATTGAAGCAGTAAGCGGTTTTGTCGACAAGCTCATTTTTGTCGGGCTTATTTTCTCAACTGTTCTGCTCTATCGCTATGGTTCAATCAGTTTGCCACTTGCTGTACTTTGTGTACTTGCCGCACTGACACTTTATGATCTTGTCAAACCGCTTTATCAGGGCTGTGGCGAGATCGGCCGCTATATACTGGCGTTACGCAGACTTTCGCCATTTGTCGAAGGTGAAAGTGCCAATTCAGCCAAACCCCGCGAAGAGTTGCCACCATGTAGCTATGTTGCGATAGCCGACATCAAGCGGGCAAGCTACGAGCCGCAATTGCCGGCAGTTTTGAACGATATTCATTTCAACGTCAGCTCGGGAGAAAAAATAGCCTTTGTTGGCCCCAATGGTGCCGGCAAAAGTTCGCTTATTTCGCTCTTCATGACAAAAGATATGATTGTGGAGGGAAAAATTGCAGCGATAAAAGCAGCATTGTTGGAACAAAATACCTATATATTTCATGACACTCTGCATGAGAACCTGAAACTTGCCAATGTGACCGCCTCAGACAAAGACATGGTCGAGGCCATGGAGCGTGCGGGACTACACGACTATCTCGATAATCTCAAAGACGGCCTCTATAGCAGCATCGGTGAAAACCAGACCGGTCTTTCAACCGGTCAGGCACGTCGCTTCGCATTGGCACGCCTTTTCCTGCAGAAGCGCGACCTGTGGCTACTTGATGAGCCGACAGAGAATATAGATGGCGGAACCGCCCGCGATATTCTCGAGCGCATGAAGCACTATGGGCGTGAAAAAAGCTGGCTCCTTGTCACCCACCTGAAACGGGAAGCTACCTGTTGCGACCGCATCATCACACTCGATCACACCCGCATCACCGGCGACTATGAGCGCTCGAGCGAGAACTATCAACGCGTTTTAGAAAGTTTACGCGAGGACAATTATGACAAACACTCAATGTAAGGACTTGAATTATGGATATTGACATTGTCAGCCTATCACGGTTCCAATTCGCCGCGACAGCGCTTTACCATTTTCTGTTTGTCCCACTAACGCTAGGATTATCAATCCTGCTTGCCATTATGGAAAGCGTTTATGTCATGACAGGTCGAACGATCTGGCGGGACATGACCAAGTTCTGGGGACTGCTATTTGGTATAAATTTTGCTCTAGGTGTGGCAACCGGCGTGGTTATGGAATTCCAGTTCGGCATGAACTGGAGCTATTATAGCCACTATGTCGGCGATATTTTTGGCGCACCTTTGGCTATCGAAGCTTTGATGGCTTTCTTTTTGGAAGCAACCTTTGTCGGCCTGTTCTTCTTCGGATGGGACCGCATGTCGAAGGTTAAACACCTGATTGCCACATGGTGCGTGGCCTTTGGCTCGAACTTCTCGGCTTTGTGGATTCTGGTCGCCAATGGCTGGATGCAAAATCCGGTCGCCTCGACCTTCAACCCGCAAACCATGCGTATGGAATTGGGCGACTTCGCTTCGGTTATTTTGAACCCTGTTGCGCAAGCCAAATTCGTTCACACGGTTTCAGCCGGTTATACAACAGCTGCCGCTTTCGTTCTTGGCGTTTCAGCATGGTATCTCCTGAGAGGTCGCTATAAAGAAATTGCCAAACGGTCGATGACAGTTGCTGCATCATTCGGTCTTGCTGCTTCACTTTCCGTCGTTGTTCTGGGGGATGAAAGCGGCTACCTTTCCGGTGAACACCAGAAAATGAAACTCGCTGCAATCGAAGCCATGTGGGATACTGAAAAAGCTCCGGCTTCTTTCACACTGTTCGGTCTTCCCGATGTTCAAAACCGCGAAACCCATTTTGCTATCCACATTCCGTGGGTAATGGGCATTATCGGCACACGTTCGTTTGACGAACAGATCCCCGGCATTAATGATCTTGTTGCCCAATCGGAAAAAGAAATCAGACAAGGTATCCTTGCTTATGATGCACTCGAAAAAATCCAGCAGGCAAAAGGCGCAGCTGTTCCGCAAGAAACAATCGACCAGTTTGAAAATAACGGTCGTTCACTCGGTTATGCACTTTTGTTGAAACGCTATGTCGATGACCCGCGTACAGCAACAGACGACCAGATCAGCAAAGCGGCATGGGACCTTGTTCCGGAAGTTCCGGTCATCTTCTGGGCTTTCCGTATCATGGTTGCCTGTGGTTTTGCACTTATCCTGATTATGGCGACATTCTTCTATCTGTCGGCACGTCATCGTTTGGAAAACAGACGTTGGTTGCTTAAACTTGCTGTTTGCGCCATCGCACTTCCGTGGATTTCTGTTGAATGTGGATGGGTTGTTGCCGAAATCGGACGTCAGCCATGGATTATCGAAGGAATTCTTCCGACCGCCGTTGCGGTTTCAAACCTCGGCGTTACGACAGTGTTCCTGACAATTTGCGGCTTTGTTGCCCTCTATACTGCGCTTCTTGTTGTCGAAGTCCGCTTGATGCTGAAATATATCAGAAAAGGTCCGGACGTTCTCAACGAGCACAGCGAGGTTCAAAACAACGCCTCTGCCACAGCATTATCTTAAAGGATAAAAATCATGATTTTGCACGATTTGATTTCATATGACGTGTTACGTATCATATGGTGGCTGCTGCTTGGCATTGTGCTTGTCGGCTTTGCAGTCATGGACGGTTTCGATCTGGGAACCGGTATGTTGCTCCCCTTTGTGGGCAAGACCGATCTTGAACGACGCATTGTCATCAACACGGTCGGACCGGTTTGGGAAGGCAATCAGGTTTGGTTGATTTTGGCAGGCGGTTCAATTTTTGCCGCTTGGCCACAGCTTTACGCTGTTTCGTTTTCGGGCTTTTATATTGCCATGTTCCTTGTGCTCGTTGGCATTATTCTGCGCCCTGTAGGCTTCAAATACCGCAGCAAACGCGAAAGCAAAACCTGGCGGTCAACCTGGGACTGGCTGCTTTTCGTCGGTGGCTTTGTGCCGAGCCTGATTTTCGGCGTTGCAATGGGCAATGTACTTGAAGGTGTTCCCTTCGAGATTAAGCCCGATATGCAGGTTTTCTATCGCGGTTCGTTCTTCGGACTGTTGAACCCGTTTGCAATCCTTTGCGGGGTTCTGTCGATTGTCATGCTGCTCACCCACGGGGCAAGCTGGCTTGCTGTCAAAACAGATGATCCGATTTTCAGCCGTGTACGCAAAGTCGGCATGATTACGGGTGTTCTCACAACCATTCTTTATGGTTTGTGCGGGCTTTTGTTGAACGTTGCAACAACCGGCTATCATATTACCGGTGGTGTGGTTGCCAACGGCCCTTCAAACCCGTTGATGAAACAGGTTGCAACCAACGCTTCTGGTTGGCTTGACAATTACCATCAAACACCGATCTTGTGGATTGTTCCGATTATCGGACTTGTTGCACCACTATTGGCAGCCGCATGTCTCGCCATGAGAAAACCGGTTCTTGCCATTATCGCTAACGGACTTGGCATTGCCGGCATTATCGCAAGCGTTGGCGTTGCAATGTTCCCGTTCATCCTGCCTTCAACGATTGATCCGGTGATGAGCCTTACAGTATGGGATTCTTCCTCAAGCCATTTCACCCTCTTTGTCATGCTGATTGTCGCGATCATTTTTGTTCCGACAGTCTTGGCCTACACAAGCTGGGTTTACAAAATCCTTTGGGGAAAAGTCAGCGTCAAAACAATCGAAGGAAACAAGCAATCCTATTGATTGCTATTCTTGAAAGGAAATTCCATGTGGTATTTTTCATGGGCACTTGGCCTTCCGCTTGCTGCTGCTTTCGCAATATTGAATGCAATGTGGTATGAATTGATGGAAGACAATGCCAAACAAAAGTCAGGCGAAAATAAATCCGAATAGCCTGTTAAACTATAAAATCATTGCCGCGGAAAGCTCCTGCTCTCCGCGGCATTTTATTTTTCTCGCAGCGTTTTCTTCGGCAATTGTCGTTTTAAAAAGGCACACCAACCGGTCTCTTTGCCTTCCAATTTATGCACTCTGAAATCATCTTTATTCGGTGTCGAGATTTTTCAACCATTTCCGCAAGCGGTTTCTCGCATTGGAATAGGGTGAAGAGGTATTCAATTGGATCATCCGCCCCATTGTCCATTTTCCGCACCACTCTTTTTCGTAAAGCTTCCGGTTACTTCGTTTGGAAATTTCGCCAATAATTTTTTCTTTTGCCTGACGAAGCCGATCAACAAGCTCAACAAAAGGAACATTTTTATAATCGGAATAAAATTTTTGGGCGAGTTCACCAAGTTCATTCCACTTGAAGCCGGTTTCAGGAAAATCGATGAGCTCTCCTTTTTCATCCCTTTCCAACCATTTCAGGACAAGCCTATTCCACCCCAAAAGATAGGCAACGAGATTTGAAACAGTCATAAGCTCGCCTTTTGAATGCCCCTCCATGAGCGGTAAACCGGAAACATCTGCTGGTACTTTACGCAAATCGTCGGCAAGTTTGGAAAAAGTCGTTTCGATTGCATTCAGCAATTCATCTTTATTTTGCGGTATAGACACTTTTCCCTCGTTTGTTATTTTCAGAGATTGAACCTGCTTTTTTGGTCAATAACATTCCTTGAATAGGTTTTACGAGCAACGTCAGAAGCGCGATTACAACGCTCTTTTTTCATATAGGCAAACAACTATTTAAACAAAAACAAAAAATACAAATTTTGTAAGATAGAGTGCAGGTTTTCAAAAAATATGAAGCACGCATAGAGAGCGATATAGCTCTTGGTGTCAAATAGCGCTAGCGGAACAATCGCCTATCGCAAATAAAACAGAATAACCTCATCACCTATTTTCTTGCACAATCAAGAGCGCGTTCTAAAGCTATTGTGGTCGGCATGGAAGGGATATAAACAGATTTTATTTTGGCGTATTTTCGGCCTTTTTAAACGCGTTCGTGCGCTTATACGGCGCGTTGGCACGCTTCAATCATATGCAGGAAAACCGAAATTTTCTGCAAAAGAGCAAAAGCGCAATTCAAAAAACATGTTTTTAGAACAGCTACACTGTAGCGCAATAAAGTATAATAGAACGAAAACAGCTTAATAGAGTGAAAAGAATAATGCTGAATAGCTCATCAAAAATAGCTTTAATCTTCCTTGCATTTCTTACCGCCATACCAGTCAAATGGATTGAAAATCAAAATAACAGACGTGATCGTTAAAAAGACAACTTATTCGCAAGAAAAACTTTGTAATCGACCTTTTTAAACCGTTTTAACAAAAAACGCTTTAACGCGGTTTTACATTTTATAATTGCGCGCACTCTTGAATGAAATTGATTTTTATGTTTTACAGGAGTTGATTCATTCAATTTGAGAAAAAGCCACCTGCAATAGATTTGCGAATGCGGTTTAGGAGAAAATGAAATATGATAAATAAATATGTGACGGTGAAAGTTTCGACTTTCACGTTGATGCTTTGTTTATCCTTATCAACTTCGGCAAGTGCCTATGCAGAGGATATTCTTTACAATGGTACTTTGGAAGATGCTGCCACTAAACTTCATCTCGATCCAGATAGAACTAATAAATCTATTTATCCTGCAGCTTCGTCATCAAATAACACTATTTCCGTATCAAATAATAGTAATTTATCGTTTGATGAAACTGATGAAACTCACTATGTTCCTCCTTATAACGTTATAGGTGGCTTAAATAGTGTTGGCGAAGCCAGCAATAATAAAGTTATTTTGGATGGCGGTAAAATTCAAAACCATGTTTACGGTGGGCGTATAGAAGGCGAAATAGGAAATACCAATAATAATTATGTCTATGTAAAGGACACTACCTTATCAGGTAATTTTTTCGGCGGCTTAGCCGAGTACGGAACCGCAAATGGCAATCGTATTGTTATAGAGTCCGGTAAGTTTTCTTCGACGACAAAAATTTATGGCGGTTTTTCCTCGGGATATGGTGATACCAATAACAACAACGTTATCATTCATAGTGCAAATATTGAAAATAGTATGATTTACGGGGGATTTGCTACAGCGGATGGCAATGCGTGGGGAAACCATGTTAATATAGCAAGTAAAGGGCCTATAAAAACTAAAGTAGGCCAAGTTATTGGTGGGTACCTGTACCAATCGGGCGATTCTTTGGAAACAGCAACATCAGCCAAGGGCAATAGTGTTACCATTGAAGAAAACACCGAAGTTACCGGCGAGGTATACGGTGGTCAAATTAGTAGCGGCGTTGGCACTGCTGGTGGCACAAATGAAGATGATGGTAATAGGGTCACTATCACGGGCGCAACGGTCGGCGGCAGCATTTATGGCGGTATGGCCAACGGTGCGGCGTTGAATAATGTGGTGACAATAACACAAAGCACTGTCAAAGATAGTATTTTTGGCGGATCAAGCAAATCCGTTGGAGACGCATCTTTTAACAAAGTTTTTTTGACGGGTGTCAATATTGCCGAAAAAAACGTAACAGGCGGGTTGGCTTCACTTGGTGATGCAACAGAAAACAAGGTGACAGTATCGGCCAAAAGTAGTGCACAAAGCGTCATAGGCGGTCAAAGCCAAAATGGTGGAGCGACAGCAAATAGTGTTGCTATTGAGGATGCGACAATTACCGGAGATGTTTTCGGTGGCATATCTTCTGGTAGTTCGGCAACGAAAAACATTGTGACGTTGATGGGAAAAAGCGTCGGAATTTCCGGTTCGGTGTATGGCGGCTATGACGCGGCTGCTTCATCGAATGATGTTTTTACCGGCAATACGCTAAATCTGAATGAATTTCGCGGAAGCATGGCAGGCATCTATAATTTTGAAAACTACAATTGGGTTTTGCCGAAAGATATTGTGAACAATGATACACTTATCCATATTACAGGTACAAATCCTGTTGATCTGGCAAAAACCAGCCATACAGTTTCATTGCTAAATGACGGTAACCGGTTGCATGTTAACGACAAAATAACATTGATCGACAAGTCCAAAAATGGGCCCGATGTTTCCAGCTTGGAAGTTCACCAAGGCAACTTCATTATTTATGACATGAAATTGCAACAGGAAAATGATGGCTATGTTCTGACGGCTGTCAATGTGACAGATACGAGCGATAATGGCGGAGACAATTCCGGTGATGAACTGGCCGGACGGATCAATCCGCGATCCAAAGCTTTTTCCGAAGGGCGTGTGGCTTCCCTCGGATTTTTGAACCAGGCTGCAGACCTTATTGCCAATTCGGGCATACGCTCGGCAAAAGCTGCGGTTCTTGAAGGTGCTGACAAGGCTTGGAATATGAATTTGATGCCATTTTTTGTCATTGACGGCAGTTCCAACCGTTACAAGACGGGTAGCCATGCCGATGTAGACGGCTTCAATATGGCTGTCGGTCTGGCTAGCGGGTTTGAAATTGCCAATAAACACGCTGTGACACTCGGGGCATTTTTTGAGTATGGCCGTGGGACTTACGACACCTATAACAGTTTTGCAACCTATGCCTCTGTTCATGGTGATGGCGATACCCATTATACAGGTGGCGGTATTTTGGGGCGAATTGATTTTGCCGGTACCGGCCTTGGTCTGGTTGACAAGCTCGATGCCGGACAAGCAGATGGCCTTTATGCCGAAGCGTCATTCCGGGCTGGCCACATAGATACCGATTTTGATACCAATGATATTTTGGGAATTACCGGTGGCAGCAGCAAATATGATAGCGGTGCCGACTACTATGGTCTGCATGGCGGTGTCGGTTATGTCATGAATTTTGACGAACGCAATTCGGTTGATGTTTATGCCCGTTATCTATGGACCAAGATTGACAGCGAAACCGTTAACATCGGTGTCGACAAGCTCAGGTTCGACGACGCTGACAGTTCGCGCATTCGCATTGGCACGCGCTACACGATGGCTTATAACCAGCAGTTCAAACCTTTTGTTGGTGTTGCCTACGATCATGAATTCGAAGGTACAATTGACGCACATGCTTATCAATTAAAACTGGATAAACCTTCACTTGAGGGAGATTCCGGCATATTCGAGGCAGGTGTTTCGATGAAACCGATAAGCACTATAGAAGCGTTAAGTGTTGACATTAGCGGGCAAGGTTATATCGGCAAACGCCAAGGTGGCGGCGGCGGCCTCAAGATTAAATACCAGTTCTGATCACGAGCAGGCCGATATATAGCTTTTACATTTGTCATTGCCTTGTTCAAAACGCGGCAAACGTCAGTTTTGATATGTGGTTTTGTCTCATGTTGTGGGATGTATTGCCGATAAAAGCGGCTTTTCACAGTTCGGCGCTGTTTTTGTCAGATTGCTCATCTCCCGACGAGTTTTAAAACGATCTACTTTGTCGGCCGGTCGTAATAGAAGCCGGTATCGTCCGGCCTTTATAAAAATGATGACACAGCCTAAGCGGAAAATGATAAATGGGGCTTGCCTAGTTTAGTGACAAAATTTTGTGCTAAGCCTATGGCAAGATATTAAGAACAGTTATTGTATCCGTAGTCACATTTAAGAGCAGAGAATTCGCGATCTTGTCCGCTTTTTTCCGGTCGATTTAACAGCCCTTCAAACAGCAGAGTTGACAGGGCTTAATCGTAATACCGTTGACCGTTTTTATCATGGTCTGCATCAAGGAATATTTGCTTGCCAGTAAAGTCAGAGCGACCAATGTTCGGCGTTGTCGAAATTGATAAAAGTCTGTTCTGTCCACGGCGGCAAAAAGGTAAACGTAATCGCGGTGCTTATGGTAATATAACTGTTTTTGGCATTTTTGAACTCGATTGACGAGTTTATACAGAAGTTGTTCCTCATTGCCCGAAAGCCACGTTACAGGGAATTATACGCGGAAGAGTAGATATAGCATCCTTCATAAACTCCTATGGATGGCGCGGAATATAATGGGCTGGTTAATCCCGGATATAGTCATTTCTATTCACACCTGTTCTCCTTGGCTCTGTCGTTCCTGTTGCTATCGCATTCGTTGTGAACAACATCGGGGCGGGTAAAAACTGGCCAAAATATTGGTGGTAATTGCGCCTTAAATCTCATCGGAAACTTCAAATAAATGAAGTAACCAGCGCAAGAACCTGATTGCAGGAAAGATTGCAGATAGTACGCACGTCCTATTGCGAAAAAACATCAAACTTATTGTAGTCAACGATCAGTTTATCACCGGTATTGGCAATCAGTTCGGCAATCTTTTCCCAAAAAAGCTGCGCGTTGCTCAAAACCGGTCTCAGGATAGATCGGAAAAGCAGCCCATGCCAATTTGGTTGCCTCATCAAGATCATCAAAAGTTGCGCCAACAAAACTATCTCGACCATTCGCAGTTCAGCGAATATCGGTTCTATCATCATAGCCATGCCGGCGATATTCAATGCGACGGGAGATCTCATTTCGTCCGTTACCGATCCTTTCTGGCACTGAGACTTTACGGAACGAGTTAAGCGAAGCCTCCGGGCAATGAGATATTGCCTATTCTATTTTTATGACGCCTAAAACCGTGTTTGCCAATCCTGAAGGACAGATCAATTTTTGCTGCTGGCAAAACGACAAATAGCACACAAAGGGGCTTTCTCTTGAAGAGTAGATGAACAGTTTCAAAGCTGTTAGCGATCACACACGCCCAAGATCTCCACTTATCAAGCAGCAAGGGGGTGTCTCGATAGATGGCCGGCCAATCGTCAACAGGGGTATTTGAAGCCAGTTTTTAAGCAGGTAAGCCACCACGGAGATATCACCAAGAGGGGCATTTTAGCAGGATATTTTTGACGTGCGTTTCGATAGAAAGTGACGAAGCTTGTTTTCCCGAAGTTAGATTTCGGTTTTTACATAACGATATTCGGGCCATAGCGTTATATAAGTCCTTATTCCCGCTTCGCATCAGACACAGGCCAAGCGACGAGCATTTGAAGGCAAACGGAGAAGCGGAGCCGCGGACGGGTAACGGGACAACACTTATATAATGAGGATATTGAAAGGTGAGAATCCGGCGAAAGCAGGAGAAGGAAGAAGTCGTGGGGGTGATTGGCTGCGGGGGCAGGATTTGAACTTGCGGCCTTCCGGTTATGGGCCTGACGAGCTACCGGGCTCCCCACCCCGCACTAAGGAAGAGTTTTTACGAGAAGCGCGAGGGGAGCGACAAGGCCACCGGATCGAGAACTGTAAATGTTAGAGTTACGTTAAAGATGGATGTAACGGGATAAGAACGAGCCAAGTGGCTGATTTCGTTATAACAATTCAAGCAAACCAATCAAGAATGGTCTGCCCGTTAAACAACAATTGAAGAGGAAGCAAGGGGCTAAATATCGTAAAGATCGGTCTCGATCGATTATCTCTATTTTGGCATTATTCAACTGCGTGATTAACGTTCCAAGCGGTACGTTCTCTTGGTCGGTGTAGAATCTTTCAGTGAAACTGATTTTATTTAAATCCCGTTTCATGAAAATCGATAGGTTGGCCTTTTCAATCAAAATCCAGCCACTTTAAAACAAGCTTGTTTCACAAAAGCAAATAAGCAACCATATCTTCAATCGTTATCTTGGAGCCTTTTTACGCCCATCCATTGTCGGAAGGTTAGAAAAATCTGAAGGCAATCGCCCCGATAAGCCAGAAAACTTTTCAAATTGGAAACATCTTGCCTTCAGGAGTTCTTCTTTGTTTGCAAGTCCAGCCTTCGCGAGCCTTATAAAATGTTTGCAAACACTCTGACACCTGTTCACATCCATACCACGATAGCGATCAGAACTGGTATTTGAGCTTGATGCCGCCACCGCCGCCTTGGCGTTGTCCGGCGTAGCCCTGACCGTTGACATCAATGCTCAAGGCCTTGTTGCTGGCAACCGGTTGAAGGCTGAAACCAGCCTCGAAAATACCAGTGCTGCCCTCTAACGATGGACGGTCGAGATTGAACTCATAGGCCTTCGCCGTCACCTCGCCATCAAACTCGTATTCATAGGCCGCACCAATGTAAGGCTTGAATTGTTCGCTATAGGCATAAGCATAACGACCACCAAGTTGAATGCGTGAACTCGTCGAGCTGTCAAAGTGAAGCGGCTCATTGGCGACAGAAACATCATCACTATCCATATGCGTCCATAAATAACGACCAAAGACATCAAGCGCCTGTCTTTCATTGACGTTGAACACATAGCCACCGGCAACATGCCCGCCATAATAGGTCACCGAGCTATCATAAGAACCACGATAGACACCGGTGAAGTTACCAAATAGATTGGCATTGCGCCCGACATCGAATTCACTCTTGGCGCGACCGGCACGAAGCGAGGCTTCCACATAAAGACCATCAGCCTGATCGGCGGCAAGCTGGCGCACACGGCCAAGACCGGTTCCTGCAAAGTCGATACGACCGAAGATGCCGCCGCCCTTATAGTTGCTATCGCCATCACCATGCACAGAGGCAAAGTCGGTAAAGCTGTTATAGGTATCATAGGTGCCACGGCCATATTCAAAGAAGGTCCCCATAGTGGCCTTGTGGCCTGTTGCAAAATCGAAGCCTGTGGCAAGACCGACCGCCATATTGAAGCCGTCTATATCCACATGACTGCCTGTCTTATAACGTTGCGATGAACCATTGGCGATCATGAACGGTATGAAAGCCGGACGGTTGAAATTATCCTCATTGGCACGCACCATGATGCGAATATGGTCTATACCGGCTGTTGCTATCAGGTCACTCCCCTGATTGACAAAGCCAAGGGCTGCCGCACGGCCTTCCGAATAAGATTTCGATTGCGGATTGATCTTGGCAGCTGAACCACCGCCTCCATTACCACTGTTACCATCATTATCAATATCATCACCGCCGCCACCGCTATTGCCGGCGCCGCTATTGCTGTCACCGCTATTGCCGCCACCGCCCGGTATGTCATTGTCATTATTATTAATAGTCAATACCAATGCAATATTGCCTGTGTTTTGCTGTGCCAATGTCGCATCATAGACAATGAAGCTCCCCTGCCTGATGGTATAATTCTGTGAGGCAAGGCTACCTGTCGTCTTATCGATCATGGTAACCCTATCACCGCCCTTCAGACGGCTGCCATCATTGACCATGGCAATGGTATGTTTGGTATCGGTCAAATCAACGGCAGTGCCGCCATTGGCAATTGTCACAAGCACATCGCCATTCTTCACGTCACTTGGCAATGTCCAGTTATAGGTCTCGAAATTGTAGATACCAGAAACAGTTCCGCGATAACCGATGAGATTAAGTGTGTTACCTTTAATAACTGTATCGAAGTCGGTATTGTCCGATCCGTCGCCATAGACACTCCGCCCCCCCCAGATTGAGCCGTAGGTCGTCACATTGCCATCATCATCACGCGCACCAATTTTGATGTCGGCACCTTCCAACGTAATCGTATTGCCGGTAGCTGCGCCACCAGATCCGGTAGTACCGGAATCCGTTGCACCGCCAATACTATAGCCGCCATAGACATCGCCCCAAATTAACGATTTTCCGGTTATGGTAACCGTGTTATCGCTTACATTTCCTCCGCTTCCTCCCTCACCGTCGCCGCTAGCTCCTCCGATACTTACACCGCCAAAAACACTTCCGCCCTCAATACCATCATGCCCAAGTCCACCCATATCTGGTAACCCCGAGCCGCCTTTTCCGCCATCTGCGCCCTTTAGAATAACGTTCGTCAATGTAATTGTGTTTTCACTGACACTGCCGCCTGCACCACCCGTACCCATACCGACCACCTGGTAGCCTGCCGCACCGCCAATGCTCAGTCCTCCAAAAACCGAGCCACCGCCCATACCACCGGCACCCCCGCCGCCGGCATTACTTCCACCGCCATCTCCCCCTGCAGCTCCAATCAAAGTAACATTTGTCAGTGCGACCCGGTTACTGCTGACATTGCCCCCGACATTGTATCCGCCTATGTGATCAGGTATGAATCCGGCATCAGCCCCGCCAATGCTCAAGCCGCCATAGACCGAACCGCCCCCCATGCCGCCGACACCACCGCCAACATTGCCATTCATGCCCTGACCGCCAATACCGCCTGCTCCCCCTGTCAAGGTTACATCTATTAATGTTACGTGGTTTTTACTAGCCGAACCGCCTTCTCCGCCATTTTCGGCTGTACCAGCCGAGCCGCCCATACTCAAGCCCCCAAAAATAGAGGCGCCGCCCATACCACCTATTCCACCACTAAGCGCACCGGTTACGCCGCCGCCAGCAATACCGTTTCCACCGTTACCACCTTTCAAATCGACATTTGAAAGTTTTACTGCGTTACCGTTTACAGCCCCGCCATTTCCACCACTACCGCCACCGGTTATACCTTGACTACCAGCGCCGCCACTACTCAAACCACCGAAAACAGACCCGCCGCCCGCACTCCCTCCATTGGTCACATCGGTTCCCAAGCCTCCATTGGCAGCGGATTGGCCTGACCAATTATACCGGACATTGCTGATCGAAATTTGATTGTTCGAGATATCAGCCGCCGTAACACCTTCTCCCATGCCTCGGTTCAACTGGACATCTACACCGCCATAAATAATGTAAGGTGCGTTGATTGTTCCGGTTGTTGTCCAAGCGGCCTGTCCTGCTCCGCCCGTGCCACCATCAACAGTAACCACATTGTCACTATAAATATCGGTTGAATAAAGACTTTTATAAGTGCCGCCGTTACCTGTAGGATCCAGTTGCAAAATAGAAATGTTGTTTCCGTCAAAAACTAACGTTTCTGCTAAAGATGTACTGCTGTAAAACAATGACGCAACAAGAGTGCAAACGGATACCCCGTTTGCCCAGATGGCTTTTCTGATCGAAGAGTTAGACATCTATACAATCCTGTAACGGATAAATCGAAAGTCCTGAAATGCACGAACCCGAATTGGTTATTCTACTTAAGGTATTTTGGCTCACTTTTTCAACCGTTAATTAGCATAGATATTGACCCTAATTGCCGGCAGCTTGCCGACATCCATACGCTTACCTGTCAATGGAACCTTGAAAGAAGTGGTGGATTTTGGGTTCGCCGTGTAGGCTTCAAACAGAACGTTGCCAGTTCCTACCAGATCAGGTTTCAAAGGGGAGTAGTTAGATGTAGAGACAATGATATCACATGCGCCTACACCGCCGCCACCGTTTGGCTTGCGAAAACCGTACGCGCTGACGGTATCTATAACGCCTGTGTTTTTGAATGATAGATCAAGGTTGTGGTCACTATTCCCGAAATCATTCATCCACGAGTGAGGAACCGATACCGGAACCGAACAGTTTTGCGTCCTGTTTCCATCTTTAGATTGAACGTTAATAGCGCCATCAACCGTTGATGAGTGTAACGTTATCTCCTTATCCCATAAAGGGTTTGCGTATATCAGTTCAATAATGAACCCAAGACCTGAATGATAGTAGTCAACGTCCGGCGTTTCTGTGCAGTAACTGAATGGCATTCCATCTTCAATCGAGTTCGATGTAGTACCACATAGTTTCGGCGAGACGTCCAGAATTGCCAGCAAAACACCTGATGTCGGTAGGATTTTATAATCGACAGGGGTAGGCTGCCAGCCATGGTTATAATTAGTCATCGTGGTAGAAAGTTTATAGTCAGACGGGCTGCTTTGTGAGCTTACGGTTGCCACAAAGCCATTTTGCTTGATGACCTGTGTTGATCCGAGGTCAGTTGTCGAGAAAGTAACGTTTAACTGGTCCTCAGGAATAGCCCGTCCTTTTTTGTCAAGAGGCTTATAAGTTGCGGTCAACTGGTCTATGCCATCATTGTAAAGTATATCTTTATCCAGACTGACCAACGACGTATCCTGGTCGACATAGAGGCTGAACGATGTCTGCCCTTGAGCACTGAAGCCTCCGGAGTTGACCGTAAATCCATTACTGCCAAGCCATGATGCATAGGTCGATGCCATTGTAAGACTGACCTTGCCATCGGCATCTGTCGTAAAGTCTACGTTGCCCGGTGTACCATTGATTGAAAGCTCACTATTGGAAGGGATTACTGTGAGATTTCTATCAGGCAATGGTGTTCCGAAGTCATCGGTTAAAGTGATGATAATAGTATTGGTCTCGACACCATCGGCTATCGCAGTATCGGTATTGGCAATTGTGATATTGATGTTCGATCCGGAATTCCCAACAAGCTTCAATGTTCCCGTTACACCTATCGTAGCGGCATCTGCACCGTTGACCGTGGGCATGATGTTGATAACACCTTTCGTCGTACCTGATGTTAACGTGCTGACATAGGCACCCGCACCACGATCATAGGACCAGGCGGACATCTTCATGTCTAAAGATCCGTCGACTTCTTGAGCGGTAATCTTTTGGCTGATCTTTGTAGTATCCAACGTCGCAATGAAGTTGCCCGCTGCATCGCGTGGTCTAAACTCGATACGACTTGTTGAATGTCCATTTGCTACAATCTCGTTTGGAATCGCTTTGATCTCACCTTTGCTAGCGTCAATGTCTCCTGCATAGAGGTTGAGAATATTGTTGCTCGTACGGGCAATACCATCCTTTTCATTAATCACTGGTATCACCTTGATATCGCCGGTTTTTTGTCCGGACGTCAAAATTGCTTCATAATGATTATCGACAAGCGACCAGCTATCAATTTTGATGCCACTCTCGTCTATTCCAATAATAACACTTTTGATGATGCTCGCATCAATGCTGGTGATAGGATTCCCATAACGATCCTTTGGCTCATAAATGATCGTTGAGGTGGTGGAACCATTTGCCAAAATCCTAGGGGGATCAGCTTTAATCGTACTTGTATTTGCGTTCATCTCTCCCGCAATAAACGGAATACTTAAACTGGCAGTAACATTTGTTCCTGATATCTGTCCTGTAACAGTCACAGTTTCAGCCTTATGATCAGACACGGCCGGCGCTTGTGTTATTGTGCCATCGGTACCGCTTGTTACCGTGCTTGGATAGATTGACGGTTTGCCGCCTCCATTTGAACTCAAAGTGAATGTGACAGTTTTGTTTGGAACGAATGTGCCGGAGTCCTTGTCACGCACAACAACCGAGAATGTTGGCTGCTCATCCACCGTGGCCGATGTGATACCGTTTTCCCAGGCAAGAACCAATTCAATGTTCCCGGTCAATGTCACTTCGGCTGAGAGGTTGCCGACAGCTTTGTTATTGAATTTCGGCGTTATCGTATAGACATTGGCAAGCGTGCCTTTGAGAGTTGCCGTATAGACACCGCTTTCGGTCTCGGCAATTGCAGACACCGTCACCTTGCCGCTTTCAGGAGCGGAACCGCCCTTGATCACAACATCAAAGACAAGCTTGTCCTTGATACCGGTGATCGGGTTACCATTGGTGTCCTTGGCCGTAAATGTCAATGTCGAGGTTTCGATATTGTTTGCGACGATTGAGGTTGGCGAGGCTGTGAATGTGCTGTTGGCATCGTCAAATCCCGGGGCCTCGACTGTCACGGTTGTCGTTGCCTCTTTCGAGGTGTTGCCTTTGACATCCGTTGCAACGGCATTGACGACATAGCTATTATTACCACCCCACTGATAGGGTGGAAGAACCACAGAGTAATCGTTGACACCGCTTCCCTGAACAATCTTGCCGCCTGCTGCGATCAGGGCTGCTGCCATCACATTGACGCTTGCCACTTCATACTTGGATTTAACCGTTATACCAAGCGAATAACTTTCGTTATAAAAGCCGGTAATGCCGCCAACCATATAAAGGTTGATAAATTCCTTCTTCTTATACTCAAGAACAATGTTGTTGTTACGGTCAACCAGATCATATCTGCTTCCCGCAAGTGTGCGCATATCCCCGACTGCATCAGGATCAAGCTGCTTGGACAGCGGAACACCAAAACGATAATTGACCTGAAAGCCTAAACGTGTATCATCCTTGCCACTTGCACCTTGCCGGTGATCTACATTGAATGTCACAAGCGGTACCGGTGTATAATTGGCTCCGAAAGTAACCGCATAAGGGTTCTTCTGCCGTTCGTTCTTTCCAAAAAGCCCGACCTCGTTGCCATAATATTGCTCGAAGTTCAGCTTCATTCCAAGCTTCGGATAGGATGGCAGATAACCTTCCGCACGAATATCCCAGCCATTGGCCGGACGTTCATAATAGTCATCCACATCATGAGAGGTTCGCCAATCCGATAGTCGGTAATAGGCATTCATGCCCAATTTGAGATAATCGCGCCAATATTCGACACCAACTCCCATACGCGAATGCGAACGGGAAATGTCATAATCCCAAAACGCATTGCCGCCCAACATATAATTCTGCGTGAAATAACGATAGCCAAAACCCAGATTGCTCTGGGTGCGATCATCCGTGCGATGAATGGAGGTTTGTGTAAAAGCAAGACTGTTGCCTTTGTCATAAACCGGCAACAACATCTCGAATTGCGAATTCTTTAATGAAAAGCCATCATCAACATTCAACTGGATACGGGACGTGCCGAACTGGTTGAACCAGCGATTGATCTCGCTATTGGCCTTACCCGCAAAATATCCGGTTGCCATGGATTGAAGTTCGCTGCTATGGCCACCATTGGAGAGAAAGTTGCTTGCCTGCGTGGCAAGCGATGTGATGGCACCATTCTGTGATGCATCGCCTTCCAGATAGCGTGCCATCTCATCCGACACGGGCGCCACGGGTACATAGACTATATCACCCGCCTTTACCTGATCAAAACCGTTCTTGAAGAAGCGATCCTGATTGAGACGGCGCAATCCTTCAACACTCAGATTATAGCGCTTGGCAACACTATCAAGCGTATCGCCGGACACCAGCACATAGCCGCGTGTCATCACCGGCGTGCCATAGCCATCAAGCGAGGCGCTTGCACCATTGCCCGCCTGCCCGAATAGGCTGTTATCAGCGGCATAGCGTTCACCTCCCGAGTTTCTTTGCGCAGCCTGCGTTGGCATGGTCAACACCAGAAAGGACGAGCATAGGCAGAAGATAATCATCAACCACGACACAGCCTTTGATACAAAGACGCTCAAAAAGTTACTGCGCATAGACATGGTATTCCCTTTAGTTCTTAACCTGGAAAAGTTAATTTGTTCTTTTGAAAGAGCAGATTACCGAGCCTTGGACTCCGCTCTCGGCGGGCATGCAAGCAGGATCATTTGTGCAAACCAAAGACTTCGTTCACTGGGTAGGTGTCAGAAGCTTCAGCGGAATTGTATAAACCGGACCCCCCGCACTATTCGTCACGGGGTGGAGGGGGGGAAATTAAGTAATAACAAATAATTAAACATAACTTTACCATCTCCTTGATGTATTCCATCAACCCAATAATTGGACACATCAACTAATAAGAACGTTCAACTTCACGTTAGAGATACATAAAAGCATCACCCGCATTTATAAAAACAAATACCGATTTCCTGAGATTTTGCAACCCCCCCCAATAAATAATACACAAAAAATAAATGTATTCTTTTGATAAGTATTAAACAATTAATTCAATTATGTTTTTAGATCCAACTACATCATAAATTTATTTATAATTTCACAACCTATAATTTAATTATCACGCATCCATTCGCCAACAAAACTGATTTCCTTTGTTGTTATTATTATAATGAATGCCGGTGCAACATTATCCAAGGCGCATTGACGAGGTACTCTTTGCCGACCCCACTCATGCTGCCTGAACTCGACATCGTTTGCTGAACACCTAGCCCCAAAAAGGAAAGGCCGCTTTCCGGAAGTATAATTTCAGGAAAAGTCTGTCAGGGATACAATGTTGGGAAGTATGGGCTTAATATTAATACGCGACAGTTTTACTCCCAATTGTAAGAAAACGGCAGTATATCCCTGATTATTGGCTGAAACAGATAATCTCGTTATTATCGTCGTATATCTTTCCCTTGCGAGAAACCCCGGAAGACATGTTAATAGTTTAATAGTATTAGCGAAAAAAAAAGACAATCAAAGATAGAATGAGAAATGGAAGAGCAGCTTGGAAGTCGCCAGCATCATAGCAAAATGTTTAATAATACCGTCAAATCTTGCAGCTATAAATCCTAAAACCGTACCTATAAGAGCGGAAAAGATTGTCGGAGAACTTCAATCATGACACGGCGTAAAAACCTTGCGAGAATGCGGCAGCGCCATGAACACAGCTTTTTCTCGACTATATGCACCGCCGCTTGAAATTATCTTTTATCTTAATTAACGAGGCTTGTCTTTCTTTACAGAGTTCGGACCTCGATTGTCACCTGTTCTGGCATTTAAGCGCCACGCTCTTCTAGATCGAGATGACGTGGCTCTCTCGAACTGCCATTAAAACGGTACATATGTCGCTTTGCGCGTTACTTGAATTATCAACTCTATTGATGTGATTGCGTTCATTAGCGAAAGCTTTCAATTGAATGATGTACTCCACACAGAATTCCCGAAGGACCAAAAGTTTATAAGCGGCAAGCCTGTTAGAATACGCAGATACATTCTCCTCTACTATATCCGTCGCCGCTATCGTTATCTTCCATATTCGTTAATGTGTTTTGGATTTTATAACTTCTTAAATAGTATTTACGTATGTTTGTCGTATCGAAGCCCCGCGGCTGAAATAAAAGCCTGGTTTCGCAAACGGGCATCGTTAAGTAAATCAGCCCATTCAATTATCTCAACGATTCCACGAAATTTTCCGCTCAATTCCTGAATACGGCCTCGACCATTTGCTGTTGTACGCCAGCCGTTCGTTTGAATTTCGAGCTTCCCGACAATATCGGCAACGACATAACAATAAAAAATACAATCAGAAGCAACCCGTATATGACCGCCTTTAAAATCTAAAATTTCGCCCTTTTGAAGCTTGGTAATGTATTCACTAATCTGGTTCATCGGCGAATACCGTTCGTCATAGTCCTTTCGCCCAGGATGTTTGAATTCCACAAGCATCACGCGCTGCAACGGATCATTCCCTTCGGATCGAAGTCCGTATAAGCGGTCGTATATGAGAAGATCTGGTCGCTTTTTGCTCGCTTCTTTATCAAGAATTTTTTTAAATGATACATCTGATGCAAAATATTTGGTGAAGGTCAGCCGTTCATCAATAATCCAAAGATCATGGTCAGCGACTTCTACTTTTGATGGGTCGTCGCCCCTCAGTTTCATTGGACAAATAAATTGATGGAGTGTCTCTTCCAAATGAAAATCCAACGAACCAACATCACGCTCACGTATACGGCGGGTCAAAACTTCCATTACATCAAGAACCGTTTTACGTCGCAACACATACTCGGTAAGTTGCCGTTGCTCCTCGGCTCGAATTTCGTCGGCCGCTTTACGAACTGTTTCTTGGAAATTCACCGGAACATCATCATTTTCACCAAGCTGAGAAACAATCTTCTGTATCCTGTCATTCCGTTCTTTATCTCGCCGGATCCGGACAGGAATCAACGCTTGAGCAAATTGTTCTGGCTTGACGGCATTATTCGGTGTTCTCGCTAAGAGATCCCGCGCATCTTCGAAGGCAAAAGATGGATATTCCTGAATAAACTCATGCATAGTTTCAAGACGTTGATTGTTAAACTGCGTAATTTCTTCGCCAAGCGCATTCTTTTGCACATTTTTGGAACACTCACGCACAATCTCTTCAATAATGCTTTCTACGAAATTAAATTGCGTTCGCTCCTGATTAACACGTTCATCCAAGAAATTGCCCGTAATACAGCCATGATATACGTATGAGCGGCTGGGACCGAAATAGCCAATGCCGATCAAACCGTCAATTTTCCGAGTCGTAACTGTCCGACCATTTGCAACTAAGTGCATCTGATGGAAACCTTCGAAATTGGCACTCGCTGCTTTCTCACAAACGAAACTCCTGAGAGATAAAGTGCCAAACTCTTTGCTTTCTATCTTAGTGATACCGCGATCCTCAACTCGAAGTTTCAGGATTTCCTCGGGAAATGTAACGACATTAGCATCTATGTCGACAGTGACGGTCGGGGATTGCCCCATAATGAAATCTGCAAAAAAATGCGAGCCAAAGTGCTTAATGATTGTAGAAGTTTTATGAGGAAACTTGTCACGGTAAGCTGTTCCGCGTAGCCGCTTGAATGTCACGGTCGTGCCCGTTTGAGCTACACCTACCAAGGGTTCTATTCTCTCATTCAAAATCTGTTCTTGCCTTGTTAAATGAAAGGTAAAAGAACGGCGGTACAAAGTTTCTTTATCACGATATATGCTTTCAACCTTGATGCTTTCAAAAGCATCAAGCCAAAGGAGGCGACCGACACCTTTGCCACCACGAGAAATCTTATAGTCCGTATCTGTCGTACAAAACGCCTCAAATCGCGCAGGTTCAAGCCCCACACCATTGTCCTCAATAACGATCTCGATATCATCCGCTGACTGCGCATTTGTAATGGTGACGGTAATTTTGCCTCGTTCCAGATATTGATCACCAAAAGCATCTTCAACAGCATGAAGCGAATTGCTCACCGCCTCGAATACAGGTTGAAGAGCCTCGGCTGCCTGTGACGGCTTTGGCAATCGTTTAACACGATTGACAATATCTCCATGCATAGAAGTCATTGGCGCCTCCCAATTTTCTTTTTTGCCTTACAAAACAAGCTTCAAATAACGAGTTTTAATAAATGCCCAACAAAGAATTCAACACTAACCAGATATTACACCGAAGTGCAATAAAGGACGTATTTTCCCTAGCCGTTATTATAACTCTTCTAGATATAACGTCCGTACTTTGTTTCTTACTTTTGGATTTCCAAGTTAGATGCCGAATCTAACAATATAAAAAGAAGTTTAGAGAGGTTATTGAACGGATATCTACGCGATATGACTGACGTAAACAGCCGACAACAGATTGATGGGGTAAGGAGATGAGACTTAAGTGTGAGAGGTGAGACCAAGCACGCATAAATTTTGACGTTCAAGATCTATGATTGAGACGCTTTATTTCCTCTCCGCATTACATTCGCATCAAAACACGAGCGTTTGAATGTTATCATAACCGCAGGCTTCATGAAGTGCAGCGGTTATCAAATGCGGATATAAATCTGGAAGGAGTAGTTGTTATTGGTTGCGGGGGCAGGATTTGAACCTGCGGCCTTCAGGTTATGAGCCTGACGAGCTACCGGGCTGCTCCACCCCGCGCCAAGGATAAGGGCTTTACGAGAAGCTGTAAGGGGCGAAGAGAGCCCGGAGGACAGGACCGCAAAACCACAACCGCTATAAGGCGAAAGACGATATAGCGGAATATTAAAAAAGCCGGTTGGCTAAATTCAATATAACAATTCAAACAGACCATTCAAGAGTGGCCTGCCCGTTATATAACAATTGAAGAGGAAGCACGAGGCTAAATATCGTAAAGATCAGAGAAGCTATTGTTGCACTTGGCAGACCTGGCAGCGACTTACTCTCCCGTGTCTTAAGACAAAGTACCATCAGCGCAGGAGCGTTTCACGGCCGAGTTCGGAATGGGATCGGGTGCAGCCGCTCCGCTATAACCACCAGGTCGGCAAAGCGCAACAATTTTCAAGAAACTGGTTTTTCAAACTAACTCTCTTTATCAATCACCTACGGTTTTCAAAACCTCAAGGCAATATAAAGATGAACATTTGTAATGGGAACGATCAAGTCAATCGAACGATTAGTATCAGTAAGCTCCATGTGTCACCACACTTCCACACCTGACCTATCAACGTGGTCGTCTTCCACGGTTCTCAGGGAATACTCGTTTCCAGGTGGGTTTCCCGCTTAGATGCCTTCAGCGGTTATCCCGTCCATATATAGCTACCCTGCTATGCGGCTGGCGCCACAACAGGTCCACCAGAGATATGTCCATCCCGGTCCTCTCGTACTAGGGACAGATCCTGTCAATATTCCTACACCCACGGCAGATAGGGACCGAACTGTCTCACGACGTTCTGAACCCAACTCACGTACCGCTTTAAATGGCGAACAGCCATACCCTTGGGACCTGCTCCAGCCCCAGGATGCGATGAGTCGACATCGAGGTGCCAAACAACCCCGTCGATATGGACTCTTGGGGGTCATCAGCCTGTTATCCCCGGCGTACCTTTTATCCGTTGAGCGATGGCCCTTCCACGTGGAACCACCGGATCACTATGACCGTCTTTCGACTCTGCTCGACTTGTCAGTCTTACAGTCAGGCGGGCTTATGCCATTGCACTCGACGAACGATTTCCGACCGTTCTGAGCCCACCATCGCGCGCCTCTGTTACTCTTTAGGAGGCGACCGCCCCAGTCAAACTACCCACCATACACTGTCCTGGACCCGGTTAACGAGCCGCAGTTAGACATCCATGTCAATAAGGGTGGTATTTCAAGGATGACTCCACAAAGGCTGGCGCCCCTGCTTCAAAGTCTACCACCTATCCTACACATGCCGACACGAATGCCAGTGTAAAGCTATAGTAAAGGTGCACGGGGTCTTTCCGTCTAACCGCAGGAACCCCGCATCTTCACGGGGAATTCAATTTCACTGAGTCTACGTTGGAGACAGCGGGGAAGTCGTTACGCCATTCGTGCAGGTCGGAACTTACCCGACAAGGAATTTCGCTACCTTAGGACCGTTATAGTTACGGCCGCCGTTTACTGGGGCTTCAATTCAATGCTCTCACATCTCCTCTTAACCTTCCAGCACCGGGCAGGCGTCAGACCCTATACGTCGTCTTGCGACTTCGCAGAGCCCTGTGTTTTTGGTAAACAGTCGCTACCCCCTGGTCTGTGCCACCCCCTAACGGTTGCCCGCTAAAGGGTCACGCTTCTTCCGAAGTTACGCGTGCAATTTGCCGAGTTCCTTCAACGTAGTTCTCTCAAGCGCCTTGGTATTCTCTACCGGTCCACCTGTGTCGGTTTAGGGTACGGTCTATACGTGGGAGCTATTTCCCGGGACTGCTTCAAAGCAAGACCAATCCATTAAGATCTTACAATTTACACAATCCGTCACTTCCCACAGGTCCACGAATATTAACGTGGTTCCCATCGACTACGCCTTTCGGCCTTGCCTTAGGGGCCGACTAACCCTGCTCAGATTAACTTTAAGCAGGAACCCTTGGACTTTCGGCGAGGGAGTCTCTCACTCCCTTTATCGTTACTCATGTCAGCATTCTCACTTCCGATACCTCCAGGAGCCCTCACGGGTATCCCTTCTCAGGCTTACGGAACGCTCCGCTACCACACGTCTTGCGACGTATCCACAGCTTCGGTGTATGGCTTTAGCCCCGTTACATTTTCGGCGCAAAGACCCTTACTTAGACCAGTGAGCTGTTACGCTTTCTTTAAATGATGGCTGCTTCTAAGCCAACATCCTGGTTGTTTTGGGATCCTCACATCCTTTCCCACTTAGCCATAACTTGGGGACCTTAGATGGTGGTCAGGGTTGTTGCCCTCTCCACGACGGACGTTAGCACCCGCCGTGTGTCTGCTCGTCAGTTCTTCCAGGTATTCGTAGTTTGGTTAGGTTTGGTAGTCCGGCGAGGACCCCTAGCCCATCCAGTGCTCTACCCCCTGGAGAATTCAACGAACGCTCTACCTAAATAGATTTCGCGGAGAACCAGCTATTTCCGAGTTTGATTGGCCTTTCACCCCTAGCCACAAGTCATCCCGATCTATTGCAACAGATATGGGTTCGGCCCTCCAGTAAGTGTTACCTTACCTTCAGCCTGCTCATGGCTAGATCACTCGGTTTCGGGTCTAATCCAACGAACTGAACGCCCTGTTCAGACTCGCTTTCGCTACGCCTACACCTATCGGTTTAAGCTTGCTCGTTAGACTAAGTCGCTGACCCATTATACAAAAGGTACGCCGTCACCCAGAACTAATCTTGGGCTCCGACTGTTTGTAGGCATTCGGTTTCAGGTTCTCTTTCACTCCCCTCGTCGGGGTGCTTTTCACCTTTCCCTCACGGTACTGGTTCACTATCGGTCATGCACGAGTACTTAGGCTTGGATCGTGGTCGACCCATATTCAGACAGGATTTCACGTGTCCCGTCCTACTCAAGGACTTAAGATCAATTTACGTGTACGGGACTGTCACCCTCTTCGGTCGAGCTTTCCAACTCGT
>NZ_CP015820.1:2172500-2312500 GCF_002007485.1 Ditibartonella apihabitans
GTTCGGGAAAATCAACCACTGCGAAAATGGCACTGGGGATTTTAAAACCATCCGCGGGCACTGTGAGCAGAAAAGCCGGCTTGCGCATTGGCTATGTGCCGCAAAGATTGGTGATCGACCCCTCTCTACCACTGACTGTGCGCCGTTTCATGACATTGACAGCCAGGCTTGATGCCAACGGGTTAAAATCGGTCTTGTCCGAAACCGGCGTTGACGATTTGATCAATGCCAATGTTGCCGATCTGTCGGGTGGGGAATTGCAACGTGTGCTTCTTGCACGATCGATTGCCAGAAAGCCTGATCTTCTCGTTCTCGACGAACCTTTGCAAGGTGTCGACTACAATGGAGAAACCGAACTTTACGGGTTAATTGCGAGCCTGCGTACCAAACTTGATTGCGGCATTCTCCTTATTTCCCATGATCTCCATATTGTCATGGCTGCGACCGATCGGGTGATTTGTTTGAACGGTCATATCTGTTGCAGCGGTGCACCGACCGAGGTTGCCCAAAGCGAAGCTTACGGGCGTCTGATCGGCGCTATACCGGAAAACGGTCTAGCACTTTATGAGCATCATCATAACCACCGGCACAATATTCATGGTGCTGTTATCAGCACTTCGGACAACAAGCCGACAAGAAATATCGGAGCCAACGACAATGGTTGACGACTATCTTGTAAGAGCATTTTTGGCAGGAATCGGCGTGGCATTGATGGCAGGCCCACTCGGCTGTTTTATTGTCTGGCAGAAGCTCGCCTATTTTGGCGACACCATGGCCCATTCGGCTTTGCTCGGTGTGGCTTTTGCCTTGCTTTTCAATATTGATACGGTGCTTGGTGTTTTTCTTGTTGCTGTCATTGTTTCGATTGCACTCTTTGTTCTTCAGGCTAAGGAAAAACTTTCAGGCGATTCGCTTTTGGGGATTCTTGCCCATGCAACGCTTGCTATCGGTCTTATCCTGATCGGATTTATGACCTGGACCAATATTGACATCAATAGCTATTTGTTCGGGGATATTCTGGCCGTATCCCGCACAGATGTGTTGACGGTATGGGTCGGATGCGCGGTCATTCTCATTGTACTTTGTCTTTTATGGCGGCCGCTTCTGGCACTGACGATCAATATCGACATGGCAAAGGCTGAAAATATGAAGCCGGAACGCGCCCGCTTCATCTTCATGCTGCTTATGGCCATTGTCATTGCCGTTGCCATCAACATTATCGGCATACTTTTGATAACCGCACTCCTCATTATTCCTGCAGCGACCGCCCGTCGTTTCTCATCAACCCCTGAACAAATGGCCATTCTTGCCTCTTTGATCGGTATTGTCGGAACGGTTCTCGGGCTTTACGCCTCAATCAGGTTTGACAGCCGTTCAGGGCCGAGTGTTGTTGTTGCACTGTTTATCCTGTTCATTGGAAGTCGCCTCATTACCGCTTTAATCAGGGAATTTTCCCATGACCGGTAAGCTCACCCGCAACCAGACGCTGGTGCTTTCGGTTCTGGAAAAAGAGCGGGTTCCATTAAGTGCCTATACGATACTCGACCGGCTACGTGGCGAAGGCTTTCGCGCACCTTTACAAGTCTATCGGGCACTTCAAAAACTCGTTTCGGAAAAACGGGTTCACAAACTTGAAAGTGTCAATGCCTTTATGGCCTGCTCGCACCCTGACCATCAAAAACACGGACTTACGGTTTTTATCATCTGTGAACAGTGTAATCGGGTAACCGAGATCGAAAATCCGATTCTTGCGGGTGACATTCTAAAAATGACACAAAAAGAAGGCTTTTCTCCCCGTACAACAACCATAGAAATTCAGGGATTATGCACCGAGTGCAACCTCAAACGGGGGTAATGCGTTTCCGCTTCATCCATTTGATTGACGGTCTTAACCGTTTTGGATAAACACCGCATTCCTTCATCAGATCTGGAAATTTGTACCATGCCAGAATTCTCGAACAGCACGCCTAAGACATTGCCGACCAAACAACGTCCGCACAAGAAAATTGCCATCGTTATCGCCATTATCGTTGCTATCGTCGTTTTGTGGCTGGGGTTTAAGTGGCTTACCGAATGGCGTTTCCTTGTCACAACAGATGACGCCTATGTTCAGGGTGATATTGCTTCGATTGCCCCCAAAGTTAACGGCTATATCAATGACATTCCGGTTGAAACCAACCATTATGTCAAAAAAGGTGACGTGCTGTTTCGTCTTGATGATGGCGATTATAAAATCGCTTATGACGAAGCAGAAGCAAAACTTCAAACACAAAGCCGCACACTCGCGCGTATCGAAGCGCAGATTGCCGCTTCCAAAACCTCGCTTGACGAAGCCAATGCACAAAAAGACGCGGCCAATGCGGTGGCCGTCAATGCTGATATTACGTTAAAACGTGCAAAAGAACTGAATGTCGGAAGTTTCGTTGCAAAATCGGCTGTCGATAATGCCCAGTCGGCATATGATCAGGCCATTGCCAATGTTACGCGCGCCAATGCGCAAATTGCTGCGGCGGCTGCCAATATCACGGTTCTCGAAGCGCAACATGACGAGGCGGTAAGCGAAACAAGAAGCCTTGAACTCGCACGCGACAAAGCCCGTCGCGACCTTGATTTTACCGTTTTGCGCGCGCCTTTTGACGGTGTTTTGGGAAATCTCGCCGGTAAAAAAGGTGACTATGTTGTCAATGGACAGCGTTTGGCTGCACTGGTTCCTGTCAATGCGCTTTATATTGACGCCAATTATAAAGAAACCCAGCTTCCTTCGATCTATGGCGGTGAAAAAGTGCGCATCTCTGTCGACGGGCTTGATGGTGAAAGCTTTGAAGGCACGGTTGTTTCACTGTCGCCTGCATCGGGCGCTGTTTTTTCACTTTTGCCACCACAAAATGCCACTGGAAATTTTACCAAAATTGTCCAGCGTGTTCCGGTCAGAATTTCGATACCTGAAAATATTCTGGCAACTGGGCGCATTCGTGCCGGCATGAGTGTGGTTGTCAGTGTCGACATGCGCACAAAACCGGAAGGTGCAAAATCATTGGCGACAAAGTGAGGTTTTGATGACCGCTGCCAGTCTCCCCCACATGGAAGAGCATATTGAACCGAAAAAAATCGTGGCCTTCGTGGCCATGGTTTTCGGTATGTTCATGGCAATTCTCGACATCCAGATTGTTTCTGCCTCCTTGTCGGAAATTCAGGCAGGACTTTCGGCAAGCTCGGATGAAATAGCCTGGGTGCAGACATCCTATCTCATTGCCGAGGTTATCATGATCCCGCTATCGGGATTTTTGGGTCGGTTGTTATCAACGCGTGTGCTTTTTACAATTTCGGCCGCCGGTTTCACCATTGCTTCTGCCCTTTGTGCAACAGCAAGCTCTATCGAACAGATGATTGCCTACCGTGCTCTTCAGGGCTTTATCGGTGGCGGCATGATTCCGAGCGTGTTCGCGGCAGCCTTTACCATTTTCCCGCCTTCAAAACAGCCGATTGTTTCTCCCATTATCGGGTTGGTGGCAACGCTTGCCCCCACAATTGGCCCGACAGTTGGCGGTTATCTGAGCCATGCTTTTTCCTGGCATTGGCTGTTTCTTGTCAATGTGCCCTTCGGTATTCTCGTAACCATTGCCTCATGGAAGCTCATCGATTTTGATAAAGGTGATAGCTCGCTTTTCCAATCCTTCGACTGGTTCGGTCTGATTACCATGGCGACCTTTCTCGGCTCCCTTGAATATGTGCTTGAAGAAGGTCCGCGCAATGACTGGATGGAAGACGAAATGATCTTCCGTTTTACAATTGTTATGGGTGTTTCTGCCGTTCTGTTTTTCTGGCGTGTCCTGACAGCGAAAAACCCGATTGTCGATCTCAAAGCCTTTGTAAATCTGAATTTTGCACTTGGCTCGATCTTTTCTTTCGTTATGGGTATCGGGCTTTACGGGCTTACCTATCTTTATCCGCTCTATCTTGGCGAAATTCGCGGCTATGACGCCTTGATGATCGGGGAAACGATGTTCGTTTCCGGTTTGATGATGTTTTTTTCCGCTCCCCTTGCCGGTTTTCTTTCGACCAAGCTTGACCCGCGTTTAATGATGGGGCTTGGATTTGCCGGTTTTGGCTGGGGCACATGGCTTGTGACCGGAATGACGGCCGACTGGGATTTCTGGGAACTGTTCTGGCCGCAAATTTTGCGCGGCGGCTCGCTCATTTTATGTATGGTGCCGATCAATAATATCGCGCTTGGCACACTTTCAGCCGAAAAACTTAAAAACGCATCCGGCCTTTTCAACCTCACCCGTAATCTCGGTGGTGCGGTGGGACTTGCAATCATCAACACCATTATCATGCGGCGCACCGATTTTCACTATGAGCGACTATCCGAAAGTGTGCAATGGGGAAACCGGCAGGCAGTCAACCTGTTGAACTCTTTGGCGAGCCGACTTGATATGGCAGGCTTGAACCCTAAAGATTCGGCTTTGATGCAGCTTTATAATATTGTTCGCCAGCAAGCGACCGTTATGGCTTTTATTGACGCCTTCTTTATTCTGACCCTCCTCTTCGCAATTTTGACACTTCTGGTCTTTGCTGTGAAAAAGCCGAAGACGTCAAGTGGCGCAGTCGGCGGCCATTAACGCAGGAAACATTGGAAAAAAAGCAAAACCCGATCTAGAGTTTTGCTTTTTTTATTCTTCTCGCGTAAATATAATTTATGACAATTACCGCTGAATGGACATTTCCAACCGATATTCTGCTAGCGCCCAAAAGCCTTGCGGCACTTGGCACTGTTTTCGAGAAAACCGGTGTCGAAGCCATAATGGTTTTGACAGATCGTGGCCTTAGCCAATCACCAGCTTTAAAAAAACTGCTCAAACGGATCGATAAACTGAAATTGCCATTCGGTGTTTTTTCTTCGCTTGATGGGACAGCATCCCGTGAAACATTGGAATTGACCGTGCGTCTTTATTTGAGTGGCGGTTTTAATGCAATCCTCGCCTTTGGCGGCGGCGCAACAATGGATCTTGCCAAAATGACCCGCCTGTTTTGTGCTCAAGGTGCCAATGTCAAAACACTTGAAGTTCCCTCCATTTACACAGCACTTCCACCGCTGATCGCACTGCCAACACTTGCCGGAAGCGGAGCCGAAATCAGTGATAATGCCTATTTGATTGATAATGCAAAGAATACCGGTTTTACGTTTTATGACAAACGCTTAACACCGACATTTGTTGTTGCCGATCCGGTTTTGACAGGAACTGCGCCTGCAAGCTTCATTTCCGGCGCCGGCATGAATGCGCTTACCAATGCGATTGATAACTGGTGCATCCCGACATTCAATCCTGTTTCGGATGCTCTGGCGCTCGAAACAGTCCGTCTGATCTTTAATCATTTGCCGAAAGCCGTAAGCGACCCTTCAAATAATGAAGCGCAAATTGCCCTTTTGTCGGCCTCGCTCACAGGTGCGCTTGCAGCAAAAAAAGGCTTAAAAATTACCAGTGCTCTCGCGCGGTCGATAGGGAACCGTTATCAGACCCATTTCGGCATGACTGCAGGTGTGCTTTTGCCCTATGTCATGGCCTATAACCAGTCAGCCATTGGAAATAGAATTGCGACACTTGCCGAACGCCTTAATATAAAAGGTGGTTTTAACGGCTTTATCCGCCATTTGTTGAATTTACAAAAATCAGCCAATGTCCCGACAAAATTGGCAGGCCTGACAAAAGACCAGAAAATCAAGGCAAAAGACAAAGCCTTGATTGAAAGCGTCGCCGTCGAAGACCAAGGTTCCGACGAAACTGCTGTTCGACTCACCAAAAAAACCGCGCTTGCCATTTTGAATGCGGCAATTGCCGGAAAAATGAATCGCAAAAAATAGATAATCCGCTTTTCCCCGCAATCGGAACTTGAATAAGAAAATTCTTATTGGATTTGTGACTTTTTACTTGGCCCATATGTGCACACAAGAAAATCCGTCATTAAAAAAATAGCGCAACATGGTGCAACTTCACAATGATTGCCTGCCCCTCAAAAACTATCATCCTCTAGCACGACTATTATCGCTTTTCGGCCAGTCAGTCTGAAGTCCTGCTCCGGAACCTTATTCAACGTTAAAAACCGGATGAACAAGAAAATAGCAGGGCATTTTTCGATTTTTAAAAAAGGTTGAAAAAGTTTGTCGTCCGTCGCTTGATGATAATCATCAAGATCTTTTCTCCATAAATGACATCCTAATTTCAAATATTATACATGAACAGGATTAAAGCCGAATGACAAAAAAACGCCCGCAGAAAACTACGGGCGCAAATTGCTGCTTATATCGGGTTTTGACCTATCAGATGACATAAGACCGGATCGGCTCGAAACCGTTAAAAGCTACAGAAGCATAGGTTGTCGTATAAGCACCAGTTCCTTCAATCAGGATTTCATCACCGACAGTGAGTGAAATCGGCAAAGGATAAGGTGTTTTTTCATACATGACATCGGCGGAATCACAGGTTGGACCGGCAAGCACACAAGGTACCTTTTCGTCACTATCCTTGGCTGTTTCAATCGGATAGCGGATAGCCTCATCCATTGTCTCTGCAAGGCCGTTGAATTTACCGACATCAAGATAAACCCAACGCAATTTGTCGTTTTCCGATTTTTTGGAAACCAGCACAACTTCCGAGCGGATAACACCGGCATTGCCGACCATACCGCGACCCGGTTCGATGATTGTTTCAGGAATACGATTGCCGAAATGTTTTGAAAGGCTATCAAAAATTGCCAAGCCATAAGCCTGTGCCGAAGGTACGTCTTTCAAATAGCGTGTCGGGAAACCACCGCCCATATTGACAAGTTTCAATACAATGCCTTCCTTGGCCAGTGTTCTGAAAACTTTGGAAGCATCTGACAAAGCACGATCCCAAGCTTTCAGATTTGTCTGCTGTGAACCGACATGGAAAGAAACGCCATAAGCTTGCAATCCCAATTCGTGGGCACGGCGCAAAACCGAAACAGCCATTTCCGGAACACAACCGAATTTGCGTGAAAGCGGCCATTCGGCACCTTCACCATCTGTCAAAACGCGACAGAAAACACGCGCACCGGGAGCAGCACGGGCAACTTTTTCAACTTCTTCGACACAGTCGACTGCATAAAGTGAAACACCCAATTCATAAGCGCGGGCAATATCGCGCTCTTTCTTGATGGTGTTGCCGAAAGAAATACGATCCGGTGTTGCACCGGCATCTAGCACCATTTCGATTTCGGCGACAGTGGCTGTATCGAAAGACGAACCAAGCGACACCAACAAACGTAGTATTTCCGGTGCCGGATTGGCTTTTACTGCATAAAAAATGCGTGATTGGGGAAGTGCTTTGACAAAGCCTTCATAGTTTTCACGCACCACATCAAGATCCAGAATCATGCACGGGCCTTCAGGGCGTCGTGTTGCGAGGAAATCACGAATACGTTGAGTTGCCATTTCGGTTCTCCTTAGGAAACCTTTCGGGTTCCCCAAATCTTGCTTCTCGTGACATAAGTCACGATCAGCCCATGGACAAAGTGCAAGGCCTATATTCGTTTCAACCGGTTATTGGAGGTACCGGAAAAAACTCCATAAAACTTGCGGCGATGGAACAGCGCGCTAACGCATTGCTCCGCTTTGTCTGCCTTTTGATTGGAATAACGAAAACCGCATCCGCACGGAAGGCAATGAGGTGTGCCTCTTCAGTAATTTCGACTTTTGGACAGCCGAAAGACACCAGAAAGGCCCGCACCGTCGTTGCTTCAAGATGTCCCCATTCTTCCGGTTGGCCGTAAGAATGACTGGAGCGGTTAGGTCCAGGTACCGTACCGGTTTTTCTCACCATTCGAGGACCGGCGGACACCCACAGGCACGTGCGACTTTGGGCAAAGATGCATATAAGCGCAATGGACTCACCTTTCAATATTTTTTTTGGCCTTTCGCGCAATTTTATTTAAGCCCGTTGCAATATTGAACATGGTGTTGTTTGCAATAAAAAAACCGGTAGCGCCAATGACGAAAAACAGAAGTTTTTCTTCCGGAAAACCAGCCATTTTCAAAAGACAAATGTTTCTGCTATTGAAAGTGAGCCTGCAAGTTTTTTTAAAAAGAAAACAGCTTTCGGGCACATCGTTTCGGGAAGGGGTAAAACTCTTGGGACTATTAACGAGAATACGGGGTTTTATAGAAGTGGTCGAAGCCGGCGGTTTTTCAGCCGCTGCGCGCAAGACACACAAATCGAAAGCGCTCCTTTCAAAACATGTTCATGAACTTGAAGACGAATTGGGCGCGGTCCTTTTGAACCGGACAACCCGCCAATTATCTTTAACAGAAGCGGGCCATGCTTATTATCTTCGTGCTTTGGAGATTATCAAGGAACTTGACGATCTCAATGACACAATTACCGATTCCAGCAAGACCCGACGCGGGCGCATAAAAATTGGTACATCGCGCACCTTTGCCGATGCCCCGATCGGTCAATCACTCATCGATTTTCTGTCAGCTTATCCGGAGATCCACCTTGATATCAGCCTTGATGACCGGTTCGTCGATTTGGTCAATGAAGGTTTTGATCTCGCAATCCGCATTACCGACATGCAGGACTCCTCCCTCATTCAACGAAAACTCATGGATATCCGTTCGGTTGTCGTCGCCTCTCCCAAACTTCTGGAAAACACTTTTGTTCCGGAAACACCACGCAATTTGAAATCGCTTCCCTGCCTTGTCGACAGAAACAACCTCAATTCAGACCGTTGGTTATTCAAAGATCGTGACGGAAGCCCTTTTTCTGTTGCTATTGCCGGACGCATGGCGGCAAACGGTCCGGTCATTACAAAGCGGGCCGCCATTGCCGGTATAGGCTTTGCCAAAATTCCGCGTTTTATAGCCGAAGAAGAGTTGCGGAACGGCCTTATCAAAACTGTTCTTGATGATTTTATGACAGACGGCGCAGGCCTTTACATTGTCTATCCGCAAAAGCGCTACTTACCGGCAAAAGTGCGCATGTTCATCGACTATCTGGTCGAATGGTTCAAAACCTATGAACAAAAAGGAAAAACAAAAACCGGCGCTTCCAACTTGTAAAACACGCCCTTCCTTGAAAGTTTTCTGCTCGCTGCAACCGACAATGAAAAGGACAAAAAAACTAGCGTAAAAAGCTTACAATCGCCTGTTCGATATGTTGTTCAAGATCTTTTGGAAGTCCGAGTTTAGCCATAAGATTATCAAGATATTGGCGATTATCAGGCTTTTCCGGATCAAGTGTCATGCGGGAGGCCACATAAAGTTCGGTCTTTTGTTCGTCTGTATTCACATTGCTGACGAGATTGTCGAGATCAACCGGCTTGTTCAATTCATCCATCAAAAAGGAAGCCGTTTTCTGGTCAATTCCCGAACTTGCAATCTTGTTTTGTATCAGCGCGCGCTCTTTATCATCGACATGACCGTCGGCTTTGGCTGCCGTTATCATTGCCCGAACCAATGTCAGGGCAAAATCGCCATTATGGTCGGCACCGGTTTGACCGATTTCTGTCATATCCACTTTGGAATTGGCATTTTCGTCGTGTTTTTCGAAGTTTTTCAATGCATCGAAGGCAACACTGGCAATTGCTGCCAAGCCGCCACCTTTTATCAAACCTTCAAGAATATTGCCTTTTTCGTTGCCACCAAAAAATCCGCCTATGAGATCAACGACCGAAAAGGTCGAAGATGGTGTCGAGGAAGCCGGTTTGTTTGTACTATTTTTGGAAGTGGTATTATTGGGGGAAGCGGAATTGTCGGGGTTCAGCAAATCTTTAAAAATCTGTTTAGGGTCAATCATCGTCGTCTCCGTTTTGTGAAATTCCCGCTTCTTTGAAAAAAATAGATAGCGCCCTGTCCCTCCATTACAAGCATCACGCAAGAGAAAACCGGTGCCGACAATTTCTGAGCCCCCGTTTTAAGAGAACTGTGATATTTTATATTGAGGCTTCAGAATAAATGGCCTTTTGCAGAAAGCTGATATATTGGCACTTGTCCTACTTTTCAGGAAAAGAGTCGTTCAATCCGTTCTTCTTATGCGTTTATCGTAATTTACGTTGTTCAAGCCTTATCGCTTGAAACTCCGGTATCACTTCAACTTTAAGTATTTTTGACAAAGCCGACAGGAAACTTGTCCGAACACTCTTTTCTAAAGCTTGGCTTACGCTTATAAGAATAAAAAAAGCTTTTTGGAGAACGACAATGTCTCAGAAGACCGAACGTCTTTTACCTATTCTGCTTGGACAAAGTGTTATTCCGGTTCTTGTTATTGAACGACTGGGAGATGCAGTGCCGGTTGCACGCGCCCTTGTCGAAGGGGGGCTGAAAGCGATCGAAATCACATTGCGTACCCCCGCAGCGCTAGATGCCATTCATGCAGTTTCGGAAGATGTGCCTGATGCCATTGTCGGAGCCGGTACAATTTTGAACGGCGATCAATATGCATCGGCCGAAAGTGCGGGGGCAAAATTTATTGTGAGCCCCGGCTTGACCGGTGAACTTATCGACGCCGCCGAGGATAGCGATATTCCGCTTCTTCCCGGAGCAGTGACACCAAGCGAATTGATGGGCGCACTCGAAGAAGGCTACCAATGTTTGAAATTTTTCCCTGCAACGGCAGCCGGCGGCATTGATTTTGTCAAATCACTTGCTTCCCCTTTTGCCGAGGTCAAATTTTGCCCGACAGGCGGTATTTCTCAAAATAACGCCGCCGATTGGCTTAAATTGCCCAATGTCGTTTGTATTGGCGGCTCGTGGGTGGCACCGAAAAAACTGATTGATGCCGGTGATTTTAAAGCCATTACCGAACTTGCAAAGAACGCATCAAAGCTGGCTGCCTGAAAAACCGGTAGGAAAACAACCGGCCAAGCTCCTTGAAATATAAGAGCTTGGCAAAAAATTAAACAATCCTGCCAAAACCAACCGGAATTGCCAATAACGAAAAGCCTTCGAGCCTTCGAGCCTTCGAGCCTTCGAGCCTTCGAGCCTGTCCAAAAACAGTTTTACTCTTTTATCAATCGACAAAAGCCCGTTCAACCACATAGGTAGCGGGGGCGTTATTTGCACCTTCAACAAGGCCGAATTCACGACACATAGCAGCACAATCTTTCAGCATTGCCATTGAGCCGCAAATCATCGCGCGATCGGTTTCCGGATCAAGCTTTTTCAAACCGGTACGCTTGAAAAACTCGCCACTGCGCATTGTGTCGGTAATTCGCCCCATATGCTCGGATTGCTCGCGTGTGGTCATGGGGTAGAATTTCAACTGGCTGGAAAATTCGCCAATGAGAGGATCATTTCTTAAGTCCGCAACAAGTTCGCGCGCATAGTCGAGCTCTGCAACAAGCCGTGTTGTCTGGATAAGAATAACTTCTTCGAATTTTTCATAAGTTTCCGGATCACGAATAAGGCTTGCAAAAGGTGCAACACCTGTTCCTGTAGAGAAGAGATAAAGCCGTTTACCCGGTAAAAGCGCATCAAGCACCAGAGTGCCGGTGGCTTTTTTGCGCATCAGCACAGTGTCGCCCACTTTGATTTTTTGCAAATGCTCGGTCAAAGGGCCATTCGGAACCTTGATGGAGAAAAACTCCAATTGTTCGCTCCAGAACGGACTTGCAATGGAATAGGCACGGAAAACCGGCTTTTCGGCATTGGGTAAGCCGATCATCACAAACTCGCCCGACCGGAAACGGAAACTGTCCGGCCGGTTCAGGCGGAAACGGAAAAGCCTATCGGTATAATGTTTGACATCCTGCACAGTTAAAGCAAAAACATTTGCCGGTATCGGAAATGAAGACGGCGTGGCAGTCGCGTTCGAGGCTGCATTGTCGACAGGCGTAGTCATCGGAATTCTTCCTTAATAAACTTTAGCAGATAAACTTGACAAATTCAGGCATGATATAATGCCAAACGGTTGATCTGCCAACATCATAAAGCGAAGTTTCTTTATAATAACAAATTTGTTTTCGTCAAATGACAGTTGTAGATAGTCTATTGTTTATGCAAAATAATTGCTTCAAAGCCGATAGACAAAACGGCTATTGTGACCACATATAGAAAATCGGAAGGCCGTTCGGGAACAAAACCACATCATGACAGAACAACTCAAATTCGGAACAAGCGGCTTGCGCGGTCTGGTGAGCGATTTAACCGATGATATTATCATGCGCTACACACGCGCGTTTTTGCGACATTTGGAAAAAATCGGCAAGATCAACAAAGATACAAGTGTTGTTGTCGGCTATGATCTGCGCTCGTCAAGCCCGCATATCAAAAACGTTGTCATAAAAACAATCGAAGATCAGGGCTATTCTGTTATCAATGCCGGTGAAGTGCCAACCCCTGCCCTTGCGCTTTATTCACTCAACTTTCGCTATCCGGCAATTATGGTTACAGGAAGCCACATTCCCGATGACCGCAACGGGCTAAAATTTTACCGTCCCGATGGAGAAATAACCAAGCAAGACGAGCGTGCTATTGTCGGCGAACTTGATAAATCCGGTAAGGGCGGTAAAGGCGGACTTTCAAGAAATGACACGCCCTATCACCTTGCCGAAAACTATCAATCCCCTCCTGTCGTTCCGGATGTTCTCGAACTTTACCGGAAACGCTGCCTTTCCATTTTGCCGAAATCGGCACTTCAGGATATGAAAATCGGCGTCTATCAGCACAGTTCCATTGTGCGCGATTTTCTCGTTGAAGTTTTATCAGCTCTCGGCGCGAAAACTGTCGCAATCGGTCGGGCTGACCATTTTGTTCCTGTCGATACCGAAGCATTACGTGATTTCGACCGCAAGCTTGCTCTTGATGCGGTGCGCCAATACGGGCTTGACGCACTGGTGTCGACCGATGGTGACGCAGACCGGCCGTTAATTGCCGGTTCTGACGGAATATTTCTTAAAGGTGATGTGGTCGGAATGCTCACCGCGAAATATCTTTTTGCCGATGCTGTGGTCACCCCTGTCACCTCCACCTCGGCAGTCGAGACAAGCCATTTTTTCGAACATGTCTACCGCACGTCTGTCGGCTCGCCCTATGTCATTGCAGGCATGAAACAGGCGTTAAGCGACGGCTATCATACGATCGTCGGTTTCGAAGCCAATGGCGGCGTTCTACTGGGAAGCGATATTTCAAGCGAAACTTGCGAATTGAAGAAATTGGCAACACGCGATGCAATGCTGCCTATTCTCGCTTTGTTGGGATTTGCACAATTGCGCGGCTCTTCTGTGCAGGCACTTTTGAGCGGACTTCCCATGCGTTTTACTGCCAGCAACCGTCTTTCCAATATCGACACGGAAAAAGCCAAAGAAATTCTGCATGATCTTGAAGATGCGGCAACACGCATACATTTTTTCCATCCGCTCGGTAACATCGAACATTGGGATATGATAGACGGTTTACGTGTCATTATGGACAATGGTGATATTGTGCATTTCCGCCTTTCCGGCAACGCGCCGGAATTGCGGTGTTACAGCGAAGCGGCCTCGCAAAAACAGGCCGACAAGCTTCTCGAATGGGGGCTTGAAAACATTGCTCGAACCTTGGAGAAAGCATCATGATAAAGGTTATTGCACATTTCTATATCAAGCCCGAATTTGTTGAAAAGACGGAAAGTCTGTTCAAAGAACTCGTCGAAAAATCCCGTAAGGAAAAGGGCTGTATTTCCTACGAACTGTTTGAAGTTCAAGGCGATACCGGTCACATGGTTTTCATTGAAACATGGAAAGACAAAAACGCCCTTGATGCGCATAGCAAAACCGAACATTTTGTCCGCATTATCGATGAATTGACTACGATGAGCTATAAGGAAGCGCTCGTTACCGTCATGACCCAGAAGCTGTGACGATCAAACTAACTTTTTCAAAGACAAAAGCAGCATTTGCAAATCTCGTGCTTATGCTGCTTTTTCTTTGTTCCCGAGCTTTGATTTATGCCGCACATGCGACGCGCATCAGGAATGATTATTTCATGAGTTTACGCAGATATTGAGCGGCGGAAATTATTGTCGCTTCAAAATTATTCTCGTTTTCAAATCATCTTTTCATGTGCCGGTTTATTGAAAGAAAAGTCTATTCATCGTCGACCTGTTGCTGTTCGGGCAAAAGCAGATTGAGGATAATTGCCGTAATACCACCGGCAGCAAGGCCGGATTTCATAATATCGGCCATAAACGCCGGAAGATGGCTCACAAAAGCCGGTACTTGCGGCACACCGACACCAACGCTCAAGGCAATTGCAATGATGAGAAGCGCACGCCGGTCGAGCTTGATTGACGAAAGGATATTGATTCCGGAGGCTGCAACCGAGCCGAACATGATCATGGCAGCACCGCCAAGAACCGGTTCCGGCATTGCTTGTATGAGGGCGGCAATTTTCGGAAAAAGACCAAGAACAACAAGAATAGCAGCAATCCACAAGCCGACATAGCGGCTTGCAACGCCGGTCAACTGGATAATACCGTTATTTTGCGCAAAGACCGAACTTGGAAATGTATTAAAGAAACCGGCAAGAAGCGAATTGGCGCCATTGACAAGTACACCGCCCTTTATCCTCTTCATCCATAATGGCCCCGAAACAGGTTCGCTTGAAATTTTGCTTGTTGCTGTAATGTCGCCAACCGCTTCAAGAGAGGTGACAAGATAGATCATGATGAGCGGAATAAAGAGCGACCACGAAAAAGACAGTCCGAAATGGAGCGGCCTTGGCAAAGCAAAAAGTGCGGAATGTTCAAAACCGGAAAAATCGAGCCTGCCCATAAAGCCCGCCATGGCATAGCCGACAGCAAGGGCAAGAATAATGGCACTGGAGCGCACCCACGTAATCGTCACACGGTTTAAAAGAATGATAAGCGCAAAGACGGTGCATGACAAAGCGAGATTTTGTAAACTGGCAAAACTTCCCTTCTCGCCCAGTGATGCATAACCGCCTCCCATACTGATAAGCCCCTCTTTAATAAGCGTAAGGCCAATCAATAAAACCACAATACCGGTGACAAGCGGCGTAATCATACGGCTGATAAAGGGGAGAATGCGCGAAACCGACATTTCGATAAAAGAACCGGCAATCACCACACCGAAGACCGCCGACATGACCTCGTTTGCCGGAATACCGCTTGCAACCATGGCCGCAGAACCGGCCGAAAGCGGCCCGACAAAATTGAAACTGGTTCCTTGCACAATCAATAAACCGGCACCGAAGGGGCCAATTTTTTTGCACTGTACAAAGGTCGCAACGCCCGAAATGATAAGCGACATGGATAAAACCATGGCTGTATCTTCCGGTGATACACCGGCAGCACTACAAATGATAAATCCCGGCGTAATGATCGGCACAATAATTGCCAATAAATGTTGGAGAGCGGCCAAAAACGCGACAGGTGCATGCGGATGGTCATTCATCTCGAAAACGAGATCACCCGATTTTTTATGCGTTTTATAATTCTCCATCGGCTTTCTCCATCAGCACAACATGATGCGTGAAAATTGAAGGGAAATTTTCAGGTTAACGTTCTAGTTGAGGATTGATAAAGAAAGGTCAAGTCTATTCGACTGTGAGCGGCATTTATCCACCAGCAAGCAAGGCCATTTCAATATATAATTCTTAGAACAATCCCGCGATGAGACGATTCTCTCTCAAGATTTAAGCGGGCGCTTCTTGCAAGAAAACATCTTGTTGGCCTTAAAACAACAATTATATGCAATAACGGCATTGAACAAAAAACCGGATACCCGTTTCTATAAAATCCGGATTGGACGAGAAAAATGAATATTGGTGAAGCAGCAAAACAATCGGGTCTTAGTGCAAAAATGATCCGCCATTATGAGGAAACCGGACTTATTTCACCAGCCCATCGGAGTGAAAACGGCTATCGCGTTTATACCGATGAAGATATTCAAACTTTACGCTTCATCCGCCGCTCGCGACTGCTCGGTTTTTCTTCCGAAGATATCCGCGTTCTCCTCGGATTATGGAAAGATCATAGCCGTGCTTCAAGCGAGGTTAAAAAACTCGCACTTTCCCATATCAAGGCTTTGCAGGAAAAAATGGATTCTTTACAGGTGATGATTAATACACTCGACCACCTTGTCCATCACTGCCATGGTGATGACAGGCCGGACTGCCCGATTCTGGAAGATCTTGCAGGGTGCAGTCATTGCCACTGATGAAACTTGCCGTTATATTTTTTAAAAAGTTCACTTCTGGCAAATCTCTTCATGCTATTTTGAGCGCGGCAAATCTTGCGAAGCTTAAAAAAATACCATGCTTGTTTGTCACAATTTAGCGATTTTAAAGAAAACACTTTTTATTGTGACAGAAGAATACTACACATGAGATAATAAGAATAAACGGAATTTGAAATGCGTAAAATACTTGAGATCAACGATCTTAAAAAACTCGCCAAACGTCGCGTACCCAAGATGTTTTTTGACTATGCCGATTCCGGAGCATGGACAGAAAGCACTTATCGCGCCAATGAAGAAGACTTCAAAAAAATAAAGCTGCGCCAGCGTGTTCTGGTCGATATGACCAATCGTTCGCTTGAAAGCGAAATGATTGGCCAGAAAGTATCTATGCCGGTTGCTTTGTCACCCACCGGTTTGACAGGCATGCAACATGCCAATGGAGAAATGTTGGCAGCGCAGGCTGCCGAAGAATTCGGCGTGCCTTTCACATTGTCGACAATGAGCATTTGCTCGATTGAAGATGTCGCATCGGTGACCAAAAAACCGTTCTGGTTCCAGCTTTATGTGATGAAAGATCGCGACTTTATCGCCGACCTTATCAATCGTGCAAAAGCAGCCAAATGCGGGGCATTGGTTCTGACGCTGGATTTGCAGATTTTAGGACAGCGCCATAAAGATTTGCGCAACAACCTGTCTGCCCCTCCAAAATTCACTTTGAAAAATCTCTGGCAAATGATGACATGCCCGAAATGGTGCATGGAGATGTTGCAGACCAATAGAAGAACATTCCGCAATATTGCGGGACATGCCAAAAACGTAACGGATTTGTCTTCGTTGAGTTTGTGGACAGCCTCGCAATTCGACCCGAAGCTCAACTGGAACGATGTCGAATGGATCAAGAAAATTTGGGGTGGCAAGCTTATCCTGAAAGGCATTCTTGATGTAGAAGATGCCAAAATGGCTGTCAAAACCGGTGCCGATGCCATTCTGGTTTCAAACCATGGTGGCCGCCAGCTTGACGGTGCTCCTTCAACCATTTCTGTTTTGCCGGAAATTGTTGATGCTGTCGGAGATATGATAGAAATCCATGTTGATGGTGGTATCCGTTCCGGTCAGGATGTGTTGAAGGCTTTGGCGCTTGGCGCCAAAGGCACATTTATCGGCCGTCCGTTCCTCTACGGGCTTGGTGCTTTGGGCAAACCCGGTGTCACCAAAGCCTTGGAAATTATCCGTAACGAGCTTGATATTTCGATGGCACTTTGCGGCAAGAAGAAAATTGCCGACCTCACCCATGATGTCCTTTATGATTTCAGGCCGTCGAAACCGAAACTTTAAGAAAAGCAATATAATGGACTATTCGATAAGCCGGACATTTTGCCCGGCTTTTTCAATGCTTCTGCTTTGTTGAAACCGGATGATCTACCGGCGTTGAAGACAAGCCGATTTCAAAAGATATAAAACATCGCGCCCCTATTGCAGAGCTTCTTTTATGATATTTTGCGCCGGTTTTTTGAACAGGATGATAAATTAAAGAAGCAATTCGAGGCTTTTATGCCTTCATAAGCAAACCTTGATAGCCGGATGTTTGGCCTAAGTTCCACAAGGTCAATTCGGGACAAACAGGCCGGTTTTTGACGTATTTAAAAAAGGTGCGACAACCAATACTGATCTTCAACGAACCAAGGCCGGTATTTGTCAAAGGCCGTTGAACATAAATAAATGTCAGAGACACCCTCACCGCTGCATCAAAACAGAGCGGATGGAAAAGCTTGAGTGGATGCGCGCAACACCGGGAAGACGTGATAATATTTCCTTGTGAATGGTTTCATAAGCGGCGGCATTTTCTGCTTCCGCGCGCAGCCAATAATCTGCGTCCCCCGTCATCAAATAACATTCCTTGATTTCCGGATGGCGGCGCACAGCCGCCTCGAAACGGTTCAAATATTCTTCCGTTTGTTTTTCAAGTGTAATCTGGATAATGGCAATAAGCCGGTCTTCTCCTTCAACACTTCCCAATATGGCGGTAAACCCGCGAATAACGCCGCTTTCTTCCAATAATTTTACACGCCTCAAACATGCCGAGGGCGAAAGCCCGACTTCGGCAGCAAGATTTGCATTGGTCATGCGCCCGTCACGACGCAACAGGCGGATGATATTACGATCTATTGCATCAAGGTTTTGCATAATATTTCAATTTTACGGATTTACTCTCAATATTCAACGATAAATATCTATAATATTTCAAAAATAGATACAACATTCGAATGCTCTTCACATATGATAAGCACAATAAAATGGCAAAAAGCCACGGGAACAATGACGGGGAAACAATACAGGCATCCGGATTTGCAACCGGATTTATCTGGGAAATAATGAAATGGGTGAAATTCAAAACAACAATAAAATTCCGGCATCAGCCTACGGGGCAATTCTCACAATCAATCTTGATGCCATTGTCGAAAATTATAACACCATTAAAAAAATGGTTGCTCCGGCACAAAGTTCTGCCATTGTCAAAGCTGACTCCTATGGCCTTGGTGCAAAAAAAATAGCGCCTCTACTTTATGAAGCAGGATGCCGGTTTTTCTTTGTAGCAGAACTTATCGAGGCACTCCGGCTTAAAGATCAATTGCCGACAGATGCTTCCATTGCAGTTTTGAATGGTATTTTACCGGGAACAGAAAAAATAACGGCGGAAGCCGGAATCATTCCGGTTCTGAATTCCTGGGACGCTATTCTTGACTGGCAAAAATTATGCACGAGTGCAGCAAAGCGTTTTCCCGCAATCATCCAGATTGATACCGGCATGTGCCGCTTGGGGCTTGATCATAGCGAGCTTTACCGCCTTATCGCCGACCCGTCGATTTTTAATGACGCGGATATAAAACTGGTCATCAGCCATTTGGCCAAAAGTGACGAGGAAAATAGCCCTGCCAATCCTGCCCAGCTTGAAGCCATGAAGAAAGCACTTGAGAAACTTCCCGCTTCAAAAGTTGCGCTTGCTGCTTCGGGCGGAATTTTCTTGAAGGCCGAGTATCATTTCGACATAGTGCGCCCCGGAATTGCCCTTTACGGTGTAGACCCGCTCGGCAAAAGCCCGACTGCAATCAAACCGGTTGTGAGCCTTGATGCCCATGTTATCCAGACACGCCATGTTCCCGCTGGTTCGGCTATCGGCTATGGCGGAACATTTATAACCGAACGACCAAGCACAATTTCAACAATATCGGTGGGCTATGCCGATGGTTGGCTAAGGTCACTCGGCAATAAAGGTTCGGTTTTTTTCAAAGGAGAGCGTGTGCCGATTGTTGGCCGCGTTTCAATGGATTCAATCACACTTGATACAACGCATCTTGGTGAAAATGCACCAAAAGCCGGCGATCTTGTCGAACTCATTGGCAAACATCAATCGCTTGACGACGTTGCACGCGATGCCGGCACGATACCTTATGAAATTCTAACATCTCTCAGTCATCGTTATGAGCGCATCTATTTAAAAAATCGCGAGGGAAACAAAAAATGAAAGTGCTTGTTCTGGGAAGTGGTGTCGTTGGCGTAACTTCAGCCTGGTATCTCAATAAAGCAGGCCATGAAGTTACGGTCATTGATCGCGAAGAAGGGCCAGCATTGGAAACAAGCTTTGCCAATGCAGGTCAGGTTTCGTTCGGATATACAACCCCATGGGCACAACCGGGGCTCACCCTCAAAGCATTGAAAATGATGCGGCAGGCCAATCCGCCACTTATTATTCACCCGACTTTCAGCCTCGACCAGATGAAGTGGCTCTTTGCAATGTTTATCAATTGCAATGAAAACCGGTACAAGAAAAACAAAGCCCTGATGGTGCGCGTCTCCGACTATGCCGCCAAATGCCTTCAGGCCTTGCGCGAAGAAACATCCATCCATTACGACGAACGCATGCAAGGCACAATCCAGCTTTTTCGCGATCCTCACCAGCTTGAAGCGGCCAATAAGGATGTCGAGGTTCTCAAAGCCGATGGCATTGCCTTTAAGATGCTTGATAGTGCCGGCTGCATTGCCGCCGAACCCGGATTGGCACCGTTAAAAGATAAAATCGTTGGTGGATTGCAAACCCCTGAAGATGAAACCGGCGATTGCCAGATGTTTACAACCAAACTTGCAAAGCTCGCGGCTGATAAAGGGGTTGAGTTTTCCTATAATACAGTAATCAACAAACTTGATGTCGAAGGCGGTAAAATTACCGGCGTTGAAACGTCACGCGGCTTGATGCAAGCTGATGCCTATCTTGTTTCGATGGGGTCTTTTACGCCTTTTCTTATTCGCGATCTCGGACTTCATGCGCCAATCTATCCGGTAAAAGGCTATTCCATCACCGTGCCGATTACCAATGAGGCGAAAGCGCCGGTTTCCACGGTTATTGACGATATTTACAAAGTTGCTGTTACAAGACTGGGAAACCGTATCCGCGTCGGCGGCATGGCAGAAGTTTCAGGCTATGAAATAAAGCTCAGCGAACCGCGTTTGAAAACTTTGCAAGAAGCTTTGGAAATGATGTTTCCCGGCTCCTATGATAGAGATTTCAAGCCTCAGCTCTGGTCAGGGTTACGGCCGGTGACGCCCGATAGTGTGCCCATTATCGGCAAAACAAAATATGAAAACCTGTTTATTAATTCCGGACATGGTACTTTGGGTTGGACAATGTCGACCGGAAGCGGTCATCTGATTGCCGATATTATCAGCGGCAAAAAGCCGGAAATTGACCCGACAGGATTGGACATCAGCCGGTATCAATAATTTTTCGCGCAATTAAAAGACAATTGAAAAGCTTATCCGCTGCAACAGTCTTCTTTTAAAACAAGAAACTGTTGCGGCCTTTTATGTGCGCTCTATCCGGTTTGCCTCTTCTAGTCCATGAATTGCATTTTGCGGATTATTCGTTACGTCTTTAGAGGGCTCATTGTTCGTTCGGTTTTCTGTTCCGGCCGGTCATGCGCTTTTCTGTTTCGGACCCCGTCCGGTTGATTCTTTGCTCCACTTGCTTACTCTTTTTCAGCGCTTGGCCTGCCCGTTATTTTAGTGCTCGACCTGCCCGTTATTTTAGTGCTCGACCTGCCCGTAATCTTTTAAAAGTTTACTCTTCGTCGCTTCCGGAATGTCCGGAAATTTTGTGAAAAATAAACAGACACAGCAAAGGCGAAAAGCTGACCGTTTTCATCTTTCCGTTTTGGCCATGTCACCAATAGTTCTACATCATTGCGGCAGCGCCAAAGAAGGCGCCCCCAAAACCAAAAAGAATAAAAATCCGAACAAAAACCGAAAAAAGTCTGAAGAATAAAAATCCGAATAAACTAAATAAAAAACCGGCCGAAGCCGGTTTTTTTTAACGATAATTGGAAAGTGGCGGACAGGAACAAATAAGATGTCTGTCACCGGCCACATTATCTATGCGCGAAACCGGCGGCCAATATTTATCTGCCGGATCCTGAGCGGGGTCAGGAAGTGTCGCAATTTTGCGCGAATAAGCATGTGACCAATTGTCATCAATGGTATCGGCTAGAACATGCGGCGCGTTGACGAGCGGATTATCATCCTTCGGCCAGACACCCTCACCTACTTTTTTGGCTTCTTCGGAAATGGCAAGAAGGGCGTTGCACAGCCTGTCAATTTCCGATTTCGGCTCGGATTCTGTCGGTTCGATCATCAATGTTCCGGGAACCGGAAACGACATCGTCGGAGCATGAAAACCATAATCGATCAGACGTTTGGCCACATCGTCAACGGTGATGCCGTAATTATCCTTGAGGACACGCGTATCGACAATACATTCATGCGCAACACGTCCTCTTTTTCCCTTATAAAGAATCGGATAGGCCGCAGAAAGTTGCTCTGCAATGTAGTTTGCATTCAAAATTGCATTTTCGGTCGCAAGTTTCAGCCCTTCGGCGCCCATCATACGGATATACATCCATGTGATTGTGAGAATTGAAGCGCTGCCGAAAGGTGCTGCCGAAACGGCATGGCTTGTCGAAAACAGCGCGTGACCGGGAACGAAAGGTTCAAGATGCTTTGAAACACCGATCGGCCCGACACCCGGACCACCGCCGCCATGGGGAATGGCGAAAGTTTTATGCAAATTCATGTGGCAGACATCCGCGCCGACATCAGCCGGACGGGCGAGAGCGACCAGCGCATTGAGATTTGCACCATCAAAATAGACTTGCCCGCCATTCTCATGAATAATCTTGCAAATCTCTTTGATACTTTCTTCATAAACCCCGTGGGTTGACGGATAGGTAATCATCAAAGCAGCAAGATTGTCTTTGTGTTCGACAGCTTTTTTGCGCAAATCCTCGACATCGACATCTCCGTCACCAAGACAATCGACCACAACCACTTCCATACCGGCCATATGTGCCGAAGCCGGATTTGTGCCATGGGCAGAAGCCGGAATGAGACAGATATTGCGATTATGTTCGCCATTTTTGTCGTGATAGCGGCGAATAGCTAGAAGACCCGTATATTCACCTTGTGCGCCGGAATTGGGCTGGAATGAAATGGCGCTGAAGCCGGTAATTTCACACAGCCATTTTTCAAGTTCGGAAATAAGCTGCTGATAGCCGCGTGTATCGGCCTTCGGGGCGAAGGGATGAAGATTTGCAACCTTCGGCCAGCTTAAAGGCATCATCTCGGCGGCAGCATTCAATTTCATGGTGCAGGAGCCGAGCGGAATCATGGCGCGGTCAAGTGCCAGATCTTTATCGGAAAGGCGGCGCAAAAAGCGCATCATTTCGGTTTCCGATTGCACAGCATGGAAAAACGGCTGGCTTAAAAAGGAACCATCGCGTTTTTTGCCCAAGAGTTTCGACGGAGCTTTATCACTAAGTGTTGCACCGAAAAGCTTGGCAAGCGCTTTTGCGTCTTCTTCATCCGAAAGTTCATCAAAATTGATGGAAACGGTATCCTTGTCGATAACGCGTATGAGGCGGCCATCACTTTCCGCTTTTTGTTGCAGTTCATCCGCTTTGCCGGCAACATTGACGGTTACACAATCGAAATAATGGTCACCTGCAAGAGTAAAGCCCGCATCTTTGACACTGTCACCGAACCGGCTTGCTAGATCATGAACGCGGTTGGCAATCGCTTGCAAACCTTCCGGACCATGCCAGACTGCAAAAGCTGTTGCCATATTGGCAAGAAGTGCCTGAGCAGTACAAATATTCGATGTTGCTTTGTCGCGGCGGATATGTTGTTCACGCGTTTGCAAAGCAAGACGGTAGGCAACCCGCCCTTTGGTATCAATCGACTGTCCGACAATGCGTCCGGGAATCATACGTGTCAGGGCTTCGGATACCGCCAGATAACCGGCATGCGGACCACCAAATCCCATTGGCACGCCAAAACGTTGCATTGAGCCCACAACCATATCGGCTCCCCAAAGGGCAGGCGCTTCCATGATTGTCAAAGCCAGAGGATCAGCCACGACAATAACCAATGCACCTTTTGCTTTGGCCTTTTTGATGACATCGCTATGATCGATAAAACGGCCCTTTGTATCGGGCCATGGCAAAACGATTGCCGCTGTCTTGTCGGTAATCTCGCTCTCTAACCCGATCTCGTAACCTTGTGTTTCAGCCCTTGTCTGGGCTACCGCCAAAGTTTGCGGGTGAAGTTCGCCAAACACAGAAATCGCGGTTTTTTTATTGCGCGAAAAGCGCACTGCAACGGCGTTCGCTTCGGCAAGCGATGTTGCCTCATCAAGAAGCGAGGCTGCCGCAATCGGCAAGCCCGTCAATTCACAGACAAGAGTCTGGAAATTGAACAACATTTCAAGCCGCCCCTGACTGATTTCTGCCTGATAGGGAGTATAGGCAGTGTACCAGGCCGGATTTTCAAAAAGATTGCGTAAAATAACCGAGGGAACAAAAGTGCCATAATAACCCTGTCCGATAAAGCTTTTATGGAGACGGTTCTGTTCCATCATGGCGTGAAGCTCGTGAAGAGCTGCCCCTTCACTTACAGCTTTTGGCAATTGAAGCGGGTGTTGAAGCCTGATTGCGTTCGGCACTGCCTGCTCGACCAGTTCTTCAAGAGAACCAAGCCCCAACTTATGCAGCATTGCCTTTGCCTCTTCGGGCCGCGGCCCGATATGGCGTGATGAAAACGGAAGTTCCTGCATTTTATTATCCAATCATTGCGATATAACCGGCCGCATCCATCAAGCCGTCGAGCTGGCTCGCATCGGAAATTTTCATCTTCCACAACCAGCCTTCTTTTTCTGCCTTCTGGTTAACGAGTGCCGGGTCGTCGCTCAAAGCTTCATTGACTTCGCTAATTGTGCCATCAACCGGTGAAAAAACGTCGGATGCAGCCTTGACCGATTCGACAACAGCAACAGAGTCGCCCTTTTTGACCGTGCTGCCGACTTCCGGCAATTCGACGAAAACAAGGTCGCCAAGCTGCTCCTGAGCATGGTTTGTGATACCGACCGTTGCAAGATCACCATCAAGACTGATCCATTCATGATCTTCGGTGAAATACAGTTTAACCATGTGTTTTATCCTTTAAAATAACGATGTTCGACAAAGGGAAGTGTGTGGACAACAAGCGGTATTTTCTTACCGCGAACTTCAGTTTCAAGCTCAGTTCCGGCTTTTGCAAGGTCGATTGCAACATAACCCATTGCAACCGGACCATTGAATGACGGGCCGAAACCGCCTGATGTAACGTGACCGACAAGTTTGCCCGACTTGTCAAAAATTTCTGCACCGGCGCGCACCGGCTGGCGTGTTTCCGGCATCAAACCGACACGGCGGCGTGTTGCACCATTTTTCAACGCTTCAAGAAAAGCCTTGGCACCGAAAAATTCACCCTTCTCACGCACCGGCTTGGTAACCGCCCAGGTAATTGCCGCTTCAACCGGATTGGTTTTTGCGGTGATGTCGTTGCCATGAAGGCACAAGCCCGCTTCCAGTCGCAGACTATCGCGTGCGGCAAGGCCGATCCATGTCACGCGCGGGTCGCTCAACAGTTTTTCGGCAAGTACTTCAGCTTCATTGACGGGAAGGCCGATTTCAAATCCATCCTCGCCGGTATAGCCCGAACGTGTCATAAACCAGTTTTTCTTGGGCTCGAAACCATGCATGAAATGAAGTTCATTTCCCGGTAGACCAGCTTTTTTGATAACATCGAAAGCCTCAGGCCCTTGAAGTGCCAAAAACACGCGTTCAAGCGGTTCGATTGTGCAGTCAAGCCTAAGCGCGCGTTTTTGAAGTTCGGCAATATCGGCGGTCGCATTACCGGCATTGGCAACGACCATAAAACGTTTCTCGCCAAGGCGGGTAACAATGAGATCGTCAAGGATACCGGCCTCTTCATTCAAAAGGTAGTTATAACGCGACTGGCTAATTTGCAGTGCTTCGGCATCAAGTGGCAGGGCTTTTGACAAAAAGTCGGCGGCACCATTACCTTCAACCAGTATCAGTTTCATATGAGAAATATCGAACAAACCCGCATGGGCACGTGTATGCAAATGCTCTTTCATAACGCCAAGCGGGTAAGTGAGCGGCATGTTCCATCCGGCAAAATTGCCGAATTTGGCTCCGGCTTTTTCATGCATGTGAAAAAGCGGCAAAGTTTTAAGGTCTTCTTGAGAGTTGCCCATAAATTGCTCCGAGGTTGCGCCAATAGATACACAATGTATCTATTTCACACCCCTCTGTCTTGAGCCTGAGAGACTTGTGGAAAGCTCTCCCCTCCACTTACACCTTCGGCGCGGGACAAACCCGACTTTCCAGAGCTGTCTTGATCTTTTTACGGTTCCTTGTGCCTGAGAGATTACGGGCTGTTTTCCCCTTCGGCGGCCAAAACACGGTTGACTGTATTTTTACACTCTCCCGCAAAAAGATGGGAAAGGGCTCTATTGACCCCTCCCTGACATGGCACCGGTTCTAGCCGATCTTCAAAGTGAAGTCATCCTCAAAAAATCATTTCCCCCGACTAAGTCGGGATATTTAGCCCATATGTTCATAACAATTCCCCATATGGTCATGACAATTTATTGTGATAATAAAGCTAAAACAATTTTGTTTTCTATAAACTCTTAATGATTGATCTTGCTGCCAAGGTAAAATCCCAAAGCGGCCGCGAAAAGACAAAAGACGACAGAAATAATAATATTGAAAAAGCTTCACCGACTGCACCTTTTTTCAAAAGTTCGAAGCTTTGCAAGCTGAAGGAAGAAAAGGTTGTAAAGCCGCCGCAAATCCCCACCATGACAAAAAGCCGGATATTCTCGCTCACTGGCCATTTTGCCTCTGCCATGGTGATAACGCCAAAAAAAGCGATTACAAAAGACCCGACAATATTGATAAGAATTGTTCCCCATGGCAGATTTTTACTGACCGGAACCATGAGGAGCGATAACCAGTAACGTAAAACTGTGCCCAGTGCGCCGCCAAAAGCCACCCATAATGTTGCAGTCATCAGACAATCTCCTTAAAGGAAGGGAAACTATTTCAACTCAAGCATCAAAAAAACCGACATAAAAATTAAATGCCATAAATTAAAATGACGATTTAAAACAGAATGCCAAAAAAACAAAATAAAGGGCTAAAAATGCCGGCAGGAAAACAGGAATTATTGGATTTTCTAAAAACACTTGGCATTCATGTCAAAACAACAACCCATCCGGCTGTCTTTACCGTCAAAGAAGGCGAGGATATTAAACAAAATATTCCCGGCGCCCATACCAAGAATCTGTTTCTGAAGGACAAGAAGGGTCATTATTTTCTGGTGACACTGGGAGCTTATTCGGTTGTCGATCTTAAACATCTTCATGATAAAATCGGTGCATCGGGGCGCCTTTCCTTTGGTAGCCCTGAAAAACTTTCCGAATATCTCGGCCTTTATCCGGGCGCTGTCAGCGTTTTCGGTCTGATTAATGATAAAGACAATCATGTGACATTCATTCTTGATAAGGCACTTTATGATCACCCTGTTATCAATTGCCACCCGATGACCAACGAGGCAACCACGTCGATTGCGCGTGAAGATCTTGTAAAATTTGTCCGCGCCACAAATCACGAGCCGCTTATTATTCAGGTTTCAGAGGAAGAGGGTTGAAATTCGTATCCAAAGGCACGATTTTGAGAATAGAAACGAATAGACATTTCGTAAGAAACAGGACTTGATAATGAGTGACAATCCTTTTGCGCCACAAGGCGGGCAAATGAATGCAAATGTAAATTTGGCCAATCAAACAGGCGGGGCAGATAATTCAGTCATCAAGGATACAACTACGGCCGATTTTTCAAAGGATGTTCTTGTCGAATCAAAAAAACAACCTGTTATCGTCGATTTTTGGGCAACATGGTGTAACCCGTGCAAGCAATTGGGGCCTGTTCTCGAAAAAGTAGTCAAGGCAGCGAAAGGCGCTGTCAAACTCGTCAAACTCGATATTGATAAACATCCGGCCATTCCCGGCCAGATGGGAATACGCTCCGTACCTGCCGTCATTGCTTTTGTCGATGGCCACCCTGTTGACGGTTTTATGGGGGCGGTACCGGAAAGCGAAGTCAAGAAATTTGTTGCAAAACTAACCGGTAACGAAAAAGAAGCAGCAATTGACGAGGCTTTGGAGACAGCCAATGAATTGCGCAAAAGTGGCGATGTGACAGGTGCTGCAACTTTTTATGCGCAAATTCTCAAACAGGCTCCCGATAACGTCACCGTTATTGCCGCTTTTGCCGATATGCTTGTCGAACATGGTGAACTCGATCAGGCAAAAGGCATTCTCAAAGCTGTGCCGGATGCCAAAAAGTCCGACCCTGCTATTCGTGCTGTCGAAGCAAAGATTGCCCTTAAAGAAGAAACCGCCAAATTGGGCGACCCGACAGCACTGAAAAAACGCATTGCCGAAAATCCGAAAGATTATCAGGCTGCCTATGACCTTGCTCTTGTTTATAATGCCGAAAACAAGCGGGATGAAGCGGCCGATTTGCTGCTCGGTATCATGAAAGCAGATAGAACGTGGAATGATGACGGGGCAAGAAAACAATTATTACAGTTTTTTGAAGCCTGGGGCGCAATGGATCCGGCAACATTGACCGCGCGTAGAAAACTGTCATCATTATTGTTTTCTTGATGGCTTGTCTGCCTAAAACCTTGAAGACTTTATCATTATCGGGATGTTAAAAAATATCTCGTTCAAATTTTTAAAAACCTTTATGGCTCTGGACGATAAAAAACAATGAAAGCTGGAAATGCCCACTATATTCAGGTGAAAGACCTGCCCGACGAAATCGGCCTGTTTCCGCTCGAAGGGGTTCTGCTTTTGCCAAATGGCTATTTGCCGCTTAATGTTTTCGAGCCGCGTTACTTGGAACTTGTTGAAGATGCAATAAAAGGCAACCGGTTGATCGGCATTATCCAGCCGGAGCCGGAATCAAACAATGCCGAAAAGCCGGAGCTTTATAAAACCGGCTGTATCGGGCGCATCACAAGTTTTGCCGAAACCGGAGATGGCCGGCTGATGATCGGCTTGCAAGGTGTTTGTCGTTTCAAACTTCAAAAAGAAATTGCAAGTGACAAACCTTACCGGATTGCAAAAATTACGATTGATGAAAGCGACCTTGTCGAGCAACCGGATGCAGGCGATAAAATCAATCGCGAAGAGCTTCTTGATACTTTTGAAAAATTTCTTGATGCCCATGAAATGGAAGCCGATTGGGATTCGATCATGCAGGCACCGACAGAATCGCTTGTCAATGCGCTTGCTATCATGGCGCCTTTCGGAACTGCCGAAAAACAGGCGCTTCTTGAAGCACCAGATATTGTTGCCCGAGCTGCGACCCTCGTTGCTTTGACAGAACGCTCGCTCATGGAACATAGTGGTGATGATAAACCGCTCAATTGAACGCGGCTCTCGGTTCGAAGGATTGGATATGATCTGATGGTCAAATATACTACCGACCCGAAAATGCTCGAACTTCTGGTCTGTCCGGTAACAGGCGGAGAGCTTCACTTTGACAAAGAACGGCAGGAACTCGTTTCCAAAAAAGCGAGGCTTGCTTTTCCTATTCGTGACGGCATACCGATTATGCTTGCCTCCGAAGCGCGCCCGTTGGAAGAAAACGAAATATAATTTTTCTAAAACCTTGTTTCGCTTTCGGAAGACCATGCTATAACGTAAATTATGGTCACATTATTCCATTCAAGGCGGGTGATCCTTTCTATTGTTATAGAGACCGTCCGGAATTTTGTTGTCCAATCGTTTTGATTATTTGAGAGGGCGCAATCGTTATGGCTTCCAGAAAACTCTTTCTTCTTCCCGGAGACGGAATCGGCGTTGAGTCGATGGCCGAAGTTAAAAAAATCATTGCTTATATGGATAAAGAACTCGGGCTTGATTTCGAGTGTGAAGAAGGGCTTGTTGGCGGATCGGCTTATGATGCTTATGGCACGGCAATTTCGGAAGACGATATGAAACGGGCTTTGGCTGCCGATGCCGTGCTTTTTGGTGCTGTTGGTGGCCCGAAATGGGCAAAGGTTCCTTATGAGGTAAGACCCGAAGCGGGGTTGTTGCGGCTTCGCAAAGATCTCGGTCTGTTTGCCAATTTGCGACCGGCCATTTGCTACCCCTCGCTTGCGTCTGCCTCATCGCTTAAACGAGAGCTTGTTGACGGGCTTGATATTTTGATTGTACGCGAGCTCACGGGCGGCGTTTATTTTGGAGAGCCGAAAGAAATTATCGACCTCGGCCATGGGGAAAAACGCGCAATCGATACCCAGATTTACGACACTTACGAGATCGACCGCATTGCAAGAGTTGCTTTTGACCTTGCACGCACCCGCAAAAACAAAGTGACTTCTCTTGAAAAACACAATGTCATGAAAACGGGCATTCTCTGGAACGAAGTCGTTACAGAGGTCCATGACAAGGACTATAAGGATGTAACGCTTGAACATATGTTGGCCGATTCCGGCGGCATGCAATTGGTACGCGCCCCCAAGCAGTTCGATGTTATTGTGACGGACAATCTTTTTGGCGATATTTTCTCCGACATTGCAGCCATGCTTACGGGTTCGCTCGGTATGTTGCCTTCTGCCTCTCTCGGCGAAGAAGACAAGAAGACCGGCAAGCGCCATGCGCTTTATGAACCGGTTCATGGCTCTGCTCCCGACATCGCCGGAAAAGGCATTGCCAATCCTATCGCAATGATCGCGTCACTTGCTATGTGCCTGCGCTATTCTTTCCTCATGGGGGCTGAAGCCGACCGGCTGGAAAAGGCTATTTCTGCCGTTCTTGATGATGGTGTGCGCACAGCCGACATTTATTCGGAAGGCATGAAAAAAGTTTCAACCAGTGAAATGGGGGATGCCATTTTGCAAAAATTCAAAACGATGGTTGCATAAAACCGGCTTTCCTGACCGGATTGATGAATGGACTATCTTTTAAGAAAACTTGGCCGGATTAACGCCGGTCAAGTTGAAATACTGCTCGAAAACATTCATCAATTTTGTTCTTTGAATAAAGATAAAACCTGTAAAGTGCTGGGAAACCACCACGTTTAAACCGTTTTTCAATAGCTTCATTAGTTTTAGATATTCAGAACCGGTTTCATCAGCCTTGAACTTTCAAAAATTTTTGCCGCTCACTGCTCTTCTTTTTATTGCTTGAAATTCAAGCTTTCTTGATGAGCAAATCATCGTCTCAAACTCTGATAAAATGACCGATTTGTCTTATGTAACCTGCTAAACCAAAAAGAATTCAACATGAAAAATAACCGATTATTATTGTGTTTCTTGACAGAGGTTGAAAATAAGCTAAAACCAATGCGATCAAGGAGTTTAAAAATGGACTTTTTGCGGTTCCATATCAATCGGTTTTCGGGCTACAATCGCGGCCTCGATCACTGCTGTGCATCCTTGACAATTATTGGCCACAAAAAAACGACAAAGAAAATTATCTGACGTCCCTTGGCCAACCTGCTCTCTCCCGGGTGCGGCCCGGGGGGTAAGCCTGACGGCCGCCGGGCTTCTTCACAAAACACGGAGAGAGACAGGAGTTCTGATTAAATGGGTTTTAAGGTTGCTGTTGTAGGTGCTACGGGAAACGTTGGACGAGAAATGCTCAACATTCTCGAAGAGCGTGGTTTTCCGGCTGATGAAGTTGTACCACTCGCCTCGCATCGGTCATTGGGAACAGAAGTTTCCTTTGGTGACAAAACACTGAAGGTCAAAGTTCTTGATAATTACGATTTTTCCGACACCGATATTTGTCTGATGTCTGCCGGTGGCAATGTTTCCAAAGAATGGGCGCCAAAAATTGGCGCGGCCGGCGCTGTCGTTATCGATAATTCTTCGGCCTGGCGTTATGATATTGATGTTCCGCTCATTGTTCCGGAAGTTAATCCTGATGCAATCGACGGCTTCAAAACACATAATATCATTGCCAATCCGAACTGTTCGACAGCCCAGCTTCTGGTTGCTCTAAAACCTCTGCACGATGCCGCAACCATCAAGCGCGTTGTTGTTTCAACCTATCAATCGGTTTCGGGTGCAGGCAAGGCAGGAATGGACGAACTTTTCGAGCAATCGCGCGCAGTTTTTGTGGCAGACCCTATTACGGTGCGCAAATTCACCAAGCGTATTGCTTTTAACGTTATTCCCCATATCGACGTATTCATGGAAGACGGCTACACCAAAGAAGAATGGAAAATGGTTGCCGAAACCAAGAAAATGCTCGACCCGAAAATCAAGCTTACGGCTACCGCCGTTCGTGTTCCGGTTTTCATCGGCCATGGCGAGGCCGTCAATGTCGAGTTTGAAAAACCCATCAGTGCCGATGAAGCACGCGAAATCCTGCGTAATGCTCCAGGTTGTCAGGTTGTCGACAAGCATGAGGATGGCGGCTATATGACACCTTATGAATCAGCCGGCGAAGATGACACCTTTGTCAGCCGTATCCGCGAGGATATCACGGTTGAAAACGGCCTGTCTTTCTGGGTTGTTGCCGATAATTTGCGCAAAGGTGCAGCGCTTAATGCGGTGCAGATTGCCGAACTTCTGATCGCCCGCAATCTGATTACACCCAAAAAAGCCAAAGCATAAACGCTTGTCATCTAAAAAAATATTTTGACTTTACGAGCTTCAAAGCCGTTTTAAAAAGAAAATGCCCCTGTCGAGACTTTCTCGCAGGGGTTTTTTTTAACTCAAAAATATCATTCGACAATGAGAGCTACTTTACTTCGGTTTTAAACATAAAACCAGAAATAAGCTGCTTCATGAAGCCATGCGTGGGCTTAACGCCTAAAAAACAATAAAGCACTTGGCAGCAATTTTTTTCCGACATTTATGAAAGCGTTTTTCAAGCACACATACGCTCTCATGATTGAATGACTGATTTCGGCAAAAGCGCATATCGCAAAATTCCAGCGACTCATGAAGATGGAGAAAAAATTACAGGAAAACGCAATTTTCAAGCACCGTTTACACCGCAAAAATAATTTTAAAACCATTTTAAATAACAAAATTGCGGCGAATCGGCCTTTTTTACCAAAAGATAGTTTTTTATCTTTGCAACATTCATGATTGTATATAAAACTAAGTAAAGAAAACCATACAGAAATACCGGTCTATCTTCCGGTAATATGTGGAGGCAAAAATGTTACGTGCTGTTGCACAGGCTATACTAGATTGTGCCGGTTATATCACTGCACTTTTTATTCCTGAAGACGCAACGAATTTTGACTTCATCCGCATGGGCGTCGCATTAGTGATGTTGATTTTCTTCTCGATCCTGTGCTGGCTGCTGCCCCAACTTTTCCATCATGGCAAGCGCTCTCACTGATATACGAAAAAATTATTTTCATTTATTTGGTTTTTATAAAAAAATCATCCTGCCACATAACCGATAACTATTGAAAATGTTGCTTGGTTTTTATACCACTTCCGGTAAAACTGATCGGCATATTGGTTAAAAAATCTTGGGCCCTGTTAGAACCGGCATTCAGAATTTTTAAAACCAATGAATGAACGGAAATTTTTCAGCCTATGTTTTGAGATGAAACATTCTGAAAAGAACATGAAGGGTTTCAATAATGTTTCTTGATAAAATCAAAAGACGTACAGTTCTCGGACTTGCTTTTTCTTTTGCCACTTTTGCAAGTGTTTCAACTTTTGCACCGGTTCTCGCTCATGCCGAAGATAAAACAAGTATCAAGCTTGGAACAATGGAAGGTGAAGAATCGGAAGTTTGGAAGGTTGCCGCTCAGGAAGCCAAAAAACAGGGCCTCAACATTGATCTCGTTTTTTTCTCCGATTATGCCTTGCCGAATGAAGCGGTCAATGCCGGTGATATTGACGCAAATTCATTCCAGCATAAACCCTATCTCGACGCACAAATCGAACAGCGCGGTTACAAGCTTTCGGTCGTGGGCTACACAGTGCTTTTCCCGATGGGCGTCTATTCCCATAAAATCAAAGACTTGAAAGATCTTCGTGACGGTGCTGTCGTCGGCGTTCCCAACGACCCGTCAAATGGCGGTCGCGCCTTGCGGCTTTTGAACGATATGGGTTTTATCAAGCTCAAAGACCCGAACAATGTTCTTGCCTCCAAACTCGATATTGTCGAAAACCCCAAAAAACTCGAAATTCGCGAGCTTGATGCCGGTATGCTCGGTCGTGCCATTGACGATTTCGACATTGCCATTGTCAATACCAACTGGGCTTTGACCACTGGCCTCAAACCCGATAAAGATGCGATTGCTTGGGAAAAGTCCGAAAACAATCCCTATAACAATATTATTGTCGTACGCACCGCCGATAAAGACGAGCCATGGGTGAAAAAACTCGTTGCTGCCTATAATTCGGAACCGGTTCGCGCAAAAATCAAGGAAGTGTTTGGCGTAACTGCCCAGCCATTATGGTAAATTCAAAAATGGGTTCAGCATCCGAACCAATCATATCACTTAAAAATATCAGCCGCCGTTTTTCCCAAACGGCGGCCGTTGACCATTTGTCACTCGATATTGAAAAAGGCGAAATTCTTGGAATTATCGGGCGCAGCGGCGCCGGTAAATCCACGCTTATTCGCTGTCTCAATGGTCTTGAACGCATCGATGAAGGACAAATCTTCTTTGAAGGTCATGACGTTTCGCATTTGAGCGAAAGCGAATGGGCACCCTATCGTCAACGCATCAGCATGATTTTCCAGCATTTCAACCTGTTGTCATCGAAACGTGTGATCGACAATATCGCATTGCCGCTAAAGCTTGCCGGTGTGCCGAAAGAAAAACGCCGCGAACGGGCGATGGAACTTATCGAACTTGTGAGCCTCAAAGGGAAAGAACAACATTTTCCGGCCGAGCTTTCCGGTGGGCAAAAACAGCGCGTCGGCATTGCCAGAGCCTTGGCTGCAAATCCGAAAGTGCTCCTATCCGACGAGGCAACCTCGGCACTTGACCCGGAAACAACCCAATCCATTCTTGAATTGATTGCCGATATCAATAAAAGGCTCAATCTTACAGTTGTTCTGATTACGCATGAAATGGAAGTTGTAAGCTCCATTGCCAACCGCGTTGTTGTGCTGAACAAGGGTAAAATTGTCGAAGAAGGTCGGGTAAGAGATATTTTTGCTTCTCCCCAAGATGATACCACTATTGCGATGCTGCGCATTGTGACACCGCAATTACCGGCCGAATTTGCCAAAAGGTTGAAGCCGGAAGGTGATGAAGCTGTTATCGAGCTCAACATTGCCGGTGACGTAGCAAGAGAGCCGTTCCTGCACCTCATCGAATATGAAAGCGGGCTGATTCCGCGTATTCTTCACGGCGGCATTGATACCATTCAGGGTGAACCGGTCGGACGTTTCTTTCTTGGCCTTCCGGCAAAAGACAAAGACAAACTTGACAAGGCGGTTTCCTGGCTTATCAAGCATGGACGCTATTGCGAGGTTCTCGGTTATGTATGATGTACTTTCAAAAGAATTGCCGAAAGCAATTATAGACACCATCATCATGACGGTGAGTTCTTCGCTGATGGCGCTCATTCTGGGGCTGCCGATCGGCCTTATCCTTTATATGACCGCCAAAGGGAGCCTGTTTCCCAAAGAAAATCTCAACCGGTTACTGAGCTTCCTCGTCAATTGTGTGCGCGCCATTCCGTTTATCATTTTTGCTTTCTATCTTCTTCCCGTAACACGCGTTGTTGTCGGCACAGGTGTTGGCATAAGATCTGTTATCTTTGTGCTGATATTATCGGCGACACCACTTTATGCACGTTTGGCGGAACTGTCTTTTCGCGGGGTTGACAAGGGACTTGTCGAAGCTATCCGCTCGATGGGCGCTTCACGCATGCAAATTGTTACCAATGTCATTGTACCGGAATCATTTTCAAGCCTTGTTACCGGCTTTACTGTGATGGTTATTTCAATTATCAGTGCAACGTCGCTTGCCGGTTTTCTGGGGGGTGGCGGTCTTGGTGACATGGCGATCCGCTATGGTTACCAGCGCTATAATCCGGAGATTATGAACATCGTTATCGGTGTTCTGATTGTCATGAATCTGGTCGTGCAATCCTGTGGTGACCGGTTGGCCCGCAAGCTTGACCACTCGAAACGTTAGCCATTTCACTTGAAACAGGGGAAACAATGATGAAAAATAATAAAAGCCGGATAACAAATTTTGTGTCTGTGGCTCCAATTGCCACTTTAATTGCCACTTCCATGCTGCTTTCCGGCTGTGGCGGACGCGACGCCCATCCGGTTGCTTTAACCAATCCGAACGACAGTGTCATGGATTGTGCAGGTATTTCACGAGAATTCTACGCCAATGAACGCCAGATTAAAGCTGTCATCCATGAGCGCACAAATGCACAAGGAAAGAATGTTGCATTAGGGGCAGCCGGTATTTTCTTCTTTCCTGCATGGTTTTTCATGGATCCGAAATCGCCGGAAAGAGTGGAAATCGATGCATTGCGCAATCGTAACGGCGTGTTACAGGACATTGCCCACACCAAAAACTGTGCTCCCATGCAATCGGAATTGACGGAAGCCTATAAGCAACTGGACAGCCAAAAAGCGGCCAAATCCCAAAAGAAATAAACGGAAAACAAATTGGTTAAAAATAAAAGGCCGGTTAAACCGGCTTTTTGTTTTTAGTGCGCTCATATTTGTTCACGATTGCCCATGATGGTTTGCTATCGGAATGCAACAAAACGGGCAAAAGAACAACCACCGGCTTTATAAATAGAAATTCGGTTTTCCCGAAACGATATCCGTTTTCATCGTGGTTTGAAAAATTTCGCGGGCGCGCACAAGCGCCGGAGACACGCGTAAGCTCGCGCCTATCCACTTTCTCCGGATTCTTTAATGTTTATCCCGATTGTTGCTTTCAAGTCTTTTGACATGAAAACGCTTTCATTAACCTATCCCCTCGCAAGCTCTGATAAAGAAGACAAATGCCTTTGGGCACAAAAGCCGGAAGGCACAGCCCTTGCCCATGATGATTCAGGCCTTGTCCGATCATAAAAAGCCTTGGCCGATATCGTTTTATTGCTGTATTCAAAACGGGTAATTTCTGTCAAACCACGTTTATTCAAAGTTCGGCAAAGAGTGCATCTTCGCAAATTTTCGCATCTGCTCATCAACATTTGATAGCATTTGCTTAAATTTAATGGCGTTTGCGCAATGCTTCTGCAAGAGCCGAACCGAAACTGCCCTCTTGAGAGGCTGGTTTTTTATTTTTCATATTATGCAAATGGTTGCGTCCCGAATTTTCCGAAGAAGCAGTTTTTGCACGACTATCCGGATTATCGGGATGTTTTTTCATACTTAGCGAGATGCGTTTGCGTGCTGGATCAACATCAAGCACAGTCACAGAAACAATATCTCCGGCTTTCACAACTTTATGCGGATCACTCACATAAGTGTCGGCAAGTTGTGAAATATGGACAAGCCCGTCCTGATGCACACCTATATCAACAAATGCACCAAAATTAGCGACATTGGTGACTGTCCCTTCAAGCTTCATGCCCGGTTTGAGGTCTGAAATCTCGTCAACACCTTCGGCAAAAGTTGCTGTTTTGAATTCCGGTCGCGGGTCGCGCCCGGGTTTTTCCAATTCGCTCAAAATATCTTTAATGGTCGGCAAACCGAACCGCTCGTCAATAAATGTTTTCGGGTCGAGTTTTTTCAAAGCAGCACTATCGCCCATCAATGACCGCAAGTCACGGCCACATGCAGCAACAATCTTGCGTGCAACGCTATAAGCTTCCGGATGCACTGCCGAAGCATCAAGCGGTTCGTCGCCATTGCGGATACGCAAGAAACCAGCACATTGCTCGAATGTTTTTGCACCGAGGCGCGGTACCGACTTCAACCCGTTACGATTTTTGAATGGGCCATTTTCATCACGATAAGCAACAATTGCATCGGCCAATGATGCCCCCACCCCCGAAACACGGGCAAGCAGAGAGGCCGAAGCGGTGTTAAGGTCAACCCCCACGGCATTCACCGCATCTTCGACAACACCGTCCAACGCTCTCATCAACTCGAACTGGTCGACATCATGCTGATACTGCCCGACACCGATAGATTTCGGTTCGATTTTAACCAATTCGGCAAGCGGATCCTGCAAACGCCGGGCGATTGAAACTGCGCCGCGCAATGACACATCAAGTTCGGGAAATTCGTTGGCCGCAAGTTCGGAAGCCGAATAGACAGAAGCACCGGCTTCCGAAACAATGACTTTTGTCGGACGGGGCGCTGGCATATGTTTCAACAAATCGCCAACAAGTTTTTCTGTCTCGCGGCTTGCTGTCCCGTTGCCGATAGCGATGAGATCAACCTGATGTTTTTTAATGAGAGCGGCAAGCACCGCCTCTGCACCGCGAACATCATTTTTCGGCGGGAATGGATAGATGGTTGCGGTTTCCTTGAGTTTTCCGGTTTTATCGACCACTGCAACCTTGACACCGGTGCGGATACCCGGATCAAGCCCCATTGTTGCCCTTTCACCCGCCGGTGCAGCCAATAAAAGTGCTTTGAGATTAAGGGCAAAAACAGAAATTGCTTCTTCATCGGCGCGCTCATGCAAATCGCGCATCAAATCAAGCGAAAGATGTAAAGATAGCTTTACTCGCCATGCCCATAAAGCGACACTCACAAGAAAAATATCTCCGGGGAGCTGATCGCCGATTTTGTAGGCCTGTTTAATCAGCTTTATGACCGGTTTTTCGCCATTTGGAATATCCTCGTCGACTTCAATATCGACATTCAGGATTTCTTCGTTACGCCCGCGAAACATTGCCAGTGCGCGATGGCTTGGCACAGTCGACCATTTTTCGCTATGGTCAAAATAATCGGAAAATTTCGCGCCTTCCTGCTCTTTACCGGCAACAACCTTGGCATGGATAAAGGCATGTGATTGCATATAGTGACGTAAATTTCCGATGAGTTCGGCATTTTCCGCCATGGTTTCCGAAATAATATCGCGAGCACCGTCAAGAGCAGCTTTGACATCGGAAATGTTGTCATTGATATAATCTTTGGCAAGAAGCTCCGGTTCTTCGTTCCGATTTTTCAGAATTTCCTCCGCAAGCGGCAATAAGCCGTTTTCTTTGGCAATTTCGGCACGGGTACGCCGCTTCGGCTTGAACGGCAGATAAAGGTCTTCCAATTCGGCCTTCGAGCTTGCTTTTCTTAAAGATTCTTCCAGTTCCGGACTAAGCTTGTTCTGTTCGCGAATTGCTTGAATAATCGCTTCGCGACGTGCTTCCATTTCACGAAGATAAATGAGCCGTTCCGATAACAGGCGCAATTGTCCATCATCAAGGCCACCGGTTACTTCCTTGCGATAGCGGGCAATGAAGGGAATGGTTGCCCCCTCGTCGATGAGGGCGATTGCGGCAGCAACCTGTGTTTGACTCGCCTTGATGTCGCCAGCAATTGTTTGGCAGATTGATTGCGCAATTGTCGTCATTCTATTTACCAGATTCTTTCAATTTCAAGGAGAGATTACGGATTGCAAACCGGAACGCAACCGTAATTCTTCTCCTCATAAAAATTAATCAAGCCCTTTTTAATCGGGCCGGTTCACCTTATGTTTAAATTTGCAGCCATTATGAAAGGGGCTTTTCATGACATCACTTTTTGACCCGATCAAGGCAGGAGACCTTGTTCTAAAAAACCGCATTGCCATGGCGCCGTTAACACGCGCTCGTTCGCCCAATGCAACACCCAATGATTTGAACGTTGTCTATTATCGCCAACGTTCGACCGCCGGCCTTATTGTATCTGAAGGTACGGCCATTTCACAACAGGGACAAGGCAATATCGACGTTCCGGGCCTTTACGAAAAAGCCCAGCTTGTCGGCTGGAAAAAAGTAACCGATGCCGTTCATGAAGAAGGCGGCAAAATTGTTGCCCAGCTTTGGCACACGGGACGTATTTCCCACAGTTCATTGCAACCTGCAGGCAAACCGCCTGTTGCCCCTTCCGCCCTTCAGGCAAAAGCCCGAACCTATATCAAAGACAAGAATGGTCAGGGTGAATTTGTACAAACATCGACACCACGTGCATTGAACGCATCCGAGATTCCCGGCATTATCGACGATTATCGTAAAGCCGCACGCAATGCTGTCGATATTGCCGGTTTTGACGGCGTGGAAATTCACTCGGCCAATGGCTATTTGCTTGACCAGTTCTTGCGTTCCGAATCGAACCACCGCACCGACGAATTCGGCGGTTCGATTGAAAATCGTTGCCGTTTTCCGCTCCTTGTTGCCGAAGCCGTTGCAAAAGAAATCGGCGGTGGCAGAACAGGTATCCGCATTTCTCCGGTAACACCTGCCAATGATGCCCATGATCCGGACCCGCAGCCGCTTTTCGATTTTTATGTTGATGCTTTGGCTGCCTATGAGCTTTCCTTCATCCACCTGATCGAAGGTGCCACAGGAGGCGACCGCAATTATACCGAAGCCGATTATGCCTTCGACTATAAGCGTTTGAAACACGTCTATCGCGATGCCGGTGGCAATGGCGCGTGGATGGTCAATAATGGCTATACCGCCGAAATGGCTGAAAAAGCTGTCGGGTCGGGCTATGCCGATATTGTGTCTTTCGGCCGTCCGTTTATTGCCAATCCCGATCTTGTCCGCCGTATCAAAGAGCATGCTCCATGGAACGAGGTCGACCAGACAACACTCTATGGCGGCAATGAAAAAGGCTATACCGATTACCCGACTTTGGGTTGACCGGTTCGAGCTGTTCATTAAAAAACCACCTGCGCGCAGCAGGTGGTTTTATTTTTATTAAAAACTTATTCTCCTGCTCTTAGGCAGAAATATCGATAATGCCAGCTTCCCCGCTTTCTGAGCCGAATGCCAGTCGATACCCTTTATCATCCCAAGCCATGGTTGAAATGGCACCTTTTCCGGGACGGCGCAAAAGCACTTCTTTCGCATCGGCAAAGCGGATGAATAAAATCATGCCGTCATTAAAACCGGCAGCAACAATGTCTTCTTCCGGATGGCAGCACACGCATGTGACCATGGCATCGGCACGGGTGCCGAGTTCAAGGGGGGCTTTTCCCATCGGGCCATCTTTGGCCTGAAATGGCCAGACAATGGCAGCAGGAGCGCCGGACGTGGCAAGCCACTTACCTTTCGCGCTCCATGACCAGCTCTTGACCTTTGCAGGATAGCCGCTCATGCGCAAATGCTGGTCATCACTCAATCGCCAGCCATGCAAGGCATTTTCCTGCATCGACGAAATGACATAGCGGCCATCGGGCGAAAATGTAACAGCAAAATGTGCGCCCTTCCATGTAAGGTCGGTGGGCTTTGTGTCAGCGCCGAGCCAATGCAATGTCACGCCATTATATCGTGCCACCGCAAATCTTAGGCCTTTTGGTGCAAAAGCTAGATCTTCAACACTACGCTCGTGATCAAACTCCTGAAGCCCCTTGCCTCCATCGGCTCCCTTGCCGCCATCGGCCCAGGCCGTGCGTGAAAAAGCAAAGGCATAAGAATTGTCGGGACCGGCTGCAACCGAGGTGATCCACTTTTTTTCATGACGGGCAAGCTCGCTACACTGAAGAGCACTGGTTGTCCGGCAAATCCGGCCATCTTCACCGCCGGTAATCACCGATTTCTTGTCTTTGGCTAAAGCAACGGAGGCAATCCCTTCATGTGCCTCGACCACTTTTTGTTTTTCGCCAAGCAGGGTGATTTCACCATTTGCTGTCACAAAGACCGGCTGGTCATCTAAAAACCCCGCAAACAGGCAATAGCTGTCGAGGTCACAATGTGCAATTGTCGGCATAGATTCCTCTCAAAAATCAGGCACAATTTTCGAAACCGGCTTTGAGCTTTTCGGCATCAAGTTTGCGGCCGATAAAGACCAGACGGCTTTCATGCTTTTCGCCTTCTTTCCAAGGTCTCTGGCTGTCGCCTTCCAAAATCATATGGACACCTTGCACAACATAACGGTCTTTATCGCCTTTGAATGCGATAATGCCTTTAAGTCTCAAAATATCCGGCCCCTGTGTTTGGGTAATCTGCTGGATCCACGGGAAAAACTTGCCCGGATCAAGTTCGCCTGCACGTAACGAAACCGATTTCACCGTTACATCATGAAGGGCTGCTCCATGGACATGCTCGTCCCCGTCATGGTGGTGATGCTCGTGGTCATGATGATGATGGTGGTGATGGTCATGATCGTGATCATGGTCGCATTCAGGCCCGCATACATGCTCTTCCTCTTCCTCGTCATGATCGAGAAAATGCGGGTCATTTTCAAGCGCACGGCTTAAATCGAATGCACCGCGATCAAGCACTTCGTTCAAATCGACATTGGAACGTTGGGTGCGAAAGATAACAGCAGAAGGATTGATTGCTCGTATTGTTGCTTCGACATCGGCAAGTTCCTGCGGGCTGACAAGATCGGTCTTGTTCAAAAGGACAACATCGGCAAAAGCAATCTGGTCTTCCGCTTCACGACTGTCTTTCAACTCTAACGGCAAATGTTTTGCGTCGACCAGCGCCACAACAGCATCGAGTTGCGATTTTGCCCTGACATCATCATCCATGAAAAATGTCTGTGCAACAGGAACCGGATCGGCAAGACCGGTGGTTTCGATAATGATACCGTCAAACCGGCCGGGACGGCGCATCAAACCGTCGACAACACGGACAAGGTCGCCGCGCACTGTGCAGCAGATACAACCATTATTCATCTCGTAAATTTCTTCGTCGGATTCGACAATCAGATCATTGTCGATGCCGATCTCGCCGAATTCATTGACAATAACAGCGTAATGTTTGCCGTGATTTTCTGTCAGAATCCGGTTGAGAAGCGTTGTCTTTCCTGCCCCCAGATAACCGGTCAGAACAGTTACCGGAATTTTGCGGGGAGTGTTTTCAGTCTCGCTCATAGCATGACCTTTCAAATGACGGGAATTTTTACTGTTGTCGATATAAGCAATGTCGCTAACAATTTCTAGCTTTGGAAAAGAGGCTTTCTAGGAGAGTTCGTCAATATCAAAAGCGAACATATCCTCAACAAGGCCGCTAAAACCTTCAATTGCATGATCGAATATCGCTTTTCCTGCCTCTTTATTCGCGGCAAGTGCATTTCCTGCGGCCCCCAATCTATTGATATCCGCCATTTTCCAGCCGAAAGGAAATGGCCCATAAGCCCGGAGATATTTGAATTTTTCTTGTAATTTTTTTTGCCAGTTGGAGAAATTTTGCGCTTTTTCCATTTCCACCTTTTCAGGCGCAAGATAAAGCATGAGTGACGTTTCGATAAAGCCGGCATGAATATCCAACTGTTTGTTTTCGGGAGTAATCAAACCTTCCGGCAGGCCGAAGCGTCCCCAACTGGTCGCTACAGCAAGCATTTTGAAGCGACAACGCAATTCGGTGATGACAATATTCATCAATGGCGAATTGCCACCATGAGCGTTGAGAACGAGAATTTTTTTTATTCCCTTTTTATAACAATCGGCACCAATCGAAATCCAACGGTCAATAGCTTGTGAATATTCCAATGTTTTTGTAAACGGCCGACCTTTATGTTCGATTGAATAGCCGACAGATTCAACCTCCAGTGGAGTCAAACGTTTCGGGGCGGTTGGAAACAAAGATGCAAGACGTTCAGCAAAAGCCCCGGCAATGACAGCATCCGTCGTTGGTGACAAATGAGGACCATGATATTCATGGGCACCCAAAGGCAAAATTGCTATTATTTGATCTTCTTTTTTCACTATTTTAATCCTTATCGAATTATTTTTATTTGGCTATACACAGATTTTGTTGCCCTTACATGTTATAGATAAATTCACCATTTTGTGAAAATTAACGAATCAGGTTGATATACTAGACAAGTGAATCGTTATTTCTTCCAAAAACGTCTTCGGGGAGACAAAGATATAATGCCAGACAAAACTCGGATACCAGCGTTAGAGATCGTCCAATCAACAGCAAGAATGATGAAGACCTTATTGGCTCGTCGTCTTTATGAATTTGGTTTATATGCCGGTCAAGATAGAATAATTTTGTTGTTGGCGATGAAAGACGGGCAATCGCCCGGAAGCCTGGCCAAACGCTTGGGCGTAAAACTTCCTACAGTCACAAAAACGATAGCGCGTCTTCAGGAACAAGGTTTTGTTACCAAACGTGGATCACACAAAGACCAGCGCAAATTTCATATTTTTCTTACGAAAGACGGCCATAACATTGTCAACCTCATCGAAAGGGCACTTGAAGAGACCGAGCGGGAAGTGACCGGTGGTCTTGATGAACAAGAGCAATTTACTTTGCTGACCCTCATGGACAGAATCCATAAAAATCTTGAGCAGCAGCAATCACTTTTAACCGATACATACCGATGAACATGTCGGCCGATGAACATGCCGGCCGATGAACATGCCGACATTATTTTAAAACCGGCTGGCACAAAAACTAATAGTCGAATTTCACTTGATTATCGGGAGGTGGAAAAACAAAATTTTCCACCTCTTTCAAATGATCGACTTTTAAATAATCAATAAAATGGCGAAGCGAATTTTAAAAAATACACTGTTTTCCCTTATTCCAATGAATTGTTCATTGAACAAAACAGTTTAAAATGACTATAGTTTCCTTTAAAATAGACGTTTATCAATCACTCCTGAAGCTTGGCGACTTTTCTCGAACCAATCGGGGAAATTCCCGTTCTTCCGATTTGACGGTTTAAACGCTAAAATTTAATTCATTTTCGAGGAATAATGAGCATTGGCGCAAAAAATTAAACTTTCCACGATTGCTGATGCGTTAAATGTTTCGACAGCCACAGTTTCGTTGGCACTGCGTGACAGCCCGCTGGTAGCAGATGATACACGTGAAAAAATCAAGGATTACGCCCGTAATATCGGCTATATCTATAACCGCCGTGCAGCAAGTTTGCGCACATCGCGCTCCGGCATTGTGGGGGTTGTTGTCCACGACATTATGAATCCGTTTTTTGCCGAAATATTGCGCTCGATCGAGACGGAACTCGACCGTTCACGGCAAACTTTCATCCTTTCCAACCATTATGACCAGTTGGACAAGCAACGCAATTTTCTGGAAACGCTTCTTCAGCTCGGAGCTGATGGCGTTATCATGTCACCGGCAATCGGAACCCCTGCAAAAGACATTGAAATGGCACAAAATAACGGTTTGCCTGTTGTCTTTGTTGCGCGCCATGTTGAAGGAGTGGACGTACCGGTGTTTCGCGGCGACGATACTTACGGCATTTCTCTTGCCACCAACCATCTCATTTCTCTCGGGCATAAATGCATCGCTATGGTTGGCGGTACAGATTACACCTCGACCGGACATGACCGTTATGAAGGCTATCGCCATGCCATGCAACTTGCCGGACTCGAGGTCAAACCGGAATGGCGCCTTGAAGGACCTCGGACAAAACAGGCAGGTTTCGAGATAGCACCGCAATTTCTGGCTCTCAAAGATAAACCGACTGCTGCCGTCTGTTTCAATGACCTTGCCGCAATCGGCTTGATGAACGGAATTGCCCGTGCCGGCCTTGTTGCAGGGCGGGATATTTCTGTGACCGGCTATGATGATCTTGAGGAAGCCGAAATTGCCACACCCTCGCTCACCACAGTCTGGAACGGTCAGAGGGAAGTGGGAAGGCGTGCAGCGCGTGCTCTCCTTGACCTTTTAAACGGCATCGAAGTCAAAAATGGTCATGATCTCATTAAACCGGAATTGCGCATTCGCCAATCAACCGGTCGCATGGTACCGAGAAAAATCTGAAAACTTTAAATTTCGATATCCTGTCATTCTGACATCATAAGCAGGTTTTCGTTTTTTAACTGTTTTCTCTTTTTCCGAAATGCTTTTTTCAAGACACCTGTTTTTTTGAGGGAGCTGTTTTTTCACAGCTCCTTTTTTTCAAGGCGATGATCTTTATGTTGATGCACTGCCTCGCCGAATGCTTTAAATATCTTGTTTGATGGTATATCGCTTGTTGCCCAATATTCGGGATGCCATTGGACGCCAAGTGCAAAGCCTTTTGCATCCTTCACACTGACTGCTTCTATTGTGCCATCGGGAGCTGTCGCTTCGGCAACAAGACGTGGCGCCAGCTTGTTGATTCCCTGTTGGTGAACAGAATTCACCATGATTTCGCCAGTGCCTACAATTTTTGCAAGCACCGTATTTTCGTTCACTCGAACCGGTTGCCTGATGGCAAATTTTTTGTCACTGTCACTTTTATCATTCGCTCTATGATCGAGCTTTCCGGGTATTTTTTGCAGCGCCGGTGAAAGTGTTCCTCCAAGAGCGACATTGAGTTCCTGTATTCCGCGACAAATGGCAAGAAGCGGCAAACCTTGCCTGATTGCTGCATCAATGAGAAAAAAAGATGTTTCGTCTCGGGCAAAATCGAACGGTTCGTGGTCGGCGGTTGCTTTTTCACCATAACGTGCCGGATTTACATTGGATTTTGCGCCGGTGATGAGAACACCGTCAACCACCGCAAGGATAGACTGGACATCGGCTCCGGCCCCAAGCGATGGCACGATAAGGGGGGCAACATCGGCCACTTTTGACGCGGCCTCAAGATATTGCTGAGGCGCGCCATGCCAGACATAACCGTCAAAAGCGGGGCAATCGGCAGGTACCGCAATAAGCGGTTTTAAATGTTCAGCCATTTGTGTTCCCTTTTATATTATCGGATCAATATTTAAGGAAAACAGGCTTTTGTCAAATGACCGGTTTTCGTTAAGACAGGCACATTTGAAAAAGTTTTTTCCTGAACTATCCACGATAAGACGTGTGAAAAACGAAATTTTAGCAAAAGCACTGGAAATAATGTGCTTTTACCGTTACTACTAAATCGTTTCGATTTTTCTGAAATAATCCGGCATTGTGAATAAGTGGGGAGAAGAGACTGTCGATAGGCAGCCTGTCTTCCCTGAAACTCAAGGAGATAACATTTGGGTCAAACAGTTTTTGTTGCCAAAGAAACAGCCGAAGGGGAAACGCGCGTTGCCGCGTCTCCGGAAACTGTCAAAAAGCTTATCAATCTCGGCTATGATGTGTCGGTCGAGAAAGGTGCCGGTCTCCAGTCCTTGATAAGTGACGAGGACTATAAGGAAGCCGGTGCAAAAATCGTTGGTGCGAACGAGGCAAATAAAGCCGACATCATTTTGAAATTGCGCCGTCCAAGTGCCAAAGAAATATCCCTCTATAAAAAGGGTGCCAATCTCATCGGCATTCTCGATCCATTCGGCCACGAGGATGATGTCAAGGCCATGGCCAAAGCCGGATTGAATGCCTTTTCGATGGAATTCATGCCGCGCATTACGCGTGCGCAAGTCATGGATGTTCTGTCATCACAGGCAAATCTTGCCGGTTATCAGGCAGTGATTGATGCTGCCGAATATTATGACCGCGCCCTCCCCATGATGATGACCGCCGCCGGTACCGTTCCGGCTGCCAAGGTTTTCGTTATGGGGGCAGGTGTTGCCGGTCTTCAGGCAATTGCCACTGCGCGGCGTCTTGGTGCATCGGTTACGGCAAATGACGTACGTCCTGCGGCAAAAGAGCAGGTCGCTTCACTCGGTGCAAAATTTATCGCCGTCGAGGATGATGAATTCAAAGCTGCTGAAACTGCTGGTGGCTATGCCAAGGAAATGTCGAAGGAATACCAGCAAAAACAGGCGGCTTTGACTGCCGAGCATATTGCCAAACAGGATATCGTCATTACAACCGCTTTGATTCCCGGTCGTCCGGCACCGCGCCTTATCACAAAAGCAATGCTCAAAACCATGCGCCAAGGTTCGGTGTTGGTTGATCTTGCCGTTGAAAGAGGCGGCAATGTCGAAGGCGCCGTTGCCAATAAGGTTGTTGAAGTCGAAGGGGTGAAGATTATCGGCTTTACCAATGTTCCGGGCCGCATTGCCGCTACCGCTTCAAAGCTTTATGCGCGCAATCTTTATGCCTTTGTCGATATCATGACAAACAAGGAGACGAAGGCATTTACAATCGACCGGAATGACGAACTCGTGAAAGCCACATTGCTTACTTTCGACGGTCATGTTGTTCATCCCCGCTTTGCAGAAGAAGGGGTAAAAAAAGACGCCGATAAAAAACCCGCTCCGGCAAAAAAAGCCGATGAAAAGGGCGAAAAACCGGCAAAGCACACATCCTCGAAATCTAAAGAACCAGCCGCAAAAGCGGATAAGAAACCAAATGAAAAAGGAGCCAAATAATGTCTAACGAGGCTCTCGACAAAGCCCTTCAAGGTCTCGATCAGGCCATTGCCGCTGTGCGCGAAGCTGGCGGCCAAATTTCCAATAATGCCGTTGAAGCCGTCCACAATGCGACAGGCGGTGTTATTGACCCGTTCATTTTCCAGTTTGCGATCTTCGTACTGGCAATTTTTGTCGGCTATTATGTTGTCTGGGCCGTCACACCGGCTCTCCACACACCGCTCATGGCTGTTACCAATGCAATTTCTTCGGTTATCGTCGTTGGTGCGCTGCTTGCTGTCGGCCTTTCGGCTTCAGGTCTTGCAAGCACTTTCGGTTTCATCGCGCTGGTACTTGCAAGCGTCAATATTTTCGGCGGCTTTCTCGTTACCCAGCGCATGCTTGCCATGTACAAGAAAAAAGATAAGTGAGGCTTGAACCTATGAGTGTTAATTTTGCAGCCTTCCTTTATCTCGTCTCCGGTGTTCTGTTCATCATGGCACTGCGCGGACTTTCCCATCCGACAACCAGCCGCAAGGGTAATGCCTATGGCATGGTCGGCATGGCTGTTGCCATCATCACAACATTGCTGCTTGCCCGTCCAAGCTTCGGTGGCCTTGTCCTTATTATTATAGGTCTTGCCATTGGTGGTGCTATCGGTGCAGTCATTGCCCGCCGCATTGCCATGACAGCAATGCCGCAACTTGTTGCCTCTTTCCATTCACTCGTCGGCCTTGCTGCTGTTATGGTGGCTGCCGGTGCGCTTTATTCGCCGCATTCATTCGGTATCGGTGAAATCGGCTCCATTCATGGGCGGGCACTTGTTGAAATGGCAATCGGTGTCGCAATCGGTGCGATAACCTTTACCGGTTCCATCATTGCGTTTTTAAAACTTGACGGGCGCATGTCCGGTAAACCGATTATTTTGCCGAATCGTCACTTGATCAATATTGTTCTTGCAGTGGCAATTGTTATCCTCATCGCCGCACTTGTCGGAACCGAAAGCCATCTGGTTTTCTGGCTTATTGTGCTTTTATCGCTCGTTATCGGTGTTACACTGATTGTGCCGATCGGTGGCGCGGATATGCCGGTTGTTGTTTCCATGCTCAATTCCTATTCGGGATGGGCAGCCGCGGGTATCGGCTTTACGCTCGGAAATATGGCTTTGATCATCACCGGTGCACTGGTCGGATCGTCCGGTGCCATCCTTTCCTACATTATGTGTAAAGGCATGAACCGCTCGTTCATTTCGGTGATCCTCGGCGGATTCGGTGGTGAAAGTGCCGGCCCTGCCGGAAATAATGAAGTTGAACGCCGCCCTGTCAAACAGGGTTCGGCAGACGACGCCGCATTCATTATGAAAAACGCCAACAAGGTCATTATCGTACCGGGATATGGTATGGCCGTTGCGCAGGCCCAGCACGCATTGCGTGAAATGGCCGACAAGCTCAAAGAAAACGGTGTCGAAGTCAAATATGCCATTCATCCGGTTGCCGGTCGTATGCCCGGTCACATGAATGTGCTGCTTGCCGAAGCCAATGTGCCCTATGACGAAGTCTTCGAGCTTGACGATATCAATTCCGAATTTGCCGAAGCAGATGTTGCTTTTGTCATTGGCGCCAACGACGTAACCAACCCTGCCGCAAAATCGGATCCATCTTCGCCGATTTATGGCATGCCGATTCTCGATGTATCGAAAGCGGGAACAGTTCTGTTCCTGAAACGTGGTATGGGAACAGGCTATTCGGGCGTTGAGAACGAGCTGTTTTTCCGTGACAACACCATGATGCTTTTTGGCGATGCCAAAAAAATGGTCGAAAGCATTGTCAAAGCCATGGAATAAACCTTAAGATGCCGCCATCAAGGCGGCATTTTTTTAAGGAAATGATCATGGCAAGTTCAGCCGAACAGATGAGAGCGTGGCAAGGTCCGGCACTTTTGAGTTATGGTTATCGTCCGTTTTTTCTGTTTGCAAGTATCTGGGCTGTATTCAGCCTGTTTATCTGGATTTTCCTTTTTTCCGGCAAAGATGTTCTGGCAATCGGGATTGACCCGTTTTCCTGGCATGCCCACAGCTTTCTCTTCGGTTATTTATGGGCTGTCATTGCCGGTTTTTTAATGACGGCCGTTCCCAATTGGACCGGACGATTGCCCATTGTCGGCTGGCCGCTTTTGGGCCTCGTATCCATCTGGCTTATCGGGCGTATTGCCATGGTGCTTTCATCCGATCTGCCTGCAACAGTAACAGTCGGCCTTGATTTGCTGTTCCCGCTTCTTTTCACCATCGCAATCGGGCGCGAAATTATATATGGAAAAAATTGGCGTAATCTCAAAGTGCTTATTTTGCTTGTTCTCCTTTTCTGCGCCAATCTGATTTTTGATTGCGAAGCTTTCAATGGCGTTTATGCCGCCGACGGTTATGGCGCACGTCTTGCCCTTGCCATTGCAGTTTTCCTTATTGCCATTATTGGCGGCCGGATTGTGCCAAGCTTCACACGAAATTGGCTTGCCAAACGCGGGGAAACAAAACTACCGGCTCCACACGGGCGCGTTGACCAAACCATTATGATTTTTACGGCTATCTGCCTCGTTCTGTGGATAGTTTTTCCCGATACGGGAATAACTGCTCTGTTGTGCGGCCTTTGCGGCATTGCCAATCTTTACCGGCTGCAACGTTGGCGGGGTTTGGCAACTTTGAAAGAACCGCTGGTTTTTGTGCTTCATGTCGGCTTTCTGTTTATTCCGTTAGGGTTTATCGCTTTGGCGCTCGGCACATTCGGAATTATTCCGGGAGGGCGCGCACCCGTGCAACATTTATGGATGGCCGGTGGTATCGGCATGATGACAATGGCCGTTATGACACGCGCAAGCCTTGGTCACGCAGGCCGCCCGCTTACAGTTTCCTGGCCTGTTGTGCTGGTTTACCTTGCACTTTTTCTATCGGTCTGGCTGCGGCTTTTTGCCGGCATTGCCAATAACAATCTGCCGACACTTCACCTTGCCGGAACTTTATGGATTCTGGCTTTTTTAGGTTTCGTTGTGCTCTATTGGAATGTGCTTACCAAACCGCGCAAACCACGCGTTCCGAATTGACATTGATGATCGGAAATACCCGCCGCAATCGTCTTTTTTGCGGCGTGCGACAGAAGCATTAGCCTTTCCGGAGAGATAATTTAGCGCATTTGCACTTATACATTTGCGCTTATAAATCGCGCTTGGATATTTGAACCAGCTCCTCTATCGCATATCAATGCGCAACTTGCCGCACGTTTTGCAGATCTGTTTTTGAAATTCGTCTGCCATTATCCGGATCACATCCATAAAATATATGACCTACCGGACGATGCAAAAGCCTCTCGTTGCCGTTCTGAAGAATAAAAATGCAACGAAAGGAGGCTTTCCCCATTACAAAACCTGCGATTTCCAACTTTCGATCAATAAAGATCGCAATTGGAACGATTATGAGTGACCGGTTTTTAAAAATCCCGATCAGCCGTAAATGAGTTTGTCCTGTTTTTTGCGCAAGCGTGCAATCCACTGGTCTTCATTGATTGCAGCATTTTTTGCAGTAATCAATTCATTCTTCTTAATCGGTGCGGTAACTGTTGCCCCTTCAAGCAGACCACAGGGAATTGCCTCGTGCTTCCTTGCATCCTCGACTGTCATATTCCATGCGCGATAGGTATAAAGTCCGATAAAATCGAGCTTGTCACCGGGTTTCAGGTCCTTCTTGGCAACGGCACACACTTCCGCAACCGGCCGGTCAAGCGGCACCATATCGGCCTTTCCGTAAAGCATGACCCGTGCGCAAGTAAGCGGCACTTCCATAGCTGTGAGATGATAAGGACGATGGAACGTGAAATAAGGCCCTTCACCAATTTTCAAATCTTCCATACGTTCCCAAACGCGCGGATGGCGCATTTCTGCAACCACGAAAACCCCCGGTGAAACGCCCCGCCCGATCGAATAATCGACAACGCCGGCTTTTGACAAAACCCCACCATCTTTTTCAGGAATGAGCACCTTGTTCAGGCGATCTATGTCGGCTTTCGGGCCGTGCATTCCGGGGCAATCGGGAACAAGGCCGGTTGCATTGGCAATGGCCGTCATTTCGACCATGGTTTTTGAACCGTCAATGAATTCGACAAGCATACGCACATTCATATTGCGTTTTTGTGCCTCTTCTTCATAATGATCGGGAATTGCATCAAAATCGAGCGGGTTGTTTTTGCCCTTTCCGGCTGCAACAACATTATGCCCGAGTGCCGAAACAAATTCGATAAGCTCCATGCAGGAAGACGGCTCGTCACCGGCTCCAAGTGTGTAGATAAGGCCGCGTTTTTCGGCTTCATGTTTAAGATAAGGGCCAATTGTGACATCAGCCTCGACATTCATCATAACAACGTGTTTGTTGTTTTGTAGCGTTTTATAACCGATTTCCGCGCCTGCCTCGGGATAGCCTGTCGCGTCGACGATAACATCGACAAGCTCGTTTTTTAGCAACATATCAAGATCGTCGGTGGCGGCAATTTTTCCCTCTTCGATTGCTGCTGTCATTTCCGACGCGTTGGAAACTTCCTTTGCATGCCCCGTTTCATCATAGGCAATTTTTGCCGCATCAAGCACCCGTTCGGGTGTGCGTGTTGAAACCGCTGCAACCTCTATACCATCCATATGGGCGACGCCTGTTAAAAGGTCGGTTCCCATTTCCCCGCAACCGACAAGCCCTATGCGGATAGGCTTGCCACTGTCTTCGCGTTTTTTGAGGTCGCGGGCCAAACCGATAAGGGCTACATTGCTTGTCATTTCAAAAAATTCTCCGGTAAAAAACGATCATTCATCAACCCGACAAAATATTTCTATCATCGGGTTTTGCCAGTCGTTCAGCGCATAATCCTTTCTTCAAAGGTCTAATAACAACGCTAAAGAATTGCAAGGCTCGTCATTGATTGACGACAAAGAACGGAGGGTTGGGAGCAGAAAGCCAAGAGCAGAATAACAAAGCTCCACATTTTCCAAACAAAAATTTGCGTGAATATTATTTGACCTGTATAAGCAGCTTGAATTCATGACATAAGCGGTCTTTCACCAATAAGAGGCAACCGCAAAATATTGATAAGGAAAAACACTCATGCCCGGCAAAGTGACTGTTGACGATATTCCCGCTTCAATCGGCAAAGAAGTAGGCGTTTCGAATTGGCGTACTGTCACACAGGAAATGATTAACCAGTTTGCCGATGCAACCGATGACCATCAATGGATTCATGTTGACGAAAAACGTGCCAAAGAAACGCCCTTTGGCGGCACAATTGCCCATGGTTTTCTAACCCTTTCGCTGCTATCGACTTTGGCTTATGAGGCGCTCCCCGAGCTTGAGGGGACAACAATGGGTATCAATTACGGTTTTGACAAAGTGCGTTTGATGAGCCCCGTCAAAACCGGTGCAAAGGTTCGCGCCCATTTTGTTTTAAGCGATGCCGAAATTCGCCCCTCGGGCAGAATTGTTTTTCATTACGCTGTCACTCTTGAAATCGAAAATGTGAAAAAACCGGCTTTGACTGCCGACTGGATTACAATTGCCATGGTTCCGCCAAAGGCTTCGTAATTCTTGCGCAGTGCATATTCGTCACATTGAGCTGCACATATTTGTAATTTTGACCAGCTCAGATTTGTAACTTTAAGCAGCGCATATCTGGCAGACCTGTTTTTATTTGAATGGGGCATTCTTTTTCGCGCGGAGAAAAATAGCCGCATTCGTTTGAACAACAGGGCTTTTACTGCCTTGCAAAGTTCAAGCACTTCTGTCTCGACATGTTAAAATGGCTTTCCGTATTGCAATATCATTGACAAAAAAAGGGGTTGATCAATCCGGTGACAGCGGGCATTTGCCAATATTTTCTTCCATTTTAGCGGCTTTTCTTGCTGATTTATCCCTTTTCCGCTTCAACTCTATTGGACCGGATATAGTGTGGGCGGATCTATTGCTGCCGGATAAATTTTTAACAAAGGCGATTATTTTTCAACGATTCATTCCTCGAACCAAAACTGTAGAAGCGAGTCGGTTTTCATTCTTTTCATTCCATATCTGGTCAGCCCCGTTACAATTTTTATTTAAATATCTGTTATGGGGAGAATTATTAGAGCAATGACGCCAATTTTAACGTCATTTTCGCGTTGTTTTGCCGGTTTTTATCGAAAAACGTGAATAGAAAAATAAAAAGACAGCTATTTTTTAAAAAACACAGCTTTTGGAAAACCAATATAGACAAGCGAACTGTTTTTATGGTATTGGCACCACAATCATTTAAAACCTTGTCTGAAAAGGCTTGGTCGTTTTGGGATATTCCCATTTAACAGAGATAGTAAAAACAAAGCAGGATTAAACGTGCAAGTACTCGTTCGCGATAATAATGTTGACCAGGCGCTCCGTGCGCTGCAAAAGAAAATGCAACGTGAAGGCATCTTCCGTGAAATGAAGATGCGCGGCCATTATGAAAAGCCGTCGGAAAAGCGTGCCCGTGAAAAGGCCGAGGCTGTTCGGCGTGCTCGTAAGTTGGCACGTAAGCGTGCACAACGTGAAGGTTTGGTGAGCGGGCGCGGTTCTGCTCATTGATATTCGGAATTTTGCTGAAATTTTTTGCCAGATTTGTAGAGTTTACTCTCGTATGGTTTAATTTATTTCGGGAAAGACCAATTTATGCGAAACTGAATTTCGCCTGACTTCAAGTGGAGATGCGCCGTGCATTTCCACTTTTTTGTTATATCCAAGTCGTCAGACATGACGCATTTGACCCCGTGGAATTGTCTGTATCAGGATCGTGCCCGATGAAAAAATTGAAACTATCAGCAGTCTTTCTTTTTGCGGCTATCGCCTTGGCCGGTTGTACGTCTTCCAGCGGTGTTCTTGATCCTGAAGATGTTGCCCAGGGCTCGCATGAGAATATCTCTTCTCTGACAGCCGTTATTAAAGCCAATCCACGCGACCCTGACGGTTACAATGTGCGCGGCTCGGCTTATGGGCGCGCAGGTCGAAACAAAGAAGCCATTGCCGATTTTACGTCCGCTATAGCGCTCGACTCCAATTTCTATAAAGCCTATGCCAATCGTGCTTTGATTTATCGCAATACAGGAAATATGTCGGCTGCTATTGCCGATTATAACCGTGCTTTGGCAATCAACCCGAATTATGATGTTGCGTTGATCGGACGCGGCAATGTCTATCGTTTGAGTGGCAAGCTTGATCTTGCCTATAATGATTTCAACAGTGCCATTCAGGCTGGCACAACCGACGGACGTGCCTGGCATAACCGCGCACTTATCGAACAGGCACGCGGTGACCAGCAACAGGCCATTGCCGATTTCGGTGCAGCCATGTCGCGTCAACCCAATGCGCCTGCCCCTTATAATGGACGTGGCCTCTCCTACGCAGCACTTGGCGACTGGGATAATGCTTTTGATGATTTTAACGCTGCCATACGATTGGATGGCAGTAATGCTGAAAGCTGGTCAAATCAGGCAATGGTTTATGAACATCGTGGCGACAAGAAAAAAGCTTATGCTTCCTATACAAAAGCCGTCAGTCTTGACCCGGGTTTCAAACCGGCAAGAGAAGGCCAAAGCCGTACCCGCGGCTAATCATCGCCCGCGTCTTATATCGAATAGGACTGTAGTTACATAAAATTCGCAAGTTTTAAAAAACTGAAAGCCCGAACAGAATTTGTTGCGGGCTTTCGTTTTTATTTATTGCCAAAATTTTCGCTTTTTTGAACGATGCCATCCGTTTTTGTGAGTGGCATCAACAAAACAAAACTTTCCTACATTCTGAAACGGAAAATTGCTGCAAGCGATTGGTGATTGGGAATATCACTCTTGCGAACGGCTAGCACATGTCCACCATTGGCAAGAACGCGGCTTGCAATCTCGTCGACCACATTATAGGTATCCGGTCCCTCTTTGCCGAAACTAACGGCTCCAGTTGTTTCATCGACAGTCCCGTGAACCATTTCATCCATATCGGCAAGCAATGTATCGATCTGACCGATCGTAGCTGCACGGGCTGCAAGCGCAATATCTGTTGTGGTCCGTCCTTCCGCTGTCAGATGTTCGAAACGCGAACGGATATCGGCCACTTGCCGTTCATAATAACGGTCAAGAACTGGACGAGCGAGATCCCCGATTTCTGTCGGGTTTGCCCGATCAAGTCCGGCATTGACAATTTCTCCGATAAGGTTGTTGCCGCCATAAACCGAACGGAACGCATTGATCATTGCTTCATTTCCGCCAATAATCAAAGGAATATCCGGTCTCGTCAGATAACGACGCAAAGCTGAATCAATCAAACGGCAATATTGGGTCAACCGCACTGCACTATTGGAACTGATTCTCTCGTTACTGGTGCCGACAGCGCTATTGATGTCCTTGGGCATATCCGGCACTTTGACTTCGAATGGCTCGATATCACTTGCAATTTCGATAAGTCTTACTTTCGATTCTGAAATAGCCACCACATGAGCCGTATGGGCAAAGGTAATCGAACGAAGAAGCGGGCTCAACATGAACCGGTCTGCAATTTCAACAAATGATTTCAAACGGTTGGCAAGACGGAATGTCCAGATACGATCCGGTGTGGCAAGAACGGCGAGACTACGCGCCTGTTTCAACCAGAACTCTTCATAATCGGAAAGCCCTGTCAGAAGCGTTTCCAGATTTGCCAGACGCCGTTTATCTGTAAGGGATTGGGATTGTGCCAATGCCTCCTTCACTTGATTGGCATACTCAATTTTACTGGCACCAATTTCGGATGTAATCGGTGTCGTCGGCAAGTATATTGATACACATGCGTCGGCGCGCACCTCTCGTAATTTGTTAAAATCCGACATTGATGGAATATCGACATGCTGCATTGAGAAATCCCTTTCCTCTTTTGTTTACTCATTACTGATATGGGAACTCGACATGTCCAAAAACAAGACAATCAGGATTTTAATTTTACTTTTATTGAAAATTACACAACTTTTCCGGAGCCAAAGTCTATTTGACATGGAATTGGACAATAGAATTCGTTTTATGAAGCTTTTTTAAAGCAGCCTCGTATTTTGAAAAGCTCTATTTTTAAACGGCAAAAACGGTTCCGGATTTTCAAAATGAAAACGGAACTTTTTAAACCGCGCTATTTTTTAAGCAGGTCTTGCCTGCCCTGCGCGCGTTTTTATCAAGAGGCGGCCAATCCGGCCTGTTGGAAACAAGCCGTTTTACCTTGCCTCTCATAGTGTTGCGCAAAGGCCAAGTGTTGAGGAAAAGGTTAATGTTGAGGAAAAGGTTAATAGGCGTATTCCAAGAAAACCGGATCGACAGAACCACCCCAAACCGAATGGAATTTCGATAATAAACGTTCCGAATCGCATTTGCCTGTCATTGCAACTTCGAAAAGCGGATCCAGAAAACGCGTTTCATCATCGCCATCGACGTTGAGTTTTTTGCGGTTGGCAAGGCCTTTGCGCGAAATTTCCAGAGCCTGACGGGCAATTTCAAGAATGGTCGTATTCCGGAAAGGCGTCTTCAATCCTTTGATGGGAACAAGATTGCGCATAGCAAGAACTTCTTCATAGCCCCAATCTTTTGTCATCTCATAGGCACTATCGAGCGCTTCCTTATCATAGAGGAGCCCGACCCAGAAAGCCGGCAATGCACAAATACGCCGCCATGGACCGCCATCGGCACCACGCATTTCCAAAAAACGTTTGAGCCGCACTTCGGGAAATAATGTTGAAAGGTGATTGATCCAATCGCCCATATTGGCGCGGTAATCGTCAACTTTTCCCTTTAAAGCACCTTCCATGAATTGGCGGAATGTTATGTCGGTGCAATCATGGTAATGCCCGTCGCGTACAATGAAATACATCGGAACATCGAGTGCCCATCTTGCGTAATCGGCAAAACCGAAATTTTCATTGAATACAAAGGGAAGAACACCCGAACGCCGGTTATCGGTGTCGCGCCATATTTCGGAACGCCACGACATAAAGCCGTTGGGTTTTTCTTCCGTGAAGGGGGAAGTTGCAAAAAGCGCGGTGGCGATGGACTGCAATTTCATCGAAACCTGCATTTTGCGGCGCATATCGGTCTCGGATGAAAAATCAAGATTGACCTGAATTGTGCAGGTCCGGTACATCATATCAAGACCGTGCTTGCCCACTTTGGGCATATAGTTGGTCATAATATGGTAACGTGATTTCGGCATTTGCGGCGTTTCATCAAGACGCCATTTGGGGCTGCCACCAAGGCCTAAAAAACCGATACCGAGGGGCGCGGCAATTTCCTTGACCTGAGCAAGATGGGCATTCACCTCACGGCAAGTCTGATGAATTGTTTTGAGTGGTGCACCTGAAAGTTCGAATTGTCCGCCGGGTTCGAGTGAAATGGCACCGGCACCTGTCGGCTCTAACAAACCGATAATTTTTCCTTCATCCATTATCGGTTCCCACCCGAGCATCGCTTGCATTCCCTCAAGCAGGGCACGGATACTTCTTTTCCCTTCATAAGGGACAGGGCGGTTACCCTCGACAAAAAATGGAAATTTTTCGTGTTCGGTGCCGATTCGCCATTTTTCAGGTTCTTTCGAGCCTGCAGCAAGATAATTTACCAGATCTTCAAAACCGTTGATTGTTGTTTCATCTTCAATATCGCGCGCCATATCTCACAATTTCCAATTTGTCTTGATTTGATTCATCATTGAACTGTTTTCATTGCTCTTTCAAGTACCGCCTGCCTCACATTCGGTTTTGCCAGTCGTCACGCCAATCTCCCAATGTCGCATCAATAACCGCAAGGGCAGCAACCGCCGCAGTATCTGCACGCAAAATTCTGGGCCCCAATGGAATAGCGTGAACAAAAGAACAGCGTTCGAGTTGCGAGCGCTCCTCGTCGTTAAAACCGCCCTCCGGTCCAATAAGAACAGCAGCGGGAGCCGGTGGTAAGCTTCTCAAAATTTCAAGTGGATTTTGTGTTTCCGCTGCCTCATCACAAAAGATGAGATAGCGCTCCTTTTGCCAGTTATCCAAAAGTGCCGGTAACGTAATTGGTGAGCGGCAGGAACTTATTGACAAAATGCCGCATTGCTCGCACGCTTCAATAATATTGGCATGTATGCGCTCTTCATTGAGGCGGGTCACTTGTGTGAAATGGGTCATCACCGGCTGTAGGACAGAAGCCCCCATTTCTACCGCCTTTTGTATCATATAGTCGAGGCGGGCATGTTTGAGCGGAGCAAAACAATAGACGAGATCGGCAGGCTCGGTCTGCTCGCGTTCTTTGGCGACAAGTTCGAGCACTACAATTTTCTTTTTGATTTCATGAATTTTGGCGCGCCATTCACCATCTTTTCCGTTGAATAGCAGAACTTCGCTTCCCTCCCTCATCCGCAAGACGTTTTTGAGATAATGCGACTGGGTTTCATTCAAATCCAATTTTTCGTGGAGTGACAAAGGTTCTTTAACAAAAAGCCTTTGTAATTTGTAATTGGCGCGCATCACTTCTAACTTTCCTGACAGTTTTTTTAAATTCGGTTTAAATTCGGGAATGGCCTGACAATGTCCTGTTTATCCACGCTTTATAAGCTTTATGAAATATCCGCCCGATTTGAACATTCAAGCCGGTTTTCCGGCTATTTTGAAAAATCAAGATCAACAATATCGCGTGCGTATCAAAATTCGTAGTCACTTTTTACAGAAAGGTGACTAGAAAATTTCTAAAAATAAAACTAAATATGAGAAGAAACTACCTTCTCTCAACGCTGTCAAATTGGTGATCTCGTAGGAAAGCAGCTTTATAGTGTTATTCCGGACAAAGGAGAATTGTCTTTTTGCCCGCTTATTGTGTTTGTTTGAAAATATATGACTGTTAGCGTTAAACAACCGACTGTATGGGATGTCGTATTCTCGTTAAAAACTATCGCAGCGGCGGGTTTGGCTCTCTATATCGCCTTTTTGTGTGATCTTCCCAACCCCTATTGGACAATTACAGCCGTCTATATTGTTGCCCATCCTTTGTCGGGCGCTTTGACATCAAAAGCCTTTTATCGACTTCTCGGTACCGCAATCGGCGGTATGGCGACAGTCATTATTATACCGCATCTTATCCCCTCGCCGGAACTCACAACTTTGGGGCTCGCTCTCTGGCTTGGCGGTTGTTTGTTTGTCAGTGTATTGGATCGCAGCCCGCGCGCTTATGTTTCCATGCTTGCCGGCTATAGCGTCGGCATTATCGGATTTATGGTTGTTGACGCGCCGGAAACCGTTTTTGATTATTCGGCAAGTCGTGTTGAAGAAATCGGCGTCGGCATCATTTCTGCCGCGCTAGTTGGCCGCCTTATTTTTCCCCGCCATGCAGGGCCGGTTCTTGCCGAGCGTATTGATAAATGGCTGAAAAACAGCGCCGACCTTGCCATTATGTATATTAAAGGAAAAGGCAAAAGCGAAGACGCGTTGCAAAGGCGCCAACATCTGGCGATTGATGCTGTCGATTTGCGCGCTTTTACCACCCATGTCACTTATGACTCCTCCACATTGCCATCGACAGTGAACGCAATGCGTGTGTTACAAAGCCGCATGGTTTCACTATTGCCAATGGTGGCAAGCTGTAACGATCTCATCAACCAGCGCAACAAATTGATTGCAGACCAATGTGGCGGCAAGAGCAACAACACCAAACTTGACGAACTTATCGGGGAAACATCTGCATGGTTACAAACCCATGAACCGATGAAGCCGGAAGGCATTGCCCGTATCAAAGCTTTGAAGCAATCCGTATTGGATGATATTGGCCGCTCGAAAGTGTGGCTTGATCTCGTTTCACGCAATCTGACATTGCGCCTTGTCGATATTATGGAAATCTATTCCGACTGTCTTCATTTGCGCAACGACATCGTCAACGGCACCCAACATAAATTGCGTTGGCACCGTTTCGATTTTTTAGGAGAAGTAAGATCGATTCACTACGATTTCGGCATTGCGTTTCTTTCAGCTTTTTCTGCAATCCTTGCCATTTTTATTACTGTTACTTTGTGGCGTATGACAGAATGGACACAAGGCGCAACCGCTGCCATGATGACCGGTATTTTCAGCAGCCTTTTTGCAACCAAAGATGATCCTGTTCCTGCAATTCGCGGAATGCTCAAGCAAATTCTTCTTGTTCTTGTCATTGCCTTTGTTCTTCAATTCGGTCTTTTACCGCTTGTCGACGGCTATTTGCCGCTCATGCTTAGTCTGGCACTTGTGCTGATACCTGCCGGTGTCATGATGGCTATTCCATCAAAATTTGCCATGGGCATGACAATGGCGGTGAACCTGCCCAATCTGTTATTGCTGCAATCCCGCTTGAGCGGCGATTTTTATAATTTCATCAATATCAACACGGCAATGATTCTGGGAATTATTGTCGCAGCCGCAACAGCTTCCATTGTGCGTTCTGTCGGAGCCGAATGGAGTGCATTTCGTCTCATTCGTGCAAGCTGGAACGACATTATCGAAGTGGCGGAAAGACCTACAGACACCAAAGCCTATAACGAACTTTTGCACCGCATGCTTTACCGCTATGGACTGATTGCACCCCGTTATGCCCTGATACCGATTCATTCACCGGTTCGCCAGACCGACATTCTCAAAGATGTGCGTGTCGGGCTTGATACAATCGAACTGCAACACTTAAAAGAATCGCAAGGACCGACCAATCGCCAAAATCTTGCCAATGTTCTGGAGGAACTGGCATTCTATTACCGTGTAAAAATCAACAGTACCGATGTACCAGATGGCAAAGAATTGCTGGAAGCAATAGACACAACACTTGATTGGACGCTTGCTCTGCCTGATTCTGAAGATCACCAGAAAATCTCGTTTGCATTAACCGGTTTGCGGCAAAATTTGTTTGGTGATGCCGAACCTTACAAAGCAGTCTTGCCTCCAATTTTCAAAGGACATGACGCATGAACCCCGAGGTCGATATTTATGGTGTCTATATTCCGACAATCGGAATTCTGGCACTTGTCAGCTACTTTTTGAATGTTGCCCTCCAACGTTTCATCTTACGAAAAGGGCTGGAACGCTTCATCTGGCACCATGCGCTGTTTGCCGCAGCAAGTTATTTCATCATTTTGAGTATTCTATCTTTCATTGTAACGCGGATCTAACGGATATGAACAAGCTTATAGCCAATTCCGGTCGTATATTTTTCACCCTTGTCATGGCTCTGGTAGCCGGACTTCTCCTCTGGCAGTTATGGAACTACTACATGAACGACCCATGGACGAGAGATGGCAAAATCAGTGCCGATGTTGTTCGTGTCGCACCTGATGTTTCCGGCTTTGTAACCGAAGTCCATGTGGTTGATAACCAGCTTGTCAAACAGGGCGATGTTCTTTTCACAATCGATCAGGCACGTTTTTCTTTGGCTCTGGAAGATGCTCAAGCGATGGTTGACAATGCCAAAGCCGCTCACGATCAGGCAAAACGCGACCTCGAACGCGACCAGAAACTCGATGACAAAACCATCACCCGCCAACAATTGGAAACTGCTGCTATGCAGGAATTGCAAACTGCCGCCACTTTGCGTAAGGCAATCGTCCAGCTCGATACTGCAAAGCTTGACCTTGAACGCTCGACAGTTCGTGCTGCTGTCAATGGCAAACTGACCAATTTCTCGCTTCAACCTGGAGAATATGTCACGCAAGGTAAACCGGTTACGGCTCTCGTTGACACCGATTCGTTTTATGCTTCCGGATATTTTGAGGAAAACAAACTCGACCGTATTCGCATCGGCAGTCGTGCAACGATCCACATTATGGGCTCAAACACTGTTTTGACCGGTGTTGTTGAAGGGTTTGCTGCCGGCATTGAAGACCGTGAACGCACACAGACGACAAGCCTTCTTGCCAATGTTGCACCAACTTTCAACTGGGTTCGCCTTGCCCAACGTATACCGGTCCGTATCAAGCTTGATCCGGTCCCTGACAGTGTCCATCTGGTATCGGGGCGTACGATCAGTGTCGCTATTGAAGAAAAGAAGCAATAACCGGTTGATTTTCGTCAAGATTTTTCGTCACTTAACTGCAACAGATTTAACTTTTTTTTACTTTAATCATGGAAAAGGTTTGTCAAAGTGCTGTTCTTTCATTGTCGAAAAATAAACTTCGCTATATGACAACACACAATTTGATATTTACTAATCACATTTGATCGGAGAGATAAAATGTCAGCCAAGAGAGCCACTCTGGTGACTGTTGCAGCTCTTTTCACATTTATTGTTGTCGCTGCAGGTATTGGTTCGGTAGGTGCCGGAAATAACGAATTTATGACCAAAGACGGCTATGGTGTTCACAACACCATGCACCAATGACGAAATGAATTTCCGGAATGAACTCTATCCGGATGAAGAGAGTTTGAAAAAGGGGCCTTCTGGCCCCTTCTTTTTCATATATCGCGCTTGATCTTCGTATTTGTCTTTTCGTATTGAGAAAATCCTGATGAAAACGGTCGTCACTCCCCATCCGGAATAATAAATTCCCCTCGATAAGAAGATCTAAGCCACGACCGCTCAAGCTTGAACCTACAGGCAAGCAAGCTTGAATGAACGGGAATAACAAATTCGGATTGTGTGGCTGAACGTTCAGATAGCGCTGTCTATATTTATGAGACGATTTTTTCAAAACTGCAGATAGAAGGCTCCCGCTTCCCACATTTCCGGTTACATTTTTTCATCACAACACTATGCTGTCTCGTTAGAACCCTATGACGGTTTTGAAATAGCCTTTTGAATTTATGCCCTTTTTCCAAAGCCGTTTCAGGCTCGTCCGTGCTTGCTTCAGGTTAATCTCCGTATCACCGGAGCCAATCGGTAACAGTACAGCCCCCCACAAAAGAGAGAACGCTTATGGATATTCAGCACGAATAGCAACATAGTGCTTAAAAATTCCGACTTTTCTGTTCCTTCCTTCCCCTAAGCGGAAAAAACGAAATACGAAAGAGCATTCGTAAGCAGGAAGAATCTATTCAGACAATTTTTGGTAAAAAACACTACGAATACGGATAACGGCAAAACAGCAGAAACAACGATATTTAAGCCCGTTAAACCCCGTTTAATAAAGCGGCGCCACAAAAGGCGCCACTTTTATCATGTCAATACAGTGGAAATTTCAACCTTGAAATTCGGCCGGATTTGGTCCCAATCGGCCATCGACTTTATCAAGGGCTGCAATCGCGTCATGATTGGCAGCGGTAAGCGCAAAGTCGAATATATTGAAATTCTCGGCCATACGTTCCGGTGATTGCGATTTCGGAATAGCGATTGTGCCCATTTCGATATGCCAACGCAAAATAATTTGTGCGACAGTCTTATGATGTTCATCGGCAATCTTTTTCAACACCGGATCATCAAAAAATTGCCCCCGACCGAGTGGTGCCCATGCTTCTGTCAATATATTATTCTTGTCGTGAAATATGCGTAATTGCTTTTGTTGAAAATGCGGGTGCAATTCCACCTGATTGACCGCGGGAGCAACACCGGTTTCCTTGATGAGGCGCTCAAGATCGACAATACGGAAATTGCAAACGCCGATTGAACGAACGCGGTTTTCCTGTTTGAGCCTGATCAAAGCTTTCCACGTTTCTACAAAAAGATCACGTGCTGGCAACGGCCAATGAATAAGATAGAGATCAATTGCATTCATATTGAGCCGTTTGGCACTTTCTTCAAAAGCGCGCATCGTATTGTCATAGCCTTGGTCGCTATTCCACACTTTGGTGGTAATAAAAATATTTTTGCGTTCGATACCTGAATCAGCGACACCAAGCCCGACACCTTTTTCATTGTCATAAGCTTTGGCTGTATCAATGTGCCGGTAGCCTGTCTTTATTGCCTGTTTAACAGCATCTCTGGTATCTTGTTCGGGAATTTTAAAAACCCCGAAGCCCAATTGTGGAATGGACAAGCCATCATTCATCTTAAGCAAGGGAACCGATATTTTTTGTGATAATTCTGGCATCTATTGTCCTTGAATCTCCTGTTAAAATGAACTTCGCTCCACATGCGTTAGCAACGCATATGGATTATTCTTCAATGGTCATCATAATGCATAATCCCTTGAATTGACAGCAAGGGAAAAAAGCTTTTTCATAACAAATAAAATTGATAGCCATATTTTAATTTTAAAAAACAAGAATTTTCTTAATTATTCGTCAAAAATGATTAAAAAATAAAATAAAAACAATCTATTTATAAAATTATTTTTACACCTTTTCCATCATCATTGGCACTCTATATTTAAAGAAAATTGTTTCAATAAAATATTATTTTAAAATTTCATAAAATGAAATTTTCAGGCTCACGCACCGGTCCATGATATGAAGCAGATTTGCGAGCCTGTGCCCCTCCTATTTCTTTTACTGTAACTCAAAAAAGTCGAACCGGTTTCACAAAAACTTTCGAAAAACGATTTGTTCAGATTTTTTAATATCGAAATAGGAAATCTTTATCGCATAAGCTCACTCGATCAGGGTCTCTCCATGATGAAATTCAATAACGGCAACTATCGGGATGAAGCCATATGCAAAATTCGTCAATTTTTCTATTTTACAGAGCGTAAAATCGGACAATTTTGCTATTCTTTCTCCCTTCTTTAACCGGAGCTGACAGATACGGGAAAGCTCCACCCGAAAATGTGAAAGGGAAAATAGGCCTCTCGGATATTTTTAATTGGCTCATCGCTTGACTGTTATTCAAGCGATTCCGGTCAATCTTTTTGTCCAGTCTTCAATCTGGTGACTGTCCAGTCTTTTTTGTGCAAGAGATCGCCAGCTCGGCGATAATTCTTCAAGGGACGCAATTTGTGATAATTCATCATAATCATTGCGTGTCACGTAAAAAGCCTTCCATATCCGATAAATAGTCCAATCTTCGTGACGTCGTTCGAGGAGTTCAAGCTCGTCTTGCAGAGTGACTTCACCCTCCTCTAAAACACGATAATACCAGCCTGTTCGCCCGCTCTTTTGTGTGCGCAGTGACATATCGGCTATACCGAACCTTACATTGAGCCGAAAACATGGTTGTCTTCCTTGAGAAACTTCAATGATTGCCTTGCCTAACCGGAATATATCGCCAACCGCGATATTTTTTTCACTCACGCCTGACGTTGAAAGGTTTTCTCCAAAGGCAGTCGGCGTTTCAAACACCACTTTATGCCCCAATTCCTTCTGCCAATATGCATAATGGTCGAAATCATAATGATGGACTGCCTTTTCCGGACCGCCATGATGTTTCTTGTCTGCCTGCTCATCACCGATAAAGCCGGTTTTGGTGAGTAAAAGCGGCCTATCGACCGGTTTTTTGTCGATTCCGCTTTGTAAGTTGTCAGGCCCGATAGACTTGATCGGTCCGACAGAGAGTGCCAAAAGTTTTACCATTTTTTGTCCCGCCAATTCCGTAAAAAGGCCTTTTAACAAGCCCGATAGTGCGGTTTATCGATCTTCGGCGATTTCGTTATCTTTTTCAAGATCAATCCCGTCATCAGGAAAACCATTTCCCGATAACAAGAAATTCAAAGGTTTAACCAAGCTATTTGCAACGCAGGTGACATCCTGACACGAGGCATCGGAACGAGGAACTTTTTCAAGTACCGAATGAAGCTTGATCTGATAGCCCTTTTTCTTAACCCCATCATTTTGCAGATCGGCTTTTCCTTTTGCCAGAAGTCGCCAATTGCCGATAAACATAGAAGATTTGTCGATAAGCAGATTTTCATCGGTAATGGTTGATTCGATATCCCAGCGGTCGAAACCGGTAGAAACATTATCGGATTTTTCTATGTGGGTTTTATCGTCAGAGCTTATGGCTCTCCGGATCGAATGAATGTCATAACCTTTAAGAGTGCCCGATGACATATTCAACGTCAAATGCCCCTGCATTTTGGAAAGTACGTCCGGCCAATGGGTGAACGGTGCATGCATTGTCAATATGAAACCGGTTTTGGCAATAACCGGAAAGGGGCGTTGAAAAGCTTGTGCTATTGACTGGAGATCAAGCGAGTTTCCCGATATGCGCCCTTCAATACCGGCTTTGTCATTATCGCGACTGATCTGGATATTTGATTGTATGGCCCCGCCAAAAGCGTTGGCATTGCCAAGATCGAATATGCCTTTTCCATTTCTGATCTGGATAGCGGCAGCAAGATTATTGAGAGTGACGTTGCCGAGTTTTGCTTCCGGTGCCGACATCCGTATATCAAGGCCGATGCGGTCAAGAACAGAAAGATCAAGAAATTCGTTTTTCTCTTCATCGGGGAAAAACGTCGCAATTAATGTATCAAGATTGAGCCTATCGAAAGCAAGCGACCCGCTTACAAGCGGCAAGTCATCCTGATAGCCGGTGGCCAAAGCGCCACGCGCATTATCTTTGTCAAAACTGAAAATGATATTGTTGAATTGCATATGTCCGGGTTGGGCAGAAAAATCCGATTCCCAAACCAGCGGGGCCTTCAAGCCCTGTCCCAACAACTGGTGATAGCCCAACCAATCCAGAGTTTTGTTCCAGCCTGGCGAGCGGGCGGAAAGCCTGCCGTCGAAAATATAATTGTCCGAAAGCCGCCCCTTTCCTTCAAACGTAATACCGCCACTTAAAGAATTGAGACTGGCTCTGAGATCACTCGTACCGCCGGACAACAATATCAGCGCCTGCATAGCATCGATACGTAAATCGGTCGCCTGCCCGTGCCATAACGCGTTGGCGCGAAAACTTGCCGCCCTTGTTGATTCGGGCCATTCGACAACGGCATTAAGAGCAGTGATTTTTTCAGCCATCCCGCCAAGACTTTTGCGATAAAGGAGTTCGCCATTTTCAATAACAATCCTGCCGAAAGGCTGGTTGAGAAGGCGTGTCGTATCCGGATGATCGGGATTTTTTTCCACAATTTCGCGCGCTTCACGAACTGCTGATCCTAGACTTCCCTGCGAACGGGAAAGAGTGTCGAAAAAATCCGCAACTGTTTTGACCGGTTCTTCCATAACAAAATGCGGATTGATGATGCGGGTCTGCGAAAACGAAATATGCCCGAGCAAAGCATCAAAGAGTGATAAATCGACCTCAATACGCTCCGCCTCCATAAGTGGAGCGGCTTCATCATTCATCGGCGTGAGCGTAACGCCGGAAAGTGACGCTTTGGGATAGGGAAAAAGATCAAGGTGCGGAGCTTCACGCAATTGCACATTATAGCCGGTCCAGGCACTGAGATCCTGCGCCAGACGAATCCGGATAGCATCGGTCGAGACGACAAGCGGCAATAACAGGAAAATTGCCACGCCGACAATAACCAGCAAAAAAATCAGAGCGCCGACATATTTTACGATTTTTTTGTGCACCTCGTCCCTTTACTCTCTATTAACCATAAAAGAATAAAACCGAATTACATTTCGGCTTCCAGTGAAAAGCTTGTTTCTGAAATGCCCTTGTTTAAATTTTTGCCGGGTCTTTTTGCCCGGCATTTTTTAGATGAATTTTGACCGCACGACAATAACAATGGTTAAAAACCCGCCTTTATGCCCCGCTTAGCTCAATAAACATTTGGTTAGCGCAATAGACATTTGGCTAAAAAATGCAAAATTGTGTCATTGCGGCGAATACTGTGTCTTGGCAGTTCGTAATCCCCTTCATTTCCACGTGCCCGTGATTTGATGGTTGTTACAGCAAAATGATAACCGGCTGCTTTCACTATTTTGCGTATTGCTTCATTTTCATCGCCAAATGGATAGGCAAAAGAAACAAGCGGCGCCCCGAGCTCCTCCTCGAGCTTTTGCTTGTTTTCGACGATCTGACGTTTTGCTTCTTGAAGTGGAATATCTTTCAAATGCAGGTGGTCATTCGTGTGGCCTCCCACTTCATGTCCATGGGCGGCCCAGTCTCTCATTTCATCAAATGTCATGATTTTATTGCGTTCCGAACGCTCGTTATCCCATGAATTATCAAGCCCCATATGGGAGGAGACAAAAAAATTCGTGGCACTGAACCCCAATTCGTCGAGAATAGGCATAGCGTCCTGATAGACAGATAAAAAACCGTCGTCGAAAGTAATGGCTGCAACTCTGTCTTTTTTTTCACCCCGAATATAGGGCATTGCCTCTCGGAGAGACAAACCTTTAAAGCCAAGCCGCTTCAGAACGCGCATTTGTTTGGCAAATTTTTTAACAGTTACGTAATTCGAACGCCCCGGAATTCCCGCTTTGGGTGGCATTCCAATGTGATGATAAAGAAGAATGGGGACAGCCATCTCAACCTTCCTGACGTTTTGATAAAGCCCTGATACGATGCCGATAAAGCGGACGTGCTATTTCACGGTAAAGGCGGGCAAAAAGCGAATGTTTACTTTTTATTGTCGAACCACCCAGTTTCGCAGAAATTTCACGAACCACCGGCGGTAAAATAACCTCGGGATGAACACCGGTTTTCCAATAAAGTTGCTCGCTTGTGTCGACCGGCCGATCGAATATTCCGGTTGCATCAAGAAGTTTCTTGGCGGCATTGCGCCCGACAAGCTGGGCAACCTGCCCCAAACCGGTTTCTGTTGGCCTGATCAGTTTAATGTCATCTTTTTCGGCAATTATTTTACCGGTCTCGCGCAACCGGAAAGGAAAACGGATGAAACTGTCGCAATTACTGTTCTCAACTGCGAAACGGAAAACTTCATCAAATCGCTCGTCGAGGGCAACATCGTCTTCAACCACAAAACCGGCATCTAACCTCTCATCAATTATTTTTTGCCAGGCGAGCCTGTGGGATAAAAAACACGCAATTTCATTTTTGATAATGTGAAAGGATAATAAGGACGATAGAGCTTTTTTTGATAAAAGCGATGAATTGTTTGATCATCCAGAGAAAGACTATCTATCGCATTTAAAACAATTGTCGGACATGGGAGATATTTCTTCAAAAGCGCTACCTGACTTTCCCGTTCATTTGCCCGTTCAAGATGAATAACAAGTGCTTTAATGGTTTTTAATGAACCGTTCATAGTTATCCTGAAAATCCGACAGCGGAACCGACAAGTTTTTTGTCATAATACGGATTGCATGAAAAGAAAACAACGGCGATCAATCACGCATGTTACAAGAAATGGCATGTTCCCTCGTCTATACGCTCACGCACCCATTTTTCTTCTGATGACCAGGCATGATGCTTCCATCCCTGCCAGGTAAAACCGCAGATAAAAATTTCCCATTCCGACAAATCGAACTGTTTCAAACAATCCCAAATGCCGAGATAGCCGGTCGATGGAAACCATTCCTTGAGTTTATTGCCTTCAATGCCGATTTCAGCACAAGCTTCAAGATAGAACTGCGCGGATTTTATCACCACATCCTTGCTCGCCCCGCCAAAAACTTTGATAGCCTTATCGGTCCAGTCGAGCCTTCGATGTTTTAACAATTGCGAGCCCAGGCGGGGACGTGCAAAATAAGTCTTCATAATATAGGGATGATAGACCAGCGTAATGAGCTCGGCCTGCTTAAAAAATTTGTATTCCAGAAAAGAATGATCTTCAAGTTTCTCCTGCATTGGCTTGCCGGAGTTGCACATCATCAGACAACTGGTCTTTGAACCACTCCAGCCATCAAGAAGTCTAGGACGATTGAAGCGTAAAACATAGTCTGCGCTATCTATCTCTTCCGACAAATCCCTCGGTAAATCGGCATTTCCAACAACGATGAGTCGTCTTTTTTGAGTACCCATAAAGCCATTCCCAAGTTTGACGCTTCACGTCCCCGCTTTTAAATGACCGCATACAAGCGGTAATTTACTGTTTTAAATGGCAGAATAATAGAAATTTAATTGTCGGACGCAAGAACTATTCGCCGATATTTTAGGAGAATTTTACACTATGTTGCTTCTGCACTTTTTTCTTGGGTTACGGAAAAAACGGCTCATGATTTTACGCTGTTATTTACCTTTAATGTTTCGTCATGATATTCACCCGACAGCCGCAACCATTCGCGTGCCGCATAGGAAAGGTGACTATTGCTACGCCAAATCAATGCCATATGCCATTCAATGATTGTGTCGGTTATTTCAACCATTTTAACATTTTTGACATTACGTTTTTCAGCAATCATACGGGGTAAAAAACCAACTCCCATTCCCGCTGCCACCAGACCAAATAAAAAATCGATCTGGCTTGAGCGCGCCGAAACGACTGGCGACAGTCCTTTTTTATGAAATGTTTCAATAACAAGCGGTGTCAAAGCAAATTGGCTGGCAAAAAGCACAAACGGATATTCGGCAAGCTCTTTGGCTGTGATTGTGGTTCGCTCTCCGGCAAGACTGGCCGGCATTAACGCAACAACAGGATCATTACGAACATCTTGATAATCGAAGCCGCTCGCAATTGGCACCAGAGAACCGGCAAGTTCGATTTCGCCCTGCCGCACCAGCTCTTCCAGTTTTTTGCTCCCGTGTTCGACTATATTGATATCAATCTGCGGGTGTGAGGACGTATAGCGGGCAAGAACGGGAGCAAAAAGCTCCGAACTGCCAATAGGGGGAAGTCCTATTTTCAAAATACCCCGTTTTAGCCCCTTCAATTCGGCAATTTCGCGTTCCATTGCCGATTCTTCGGCAAGAATTCGTTGGGCATGGCGAAAGACATATTCGCCTGCCGCTGTAAGCTGCATTTTTCCTTTGTTTCGATTGATTAATTTGGTTCCATACTGGCTTTCGAGCTGGGCCAGGGATTTACTGATCGTCGATTGCGTCGAGTTCAGAACTTTCGCGGCCGAGGAAAAGCCGTTCTGGCGTATAATTTCGACAAAGGCTTCAAGTGTTCTTATTTGCATGACTATTCTATATCAGAATAGTCATCATGAATTCAATTCATTTTACGAATGACACAGCATCACTTATCTAACGCTTTGTCAGGAGTATAAATTAAATGATACATCGTCTCTCTATTCAAACACGCCTTCTTTTCCATCGCAACATATTTGCACAGATGGGACTTTTGTGCGCATTCTGGATTGGTGGCGAGGTCATTACCTGGGCACTGAACCTACCGATTCCGGGCGCCATTATCGGTATGGTACTCGCACTTCTTGCGCTAGCTAGCCACAAGCTCAGCATATTAAGCATGAAACGCGGTGCGGATTGGCTCATTGCCGAGATGCTCTTGTTTTTTGTTCCAGCCGTTCTTGCCCTACTCAATCACAAAGAATTCATCGGCTTGTTAGGGATTAAAATTCTGGTTGTTATTCTGGGGGGTACCTTTGTTGTTATGAGTATCACCGCTTTGACAATAGATCTTTGTTACCGCTGGATGTTAATGCGCCATGTCAAACATTGAAGCAAATCTTGAACAATATATGGCCGATATCGAGCTTTATACCAGTCCGGTTTTCAAAACGGTTTTCTGGTCGCTCGTTACCATCCTTCTCTATATGGCGGCTAAAGCATTTTACCGTCGTTTTTCTTATTGGTGGCTCACACCATTGGCGGTGACGCCGCTTCTTTTGATGATTGTTGTCGTCTTGCTTAAAGGCGACTACGCCCATTACATCAAAGCTACCCATTGGCTGGTTGCTATTCTGGGGCCGGTCACCGTTGCCTTTGCCGTACCAATCTGGCAGCAACGCCGCATCATCGTTAAAAACTGGTTTATTCTTACAATCGGTATCATCGTCGGTTCTTTTGCCTCAATGTTGTCGGCCTGGGGGCTTGCAACACTTATGCAACTTGATCCGACTTTGCGGCTCAGTCTTATGCCGCGTTCGATCAGCACACCTTTTGCCATGGAGGTTTCGGGCGATATTGGCGGCATTCCGGATTTGACAGCTATTTTTGTTGTTCTGACGGGTGTTATGGGCGCTGCACTCGGTGAAGTGATTGTCAAATATTTGCCCCTACGCTCGTCTCTTGCACGTGGTGCTCTTTTCGGTATGGGGGCACACGGAGCAGGCGTCGCCCGTGCCCACCAGATGGGGCGCCAAGAAGGGTCGATTGCCGGCCTCGTTATGGTGATGGTTGGCATTGTCAATGTTCTGCTTGCGCCAATTCTGGGGTGGCTTCTGAAATAGAACAAAAAATATGCGGTTCTTTATAAAAACCGCATATAATTTTTTTGCCCCGTGTTCTTAGCCGGTCATACAATTTTTCTTTATAGCAAAACACATTGATAAGGGGTTTTGGCTGTTCCGGTAACGCGCGAATTTTTGCCCCCACGTTTATTTTGCACATTTTTTTGATAAAAAAGCTTCCCGTCCGCTCAAAATACGCGAGAATCTTCATTCGAATTTTTACCGTAGGACAGCATCGCCTCATTATTTGGCCGCTTTAACGGAGGGAGGCCTATTTTCTCTTGCTCTTGCAGCCGAACTCGCTATTTTCCAACTCCTCTGTGTCAAATGCGTACAATCTTGACACAATGACCTGTTTTATTTCAGGAAAATGCTTTAAAGCAGAACAAAAAGCCGAGTGAAAGGATTCCTCTATGGCCAATGTGATCGACGGGAAAAAACTTTCTGAAGACATCCTTGCCAAAGTAAAACAAGAAACTGCTGTTTTACGTGAACAACACAATATTCAACCGGGTATTGCGGTGATTATTGTCGGAGAGGATTCTGCCAGCAAGGTTTATGTTGCATCCAAGGAAAAACGCGCCGAAGAATGCGGTTTTCTATCCAACAAATATGAACTGGATGAAAAAACCAGCGAGTCGGATTTGCTTGCCCTTGTCAAGGAACTGAATGAAGACAAAAATATCCACGGCATTCTGGTGCAATTACCATTACCGGCGCATATCAATGCCGATCATGTCATCCAGACAATTTCGCCGGATAAAGATGTTGACGGCTTCCACTATATCAATGCCGGAAAACTCATGACCGGTGCAATCGAAGATGCATTTATTCCCTGCACACCCGCCGGTATTATGTTCATGATCAACCATGGTTTGGGTAAAGATCTTTCCGGCCTTGATGCAGTGGTCGTCGGCCGTTCGAATATCGTAGGAAAACCTGTTGCAGCGCTCCTTCTTGCGGCCAATGCAACAGTAACGATTGCCCATAGCCGCACTCGCGAAATTGATGATGTCTGCCGCAGTGCCGATATTCTCGTGGCAGCGGTCGGTAAACCCGAAATGATCAAAGGTGACTGGATAAAACCCGGTGCCACGGTCATTGATGTCGGCATCAACCGCATTCCTGCACCTGAAAGAGGTCAGGGTAAAACCCGTCTTGTCGGTGATGTCGAATATCAAACCGCAGAAAAAGTGGCAGGCTTCATTACCCCTGTTCCGGGTGGTGTCGGGCCTATGACAATTGCCATGTTAATGGCAAATACTTTGAAAGCGGCTTGCAAGGCAAATAATTTGCCATTGCCAAAATTCTGATTGGGTTGCGATATTTCCTTCAAAACATTTACTGACTGAATGTCATTTCAGAAGATCAATAAAAACGCTCCGGAACAATCAAATCCGGAGCGTTTTTTATGACTATCAAGCTTTAAACCAGCTATTTGCGCAAAGGACCAACAACAACGCTCGCTCCTTGATCGGCCCGCCCGACAAATTCGCGGAAGACACGGAAAAGCTCGCGTCCGGTACCGAATTCATGTGCTGAAAGATCAGGGTGTTCAATCGGTCTGTTGTTGAACTCCTGTTCATTGACAAGAATTGTCAATGTTCCCTCATTGGCATCAAGCCGGATCATATCGCCGTCTTTCAACCGTGCAATCGGACCATTATCAAGCGCTTCCGGTGTGACATGGATGGCAGCCGGAATTTTTCCGGATGCGCCGGACATACGACCATCGGTTACAAGGGCAATCTTCTGCCCGCGATCCTGCAACACGCCAAGAACCGTTGTCAGTTTATGCAATTCCGGCATACCATTGGCTTTTGGCCCCTGATAGCGCACAACGGCAACAAAATCCTTGCCATCAAGTTTACCGGCTTTGAAAGCATCTTGAAGTTCCAGTTGGTCATTGAAAACCAGAGCCGGTGCTTCGATCAACCAGCGTTCGGGTTTGACTGCCGATACTTTGATAATGGCAGCGCCCATATTGCCGGAAAGCACACGAATGCCGCCGTCCGGTTGGAAGGGTTTACGCCAACCGGTGAGTACTTTTTCATCGCCACTTTTTTCCGGTGCCGGTTCACGCACAACTTGCCCGTCACTTCCCAGTTTCGGCTCGGTAGCATAAGCATCCAAGCCCTCGCCGAAAACTGTGCGGACATCATCATGAACAAGACCCGCTTCAATCAATTGTTTGATGACAAATCCCATGCCGCCTGCGGCATGAAAATAGTTCACATCGGCAAGACCATTGGGATAAACGCGCGCGATAAGCGGAACAACCGATGAAATTTCGGCAATATCGCCCCAGTTGAGATCAATACCTGCCGCATGTGCCATAGCGATCAGATGAATTGTATGGTTGGTCGAACCACCAGTCGCATTCAACCCGACAATCGCATTGACAAATGACCTTTCGTCGATCATCGCACCGACCGGCGTATATTCATTGCCAAGAGCGGTAATCTTGAGAGCGCGCTTTGTTGCTTCCCGCGTCAACGCATCGCGTAACGGAGTATTGGGGTTGATGAAAGCAGCTCCCGGCATATGAAGCCCCATCATTTCCATCATCATCTGGTTGGAATTGGCAGTTCCATAGAAAGTGCAGGTTCCCGGCCCATGATAGGATGTCGCTTCCGATTGTAGCAATGCCTTGCGGTCAACCTTGCCTTCGGCATAAAGCTGGCGGATTTCGGCTTTTTTGTCGTTGCCCTGACCGGTTGTCATCGGGCCTGAAGGCACAAAAATTGCCGGAATATGCCCGAAGGTCAAAGCGGCAATGACAAGACCCGGCACAATTTTATCGCAAATACCAAGATAAAGTGCAGCATCAAATACATCATGCGATAAGCCGACGGCTGCCGCCATAGCAATCACATCGCGTGAAAAAAGCGACAGTTCCATACCGGTATAACCTTGGGTAATGCCGTCGCACATTGCCGGAACACCGCTTGCAACTTCGGCTACACCACCGGCCTCGCGCGCTGCAGCCCTGATAATTTCAGGAAAAGCTTCAAAAGGCTGATGCGCAGACAACATATCATTATAGGCTGTGATAATGCCGATATTGCCGACAACGTCTTCTTTCAACCGCTCTTTATCAAGCGGTGCACAGGCAGCAAAGCTGTGCGCCTGATTGGCACAGGCAAAAAAGCTGCGACGCGGGCGATTGCGTGCGGCATGGTTTATCCGGTCAAGATAGATTTCGCGACTTTTCTTTGACCGTTCGCGAATCCGGTCTGTCACGGCAGCAATAGTGCCTGAAAGAGACATGTTCTCTATTTCTCCTAAACTGAAACTGTGTCAAATAACGAATGGGTTCCATCCGTTATCTGCTTTTCCTCTTCATTCGGCGACCAATAGACTTGAACAGGATGGCGTGTATTTTTCAACACTGCACGAATAGGCAATTCTTCAACCGGTCCGTCTTCTAAAGCCCGTTCGAAAACATCGAGTTTCGTCTGACCTTCAATATGAAGAGCAATAAAACGTGCTTCGACAATAACGGGCAATGTAAGCGTTAAGCGGGCTTCCTTCAAGCCACGTGCATGAATTGGTAAAACCAGCGCACGCGATTCCGGATCAATAGCCTGTTTCAAGCGGTCACCACCTGGGAAGAACGAGGCTGTATGCCCGTCGGTTCCCATACCAAGAACGATCACATCAAAAGGCCGCGGCAGGCCGTTAATGCGACTTGCTGCGGAAAAAGCCGCAAGTTCTGCGGTGATCGACGGGTTATAAAGGCCATAAAAGCGGGCTTTTGAAGCAAAATTCTGTAAGAGGCTTGAACGCACCAGACGTTCGTTGGAACGATCATCTGTCACGGGCACAAAACGTTCATCCACCAGAGTGACAAGAATATTTTTCCAATCAATATCTGCCTTCGCGAGATAATGGAAAAAAAGTTCTGGCGTTTTACCACCTGATACGGCGAGCACTGCCTGTTTGCGTTCAACAATAGCAACACTCAATTCCGCTGCAACCCGATCAGCCAAAGCTGAAGCCAATGCCGAAGGCGTGTCGAAATTCAGCCGGTTTGTATCCATCAAGCTCATAACAAATACCCTAAACTGTGTCGTTCCATGTGCGACCATCCCGCTCGATCAGGGCAATCGATTTTGATGGCCCCCATGTTCCTGCCGTATAACCTTGAACCGGCATATTTGTCGCTTCCCAACCTTCTTCGATCGGGTCAACAAAGCTCCACGCAGCTTCGACTTCATCACGCCGCATGAACAATGTCTGGTTGCCGCGTACAGCATCCATCAATAAACGTTCATAAGCGTCGGGATTGCGAACCTGAAATGAATCGGCAAATGTCATATCAAGTGGCACATGATGAAGCCGCATTCCACCCGGCCCCGGATCCTTGATCATCAGCCATTGTTTGACACCCTCGTCAGGCTGCAAACGGATAACCAGCCGGTTCGGTACGACTTCACCAGCCTCGCTGCCGAAAATATTGTAAGGAATGGGTTTGAACGTCACCACAATTTCCGACATGCGGGTCGCAAGGCGTTTGCCGGTGCGCAAATAAAAGGGCGCTCCCGCCCAACGCCAGTTATTGATATCAACTTTCAAAGCAACAAATGTTTCGGTATTGCTTTTATCTTTTTTAAGATCATCAAGATAGGAACCGACAGGCCCGCTTGTTGAAGCACCGGCTTCATATTGGCCGCGTACGGTGCGGGTTGTTACATTATGGCTATCAATACGGGAAAGCGAATGCAGAACTTTAAGCTTCTCGTCACGAACAACATCGGCCGTATTGGCTGAAGGTGGTTCCATCGCAACCAGACACAAAAGTTGCAACATATGGTTTTGTACCATGTCGCGAAGAGCACCCGCATTGTCATAATAACCGGCACGTCCCTCAAGCCCGACTGATTCGGCCACTGTTATCTGGACATGGTCGATATGGGCAGAATTCCATAATGGTTCATAAAGCGCATTGGCAAAGCGCAATGCCATCAAATTCTGGACAGTCTCTTTGCCCAAATAATGGTCGATTCTGAAAATCTGCTTCTCGTGAAAAACCCGTGCCAATGTATCGTTCAGCTTGGTTGCGGTTTCACGATCCCGTCCAATCGGTTTTTCGACGATGATACGGGTTTCATCGGTTACCAGACCATTTTTTCCCAAATGTTCGGCAATACTACCGAAAAGTGCCGGACTGACCGCCAGATAAAAAGCCCTGATCGTATTTTTCGAAGAAATCTCGATTGCTTTTTTCAATTTGTCCCAACCGTCATCGCTTGTAGCGTCAACGGGAACGTAACTCAGCCTTTTGAGAAAACGGTCAACTTCACCTTTGTCTATATCGGCGGCTGAAACATGTTTCTCGATCGCTTCACGCGCAAAATTGCGATATTCTTCATCAGTCAATTTCGAGCGTGATGTACCGATAATGCGCGTCGGTTCACTGAATTGTCCCGTGCATTGGCGGTGATAGAGTGCGGGTAAGAGCTTTCTTTCGGCAAGATCGCCCGCACCGCCAAAAACAATGCAATCAAACGGGGGAATAGGAATTATTTTACTTACCATAGAAATACCAAAGTCCTCAGACGCTTTACCTCTAGTCGTAAATCTTACTTATATCACGATATATATGCCTTGAGGTGCTGAATAAGCTGTTAATTTGCCGGTTACTTCACCATTAAATTTATTGTACGGGCAATCAAAAACAAGCAATCCGGCGTTTCCCCTTAGGAGAAACACAATTTTTCTGTCAAATCCGGCGCTTCCAAGAGGCGTTTCCAATAGAAGACAACGTGCATCCGTTACGATCAAGTGCAAATATTGACGTTCATCAATTTTGCGATGGCTGCCTCATTCTTCAAAGCAGAGAATGATCAATAAACGTTTCTAGAATCGGTCCATCAAGGCAAAAAACCGCATTGCCACCCAAAGGAGCGGCGCCTTCAATGCTGTTCCACCCGGAAAAGAAGAAATTTTCAATTCTTTGAAGAGAGAAAGCCGGTCGCCCTTTCCAAGAATAGATTCTGCATAAAGCTTGCCCATAAAAGGTGCCAGCATCACACCATGACCGGAATAACCGCCACAATAAATCACATTCGGCATAATTTTTCGAACGTAAGGCATGCGTTCGACGGTAATAGCAACTGTCCCTCCCCAACAATGGGTGAGTTCGATTTGCCCCAATTTCGGGAAAATCTCTATAATCTGGGCGCGAATACGTTCGGCAAGGTGGTCAACAACCGAACGGTCATAGCTTTCAACCCCTCCAAATAATAAACGGTTGTCGGCACTTTTTCTGAAATAGCGCACAACAAAACGCGAATCATCAACAGCTTCGCCACCACGCAAAATTTCGCTATCGATTGGTAAGGGGGCTGTTGCTCCGATATAGGAACGTATCGGCACAATATATTTTTCGACGAAACGTTGCAAACCCAGATCATAACCATTGGTAGCAAGCAAAACCTGTTTGGCTACGATATATCCCTCGCTGGTCGTAACAATACATTTATCGCCTTCTGTCCGAACTGCCGTAGCACGGGTTTTTTCATAAAGCTGCGCACCTGCTTTCGAAGCAAGATTGGCAAGCCCGACAACCAGTTTTAGCGGATTGATGTGGCCGGTACCGGTATCGCGAATTCCTCCATAATAAAAATCCGCCCCCAAACGCTCATGTGTCTCCTTGCTGTCCATAAAAGACAATTTGTCATAGCCGTAACGGAGCATATTGGCGACATGTTGCTGATAGGCGGCAATCTCACGTTTTTTATAAGCAAGAGACAGTTGTCCTGGAACATAATCGAGATCGATGATGCCTTTCTGTTGAAAGTCCAATATATCTTTCTTGGCTTCTTCAGCGAGATCAAACAGCGCTTTTGTCCGCTCGAACCCCAGTGTTTTTTCAAGCTTTTCAACCCATTGCCGCTGGCCTGTTCCAAGTTGTCCACCATTGCGGCCGGACGCTCCGTCACCAAACCGCGCCGCGTCGACAAGTACAACACTTAAGCCCGCTTTTGCCAGATGATAGCTTGCAGAAAGTCCGGTGAAGCCGCCACCGATTATAGCGACATCACAGTCTTTTTTTCATGGAGAGAAGGATAGGTCGGGCGTTCGGCTACACTGAATTCATACCAGGATAGCCCCGGTGATATATTGTTTTCGTGAAACATAAATTGATATCCTACACATTGAGCAGCAAATATTCCCGCTCCCAAGGACTGATAACTTCCATAAACGTTTCGAATTCTTGCCGTTTTATAGCGGCATAAGTGTTAACGAATGTGTCCCCCAGCACCGAACGTAACCGTTTATTCTCGTCAAACAATGCCACCGCCTCGACAAGACCACGGGGCAAATCTACATGATCGGCATTAACAGTCTTTGACGACGGTTCGTCAGGCTTGAGTTTGTCGACAAGGCCGATAAGACCGCAGGCGAGTGATGCTGCAAGTGCAAGATAGGGATTGGCATCGGATGATGGAAGGCGATTTTCAACACGTCGCGCTTGAGGTGCCGAACGGGGAACACGAAAGGCCGTGGTCCGGTTGTCATAACCCCAATGGAGGTTGACCGGTGCCGAAAGATCCGGCACCAACCGGCGATAGGAATTGACATATGGCGCAAGCATCACCATTGCACTTGCCATATGCTTCTGTAAGCCACCCAGAAAATACCGGAAGGCTTCGCTTTCACTCCCGTCGGAACGGGTAAAAATATTGTTGCCGGTCTTCACGTCGACAATAGATTGATGGATATGCATGGCCGAACCGGGCTGGCCCTCTATGGGTTTTGCCATAAAGGTTGCATACATATCATGCTTGAATGCCGCTTCACGTATGGTGCGTTTGAATAGAAAAACCTGATCGGCAAGTTCGATCGGGTCACCGTGACGCAAATTGATTTCGAGTTGGCCTGCCCCTTCTTCGTGAATCAATGTGTCGATTTCCAGACCTTGCGCCTCGGAAAAATGGTACATATCGTCGATCAGTTCGTCGAATTCGTTAACACCGGCAATGGAATAGCCCTGCCCGCCACCGATAGCGCGACCGGAGCGGCCAACAGGAGGTGTCAAAGGATAATCGGGGTCAGGATTTTTCTGGACAAGATAAAACTCTATTTCCGGAGCCACTACCGGTTTCAAACCCAATTTTGTGTATTCTTCCACAACATTGCGCAAAACATTGCGCGGCGTGAATTCAACCCGTTTACCGCTCTGGTAAACAATATCGCAAATAACTTGTGCGGTCGGATCATCTTCCCACGGGACAACACTTAAAGTTGCAAGATCGGGTTCCAATCGCAAATCACCATCATCGGCCGGATAATGGAAACCGTTGCCATCTTCGGGATAATCGCCGGAAATCGTTGCCATAAACACAGCCGAAGGCAGAGCAAGCGACGTATCGGACGTAAATTTGCTCGACGGCATCATTTTGCCGCGAGCAACACCGGCCTGATCGGGGGTAATACATTCAATGTCTTCAATACCGCGAAAAGCAAGCCACTCCGAGGCTTCGTGCCAATTTTTAACGCCATAAATATTCTTGAGATAAGCGTGTTGCAGCTTTGTGCTCTTATCTTTTGTCTTTTTTGTTTTTTTAAGGTCATAAAACACCAAATTGAAATTTCTATGGTCTATAGATATCGGCTATCCAGTTTCAAAAATTCTAACGCCCACCGTCTTTTGTCAACCGGACGTTTATCGCTCCCGTCAGATTATCAATTTATCAAAACCGGATATAATCTATTCGTCCCGTCTTGCCCCAAGCTGATCTTGATCTTCTTATTTTCCCCCTGCCCGTCTTAAGCCTTGGCCCTACGAGCTCATATTACCTCATGGAACAAAGACCTTGCAAAGCTTTTATTACATCAACCTTTAGCCGATATTCCGATTTGCAAATTGGACGGGTTTTAACAATTTGGCTGCAAAATGTTATTTCAAGCCATTATCCGATCTTGCCTTTGGCTCGCCGGTTACTGAATGAAAACCCGTCAGACATAAAAATCATCAGTGCATAGCGCAAATTATGCAAGAGTCAGGTTTTCAACAAAAATCACTGGAAGTTCGAAGACGTTCCATTGTCTGAACATGGTTCTTCAGGCTCTTTTTAAGCTGTCAGCGCGGCTCTATTCGAATTTTTTTAAACCGTGCTAAGCCGTTCATCTCTCTTCTGCTTTTACGTAGATGAAAGCGCTTACGCAAAAGTGCACTCTTTTTTTAAAATAACCGAAAAGCTCAGGAAAAATGGTACGGTTGGTGGGAGTTGAACCTACGACCTCTGGTGCCACAAACCAGCGCTCTAACCAACTGAGCTACAACCGCATCGCCAGAATGAAACATTCTGACGGGTGACATACGGAAGATCGAACAATTTTGCAAGTGCCTTAGCGCATTTAAACTCTATTTATTGGTATTTTCATTGGATTTTTGTCTTCGGCGGACTGCAAAATCACTGAAACTTTTATTCCGCCCGCATAATGGCACTTATTAAATTGGCAATCAATGCGGGATAAAACACGCCCAAAAAAGCCTCTCTTTTCTTTTATAGGGAATTTGCAATCAAAGGTTTTTCAAAACCGGATTTTCCCATTATTGCGGTGCTTTCTATAAAAACCGCTCCGCACTTTTCAGGCACTGCTTGGGTACTTTTGGGGAACCAAGTTTTTAATAAACTTGGGTTTATCCCAAAACCGTTTCACACTTTTGGGGAACCGCTTGGTGTGCCCCTAATCAGGGATTTTGCGGTTTGCCCATTCATCCAAAGACAGGTCGCGATATTCCCCTATCTTTTTCGCACCATCATTTTTCATGGTTTCGAGCACATTTTTCAGAATGTGTCTGGCAAGCCCCGCACCCTCATAAACCATCGCACTATAAAGTTCGACAAGATCGGCACCGGCTTTTATTTTTTCGAGCGCTGTTTTCGCGTCATAAACACCGCCAACCCCGATGATCGGTTTTTGTTGCTGCAATCTCTTGCGCATTTTCGCAAGAATAATCGTCGAGCGTTCAAATAACGGCTTGCCGGAAAGCCCGCCCGATTCGCTGCTGAAGCTTTTATTTTCAAGACCTGTTCTGGAAAGTGTCGTATTGGAAACAATCAGCCCGTCCACATCCGAGGGGAGAAGCTCGGCGGCAACATCATCAAGCCCTTCTTCGGTCAAATCAGGTGCTATTTTTAAAAAGACCGGAACATGAACACCTGTCTTTTGTTTTTCTTCCTCTCTCGCCCCGCTCACCGACAAGAGCAACTCCTTCAAACTGTCACGGGCTTGCAAATTCCGTAAACCCGGTGTGTTGGGTGATGAAATATTGATGGTGAAAAAGCTTGCAACATCATAAAAACAATGAATGCCGCGCGAATAGTCGAGAATACGATCGTCCGAATCTTTGTTCGCACCAATATTGACCCCGACAATGCCCTGCTTTTTACGCTTGGCGAGCCGTTTATGGGCAGCTTCATGCCCCTCATTGTTAAACCCCATGCGATTGATGACAGCCTCATCTTCACGAAGACGAAAGAGACGGGGTTGAGGGTTGCCTGCCTGCGGGCGCGGCGTGATCGTACCAACTTCGCTAAAACCGAAGCCCAAACGCAATATTTGATCGGGAACTTCGGCATTTTTATCAAAACCGGCGGCCAAGCCCAAAAAATTCGGAAATTCAAGCCCCGCAACATTCACACCCAAAGGTTGGTCATGGATTGCCGGCCTCGAACCGAAGCCCGCTTTCAATGCAAGGATGGAAAGCTTGTGGGCTTTTTCGGGGGAAAGGCAGAAAATCAACGGGCGTAACAGAGAACGATAAAAGTTCATGGCAATACCTCGCTGAACTCGAACAGGCCGTTTTCGTCAGCTTCGAAAGGGCTGACACCGACAACAGCTTCAAGCGATAAGTCACCATAAAGATGAGGGAAAAACGCCCCTCCGCGAGACACTTCATAACGCAGTGCCTCTTCATCAAGCTCATCTTCATCAACGGCTACAAGCAAGAGACCGGTTTGGCCTTTAAAATGTTTGTTTGCTGTTTCTGTCACCTGCTCAGCGGTTGAAAAATGGATAAAACCGTCGGCAATATCAACCGCAGCACCTGAAAAAACACCTGAATCTTCGGCTTTTTTCCATTCGTCTTTCGACACAATCTTATAAATCAAGGCCATAACTTTCGAGCCAATATGCTATTTCGCTGGAAATCGGAATCCATTGAATGGGAAATATTTTCATTCATCCCTATATAATGAATAGGAGAGTTTCAACCAAGGAATAAAAATGTCGACTTTTCTTAAAACACTTGTTCTCGCATCCTGCTGTACTATCGGTTTGACGACAATCGGTTCTGCATCCGATCATCGTTTTGAATTTCAAAAAGTCGATGACGGTTATTTGCGTCTTGATACCGATACCGGCAGTATCGACAAATGTCTTGATAAGGACGGGAAAATAACCTGCGCTATTTCCGGTGACGAACGCGCGCGTTACGAACAGGAAATCAAAACGTTGAAAGATAAAATAGCCGAGCTTCAACAAAATAAAGCCACAACGGGCCTGCCGAGCAAACAGGATATGGATCAGGCCTATGACACAATGAAATATTTCTTCGACAAGTTTAAAAACGACTTTAAAGATAACCAGACCTCGCCCGACAAAGGTGCCGATAAACTTTAATTCCTGAAAATTCTGCGCGATGTTTTTTAGCTTCTTGCAGGAAATGATAATAAAAGTCTTTTCTTCCCGTTATTGTGCCATATTTTAGGATCGTAGCATAATCTGCATTGATTATTGTGAGAATTGAAAACGATCATGAACAGGCGAGGAAAAGGCTAATGCTCAAAGAATTTCGGGAATTTGCACTAAAGGGCAATATGATTGATCTGGCCATCGGTGTTATTATCGGCGGTGCCTTTGGCGGCCTTGTCAATTCTATTGTCAACGATCTGCTGATGCCGGTTATCGGGCTTATCACAGGTGGCATAGACTTTTCCAACATGTTCATCCAGCTTGCCGGTCAAAAACAGACAACTCTTGCAGCCGCGCGCGAAGCGGGAGCAACAATTGCCTATGGCCATTTCATTACCTTGCTCATCAATTTTCTTATTATTGCTTGGGTGCTATTCATTGTCGTTAAAGCAATCAATGCAATGCACCGTAAAGAGCAGCAAGCCCCTGCACCAAAGCCGGTTCCCCGTGACGAGGTATTGCTGACCGAAATACGCGATCTGCTGGCTGCCAAAAAATAATATTTGTAAATGCGCATTTTGATAAAGCGTGCTTTACAATAAAATTTGAAAGCTCATAAGTGCGATCGTTCAGGTATTGGAATTGCTTTGAAAAATTACATAAAGCGCTGGCCATTCGAGAAACCGGAGTGCGCCAGCCCGCTTGAAAACACTTAAAATTCCGGCTTGATTTTACGAACGGCGAACGGGAAAAAACACTTCTACTGTTGTTCCCTGCCCCGGTTTTGATAGCAGGATAAGTCTTCCGCCAATTTTTTCGGCAAGCCCTTTTGTCGTCGGCAGGCCAAGACCGGTACCGGTAAAGACTGCATCGCCCATACGTCCGTCTTTTCTTGCAACCTGTCCATAAGGCTGAAGGGCGCGCGCCATTTCTTCCTCGTTCATACCGATACCATTATCGCTCACCGATAATTTTACATAATTCTTGTCTGTGGTTGAAAGATGAACCACAATTTGCCCGCCACTTTGGGTGAAACGGATAGCATTTGACAGAAGATTGAAAATAATTTGTCTGAATTCCTGCGCATCAATTCCGATTGCCGGTATTTTTGGCGGCATGGTAATACGAATGATAATGCCGTTTTCGTTGGCCTGATTTTCAAACAATGCAACCGATTTCCTCAATTGCTGGATAACGTCAAAACTTGGCACCGAAGATTGACGGTTGTCTATTGCCTTTTCGCTATTTGTTTCTCCAGAGCGTGTTTTTTCTTCGTAACGCGATTTTGCCTTTTCAAGAAAGGAGTTTACAAGGGTCAATATATGTTTTCCGGAAGAAACAATATCGCGCAAATAGCCACGATAACGTTCGTTTTCGATACGGCCGAACCGTCCTTCCTGCATAATATCTGCAAAACCGATCATGGCATTAAGCGGTGTTCTGATCTCGTGGATGGTTTGTGCAAAAACCTCGTTATCATAAATTGGCTGGCTTTGCGCCGACACATTCGTCATATCACGCAAGAGACCCGCATATCCTTTTTGATTGGAAAGCGGTACCAGCGTGACAAAAACCCGAATGTCATCACCAGACTTTGTTTGAATATCGGCCGATTGACCACGATTAAATAACCGTTTTGCCCCACCGCTTTTGAGTGCAGCAAGATAGTCGCTGATTGCTTCTTCGGAAGTCGTCCGGAACAAGCTTTTAAAAGGACGACCGGTCACATCCTCTTCATCATAGCCGGTAAGTGCCGATGCGGCTGCACTAAAACCTTCTATAGACCCGTCATTATTGAGAAAAACAAAGCCGTCTGTTGCTGTATCCAGCAAATTGAGAAGGGAAGACCGTTCAGGCGTAAACCTGTTTTCTCCGGATAACTGTTCATCATGAGCTGTTTTATCGCCTTTTGTAGCTTTTGAAAGCGGCCGCTCCACGGCCGGCAATTGTAATTCGCTCCGCAAACGTTCGGCAATTTCACGAAAAGCCGAGCGTTCCGAACTATTCAAAGCCGAACCGGTATCTTGCTCTTGCAATGTTTGATCAGATTGATTTTCTTGGTTCCCAAGAGCCGTTTTGTCTGCGTCATCCGGCGCATTCCCCGCCAATAATTGCGAGTGAATTGTTTCGTTTTCGACCGGCTTTTCCGGTAGTGGAGCTAACTTCTTTTCGACAGTTGCAACAGGAGCAACATCCCGATTTCCACTCTCCGGATTTGGCTGCCTGTCGACCGAAGCCTTCACCATGCCAAAGCCGCGAAACCCGTCAAGTTTTCCATCAAGCGACAAAACGGGAAGACCCGACAAAGAGACTTCCAAATTCACGTATTCCCTTTTAGTTGGAAAAAGAACAACCACGTCTTGAAAGGCGGTGCATTGCGAAATTTTTTCTTCAAGTTTTAAAAAACCGGCATTCTGATATTCATTAGCAAGATCGTCGAGCGGCCTACCAAGCAATTTTTCGGCATCGCCACCAAGATCGTAAAACTCGCGGGAAAAATTGCTGAACGCACCGTTTTCGTCCATCTGCCATGTAAAACGGGCCGGCTTTTCATTTGTCTTCTGATTGTTTTGACCGGCCGTGTTTTCATCTATAGTCGCGATATTGAAGCAAAGAACGAGAAAGCTTTGCGGCATTTCACTTAAGTGAATAGCATTGACCTGCACTTGTTCCCCGCCATTTTTCATCAAGGTTTTAACGGGTGAAAAACCGTCAATGGAAGAAAGAAAAATTTGCAGTGCATCGCCAAGTGGCTGAAAATTTCCGGTCTGTGCAAGAATTTTGTTCTTGTCACCAAAAATAGCAGCCGAAATATTATGGTCTTCCAGTCCTTCAAGAAGTGCTTCCGGATGAGTGACCAAAAGATTTCGATTTATATCATTTGCCGCTTTGCCCGACCTATTTGTTTTTCCGGTCGAATGAACTTCCGAGGCAAAGATAAACCGGTTTTGTTCGTCTCGCGCATTTTCCCCATGCGTTTTATTTAATGCATGAGCCCCGCCGGATATGAGTGACAGGCTGAAAGAGCGTGCCCCGCTTTTTCCGCGCAAATGAACCGGACGACCGCTTTTAATGCCATTTTCGATCTGGCGCTTGACTGCACTATCGAAAATTTCTTCCCGATCAAGCGCATCGGTAAGAGATGAAAAGCCGAAAAATGAAAGAGCAGCACCATCAAGCCACAATAAAACCGATGCGTTGCGGTCAAGCACGAAAGAACACTTGCCGCTCAAAAAAGCGTTTCTGATTGTACTTTCAGATAGAAAATCCAGAAATGCCAAGGATTGCTCCACCGGTTAAAGAAATGTTAATTCGATCTTTTACAGGAAAGAGCAAAAAGTTTCAAAAGGAATCGGTAAATATCGTTATCGGCGTTTATAAATTTTCGGCCTCTTACTCAGGCGATCAATCAAATATGTGCCGAATTCCGCCTCTTCTTTCTAAAGCTTATCAATCAATTCTACCATCTGAAACGGTGCTGTCCATTTTTTAAAAATGACGGGATTTGATCTCTAAAAAGCAAAAAGGTGCAGACATTACTATCTACACCTTCCCGCGAATTGGTTGGTTCAACCGGTTATCAAAATTCATGACCATGATTTAAAAGAATTTCACGTTTTCCCACATGGTTGGCCGGACCGACAATGCCTTCAGCCTCCATGCGTTCAACCAGCGTCGCGGCTTTGTTGTAACCGATGCTCAGACGGCGCTGGATATAGGATGTTGAACATTTTTTGTCGCGCATGACCACTTTGACCGCTTGCAAGTAAAGTTCTTCCATATTTTCTCCGGCGCTGCCGGCAGCCACAATATCGGCAATGGAATCGGCATCCTCAATGGTTTCCTCTTCGTCTTCGCCATCCGTCACCGTTGCAAGATAATCGGGTGTGCCTTGTGTCTTTAAATGTGCAACGACATGTTCGACTTCTTCATCCGAAACAAAGGGGCCGTGAACACGAACAATCCGGCCACCGCCCACCATGTGAAGCATATCGCCCTGACCCAGCAATGTCTCGGCACCTTGTTCGCCAAGGATCGTACGGCTATCAATCTTGGAGGTAACCTGAAATGAAATGCGGGTCGGAAAATTCGCCTTGATTGTGCCGGTAATAACATCAACCGAAGGGCGTTGTGTTGCCATGATAAGGTGAATCCCCGCAGCACGTGCCATTTGTGCCAAACGCTGGATTGCACTCTCGATTTCTTTACCTGCAACCATCATCAGGTCGGCCATTTCATCAACAATAATGACGATATAGGGAAGGCGCGAAAGATCCATTGCTTCTTCGTGATAAAGCATTTCGCCGGTTTCCTTGTCGAAGCCCGACTGGACACGGCAGGTAATGGTTTCGCCTTTTTCGGCTGCCGCACTGACACGCTGGTTGAAGCCGTCAATATTGCGCACACCGAGTTTTGCCATTTTGCGATAGCGGTCTTCCATTTCGCGCACCGCCCATTTCAACGCCGTTACCGCCTTTTTAGGGTCAGTAACAACCGGAGTGAGAAGATGCGGTATACCGTCATAGATCGACAGTTCAAGCATTTTCGGATCAACCATGATGAGGCGGCATTGCTCCGGTTTCAAACGATAAAGCAGAGACAAAATCATGGCGTTGATTGCCACCGATTTCCCTGAACCCGTGGTACCGGCAACAAGCAGATGCGGCATTTTTGCAAGTTCTGCAATAACCGGCTCACCCCCGATATTTTTACCCAGAGCAAGCGGAAGCTTGTAATTGCTATCCTGAAATGTCTTGGACTGGATAATCTCGCGTAAATAAACGGTCTCGCGTACTTTATTCGGCAATTCTATGCCGATAACATTGCGCCCCGGAATAACCGCAACACGTGCGGAAATGGCTGACATCGAACGGGCAATATCATCAGAAAGACTGATAACGCGCGATGATTTGACACCGGCTGCCGGCTCGAATTCATACATGGTGACAACCGGCCCCGGACGGACATGGATGATTTCGCCTTTTATACCGAAATCTTCCAGCACACTTTCAAGAAGTCCGGCGCTGCGTTCGAGTGTTTCCTGAGAAATCACCGCACCATCTTTATGTTCCGGCTCCTGCAAAAGGTCGATTGAAGGGAAAAAATAAGAATCGTCACTTTGGGATTTCGGGCTTGGAATAAAAGCCGGATTGAGCGTGCGAAATGGCGCAGAAATTGTCGCTTTTGTTGCAATTGGCGCAGTTGTTGCAATTGGCGCAGTTGTTGCATTTTTCGTAGTTATCGCATTTTGCGCAACAGCTTGCGATTTTTCCTTTTGTTCGGGAGCCTTTTCTTCTCCGCTCTGCTGAGGCGTTACAGCCTGTGAAAGCGATTGACCGGAGGCGAGATTGGCGGTTTTTACCGGTTCGATATCCTCGATAATTCCGGCAGATACATTAACCGTCTTTTGCTGCCCCGACGGGGAAATAGAAACCGGATTTTGCGGTGCTGCTTGGGATAGAGTGACGCCAACAGGTTCACCCGTTTGTGCGTCACCAGCCGTATTCCCCGTATTTTTCTCGACACCCGCATTTTCGATAACCACTTGCCCCTGATTATTGAAACTGGTGACAACAGAATTGTCAGGCAATGGTGTTACGACTTGCAGAACTGGCGTTTCAGTCAGTCGGGGAGTAATTGCAGGACTGACACTTGATAAGGATACACTTTCCGTTACTGCTGTCTGGTTGACGATTGATTGCGGTGCCGTGTCAAAGATAACTGTGTTGGCACGATCGGTATCCGCTATTTCAGGTTCTTCAACTGCCGCGTCACGCGCAACCGGAGTCGCAGCCGCTGGTTCAGTACTTGTCGGCTGAGTGACAACGGGCGTTACCGCCTGTTGTTCTATTTTATCTTCCGCTTTTTCTGTCGATTTTTCAGAAACATTTGTAGCTTTTTTCGGGAAACGGCATTCCAGCACCCGATAAAGGTCGGCAATGGATTTTTCCTCGACTTTAGCAGTGCTTTTTTCTTCGCTTGCATTATCCGCCATCAAACTCGAAGCCACAGGCGGCAATTGCGACGCACCCGACATTGGCGCGCCATCAAGCGACATTTTTTGTACAGTTACAACGGGCTTCTTTTCAACGGCAACAGCGTTTGCATCTGTTTCGGGCGCAGTCATGTTCGCGCTTGTTTCCGGAGCGATCGTGTTTTCACTTGCAAGCGGCGTTTCAACCTGCTGCGGCTTGCTTTCATTTTGCGGCATGAGTGTTGCAAGATTTTCCAGAATATCCGGCCCGCATTCAAAAAATGCCGAATCGGAAAGATAAAACGGCTTGAGATCGGCAGGCTTATTAATTTCGGGAACCTGTTTTTCGACCTCGCTCACCACTTCTTGCATAGAAGTTTCATTCCGGATTTGAGCGGCACCACTATTTTGAGGACGCATATAAACAGATTTGACGCTGTAATTCTGTTCGATATTTTTGCGTTTGACAGAAGCAATCACCTCGTCTTGCAAGGAGCGAACTTGTGTCTTTCCCTGCTCCAAGGACGTGGTTCCGGCAAGTATCACCGGTTCTTTATTTTCTGAAAGATCCTCTTTCAAGGCCACGTTTTCACGCTTTTGCCTTTGCTCCTCTTCGAAGGCTTTCAGCTTTTCGGCAAAATCCGGATCACTTTCAACCCGTTTGCGGACGATTTCGACTTCCGGTGTGCGTGTGAAACGTACGTTCTGTCCGAGAGCGAAGGCTTTCTTCCATATGGTCGGATATTGCGTTTGTGATGATGCGCCAGCAACCGTTTCATCTGGCTTTGCAGTTGCACCAGAAACGGGCTTGGCATCAGGATTTAAAGAGACCGGATTTGTTTTCAGATTACGCATGGCACTCAAACTAGATTGCGGCAATTTTTCAAGATTGCCTCTTAACAAAACTCATTTTTTCAACGTTAAAGTGCGAAAGTTAATAACCTTTTGCCAAATGTCGCTTTATCAACAAAAAACCACCGGAAAAAATTCCGGTGGTCATGAATATAACGGCAATAATTGCCGGTCTTCAGCCGATTGTCATCAAGCTTGCATTGCCACCGGCTGCGGCTGTGTTGACCGAAGTCGAGACTTCTTCGCTAAGATAACCGAGATTATAGGGGAGTTCTGCTGACGCAAGCTCCTCGCTTGTAGCCGCTTGGGTGAGAATTATAGGACCTGAAAGGGCTGCTATAATTTTCTGTTTTTCTAGAATGTTATTTTCATCGCCTTCGATGAGCGCACCCGCATAAGGACCGTCAGCATTCAAATTTTCTGACCATTCGACATTCCGGATAAGTTGTTCCGGCAAATCCGAAAGCGAATTCTGCAATTTGCAAGCTGCATCAATTACGGCAACATTGCCGGTTGCAAATGTCGTAGCAAGCTGCCGGTAAAGCCCGCTTTTTGTTTGCGGAAACAAGAGAATTTTTCCGCGACTGTGAAGAGAATAGACATTGCTTTCCCCAACCGGCCCCGGCAAATTGACGGAGACGCCAAGCGGTGACTTGCCGTTTAACGATTTTGCAAAGGCTGCATCGGATGAGTCTCCGTTTTTTTGAAGCCAATCAACAAAACTGTCAATGAGGTCATTTTGTCTTGCCCCGACAGAAAATTGCGTGTCGGGAGCCTGTTTGACGAGGCGTCCGATATATAAGGGCCCACCGGCTTTCGGACCGGTTCCGGACAATCCCCTTCCGCCAAATGGTTGGGAGCCGACAACCGCGCCAATAATATTGCGGTTGATATAGATATTGCCTACCCGAATATGGCTTGAAACATAATCGACAAAATCATCCAGTCTTGTATGAAGCCCGAATGTCAGACCATATCCTGTCGAATTGATTTCGTTGATAAGCTTTTTAATATCTTTGCGCTTGTAACGCACAACATGCAAAACCGGCCCGAAGACTTCACGCTTCAATTCGCCAATCGAATCGATCTCGATAAGAGTGGGGCTTACATATGTTCCCTCTTTTGCAATATCGGGAAGGGGTACTTGGGTCACTTTATGACCCATAGCGCGCATTGTTTCGATATGCGTTTCGATATTATCCTTGGCTTCTGCGGTAATAACCGCGCCAATATCGGTACCGATAAAATCGGTGCGTCCGATACGCAATTCCTGCATTGCGCCTTTAAGCATGTCCAGAATGCGGTCGGCCACCTCTTCCTGTAAACACAAAACCCGCAAAGCCGAACAACGCTGGCCTGCACTATCAAAAGCCGAGGCAATAACATCGCCTACAACCTGTTCGGCAAGTGCTGACGAATCGACAATCATGGCATTCTGCCCGCCGGTTTCGGCAATGAACGGAATGGGTTTCTGATTTTTGCTCAAGCGGGTTGAAAGCTCTTTCTGGATGAGACGGGCAACTTCTGTCGAACCGGTAAACATAACACCTGAAGTTGCTTTCTCGCCAATGAGTGCCGCACCGATTTTTCCGTCTCCCGGACAGAATTGTAATACGTCCTTTGGGATTCCCGCTTCATGCAATATGCGCACCCCTTCAGCAGCAATAAGCGGTGTTTCTTCGGCAGGCTTTGCCAAAACGGTATTGCCCGCCGCCAATGCAGCCGATATTTGACCGATAAAAATCGACAACGGGAAATTCCACGGGCTGATACAAACAATTGGACCCAAAGGTTCTTCATTGCCTTTAAAAGTCGTGCGCAATTGTCCGGCATAAAAGCGCAAGAAATCGATTGCCTCTCTCACTTCGGCAATAGAATTCGGAATAGATTTTCCCGCTTCTCTTGCCGCAAGTGCTAGAAGTGAAGGCATACGCGCCTGCATAAGATCAGCCGCTTTTTCAAGAATCTCCGCACGCGATTGATGGGAAGTCTTTGCCCATGATGAAAACGCTTTTTCAGCATGAGAGACCATCTTTCTGGCTTCACTTTCATCAATCTCGATAACCTCGCCCACTTTGTCGCGATGGTCTCCGGGATTGGCGATTTTGCGGGATTGTGCACCCTTTTCTACATTTGCCGGTGCTGCTTTCCAGCTTAATGCAGAACTTTTCTCAAATTCTTTCGAGAGTTCTGCAAGTACTGTTTCGTTCGATAAATCATAACCATCGGAATTGCGACGGTCTTTCCCGAAAAGATCGTCAGGCGAAGCAATCTTGTCATGCTGGGCACCGAGAACGGGCATATTACGCACCACATCAACCGGATCAACAACAAGTTCATCAACCGAGATAGACTTGTCGGTAATGCGATTGACGAAAGAAGAATTGGCACCATTTTCCAACAACCGCCGCACCAGATAAGCAAGCAAAGTTTCATGTGTACCAACCGGTGCATAAAGGCGCGCCGGACGCTGCATTTTATCTTTGCCTACGACCTCGTCATAAAGCGGTTCCCCCATGCCGTGGAGGCACTGGAACTCGAATTGTTCGACAGTATATTTATCAGGCCCCGCCAGATGATAGATCGTTGCCATGGTTTGCGCATTATGCGTTGCAAATTGCGGGAAAACGGCATCGGGAGCCGAAAGAAGTTTTCGGGCATTGGCAACATAGGAAACATCTGTATAAACTTTACGCGTATAAACGGGAAAACTTTGAAGTCCGTCAACCTGCGCGCGTTTGATTTCAGCGTCCCAATAGGCACCTTTGACAAGGCGCACCATCAAACGATGGTGACTGCGGCGGGCAAGATCAATGAGATAATCAAGCACAAAGGGGCAGCGACGGCCGTAAGCTTGCACAACAAAGCCGATACCGTTCCAGCCGTCAAGATCAGGGTCAAAACAAAGACTGTCCATAATATCGAGTGAAAGTTCGAGCCGGTCGGCTTCCTCGGCATCTATATTAAGGCCAATATTGTAATTTTTGCACAGCAAAGCCAATTGTTTGACGCGCGGCATGAGTTCGCCCATAACACGGTCGGCTTGCGAGCGGAAATAACGGGGATGAAGTGCCGACAGTTTAATGGAAATACCGGGTCCCTCATAGACGCCACGCCCGTTCGAGGCTTTGCCGATAGCGTGGATTGCCATCTCGTAATCACGATAATAGCGATCGGCATCGTCAGCCGTTGTAGCGGCCTCCCCCAACATGTCATAGGAATAACGAAACCCGCGTTCTTCCAGTGGTTTCGAGCGCTCAAGCGCTTCATCAATGGTTTGGCCGCGAACAAATTGTTCGCCCATCATGCGCATGGCCATATCCATTCCCTTGCGGATAACCGGTTCGCCACAGCGTGCGATAAGCCCTGTCAAAGAGGAAGAAAGCTCGCCTTCCCTGTAACTTGCTGATAATTTGCCGGTAACCACAAGTCCCCAAGTTGCAGCATTGACGAAAAGCGATTTTCCACCGCCCAAATGCGCTTTCCAGTCACCACCTGCTACCTTGTCGCGAATGAGGGCATCACGGGTTGCTTTGTCGGGAATGCGCAACAGTGCTTCTGCCAAACACATAAGCGCCACACCTTCCTGCGACGACAAGGAATATTCATGAACCAGACCTTCAACACCATTGCCCTTATATTTTGCCCGCATCGTTTCGATAAGATGACGGGCTGTGGCAGCAATGTCTTTTTTGGTTTTCTCGTCAATTGTTGCTGCATCGAGAAGCGGTTTCAGACATTCGGTTTCCGCACGGCGATAGGCTGCGGTAATTTTTTTGCGGAGTTCGCTCTGCTTGGAAATCGGAGGTGCAAATTCGGCAAAAGGCTTTGGTGTTCTGGTCATGATTTCATTCCACTCTGGATAAAATTTCTTGAATTCGATAAAAATTGGAAAAGATGCGTCTATAGCTTATTATCGGGTGATAATATCACCGGCTATAGTTTACTTCTCGCAAAAAAAACGGTATTTTTTAGCGATTTTTCTTGTTTTCTACCTTAAAATTAGGTCTTTTTACATTAATGGAAGAAAAAAATAGTGAAATTGACCGCATCGATAATCGTATTATTGATGCGCTTGTTGAAAATGGCCGTATTTCTATTACCGAACTTTCCGAGAAAGTCGGCCTTTCCAAAACGCCATGCCAATTGCGTTTGAAAAGGCTCATGAATGAAGGCTATATTACCGGCTTTCGCGCGGTGCTCAATCCTGCAAAAATGGGACTTGAACACATCGCTTTTGCAGAAGTGAAACTTTCCGACACAAGAGAAGAAGCTTTGCGGGCTTTCAATGCTGCCGTTAAAAAAATACGGGAAGTGGAAGAATGTCACATGATCGCAAGCTCCTTCGACTATTTGTTGAAAGTGCGAACCAGTGACATCAAGCGCTACCGCATTGTTCTTGGCGAAAAAATCTCCGCCTTGCCCTATGTTGAAAGTACATCGACCTTTGTGGTTATGCAAAATGTTGTCGATTCCGGTTTCAGACGCTAACCGATATGCCGGAAACCTCCGGCACCTGCCCTTTATTCGTCAGGCCCATGCATAGACTTTAAAGGCAAGAAGCCGCCCACTCGTCAACAAAGCGCAACAGCCATATTTCTCAATCAATTGAGTTTTGGATGCTGGTCGACGAGATTTTGTCTCTGTTCCTCAAGGTCGGAAATTTTGTTTTCAATCTCGTTGACCTGATCTTCGATATAATCGAAATGTTCCTGCAAGACTTCTTTTGCCTCGGTTTTCGAAGAGGCGACAGGTGTAGCGTCCTTGAGCGGCCGATTGGCTGTTTCAGGCATTTTGACTGCTGCAATAAATCCGAACACTGCAACCACCATAAGATAATAAGCCGGCATATAAAGCGATTGTAAAGTTTCAACAAGCCAGGCTGCGATAGGTGGCGTAAGACCGGCAATCAGCACCGCAATATTAAAACAGATCGCAAGCGTTCTGAAGCGTACATCGGTCGGGAAAAGTGCAGGAAGGATAGAGGCCATAACGCCGATGAAACAGCAAAGAAGAACGGCAAGAATGGCAATTCCCCCCGCGATCATAAAGACATTGTGATGCATAACCATATAAAAAGCAGGAATTGCCAGAAATAACTGTCCGACAGAGCCAAGAAACAGAAACGGTTTGCGACCAATTTTATCGCTTAAAAAACCGACAAGCGGTTGCACCAGAAGCATAAAAGCCATGACAACAATGATAATGAGAACGCCATGGTCATAGCTGTAGCCGAGATTGACGGATAAAAAGTTCGGCATATAGGTGAGCAACATATAATAGGTCGAATTCACCGCAACCACCAGCAGACAACTGATTACAATGCCGTTGAGGTTTTCCTTGATGACGGTACCGACAGATGTCGTCTCGACCTTTTCTTGTTCCTCAGCCTCGGCCGAATTGTTGTTTTGGGCTTCGTAAGTGGGCGATTCATCCAGCGATTTTCTTAAATAAAGGCCGATCAATCCCAGTGGCAATGAAATAAAGAATGGAATACGCCAGCCCCAATCCCCCATTGCATCCTGCCCGATCGCAAGAGAAATTGTCGACACCACCAGGGCACCCACAAGAAAACCGGCAATGGAGCCGAAATCGAGCCAACTTGCCATAAAGCCGCGTTTTCTGTCCGGTGAATATTCACTCACGAAAACCACCGCACCGGCATATTCGCCACCAACGGAAAGCCCCTGTATGATTTTAGCAAGGAGCAGCAAAAGCGGCGCAAATACCCCGATTGTCGCGTAAGAGGGAATGAGGCCGATGGCAAATGTACTTGCCGACATCAAAATAATCGTAAAGGATAGAATGTTTTTACGACCATATTTGTCGCCCAGATAACCGAAAATGGCGCCGCCCATCGGCCTGAACAGAAACGGAATGGAAAAAGTGGCAAGAGAAGCGATCAACTGCACCGATTGGGGAGCGGAAGCAAAGAACGTGTGTCCGATAATGACTGCCAGAAAACCGTAGACACTGAAATCGAACCACTCGATGGCATTTCCAAGACCGGCGGCGCATATAACTTTTCGTAGCTCTTTATTTCCGACAATTGGAATATCTTTGACAGTAAGTGGTTGCGGTGTCGTTTCTGACATATGTTCTTCCTTATTCCTGATACGTCTTTGCCAAAAGCCTCCGCCTCTTTTAGACAAAAGACATATCTCTTCGATAAGCGCAAAATACTACGCAAATGAAGACTGTTTCATTACCAAATCTCACGATGTCGCGGTTTGCCCTTCCCCCCGTTTAAAAAAAGTCAATTAACGACTTGCTTCCATCAGTTCTGCCGTTAAAAATAAACGGGAAACTGATAAAGGGCTAAAGACGGTTGAACATTTGCCCACAACAACGAATAATGACCATTTTGAAATTAGGGCCAGATCAATAACCGTCAACCAAAATCACATATGAGAGGTACAGTATAGTGAGAAAAATAAAAAATAACAACCCGAATTGCGCTGTGGAACTTTTAATGTGGATATAACTTTTGAGTTCAACAGATGAAAGTGGATGCCGTTTTAAGCGTCATCTTTTGATTAACACATATGTTTTTTAATTAAGTCCGATTGACTGTTACACTGATTGAGCCATGGAAGAACTGATCTACATATTACCATTTGATCTGCACGGTATCGAGATTGTCGTTACAATTCTTATAGTAGCACTGGTCTTGTTCTCTATTGTCATGCGCATTTTGAAAGTTCCCCAGAAACTTATGGTCATTGCGACCGGCGCTCTTGCTATGAGTATCTATATGACTTTCCAGACTGATGGTCCGGGGCCTATACAACCTCTGATAAACCTCGCCCAAAGGCAAAAGCAGCTCGATCAACAATTCGAAAACAAACCATTGAAATTCGAAAATGTGACATTCACCGATGTCAAAGTGCGCGCCCATTCGCTTACACTTACTTTAAAAAACAATAACCCGTTGCCCGAAGGATCCACGAAAGACGACCTCGAGGCCTATGCCAATTCTTATCTGAATAAAAAGCTCGTCGATTATTGTGAAATACTCAACGCCGAACAAGCGCTACCCTATCGGAAGACCAACCAGCGATATTTTGATTTGACGATCAAATCCTATTACGTCAAGTTTATTGATGGGGATAAAAGCGCCAAGATGGAAATTCCGGTGTCAAGCTGCACGGATAAAGCGGCTACAAGCTCAAAACCGGATAAAGCTGAAAATTCCGAAACCGATAAATCCGAAAATTCCGAACAGGATAAATAAAGAGCTTTTGGAAAACTCTCACCGGAAAAGCTCGAAAAACGAGCTTTTCAAAATGCGCCTCTTTAAACGCGTCTCTTTATGAGACCGTTTGGCTTATAAAACTGTTCGGGTAAGGCTGTTTAAAGCTTATCGGATTTTTATTGCGGCAACATTGCTTTCATTGGGCTTGTCTTCTGCCAGTTACAGGAAACCGAACAATAATGGTTTTAACGCGTGTGATCGCATTTTAAACAACCAGCGCAATTGTGTTTTTAAAAACCTGGTGCATTCACTTTTTCCTTGGTCATTGTCCCTCGTCTATTCGCACCCGTCTATTTTCCTGTCAGTTTTTCCCATCGGTTTTCCCCATAGGTTTTCCCCATTGTTTTTCCAATGACAAAAAGTTTTGGCAATCCGAACGTCTTATTGCTTTGGATAGAATGAAAAGAGGTATAAAATCACATAACGAGGACTTAAAGGGATAAATATGTTAGAAAAACGCAAATTTTATATAAATGGCGCCTGGGTCGAACCTGTCGAAGCGCACGACCTCGAGGTGATTGATCCTTCAACTGAAGAAGTCTGTGCTGTCATCAGCAATGGCACGTCAAAAGATGTCGATCGTGCAGTTGCAGCGGCAAAAGCAGCCTTTGAGGGATGGAAGCACACCGACCCGCAAAAACGTTTAACCTTTGTTGAAAAAATATTGGCTATCTATAACCAGCGCCAAGGCGAAATGGCGAAAGCCATTTCAACCGAAATGGGTGCGCCTATTGATATGGCTATTGAACAACAGGTCGGAGCCGGTGCTCGCCATATCGAAACATTTATTGACAGTTTTTTGCATTTTTCTTTCCAGACCGATCTTGTCAAAGGTCATAAGGATAGTGCGCTACAATATGAACCGGTCGGGGTCGTCGGTCTTATTACACCATGGAACTGGCCAATGAACCAGATTACCTTGAAGGTTATTCCGGCAATGCTTGCCGGTTGTACCATGGTTTTGAAGCCATCGGAAATTGCCCCGCTTTCCGCTTTATTATTTGCCGATATTATCGATCAGGCAGGGGTTCCGAAAGGTGTGTTCAATCTTGTCAATGGAGATGGCGCCGGTGTTGGAACATGTCTTTCCGGCCATCGGGACATTGCCATGATAAGCTTTACCGGTTCCACTCGTGCAGGTAAGGCAATTTCCAAAAATGCAGCCGAAACACTGAAACGTGTGGGGCTTGAGCTTGGTGGCAAGGGAGCCAATTTGGTTTTTGCCGATGCCCGTGAAGATGCTGTCAAATGGAGCGTTTTAAGGTGTTTCAATAATAGCGGCCAGAGCTGTAATGCACCGACACGTATGTTTGTCGAGCGTTCCATTTATGAAAAAGCCAAAAAAACAGCAAAAGAAGTAGCAAATAATGTCAAACTTGCTGTGGCGAGCCAACACGGCAACCATCTCGGACCTGTCGTATCCAAAGCCCAGTTTGACAAGATTGAAGGCCTTATCCAATCGGGTATCGACGAAGGTGCAACGCTTATTGCCGGTGGAACGGGCCTGCCCGAAGGTATCAATCATGGCTATTTTGTCCGCCCGACTGTTTTTGCCGATGTCAAACCGAATATGAGAATTTTCCGTGAAGAAATTTTCGGGCCGGTTCTGTCAATGATACCTTTCGATACAGAAGAAGAAGCCTTGGCTATGGCGAGTGATACAGATTATGGCTTAACGAACTATGTCCAATCCGAGGACAAGGAAAAATGCCACCGTATTGCAACGGCATTGCGGTCCGGCATGGTTGAAGTTAATGGTTTGAGCTTGCCGAAGGGAAGCTATTTCGGCGGCGTCAAATATTCCGGCCATGCCCGTGAAGGTGGCATCTGGGGAATCAAGGAATTTCTTGACACCAAAGCCATTTCCGAGTGGTAAAACAAGATTACTCTTTCCGGCAAAAAGCCGTTTCCTTTTTGCCGGAAATGCAAATTTATGACTTTTGCATGTGAGCAGAATAAAATTTGATCAGACCGGTAAGTGATGACACGTCCGAAGGTCAACATATCGGCCAATGGCTGGCAAAGAATTGTCAGAAGCTAAAATTGTTGGAAATGTCGCGCGCGTCTTTAAACGCTCACCCGTGAAGGGCCGTTGAAAATCAATCAAAATTTGATTTTAGGACCAAAAACCCGATTGAAATCCAGAACCGAAAACCCGATTGAAAATCGGAGATTCAATTGAGGTTTCTTTGCCATAACCCGTTACTGCACACTTGCAACGAGAAGCAATAAACCGTGATATTTTCTATGAAGATGATGATCTTTTAGTTATCAACAAACCGGCAGGCCTTGTTATCCATCCCGACAACGGGAACGAGACCGGAACAATGGTCAATGCCGTGGTCTACTCGTCCGGTTTTTCGCTTTCCAATATTGGCTCTCTTTAAAAGATCGTTCGGCTTATAAGAGCATTTAAAGCTTGCCGGATTTTTATTGTTTCAACACGGCTTTCGTGTGTCTTGCCTTATTGCGACTTTTAAAAAATAAACGACAACACTTTAATAGCTACGATCGCATTTTAAATAATAGGGGCAATCGTATTTTTAAAAAGCCGTTTGCACGGAAATACCGGCTCTTCCATTTTTCGAACGACAGACGTTTTTCCAATATGGACATCTTGGGGCTTCGGGAAAAAGAAGAGCCGATTAAAAATTGCCCTGTGTGGGCTTAAAAGGATAAATATGTTAGATAAACGCAAATTTTATATAAATGGTGCCTGGGTTGAACCAGTAGAGGCTCATGACCTCAAAGTGATTGACCCGTCCACGGAAGAAGCTTGTGCTGTCATCAGCAATGGCACGTCAAAAGACGTCGATCGCGCCGTTGCAGCTGCGAAAGCAGCCTTTGAGGGATGGAAGCATACCGACCCGCAAAAACGTTTAACCTTTGTTGAAAAAATATTGTCGATCTATAACCGGCGCAGAGGTGAAATGGCAAAAGCTATTTCAACGGAAATGGGTGCCCCCATTGATATGGCCTTGGAACAACAAGTCGGAGGCGGCGCTTTCTTTATCGAAGGCTTTATTGATAGTTTCAAGCATTTTTCTTTTAAGACCGATCTTGTAAAAGGTCATAAAGATAGTGCACTTCAATATGAACCGGTCGGCGTCGTCGGTCTCATTACGCCATGGAACTGGCCAATGAACCTGATCAACCTGAAGGTTATTCCGGCATTGCTTGCCGGTTGTACGATGGTCTTGAAGCCTTCTGAAATTGCTCCGCTTTCCGGCCTATTATATGCTGATATTATTGATGAGGCGGGCCTTCCCAAGGGTGTGTTCAACCTTGTCAATGGTGATGGTGCGGGTGTTGGAACATGTCTTTCCGGTCATCCCGACATTGCTATGATAAGCTTTACCGGTTCTACCCGCGTTGGCAAAGCAATTTCCAAAAATGCTTCCGACACATTAAAACATGTTGATCTGGAGCTTGGTGGTAAAGGAGCCAATCTGGTTTTTGCCGATGCCCGTGAAGATGCGATCAAATGGAGCGTTCTAGCCTGCTTCAACAATAGCGGCCAGAGCTGCAATGCACCAACCCGTATGTTTGTCGAGCGTTCCATTTATGAAAAAGCCAAGAAAATTGCTAAGGAAGTAGCAAATAATGTCAAACTTGCTGTGGCGAGCGAGCGCGGAGACCATTTGGGGCCGGTCGTATCAAAAGCCCAGTTTGACAAGATCCAAGGCCTTATCCAATCAGGTATTGACGAAGGTGCCACACTTATTGCCGGTGGAACGGGCTTGGCTAACGGCTTCAAGCGCGGCTATTTTGTCCGCCCGACTGTTTTTGCCGATGTCAAACCGGACATGAAAATTTTCCGTGAAGAAATTTTCGGGCCGGTTCTGTCGATGATTCCTTTTGACAGTGAAGAAGAAGCCATAGCAATGGCCAATGACACGGATTATGGCCTGACCAACTATGTCCAATCCGGAGACAAGGAAAAATGCCACCGTGTTGCAACGGCCTTGCGTTCCGGCATGGTTGAAGTGAACGGTAAGAGCTTGCCGAAGGAAAGCTTCTTCGGTGGTGTCAAATATTCCGGCCATGCCCGTGAAGGTAGTATCTGGGGAATCAAGCAATTTCTTGATACCAAAGCCATCTCCGAATGGTAAGATAATGATTATCCGTCTCGGGCGGAGGAAACATTTCCTCTTGCCGGAGCGGCTCAATTTCGTAAACTTTAAACGTCGATAGGGCTTCATTTGATCAGACTGGTAAGTGATGACACGGCCGAAGGTCAACGCGTCGATCAATGGCTGGCAAAGAATTGTCCTGAAATGTCGCGTTCACGTCTTCAAGCTCTCATCCGCGAAGGGCAGTTGAAAATAAATCAACTTGTTATACGCGAACCGAAAACGCGGTTAAAAACCGGCGATTCGATTGAGGTTTCTTTGCCGGAACCCGTTGCTGCACAACCTGAAGGGGAAGCAATAGACCTTGATATTCTCTATGAAGATGATGATCTTATAGTTATCAACAAACCGGCAGGTCTTGTTGTCCATCCCGGCAATGGCAACGAGACGGGAACACTGGTCAACGCCCTGATCTACCACTGCGGTTCATCGCTTTCGGGCATCGGGGGCGTCAAACGTCCAGGAATCGTGCACCGCCTCGACAAGGATACAAGCGGTGTTATGGTTGTTGCCAAAAATGACCATGCCCATAATGTTTTAAGCCGCCAGTTTGCTGATCATGGCCGGCAAGGCCCTCTCGAACGCAGCTATCAGGCTGTTGTGTGGGGCGCTTTGTCACAAAAGGCCGGTGTGATTGACACCTATCTCGGACGTTCGTCACGGGATCGTATAAAAAGAGCCGTTGTTTCGCCCACCCAGATGGATGCCCGCCACGCGATAACACATTATCAGCTATTGGAGTCTTTCGGGAAAACAAATGAAAAGGAAGCGATTGCAAGTCTGATTGAATGCCGATTGGAAACAGGACGTACACACCAGATCCGTGTGCATATGGCTCATATTGGCCACCCGCTTGTCGGCGATCAGGTTTATGGCAGTGCTTTCAAGACAAAAGCCAATATGTTGCCCGATGACTTGAAAACAATCGTCGCTCTTTTCCCGCGTCAAGCGCTCCATGCTGCGACACTTGTCTTCGAACATCCATCTACCGGAAAAATCATGAGCTTTACGAGTAGCCTGCCAGCTGATATGCTCGAACTTATCGGGGCATTTCGGAAATTTAGGTGAAACTATTCTGGCTTTGGCGGGTTTGTTTGATTGAACGTCAACCGGACATCCGCATATTTCTTAAAAAGGCCATATAGACGGTGTAATGTGCTTGTTACATCCTGATCGGAAAAGGATATTTTTCGTTTTCGCCTATAATGGGAGAACGCGCTAAAGGAGGGTGCTTTATGGCCCAGACAAATTTACCATCAGTTGCTAACGGTGATGGGGGACTTACCCGCTATCTGGAAGAGATACGCCGGTTTCCTATGCTGGAGCCACAGGAAGAATATATGCTTGCAAAACGTTATCGCGAGCATGGCGACCCGAAGGCAGCTCATAAACTCGTTACCAGTCATTTAAGACTCGTTGCAAAAATTGCAATGGGTTATCGTGGCTATGGTCTGCCAATCGGCGAAGTTATCTCCGAGGGCAATGTCGGCCTGATGCAGGCTGTCAAACGGTTTGAACCGGAACGCGGCTTCAGGCTTGCAACTTATGCCATGTGGTGGATTAAAGCCTCTATTCAGGAATATGTTTTGCGTTCGTGGAGCCTTGTAAAAATGGGCACCACGGCCAATCAGAAGCGCCTGTTTTTTAATTTGAGAAAAGTCAAAAGCAAGATTCAAGCTTTGGATGACGGCGACCTTAACCCCGAACAGGTCAAGGAAATTGCGACCCGTCTTAATGTCAGTGAAGATGATGTCATTTCGATGAACCGGCGCTTGTCAGGCGACACATCACTCAATGCGCCAATCCGTGCGAGTGAAGGTGAAAGTGGAGAATGGCAGGATTGGCTCGTCGATGATTCAAGCAGTCAGGAACAATTGCTGATTGAAGAAGACGAACTCGAAAACCGCCGTGCCATGCTCGAAAAAGCAATGGAAGGTCTCAATGATCGCGAGAAACGGATTTTTAAAGCCCGTCGTTTGTCGGACGATCCGGTCACGCTTGAAGAACTTTCGACAGAATTTGGCATTAGCCGTGAACGCGTTCGTCAAATTGAAGTACGCGCTTTTGAAAAAGTGCAGAATGCCGTGAGAGCTGAAGCTATTGCGCAGAAACATGCGCTGCTGCCAACCACGCCAAAAAAACTCGCACCTGCGGCAAACAAATAAACATAACCGGAAAGCATTCCGGTTATTGTCGACAGTTGATTGGAAAACGCAAAATTTTGTTGGTTAAGCAGTAAAAATTTCCGACGAAACAAAATGAATTCTTGCGCCCCCACAAAAATAAAATCAAAAGGCTCGAAAGAGCCTTTTTCTCATTTTTCCATTCCGTTTCTTGGCTTCTAAAAATTTCACTCAAGAGAGAAGCTTGATAGGAATGCACGGTTCTTTTACGAAGTTTCCGGAAAACTTGAAAATACCGTTCTCTATTCAACGCGTTTTGCTATCCCTTGCCTATTGGCAAGGCTTTTCTGCCTACCTTCTTTTTAATGAGGTATCAGGAGCTTGATCGACGCCCATTCCGGCATTCGGTTATTTTTTGTTAGACTGCGAGCAAAAATTTTGGTCAGGTAGCTTTTTAACTGCTACCGTTTTTCCTGCCCCTACTTCCCGCCTCTACACCCCGCAAAGAGTATGGAAAAGGCAATCGCCGATGACCTTCGGTAATTCTTGCCAGATACCACTTTACACCACCGTTCTTTTCCAACGGTAACCAATGGAAACAAATCCAGCTGCTTTACTTCGCATTCGACAATACGGCTTCAAGTAATCAAACGGCTATTCGGTGTCTTCTTCACCAGCATCGCCAGATTGATCGTCATTGGTAGAGTTTTGTCCGCCGCTATCCGGTGCTTCCGTTGCATTTGTGGGGCTTACAGAATTGACCTCCGCATTATCGCCACTTTGTCCGCCGTTTTCCGGATTATCTTGCGGCAAGGCATTATTATTTTCCGCATTATCACCAGAAGGAACAGATGCATTTTCTTTGTCTGAAGTCTGCTTCTGGTCATAAAGAGTAGGTTTATTGTTCTGGTTCAGCCAGCTATCAATAACCTGATTGAAAACAGCTTCTCCATTTGGCCCTTTTGAAAAAGTCAGTTCCGAAACCCGTTTGTTTTTATCGGTAATGACAAGCCGGATCCATCCCAATTGTTTCATAAGTTGTAAATTGCGATCACGGAACGGATTTGCTCCACTTAATGCAAAGAGGAAGAAATCATCATCGATTTTTGCTTCGACAGTACCTGTTAGCTGTTGACCGGGCGCCTGTTCACTGTCCTTGAATGTTAATTCATGCACATTATCAATCGCCTTGCCTTCAAAATCATCCGGAACGATAAATATCGCCTCGATGAGATAGGCAGCTGGTAAAGATGGATCGGTGTTGCGCCGGAGAGTCAACCTCAAAGAAAGCTTCTCGTCGGGAATTGTCACATTGCCGCGCACTGCAATTTCTTCCCGACCTTGCGAATTGGCTTTGTCTTTGACAATCGACCATTGAACGGTACCGGTTTCGACTTTTTCATCCTGTTGATCGGTACGGGCTTGATAAAAGGTCGCTTCGCCGGGTTGTTCCTGCGGCGTTGTTGCGTCTATTGTTCCGGCCGATGTTGACGTTCCCTCGCCGGGCTTCATCGGGCTTTGCGCCGGCCCTTCATCAACCTCGCTACCATCAGCCAGCAAACGCTGGGTGAATTTTTCTTTCGGCAGCTCGCTTGTGTTCGTATTTCCGGCGACATGTTGTTCCGCATCATGCGACTTGTTCCTGCCTGAAAGAAATGACCAGGCTGTCAAAAGAACACCAACAACAACAATAATCACCACAGCACTTGATAAGCCGATGACAATTGCCTTCTTTCGTGCTGCACGCCTTTCTGTGCGGCGCGCGGCTTGTACAAATATATCGGAAACAATATCATAATCACCGTTTTTCTGATTATTGCCCAAGGCCTTTGCTGACTGGAGTTCTTGTTCAGCCTTTTCCTTTTCAGCCTCTTTTTCGGCAGCTATAATATCTTCCATATTGACCGGCTCGGCATCCGGTACTTGTTGATGGAGACTGGAATAAGCCGCCTCTTCGTCCCCTTTTTCTAACTTTTGTTCCCCTTCATCAATCGTTGAAGGCGGTGTCTTGTCGTGATCAAAAACCGACTGGCGAGAAAAAGCAGGTGCTCCTTCACGGAGATCACCATTTTTATCTTCGTTTCCGACCGGATGACCGGAAGTTTGATGATTATTCCTTTCAAATTCTGTGTCCGTCCGATTTCAACGGCGGCAGATGAGCCCGTTTCCGGCTCTAAAGCAGTTTGTTCGGCAGTCTTATTCGAAGCTTCACCATCAAGCCTGTCAGGATTATCAACCGTGTTTCCGGCAGGAAATATTGGCGCGGTTGATGGGGCAACCTTTTCAGAAGCGTTTAAACCGGATTCCCCAAATTCCGATTTTCCCGTTCCGGATTCCTGTTTTTCAGGTTCCGGACCATGTTTTGAAAGTTTGTCAGATGGTGAAACCGGAGCAGGCTCAATTGAAGATTGCGCTTCCGGCTTTTTGACCAGAATATTTGAAAGAAGTTCCTGTTCGACAGCGACATAATCGGCTTCAACACTTTTGATAGCGTCATCAAGTGCCTGAAGCTGAGCTTCGGCTACAGTTGGAGAAACACCGGTTTCGGCAAGTTTCCGCACAACAGTTTCACGAGCACGGGCATAAACCCGCGCCCGCAAATCCGGTGTCGGATTTTCCTGAGCATCAATTGTTTTTTTTAACAAACCTGCGAAATTCGCCATCGGCTTTTGCTTTCTCACATCCTTAACAACCAGTAGGCAAGTTGTTTTCTAAGTTGCTTCGGATTGTTGACCGATATTGTTTGTAACAACACTATCCGGTAAATTCATTTTCCAAGCCTGGAATAAATATAGTCTTGGAAAACAATCGTCAAATCCGGACTAATCTTCGGACCTCGGAAGCATTGCACAAACTTTTACCTGTCTTCAAACGGATCAGTAACAAGAATTGTATCCTGACGTTCCGGACTTGTTGACAAAAGCGCAACCGGTGCGCCGATCAATTCTTCAATATGGCGGACATATTTGACCGCTTTGGCAGGCAACTCCGCCCAGCTTCTTGCGCCGGCAGTGGTTTCTTTCCAGCCTTCCATGGTTTCATAAATTGGTTTCAAACGCGCCTGCGCTCCCATTGAAGAGGGCATATAATCAATCTTTTTGCCGTCGAGCTCATAGGCGACACAAATCTTGATTTCATCCAGTCCGTCAAGAACATCAAGCTTGGTAAGTGCGATACCGTTAATGCCACAAACAGCAATCATCTGACGCAACAATACCGCATCAAGCCAGCCACAACGGCGCTTACGTCCGGTGACGACACCATATTCATGTCCGTGTGTTCCAAGATATTCACCCGCTTCATTATTCTGTTCGGTCGGAAACGGGCCTTCGCCAACGCGCGTGGTATAGGCCTTGGCAATACCGAGAACATAGTTGATTGCTCCCGGCCCCATGCCCGAACCGGTTGCGGCCTGACCTGCAATCGTATTCGATGAAGTCACATAAGGATATGTACCGAAATCATTATCGAGAAGCGCACCTTGCGCACCTTCAAAAAGAATTCGTGAACCGGCACGGCGTTGCTCATCAAGCAATTTCCATGTGCGGTCCATAAAGGGAAGAATATCGCCTGCCACTTCCATCAGCTCGTCATAAAGCGTTTTTGGATCAATCTCCGGTTTTCCCATGCCGCGACGAAGCGGATTGTGGTGGGCAAGCAACCGTTCGATCTTTTTCATCAAAGTATCGGGTTCGGCGAGATCCATCACACGAATTGAACGGCGGCCGACTTTGTCTTCATAGGCAGGCCCTATGCCGCGCTTGGTTGTACCGATTTTAAGACTTGATGTGGCATCTTCTCGTGCGGCGTCAAGATCACGGTGGAGAGAAAGAATAAGCGGTGCATTTTCTGCAATACGCAGATTTTCCGGTGTAATTTTAATCCCCTGCCCGCGGAGTTTTTTCAGCTCTTCCACAAAGTGATGCGGGTCAACAACAACACCATTGCCGATAATTGACAATTTGCCACGCACAACCCCCGACGGAAACAGCGACAATTTATAGCTTGTTCCATCAATAACCAATGTATGACCGGCATTATGCCCGCCCTGATAACGCACCACTACATCTGCACGTTCGGATAACCAGTCAACAATCTTGCCTTTTCCCTCATCACCCCATTGTGCACCGACAACCACTACATTGGCCATAATATTCTCCGTCCAATTTGAAGGTTTTCCAACCTTCTTTCCGCAATAAACGAGTTTCTTATACCGGACTCTCCTGTCGAGTGCGACTCCTCTTTTGCGCTTTTACGCCAAAAAAATTGCGAATTTTCCCGATCAAAGTCAATTTCCCGACATAACATAAAAGACCAAAACCGGTTAAAAACATAAGAAACTACAAACGGGGTGAAATCCAAAACCTTGTTTTCGACGAAAGTGTCGTTGAAAAATTCTTTTGACCATTCGCTGCATTTTAAAAGCAATCGGCACAGCACCTTCAATCAGACGATATTCCTGTCGAAACGTGTCGTTATCCCCCCGAAAGATGCCATTATCTCTATAAAAAGGTGTCTTCATTCATAAAGGAAGGTACCTCCAATGGAAAAGCGTCGTTGTCCCTATTGAAAGATGCCTTTATTGCAATGGAAAGGCGTCGTTATCTCTATCAAAAAGGGTCGTTATTCCTACCGGAAGATATTTTTATCCATACCAAAAACTGTCCTTGGCTTCCGGCCAATTTCCCTAACCGGTTCATTTTTCTGGCTGACCTGTTCATAGTCGAGGAGCGTCAAAGCAAAAAGCCAAGTCTATCAATTGTCCAAATCAAGACCATCAAACCGCTTTTATTATTAAAATTTTGCGATAATCTTGTTGTTTTTTAAATCGATTTAATTAAATGCCGGATATTAACTCAAGTGATTCTCCATTCACCGGATCAAAAGAGGTCAATTAGTACGGCAACTTGCTCTTTATTGCCGGAAAACACATTTTCCGGACTGCAAAAGGCCTTTAATCACATAAAAATTTTTAAATTGTTCAACAATTTTCTCGTTTTGTGCAGAGGCTGGATGTGAAACATAACGATTTGATAATAAACGTTATTTTTCATTTTTACGTATTTTCATAAAACGAATATTGGAAATTTTTTTGAGAATAATTTTTTCTAAAAAACAGGTTGAAAAACAAATTTTTAAAAATTCTATCTTTTTAATTTAATTTTTAAGATAAAAAAACCTTTAAAAACAATATGTTAGATAACATCTACGATTTTTTTGTTTTAGTCACAAAGCCTGATTATCGACATTAGTCGACTAAACAGTATTGTCTTTTCCGTATTAACCATTTATTCGAGAACTGTTGTGGATTGTTCAATAATCATCTTCATTGAACTCACCATAAAAACATAACGTGTTACTGGTCACTAATCGGATCACATTGTCATTGGAATGTAACATCTGTGCAACGTTTTCCTGTCCATCTGGTGGGGGCTTTGGCTGCTTGAACATGAGACGCTTTGGTTTTTCAGGTTGCGTTCTGTCGATATCTATGGGAGGCAGTTCATGCTAAACATTTTTAAACACGCGCCAAACAAACCGCGTGTCCCCGAAGCGGAAATCGACCCGCTTTATCGTCGTCTGCGTTGGCAGATTTTCTTCGGGATATTCTTCGGTTACGCAGCCTACTATCTCGTACGTAAAAACTTTGCTCTGGCTATGCCTTCTCTGGTCGAACAAGGCTTTACCCGTGGTGATCTGGGTTTTGCCTTGTCGGCTGTTTCTGTAGCTTATGGCATTTCAAAATTTATTATGGGGGCAGTCTCGGACCGCTCCAATCCGCGCGTTTTCCTGCCCGTCGGTTTGATTCTCGCGTCAGTTGTCATGCTGATCATGGGCTTTGTTCCGTGGGCTACTTCGAGCATTGCCGTCATGTTCGTGTTGCTTTTCATTTGTGGCTGGTTTCAGGGCATGGGTTGGCCTCCCTGCGGGCGCACAATGGTGCACTGGTGGTCGCAAAAAGAACGTGGCGGTATCGTTTCTTTGTGGAACTGCGCCCATAATGTCGGTGGTGGTCTTCCTCCAATCCTCTTTATGCTTGGTATGGCCTGGTTCAACGATTGGCATGCAGCCTTTTATATGCCTGCTTTTGCTGCCATTCTGGTTGCCATTTTCGCCTTTGCAATGATGCGCGATACACCGCAATCTTGCGGCCTGCCGCCAATTGAAGAATATAAAAACGACTATCCGGAAAACTATTCGGAAAAGAACGAGGTTGAACTCACAACCAAGCAGATTTTTACCCAATATGTTTTGCCGAACAAGCTGCTCTGGTATATCGCTTTTGCCAATGTTTTTGTTTATCTGTTGCGTTATGGCGTTCTCGACTGGTCGCCGACTTATTTGAAAGAAGTCAAACACTTTGCAGTCGACCAATCGTCCTGGGCTTATTTCTTCTATGAATATGCAGGCATTCCCGGCACACTTCTTTGCGGCTGGATGTCCGATAAGGTCTTCCACGGCAACCGTGGAGCAACCGGTGTTTTCTTCATGACATTGGTGACCATTGCCACTGTTATTTACTGGCTCAACCCTGAAGGCCACCCCAATATCGACATGATCTGCATGATCGTTATCGGCTTTTTGATCTACGGTCCTGTTATGCTGATCGGTCTTCACGCACTTGAATTGGCGCCGAAGAAAGCTGCCGGTACTGCTGCAGGTTTCACCGGTCTTTTCGGTTACCTTGGCGGTTCGGTTGCTGCTAGCGCAATCGTTGGCTACACTGTCGATTATTTCGGCTGGAACGGTGGTTTCCTTCTCATGATCGGTGGCGGTGTCATCGCTGTCATCCTTCTTGCTATCGAAATGATTGGCGAGCGCAATCAACATGCTAAAGAGCAAGCAAACTGATCGGCGTTCCATCCGATAAAGTGACGCCAATCACAAAAAGAAGACGTTTTTTAAAGAAGACGTCTTTCACAGAAAAAAGTGTTTTATAAAAGCACTCTTTAAACTTGTTGCTGACGAGATTGGTGCTGAAGGGTTCAACCTTCAGCACCACCGCCAATAACGATGACAATGACAAAGTTGTTATTGTTCAGCGACTTCTCAGATAAAGCAGTTAGCTATCTTCATCCGTGATATTTATAAAAGTTGAGCTTTTCCGTAAAACTATGGGAAATCCTACTCCTTTAAAGAGCCTTTTAGGCTGACCCGAATGATTTGAGACGCACATCCCGTCTGTTTTTCATTCGCTTCATTCCATCCGCGTTTCATCCGGCTCTGCCCCGCCGGAAAACTGTTGCTACAAAGCTGATGGAGCCTTGGATAAATCACTGGAACTCACCCTAACATCAAAGCTGAAATTGATCATTGAACGGATGCGCGAGCTTTTATCCTTTTCAAAATATTGCATATGAAAAGGCCATCTTCCTCATATCAAAGGACGGGGATTTTTCAGATATAAGCGCCTGATCGCATCGGCCGCCTTATAGGCAAGAGCTCCAACAGTTCCGGTCGGATTATAACCGGGATTTTGCGGAAAAGCCGAAGCGCCGACAACAAACAGGTTATGCACATCCCAATTTTGAAGATATTTGTTGACGCTGCTATTTTCCGGATCGGCTCCCATGATAAAACCGCCGACAACGTGGGAAGATTGGTATGGTACCGAATTCCAATGCCCTTTTGATGGCTGTTGAACAATCTGATCAGGCCCCATTGCCTTTGCAATTTCTGCAACTTTTTCGGTGCAATAAAGCGCCATTTTGCGTTCATTGTCGGTGTAATCATAAGTTATACGCAAAAGTGGCCGTCCGTGCGGATCCCTATATGTCGGGTCAAGCGACAGATAATTTGCCGGTGATGAATAATTGGATGCTTCACAACCGATCGACATTGTGGACAGATAATGTTTCACCGTGGCAGCTTTCCATGTTTTTCCCCATCTTGGCGTATCGGGAGGAACCGGACGGAACGCGATGGGAGCTCCGCCAATCGGCGTTACACGAATACTGCCACCGCCAAAAAAGCCAAGCCCCGAATGGTCAAAATTGTCATTATTGAAATCGTCAATGCCCATACCGACAGCACCTGCGCCAATGAAGGGATTGAAAATCGTTTTGTCATTGAAAAACAATTGAACATTATTGGCCGTCTGGTACGCATAATTGCGGCCGGTTGTACCGCTCCGGTCTATCGGGTTATAAGCCTTACCAACGCCTGAAAGCAGCATAAGGCGCACATTTTCAAGTGTGAAAGCCGAGACCACTACAATATCGGCCGGCTGCTCATATTCTATTCCTTCTTCATCAATAAAGAGGATTCCTGTTGCGCGCTTTCCGTCACTATCAAGCATGACCTGCAAGACCTCGCTATTTACCCTCGCCGTGAAGTTTTTCTTCAGCATCAATGCGGGAATGACACAGGTGAGCGCACTTGCTTTCGAATAATTTGCGCAACCATAATTTGTGCAAAAGCCACAAAATGTACAAGGAGCCAAACTTACTCCGAGCTCGTTTGTATAGGCTTGCGAGAGAAGCGAAGAGGGAACAGGAAAAGAGTTATATCCCATTTTTTCGGCTGTTTTTGCAAACAATGCCGGCCCATAAGGCTGATCCATCGGAGGAGTTGGGTAGTCGCTTGAACGTGGCCCCTCGAACATATTGCCACCACGAATTTTTTTACCCCCGATATTTCCAGCTTTTCCCGAGGTTCCACAAAGTTTTTCAAACCTGTCATAGAAGGGTTCCATCTCTTGCCAATCGGTTCCCCAGTCCTGCAAAGAAAGAAAATCCGGAATGGCCTCTTTGCCATATCGTTCTTCAAGATGACTTCTCAAACGAAATTCTTCAGGTTGAAAGCGGAATGTAATTCCCGCCCAGTGAAGACCTGCGCCGCCAATGCCATTTCCAGGATGGAACGACCCCCAATGGCGCATGGGCAAAGCCGTTTCAGAAACGTTATTTCTAACAGTCACAGCATTTTGACGCGGTTCCACCATCAATTCCTGACGGTCGTTATAACGCAATTCATCGGGAACTGTTGTTATGTTGAAATCGCGTGCGGTTTCACGCCATGGCCCCCGCTCGAAACCGACAACGCTCAAGCCCTCATCAGCCAATTCGTTGGCGATAATAGCACCCGCCCAGCCAAGGCCGACTATAACTGCATCGACTTCAGGCAATTTTTGCGCCATGTCTTAACCCCTTCCCCGTTTAATCCGGCAATTTGGCAATACTCACCGGTTCAATTTCAAGCTTTTGGTTATGTTGATGAATAAAGGCGCGGTAATCGTAACGCGCACCCGGAAACCCCAACATTTTCCAACTGACCATGTTTTTATTGCCCCCATAAATCGGATCGGCGAAAAAACCTTCCATAGTGTTTTGCAACACGATTTCAAAAAACAATTTCGCATCTATTCCCTGAAAGGCGATATTGCCTTCTTCCATGTCGTGCAAAACCCGATCACGTTGTTCGGGGGGCAAGGCGATAAATGGCTGACCGAACTTGCTTGCGCAATATTCACTCAACGCTTTCAATCCCAAGCGATAACGCTCACGCGGTGTCAACGAAGATTGGTCTCCTTGCTGGGGAGTGCCTTCCATGAAGGGAGCTGCCATATAATATTTTGCAAAATCGCCATATTGTCCGGCAAGTTGCCTATCGATAAATTCGACACAGCCCGCTTCTTTTCCGCTAATACTTAAGGAATCAGCCGGTATCAACTGCTCGACAATTGCTCCGAGAAGTTCAACTTCATCTTCAGTCAGGAAATACCATTTTCCGGCCGGAAAAACCTCTGGCATGCTGACATCACCGGCAATCCAGTCTGGCACCGCGTTTACCACTGAAGCAAAGCTCGGAATGGTTGGTGTGAACGTCAAAAATGCTGCACCAGCCATCAAAAAATGTCGGCGAGAAAATCGGGCGGCACTGTTTTTCATGCTCTTTTCCTTTACGAGAATGCGATGACGAAATTGATCATTTATTCACCCGTCACCACGGATTTTCTTGCGGGCTTCGAAAACCACATCTTTTCCGATCGGCGCGGCACTGTTGCCCCAACTATTTCTGATATAATTGAGCACCGCCGCGATATCTTCATCCGACAAAGTGTTGCGAAAACTCGGCATGGTAGGCGCCGTCGGGTGCTTTTCTGTCGCGGTAGCACGATTGCCATTCAAAACCGCCATAACGGGATTTGTTAAATTCCGCATATCTATACTGCTTGGTTTTAAAAAAGCAGGTGCGATATTTTTCGTTCCTTCACCTTGAACGCCATGACAAGCACTGCAATGAGCGCTGAATATCAAAGCCCCTTTTTGAAGTTCCGGACTGTCCGGCGCCATTGCCTTTTTTACGCCTGCCGCGCCAGAGCCGGGAACGGATTTAAGGTAGGTTGCGATTGCCTGCAAATCTTTTTCGTCCACATGCTGGAGCGAATTGCTGACAGCTGCGCCCATCGGACCCGTAGCAAATGCATGGGCATTATTCCCCGTTTTAAGATATTGAACGACTTCCTCGTTTTTCCATGCTCCGACACCATTCGCGCTATCGGAGGTTATCTCCGGCGCGTACCAGCCTTGCAGCACTGCTCCCTGATAAAGCTTATCTAATTTATCGGCACCAAATGTATTTTTCGGTGTGTGACACATGCCGCAATGGCCCAAACCTTCAACGAGATATGCCCCTCTGTTCCATTCATCTGTTTGTTGACGATCCGGAACAAAGCCATCCTTTTTAAAAAATAAGGTATTCCATCCGATAACGAGAAAACGGATATTAAAAGGAAATTTAAGCTCATTTTTCGGCAATGAAGCTTTAACGGGCGGTAGGGTGAAAAGATAGGCTTTGATTGCCAGAATATCTTCGTTACTTACTTGCGCAAAATTCGGATAAGGCATTGCCGGATAGAGGAATTTTCCTGCTTTCGACCGGCCATATTTGACGGCATTGATGAAATCCTGATCGCTCCAATCGCCGATGCCGGTTTGCCGGTCCGGCGTGATATTACCGGCAGTAATTTTCCCGAACGGGGTGAGCCGCGGCTCACCCCCTGAAAAATCCGCTTTGCCTTTTTTACTGTGACAGGCAACACAATCACCAACGCGGGCAAGATAAGCCCCCCGTTCGATTTCTGTTCTTTTTATTCCGGATAAAGAGAGCGGAGCAATGCCATTAATCGCCGGCCGCAAATTAATATAACCGACAATGGATAAAGCTATGAAAATAAATAATATTGCTGCAAACAGGAAATAGCGTTTCATAAACAATAACCTTTCCCGCTGCTACAATTTTTATTCGAGATTTCTTACATCAACCGTATAACTTCCGATAAAAGACGCTCTGAAAGCGAATTTTCTTTTATTTTCTCTCCATCATGGAACTAGATAATTTTACTCTTCAAAAAATCAAATATTTTATCCAAAATGCTGCCAATGCATGCCGTTCCGTGTTTGAACTCATCAATTTTTCTTTGTTATCGAGCGAGAGGCCGCAATTTGTAACGACCAATCATTTTCTGCATAAAGAAAACTCAAAGAATGAATAGACAAGCTTTATGGAATTTTGAAATTTTCGGGTAATTGATTATTTTCGTTTCAAAATATAATCAGAATTTCAATTTTAAAAATACAAAATAAAACCTGAAAAATGGACTTGGATGATCGGAAAGAGGAGACAAGGCCGATAAAGCGGAAAACCGGCAGCACCCAAATTTTTAGCGTTGACACACCATATAACGGGCATCTTCGCTATAAGTTAGCAATTTCTGTTTCAACATTTCTGAAACTTCCGCCAGTTTAAACCCGTTCTTTTGCCAAAAGACTTGTGACCCATGAACAGCAACAAGGGAAAGTGTTCCGAATTTTTTCCGCTTGGCTACATTGAACAGCAGCTCCACCGCTTTTTTGCCATTTCCCCCGCCTTGCGCTTCAGGCAATAAAGCAAGATCGTGAATATAGAGCGTATCACATTTTTCCGGAAGTTTATGAAGCAGGCGATCAAGAGCAGGAATGGAATTCATTTTGTATGGATGGGCAAGGCAATAGCCATAAACGCTACCCGAGCTTGATTCATTATCGGATAAAATAAAGCAGGACAAAGGAGAAAGCCGGAATTTTTCTTCAAGCACCGCATCCTCTTCCGGAAAATCCGGATGACAAAGTGAAGCGATCCGGCAGACATCTGCCAGATCGCTTTGTTTCATTGGACACCAATATTTCACGGTTCGATCAACCGTTAGCGACATCGAATTCCAGAGGTTGCGTGTGTTTAATACCCTTTATCTTGCGCAATTCATCAAGCACTTGATCGGGAATACGAGCATCAAGATAAAGAAGCGCGATTGCGTCACCGCCCGGTTCATTACGTCCCAAAGCGAAGTTTGCAATATTCACGCCGGATTTTCCGCAAATCGTACCGATTGTACCGATAATTCCTGGTGTGTCGGTGTTGGTGATATAAAGCATATGCGGGCCGACCTCGGCATCAAGATTGATACCCTTGATCTGGATAAAGCGCGGTTTGCCGTCAACAAAGCAGGTTCCGGCAATGGAACGGGTGCGCTTCGATGTTTTGACCGTCAGTTTGATATAGCCGTCAAAAATACCGGATTTATCGCGCTTGACCTCGGAAAGAATAATGCCGCGTTCTTTAACGAGAACCGGTGCCGATACCATGTTGACATCGGCAAGCTGCGGACGAATGAGACCGGCCAATGCGGCACTGATAAGCGCGCGCGTATTCATGGCAGCCGTTGAACCATCAAACAGAATTTCGACTTCCTTGATGTCTTCCTCGGTCGATTGACCAACAAATGCACCAAGAACTTCGGCAAGTTTGACAAACGGCTTCAAGCGCGGTGCTTCTTCTGCCGTAATCGACGGCATATTGATTGCATTGCTAACGGCACCATTGATGAGATAGTCCGACATTTGTTCGGCAACCTGAATGGCAACGTTTTCCTGAGCCTCGGTTGTCGATGCACCAAGGTGCGGCGTGCAAACAACATTATCAAGGCTGAAGAGAGGATCATCGGCAGCCGGTGGCTCGACTTCATAAACGTCAACCGCCGCCCCTGCAATTTTGCCCGACTTCAAAGCGTCGACGAGGTCTTTTTCAACAACCAGCGCACCACGTGCACAATTGATAAGTCTTACGCCATCCTTCATCTTGGCGATGGTTTCGGCATTGATGATGTGGCGGGTCTTATCAGTAAGCGGTGTGTGTAATGTGATAAAATCGGCCCGCTTTAACAAATCATCCAATTCAACCTTTTCAACACCGAGTTCCTTGGCACGGGCGTCCGAAAGGAACGGGTCATAGGCAATGACTTTCATCTTCAAGCCGACACCGCGGGTTGCGACAATCGAACCGATATTGCCACAGCCGATAATGCCGAGAGTTTTGCCGGTGATTTCAACACCCATGAAGCGGCTTTTTTCCCATTTGCCCGCCTTGGTCGATTTATCGGCAGCCGGCAATTCACGGGCAACGGCAAACATCAATGCAATGGCATGTTCTGCTGTTGTTATCGAATTGCCGAATGGCGTATTCATAACGATAATACCGCGGCGTGAAGCAGCCGGAATATCAACATTGTCAACACCGATACCGGCACGACCGACAACTTTCAGATTTTTTGCCGCAGCAATAAGTTTTTCCGTTACTTTGGTTGCCGAACGGATTGCCAAACCATCATATTGGCCAATAACTTCGAGAAGCTTTTCTTTGTCTTTACCGAGTTCCGGTTTGAAATCGACCTCAACGCCGCGATCTTTGAAAATCTGGACAGCAGTCGGGGATAGTTTATCAGATACAAGTACACGAGGTGCCATTATGGCCTCCAAAATTTTTGTAAAATGGGGGAAAGAGCGGCCTTGAAACAAGCCGCTACAAGGGAATCTTATTTTTTAAAGAGCTGCTTTTTCAGCCTTGAAAGCCCAGTCAAGCCATTCCGTCAATGCCTGAAGATCGCGAGCTTCAATCGTTGCACCAGCCCAGATGCGCAAACCCGACGGTGCATCGCGATAGGCGCCTATGTCATGGGCGACACCGGCTTTTTCCAGACGGTTGACAATGGCCTTGGCAAATGCTGCCTGTCTTTCGGCATCAAGTTTAACCACGGCAGGATCAACAATTTTGAAGCAGACGGAAGTGTTCGAGCGGGTTGCCGGATCTGTCGCCAGAAATTCGATCCACGGAGTTTTGTTGACGAATTGGTCCAGAACAGCAAAATTCTCGTCAGCCCGTTTCATGAGTGTTTTCAAGCCGCCAATCGACTTCGCCCACTTCAATGCATCAAGGTAATCCTCGACACAAAGCATAGACGGCGTATTGATTGTTGCGCCCTCGAAAATACCTTCATTGAGTTTTCCGCCTTTTGTCATGCGGAAAATTTTTGGCAGCGGCCATGCGGGCGTGTAGGTTTCAAGACGCTCTACCGCGCGTGGTCCCAGAATAAGCACACCGTGGGCACCCTCGCCCCCCAGTACTTTTTGCCAGGAGAATGTGACAACATCGAGTTTCGAAAAATCGAGATTTTGTGCAAATGCGGCGGATGTTGCGTCGCAAATCGTAAGCCCCTTACGATCAGCAGGAATAAAATCGGCATTGGGAACGCGCACACCCGATGTTGTTCCATTCCATGTGAAGACAACATCGCGATCAAAATCGACTTTGGTCAAATCCGGTAATTCACCATAAGGCGCTTCCAACTTGCGCACATCGGTCAATTTCAATTGTTTGACAACATCTGTAACCCAGCCCGAACCGAAGCTTTCCCATGCCAGCATATCAACGCCGCGTGCTCCAAGGAGCGACCACAGTGCCATTTCAACAGCACCGGTATCTGATGCGGGAACAATGCCGATACGATAATTTGCAGGAACTTCCAATACCTCGCGGGTAAGGTTGATTGCCTCTGCCAGCTTGGCTTTACCAATTTTTGCACGATGTGAACGGCCAACCGGCGCATTAGCAAGCGCTTCAACCGTCCAACCGGGACGCTTTGCACAGGGACCAGAAGAGAAATTGGGATTGTTCGGGCGCACGCCCGGCTCGTTTAGATTTGTCATAATATTCTACCCTTTCAGATAGCTCGCCTCTCGTTGGGAAGAGGTGGCCCGCTGACGTGATTATCCGAAAGGCGCTTTCAACACAAGTAAAAAAATAGGTTATCACAAATTATTTAGCCTAAGTGGGGTTTAGACAAAGTTTTTCAATGTATTGTTTAAGTGTTATTTTTCCTCTCAACGTTTTATTCAAAGGCGGCCAATTACCACTTATTGTCTTTAGCGCCATTCGGGTAAAAGACATTGCACTTGATTTCGAGAAAGAAAGGGAAAGATAATAATTTTCAATATCTTCCCTGTTCACCACTTCAAGCTTCACTCGCTTTCCGAGTGCCGTTTCAAAAGCGGATGCGACATCTTGAACCGTGTAAAATTCCGGCCCTTTAACATAATGAATGCCAGCCTTTCCACTTTCAACAAGCCCTGTCAGATAATCGGCAATATCGCGGTGAGCGACCATCGGAATGATAGAATGGGAGGGATAAATAGTGGTCAGACATCCTTTTTCGATAATTTCGTTGAGAGCAAAATCCCAATTGGACATATAAAAGCCTGCGCGAACAATCAGTGCTTCCGGATAAATCTCTTTAACCTTCTCCTCCAATAAATAAAGGCTTCCTAAATCTCCGATATGGTCACCTTTTTGAGCACCATAAGTCGACTGCACAATGACTTTTTCAAGATTCGTGTTTTCGAGCGCGCGCGTAATCGCTGCAATTGTTCGGCGCTCTTCAAGATCAACATCATGAACAGGATTGGCCGAGGGATTAAGGATATAAACGCCGCTTGCTTCTTTCAAAACCTCATGTAACAAATGGTAGTCGGAAATATCGATTTCCGCGAGTCTGGCACCAAGCTTGACAAGGTTTTCAGCGCGTTTTTTAGAACGGGTGACCACCGTCACATCCCTCCCCGAACGAAGCAGATTTTTTGCGAGCTCCGAACCAATATGGCCGGTTGCACCCATGACGACAAACATGATTCACCTCTCTTTCAAAAACCGTTAGCTTATCAGATAACGATAATCATTCTTGTCGGAAAGGATTAATGAAACTATGATGAGCTTTAAAACGGGACGGGTGCAGGATGAAACGATTGCATTGGAAAAAAAGCTTAAGCCTTATGATTATTCCGCTTTTGTTTTTCAGCGGTTGCCAATCGGTTCCCAAGCTCAAATCACCCGATAATATTTACGAATTCAACACCCGCCCGACAAATGAAGTTGGCATTCCGGCCGATGTTCTGAGGCGTGCCGCCTTTACGGCAGAACGTCGCGGCTATCGTTACTTTACAATCAACGATACATCCGAAGGCGCCCAGACTTCAAAAATGCCGACGATCGGCATCAATTACGGACGCGATCCTTATGGTTTTTCTGACCCCGGTGCGGACAGTACAGGGGGCGGAATTTCAATGGATTTACCATTAAATACACGCCGCATCCATTGGGTTGTCACCATGATGCATACGCCCGAAGCACAATCGACCAAAGTTTATGATGTAACCGAGGTTATTTCCAAATAGCTGTTTTCAACAAGTTGGTCGCTTCAAGTTCAAGATAAAAATTGCGTTTTATAGAAAAACTGTTGTCATATAGCGGTTAAAGAAACCATTAGTTTTTTAAAAACTAGGGGGCGGAAATAATTTGCAAAATTCGTCTTTAAAAAAAATCGCTATGCAGCGCATGAAAGGCAGCGCTTCGTTCAGTACGGTTTATAAAGATCAACGGTCATATTTGGAAAAGCTTTATCAATCCGGTTCATTGAAATTGCGTTTTCCGCTTTATTCCGACAGCCATTTCGAGGCCGTCCAAATCAATACAGCAGGCGGTGTAACCGGCGGCGACGAGCTTTTCTGGAAATGCGAGCTCGGCGAAAAAACACAAGCAACAATCACCACCCAAGCCGCGGAAAAAATATACCGCTCGCTTGATGGTCTTCCGGCCGAGATCAATATTTCGCTAGACTTTAAGAAAAACTCTACATTGTTCTGGCTCCCGCAGGAGACAATTTTTTTCAATCGTGCCGCGTTAAAACGCAAAATCACCGTCGAGATGGAAGAAGGTGCAGCACTTCTTCTTGTAGAAGCTTTTGTTTTCGGGCGGAAACTCATGGGAGAGAAAGTTGTCAACGGCTTTATTGATGACGAGTGGCAGGTGCGCCTTTGCGATGAGCTTGTCCATTTTGAAGCCTTTAAAATCAATGGCAATATTTTACAGCAATCAACCCGTCCTGCAGTTTTTAACGCCAATCAGGCCATTGCTACAATTCTTTACATTGCCAATGATTTTGAAGGCAAAGAAGCGGCCGCGCGAGAGATTATCGGACAATCCGGTGGGGTGTCTGCGTGGAATGGCAAGCTTCTTGCTAGGATTATTGAAAAGGACTCCTATTCTTTGAGGGAAAAACTCGTTCCTTTGGTAAAACTGCTAACAAAAGGTGCAGATGTGCCGAAATTTTGGTCAATTTAGCTATGGGTGAATAATGATACTTACCGAAAGAGAAAAGGACAAATTGTTGATCTCGATGGCTGCAATGGTTGCTCGCAAACGACTCGAACGGGGCGTCAAGCTCAATCATCCGGAAGCTATTGCATTGATTAGCGATTTTGTTGTCGAAGGCGCCCGCGATGGCCGGAGCGTTGCCGACCTCATGGAACAAGGTGCTTACGTATTGCGCCGTGATCAGGTCATGGAAGGCATTCCTGAAATGATTGAAGATATTCAGGTCGAAGCAACATTTCCCGACGGGACAAAACTTGTCACTGTCCACCATCCGATACGTTAAGCCCGACATTTGAAAAATATAAAACTATGAAGAGGGGAACTCTCATGAAACTTTTGTCAAGATCGACAGTCATAACAGCTTTGATGATTTTCACATCCACACCGGCTTTTGCCCACCTGACTGGTGTTCCACATGACCATAGCTCTTTTACAAGCGGCTTTTTACATCCGTTAACCGGTTTTGACCATATTCTGGTCATGGTGGCGGTCGGCTTATGGGCAGCTCAACTCGGCGGAAAATCGATTCTAGCAGTTCCGGCAAGTTTTGTTGTCTGTATGGCAATTGGTTTTTGGCTTGCCACAAAAGGCATTGCATTACCTTATGTTGAACCGGTCATTCTTGCTTCCGTGATTGCGATGGGGCTCTTTGCGGCAATGGCCATTCATCTTCCCATTATGCCGGCCATGCTTGTTGTCGGTGCTTTTGCGGTTTTTCATGGCTATGCACATGGTCTCGAACTCGAAAATTCCGAAGCCTATGCTTACGGAATCGGTTTTTCTATTGCCACAGCATTGCTTCACGGCGTCGGTATTACAATCGGCTTGGGAGCAGGTAAAATTTTTGGCCGGTCAAATGGCGCAACAGCAATCAGAATCGGCGGCGTTGCGACCACTCTTGCAGGGCTTTATCTGGCCTTTGCTGCTGCATGAAATCGAATTCCTGCTACCCGTTTTAACAATCGGAAAGAAATATGATGGTTCCCGGAGAAATGATTACAGAGGCAGGCGATATTGAAATGAATGTCGGCCGTAATGCGATAAAACTCAAAGTCGGCAATAGCGGTGACCGCCCTATTCAAGTGGGGTCGCATTATCATTTTTATGAAGCCAATCCTGCCCTTCAATTCGACCGTGAAAAAGCCCGTGGAATGCGCCTTGATATTCCGGCCGGTACCGCAATCCGGTTTGAACCCGGACAGGAAAAAGATGTTTTGCTCATACCATTGGCGGGAAAACGGCGTGTCTTCGGTTTTCGTGCAAAAATTCAGGGGGATCTTTGATGAGCCACAAAATTTCGCGTGCCGCTTATGCGCAAATGTTCGGGCCGACAACAGGTGACCATATCCGCCTTGCCGATACAGACCTTTTCGTAACTGTTGAAGATGACAAGACAACCTATGGCGAGGAAGTCAAATTCGGCGGTGGTAAAGTTATCCGCGATGGTATGGGCCAAAGCCAATATTCACGTGAAAAAGGGGCTATGGATACCGTTATCACCAATGCCCTTATTGTCGATTATACCGGCATTTATAAAGCCGATATCGGCTTGAAAGACGGGCTTATCGAAAAAATCGGTAAAGCTGGCAATCCCGATATTCAGCCCGATGTCGATATCATCATTGGTCCTGCAACCGAAATTATTGCAGCGGAAGGAAAAATTGTAACCGCTGGCGGAATTGATTCACACATTCATTTTATTTGCCCCCAGCAGGTCAACGAAGCACTCTATTCCGGCGTCACAACCATGTTCGGCGGTGGCACAGGGCCTGCACACGGAACGCTTGCCACTACCTGCACACCGGGACCGTGGCATTTGGCGCGCATGATACAGGCGGTAGACAGCTTGCCAATGAATATCGGCCTTGCTGGCAAAGGCAATTCGTCTTCTCCTGATGCTTTGATCGAAATGGTCAATGCCGGTGCTTCTTCGCTCAAACTTCATGAAGATTGGGGGTCGACTCCGGCGGCAATCGACAATTGCTTGAGTGTTGCCGATGATTATGATGTGCAGGTGATGATCCACACCGATACATTGAATGAAGCGGGGTTTGTCGAAGATACAATTGCTGCATTCAAAGGCCGGACAATCCACGCCTTCCATACAGAAGGTGCGGGCGGAGGTCATGCTCCCGATATTATCCGTGTTTGCGGGTTTGAAAATGTATTGCCTGCCTCCACCAACCCCACGCGCCCCTATACGGAAAACACCATTGCCGAACATCTCGATATGCTCATGGTTTGTCACCACTTGTCGGCAAAAATACCCGAAGATGTTGCTTTTGCCGAAAGCCGTATACGCAAGGAAACAATCGCCGCAGAAGATATTCTGCATGATCTCGGCGCTTTTTCTATTATTGCATCGGATAGTCAGGCAATGGGACGTGTCGGCGAAGTCATTATCCGCACATGGCAGACTGCCGATAAAATGAAAAAACAGCGTGGTTATTTTGGGAAAGATAGCGGGTTCAACGATAATGAACGCGTGAAACGCTATATTGCAAAATACACAATCAATCCGGCTATTGCACAAGGAATCGGTCACGTCACCGGTTCGATAGAAACCGGTAAACGTGCCGATATTGTCCTCTGGTCACCAGCCTTTTTCGGAGTAAAACCGGAGATGGTTTTGCTTGGCGGGATGATCGCAGCAGCACCAATGGGGGACCCCAATGCATCGATTGCAACACCACAACCAGTTCACTTCCGGCCAATGTTCGGCGCTCTCGGAAAGGCTGTCAAACACACATCTCTTACCTTTACCAGCAAAGCCGCTATTGATAACGGGCTCGCCGAAAAGCTTGGGCTTGAAAAGGAACTCGTTGCCGTCAAAAACACCCGCACTATTTCCAAAAAATCCATGAAACTCAATTCTGCAACGCCGCATATCGACGTTGACCCTGAAACCTACGAAGTGCGCGCGGATGGTGAATTATTAACCTGCGAACCGGCAAAGATACTTCCGATGGCACAACGCTATTTCCTTTATTGAGGTTATGATGTCCTATAAAACTTTTCGAGCAACAAAATATATACCGGCATCCAATGCCAAAGGGGTTGAGACTTCAGGCGCGCTTTCACTTTCCCATGACGAGCGCCATATCCGCCGGAAATTACTTCATTTTGCCAATGGCGATATGATTATGGTGGATTTGAAAGAACCCGTCCATCTCTCGGAAGGTGATGTTCTCGAAGCAGAAAACGGTGAATATTTTCTCATCCACGCGGCAAAAGAACCACTTTATTCTGTCAAAGCGGCAACTCCCCTTGAGCTTACCCAACTTGCCTGGCATTTGGGCAACCGTCATCAAACTGTCGAAATTAAAGAAAATAGGATTCTTCTGTCTCGCGATCCGGTTATTCGCACTATGCTTGAAGGTTTAGGAGCTGCCATTGAAGAGATTGAAGCTCCCTTTCAACCTCTCCACGGAGCTTATCACGACCATGCGGGGCACCATCATTAATGTTGCAGGGTGACGCCTCTTTACTGCGTTTGATGACGCTTTTTTCGCCCGTCTTTCCGGTCGGAGGCTTTGCCTATAGCCATGGCCTCGAACAAGCAGTCCATGAAAATTCTATTCAAAATGCCGATGATTTGTTTGATTGGCTTGATGCTCTTGCCAAGCACGGATCTCTCCATAATGACGTGGTTTTGATCGCCGAAGCGTGGAGATCAACCGATCAAGGAAAATCCATTATTGCCCTTGTTGAAATAGCCAATGCCAACGCTGCCTCGAAAGAACGCTTTCTGGAAATTGATTTACAAGGCCGTGCTTTTTGTACCTCAGTTGCCCAAACGGGTTTTTCAAAAGAAATCTATAAAACCCTTCCTTATCCGGTTGCTGTGGGCGTTCTCGGACATCAATTGGAAATTTCATTGCCATCTGTCCTGACAGCCTATCTTCACTCATTCCTGTCAAATCTGGTGCAGGCAGCAATAAGACTTGTTCCGCTTGGACAAAGCGACGGCGTCAAAATCATGGCAAAGCTCGAAAAAACAATTCTTGCTATCACCGGTAACAGCGATAAGCTTACACTTGATGATTTCGGTTCATGCTGTTTCCTATCCGACATCATGGCAATGCGCCACGAAACACTTTATTCAAGGATTTTCCGTTCATGACATCTTCATTTTCACCAAACGGCCCGTTACGTATCGGTATTGGAGGCCCTGTCGGGTCGGGAAAAACTACCTTGACAGAAATGCTCTGCAAAGCCTTGCGCGATCATTACTCGGTCGCCGTTGTTACCAATGATATTTACACAAAAGAAGATGCCCTCATCCTCAATCGTGTTCAGGCACTGCCAGAAGACCGCATTATCGGCGTGGAAACAGGCGGCTGCCCTCACACTGCTATTCGCGAAGATGCAAGTGTCAATTTGCAGGCTATTGACGATTTGGTTAAGCGGCATCCCGACCTTGATATGATATTTATCGAATCAGGTGGAGATAATCTCGCGGCAACATTTTCCCCCGATCTCGCCGATTTGACGCTTTACGTTATTTCGGTTGCAGAAGGCGAAAAAATACCGCGTAAAGGCGGTCCGGCCATTACGCGCTCTGACTTGCTCATCATCAACAAGAAAGATCTAGCCCCATATGTTCACGCCGATCTTGATGTGATGGAACATGACGCAAAAATCCAGCGCGGCGACAAACCCTTCGTTTTCACGGATATGCTGCGCCGAGAAGGGCTTCAGGACATTATTCAATTTATCGAACAGGCAGGCGGCTTTAACCGGTAAATAAGAAAACGCCCAAATGAAAACCGTTTTTCACGGCTTAAAAAATTTTACTGCCGTGCGGATAAGGCTGATGACTTCGAACGGCTCATCCAAAGGCAAAACGATATTTGCCAGAATTTTTCAATAAAGTTTCCACGAGAGATATATTCGGAAAAATTGGTACGCCTAAGGGGAATTGAACCCCTGTTTCCGCCGTGAGAGGGCGGCGTCCTGACCGCTAGACGATAGGCGCACGGTGTAAAGCCGCTAATAAGCCTTGTTTACTCAAAGAGCAATGCCAAATTCCAAAAAAATGAACTTATCAGGGCAAATTTTGAATATTTTTGTTTTGGAGGCTAGACACTCGAAATTTTAATGTTATAAACCCAAGCGCTCCGGTTAAAAAATCGGGCGTGCCCAGATAGCTCAGTTGGTAGAGCAGCGGACTGAAAATCCGCGTGTCCGTGGTTCGATTCCGCGTCTGGGCACCATTTTGTCTTGTTTTTCCCTTATTTTTCAATAATATCAATGCCTAAGCGTTCCTTGAAGTCCACTTTCGAGTCCACGCGAGGTTCACTATGGGGATTCTTATGCCGTACATTCAAAAGACCGCAACAGGCTATCGCTACAGGAGAAAGGTACCGCTCGACCTTGAAGAGCATCTGGGAATAAAGACATTCACCCATCCTCTGGGAAGAACAGACAAAGATGCGGTCAAAGCTTTCTCGGCTGCTCACTTGCTCTTTGAACAAACGATTGCCAAAGCCCGCAGGGAAATGGTTGACAAAGACCTATCGAAGCTTACAGAACTTGAGATACACACGAGGGCTGTCCGGCTTGCCAGAGAAATGGCACAAGGTGAAAATGGCTTAGCTCTTACACCAGAGGAAGCCGATATTCAGTTAGATCATATCTTGTCAAAACTGCCGCATGACGATGAAGGCCATCCAATAGGAACGCCTGACATTCATGAGAGAGCTTTGCTATACATTCGCAATCAAGGCCACCTCAATAAACCCCAGCCAACCCTTGAGGATGCCAAACGGCTTTATATCAAGGAGCGCGTCAAAGGCGACATCAACGAAACAGCCAAGGTTCAGCGTGTTGAGCGTATCATGCAGTATATGAGTGAAGCGATTCCTTCTACAACAAAACTGACAGACATAGGCCGAGACCAAGCAAGAGAAGTACGCGATTATCTTCTCAAAGATAGAGAGCTTAACGCCTCTACGGTCAATCGCTATTTGAATGACATACGCGCTATGATCAGCTTTGCGATAACCGAATTTGAATTAACCGACTTGCAAAATCCATTTCAAAGACTGGCGGCCAAGGCTGAGGCTCATGTGCGCACTGAAAGGGAACCTATAGGCGATACGCTGTTGACAGAAATGAATAAGCGCATGGTATCACATGCCCGACCAGACTTGAAAAATATTTGGAACATTCTGGCAAATACAGGGTGCCGATTGGGGGAAGTGACAGGGCTTCTCGTCTCTGATGTCCATCTCAATGACCCTATTCCTTACATCGACTTGATATTCCATCCCCACAGGCGGTTGAAGACTCAAGGTTCCATCAGAAAGGTGCCTCTTGTAGGTGACGCCCTTGAGGCGGTCAAAGACGCCTTGCAACGGCGTGGAGACAGTCCATTCCTCTTTCCTTCATATGGGAGACCAAGGGGAGCAGACGGAGCATCACAGGCACTTATGAAACACTTGAGGCATGTAACAGACAACCGGAAGATCGTCATTCATTCCCTACGCCATAGAATGGAAGATAAACTCAGCGATGCTGGGATACAGGAATTTGACAGGAACCTTGTATTGGGGCACTCAAGGGGAACTATGAGTGAAAGATACGGGGGAGAGACTTCACGGCTAGCCGCTGCACATAGAGCCTTGAAAGCTGCATTGGAGACACACAAATAACAGATAGGCTCAAACAGGCAAAGAAACGCCCCAGCGGTGGCTCAATTTGAGCCCTCTACTAGGTGAGCCCTTTGATGTCTGAATTGGCTGTTATCTTCCACCTTCTCTGGACTGTCAGTTCAAGGCTTCCCAGTCTTGACAGGAAAATGGCAAAGATTCGTTCCTTCCTTAACATGGGAGAACAAGGGGAATAAGGGGAACAGGTGGGGAAATTAAACAAGAGAGAGACTGGGGAAGAGGAACACGTGGGAAGCTATCCACTTCATTCACCTGATTAGAACGAACACTCTATAACATGTTTATTAAAGTGTTAAGTAACATGTTAAATGGCCCCCCTCTTAATGAGTGGGTAATCACATCAGCAGCTTCGATGTCCCTTCTTCCTCGTTCATTCACCTGATTAGAACGAACACTCTATAACATGTTTATTAAAGTGTTAAGTAACATGTTAAATGGAACCCCCACGCTTAATGGAGGGGTAATTGAATCACCAGTCCCAAGCTTCCCTTCTTCCTCGTTCATTCTTACCCTCGAATCACAAAGGAAACGTGAATAAATAGCCATAGAACGCCACTGAGAGGAATTTAAGGAATCACTTAGTTACAATGATAAGCCACTTAATGCCACTCAGCGGCCTCCTATGTGGATTTAATAGCAATCCACGCCTTCCCCTTTTCTCCCTTCCCTTCTCTTCCCCTTGGACATATGCACCATCTTTGCGAATAGCTGGCAGGACGACTTGAGTGACCCAATTCTGGAACTCTTTGGCTTCCGGCTTGTTGGAACGCATGATGAGCTTGTAGAGGCCACTTTCGGAGATAATAGAGAGACGCTGGGCTCCTCCAAGGGTATAGATCGGATATAGACCCTTCTCTTTGGTTAGGAGACGGCGGAGGCTTGTTGTTGTGTTAGGTTTCCCATTTTTTTGTATGTTCAACTGAAGAGCCCGACAGACATCAGCGGTGACGAACCAAGGTTCACCGTCTTTCTCGATGATACGGATTTGATTGTTGTGGAAATTAAAGATGTTGGCTTTGTTATTCATTGCTAGCCTCTGACATTCCCAGCGAGAAAACCTTCACAGCGAGTCACTGAGAGAGATTTGAGTGCCAAGATGAATAATTCTAAGCAAAACACTCAAGGCCTCTCAGCGGCCTCCTATGTGGATTTATGGGGAAATGACCGCTTTTTGCTTGATCTTCAACCGCATATTTCCAGCTTCAGCCGTCTTTGATAGAGCAAACTCAATACAGCGCCTAGCTTGTTGGCTGTCATTACTGGACAGGGCACGTATGGCACACTCTAAAGGAGAAATGGAGAAGTTTTCGGTTGTTGATATGAAGTTTGCCTTCTTTAGGGCAAAGCAGCTATCTGCTTTTAACACAGCGCCTTTTTTTGCCAAAATAACACTCCACGTTCAATAATTTATTGAAGCTCGTAAAACTCAACTCAGATAATTTCTCAAGCAAAGAGAACTGCGTAAGGACTACGTTTTATTGTCCTAATAACCTGAGAGCTTTTTGTGCATCAACATTTCCTTGACTAGCAGCTAGTTTTAACCATTTTGCAGCTTCTTGATAATTTTTTTGTACACCGTATCCTCCCATATACATTATTCCGATGTACAATTGTGCATCAGCCAACCCTTGATTGGAAGCTAGTTTAAACCACTTTAATGCCTCGTGGTAATCTTGCTGAACACCTTGTCCACGCTCATAGATTAGTCCTACTTTAAATTGTGCATCAGCCAATCCCTGATTTGCTGCGAGTTTGAACCATTTGGCCGCTTCACCGTAATCTTGTTGAACACCTTGCCCACTTTCGTACATGACTCCGACTTTGAGCCGCACGAATGCTGATCCTTGATTGGCAGCTAGTTTAAACCACTTTAATGCTTCGTGGTAATCTTGTTGAACACCTTCCCCGTTCTCGTACATATTAGCTATCGCTAATTGAGCTTGTAACAATCCCTGATTGGCTGCTAGTGTGTACCATTTTGCTGCCTCGCGGTAATCTTGCTTTACACCTCGTCCCTGATTGTACACTATTCCGAGGTTGTGTTGTGCCTCAGCCATCCCTTGATTGGCTGCAAGTGTATACCATTTAATCGCCTCTTGATAGTTTTGCGGCACACCTAGTCCCTCATGAGACATATTCCCGATAGAGTACTGTGCTTTTGCATCGCCTTGAATGGCTGCAAGTGTGTACCATTTGGCCGCTTCACCGTAATCTTGCTTTACACCTTGTCCGTTATCGTACATATTCCCGATAGCGTACTGTGCTTGAGCATATCCTTGATTAGCTGCAAGTGTGTACCATTTGGCCGCTTCACCGTAGTCTTGCTTTACACCTTGTCCTTGATCTAACATTAATCCGAGATTGTACTGTGCTTGAGCATATCCTTGATTAGCTGCAAGTGTGTACCATTTGGCCGCTTCACCGTAATCTTGCTTTACACCTTGTCCTTTGTAATACATCGCTCCGATGTTGTACTGTGCTTTAGCCAGCCCCTGATTGGCTGCGAGTTTGAACCATTTGGCCGCTTCACCGTAGTCTTGCTTTACACCTTGACCTTTATGATACATCGCTCCGATGTAGAACTGTGCCTTAGCATCTCCTTGGTTGGCTGCGAGTGTGTACCATTTAGCCGCCTCTTGATCATTCTTTGGTACGCCTTGTCCGTCATCGTACATTTTTCCGATATTTAATTGCGCCTCAGGGTCTCCACTTTCAGCAGCAAATCTAAACCATTTGGCCGCCTCGCTATAATTTTGCGGCACACTTTCACCGTTGTAATATAGCACTCCTAAAAGAATTTGCGCTTTAGGATGTCCTTGATTTGCCGCAAGTGTGTACCATTTGAGCGCATCAGTATTGCTTTGCTGCACTCCTTGCCCCACACCATACATACTGCCAAGAATGAATTGTGCCTCAACATTTCTTTGATTAGCAGCAAGTTTTGTCCATTTGAACGCTTCTTTATAGTCTTGTGACACGCCCTCCCCCTTAGAATACATGTCACCTAAATAATATTGAGAAACAGCGTCTCCATTTTCAGCTGCTTTTTTAAACCACCTGAATGCTTCAGCACTGTCTTTATCTAAACTTACACCGTTGTAATATATTATTCCCAGCAATTTCTGAGCTTCAAGATAGCCGTGATTAGCTGACAGCTTGAACCATTTTAATGCTTCTTCATCATCTTTCTGGATTTGTTCACCTAACGCATATATAGTTCCAACTTCAAATTGAGCCCTAACATCTCCATTCTCGGCTGCCCGCTTGAACCACTTGAACGCCTCTTGATCGTCTTGGAGTATTTTATCGCCATTCTTGTACATCTCTCCCAATTCATATTGAGCAGACACCACACCAAGGTCGGCTTTCAATCTGATCATTTTGTTGTTCGGATAATGGACAAAGATGAATGCCCCTATTGCAAATGCGACAATTGCAATAACCGCAACAAAGCTAAAGATGTATTTTTTGTATTTACTCAACATTGACGACCCCAGCCACACCCCATATTACTGTTGATATTTCGCCAATTTTTGTTTGCTTGTTGCATAAGAATTGCATTGTTTTGATTAATTATCGCTTGATTGGCTATATTTTGTTGTTGTATCATAGACTGTTGTGCTAACTGCATCTGCTGTTGATGCATATACATAGAGAGCTGTTGTTGTGTCATTGCTTGACGATAACCGGTGCTTTTACCCTGTTCATTGTAACATATAATAGTCGTGGAATTTATACCTCTCCCATTTCTACAGGCTGAGTCCCCGACCATATAATATGCCCCATTATAAAAAATCGGCTCTGCAGTATAAACGCATCCTGGTAAAAAAATTAAGCACAAAAATAAAATAAATGCTTTAGGCTGCTTCATGATGTTTCCTCAAGACAGAACTTCTTAGATTTCATTTGGTAATCATTTCACCGTCAGCTTGAACTTAAAATCCAAAAGAAGTCAATTATCATCATAGATTCCACCGCCTCTTTGTCCCCGTCCTCGATCAAGGCCTCTGTTAGGATTTAAGTTCATTTGATCTCGTCTCTGCGCGTCTAAGTCAAGGGAATATGAACGCTGGTCACTTGGATTATTGAGATCGTATTGATATCTTGTACCAGACGAGCCTCCATAACCTGATCCAGATGAATCGTTGCTTCCAATATTGTCGCTATTGACGTGCGTTCCGTGACACTCACCATTGACCACAACGCCCACACAACCTGCCGATGCGTATGAAATAGAAGTAATTGATATTGATGCCAATAACATAATAAATTTCATTTGGTGAATACCTCATTTCAAATATAATATTAAGCTACAATAAGCAGCGGTTTAACGCGAATTGAACATAATTCATATGCGCATACAATCAACCAGATATCTACTATTTTCCGTCTACTATCAATTTGCCCTATGAAATAAGTGCTAAGCCGTTCTATGCTTTTGTGAGCATATTACAGCCCCAGCCAGACTGCGACAACGAAATTGACTAGCCATTGGCTGATAAAACATTAGGCACTGACGCATTCATCGCCAACAGATACGCACAAGAAATGCCAAAAACATCACAGCCACCTTCACTGGAACTGTTTCATAAAGGTGATGAGTTTTGTTATCTACCAACCCACAAACCACTTCATCTCTCCCCCTCAGACAAAGCCCGATAGACACTTGCCTTGCTCAGCCCTACCCGCTTCATGATCTCCTTGATAAGCATCCCTTCACTTCTCAACCGTTTGATCTCTGCAACAACATCGGGCGTTGCTTGCGTCTTGCGTCCAAACTGTACGCCGTTGGCTTTAGCCTTGGCTATCCCGTCCATCTGACGCTCTGAGCGGATAGCTGTTTCAAACTCAGCAAACACAGCCAGCATCTGCAACATAGCTCTACCGGCGGGTGTCGTTGTGTCAATGTTCTGATCGACAACACGCAACTTGACACCTTTCCTCTCCAATTCTTGAACGATAGAAAGAAGGTCTGTCGCTGACCTTGCCAAGCGGTCAATCTTGGTAATGACGAAAACATTCCCCTTTCGGGCAAACCTGATGGCTTCCTTGAGGGCTGGACGGTTGCTGTCGACACCAGAACGCTTTTCCTCAAAGATATGTTCTGGATGCACACCAAGAGCCAGCATCTTGTCGCGTTGGACTTCAAGGCTTTGTCCAATGGATGAAACACGGATATAGGCGATCAGCTCTTCCGCTCTTTTCTTCTCCTCCTCACCATTGCCTTGCGTTGCACTTGTGTTTGTTTGTTGGCTTTGTGTCGATACGTCAATCATGCTCATCATCCCCTTAGACGTTGTGAGAAAGCATTTATGAGACATTTAAAGAGACGCGTCAAGGCACTGTCTCGCATATTATACATTTTGAGACGACCATTGGGAGAAAGAAAGCCATCAGACGTTATCTGCTACAGGAACAACATGACAAGGCTTTGAGTGAGAACGCAACAAGGCCACGGGGGGATTTCTCAGCCATAACCTGTCGAGGTTTGAGGTCTCACATTTTTTCTACATTCTGAAACGTTCTGATCAATTAGCAGTTGATTAACAACGTGGCATAGCGTACCGTCCTCAAGTCCACTTGTGAGACAATATAAGTACACTCACAAGAGAACGAAAATTCAAACAGGAATGATTATGTCATTGTATTTAAAGAAATAATCGGAATAACACCACGGTTCGATTTTCTAAATTCACACCGCGTCTGGGCACCATCTCAACTTTTCACCTTTTTATCCTGATGTTTTTATTAATTATTCTCTTGAGTAAGAGAATAGAAAAGCGTTCCAATTGTTCTGACGCTTTTGAATTGCCTCATCGGCCAATTATCGCTGACCATCTGTCTTTTATGTAAAGAGATACCCTCCTTTCAGCATCACAAACCAAATAGATTTCAATTGCGCTATGTGGCTCCGGAATTTTTTGCACGAGATGCATTCATTCTCGCACATTTAACACAAATCTATTTCTCCACTTTTATTGCAAGCCTCACGTTTATCCCGAGATCTTAATCATATATAATAGAACATCTATTTTCTCGATTTCGGTTGCACTGATATTTCATATTATTGAGACGTAAGTCGTTTTTAAGAGGATCACACTGTAAATGTCTTTGATGATCCGAACGATCAAGCAATTCTTGTTCACCTATTTTCTGCCAACCATTGGCTCAAACGCAGCTTATAAAGTGAAATGAGTTATCGAATATCAGTCTAACAGACGGACACAGCCGACGTGTTAAGTTAAAAATTTGCTGTATCTCACCAACAAGCCTACTTTTGCGAGACGAAAGCGGTTAAGTTTTCCTTTAAGCGAGAGATTTGAGCCATGCAATGGACCGACAAGGTGCCATTGGAAAAGTTTGTTTTCTATAATTCTGCTCTCAATTCAGCCAATCTTCTAAGTAAGCTCAAGATATATTTTTGAGCACCAATCACGCCTGAAGGAATTAAAAACTTGAGGAATAAGTTTCCTTATTTTTACTGAAAATTTTGATTTATTGAGTGAGAAAATAACTTTGGTCTATAAGATCGCAAATTTCTTTCATAGATACTGTTCCATCAAGAAAAATAGTGATCCAACTATCCTTGTTCATGTGATAAGCCGGCAATAAACTACTTTTCAAAATCACTGTTCTTCTGCTTAAGCATGTAGCCTGCAATCTTCTAACAGATTGCAGCTTAAAAACCGTGCCATCTTTTGTCAGGAACCCCACGTTATATAAAGCAGCGATAGGCCGATCAATGCACATAGTGGAGACCAGTAGCGCGTGTCATAGTAAGCAAATGTGCTATCTTTTATTTTCTTGGTAAAACCGACAAGCCGAAAATCGCCAATTGCCCTGACAATAAAAACGGCTGCAAGCAAAGTCCCACCTATTTTTAATATATAAGTTGGCAGCAAGCCGATAATCCCTGCTCCCAATTCCATTACGAACAATGTAACAAGCAACAGTGCCGAGGCAACTAGAAAAGTACCTAATTTGCTTGCATGGAAAGCCGGGACACCCTCAATATAGGGAATTACTTTTGATGATGGTTCAGCATCGGGTTTCAATACCCAATAGTAATGTGTCAAGGCACTCAAAAAAAGCACAATGACAGTGCTTAAATGGACAATGGTATAGAACATCGCGGTGGTCCAACCTTTCAAGGAATTTATTTTTGGAACAGTAATTTGAGATAAGTAGCAAAAGGATTTGGCCGGTTAGGCTCCTTTCGCAAAAGGCGGTTCACAGCTTCATTATGGCCTAATGCCATCGAGCCTCAACCAGAATTCTGCAATCAAAAGGCGGCTCCTAATCCTTCATTTTGTACAATTGCTCAACAAGACTGCCATAAAAAACTTTTTGTTCATCCATCAGCTTACTTTGGCGAGACGAGAGCGGGTTTCCAAGCAGGAGATTTGAAGCATATAATGAATTGAAAAGATTTCAATGGAAAGGGTTGGTCTCTATTGTTCTCAATTCAGACAGTTTTTGAGGTGGGCTCAAAGTATATTTTTAAGCACCAATTACGGCCGAAGGGATTAAAAAGCTCAGGAATAATTTCCCTATTTTTACCGTAAAATCCGACTTAATGAGTGAGAGAATAACTTTGGTCTATGAGATCGCAAATTTCTTTCATCGGTACGGTTCCATCAAGAACAATACTGATCCAACTATCCTTGTTCATGTGATAAGCGGGCAAATAGCCGGCTGACTGACGTAAATTACCTATCATGACTGATGGGCATTTCACGTTGATAACATCCACTTCATCGTTTCCCGTCAGACCCAAGCGGTATTTTGGAACATTCATTATGAGAGCATACCAATTTTTATTATCTCTATGGCGTAAGACCACGTAATCAGGATATTTTCTCCACGGATGTTCTTCCTTCGTATTGTATTTTGATCCCACATATTTGATAATCTGTTCTCTCAATTTCCAATACTCCGGTTTTCCAAATTATCGAGGTATAGCCTATTCTAAGGGGATCCCCCCCTAATATCGCGAACGTGCTATTTTAAAGAACGGGTATTCATTTTCACATCTTTCCCAATGAATATTCCCATCAATTTCGGCAACAAAACGAGTTATCGTATCCTGCGGACAATCTCGACCGAAGGTTAGTCGAGAGATATACCGTGTATGACTGCGCGTGCACTTGCTGTTGATGGCAGAAAATTTTTGATAATTTACTTCGCGTTCAGTGACCAGCAACCAATTTATCAAAACATATCTCTGTGAAGACGTTAAATGACAATAATCTCCTGATAAATTGTTCTATACGTCAACAACTTCTCATTATTTTCTATGAGTATTGGTGTTGTCGCTCATTGACATGAGATATCATATTATACAGTGACGGCTGCTGTTTCCCTATCATCATAGCCGTACCGGCGATATTCGAAGCGACGGGAGATCTCATTTCATCCGCTACCGATTCTTCCTGTCTTTGAGACACTACGGAACGCGCTGTTCAAAGCCGGCGGGCAATGCCACGATGCGTATTTTATTTTGGTGGCGATAAAACCCGTTCTGTTTGCCGCCAAGTGTCAAATCAATTTTAACCGTTGGCAAAGAGACCAATGACTCACTAAAGAGCTCTCATTTGAACCAGAGATGAACAGTTTAAACGCCGTTAGCGATGACCTGCTTTTCCAGAACACGATTTATCGCGCAACAACGGGTGACTTGGTTTATTTTACACCCAACGATCAACGGCCATTTTGAAGGAGGCAATTTAATTACCTCATGGTCATGTGAGGCGTTTTAGCAGGTTGCTAGTTGCTTTATCGAGCATCCTTTCAAAAGGCATTTCTTTCAGTATCAGGCGCCTACTGCATTTTTTCCAAGGGTAACGAGTTGTGCACGTTGTTATTTCCGCTTCGCATTACACACATTCCAAGCGACAAGCGTTTGAAGACAAGCAGAGAAGCAGAGCCGTCGTCTGCTGGAAAGCTTAGCGGTATACAAAGCGTATGCCTATAGGTGTGAAGCTGGGGGAGGTCTAGAGATTGGTTGCGGGGGCAGGATTTGAACCTGCGGCCTTCAGGTTATGAGCCTGACGAGCTACCGGGCTGCTCCACCCCGCGCCAAGGATAAGGGTTTTACGAGAAGCTGTAAGGGGCGTTAAGGCCCGAGGACAGAGACTGCAAAACCGACCGCTATAAAGAGATAGACGCTATAGCGGAATATAAAAAAAGCCGGTTGGCTAAATTCAATATAACAATTCAAACAGACCATTCAAGAGTGGCCTGCCCGTTATATAACAATTGAAGAGGAAGCACGAGGCTAAATATCGTAAAGATCAGAGAAGCTATTGTTGCACTTGGCAGACCTGGCAGCGACTTACTCTCCCGTGTCTTAAGACAAAGTACCATCAGCGCAGGAGCGTTTCACGGCCGAGTTCGGAATGGGATCGGGTGCAGCCGCTCCGCTATAACCACCAGGTCGGCAAAGCGCAACAATTTTCAAGAAACTGGTTTTTCAAACTAACTCTCTTTATCAATCACCTACGGTTTTCAAAACCTCAAGGCAATATAAAGATGAACATTTGTAATGGGAACGATCAAGTCAATCGAACGATTAGTATCAGTAAGCTCCATGTGTCACCACACTTCCACACCTGACCTATCAACGTGGTCGTCTTCCACGGTTCTCAGGGAATACTCGTTTCCAGGTGGGTTTCCCGCTTAGATGCCTTCAGCGGTTATCCCGTCCATATATAGCTACCCTGCTATGCGGCTGGCGCCACAACAGGTCCACCAGAGATATGTCCATCCCGGTCCTCTCGTACTAGGGACAGATCCTGTCAATATTCCTACACCCACGGCAGATAGGGACCGAACTGTCTCACGACGTTCTGAACCCAACTCACGTACCGCTTTAAATGGCGAACAGCCATACCCTTGGGACCTGCTCCAGCCCCAGGATGCGATGAGTCGACATCGAGGTGCCAAACAACCCCGTCGATATGGACTCTTGGGGGTCATCAGCCTGTTATCCCCGGCGTACCTTTTATCCGTTGAGCGATGGCCCTTCCACGTGGAACCACCGGATCACTATGACCGTCTTTCGACTCTGCTCGACTTGTCAGTCTTACAGTCAGGCGGGCTTATGCCATTGCACTCGACGAACGATTTCCGACCGTTCTGAGCCCACCATCGCGCGCCTCTGTTACTCTTTAGGAGGCGACCGCCCCAGTCAAACTACCCACCATACACTGTCCTGGACCCGGTTAACGAGCCGCAGTTAGACATCCATGTCAATAAGGGTGGTATTTCAAGGATGACTCCACAAAGGCTGGCGCCCCTGCTTCAAAGTCTACCACCTATCCTACACATGCCGACACGAATGCCAGTGTAAAGCTATAGTAAAGGTGCACGGGGTCTTTCCGTCTAACCGCAGGAACCCCGCATCTTCACGGGGAATTCAATTTCACTGAGTCTACGTTGGAGACAGCGGGGAAGTCGTTACGCCATTCGTGCAGGTCGGAACTTACCCGACAAGGAATTTCGCTACCTTAGGACCGTTATAGTTACGGCCGCCGTTTACTGGGGCTTCAATTCAATGCTCTCACATCTCCTCTTAACCTTCCAGCACCGGGCAGGCGTCAGACCCTATACGTCGTCTTGCGACTTCGCAGAGCCCTGTGTTTTTGGTAAACAGTCGCTACCCCCTGGTCTGTGCCACCCCCTAACGGTTGCCCGCTAAAGGGTCACGCTTCTTCCGAAGTTACGCGTGCAATTTGCCGAGTTCCTTCAACGTAGTTCTCTCAAGCGCCTTGGTATTCTCTACCGGTCCACCTGTGTCG
>NZ_CP015820.1:2317500-2601172 GCF_002007485.1 Ditibartonella apihabitans
AGAAGAATCCGACGAAAGAAAAGTCGATCGAATAGCCCAGATTGTACCGAGAAAAAATTTCGACGACAGGCAGCATTTCGATCTTTCAATCATGCAAAAGCAAGGTGAAAAAGAGGTCATTCGAACTCAACCTTTCGAACTTGTGCGTATGGCTCTTGCCGAAGATCGGCCGAATAATTTGAAATATCCGCCCTTCAACGCATTGACAATTTTTTCTGACCAAACTGTCAAACAAGGCGATAAGCCGGAAAATAACTTACAGATCTACGGTACAAAAGTAGAAACGGAAATTACACTCCATAGCATCGAGTTTGATGTGAACACCGCTACTTTTGATGATTCGGATCAATTGACTGCTGATCAGGCCGAACAGAATATTCGAGCAGCCGGTTTTGTTCTTGGTGATAATATTACGCGCGTTGCCGCACTTCATTATCTTGACCCTGCGCAATTGGGGCATTTCGGTTCAATTAAATTTTCCGAAATGCCGGATGTTAAAATTATTCAGGAGAATGTCAGCATCTCTCCACGCATAGCGCCGAACGACAATTCAGAAGAATATGCCGAAGATATTATTCCATTCAGAAAAACCCAAACCATTATCAATGCTTTGAATGATGCCAATTATGGAGGGGAAGATGCTGATAAAATAGCTGCTGCACTTTCTCAATTCAACGGATCCGACACGCTTCGTGCCGGCAACGTTTTGCGTATTGGAATAGAAACCAACGCGTCCGGTGATGACCATCTGGTAAGAGCCAGCATTTATCATGGTATGCATCATATCCTTTCAATTTCTCTCAATGACCAGAAGCAGTTCGTCAGAAGCAACGAACCGGAAATGACACCGTTACTCAAAACCGCTTTCGAGGGCGGGGTGCCGCTTACACATATTAATGCTTCGAATCTGCCGACAATCTATGATGCAATTTACCGTTCGGTTTTAAGTTATGACATGCCTCTCACCACAGCACGTCAACTCATTCGCGTCATGGCCAACGATGTTGATCTGGAAGATCGCGTTTCACCCAATGATACACTTGAAGTATTTTACGCAGCGCCTGAAAAAGACTCGGAAGACACAGCCGAACCGGAAATCCGTTTTATCAGTGCTACACTTGGTGGCGTAACGCGAAAATATTATCGTTTCCGCTCCAATGATGGAACAATTGATTATTATGATTCGGAAGGTCGTAGTTCAAAGCAGTTCCTTTTGCGCAAACCCGTGCCCAATGCCATTTTCCGTTCACCGTTCGGCCCGAGAAGGCATCCGGTTCTGGGTTATGTCAGGATGCATACCGGTGTTGATTGGAGCGCACCAAGAGGATCACCGATTGTTGCGGCAGGAGATGGCGTCGTCACAAAAGCAGGTCCGGTTCGTGGCTATGGGAATCAGACCGAAATTAGACATGCCAACGGTTACGTAACGTCCTATGCACACCAGAACAGTTTTGCTCCTGGCATTAAAGCGGGAGCGAAGGTTCATCAGGGTCAGATTATCGGTTATGTCGGTTCGAGCGGCCTTGCAACGGGTCCGCATTGCCACTTCGAAGTTTCAGTGAACAATACGAAAGTCGATCCGATGCGCATTCGCCTTCCGGATGCAAAATCCTTGCATGGAAAAGATCTTGAAGCGTTCAAACGCGACCGCAACAAACTTGAAGCATTGATCAACGGGCAAGACGACCAAAAACTTGCTGCGACCACGGGCACAGACGAGAAAAATCGGACATCCCGTTCAGATATCTGATGCGATTAATCATTTCGCTGAAAAATTGATTCTGCCTGAAAACAGTCTCGATTATCAACATGCCAATGTTACCGGTCGAGCAAATAGAAAAAGCACAATGGCCTTTACAGAGCCTTACATAAAAAGGCATGAGGATACGAATAGAAAAAACGAATCTGTTCGGTCTGTTTACAGATTTTCTTATGCGGCGCTGAATCGGGAAGCCCCTGCTTCAGGTCTATCAATGCAATGAAGCATGGCAGCGAAACGACCGGAAGAAACTTGATATCGCGATTTGCCATAATTCGAAGTCAACCTTCATGATTTGCAAAATCGTGAAGCTGTTCGTTACCGCATTACATCATTACATAGTGCTGAATGACCGGATAAAGAGCTAGCATACTTTGGCGGTTGATAAGTTTGAATACCGCATTTGCAAATTTCAGGAATTGGTAAAAGAACGCATTGTCGACGATGCCGAATCAGCATCCGGACCATAGTCGGATTGTCCGTTGACGCCTAAAAGTTCTTGCAAACGGGTTCTGGCGCGACTGACACGACTTTTTATCGTACCAACAGCACAACTACAAATCTCGGCAGTATCTTCATAAGAAAAACCTGATGCTCCGACCAGAATGATAGCTTCCTTCTGGTCTGCAGGAAGTTGGTCGAGCGCTTTTCTGAAATCCTGCAAATCGAGTGAACCATATTGGGCAGGATGTACAGCCAGATTTTCAGTGAAAACGCCTTCACTATCCTGCACTTCACGTCCTTTTTTGCGCATCTGGCTAAAAAACTCGTTCCTCAGAATCGTGAACAACCAGGCTTTCATATTTGTGCCGATCTCGAAGCTGTCCTGCTTCGCCCATGCTTTCATGATTGTATCTTGTACAAGATCATCAGCTCTATCATGTTGCCCGCTCAACGAAACTGCAAAAGCACGCAAGGCCGGCAGGTTTGACAAAAGTTCACGTTTGAAATCTGGGTTATGTGCGTTCATGGGTGTGACTTTCCCATTTCAACTCTGGCTACCTTGTTCGGCTTTATCGAGCTTTTCAAGAAGATCGAGAAATTTTTCCGGTATTTCTTCTTCCTGAATAGCCGTATAGAATTGCCGTAATTTCACCGCTATTTCACTATTGGATCCAAGCAGATCATCTTCCGGTCCGGAAACCTCGGAACCGATTTTTTCCTTGCTGTCATCCATCTTAAGTCCCTTAAAAATGACGCCATCCGTTAATTAACAATCGTGTAAATAATTACACTTACCTTTAAGAATATAGAACTGACTAAAAAGTTCCAAGGGGCTGGAACTTTTTTATTATTCATGAATTAATATTTCACATAACCTGTCTATGGTTACACTTTCAGGGGCAGAAGGAGTTCATATATGACTTTATCAACACGCATTGCACCACATTTACCTTATTTGAGACGATTTGCACGTGCTGTTACCGGTTCTCAGACGTCGGGCGATGCTTATGTTGCAGCTATGCTCGAAGCACTTATTGCCGACACATCAATTTTCCCCGAGGCGACATCCGACCGTATCAGCGTCTATCGGCTGTTCTGCGAATTGTTCGACCAAACAACGCCGAACGTTGCAGAGCCTTTACCTCAATTCGGTGTGGAACAAAAAGCCAATGCAAAACTTTCCTACCTTACTCCGAGGGCCCGTCAGGCATTTCTTCTCATTGCTGTCGAAGGGTTCAGTGACAAAGAAGTTATGGAGATCATGAATGTTGATCAACAGCAATTCAGAGCATTGCTGAACGAGGCTTCGCGTGATATTTCCGAACAAGTTTCCACACGCATTCTTATTATCGAGGACGAGCCGTTAATTGCGATGGATATCGAACAGCTTGTCGAATCGCTTGGTCATCAGGTTGTTGGCATTGCACGTACGCGCGACGAAGCTGTTTCACTGTTCAAAAAAGAAAAACCGGGTATGGTTCTTGCCGATATTCAACTTGCTGACAACAGTTCCGGCATAGATGCTGTGAATGATATTCTTGAAACCGATGAGGTTCCGGTCATTTTCATTACCGCATTCCCCGAACGTTTGTTGACAGGTGAACGGCCTGAACCGACATTTCTTGTAACCAAGCCGTTTAATCCGGATATGGTGAAAGCTTTGATTTCCCAAGCGCTTTTCTTTCAGGAAAATGCATCCAGAAAATCATAACAGGTTTTCGTGAAAGAAATAAATCAGAAGGTTTTTAATTTCTTATGATATCGGCTCCCCATTCTTCACCTGCTGTTGAAAAATTGCATGTGAGTGCCTTGACGCAGGCTATCCATGGAGCCGATATTTTTGTTCTTTATCAGACCCCCGACATGGTTTATCGCTGGGCAGAAAACTTGCCGGAAATTATCGCCGAAAAGTGGTTTGCCGGATGTCGCGACAGCGATTTTTTATCCGAAAAACTTTCCGAAAATATGATGGATATCAAATTGCGGGTTTTGGAAACCGGCAAGATGCACACGTTGGAAGCCCGATTTGAAAACAGTAACAATCGTATTTTCTGGTTCAAGTTTTCGATTGATTGTCACCGTGACGAGCGGGGAGAAATCGTCGGTTTATTAACGACCGGCGTTAATATAACCGAATTGCGTCGGCGTGAACAGGTTCTGAAAGCTTTACTCAGGGAAGTAAGTCATCGTTCAAAAAATCTTCTTGCCATTATTCAAAGCGTGGCCGGTCAAACCGCTCGTTATACCGATTCCTTGCAAACCTTTTTAAAAAAATTTCAGGGTCGCATACAATCATTATCCCATTCACAAGATCTTGTGACTGATTCCGATTGGCGTGGTGCTCATTTTCGTGAGCTGTTTTTAAGCCAGACAGCAAATTATCTGGGAAAAGAACATCGGCGTTTTACGATTGATGGTGATGACCCCTATCTTTTTCCTGGTGCGGCATTGCATATCGGTTTGGCATTCCATGAGCTCATCATCAATTCCCTTTCTTATGGAGCACTTTCCAAACCGGATGGTGTAATCCATGTAACGAGCCGGATTGAAAAAGATGAGGGCAAGCCATCGCAATTATGCATTTCCTGGTATGAAGTCTTTTCGCCCGGACACACGCTCGACAATGATCGGAGAGCCTGCTTTGGCAGTGCCGTCCTTGAAAAGATTGTTCCGGTTTCTGTGAACGGCACGGCAAGTCTCGAATTTACAAATGACGGCGTGGTTTATCACCTTACACTCCCCGATACCTATTTCGATTTTTACGCCTGAACTTTTTCTTTTTGCGATAAGCGTTCGGGTTTTTTAGCTTTGAGTAAAACTTATCGCGATCAGGAATGAAGTAAAAAACAAATCCTTTATTCAGCTATTTTTTGTGGCATATGTTTTATTCCGGAACAAAAAACCGGCGAGCTCGTTATCAAAGTATAAAAGAAATAAATTCATCCGCTAAATCTTAAAATGTTCCTGAAGGGGTCGATCATGAATTCCGTCATCGCTGTAATGTTGCTTGTTTCCTGCACAGATGGTTTTTCTGCATGCAATGCCGCTGACGATATGGTCAAGGTTTATCCCACCCACGAAGCCTGCGAGGCAGCCTTGATACCGGCAGTCAATCACATCGGACAGTCCAACGAATTGGTGTTCGGTCAATGTATCAAAGCAGATCCGAACTTCATCAACGGTGATTTGAGCATTTATTGGCGGGTTGACCAGAATGGCGATTTCATTGTGGAACTTGCCAATGAAGATAGCGAAGAAGAAGAATTGACTGTACCGTTACAAAAGATTGAAAAGCCGGTTGCCGGCGCAACACAAATCAATACAAAACCCGCAGCATAAAGTTATCTTCTTTACATTATTCTTGGCCATTAATCTTGCCAATGGTCGGGATTTTCTGATTAAAAGATTATTCACCAAAGCTTAAAATATTTATTTTCCATTGAAACATTGCTGTGAAACTCGTAAATGCGGGGCACTATCAATGGAGAATGTTCGATGCGCGACGATTATCAATCCGGTTATGAAAATATGGATTATCAGGATCCTTATAATCAGCAGCCCATGCAGCCACAAGCGCCGCTGGATCCCGCAGTTGAAAAAGTAAGGCGGAAGCTGATGAGGCTGATGATCGTTTCTATTGGAATAACAATCGTTCTCATTCTGATTATTCTGGCCGCCGTTATCTATAAAGTTACATCTTCGCCTTCCGATAAAGCACCGGCAAGCACTACGAAAACCGAAACAAGTCCGGTGCCCGGTGCTAACGCCGATCTATCAAATCAAGCGGTTAATGCAAAAACACCGGCTCCTGCTGTTCCGGAATTTATCAAACGTTCCATTGCTCTTCCTCAAGGAACACGCATCCTCTCGCAGAGTCTTTCGAACGACATGATTGCGCTTGAAACATTGACACCGGAAGGCAATACAGAGCTTGTTATTTACGATTATCGGCAAGGACATCTGGTTGCCGGTATTACAGTTGATACCTCACCGGTTGCAAAACAGCCTGTTGAAGAACCGGCTAACGCATCGCCCGCCCAATAAGCTTAAGTAAAAAATTGCAATAAAAAGGCCGCTTGAAAGCGGCCTTTTTTATGAGATTGAAATATTATTTTTTAGGTTTATTCGGCTTTGTATCCGGCTTTTTTTCGTCAGCCTTTTCCCCGGCAGTTTCGGTACCCTTGTCCTCGACTTTCGATTCATCGACAGGATGAGTTGGCGTCGGTGTGAAGATCAGGCGATCGGAACCGCGCGAAATATTGACAGTCGAACCATCAAGAATATCGCCGATGAGCAGCCTTTCAGCGAGCGGATCCTGAACTTCTCTCTGGATAACCCGTTTAAGAGGCCGTGCACCATAAGCAGGGTCATAGCCCTTGTCGGCAAGAAATTCGCGAGCACTATCATCAATAACAAGTTTGATCTTCCGGTCTGACAACAATGATTGCAAACGTTGCAACTGGATGTCGACAATGGCTCCCATTTCTTTCCGGTGCAACCGGTGGAACAGGATAATTTCATCAACACGGTTGAGAAATTCCGGTCTGAATGCAGCTTTAACCACTGCCATAACATCATCACGGGCTTTCTCGGCTTCATCATTATCGTCAAGAGCTGTCAAATATTCGGCACCGAGATTCGATGTCATAATAATGAGCGTATTGCGGAAGTCGACAGTGCGCCCCTGACCATCGGTCAAGCGTCCGTCATCAAGCACCTGCAAAAGAACATTGAAAACATCCGGATGGGCTTTTTCAATTTCATCAAACAAGATGACCTGATATGGCCGACGACGAACCGCTTCTGTCAAAGCACCGCCTTCTTCATAACCGACATATCCCGGAGGAGCACCGATCAAACGGGCAACCGAATGTTTTTCCATATATTCCGACATGTCGATACGAACCATTGCGGTCTCGTCCTGGAACAGGAATTTTGCCAAAGCCTTGGTGAGCTCGGTTTTACCAACACCTGTTGGCCCTAGGAAAATGAACGAACCAATTGGTCTGTTCGGGTCTTGTAAGCCCGCACGTGCACGCCTTACTGCGCGGGAAACAGCCTGAATTGCTTCGCCTTGTCCGACAACGCGTTTGGCAAGCTCGTCTTCCATTCTCAGAAGTTTCTCACGTTCGCCTTCGAGCATGCTATCAACCGGAATACCGGTCCAGCGTGATACCACTTGCGCAATGTGATCAGGTGTGACGGTTTCTTCCAGAATCGAGCCGTGATTTTCCTGACTTTCAGCCTCTTCCAATTGTTTAGCCAATTGCGGAATGATGCTGTAGGAAAGTTCACCAGCTTTCTGATATTCACCGTTACGCTGGGCAATAGCCAAATTGTTGCGCGCTGCTTCCAATTGTTTCTTCAACTCGGCAGCATGACCCAATTTCTGTTTTTCAGATTGCCATTTTGCAGTGATTTCATGCGATTGTTCTTCAAGCTCGACCAATTCGTCTTCGAGTTTTTCCAAACGATCTTTCGAAGCAGGATCGGTTTCGGCTTTCAAAGCTTCCCGCTCAATCTTCAACTGCATGACACGGCGGTCAATTTCATCAAGTTCTTCCGGTTTCGAATCAACCTGCATACGCAACCGTGAAGCTGCTTCATCAATAAGGTCAATTGCTTTATCGGGCAAAAACCGGTCGGTAATATAACGATTCGACAAAGTTGCCGCAGCAACGAGAGCGGAATCGGAAATCCGGACTTTATGGTGTTGCTCGTATTTTTCTTTAATACCACGCAGAATCGAAATGGTGTCTTCAACTGTCGGTTCATCAACAAAGACCGGTTGGAAACGACGGGCAAGAGCCGCGTCCTTTTCAACATATTTGCGATATTCTTCGAGAGTCGTTGCACCAACGCAATGAAGTTCACCACGGGCAAGAGCCGGTTTCAACAAATTGGACGCATCCATTGCGCCATCCGATTTACCGGCACCAACCAATGTGTGCATTTCATCAATAAACAGGATGATTTCGCCATTTGCAGCCTGAACTTCGGTCAAAACCGCTTTCAGGCGCTCTTCAAACTCGCCACGATATTTTGCACCGGCAATCAATGCCCCCATATCAAGGGCAAGAAGCGATTTGTCCCGTAATGTTTCGGGAACATCGCCGTTCACAATACGCAATGCCAGCCCTTCAACAATAGCCGTTTTACCAACGCCCGGTTCACCGATCAGAACCGGATTATTTTTGGTGCGCCGCGACAATACCTGAATTGTCCGGCGGATTTCTTCATCACGGCCGATGACAGGGTCAAGTTTCCCCTCGCGCGCATCTTTCGTCAAATCACGCGCATATTTCTTCAATGCGTCATACTGTGCTTCGGCATTGGCCGAATCAGCTGTGCGTCCTTTTCTCATTTCATTGATCGCCTTGTTTAACGCTGTTGGCGTAACCCCACTTTTGGAAAGAATTTCTGCTGTCTTGGCTTTCGGTTCCATCAACAGAGCTTGCAAAAGGCGTTCGACAGTCACAAAGCTGTCTCCTGCTTTTTCTGCCAGCTCTTCTGCTTTGGTAAAAACCTTGGCCATAGCTTCCGACATATAAAGCTGGCCATTGCCACCGCTTACTTTTGGCAATGCCGAAAGTGCCGTTGCCAACGCCTCTTTTGCCGCTTTTACGTTGCCGCCAGCCTTCTCTATCAATGAAGAGCAAAGCCCCTCATTGTCATCCAATAGCACTTTTAACAAATGCTCGGGAACGAACTGCTGATTGTCCGATGACAAGGCAAAGTTTTGTGCAGACTGTAAAAACCCCTGCACGCGCTCGGTATATTTTTCTAAATTCATTCTCGTCTCCTTTTCCCATAATCCATAAATGGCATTATGGGCTTGAAGTGACAGACTCCCGTTAAGGCAAGCCGTACTCGTTACCTGATATGGTATTGACGATGAAATTCCACAAGATCAAAAATAATCAAGGCATTAAACAAAATCCATTGTCCGAAAAACAATGAAGTTAAGCCTCTAGAATTGACAAAGACAGGATTTCTATTCGTCTGCAATCACGTCGAGTGGAATTGTAATGTCGAGTTTACGCAGCATTTTTTTGAAGTCTTGTAACCTGTATTCGGCACTTTCGGTTACCAGACCTTGAATAAGGCCGCTTCCTGAATATTTTTTTTCAAGTTTTCCGATAATGCTTTCGGCGGGATCAAGAAAACAGCATTGTGGCGCTGCTTTTTCAAAGAAGTTTTTAAGCCAAGGCAGATGGGTACTTGAAAGCGTGCATGTATCAACGGCCGGATATTTTTCCAACAAATCTCCCATGAAACGGTCGACTTCGGATTGCGTTTTTTCCGGATTGAATAAGAAAGTCCCGCTTTCGACCAATTCAACCATCGGTGAGGCATTGACGAGAGCGACATTGTCCGGCTTTTTACTGTGATTTTTGACAAATGCCTTCCCCATCTCGCTTTTCACCATTGAGGCTACCCCCATAATTGCCACAAAGCCGCTTCGACTTTTTCTTTCCGCTTCTTCAAGCGGCGGAAATACGCCATAAAGCGGCACGGGCGAACTGTCTTTGACGCGGTCAAACACCATAATAGACGGCGCGTTGGAAGCGATAATGATGGCCGAGGGGTCGTAACGCATCAACCGTTTGAATGTCAGCTTCATAATATCGGCAAGCTCGTCAGCCGTCTTTTTTCCATATGGGAAATGGGCCCGATCGGCAAAATAGATAATATCGCGTTGCGGCTGTTTTCTATGTAACAGGTCCACAATGGCATAAGAGCCGATACCGGCGTCGAAAATGGCAACGGGCTTTACGAGTTTCATTCTTCTTCATCCGCATTGTTAAAGGGTTTACCCGGCAGGATATATGAACCTTTAAGCCAACGATTGAGATCAATTGCACGACAACGGTCAGAACAAAATGGATAAGCTTCGCGGGTTGAAGGTTTGCCACATTCAGGGCATGGCCTTGGTGAACGCAACGGATATACTTTAGCGGTTGATCGGGATTGGTCTTTAACTGATGTTGCCATTTCAGACCTCATCTTTCTGCCAATGTTCAAATACGGGATAATTCTGTGTTGTTAACAATTCGACTGTTTCAGCGAGCGGCAAGCCTACAATCCCGCTATAGGAACCGCTAATTTGCAAGGCAAAACAACCGGCCCGCCCCTGAATGGCGTAACCTCCGGCTTTTCCCTGCCATTCGCCCGACAAGAGATATGCTTCGATAACCTCGCGCCCCAATCGTTCAAAACGCACACGGCTTTCAACAAGCTTATGATGACTCTTTCCCTTGGCGTTAATGAGACAGACACCGGTATAAACTTTATGCGTCCGGCCAGACAAAAGTCGCAAACATTCACGTGCTTCATCTTCATCAACGGGTTTCGGCAGAATTTTACGCCCGACGGCAACGACCGTATCGGCAGCAAGAACAAGCGCATGCTCGAATTCCGGCATAACACAAACGAGTTCTGCACCTCTTTGGGCTTTTTCCTTTGCCAAACGTCTTGCGAGAAAACGCGGATGTTCGAGACGCCTTGGCGTTTCATCAATATCGGCAGGATGCAAATGATCGGGGAAAACACCAATCTGCCGGAGCAATGCCAAGCGTCTTGGCGAAGCTGAAGCAAGAACAAGCTTGGTTTTCACCCGCGGGTCTTCTTCCGGCATAACAGAATTTGTCGTCATAATTATTTATAACGGTAGGTGATCCTACCCTTGGTCAGGTCATAAGGTGTCATTTCCACCATAACCTTGTCTCCAGCGAGAACTCTGATGCGGTTTTTACGCATACGCCCTGCTGTATGAGCGATAATTTCGTGATCATTATCGAGCTTTACGCGAAACATCGCATTGGGTAAAAGCTCCGTAATCACGCCGGAAAATTCCAATACTTCTTCTTTGGCCATAAATTACCTGTTTCTAGACTGTTTATTTTGATCAAAATTTGACAAACGGCAGGTGCCGCCCGTCCAGTTGGGGGGAACCTACCCTATTCTCGGCCATTTGTGAACATCTGAATCAAAAGAGCGCAATAGTTTATGCGGTTTTTAAGCAAATGGGCACTATTTATTGGCAAAGCGCGCCATTATCCGCTTTTTCAGGTTTTCCCTGATATCCCGATAGGCATCAAGAATTTGTTCGCGCGAACCCGTTGCAAGTGCCGGATCAGGCGTTGGCCAATATTCGACATCGACCGAAAACCCGCGCATCTGTTCGAGCACTGCATGATGAGCTTGCGGCGTAAGGGTGATGGCAAGATCGAAATAGCCATCCGACAATTCTTCCAGCCCGCGCGGATTGTGCCCTTCCATAGAAAGCCCGTCTTCGGCAATAACCGCGGCTGCAAAAGGGTCACGATTGCCTTTGACGACGCCGGCAGATGCAACATAAATATCCGGAAACATTTTGCGTGTCAGCGCCTCGGCTATTGGCGAGCGTATAGAATTTTGCCCGCAAACAAAAAGCACTGATGAAGGGCGTCTTGATGTTGATTTATAATCTTCAGCCATCGTCACCCTTTCCAGTATAGAACACAAAGAAGAGTGAAAAGCCGCCGCGCCGTTTTGAAATCCATATCTATTTTTCCGCGTAAGCGATCTTGCAGAGTGGTCGACCCTTCATTGTGCAAGCCGCGACGCCCCATATCGATGGCTTCGATTTTTGTAGGCGTTGCAGACCGGATAGCCTCGTAATAACTGTCACAAATCAGATAATAATCTTTAACAATGCGCCGAAACGGCCCAAGCGAAAGTATATGGGTGGTTACCCATTCGCCATTTTCACGGGAAATATCGAAGACCAGACGCCTGTCAACAAGCGACAATTTCAGTTTATAGGGACCGGTTCCGGTGTCTCCCACGGGCATAAAACTATTTTCCTCAATGAGATCGAAAATAGCAACTGCACGCTCATGCTCGACCTCGGGCGTCGAACGCCCGATGGTTTCATCAAGTTCGACATCAATGAGCCGCGCCTTCTCCACACTCCCCCTCCCTTTTCAAACTAGAGATTCAATCTTATGGCAACAGACCTTCCATGGGCTTCCAGTCCTTCCGCATTGGCAAGTTCTATCGCCGATGGTCCAAGCTTGCGCAATTCGTCTGCACCAAGTTTTAAAATCGAGCTGCGTTTCATATAGTCAAGAACTGAAAGACCGGATGAAAATCTTGCCGAACGGGCAGTTGGCAAAACGTGGTTGGAACCGCCAACATAATCACCAATCACTTCCGGTGTGTAACGCCCGACAAATATAGCTCCGGCATTCCGTATCAAGGGTAAAAAGCGCTCAGGGTCTTCCACCGCCAATTCGAGATGTTCCGGCGCAACACGATTGGCAAGTGGAAAGGCTTGTTCAAGATCATTGACAAGAATGACCGCACCAAAGTCCTGCCAGCTCGAAGAAGCGGTTTTACCGCGTTTCAATGTTGTCAATTGTGTTTGAACCGCCTTCATAACCTCGTTTGCAAAAGCTTCGTCATCGGTCATGAGAATGGATTGGGCGGCTGTATCATGTTCGGCTTGAGCGAGAAGATCAGCGGCAATCCAGTCAGCATCATTAAGCTTATCGGCAATGACCAGAACTTCCGACGGTCCGGCAATCATATCAATGCCGACTTTGCCGAAAACCTGCCTTTTGGCTGCCGCAACAAAAGCATTACCGGGGCCGACAATTTTTGCCACCGGCTTTATGGTTTTTGTACCATAGGCAAGGGCTGCCACCGCTTGCGCCCCGCCAACACGATAGATCTCGCTCACACCGCCAAGTTTGGCTGCGGCAAGAACCAGCGGATTGAGATGTCCATCCGGCGTCGGAACCACCATGACAATACGCTCAACGCCCGCAACTTTGGCCGGCACAGCATTCATCAGCACCGAGCTCGGATAGCTTGCCGTACCACCTGGCACATAAAGCCCGACTGATTGAACAGCCGTCCAGCGCCAACCGAGTTCGACACCCAGCGGATCGACAAAGCGTTCATCCTTTGGCAGTTGTTTCTGGTGGTAGACAACAATACGATCATGGGCAAGCTTCAAAGCATCAAGCGTTTTTGGCGGAACGTGCTTCATCGCTTCATCAATTTCACTCTCGCTAATTTTTAAACCTTTTTCTTTAAGGTCCACACGATCGAATTTTGCCGATAAGTCGATCAAAGCCTGATCACCCTCATCGCGAACCGTTTTGATAATGTCGCGCACAGTGTCATCAACACTCTGGGAAACTTCACGCTTTGAATCGAGAAATTTACGAAACTCGTTTTCGAAATTTGCCGATGATTGACGAAGAATTTGAACCATTCTTTTTCCTGTCGAAAAAAATTATCTGTGATGCGGGTTGGCCTTGGCCTGCCAGACAGGACCAAGGTCGGTCAATTGCGCTTCAATACATTCCACTTCAAGACGGATAGCCGCTTCACCGGAAAAAATCAGCGTCACAATACCGGCGGGAGGAACTGTCGGCTGGAATTGCATTGTCAAAAGAGACAAGACATTGTCTTTTTTTTCACGATCGAAACCACGTGTTTTGACACTTAGAACCCGATCGAAGCGGAGAGCCGTACGATGCCGTTCACCGGTTTTTGTGCGCGAAAACAATCCCCCCTTCATCTGTTCTTCCCAGGCAAAACGGTTAAGTGCCGCTATAAAACGCTTCTCGGTACTGCGCCAGTCGAGATCGGCAACTTTAACGACAGCATCTTGTAAATGCGCCGACAAGATCTCCAGATCCTCGTCATCCATGGCTATCAATTTCAAAAGCGGCATCTTACCACTCCATTCCCTTTCAATAATATCCTGTTTGCGACAGGAAAGATATTGTCATTATCCGCTTATACGTTCAATCTGTGCACCACAATTTGAAAGCTTCTCTTCAAGCCGCTCGAAACCGCGGTCGAGGTGATAAACACGATTGACTGTTGTTTCTCCTTCTGCCGCAAGCCCCGCTATAACGAGAGAAACCGAGGCACGCAAATCGGTTGCCATAACCTGTGCGCCCAATAGCCGCTCGACACCTTCAACTGTAGCCGTTTGGCCAACTAGCGAAATATGGGCACCAAGGCGGGCAAGTTCCTGAACATGCATGAAACGGTTTTCAAAAATTGTTTCGGTGATGTGCGAAACACCTTTTGCCCTTGTCATCAGCCCCATAAATTGCGCCTGCAAATCTGTCGGAAAACCCGGAAATGGTTGTGTTTCAATATCGGTCGGAACAATATCGAGACCGTTTCTTGCAACACGGATACCCTCTTCACTTTCTTTTATTTCCAATCCGGTTTTGGAAAGTGTATCGAGAACAGAACGCAAGTAATCGGGACGTGCGTCTTTCAGCAGAACATCTCCACCGGTCATGGCAACCGCCATGGCATAGGTGCCTGCTTCAATACGATCGGAAATAACCTTGACGCGTGCGCCCGAAAGCCCCTCGACGCCCTCAATATAAATTGTGGGTGTACCCGCTCCCTTGATTTTTGCCCCCATGGCATTGAGACATTCGGCAAGATTGACAACTTCCGGCTCGCAAGCAGCATTGTGTAAAACAGTATCACCTCTTGCCAGACATGCTGCCATTAACATGGTGTGCGTACCACCGACCGTCACCTTCGGAAAAGTAAATTCGGCGCCTCGCAGCCCTTTCGGAGCTTTGGCATGTACATAACCATTTTCGATATTGATTTCTGTGCCCAATGCCTCAAGCCCTTGAAGAATAAAATCAACAGGACGGGTGCCGATTGCACAGCCACCGGGAAGTGAAACGCAAGCTTCTCCCATGCGGGCAACCAAAGGCGCGATAACCCAGAAACTCGCCCGCATTTTCGACACAAGCTCATAGGGTGCACGTGTTGTAACAATTTGGCGGGCTGTAAAATGCACCGTTCGGGAATAGGCGCCATCCTGATGCTGACGACGGCCATTCACCGAATAGTCGACACCGTGATTGCCGAGAATCCTGATAAGTTGTTCGACATCGGCCAAGTGGGGTACATTATCAAGTGTTAATGTATCATCGGTAAGCAAAGAGGCAATCATCAACGGTAATGCTGCATTTTTTGCACCTGAAATAGGAATAACCCCGTTCAAACGATTCCCGCCAATAATTTTTATACGATCCATCCGTTAAGACCTTTCTTTGTTTTGCGATTGGTAGCAATCGTCCGGTTTATCCATTCGCCCTGTAAGGACAAAAGGTGGCACAAACAGGACTTAAAATTAAAAAATTAAGAATAACCGGATTATTTTGCCGGTACACCTTGCGGATGTTCTGCCTCGTCGTGGCCTGTCTTTTCGCGCATTTCTTCGCGCTCACGCGCTTGTTGTTTGCGCCGGACAAGATTGGCGCGCAATTGTTGCGCCAAACGTTTTTGGCGACGTTCCTCAGCGATTGAATCTGCCATCCTTCAAACCTGTTGAATATTCTAAAAAAACGGTTCCGGTCATAACACCATGTTAAAAAAATTGCCAGCCAAAGAATATTGCCTTGATTTTTCTTATGAGAAACGTGAATGTCCGCTTGCCTATTTCTTTACAATGTGGCAGAACGCCGCCCGAAAACTATTTTTCTTAGCTGCGGTAGCTCAGTGGTAGAGCACTCCCTTGGTAAGGGAGAGGTCGAGAGTTCAATCCTCTCTCGCAGCACCAGAATCCATTTCCACTTGCAATCCGTGATATTCACTGCCAAAACCAGCCAAATAAACGGTAGGCCGATTGCATCAGTACTTTCAAAAATCAATACGGCAACCGGAACTTACGCGAAAACCGGCTCGTTCTGTTGTTCTCTATTCTCGTTCTGTTGTTCCCCATTCATTGCCAATAATCGCCACAATTAATGATCATAAAAGACAATAAAGATGAAGAAGACAAGCAATGAAACCTCGAAGCGGGGGCACTCTCCAATTCTGACGAATTGCAAGACATTTGTGATTTTATAAGTTTTTGATCACCGGACTTTTTTGATCACCTGATTATCGCCCAAAAGCTTGGTCTTGTCAGAAACGGCTTTTGTTAAAATAATTTAACGGAAGAGAGAATGGAACATGCCTTTTTCCTGCCGTCAAATTGGTCTAGAGATGGCACTTTCTCTATTCAACCGAATTTTGCCAATATAAGTTCGTACGGTTCGTAATGTTTCATATTTCTTCAGTTTCCAATTTGACAATTGCCCTTGTCATGGCATCGCTCCCTTCTGTTTATGCAAACGGAACGAGCACAACACAAAGTGACGAACCAATCGAACTGGCACAACTTTATGACCCCTCCGATTTGCCGCGTCATCGCCAGCAATTGCGCGTTTATCGCGATCAATATGGTCGGCGCATCTATGTCGATGAAAATGGACAGGTTGTTCGTGTGGAAGAGCCGGAAAACTATCCCCAAGGTGTGACGCCGCCACCCTATGGAACGAACAATCAGGGGCCGATAGAAGGTGGCGTGCCTTATGATCAGGATGTACCTGAAGCACCCGATGCCAAGCCTTATCGTGGTGGTGGCGAGGCTAATCAACCTTCTTATAGAAAACCACTCCCCGTTATCAGGCTGGCGAAATGCCGAGCGAACATACCCCCGCGATCAATGTTCCGAAAGGTCGTGAAACAGTTGCTGCTGTTCAGATTTTAATGGACCGGCTGGGCTCCTCACCAGGAGCAATTGATGGTTTGGCCGGTAGCAATTTCGATAAGGCTGCCGCCGCTGCAAGTGAAATCAGTGGCCGTTTTATTGACCCCAATGACAAACAACGTCTGGATTCGGCTCTACAATCAACCGGCGGTCCTGCCTTTACGCAATATACTATTACCGAAAGCGATTTGAACCGCCAATATGTCTCTTCTATTCCTGCCGATTATGCTATGAAAGCACAGATGCCTGCCATGGCCTATACATCGGTTAGAGAAATGTTGGCAGAGCGTTTTCATATTGATGAGACATTCTTGCAGGAACTCAATCCGCAAGCCCATTTCTCCCGTGCCGGCGAAACAATCAAGGTTCCCAATCTGGTTTTGCCCAAACGCGAAAGTGTCGACCGGATTGTTGCCGACAAGGCCCGCAAACAGGTGCGCGGCTATAATGCGGAAGGCAGGCTTGTTGTTGCTTATCCGGCAACAATCGGTTCGTCTGACAACCCCTCGCCATCGGGCACGGTACAAGTCGAGCGCATCGCATTTAATCCGAACTATACTTATAACCCGAAGGTCAATTTCAAACAGGGAAGCAATAATGAAATATTGACTATTCCCCCCGGCCCCAACGGACCTGTCGGAACGGTCTGGATAGCTCTTTCAAAACCGACCTATGGTATTCACGGCACACCCGATCCTTCACGAATCGGAAAAACGTCAAGCCATGGCTGTATCCGTCTAACAAATTGGGATGCCGAAGAATTGGCAAAATTGGTAAAGCCCGGTGTGGTTGTCCACTTTACCGATTAATGTTTTGATCATTGATCAGTTGATCGGAAATTTGAAAAAAATAAAGAGCGGTTTTATATCCGATTAAACGGCCAGAAATTGAAAAACCGCTTTTTTGCCAAAGCATGAATTCCTGATTGAATATCTGCCAAAGCATCATCGCATCGTTTAAGTGCTTTTTTATCATCATCGGCAAGCGCCACGACACGGAGTTCGTTGACCAGTCCGGCTGCTTTTTCCAGTAATGGTTTTGCCGCCTTTTTTGGCACTTTTTGTGCCCAGTCTTTGAGCATCAACGCATAGCTGCGCTTGATATTCGAGAGCTTGTTCGGCTTGTTTTTCAACACTGGCGAAAGGAGCAGCTTTTCATAAATTGCTCGTGATTTGGCAAAAGCTTCAACCACATTGCCGAATGACCCCAAACGCCACAAAACAAGTGCGTGATGGGAATGGGCTTCCAATTGTTCATCCACATTATCGAAAGGTTCATTCCCTATGATGATAAATGCTGTTTCAATGGCGCTATTGGCCGCTTTGAGCAAATCGACAGGAGTTGTCGAATCTTTGCGCCTTGCCATGGAATAGAGAACATGAGCCAAATTGCTATAAAGCCGAAAAAGCTCGTTTTTATCCCTATCGGGATCAAGCTTAGCAATTGCCAAGCGGAAGTCCAGTTCGGACTGTTTGAGCCATATCAAACCTTGATGACCTTTTTCGTCTTCACCAAGACGGGCACGGGCAAGAGCACGCCATTGCAAAATCCGGTTAAAGAGTTTGGCGTTTTGCTGGCCTTTAATCGTGTCCAGAACTTCATTATAAAGTTTTACAGCTTCCCGTAACAGTTCACCGCGCCTTTCCGGTACTTCTATATTGGACGCCGCCTGAAGGGCCGCGCCCAATTCGATAAAATAGGAAAGCCAATCTAGCGGACGAGCCAATTTTATTTCTTTGCCAATAGCGTTACGCAAGGCAGCAATTGCTTCATATCTTTTTTCTAGTTCCTGAGAGGGAACGGATGCAAAATTGGCAAGCTGGGTCAGATCTTTTCCCAAATTGCCATAGGTCATTGCCAGTCCCAGCGTTTCACTCTTATCTTTGAGAAGATCAATATTGGAACGATAAAGTGCGACCGATTTTTCGAGAAGTTCAATAGCACTGTCCCGATCTTTCTGCTGGGCGAAAAGCGCAAGAGCCAATGCCGTCTCGTTTTGAAGACGACTCAATGCGTGTACACTCCCGTCGTCTTTAAATGTCGCACTGGAATTTTCGAAAGCTTTCAATGCTTTTTCCATAAGCCCGAGATTGGCTGGCGTGTCCATTGTTGCCCTTTGCATCAAGGCACGACCCATCTCGAAATAAACATAGGAAATATCTTGCGGTTGGTCATCCTCATCAAAGTAGTTCAGCGCCGTTTCAAAACGTTCAATAGCAAGGTCGAGATCATCCCTTGCTTTTTCGACCGGTTCGATTCGTGCCAATTGGGCCGCAACCAGCGCACTTGCCGAAACGGCAAGCGACCAGTAATGGAAATTTTCTTTTGCGCGTAAAATAGCAATGGCTTCATTGAATGCATCCAATGCCAATTTCAGTCGTTCTTCACGCGGTCTTGAAAAATCAATATCCGAAAGTGCGCGATAGACATGGCCTTTCTCAGTTAAAATGAGCGCCCGATCAAACGCACCTTTCTTTTTTGGCAGCGCTCTACAGACTTCATCAAGTAAAGAAAGTCCGCGTTTAAGCCGTAAAATAGCAATTTCCCCCTCTTCGCGCAGCGCATAATTGCGTAAACACCGCACATAAGAAACAATAATCCCGCCCCAACGACTAAAATTACGTTTGCGGGTGAAAACCTGTAAAGCTTTTTCGAAGCCCGATGCTGCCTCGTTATAGTGGGAAAGCGCATCATCATCACTGTCTTCGGCATCTGCAAGTGCCAACAAGGCTTCGGAAAGTTCTATATGCGCTTCTGCCCATGCGGTATTGTTATCGGCACGCTTTTTAAGAGACAATGCCAAATCTGCATCCTCAACCTTCTGGCGAAGTGTTTTTTTGCTGTCACTATCCAAGGCCAAGTGAACGATTCCTTTTATAAATTTAATCTTTGTAACATACGCGTTTCTGGTAAAAGAGAAATAACCTTGTCACGAGTGAGTAACAAATGAATATAACTCCAAATATTGTCATTTTAACAGGTGCAGGCATATCGGCTGAATCGGGGCTCGAAACCTTTCGTGGTAGCGATGGTACATGGAATAAATATAAAGTTGAAGACGTAGCAACACCCGAAGGTTTTGCACGCTCGCCCGATCTCGTCAATAATTTCTATAACAAGCGCCGTCATGATGCTGCAAATGCACGCCCCAACAAGGCTCACCTTGCTCTTGCAAAACTGGAAAAGAATTTTCCGCACTCTTTTCTCCTCGTGACACAGAATGTCGACGATTTACATGAACGGGCGGGATCAAAAAATGTTCTACATATGCATGGCACCCTCAACCATGTTCTATGTCTTACATGTCACAAAAGAGCCGAATGGAAAGGCGATGTAACGGCGGAAAGCATCTGTCCGCATTGTCATGCGAAAGCGAGTCTCAGACCCGACATCGTCTGGTTCGGTGAAATTCCTTTTTATATGGAAAAAATCGAAAAGGCATTGTCTCAAGCCGATATTTTTGCGGCTATCGGAACATCCGGCCTCGTCTATCCGGCAGCCGGTTTTGTTGGCCTTGCACGACAAGCCGGTGCAGAATGTTTCGAAATTAACCTTGCTACCAATCCGGCTACTTATGAATTATTCGACGAGGTTATTTCCGGACCTGCAACAAAAACAGCTCCGGATTTTGTAGACAATCTCATCGCGAAATACAGTCAAGTGACAGATTGAAGAAAGCTGAATTAGCTGAAACCTGCCCGCCCTTCTCTGAGATCCGGATGTTTTGTTCAAAAGAAATGTCTTCAATTCGACAGTTTTCCAATCTGTCATCCTGTTTGCATGAAACACGCAAAATCTGTTTTTCAATCCAAGCCTACCCGATCGGTAAAGTCCAGAATTGAATAACTTTCACCTCATGGAAGGAAATTCATCACCCGGTTTCAATCCAATCCCGTTTGAAAGGACAATATTACATCACGAAAAACAAAAGCCTCCGCTCACGGCTTTCTTGTCCGCAACACAAAGATGGAAAGACCGAAAACTTCATTCTTCCGGTAAAATCAGCAGATTTGTCACTGTTTCAGCAGGCCTACAAAGTTGAACACCTTTCGGGCAAACAACAATCGGCCGATTGATGAGTTCCGGATGATCATGCATTTTTTTGGCGATGACATCGTCGGGCAATGATTCATCATCCAGGCCTAACTTTTTATAGGCCGGTTCTTTTGTCCGCAAAAAATCCCGTATGGAAACATTGGCACGGTTGGCTAGCCAAAGAAGCATTTCCGGTGTAGGCGGTGTTTTCAGATATTCGATAATATGGGGTTCATAACCCATAGCCCGCACAAGACCGACCACGCTTCGCGAAGTTGCACAACGCGGGTTATGATAAATAATAACATCGGTATTTTGCATGAATTGGCCCTTTATTGCCGTAATTGTCGGGAAAAACTTGGTTAGTGCGAGAGGACGATATTGGATAAGACTATTCTATCTACCCTCTTTCGAATAAACTGTTTTAAATTCCCGTTTTGTTGTTCTTGACGTTCGCAATAAACTTTGTCGAACAATTTTATAGTCCTTGTCAATAGAACGCGTGGCAGGTGAGTTTTACACACTATCAAAATAAATTCGACAAAAGTGTTCTCCCATTGCCGCCCATTAAAAACGTTTCCACCACATTGTCGCGAATTTTCCTGCCGGAGTTATTTTTAAAAGAAAGGGCAAACAAAATAATGTCGGGGTAGCAATCGGCTGATTGAATAAAACGTTTAACCGATACGAGCGCCAAGAAACAAAAATACAAAGCTCGAAGCAAGAATAGGAACAAAGGTTGGGATTAATTGGTGCGGGTGGTCGGAATCGAACCGACACTCCTTTTGGGAACCAGATTTTGAGTCTGGCGCGTCTACCAGTTCCACCACACCCGCATCGATGAAGTGAGGACACAAACCATGTGTCACGGATTTGTTGGTTATATTAAGAACCGAGGTCTCGTCAACTGCCTTACACACAATTATCTTAAAAAATTTTGTTCAAGCTACTGGATTAACGCTTTAACCATCTTTAGAGATAGCTTGATTGACGAGGAATAACAAAATGCTCAAAAAGCTCGGAGAGTGGACTTTATCTCTGGCAGGCCGCAGATCAGCCGAATACTGGCTGGCCTTTATCGCTTTTGTAGAGAGTTCTGTTTTCCTTATTCCGGCAGATGTCCTGTTCATCCCGATGTCACTTATCAATAAAGAAAAAACCTATCGCTATGCATTTATTGCATCACTTTTTTCTGTTCTCGGCGGAATATTGGGATGGCTTATCGGCCATTTTGCATATGAAGCGATAGCAAAACCGGTATTGGAATTTTACGGAAAATTCGAGACTTTCGATGCGTTGCGCAGCAATACCAGTATGGAAATCATCCTGTTATTGCTGATCACATCAGGCATATCCCATCTTCCGCCCATCAAGGTTGTTACGATTCTTGCCGGTGTTGTCGGTATGAACATCTGGGTTTTCATAATTTCAGCAATCGTCGCACGCGGCGCACGATTCTATTTTCTGGCCTGGCTCATTAAAAAATATGGTGCAACCATGCTGGACTATATCTTGCCAAGATTAAAATGGATTATCGCCATTGCTTGCACCGTTCTGATAATTGGCTATATTTTATATAAAATACTGGTCTAAGGGGATTTGTTTTGATTGGTTTTGCTTCGCCCATTTATCTGTCCGGACGGCTTCAAACAATTCTTTCCTGTTTGATACTGGTCTTGATGGTGATTGCTATTGGAACCGCACTCGGTTTCGAACATATAGGCGGCTATATGCCTTGTAAACTTTGCCTTGAAGAACGTATTCCCTATTATACCGGTATACCTTTAATGATCATAACTTTGGCTTTGTCGCTCACAGGAAAACCGGGATTTCTTATCCGTTTGCTGTTTTTGATTACCGCTTTCCTAATGGTTTATAATCTCGGTCTATCAATCTATCATGCCGGTGCGGAATATAAATTCTGGCCAGGTCCAACAGATTGTTCGGCGGCCGCTACAGCCATTACTTCCGATGCAAATGATCTACTGGCAAATCTGAACAAAAAACGACCACCTTCCTGTGATACTGCGGCCGGTTATTTTCTAGGGCTTTCATTTGCCGGTTGGAATGCTGTATCGAGCCTTTTTCTAGCCTTTCTTGCTCTTGTCGGCACTTTTTGTGCATACAAAAAAAATGGTGAACATTAAGCCCGTCCGGTTACGTTTCGCACCTAGCCCCAACGGCTATCTCCATCTCGGGCACGCCTATTCGGCGCTGGTCAACAAACATATCGCTCGAATATTAAAGGGCGAACTTGTTTTGCGCATGGAAAACATTGATACAACACGCTGCAAAACACACTATGAAAATGCGATTGTGGAAGATCTATCATGGCTAGGGGTCGATTTCCGAAAACCTTTCCGGCGACAATCGGAACATTTTTCAGACTATCAAAAAGCACTTGATGAACTTGAAAAACTCGGTCTTGTCTATCCCGCATTTTTGACCCGTGGAGAGGTAAAAGAAATCATTGCCGAAGCCGAGCGAAAGGGCAAAAATTGGCCGCGTGACCCCGATGGCACACCGCTTTATCCGACGGATGAACGTTCGCTTTCAAAGTCAAAAGCACGCGAAATGATTGCCGAAGGTGTGCCTTATTCATGGCGGCTTAACATGGATCTTGCATTGCGTTTTTCAGGTAACGATCTCTACTGGTACGAATTTCATGGCAATCAGACAAAGAAAGTAATTGCTCACCCCGAACTTTGGGGCGATGTCATTATCGCACGTAAAGACATGCCGACAAGCTATCATCTATCGGTCGTTGTTGATGATGCTCTTCAGCACATCACCCATGTTGTCAGAGGCAATGATCTGTTCCAGGCCACTTCGGTTCACCGGCTCTTGCAGACGATTCTCGGTTATGAACCACCGCTTTATTACCACCATCCGCTCGTTCTCGGTCATGATGGACACAAATTGTCAAAATCCAACAAGGACACAAGTTTGCGGTCGCTCAGAGAGAAAGGATTGACGGCGAACGATATTTTTGCCCTTTTGCCGAAAATTTGACCATTGCTATCATGCGCCCTCTTTCCACGCTTTTAAAAAGCGACTAGGGTTTCCAATCATAATATTCGATGGGTTTTTAAAATGATTACCATTAGACCGGCTGAAGAACGTGATCTTAAAGCCATCACTGATATTTATAACGATGCGGTAGAGAATACGCTCGCTATCTGGAATGAAAAAACCGTCGATATTGATAATCGTCGGGAATGGTTGAAAACACGAAATGCTTCCGGATATCCGGTATTGGTTGCTGTGGATGATGGCAAAACAGTAGGCTATGCAAGCTACGGACCGTTCAGACCTTTCGAAGGCTACCGCTATTCGGCTGAAATATCCATTTATATTGAAAAGACCGAACGCGGAAAAGGAATTGGCAAAAAACTTCTGGCGGCTTTAATCACACATGCCGAACAAAACCATATCCATGTTCTTATTGCCGGTATTGAAGCGGGTAACAAAGCTTCTATCGCCATCCATAAGGCGTTCGGCTTCACAATAACCGGACACATGCCGGAAGTTGGTACAAAAGCCGGACAGTGGCTCAATCTTGTATTGATGCAACGGATTCTCTGACACGTTACCAGCCGGTCGGGAACGTTTCAAACAAATCCCTCGTACCATTGAAGATATCAAGGTCGATAAAATATTCTTGGCCCCTATACCCTTGAAGACGACCCACGGGATTATATTGCCAGAAGGCCCATTGGTGTTTGTCCGGCAAATCCGGTCGGCTAAAAATCGAACGGTACCACAACAGATAACCGGAAAACCGGCCGGCGATATAATTTTTATAGTTTTCTTCATCTGTATAAATAATTGGCTTTGAACCATAATAGCTTTCGACATGTTGAAGAAGATTGCCAAGTCTCTCTAAAATGACTTGTCGGTCAGGGTTTTTCGTTTGATCGATTTCGACATCTATTGCCGGAGGTAACATGTTTTTATATTCGGGCACCGAACTGATAAAGTTTTCTGCCTGCAACACACCGTCCGTTTCAGGCCTGAAAAATGATAAGCACCAACTCTCAAACCGGCCTCTAATGCATGGTCCCAATTTTTCTTGAATTGAGGATCCTTGAAATCACCACCTTCTGTCGCTTTGATATAGGCAAAACTGATATTCTGGCTTTTTATTTTATGCCAATCGATTTCGCCTTGATGATGCGATACATCAATCCCGCGAACCGGATAGTTATCAAGTGATAACCGCGCCAAGAAAAAGTAAAAAACCGCAATCAATGCAAAGACAAAAAGCAAAAAAACAAGAATGCGCTTGCCCATGTGATTTTTCCTGAAGAGCAAATATCCGACGCTGTCAAACACCAATTTTAATATGGTTAAATTATAGTTTTTATCTGCTTTTGACAAAAACGATTTTCATATAAATTTTATAGCTCTTTCGCGTCGTCTATCGATTGTGGCAATTGGTAAAACCGTTCGGGTCAATTTGTTTCCAGTGGTGAAAAATCACAAAAATAAGAAGCTGATAAATCAATATCACCATGTTCAATTCAATCTGTTCAATAAAGCCTGTTTTGTTCAGGCAAACATAAAAGCCGATCGCCAATGTAAAAAACAAATTTCGACATTATTGATTGGCAAATGCATTTTCCCGATGACCGTTCTTTCCAAAAACGTCGGTGCGAGCTTTCTGATCAGGCTCAAAACCAGCGATTGAATTCTGCTTTTTTTAAAAATCAAAGGATGACATTTATCGCTATTTTTGTAACAACCGAACGGGGGAAATTTTGGGTCGAAAAATCGGAAATCAATGAATGGAAACAGCGTTTAGCTTACTATGCCGGTGACACATAAAAAATACGGCATCCCCAATCAACGGGAGCTTATACATAGCCGGTTGTCGCGAATAACCGGTTTGTTCAGGCTTTACCTGATCTCATTGTCGTAAATTTTCGTTGCAACCGAGCTGAGAAGTCACATTCACGAAAATTAACCCATTCACAATCGAGTGCATGCAATATTTTCCGGTTGAATTTCCTTCCAACTCAACTAATTTAGAATAATTCTAATTTATAGGTCTCCAATGTTTTCAAAACTCTTTGCATCATCCTATCGGAAACCGTTTTCTTCGCTTAGCGAAAAGGAAATTCTCGCTCTTGCCATTTCTTCGGAAGAAGATGACGAGCGCATTTATCTTAACTATGCTGATGGTTTACGTGACGAGTTTCCGGCAACTGCCAAAATTTTTGAAAAAATGGCAGATGAGGAACATAGCCACCGCGACAGGCTGATAAAGATTTTTGAAAAACGCTTTGGCAAAATGATTCCGCTTATCCGGCGCGAACATGTGAGCGGCTTTTATGACCGCAAACCGGATTGGTTGGTTCGCCCGCTCGGCATTGATAAAGTGCGTGATTCGGTTGCACAAATGGAAGACCAATCGGCGCGCTTTTATGAACAAGCTGCCGACCATGCCAAGGATGCGGAAATCCGCAAACTCTTAGGCGATCTTGCTCTTGAAGAAAAACACCATGAAGATGTTGCTATCGAGCTTGAAAAAAAATACGCGCCGAAATCTGTTGCCGATGAAGAACGCGCAAAAGAACGCAAGCAAACGCTTCTCACATGGATACAACCGGGTCTAGCCGGTTTGATGGATGGTTCCGTTTCAACTTTGGCGCCGATTTTTGCGGCTGCCTTTGCAACTGGTGACACAAGACAGACTTTTCTGGTCGGTTTATCGGCGTCACTCGGCGCCGGTATATCAATGGGCTTTACCGAAGCTGCCCATGATGACGGAAAGCTATCCGGCCGCGGCTCGCCAATCAAACGCGGCGTTGCCAATGGTGTTATGACATCTCTCGGCGGTCTCGGCCACGCGCTTCCGTTTCTCATACCCGATTTCCATATTGCGATTGCCATTGCATTTGCGGTTGTGTTCGTTGAATTATGGGCAATTGCATGGATTCAGAACAAATTTATGGAAACACCCTTCTGGCGTGCTGCTTTGCAGGTTGTTGTCGGCGGAGCGCTGGTTTTTGCCACCGGTATTCTTATCGGTAGTGCCTGAAAAAGACCGGCCCTAAGGGAACTTGTAACTTTCTGCCATCCCCTTTAAAAGGACTGGCAGTGATTATATCGTCCTGAAGGCTTTCCATGTCGCAAACCGATTTCGTTAAACTCGCCATTCGTCGTCTCCCACATTCTGAAGGGCTGAAATTGCCCGCTTATGAAACTGTGGGCTCGGCCGGAATGGATTTGAGGGCAGCTTTGGAAGAGGGAAAAGAACTCATCCTTTCCCCCGGTGAACGTGTCCTCGTCCCTACCGGTTTGATATTCGAGTTGCCGGAAGGTTACGAAGCGCAAATTCGTCCGCGTTCCGGTCTGGCCTTCAAAAATGGCGTTACATGCCTGAATACGCCTGGCACAATCGACAGTGATTATCGCGGAGAAATAAAAGTTTTACTCATCAATCTCGGTCAAGAACCATTCACAATTACCCGCGGCATGAGAATCGCGCAAACTGTCATTTCTCCGGCTCCCCAAATTGCCGTTGTGGAAACCACAACAACTTCGGATACAATTCGTGGAACCAAAGGGTTCGGTTCAACCGGACACAACTAGACAATCAACACCCAAAGAAATTTTTTAAGATAATAATTGTGAAGAAAGGTGCAATCGGCTGATTCGCTTTAGCTCACGAGCTCCTTTTGATCACACTTTTGCCATTGCTGATATTGCGTTTGCATCATCAACGGATAAACGAAACATTAAAATAAAACCGCAATGTTTTGGAAAAACATTGCGGTTAAATTGATTGAAACCTTAAAATAAAGCTTAGCGGTCTTTAATGCGGTTTGCGCGCAAAAGCGCAATATACCATTTGCGATGGTGCGCCCATGCAAAGCCGCCTGAAATCTTGCCCTTGATCATTGCACCAATCGAACCGGCAACCCAATAACCGGCATAGACGTGGAAAATCCACACCGCGATAATGCAGGCGGCAACCAGTGAATGGGTGAGTAGTGCATAACGCTGCCATTCAATCGGAACAAAAGGTGCAAAATAGGCTTGCCAAACCATAAAGCCGCTCACAATCAATATGATAAGACCAATCGACATCGACCAGAAAATACATTTTTGACCAAAATTGTATTTTCCGATCATAGGCAGTCTTTCTTCATCGCCTTCAAGGACATCCTTGATATCGACAATCCATTTCAAATCGGAATTTTCCCAGATATTGAGGCGCCAGAAGCGGAAGAAAAGTCCGGCAAAACTGATAACCATGACAACACCGATATAGGGGTGAATGGTACGCACCACTTGCCCGCCTCCAATGAGATTTGATAGCGGGAAAAGTGGTGGCCAATACATCATCAGACCGGTCAATGCCAAAAGAATCATCGAAACAGCGCCAATCCAGTGATTGATGCGTGCGCCTTTTGTATAGCGGTCGACCATAACCGGATGACCTTCATGGACATAATCGTATTTTTCATAAAGCTTATGCGTCATGTTCGACATCCTTCAAGGTTTTCTCGGCACGTTCTTCGTCGTGCTTGGTTACTCTCGTACGTCCGATGAAGATACCATGTGCAGCTGCTCCAAGGATAGCTGCAGCAATAGCACCAAGTCCGAAATATTTGGAAATGCCCTTCCACGTTTTCACAATCGGTGAAATATGCGGGTCTTCCGGCAAGTTTGCATAAATGCTTGGCTGATCGGCATGGTGAAGAACATACATAACGTGCGTTCCGCCAACACCTTGCGGGTCATAAAGGCCGGCATTCTTGTAACCACGGTTTTTCAGATCGGCAATGCGTTCTTTGGCGTGTTCTTTAAGCTCGGCCTTTGTCCCGAACATAATCGCTTCAGTCGGGCAGGTCTTCGCACAAGCAGGCTTTTGCCCGACAGCAATGCGGTCGGAGCACAAAGTGCATTTATAGGCTCTGTGGGTTACTTGCGAGACACGCGGAATATTGAACGGACAGCCTTTGATGCAATAACCGCAACCGATGCATTTATCGTGAATAAAATCCACAATACCGTTTGAATATTGCACAATCGCACCGGGTGACGGACAAGCGGCAAGACATCCCGGTTCCGAACAATGCATACAACCATCCTTGCGGATAAGCCATTCCAGTGCATCGGTTTCCGGATTAACCCATTCTGTGAAACGCATAATTGTAAAAGCGTCCGGCGAAAGGTCACGCGGGTTATCATAAACACCGACATTGTCACCAATTTCGGGGTTCAGCTCGTTCCATTCCGAGCACGCCGATTGGCAAGCTTTGCAACCAATGCAGCGTGAAACATCAATCAGCTTGGCTATTTCTTCCAATTTTCGCTTTGGTTTCGGCGCTGGCGAAGCGGAAATCCGGATGTAGTCATCCGGACCGATCTGCGGTTCGATTTTATCCTGTGTTGGAGGATTAATATTAATCATTTTTCCGCCTTTCCATTCTCATCGACCGGTGCTTTCGATTTTTCCATATTCACCAGAAATGCCTTGAATTCAGGCGTCTGGGAGTTGGCATCGCCAACAAATGGCGTGAGCGAGTTAGGACCGAAGCCTTTCTTCGCCTCACCGATAAAGCCCCAATGCAGTGGAATGCCGATAACGTGAACCGGCTTGCCGTCACAAATGATCGGACGGATACGTTTGGTAACCAGCGCTTTGGCAAAAACCTGCCCGCGTTTGTTCCAAACTCTTACCCAATCACCTTTCACAACACCTTTCTCTGCTGCCAGTTCTTCCGAAATTTCAACAAAGAATTGCGGCTGCAAAGCAGCGTTAATCCGGTTGTTTTTCGTCCAGTAGTGGAAGTGCTCGGTCAACCGATAAGAGGTTGCGGCATATGGGAATTCATCACTTGTTCCCAATTGTGCAAGATCTTCATCAAAGATACGAGCGGCCGGATTACCACGGACATTCGGAGCAATCGGGTTGACGATCGGCGATTCGAACGGTTCGTAGTGAACCGGGAACGGTCCATCACGAAGTCCGGCAAGTGTAAAGAGCCGGCCAGTGCCTTCCGCATTCATGATAAACGGACCAACAGCGTGCGGATCGGATGCGGGCGGAATATCCGGAACATCAAATCCCGTCCATTTCTCGCCATTCCATTCGATAACTTTACGCTCCGGATCCCAAGCCTTACCGTCAAAATCGGCAGAGGCACGATTATAAAGAATACGACGGTTTGCAGGCCATGCGAATGTCCACTTCGGATAAAGTCCGGCACCATCATAGTCGGTGTTATCACGCCGTGCCATCATGTTTCCGTCTTCGGTAAAGCTACCTGAATAAATCCAGCAGCCCGAAGCGGTACTTCCATCGGCCTTCAACGAAGCAAAGCCTGGAACCTGTTTGCCTTTTTCAAGGATTTTCTTGGTCGGGTCTTTCGGATCATAAAGATCTTCAACAGCATAACCGTTCATTTCCTTGGCAAGTTCTGCCGGTTGAGGTTCGCTTGCGTCCTTATATGGCCAATGCAAATTGACGATAGGATCGGGGAACACACCGCCTTCTTTTTCATAAAGCTTTTTCAGCCTTAACCAAAGTTGTGCCATGATCCAAGTATCGTGCTTTGCGTCACCCGGCGGATTTTGCCCCGCCCAGTGCCACTGCAACCAGCGACCGGAATTGACAACAGCTCCTTCATCTTCAGCAAAGCAGCTTGTCGGCAATTGGAAAACTTCCGTTTTGATTTCGGATGTATTGACATCATTGAAATCACCGTGGTTTTCCCAGAAACGTGCCGTCTCTGTTTCCAACGGATCCATCACGACAAGGAATTTCAATTTGCTCAAGCCGCGCTCGACCTTTTTACGGTTCGGGAAAGCAAGAACAGGATTGAACCCTTGGCAGAAATAGCCGTTCATCTGGTTATGATCCATCATGTCGACAGCTTTAAGAATATCGTAATTGGCGATATCAAGCTTCGGCAGATAATCATAGGCGAAGTCGTTTTCTTTTGTTGCGGCCTTGCCCCACATTGCCTTCATGAACGAAATGAAGAACTTGTCATAATTCTGCCAGTAGCTAACCTGATTCGGCCGCGTTGGTGTGAACTTGCGTTTCGCGAGATAGGTCTTGAGATCGGTCTCGTTTTCCATCGGAATATTCATATAGCCCGGAATGAGGTTGGACATCAGTCCGACATCTGTAAGGCCTTGAATATTGGAGTGGCCACGAAGGGCATTCACACCGCCACCACGTACACCGATATCACCAAGAATAAGCTGCAACATGCACATTGTGCGAATGTTCTGCGCACCCTTGGAGTGTTGTGTCCAACCGAGAGCATACATGGATGTCATTGCCTTTGTCGGGCTTGAACATTCTGCAATCATCTCGCAGATTTTGAGGAACTTGTCCTTCGGTGTTCCGCAAATTCTTTCAACCATTTCAGGCGTGTAAACCGAAACATGTTTTTTAAGAAGCTGCCATACCGAACGCGGATGCGTCAAAGTCTCGTCATTCTTGGCATAACCGTTCTCGTCCATTTCATAGGACCAGGTCGAGCGGTCATAATCACGTTTGGCTTCGTCATATCCGGTAAACAGACCATCTTTGAAACCGAAACCTTTATTGACGATCAAACCGGCATTGGTGAAATGTTTGACATATTCATACTGAACTTTGTCATGCGTTATGCAGTAGTTGATGACACCGGACAAAAAGGCAATATCGGTTCCCTGACGGATCGGTGCATAAAAATCGGCAACCGAAGCCGAACGGGTAAAGCGTGGATCAACAACGATCAGCTTTGCACCGCGATGCTCTTTTGCATAAGTAACCCACTTGAAGCCACAAGGATGTGCTTCGGCAGCATTACCACCCATGATAATGACGAGATCCGTCGACCGGATATCCGTCCATGGATTTGTCATCGCGCCACGACCAAATGTTGGGCCCAGACTGGACACCGTGGGGCCGTGTCAAACGCGTGCTTGGTTATCGAATGCCAGCATACCGCATGAACGTACGACCTTATAAGTCGCAAATGCGGTTTCGTTTGTGGCTGCAGAAGCAGCAAGAAATCCTGTTGTTAACCACCGATTGACTGTCTGGCCTTTTTCATTTTTCTGAACAAAATTGGCGTCGCGATCATCTTTCATGTAGCGGGCGATTTTATCAAGTGCCTCGTCCCATGTGATTTCTTCAAAGTGGTCGGAACCGGGGCGACGAACCTTCGGTTTTGTCAAACGGTTCTTTGAATGGATTGTATCAAGAAGGGCTGCACCTTTCGGGCACAGAGTACCATGATTGGTCGGGTGATCAACATCACCCTCGACGTGGACAACTTTCGCTGTGCCATCTTTCATTGATCCTTTTGAATAAAGGATAATACCACAAGCAACCGAACAATATGTACAGGTCTGTCGGGTCTGGGTTGTTGAAGCTAACCTGAAAGGCTTTATCGCTGAAACAACTGTTGCTTCAGCCTCGCTAAAACCAAGCGCACCCAATGCTGTTGCGCCGACACCCGCACCAGCACCCTTTAAAAAGGCGCGACGCGAAATCTCTATATTCATACGGGCATTCCTCTTGTATTTTTGATCATCCCACAAGCTCACAATTGTAAATCAACAATTGTTTCAAAGCAACCAATCAAGCTTCAAACAAGTCTGCTTGATGCCCTGTTGTTACAAAAGCGGATTCTATTGATCGGGGAAGATCATTCGCAGCTTTTTCATATGGATCCTGAAAGACAATAATGCAATCGCTTTCCCGATGGCGTTGACGTTTTGTGAACACAGGCGATTGATCGTGATGAAGATGAGCTACATTGCACGCATGTTTGACAAATGCTAATATTGTCAAACTGTCGGATATCTTTGATACCCACACAAAATTGAATATTTAAAAAGGAAACTTCGATGACACCCTTCCGTTTGACAAGTCTTGCTCACGGTGGGGGTTGCGGTTGTAAACTGGCACCCTCCGTTTTGCAGAAAATGCTGAAAAACCAGCCGGAATATGGACCATTTGAACATCTATTGGTGGGAACCGAAACAAGTGATGACGCTGCCATTTACGAACTGGACGATGGCACTTGTGTCATCGCTACGACAGACTTTTTCATGCCGATGGTGGATGACCCTGTCACATTTGGCCAAATTGCTGCGACCAATGCTATTTCCGACGTTTATGCTATGGGCGGAAAGCCGATTATGTCGCTGGCAATTCTCGGAATGCCGGTTGACAAAATTGATCCGGCAATTGTCGGAGAGATTTTAAAAGGTGGACGGCAAAAAGCCGCAGAAGCCGGCATTGCTGTCGCCGGTGGTCATTCGATCGACAATCCCGAGCCGGTCTATGGTTTGGCTGTTATCGGCATTTGCAAAAAAGACGAGATCAAATTGAATGCCCGTGCCCATGTAGGCGACAAACTGGTACTCATGAAAGGTATCGGCGTTGGCGTTTATTCGCATGCATTCAAAACCGGAAAACTTTCCGATGAGGCCTATCAGGAAATGATAGCGTCAATGACGCTTCTCAATAAAATCGGTACAGAGCTTGGAAGAAATCCCGATGTTCACGCATTAACCGATGTGACCGGTTTTGGAATTTTAGGCCACAGTCTCGAAATGGCACAAGGTTCCAATGTCGAGATTGCTATAAATTATTCGAAAATTCCATTTCTCAAGCAAGCTGAAGCACTTGCAAAAGATGGATGCTTCACCGGTGCTTCACGCCGTAATTGGGACAGCTATGGCGAACATATTGTATTGCCGCAAAATTATCCCGATTATAAACGCTTTCTGTTGACCGATCCGCAAACATCCGGCGGATTGTTCGCTTCCGTCTCACCTGAAAAAGCCGACTCTGTCATCGCTTATGCGAAAAGCCGAGGCTATCCGCTTTCGACTATTGTCGGTGAAGTACGTTCCGGTACTCCGAAAGTTATTATAGAAGAGTGATTCGAACAATTTCTAGTTGTTTCGGGCGGGCAAGAAATCAAATCTTACCTGCCCGAATAAACACGCACATGACCATATAGCCAATTTTTACGAGATATTATGGCTTTTCATTTCAATAAGATGTCGAATTTTGAAAAAAGTGCTTGGCAATTGGGATGAACAACGCTAGTTTCCACTATACCAGATAAATCGTCATGGAACATAGCTGTTGGAGTCGTTTCCATAGGCTTTTTGAGATTTTCAAAAAATTGATTTGAGCTTGATGGCTTGTCAACAAGCATAATCAAAAACGGGTATTGGCGCTAAAGCCATTATATTCTTGTCAGAAAATCGACTGAATACAAATAGATAAAACATATTCTTAAAGAGATCATTATGAGGCCACAACAAAATAGGCGCATCCGTGGACGCAACAATAATAATAACAACAGACGCGGTCCAAACCCTCTTTCACGCAATTATGAAAGCAACGGTCCGGATGTAAAAATTCGTGGTAACGCACAACATATAGCAGATAAATACACAGCTTTGGCACGGGATGCCCAGGCTGCCGGTGACAGGGTGATGGCAGAAAACTACCTCCAACATGCCGAACACTATGTCCGCATCATTCTGGCAGCACAAGCACAAATGCCGCAACCAATCCAGCGTGAAGAACTCAGTGATGATGAGGAGGAAGACGAAAACACTCCTATCGCATCATTGGAAATAAGTGAAGAGCATGAGGCGGCTGGAAGCGGTCCGCAACCGGAAATTCAAGGGGTACCGGCTGAAGTTGCTCTTGCCGAGGATACCGGTGAAGTCGGAAAAGTTGTCGAGCTCAAGAAACCCCGTCGTGCACCACGTCGTCGGAGCACTCCGGTAGGCCGTTCCGATGCCGGTGAAAGGGAAGCCGAAGAGCAAGCTAAAGAAAAAGCGGAAGCCCCTGAAGAAGCCGTTGAAAAGGCGGAAAAGCCTGCTGAAACTGAAGAGATTGTTGAAAAGAAGCCGCGTCGCAGACGCACAACAAAACCGAAAGTGGTCAAGGCTGAAGAAGAAGCCTGATTTTCTGCTTGATAGTCATCAAAAAGACGGGTTATGACCCGTCTTTTTTGTTTTCCCGCCTCTTTGTTTATTGCGTACTTTTGTGGTTGTTATCTGTTTTTGTTCATTGATAGCGAAGCAATTTTCCCGATTAAAAGTTTCCGGAACTTCCAAGACGCATATCTTTCCGATTTCAAAAAACTATCGTGATGCATTCTTCCTTGCAGAAGAAAAGCTTAACCGAACACGTCTCTAACACCCGTTACTTTTTTCGCAGTGCTTGATGGCTCAAGCCCTTCCCGACACTTGATGTTCACGGCAATAAAACGGTTCGGAAACAGTAATGATAAGCAATGTGTTTCAACTGAACATGATTCAATTGAAAATAATTGGCGGAAGAGCATGGGAGTCGAACCCATAAAAGACCGTCTCACGGCCCCTTACGGCTTTGAAGGCCGCATCCATCACCGGATGAAAAGCCCTTCCGAATGTCTTATGCGGCTTTTAGGCAAAAACTGCAAGTCTAACTATCGGCAAACAGGTCAAGCCGATGCGGATTTAGTCTTCTGATATCGCCTTTTCTGATTGTCACGCCATGGCGGTCAAAAAATTCCAGTAGAAAAATTGAAACCTTGCGACCATTATTCAAACGGTCACGCAAATCGGCTGCGACAAATTCGTGCTTTTCTTTTTTTTCAGCAATGTCCCGCATAATCATAATAATTTCTGCCAGCACTTCACGCGGGAAAAAATAGTCTTGTGCCACTTCATAGACACGCCCCATTCGTGCACATGATTTGAGGATTTGCCGCATATGATTTTCTTCGATTCCAAGTTCTTGCGCAAAATCACGCGTGCGTGGGGGGCGGAAACGTTCTTCCCCCTTCAAAACTTTATAGACACGTTGCCAGATTGCTTCATCTTCGGGCGATAATTTGGCTTCATGACCGGCAAGGCCAACCCAGGCGCCACGAATCTTCAACCGGCCTTTATCAATTTCGTTTTGTAACAGATCACGAAAATAAGGAGCGCGAATTTCGCGGGCAACGTCACGACGCAATTTTTCAAGACCAACGCCGAAAAGATCAGGCTCTTTTTTATGAAATTCGACAAGATAATCGACAATTGCCTTTTGCAAGCGCTGTTCTTGTTGTTGTTCCATAACAAAACGGTCTTGACCATGTTCAAGAACAACAAAATTTCCGCTCGAAAGAAGTTTGGCCGCCTCGACTTCCGACAGATTACGCGCACGACAAAAATAAAGCCAGTCAATGCCATAAGGTGGCAATGCCAGAATTGCCGACAAAGCTTGAAGATGATCTTCTTTTTCCATTGCGGCAAGAAATTTGAACCGCTCCGGCGCGCGGCGGTGCCTTTCCGGTGCTAGCGGATCAAGAATAATGCCGCCACCAATTGTACGGCTTGCCGATGTGTCACGAATGACAAAGCGGTCGCCGCTTGCGGCAATAATAGCTTTATCGGAAATAATCTGAACATAAGCAGTTTCACCGGCTTTCATGGTGTCTTGCGACAAAAATACAAGACGGGCATTGGTTTCCAAAGAGCCATGGTGCAAGTGAACAGGAAACCATTGTTTCAACGGTTTCGGTTCGGAGGCAAGAATTGTGAGACGAACATCGAACCTTTGACTTGGCTTATCAAGAAACGGGTCAATGACCATCATACCCCGTTTGACGTTATCCTTGTTGATTGCGTCACCAACAATATTGAGTGCCGCTCTGTCGCCCGTTCTTGCTTTATTAGAAACCTCATCCTGTACATGGATCGACCGTAACCGAGCTTGCAGATGATCGGGTGCAATGACCATAAGATCATTGGTCGATGCTTCGCCAGAAAGCACGGTTCCGGTCACCACTGTGCCGGCACCGGAAAGCACAAAACAACGGTCAATCGCATGGCGAAACCGCCCATAGGAAACACGTTTTTTCAAATGTGAAGCGGCGTTTTCTATCTCTTCCCGAAGGGCCTCTATCCCCTCGCCCGTCAATGACGACACAGGAAATATCGGTGCATTTTCCAGAAACGAACCTTTGAGAAATTCGTGTAATTCCGCTTGCAATGCTTCAACACGCTCTTTATCAACAAGGTCGATGCGGGTAATGACAACAACCCCGTGCTTTAACCCCAGAAGCTTCAATATTTCGAAATGCTCGCGCGTTTGCGGCATAATGCCGTCATCGGCTGCGACGACCAGCATGACATAGTCAATGCTACCGGCCCCTGTCAGCATGGTATGGATGAGTTTTTCGTGTCCCGGAACATCAACAAAACCGATACGCTCGCCATTTTTCAATGTCTGATAGGCAAAACCCAATTCAATCGTGATACCACGTTGTTTTTCCTGCGGCAGACGATCTGTATCAATGCCTGTCAGTGCTCTGACGAGAGCTGTTTTTCCATGGTCAATATGACCGGCAGTACCAATAATCATGATAGTTTTTCGAGATTGTTAACAAAACCGTTTGTATCATCCAGACAACGCAAATCAAAAACCAGCCGGTTGGCATGCATGCGTCCGATAACGGGCTTTGGCAATTGGCGCAAACGATAAGCCAATTCTGTCAATGAAACGGCCGGATCAACCTGGCTTATCGATATGCCATAGCTTGGCAAAGTTTCCATCGGCATTGCGCCCGAGCCGACCTGACTATTACAGGCACAAATTTCAACATGAAAAGCCGGTTGAAAAAAGTCGCTTATTTTTGCGCATAAATCGGCGGCCTGATGGGCAATATCACTTTGGTTGCGCGAAAGATAACGCAAGGTCGGAATTGTTGCGTTCCTCTTTTCTTCATTCCGATAGGCGCGCAAAACCGCTTCCAGAGCGGCAAGGCGTACCTTGTCGACACGAAGCGAACGTTTCATGGGGTTTTTATTGACCCGCGCAATCAATTCCTGCTTGCCGATAATAAAACCGGCTTGGACACCGCCCAATAATTTATCGCCGGAGAAAGTGACAATATCCGCTCCCGCTTTGATGACATCCTGAACAGTCGGCTCATAAGGAAGCCCGAAACTAACGAGATTGACAAGCGTTCCCGAACCAAGATCTTCCATAAAAGGTACTCTTTTCGTTGCAGCCAATGCCGCGAGTTCTTTTGTGGTGACTGACGAAGAAAATCCTTCAATACGATAGTTCGATGTGTGCACTTTCAATAAAAGCGCGGTCTCTTCATTGATTGCTTTTTCATAATCGGCAAGGTGGGTGCGATTGGTTGTTCCGACTTCCACCAGTGTGCAACCGGCACTTTCCATAATATCGGGCATACGGAAAGCACCGCCGATTTCGATAAGTTCGCCACGCGAAATAATGCTTTCACCCTGTTTTCCCGCAAGCGTATTCAACACCAGAAGAACGGCTGCCGCATTATTATTGACAAGGGTTGCATCTTCCGCACCGGTAAGCTCGCAAATCAATTCGCGCAAATGGTCGTCGCGCTCTCCTCGCTCGCCACTTTCAAGATCATATTCCAGCGAAACCGCGTTGCGCATGGCATTGACAGCGTTCTCAATTGCAACTTCCGGCAGTTGTGCACGTCCGAAATTGGTGTGCAAAATTGTACCGGTCAAGTTGAACACGGCACGCATGGTCGATTGGGAATCCACCTCCAGTCGTTCGAGCGCCATCATTGCCAACACATCACTCGTTCGCGGTGTGCGTCCTGCTTTGATGAGAATGCGCTCGTCGGCAAGGGCTGCCCTGATAGCATCAACCGTTGCACTATGCCCGAATTTGGCCGCCGCTTCTTTTGCCGCTTGTTCGGCAAGAATTGCGTTGACCGGAGGTAGGAGAGAAAAATCTGAGACCATCAATAACCCGCCAGAAATGGATTGAATGCACCTCTTTTAAATGTACCATCCTCTTTCATCAAAAGATCAAGTGCCAGCGAGCCTATATCATCGGCAAACACATCAAAATGGCTATCTTTTTGATGATTCATCTGTTTGCAATAGCGTTTGCAAGTATCACATGTCTCGGCAAGAATGGTTCCCGGGCCCCCGTCGATCTCGCGGAAACTGATTCCCTTGGTCTCTTCGCAAAATGTACATTTGATGCGGACATAACGCCACAGGGAACCACAATAAAGGCATGAACAGAACCGGATACCTTCTGACGATGGCCAACCGACAATCATCGAAGCTGAATGGGTACCACCGCAACAGGGGCAAAGATTGCCTTCGATAGGCTGCAATTTTTTGGGGTCAAGTTTTGCAGCAGCCAATGTCAACACAATCTGCAAAGCACCTGTTACATAAATATGCTGAGCCAGATTTTCCTGCGGCAATTTATGCGCAATTATATCGGAAGCCCAGTTTTGCCATTTTGCCTTGTTGGCTCTTGTATCCTCCAGAGCAACAAGACTTGAACTCTTCAGCTTTCTGTTGCCGAGAACTTTGAAAAAACTATTGGCAATTTCTTCAAAAACAGGGGCGGATATAATAGCCTGCCGGTCGATCGGCGGCATAATGAATTTTTGCGCCTGATCCTGATCGGCTATCGGAATATCGCTTGCCGCAAATTCGTTACAGACGAATTGCTGGGCTCCGGTAAATTCCACCAAAAAATCTATATAGTCTTTAACCGGACTTGTGGGAGCAAGTTCTTCAAAACGTTTGCTCCGTTCCTCGAATAACGTATTGATATCGGGAAGCCGGACGAAAGGAGGCGTGCGCATATGACCGACTTCGGTCATATCTCCTTCGAATTTTTTATTACGCGGCATATTTGATTGAACTCCATTTTAAACTCGGTCAATTTTATAACCGGAAAAGGGAACTTGTCCAACCAACTCTGCTTGAAAGTCGCTCCACGTATTTAAAAAATCTTTCTATTGGGCGTTTTATTTCTCTGTAGTTTTTCTTCTATTTTGATGGATGCTATTTTATGGAGACACACTTGTTGAATGAGCCCAAGCTTTTTGACTGCTTAAACAACCAAATCATTTTTTAATTACGTCAAGCAGTCACACTATCTGGCCAGCAATGACACTATTTGGCAGCCGGAGCTTTTTCCAAACCGACAAGGCCTATTTTTGTGTAGCCTGCCGCGCGCAATTCATTAAGTAGCGCAATAATGCCGCTATATTCCACGCCTGCATCACCACGAATAAAGATTTTTTCTTCATGATTGTTTGACGTGAGCCGATCAAGAGTTGTCTTGAGATCTTCCAGTGACGCTTTCTCTTCTCCCACATAAAGTGATTTATCCTGCTGTAATGTTACATAGACAGGTTTATCGGGCTTTGGTTGCGCGGGTGTCGAAGATGTCGGCAGTTGTACTGGAATATCGCTCGTTGCCAAAGGTGCGGCAACCATAAAAATGATGAGCAAAACCAGAATAACATCAATGAACGGTGTTACATTGATTTCATGGCTGACATCGAGTTCTTCATTGTCAAGATCTGCAAGCTTGGTAGCCATTCTGTCCTACTCCGCTGCGATCGACAAATTAGGCCGCTTGGCTGCTTCGATCTTGACTTTACGAAAGTCGAGATCACGACTGACCAGACGTTCAATTCCGGCTGAAACGTCGATGAGTTGTTGACGATAACCGGTAATCAGACGGGCAAAGACGTTATAGATAATGACGGCCGGTACGGCGGCAACAAGGCCGATAGCGGTTGCAAGAAGCGCTTCGGCAATACCAGGAGCAACAACGGCAAGATTGGTTGTTTGCGCTTGAGAAATGCCGATGAACGAGTTCATAATGCCCCATACAGTTCCAAAAAGCCCAACAAACGGACCAATGGCACCAATTGTTGCCAGAATACCTGTTCCGAAGGCTACATGGCGACCGGAAGCAGAAATAAGGCGTGAAAGAACAGAGCTCAATCTTTCTTTCAAGCCTTCTGTGCCGACACTGTCAACGACTGCAATGGAAGCTTGCACTTCGTCTTGTGCTGCCTGAACCAGAACAGGACAAACACCCTTTTGTTTTTTAACAGTCAAAGCGAGTTCGGAAAGATTCTGGGCACGGTAAACTTCGAGCAGCGTTGCTTTCGCACGGCGTTTCACAATAGAAACTTCTGTCAGTTTCACAATAAAGATAACCCATGTCAAAACCGATGCAAGCGCAAGGCCGACCATAACAACTTTGACCACCCAGTCTGCGTTCAGGAACATTCCTATCGGCGATAAGTCATGCGGGATAGAGGCCATAAAATGATCGGCAGCCTGATTAGCCGTGTCGGCAGCAGCTTTGGCTGTGTTTGCAGTCTCCGAGGCGGCCGATTCCAAAGCCTGTTTGCCTGCTTTCAAAGTATTTTCACCGGCCTGTGCAGCGTTTTCACCGGCCTGGACAGCATTTTCGCCGGTTTGTAAGGCTTTTTCGCCAGCTTGTTCGCCAGCTTGCAACACCTGACTGCCGGTCGGTTGCGGTGTCTCGGTCTGTGCCGATGCATAGCCGCCAGCCAAGCATAGAAATGCTGTAGCAGCTACAAGCCTTGTCAAATATCTCATCATCGCTCTCGTTCCTGAACTTCAATTCGATGGCGATTAATTAACAAAATTTAATATGATAAATCAAGTCATGTTTAAACAAATATTGAACTTATTTTCCGGGAGTAAAGAAATTCTACCGCCAACGCTGTTTTAACGGATAAGGATAGCGCGGAAATCATTGACATTGGTTCCCGTCGGGCCGGTTACAAGCAGGTCATCAAGCATATCGAATGCAGTCCATGCATCGTGGCGGACAAGAAAAGTTGCGGGGTCGAGGCCCTGCTGTTTGAGACGCGAGCAGCTATTTCCGTCACAAAACGCACCGGCATTATCTTCGCTACCGTCGCGACCATCCGTATCCGCTGCAAGTGCAATAATAGAGCTCTCCCCCTCGATTGCTATTGAAAATGACAGCAAAAATTCGCTGTTTCTTCCGCCTTTGCCAACCTCACCCTTGCTGTAATCGCCTGTTATTGTCACACTTGTTTCGCCGCCCGAAAGCATGACGACAGGCTTTTCAAAGGGGCGGTTTTTCAAGGCAATTTCGCGAGCAATGGCGGCATGCATCAATGCAATATCCTTTGCTTCGCCCTCGATTGAATCCGAAAGGATAACAGCGTTCCATCCCCGTTTCCGTGCATGAGCAGAGGCGGCTTCCAGTGATGTCGCCGCCGATGCAACAATATAGGCAACGTTTTTGTCAAAAGCGGGATTATCCGGTTTAGGGGCATCAGCCGCTGGACTGTTCAATAGGCTGACCGCTTTTGGAGGCAAATCAATATGATATTGTTTGACGAGTTTCAGAGCATCTTCACGCGTCGACCAATCCGCAACGGTCGGGCCGGAAGCAACTTGCGAGGCAATGTCTCCTGGAATATCCGACACAATGAAACTGACGACGCGGGCGGGCGCTGCATAATAGGCAAGCCGCCCGCCTTTGATTTGTGACAAATGCTTTCTGATCGTATTCATCGCACCGATGGGAGCGCCACTTTTTAACAATGCCTCATTGATTGCGATTTCGTCTTTAAGTGTCAAAGGCTCAAGCGGCAAAGGTAACAAGGCCGAGCCGCCACCACAGATAAGAGCAATGACAAGATCGTCGGGCGATAATCCTTGAACAAGTTTGACAAGCTTTTTTGCAGCCCTCAGCCCGTTTTCGTCCGGCAAAGGGTGGGAAGCTTCCATAACTTCAATCGAATGAAGCTCTACACCACAACCGTAGCAAGTGACGACAGCGCCTTCAAGCTTGCCATAGCCAGCCTTAGCCCAAAGTTTTTCAAGTGCCAAAGCCATTTGGGCAGAGCCTTTTCCGGCTCCGACAACAATTGTTCTGCCCTTCGGCTTTTTCGGCAAAAACTGTTCCATCAAATGTTCCGGATTGGCAGCCATAACCGCACAATCAAAGAGTTCTTTTAGAAAACTGCGATCTGTGGAATTTATCAATTGTTCTCCTCCCGAAAAACTATCGTTCGTTTTGTTGCTTCGGATTTTCGATTATAGTTTATTACTGACACAGTTTTTAGAAAAAAGTGGAAAAACTGAATGCGATAACTATGTAATTAAAGTACATCGACGAAAATTATTCGTACGATCATTCATTCGCAAAAGCAGGAGAAACCGTTATGCCAAAAGAAAATGCAACGCCAACCGAAAAAGTCTTCAGGAACAATTCGAACAGTTGAAGAAAGAAGTGTCCAATATTCATTCGACACTCAATGATCTGGGCTCCGAAAAACTGACGGCCGCCAAAGGCAAAGCCGAAAAACTTTATGCTTCTGCCAAAGAAAATGGTGAAGAGGCCATTTCCCAGGCAAAAGAAAAAATTGATGATGTGCAAAGCCAGTTATGCAATTGCATCCGCGAAAAGCCGGTTGCAAGCCTTGTTGCGGCAGCAGGTGTCGGCTTTGTTCTTGCTCTGTTGATGCGGCGTTAAGATATGTGGCGGCTTATCGCGCCGCTCATGAGCGGTTTGGCAAATGGCAGCGTAAAGACGGCAGTCAAATCAACGCGCAATCAGGCAATTTGTTATTTTCTGATTGGATTATCGCTGTTTTTCGCGGTGATATTCTTATGCGTTATTGCATTTATTGCGTTGAGCTGGATTGTCTCGCCCATCTTATCGGCAACAATTATTTTTGCCTTTTGGCTTATCGTCGCGCTCGTGGTGTTTTTATCGGCCGCATCATTTCGGCAAAGAGACGTAAAATCTATCAGCAACAGATGGACGATGAACGTTTCAATCTGGTCGCTGCTTCTCTTGTTGCCGCTGTTCCGGCCATTTTGAAAAATAAAAAAACGCTTGTGCTTGCTGTTCCTCTCATCGGACTTGCGGCTTTGATGTTCTGGAACAAAGACAAGAACTCCAAGTCCTGAGGGGCATGAAGGAATGATCTCATTAAAAAACCGGTTGTAAAACAGCCGGTTTTTTATGTCACTATTTTTGGCAAATTCTATTTGAACGCGTATCTTATTCCGACTTTGACATCGTGCGATGTCAAATGATCAAGCTTGAGCGTAGCTTCTTTTGAAAAATCGCCGGTTTTTGCGTCTCCCAGATCGCTGTAGCTATATCCGATATCAAGAATAACATTTCGCGATAGTTTAACACCAACGCCCGCATGAATGGCCCAAGCAATATCCCAATTCGTTTTTGACGAGGCCTCATAGTGATCGCTACCAGCATCAACTTCAAAATCGTTCATGCGATTGGCACTCGCGCCAATTCCTGCCCCGATATAGGGCGTGACATTGTGATAGGTTACAAGGTCCGCATAAGCATTGGCCATCAGCACAATTGACGAGGCATTGCCTTCATATTTTCGTATGTTTGAAAAATTTTGATCACGTGCGCTCATTTTATTTTTTGCATGATATTCGACTGTTCCATCAAGACGGACAATATCATTCATACGATAGCCTAAACCCACTCCGCCAAGAAAAGCGTCATCCATGTCACTTTTATTTTTCCAGTGATAATCGCTATCCACCCCAAAAGAGGGAAATTTATTGAGGTGATCAGCATCTGCCATACTGACCCCGACATAGCCTTTCAGATAAAAAGGAACTGTTTCGGACGCAATAGCAACTTCCGGCACCTTGTCCAGATCAATATCACCGGCGAGTGCAGGCATTGAACCAAGAACCGATATCGCCCCGCCAACAAGTGCAACGCAAAATTTCATGTAAAGCCTCTAAACAAGGCATTGAAGCCTCTCTCATTTCAAGAAGCTTTTTAAACATGATTGGTTAAGACGTTCTTAACCATAATTCTTAACCACCTATTTTCCATAAATTTAAACGTCATCACGTCATAAATAAAAAAGCAGCCCGACAAAGACTGCTTTAAAAAACTCATAAATCCAATTTGATAGAGCAAAATTTCCGGTTAAACGGCATCTCTTACTTTTTTGAGCGCCTCGACAATCTCGTCAACCAGTGTGCCAATAAGATGTTCGTCATCCCCTTCCGCCATAACGCGGATAAGTGGTTCGGTTCCCGACGGGCGAATGACCAGTCGACCGTTTTTCCCCAAACGTTTTTCGGCATTTTTGATAACATCTTTGACGTGCGCATCTTCAAGCGGTTTGCCTTCGGAAAAGCGGACATTCTTCAAGACTTGTGGTACCGGCTCGAAGCGATGACACAATTCGCTCATCGGTTTTTGTGATTCTTTTGCACAACCCAATATTTGCAGCGATGTCACCAGACCATCACCGGTCGTCCCGTAATCGGATAGAACAATGTGACCCGATTGTTCACCACCGACATTGAAACCATGCTGGCGCATATATTCGACAACATACCGGTCACCAACCTTGGTTCTTGCCATAGTCAGTCCTTTTTGGGCAAGAAACCGTTCAAGCCCGAGATTGGACATGACTGTCGCGACAATACCGCCACCCCGTAAAAGACCATTTTCCAGCCAACGTTCGGCGACAACCGCCATTAACTGGTCACCATCGATAATGGCACCGGTTTCATCAACCATCACCACGCGGTCACCATCGCCATCAAGTGCTATTCCCGCATCTGCCCTCACCTCATGAACCTTCCGCATCAAAGCAATCGGGTGGGTCGAACCGCATTCTTCATTGATATTTGTGCCTGTCGGCTTGTCGCTTAGTGTCACAACTTCCGCACCGAGTTCCCACAAAGCAAGCGGCGCGGCTTTATAGGCTGCTCCATTTGCACAATCGACAACAATCCGCATACCGTCGAGCCGTACATCGCGCGGCAATGTACGTTTGGCAAATTCGATATAACGATAAATATCACCTTCAACACGCTTTGCCCGACCGATTTGCGATTGGCCGGCAAGCTCGTTAGTCATATCGGTTTCAATGAGCTTTTCGATTTTCAACTCGATTTCGTCGGAAAGTTTGAAACCGTCCGGACCGAACAATTTTATACCATTATCGAAAAAAGGATTATGTGATGCCGAAATCATAACGCCGACATCGGCACGCAGCGAACGACAAAGCATTGCGACGGCAGGTGTCGGAATTGGCCCTAAAAGAAACACTTCCATGCCACTTGCCGTAAAGCCTGCAACCATTGCATTTTCCAGCATATAACCTGACAGGCGTGTATCTTTACCGATAACAACGCGTCCCGGCCGACCTTGGCTGCGAAAAAGAATCCCCACCGCCATACCGACTTTCATAGCCACATCTGCGGTCATCGGAAATGTATTGGCTTTTCCTCTTATTCCATCGGTACCGAAATATTTAAACGCCATTATATTTTCCTTTTTCGACAAAATTGAAAATCGATAAAATTCTGCCCGCTACTCATATACCTGTGTCTTTTGTTTCGATTATCAATTTTTAAGCCAAAAACCAATGATTTCCTCTATCAACAAAGCTGGTAAAGGCCGGAATTATCAAGACAAGGTTAACATAGCGGCACTTGAATAAAATAAAAGCGACTTGAGTTTATCAAGCCGCTTTGACGTTTTTTAAAATAAAGTTCAGTCCTTTTTATTATCCGGATTATCAGTGCCGGTTTCTGTTTTTGCCGATTTTTTTGCCGGCTTTTCAACTTTTTTTACCGGTTTTTCGGACTTTTCCGACTTTGACGTTTTGGTTGTCCCCGTCGTCTTTGCCGTCTTTGTTGCCTTGGTCGTCTTTCTGGTCCTTGTCGGCTTTTTCTCAGCCGCAGCTTTTTCTGTTTCGGACTTGTCGGAAGCCTCTGTCTTTTCATCGACTTTATCGGTCGAATGAGAAACAGCTTTTGCCCTTACGACAACCGACTTCGCATGATCGGCTTTGGATTTTTCAGGCGTTTTTCCGGCTTTCGGAACACTTGAAACATGCGGGGTCGGCGAATCCTTGCCCATATCGCGTGATGGCGGTTTGCCGTTGATGACTTCCTGAATTTCGGCTCCCGTAAGAGTCTCGTATTCAAGCAAACCTTCGGCAAGAGCAACCCATTGTTTCTTCTTCGACGTCAAGGTTTGTTTTGCTGTCTGATAGGCTTCGTCGATAAGACGACGAATTTCAGAATCAATAACTCTTGCTGTCTCTTCCGAAACCTGTTGGTTACGGCCACCACCTTGAAGATACATATCTTCCTGACTTTCGCCATAGGTAACCTTGCCGAGTTCGTCGGAAAAGCCCCAACGTGTGACCATCGCACGGGCAAGTTTTGTTGCCTGTTCGATGTCGGAGGAAGCGCCTGAAGTGATATTATCCTTGCCGAATTTCAATTCTTCGGCAACACGGCCACCCATCATGATTGCCAGACGCGAAATCATGTAGCGGTAGCTCATCGAATATTTGTCACCTTCCGGCAATTGCATAACCATACCGAGTGCACGTCCACGCGGGACAATTGTTGCTTTGTGCACAGGATCGGCTGCCGGCATATTGATTGCAATAATGGCGTGTCCGGCTTCGTGAAATGCTGTCAGCTCTTTTTCTGCCGGTGTCATGGCAGAATGGCGTTCGGCCCCCATCATGACCTTATCTTTGGCATCCTCGAATTCCTGCATGGTGACCAGGCGTTTGTCGCGCCGGGCTGCCATAAGTGCTGCTTCATTGACAAGGTTCATCAAATCGGCACCGGAAAATCCGGGTGTACCGCGCGCTACAATCTTCAAGTCGACATTGGGTGCCAAAGGCACATTGCGAACATGGACTTTAAGAATTTCCTCACGTCCTGCAACGTCGGGATTGGGAACAACCACCTGCCGGTCAAAACGACCCGGACGCAACAATGCCGGATCAAGAACATCGGGACGGTTGGTTGCGGCAATCAGAATAATGCTTTCATTCGGCTCGAACCCGTCCATTTCAACAAGGAGCTGGTTCAATGTCTGTTCACGTTCATCATTGCCACCGCCGAAACCGGCACCACGGTGACGACCGACGGCATCGATTTCATCAATGAAAATGATACATGGCGCATTCTTTTTCGCCTGCTCGAACATGTCGCGAACACGGCTTGCACCAACACCGACAAACATTTCGACAAAATCCGAACCGGAAATTGTGAAGAACGGCACATTGGCTTCACCGGCAACGGAACGGGCGAGCAATGTTTTACCGGTTCCGGGAGGGCCGACAAGCAAAACACCGCGTGGAATACGACCGCCAAGACGCTGGAACTTTTGTGGTTCACGCAAAAATTCGACAATTTCCTGTAAATCCTGTTTGGCTTCGTCGACGCCAGCGACATCCTTGAAAGTCACACGGCCATGCGCTTCGGTGAGCAATTTTGCCTTGGATTTACCAAAGCCCATCGCTCCGCGTGCACCCCCTTGCATCTGACGCATAAAGAAAATCCACACGCCGATAAGAATGACAACCGGCAGAAGCGTGATGAGCAAATTCATAAAGGTGCTATTGCCCGTGCTTTCCGGTTGGGCTCTGACATTGACATTTTTGCTTTCAAGACGAGTGACAAGACCGGGATCATTGGGTGCAAAGGAAAGAACCGTTCTGTTATCGTTTGTGATGCCGGTCAAACGTTGACCTTGAATGGTAACAGTTTTGATTTCTTTATTATCGACCCGTTTCAGAAAATCTGAATACGTTATCTCTCCTGTGCCACCCTGTTGACTATTTCCGTTAAAAAACGAAAATAAAGTAATCAATAAGAGTGCGATGATCCCCCATATCAGGAAGGAACGATAATTTGGATTCATATTAGGTCCACTCAATCTATTTCGCTCTATTGGCTATTACGCTCTATTGGATAAATTTTATTGTAACATATGTGCTTGAAGTTGCCTTGCCAAGGCTGAACTTGAGCTTTTCATAATGTTTCATCCAGCTTTTTGGTCATTTTCTTGCGATGTCGACAATGTCAGTTCAAAAAAACGGCTTAATATTTTAAAAAGCGGGTAATCATCAGAAGAGATCAGCCAACCGAACGGGCGCATGAATCTCTTGCAGGTGAGATTTTCGGCATGAACAAGTTTTCCGGTAAGAGCCGGAATATCAATTCCCGAACGGCTGAAAATTGCCAATGCTGTCTGTAGTGACAGGAAATGGATCGAACGGGGGTTAATATCTTCTTCCCGCGCTACAGACTTTATATCGCAAAGAGAGGGAACATTTACCCGCACAGCATTGTCCGACCGGTTATCAATACGATAACGGCCATCCCAAATGATCGAAGATTGGGCAGCGGCGACACTTGCTGTCTGATTTCTCGCCTCGCGCCACAATCTGATATTTTTACCGTTAAGCTCGATCACCGTTCCAAGTAACGTAAAATGATAAAGAGCCGTCCGTTTCTTCATGAGCTGGGTTTTCAGAAATTCAACCTGCGAATCGCTCGCGAGAACCTGCGCTCCCCCAATAATGGAAGCGAGAGCCCCCATGACAAAAGGAAACTCCGGGTCATTCAACTGTTCGTCCGTGACCGCGCTTATCGTACATAAGGCATGTTGCATTGTTATGTCGAGTTTACCGATGAGATCGGCTGCGGCTTTACTTTGTGTGCGCCTGAAAATTGCCGCTTCGTCAACTTTTTTTGCAATGGCATCAACATCCTCGTCTTTGAGGCGTTTGCGAATGCGTACCCGTTCATAATGCGGATTTTCATTTGTCGGGTCGTCAATCCAATCCTGTTTAATGGAGCGTAAATATTCACGCAACTCTTGCCGTTTCACTCCGAGGAGAGGCCGGATCAAGCGTATTTTGCGCATGAGAAGCGATTCTCGTGGCATACAGGCAAGGCCGCGATGGCTACCGCGATGCAACCGCATTTCATAAGTTTCTGCCTGATCATTCAAGGTATGACCGGTCATAATGACACTCGCACCGACTTTCTCAGCAACAGAAAAGAGCAAACCATAACGTGCTATTCTCGCTTCATGGGACAAAGCTGTTTGAGGTTTCGCATCTGCCCAGCAAACCGTCTCATGTCTCACGTGAAGACGATCACATAATTTTCCGACTTCTTCGGCCTCGGCCGCAGATTCGGGACGCAGACGATGATCGACTGTGACAGCGATGAGTTCGGGCGGATTTGCAAGACCTTTCAAATAGTCACGCAGAAGAAACAGAAGAGACGTTGAGTCCCCGCCCCCGGAAACCGCAGCAATGACTATTTTACAGTTTTCGAAATCTGAAGGCTGAAAGAGTTTTTTGAAATCTATTATTGACACTTGTTGCGACTTTGCTCGTCTTTGACACGTTTCAAAACTGCCGGATCTACAGTTTTGTAACGTTTTGTCACTTCGGCAAAGGTTGCGCAAGCCACTTTCTGTTCATCAAGATGAGCCATGCTCATACCAAGTTTTAAAAGATTTTCCGGTCCACGCGGTGAATCTTTGTAATTACGCTGCACATCAATATAGGCTTGTGCCGCTTCACGATAGCGCTTCTGGCCGAAAAGAGATTCGCCAAGCCAGAAACTTGCATCCGCAATTTGCGGGTCGGTGGAATAGCGCTCCTGAAAAGCACGAAAATCGGCTTCGGCTGAACGGTAATCACCGGCAAGGATATTTTTATAACCGATGTCATAAAGCTCTTTTGCACTGGTTGTTTGTGGAACCGTGGGCAATGCTGTTGCGGTTTGTGTGCCCGACTGACCTTGAGAACCGGTGTCTACTGCATCCTTATTGATACTTCCATTAAGAACATTGCCATTCTTGTCAAATTCAATCGAGCCGAGATCTTTAGGCGCTTCTTGCGGATTTATTTTTTGTCCATTTTCGCTGTTTTGAGGAACACTGTTTCCTGTAGCCCCTTCAACGGAGCTTCCGGCAATAGACTTGCCAGTATTGGCTGTCGCCGCAGATGACTGGGATGACGATGGAAGTGACTGGGCTTGTTGCGGCGATGACGGCTGTTGGGTCGAACCAGAAGAGCTCGCCGAGCCTCCCTGCAATTGACGCAATTGTTCCTGCATTTGCAGAACCATAAAGTTGAGCTCTTCTACTTTTCCTGTAAGTTCACGCACCTGTTGTTGAAGATCGGTAACGCGGCTATCGGGTTGAGGAGACATTTGTACGGTTTGGCTTTCAACTGTTTTTTTCTTGCCAAAAGGAAAAAGCCCGTTTGCAAATGACGATCCGCCTTGCTCTGACGACGCGCTATAACAAGGCACCAGCACCGACCACGATAAAGCCTGAGCGAGTATAACCGTTGTTGCCAAACGTTTTACCGAACATGCCAATAAATGCGGGGAAGAAAGAAAACCCATAGCTTTGTCCTTTTATGTTCGTATCAATTTTGGTTATCAACCAACTTCGGCGGAAGTTTGACAAAAAAAACGGCCCTTGACAGGGCCGTTTTTGACATTGGAATAAAAATGTAAATTAGCGTGCGTTGTTCAAGACTGTAACAGCGCGACGGTTCTGGTTCCAGCACTGCGGAGCGTCACAAACAGCAACCGGACGTTCCTTACCATAGGAAATGGTCCGCATGCGGTTCGCGGCAACACCTTGTGAAATCAAATAATCGCGGGCGGCAACAGCACGACGCTGACCAAGAGCGATATTGTATTCGCGTGTGCCACGTTCATCGGCATGACCTTCAACAGTGATGGTGTATTGCGGATAACGCTGCAACCATTGTGCCTGACGTGTCAATGTCTGCTGGGCATCTGCACGAATGCTGGATGAATCAAGATCAAAGAATACGCGGTCACCAACGTTGACTGTAAAGTCCTGCGCTGATCCCGGTTTTGCGTTGTTCAGTCCCAGCGCATTCGGGTCATTCAGGCCGTGTTTGGCGCAGCCAGCGAGAGTTAGCGATAGGACAAATGCTATAGCAAGCGGATTGCGAGCAAGTTTTTGGAAACGGCCCATGTGCCGAGACTCCTTAAAAGTTAGCGGTTGATTTTCAAGGCTTTTAGCTTGATTTGCTTAAAAAGCTCTCAACACGCATGGTTAATGAATACTTACGCATCACTTTTTTATAAAAAATACAAATCCACCGGTTGCTCGCTGATTGAGGCGGAAAGACGGCAGATGTGATTTTCCTTAGCGCGAAATGAGTAAAAAGTCCAATAGCAAGTTGTTCAAGAAAGCCGGTAAATAAAAACACCGTTTCAATTCTTTGAAACGGTGTTCGGTATTTTGAAAAAACCTTCTTGTAGCAAGCCGGAAAAGTCAATTGATGCCATCAAGAAATTGAAAGCTTATGGCCTTTCAGCTTGATAAGGTTGATATAAAATTCCTAGTCGAGAAGTGGCGACCAGGCCGGATCGGATGCACCATTGGGTGTCGGTAACACACGTTCATTGCGTCCGGTTATATCAATCGTATAGAGCTTTGGCTGCTGCCCCTGATTTTGCCGGAAGAACATGATAACGCGACCGTTCGGTGCCCATGTCGGACCTTCATTATGGAAACCGGAAGTCAACAAACGTTCACCCTGCCCGTCGGGCTTCATGACACCGATTGAAAACTGCCCCTGCGACTGTTTGGTGAAGGCAATATAATCGCCACGAGGTGACCAGACCGGCGTTGAATAGCTGCCATCGCCGAACGAGATGCGGTGCTGGTTACTGCCATCGGTATTCATGACATAGATTTGCGGTTTTCCTCCACGGTCGGACTCAAAAACGATCTGGGTGCCATCGGGTGAATAGGAAGCCGATGTATCGATCGCCGGCGTTGTTGTAAGCCGTGTTGTCGAACGCGAACGCAAATCCATTGTGTAAAGATTGGCACTGCCATTATCTTGCAACAAACTCATAATCACCTTTTGACCATCCGGTGAAAAACGCGGTGCAATGGTCATGTTCGGAAAAGTACCGACAAGTTCACGCTGACCGGTTTCGATTTGTTGCAAATAAACCTTCGGAACATTGTTGCCGGCATAAGCCATATAGGTAATTTCCTGACGGCTTGGTGAAAAACGTGGTGTTAAAACAAGTTCACGACCGTTCGAGATATAGGTAAGGTTTGCTCCGTCCTGATCCATAATAGCAAGACGTTTGACACGTGCATTTGCTGCACCTGTTTCATCAACGAATACAATGCGTGTATCAAAATAACCTTTTTCACCGGTCATTTTCGTATAAATGGCATCGGCAATGATATGGGCAACGCGACGCCAAGTTTGCGGTGTTGCATAGAACTGGCGGCCTTCAAGCTGTTTGCCACCATAAACATCCCACAAGCGGAATTCGACCCGCAAACGCCCGTCAGCTTCTTTTGTAACACGGCCGGTTACCAAACCTTGTGCATTGATTTGCTGCCAATCGGGAAACCGCGGTTGTACATCCGGATTGGAGATACGTTCCAGAAATGACGATTTGTCAATCGGCTTGAAAAGACCGGAGCGTTCAAGGTCGGCAGTTACGACCGAGGAAATCTGTACGCCCATCTGATCACCGGCAATAAAATCGGTCACTGCAATGGGAATCGGGTTAAAATCGGCCGACGAGACAGTTCCTTTCAATTGCGCAAAAGAGGTTTGCCAGCTTAAAAATGGCAAAACCATTGACAAAAAAACAAAAATATAAAGGCGCTTATTTTTCTTAATCATCGAAGAAACCATTTTCTTTCCGTTGCCTTAAAGCATTCCACTTTACGTCTTTTTTATATCGGAATAGTAAAAATTCCGGATATTTATTTTCCAATTTCAGATTTTGAATCATGACAAGACTTGTTTGAAAAACCGTTTCCAAGCCCTTTCACATCAGATCCTTGCAGACCTTTCCAATACCTTATGACCATTTTCGAGCAACGTCTTGTTTTCTGCCGCTATCATCACTGCGATGAGATAATTTTGCCAAGCCGGAAACCGGATATGCAATCGAAAAAACCTGAACATCGAAAACTGTTTTCCGCCATTATGAAGAAATTATTTCATCAACACCATTGGCGAATAAAAAAGTCGGTTATCTCTCCTAAAGTTGTTTACTTTGTTTAATCGCGTCACAAAAATACATCGCCACAATCAGAACGAGTTGAACGGGTCGATTTTCAAATCAAATCCCTGACCCCATTTGTCATATTGGTCACGTGGCAAATCCTCGAACGGCTGACAGGCAAATATGGCCGCGCGTGTCTGATTAATCAGCAAGTCCACTTTATTGGGGTTGCCACTCATTCCGGTAATGATCGGTTCACCGACAACTTTACCTTCTATGCTCAAATTGAACTTGGCTTCGGCAACCGGATTTTCTCCGGCAACCCCGCCACCGAGGGCGGCCAATTTCAAGTTTTTGGTGATACAGCTTGTTGCCGCATTAACGAGTGTCTGACCAACATCCTGACCATTGCCGATATTTTTCTTGGCGCCAAAACCTGCAGGTCCTTGCGAACGGGCAGCACCACCGCCGGATGTGCGCGTTTTATCAATCAAGGCCTTTTCATTCATTGCCAGAATATCATCGACACTTTCACCTTTGGCTTTAACAGCAGGCTTAGGTTCTGCCGGTTTCGGTTTGGCTGTCGGCAAAGGCGCTTTTTCCGGCAAATTCGGGAAAGGATCCTTCTTCGGCTCGCTTGCAGGTTCACTCGCATCGGCCGATTCTTCCGGTTTCGGCTCTGCCTGATCCGGCTTGGAACTTTCTTCCGGCTTTTGTTCTTCTACCTTCGGTTTTTCTTCAGGTTTGGGAGTATTATCCGGCTTTGTTTCGGGCGTTTTTGTAGGCGGAACAGGATTAGGATCCGCGTCGGGTGTGCCCGAAGGCGGCGGTGTTGCATCGACATCGCGATCTTTTTCCTTGGGCTTTAATGGCGCTTCATTATCAACCTTGCCATCGCCGACATGCTCGGCATCAGGTTTTTCAACCGGTTTTGTGGTTGGTTTCGGTGCGGCTTTATTCTCTTTGGATGCTGTCAATTCGCCCTTTTGTATCGAAGTTGTTTCGGCAATCGGCACCAGAGAAACCGGCAAAGCTTCGGTTACCTCTGCATTAAAATCGGCCGGCGAGGAAAGGCTGATAAGCCCCCAGGTAAGAATCAGGGCATGTGCCGCTACCGATGTTGCCAGACCTGCTTTCATAATATCAGTTTATCGCCAATTTTACTGTTGTGGCAGACTTGCCAATGCAACATTGGTAAAGCCCGCTTTCTGAATGATTGCAAGAAGATCAAGAACCTTCTGGTATTCTACTGTTTTTGCCCCGCGAACAAAAATACGTTGCTTGGAAGCATCACCGCCTGATTCTGTAACCGCTTTCAATTTTGCAACAACTTCATCCGGCGTATCATAATATTCTTCGTTAACGGCAAGGCGCCCCTGATCGTTAATGGAAACTGTCAAAGGTTTTGTTTCGGTATTGACGGGGCCGGCTTGCGTTTTCGGTAAATCAAGCGGCACACCATTAACAAGCAATGGTGCCGAAACCATAAAAATAATCAACAGAACCAGCATCACATCAACGAATGGTGTCACGTTGATTTCACTCATCAAGCCACGACGCGGCGCACCGCCACGGCGACCACGCCGTTTTGAACCACCGGAACTTCCTACAGCCATACCCATCTCAGAATTCCTTTTAGTAAGACTGGCGAGAAGTCAATTTCTCATCGATTTGGCGGGAAAGAATGGCTGAAAATTCGTCGGCAAAGCCTTCAAGACGACCGGTGATTTTTCCCGCATCTCCCGACAATTTATTGAAAGCAATAACCGCCGGAATAGCAGCAAGAAGACCGATAGCCGTTGCCAACAAAGCTTCCGCAATACCGGGTGCGACGACAGCAAGGGATGTATTCTTCGAAGCTGCAATGGACTGGAAAGAACTCATAATACCAACAACCGTTCCGAAGAGGCCAATGAACGGACCTGCCGAGCCGACTGTTGCCAGAAACCCTAAACGTGATTCCATCCGGTCGCTTTCGCGGGCAAGTGCAACATCCATGGCTTTATCAATACGGCTTTGCAACCCCATCGGCGAGCGCGCACCCTTTTCAAGTGACTTTTTCCACTCGCGCATAGCCGCCATAAAAATGGCTCCCATGCCAAAAACCCGCCTTTCGCTCAAATTTCTATACAAGTCCTCAAGCGATTGGCCGGACCAGAAAACCTGCTCGAAACGGTTCATCGCATGACGAATGCGACTATAAGCAATCAATTTATCAATAATGATTGCCCAGCTCCAGATAGATGCCAATAGCAAGCCGATCATGACAGCTTTTACAACCCAATTGGCCTGCATGAACAGGCTCCAGATTCCTACCGACGCTGGACTCGCTAATTCTATTCCCGGCATAATGTGTTAATCCCTGAATCCAAACGCCCGGCATCTTTTCACCGGGCGGTCTTAAGCAAAATTCTTTACTTCCCGTCAAAATAACTGAAGCATCAGATTTACCGATAGACCTGCTTCACGATATTTCCCTGCTTCACGTTATTTCTATGACGTTTAAATTTGTTGAAACAAAGGCCAAAACTTGAATATTCCGGCGCGTTTGCTTCGACGATATCAATAGATAAGGATGGTTAATTTTTAGTAATAATAAGTCGGCTAATTAAAAACAAACCTGAACAGGTCAATTTTTAACGGTCTACAAGTTCAACTTTAGAGGATTAAAAAATCTGCCTTTGCGGGCACAAGACCACAAAGAAACAATATTTCATATGTTAAAAAGCAACGTTACAAAATTTATCATTTATAATGTGAAATATAAATTATTATAATTATCTATATATAATAAAAAATCGAACGCTAAATTTAACACATCATAACAAAACCGTAAAAAACTATCTATACAATTGATATATCCGAATTTTCGATAAACAAAACCCGCAATTTTTTCAAATTGCGGGGTGAAACGACTAGTTAATTTTCCAACCAATCAAGTCTGACAGCTTGACTGGTAAAAAACTCAGTTATCGTCGTGATTATCACTTTTAAGAGATGAAAGCTTGGCAAAAACCTTATCGGCATCAAGCTCTTCATCCTTGTTATCATTGATTTCAAGATTCTCGGTAGCTGATGCCGGTAATAATGTGCCGTCTTCCGGCATCACTGCCGGACGGTTCTTGGCGGCTTTTTCAACTTCTATATCAAGCTCGATTTGTGAGCAGAGCCCGAGTGTTACCGGATCCATCGGTGTCAAATTTGCCGAATTCCAGTGCGTACGATTGCGGATTTGCTCGATTGTCGATTTGGTTGTGCCGATCAAACGGGCAATCTGGGCGTCTTTCAATTCGGAATGATTGCGCACCAGCCATAAAATAGCATTCGGACGGTCCTGACGCTTTGAAAGCGGTGTATAGCGCGGTCCTTTACGTTTGTTTTCCGGAAGGCGAACTTTGGGTTCGGAAATTTTCAGGCGGTAATCATTATTCTTTTCGCCGCGTTCAATTTCATCACGCGTCAATTGACCGGTAATAATCGGATCAAGCCCTTTGATGCCTTGTGCTGATTCTCCATCGGCAATCGCTTTGACTTCCAATGGATGCAACTTGCAAAAAGCGGCGATCTGGTCAAAAGAAAGCGCCGTATTATCAACCAGCCAAACGGCTGTAGCTTTGGGCATCAATAGTTGTGTTGCCATAACATTATCCTCTCGTTCGCCCGCTCCGGTGAGGCGGGACGTGGAATAGACCACATTTTCCGGGAATTCGCCAAGCCTTATAAACCGAATTTTATAAAACGACAAGACATGAGGTGAAACTCGCAAGTCCCCTCAATCGATTTGGAGAATAATTTTGCCGATATGGGCGCTTGATTCCATGCGTTCATGGGCTTTGGCGGCTTCTGCAAGCGGAAAAACCTTATCAATAACCGGATGAACTTTTTGCGTTTCCAGGAGCGGCCAGACCTTTTCCTTTAATTGCGCGGCAATGGCAGCTTTAAACGCTGTGTCACGTGCCCGCAACGTCGAGCCGGTATGAATAAGCCGCTTTACATAAATGTAGTTGAGATTGACTGTTGCCATAGAGCCGGAAAGATTGGCAATCTGCACAATGCGCCCTTCAGGAGCAGCAATTTTGTAATTCTTGTTGACATAGTCTCCCCCGACCATATCAAGAATGACGTTGACACCTCTTTTATGGGTAAATTCCTGAGCCTTGCTCACAAAGTCCTCTGTCCGGTAATTGATTGCAAGATCGGCCCCGAGTTTCAAACAGGCTTCGCATTTTTCCGCTGTTCCTGCTGTGGCAAGCACCTTGGCACCGAAAGCTTTTGCCAATTGGATAGCTGTCGTGCCAATGCCCGAAGTGCCACCGTGAACAAGAAAAACTTCACCCGATTTCAAATGTGCGCGATCAAACACATTGCTCCAGACGGTAAAGAAAGTTTCAGGCAGCGCCGCCGCTTTTATAAAATCATAGCCATGTGGAACAGGCAAAACATTATCGGCAGCAACAGCCGCATATTCGGCATAACCTCCACCGGCAATCAGCGCCGTGACTTTGTCGCCAACCTTCCATTGTTTGACTGCACCACCAAGCTCGACAATTTCACCGGCAATCTCCAAGCCCGGTAGTGGCGAGGCTCCTTCCGGCGGCGGATAACTCCCCATCCGCTGGAAAACATCCGGACGGTTCACACCGGCTGCACGAACACGCACAAGAACTTCATTATTCTTTATGTCCGGAATGTTGACATCAACGAGTTTGAGCACTTCGGGCCCGCCTTTACCGGCAATTTCAATAGCCTTCATTGTCTTTTTCGAGACAGTCATTGTAAACCCTTTCTTCAAACTTCCGACATTCGTGCCAATCTTGCCCTGACATAACAGTCCTGCTCTGGCATTTTATGTGTAAATGTCTTTCATGACATATGGTCTTTGCCCCCGCAAAGTCTATTTCCGTGCAATTTCCTTTTATCCAGAACCATTTTTGCGTAACAAAAACTTTATGCCCCCCCTATGATATCGGGAAATTCATGTTCAATGAAGTAATAGCAAGAAATAAGGCTTAAGCCAAAAGAGTGATTGTCAAAAAAACTTGTACATTATTTTTAACGGCACATTGTACAAGTAGCCAGCGAAACTTTTGTAAAAAATTTACAAAACCGTGTTATAAAAAAACGCCTCGTTTGGTGTGAAAATACACCTTGTCCGGAAAGGGAAAATCTCCCCTTTCCTTCATGCAAGCTTCACTCAGGACAAAATAATTTTGTAACCTGTTTCAAAAAATCGATAAAACTTTAAACAATCAATTAAAACTAAAGCGTTTTGAGTTTTTCGATCTCGTCCTTGAGAGCAAGCTTCTTCCGTTTGAGTTCATTAATGGCAAGATCATCAGCCGAAGGCGAAGCCATGGCTTTGTCGATTTTTGTTTCAAGCTCCTGGTGCTTACGTTCCAAAGATGCCAGATGTGCTTCAGTTGCCATAACTATGCTCCTTATCTCTTTGATATTAACTTCATAATTCTTGCGAAGCCTTTTCTAATCGGCAAAGAATAGCTTGGCATCTTTAACATTAATTGTCGACTTTAAAATGAATTACCACAGATTTTGGCAATTAAACATTTTCGCAATTTTTCTTTCGTGGTATAGGCGAAAAAATGACGATGGGCGACAACAATGCCCGATGAACAAGCCCATGCAAAATAGGACGGCCGCTAAATGTCTGAACAGGAACAGGTTGATGTCAAATTGGCTGTTGCAAAATTGAAGCAGGAACATGCAGATTATGATGCAGCAATTGACGCAATGATAAAAACAGGCTGTGACCAGTTACAAATCCAGCGAATGAAGAAAAAGAAACTGGCGATTAAAGATCAACTGCAAAAGCTCGAAGATCGTATTATTCCCGACATTATTGCATAAAAACTATGACAGGAAAAAATATGGGCACGAAAACACATGATGTTGCCATTATTATGGGCAGCCAATCCGATTGGGAAACAATGCGCCATGCTGCTGAAACGCTAAAAAGTCTCGGCATCAGTTATGAAGCAAGAATCGTTTCGGCTCATCGCACTCCTGATCGCTTGTATAATTTTGCCAAAGGCGCCAAAAAGGCCGGTTTCAAGATTATTATTGCCGGTGCCGGAGGCGCTGCCCATTTGCCGGGAATGACTGCCGCAATGACCAGTCTTCCGGTATTTGGTGTTCCGGTACAGTCGCGCGCATTATCGGGACAGGATTCGCTTCTTTCCATTGTGCAAATGCCGGCGGGTGTGCCGGTCGGAACACTTGCCATCGGAAAATCGGGTGCCATCAATGCCGCACTCCTTGCCGCTTCTGTTCTTGCCCTTTCTGACAAAGCCCTTGCCGGTCGGCTTGATGAATGGCGAGCCAATCAAACGGCCAGTGTTTCGGAATTTCCCATCGATGAGGTGAAAAAATGAAAAATCTTGAACCAGGAGATACAATCGGCATTATCGGTGGTGGGCAGCTTGCCCGTATGATGGCAAGTGCCGCTGCACGGCTTGGATTTCATACAATTATTCTTGAGCCGACACCAGATTGTCCGGCCGCCCAAACAGCCAATCGTCAAATTGTTGCAAATTATGATGATGAAAAAGCGCTGGATGAACTCGCCAATTTATCCGATGTGATCACTTACGAATTCGAGAATGTTCCGGCACGTGCCGTTGACCGGCTTGCCAAGAAAGCCACTGTTTTGCCAAAACCGGCAGCACTCGAAGTTTCTCAGGATCGCTTTACCGAAAAGAAATTTCTGAATGACAGCGGAATTAAAACGGCTCCGTGGTTTCTCGTCGACGATCGTCAAATGCTGATTGCCGGTCTCGGCAATGTTGGCGGCAAAGGCATTCTGAAGTCACGCCGATTCGGTTATGATGGCAAAGGGCAGGTGCGGCTTGATAATCCGGATGAAAAAGAAATTGACAAAGCCCTTGCCGATATCGGCAATGTGCCTGCCATTCTTGAAGGATTTGTTCCGTTCAAAAAAGAAATATCGGTGATTGCCGCACGTGACTTTAATGGCAATATTGCCTTTTATGACTGCCCTGAAAATGTTCACCGTGATGGAATTTTAAGGACATCGACCGTTCCTGCCTCTATCGACAAAAAAACCATCGAGGCAGCGCAAAAGGCTGCAAAAACAGTTCTTCACGAACTTGATTATATCGGTGTGATCGGAGTGGAATTTTTTGTTCTCAAAGATGGCTCTGTCTTGGCCAATGAATTGGCACCACGCGTTCACAATTCCGGCCACTGGACAGAAGCTGCCTGCCTTATCTCGCAATTCGAGCAGCATATACGTGCAGTCGCCGGTCTTCCTTTGGGGAAAACAACGCGGCATAGCAATTGTGTGATGGAAAATCTGATCGGCGAAGATGTGAAACGCTTGCCCGATCTGTTGGCGGAACCGCAAACTTTCATCGACCTTTACGGGAAAGCGGACATAAGAGCGGGAAGAAAAATGGGGCACATTATAAGACTGACCGGTCGTGCCGAATAACAGCAAAACGACAGGCTTGAACGTCTCCAAAGCGTGATTCTTGATAGAGTTTGACAATGGAAACACTATTTTTGCGTGATTTAGAGTTGACAAACCCTCTATCGTCAGGCTATTTGACCGACGAAATTCAAGCCCGATTATGGGTCCAATCCTTTTACCCGGCGACGGGTTATACAAACGGTGATTGAAATGAAAATTAAAAATTCGCTCAGAGCGCTCAAGGGTCGTCACCGCGACAACCGCATGGTTCGCCGCAAAGGTCGTATTTACATTATCAATAAGACCAACCCGCGTTTTAAAGCCCGTCAGGGTTGATTATTCGATATATGATTTAAAAAGGCTCCATTATGGGGCCTTTTTTATTTTGCACTATATTCCACCATTGCTTCAATTCCCTCATCATTATAATATTGCTGCCATAATATGCGGCGGGCGTTGAAAAACAAAATCATCTGTCGCGGACTTCATGTGACAAAGAAAAACGGCCCTGACACAGGAAATCATGATGAATAAATGGAAAATTCGTTTTTTCATAATTTCTCTGTCCATTATAACGGCTGTGTCGCCCGCTACAGTGTTTTCTCAAGGCTTGCCGGAACTTCCACCACAAGAAGACCCTGATTCTCCGCCATTATCACCGGAAGATATGATTCCCGACAAACCGTCACGGGAAGAAGCATTACCCGATCTTGGAAAAGATCAGAATGCAGCACAAAAAAAGCAGGCTGAACTTGACCACTTGCTTGCTGTTTTGAAAAGAACCGCCAATCAAAAGGAAGCGGCAAAAATCAGTCGCCAGATTCAAGGCCTATGGTCGCAATCGGGAAGTGATACGATTGATCTTCTTATGCAATGGGCTGAAGATGGTATTAACCAGCAAGACTATGCCAGGGCGCTCGATTTTCTTGATAATGTGGTGGCCTTGCAGCCCGATTATGCTGAAGGATGGGCGCGTCGTGCAGTAGTTCATGTGCAATTGAATGACTTGACGCTCGCAATGAGTGATCTTCACCGCTCGCTTTCATTGGAACCCAGAAATTACAATGCCCTGTTTCTCGTCGGGTCGATTCTGGAAATGACCGGACGAAATAAACTTGCGCTACACGCCTATGAAGATGCCTTGAAAATTTACCCGCAAATGCAACGCGCGCAAAAACGTGTTGGCGACATTCTTGAAGAACAAACCGGACGGGCTATCTGATTTCTTCAAAGATTTAGGGATTTAAATAAAACTTGCAAATTAAGTTTCAAAAACCTGATTGTGGACTGGTAACAAGTCGGGACTTAACCTATATTGGCCGAGGCGTTCTGCTCTTCTCGACAGGAATAACTGCATCCCCGGGGCCTTATTGATCTCTAAGGGAGCTGTCCCTGATTAGGCTCGTGGGCCTTTTCATATGGCGCCCACCTACGTTGTAGGTTTCCCGGGATCAAATACATTCCACCGGTTGCTGCGGATCGCCACTTTCTTCTCTCAAATTGTTTAGGGCATAAACGATAATCAGTTTATCCTTTTAAGCCATAGCCCATTTCGATTTTGAGCTGCCCTTCTCTTCCTGCTTCAAATTTATCTTTTCACATCGAACTTACAATCATCTTCAAATTGTTTCGATCAATGATCGCAATTTCTGCCCCTTGCCGATCTTTGTGAGGATTTGTGATGATTAAAGAAGCCATGGCGGTTATCGTCACGATTTAAAGGTTTCCACTGTTCTCTTGATAAGATTTTTCAAAACAGCTTTGACAAAACCGGATGATCGTCCATTATCGTTAAAGTTAATCCGGATTTTAACAATAAATTGCAGAGCAGCTTTGAAGAAATAAACGGAAGTGGAAGACGTTTCTCGCAAGATGACCAACAACAAAAAAACGCTTCGACAGGAAGCACTGGCAAGACGTGACCGGATGCGGCAAGAACAGCGCGTTATCATTTCGCAAAAACTCGTCGATGAGCTTCAAAAGCTGCTTGCCATTTTAAAAGGCAAAACTGTTGCAGGTTTCTGGCCGATCAAAAGCGAAATTGACCCGCGCCCGATTATGTTGGCACTGAAAGAACATGGATTTAAACTGGCTCTACCTGCCATTATCGATAAAACAACAATGGTTTTCCGAATTTTTGAAGATGAGGGAAAACTCGTTGATATGGGGTTTGGTACAGTGGGGCCATCCGAAGACGCGCAAATTGTTACGCCGGAAACACTCCTCGTTCCGCTTTCGGCTTTTGACAGCAAAGGAAACAGGATCGGTTATGGTGCCGGTTACTATGATCGGGCAATTGCAAGCATGAGGGAAAACGGGCATAACCCTTTATTGATAGGACTTGCTTTTGATTGTCAGGAAGTTCCATCAATACCGGCCGAGCCACACGATCAAAAATTGGCAATGATACTCACCGAAAGTGGTTTAAGATCGTTTTGAAGAGATGTTTAGAGTAGAATTATGAGATTTTTATTTTTAGGTGACATGGTTGGCAAATCCGGCCGCACGGCAGTGTTCCAGAAGCTTCCGGGCCTGATATCAAGTCTTAAACTCGACTTTGTTGTCGTTAACGGCGAAAACGCAGCTTCCGGTTTTGGCATTACCGAAAAAATCTATAATGAAACACTGGAAGCCGGTGCAAATGTTGTAACCACCGGTAACCATGCGTTTGACCAGAAAGAAACTTTAAATTATGCCGATCATGCCGACCGGTTTTTAAGACCTGCAAATTTCCCGAAAGGAACGGCAGGCAAAGGTTCGGGTGTCTATATAGCAAAAAACGGTGCGCGTGTGCTTGTTGCCAATGTTATGGGACGGGTATTCATGCATCCCGATCTTGACGATCCGTTCGAGGCAGCCGAACGCATTGTCGGCGAATGTCCGCTCGGCGAGCAGGCCGATGCTGTGATTTTTGATTTCCATGCCGAAGCCACAAGCGAAAAACAATGTTTTGGCCATTTTCTTGATGGTCGCGCCAGTGTGGTGGTGGGCACCCATACCCATGTTCCGACAGCCGATTATCAGATTTTTAACAGCGGCACAGCCTTCATGTCGGATGCCGGTATGTGTGGTGATTATGATTCGTCGCTCGGCATGGATAAAGAAGAGCCGCTTAACCGTTTTGTTACAAAAATATCGCGTGGCCGCTATGAACCGGCAAGTGGCCCCGCCACTATTTGCGGGCTGGCTGTTGAAATTTCCGACCGCACAGGACTTGCAGAAAAAGTATCCGCCTTGCGGCTTGGACCGCGATTGGAAGAATGCTTGCCGGATTTTTGGTGAAAGACGGGCAACTCTTTACCTTTTCACTCGTTTTCCGTATAAGGCGCTCATTCAGATTTTTATTAGAACATTGTCCGACAGGATACTTCGATCATTCCAAGGCTCGCTGTCGGTGAAAACCGAAAGGTGATCTATGTCAGGCCATTCACAGTTTAAGAATATTATGCATCGCAAAGGTCGTCAGGATGCGATGCGCTCGAAGATGTTTTCCAAACTCGCCCGCGAAATTACAGTTGCGGCCAAGCTTGGTGTGCCGGATCCTGCGATGAATGCCCGTCTACGCTTGGCTGTGCAAAATGCGAGAGCCCAGTCCATGCCGAAAGACAACATCGAACGGGCGATTAAAAAGGCTGCCGGTAATGATAGCGAAAATTATGAAGAAGTCCGCTACGAGGGTTACGGCCCGGCCGGTGTTGCAGTTATTGTCGAAGCTTTGACAGATAATCGCAACCGTACTGCCTCCAATGTTCGTGCCGCATTCACCAAAGCGGGTGGCGCATTGGGTGAAACAGGTTCGGTCGGCTTCATGTTCAATCGCGTTGGCGAAATTGTTTATAAACCGGAAGCCGGTGACGCGGATAAAGTTATGGAAGCAGCTATTGAAGCCGGTGCCGATGATGTCCAGTCTGATGAAGATGGCCACGTCATTACCTGTGCTTTTGAAAATGTCGGCGAAGTTTCCAAAGCACTTGAAGCAGCACTCGGTGAAGCCGAATCGGTCAAAGTCGTCTGGAAGCCGACAACAACAACGCCGATTGATGAAGAAAAAGCCGAATCGGTTCTTCGTCTGATTTCCACTTTGGAAGAAGATGAAGACGTCCAAAACGTCTATGCCAATTTCGAGGTGAGTGACGAAGTCATGGCAAAGCTTGCCGCCGAATAAGTTTATTCTTGAAGTTTCCAATTGAATTGTTCCGGCTTTCGGGTGTTTTTTAAACTCCCGCAAGCCGGTTTTTTATTGAGGCGGCGAATTTATTTTCCGTTCTCCGGATTTATTCACCTCTTCAAAAACCATTTGTTTGTTGAAAAGTAGGTTTTTCAGGAACGGACTTTTTATCGGGCTGTTTGTTATTTTTTCGTGCTTTTATCTTCTTCTCTACCATTTGAACAAAAGCTTTCGGCTAAGGTTCAAGACGGGCAGTTGGAAAATTGTCACTATCCCGATAACTGTGATGTTTAAAAAAATAAAAAACCCGCCGGATTGGCGGGTTTTAAAGGGAAATAGAAACTTATTAAAGGCCGAGATTGCCAAAACGGTTTTTGAACTTGGAAACACGACCACCGCGATCAACGAGAGTCTGTGAACCACCAGTCCATGCCGGATGTGTTCTCGGATCAATATCAAGATTCATGGTATCACCCTCTTTGCCCCATGTGGAGCGGGTGAAATACTCGGTGCCATCTGTCATCACAACCTTGATGGTGTGGTAATCGGGATGAATATCAGCTTTCATGACGCGAACTTCCTGCTTCTAACGGTAACGAACGGTTACATGGTGTATTTTCATGATGCCATCCGTTCATCAATTTGGTAAACAAAGCCCGGGCATGGCCGGACTTTGATAAAAATCTGGTGTTGCCTATACAACAGCACGAACGATAGCACAAGGGCACAATAGAATATGGATAAGAAGAACAGCATGGAAAATGGCGAAAAAAGACTATCTGCCCCGAAAAAACATAGCTTGCGTCCATTATCAGCACTGCAACCTTATGTATTCCGTTATAAAAAACTTGCCTTTTCGGCTGCTGTTTCTTTGATTGTTGCAGCCCTTGTTATGTTGGCTCTTCCCATCGCTATCCGCCGTATGCTCGATCATGGCTTTAGTTTAAGCAACGGCACCATGATCAATTCCTATTTTGCGGTGCTGTTTTTGCTTGCTGCAATTCTGGCTCTTGCTTCAGCCGGACGTTATTATTCGGTGATTACTTTGGGAGAACATGTGGTGGCGGATCTCCGGCGTGATGTTTTTTCCCATATTATCAACCTGTCACCGGAATTTTTCGATAAATCCCGTTCCGGTGAAATTATCTCGCGCTTATCTGCTGATACAACGCAAGTAAAATCGGCTGTCGGTGCTACAGCTTCGGTTTTCTTACGCAATATTATCATGGCTGTTGGCGCCATTATCATGATGATTGTGACCAGTCCGAAACTGTCGGCAATGGTGCTTGTGGCAATTCCCATTGTTGTTATTCCGCTTATTGTTTTCGGCCGCAAAGTGCGCAAAAGAACCCGCCTCGCACAAGACCACCTTGCCGATGCGACAGCACTTGCTTCCGAACAGGTGAGCGCTATCCGCACCATTCAGGCTTTTACGGCAGAAAAAAGTGTCAATAAGCGGTTTTCTCAACTGATCGAACGAGCTTTCCAATCGGCACGCGGCTCCATTCTGTCGCGCGCGTTTTTAACCGCTTTTGCCATTTTCCTTGTCTTTGGCAGCGTTGTAGCGGTGTTATGGATTGGCTCGAACGATGTCTTGAATAAAACCATGACAGCCGGAACATTGGGGCAATTCGTGCTCTATGCGGTTTTCGGTGCTAGCGCATTCGGCCAATTATCGGAAGTTGGCGCCGAGCTTGCACAGGCAACAGGCGCGGCCGAAAGACTTGCCGAACTGCTTGTTGAAAAAACAGCAATTACCGTTCCCGCCTCCCCGTTAAAACTGCCTGAACCGGCACGGGGTGCAATCAACTTCAATCATGTCGAATTTGCCTATCCAACCAGAAAATCACAACCTGTCTTGCACAATTTGACATTTTCGATCAAAGCCGGAGAGACGGTTGCCTTTGTCGGCCCCTCCGGCGGCGGCAAAAGTACAATTTTTTCATTGATTTTGCGGTTTTATGATCCCGATAGCGGCAATATTACTTTCGATGGGACGGAAATTTCCAAAGTCAAGCTTGAGGATTTACGCTCGCGTATTGCCTATGTACCGCAGGATGTCGCCATTTTTGATGGAACTTTGCGGGAAAATATCGCCTTTGGTAATCCTTTGGCCGATAATAAAGCTATTGAAGAAGCGGCCGAGGCTGCCCATGCACTCGACTTCATTCATAATTTGAAAGACGGTTTTGAAACTGAAGTCGGCGAGCGCGGCATTACCCTTTCAGGCGGGCAGAAGCAACGTATAGCCATTGCACGTGCAATTTTGCGCAATGCGCCGCTTCTTTTGCTTGACGAAGCGACATCTGCACTCGACGCAGAAAACGAGATGCTTGTACAAAGAGCGCTTGAAGGATTAATGAAAAATCGCACAACACTGGTTATCGCCCACCGTTTGGCAACAGTTTTGAAAGCCGACAGAATTGTTGTTCTTGATAAAGGTGCTATTGTCGAAGAAGGTACACATGACGAACTTGTTGCTCAAAACGGCCTTTATGCGCGTTTGGCAAAACTACAATTCTCGCATTGACGACAATTCAGAGAAAAGAAAATACAGGGATTAGAAAACAGGCCATATTATGGTTCAGATTCGCGTTGAGCCCAAAATTGACGGCGTTTCGGGTTGGTTTGCCACATCGCCCGATCACGACCAGACGATTGGCAAAAGCTTTGAAGACAATAAAGACTTTGATTTTGTGATTATCGGAGCAGGCTTTATCGGCCTTTCCTTGGCTCATCGGCTCTCCGAACGACAACCGGATGCCAAGATTGCGGTCATTGATGCGCTTAAAGTTGGCGAAGGCACTTCGGGGCGGAATGCCGGCTTTATCATTGATGTCCCTCACAATGTGGATGGCGGCAAAACAACCCCCGATCATGACCGGCGGCTTTATGCATTGAATAAATTTTCCATAAAGCGTTTGCGTGATTTTAAAGACCGTTTTGCTATTTCCTGTGACTGGCAGGAAAGCGGTAAATATATGGCCGCCCATGAAACGAGCAACCTCGGCAATCTTGACCATTTTGCCGAACAACTCAAAAATGACGGGTTTGATTATCAGGATATTGCTGGAGACGATTTAGCGAAACGATTGGGAACTACCTATTATCAACGGGCAATCTATACACCGGGCAATGTTCTTGTTAATCCTGCCGCACTTATCCGTGGTATTGCCAAAGCCTTGCCACCATCTGTCAGCCTTTTCGAACAAACACCCGTTACAGAAATCACTTATGGTTCAAAGCATGTGATTAGAACCACCCGCGGGCGTATTACGGCAAAATTTATCTTCGAGGCAGGCAATATTTTTAACAGTGAATTCGGCTATGAAAAGCACCGTCTTGCACCTGTTTACACTTATGCCAGCCTGACGAAACCGCTTGAGGCTGATGATTTGGAAAAGCATTTTTCCAATGTAAAACCTTGGGGCATCACCTCGGCTCATCCGGCAGGAACGACAGTGCGCTATACACCAGACCACCGCATCTTTATTCGTAATATATTGCGTTTTGCCCCGACATTGACGACTTCAAAAGATGATCTCGACTTTGCCTTGACCCACCATAGGCGTTCGTTCGAGAACCGTTTCCCTATGCTTTCCCATATCCCGTTTGAATACACCTGGGGCGGAATGATTGCCGTTACGCTTAACCAGAATTATGTTTTCCATAAACCTGCCGAAAACATCATGGTTTTGAATGGCTGTAACGGCGTTGGCGTAGCAAAAGGCACATATCTCGGTGTTTGCGCGGCGGACTTTATTTCTGGTGACGATAATGAAGAAATCCGCTTCATTCGCGAGAACAGTCATCCGAGCTTTATTATTCCCGATCCGATCCGTTCGCTTGTTGCCCGATACCGTTTGAAAAAGGAACAAGCCGCTGCTGGTGGTGATTTATGAAGTGAGAACATCTCAAGCGAAACAAGTATGTGCAGGATTTAACTCAAAAAAATTCCCGCTTTTTTAAAGCGGGAATGGAATTTGATAGAATTTTTTGAACAGAGCTTAGCCATCAAATCGGTTTTTTGATCGTCTTCATCAGTGCTTTATGAATAAGCTCGTTTCCGGCAACGATATTCTTTTTCCCGAAGATATTCTGCCCGCCATCCTTGTCACTGACAAAGCCGCCAGCTTCCCGAACCATCAAAAGGCCAGCCGCCATATCCCATGGCTGTAGATTATCTTCCCAAAAACCGTCAAGACGACCGGCTGCAACATAAGCAAGATCAACCGCAGCCGCACCCATGCGTCGGATACCGGCCACTTCGGCCATCACATTGCGCAGTTCAACAAGATATTCGCCATGATGACCACGACCAAGATGAGGAATACCTGTTCCGATAACGCAATCTTCAAGCTTGCGACGATTGGCAACCCGCATGCGCCTGTCATTTAAAAACACGCCACCACCGCGCTCGGCAGTGAAGAGTTCATCCATTGCGGGATTATAAATCACACCGGCAACAATCTGGCCCTGACGTTCCAATGCAATCGAAACGCCGAAAAAAGGTATACCGTGAAGAAAATTGGTTGTTCCATCAAGCGGGTCGACAATAAAACGATGTTGGGTGTCGCTACCGTTGATCTCGCCCGATTCTTCCATGAGAAAACAATAATCCGGACGCGCTTTTAAAAGCTCTGTCCGGACAATATCTTCTGCGCGTCGATCGGCCTGGCTGACATAATCGGCCGGACCTTTCAAAGACACCTGAAGATTTTGTACCTCGCCATAGTCACGGGCAAGCGACCGCCCCGCTTTCATTGCCGCTTGTACCATGACATTCATTATCGCTGAACGCGCCATCAAACCAATCCTTAATCTGCACGACGCAGATAAATAAGCTCGTTTGTATCGACAACCACTTTCTCGCCTGAAGAAATAAACGGCGGCACAAGAATGCGGATGCCATTTTCGAGAACCGCCGGCTTATAGGAAGAAGCAGCAGTTTGCCCCTTAACAACCGGATCGGCTTCGGTAATCGTCAATGTGACCTGATCTGGCAAATCGATGCCGATCGGCTTTTCTTCATAAAGTTCAACCGTGACCTTCATGCCATCCTGAAGGAAAGCAGCACGCTCGCCAACAAAATCTTTCTGCAATTCAAGTTGCTCGAAAGTTTCCGAATCCATGAAAACAAGTGCGTCACCCTGCTCGTAAAGGAACGTATAGTCCTTCTGTTCGAGTCTTACTTTTTCAACAGTTTCAGCTGCGCGGAAACGCTCATTCAATTTTGTTCCATCAAGCAGGTTTTTCAATTCGACCTGATTGAATGCACCACCTTTTCCCGGTTTGACTGCATTGCATTTGACTGCAACCCAGAGGCTGCCATTATGTTCAATCACATTACCCGGGCGGATTTCATTACCATTGATCTTCATCTTTTTTATCCGACATTAGATTATTGTGGAATAAGGACATTTGAAAATGTTCTTGATTAATCTGTTCAAGACCATAAAAAAAGTCTTTAAGCAAGGGGCGGCTTCAAATTTAAGGACATGCTTGAACTTTAAAGTGTCGGCATAAGCTGTTCTGCTTTTTGGCGGGCTGTTGCCAATTGCTCATCTGACATGCCTTCCAACATATTTTCGAGATCGGGGGCTTCCATTTTAGCCTGTTTGGCTACCATATACCAAGCGGCGGCTTTTACAATATCCCCCTCGGTTCCGATACCATCGCGATAAAGCCTCGCAAGATTGATCTGGGCCGGAGCAATCATCTTGCTTGCATCCATTAAGAGCAAATTGAACGCCCCATCATAATCGCGCGGACCACCGCGCCCTTCAACCATCCATTTGGCCAAAGTAATTTGCGCCGGAACATGATCTTTTGCAGAAGCTGCCTCCAGCAATTTGCGTGCATTATTGTCATCACGCGGACGTTTTGGCGTACCGCGCGCCAATATCTGGCTTGCGGCAAATGCCGAATCCGGATTGCCCCGTGCAGCCCCCTTCAAAAAATAGCTGAGACTGGTCTCCAAAGCGTCATCGCTATCGGATTTGCTCAATAATAATTGGCCGTAATAAAAATAGGCTTCAGGGACACCGGCATCCACGGCTTTTTTTATATATTCCTCGCCTAATGACGGGTCTTTGGGAACATAGGTTCCATTGAAAACCAACAGCCCGTAACGCAATTCCGCTTGCGGGTCGCCCTGCTTGGCAGCGCGGCCAAACCATAGAGCTGCCCGTGCCCCGTCAATTGCAACGGCATAGCCTTCCATATACATACGCCCCAACAGCGTTTGAGCTGTCGCATCCCCTTCTTCGCCTCTTTTCAAGGCTTCCAGAAATGCGGTTTTATAATTTCCTGCCATATAATTATCATAGGCACTGTCATATTGACCGGCTTTTAAATTATTTTCTCCCGTTTGTTGCGGTGTTACAGGCTTTGCACCTTTATCCGAACGGGCGTCCTCGGCATTGCCCCATGAACTACCGGCGAAGAGCATCACAAAAAACGCACCCAATAGTTTGCTTGTGAATGTTTTCATTCAGCAAGCTCCCCGTCGAGAACATCGCACTCTTCAATCAACTGCATAATTTGACGCACTGATTGTTGCGGATTTTCGTGACCAAAAATAATGTCTTCAACAGCAATAAACTCGGCTTTCGTTGCAATCACGTCGCCAAATGTCGCAATGTCGGAACCCGCCTGAACAATTGCCGGAATTTCCATAACTTCAGCCCACCACGATGAAAGTGCAATATTGCGCGGGTGAGGAGCCGGTTTTTTATCGGCTCCAAGTTTACCGAACATCAAATAGTCCGGCTCACATTCGCCGCTCAACATAGAGCTGTGTTTGTCACGCAAATTGCCGAAGCCGATAATCATTGAATCATGACGGCGTTCAAGCAATGTGTGGAGGTCTTCAATCGTGCCTTCGAGATGAATTCCATCTGCGTGAATACGACCGGCAATGCGGCTATCATTGGAAACAAGAAAAGCTATAGATTTTGCCTCGGTTGCATTTACGAGCAATTCGGCCTGTTGCTGTAGAAATGTCGGATCATTTTGCGAATCATAGACAATGAGGCTAGCAAAATCACCCTTATCGAGAACATCCATCAACAGATCGGCCTTTATGTTGCGACGCATGTCAAGTGTCATCACAAGTCTTTGGCGTAGGTGATTTATCTCTTTACTCATGGCATTATCATTTAGGTCTATAAAAAGGACGAATTAGGGCGAATCTATCATTTCCACACTAATCATTTCTTACAATGATTTCACCTTGGAAAGAAATGTGATTATGCATTGTCATATTTCGACTTCAAATTGCCGGCAAATCAGATAATGACGCATTGAACAAATTTTATTTGATCGGCCGTTTGGTCAACAGGGATTAGAATTCTATGAAGCAAATGACAATGTCTAAAAGGGACACCCGAATCGATGTGTTTCGCGCATTGGCATTGCTGACCATTTTCATAAACCATGTTCCCGGCACTATTTACGAATGGCTTACCCACAAGCATTTCGGCTTTTCCGATTCGGCAGAAGCTTTTGTTCTTATTTCCGGAATAGCTGTCGGCTTGGCCTATGGCAGCAAATTTTTCGGCCAAAACCGGTTGCTCATTTCTTTAAAACTTTTACGCCGCTCGGCTACTCTTTATTCAGCCCACATACTGACAACATTGATGAGTCTGGCAATTTTTGTCGCTGCAGCATTATTTTTTCAACGACCGGAATTTTTGCATCTCAACAATATACCGCCTTTGTTAAAGGACCCTGCATCATCGTTGCTTGGTCTCGTCACACTTGGTCACCAGCTCGGCTACAACAATATATTGTCGCTTTACCTTGTTCTGGTTCTGGCGACACCTTTTATACTTTACCTTGCGATAAAATCGCTCAGGCTTCTGCTCGCTTTATCCTTTACAATATATCTCGTAGCAGGATTTTATGGGATTGCACCGCATAACTTCCCGACCAAGGGTGTATGGTTTCTCAATCCGCTTTCATGGCAATTTTTGTTTGTTATCGGCTGTGCAACAACAATTTATATCAAAAAGGGTGGCAAACTTCCTCGCCATCCTCTTCTGGTGATTGTCGCAGCAAGCTATCTCGTCATCTCGTGTCTGTGGGTGCGTCTTGGCTGGTGGTGGATAAATCCGACAATGGGACTTCCCGCAACTCTTGCCGGTTTTAACAAGACTTTTCTTTCTCTGCCGCGTCTTCTCCATATTCTGGCGTTGGCCTATCTCATTGCCACAATCACACCGCTAAACAAATTGGCTACGGTCAGAAGCAATCATCCACTTGCCATACTGGGTAAACACAGTCTTGCTGTCTTTGTCGCCGGTACGATTCTGGCTATGGCAAGTCAGGTTCTTAAAATAGTAAATCCCGGTGGGCTTTATTACGACACATTGCTTTTGACCACAGGAATCGTCATACAATTTGCCGTAGCCTATTATTTCGAATGGATAAAAATCGCTACAAAAGAACTTGCAACGAAAGGACTCACAACCACGGGGCAAACCTACTATGTGGCGCGCAGCTCCCAAGCGATGGGACAACAGGAAAAGCTCTCATCAACAAAACTTGCTGATAAACATTGGCAAAAAGCATGAAATCAGGGCCAATTGACCTCGTCAAAGCTCGTTGCAGAAACGATTTCCAAGTCTCTTGTTCAATAGAAAAACCGCAATGATAAAAATCCGGTTGAAACAAAAGCCGGTCGAACCAAAAAATTGTCCGGCCAAACCGATATAAGGCACTATAGACTCAACGCTTTGAAGCCGTTAACCTTGCATTAAGGATTTCATTGCGAAAAGATCCAAAAAAGTGCAGTTTTTGTTTCTGCAAAATCTTGATGGAACAATTACCGAAAAGATTTCTGTCTTTCGAATTGTTGAAATCGGGAAAAAGAGTTGGAGTAAAACGGTTGCATCCGCAAGGTTTTCATAACGACAATATGATTGTCATGTTTGAACATGGTGCATTCGACAATGCATTTTCGCGTCTTTATGACGAAGGAATGTCATTGATCGAAAAAACCGCCGCCTATATTGATGGTGATGGAAAAATTGCTTCGCGAAACCTTTCGGGAGAAGCTTCTTCACTTTATGCAGCCGAAGCTATGCGTATGAGTACACGGCTTATGCAAGTTGCTTCATGGCTATTGTTATTTCGCGCAGCACGCGAAAAAGAAATGACGAAAGACCAAATTGCCCAGGAAAAAGCAAAAGTCTGTCTTAACACTCCTTCATTGATCGACGAAAATCCGAATTGGAAAGAGCTGCCCGAAGAATTCAAACATCTTGTCGAACTTTCGTTGCGGATAGAAGAACGCGTCCGCCATATGGATCGAGATGTTGAAAGCGCCTTGAACCATGATGAAAACGGGTTGAACCCTGTCAACAAACAAATCAATATGATCAAAGCAGCCTTTCAGCATAATTAACTTGCTGTTCATTTTGTTTCCCTTTTGTTCACAATCTGCTACAAAACAGAGCATAAAAGCTTTATGCTCCGGATTATGGCTGAAGCGATTCGTATTATAGGTATCGATCCCGGTTTAAGACGTACTGGATATGGCGTCATAGACGTTCTGGGAAATAATCTGAAATTTGTTACATCCGGTACAATCCGTTCGGATGATAAATTAAGTCTGGCTTCAAGGCTGTCTACGCTTTACGACGGCCTTTCTAAGATCATCCATTCTTTTATGCCGGAGGAAGCAGCTGTCGAGCAAACTTTTGTCAATAAGGACGCAACTGCCACATTGAAGCTCGGACAAGCGCGCGGCATCGCATTATTGGCACCCGCACAGGCCGGTTTGCCGGTTGCCGAATATGCACCTAATTCCATCAAAAAAGCTGTCATTGGCGTCGGACATGGCGAAAAACAACAAATTCATATGATGGTGAAAGTTTTGATGCCACGGGCCAGTTTTGATTCAAGCGATGCGGCTGATGCTTTGGCCATTGCTATTTGTCACGCCCATAACCGCAATAGTCTGGAAAACCGTTTGAGAGCTTTGGTATGATAGGAAAACTGAAAGGCATTATTGACGAAATCAATGTTGATCACCTAATCGTCGATGTTCATGGCGTTGGCTATATTGTCTTTGCAAGCCCGCGTGTTCTGGGAAGCCTTCCGGGCATTGGTGAAGCTGTAACGCTCTTCATTGAAACACAAGTGCGAGAAGACGCTATAAAGCTTTTCGGCTTTACCACAAAGGCCGAAAAACAATGGTTCGCACTGTTACAGACCGTGCAAGGTGTTGGCGCAAAAGTGGCTCTTGCACTGGTCGGTACATTGTCCCCTTCCGAAATTGGCAATGCAATTGCCTTGAAAGATATTGCCATGATCTGCCGCGCACCCGGAATTGGTAAAAAAGTAGCCGAACGTATTGTGACAGAATTGAAAAACAAAGTTCCCGAGTTTGCCGGTAATGACAACAATTTGGCCCTGAAACAGGACCTCGGCGAAGGAGCCACATCGCAGGCCATATCGGACGCCGTTTCGGCTTTGGAAAATTTGGGCTATTCGCGCGATCAGGCGGCCAATGCTATTGCCAGTGCATTGCGTGAAGCGGGTAATGACGCAGATTCGGCAAAGCTGATACGGCTTGGTCTAAAAGAAATTTCAAGGTAAAATGTTTTCATGGAAAATAATGAACGCCTGATATCTGCCAATAAACGTGATGAAGATGGTGACGTTTCTCTGCGTCCCCAATGTCTTGATGATTTTGTCGGTCAGGAAGCCCAAAGAGCAAATCTGAAGGTTTTCATCGAAGCTGCAAAAAATCGTAATGAAGCTTTGGATCACGTTTTGTTTGTCGGTCCTCCCGGGCTCGGCAAAACAACGCTTGCGCAAATTCTCGCAAAAGAGCTCGGTGTCAATTTTCATTCCACTTCCGGACCTGTTATCGCCAAAGCGGGTGATCTTGCCGCGCTTTTGACAAATCTTGAGGAGCGCGATGTTCTTTTCATTGATGAAATTCATCGTTTAAGTCCGGCGGTTGAAGAAATCCTCTATCCGGCTATGGAAGATTTCCAGCTTGACCTGATTATTGGCGAAGGTCCTGCTGCACGTTCCGTCAAAATCGATCTTTCAAAATTTACCCTTGTTGCAGCAACAACAAGACTTGGCTTGCTGACCACCCCTTTGCGTGATCGTTTCGGTATTCCGATAAGACTGAATTTTTATACCGTTGACGAGCTTGAGCATATCGTCAAACGCAATGCCCATATTCTTGATATGCCTATTGCCGAAGACGGGGCGCGGGAAATTGCACGTCGTGCACGCGGTACACCGCGTATTGCCGGCCGACTTTTGCGCCGGGTCAGAGATTTTGCCTCCGTTTCCGGGGCTACAACAATTAACCGCGATATTGCCAATGAGGCATTGTTGCGTTTGGAAGTCGACCAGCTTGGACTTGACCAGCTTGATCGACGCTATCTTGGTATGATTGCCGAAAATTTCGGCGGTGGACCTGTAGGGATCGAGACGATTGCAGCCGGTTTGTCAGAGCCGCGTGATGCGATTGAAGATATTATAGAGCCTTATCTCATCCAACAAGGGTTTATACAGAGAACCCCCAGAGGTCGGGTGATGACTGCAAAAGCCTGGACCCATATGGGGTTAAATCCACCGAAAGCGGTTGATCAGGCCCAATTTAATATGTTTGGCGGTTCAGATGATTGAAAATGTTCCTTTTTGCGGCGAATTTATTGGTAATGTGCACCATCTTTTCGCCCGAGTTTATTATGCTGATACCGATTTTACCGGCGTCGTCTACCATGCCCGTTATCTGGAATTTTTTGAACGCGGAAGATCGGAATTTATAAGATTGAGCATGGCTCAACACCAACAACCGCACGACACCGAAGAAACCGAAAAATTAGGTTGGGTTGTCCATAAATTAACCGTCAACTACCATAAATCTGCCCGGTTTGACGATATACTTGATATACGAACGAAGATAACAAAAGTGACAGGCGCACGAATTGTCATGGCGCAGGAAATTATTTGCAACGACTTATTACTTGTCTCGGCAGATGTTCAACTGGCTTTGGTCAATTCCGAAGGCCGGCCTAGAAGGCTGCCCGATCAATTCATCACGAGCTGGGAAAATGCGCTCTCACAAAAATAAATAGCCTGATTTAACGAATTTTAAGGAAGAAATGGTAAATTTTTACTATTTATGAATAAAAGCTCATGTAAATATTTTTATCTTAGAGAATTTTTTATTGGTCATTGGTTTTGGAATAGCCATATCTGTAACGGCGGGGGTTTGGCTGACAAGAAAGGATGCGATTATCGGACGTGATCTCAAGTTCGTTAATAAAGGGGGTGGGTAATGATTTTTAAATTTATTTTTAGAGCCATCATCGTGGTGGTGGCTTTAGGTTTTGTGCACGTTACGAATGCACAAGAAGTGAAATTTGCGACTGATAATTCCAATATTCCTTTTAGCTATATGGAAAATGGCAAGCTCGTTGGCTTTGATGTAGAATTGTGGGATGCCATCGCAAAAGAAATGGGTGTTAAATATACCACGACACCGATGGATTTTTCGACGGTTATTTCGGACGTGCATATTGGCCAGATTGATGTTGCTATGGCCGGTCTGATTATTACCCGCACACGCTCCAATGTGGTCGATTTTTCCAAACCATATTATGAAGGTGGGCTTGTATTACTGGTTCGCAGTGACAGCACTATAAAATCCGTTGATGATCTCAAAGGCAAAACAATTGCCATAAAAAATGGCACAAGCGCTTTTCCCTATGCAATTGAACATTTACCGAATACCCAGCGTCACCTCTTCCCGGAAATCGATGCGGCATTTAACGACCTCGTTAATGGCGGAGTAGATGCTGTGTTGTTTGATGCTCCGGTTGTTATGCATTACGCAGCAACCGAAGGGAAGGATAAGGTAAAAGTCGTGGGAGGCGTATTGGAACAACAGAGTTACGGTGCAGCCTTCCCGCAGGGTAGCCAGTGGCTTAATCGCTACAACCTTGCACTCAAACATCTACAAGATAATGGAACATATGCAGCAATCTACAAGAAATGGTTTGGTGTCAACCCAAGCTAAAGTTTCGATTTTGTATTAGAAATTCAGCACAGCTTTTGAGATTTCTTTTGCTTTTCCCTTTTACCGCTGCTTGATCGCCAAAATTGCCGGAGTTCGAGAGTGCGCTTTCTCCAATAATCGGGCAAGGTTGAAAAATATTGAACTATATTCGATGACCACTATCCGAGGGGTGGGTTCTCTCATTTCACTTGGTTCATGAATGTTTGTACATTTATGATTGATATTTTCCTTATCGACACCATAAGACTTAAGGTCTTGTCTTTGTTTCAAGACAATCCTCTTTCATAAAACTATAAAAAGAAAAATTGATTGTATATCCATAGTCGTATTTCGGAATCCGGAATCTGTAATATTTTTGGCTTTCTTATTGTCTTTTTTATAACGCTTCAACATTCGTAAATTTACTCTGCACAATCGCAATTAGGACAACCAATTCTTTAAGAGTTTATGCGCCTATATTGGAGCGGCCCCGCGAGAGTCGATATTCTATATTTTTTATATTGACGACAATGAAGGGTTATTTGAAAGCCCCGTTACAAGTAGATATAGGGTTAATGCCCATGGAAAGACAACGTTCTTTCAAATCTTCGAACGCAACGGGCACATCTTTGAACGCAACGGGCAAGGTTCTATGAAATTTGTTCCTCCGCGACTAAAAGCTTCGTTACAAAACATTTTACTTAGCATTATAGTGCGGCAGAAGAGACATATTTAGTAGAAAATCCGTTGGGCAGCATGGATATAAAGGACCGGCTGATTTTGGATATGAGTTTGCGTTGATCGCAGCAAAACAGAACCCGCCAGAGAATAATTTCATATCAATAATATCCGAATTCTACCAGAATTGACGAATTTCTGAATTGTAAAATTCAAGACATAAGCGCTTGAAAAGCATTCATTTTCTTATAAGAAATATTAATGTCTCTTCTTACAAAAAATTCCGTCAATAAAAATAATTATTCATAATATATTTTAATACACGCCTTAACATAATTCACATAGTGCCAATCAATTCGGATAAACATTATTTAAAAATTTAACTGTTTAATTTTTATTTTATTGATACTGACCGGTTGCGTTATGAAATTTCAGAGAGCGTTAGAATTTTTGGATAGCAATATATTTTGAAATTGAAAAATCTAAACCCAATATTGTTTTGAACAAATGATGCTGCATATTTTCGGCTGAACCATTTTTCGCTAGTTTTCCCATCTATAAATTCTATCAGTCGTATTATTTCCGCGAACTCGAAAAAATATCCAACCCAAACTGGTTTTCACAAAAGGGTCCCGATCATATTTATTCATGGTTTGATTATCACGATAAAAATGGACTTTTCTCTCCTCCCCCTCGCAATTTGCGGAATTTAGCCAGTCCGGAAGTTTGGTTCCGAATGAATGGAGCGAAAGATACCCATAAAAAAGCCCCAAAAGGGGCTTTTAATGAGTTACGCCAAATATCTTAGAAATCGCGCTGGATACGAATGGCACCGCCTATAGCATCCTGATCATACAAATCGGAATGGACATCGTTCCATTTACGATAGTTGACTTCCGGCATAACAGTAAGACCGGGAAGCATTTCATAAGCAACATTGACAGCCGTGTAGGTGTTGCCTACGCCTTCATAAGTCAACTGCAAGTTACCAGTTGTTTTCGGTGTGAATTTATAAGAGGCGCCGAGCCAGCCAACCCATTTTCCGCCCCATGTACCGTAGAAACTGTCGACAGCACGGATACCGCGACGACCATCACGGATGAGAGTGTCCTCGTCATCAATATCTTCATAATATTTGTCTTTGAGGTCTTTATAAGCCCCCATGACCCAGACATTGAATGCATCGGTAATTTTCAGATTGACTTTTGCCTTGCCAATCCAGGCTTCATTGACAGCGTCATAAGCACCGGCACCGGTAATCGATCCCCAACCTTGATCGAATTTCAAACCGGCAACAACATCGGGGGTATAATCTTCTATCGTTCCGTTGAAGTCGGTATCTTCGTCGCCACCTTGCTCGATTGAAACCATTGCAGTCAGACCATTGCTGAATGCATATTGGTACTGGATCATATTGGTCCGATAGGCACCACCCAGAACAACATCGTCATTGATGAAGTCGCCATAGTAATCGAAAAATGTATTCAACGCCGATTCATCAACACCGATATGCAAACCGCCGAGTTCAATATAACCGAAACGCAATTGCGATGAAGATGAATCCGTCCCGTCATCGAAATCGGAACGCAATTCGATATGTGTTTTCAAGGTTCCAAGTTCGGTTTCGGAAGCTGTTGCAACAAGCAAATGGGCACGGACTTCATCGCGCCAGGTTTTCATATTACGTTCGTCACGCGAACGGGCATAAACATCGTCACCACCCTTCGCCTGTGCATAAATAAAACCACCCAGTTTCAGACATGTATCTGTGCCGGGAATATAGAAATATCCCTCGCCATAAGCATCACAGACGCGAACATATTCAACCGGCTCGGCTTCCGGCAAGGCGACATCAGCTGCCTTTGCCGCTGTTGTTTGAATTGAAATAACCGCGGAAGTTACCATGAATGCTTGAAATAATTTTTTCATCATTGCCCCGAAAAGTTACTGATCGATCATCTCGACAGCTTTAGGTGTGAACTGCTTGACATGGACATCTGAATTCCCTCGCCCGTCATGTCCATGCAAATTGAAACGAGCACATATAAGCTCTGAGTATCTATGCAAACTTGAAGAATCTATTCAAGTTTTTAATGGCCTTTTTATTTCTAAGTTGTTTTTAAGAGATAATCTGTAACAAATATGATACACTTTTATAATAAAAGCCCGAAACAGGTGCTTCGGGCTTTTTGAAAATTTTATAATTCCAATTCCAAATCAGGCGGCTTGTTCGTCCTTTTTGGTCCATTTGCCAAGTGCTGCAAGATAGTTCATCTTTGCACGGTGAGCAAAAGCCTTTTGTCCGGCTGCAACATTCTGCTTTTTACCGCCCCATGCCGCGATAGCAGCAGCTTGAAGAGCACGTCCGTAAGAGAATGTTACCTTCCACGGCAGGTTGCCGATTGCGTTGATTGCCGAAAGATGAGCTGTTGCTTCTTCGTCCGACTGGCCACCGGAAAGGAATGCGATACCGGGAACGGTTGCCGGAACAGTTGATTTCAAAACACGAACGGTTTTTTCAGCAACTTCCTCGACAGAAGCCTTGCGGGCATTTTTACCGTCAATAACCATATTCGGCTTTAAAACCATGCCTTCCAATTTGACGCGGGCAGAAAAAAGCTCGTCAAAAACGGTTCTCAACACATGTTCGGTTACTTCATAGCAACGATCAATCGAGTGATTTCCGGGTTTGCCATCCATGAGAATTTCCGGTTCAACGATCGGAACAATCTGTGCTTCCTGACAAAGTGCGGCATAGCGCGCCAAGGCTTGGGCATTTTGTCTTACAGCACCCCATGTCGGGAATTTATTGCTATCAATAGCAATAACACCGCGCCATTTGGCAAAACGAGCGCCAAGTTCGTAATATTCTTTCAAGCGTCCCCGTAAACCATCAAGCCCTTCTGTAATCGTTTCATCCGGAAAACCGGCGAGCGGCTTTGCCCCTTCGTCGACCTTGATACCGGGTATCGAACCGGCCTGTCTGATAATGTCGGTCAACATGCGACCATCCGAGGCTTTTTGACGAATTGTTTCATCAAAAAGAATGACACCGGAAATGTATTTTTCCATAGCTTCTTTGGTCGTGAACAACATCTCACGATAGTCGCGACGGTTTTCTTCGGTCGATTCGAGATGGATCGTATCGAACCGCTTTTTTATGGTGCTTGTGCTTTCATCAGCAGCAAGCAGACCTTTTCCTCCTGCCGTCATAGCAATTGCAATATCCTCAAGACGTTCACTCATTGGGGTGGCTCCTCTTTTTTAATAGCCAGACAATAACAATTTGTATCCAAAGTGAAACGGACAAACCCCCGTTCCAATCATTTCAATATGCAAGTGGGGAAATCTGAAAAACAATTTTCCCCACTTCATCATTTTATTTCTCCAATGCGACAATACCAGGCAATGGTTTGCCTTCCATCCATTCGAGAAATGCTCCGCCCGCTGTTGAAATATAGGTAAAATCGGCAGCAACACCGGCATGATGAAGTGCCGAAACCGTATCACCACCGCCAGCAATGGAGGTGAGCTTTTTCTGTTTTGTACGGGCAGCAACACGTTTGGCAACCGCAACTGTGCCTGCATCAAAGGGATGCAATTCAAAAGCGCCAAGAGGTCCGTTCCAGACCAGCGTTGCAGCGTCATCTATGGCCGCATTGATACGTTCGACAGAATTTTCACCAATATCAAGAATCATACCATCGGCGGGAATTGAATCGATACCATAACGATGGTTAGGCGAATTTGCTTCAAAACTTTCGGCAACAATAGCGTCAACCGGCAAAATAATTGAACAATTTTCGGTCTTTGCCTTGGTCAAAATAGCACGGGCAGTCTCTCCGAGTTCATGCTCGCATAACGACTTTCCGACACTTAAACCTCTCGCCGCCAGAAATGTATTGGCCATGCCGCCGCCGATAATAAGTGCATCGACCTTTTCAATCAGATTGTTCAAAAGATCAATCTTCGTCGAAACTTTGGCACCACCAACGATGGCTACCACCGGATGAGCCGGATGACCGAGCCCTTTTTCCAGTGCCTCGAGTTCCATCTGCATGGAGCGGCCGGCATAGGCTGGCAAAACATGGGCAAGCCCTTCTGTCGACGCATGGGCACGGTGAGCGGCGGAAAACGCATCATTCACATAAATATCGCCATTTTCAGCCAATGCTTTGGCAAATGCCGGATCGTTCTTTTCTTCGCCTTCGTGGAAGCGTGTATTTTCCAAAAGAACAATATCCCCGTCTTTCAGGGCATCGACAGCGGCTTTTGCTTTTTCACCAATGCAGTCCTCGGCAAAAGCAACTGTTTTCCCTAAAACTTTTTCGACCGTCGGGACAATTTGCTTTAATGAAAATTCGGCAACAACTTTGCCTTTCGGACGCCCGAAATGGGCAAGCAAAATAACTTTTGCACCTTTTCTGCTCAGTTCGGTGATGGTTGGTTTAACCCGCTCGATGCGAGTGGCATCCGTTACTTTTCCGTCAGCGACTGGCACATTGAGATCAACGCGCAGAAGCACGCGCTTCGATTTTACATCAACATCATCAAGGGTGCGAAAAGCCATATTTTTCTCCAGATTTTCAAGGAACGGGCTTTTATCTCAATGTGGCCCATTCAAGTCCGTTTTATTGAAAGTCTTGGGACAAACAACTCAACAAGACCTTCATTTTTAATAAGAAAATGGGGGCTGATGCCCCCATTATTATTGTCAGATCGTCTTTGCAAATGCGACAGCAACATCAGCCATACGGTTGGAGAAGCCCCATTCATTGTCGTACCAGGAAAGAATACGAACGAATGTTCCATCCATAACGCGTGTTTGCTCGGTATGGAAAATAGAAGAATGTGGATCATGGTTGAAATCGTGGCTGACGAGTTTTTCATCGGTATAGCCGAGGATACCCTTCAAAGGACCATTTGCAGCTTTACGGATTTCTTCATTGATTTCTTCCGGTGTAACCGAACGCTTTGCAATAAAGGTAAAGTCGACAACCGAAACATTCGGAGTCGGAACACGAATAGCAACGCCATCAAGCTTGCCTGCAAGTTCCGGCAAAACCAGACCAACAGCCTTGGCAGCACCGGTAGATGTCGGAATCATCGACAAAGCTGCAGCGCGTGCACGGTAGAGATCTTTATGCAATTTATCCAAAGTCGGTTGATCGCCTGTATAAGAGTGAATGGTTGTCATGAAGCCTTTTTCAATGCCGACAGTTTTGTTGAGGACATGGGCAACCGGAGCAAGGCAGTTGGTTGTGCAGGATCCGTTCGAAATGACTTTGTGCTCTTTTGTGAGCTTGTCATGATTAACGCCATAGACAACTGTCAGGTCAGCGCCTTTTGACGGTGCGGAAACGATAACGCGCTTGGCTCCTGCATCAAGATGGGCAGCAGCTTTTTCACGGGCGGTAAAAATGCCGGTGCATTCCAAAGCAATATCAATGCCGAGTTCTTTCCACGGCAATTGTTCCGGATCACGTGCAGCCGTAACCTTGATCGGCCCGCGGCCGGCGTCAATGGTATCACCCGATACCTTTACTTCATGAGGGAAACGTCCATGGACCGAATCATAGCGCAACAGATGGGCATTTGTTTCAACCGGCCCCAAATCGTTAACTGCAACAATGTCAATATCTTTGCGACCGCTTTCAATGATTGCACGCACAACATTGCGTCCAATACGTCCAAATCCGTTGATTGCTACACGTACTGCCATATTATCTCTCCCTTTAATTGAGATATTTGAATATTAAAGCTTTGCTTCCGCCGCTGCAACGACGGCTTCGGGGGTTATCCCGAAATGTTTGTAAAGTGCGTCGATAGGACCACTCGCACCAAAACTATGCATTCCTATAAATACACCATCTCGACCAATAAAACGATCCCATCCTTGGCGAATTGCTGCTTCAATAGCAATTTTCACAGGCGCTGTACCTATCAAAGCCGTTTGATAGGACTCTACTTGGTGCTCGAAAAGTTCAAAACAAGGGACCGACACAACTCTTGTAGGAATTCCTTTGTTTTCAAGTTCGTTGCGTGCCTTCACCGCTATTTCAACTTCCGAACCGGATGCAAAAATCGTAACTTTTGCTTCATCACTCGCCGTCATCAATTCATAAGCACCCAAGGCACAAAGATTGTCTTCGTCATAGTTTTTGCGCAAAGTGGGCAAACCTTGACGGGTCAATGCCAAAGTCGAAGGCGTTGTTTTTGATTTCAATGCCAATTGCCAACATTCGGCGGTCTCGACCACATCGGCCGGACGGAAAACAAGATGATTGGGAATTGCCCGCAAACTTGCCAGATGTTCAACCGGTTGATGGGTCGGACCATCTTCACCAAGGCCGATGGAATCATGTGTCATCACATAGATGACACGAATACCCATCAATGATGAAAGCCGCATTGCCGGACGGGCATAATCGGAAAAGCACAAGAAAGTTCCCGAATAGGGAATAATACCACCATAAAGTGACAAGCCGTTCATAATCGCGGCCATGGCATGTTCGCGAATACCATAATGAATATAACGACCGGAAAAATCTTCCGGTGTAATATCATTGGTCTGGCTTGTTTTGGTGTTATTGGAGCCTGTCAAATCGGCCGATCCACCGATTGTTTCGTCAACTGCCCCATTGATAACTTCAAGCGCCATCTGCGAGGCAACACGCGTTGCAACTTTCGGCTGGTCAGCAGCAAGTTTCTTTTTGTAGTCATTAATAACGCTATCGAAATTGCCGGGCAGGTCACCACGCATTAAACGTTCGAATTCGGCACGTTTTTGTGGATCAAGAGCTTCAAGCTTTTTATCCCATTCCTGACGTTTTTTTGCAGCATTGAGACCGGCAAGCCGCCAGTTGTCGAGAATCTCGGCGGGAATAACGAAAGGCTCGCTTTCCCAGCCGAGCGATTTACGTGTCTCGGCAACTTCTTCCTTGCCGAGCGGCGACCCATGAGCCTTATTGGTTCCCGCTTTGTGCGGAGAGCCGAAACCGATTGTTGTCCGGCACGAGATCAATGTCGGTTTGTCGGAGGTTTTGGCTTTTTCGATTGCCTTGGCGATTGCGTCCTGATCGTGCCCGTCAACCTTGATTGTGTTCCACTGACAAGCTTCAAAGCGTGCACACTGGTCGGTATTATCCGAAATCGTAATCGCACCATCAATTGATATCTGGTTATTGTCCCAGAAGACAATAAGCTTGTTAAGCTTCATGTGTCCGGCAAAAGCAATAGCTTCTTGCGAGATACCTTCCATCAGGCAGCCATCACCGGCAAGCACGTAAGTATAATGATCGATGAGATCTCCCCAACGTGCATTCATGATGCGCTCGCCAAGTGCCATTCCAACGGCATTGGCTATGCCCTGACCTAACGGACCGGTTGTCGTTTCAATGCCATTGATATGACGATATTCCGGATGACCGGCAGTTTTTGCGCCAAGCTGACGGAAATTCTTTATCTCGTCTATCGTAACGTCTTCATATCCGGAAAGATACATGACTGAATAAAGCAACATGGAACCGTGTCCAGCCGAGAGAACAAAACGGTCCCGATTAGGCCAATTCGGCTTTTTCGGATCGTGGGCTAAAAATTTTGTATAAAGCACTGTCGCAATGTCGGCGGCACCCATCGGAAGACCAGGATGCCCCGAATTTGCTTTCTCGATTGCATCGATGGAAAGAAAACGGATAGCATTGGCCATCTGGTTCTGCTTGTCATTATTTTTCATGAAAATTGGCTACTCTTTGATCGCTAGTAAATTCGGTCTAATGCTTCTTTTGACAAATATCACTTAAACCGTGTGAGTCAATAAAATCCCACTGTCACCAGCTTTGATACGGTGGATTTCTTGCCACAAGCCGAGAAGACATTTAAGAATAGTAAAACTCGGATAAAATTTGCCGGAATGATTCGTTTTTGAATTTATCTTTTACACAAAGGATCTGGAACTCGATGCCACAAGATACATCAATTCTCGATCAAGCGATCAATCGTCTGGAAAACGCTCTTAAGACGCTTGAAAATGCCGTTGTCAATGACAATAAAGATACATATGACACCAGTGAGCTCGAGGAAGAAATCCAGCGCATGAATGCAGATCGCAGCCGTCTGGCGCAAGCACTCGATACATCTGAATCGCGCGCTGAACGCCTTGAACAAGCCAATAAAGAAGTATCGCGCCGTCTTATTACCGCAATGGAAACGATACGAACGGTGGTTGACCGGTAAAGGGCAATAAATATGGCAACTGTATCAGTCACGATTGATGGAAAAACCTACCGCATGGCTTGCGATGAAGGCGAAGAAGACCATCTTGCCGGTCTTGCCCATCAGCTTGACCAATACATCAGCCATTTGAAATCGAATTTCGGCGAGATCGGAGATCATCGCCTTTCTGTTATGGCAGGCATAATGGTTATGGACGAGCTTGATGAAGCGCGTCGTCAGCTAAATAGCCTGAAACAGGAAAACGACATGTTGCGACAGGAAAATACACAGCTTACCGATGCCTGTGAACGCTACGAAACAGTCGCAGCCAAAGCAATTGATCGGGCGGCCAGTCATATTGATGCGCTTGCCCGTGAGCTTGTGAAAAACCAGTAAGAGCGAACACTGACCGCATATATCTTGGAGTCTTTCCCGTTGTCTCCATTGAAAAACATTTTTCCATAAAAGGGAAATAAAAACTGTTTATCAAAATATCAGGATTGCAAAAGCCCGCTTTGTTTCAAAAGTCTCCACAAATAACGTGCACATAAATAATTAACGAGCACTTAAATAGTGTGTTGCAACACTCCGTAAGTCATTTCTGTATTCTGATATTACACTTATTCCGGATGGTTTTTTATCAGGAGCTTTTTTTGGCTCCCTTTACCAGAATAGTTTTCTATAAAACCAGATCTTCAGTTTACGGCTTTTTGTGTAAGCTTAACCGATATCCTGTTCAAAGAAAGCCTGAACCGCTTACTTTCAATGTTGGAAACTCTGCCCCTCGAAAACTCGTCCCCTCGTAAGCGAGGTGAAAGAGACCCTTAAAAATCATCAGCGAAAATAGATTTCGGCAGAACCCAAGGAATCCGGTTCTGCCGATGAATATCAGGATTTACCGATGATTATCTGCGTTTGCCATCTTCCTTGGCAACATAGGCAATGCGCAGCATATTGGTTGCACCCGGTGTTCCAAGCGGTACACCGGCGGTTACGATAATTCGGTCACCTGGAACGCTATAGCCTTCCCGCAGTGCAATGGCAGCGGCTCTTTCGACCATATCATCAAGATTGTGCGCATCTTCAGTGACAACACAATGAAGCCCCCAGACAAGAGCAAGACGCCGCGCCGTTTCGGTAATCGGTGAAAGAGCAATGATGGATGGCATCGGCCGCTCGCGAGACGCACGAATACCTGTCGCGCCGGAAGCCGTGTAAGCGACAATGGCCGAAAGATTGAGCGTTTCAGCAATTTGCCTTGCGGCAAGCGAAATCGCATCGGCACCTGTCGGTTCGGGAGCCGGATGTTGCGCATCAATCATCGGTTCGTAATTGGAATCCCGTTCGATCTTGCAGGCAATTTTATCCATTGTGCGAACAGCTTCTTCCGGATAGGCACCGGCCGCCGATTCAGCCGAAAGCATGATAGCATCAGCCCCTTCATAAACGGCTGTCGCAACATCCGAAACTTCAGCACGGGTCGGAACCGGTGAGGTGATCATCGATTCAAGCATCTGGGTTGCAACCACAACCGGCTTACCAGCGCGCCGGCAGAGTTTGATAATATCCATCTGGATACCCGGCACCGTTTCCAACGGCATTTCAACGCCAAGATCGCCACGTGCCACCATAACAGCGTCGGATAAATCGACAATCTCGTTAATTCTGCGAACGGCTTGCGGCTTTTCGATTTTTGACAGGATCGCCACTTTTCCTTTGGCAATTTTACGGGCTTCGGCAATATCTTCAGGGCGCTGAATAAAGGAAAGTGCAATCCAGTCAATCGGCTGTTCAAGAACAGCAAGAAGATCTTTATGGTCTTTTTCCGTCATTGCACCGACACCGAGCAGCGTGTCCGGCAGGCTCACGCCCTTGCGATCGGAAATGTGCGTTCCGGCAACGACCTTACATTCAATAGCGGTATGCGTGCATTTCTCCGCCAAAAGCTCGAGTTTACCGTCATCAATCAACAAACGTTCGCCCGGCTTGACCGCGTCAAAAATTTCCTTGTGAGGCAAATAGACACGGGTATTGTCACCCGGAATATCTTTATTGTCGAGCGTAAAAGTTTGCCCGGCAACAAGATCAACCTTGCCGTTTGCAAATTCTCCCACACGTAATTTCGGCCCCTGCAAATCGGCAAGTATACCAATCGGGCGCCCTTGTTTTTTCTCGATATGACGTATGATTTTAACCAAAGAGCGCATTGTGTCATGATCGGCATGACTCATATTGATGCGAAAAACGTCAACCCCCGCTAAAAAAAGCTTTTCGATCATTTTTTCGTCGGACGATGCAGGTCCGAGCGTAGCAACAATCTTTACTTTACGGTTACGTTTCATTTTGTGGGAGCTCCTGTAACAAGCGGCGTATTTAACGCCGGATTATTGGACACGGGTTCTGTAAGCTGAACCATCCAGCTTGTTTGCGTACCCGTATCGATTTCTTGAAAACCGGCTTTCTGAAAGCCTCGTGCAAAGCAGTCGTTGACACCATTAATGGTAAATTCAGAATCTTTCACGCACATATTGATGGGGCCATCCCAACGCCCGTGATTTTTGGCGTCTTCCGCATGAAGATAATAAAAACGCGAGGATAAAGGCCCGTCAATAATCGTCTTGCAACGGGTTGGACCGACGACCCACCAACCTTCGGACATCCATCCGGCTTTTGCACGGTAGCCAATGGAAACGCCGATGGCTTCCTGAGTTGTGTTGCAGACACGGAAATCCGCACGAGCCGCACATGAAAGAGCGAGCATGATCGCCACACCGAAGAGAATAATCCTGGTCTTTTTCAACAACATTTCTGGCACCTTCGGTTTTATTTTGTCCTGACCGCTATTCTTTTGCACTTCATTTGTGTTTTGTGTAGTTTCTTAAAATTTGTCAATGTCAGAGATTTTCAAAACAGCCATATTATAAAGTGATGATAAAAAAATGAAACAGAAAGAAAATTTCTATCCCTTTGAAGAAATTCCCGGCAATATGGAAGCGGGGCTCGTCCTCATCTGTGACCATGCAAGCAACGCTTTGCCTGATGAATATGGCTCGCTCGGACTTCAATCTTCCGAGCTTTTCCGTCACATCGCCTATGATATAGGTGCTGAAATGCTTACAAAAGAGCTTGCAAAACGCCTTGAAGTACCTGCGGTTGTCAGCCATTTCTCAAGACTTTTGATCGACCCCAACCGTGGAGAAGATGATCCGACATTGATTATGCAATTGTCTGACGGTTCGGTTATTCCCGATAATTATCCGATGAGCGAAACCGAAAGACAACGCCGAATCGAAAACTATTATAAACCCTACGATCTGGCTGTCGGGCGGTTGATCGCCGGTGTCGAGGAGGCAAGCGGTAAAAGTCCATTTGTGGTTTCAGTACATTCTTTTACACCCGTCTGGCATGGTCAAGCACGTCCTTGGCATATCGGTCTTTTATGGGACAGTGACAGACGTGCTTTCGACCCGTTATTTACCGGCTTGAACGAAATTGCCGAGATCAAAGTTGGCGATAACGAACCCTATGATGGCGCATTGAAAGGCGATACAATGTACCGTCATTGTACAACAAAGGGTATTGCCCACATCCTTATTGAAGTCCGACAGGATTTGATAGCAAACGAAGAGGGTGTGATCAAATGGGCAGATTATCTGCAACCGCTATTTCATAAAATAAACGGAATGCCGATGATTCACATGAAACAGATTTTCCCGTCACGTGCCGACTGGTAACTTCCAGAACTGGGCACTTGGCTAAAATATCGGGGGTAAAAATTAAACCCGCCATCTTGACTCCGAGGGCAGGACTCGGACATCAACAGGAAACTGAACGATCGACTTAACGACTCGTTTGAACACGATTTATCTGGAGGCCATTTCCATGAGTGAAGTGACAGACGAAAAACAAGCAGTGGCCGTTGGCCAGTTGCGTTCTTTTATCGAGCGTATCGAACGCCTTGAAGAAGAAAAGAAAACAATTTCCGACGACATAAAAGAAGTTTATGCCGAGCTTAAGGGAAGTGGTTTCGACAGCAAGGCTGTACGCACAATTATCCGTTTGCGTAAAAAAGAAGACCATGAGCGTCAGGAAGAGGAAGCCATGATCCAGCTCTATAAAGACGCACTCGGAATGAGCTGATTTTTAGTTTTTTGAAAACTCGAAAGCCTTCCGTTTCCGGAAGGCTTTTTGTTATATCATACGAATTACCGGTGATTATGCGGGGGGTGTGACCATGCCATCCACCTTTACCGGTTCAGCATTTTTTCAATGCCAAAAAATTCGCGTTGGCGGACACCCTATAGTTTTCAAAAAATGAAACTATTTTTCGAGTTCTTCTTTCAGCATTTCAAGCTCGAGCCACTCGTTTTCCTTTATTTCAAGGTCTTTTCGCTTTTGTTCGAGAAGGCGCGAAAGTTCCTCGAACCTTTTGGCATTTTTTGTATAAAGGTCGGGATCGGAAAACTCTTTTTCCATCTTTGCAATCTCGTCATGAAGCGCATCAATTTCCGAAGGCAATTTTTCCAAAGCATATTTCTGTTTATAGGATAGCTTCTGTTTTGTTTCCCGTTTTGCCCGTTCGGCTGGAGCTGATGTTTGTGGCGAAGATGATTTCGCAACGTTTTTCTGTTCGATTTCCCGACCTTTCCTTTGCGCTATCATATCGCTATAGCCACCGGCATATTCGAGCCAGCGACCATTGCCTTCAGGAGCAATGATACTCGTAACCGTGCGATCAAGAAAATCGCGATCGTGGCTGACAAGCAGAACAGTTCCCGGGAAATTGCTGACAAGTTCCTGCAAAAGATCAAGCGTTTCCATATCAAGGTCATTTGTAGGCTCGTCGAGTATCAAGAGATTTGCAGGACGAGACAAGACGCGCGCCAGCATCAACCGCGCTCTTTCGCCGCCCGACAATTCTTTGATCGGCGTCCTCGCCTGTTCAGGCGAAAACAGAAAGTCCTTCATATAGGAGACAACATGACGTTGTTCACCATTGACGATAACACTGTCGCCGCGGCCGTCGGTCAAATAATGGGCAAGCGTTTCATTTTCATCAAGCGAGCGTTTTTGATCAAGCGTGGCAATTTCAAGATTGACGCCAAGTTTCACTGTTCCGCTATCGGGTATCAAAACCCCGCTCAGCATGGATAACAATGTTGTTTTACCAATGCCATTGGGACCCACCAGTCCCACCCTGTCACCGCGGTGGATACGGGTGGAAAAATGATCGACAAGAACCTGTTCGCCGTAAGCTTTGCTGATATTTTTGGCTTCGATCACCAGTTTTCCGGATTCCTGTGAATCGCTCAACTCCATGACAGCATTGCCCTGCGGCCCGCGATAACTCTTGTATTTCTGCCGCAATTTCTGCAATTCGTCGAGACGGCGAACATTGCGTTTGCGCCGCGCTGTCACACCGTAACGCAGCCAATGCTCTTCACGTACAATCTGGCGGCCGAGTTTTTGTTGCTCGATTTCTTCTTCTTCAAGAAGTTTGTCACGCCATTCCTCGAAAAAAGCAAATCCCTTGCCAAGGCGCTTTGTTTGCCCCCGATCAAGCCAGATTGTCGATTGCGAGACGTTTTCCAGAAAACGCCGATCATGCGAAATCAGGACAATGCTTGACCTTATTGTTTTAAGTTCACCTTCAAGCCATTCGATTGTCGTGAGATCAAGATGGTTGGTGGGTTCATCCAGCAGCAGAATATCGGGAGCCGGTGCAATAACACGCGCCAATGCGGCGCGGCGCGCCTCGCCGCCTGAAAGCTGGTCGGGTTTTTCTTCACCGCTCAAGCCCAGATGATCGAGCATATAGCTGACACGGTGGACATCATCCAAAGGCCCCAGTCCAGCTTCGACATAGGCACGCACATTTTCAAAGCCGTCAAGATCGGGTGATTGCGGCAAATAGCGGATTGTTGCCGAGGGATGCTTAAAAATCTCTCCATCTGTCGGCTCGACAAGACCGGCAGCAATTTTAAGAAGTGTCGACTTACCCGAACCGTTACGCCCGACAAGCGCAATACGATCACCGCTTGAAACCGATAAAGCAGCATCGGTCAGCAATGGTGTACCGCCAAAGGTGAGTGAAATGTGGTCGAGACGTAAAAGAGGAGGCGCCATTATGATTCCGTTTGGTTATTTTTTCCGATTAATAGCAAAATATATTTTTTAAACACATAAAATAAAAAAGGGCCAGCAGAACCGACCCCTTCATTTTTCAGGTCTTTAAAACCTTATTGGTATTGGTTGCAAGGTGCCTGATACATTTGCCCATAGGCATCGCGGTAGTTACAATACTGAACGCCATTACGCTTTGTTGCAACACCAACAAGCGTACCTGCCGCAGCACCGATTGCAGCACCTCTCAAAGCACCCTTGCCATTCCCCTTGATAGCACCGCCTGCGAGTGCGCCCAAAGCCGCACCACCAGCGCCATATCCGGCAGTACGCTGTTCATTCGGCGAACAGGCGACAGTTGCAAGTCCCAAAGCTGAAACCATGGCAATTACAGAAATACGTTTAAACATGTCCTCACTCTTTCTCTTTTTAATTTTTCGACACTGTGTCTTAATAATAAGGCAAAACCAAGATAAGGCCAAAGCACTCGATTCATCCTTATCTTGATATAACATATGGATAAAACGAATATTTTCTAAAGAGCTATCCGCAAAATTTATGCTCTTCAAACCAATGTTGCCAACAAGATTGCACGACCTTGCGACAGGGTCACGTTCAATCGGCCGTTTACTTCATTGGAAAGAGTCAATGATGAACCAAAGGGCACATTTTTTTTCAAAAGCGGCCATCTGGCGCCCTCGATTGTAAGACCATCAAGGTCATCAAAGCCGATAAGACTGAAAATTGTGCCGGCAGGCAAATCGAATGAATAAGCGCCCGGAAGAAGAGCATATCCTTCCTCCTTGCCACTCGTTAGAAGAACATCAATGCCATTTTCTTTCATCGCCAATGCATGAGCAAAGTGGAAAAAAGCGTGGTCGGAACGTTTGCCACCAAGAGCACCACACAAAATAATGCGTTCGGCTCCTCGTTCCAAAGCAAAATCGATAGCGAGTTCTCCATCGGTCTTATCCTTTGCCACAGGAAAAGACTTCTTCTCGATATCTTTATAACGTTCCTTCAAGTCGGCTTTCGTTGAATCGAAATCTCCTACCCACAATTCCGGTTTCACATGAAGCATTTCGACATAACGGATTGCCCCGTCAGCAACGATAATATGGCCATGTCCGATCTGCTTCATAAGCCGTTCGGTCACATAAAGATCGCCATCAAGAAGAACAGTAAAGCTTTTCACTCAAACGCCCATTTTTGTTTTGTCAGTTTTCCCGATTTTTCTTTTTTCAAATTTTCTATGCCAGTTATCAGTTCGCCCTCTATTTAAATTGTCTGATCGTCCTCCATATGTCATAACAATTCAATTCTACTTGTTGTAATATAGATGAAATTTCCAAAAAGCATGTTATTTTCAACTTTTTCGACATAGTGGAAATCATTGTTCTCCCTGTGAACTAGGGAAAGTGCCTGCCAAGATGAATAAACACAAACGATTGGGAAAAATGAAGTCGCATTTATTGCCACGCATTTTTACGCTTGCGCCAAAGAAAATTGGCTTTGCCATTTTTATCGGTTTGGGTTTATCGGGATTATCAGCCTGCCAGCTTGTTGATTATAACAAACCGGATGGCGGTCTTATGCCTTCAGGCACACCGGTTACAGTCGACAAAGTAAGCAAAGGCGATTCTCTTGCACAATTGGGGGCCTCGCAACATCCGCGAATCTTACAAACTTATGGCGGTGAATATAGCGACCCGAAACTCGAACGGATGGTTGCAAAAATTGTCGGTAAGCTCACTGCAGTTTCGGACAAACCTGACCAGACCTACCGGATTACTATTTTGAATTCTCCCAATGTCAATGCTTTTGCGCTTCCCGGCGGCTATGTCTATGTCACACGCGGTCTTCTTGCACTTGCCAATGATTCTTCGGAAGTAGCAGCCGTTCTTGCCCATGAAATGGCACATGTCACCGCCAATCACGGTATTTTACGCCAGCAAAAAGAAGCCGAAGTGGAGCTGACAAATCAGGTCGTCAGTGAAGTTCTGGAAGACCATTCAGCCGAACGTGAAACAGCCATTCGCGGAAAATTGCGGCTTGCACAATTTTCGCGCAATCAGGAATTGCAGGCGGATGCAATCGGCATAAAAATGTTGGGCCAAGCCGGCTATGATCCGTTTGCTTCGCCACGTTTCCTCCAAGCCATGGAAGCCTATGCTGCCTATCGGAATGTTTCCGGTGCAACCGATGCAACACTCGACTTTCTGGCAAGTCACCCGTCAACGCCCCAACGTATCCAGCTTGCAACCGATCAAGCCCGCAAAGTAGGAGCACCCGGTGTTGGTAAAACCGACCGGGATGATTTCCTGAACGGCATTGACGGAATGATTTTTGGCGATACCGCTGATGAAGGTTATATTCGCGGAAACCAGTTTATCCACCCCAAATTGGGTATTACTTTCACGGTGCCTGAAGGATTTACAATAGATAATTCTTCCGCCGCTGTCATTGCCAGCGGAAATAACGACATTGCTGTGCGTTTCGACGGTGTTGCACTCCCGCGCGGCTCCTCGCCTGTCGATTATATCAAAAGTGGTTGGGTAAGCGGTCTTGATCCATCTACTATACAGGCCATTACTATTAATGGTTTAGAAGCGGCACGTGCCCATGCTGCCAATGATCGCTGGCAATTCGATGTCGTTGTGATCTTTGTCAAGGATCATGTCTTCCGGTTCTTGACGGCTGCTCCGAAAAATTCGTCCGCGCTCAATTCGGTGGCTAATGCCACAACATCTTCCTTTAAAGCGCTTTCGTCACGCGAGGTTTCTGCCCTTAAACCGTTGCGTATCCATGTCCTGACAATTAAAGGCGGAGAAACTGTTGCATCCGTTGCAGCTCGCATGCAGGGGACCAATGCCAAAGAAAAACTGTTGCGCATCATCAACGCATTACCGGCAACAGCCAATTTATCAGCGGGTGACCGAATCAAAATTATTTCCGAATAGATTTCGACGAGGTCGCGAAAAATCCGTATCTTAAAAAGCTCTGTTCTCTTAATAAGCCCATTGCGGACTTGACGTAAAAGACACGGTCAGCCACCGATCCGGTCCCGCATGACCTATTTTCTCGCCGATTTCGGTACGGATTTTATCGAGCTCTTCAACCTCGGCAATTTTGTAATGTTCCGGCAAGATGAGATGAATCTCGATCATTGTCGATCGCCCCACCTTGGCGAGATAATTCTGGGAGCCGACAAAACCATATTCTTCCACAATGGCATCCACAACATTATTGACGTGTTCATCAAGATCAACCGGCGTGATCATCAGGATATCGCGCATGGCGCGTAAAACGGTTCTAACCGGCATTGGTAACATGATAAGCGCAATGAGTGCCAGAATAGCCGGATCAATATAGGGTAAAATCCATTCGTAGCCCGTACCTTCTATCAGATTGGCAAAGGTAAAAGCACATAGAAGAGCAAGCCCTATGCCACCCGATATAATCCAACTCTTTGCATCAATTGTTATGAAAGCCGACTTTATCCGGCGATTGAAATATTGTTCGTAAAACGCCATTCCAAAGCAAAGGATGACAGCAAAGATCGAAAACCCGATAGCGGCATCGAAATGCGGAAGTTTTCCGCCATTCAAAATTTTACCAACGGCTTCAAACAAAGCATAAATAATGGCAATCATTAAAGATAAGCCGTTAATTGCAAGCAGCATTGGTTCGAGATGCCAAAAACCATATTGAAAGCGCTCGACAAATTTGGGTGCTTTGCGGCTCCTCCGGTTTACGTCAATCTCGATGAGCCGGACAACGAGAAGTGCAGCAATACTGAATAGACAATCAATCGACGAATACATCCCGTCGAAAATGATTGAGGACGCACCCGAAAGAATGCCCGTGATGATCGCTGCAATTGCCAGAACTATTGTTGCCAGAATAGAATATGCGAGTAATTTTTGTTCAATATGTGCGTTTTTGTCAAACGGTGACAAACCGGTTCTCCTGGCCAATTCTACCCTGTGATCCTGTCAGGTATTTACCCTTTTAGCAGGATCGCCTTGAGATGACGAAACGCGTTCTTTTGGCAATTAAACCTGATAAGCATCGACAGTGTTAACAGAAAGAAGGCAATTACGCAATTTTTCCAATGCCCTTGCTTCGATCTGACGGACACGTTCCTTGGAAATGCCCATTTCTTCACCCAAGGCTTCAAGAGTTGCGCCTTCATCATTCAAACGTCGATAACGGATAATTTGAAGTTCTCTTTCATTCAAAATCTGCAGTGCATCATGAAGCCATTTCGAGCGACGTTGTCCATCAATTTCGTCCTCGACAAGTTCGTCTTGCAACGGGTGATTATCAACGAGCGAATCCATTTTGCTGCCCGAATTTTCATCATCCCCGATCATCGGAGCGCTTAATGAATTGTCGGTTGTCGAAAACCGGAAATCCATTGTTTCGACATCGGAAACGGAAACGCCGAGCTTTTCCGATATATTGCGATAGATATCCTGTTTTGTCATGGTTCTATCTTCGGCGGCAAGCTTGGTACGCAAACGTCGTAAATTGAAAAACAATGCCTTTTGGGCCGAACTTGTACCACCACGAACAATTGACCAGTTGCGCAAAATGTAATCTTGAATAGAAGCTCTTATCCACCATGTTGCATAGGTGGAAAAGCGCACTTCGCGCTCGGGATCAAAACGTGCGGCTGCTTCAAGAAGCCCGACATAGCCCTCCTGAACCATATCTCCCAAAGGTAATTTGAAATGTTTGAACTTGCCCGCTATTGAAATGACCAATCTCATATGGGAGACGGCAATCTTATGCATGGCAACGCTGTCCTGATCATCCCTCCAACGCAATGCGAGCATGTGTTCATCTTCTCGTTCGAGGTAGGGAGCTTTCATAGCCGAACGCATCATGTTCCGACCAAGCATATTGTCGGTACCCGAATTGAAATTTGTCGTCACTTGCGTTGACGTGGAGATGTTGGACATGATTGCCCCCTCGGTAGGAAAAGTGTTAGCAGGAAAACAAAACGCTATTTTCCTTTCAGGCTGCTAACGTCTGCCGAAAGAGTTGGTTCCATAAAAAAACAACTAAAAGTTAAAATAATTCAATTTTCGATAGATTTTTTGCAATTTTTACGTGTTCTCTTGATAAATTTAAATCATTGAAAAATAAAAAGCCCGCTTTAAAAGCGGGCTTTTAAAATATCAAAGACTATATTGTTGGCTGTCTCGCCAATTATGGTCAAGCAGCGACGTTCTCGCTGTCTTCACCATCAACATCAATATCGACATCACCGTCAGCATCACTTTTAGCACTGCGCTTCGGGCTCTTGGCGAGATTGATTTCAATTGCGCGAACGGCTTCTGTTTCCGAAATCTTGTTGACAACAGCAATTTCACGCGCCATGCGATCAAGCGCTGCTTCATAAAGCTGACGCTCCGAATAGGATTGTTCAGGCTGATTTTCAGCACGGAAAAGATCCCGCACCACTTCGGCGATCGAAATCAAATCACCCGAATTGATTTTTGCGTCATATTCCTGTGCACGACGAGACCACATTGTCCGCTTGATACGTGCCCGCCCCTGTAGCACTTTCAACGCACGGTCAACAAAATCGGTCTCGGACAATTTGCGCATGCCAATCGATAAAGCTTTGGCAACCGGAACTTTGACATGCATTTTATCTTTTTCAAAATGGATGACAAACAGTTCAAGCTTGATACCTGCAACTTCCTGTTCTTCAATAGCAACAATCTGGCCAACACCGTGGGCAGGATAAACGATGTATTCTTGAGCCTTAAACCCGTGCCGTGCCGGGGATTTTTTCTTGGGGGATGACATATTTTTAACCAACTCCATTTGTGCTCGGCACTGCTGCCGACAAACACAGGTTGAAGGCTCCAAAACAAAGAGCCTTATCCGATCCCCGAATTTTCAACATTACTTCCGACTTATCCCGCACAATAAGCTTTTGCACATTTGCAAAGCAAATGTTCCGATAAGTCCACCCAATCTTGCATTATTCCACTGCACGTGATGAAAACATCCACGATACGACGCGAACTATGCCTGATTAAAACACCTTTCGATGAGAAAAAGAAACGTCAAAGACATTCAGTATCGGCTTAACGGCAAAACCTTAACACAAAAATCCAACGAAATCAATCATCGGGCAGTTAAGTTCAACTATTTGCACGTCTAATCACCGCTTCCAGACTTGGGCGAGAAATATTTTTCAAGTTTTCCGGTGACGCCGTCCATTTCAGTTGCCTCGGGCAACTGATCTTTCTTAACCGTTATATTCGGCCATTTTGCCGAATATTCCATGTTGAGCTCCAGCCATTTTTCGAGCCCCGGCTCGGTATCCGGCTTGATTGCTTCAGCCGGACATTCCGGTTCACAGACACCACAATCGATGCATTCGTCAGGGTGGATAACAAGCATGTTTTCCCCTTCATAGAAACAGTCAACGGGGCAAACCTCGACACAATCAGTGTATTTGCAGCGAATGCAATTGTCGGTCACAACATAGGTCATTGTTCAATCTCCAGTGTTCACGTCAAGCGCATTCCGACAAAAGCCTGTCACACTTTTAAACGGAAATGAAACGATAACAGCACTGAATTAACGTTTTTGTCTGATCGTTTCAACCCCGCATATGAACCAATTTGTTCACATTTCCTGTTTTAAAAAACGCAATAATTGCCTTCTGTCACGTTTTGTCGGTCGGGGACCTGATGAAATAATATTCTGTCTGTCTGCTACAACTTCGGTGGGTGTCAAATCTTCATAAAGCAATCGGGCTTCCACTGCAGGTCCCCGACGCTCGCCAAGTCCTGTTACCTTATAAACAACCACCGAACGTTCGAGCCGGATAGTCAGAACGTCTCCGACTTTTATCGAATAGCCCGGCTTGTCAATTTTCACACGATTAACTCTGACCTTGCTGCCCTCGACGAGTTTGGCAGCAAGGCTACGCGTTTTGACCGTCCGTGAGAAAAACAGCCACTTGTCCAAGCGCTGTCTCGAAACGGTCTCTTCGCTCATTTTTTCAATTGGTCGCGCAAGGCTGCGAGTTTTGCAAAAGGCGAATCGGGGTCAACCGGTTTCGATTGCGACTTTGATTTATGCTGTTTGTAAGAAGCATCCGCTTTCGGATTGTTAAAAGACGAATTTTTACGCGGACGTTGTTTGTCACGACGTGATTCGCCCGACTTTTCCGGTCTTTCACCTGTTTTTTCAAACCGCTGTACGGAACGTTTCTTTTTGTCGCCATTCGACCTTGACTGACGATAATCATGCCGCCCCTGATAATGCCAAAGCAATACAGGTTTTTCCTCTTCTTCCGTAGTCTTCTTTGTGAAATGAGGACCGACCGGTTCAGCTTCCGGTGTTTTCACCTCTTCTGTTGTTGCAGTTTCCTGAACTGCAGGGGTCGTCGCAAAATCGCCTACCGGTTCGGCAGGATGTTCGACAACTGAAGCAGGCTTTGCTTCCTCCGGTGTTGCATCAAGCTCCTGAAGCTTGGCTGCAATTTCTGCCTTGTCTTTTTTATCAAAACGGTAACCCAGACTTTTAAGAATTTCTTCCATATCCTCGGCTGTCGCACCAAGTATCGACATCATTGCCGGAGTAACCAGAAAATGACGCCCGTCATAAGCACCATCCGGACGCGGCCCGCTACCGGGCTTCCAGTTCACTGCATTACGAATGAGATCGGCGAGACGTTCAAGAATATCGACACGTACGGCGCGGCGCCCCAGAATCCGATAACCGGCAAGCTGATAAAAGGTCGGGTCGAAAGTCGGGTCGACAACAACCGATGTACGGCCGGCTGCCAATACTTGCAGAACATCGCCATAACCCGCCAAATCGCGCGCATGGTTTTTCAATGCCCATAGAAGCGTAATGGCTTGCGCCGGTGCCGGCTTCAACATCATTGGCAGAAAAATATGAAAAGCGCCAAAACGTGTTCCGAGTCTTCTCAAGGCTGCACGTGAAATCTGGTCAAGGCTTTTGACCTCTTCTGCAACGTCACGGCGCGGCAAAACGCCCAGATGTTCAACCAGACGGAATGCCAGTCCACGTGTCATACCAACCAGCGCATCCGCATTGATAAGATCAAAAAGCGGTTTCAATGCTGTTTCAAAATGGAAGCTCACAAAACGATCGACCCGTTCGGCAACTTTTTCACGCGCCTGCCCCGTCAATTGTTCATCGGCGAGCAGTACCGCCCTTGGCTTCAAAATATCATCGGTTGCAGCAAGGCTTGCCAAAGGTTGGCCAATCCAGCGAACCACACCATCCGAACCGACCGCAAAATCGCCATTGGCCGAAGCGGCCAAACGATCTGCCTTTTTTTCGAATTCACCGGCCAATATTTTATCTGCAGCAGCCCTTAGAGCTTTTGCATCGGCACCTTCGCCATTGACATCGGCAATAAAACGAAACCCATCAAGTTTTCCAACATGATGCCCCTCTACGAGAACATCGCCAGTTTGAACTATTTCGGCATCCATCATCACATTCTCTCTAAGCCGCTTCATAAGTACGCTTGTTCTGCGGTCTACAAATCGTTTCGTCAACCTCTCATGTAACGCATCTGACAATCTATCTTCAATTTCCCGCGTCTTTTCTTGCCAGTGTTGCGGATTGGTAAGCCATCCGGGTCTGTGAGACACAAATGTCCAGGTTCTAATCTGGGCAATCCGATGCGATAAAGTGTCAATATTACCATCGACTCGATCAGCTTGGGAGACCTGCTCGGCCAAATAGTTTTCATTGACGCTGCCGCGTTTTACAAGATCACGATAGATGTTGGCAATAATTTCCGCGTGTTGCGCGGGTGCAATTTTGCGATAATCGGGAAGTGCACATGCGTCCCAAAGCAATGCCACGCGCTCGGGCCTGTCAGCCAATCGGGCGATATCATAATCATGCGAGAGATTATCAAGAGCTTGCGCATCCACAGCCGGTAATGCACGGGCTAATCCTTCCACAGGGGCTGCCGCTTCCAGTGATTTTCTCAAACTGTCAAGCGTTGTAAAATCGAGGTCTTCGCTACGCCACTGCAAAACTTTGACCGGATCAAAATGATGTGATTCGATTCGTTCAACAAGATCTTTATCCAGATCGGCAATCCGTCCGGTCACGCCAAAGGTGCCATCACGCATATGACGGCCGGCACGTCCTGCAATTTGCGCCATTTCCGCTGCGGTCAAATCGCGAAACTGGTATCCGTCAAATTTTCTTGTCTGGGCAAAAGCCACATGATCGACATCCAGATTAAGTCCCATACCGATTGCATCGGTTGCCACGAGAAAATCCACGTCTCCCGATTGATAAAGGGCTACCTGTGCATTTCTTGTGCGTGGCGAGAGCGCCCCCATGACCACCGCTGCCCCACCACGCTGGCGCTTGATCAATTCGGCAATTGCATAAACATCATCGGCAGAAAAGGCGACAATTGCTGTGCGGCTTGGCAAACGGGTCAACTTTTTCGAGCCTGCATAGAGCAATTGCGAAAACCGCGGCCGACTGACAACATTAAGACCGGGCAAAAGTTTTTGCAGAATGCCTTGCATCGTCGAAGCACCGAGCAACATCGTTTCCTGTGTGCCACGCAAATGTAAAATCCGATCGGTAAAAATATGGCCGCGAGCGAGATCACCGGCAAGTTGTACTTCATCTATCGCGACAAAAGAAGCCTTGGTTTCCCTTGGTAAAGCTTCCACCGTGCAAACAGAATAAGGGGCACCGAGAGGAATAATCTTTTCTTCCCCCGTAATGAGAGAAACTCTGTTCGGGCCGATCTTTTCGCTGATACGGTTATAAACTTCCCGTGCAAGAAGTCGTAACGGTAGTCCGATCATTCCGCTATCATGGGCAAGCATCCGCTCGATTGCCAAATGGGTTTTGCCGGTATTTGTCGGCCCCAGAACGGCTGTTACATCACGCCCCGAAAGGATGAGAGGGGCTTTAGCCATCGTCTACTCCAAATAATCAGATTTTGCCGGACATAGCCGCCAAAATACGCCTTAACGCCTTATCAAACGACAAGCAAGCTTTGTAATTTACGAAACGTTAACCATAATTCTTAACCTTTGGAACAGTACCGGAACGAATCAGCGACGAATCGCTGACATTACCATGTTCTTGATATGTTCTCACCAGATACTGTGTTCTTACTAGGAGAGAAACCAAAATATAGCAATAAGGTCAAGGAATAATCCGGAAAACGGGGTCATTGCAATTAACCATAATGGGGTCACTATTGAAGCTCCGACAGGCATAAGCCTTTCATGCCGGAAAATATTTTTTGTGATTAAAAATAGCCTTTTTTGGCACAATATATTCTTTTGCAACAAACGCTTCAGGATAAACCGGAAATTTGCCTGCCGGATCATTCATAACTTTTGACTATTCTTAAGCTTACAATGTTCTTGAAGCACAGTGTCCACCGCTTCTATTTCCTTATAAACGGGCATTTTTCACCAAACCTTTTTTGCCAATGTATTTCCGCTATAGATAATAAAGTTTTCCCAACACAGTTTGCGCAAGGGTTTTTGAAGCCGCTGTTTCTGATAAGGTAAAAACAAGCACCAACCGATTCCGAATTTTTATCGATAAACCGGTTTGATTGTGAAGCGTGAAGGAAGAAAAATTGATGAGAAAAATTACATTCGCGATCGACGAGATTGGCTTCCCTTCAAAATTGAAGCAAGACGGGACAAAGACAGGAAATCGTTTACCGGATTTGAGCGACAGAAACCATTTATAGCCAATCCGGACAGGCATGGTTTTCCGATTCTATCAACGTGTTGCCAAGTCAACCGGACAATAAAATTCCACAAAACAAGTTGGAGAATTTTCACCAAACCGGCGCACCAAATACATCAAAAATTCGTCGAATGATTTGGACACAAAAAAACCGGCCAATAGACCGGTTTTTCTTTAAATTCAAAAAGACCTCAGTCTTTCGGTGTCAAAACCTGACGACCACGATACATACCGGTTTTAAGATCGATATGGTGCGGGCGACGAAGCTCGCCGGAAGTTTTGTCTTCAACATAGGTCGGAGCCTTGAGGGCGTCGGCAGAACGACGCATACCGCGCTTTGACGGGGTCGTTTTTCGTTTAGGTACAGCCATGGAATTATACTCCAAATTTGCTTAAAACGTATCTGCCACCATAACCCGAAGCTATATCGGCAGACAAAATTATAGAAGGTTTGGCGAGCCTATACACTGATTATCAGACTTTGACCAGACTGAAATCAGCATTTTTTATGAAATAGGTCGATATTGTGCCTATTATAAGCGGAAAAATTTTAAAATCACCTTTTTGCTTAAAATCTTCCAAAACTGCCGGCATGTTTTTGCTGCTCTTGCGAAATTGTCCAACCGGTCAAATCCGACTCAGTTTCATTACTGCTCTGAAACCGGTTCTCGCAAGCATTGGGTATAAGCAGCCGATTGACGTACACGTTTTTCTATCAGACGTTCAAGCCTTGTCAAATTCACGGATGGACGGGAAGGATTACGCAATTTCGGATTGGGTAAAGTGACTGCGAGATAGGCAGCCTGTCTTGGATTGAGATTTTTTGCCGAACGTTTGAAAAAATGTTGTGAAGCAGCTTCAGCACCATAGATTCCGGGCCCCCATTCGGCAATATTGAGATAAATTTCCATAATACGTCGTTTGGACAAAACAGCATCGGCGACCGTCGCATAAGGAATTTCAAGACCTTTTCTCAAGTAAGACCGGTCATGCCATAAAAACAGGTTTTTCACCATTTGCATCGTAATTGTCGACGCACCTCTGTTAGGGCCTCCATCACGCGAAATAACAGTTTTCATTGCGTTCCAGTCAACACCGCTATGTGAACAAAATTGACCATCTTCAGACATGACAACGGCATAAACGAGATTGGGAGAAATATCGTCAATACTACGCCACTCCCGTTCATAAGGAGTAAAAGTAATCTGGTCACGCAGCATCAAGGTCGAAACCGGATGGATAAATGGCAGATTATAAAGAAGCATTAGCAAAAACGGGAAAGATAGCAAAATTGCCAACGCGTAGAACACCAAGCGAAGTCTTTTCGAATGCCCTTTATCAGAACGGTCTAGAGATTTCCTGTCTTCAGCAAACAATTAAGCCTCGTTCAATCTTCATTCCCTGTTTATAATCGTCTCGCAATTTATCTCTTTTTTATATCTTTATTGTCTAACTCATAAGTGTTGACGGCAAGGTTGGAATGTTTCATGTCCATCTTGCAAAGATTAAAGGAATTCTCAATGGAAGATTTTACCAATTTACTTGCAAAAAATGCCCGCCAGATTGGTGAAATGCTGGATGCAAAACTCTCCAGCCATATCGAGACGGGAGAAATTGCCCGCCCGTCCCGTCTTCTCGCCGCAATGCGTCATGGTGTTTTGAATGGTGGCAAGAGATTGCGGCCTTTTCTTGTTATCGAGACTGCCCGACTTTTTGATGCCAATATCGAAGCGGCACAATGTGTTGGTGCAGCCCTTGAAGCAATCCATTGCTATTCATTGATACATGACGATTTGCCGGCCATGGATAATGATGATTTGCGGCGTGGCAAACCCACTGTCCATAAAGCATTCGACGAAGCGACGGCCATTCTCGCCGGTGACGCATTATTGACAATTGCTTTTGATTTTCTCTCCGATGACAAACTTGAACTGGATGCAAAAATCCGGCTCAAACTGATCAATGGTCTTGCCCGCAGTGCCGGTCTTGGCGGCATGGTAGGCGGGCAGGTGCTGGATCTCGAAGCAGAGACAAAAAAACCTGACGAAAGCGGCATTATCACATTGGAAGCGATGAAAACCGGTGCACTTATCCGCTATGCCTGTGAAGCCGGCGCTATTCTTTCCAACGCCACCCGCGAAGACCGCGAAAGACTTTCCGAATTCGGCTCGGCGATCGGCCTTGCTTTCCAGCTTGCCGATGATGTCCTCGACGTGACTTCCGATACCAAAGCACTCGGCAAAACTGCCGGTAAAGACATAGCCGCCAATAAAGCAACTTTGGTTGCCCTCCATGGTGTCGAATGGGCCAAGCACCAACTGGAAGGGCTGATGAAACAGGCTGATGACTTACTCGAACCATTTGGCAACAAGGCCGATATTCTAAAGGCAACAGCAAGATTTATTATAGAAAGAAAAAACTGAACAACAAAAAAGACCTGCAAAAAAATTTTAGGCATTCATAGGGCATTCGCAGTGAATTTCATGCGTTTACCAGAAGAAAAAGCGACACATTCAACTTTCGTTAAAGCCAAGTGATTGTTTTTTGCGATAAAGAAAAATGTCTTGGCGTTTGTTTCGCAAAATAAATAAAGCTTTTTTAGGATAATGTTTTTTATGTTCATGAAGAAGCCACTCTTGGTTTTGGGCGCTTGCTCTTTTCACAAGATAATTGCTTCGGTAATGATGGGTGGCATTTTCGTTTAACATTGCTTTCTTTCGCCCCTTCAAGAACTTATCATTAGCAAAGCCAAAGACATTTAAAAGAAGACGTCGGAAAATACTCATGGCCTTTACTCTTGCTTCTGCAACAGAGCTTATGGAAGAAATTAAAAAAAGCCGTTTTTTAACGCGTGCTTTTCCGATCAATTCCATAGCCGAAGCCGAAGCGATTATTGAAACAATCCGCAAAGAAGAGGCGACACATCATTGCTATGCATGGAAATTCCATTCAAATTACCGCTTCAATGATGATGGTGAACCGACAGGAACTGCCGGTAAACCGATCCTCAATGCCATTGAAGGCAAAAACTGCGATTGTGTTCTCGTCATTGTCACACGTTGGTTCGGAGGGGTTAAACTCGGCACCGGTGGGCTGGTTCGTGCCTATGGGGGCGGTGCGTCAAGAACACTCCAAAAGGCCGAACTTGTCGAACTTGTGGACTGGCAGATTTTGACTTTTCACTGCCCTTTCAATCTCTTACCAATTGTCGAAAACGAGGTTCAAAATTTTCTTGCACAGATTGATAACCGGCATTTTGACGATTTCGGATGTGAAGTGACACTCCGTTTGCCAAAGCCACAACAAGAAAACTTTATTGACTGGATAAAAGACATAAGCAGCGGAAAAATCCTGATTGATGGAGAAAACTCCCGCTCCGACATGTCTTTATAGAAGTTTTCTCCAAATTTATAAAACTCTTGTCAAACTAAGATGGCTATCAATTTGGCTGCTATTTTTTCTCGATTCTACTTGATTGAAGAACGCCCGATGGGCGACACGTTCAAAAACAATTGCTTTTCGGATGACCAACACCTCATCCAGCGCTTCCACGATCTGTCATCCCTAACTGTCCGGTTTCTGGCTTTATCGGGCGAAGCACATTTTTAGTTTTCCAACAAAGCTTTTAACATTTTGGATTTTTAAACGCATTCAAGCTTTTTTTCTTGCAATAGTTGAACCGGGCTTTTCATCGTTTTTGATGACGAAAAAAGCAAATGCACCTTTTTGCCGTTTGAAAACCTCAGCAAAAAACGCGCAAATCAAAGTTGGACACTCGTTTCAAATGTCCACTTCATGGTTTTTGAATGGACGATTGCAACTCTATTTGAAACGCTCTTCGATATATTCAGCTACCATCTGCTCGAATTCAGCCGCAATATTTGCCCCGCGCAATGTCTTGACCTTTTTACCATCAATGAAAACGGGGGCAGCCGGCATTTCTCCGGTACCGGGAAGTGAAATACCGATATTGGCATGTTTCGATTCCCCGGGTCCGTTGACGATACATCCCATGACGGCCACATTGAGTGTTTCGACACCGGGATATTTTTTCCGCCAGACCGGCATATTTTTGCGGATATCACCCTGAATTTTCTGTGCAAGTTCCTGAAACACCGTCGAGGTGGTGCGTCCACAGCCGGGGCAAGCGGCAACAGTGGGTATAAATTGTCTGAATCCCATAACCTGCAAAAGCTCTTGTGCAACCTGCACTTCACGCCGGCGATCGCCGCCCGGTTCAGGTGTCAAAGAAATACGTATGGTATCGCCAATTCCCTGTTCCAATAAAATGCCCAGAGCTGCCGAAGAGGCGACAACACCTTTGGTTCCCATACCTGCTTCGGTAAGCCCCAGATGCAAAGCATAATCGCAGCGCTTGGCCAACATGGTATAGACAGCGACAAGGTCCTGTACCTGACTGACCTTTGCCGACAGAATAATTTTATCCTTCCCAAGGCCGATTTCTTCCGCAAGATGCGCCGAAATAAGTGCAGACTGCACCACCGCTTCATGCATGACCTCATCGGTCGAGAGCGGCCCGCCTTTTGCAGCATTCTCATCCATCAGCCGTGTCAGCAATTCCTGATCGAGCGACCCCCAGTTCACGCCGATACGAACCGGTTTGTCATATTGAATCGCAAATTCGATTATTTCACTGAATTGTTTGTCACGTTTTTCACGAAACCCGACATTTCCGGGATTGATGCGATATTTTGCCAAGGCCTTTGCACAATCAGGATATTCGGCGAGTAATTTGTGACCGATATAATGAAAGTCACCGATGAGCGGAACTGTAATTCCAAGATTGTCCAGCCGTTCTCTTATTCTTGGTACAGCGGCTGCCGATTCATCCCTATCGACAGTAATGCGTACAAGTTCCGAACCTGCCTTGGCGAGTGCTGCGACCTGAGCCACGGTTGCATTCACATCGGCTGTGTCCGTATTGGTCATTGATTGCACGACAATAGGATTATCGCCTCCCACCATAACGCCGCCAACATTGACAGCAACAGATTTGCGACGCGGAAAAGGTTTGGAAAAATATTCGTGCGTGTTCATTTTCGGATGATGTCTCTTTTATTGCCTGATCATCATAATCATATCGTTTTGTTATAACTGTTTTAAACCCATTTTCCCAATCGGAATTTTGAAAAAGATTTTCACTTTTCCGATTATCGTAATGTCTTTTTTCAGAAATTACCTGAGGTCAGTGATGAATTAAAACCGTCCCGTGCTTTTTATGTTTTTCATTGCATCTTTCCGGTTTTAGAAAATTTCCCGATTTGAATATACCGTTTTCGAGAAAAAATTACGGCCCGAGGTTTTTCATTTCCACTGGAAGGAACTTTTTTACGCATTATCTATTGTAATAGATAGTAGTTACAGCCTTGTGTTCGATTTATACGGGGCTTCAGCGCAAGGGAAAAACAATGTTTAATGTTCTTAACGGCAGTGACACGAAAGAAAAAGTCGAAAAACGTATTCAGGATCTTAAAGCCGAGCTCCAATCGCTCACCCATTCACTGACCAAAGGCGACGGTTTCATGAGCAATACAGGCGAAATTGCCGAAACAATAAAGGATAAGGGGCGTCAGGCGCTTGATGTTGTCGGTGAACAAGCCCACTATATTACCAAGCAAACAAAAAATTATCCCAAAACTGCTTTGGCGGTTGTCGGTGTCTTGGGAGTTGCAGCTTATTTTCTCCTCCGTCGCAAATAATCGGAACGATAAAAACAAGATTGCATTTGTGTTCGAATAAAGTTTGTCTCACTAAGAGTTGAGAAACAAATTTTTTAAAATGAACAGCACATCCAAAAGGTCCGCTTGGTCATATCTGACCTGATAAAGAAAAAGATAAGCAAATAAAAAAGCGCGTTAAACGCGCTTTTTTATTGTCCAGTCGTTTTCAGCTCTTTTGGCTTACTTTAGTTCTTTTCCGACTTTATTTTTCAATCCTTGACTTCGGAATAATTATAGCTTCCGTCCGGAGCTTTATACCATCGGTTCATAACAAAACCACCTTCCTTCGGATCGCCTTTCTCGGTGAAATCCAAAGGTCCGAGCACTGTTTTGAAAGGCCCTTTTGTTTTCAGATATTGCGCCACTTTTTGCGGGTTTTGCCCTTCGGCAGTAATACCTTCGGCCATAAGCTGCACAACCGCATAGGAATAAAGTGTGAATGCTTCCGGTTCAAATCCGTTCGCCCGGAAAGATTTTACCAATTCCTCATTGTCCTTATTGCCACGAGGATCGGCGTTGAAGGTATTCATAACACCAACAACTGCATCTTGCGCCGTTGCGGCAAGCTCATTGCTGGCAAAGGCATCACCACCGATATAGACAGGTTTGACTTTTTGTTCCGCCATTTGGCGCAACATCAATCCGGCCGGTGTATAAAGCCCGCCAAAATAGACAACATTTGCGCCACTCTGCTTCATTTTTGCAATAATGGCCGAAAAATCCTTATCCTCGACATTGACACCATCGAAACTCAATTCGGTCACGCCAAGCTTGTTCAGTGTTTTTTTGACTTCTTCGGCAATACCAATTCCATAAGCGGTTTTGTCGTGAATAATCATGACCTTCGGATCAGGAACATGCTTTTTTATGAATTCAGCGGCAAATGACCCTTGCTGGTCATCACGTCCGCAAACACGAAACTGCATCGGATAGCCCGATTCAGTCAATTTAGGATTGGTAACACCGGCTGAAATTGCCAGCATGCCATTTTCATCATAAACAGTTGCTGCCGGAAGCGCTGCACCCGAATTATAATGGGCTACGACAAATTGCACACCATCGCCGGCAAGCTTGTTGGCACCCGAAACGGCCTGTTTGGGGTCCGATGCATCGTCGACAATCTCGATAACGAGCTTTTCGCCTTTGATGCCTCCCTTGTCATTGATATTTTTAACGGCCATTTCGGCGCCATGCTGAATTTGTGCACCAATCGCCGCGCTCGGTCCCGTAGCAGGAATTGCAACACCGATTTTGATATCTGCCCAAGCACTATTCATGAACGTGCCAAAAGCAATTGCTGCAACGGTTGCCAATAATGCTTTCTTCATTCCAGTTCTCCTCTTTTTCTTCATAAGTTGTAAAACATCCAAAGTATTTTTTCCAGACAACATCAAAGAAAAGCTTATTTCTTGTGCCAGGTAAAAGGCGACGATTTCTTGTAAAGCCAACTATATTGGCGAACCATCTGGTTTGTCCGCGTAAATTGGAAACCCAGACCTGCAAAAATCAGCAAAACAACAAGATCGACAAGATAATAATGAAGCGATAACAGAGTGCCGTTGAAGGGCGGGATATAATGGATGAAGCGGACAGCCGCGGCGAGCGGAACCATCGAAATCAGCGCCACTTTCAACCCATGCCAGGTCAGTGCACAAGCGCGCCCCGTCATCCACGCTGCCCAGCCACCAAGAATGATAGTCACCAGTACAAAGACAAAAAGTGAAGACTCTTGATAAAGGATACCTTGCATTTTTTCTCCCTAAAGCTTCAAACACCAGTGGTGATTTTGAATATCCTGATTAATGTCGACCACCTTCAAGATAGGCTGCCCTGACTTTCGGGTTCGATAAAAGTTCTGCACCGGTTCCGCTCATTGTAACAACACCATTCACAAGAACATAACCGCGATGGGCGAGTTTTAACGCCCCGAAAGCGTTCTGCTCGACCAGAAAAACAGTGAGACCGGTTTCCTTGTTTAGTACTTTGATCGCATCGAATATCTGTTTAACAATGAGCGGCGCCAGCCCCAATGAAGGTTCATCAAGCAATAATAGTCTCGGACGCGACATAAGCGCACGCGCAATTGCCAGCATCTGCTGTTCGCCACCGGACAATGTTCCGCCGCGTTGCTGCAAGCGTTCTTTCAGGCGTGGAAATAAAGCAAACATTTTCTCGACATCCTCGTCAAAATATTTGAGGTTATCGATACTTGCACCCATTTGCAGGTTTTCGAGCACGGTCATGCGCGGAAAAATGCGCCGCCCTTCCGGCGACTGCGCAATACGTAATCGGGCAATTTCATGCGTTTCCATATAGGTAATGTCATGACCATCAAACCAAATACGACCTGACCGTACACGCGGCTTGCCGAATATCGTCATCATCAAAGTTGACTTACCGGCACCATTGGCGCCGATGAGTGTAACAATCTCGCCTTGCCGGACTTCAACACTGACGCCCCGTAGAGCTTGAATAGCACCGTAATAAGTTTCAATATTTTCGACTTTAAGAAGTGCTGGTGCATCGCTACTCATGAACGCTTTCCCTCTTGTTCTTTCGAGTCGGCAGTAATGATTTCCGTTTCCGATATTTCAACAGAAGCCGCGACATCCTCAACTGCTGTTTCAGGAGATGCCTCTTCATCCTCGTCAACGCCAAGATAAGCTGCAATCACTTTCGGATCGTTTTTGACGACCTCCGGCGTACCATCGGCAATTTTTGACCCATATTCGAGAACAACAACATGATCGGATATTTCCATCACCACCGACATATCATGTTCGATCAGCAATACGGAGGTATGTTCGACATCCCTGATATCCAAAAGGAGATCGTTCAGTTCAAGCGATTCTTTAGGGTTAAGACCGGCCGCCGGTTCATCAAGACATAAAAGTTGCGGCTCGGTGCACATCGCACGTGCAATCTCGAGACGCCGCTGATCACCATAAGGAAGATCTCCCGCAGGATCATCGGCACGATGGACAAGATTTATTTTTTCAAGCCAAAGCTCGGCTTTTTTGATCGCCTCTTTGGCTGCCCGCTTATATGAAGGAAAACCGAACAGGCCAAGCACGGTCATGCCGGAAGCGCGCATCAACTCGTTATGTTGCGCAACGAGCAGATTTTCGAGAACCGTCAAGCCGGTAAACAAGCGGATATTCTGGAAGGTGCGGGCAACTTTCGCTTTCTTGGTAATTTCATAATCGGCAAGCCGCTCCAATAGAAAAGTTTTACCTTCACTCGTATGGAGAGACAACATCCCGCCAGTCGGCCGATAAAAGCCGGTAATACAGTTAAAAACAGTTGTTTTACCTGCACCATTCGGCCCGATCAAAGCCGTAATCTTGCCCCGCTCGACATTGAAACTCAAATCGTCAACGGCAACGAGACCACCAAATTGCATCCTGAGGTGCTCGATTTGGAGAAGGGTATTATCGTCAGCCATTAGCCGTTTCCTTCTTTTGTAAAATCACCCGAAACAGCTTTCTTCACTTTCAGGAATGCACTCGGTTCCCGTTTACCGACAAAGCCGCGCGGTTTCCACACCATGACGAACACCATCGCCAGACCGAACCAAAGCATACGATATTGTGGCGGGTCAAAATCAGGACCGAATATCATCTGTAGCGCCGGAACATCGCGCAATAACTCTGTGCCACCAATCATGACAGCAGCAGCCACAGCAATTCCACCTAGTGACCCCATACCCCCCAGAACAACAATTGCCAGAATAATTGCCGATTCGTCGAAAATAAAACTCGTGTAATCGGCGCGCCCCTGTCTTGCTGCAAAAAATGCTCCGGCAAAACCGCCGAACATTGCACCGATGGAAAAGGCCGTCAATTTTGTTGTTACTGTGTTGATTCCAAGCGAGCGGCAGGCAATTTCATCTTCGCGTAAAGCTTCCCATGCCCGTCCGATTGGCAGTCGACGCAACCTCATCACGACCCAGGCGGTAATCACCACCATGACAAGAATGACATAATAGAGAAATATCTTATAATGGGCAGCCTGAAAATTTAATCCGAAGAGCTCGGCAAATCCGCCTTCGCCCCTTGTGAAGGGAACACCGAAGAATGTTGCTTTTTGAACCGACAACCCAGCAGCGCCGCCGGTAACCGGCGTCCAGTTCTGCAAAATTGTGCGGATAATCTCTCCGAAAGCCAAAGTAACAATGGCAAGATAATCACCACGCAATCTTAATACCGGAAATCCCAGCATCATTCCCCAAAGGGCTGCAAAAATACCGGCCAAAGGCAGGCACAGCCAGAATGAAAAGCCGAAATGATTGCCGAGAAGGGCAACCGTATAGGCTCCCACGGCATAAAAAGCGACATATCCCAAATCAAGCAAGCCGGCAAGGCCAACCACAATATTGAGCCCCCAGGCAAGCATGATATAAATCAATATCTGGATTGCATAATTGTCGATCCACTTTTGCGATTGGGCGAGATTATCAACCAGAAAAGTCGTGACAAAAAACGGATACACAAGCAACAGCGCCAAAATACATCCCGGAGCATATTTCTGAAACCCCGGTGTGACTTCCCTGACCGTTATCCTGATTGCCTGTTGAATACCTTTGGCATAGAGAAAAACAATGGCAAGCAGCACAAAAGCGACGACGACAATTCCGGCAATGAAAAGCTGATGGGCTTGAGCCGACAAATTATAAGTGGATTGGGCAGAGGCATCTTCATAATAAAGCCATGCCCGATAGGCGATGAACAATATGACAGAAGGGACAAGTGCAAAAACTGCTCCCTTTGTACCACCGCCAAAAAGACACCACGTAAAACGCCCGACACCGGCAATAATCACATAATTGAGAAGATAACCGATTTGCGGTGTCAGTGTCATCTCGTTCCGCAAATTGAGATCAGCCCTGAAACCCACGATAAAGGCAAACAGCAATAATGCGATAAAAGCTGTCACAATGCCTTCGCGACAAGCGCGTTTAAAGTCGATTCTTCCGGCATTTGGCAAAGATGTTATCTGGTTCATGGCCGCCGTCTAAACCTTTTCAACTTCTGGCCGTCCAAGGATACCGGATGGCATAAATACGAGAACAATTGCAAGAATGAGAAAGACTGCAACGTCTTTATATTCCGGCGGAAAATAGGTTTGCCACAAAGCTTCTGTCAAGCCGATCAGAAGACCGCCAAGAACTGCACCGGGCAACGACCCGATTCCCCCGAGAACGGCGGCGGTAAAAGCTTTGATTCCAGGAATAAAACCATCGGCAAAATGAATTTGTCCATAATTCATCAGGTAAAGTGTTCCGGCTATTGCTGCAAGCGCTGCCCCCATAATGAAGGTCACCGAAATAATCCGGTCCACATTGATTCCCAAAAGAGCCGCCATTTTGCCGTCCTGTTCGACGGCGCGTTGGGCGCGCCCGAGCGGTGTTTTGCTGACAATATGGGAAAAGATAAAAAGCAGAACTGCGGTAACGACCACGACCAGAAGTTGCTTGTTCAAAATAAAAACGTCGGTTCCCGGAATGACAAAACCACCACTGATCATTTCCGGAATAGGCTTGTTACGTGGGCCCTGCTCGACCTGAACGAAATTGCGCAAAACAAACGACATCCCGATTGCTGTGATCAATGGAGCAAGACGAAAGGAGCCGCGCAATGGCCGATAAGCAACCCGTTCGATAACCCAAGCCCAGACAGATGTGAAAACCATTGAAACGATGAGCATTATGAGAAGTGCCAGGGCAATAGGCACGGCCGCAGGCAATGTCAGCAGCATCATAAAAACGATCATCGCAATGAAGGCACCGATCATGAACACATCACCATGGGCAAAATTGATCATGCCCAATATGCCATAGACCATAGTATAGCCAATAGCGATAAGCCCATAAATAGCCCCCAAAGCAACTCCGTTTATTAGTTGCTGAAAAAAATAATCCATTGAGTGTATGTCCCCTATGTTATTTTTCTAAATTTACAATACCAACTGTCATGCCGAAAGCAAAGAGCCGGAATAGGGATTAACGCAATCGAACGCGGTTTCATAGTATTTTTTGATTTTTCTAAAACTGCTTGGCTATAAAACGGTTCAAAGCAGTTCAAGCAAAAATTTAATTTTGTAATTTTTCCGGATTTACCGATGTATCAACATGGGGAATGACCGACATACCGGGTATTAATCGATCAACATATTTCTGGTCAGGGTCGATCTCGATGCGAACCGGAATGCGCTGGGCAACTTTGGTGAAATTTCCGGTTGCGTTATCGGGCTTCAAAACAGCAAATTCCGAACCGGCCGCCGGCGAAAAGCGGGCAACATGCCCTTTGAGCTTATATCCGTCCAACGCATCGACAGAAAATACTACCGGTTGTCCGGCTTTCATATTGGCACATTGTGTTTCTTTATAATTGGCGACAATCCAGACATCATCGGGTACAACGGCAAGGAGTTGCGTTCCCGCTGTGACATATTGGCCGAGTTTGGCACCGACTTCACCGACACGCCCGTCGCGTGGGGAATAAATTTTGGTATGATCAAGATCTATTTTTGCAAGTTCAACCGCTGCTTCGGCACTTTCGACATCGGCCTTCAAGCCTTCCCGATCAACAAGAATTTTCTTTAACGCCTGTGTTCTGACTTCAAGTTCTGCACTTTTTTGATCGCGATCGGCACGGGCGGAATCTTCACTGCTTTGCGATGACACACCGCGTTGCGTCAATGGTTCAACACGTTTCCAGTTAAGCTCCGCCTTGGTGAAGGCAGCCTCTGCGGAGCGAATATCGGCTTTCGCTGATTCCTCCTGCTGGTAGGAACTCGCCAATGCGGCCTTTTTTGAATCGAGTGTAGCTACTGCCTGTTCCACCCTTTGCTTGAAAATGCGATCTTCTATTTCGATAAGAAGCTCACCTTCTTTGACGCGCTCGTAATCTTTGACCTTTACGCTCGAAATATTCCCCGCCACTTGCGGGCTGATCATCGTCACAAAGCCTTTAACATAAGCATTGTCTGTAGTTTCGATACTGCTGATAAAAGGAGGCAGTTGCCACGCCCATAATATCAATAATATCCCGCAAATACCGGCGATAATGGAAACAGCCGTTGCTTTTGAACGTAAAAACCTTATCATTCTCTTTCATCCGCATTTTAACGCCTGTTTTCAGGCTGTTTGTGTCGATAACTGGACTTGTTTGTCACGAAAATTTTTATATCCACGTAAAGCTATTCTGATGAGCAAGATCACCAGAACAATAAGAGCGATACATGAATAAAGGCGGAACACATCGTTATAAGCCAGAACATTGGCCTCGAGTGTCGACCTTTTTGCTAATGCTGCAAGACCCTCGCTATGTCGCAATACCGGATCGCTGATCACGTGGACGTAGGCCTCGGAGAGCTGATTGACATCATTTGCGACAATCGGATTACTCATAACAATTTGCTGGGTGAGGATATTTGAATGATATTTTTCAAATACAATTTGTAAACTGCCGAAAAACGCCGAGCTCATCAGTCCGCCCGTATTTTGTGTAAACAGAAAGACTGCAATAAAGCTCAGAATATAATTCGGCCCTCTGGCAATTGCGGTTGCGAGCCCCTTCGACATGGAAGGCGGTAAAAACAACGCATAGCCAACGCCAATCATTGATTGACTTAATATCATCTGATCGGGTCTTGTGAGATTGGTTGCATGACTATCTATGAAGGACCCGCCAGCAAGCAGGATAAGCGCAATGACGTGGAACAAATCCTCGCGGCCAGGCTTGAAAAATATAGCACATGAAAGGCCTCCGAGAACGGTACCAACAACCACGCCTGCATGCATAACTTCCATTTCACGGTTGAGCAGACCGAACAAATTAAAAAAATTGGATGCTAAAGTTGCCTGCTCCGACAGCAAAATTCTGAACATCATAAGAACGATTGCGATATGAAGCATTTCTTTGCTGAATAGCCAGCGCAAGTCAATTAACGGATTTTTCCGGTTCAGTTCTATGACTGACGCGGCCATAAGGCAGAAAACAGCTATAGCGAGCCACCACCCCATCCACGATACCTCACGCCACCAATATAATCGACCAACCGGCATAATTGCTGCGTTAATTCCAAGACCAACAGCGATAAGACCGTAGCTCACATAGTCCAACTTCTCGATAACTTTTGCCCGTTTGATCGGCGTTAAAGGCAAATAGAAAATGCAAGCAAAGCCAATGAGTGCAAGCCCCATTTCCAAAGCAAACAAGGCGTGAAAGCCGGCATGATCAATCAACGCAGGCGAAACCAGCCTTGATAAAGGAACAGCAAGAGCAATGTTCATCAAGTTGAGACTTAAGCCCACCGTGCGCTTTTTGGCTGGTGCGAATGCTTCAATCATATAGAAAAAAGCAAGTGACGACATGGGAGCCGCCGCAATACCTGCGAAAAACCGGATAATAATTGCCGATTGCAAGCTTGTGACAAACAAATGCAATATACATGTCAATAAAAAGCCGATAATCGACAATTCGGCAAAAAGTCTCAAACCATATTGGTTTCTTATCTTGATAAGAAAAATAGACAGGCTGACATTGGGCGCCATATAAGCACCAATAAGCCATGTTGTTTCTTCAACAGTTGCATGGAAAAAACCTGTGAGTTGGGTAATATTGGATTGAACCATATTAGCCCCGAGGCCATAAACCCACTGTAAAAGACTGGCGGCAAAAATATAAAGCAGACAGCGATGGATGGGACCGGCAAATATTTTGCCGGGATTGGGAAAAGGTGGTTCCCGTTCATCATCGGGCAGTGGAAGAACGCCTGCGCTCATGAGCGGCCTTCTCTTTCAACCGCATCGGCAATATGCTCAAGAACACCCATAGCGTTTGTGATATTTTTGCCGTCAATGCCGGACATCACCTCGTGACTGAGATGTGCGGCATAAGTTTCTATTTCCTCGACTATTTTTTTCCCCTCCGGCGTTAAAGTAACGCGCTTGGCACGCCGGTCATCTTCTGCAACATTTCGTATAACCAGACCCTGTTCTTCCAATGCATCAATAAGCCGAACCAAAGTTGCATGTTCAATGCCTAATTCTTCAGCCAAATTTTTCTGGAAAAAATCATCCTGATCTTTCAGGGCCGACAAGGTGAGTGCGCGGGCCAAGGTCAAACCGTGCTGGCGAATGCGCGCGTCCAGCAAATTTCGCAGTTTACGGCTAACCTTGAATAACAAATCGATAAACAGCACTGATTGAGTGGCGTTTTTCATGAACTCGTCCAGAGGATTTATGTAGTATGCTAATAATTATGATGCGACATATATAAGGCTAAAATGCCATTCGCAATTCACTTCCTTATTGCTCACAAAGGGTTGAACCGGTTTTGAAAAGCGGATTGCAACCGCAATTCACATGAAACGCAACTGTTCTCATTTATCGGCTATGGATTTTTATTCGTTCGATGCCGAAAACCGGCTTTCTTTATTCAAGCACTGATTGTGGCACTTGTTGGTCAATAATGGAAAACGAAAAGATAAATAATCTTACGCCGTTTTTGTCACATAATAAGCTGCTGTTTTCACAATCCGGATTAAGGTGCTCTGCCTTTCCCTAATATTGGCGGAGCGAATGAACAATCGTTAGCGGAAGTCAACAGCATCGATAACTGGAATTATAAATCACGCGTTCTCGCGATTCAGACGGCAGCGCGTTTTGAAATGGCATTTCGTCAATTCGTTAATGAAGTTCGGCTTGAATTATCGGTCGGAGGGCAACGCACAATTTACGGTTTTTGCTTATTCCAATATGCAATCAACAATCTTAAGCGGCATTCAAAAATTCCGATAAAAACCTTATTGCTCCGGTTCAAGATTGGCTTCCGCTTGGAAACTGCAAAATTATTTTCGAAGTGAATTTTATTTAAGCAAAATGAGCAGGCAGTTGTCGATAAGCCGAGCTGCTTGCGATTTTTCAAGGCACTTCCTGCTTTTCCGGCAAGTCCCCTCGCCGAACTCAACTGGATTTGCGCTTGTTTTTAAGTCAAAAACCGGTGATGTTTTGGCTTTCCAATAACAGTTTGTGTCACAATCGCAATTTGTCGATTGACGGTTTTCTTTGTCTCCATTGGTATTGCGCTTCCACCCTTAAAAAGAACCAAGAAGGTCTTGAAAGCCGAGGAGTAGTGCCAAACAAAAACAGAATTTTTCCGGCGAGATAGGCGGCTGTCATTGGGGAGACATCGCAAAAAGCAAGATAGGTTTGGAAATAGAATTTGATTCCGGAAATATTATCTGCTCACCAAAATCGTGAGCTTTTTATGCGCAAGGGAGCGTGATCAGTAAATGCCGAAGACAGGAAAACGCCAATTTGCAAATAGTGGCGTTTGATCAAAACGTCGAAATGACGTTTTGTATAGATGTCAATTGATGAAGAAAATCTTCCGCCTTATTGCGTGCTTCATCATTCTCGGCGCCTTCAAAGACTTCACGTGCTTCACTAATACGGCGTTCCAGATCGCTTTCATCGAATTTTTCAACGGAAACGGCTGATTCAGCTAATAAAGAACAACCGTGACGATTAATATCGGCGAAGCCGCCATAAACAACAAATGACATTTGACCGGTTGCCGATTTTACTGTGATAATTCCGGGAGTAACCGCGGTCATAACAGGAGAGTGATCAGGAAGAATGGTCATATAGCCTTCACTTCCCGGCAAGACAACTTCAGTTGCTTTTTCCGAAAGTAGCAATTGTTCTGGAGAAACCAGCTCAAATAAAAATGATTTAGCCATATCTTTCGTCACCTTACCCTAAAGACAATCAGTAAAATCCACAAAAGTCCAAAAAAGACCTGAAGATTTCAAACTCTTTGCAGTGCAAAAATAGATTTTTCCCCAATGGGCAAGCCACTGCAAATGGCTCTGTCGCCACTATAAAAGGCGACAGAACCCTTTTAATTACGAGACTTGTTCAGCAAGACGCTGTGCTTTTTCAACAGCTTCCTCGATCGAGCCTACCATATAGAAGGCAGATTCTGGCAAATAGTCGTATTCACCGGCGCAAAGACCTTTAAAGCCTTTGATCGTATCTTCAAGAGCAACCAATTTTCCCGGAGAACCCGTGAAAACTTCCGCAACATGGAAAGGCTGCGACAAGAAACGTTCGATCTTGCGGGCACGAGCAACAACAAGTTTATCTTCTTCCGAAAGCTCGTCCATACCGAGAATGGCGATGATATCCTGCAACGATTTATAGCGTTGAAGAATTGTTTGAACCTGACGGGCAACACTATAGTGTTCTTCGCCAACAACAAGCGGATCAAGCATACGCGAGGAAGAATCAAGCGGATCCACAGCCGGATAAATACCCTTTTCAGCAATGGAACGCGACAAAACAGTCGTTGCATCAAGGTGGGCAAACGATGTTGCCGGAGCCGGGTCGGTCAAGTCATCGGCAGGAACGTAAATTGCCTGAACGGACGTGATAGACCCTTTGTTGGTGGTTGTAATACGTTCCTGCAAAGCACCCATATCGGTGGCCAAAGTCGGCTGATAGCCCACAGCCGAAGGAATACGACCGAGCAGAGCCGAAACTTCCGAACCGGCCTGGGTAAAGCGGAAAATATTATCTACGAAAAACAGAACATCCTGACCGTCATCACGGAAGCTTTCAGCAACCGTAAGACCCGATAGTGCAACACGGGCGCGTGCACCCGGTGATTCGTTCATCTGTCCATAAACCAGAGCACATTTTGAACCTTTTGCAGAACCGTTATGTTCTTTCGGATCAACATTCACGTGGCTTTCGATCATTTCGTGATAAAGGTCATTACCTTCACGGGTACGTTCACCAACGCCGGCAAAAACCGAATAGCCACCATGCGCCTTGGCGATGTTGTTGATGAGCTCCATAATCAGAACTGTTTTACCAACACCGGCACCGCCGAACAAACCGACCTTGCCGCCTTTGGAATATGGCGCAAGCAGGTCAACCACTTTGATGCCGGTAACCAGAATTTCCGATTCTGTCGATTGATCGACATAGGCCGGAGCAGGCTGGTGGATCGCACGAATCTTGTCGGATTTTATTGGCCCGACTTCATCAACAGGTTCGCCGATAACATTCATGATACGACCAAGCGTTGCTTCGCCAACGGGAACCGAAATAGGAGCGCCGGTATCGACAACTTCCTGACCGCGAACCAAACCGTCGGTCGTATCCATCGCAATTGTGCGAACTGTATTCTCGCCAAGGTGCTGTGCAACTTCAAGAACCAGCCTATGGCCAAGATTTTCGGTTTCCAAAGCATTCAAAATTTTTGGCAGATGTCCGTCAAATTGCACATCGACAACAGCACCGATAATCTGTGTTATATGGCCTAAAACGCCTTTAGTCTTATCAAGCTTGTAATTACCTTTGGTTTCGGTAACAGATACCGATGCTTTCTTGGCCTTGCCAGATTGCTCTTGAGCTTCCGCTTTGACTGAAGCTTTAGAAGCTGCCGGTTTGGCAGCAGCTTTTGCTGTTACTTTCTTTTCCGCAGCCTTTGTGGTTGCCGTCTTTGGGGTCGCCGCTTTTGCCATCGATCCTTACCTTCCATATTAGAGCGCTTCTGCGCCCGCAATAATTTCAATCAGTTCTGTCGTGATCTGAGCCTGACGTTGACGGTTATAAGTGACCGACAGTTTATTGATCATCTCACCCGCATTACGCGTTGCATTATCCATTGCACTCATCTTGGCACCCATTTCTCCGGCACCATTTTCCAGTAGCGCCCGAAAAACTTGTACGCCAATATTGCGCGGGATAAGTGTATTCAGGATTGTTGCGGCGTCAGGTTCATACGAATAAACGGCAGGAACAACTGCTTTCTCCTGTATATCTTCGTTCTCATCTTCTTTCGGAGCGGGGATAAGTTGCAGGGAAGTCGGTTGCTGATTGATGACTGACACGAAGTCGGAATAAAACAATGTGCAGACATCAAATTCGTCTTTTTTGAACAATTCAATTATTTTATCCGCAATGTTTTTAGCATGCGAATAATTGAGGTGCTTGGCTTCTCTCAGGCTGACATGGTCGATGATATATTGACCGAAATCGCGATGCAAAATATCGAAGCCTTTTTTCCCTACAGTGAGTATTTTTATCTTTTTTCCCTGAACTTGCAGTGCCTTGATATGCTCGATTGCATGGCGGGCAATTTGCGAATTGAAACCGCCACACAGTCCACGCTCTGCTGTACAGACCACGAGAAGATGCACATCATCTTTCCCGTTGCCGACCATCAATTTCGGTGCATCTTCTGCACCGATATGAGAAGCCAGATCGGTAAGCACCGCGGCCATACGTTGCGCATACGGACGCGCTGCTTCTGCTGCCTCTTCTGCACGACGCAGCTTTGCCGCAGCGACCATTTGCATCGCACGGGTTATTTTCTGCGTCGCCTTAACCGAGGCGATACGATCTCTAAGATCTTTTAGCGAAGCCATTAAACCGTCCCATCATAAGATCAAGAAAAGTTCTTGGAATAAGTCTGGAGAACTGTCGTCAACTTGTTCTTCAGCTCATCAGTCAACTTCTGTTCGTTGCGGATACCATCAAGAATATCCGTATGGTCGGTGCGCATCAATGCCAGAAATCCTTGTTCGAATTTGCTAACCTGATTAACAGCAATCTTGTCGAGATAACCATTTACACCGGCAAAGATAACAACAACCTGTTCCTCTGTCTTCAACGGCGAAAATTGTGGCTGTTTCAGCAGTTCGGTCAACCGCGCACCGCGATTAAGCAAACGCTGGGTCGATGCATCAAGATCAGAGCCGAATTGGGCAAAAGCGGCCATTTCACGATATTGGGCAAGTTCACCCTTGATCGAACCGGCTACCTGCTTCATTGCTTTAATTTGCGCAGCAGAACCAACACGGGAAACCGATAGACCAACGTTCACTGCCGGACGGATACCTTGATAGAACAAGTTCGTTTCAAGGAAAATCTGACCATCGGTAATCGAAATCACATTGGTCGGAATATAGGCTGATACGTCATTTGCCTGCGTTTCAATAACAGGAAGCGCTGTCAGCGAACCGGCACCATGAGCATCATTCATCTTGGCTGCGCGTTCAAGCAAACGGGAGTGCAAGTAAAAAACGTCGCCAGGATAAGCTTCACGCCCCGGCGGGCGACGCAGCAACAAAGACATCTGGCGATAAGCCACAGCCTGTTTTGACAAATCGTCGTAACCAATCAAAGCATGCTTGCCGTTATCACGGAAATATTCACCAATCGCACAACCGGCAAATGGCGCAATAAATTGCATCGGAGCCGGTTCGGAAGCAGTCGCCGCAACAATGATCGAATATTCCAGTGCGCCACGTTCTTCCAGTGCTTTCACAAAACGTGCAACAGTCGAACGTTTCTGACCCACAGCAACATAGACACAATAAAGTTTATCTTTTTCGATATTCTTGTCATGTGCCGGCTTCTGGTTAAGAAATGTATCAAGCAAAATTGCCGTTTTACCTGTTTGACGGTCGCCAATCACCAACTCGCGCTGGCCACGCCCGATCGGAATAAGTGCATCAATCGCCTTAAGACCGGTCGACATCGGCTCATGAACCGATTTACGCGGGATGATTCCTGGAGCCTTGACGTCAACACGACGACGTTCTTTGGCATTGATCGGACCTTTACCGTCAATCGGGTTTCCCAAAGCGTCCACAACGCGTCCAAGAAGCTCCGGACCAACAGGAACATCAACGATAGTTTTCGTGCGCTTGACCGTATCACCTTCACAAATGTCACGATCCGAACCGAAAATAACAACACCGACATTATCACTTTCGAGGTTAAGCGCCATACCACGTATGCCACCGGGAAACTCGACCATTTCACCGGCCTGAACATTATCCAAGCCATAAACACGGGCGATACCGTCACCCACAGACAGAACCTGACCAACTTCGGAAACTTCGGCTTCTTTACCGAAATTTTCGATTTGACTTTTCAGGATTTTAGATATTTCCGACGGTTTAATATCCATCAGCCGACCTCTTTCAGTGCAAGCTTAAGCGAAAACAATTTCGATGACAGTGACGTATCAATCTGACGCGAACCGAGTCGGACGATAAGACCACCCAATATATCCGGATTAACGGTTTTATGCAGGTTCACATCTTTACCTGCCACGGTTTTTAATGTTGCTTTCAACTCTTTTTCCTGAGCTGAAGTCAATTCCTGTGCCGAAACAACTTCTGCCGAAATTTCGCCGCGGAAGTTGGCAGCCAGATTATGGAAAGCAGAAACAATGGCCGGCAACACAAAAAGCCGTCTATTGGATGCGACGACACATAAAAAATTGGCAACATAACGACTGGTGGCGTTTTTATCCATGCCGGCTTCTTTACAAAGAGAAGCAACCGCCTTTTCCTGTTCAACCGATGAAAAAACCGGACTGAAGACCAGACGTTTTAAATCACTATTTGATTCGATCAATGAAAGGCATGAAGATAGTTCTTTTTCTACAGCATCGACACATTTGGCTTCTCGTGCGAGATCAAAAAGTGATGCAGCATAACGCTCGGCTACTGCAGATGTTAGCGAAGACGACTTTGACACTCTATCCTGTCTTTCCCCTTAGCAGAGAGTTGACCTTAATAACTGCCAACTCGATAATGCCAGATAACTTTTCCCGTTGTCGGTATGTGACCGCTATTCAAATATTAAAAGTTGATAGGCATCTAGCATACACAATTGAGACTCGCAACACCGCAACAGGCTGCTTTTTAAAACTATGCCTTATTTTTTTTAATATTTAAGCTACAAAACCGAAAGCATAAACAAAACTCGCTATTGCAAACACTATTTCGATCAATAGCGCAATGACATTAAAGCCAGAAAAGCTTTTGTCAATTATAAATGAGACAAGCCGTCCGACAATGCAGAAAAATACCGCCAAAAATAGCGCAACCGCTAAAAAAGGTTGTGCAAACAATAAATAGCCAATTCCCAAGCCGAGCGGCAGCCCGCCCATATTGCCGCGCACCGCAGCAAGGAGTGAAGCTGATTCTTGTTGCGGATAAGTCCAGAACATCCGCATCGCAATTTTCGGCCAGATTAAATAGAACAGACCTACCAGAACAAAACCCCACGCTACGAACCATGCAAGCCACTCTCCGCAACTTTGGGGAAAGTAAAGTTCAATCATCGTTACCTACCTTCAAATCCTCTCAAGGCCGAATTTTCTAACCATTTAAGCAATAAGTTCTATATGCACGCTTTTTTAAAAAAAGAAACGGGTAGCAATATTATTGTGCCGGACCCGAAAGAAAATTTTCTTCTCCGGTCGGATCTTTCAGGCAATTGTCCTGCAATATTTTTTCAATGTCCTGAGGTACCGATTTGATCTTTGCTGTATTTGTTTCCTTGAATGTATCAAAGGCTGATGAGGCTACCGTGTCACCTGTCTCGATCAATGCTTTATCCAACAAAGCATCATTATTTTCCATACGCACCTCGACAACTTCAGCAGAAAGATCGAGAGCGCGTGCCGTTTCTATCATATCGCGACGCTGGCTTAAGGTAGTTATCATGCGTGTCGCCACCGGCCCCGGTTCAACCTTTCCGTTAATACTCAATCCTTTTTCGAGTTGATAAACTTCCTTCAGAATATGATCATATTGCTGGACAATATTCATATAGACCCATTGTCTGGCTTTGGATGAAGGTTTTTTACATGATTTCATCATGCTGTTTGCCGGTTCGTCAATCATTGGCATAAATACTTTGTCCGATTCTTTGAGCATACTATAAGCAAAGACAAAAACGGTAACATCGGCACTTTTCTTATTATTCTGGCTATCGTGCCCGATGACATCAGAAACAGATTGGGAAAAAACCGGAATTATTGAAAACAGTAACGTCGACAATATCAATAAAAAACGCATCATTCCAAACCTCTGAAACGATTGATCTATGCCAAACAGACCACCTGCCACATTGTTACTGTTTGTCCCGTTCAGCGAGAAGCACGGACATTAAATGAAACTTTGCGGATCAATGTCAACCTGCACCCGTATTGTACCACGAATTTTGGGCCCCCGTGCAATCATTGCACGAATAAAAGATTGCATATCGGCACGACGGCTTCCCTGTAGAAGCAGTCTGAACCGATATCGTCCGCGCACCAATGCCAATGGCGCTTCGGCCGGTCCCAATACCGATATTTCATTTGCCGATGGCGCTGCCTGACGCAAAGCGCGCGCATGTGCTTCGGCGTCACTGCGGCTTTCAGATGAAACAATAAGCGCTGCGAGACGCCCGAAAGGCGGGAGATTGTGGCGTGCCCGCTCGTCAATTTCTCTTTTATAAAATGCTTCGCTGTCGCCCGAGACAATTGCCTGCATGACCGGATGTTCCGGCTGATAAGTCTGTATCAACCCCAAGCTTTTCAATCCGGTTCGACCAGCACGACCGGTAACCTGAGACAACAACTGGAATGTGCGTTCTGCCGCGCGCGGGTCCCCATTGGAAAGTCCCAGATCCGCATCAACCACACCGACGAGTGAAATACCCGGAAAATGGTGGCCTTTGGCAACCAGTTGTGTTCCGATGACAATATCGACCTCGCCTTTTGAAATGGCTTCAAGCTCCAGCCTTAATCTTTTGACACCCCCTATCAGGTCGGTCGACAATACAAGAATGCGCGCTTCCGGAAACAGCTTCAATGTTTCCTCGGCTATCCTTTCGACACCCGGCCCACAGGCAACGAGATGATCAAGTGTTCCGCATTCCGGACAAGCTTCGGGGATCGGTTCGTGATAGCCACAATGATGGCACATAAGTTGCCCGCGAAAGCGGTGTTCAACGAGCCAGCTCGAACAATTCGGGCATTGGAAACGGTGACCGCAAACGCGGCATAAAGTCAACGGTGCATAGCCGCGACGATTGAGAAATATGAGCGCCTGTTCTTTGCGATCAAGCGCCTCGCGCATGGCAAGTTCAAGTGGCGGTGACAAAAACCGCCCTGAGGGAGGGGCATTCTTGCGCATGTCGATAGCGCGCAAATCCGGCAGTGCGGCCTTTCTGAAACGCGATGGAAGATGAACCGCCTGATAGCGTCCCTGAAGAGCATTGACCTTGCTTTCTACCGATGGGGTGGCAGAAGATAAAATGACCGGAAAACCGCCGAAAGAGCCACGCGCCACAGCCATATCACGCGCATTATAAAAGACACGGTCTTCCTGTTTATAGGCTGTATCATGTTCTTCGTCGACGATAATCAGTCCGAGATTTTCGAAAGGTAGAAAAAGTGCGGAACGTGCACCGGCAACGGCTCTTATCCGCCCTTCAATGACCTGCCGCCAGACCCGTTCACGTTGTTTGGGGGTGAGATCGGAATGCCATTCGGCAGGCGGCGCACCGAAACGGCTTTCAAATCGATCGAGAAATTGCTGCGTTAATGCTATTTCCGGCAAAAGAATCAAAATCTGTTTGCCTTTTTCAAGCGCCTGCGCAACAGCTTCAAAATAGACTTCTGTTTTGCCTGACCCCGTAACACCGTCAAGCAGCAAGACTTTAAAACAATCCCCGTCGACGGCCTCTATCAGCTTATCGGCGGCAAGTTTTTGCGCTTTTTCAAGTGTCGGGCTTGAATAGTCGGGATCAGGGAGCGCCACAACCGGAGGGGGCGGCATTTCGATTTCCTCGAATATACCGGAATTTTTCAATCCTTCGACAACGCTTGTCGATGTTCCGGCGGCATGGGCAAGCCCCGATTTTGTCCAGGCGAGGCCATTTTGCGCAAGCTCGAGAACGCGTATTCGTGCAGCAGTCATTTTCTCGACTTTGCCACCACAATAGCGCAATCCGGCAATTGCCGGTTCCGGATCAAATGCCGCAGGAACGCGCAAAGCCATACGTGCAACCATTCCCGGCGGTGAAAGAGTATAGTCGGAAACAAAATGGATAAAACGCATCATATCGGCCGGCAGTTGCGGACAATCGAACACTTCGGAAATCGGCCGCAATTTTTTAGCTGCCACTTTGCTATCGCTATTTGCCTCATTGGTAACGAGACCGGCCACTTCTCTTGGCCCCAAAGGCACGCGCACAATCGAACCGACTTTGACATTCATATCGTCCGGCACAGAATAGCTATACGCCGTCTCTGCCGGCATCGGTACCAACACTGAAACGGTTTTTGGTGTGTCTGATTCGTTTTTTATCATCGTTCGTATCATGTTGGACTTGCTTTTGCATAAAACAATGGACCATAACAGCAAAATCATAGCAATTGCCAATTGCCGGATCGGGCCAGAAAACTTGGAGTCTAAATATGAAATTTTTTGTTGATACTGCCATTATTGAAGAAATTTCGGAGCTCAATAATCTAGGACTTGTTGATGGTGTTACGACCAATCCTTCACTGATCTTGAAATCCGGACGGGATATCATCGAAGTAACAAAAGAGATTTGCGCCCTGATAGACGGCCCTGTATCAGCAGAAGTCACCGCAGCAGACTTCGACGGAATGATGAAACAAGCCCAGATCTTGGCAAAAATTGCCGATAATATCTGTATCAAACTTCCTATGACATTTGACGGATTGAAGGCTTGTAAAGCACTTTCTTCGAAGGGCTTGAATACCAATATGACCTTATGTTTCTCGGCCAATCAGGCATTACTTGCAGCCAAAGCCGGTGCAACCTATGTTTCTCCTTTTATCGGACGGCTTGATGATCTCGGATTGAACGGGATGGATCTTATTGGTGAAATCCGGACAATTTTCGACAATTACGACTTTAAAACCCAAATCCTTGCCGCATCTATCCGCACAGTAAACCATGTCAAGGAAGCTGCACTTATTGGTGCCGATGTCGCGACAATCCCGCCTGCCGTTTTGAAATTGTTGATAAAACATCCTCTCACCGACAAAGGTCTGGATGTATTCATGAAAGATTGGGCAAAGACCGGACAAACTATTGGCTAAAAAAATAACAGCCCTAATTGGAAAGCAGCAGTTCATGATTTGAAGACGAGCGGGTAATATAGCAAGAACAGCATTAGCCATTTTTTGCCATGGCTTTGCTGTTTTAAAACGACCAAAGGCTTGAAAGAAAGTCATTCTGACAGAGGGGGTTAAAGAGTGCTAGTTATTTGGGAAGCTGTAAAATCGGCATTTTCAAATATGACAGTTTTCGACGGACGGGCAAATCGAAAAGAATTCAGCCTGTTTTTGTTATTTGACGTTTTCGCTTTTACTGTTTTGTTTCTTATCGCTTTTTTTGACACTAACAGTATTTTTAGTCAAATCCTCAACTTTCCCATAACCGCTCTTGGTATTTTTTTGTATATCCCGAGCGTCTCGCTCATCATCCGCCGGTTTCACGACGTAGAATGGCATGGCTTATGGCTGATTTTTCCATTCATAGGGATAATTTTTCTTTTACCACTTATAATTTTATGGCTGGTTTTTTCAATTTTTTATCATTTAACCGGCCTGTTCGGTCTCGTTATATGGATATTTTTGGTCGGATTATTGCCGATACAACTTTTCCATTTGAAAACCGGAGAGCCGATGTTTTACCTGCTTTTGGGTGTACCGGCCGCAATCTATATTCTTTTCGCTCTGATACTTTGCCCGATGAGAAGCCAAAAAGGCCAAAACAAATATGGCGAACCAAGTTTAAATCTATATTCCGAACAATATTTCTTCGATAAAGCGCATAACCACTCACCAGATAATGAGCCCCCATCGGAACAAGAGAAATAGTATCGCACCAAATCTTGCCACGACGGGATTTGAATAAATAATTGGTAGAACCGTCATAAAATTAAACGTCGGTCAGGCGGTCAAATCGTCTGACCAAAACGAATCATTTCAATTTCGACATATCCTGAGCCAAAGACAGGAAGATCTGCTCGGCCAATTCTTCTGCGGCACGTTTCTTGGCATCCTCTTCAGCTTGCAAGTTTGCATATTCCTGACGAGGACGGTCAAACGAAGCGCTGACAGTCCGTGTGCGTTTGGCAATCGGTTTATTTTTCATATCTTTCAAAACATAAGCCGAACGACCATCAACAGCACCGGCAGATGCACGGCCCGTACGATCGGTCGAATCGCCTATATCCATCTGGACTGCAGTCCGGATGCTGTAGCTTGTGCCAAGCGATAGTTGATAGGTTGGATCAGAAGGCTCTCCTGCACCACCATTCAACAAGAAAATCAATCGGTTACGAACCAACTGGTTAAACCGGTCGGTTGGCTCGTCAATAATAACGCCAGACAATTTCGAACGGATGGACGGTGAAACATTCAGTTGCGCCGTCCCGTTCGAGTCTCCATGATAGAGAGGTTGAACAGTGCAGGCCGATATGGCGAGCGTTGTCCCCAATAGTACAGCAGTTGTTATGGGTCTGATGCTATTCAGAATATGGTCAGGCAACAACATTGACGATCCTCTGTGGAACTACGATAATTTTCTTCGGCTTCTTGCCTGCCAGATTTGATTGCACAAAATCGAGGGCAAGAACAGCCTTTTCGATAGTAGATTGATCCGCATTGCGTGCAATTGTCAAATCACCACGCTTTTTCCCGTTAATCTGGATAGGGATAGTAATCTCGTTATCCACAATTAAAGCAGGATCATAATGTGGCCAAGACATTTGGGCAACCAGATTTGTCTCTCCCAAAGCTGCATGACATTCTTCCGCCAGATGTGGAGTCATTGGCGATATCATGACGATAAAGAAATCCAATGCCTGTCTCAAAGCAGCCTTCATTTCGTCGTCGGCTTGTTCCAGATTTTGCAATTCCGGAGCGAGCTTGTTAACAAGTTCATAAAGGCGCGCCACAGCGCGGTTGAAAGCAAGCTTTTCAATATCATCTGCCACTTTCGCAAGTGTGCGGTGAGCCGCTTTGGAAATATCGAGCGCTGCACCCTTTGTTCCGGCTTGCGGTTTGACATGTGCCAATATTTCGGCACTTGACGAAATCAACCGCCAGACGCGTTGCACAAAACGGTGGGCACCTTCCGCACCCGCTTCGGTCCAGATAACATCACGTTCGGGCGGTGAATCGGAAAGCATGAAAAGCCGTGCGGTATCAGCGCCATAGGAAGAAATAATATCATCAGGGTCGACGACATTTTTCTTCGACTTCGACATTTTTTCGATCGAACCGATTTCTACCGGACTGCCATCGGAAAGGAGTGTCGCGCGACGCACACCATCCTTTTCTTCTATCCGGATATCGGCAGGGGCCACCCAACCTTCCTTGTTATGATAGGTTTCGTGAACCACCATACCTTGTGTGAAAAGGCCTTTGAACGGCTCGTCAACATTAACGTGGCCGGTCAATTTCATTGCCCGCATGAAAAAGCGCGAATACAACAAATGCAAAATCGCGTGTTCGATACCACCAATATATTGGTCGACCGGCAACCATTTCCTGATCGCGTCCTTGTTGGTCGGCTCATTTTCCCAAGGGGCAGTAAAGCGGGCATAATACCACGAGGAATCGACAAAGGTATCCATCGTATCGGTTTCCCGCCGTGCGGGTTTGCCACAACGCGGGCATTTGACAAATTTCCATGTCGGGTGGCGGTCAAGCGGATTGCCGGGCTTGTCGAATGTAACATCATCGGGCAATTTTACCGGTAAATCGGCGCGTGGAACCGGCACATCCCCGCAATCATCACAATGGATAATCGGGATCGGACAACCCCAATAGCGTTGCCGAGAGATACCCCAGTCGCGCAGACGGAATTGAACTTTGCGCTCGGCTTGCGGGCGACCGTTCAACATCTGGCCGGACAAGTGTTTGAGAACTTCTTCAAATGCGGCTTTCGGCTTTAAGCCGTCCAGAAAACCGGAATTGATCATAATACCGTCTTCGGTGTGGGCTTCTTCGGTCACAACAAAACTGTCGGGATCCGCACCTTCGGGCAAAACAACCGGACGCACCGGCAATTCATATTTATTGGCAAAATCAAGATCGCGTTGATCGTGGGCAGGACAGCCGAAAACTGCACCCGTGCCATATTCCATCAAAACGAAATTGGCGACATAAACAGGTATTTCCCATTTATCATCGAATGGATGGACGACTTTCAAGCCGGTGTCGAAGCCTTTTTTCTCGGCTGTTTCAATCTCGGCTGTCGACGTTCCCTTGCGGTGACATTCGTCGATAAAATCTTTCAGTTTTGCATTCTTTTCGGCAAGTTTGCGGGCAACCGGATGATCGGCAGCAATAGCGATAAAGGAAGCACCGAATATCGTATCGGGGCGGGTTGAAAAACACTCGATTTCACTGAAACCGTCTATCGGTGTTTCCTTGGCGATTTCCCAGCGCAAAAGCGCACCTTCGGACTTGCCAATCCAGTTGCGTTGCATAACGCGCACTTTTTCCGGCCATTCATCAAGGCCGTTCAAACCATCCAGAAGTTCCTGACTGAATTTGGTGATTTTGAAAAACCACTGCGTAAGCTCCCGCTGTTCAACGAGCGCACCGGAACGCCAGCCGCGCCCGTCAATGACTTGCTCGTTGGCAAGCACTGTATGATCGACCGGATCCCAATTGACCTTGGATGTTTTACGATCAACCAGCCCTTTTTCATACATATCGAGAAAAAGCATCTGCTGGCGATGATAATATTCAACATCGCAGGTTGCAAATTCGCGCGACCAATCAAGAGAAAGCCCCATGGACTTCAGCTGCTTTTTCATGGAAGCGATATTCTGGTAAGTCCAGTCTTTCGGGTGAACTTTGTGTTGCATAGCGGCATTTTCTGCCGGCATACCGAAAGCATCCCACCCCATCGGGTGCAAAACATTGAATCCACGGGCGCGTTTATAACGGGCAACCACATCCCCCATCGCATAATTGCGCACATGCCCCATGTGAATGCGTCCCGAAGGATAGGGAAACATTTCCAACACATAATATTTCTCGCGCGGGTCATTATTATCGGTTTTAAAAACTTCTTTTTCACCCCAGATTGACTGCCATTTCTGTTCAGTCGCGCGTGGATTGTAGCGTTCGGTTGCCATTACAATTATACTCTTGCAAAATGTGGTCAAAAAACTCAATACGTGCTTCACCACGGATTAAGGAAAGCGTCAACCATTTCTATGCGCTTTTATTCATTAAAATTGATGAAGAAGGGAAAATGACTATGGATGCGGTTATTGCACAATGGCAAAAAGTCAAAGAGAATATCGTCAAAGCGTGCAATGATGCAAAACGTAGAGCTGATGACGTTCAGCTTATCGCTGTGTCGAAAACTTTTGGAGTTGAAGATATTCACCCGCTTCTTGAAGCAGGACAACGAGTTTTCGGTGAAAACCGTGTTCAGGAAGCTGAAAGCAAATGGCCGCAATTGCGCGAAGAATTTCCTGATCTCAAGCTCCATCTCATCGGGCCATTGCAATCAAATAAAACAAAAGAAGCAGTCCAGCTTTTTGACGTAATCGAAACGGTTGACAGAGAAAAAATTGCAAAATTTCTTCAAGAAGAAATGTTAAAACAAAATCGCAAGCTCGCCTGCTACGTGCAAGTCAATATCGGAGAAGAGCCACAAAAAGCCGGCATAGCGCCGAACGAGGCAGTCGGGTTTGTCAAACATTGCCAAAACGACCATCATCTCGATATTGTCGGCTTGATGTGTATTCCGCCAGTCGGTGAAAATCCCGGTCCCTATTTTGCTCTTCTTGCAAAATTGGCTAAAGAGGCGGAAGTGAAAAAACTGTCAATGGGAATGTCGGCGGACTATGAAACAGCCGTTGCCTTCGGTGCCACGAGTGTGCGCGTCGGTTCGGCAATATTCGGTCATCGTCCGCCGGTTACTCACCAATAATCAGCTATCCATGCCAATTCCGCCGGCCGCGCCAAAGACCTGGCCTGAACAATAGCTTGCTTCTTCTGATGCCAGCAAAACATAAAGGGGGGAAATTTCAACCGGCTGGCCTGCACGCTTCAAAGGTGTTTCGGAACCGAATTGCGGCATGGCTTTCATGAGCTGGCCACCGGCGGGTTGCAATGGTGTCCAGAAGGGACCCGGGGCAACGGCATTAACACGAATGCCTTTCGGAGCGAGTTGCTTTGCCAGCGATTTGGCAAACGCAACATTGGCAGCCTTGGTTTGTGAATAGTCAAACAAGGTTGCAGACGGGTCAAATGCCTGTACCGAAGACGTGATAATGATGGAACCACCCGCAGGAATGTGTGGCAATGCAGCTTTTGTGACACGGAAAGGTGCATAAATGTTGGTTTTCATCGTCTGGTCAAAAGATTCGTCTGTGAGATCGGCAAGAGCTTCCACCGCCTGTTGACGGCCGGCATTATTCACTAGAATATCAAGTCCGCCCAGTTTTTTGACTGCTTCCTCGACCAATTTTTCGCAAAAATGCCGATCGGTCAAATCACCGGGAATAGCAAATCCTTTGCGCCCTGCCTGTTCGATGAGCTTGATAACCTCTTGCGCGTCGGACTCTTCTTCCTTCAGATAATTGATTGCAACATCGGCACCTTCACGTGCAAAAGCGATTGCCACTGCCCGCCCGATGCCGCTGTCACCGCCGGTAATCAAGGCTTTTCTGCCTAAAAGTTTACCGGAACCTTTGTAGCTTTTTTCTCCGTGATCTGCCTTTGGCGTCAACTTTGATGCAAGTCCCGGAGCTTGTTGTTTTTCTGTCGAATAGGGAGGCTGCGGATAAGCATCTACCGGATTTTTCAACGAAGCTGTTTGCGCCGCCATCCGGTGACCTGACTTCTTTGACGTCACATCAGCTCCATTTTTCAACGCTTCTTCACGCGAGACTATCAGCTTTTCGTCCAACATAGCATTTTCCTTTCAAATACCGGACACAACACGAAGTGGTATCACTTCGCTATTTTAACTACTGCTCGCTGTTTTAAAATCGATGCCTCGCTGGCCTTTTTCAGTAAAAAAGAAACAAAAATTGACAATTTATAATTATTTTACTTCGGTTTTTTCTAGTCATTCACGATAAGTTTTTTAAAAAATTATTTTAAGACTTCCAAGAAACCGATGATACCATTTAATGTAAATATCAAATATCCATCACAAATGGATATTTTATAAAGAACGTGTTGCGTGAGGAGAATAGCAACACAAAAAGGAGGAGAAGATGACGGATAAAGTCTATCCTGTATCTAATAATATCAAGAAAAATGCCTTGATTGATCGTGAAACATATCTTCAATGGTATGATGAAAGTATCAAGGATCCGGATGCATTCTGGTCGAAACATGGCCGGCGCATTGACTGGTTCAAACCGTTTACAAAAGTTAAAAATACCAGCTTTCGAGGCCGTGTATCCATAAAATGGTATGAAGACGGCATCACAAATGTAACCTATAATTGCATCGACAGACATTTGAAAAGTCGCGGTGACCAGGTTGCGATGATATGGGAAGGTGACAACCCCTATATTGATAAAAAAGTCACCTATAAGGAACTTTACGAAAACGTCTGCCGGTTTGCCAATATCCTAAAAAAACGGGGCGTCAAAAAAGGCGATCGGGTTACCATTTATCTTCCCATGATTCTGGAAGCCGCTTATGCAATGCTTGCCTGTGCACGTATCGGCGCAGTCCATTCAGTCGTATTTGCAGGCTTTTCACCGGAAGCACTTGCAGGGCGTATTGTCGACTGCGAATCGACCTTTATCATTACAGCCGACCAAGGTGTACGTGGCGGCAAGCCCATCCCTTTGAAAGAAAATGTCGATCATGCAATTGACATTGCCGCACGCCAATATGTTCTGGTCAATCAGGTGATGGTTGTGCGTAGAACCGGCGGCAAAATCGGCTGGGCCCCCGGCCGTGACTTCTGGTATCATGAAGAAATGGCCAATGCAAAAACCGAATGCCCGCCAGCGCGCATGAAAGCCGAAGACCCGCTTTTTATTCTTTATACGTCAGGTTCTACGGGTAAACCGAAAGGCGTCCTTCATACAACCGGCGGCTATCTTGTTTATGCTTCCATGACGCATGAATATGTATTCGATTATCATGTAGGCGACGTTTATTGGTGTACCGCCGATGTCGGCTGGGTGACCGGACATTCCTATCTGGTTTACGGGCCATTATGTAATGGCGCGACAACGCTTATGTTTGAAGGTGTCCCGAACTTCCCCGATCAGGCGCGCTTTTGGGAAGTTGTCGACAAGCATAAGGTCAATATTCTTTATACCGCACCAACAGCTATTCGTGCATTAATGGGAGCCGGTGACGAATATGTCGAACGCTCGAAACGGACATCATTACGTATTCTTGGTTCGGTTGGCGAGCCGATCAATCCGGAAGCATGGAACTGGTTTTATCATAAAGTCGGTGATGATCGCTGCCCGATTGTCGACACATGGTGGCAGACCGAAACCGGTGGCCATATGATCACCCCGCTACCCGGTGCAACCGATCTGAAACCCGGTTCGGCAACACTTCCTTTCTTCGGCATCAAGCCCGAGCTTGTCGACACTGAAGGAGAAGTCCTCGAAGGTGAAAATGATGGAAACTTATGCATTACCGACTCGTGGCCGGGGCAAATGCGCACAATTTATGGCGATCATAACCGTTTTGTAGAAACCTATTTTTCGACCTATAAGGGCAAATATTTTACCGGTGATGGCTGTCGTCGTGATCATGACGGATATTACTGGATTACCGGCCGCGTCGATGACGTCTTGAATGTTTCAGGCCATCGTCTTGGCACGGCAGAAGTTGAATCGGCCCTCGTCTCCGATCATAATGTTTCCGAAGCTGCGGTTGTAGGTTACCCGCATCCGATCAAGGGACAGGGTATCTATTGTTATGTGACATTGATGGAAGGTATCGAACCGACAGAAGAATTGCGTCAACATCTTATCAAACATGTCAGAAACGAGATTGGACCGATTGCCACACCCGACAAGATCCAGTTTGCTCCGAGTCTGCCAAAAACACGTTCGGGCAAAATCATGCGGCGAATTTTGCGTAAAATTGCCGAAGACGAATTTGAAAATCTGGGCGATATATCGACACTTGCAGAACCGCAGGTTGTTGAAGACCTGATTGCTAACCGTTTGAACAAACGTTAAGCACCAAAATAATATCGGCGGAATATTCCGCCGATATTGCTGCGACCTATTGTCGAATTCCTGTTAGCCTGAATTTTTTAGTAATTCGAATGTCTTCGTTATAGGTGCATCTGCCAATATTTACGGGTATCCGCCAATATTTGGCGCAAACTTTACGCTCTGCCTTAAAAATACATAATCTTGCCAGCACATACTTCACCAAGAAGAAGCGACGAGTGAAATTAACTGGAGCGTTCACTTCGTTAGTCAAAATATACAATCCGACAGGCTTCACTTGGGTCAATATGAAAAACAGCGAGCGTGCTTCATTGATTTAAAAATTGAGCTTACAATTCTTATGAAAAATTCCTTAAGGGCTATAGACATCTCTAATAAAGAACGGATTTTAAGGAACGCATTCGAACGTTAGAATTCGGCTTTCAATGCTCTGTCCACTAAAAGAGCGATGAGAGCAATATAGTCTAGAATGATTGTTGCTGCGCTGATGCTGGCGTCCGTTTTCTTCAAGACTGATTTCGATATGACAAGCGCAATTGCATATTCTTTTTATTTATTTCAGCTATTTCAGCTAGAGTTGAACAATTGGCTTAACCCCACGGTGCAATCAAGCAATTTGCGCCACGCAACCTGTTATTCAAAAATTCCAACCTGTTATTTTAAAAATTCAATGAGCTGTTTTTTCGTTTTCGGTCAAAAGAAGGGCAGCGTCATCAGCAATACGTTGTTCTTCGTCCGTCGGAATTATGAACGCGGCAATAGGACTATTAAGCGTTGTCAGCCGTGATTGATTGGCATTATTGGCTTCATAGTCAATCTCGATGCCCATCCATCGCAATTGTTCCAATACAGCCTCGCGAATTTCCGGTTGGTGTTCACCGATGCCGGCCGTGAAAATGATGGTATCAAGCCCTTCCAGAGTGACTGCCAAACGCGCGATTTCCTGCGCAATACGAAGAGTAAAAACATCAAGAGCCTGTTTTGCCTGTTCCAATTTGGATGCCACCAGATCACGACAATCGGCGCTGATGCCAGACATACCAAGGAGGCCGCTCGAATGATAAAGCATATATTCCATGTCACTGACACTATGGCGCTTGTTGCGCAACAGATGGATGAGAACTCCCGCATCAAGTGACCCGCAACGCGTTGCCATAGGCACACCGTCAAGTGTGGTAAAGCTCATGGTTGTTTCAGCACTCTGCTGATCTTTCAATGCGCAGAGACTGGCACCACTGCCAAGGTGGGCCACAACGACATTCTTTATACGAACATCTTTCGGCAATTTTGGTAATTGTTCCGAAATATAGTGGTAGGAAAGTCCATGGAACCCGTATTTTTTGATACCGCGGTTGTGCAGAATTCGGGGAATGGCGAAACGTCTCACTCTATCGCTCTGGCCCTGATGAAAAGCTGTGTCAAAAGAGGCTGTTTGCATGAGTGACGGATAAAGTTTTTTGACCAGATAAATCAATCGGAGATTGGCCGGTTGATGGAGTGGTGCAAGCGGTATAAGCGATTCCATATAATCCAATGTTTTATCATTGACGATACACGCATTTCTGAAGATATCTGCGCCGTGTACTATTCTATGACCAACCGCTTTGATTTCTCCGATATCCATTCGCTCAACAAGCCAGCCAAACACTTGCTTGAGCATTTCTTTATCATCGGCTTTTTCTGGGAGCGGTGCAGCCGCTATCTGCTCGCCGGTTTGTTCAATCCGGAAAGAAAAACAATTACGCCTGAGATCAATCGAACCTTTTCCAAGACGCTCTGCGCGGGAGCCCTTTATTTCATAAAGTCCGACCTTTAATGATGAAGAGCCGGAATTGAACGTTACAATCCGGTTATGCATGATGCGCCTTCTCCAGTTTGAACCGCCGCTCGACCATGATTTTTGCGAGTGCTGCGGAGGCAAGACGCACTGACACTTTATCCGATCGGCTGGTGAGAATAATCGGCACACGCGCACCGAGAACCAGTCCGGCAGCACCGGCATCGGCAAAATACATCAATTGCTTGGCAAGCATATTGCCTGCTTCAAGATCCGGCACCAGAAGAATATCGGCTTTTCCTGCGACCGGTGAAACAATACCCTTTATTTCGGCCGCCTTCAAATTGATCGCATTATCAAAAGCCAACGGTCCATCCACAACAGCACCGGTAATTTGCCCGCGCATCGACATGACAGTCAAAGCTGCTGCATCAAGGGTGGCCGGCATTTTCGAATTAACGGTTTCTACCGCCGCAAGCACCGCAACAAGCGGTTTTTCACGCCCCAGAATGCGCATAAGATCAACCGCGTTTTGAACAATATCGCGCTTGTCATCAAGATCCGGACGGATATTGATTGCCGCATCAGTAATGAAAAGCGGCTTTGAATAGGCCGGAATATCCATTGCATAAACGTGGCTGATGCGTCGTTCTGTTCGCAACCCCGATTGTGCGTTGACCACAGCTCCCAGAAGCTCGTCGGTATGGAGCGACCCTTTCATTAACGCCTGAACTTTTCCACTTGCTGCCATTTCGACCGCTTTCTGGGCAGCCGCATGGCTATGTTCTGTCGGTATGATTTCGAGATCATCTATTTTGACGCCTGCTTCTTTTGCAGCTTTCCTGATTTTTAATTCCGGCCCGACCAGAACCGGTTGCAAAAATTTTTCTTGCCAGGCTTCAATAGCCGCCACCATGGCTTCTTTTGAACAGGGGTGGACAATTGCCGTTTTGATGGGAGGAAGATCGCGCGCTTGTTCGAGATAAGCATCATAACGTCCGTGTTTTTTTGCTGCCATCGTCATTTCCTTCCAACAACAATTTTAACTAGAACATTGGCCGCATTATTTTTTCGCCTGATTCTGCGAGACGGGCGATTGTACCCATCAATTCTTTCTTTTCGGCCTCTGTCAAATCAACATGATCGAGTTTTTGATCAAATACAATAGCGAAATTGCATCCTTCAGGTATAGCGCCAAGAACATATCCCCTTGACTGATCGACAAAGACCAACGGATCTTTGCGTTTTACTTTGAGCAAACGTTTTTGAATTTTGCCATCAGGCAAATGAATTCGGTAAAACCAATAACCGAAAAATAATTTTGTCAAAGCAACAATTGTCGGCATCATCTTACGTTGGCTTCCGACAATTCTCCATTGCCTATATTGCTGTATAAAATCGGCAAAACTTTTTATCGCAATTAGAAATGCAATTATCAAAACAATAAAAAACACAAACAACCGTTGCCATATGTGCTCTATTTCAAGGTTAAGCACCATTTTTTCCGGATTGTCGCGCTGATAAACAATATATACCGGATAAGAATTCCTTGTTAAACCTAAAAATCGCACTGAAAAATGTTTTATAAAACTCTGATTTCCGAGCGTTATTTTCGCGTCTGTCCGGCATTCTCGAAAAACCAGTAGTGTTGCACGGCAAAGATTATTTTCCAAAGTAAAATTCTGGACATATTCCGGCTTATCCATAATTTTGAAATCTTCAATAAAATGTGGCTTCCAGAAAAAACAGAACCCTAAAAAAATAACATTGAACAATAAAAAATAGATTAGTCCGCGCTTAAGATAGGAATAATCACAGCGTTTTATTTTGAGCGGTCTTGTCGGGAAAGATTGACTGAGATTTTTCATAACTCATCCGGTAAAATCCTCGATAAGTTAAATAATATAATTTTATGCGTTAATTTTACAATAAACCGATATGATAAACAGTTAACAAGGTGATTATTAAATGATATAAGTTTCCGTGGGAAATGCGGGATGACGCTAAAAGCCTGTTTGTACATGAAAGTATTTATGGGTTATTGAAACGGAGTCTGTATAACCACGATGAAACGTGTTGAAAAACAGGAGTGGCGTAACCAGCTTATTCTCGATAATGCCCTGGATTATGCAATATTAACGGCTGACATGAACGGGCTTATTGTCAGCTGGAGTCCGGGCGCCGAAAAATTGTTCGGCTGGAAACCGGAAGAAATAATCGGTCAACCGCTTGATGTTCTTTTCACAGAAGAAGACAGGATGAACAGGCTTCCGGAAACGCGCCAACAAATGGCAAGTTTGCACCGGATAGACGTTGTCGAGCGGTTTCACCAAAGAAAAGATGGTACCACATTCTGGGCATCGGGAGATCTTCAAGCCCTCTATAGCGATGATGGGAAGCAGCAGGGATTCTTAAAAATTGTCCGCGATCGTACAGACGAACAACGTCATTCCGAAACATTAAGGTTGAGTGAAGAACGGTTGCGGCTCGCCCAGCAGGCTGCCGGCATCGGTGCTTTCGAAATTGACCGTGATCGCAAAATAATTGAAGCGACACCGCAATTTTTAAAACTTCTGGGGTTCAAGGAAAGCCCTGAACTTCCCTTGAATGACTTTTATTCCGTCATCGTCGATAATCCGAAACAGATTGCAAAGCAAATGTTGCAAACGAGACAAGATGAAAGTCTGATTACACATTTGGAATTCCAGATCAAAAGGGCTGACACCAAACAATTACGCTGGATCGGTTATTGGGCGGAAGCTGCTCCAAAAGACGTTGGCAAGTTGATGAAACATCGAATCTTGGGTGTTTTACAGGATGTGACCGAGCGGCGCGACGCACAAGAAAAACAGGCACTCCTTTCAGGTGAACTTGCCCATCGTGTCAAAAATATTTTGGCAATTGTTCAGAGCATTGCCAACCAAACTCTCACCGAATCGACATCGGTGACAAAAGCATTACAGGATTTTTCGGTACGGCTGAATGCACTTGCCCATGCACAGGATATTTTGACACAAGGTGCAACCAACAGTGCCAACCTCAAACAAATTGTCGAAAGCAGTCTTGATATCCATGACAAAACCAAAAAAAGGTTCATCATATCGGGTCCGCCCGTATCACTCTCGCCACAAACAGCGTTGTCCATGGCTTTGGCACTTCATGAATTGAGCACCAATGCTGTCAAATATGGTGCTTTGTCCTCAAAGAGCGGAATCGTTGAAATTAACTGGACTCTCGATAAGGATGAATTCCATTTTTCGTGGTGTGAAAAAGGTGGCCCGACAGTTAGTCAGCCAACAAAGCTCAGTTTCGGCAGCAAACTGATAAAGCGTCTTTTGCCAGCCCGTTTCAACGGACATGCCGAATTGAAATATGCGCCGGAAGGTTTCTCCTTTGAACTAAAAGCACCTCGAACAGCAGAGAATTTTCCTGGTTGATAAATCAATGTGACCTTTGGAAAAAATGCAACAGATTCATTTCGGGGTAGCGATTTTGAACAATATTTGCTGGCACAAAATATTCTGTTGAATGGACGGGAAATGCAAATCGGGTAATATTAACTATTTCCGGAGCTTGGCACATAGGACAGCCGACTTTGGCAGTGCACTCTAAAAACACCGAACGGGCGTTTTATTATTGCTGACAAACTGACCGATTATCAGATATTCCTGCCTATTCGGTGATTTCAATGATCAGATAAACACAAAAAAACAAAATGGGATTTGGCAGCAATGTCGGTCTCGCGCCAGTGTTTTATCAGAAAAATTTGTGAGACGCGCTATCGGACATTTCATTATGATGGTTACCGGAAAGATTATCCGGTGTTATGAAATTTTATGCATTTATTTATGAATGACACCGACGAAAGGAAGCTGGCGGAATGCGTGGCCCGCATCCATTCCGTAACCCACAACAAATTGATCAGGACAGGAAAAACCGACGAAATCCGCTTCAATGTCAGCCTGACGGCGCATCGCCTTATCAAGGAGGGCTGCGATAAAAATGCGTCCGGCTCCACGCGTTTTCAAAAGATCGCGAACAAATTTCAGTGTCTTTCCCGATTCCAGAATATCGTCTATTAAAAGAATGTCGCGCCCCGTAATATCGCTATCAAAATCATGAAGGAGTCTGATCTCTCCGCTCTCCTGACCAGCGCCATAGCTTGAAATTGTTATGAATTCGACAGTCGAGCTGACACCGGCGCGATGAAGTTCTCTGATAAGATCTGCTGCAAAGATAAAAGACCCTTTCAAAATCGGTAAAACCAGCAAATTTTGCGGCTTTTTAGCTGCAATTTCAGTTGCCATTATACGATTGCGTTTGGCAATGTCTTGTTCCGAAAACAGAACATCAATCGACTTTCCATCTATCAAGGGCATATTATTATCCATATAAAATTTTATGGCCGTGGCCTAACACAGACAATCGCGTTAAGAAAGCAATTGTCACCGCCAAATTTTAACCGCGACTTAACCATATTCATCAAGGATAGGAAAAATTGGGTCACCTGGTCAAGGTACCTTTCAGGAGTTGGCAATGAATGCCTCTGAAGGACAGTAGCGGCTAACAGGGCAAAACCGGATAAAATTTCTGCGGTTAGAATAGGTAAATTAACAGTGATTCGTTTTGAAAATGTAGGCTTGCGTTATGGCATGGGGCCGGAAGTCCTCCGTGATATAAGCTTTTATATTCCGCACGGATCATTCCAGTTTTTGACGGGTCCTTCGGGTGCCGGCAAAACAACATTGTTGCGGTTGATGTTTCTCGCATTAAAACCGACGCGCGGCCTTATTAATATATTCGGTCATGATACCGCCCTTTTAAAACGTCAGGACATGCCGAAATTGCGTCAGAGAATTGGCATTGTTTTTCAGGATTTCCGCCTGCTTGATCACATGACAACATATGAAAATGTTTCACTTCCCTTACGTGTGAGGGGGCGTGAAGAAGCAACCTACCGGGCCGAAGTAGAAGAGCTTCTGCAATGGGTAGGACTTGGTGAACGCATGGACGTATTGCCTCCTGTTCTATCCGGCGGAGAAAAACAACGCGCCGCGATTGCCCGTGCTTTGATTGACCAGCCCGAAATTTTATTGGCAGATGAACCGACCGGTAATGTCGACCCCGTCCTTGCACGCAGACTATTGCGGCTTTTTATCGAGCTTAACCGTTCGGGAACTGCTGTGATTATTGCAACCCACGATGTCAATCTGATGGAGCAGGTTGATGCCCGTCGCATGATTCTTAACGATGGAAGGCTGGAACTTTATGACTAAGCTTTCCTCAACTGAACCGCTCAAAAAATTCTGGTTCCGGAAAAGCCCAACCGCTCAAACATCGATTGTTCCTGCGGGTGATGTTTCGGGACAAGCCTTGGTCGTTGTGATTGCGATCATGACGTTTCTCGCATCTCTGGCTATTGGCGGCGTGGATCTTATCGGTCATTCGGCGCATAATTGGGAAAATCAGGTTTCAAGAGAAGCCACTATTCAAATCCGTCCGACTGATGGCCTTGATATAGAAAAAACTTTAAAATATGCCGTAGAACTCGCCAAAAGCTTTCGGGGTGTAAAATCTGCCGAAATCGTCGACCGCACCCAAACAGAACGTCTTCTCGAACCGTGGCTTGGAACCGGACTGGAATTGAACGACCTTCCCATTCCGCGTCTTATTGCCGTGACACTTGATGATTCCGTTCCGGTCGATTTCGGTATGATAAGCGATGCCATTGCAACACAAATACCCGGAGGAAGTTTTGACGATCATCGCAACGCAATCAGCCGGCTCGTCACAATGGCACATGCAACCATTATTATCGGACTGGTCATATTGGCTCTTGTCATTTCGGCATTGACCCTTACGATTATATTTGCAACACGCAGCGCCCTTTCAGCCAATCAGCACATTGTCGAAGTGCTGCATTTCATCGGTGCGGAATCAAGCTTTATCGCCCGTCAGTTCGACTTGCATTTTTTCAAGACCGGTTTCAAAGGAGCTTGTTACGGCGGCCTCTCCGCCATTATCGTCTTTATTGCTTTTTCATTCTGGTCAGGCTTTGTTTCCGGTACACCTGGCGGCGACCAGACATCGGCCTTGTTCGGCCATTTCAGTCTTGGCCTGTCGAGTTATATCAAGATATTTATTCTTGTGAGCTTCGTCTCTTTACTGACAATGATGACCAGCCGCCTCACCATTTTAAGCCAGTTAAAATCTATTGACCGTAGCGAAAGCGAGTTATTTTAACGATGAGCGAATACACCTTATATGCGCAATTGGCAGATCCAGTGCAGAAGCGGAAAAAGCTTCGCCAGATCAGATTATTGCGTTGGAAAAGGCGTTTTTTCAAACATCTGCCGCCGGTCAGTATTTTTATTCTCGTCTGCATTATTCTGTTCGGCAGCGGTTTTTTCTATTTCAGTGAAAAAATATCGCGCCTCGCCCCACCGGATCCGCTTCCGGTCGCTGACGCAATTATTGTGCTGACTGGCGGTGAAAGCCGGATGGAAGCCGGTCTTGATCTGCTCGGCAAAGGACTTGGCAAACGACTGTTGATCAGCGGTGTCAATCCATCCACCAATAGTCAGGCCTTAATACGTGTGACCCATAGTGACCCGCAATTATTCGAGTGTTGTGTGGATCTCGGGCACGAAGCTGTCAATACAATCGGAAACGCCGAAGAGGCGACCGACTGGATAAGAAAAAATCACTATCAAAAGGTCTATATCGTCACCAACGATTATCATATGCCGCGTTCGTTACGCGAATTGAACCGCTTGATGCCTGAGATAGACTTCATCGCCTATCCGATTAGCGACGGAACAGGAGAACAAAGCCTGCTCCGTCAATTAGGCGAATTGAGATTGCTTGCAAGCGAATATATCAAATTCATCGGTGCGGAGCTTAGAGCCTATTTCTGATAAAGACGCAATTTTTTTAAACCGGTTCTTTCAAAGCCACATGTTCGATAATTGGCAAAATGATAACGGAATGACAATCGGTTTTGAGTGTTCAGCGCTTGAAATCGGCAACTTTGGCCGAAAGAACAGCAATGGCATCTTTCGAATGCATCTTGACCTGAAAACCGCGTCCACCGCCATTGATATAGATTTTATCAAACAATTCAGCTGTTTTTTCGAAAATTGTTGGTAAATGCCGTCTTTGTCCGAAAGGCGAGATACCACCCACCTTGTAGCCCGTTAGTTTTTCGGCTTCTTCGACGCTTAACATTTCGGCATGTTTTCCACCAAAAGCGGCGGCGAGTTTTTTCATATTGGCTTCCTGATCGGATGGCAAAACCGCAACATGGGGTTTACCGTCAACGCTGACCATCAATGTTTTGAAAACTGTTTCCGGATCAGCCCCGACAGCTTCTGCTGCCTGCAGGCCGACACGATCAGCATGCGGGTCATAGTGATAGGTGATAAACTCGTATTCGATATGGTTATGATCAAGAAAGGCGGTTGCCGGAGTGGTTTTTGACACTTTAGACTTCCTTCAAATTCAATATTTATCAACGCGTCAATTCAAATCGATGCGGCTAGTCGCGCGATAAAGCGGCAACAGGGTCAAGTTTAGAGGCATTGCGTGCAGGCAGAAAACCGAAGCCGATGCCGATAAGCGTGGAAAAAACAAAAGCTATAATAATTGAACCCATCGAGTAAACAAGTTTAAACGGTGCGCCGCTCACGGCAAAAATCCACCCGACAGAAAGACCGAGCAAAATACCCAAGGCACCGCCGATCAAACAAACAAGGACAGATTCTATCAGAAATTGCTGGAGAATGTCACTCTGACGTGCGCCCACAGCCATCCGCACACCAATTTCATTGATTCGCTCGGATACGGTAACTAACATGATATTCATCACACCTATGCCCCCACCAGAAGCGAAATCAACGCAATGGAGGCAACCAGCAATGTCAGAACTTGCGTGCTTGCAATAACCTGTTCACGAAATTCTTCGGAATTGCGAATGAAAAAGTCTTCTGTGCCATGCCGCATAATGAGAAAGCGTTTAACCGCAGCCTCGGCCAAACGGGAATCGACATTGTCGGCAACTTTCAATGTAATGGAGCGTACGGTCTTGTTGCCGAGAAAGCGTGTCTGCACAGTTGTATATGGCAAATAAAGTTGCAAAGTATCGGAAGGCGGTCCCATTTGTTGCAACTCTATGACACCAACAATACGGGTGGGAACTTTTCCAACCAGAACCACCTGTCCGATCGGACTTTCGTGACTATCGGGAAAAAGCGTTGGCACAGCCTGTTTTTCAACCACGAGATCGGTTGCCCGTGAAAGCACACTTTCGGAATCGAATAATCGTCCCTCAACCAGTTTTGCGCCTTGTGCTTTGAAATATTGGTCGCTTACACCATAAACCGTCACATTCGATTCGATCGACCCGTAGCGGACAGTAGATGATGTCGTGACAGTCGGTGTTACAGCATCGGCATAAGGTTGTTCGGAAAGTGCTGTCGCATCGGAATCGACCAATGTCGTAACCTTGCCCGATCGCATATCGGCAAAGCTCTTTCCGGCAAAGATATTCAAGGTATTGCTTCCCAGACTATTGATGTTTTCAAGAATCTGTTTTTGCGTACCATTTCCCAAAGCAACCATGGAAACCACGGCAGCAATACCGATAATAACACCAAGCATGGTCAAAAATGTGCGCATACGATGCGCATTCATTGACAACAAAGCCATACGGAAAGCCTCATGGAAGCGGTCAAGAAATGATCTCAACAGTCCGATTTTTTTGTTGCTCACGACTTCTGTTGCTACTTCGTCGGCATGACCGGTGGCTACTTCTGTCGGGCGGTTGGGTTTATCCGACAAAATTTCCCCGTCGCTGATTTCGATAATCCGTTCGGCTTTTTTTGCGACCGACATATCGTGCGTTACGATAATGATTGTGCGCCCTTCTGCGTGGATTTCCTCCAGAATGCGCAAGACTTCTTCACCGCTATGACTATCAAGTGCTCCCGTCGGCTCGTCGGCAAGGATAACCTCGCCATTATTCATCAATGCACGCGCAATCGAAACACGTTGCTGTTGACCACCGGAAAGTTGTCCCGGACGATGGGTGATGCGCTCGCCCATGCCAAGACGTTGTAAAAGCGCGGCTGCACGCCTTTCTCTTTCGTGTGGAGAACGTCCCGCATAAATTGCCGGAATTTCAACATTATCAAGCGCTGTCAACTCACCGAGCAAGTGATAGCGCTGGAAAATGAACCCGAAATGATCACGACGAAGAGACGAAAGTTCATCAGCGGAAAGTTGCGAGGTTTCTTTACCGGAAACTTTGTAACTTCCCGAACTCGGCCGATCGAGACAGCCGAGAATATTCATCAATGTCGATTTTCCCGACCCCGACGCGCCGACAATGGCCACCATTTCTCCACGTCGGATAGTCAGATTGATACCTTTCAGGACCCGTACTTTACTTTCACCTGCCGGAAATTCACGTACGACATCTTCAAGAACAATGACCGCATCTTTGTGAGTGTTTTCCATCGATCAGAACGGCCCCACACGATGACGGCTTCCGGTGGTCGAAGGCATTGTGCCGTTGCTGACACCGGTTACAACGGTTTCACCTTCTTTAAGTCCGGAAACAACTTCGACCATAACTTTATTATTCAATCCGGTTTCAATGTTGCGGGCTTCAAGCTTGCCGTTTTGATCAAGAACATTGACCACTGCTCGTGTGCCGGAAACATCGTTCAACGCATCACTCGGTATAAGCAGCACTTTTTGAGCGCGTCCCAGAATAATATGGACTTCCGCTGTCATATAAGTGCGCAAAACGCCATCATCATTCGGCACATTGAATGTGCCATTATAATAAATGGCCTGTGAAGTCGACGAGCTCGAAGAAGCCGTCGAGGATGAATTGAAGCTGATATCATTACGGATGGATTCAGGTGCCGGTTCGATTTTTTCCAACCGGCTTTCATAGCGCCGCGTACGGTTGCCTAAAACATTGAAATAAAGGTCCTGACCGGGTTTGACATTGATAACATCCGCTTCGGATATTTCGGCACGAACAGTCATCATCGACAAATCGCCGAGAATAACAATCGTCGGTGCCGACTGTACGGCGTTAACGTTCTGCCCTTCCTGAACAACCGTGGCAAGAACTGTACCATCGGACGGCGCCGTTACACGCGTATAACCGAGATTGACTTTGGCTGTCTCGACATCAACTTCCGCCTGCACAATCTGGGCTTTCAACTGGTCGATTTGTGCCGCACGGATTTTGACTTGCGCATCGGCATCATCGAAATCGGCTTTGGAAACAGCATGCGAAGAGATCATCGTTTGCTGGCGGGTCATATTCTGTTTGGCAAGAACAAGTTGTGCTTCCTGCTCGGCAAGTTTTCCACGATAATTGGCAAGAGCTGCTTCCTTGCTTTTCAAATCGTTTGTCTGGGTTGTCGGGTCGATTTCGGCAAGCAAATCACCTTGCTTGACAATGCTTCCGGGCTTTACTTTCATCGAAACGATACGACCCGTTGCGCGCGCACCAACAGCCACCAGCCGGTGTGGTTTGATTGTGCCGTTTGCAAGAACGCTGACTTCAATATCGCCCCTTTTGACCTTCGACGTCATATAGGTTGGCGCAGTCGTCGAAAAAAACGCCGAGTGGACAAATATCAAAAGCACGATCAGTGCAATCACAGCAATGATGATAACGACTGTTTTTTTTGCTTTCATCGCGTTTTGCTCTCTGTTTCAACTTTTCTGATGTGCGGCCCTGTATAGCCGTCGACAATTTCCGGTTTTGTGTCGTCTACCGCGCCATTCCAACCGCCACCCAAAGCTTTCATGAGTGAAATATAGTCCTTGGTAATCGAAACCTGACTTTCAATCAGTGACTGTTCGGATGAATAATGGGAACGTTCTGCATTCAACAGTTCAAGAAAACTGGTATTGCCGCTTTGATAAAGCGAACGCGACAGGCTCAGTGCTTTGGCATAGGAATTGGCAGCAATGGCAAGTTTTGCCGAACGCTGTCTTTCTTTGCTCATCGACACAAGTGCATTTTCGACATCTTCCAATGCCGTCAACACGCTGCTTCGATAATTGATAAAAGATTGGTCACGCTGGGCACGGGCTACCTCGACAGCAGCCATTCTCTGGCCACCTTCAAAAATCGGTATACTTAAACCAGGACCGGCCGACCAACTTATTGAAGAACTTTTTCCAAGTTCACCCGGCTGGGTTGCAGAGGTGGAAATATTGCCTGTTAGCGTCAAAGACGGATAACGGTCGGCTTCTTTCTGGCCGATGCGGGCGGTGGCTTGCGCATATTGGCGTTCTGCCAGACGAACATCCGGACGTGTCAGCAGAATATCGGCAGGAACGCCCGCCGGTATCGGCCATTTCGGTTCAGGAATTTTACCTGTTTTTGCCATGATATCATTAAGAGCGGTCGGGCTTTGGCCGGTTAAAACAGACAAACGGTGGATTGTTGTTGCGAGATTGGCCTGCATTTGTGGAATGCCGGCTTCCGTGGTGGCAGCCTGACCTTCGGCATTGGATACATCAAGCTGGGAAACCGCACCGGCGGCAAATTTGTCTTTGGTCAATTGTGCGGTGCGCCGTTGCGCAATTGCGGTGCGTTGAGCCAGCGCTATCTGCTGTTGTAGCCCGCGTATTTCCGCATAATTGGTTGCAACATCTCCAATCAAGGTCAGCATTGTTGCGCGCATATCTTCTTTGGCGCCATCAAGACCGTATTTTGCAGCTTCGACTGCCCGCCGGTTGGCACCGAAAAGATCAATCTCCCAACTTGAATCGAGCCCACCACGATATTGGCTGCGCTCGGGCCCGCCTGCCGATTTATTCCGGTTGGCCGAAGCAGAGCCGTCGATACTTGGTAATAATGTTCCGGTTGTCTGCCACAAAGTTGCTCTTGCTTCACGCACCCTGGCTTTTGCCGACTGGACATCATTGTTACCAGCAATCGCGTCAGACACCAGTTTATCAAGCAAGGGATCATTCAGTCTTTGCCACCAGTTTGCAAGTTCCGGCGGTGTTGACGGTGTTTCATGTGAAGAGCCGCTCCATTTGGAATCGAGCTTGAAAATCGGCTTTTGATAATCGGGGCCGACGAGGCAGCCCGAAAGCATCAAAACTGAAGTCAGTGCAATCAAGGAAAAAGTTGATCGGCCGACAGTTTTGAAACAGCCTTTCTGCATTATTTTCCTGCTCCGATCAAAAATTATAAAACGGCAAAGGTTTTAATTTTGCTTCTTATTTCATAAACAGAAGCGAAAATCTCGTGAAATTTTGTTCATGTTTTGTCAAAAGCAATAGATCAATAACAACGAATTTCACTTTTTGTTATGCAAGGTCAAAATGCATGATGACGGGAACATGATCAGACGGTTTTTCCATTCCTCTTGCCTCGGTCAAAATTTCCATTTCCTGCATATGTGGTACAAGATCCGGCGATGACCAGATATGATCGAGCCTGCGTCCACGGTTGGACGAGGCCCAATCTTTGGCCCGATAGCTCCACCATGTGAAAATTTTTTCCGGTTCGGGAATTTTCTTGCGCATAAGATCAACCCAACCACCTTGCGAACAAAGATCAATCAATGTTTTTGTCTCTATCGGCGTATGGCTGACAATTTTCAAAAGTTGTTTATGCGACCAGACATCATTTTCATAAGGAGCAATATTGAGGTCGCCCACGAGAATGCTTGAAAGCCCGTCGCCCATATCGGCTTTGACGGCTTTCATTTCTTCCAGAAAATCGAGTTTATGACGAAATTTCGGATTGATTTCGGGGTCCGGCTCATCCCCGCCGGCGGGAACATAGAAATTGTGAATTCGGATATGTTTATCGCCAGCTTTGACTGTTACAGCAATATGCCGGCAATCATGCTTGTTGCAAAATTCCATTTTTTCAACATTTTCAAAAGGCCGCAACGATAAGGTTGCCACACCGTGATAACCTTTTTGTCCGTGAACAGCGATATGTTCATAGCCTGCCGCACGCAAAGCTTTATACGGAAATTTATCATCAGGACATTTGGTTTCCTGCAAACACAAAATATCCGGTTTTTCTTTTTCTATAACTTTAAGAATAAGAGGTAAACGTAAACGAACCGAATTGATATTCCACGTTGCAACTGAAAAACTCATCAAACTTTAACCTTGATTGAAAATATGCGGTTACCGGTTCTTTAAGCGCAAAAACGGAGAAAATCCAGTTTTAGCAACACCGGTACACTGATGTCCTCATTTCAATCAGGAATGAAATCAATGAAACGCACACTTTCGCAAAACCTGATCTGTTAAAAAGCACCTGTTTTCCTTCCGAACTGTCGACGATCAATAACAATCCCGAAAGACAGTTCTGTCGTTTGCGAATGTTTATCAAAACCGATCGTGTCTTTTATAAAATGTAAAAATACGTTCTTAATGAGAGAAATATCAATATAAACCGATTTTAAAATCAATAAATTCGTATAACCATAAGAACAAATATTATAAATCTATTTAAAATTCGATATGATAAATTGTATATAAAAGAAAATAGAACTTTAACAAGCCGTTAAATACAAGATTTCCGGTTTGAATATATAAAAACGAAGCTCTATTCAGTATCGGAATAATTTGGCAAACATCAATTGCCATTCCGTTTCATCGAAATACGCTGGTAGGGAATATCGAACATTCCTTTTGCAAATCTCACACCAGTGCGAACATTGGTAATCTGCACAGTGGTCTCGAGATTTTGTTTGTCGACAATGGTCCATTGCAAAAGTTCGTAAGTCTTGGAATCAAAAATCATACGAATTTGACCTTTACCCAATGTTTTATCGGCAAGAACAATTGTCGTTGACCCTTGATCCTGACTGACGTTTAGAAGCTTACCGTCCGAAAGATCAATTTTTGTATCCAGCAACATTTTCATGGGCGTCTGCGACAATTGGTATAGATCCCAAGTGTCAAGTTTGCGATTGTTGATCGCAACAGATTTGCCATCTGTAATGACGCGTACCGGTGAATTTTTATAACTGAAACGGATTTTACCCGGTCTTTCAAGGTAAAACGTTCCTTCGGTCATTTCACCTTTCGGGCTGAACTGGATGAAATCACCCGTCATTGTCTGTATTGCAGCAAAATGATTGGCAATATCCTGTGCATGAGCTGCCAAATTGGTATTCTGGGCAAAAGCCGGAGGAAGTATCATTGTCGATGCCGTCACACCGGAAGTTGCAAAAGCAAAAGCGGCAAACATAATTTTGAAAGCGGGTGCACATTTCTTTGTCATTCATAATCTCCTGCATTCATCTTTGCAGTAACCTGTGGCATCACTGTGACAGAACGCGCCCCGAAAGCAGCGATCCGACAATGACATGAAATTCAGTCTTTAAAAATTTTCGCCTTCTTCGGGAACAAGAATTTCACGCTTTCCCGCGTGATTGGCAGGGCTTATCAAACCTTCTTCTTCCATCCGTTCAACAATCGTTGCAGCACGATTATAGCCGATACCGAGCCGACGTTGAATGTAGGAGGTTGAAACGCGGCGATCCCGCAGGACAACGGCAACCGCCTGATCATAAGGGTCTTGCGAATCTTCAAAATGGCTGGAGCCACCTGAAATGTCATTATCACCTTCATCATCATTTTCTTGTGTGACGGCATCAAGATAGTCCGGAACACCCTGACTCTTGAGATGCTGGACAATCTGTTCAACCTCTTCATCTCCGACAAACGGTCCGTGAACACGCTGGATACGGCCACCCCCCATCATGAAAAGCATGTCGCCCTGCCCCAACAAATGTTCGGCACCCTGTTCTCCGAGAATAGTACGGCTATCAATTTTGGAAGTTACCTGAAATGAAATACGAGTCGGGAAATTCGCCTTGATTGTACCGGTAATCACATCGACAGACGGACGTTGCGTTGCCATAATTACGTGGATACCGGCAGCACGAGCCATTTGTGCCAAACGTTGGACAGCTCCCTCGATATCTTTTCCGGCAACCATCATCAAATCCGCCATTTCATCAATAATGACGACGATATAAGGCATCGTTGTCAGATCAAGAGTTTCGGTCTCGTAGATCGGCTCGCCGGTTTCATGATCAAAACCGGTTTGAACAGTTCTTGAAAGCTGTTCACCTTTACGTTCGGCTTCTTTTACCCGTTCATTAAAACCGTCAATATTCCTGACGCCGACTTTCGCCATTTTACGGTAGCGTTCTTCCATTTCGCGAACTGCCCATTTCAACGCAACAACGGCTTTTTTAGGGTCGGTAACAACCGGTGTTAAAAGATGGGGAATTCCATCATAAACAGACAATTCCAGCATTTTCGGATCGACCATGATCATCCGGCATTGTTCCGGTGTCATCCGGTAAAGGAGTGAAAGAATCATGGTATTGATTGCAACCGATTTACCCGAACCTGTTGTACCCGCGACAAGCAGATGCGGCATTTTCGCAAGATCGGCAATGACGGCCTCGCCACCTATTGTCTTGCCGAGAGCAAGTCCGAGTTTGGCTTTATTCTTATAGAAGTCCTGGGTCGCGATAATTTCACGAAGATAGACAATCTGGCGTTTCGGGTTGGGCAGTTCAATGCCGATAACATTACGCCCCGGAACAACAGCGACACGAGATGAAATAGCACTCATCGAACGGGCAATATCATCTGCCAATCCGATAACACGCGAGGATTTTATACCCGGTGCAGGCTCGAACTCGTAAAGCGTTACAACCGGTCCCGAACGCGCATTGATAATCTGCCCTTTGACGCCAAAATCTTCCAATACACTCTCTAACTGGCCTGCTCTTTCTTTCAAAGCTTCGGGAGTGAGAAGATCACTTTTTTCGATAGGCTTCGGTTCGGCCAGAAAGTCGACACTGGGTAACTCGAATCCATCGGCAAGCCGCGACTTCGCTTTGCTTGCTGTTTCTCTTGGAAGGACAGTTTCCTGTTCCGGTTCGGCCCATGGCATTTCATCCGGTGCAGTGTCTGAAGGCGTTGAAAATTCGGGTTCGACCCGTTCATGATAGAGCGCATTCGTCCCTTCAAAATTCGGGACCGGAGGAAACATCGGTTCCTTGCGATGAAAAAAGCGGCCGATTTCTGCTCTCAACAAATAGAAAAGATGCATTGTTCCGCCAAGAACAGTAACCATCAAAGATGCGCGTGCCGGACCGTCATCTTCCTCTGTTCCCATACGGTTTTCCGCTTTACGTCTGGAATTTGCTTTTTTCTTGGGGCTACGGCGCCCGACAACGCCCCCTGCTATGGCGGCGGTCCAAAATGCCAAGGGTCCTAAAATGGCAGCAATGATTGATGTTGAAACCACCGCCGGTACAGATCCAAGAAAAAGATTGGCAAAATTCAGAATTTTATCGCCAAAAACACCACCAAGTCCGATTGGCATGGGCCAATGCGCGAAAGGCGGCACCAGCGCGATAAGACCTGAAAAACAGAATGCCGAAATTAGCCAGAAGAAAAGCCGGTGTAATGGTCTTCCTATATCTTTTTGGGCAATCAGAAGAACCGACCAAAAGAAAGGAGGAAGAAGAGCCGCGACACTGGCAAGCCCGAAAAATTGCATGGCAATATCTGCAAAGACGGCTCCCGGCCACCCCATGATATTTGTAACCGGATTATTATTGGCATAACTCAGGCACGGATCTGCAACATTCCATGTTGCCAAGGCGGCGGCGGCAAGGCCTATCAATACCAATATGCCGATACCGACAAACGAGCCAAGTTGTCGGGAAAACATCTCCACCAGATGCGGGCTTTGATAAGCACCATCTGTTGTCAAATCATAAGGGGATGAATCCTGACGCATAACCTAACCTGAAAACCCGATAATAGTCGAAAGAGATTTTTTATGATCGACTATAAAGCCAGAGAGTTAACGGGTTATTAACCAATAAAAAAAAGCCTGAAAAATAAAAAGCCCGTTTTGTGGAAAACGGGCTTTCATTTTTTTATGCTACTGAAAATCTACTGGACTGTTTCCCCGTGCAAGGAAATGTCGAGTCCTTCAATTTCTTGCTGTTTTGTCGGGCGTAAACCAATGACGGCCTTGACAACATAAAGAATGATGGTTGTGACAACCGCAGTGTATATAATGGCGACAATAAGACCAAAGCCCTGATTGAGTACAGAAACTTTTGCATAAGCTTCCGGATCGGAAAAGAAAATATCGGAAGCAAAATAACCGGTCAAAAGTGCACCAATAATACCGCCTACGCCATGGACGCCGAACGCATCAAGCGAATCGTCATACCCCAATGCACGTTTGACAAAAACGGAAGCAAAATAGCAAACCGGTCCGGCGATGATGCCGATTATGATTGCGCCTGATGGCTCGACAAAACCTGCTGCCGGAGTAATGGCCACAAGGCCGGCAACAGCACCCGAAATAATGCCGAGAACCGACGGCTTTTTGGATACTGCCCATTCGGCAATCATCCAGCACAAAGCACCAGCAGCGGTAGCAATTTGCGTGTTCAACATTGCAACAGCTGCAACTTTGTTTGCAGCACCGGCAGAACCGGCATTGAAACCGAACCAGCCGATCCACAATAGCGAAGCACCGATCATCGAAAGAGTAAGATTATGCGGAGCCATATTAACGGTGCGATAACCCTGCCGTTTGCCAAGAACAAGAGCAGTAATCAAACCGGCGACACCGGCATTGACATGAATGACCGTCCCGCCAGCAAAGTCGAGGACACCATCTTGTCCAAGAAAGCCGCCGCCCCAGACCCAATGGCAAATAGGTGCATAAACAAGAAGCGACCACAATCCCATAAACCACAACATTGCAGAAAACTTCATACGTTCGGCAAATGCACCGGTAATAAGTGCCGGTGTAATAATGGCAAAGGCCATCTGGAACGTAACCCAAAGATAGGTAGGAAATGTACCATTCAGATCATCAATAGATATGCCTTTTAAAAACAACAATGAAAAATCGCCATAATACGGATTTTTTCCGGAAAACGCGAAAGAATAGCCCGCAACAAACCAGATAACGCTGATAAGACAGCAAATTGCAAAGCTTTGCATCATTGTTGCCAGAACATTTTTCTTACGCACCATGCCACCGTAAAAAAGGGCAAGCCCCGGTATCGTCATGAGCAAAACAAATGCCGTCGAAACGAGCATCCATGCAGTATCACCAGAATCTATTTTAGCCGGAATTTCGTTAACGACTTCGGTGACTGTTTCTACCTCCTGCGCATAGCCTGCAGTCGTCCCCATTAATGCAAACGCCCCAATAGCCACAGGAATCAATTTTTTCAAACTCGCCATCAAACCTCTCCATTTGGAAAAGAACGCGCTTTACGTTCACTCGTTTACTTACCTAACAAGTTTCATGCCAACTGCTTTGCCCCGCGATATAGCTCAATAAAAAACGCTTATATGATAACCATTTTTACTATTTGCCTGTTTTTTGGGCATTCTGCCTTTGGCAGACAATTTTCTAAAGCGCATTTTCGTCGGTTTCGCCGGTTCTTATCCGCAAGGTTCTATCAAGAGACCAGACGAATATTTTACCATCGCCAATTTGTCCGGTGCGCGCGGCCTCGGTCACGACTTCCAGTACCCGATCAAGTTGATCGGTTGGAACCGCGACTTCAATTTTTATTTTAGGCAAAAAACTAATGGCATATTCTGCACCGCGATAGATTTCGGTATGCCCTTTCTGACGCCCATATCCTTTGACTTCGGTAATGGTAAGGCCATCTATGCCGATATTTAGAAGAGCATCTTTCACATCATCCAATTTGAATGGCTTTATAATTGCGGAAATAAACTTCATGTCTCCTACAACTCCTCGATTTATGTTGACCAAAAAAGGATTTAAAAATTTCAACAACACAGAAAGCCATTCAAGCTTCATGCCAATTGGCACCAAACATTGAAAAAATTTCGCTTCTGGAAGGGGAACAAACCGGACAAGGAGTCTGCAAGAAGTTTGTCTGTCGCTAGCTTGATAATAAATTGGTTGAAATTGATAAGGTTATGACACCGCTTCCGGTCTATCCATTGTCCTTACAATTTCGTTTCACATAATAATAATTTATATGTATAATATTAATTTATTTTATAATTTATTTTGTTTATAGAAATATATTTAAATTATAATGTAATTTTTAAAAAAGTTATTTTATAAAAAAATGCTTACTTTTTATTATTAATCAATTAAATAAATCCGTTTTGGCTGAATAAAATATATTATATCCAATCATTGCTTTATAGTTTTATGGTTTCGGGCTGACTAGCCTGATGAGGCCTTCCTGAGCCACACTTGCAATCAATGTTCCGTCGCGCGTGTAGATATATCCCTGACTAAATCCACGTGCGCCATGAGTGTTGGGACTTTCAATGTCATAGAGCATCCAGTCGTCGAGACTGAACGGACGATGAAACCACATAGAATGATCAAGGCTTGCAGGAATGAGACCGGGAGTCAAAACGGATAATCCATGCACAATCAGCGATGTATCAAGCAAGGTCATGTCTGAAAGATAGGCAAGAAGAGCTGAATTCAGGCTTCTGGTAGGAGCGACTTTACCATTCAGTTTGAACCAACAGCGTTGTACCGGCCGGTGTTTGTCGCGATTGAGATAGTCATCAAGATCGACAGGGCGAATCAAAAACGGACGCTGCTCGTTCCAGTAATCACGAATATTATCAGGTGCAGATTCGAGAATCGCTTTGTCTATTGCCTGTTCACTGGACAATGTCTCGGGCTCGGGCAAATTTTTCGGCATCGGGCGCTGGTAATCAAGCCCCGGTTCATCAACCTGAAAGGATGATGAAAAAGAAAGAATAGCAACGCCATTCTGCTTGGCAACAACCCGCCGCACAGAAAAGCTTCTTCCGTCGCGAAGTGGTTCGACTTCATAAATAATCGGATGATCAGGATCCCCGGGACGGATAAAATAGGCATGAAGAGAATGGATAAATCTGTCCGGTGCAACACTGCGATGGGCAGCAACCAAGGCCTGCGCAATAACGTGACCGCCAAAAACACGCTGCCAATGCGAATTTCCGCTTTGACCACGAAACAAATTCTGGTCTATTTTTTCTAAATCCAGTATGGATAATAGATGTTGAAGTCGATCGGTCATGAGCCATATTCACTTGGATAGTTGAACGAAACCGATTAGGTGAAACAGGAAAGCAGATGATTGTCAACAACCATCCCGCTCATCAATACTTACGAAAGGAAGCTCTATGTCTTCTTCGGCAATCCACCCCCATAAAGTTCTGGATCTCGTCATTGCAGGAGGTGCCTATGTCGGTCTTTCACTCGCCGTTGCGATTAAACAGGCTGTGCCGTCCCTCAAGATTGCTGTGATTGATGCAGCCCCGAAGGATAGTTGGAAAACCGATCCGCGTGCATCGGCAATTGCTGCGGCTGCCATTCGTATGCTGAGACAACTTCAATGTTGGGATGAAATCGAGCCACTCTCACAACCAATCAATGACATGATCATTACCGACTCACGCAATAGTGATCCGGTAAGACCGGTTTTCCTCACCTTTGATGGCGACGTCGCTCCCGGAGAACCTTTTGCCTATATGGTGGAAAACAAATATCTGAACGCCTCGCTTCACCGTCGTGCGGAAGAATTGGAAATACCTGTTTTAGAAGCTTTGAGCGTTAATAATTTTACCAATAACGGTAACGAGATGCATATAGAATTGAGCAATGGTGAGACATTGCAGGCCCGACTTCTTGTCGCTGCCGATGGTGTGCGCTCGAAGCTTCGTGACATTGCCGATATCAAAACAATTTATTGGCCTTATGGGCAAATGGGTATTGTTTGTACTGTCGAGCATGAGCGCCCGCATAATGGACGTGCGGAGGAACATTTTCTGCCTGCGGGACCTTTTGCCATTTTGCCGCTTAAAGGCAACCGTTCATCGCTTGTCTGGAACGAACGCAATAAAGACGCCGAACGCCTGATGGCTGCCGATGATATTGTTTTTGAATCCGAACTCGAGCTTCGTTTCGGACATCATCTTGGTGCGTTGAAAGTGGTGGGAGAAAAACGTGCTTTCCCCTTCGGCCTCACTTTGGCGAGAAGTTTTGTCAAACCGCGTTTCGCACTTGCAGGAGACGCGGCCCATGGCATTCATCCGATTTCAGGGCAGGGATTGAATCTCGGGTTTAGGGATGTTGCGGCACTTGCACAAATTATCGTCGAAACGGCTCGCCTTGGCCTTGATATAGGTTCCATTGTCGGGCTCGAACGCTATCAGGCTTGGCGCAGATTCGAGACGGTGCGCATGGGGATAACAACAGATGTGCTTAACAGACTGTTTTCCAATGACATTTCGCCAATCCGTTTATTGCGCGATGTCGGTCTTGGCCTCGTTGAACGGATGCCAAAAATGAAGAATTATTTCATTCAGGAAGCGGCCGGAATTACTGACGGTTCTCCCAAACTTCTTTTAGGCGAAGCACTCTGAGAAAGAGCTTAATCAAGGAAAAGCAAATTCCTTGAAAGAGAAGTCCAACAATCAGACCCGTACCAAGCGAGTAACCCTCAAATCGGGTCTGATAACAAAATGAGTAATTCGGGTTCTCAATAATTCAAAAACCGGATTGGAGAGCGTTGGCGGCCGGTCAATTCGCGCTTTGCACTTTTCGCATGACGACTTTCCCGCTTTTTAAACTATGCCTTCCCCGCTTTTATTTCACCGGTCATTCCCTTGTTCTCCTTTCCGGCCCGCTTTTTGTAATTTCGTCAAGACCACATCAGTCAAGCAACTGGCAAAGACTAGATCTTGCAATTCAACAATTATGAACCCCATGCCCTTTGGCACAGAATAAAGTGCCGTCCGGTTTTTTTAAGCCAAGAAACCGGATTATGTTTATTCCGGATTTTAAGCTTTTTAAAATTCAAGGATTTTTACTGTTTTCAAATCAGGACTGCAAAAGCCATTGAAAACGGAACATAAAATTCCATCATCATCCGGCATAATAAAGTCAGCCCGTTGACCACTTGGAAAATTGTATCCGAAGAAAAAAGCCTTGAAGCGGGTTGGATAAAAATGAGCGAAACTTCATCAACATGGATAGTTCCACTTATCCCGCTCGGCAAAACAACAAAAAACATCTCCAACCGTTCAATAAAAATCATTCTCAATCGTTCAATAAAAATTATCCCTAAGAGTTAAATGAAGCCTCGGGAATGGAAATAAAAATTATGCTTGATCATATGGATTGCGACGCGCCCATTTCCTTTTGAAGAAATACAATTCAGTCGGCACTCAAAAAATTGGTGGAAGCGTGGCAAATTTTAGATAGTCACGATGTGACAAAGTTCCTAAAGCGTTTAGCCGATATAAAGTGTTTAGCCAATATTATGGGCATCCTGAAAAACATAGTCTCTTGCCGGTTAGGCAATAGACATAAAAGCCTTTCGCAGGTTTCGACCTTTCACCTCTAAACATCGTTGTTTTTGCAGTCGTACCCCTTGTATTTTTATGAAGCTCTGTATTTTTACGACCTTGTCGTGTTTCAAGAACACCCGCAAATGTCGAGGATAAATTAAAAAAGCCGCGTGAAAATTCACGCGGCTTTTAAATGAAATAGACTTGACCCTAGTCGTTAAACGCGCCGTTCAATCATCAATTTCTTGATTTCGGCAATAGCCTTTGCAGGGTTCAACCCCTTCGGGCATGTTTGCGCACAATTCATGATTGTGTGGCAACGATAGAGCCGGAACGGATCTTCCAGATTATCAAGACGTTCACCCTTGGCTTCATCACGCGAATCGGCAATCCAGCGATAGGCCTGCAACAATACAGCCGGTCCCAGATAGCGATCACCATTCCACCAATAGCTCGGGCAAGATGTCTGGCAACATGCGCAAAGAATGCATTCATAAAGTCCGTCCAGTTTCTGGCGGTCTTCATGGCTTTGTAGCCATTCTTTCTGCGGTTCAGGTGAAACTGTATGCAACCACGGCTCGATCGAGCGGTGTTGAGCATAGAACCGGTTGAGATCAGGAACCAGATCTTTTACCACCGGCATTGATGGCAAAGGATAAATCTTGATCGGATGTTTAACGTCATCCATGCCTGTAATACAGGCAAGGGTGTTGGACCCGTCAATATTCATGGCACAAGAGCCACAAATACCTTCACGACAGGAACGCCGCAATGTCAAAGTCGGATCAACGTGATTCTTGATGTATAAGAGGCCATCAAGAATCATAGGACCGCAAGAATTACGATCGACATAATAGGTGTCGAGACGCGGGTTCTGGTCGTCATCGGGCGACCAGCGGTAAATGTGGAACTCGGTCAGTTTCGACGTATCAGCAGGCTTTGGCCAAACCTTACCCGGCTTGATTTGCGAATTCTTGGGAAGCGTCATATGAACCATTATCAGTATCTCCCCTTAGTAAACGCGCTTCTTAGGCGCAATTTTCTTGAGCGAAATGCCACCGTCTTCCTCTTTGGTTAACGGGTTGAGGTGGACACCACGATAGGATAGTGAAACTTTCCCATCTTCAGACAAGCGCGAAACCGTATGCTTACGCCAGTTTTTGTCGTCACGCTCAGGGTAGTCCTCACGTGCATGAGCACCACGGCTTTCATGACGGGCTTCAGCCGAATAAACCGTCGAAATCGCATTGGCCATCAGGTTTTCCAACTCCAATGTTTCCATCAGATCGGAATTCCAGATGAGTGAGCGATCGGTTACCTTCACATCCGGCAATTCATTCCAGATTTCCGAAATGCGTTTGCAACCTTGCTGAAGCGTTTCTTCCGTACGGAAAACCGCCGCATCTTCCTGCATGGCGCGTTGCATCTTTTCACGCAACTCGGCTGTCGGCTTGGCTCCATTGGCATAACGGATACGATCGAACCGATCCATGATCTTCTCGACTGCCTGTTCGTTTATTGGCGGAATTTCCGACTTGCGATCAATAACTTCGCCAGCCCGGATAGCCGCCGCGCGACCAAACACTACAAGATCAATCAACGAGTTCGAACCGAGACGGTTGGCACCGTGCACAGATGCGCACCCTGCTTCACCGACGGCCATCAAGCCTGGTTGAACACGATCGGGTTCATCATCTGTCGGGTTTAATACCTCGCCAAAATAATTGGTCGGTATGCCGCCCATATTATAGTGAACCGTCGGAATAACCGGTATCGGATCTTTCGTGACATCAACACCGGCAAAAATGCGGGCTGATTCGGAAATACCCGGTAGACGCTCATGCAAAATGGCAGGATCAATGTGGCTCAAGACCAGATAGATGTGATCTTTTTTAGGACCAACACCGCGTCCTTCCCTGATTTCAATCGTCATACAACGCGAAACAACATCACGCGAAGCAAGATCCTTGAACGAGGGAGCATAGCGTTCCATGAAACGCTCGCCTTCCGAATTGATGAGATAGCCACCTTCGCCACGTGCACCTTCGGTGATCAGGCATCCCGAACCATAGATACCGGTCGGATGGAATTGGACAAATTCCATATCCTGCAACGGTAGACCCGCACGGGAAATCATACCACCGCCATCACCTGTACAGGTGTGGGCAGATGTTGCCGAGAAATAGGCACGGCCATAACCACCTGTCGCCAGCACAACCATTTTTGCCGAAAAACGGTGAATACTGCCATCATCAAGATTCCAGGCTACAACACCTGTGCAAACGCCATCGGTCATAATGAGGTCAAGCGCATAATATTCGACAAAGAATTGCGCATTATGCTTCAGGCTTTGGCCATAAAGTGTGTGCAAAATAGCGTGACCTGTACGGTCGGCAGCAGCACATGTACGCTGAACGGGCGGACCGGCTCCGAAATCTGTTGTATGTCCGCCAAACGGGCGCTGATAGATTTTACCGTCTTCGGTACGCGAAAACGGAACACCATAATGTTCAAGCTCATAGACGGCCGCCGGTGCATTGCGCACCAGATATTCCATGGCATCCATATCGCCTAGCCAGTCGGACCCTTTGATCGTGTCATACATATGCCACTGCCAATTATCCGGCCCCATATTGGATAGAGATGCTGCAATACCACCTTGTGCTGCCACGGTATGAGAACGTGTCGGGAAAACCTTGGTAATACAGGCGGTTTTTAACCCCTGTTCGGCCATTCCCAATGTTGCACGTAGCCCCGAACCACCGGCACCAATAATGACGACGTCAAATTTGTGATCAACAAAATGGTAGGCTTTTCCACTTTTTGTTGTGGAACTAGTTGAAGAAGTGGTGACCATAGAGATCAACCTCCCAATGTAATTTTTAGAAGGGCAAGAAGCAGACCCGCACCAATAATGTAACAAAAGAACGTATTGAGTGCCAACATCAAGATGCGTGTTGCTTCATTCGGAAAATAATCTTCCAAAATGACCTGCATCCCGAGTTTCATGTGATAGACACCGGAAAGAACCATCAAAGCCATCACAACGGCTACAATCGGATTTGCCAATGTTGCATGCACCGTCGCATAATCCTTGCCAACAAGGGAGACAACAAGCACGATGAAAAAGATAAATAACGGGACATTGGCAAGTGCTGTCATACGTTGCGCCCAAAAATGGCTCGTTCCTGTATGGGCAGCTCCCCAGCCCCGAACTTTTCCAAGTTCTGTTCTGAAATCTTTTTTCATGAATATCTTCTCCCTGCCATTAACGAACGCAATAACCGACGATCCAGATAAGAAGCGTCACGATAATGGAAATAAAGACTGTTGCCCAAGCCGTTTTGGTCGCGCAATGTTTTTCAAGGAGATACGTTCTTGTATCCCAGAAAAAATGCCGCACACCGCCAACAAGGTGATGGACAAGAGCCAATGTATATAGAAACAGAATGCAGCGCCCGATAAATGAATTGAACAAACCGTTCACTGCTTCAAATGCCCCACCACCGGAAGCTACTGCCATCAACCATGCTGCAAGGAACAAGGTCCCGACATAGAGAGCACCTCCCGTAATACGGTGGGCGATAGACATCGCCATCGTAATCGGCCAGCGATAAATGCTGACATGCGGTGAAATAGGACGCGGTTTTGTTGTTGTCGTATCTGTCATAGGCTTTCCTGACCTGGTTTTGACTGCGGTTATGGAATAACCACCCCCGCCATTCCTCCCGTCTGTTTTGCTTTGCAAACAGGTTGGAAATAACTTTCAATGCACCGGAACAATATTTTTCATCCAATGCTACAGGCCGGCCATTTCAGTTGGCGGATTAAAGGTCACACCCAAAAACAACCGAATGCTCCATAGTCAAAACTAAAGAACATTATTCTTCTAATGCGGATTTTGCTCCACGTCAAAGCAGTAAAGCATATTCTTGTCATCAAATCATTGGGATTGGGTAGAGTTTTTATTACAAATCGCGTTTTAATCGTTTAAAAACATGATAAAATCAATCATATTTTTCCTTTTGTGAGGCCTTAGAAGCGACGGTAGGCACATAAACTGATTCTCGGTTACCGCCCATATTTACTCAAATATTGCTCGAATAGCAGAAAACCGTTTTGCATTTTCAGACAAAACGGTTTTCCTGGTTTTATTTTGAATAATTAAGCTATAGGAGCAAACGAGCTTCAGCCATTTCAGTCGAACCGTATAATATAGCCGGTCCAGTCCCCTTTAACGGCAATTTGCTCATAAAGTTTGCGCCCGTCCTCGGGAATACGGGGAGCATTCAAAATCAACTTTGTCCAGCCACGCTCCTCGGCTTTATCACAAAGAAGATCGATCATAGCTTTGGCGATGCCCTTACCCTGATACTCATGATGCACATGAATATGATCTACCTGCCCTGCACGCAATCCGGAAACCGGTTCGGGATGATCATAAAAAATGACAAATCCGACGAGTTCACCGTTGACGTGAGCGCCAAGTACTTCGGCCGTACGGTCCTGTAGCAGTTGCTCGGCGTAATACTCGTCGGGCCGACGCGGTGCACCCCGTTTCAACGCCTGGGTATAACTTGCAAGAAGAGGAGCAAGTAAACGTGCATCCTTCAAATGTAAAAGGCTGATTGCCACATCATGCCGGTCTTCTTTATTAGTCGTCATCATACCCGAACTCCCTTTGGTGGGTTTTTCACTTGATCTATGTTTAAAGTGACCGGATCAAAACGTAAAGAGTTCTTGCTTCAGGAAATACAATTTGCCGCAGTTCCTATTTCCAATCTCTGACATCGACAAAATGACCGGCAATTGCAGCCGCCGCAGCCATAGCAGGTGACACCAGATGCGTGCGCCCTTTATAGCCCTGCCTGCTCTCGAAATTACGATTGGACGTTGAAGCACAGCGTTCTCCCGGCTCCAGCCTGTCATCATTCATCGCAAGACACATGGAGCATCCGGGCTCCCGCCAATCAAAACCGGCTTCCTTGAAGATTTTATCAAGCCCTTCTTTTTCTGCCTGCTCTTTAACGAGACCCGAGCCTGGTACGACCATTGCCGAAACGGTGGGTGCAACCTTTTTGCCTTTAACCATTGCAGCCGCGGCTCTCATGTCTTCAATACGTCCATTGGTGCAAGAACCGATGAAGACCCGATCAATCTTGATATCCGTCATTTTGGTTCCGGCCTTCAGCCCCATATATTCGAGCGCCCGCATTTTGGATGCGCGTTTGGTTTCATCGTCAATGTCTTCCGGATCGGGCACAACGCCGGTAACCGGCACGACATCTTCCGGCGATGATCCCCACGTAACCGATGGCACAAGCTCGCTCGCATCAAGTGTGACGACAGTATCGTAATGTGCCCCTTCATCCGATTTCAGTGTTTTCCAATAGGCAATTGCTTTTTCCAGCATTTCACCTTTCGGCGCGCGCGGACGACTTCTGATATAGTCAAAAGTGGTTTCATCCGGTGCAATCATTCCGGCTCGTGCACCTGCTTCAATCGACATATTGCAGACAGTCATGCGACCTTCCATAGAAAGGCCACGAATTGCTTCACCGGCAAATTCAATCACATGGCCGGTTCCGCCGGCTGTGCCGATTTTTCCGATAATGGCCAGCACAAGATCTTTTGCCGTCACGCCTTTTGGCAGACTACCATTGACCTGAACCAGCATATTTTTCGATTTTTTCTGGATCAGTGTCTGGGTCGCCAGAACATGTTCGACCTCGGACGTTCCGATACCATGGGCAAGAGCACCGAAAGCGCCATGTGTCGAGGTATGGCTATCGCCACACACAATGGTCATGCCGGGCAGAGTAAAGCCTTGCTCGGGTCCTATAATATGGACAATACCCTGACGTTTATCGTTCTGGTTAAAATATTCGATTCCGAATTCGGAGGTATTTTTTGCCAAAGCCTCGACCTGTGTCCGGCTTTGCTCGTTCTTGATACCTTTTGCACGATCGGGAGATGTCGGAATATTATGATCGACAACTGCCAATGTTTTTTCCGGATGGCGCACAGGACGATGAGCGATACGCAAACCTTCAAAAGCTTGAGGGCTGGTCACTTCATGAACAAGATGACGATCAATATAGAGTAGGCAAGTACCGTCTTCCTGACGGTCTACAATATGATCTTCAAAAATCTTGTCATAAAGTGTACGCGGGGCACTCATTTTTTTGTCCTTGAATATTAAAAATTAAGCGTTTTCAACTTTCAAATCGGCCATTATTCGGCGATTGTTCCAAAAGTCAATCAACATGACATGAGATAAGAACGATCGGACGATTTTGCAAAGCCCGCATCAAATTCCATAAAGAAACCGATGCAATAAAAAAGCGGCTTAAAAGCCGCTTTTATCTCAAATAAAACCAATCGGCTTTTATTCTGATTTCTGTTCAGCTTCCGGTAGCGGTGCAGCCACTGTTTCAACAGTGACAGTTTCAGCCACACCGGTGCTTGGAACATCAACAGCCTTCTTGCGGTAGTCTCTTTTCTCGGAAATGCGGGCAGCTTTACCGGTAAGGCCACGCAAATAATAGAGTTTGGCACGACGCACATTACCACGACGAACGACTTCAACGCCCTCGACAAGTGGTGAATAAACCGGAAATACGCGTTCTACACCCTCGCCATAGGAAATTTTACGAACGGTGAATGTCTCGTTAAGGCCACCGCCCGAACGGGCAATGCAAACACCTTCATAAGCTTGAACACGGGTACGTGTACCTTCAGTCACACGAACCGAAACGCGAAGTGTATCACCGGCCTGAAAGGCAGGGAGTTTGCGCTTTTCTTCAATTTTTGCGCGCTGCTCGGCGTCGAGCTGTTGTATAATATTCATCTCATCAATCCTTCATGTTCTTCTCGAACAGTCAGAGCGCTCGACTCTTGCCCTCGAAACCTTGTTCCTTCGGCTATGCCTTGCGGCAGGAGCGGGTTCACCATCCATTAATTTCCGGATGCAGATGACGTACCATCTGAAAACGTGGTTTGCCCATTACACTATCGCGCAAACTGAATCAAGCTTTCCTGTTATTTTTCTCGTAAATCGAATAAAGATCCGGCCGTCTTGCTCTGGTTATTTCTTCCGACCGGTGTTTGCGCCATTTTTCAATTTCCTGATGGTTTCCCGAGGTCAAAACTTCGGGAATTGATCTGCCTTCAAATATTTGTGGCCTTGTATATTGCGGATATTCAAGAAGTCCTGCTTCGAAACTTTCCTGTTCGCCCGATTGATTGTTCCCCATCACACCGGGCAAAAGCCGCACAATCGAATCAAGTATAATGAGTGCCGCCCCCTCGCCACCGGAAAGAACGTAATCACCGATCGAAACCTCGATAAGATTTCTGGCTTCGATCACCCTCTCGTCCACACCTTCAAAACGGCCGCAGACGAGCGTTACGCCCCCGCCATCTTTCAATTCATGAGCCATTTTCTGGTTGAAACTGCGCCCGCGCGGACTCATCAACAAACGGGGATAATGATTGTCAACACTGTCAATGGCTTTTGCGAGCACATCGGGCTTCATGACCATTCCGGCACCACCGCCGGAGGGTGTGTCATCCACACTATGATGACGGTCAGACGCGAAATCTCTTATCTGGACTTTATCAAGCGACCAGATGCCGTTTTCCAATGCACGCCCCGCCATTGAGTGGCCGAGGAACCCCGGAAACATTTCCGGATAAAGAGTAAGTACTTGAGCCTTGAAACTCATTGTTCCTCCTCGTGACCCGAATCCAGATCATCGTCAACAAGACCTGCTGCAACCCGATCAATGGAGATAAATCCCTCACCGATATCAATTTCAGGGACGGCAGCTTTTGAAAAGGGAATGAGCTTGAGCCCCTCGCCTTCAATCTTCAATTCAAGAATATCACCACCACCGAAATCAAAGACGGCGTTGACCTTGCCGATCACGTGACCATTATTTTCGTCTCTGACACGCAAACCGATAAGATCGGTCTGATAAAACTCGTCTTCTTCTAGATCATCCGGCAATTGTTGGCGATCGACATAAAGCGCTATTCCATTGAGTGCCTCGGCGTGACTGCGATCATCAATACCTGAAAAATGCGCAATGACAGCGTTGCCCGTTTTTCTGATATGGTCAATCTTGAAAGATCGGCCATTTTCGTCGAATAGCTTACCATAAGACGAAAGTCCGAGAGGATCGGCGGTAAATACTACAAGTTTTACATCGCCTTTAATACCGTGGGCTGCCGCGATGGTTGCAAGGCGCACAAAATTATCTTTGCTTTTTCCCATATGGTTCTACTTTTGCTCCAATTTGCGGCTTTCGGCTCTTAAAAATCGGCTTTTCTTAAAAATTTACTTCAAGCTTGAGACTTTTTTAATAATACCCGCTCAAAATTCAAGCTGTTCGCTTTAATATGGTTCATCTACTATATTCAATAGGGATCGAGAGAAAACCGTTCTATCCCGATTAAAAAGCAACAATGGCGGCTTTGGGGTCAAAACATTGCAAAACGTAGCCATTTTAAAAACACTTCAGGAGAGTTTCTATGCCAACAGTTATGCTTTTTTATAAAAACATCGTCCCCATTTCACGCGAAACACACAAAAAACTGAAATTCAGTGCTCCGAAAAATCTCGACTTTGCAGCAAATACCCACTGGGTTCCATTGGCAGGTGAAGAATTCTATCAGGCCGCTTTGAACTACCCGATTTTGTTTATGGGTGCCGAAGATAAAGAAGGTAAAATTACCTATACTGCCGTTGCCATGCTCGGTTTGGCAAATGATGAAAACGATTATCTTGACAAGGATAAAAAGTGGCGCCCCGACACATATATTCCGGCGTTCGTCCGCCGTTATCCATTTGTGTTGGCAGGTGCACCTGACCAGAAAGAATTGACTGTCTGTTTCGATTCCGAATCAGGCATGTTCAACGAAGTTGAAGGAATTGATCTCTTTAACAGCGATGGCAGTGTTTCACCTTTTATGGAAGATCGTATCAATTTCCTGAACGCTTTCAAAAACAGCATGGAACAGACAAACAAATTTCTGGAAACGATTGCCAAAATGGGCCTGTTCAAAAAACAGTCGATCGACATACGCTCGCAAAGCGGACAGACGGCAAGGCTCGAAAATTTCTGGATTATCGACACCGAGAAATTCAACAAGCTTTCAGGCGACCAACTGGCAAAACTCCACAAACAAGGCTTTCTTGGCTGGATCTTTGCCCAATTAATGTCGATGAACAACTTGCCTGGCTTAATGAATCTCCACATTGCCCATATGAAAAATGCAATAGCTGCACCAAAGTCGGCCATATCCGATAAAACCGGCGAAGGCACTAAAAAAAATAAACCTGCCTCAACAAAAATCAATTAAGGTCTCTCGAACAGAGAAACCCGATGTTAAACTCTGTCATGGTAGATTGATGCCATGACAGAGATCTCTACCTCCGATCTTCCATTATTGGAAGCAACGCCAAAGCTTTTGTCTGCGCGCAAAGACTGGCTCGAGCAGCTTGAAAAAACGCGCCGTGTTGCTAAACTCACAGTTGAAGCTTATGAACGGGATAGTAGACAATTCCTAGGTTTTCTTTGTGAGCATCTCGGACATCGTCCCGACATTTCCGATCTTTCCGAACTTCGCGTTGCCGATATAAGATCATTTCTTGCCTATCGGCGCAATGAAGGCGTTGGCTCGCGTTCACTCGGGCGCGGTCTTGCCGGTATACGCTCGTTTTTCAACTTTTTAACACGTGCCGGACTTGCCGATGTGCCGGCAGCGCGTGTTGTGCGCACACCGAAACAACCGAAATCTTTGCCAAAACCGCTCAATATCGCCGATGCATTGCATATTGTTGACAAGAAAACCCAGCTTGATGACGAACCTTGGGTTGCTTCCAGAAACGCTGCCATTCTCACTCTCTGTTATGGATGCGGCCTGAGAATATCGGAAGCTTTATCACTAACGCCTGCAGATTTTAGCGACAAAAATGCTACCAGCATTTATGTGACCGGCAAGGGAGGGAAAACCCGTCTCGTTCCGGTTATTCCGGCTGTCCATGAGGCAATAGATGATTATCTTTCCTGTTGCCCATTCATTCTACCACCCGATCAACCTTTATTCCGTGGTGTGCGTGGTGGAAAATTGCAAAGGGCAATTGTCGAACGCGCTGTTCAACAATTGCGCTCAAGCCTCGGCCTTCCCGATAGTGTTACACCGCATGCCCTCAGGCATTCTTTTGCAACACATTTATTGTCGCGCGGGGGAGATCTTCGCACCATTCAGGAATTGCTCGGTCACGCAAGTCTTTCGACCACACAAATCTACACCGGTGTCGATACCGACCGTCTCATGGAAGTTTATAAAAAAGCCCATCCACACTGAAGATTGCCATGGATTAAAATATGCCGGTCAATTGCTGATATACCCTTTTTAATGATAAAAAAACACGTGCTAAAAATTATTAAAAAGAAAACCCGACTTCAAAACGAATGTCGTGCTCCAAACCATATTGGAGGATGTTATGACCCAATCAAAAACAATCCGTCTTGTGATGCCGCAATGGCAAGGTGGAGATAATCCGCTCTATCACCTTGGTGCCGAATTATTGAATTATCTTGCTCCAAGCACAAAAACCCCTTCCTTTACCGTTCCTGTTACAAAACCGGGCATGCCGCTCAAAAATGAAAACGGCATTATGGGAAGAAAAGAAGTCGTTAACCAGCTTGAAAGTGCTTATAGCATTATCAACAGGGAAAAACCCGACAAAATCGTTATGTTCGGTGGTGACTGTCTGGTCGATCTGGCACCATTCTCATATCTGAGTAGCGTCTATGGTCAATCGTTCGGCATATTGTGGATTGATGCCCATCCGGACGTTATGACACCGAAACAATTTGCTCATTCCCACGCCCACGTTCTGGGGGCACTTATGGGCAATGGCGATCCCGACCTTATTAAAGATGTCAAAACACCGGTACCGGCAAGAAAGGTCATGATTGCAGGTATCCACGATCCGACAGACTATGAAAAAAAGTTCCTGACAGATCATGATATTGCTATGATTTCACCGGAACAATTGAAAATGTCCGACCAACCGGTCTTACAATGGATAAAAAATCAAAATATCAAATATCTTGCTATCCACATTGACCTTGATGTCCTCGATTTTCATCTCTTTCATGCGTTATTGATGGCGGAACCGGGAGTAAGTGCCGATAAATATGCCGGCATTGCCGAAGGTCGTCTGACAATGGATAATGTTGTAAAGCTGGTCAAAGATGTCAATGAAATCACCACTATTGTTGGCGTCGGAATTGCCGAACATCTCCCGTGGGATGCACTCAATCTCAAAAACATGCTTGCCGAATTACCGTTGATAAACGGTCATTGACTTTACCATTTAAAATTGTGGAATATTTGAAATCCGGAATTTTGTTCGACAATCAGTCTGAAGCACAAGATTGATCCGGTATGATTTAAAAGGCTTTATTGTTTTGTAAAATGAAACCGGATGATCTTACATCCGGTTACTCGGCCTTGGCTTCAATCGCCAAAGCATGGATACCGCTTTCAAGTTCATGCTTGAGAACATGATTGATTGCACGATGGATATCCACCCGTTTCATACCTTTAAAAGCCTTTGCAGTAATTTTGACCCGAAAATGCGTTTCGCCTTTACCATCGAAGCTACGGCCATCATCGTGTTGGTGACCGGCGTGAAGATGACTTTCATCAATAATTTCAATAACAGATGGAGAAAAGGCAGCTTGAAGCTTTTTCTTGATAGTTTCTGCAACTGTGCTGGACATTTTCTTCTTTTAACCCCATATGTGAGCGGTAAGTTTCACCCGATTCTTGATATTCAGGAAATCGGCAACTCACATGTGGGAACAAAAATCCCGAAAGTCAATTCTTGCCAAACATGTATATTGTGTTTTAAGTCGGAAACATGACGACCACATCGAAATTATTTGACTCAATCCGCATCAGTTCCAACAGAAAAAAGAAGGTGGAACCTCAGGTTCCCCAATGTCAGTGGGAAGGATGCACAAAACCCGGCACTCATCGGGCTCCAGCAGGGCGCGATCATGAGGGAGAATATCTTCATTTCTGCCTCGAACATGTGCGCGAATATAACAAGAATTTCAATTATTTCACCGGTTTGAAAGATGAAGAAATCGCGAAATTCCAGAAAGATGCACTGACCGGCCATCGCCCGACCTGGAAATCGGGTGTCAATGCCGCTGCTGCCAAGCCTGCAGCCGATTTTTCGAGAATCCGTTCCGGTTCAGCCGCTTATCAGAACCGGGTAAACGATCCGCTTCATATGTTCAATCAACAAAGCCGGGCAACCAACGCACCACGAAAATTGAAAACACTGGAAGCGCGGGCTTTCATGACATTGGGCCTTGACGCCAATGCAACCAGCCGTGACATAAAGGCGAAATACAAGGCTCTGGTAAAACTTCATCACCCTGATGCAAATGGGGGTGACCGGTCTTCCGAAGATCGCTTGCGCGAAGTATTACAGGCATATAACCTGCTGAAAAATGCCGGCTTTTGCTAACGTCAAATTGAAGACCAAAAGACAATTCTTTTCAATGGAACATTGAAATTCTTGTCTGACTGTCTGATAACAGATCGAGAGCTTGTAGCTCTTCAACTTAAAACACATTATAGCTATAAGGTGTGTTCATATTTAATTCGGACAGCGGTTTTATCCCGTATGGAGGCATGATGACAAAGGACGATCTGGGTATTGATAATGTGCCGGATATAACGGTTTCGGCACGCGAACTTTTCGGTATTGATACCGATATGAAGGTTCCAGCGTTCAGCGAAACAGATCCCAATGTGCCCGAGCTTGATCCGGATTATCTATTCGATCGGGAAACAACTTTAGCCATCCTTGCCGGTTTTGCCTTCAATCGTCGTGTGATGGTTTCAGGCTATCACGGTACCGGCAAATCCACCCATATCGAGCAGATTGCCGCGCGTTTGAACTGGCCTTGTATCCGCGTCAATCTTGATAGCCACGTCAGTCGTATCGACCTTGTCGGAAAGGATGCGATTGTTATCAAAAACGGTATGCAGGTGACAGAATTTCAGGATGGTATTCTGCCATGGGCCTATCAAAGAAATGTTGCACTGGTTTTTGATGAATATGATGCCGGTCGTCCTGATGTTATGTTTGTTATCCAGCGTGTATTGGAATCGTCCGGACGTTTGACCTTGCTTGATCAGAGTCGCGTTATTTCACCGCATCCTGCTTTTCGTCTGTTTGCTACAGCAAACACAATCGGTCTGGGTGACACAACCGGCCTTTACCATGGCACACAGCAAATCAACCAGGCGCAAATGGACCGCTGGTCGATTGTGACAACTTTGAACTATTTGCCGCATGACAATGAAGTCAATATTGTTCTGGCAAAGGCAAAATCCTTCCGCACCAAAGAAGGCCGCGAGACAGTTTCACAAATGGTTCATGTTGCCGATATGACGAGACAAGCCTTCATCAATGGCGATCTTTCGACAGTCATGAGTCCGCGTACCGTTATTACCTGGGCCGAAAACACCGAAATTTTCAAGGATCTGGGATTTGCATTCCGCCTTACATTTTTAAACAAGTGCGACGAATTGGAACGCCCGATCGTTGCCGAATTCTATCAACGGGCTTTTGGCAAGGAATTGCCTGAATCCCTTGCCAACTCGGTTTTGTCATAAGGAAAACAGCTTTGGCAGCACAATCAGGAGACAATTCACGCGAACGTCCTTCGGGACTGATTGACAGTGAGCCGTTTAAACGGGCGACAACTGTATGCATGCGTGCAGTCTCGGGTGATCATGAGCTGGATGTGGTCTTCGGTGAAGACCGCCCCTCAATAGTGGGAGGACATGCAAGACTTCCCGAAATACCGCGCCACCCGACATATAATGATTTTGCTGTTACCCGTGGACTTGCCGATTCCATGGCTTTGCGTCAGGCCTGGCATGATAGTGAAATCCATTCCAATCTTGCTCCGCAAGTGCCCGAAGCACGTGCCGTCTATGATGCGGTCGAACAGGCCCGTGTTGAAGCAATCGGCACACTTGCCATGGAAGGCATGGCAGAAAACCTTGATGCGATGCTTGCCGATAAATACAAGCGGGCAAATTATCAGGCTATCACCACAAAAGAAGAAGCACCGCTTGAAGAAGCCTTGGCACTGATGGTGCGCGAGAAGATTACCGGCCGTAAACCACCTGAAGAAGCTGGTCCCGTCGTTGATTTATGGCGTGACTGGATTGAGGAAAAAGCCGGAACAGACCTCGATCATCTGGCAAAAAATGTCAATGACCAAGACAAATTTGCCCGCATCGTGCGTAATATGTTGGCATCCATGCAACTTGCTGACAGTCTTGAAGATAACGAGACTGATAGCGAGGGTGAGAACGAGGATGAAAACAACGAGCCTCAGGAAAACGAGGACGGCGATTCAAAAGAACAGGAAGGCTCCGACAAAACCGAAAGCGAGCCATCTGATGATGTTGATGAAAATGCCGAAGACGGAGACATGGAAGCATCCGATTCGGCAGATGATGATGGCAGCGATTCCGAAGAGATAGACACCGAACAGACCCCTGGTCAAACCAAACGCCCGCAACCGCCATTTTCCGATATGGACGAGCTTGGCGATTACAAAGTCTATACGCGCGAATTTGACGAGGAAGTCGAAGCATCCGAACTTTGTGACATTGAAGAACTCACAAAATTACGTGCGTTTCTTGATAAGCAGCTAACCAATTTGCAAGGTGCTGTCGGCAAGCTCGCCAACCGCTTGCAACGGCGCTTGATGGCGCAACAGAACAGGTCATGGAATTTCGACCTTGAAGAAGGCTATCTCGATTCGGCACGGCTGCCGCGTGTCGTTATCGACCCGACACAACCGCTTTCTTTCAAACAGGAGCGCGATACCGATTTTCGCGATACCGTTGTCTCGCTGGTCATCGATAATTCCGGCTCCATGAGAGGGCGCCCCATTACTGTTGCTGCAACCTGTGTCGATATTCTGGCAAGAACACTTGAACGCTGCGGCGTGAAGGTTGAAATTCTGGGCTTTACGACAAAAGCATGGAAAGGTGGCCAATCCCGCGAAAAATGGCTCGCCAACGGGAAGCCTGCCAATCCGGGTCGCCTGAACGATCTCCGCCACATTATTTATAAAAGTGCCGACACACCTTGGCGGCGCGCGAAGCGCAATCTCGGCCTGATGATGCGCGAAGGGCTGCTTAAAGAAAATATCGATGGCGAAGCTTTGATATGGGCGCACCAACGGTTACTTGGCCGGCGCGAATACCGGCGCATTCTGATGATGATTTCCGACGGCGCTCCGGTTGATGATTCCACACTTTCTGTCAATCCGGGTAATTATCTGGAAAAGCATTTGCGCGCTGTTATCGAAGAAATAGAAGCTCACTCGCCGGTCGAATTGATTGCAATCGGTATCGGTCATGATGTCACCCGCTATTATCAGCGTGCTGTGACAATTGTCGATGCGGAAGAACTTGCCGGCGCCATGACAGAACAACTTGCAAGCCTGTTTGACGAGAATGAATCCCGTAAAACTCGCTAACAGAACCTATCTTCTACTTGCTGCGGTTCCGTAATTTTTACCTCTTCAATCAGAATTTTGCGACAAACAATCACGCAATCACAGCGTCTTTGAATATCTTTGTTAAAACGTAACCGAGTTTTCGGAAATTTGCTTTAATTCCGCATTTTCCCAAACTGTTGCATGCCTATTATCCTGTTCATTTTCTTCTTTATTTGCTGGATTTTAAAAACCAAACAGGTAACTGCAGGAAGACAAACGGCTTTCAGCCTGATTTCTACGCATTAACGCAAAAATTTATCAAGACGAAAATGCCATCGGGATTTGCACTTCTGCTCTATCAAGCCATGACATTTTCTAGCGGAAGCGATGCAATATTCTCGAGGCTTTCATCCTAAAGATTCTTTTTGACTCTCATACCACGGCATAAGAACACCAATCCCGCAGTGAAACCCGACCATGCTGTTTAAACATGCGTTTCTCTAACCGATGAGACAATCATCAAATCGGCATTCTTTAAAAATTGGAAATCCGTTCTGTATCGGGTAGCAGCAGCACATTACTGTGCCGACCGCTTAAGAACCGTATATGCAACCTCGCGTCCGACTCAAGCCTTTATAAGCCCGCACTACGTTTGGGCCAGCAACATTTTAATTGTTGGGTTAGCCTTTTGGTGGAAAAGGATCATTACCGTAAGTATTCCGCTCACGGATTTTCCCATTTTCACCATGAATGAAAACCTCACTCCCTTGATTCTTTGCTATATTACGCGCAGCTTCGAAAGCTTCCTGCTGCGTGCGATGATGTGAAGTATCTCTGGAGTTCTTTTCACCACGCACAGCCCAACCGTCAGTTCGTTTAACTACGTGTTGATTTTTACCTGCCATGGGGCACCTATTAACAATTTTGACAATACTGCATGTATTACCATGGCATTCATTTCAATGTCAACATATTGATCTTTATTTTATATAAAAACACCATATGTAGTATCTAACCCACTTCATGGTTATGGATCAATTATTGGCAGTTAGGATGCATCATCATTAAATTATCGATTTCATCACCACCTCCATCTACTCGTCTGATAATGCGATGGACATCCTAATCATTGTTATCTCTGAAGATCTGGTGGCAGATCGGACATCAATGGCCCTGTCGCGCCCAAATTAATCTCAGTTTTCCTCGCTGCATTTACCTTCTTTCCAGCGCTTAACCTGCAGCTCTTCGAAGTACAACTCGTCAACCGGATCATATGGATTAGCCTCAGACCTGATTTTAATGTGACGTTTTATAGTGATATCTTTACAGGATACCAACCTTTGTAGGCCGTTTTCCGCATCGATACACTGGAATACCCAGTTCTCGCCACCTATCGAGTGACAATACTTCTGCTTCAGCCAGTATTTGTTGCAATTACCGTGCCGTCGACACGACCAGCGCCAGAGCAACTTCCAGACGCGATAGTCGATATAGCCAAACGTCTCTTTGGCAACAATATGACGATGATAATTTGTCCAACCCCGTAGTACCAGTACCGGTTAAGCTGTTTTATCAGGTCACCTTGTTTTGACGCCAAATTACGTTTCACTATCAGCCTGACTTTCTGGAGGTGGTTACGCAATCCCCTGGCAGCAGGCGTTATCAACATTTTGCCGCAGTACTTGCGCACGTTCTGCCTCAGAAAATCAAACCCTTCCGAAATATACGTTATCACCGGTTTTCCGGCACAAATTTCGCCACCGCTCAAAAAGCCTCAACAGATAGGTTTTTTGCAATATAAAAAACCTGTTATCTGCCCCGCTCCCGTTAAATAATTTTATTGATTTTTACATCAGATATATCAATAATCGACCAATTTCTAACTTGAATATCTGTCTTTCATTTATCAATCAATCCGTTTTTATCGGGGAAGTTTTTCGAGGGGAAGAAGAACGGGGAGGAGAACAACCATGACGGAATTACGCGCCACACCTAAAGTCCGCAGAAGACAAAATACGACGCTTCTCATGCTGGTTCTGATCGGAACCATCAACTATATCGACCGTTCGACGCTTTCAATAGGTAACACATTGATCCGTCAGGACCTTGGCTTATCCCTGACCCAAATGGGATGGCTGCTTTCCGCGTTTTTATGGGCTTATGCAATTTCACAATTACCTTGTGGACTTCTCGTCGATAGATTCGGAGCGCGCCGCGTATTAGGAATAGGCTTATTTATCTGGTCACTTGCCCAGGCATTGTGTGGTATGGTTTTCAACTTCTTCCAATTCATCATTGCCAGAGTATGTCTGGGCATGGGTGAATCACCAATGTTTGTTTCAAATGCACGCGCTGTACGTGACTGGTTCCCTCTCAGTCAGCGGGGAAAACCGACAGGTATCTATAATTGTGTTTCAACATTGGGACCGACTGTGGCACCGCCTCTATTAACAGCATTGATGTTGAATTTCGGCTGGCGTTGGATGTTCATCATCATGGGTATTGTCGGTATTATTGTTTCAATAATCTGGTTCATCATTTATCGAGATCCTCACCACACGGATCTCATAGAAGAAGAAAGAAACTACCTTGTAGCGGGCGAAGAAAATGAACCTGAAAGCACCACCGATTTTGCCGAATGGATAGGTCTATTCCGCTTTCGTGTAACATGGGGACTGATGTTGGGGTATTTCGGCACCATCTACCTCATGTGGCTATTTATGACATGGCTTCCGAGTTATCTTGAAATGGAACGCGGCATGAGTTTGCAAAAAACCGGTTGGGTCGCGGCCATTCCCTATGCTTTCGGCATAATCGGCAGCATTGGAACAGGTTATATTGTTGATTGGGCTTCCTCGAAAGGCATAACTCCGGTTGAAGCCCGCCGGTATATTGTATCATTCAGTCTTGTCATAATGTCGGTTTTCACCTTTTTATGTGCATTAACAGCGAGCAATGTTTTAGCCGTTATTTTTATTTGCATTGTTATGTTCGGTGTGGGTTCGGCTACAGCAATGGCTTGGGCTATGGTCTCTGTTTTGGCAGCCCGAAGTGTTACCGGTTCGCTGGGCGGCATAATGAGTGCCTTCGGTTATGTGGGGGGTGCACTGGCACCTACTGTGACCGGTTATATTGCACAATTTACAGGAAGTTTTATTCCGGCGCTTTTGGTTGGTTCATGCATCGGCATTCTGTCAGCTATGATCTACCTTTTCTTCTTGCCAAAAACCGCTTTGACGGAGGAAGATATCGGGCGCAAACACTGACCGGTTGATCAGATAATGCCAATTTTTCTTTTCTTTGGTTCGGAATTATTTGGTTTTGAACGATTTCGCTTATTTGAAATCGAATCTCATACAGAAATATTATTTTTCGGAAAATTGACCGGGATATTCTATTTATGAAACAATTCTACTCGTATATCACAGTAGTACAAAAAGAAGCGATAGCTGATTGATGGGGAGGATAATAAGATGACAAAAAGCATTAGAACGATTGTTAAAGAAAAGGGCCATGTTTTTTCGGCATGGAGTAATTTTACCGATCCTGTTGCAATATCCGCATTGGCCGAAACAGATTTTGATGCAATCGTTTTTGATATGCAGCATGGCGCACATGATGAAACGAGCATCATTACAGCTATCGATCGTGCAAAATCCCGTGATAAAACGACAATTGTGCGCATTCCCGTCAATCGTTTCGATACGGCAAGCCGTGCCTTGGACTTCGGCGCCGATGCAATTATTGCACCAATGATAAACTCTGCCGAACAAGCGCGTAAATTGATCGAATTTGTAAAATACCCACCTCTTGGTCAACGTTCGTTCGGAGCGTTACAACCAAATACCAGTTTTGGTGCTGTTGGCAGTGGCAATTATTTCAGCGGCTGTAATCAACATGTCACAATTTTCGCCATGATCGAAACGCGTGAGGCTTTCGCAAATCTCGACGAGATCTTGACCGTTCAGGGATTGGATGGTGTTTTCGTTGGTCCTTTTGATTTTTCGGTCGGCTGGAGTGGAGGAAAAGAGGCTAACCCTTCAAGTCCTGAAATAATAGAGCCATTGACAACGATTGCAGAAAAAGCCCGTGATGCGCATCTAATTGCCGGAGTTTATTGCCCGAACAGCACATTTGCCAAACGTTATCAGTCACTCGGTTACCAGTTCATGACATTGAGCAATGACAAAGCAATGATTGGCGAAGCCGCCCGAACCATTCTTAATCAAATGGCTTGATCGCCTTTTTCGTGAACTTTTCCATGATAGATGTCCGGCATGAAGATTGCCAGAATGGCACCATATGGCAAAAGCATAAAAACGCCCATAAACAGTTTCACGCAAAAATCGCCGCATGACAATGAAAGCCAGACCGGTATCTCAAGCCCCATCAGGTTTGTCATAGTCGGAATCGAGCTATCGCTGTAACCGGTCAATTTATCGATAAACGAAAAATGGCTGGAAAAAGCGACCGCGAAGAACCACACGGTATCAAGTGCCGAGCCGGTAATTGCAGCTGCAAGCGGCGCAATCCACCAGGTTTTGCGCCGCAATGGATTGAACACCAGAATATCCAGCAATTGTGCAAAAAGAAAAGCCGTTCCCGAGGCAATTGCCAATCGAGGGCTTGCAAGAATCCACGAAACAGCAAGACCGGCAATAAAACCGGCATAAACAATACGTCTTGCAGCATGGGGGCCGTAACGACGATTCGTCAGATCGTTGATGAGAAAAGCAAATGGATAGGTAAACGCGCCATAGGTCAGAAGGTGTTCTAATCCGAACCAGTGAAACGGATATTGCACCAGAACATTGGATGCCGTCACCGCGAGGCACATTGCAAAAACTGCAAAAATAAGATGCTGGGTCTGTTTCATTTTTTTACCCTGGGTGATGGAACCAGAAAAAAGGGCCGAAAATCGGCCCTCAAGACGAATCGTTTATTGAAAAAAATCAGGCTGCTGTTTCAGCGAGCTTCTTTTCAATCTGACGCTTCAACAAGCGGGCCCGTTGCGACAATTCCTTGTCACCGGACTTCAAAAGAAAAGCATCAAGACCACCGCGATGTTCAACCGAACGTAAAGCATTTGCTGAAATGCGCAAACGATAGCTTTGTTCGAGAGCATCCGAGATCAATGTAACATTGCAGAGATTTGGCAAAAAACGGCGACGCGATTTGTTATTTGCGTGGCTGACATTATTGCCATATTGGACTGTTTTTCCAGTCAATTCGCAGGCGCGGGACATAGGTTTCACCTTTAAATTCTAATAGAAGCAACCGACAAGCATGTTAAATTTCCAATGAACACGCGCATAGATTAGCTTCCCAAAAATTGGTAAGTTGCGTTTCTATAGGGGGCTTGGATGAAAAGGTCAAGGGTTTTCATGTGATAGACGAAAGTTAAAACGTAAGAAATCTGTTTTTTTAATCGGGATATGCTAAAAGCAATACCATGATGAGTGATATAAAAACCGATACTCCCCGTTCCCGTGGCCGTTCCCCTATATTTCTGGGCATTTTCGGCTTCCTGTGTCTATTCTTTTTTTGTGCCTTTTCAGCATTGGGCGTCTGGCAGGTCGAGAGACTCGGCTGGAAAGAAAATCTGATTAAAAATGCCAATGAACGCATCCACCTTGCGCCAATTGCTGCACCAGCAAAAAGTGAATGGGGAAAGGTAACATATGATAATGACGAATACCGCCCTGTCACACTCACCGGCCGTTTTTTGAATGATAAAGAAGTTCTGGTAACTGCTGTCGCCGATGAAGACACCGGTTATTGGGTGCTGACCCCCATGGAAACAGAAGACGGGGCAATTACTTTCATCAATCGGGGATTTGTCCCCATGGATAAGCGCGATCAACGATCGCGTAAAGCCGGCATAATTGACGGGGAAACAACTGTAACGGGTCTTTTACGCATGAGTGAAGGTGGCGGTTTTTTCCCGCGCAAAAATAATCCGGATAGTAATTTGTGGTATACGAGGCAATTGCCCGCTATGGCAAAGAAAGTCGGGCTTGATGACGTTGCCCCATATTTCATCGATGCCGACAGAACACCCAATAAAGGCGGTTTACCAATTGGTGGTTTAACTGTAGTCAGCTTTCCGAATAATCACTTGAGCTATGCTATTACTTGGTTTACTTTGGCCGCCGGTGTATTTGCAGCATCAATATTTTTAATTATTTCTGAAAAGCGGCGGCGGCGTGGTATCGTTTATGAATAAAGCAACAGGAATCGGTTTTCTGGCAATCCTCATGTGGTCGCTTCTTGCGACCTTGACCGCTTTTTCCGGAAAAGTTCCGTCTCTCCTGTTGACATCCATGACATTTCTCATCGGCACAATTCCGGGGGTGGTGATCTGGATCAAACATCCTCAAACATTGAAAGATTTAAAACAACCCCTCGTCGTCTGGGTGGTGGGCATCGGTGGCCTGTTCGGCTACCACTTCCTTTATTTCACAGCGTTGAGAAATGCGCCGCCTGTTGATGCAGCATTGATCAATTATTTATGGCCTTTGCTGATTGTGCTCGGTTCTGCACTCATGCCGGGTGAAAAATTGCGCTGGTTCCATGTTCTCGGTGCTTTATTGGGCTTTTCCGGAATGGTGCTGGTCATCGCCGGAAAAGGCGGATTTGTTATTGATGAAAAAAACATCTATGGCTATCTCGTTGCATTGGGAAGTGCTTTTGCATGGGCGGCCTATTCACTTCTTTCACGTCGATTGTCAAAAGTTCCAACAACAGTCGTGGCAGCCTTTTGCCTTGTAACATCTATTTTGGCATTTCTTTGCCACTTCATTTTTTCAGAACCCTTCATTTTGCCGGGGACCGGCACACAATGGCTATCCGTTCTGTTATTAGGTCTCTTTCCTGTCGGACTGGCTTTTTACTGTTGGGATTTTGGTGTCAAAAGGGGCAATATCCAGCTTTTAGGCGTTGCAAGTTATAGTGCACCTTTGCTTTCCACGCTTATCATGGTGGCAACGGGGCTTGCAGAGCCGTCATGGCGTTTGTTGGCGGCATGTCTACTCATCACCGGCGGTGCTGTCCTTGCTTCAAAAAATCTGATTTTCAAATCGAAATTGCAACCGGTTTCCGAATAGAAGAAAACGATCTTCATCAATCATCATCATTCCTTTTTTGGGGAGATCATTTCACTATTATCGAAATCAAATTTTATAGTTCTCGAAAAAAATCCTGCATACGCTCAAAATCTACCACCCTGTAAAGTTCGTCGAAAACAATTTCTATTAAAGCAATATAATCGAAAAAATCGTTTTCTAATAATCCCTTAAAGATTTACATACACAAAGTTATAAACAACATTTTTAACACCATAAAAACCGGTTTTGGCTTTGCTATTTTATTTTAAAATTTCTAAATATATTTCTTGAAGAAACTTTTTTTCGCCCCTTTTCTTTTTTGATCTTTTATCATATTGATATTTTTGAATTGGAACACAGCCACTTCACGAAATTACCGGAACGAAGCTGATAAACGGGTGCTAATAATTTTATGTGCTCAATTGTTTGCTGGAAAATCGTTTTCGGGTATTCGAATTCAGTGAGGCGAATTTGATCAAGCGAATGCGGTGGTGCGAACACGAACAACCAGATAACGCAGGTAAAAGCAAACGGAAGGAATAAACATGGTTTATGGAGTTTTCCTTTCCTTTGCATCTTATGCCGCCTACGCGATCAGTGATGCTTGTGTCAAATTTATTGATGGTGCACTTCCCCCTTATGAAACGGCTTTTTTCGGAGCTTTAATCAGCATTATTGTCATTCCGTTTTTGAAAAACCGTGACAATAAATGGATAGACATTATTCGTTCACAAAACTGGCCAATGTGGTTTTTGCGCACAATATCGGGCGCATTTGGCGTTATTGGCAGTGTGACGGCCTTTACACATTTATCAATGGCAGAGGCATTTACACTCATATTTTTACAGCCTTTGTTTGTCAGTATTCTTTCCATGATATTTTTAAAAGAAGCCATCGGGTGGCGGCGTTGGTTGGCCATCATTATCGGCTTTATCGGTGTACTTGTCGTTTTGCGACCAGGTTTTCGCGAGCTCAATATCGGACATGTGGGAGCTGTTTTTGCCGGTTTGAGCGGTGCTATTTCCATTATTATTGTCCGCCATATGGGAGGACGTGAAAAACGCATCACACTCTATTCCAGCGGAATTATCGGTTCGATTGTTATTTGTGGTTTATTGAGTTTACCAGGCTATATCGAACCGCATAACTTCGAATGGCTTTATCTTGCCGGTTATGGATTATTTGCAGCTCTTGGCGCGCTTTTCCTCATGGCTGCGGCTCGTCGCGTTCCCGCCATTGCAATTGCTACCCCGCAATATAGCCAGATGATCTGGGCTATCTTATTCGGCTACTTCATTTTCAACGATCATCTCGATCTTCCCATGATCATTGGCATTATCCTGATCATGGCTTCGAGTCTGTTAACTTTCATGCGTGAAAAACATCACAGTACTCAAACCACACCACAAAAAGCCACGCCATAAAATACTTAAATCCATAAAATCAGTTCCTTTCCCCTGCCCGACTGAATTTTCATCGATCGAAAAAGAACCCGTGAAAAAATAAAAAAGCCTAATGTGAAGAAAACTTCGCTGGCAAGCCCGAGAAGAAATCTCGCAAGTTTTCAGCGTGCTATAAAGCGAGCAATCGCCGCAATCAATGAACCGATGGCGAGACACGTCTTTTAATATAGGAATGCTTTGCGACCGGATTGCTGTATTGTTCTAAAAGACTGAAATAGAGCTTTGAAATAAAACGCCTTGTTTGCGGGGGGTGGGCAGCAGAGATTACAAAAGAAAAGCCCCAAAGGAAGAAAATAAAAAACGCTTGGCTTAAGGGAGCAGGCAGCAGACGTTACAAAGGGAGGAAATAAAAAACGCCTGCTGCGGGAGGGAGCAGCAGACGTTACAAAGGGAAAGCCTCAAGGGAAGGAAAGGCTTTCCACACAGAGCCCGAGGGGGAAGGCTCTGTGAGCTTTTAGCGTGCTGTACGGCGAGCAATCGCCGCAATCTCTGAACGGGTAATGCCTAGATCGTTTAGCTCATGAGCAGAAAGACGGCTCAATTCATTATAAGTTGTACGATAACGGCGCCATTTATTAAAACTACGAAGAAGATTCATGACACTCACCTGATTTATATTATTATGTTTGAATTTGTTGAGGCGTATATAAGCCTGACTTTATTGATTGAGGAGTGACAAGATTGCATAGCTGCTGTGCAACGTTTAAGCAATTTGCGTATTTTTTAGTCACAATTCATTAAGAATTGTCCGCCTTTTGCCTCATTCCATGACATTTCGCCTTATTTACGAAATAAATCTTCGTTTTTTGCCATAATTCCTGCCAAAAATTTCATGGAAATTGTATTAAATTAATCCAAATTACAAATTTGAAAGAACGAAATTCTAGTTACCTGTGCAAAATAACTTGTAAGTTAACGATATTTTCTACAAAATTTCATAAATCATGGTTAATTTTTCGTTTAGAGTAATTCCTATCACGAACTTGAAATATATTGTCGGCATAAGCAAATAATTTTTGACGAGCGCTATTGTTTATTCGCGCGATCGTTTGCGATCTCGAAACTGTCTTGGCCAAGAAACCCCTGATCTGTTTCAATGAATCGCGGCATATCGATTGCAATTGTGAAACAAGAATTTGCTGTGCGATACGCCTCATAGACATAATGCTGTTTGAGAAAAGTGGACAGTTTTGTAGAAATCTCCGGTAAATCTATCAAAACATTGCTTAGCCGGTTTTAAAAATATTTTTGCTGAAATAATCGCTATTTTTCTCCGATGCCTCCGTTTTGAAGCTTGATCAACGTGGCCTCTGATCACTTCCGGAAAGTATCGGAAACAACGATAGCTTTAAAAAAGCTGCCGGAACTCATTCGGCAGCTTTTGATTAAAATTGCACTTTTTATTTTTAACCACTTATTCAGTGACGGAAATGCCGCATGCCGGTAAAGACCATAGCGATGTTGTTTTCGTCAGCTGCTGCAATCACCTCGTCGTCGCGGATAGAACCGCCGGGCTGGATGACCGCTGTTGCACCCGCTTCAACCGCCGACAATAATCCATCAGCAAACGGGAAGAAAGCGTCGGAGGCAACAACCGAACCTTTGGTCAAAGGCTCGCTTATCCCTGCAATTTTAGCTGCATCAAGCGCTTTATGCGCAGCGATACGGGCTGAATCCACACGGCTCATCTGACCGGCACCAATGCCGACTGTTGCATTATCCTTCACATAGACAATGGCATTTGATTTGACGTGTTTGGCAACCTGAAACGCAAATTTGAGATCGCGCATTTCCGCTTCGGTCGGTTGACGTTTTGTAACTACCTTCAATTCGAGATCGTCAATTACACCATTGTCGCGCGTCTGAACCAACATGCCACCAGATACGGTTCTCATTGTCAAACCGGGAGCGCGCGGGTCAGGCAGACCACCGGTAATCAGAAGACGCAGATTCTTCTTCTTGGCAATAATTTCGCGGGCTGTTTCTGTAGCGTCCGGTGCGATAATAACTTCGGTAAAAATTTTGGTAATTTCGGTAGCGCAATCTTCGTCAAGCGGACGGTTAAGCGCGATAATACCACCAAAAGCCGAAACAGAATCACAAGCCAAGGCTTTGAGATAGGCTTCTTTCAACGTTTTGCCTTTGGCAACCCCGCAAGGATTGGCATGTTTGATGATAGCGACTGCAGCAGTCTTTTCCGGATCGAATTCGGCCACCGTTTCAAAGGCTGCGTCCGTATCATTGATATTATTATAGGAAAGCTGTTTTCCCTGTAAAACCTGCGCGGTTGATACACCAAAGCGCTTTTCACCGGTCAGATAAAAACCCGCCTTTTGATGCGGATTTTCACCATAGCGCATGATTGTTTCGAGCTCGCCGCCAATTGCACGCCATTTCGGCGTATCAATTTCAAGCTTCTCGGCAAACCAGTTCGATATTGCTGCATCATATGAAGCTGTACGGGCAAAAGCACGGGCAGCCAGCATACGGCGGAAAGAAAGCTTCAAACTGCCTTCATTTTTATCAAGTTCAGCCAATACCAGATTATAATCATCCGAATCTGTCACAACTGTAACATAGGCATGGTTTTTTGCGGCCGCGCGAATCATTGCCGGCCCCCCAATGTCGATATTTTCGACAATGGTTTCATTATCGGCACCGGAAAGTCTTGTTTCCTCGAACGGATAAAGATTGACAGCAACAAGATCAATGCCGACAATTCCGTGTTTTTTCATTGCGGCCTGATGTTCGGGATCATCACGGATTGCTAGTATGCCTCCATGAATTGCCGGATGCAGAGTTTTGACCCGACCATCCATGATTTCCGGAAAACCGGTAACTTCGGAGACATCTTTGACAGGCAAACCGGCTTCAGCCAAAGCCTTTGCAGTACCGCCTGTCGAAATAAGCTCGACGCCATATTCATGAAGTCGCGTCGCAAAGTCGATAAGACCGGTTTTATCCGATACGGAAATAAGAGCCCGACGCACCCGAAGCAAATCGGGCGCGGGAATGTGTTTCGATGTCACAGTCATAGTATTGTTCCTGAAATTTACGCAGAAGAAATAACCTTAACTGCCATAGCACAGGAAGTTGGAAAAAACACGCTGTGAATAGAAAAGTGAACGGTTTTGACTTGAAACTTTTAGATAAGCTCTTTTCGAACTATCTTCATTTTCAGGTCAAATACTTAGCTTGCACCGGTAATACGTGTAAAACGCCAACGGACTTTTTCGGTGAGAACCGGCCGAAAATTCAAGACAATCTGCCGTGTCCTTTTGGGGCCGCTTGCATCTGCAAAGTCGATTGAATCTTCAAGCTGGATATCGGCATCGGGAGAAATAAAATTCCACACGTCTCCCTTCAAAACTTCCAGACGCAAGCTGTTCCCATCATGGCTCACCTCGACATGCGGATGAAGATGGAAACGCACCGCTACATTGTCACGACCATCGCTCTTGATGGATTTGCCGGCAGGAGCATAGAAGGAATCGTAACCGTCGATAATATTGCCATTGGATGTAAGCAGCAATCCACGTTCGTGAATCATATTGAATGATCCGACGTAACCGTTATGACTTGCGACAAAACCGATACGATCCGGTTCTTCAACCCGCTTTATATTGACAATTGTCGGGCCGCTTATGAGTGCGGCACGGGTTTTGCCTTTCCGCTTATAGAATTTACCGGAAGAGGTATCATTCAATGTTGCAGTCGAATGGGCTGCGGTTGCCCGCGCCATCAAAGCATAATCGGCCGGTCCATAAGGGTCGATTCCTGCATTGATAATAAACCTGTCAGCACCCGAGGACATTTCGAATGAAAGACAGCCTGCGGCCGCCTGATAGGAAACCTGACGCGGCGGTATGGTTCCGGTATCGGCAATGATGGTTGTGTTATTGGCATAAAGTCTTTGATAGCCGGAATAGGGAGCATGTGAAAAAGGCATACCGGCTGTCTCGTCGAGTTTTAAAACAACTGCCAGCCGTTCCGGCAAAACCGGTCCGACACCGTTAAAATGGGCAAGCGTCTGATCCTGATGAACAAAAAACCGCAAAGCCGGTAACATGCGTTCAACCGAATCAACCAATATTCTGGGTGCAGTCTCTTTGCTATGGGCATAAAGGTGACGCAATGCGATAAGATCGGTCAAAAGCGAAAGCAATGTTGCAGGATTGCGTGAAATATGCCCGCCATCCGGCAATATTTGTCGGGTCAAAGAGCGGGTAAGCTGTGCCTGTGCTGCCTTCTTCATTGAAGGGGACACCGGTAAACAAATGGACGCAAAGCATAACGCCGTTGCCGCCTGAAGACGGTTTTCATCCTCGTCCATATTGCGGATAGCCGTTCTTAGAAACCGTGCATGAAAACCCAATGCACGCATGAAACGACGTTCGAAATTTTCATTTGCTCCATCAAGCAACATTCGTGCATGGCAAAGCCAGGAAATCAGTCTTCGTGCCGCAACATCGGGATACCAGGCAGGCCCTTTGACATGTTTTCCGGATTGTTCAAGCCAATCATTGAGCAAAGAACGGGCATGGGCATTGGCAAGAGGAGTGCGTGCCGCATCAAGATGCCGGAGCCAGCTGAAATCGTTAAGTGCCGCTTCCCAGGCCGGCGTTGGTGGCTCGATCGCAAAAGGAGAGATTGACCCTGTCTGCACAATTCGTCCGGCAAGTGCGAACCGGCCATGATAGAATTCATGCGCCATTTCCGGATCGGCCAAATGAAGATCGACCGGTTCGGCCAGAATGCGCTGCGGACGAAAGCCGGAAAAACGCCAACGGAACAACGGCCCCACACACACACGCCGCAACACACGCATCGCAGCATAAAGCGCCGGCGATGTTTTATATTGCTGATCAACTGTAGTGGACACGATCGGAACTCCAAGAAAACAAACTTGAGTGTATTTTCTTTGATTAAGGTGAATGATTGGTTAATTTTGGTAAAAAACTCGCAATAGACCATCGCGATCAAATGAAATTATTATCATCTATTTTTGGAAAAAAGCTGAATTACTCTCCCCGTTTCAAACGTTCAACCTTGAAATATCGGCATTAAAAATTCCGGATTCTGCCCATCAGCAATTTAAAATTCACAAAACAAATTTTCAAAAAACTGAAGGTGTCATAGCCTCATTTCTCTTTTGTCAGAATATACCGGAGAAGCCGAAAAAATAGCGAAGTTGCGAAAAGCTTAAGCAATACGTTTGAATCTCGCAGCAAAAAAGCCGTCCATACCCGATAATGAAGGTGTTTGTCCTTCAAGATCGGCAGGAGTTGTCCGCAAAACTCCGTTTGATAAAAGCTCCTTTCTTCCCCCCACTTCCTCGTCACGGATTGGCACGAGCTTGATGTCATTGCGGCTTGAGAGAACATTATTGACGAGCTCTTCACCTTCCTGTCGGGCAATCGAACAATTTGCAAAGACAATCAAACCGCCAATTTTGACAAGCGAAATGGAAGCGACAAGAAGTTCAAGCTGTAATTTTGCAAGTTTTTCAACGTCACTAATATCTTTTGTCCATAAAATATCGGGATGTCTTCTGATTGTTCCGGTCGACGAACAGGGAGCATCAAGTAAAACAGCGTCGAAAAGCTCTTGCGGTTTGAAATCTTCGAGATTGCCAGCCCATGTTGCAACCTTCAAATTAAGCCGTTCCATATTGCGTTGTAAACGTTTCAAGCGGTTTGCCGAAAGATCGATTGCTGTCACATGGGCGCCCTGAATGGCAAGTTCTGCCGTTTTTCCGCCGGGTGCCGCACATAAATCTGCAACAGCTTTATCTTTAATATTGCCGAGCAAACGGGCGGGAAGAGAGGCAGCGACATCTTGCACCCACCAGTCCCCTTGCTGATAACCTTCAAGATCGCTTACCGCCCCTTCGACATGTTCAAGCCGGACTGTGCCATTAAAGAGAACATGCCCGCCAAGTTTTTCCGCCCAAATTTCTGGGGTGCTTTTGACGGTAATATCAATTGCTGGTTCATTTGCCTGTGCGGCCAATATTTTTGCCGCCTTTTCGCGACCATAGTTTTCAACAAGCATTTCCGAAAACCATGCCGGAATATTTTCCGTGGCCGGGCTTTGCGCCCGTTCCTTATCGGCATTGCGGGCAAGTTTTCGCAAAATCGCATTGACAAGGCCGGAAAAACGCTGATTGCGCGGGTCGCTTTTAGCGGCCGTGACTGCAAGATCAATTGCCGCATGGTCGGGAACGTCAAGATAGAGCACTTGTGCTGCCGCAACATGGAGAAGATGCCTTAACGACAGGGCATTTTGCGGCAAAGGCCGATCAAGATAAGACTTAAAGATTCTTTCAATATCGGCACGATGGCGAAGTGCTGCCCCCAAAATGGCGCGCACCAGCATACGATCGCGCATTTCAAGTGCCAAATATTGAGGATGCCCGTGCTCATTATCAGTGAGACCATCAAGCGAAGTCTTTTTGTCAACCACTGCCGAAAGAAGGCGGGCTGCGGCCTGTCTTGCCGGAAGTCCCGGAACAGGCACTGCGGATTTTTTTTCTGACAAACCGGATTGATCTATTTTACGTTTAGTTGCCAATATCGACTCGTTATGACCATGGACCTTTCGGCGTGTTATTGCGCATCCATGACGGACGTTCAACAGTGCGGCGCAGATTTTCCCATGGCGAACCGCTTGTTGTCGTAATATTCATTTCCTCGGCCTGTTTACGCAAGGCTGCAATACGATTTTCTGTCGAGGGATGGGTCGAAAAAAGATTATCCGCCCCGCTGCCATTCAGGGGATTGATGATAAACAAATGTGCTGTTGCAGGATTATGCTCTGCTTCCTCATTGGGGATAGTTTCAACACCTCGGGCAATTTTGTTCAAAGCCGAAGCAAGCCATAGCGGATTTCCGCATATTTGCCCACCGCGTTTGTCGGCCGCATATTCACGTGTTCTGCTGATCGCCATTTGCACAAGCATTGCAGCAAAAGGCGCCACGAACATCGCAATAATTGTACCGATAATACCCGATGAATTGGAATTGCCATTGGAATCACGGTTACTGCTGCCGAAAAACAACGCGAAATTACCAAGCATCGAAATGGCACCGGCAATCGAAGCGGTAATCGTCATTGTCAGCGTATCATGGTTTTGCACATGTGACAGCTCGTGCGCCATGACACCGGCCAGTTCTTCCGGACTAAGCGCATTCAACAGGCCGGTTGTGGCTGCAACAGAGGCATGTTCGGGGTTGCGGCCGGTTGCAAAAGCATTGGGCTGAGCATCATCAATCACAAAGACTTTCGGTTGGGGAAGACCGGCTTTTTTGGCAAGATCACTGACAATCCGGTAATATTGGGGGGCGCTCCGCTCATCAACCTGACGAGCGCCATACATATTCAAAACCATTTTATCCGAATTCCAATAGGAAAACAGATTCATTCCGGCTGAAACGAGAAATGCGATCACTGCGCCATTACTGCCGCCAATCAGGTAACCGACGCCCATTAACAGTGCCGTCATGAAAGCAAGAAGCATGGCGGTACGCATAAAATTCATTGTCAACAACTCCGATATAACGCATATTTGTCCTTATATGATGGTGAATATTTCCGTTTTCTTCAATGGAAGACCTATGAAAAATGACTGACAAACAACAAGAACAAAATATAGAGAATAAAAATTCCGTAAAAAAAGAACTTCCGCCTGCTGCACAAAGAGCACTGAAAGAAGCCGAGGAACGGCGTAAAAAAGCCAAAAAAACCGATGCGCCGAAGGAAATTGGTGGCCGTGGTGGTAACGACCCTTCACGTTATGGAGATTGGGAAATAAAAGGGCGGGCTATCGACTTCTGATTTTTGAAAGCTCGTTCAAATAAACCTCGCTTTATTGAACGACTAAGCCTGTTTCAAGCGACATTGATTTGCTTTGCGCGATATTGCTTAACAAGACTACTCTTTTAATATGTGTCGCAATAATATGTTACATCATTTTTTCAAAACCGGCTTTTACAAGCTGTTGTTTTGCGTTTCACCGATTTTTATTTCAAGCTTGAGTTCATAAGAAAAACATTTTCCCGTAATGATGTTCCTGTCATTATTTCCATTCTGTAATGGACAATATAGAAAGCTTTCCCGCCTTTCCGGTTTGATCGGACAGGCTCTGGCACTTTTTTAAAAAGCTTTTCTCGTTGCATGCCACAGATAGTTGATCGTAAACCGGTCGTCTGCCGGATGAAAACCATTGCTGCACTGAATTTCAGCTACAAAGTTATACCCCGAGATAAAAATGGAGAATGTAAAAAAACAACCTATTCTACGCTTATGCGTCACACAAAAATTCCAACAAAAAACGGGCATCAAATGCCCGTTTATTGCTTTCTTTTCCTGACTTATCAAAAGTCTCGAAAATTTGTGTTTTTAAAATCTTATTCTGTCGGCTGGGCTGCTTCCTCAGCAGGAGCAGCAGCGGCAGCTTTAGCTTCTTCTTCAGCCTGTTTGGCAGCAGCAATACGTTCCTGAGCTTTTTTGCCGGGCTGCGCTTTATTCGGATTGTTGCGGGGCTTGCGTTTGAAAAGACCGGCAGCATCAAGGAAACGTGCAACGCGATCTGTCGGCAAAGCGCCATGTCCGAGCCAATATTGAATGCGCTCGTTATCCATCTTTACGCGATCATTCTCGTCGGCAAGCATCGGATTCCAGAAACCGACACGTTCGATAAACCGGCCATCGCGCGGGCTGCGGATATCGGCGATAACGATATGATAGTAAGGACGCTTTTTTGAACCTGCGCGTGACAGACGAATTTTCAACGACATGTTTTATCTCCTATTGTCGGTTTTGGCTTTTTACCAATGGGGTTGCCGCCGGCCTTTTCCTGTTCCGGCAGAATTGTTTCCTTATTTCGAATTCAGTTTCAAAGCCGTCGCTTCGTGGTGACGAATGACTTCCTTGACGATGAAATTTAAAAATTTTTCCGCAAAATCGGGATCAAGATGGCTTTCTTCAGCAAGCTTACGCAAACGTTCGACCTGCCGTTTTTCGCGTGACGGATCGGCAGGCGGAAGGCCATATTTTGCCTTTAATACTCCCACAGCTTTGGTGCAGCGGAACCGTTCGGCAAGGATATGCACAAGTGCGGCATCAAAATTGTCGATTGATTCACGAAGTTGCAAAAGCTCTTCAGGAATTTTTGTATCACTCATAATCTTCAACGTTTCTTCGTTTTTCAATGCTTCTTCGGCAGACCTGGAAGCCCCGGAAATTTGGTTCCACTTGAAGGTAGTCCGGGCAATCCCCCGCCACCAAGACCGGGAAGCTTGTTTCCAAGGCCTGCACTTTCAGCCTGTTTCTGAATTTTTTCCAATTGCTTGGGATCCATTGACGAAAGGTCGGGAAGACCACCACCCAAACCGCCAAATCCCAATTTGGCGCCAATGCCACCCATCATCTTCTGCATCAGACCACCTTTGCCCTTGCCGCCCATCATTTTCATCATGTCGGCCATCTGGCGATGCATTTTAAGAAGCTTGTTGATGTCGGCCGCATTGGTACCCGAACCTTTGGCAATGCGCTGTTTGCGGCTATGTTTCAAAAGATCGGGATTGGCACGTTCTTCTTTGGTCATGGAAGAAATAATGGCCAATTGCCTATTAAAGAGATTGTCATCAAGACCAGCAGCCGCAATCTGGTCTTTCATTTTTCCGATGCCCGGCATCATGCCGAGAATGCCGCCCATGCCGCCCAATTTTTTCATTTGCTTGAGCTGTTCGGCCAAATCGCTCAGGTCGAATTTGCCCTTCTGCATTTTTTTGGCAAGTGCGGCGGCTTTTTCCTGATCTATCGTTTCGGCAGCTTTTTCAACCAGCGAAACAATGTCGCCCATACCAAGAATACGATCGGCAATGCGGCGCGGATGGAATTCTTCCAGCGCTTCCATTTTTTCGCCGGTTGCAATGGCCTTGATCGGCTTGCCGGTCACGGCACGCATTGAAAGGGCAGCACCACCGCGCCCGTCACCATCCATACGTGTCAATATGATACCGGTAATGCCCACACGCTCGTCAAATGAACGGGCAAGGTTGACAGCATCCTGACCGGTCAGACTATCGGCAACAAGCAATATTTCATGTGGTGCGGATTTGGCCTTGATGTCGGCCATTTCGACCATAAGCGGCTCATCAATATGGGTACGACCGGCAGTATCGAGAATAACAACATCCTGACCGCCAAGTTTTGCAGCCTGAACAGCACGGGCAGCTATTTCAACCGGTGTCTGGCCGGCGATGATCGGCAATGTCGGCACATGAATCTGTTCACCGAGCTGGCGCAATTGTTCCTGAGCCGCCGGACGACGTGTATCAAGAGAAGCCATCAGAACTTTTTTGTTCTGCTTTTCAGTGAGACGTTTGGCAATTTTTGCCGAAGTTGTCGTTTTACCTGAACCTTGCAGGCCGACCATCATGATAACAACCGGTGAGGGTGCATTGAGATCAATAGAAATGCCTTCTGTGCCAAGCATTTCCACCAACTCGTCATGAACGAGTTTGACAACCATTTGCCCCGGTTTGATTGATTTGAGCAAATTGGCACCAACCGCTTTTTCACGGACACGGTCGGTAAAGGAGCGCACAACATCAAGTGCAACATCGGCTTCGATCAGCGCACGACGAACCTCACGCAGAGCGGTTGCAACATCCTGCTCCGACAAGCTTCCCCGCCCTGTCAGATTGTTCAGAATAGTGCCCAGACGTTCCTGTAAGGAATCAAACATTGTCTACCTCTTTAATAAGCCAACAAACCCGAACCAAACGAAACACCCACCCGAGGGCGCATCGCGCTGTCGGATGTTGACCTCCGGGATCTCTTTATACCGTTACGGGTCCCGGTCGGTGGCTCCAAGTCTGATAAGCTTGTCGCAGATTTAAAGCGTCTTAAAACAGCAAAAAGAACCTTTTGTCAAGGTTGAAGCGTCAAGGCCAAAGCATATTCTGTAACTATAATATATAATAATGTGTAATCCCACTTGGTTTCGGGGGCAACTTGTTATAAGCGATAAACAACATTTTACCCGCAAAAGGTCAGGTTTTTGAGAAGGAACAGCTCGAATGTTTTGTAAAAGCGCGATAAAGGCCGGTTTTATCGGCTTGGTATTTGCCGCAACCACAGGAGTTGCCCTTGCAGCTCCAAAATGCGGAAGTACTTCGGCCGGTTTTGAAAACTGGGTAGAGGCAACCAAGCAGGAAGCAGCAGAAAACGGAATTGGCAAACGTGGCATAGCCGCTTTGAACAATGTGCATTATGCACAAGCAACCATCAATGCAGACCGTGGTCAGAAAAGTTTCAAACTGAGCCTTGACCAATTCATGAAGAAACGCGGTTCATCAACCATTGTTGCCCGTGGCAGAGTGATGAAAAAGCAGAATGCGGCACTGTTTGACCGGCTCGAGAAAAAATACGGCGTTGCATCCGGTCCGGTGATTGCCATTTGGGGCATGGAAACGAGTTTCGGTTCCTATATGGGGAAACAACATACGCTGTCAGCCGTTGCAACATTGGCTTATGATTGTCGACGCAGCGCCTTTTTTACCGACCAGCTCTATGCCGCTTTAAAGCTGATTGACCGCGGAGATTTTGACCCGAATTCTATCGGTGCCATGCATGGCGAAATCGGGCAAACCCAATTCTTGCCGAAAAACGTTCTGCTTTATGGCGCCGATGGTGATGGGAACGGTCATATCGACATGATCAATTCTAAGGCTGATGCTCTTGCTTCAACATTCAATTTCCTACGCAATCACGGTTGGCAACCGGGACAGGGTTATCAACCCGGAGAGCCCAATTTTGCCGCCATTCAAGGTTGGAATGATGCAAGCGTTTACCAACAGTCGATTGCCATTATGGGCAAACAGATAGATGGTAATTGATAAAACAACCGACCGTGAAATTACGGTTGGAATTTTCCGTGCCTATAACCGTTAAAAGTTATGGCCCGTTATTGCTTCAATATTTTAAAAAAACCGAAAAAGCCTGTTTGATTGACGGGCTTTTTTTCTATGAAAATTTTTGTTGGACGATAAACACTATGTCGACGGATTAATCGTCAGCCCGAATAAAGTCGCCGGTGCGGCGATCCATAATCCATAATTCGCCTGTCGCAATATCGAACCACGCTCCATGGAGAGCAAGCTTTCCTTGATCTTCACGCCGTTTTATCCATGGAAACGTGCGCAAATTATTTATGGAATAGCGGATGGAAATGCGCTCCAATGCTGTTTGACGTTCACTTGACGTCATCAATGTATTGGTTGCAACAGCTTCGGCAGCCGGCGTCAAAAGCCCCATCCACTTACCGATAAAATCGACAGAAGAAAGCGGCTTGCCATCAAGATCAAGTGCACTCCTGATTCCTCCGCAACGGGCATGACCGAGTACAACAATGTTTTTGACTTTTAATGACTGGACAGCAAACTCCAACGCTGCCGATGTTGCATGATATTCTTTATCGGGATGAAATGGCGGAACAAGATTGGCCACATTGCGCATAACAAATATTTCGCCTGGATCCGTATCGAAAATTGTCTCGGGCGCAGCGCGTGAATCGCAGCAGGCTATAACCATTGTCTCAGGTTTTTGGCCTTCATAAGCCAATTGCTTATAGCGCTCGCGTTCCTGAACAAGCCGCGTGTTCATGAACACATGATAGCCTTTTAAAAGCTTTTCGGGAAAATCTAACATAAAATGATCACTTGACAATTACTTGGGCAGCTTTCGCGTATTCCACGCTTTTTATTTGTTTTTTGCCACTTCCGCCATATCTTTGAGATAACGCAGCGTAACGCGCTCGTCGAGCGTGCCAAGGCGATGAAGCCCGCTTTCAAGCATCAGCTCATAACCATTGTGCCTCGTTGTTTCCATGAGCATAGTGTAAACAGAAGCGGTAGCAAAACGGAGAGCATCTTCTTCATTGTCACCATCAAGAATACGGGCAAGAAAAAGTGCAGCCGTCAGATCACCGAGACCATTGACCGGATCTTTCACCAAAGGGTGTTCGGCAAGCAGAATGGATTTATCTGTTACAAGCAGATTGCCGGTAGCATTTTTTAAAAGTGGCCATGCAGAAGTGACAAGAGTTGTTTTGCAACCCGTTTTTCGTGCGGCTTCAATAATCTCGTGATTGGTCTCAAGTTTTTTCGACACAATCCATTCAAGTTCCGACCGGTTAGGTTTGAGAATATCGGCAAGCGGCAACAGTTGTTCGACTGTTTCTTTGGCAATGTCTTCCCCGACATAAAGCCCGCCTTCGTCCCCCAGAACAGGATCGCAAAAATAGATTAGATTCGGGTTTTTCTGCTTGAGCGTTTTGATGAGATCGGCGGTAATTTTGATCTGTTCGGCACTTCCGAAATAACCGGTCATAACGGCTGCAATCTCTCCCACCCACTTCGAGCGGATAATATCATCAGCCCAAGCCTTGAAATCCGCAACCGGAACAATGAGACGATGGGATGGCCCATGGCGTGGTTGCCATGTCATACTGACGGTCAGCATATCCCATACAGCATATCCCATTTGTTCAAGAGCATTGACACTCACGCGCGTTCCAACCGAACCGCGAATAACGTGGCTTGAAATAACAAGAACAGATTTTCCAGAATTGCTCATCAACAATGCCTTTTTCATAAAACAAGTTATTATTTAAAACCTGTTGCCCCTCCTCACAAGTGCGAAAGTGATGATTGATGCCAAGAATATTCTGCCCGATAGAACCGGAGTGAAATCCTTGGGCAAGTTAAAGACACGTCTTAAATAGCATTAGTCGAGTGTCGTCGGATTTATTCGTTTCTTTTTCACAAACTATTGTTTTTTAATTGAAAAAATAATTTCAAATAAAATTTTCAAGCTCATTTTAAAACGAATAATTCCGGTTTAAAGCGCGAAAGCTGTGAAGAAAACTCGTCTTCAATGATAACGAATTTTTGCGGCTTAAATGCACCTGTCAAAAATCTTAAAATTCAAATCGGATTGACGTGACCGATTTTGAAAAAGCCTAATCGGACTTCTCCGTTTTTCACTGATAGTTGCAGCACGGGATCTCCTTTGTCGTTTTTTGGCATGGCGCTTAACGCAAAAAAGATTGTTTTGAGATTGTCGGCCTGAGAAGGAAATGCATTGCGTGCTGTTTGTAACAGCTTGTTCTGGTCAATGATCGTGATATCCAGTTTTGCATTGAGATAACCGTCATCGTTAAACGAAAATGGTCCCGCGACGGTCATCGCCCCACCTGATGCAAATTGCACGGTCGACGGCTTCAAATTGCCTTTATGTCCGCGCAACCGTTCGACAAGATTATTTGCTGTTTCATCCGCCTCGAAAAGTGAAAAAGCCTCCTCGAGTAACCATTTGATATCCCCGCTCATTTCCGGCATTGGTGTATTTTCATGCGGAATTTTCAATGGCAGATTAAGTTCTTCGAAAGTCAGTCGTCCATCGAGATTACTGTTCAGTCCATGGGCGTCAAGTCGCAAGAATTTCGCGGTCGCTTTGTCAAACATGCCACGGGGGTCGACACCGAGTTCGATATTTTCCGTTCGCAAACTCAAGGCATCGGGAATAGTCCGGCTGATATCCGTTTCGAGCTTCATATCGCTCCACTTGGCGCCAATTGGGACAAAACCCGGCAATTCGAGAGAAACGGGCGCAGCGAGTGATAGTTCAAGCCAGTGTGGTGCATAAATGGGCGCACCGGCGATTATTTTTTCACTCGAAAACGCAAAGCCTTTCATCAATTGTTGTAAATTGACCTTATCACAGGAAACACCAATTCTGAGCGGATAGCCTATTTTATGCATGTTTTCACATGAAACAACAAACCCGTTTTCATTATAGGCTGCCAAGTGCTCGAAGACGCGTCTTTCGACTTTTTGCGCCAGATAATACCAGATGACCGAATAAAGGATAATGATCAGAACAACTATAAAAATACTCCATTTGAGACATTTATGATTGCCTGATTTGGAGTGGGACACAAAGTCGGATGAGGTCATCTTTCGGTTTTCTCGCATTTTCCACAAAGACCGGTGCACTGATCATAGAGAATAAAGCTTTATATCTCCATAGACATTTATGCTTTTTTTAGTGCATATATCAAATCCATGGAAAAGTGCATGAAATGAGGATGAGCGACAAATGCACGACTTTTGGGTATTCGGCTATGGCTCGTTGATGTGGAATCCCGGCTTTCACTATGATTTTATGTCGCCCGCCCGACTTTACGGCTATCATCGTTCTTTATGTATCTATTCCAACCACTATCGTGGAACCGTCGAAAATCCTGGCCTTGTTCTGGGGTTAGACCGCGGTGGCTGTTGTGACGGGCTGGCATTTCATGTTCCGGTAGAGGACACAAAAAAAACCTACGATTACCTGATTGAACGTGAACAGGTAAACAGTGTCTATATCGAAAAACTGAAACCTATCCACCTGAAAGATGGACGCATCGTCAACGGACTATTTTTTGTTGCCGATCAATCACACGAACAATATGCAAAAAAGATGGATCAGGAAAATATGGCGATGATTATCCGTCAAAGTCATGGGCTTGCCGGCTCCAACATTGATTACGTGGTCAATACTGCAGCAAGTTTAAGAAAAATGGGCATTCCCGACAAGTCTTTGGAAAAGCTTGCAAAACTTCTTCAAGACTGATGGCTTCCAATAATCGACAACCTTTAAAACTGCATCGGATATTACCGGTCAGGACTGGATGGTTTTTTGCGGCTTGCCAAACATTTTGACAAGTGCCTGTTCAATCCAGCGGCGCAACGCCGGATCATAGACAAAACGTCCTTCGAGTTGCGATTTTGCACATTGGGCACCTTTCAACTCTAACCGTTCGGCACCATGCACCACCCAACGCTGCATCATTGCACGTGTCAATTCGGAATGGAATTGCAAACCCCACGCATTGTCACCATAACGGAAGGCTTGAGTAGGATAGGTGTTCCCCTTGGCCAGAAGTTCCGCACCTTGTGGCAAATCGTAAATGCCTTCGCTATGGAAATGATAAACCATTTTCGGCCAATCCATGATACGCTTACCGCTTCCGGTCGCTTCGATCGGATACCAGCCGATTTCGACTTCACCATCGCTACGCGGTTTGACCACCCCGCCAAGGTTTCTGGCCAGCAATTGCGCTCCAAGACAAATTCCGAGAAATGGTTTATTTTCTTTAAGCGCAACCGATATCCAGTCCATCTCGCGATTGATAAAGGGTTCATTGTCATTAGCGCTCATCGGGCCACCGAAAATGATTGCACCCGCATAATCTTTCAATGTTTTCGGAAGACAATCCCCCAATACCGGCCGATAAATGCTGAGTTCAAACCCGTTCTTTTGCAAGATTTGGCCGATGCGTCCGGTACTTGAAGAGGCCTGATGCAAGACAACCGCTATTTTTTGCTTTTTCTCTTCCGTGGAAGATTTTTCGTCCGCCAATGACATTTTATTTCAACGACCTATTTATTTAATGGCGGGCTTTTCGGCATTTCCAAAACCTGTTTTCTCTGTGCCGCCATTTTTTTCAATTCCAAACGATTCTTACGATCAACACCGATCATTTCGGCGATCCGCCAGATCAGCGTGTCTTCCAATTCGTAAATATAACCATCGGCATAAGCAATTTCCCACAATAATCCAATAAAGTTGATACATTCTTCTTTTGTAAGATGGCGTTTTAATGTCGAGGTAAATTTGAAAATATCAAGACTGTCACGATTGGCCGCTTTGCCAGCTTCAATCAGAGCTTTTACCTCCGGTCCGGCAAGTTCGAATTCGTGGGAGACAATGTCATAGAGGACTTTTTTCTCGACACCCTGTTCCTGACCATCAGCATCAACAATGTGAAAAGCCAAGGCGATCGCCGCCACGCGAGGATCATCTTCTCCAAACTCGGGACCGGTTTGTCCGAGTGATTGTAAAAAGTCTGCAAATTTCTGTAATATCAATCTCTGTCCTCGCCATTCAGATTAAGTTAGACGTTCGAAATCACAGACTATCCTGAACACATAAAAGCGTTTGACCCGTCTTTTCATTGGGCTTTAAAAAGCCTGCCCCTATAGTCCTGATAAACCCTTTAACGACCAATTATTCGCAATAAATTTTCAAACTATTGCCCAATTTCCAATGTTTTTTAAACATTATTTTTTGCGTACGCCCGGATCATCAACATTAATCCTTGTGACATCAACAGGAATATCCGGTTTTGACGGGTCAACGGCATCAACAACAACAACCGGTTTGGTATGAAAGATTTGTGTTGCTTTGCTATTGTCTTCTCGGTCTTTTATCATTGTTGAAGTGCTGTCGGTTTTCGTTGTGTTGCCATGATCTGTACCGGCAGTTTTTTTGCTTTTTACCGGCATTTGTTCGATCGTAGCGGGAATGACTTCATCAGGACTTAAAGTCAATCCGGGAGTGCGTGAGGGAGCTTGCCAATGCACAGCATCCAATTTGCCGCTGATCGGCGAGACCGGTTGCCATTTGTCAAAAGTTTTGCCATCTGCCATCCAAACCGGATCACGATCGGCACGCACCGCCAGCGACAACCATTGACGTACCCGCCCCTGATCACCGCTTTGCGCTTCTTCTATATCGGCAAGCAAAAGATAGGCACTCTCGCGGGGTGCAATCTTCACCGCTTTTTCTGCCTGATCGCGCGCAAGCTGAAGTTCGCCTGCATCGAAAGCCGAGCGCGCAACAATGAAGCATGATTCAAAGCTTTGCGGAATTTTTTGCGCCAGAACTTTTGCTTTCTTCAAGCGGTCGACGGCACGCTCTTCGCCATTCAAATAAAGGCTTGCGAGATCGGCATGGGGTGACTTTTTCCATAAATTTTCAATGAGCCTGTCAGCTTTACCGGTTTCGTGCTGACGATAGAGAATATCGGCTGCCACAAGTGTTGCAGGCACAAAAGACGGGTCGAGCTTTTGGGCTTTCAGTGCGGTTTTGCGCGCGTCATCAGGGTAATATTCGAACATATCTCTCGCCTGACCTGTCAAAAGAACCACCCGCTTATGTGTGAGTTTGTTGCTGGACCGTTCGGCGCGTGGCAAAGATTTAACTTCCCGATCAAAAAGCTCGAGCGCCTTGTCCCATGAGCCTTCGGCGCATAACCGGTCAAGCATTGCCTGATTGGCCCAAGTGACAGATGGCGCTATCAAACTTGCTTTTTCAGCATATTGACCGGCGGCTTCATAAGCACCCGATCTCATCGCTTCACGATAAAGCCCATGGAGCCCCGCCAATTGTGTTTTCGGAGATTTGCTCATCTCTTCATAAACGCGAAGTGCATTGGGAACATCATTTTCAATAAGCAATGTTTTTGCTTCGAGAAATTTGGCGAGAGGTTCATTTTCGCTATCAAGATAACGGGCAACACGTTTATTCATCCGTTTGGCCGTATCGACATCGCCGGAGAGAACTGCCAAAAGTCCGCTTGACAATGCATCACGACCTTTTTTTTGCCGTTGTTCCTCGAAGTGACGGGAAAGTTTGCGCGGCGCTAAAAAAACCGATTTCAGGACAAAGAGCAAAAGCAAAACGACGACAACAAGAAGAACAAAAGCAATCACTGCTGTCAAAACAGAAACAGTGACCCTGCTTGAGCCGAAGTCCATAACCAGATCGCCAGGATTATTGGCAAGCCAGGCAAAACCGGCTCCAAGAATTGCTATCACAAGAACGTAAAAGAGGACGCGAACCATTTTTCTTCATACTCCTCTAATTCAAGTCTTGTGGCGTGGACGGAGACATAAGGCTGTTCAATATCTCCGATAAAACCGCATCGGCATCACGCCTTATTTTCAACTTCGAGATAAAACCGGATGAAACATCCTTGGCACTTTGTGGCAGGTTTTGCCATTCGCTCAAAGCACGTTCATTGTCCCCTTTCTTGATTGCTACTTCCATTCTCGCAGCAATTGCGCCGGCGCTATTTCCCTCGACATTGCCTACAGGGCGGGAGGTGACGAGACCTTTTGCGCCAGCCCATAATTTTTCACCAAAACCTGCATCATCTGCCGGTTGATTGTCTGTTTTCGAAATCCGATCGGCAACACGCGCGAAATCTTCTGAAAGCTCGGCCTGATTGGGGACACCTTTGTCGGCATATTGCTTGAGATCATCTAGGACTGTCAAATCGGGAGCAATATTTTGAAGGAGGCCAAGTTCGTTTGCAAAGGAACCACCGCGATCAATAGCATTTTTAAGCGCATTCGCCGCCGTTATTGCAGCAACATCCTTGCCCTGAACGGGCGTTTTGAGCGCAGTTTCTATCTCTTCTACCTGCTTCTTCAATTGATCTATATTTTGAGCATTTCCTTGAGCGAGATCGAGAGCCTTAACCGATTTTTCCGAAATCGCGGGAAGAGTTTGCAACCGGTTTTGAATGTCGGTAAATTTGTTTGTCAGAATTTCTGCTGCCTGCGGATTGGAGTTATCGCTGACGGAAGAATTGACAACATTGTTCAATGTCTCAACATTATCAATCACGCCCGACAACTGGTCGCCCATAGAATTTGTTTTACTGTCGAGTTCACTGACATGAGCCACAACGTTATCAAGGGCTTGCCGATCGGCAGAAGAAAGCTCTGCTGTTACAGTGGCGCCATCCACCGCATTCTGTTTGAGGCTCGCAATTTCGGTTTCAAGATTTGCAAGTTTGCTTTGCGTGGAACGATCCTGTTCTGAAAAACCTGGCAACAAACCGCTCCATTGCAAGCCTGCTCCGATGATAAGAGCGATGACACCTCCGGCAACACCCGAAGCAAAGTGGCTGAGGCTGCTCCCCCCTTTTGTTCCACTCACGCTTTCTTGTCCGGAAGATGGTGAGCCATTATTATTCTTTCCACCTTTATGGGAGGTCTGGTCACTTGCCATTTTTACCCCACTTTTTTCTCTATCAGCTGCCTCTGCAGTTTTCGCATCCGCAGGCTTTAATCCTGCGTCTTCACCGGCAGATTTTTTAGTCTCGGTCTTTACCTCGGGCGAGATTTTAGCACTGGAGGTTTTGTCACTCTGCCCTCGCACTTCTGTCACGGAACTTTTCTGATTGTTGTCAATAACCACGGGTTCGGCATCCGGAATACCGGTCTTTTCTGCGTGAAGAGTCTTTTCTGCATGAAGATCGACCAATGGGGGCTTACGGGCTTTCCCTGAATGTTGAGATTTCGCCTTTGGTTTTTGAGGCTCTGCCATAGCTCCTCGCTTTCCTTGTTTAATCCGTGACCAGAATACCGGCGTGAAATGAAAGAATGGTTTATATCATTCGAAAAGGGTAAAAACAGTTTTAAGCCAATATTGCCTTCACCCCATCCAACATCGCATCTTCATTCGGTTCATATGCTATAACTATTGCATTCAAAAATGTTTTTGGAACAGCATTTGCTATGCGCGTCGAAAGACATAAAAATACTGTCGAGTGTTTAATATAGCTGCTAATTTGCGCAAGACCAGCGGCAGCCATAGCTGAATAGAGCATAACGATATCGATTTTTTGCGGAATCTTCAGTTTTTGTTCGTCGTCAAGCTTTATCGGTATTGTATCATATAGTTCAATCGTCTCGAAATATTTGTATTTCTGGTGCAATTGTTCTTCAAGATCGGGCCGACGCACATGACCGGCAAGATAAAGAATGCGATCGCCTGGTGCTCTTTCTATTTTGTGTGCAAGTGTTTTCGCATTGGGTGCGGCAAAGACGATATCGGAAAAACCGGCTTTTTTTGCTGCCTCTGCTGTATGTTTTCCAACGACATAGAGCGGTTTTTCGCGCAATTTTTCAATAAGGTCTAAATTTCCATATAAAAATGCCGATTCACTTGTTGCAATAACCGCATCACAGGAAAAATCCTGCCGGAGAACCGGTAATTGAACGGTTTTCGACAAAGACAAAATATACGGAGATAACTTCAAATGACGCAAATGTTCTGCGGTTCGCGTTGCTCCGGGTTCAGGGCGCGTCACCAGAATGACCATAAAGGAAAACTCCCTCTCTTTAAAACGAACGGTGGAATCCAAGCTTTATCGCTTTTCTTCAAGACTTCACAGATTCTATTTGATAGAACTGGCTATTTGGTAAAACCGGTTTTAAAGTTGTGCTTTCAATAATAGCGAAAAAAGTTAAAACTGACAATAAAAGGCCTTGCCAACAATGAGGGTAAAGCCCCTTGGCGACAGATCGAACCTTGCCTGAAATGGCTTATGGAAAGGAACTTGAGGCGCAAAATGCGTGTTTTGGGAATTGAAACGAGTTGTGATGAAACGGCTGCCGCTATCGTCGAACGTGACGAGGGTGATAAAGCCCATATTGTCAGCAATATCGTTTGGAGCCAGATTGAAGAACACGTTCCTTATGGTGGTGTTGTTCCTGAAATTGCCGCACGTGCCCATGTCGAAATTCTGGACGGGCTCGTCAAACGCGCCCTTGAAGAAGCAAAACTGGGACTCGAGGATATTGATGCCATTGCCGCAACAGGTGGCCCCGGTCTGATCGGCGGATTGATTGTCGGTTTGATGACGGCAAAAGCGCTGGCGCTTGCCGCAAACAAGCCATTTATCGCCATCAATCATCTGGAAGGCCATGCGCTGACAGCAAAACTCACCAATAATCTTGACTATCCCTATCTTCTGCTTCTTGTTTCAGGCGGTCACACACAGGTTATTCTGGTCAAAGGATTGGGAGATTACAAACGCCTTGGCACAACAATTGACGATGCTCTGGGCGAAGCTTTTGATAAAACGGCAAAGCTTCTTGGCCTTCCCTATCCCGGCGGGCCGATTATCGAAAAACTGGCCGCTCAAGGCGATAATCAAAGAATTGAACTGCCAAGACCGTTGAAAGGTGAAAAACGGCTCGATTTCTCGTTTTCCGGCCTTAAAACCGCAGTTCGGCAAGCCGCTATGGAAATGGCACCTTTGAGCGACAAGGATATTGCCGATATTGCAGCCTCTTTTGAACTTGCGGTGACCGATACATTGAGCGACCGCGTCGAACGTTCGCTTGCTGTTTTCAAAAACGAATATCCTGATAAAGAGGCATGCCTTGTTGTTGCGGGTGGTGTTGCATCAAACAAAGCCATTCGCAATTCATTGCAGAAATTGTGCGACGCACATGGCTTTAAATTTATCGCGCCGCCAATCGGTCTTTGCACCGACAATGCCGCCATGATTGCTTATGCCGGACTTCAACATTTTATTCACGGTGACCGTTCATCCTTCGATATTGCGCCGCGTTCGCGCTGGCCACTTGATGAACAGTCATCACCATTGATCGGTGCCGGACGACGGGGAGCCAAAGCTTGAACAAAACAGGTAAAAAAATTGCTGTCATGGGAAGCGGTGCGTGGGGGACAGCACTTGCTGTTCTTTCTCATAATCTCGGGCATGATGTCGCACTTTACGGGCGCAATCCTGAAACCGTCGAACAAATCAATAACAATCATATCAACCCGTATTATCTGCCGGATGTCATTTTGCCTTCGGGGCTTTTAGCTACAACCGATGCAGCTTATGCACTCGGCGGTGCCGATTTTGTTCTTGCTGTCATTCCGGCTCAGGTTTTTGCATCCGCATTGGATAGTTTTGCCCGCTTTATTCCTGAAAAAGCCCCGATTATTCTTTGTGCCAAAGGCATAGAGCAGAAAACCGGACGCTTCATGTCCGACATTGTTTCGGATATTTTACCAAATCATCAAATGGCAACACTGTCCGGCCCTAGCTTTGCCGAAGATGTCGCCCGTGGCCTGCCAACAGCCGTAACAATTGCCGCAAAAAACATCGAACTCTCCAAAGAAATTGCCAATCTGTTTTCGGGACCGGTTTTCCGTTGTTATGCGAGCGATGATATTGTGGGCGTAGAAATTGGCGGCTCGTTAAAAAATGTTCTTGCTATTGCCGCCGGTGCTGCCGCCGGACGTGGCCTTGGTGCCAGTGCACAAGCAGCTCTTGTAACCCGCGGTTTTGCCGAATTGCGCCGCATTGGAAAGGCCATGGGTGCGAGAGCCGAAACCATGACCGGCCTTTCCGTTTTGGGAGATCTTATACTCACCTGTTCATCAGCAAAATCGCGCAATTTCACTTATGGTTTTGCGCTGGGCCAAGAAAAATCGACCGATGGTTTGAAATTGGCGGAAGGTGTTGCCACCGCCCCCGGTGCAGCCGAACTCTGCCACAGAAAAAATATCGTTGCACCGGTTATTGATGCCGTTGCCGACTTGCTTGACAGACGCATCACCATTGACGAAGCTGTCACTGCGCTTATTACCCGCCCTTTGAAATCGGAGGATTAGACAATGCTTTATGCCGTTATCTGCAATGATAAAAAAGACCATTTGCATGTTCGTCTCGACATACGCCCGAAACATCTCGACTATCTGAAAAGCCTTGGCAAAACCCTTAAATTTGCAGGCCCCTTTCTTGATGATAATGAAAAGCCTAACGGCACTTTGATCGTTGTGGAAGCAAAATCACTTCAAGAAGCCGAGGGCTATGCCCAAAACGACCCTTATGCAAAAGCCGGACTCTTCAGTGATATGAAAATCCGTCGGTGGCGCTGGAGTGTCAATAATCCCGAGGAAGCTTGAAATGGCTTATTGGTTATTCAAATCCGAGCCATTCAAATGGTCGTGGAAGATGCAAAAAAACAAAGGTGCCGAAGGCGAACAGTGGGATGGTGTGCGCAATTATCAGGCTCGCAACAATATGCGGGCTATGAAAATTGGTGACAAGGGTTTCTTTTACCACTCCAATGAAGGACTGGAAATCGTCGGAATCGTTGAAGTTTGCAAAACTGCCCATCACGATTCGACAACCGATGACCCGCGTTGGGAATGTGTCGATATCCGCGCTGTTTGTGATATGCCCAAGCCCGTCACTTTGAAAGCCGTCAAAGCCAATCCGAAACTTGCCAATATGTCTTTGGTGACCTCCATGCGCCTTTCGGTGCAGCCTGTACGCGAAGATGAATGGCAAGAAGTCTGCCGGATGGGCGGACTTTCACCGGCTCCCTGAAAATTTTGGCAGGGTTGATAATTTTGGCAAAATATTTAATTCGCGACCGCGATGAATAAAAAAACATTCATTCTCGAAAACACCTCTCCGCTTGCCTGTCTCAACATCCCGTCGATAAAACTTTATCAGGCTGATGAAGTCCACAAACTCTGGCACATGACCGAAGCCGAGATGGGCAAAATAGATCTTCCTCCACCCTTCTGGGCTTTTCCATGGGCAGGTGGCGAGGCATTGGCGCTCTATATTCTGGAAAACCCTGAAATAGTGAGGGGCAAAAAAGTGCTCGATTTTGCTTCCGGCTCGGGACTGGTTGGCATTGCTGCAAAACAGGCGGGCGCTTTATCGGTTCTTTCCAATGATATTGATGCTTTTGCATGTGAAGCAATTCGGCTTAATGCCCGCCTCAACAATGTGTCCGTGACGATTGAAAATGACAATCTTGTCAATAAAGGCGGGGCGTTACAAAACGCTTTCGATGTTATCCTTGCCGGTGATGTCTTTTATGACAAAATAATGAGTGAAACTGTCATTGACTGGTTTCAACATTTCGACCCGTCAAAAACTGTTATACTTGTCGGTGATCCTGCACGCGCTTATCTTCCGGTAAAATTGCTGGAAAGAAAAGCAACGTTCAAGCTTCGTGTTTCCAAAGCAATCGAAGATAATGACTGCAAGCAAGTAACAATCTGGCAAATAACAAAGTGCCAATCCGGCAAATAATCATTCGGGCAATCATTACCGGTTTTTGGTCGGTTCTTGGCAGGTTTTTGCGCTATTTTTTGCGAATTTCGCTCAAAAAACCGGTTTTATAATGCATTTTTTGAATTTATTTAATGCTGCATTTACCGCTTACCCCTTAGAACCCGTCCACCTAATCACTATATTATAGGTGCTATCCGTCATAATTTTGATTTCATCCTTTTTGATAATGACCTGTCGGGGAGAACAAGAGGGATGGGCAAATGAACGCAAGACGGAAATGAAGAGGTATGAACAGAATGTGGTTGATGCGCATTATCCGGGCTGTTCTTTCGCTCGCTATTACATTGGGCGTTATTATTGTTGTGCTTAACAATGCTAACAGCCAAAGCTTGAATGCACTATCGCCGGTTTGTCCTGCAGTTCTTCAAAATTCCTGTCTTTAAAATATTATAACAGGCCATAGACAGGAAACGCGAGACGACTTCAGTTTGCTTTTTTGGTGCACGATCGGAAGAACAATCGCCGGAAATAAAATAACACGCATTCGAGGGCTGATATCATCATACGGACTTATGAATAACAGCAAAGACCCTGCTTTTGTTCGATATAAGAAGCCCCGACTTTTTTAGGGGAAGTTTAATTTTTTTAATATTATGATAAGGTAAATGGGATTGGTCCGAGTTCAACTTCTCTCAAAATGAAATTCGGCCAAGTGAACAATCGGGATTTGGTGAGTGCCTGCTCATCCGGAGCTTAGTGAATGAAAATTGGAACCGCACTTCTTGCTTCTTTTTTCCTTACAGCAACTTTTTTGAGTGGTTGCCAGCAATCATCCAATTTGCCGCAAATCGGCAAAGCAACACAGGAATTGCCCAAAAAACTGCAAGACAAGATGGCCGCCAAGAATATGGAAAAATATTCGCCTATTCTTGTAAGGGTTTTCAAAGAAGAAAGTGTCGTCGAGATTTGGAAGCAGACACGCACCGGAAAATATGACCTCATTTCCACCTATAATATATGCAAATGGTCAGGAAAACTCGGACCGAAATATATGGAAGGTGACAGGCAGGCACCGGAAGGTTTTTACACAATCCGTCCAAGCCAGATGAATCCGAATTCGAACTATTATCTCGCCTTCAATATCGGCTTTCCCAATGCCTATGATCAGGTAAACGGCCGCACCGGTCAGCATTTGATGGTTCATGGAGCATGTTCCTCATCCGGCTGCTATTCGATGAGCGACGAAAACATTGCGCAGATCTATGCTTTCGGGCGGGACTCATTCAAAGGTGGTCAGCGCGAATTCCAGCTTGAAGCCTTTCCGTTCCGTATGACCGCCGAAAATATGGCTCGTTATCGCAATGACCCGAACTATAAATTCTGGACAATGCTTAAAGAAGGCTATGATATTTTTGAAGTAACGAAACGCCCGCCGAAGGTAGACGTTTGTGAAAAACGCTATGTCTTCAACCGCAATACCGACGGGAAAGCTTTGACACCGGCTGGCATGTGCCCTGCTGCGGCGCCCGATTCATCGTTGCAAACAGCTTTTGCGTCATACCAAAAGAAATATGATGATGCCTTTTCATCTGCCCGTGAAAAGAAAATGAAAGCACCGGCACCGACAATTCAAGGTGTGGAAGAGGCTTCTCTTGTTGCCGATTGGAGCCGCAAACGTGCTGCTGGCGTTCAGGTTTCCCGCGAGCCGCCGTCATTGACACCGGCATCGAAAGAAACACCTGATGCGCCGGATATAGCAAAAGAAAATGCGGTTGCATCTAAGGCTGCCAACCCGGCCGAGAAAACGGCAAGCACCGTTGTACCTACTCCGAAGCCCGAAGCCGCCGGTCAATCGCTTGCCGAAGAAGAGGCGCAAAATTCCGGAGCACCGGTCACACCGGCAGCCAATGAGCCACAGGAAAAGAAAACTCTCTGGAAATTATTTGGTGGCTGAAAAAAGTTTTATCTATGACTTGCGCGGGCTCAAATGCCCGCTCGTTCTTTTAAAGACAAGAAAAAAGCAAGCCGCACTACCGGATAATATGACGCTCGTTATATTAAGCGATGATCCTCTGGCACCGCTGGATATTGCCAATTATTGCCGCCAGAATAATTACGACTTTGAAAAAAGTCTCGAAAACGGCATTCATCACCTTGCCATCATACCACACGGAAAATCCTGAAAACCGGTATCTATTCAAAAGAGAAAAAGAGTAATTTCTTTGCCCGCTTCTTGAAGGCGAGCCATTCTGCTCATTCCGATAGCCTCATGACAGTCCGGCTTTATCACGTGGCAGGTAATTTTTCTTTTGCGTTTCGTCAGGAAAATATTTCCGGTTATGTGCACATGACGCTACGCGCTTTTATCGGAATTGCGGACAGCGTCTATTTGATTTTCCTGCTTTTTACCTCACGTCAAACCTTTCCGGAACGGATAATATTTCGTTTGCTTGGAGAGCTTCCGGTCAAAAATTGGCAACGCCTATAGCAACATCAACCGCGCTATTTTCCATTATCAGCTTTTTAACCATTCAACACCGCGTGCCTTGGCGCCGCGTTTCATGACGCCCCGTTTCATGAAAAAAAATTAAAACATAGACTGACAAAAAACGAACGGCCAGTTGAATAGGAGCAGAAATCTTCGGGGGCGAAAAAACTGTTAAACTAGAATTTCAATCCCGGTATTGCGAGCGGATTATCTGTCATTGCGGCGCGATCAGCCTTATCAAGCACAGGTTTTCCCAAAAAAGCGTCGAACATTTCACGCACTGTCGTTTCATCTATCCCGTCGGTAATCATAACAAGCCGTGTTTCATGACGGCCTTCCGGCCATTTGGACAGACGAACCGGCGGATGGAATAAGGTCTGGACACCGTGAATGACAACCGGACGTGACGGATCTTCCTCAAGCTCGACAATGCCTTTCATGCGCAGCATTTTCGCCCCGTGATTGGCGCGCAAAAGATCTATAAAAGCTTCCAGCGCAAAATAGGGAATGGGTTTGTCATGCGTGAGAGAAAAAGCATGAATCGTATCGGAATGACGATTGACATCATGATGGTGGTGATGATGCTCGTGGTCTTCTTCTTTACCAAGCCAGTTTCTGATATCTGGTGCCTTGTTGTTCAAATCGAACACACCGATATTGACAAGTGCCGATGGTGGGCAATGGGCCGCATCGGAATAAAGAATTTCAGCTGTGGGATTAAGTTTGCCGAGCTCGCTCATCAATGGTTCGAGCGTTTTTTTATCTTTTATAAGATCGGTTTTGGTGAGAACAATCCGATCGGCAAATGCAACCTGATTGCGTGCCTCTTTATGTCGTGCCAGAGTTTCCAGACCATTGACCGAATCGACAGTGGTAATAACCCCGTCTATGACAAATGCCTGAACCATTGCCGGATGGCCTAACAAAGCTTGCAGAATGGGGGCCGGATCGGCAAGACCGGTTGTTTCAATAACCACATGCTTCAAACGTTTGATACGACCTGTTTGAAGCCGGTCGACGAGACTTGCGAGACTATCGACAAGCTGGCCGCGCATCGTACAGCAAAGGCAGCCATTGGATAATTCGATAACGCCGTCATCGGCTTGTTCAACGAGAAGGTTATCAATTCCTACCTCGCCAAATTCATTGACAATAACGGCTGTATCGGCGAGCAACGGGTCTTTCAGAACGCGGTTAAGCAATGTGGTTTTTCCCGACCCCAGAAAACCGGTAAAAATTGTAACAGCGATGCGGTTCATCGAATTCGTCATTGCGCATCCATTGATTGGGGACGAGGGGTGGGAACCGGAATTTTCCAGGCCGGTATTTCACCCGGTTTTGCAGGCGCCGGTGCCGAAATCAGCCGCACTTGCAACGGCGTTACATTAAGCGGTTGAGCCGAAATATAAGGTGAGTCAAAAACCACTTTTCCTTTTTCATCGCGATGTTGCATACGTGCTTTCCATGCGTCGTCATTGCATATTCTGTCTTTGATATCGCTCACCTGTGTGAGTTTCGTTCCATAAGGCTGCAAAGTTGCTAGTGTCTTTTGTGACGAGCCTTGATTGGCAAAACCGTCATTCAAAAGTTTGGCGGCGAGCGCTTCACGTTGATCAATCCGATCGGCACCAAGCACAACGGCGATAATTGTGCGCTTGTTGCGGGTTGCCGATGCAACAAGATTAAATCCGGATGCGCAGATGAAACCGGTTTTCATGCCATCGGCGCCGGAAAAACGACCAATCAGATTATTCGTATTTTGTTCGACTTTACGCCCGCCCCCGAAATCGATCGCAGGAATAGAAAAATAATGGGCATATTCGGGAAACTCCCGACGGATCTGTACCGCCAGAACGGCAAGGTCACGGGCTGTTGAATAATTGTCCGGATTGGGAAGGCCATTGGCATTGGCAAAATGTGTTCCGAACATACCAAGGCGCTGGGCTTCTGCATTCATACGAACAACAAAAGCTTGTTCCGAGCCACCCACCGTTTCGGCAATTGCCGTTGCAAGATCATTGGTGGATTTTACCAGAGTGATCGACAAGGCTGTGTCGAGATCAAGAACGGAACCGGGCTTATATCCCGAATGGCTGGGCGGAAGTTTTGCAGCCGCGGCACTCACGGTTACTCTTGTTTCGGGCGTAACGTCACCATTATGAAGAGCACGGAAAGTGACATAGGCTGTCATCATCTTTGTGAGTGAAGCAGGATACCATCGGTCGAATGCATCATTTTGAGCAAGGATACGGCCGGTTGCAACATCAACGGATATATAAGGGTTGGCCTGAGCAGACGTCAGGCTTATAAAAAACATTACAAAAAGGGTGGATATACCCAATATCTTATGCATATCAAATGATCCAAATCGGACTTGTCTTTTTGTTTGCGGTTCCTTTAGAACCTGTCTCTTACCAAATGAGCGATAAAGCTTCCTCACTCTATAGCTTAAAAAATTCAAAATCGCATAAAAATATAACCGATAACATATAAGTTGATACGAAAAACCCTAACCGAATTGGAATTAAAAAACGATTTGCCTGTGAACAAATGTTTTTTTGCCGATCATGATGCATGCTCTATAGAAATATAGTATATATTGGTTAAACTACAGCTCCAAGAATATTGAAGCGGAGTGGGTTAGTTCTTATCTGCGTGTCAGGGCATAAGTCCGAATTGAAGAGGGAAGGAAACAGATATGTATGAACGTATTCTTGTAGCAACGGATGGTTCAGAACTTGCTGACCGTGGCGTTGATGCAGCCGTCGAGCTTGCGAAAAAAACCGGTGGCGAGCTTTTCGTTGTAACTGTCACAAGTTTAATGCCATCTTACGGCATTGTTGTTGGTGCCGAATGGGCTTCAAGCCCGGGAGCCTTTGACGAATTCCGTAAAGAAATGGAAGACGGTGCCCGCAAAATTCTTGAGGGAGCGCTCAAAAAAGCAGAAAAGCAAGGGGTTAAAGCCAAAGGCGTTCATGCAGAAAATCAACTTGCTGCTGCCGGCATTGTCGATGCGGCAAACGAGCATAATGCCGATCTTATTATTATTGCCTCGCATGGGCGTCGCGGTGTTAACCGGCTCATTCTTGGCAGTCAGGCTTCGGAAGTTCTGGCAATGAGTGAACGTCCGGTCATGGTGATCAAATAATCATTTCATTCAACGTGCTATTAAAAGCGGACTTTACGTCCGCTTTTTTTATGAAACATATATTTTCCTATTAATTTTTTCCCGATGAATTTTGTTTTTTAACGATTTCCGTCCATCGCATCCGGCAAAGCTCTGCGTAGACGGCTCGCAATCAAATAGGCGAGAACAATTTTTACCATATCTCCGGGAATAAAAATAAGATCCCCTAAAAAAGCTTTGGAAAAATCAATTCCGCCAATAAATACGAGACCGATAATGCCGAAGAGGTGATTAATACAAAAAACGCCGACCATCATGATCAGTATTTCTTTTGCGGGTGTCAGGCTGTTGCGAAAGAGCGAATAGAAATAGCCGATAAAGCCTGCTGTAAAAGGAAAACTGATGAGATACCCGCTTGTGGGCGCAAAAAATACCGATACGCCGCCACGCCCGCCGGATAAAAGCGGGAGCCCCGCTGCAACCAGTATCAGAAACAGAAGACAGGCGGCAAAACCCCTTTTAGCGCCCAGAATTGCACCGGACAGGATAATTCCTAAAAGTTGGGCTGTTATAGGTACCGGTATGACAGGCACCGGAATGGCCGGAAATAATCCCAAAACAGCTATAAAAGCCGCCAAAAGTGCCACTGCTACAATATCACGAACAGACATTTTCTCCCCCGCTCAATTTTTCCCGTTTTTATTGTTCACATCTTCATCAAAACAACGCGCCTCGATTGCGGCTGCCACATCAGCCTGAACTTTAAGGCTTCTTATCAGAACCGGCATAATGACAGCAAATACACTTTTTTCCAACCCCCGTGCTTTTTGTGCCTCGCGCACTTCTTGGCTAATATCGGAAAAGATTGCAATAAATCGTAAAGTGAGCGACAGCCCGAGCGATATTTTTGCCGGATTTACGCCGAAAAACCGCATAAATGAAAACAGTTTTTCAAAACAGGCCATCATTTTGGAAAATGGCGTCGTCAAGGTTACCAGTGTTGCAAGCAGAAGAAGACTTGATAACCTTATGACAATAAGCGCGGCACTTTCAAAATTCACCGAAAAATATTGGACGATGAATAGAGCGACGAGAAGCCACGAAATTTTCTTAAGTTCTAAAACGGGTTTGAAAAATGGAAATCCGGCAAGAACAAAAAGACACCAGACGACAATGAGAGAAACAATCGCCAATGGAAGCGACGCAAAATAAAAAAGCCCGATGCTCACGAAAAAAACAATAAAAAGCTTTAAGCCTGCCGGAAGCCGATGAACAAATGTCGTCCCGTAGCTCGGATCGGTCATGCCATCTTCTCCACATAATAGCTGATCGATTTTTGCGGTATGTCGTCAAAGACGACTTTACCATGATCGATGACAATTGCCCGATCGAAGTTTTCGAGCATTTCAAGATCGTGAGAAACCACAATAGCCTGTTGGGAAAGTCCGAAAATTGTTTCTGTCATTTTACGCTTGTTGGAAAGGTCAAGCTGCGTGGTGGGTTCATCAAAAACGATGACTTCCGGCTCCATGACAATAACACCGCAAAGTGCAACCAATTGCCTTTGGCCACCACTCAAACTTTGCACAGATTGCAACCTCGCAGCTTGAAGGTTGAAGCGGTCAAGCACATAATCGATCCGTCGCGCGATTTCGGCTTTTTCAACCCCGATATTTTTCAAGCCGAAAGCAAGGTCTTCTTCAACAACCGGCATGACAATCTGGTTATCGGGATTTTGAAAGACAAACCCCACTTTGCGACGGATTTCTTTGCCATATTTGCGACTATCGAGCGAATCGACCAGAACTTCACCTGATGTTGGCAATCTCAAACCGTTGAGCAATCGCACAAAAGTACTTTTGCCTGAACCATTGGCTCCGATAATAGCAATCCGCTTCTCGGCAAGTTTCAAATTCAAATTATCGAGTATCTTATGGCCGCCCGCCTCGACACAAACATTTCTAAGCTCAATCATTGCAAATGAATTCCCGATTATAAAGGATTTTTCCCGACTGATTGGACCGGAACAACCGGAGATACGAAGCCTAGTTACGGGTTGGCCCTGTCCAGTCAATGCCCAACTCTTTCAGTCTTTTGACTGCTGTCGGTGGCATAGCCGGAGGATTCGGATCAAGCGCGGCTTTCACGAGCAGTTCGTCACAAGCACTTTCGGTATCTTTTATCAAACGTGGTAAGAATTCGCGTTTATTCAAGTTCGCTTCAATAGGTGGCAACACACGGACACGAATTTTTCCCGGATAACGGCGGAAATTGCCACGCGGCCAATAAAGCCCGGCATTGTGGGCAATAGGCACAACCGGTAAACCGAGTTCATTATAAATGGCAACAATACCCGGTTTATAAGCGGGTTCTGCTCCCGGTTGACGGCGTGTACCTTCCGGAAAAATCAGAATCTGGCGACCTTCTGCCGCTTTTTCTTTGGCTCCTGTCAGAACCGCCTTCATGGCTTTCAAAGGTGAACCGCGATCAATAGGAATAATGCCGGTTTTCAACATATACCAGCCGAAGATCGGTATCCACGTCAATTCGCGCTTCATAATAAGCGAGGGGTCATCAAGAAAAGGAACAAGACCGAACGTTTCCCATGCCGATTGATGTTTGGGCGCAATGATATAGGCACCCTTTGGCAGGTTCTCCAGCCCTTCGATTTCAAAATCCGTTCCGACAATATGTTTTTGCAGAAATAAATTTACCCGCGCCCATGTTTTGGGAACAATCCATGCTTTTTTGCGCGGGAGGAAAAAATAGAACGGCGCATACAAAATCATCTGGACAAAAGTTGTCACATAGAATGCTGCCGTAAACAGGATTGACCGGATTGCAAGAACCATGATGTTTCCATTTCAAGCTATTCAAATCAATCTTGCTTATAAAGCAAAATGTTTCGAGAAAACACCTCAATAAAAAACGGCCCGTAGGCCGTTTTCAAATTTGTTTGCAATTTTCACACTTTATTATTTCGTGCGAACCTTGGCGACATCTGCCGCAGTGACTGCCGGAGCATCATTGGTCCAGCTCGAACGCAAGAAATTGGCAAGTGCTGCAACTTCGTCGTCATTCATGCGCCAGCCAAAGCCCGGCATTGCAAGATCGGCAGGACGTTTTTCGGTTGATGGCATACGCGAACCGTTAACGATCACGCGTAGCAACCCGCTTGCATCCTTCGCATTGACGATTTTTGCACCGTCAAGTTCAGGGAAGACGCCATTTGCACCTTTGCCGTTTACAAAGTGACAAGCATTGCAATTGTCCATGTAAAGGCGGGCACCAAGTGCCATATCCGGTTTTGCTTCAGTCAACATATCTGTTGTCTTTTTCGGATCGCGTACCTGTTTTGGTGCGTCACCTTGAAGTGCAATATGTTTGAGATATGCAACAATTGAATCAAGATCGTCTTCGGTTGCAAATTGCATTGATTCTTCGACAACGAGCTTCATCGGACCGACAACAGCAGAATGACTGTTGCGACCTGTCTGCAAATAGGTCTTCAAATCATCTGCCGTCCAATTTGTAACGGACGAATTCGGGCTGCGCAAATTCGGCCCATAGAAGCCGTCAATTGTTTCACCGGTCAGGAATTTGTTGCTATCGCTATTCGTACCCGATTGGCGGAACATGAAATCACGCGGCGTATGGCAAGCACCACAGTGGCCTAAGCTTTCAATAAGATAGGCACCGCGATCAAGTTTCGCATCGTTGAAGCGCGGCTCGAAACCACCTTTGCCGGAAATTGCAAAGAAGTTCCAAAGACGGATTCCCCAACGTTGGTTGAACGGAAATGACAGATTGGTTTCCTTGACTTTGGCACTAACCGGTTTTACGCCATGCATGAAATAATCATAAAGCGCAACAATGTCGGGTTCGCTGATCTTGCGATAGTTTTCGTAAGGCATTGCCGGATAAAGAAGCTCGCCATTCTTGCCGATACCGTCACGCAAAGCATCACGGAATTGGTCAAGCGTCATATTCTTTATACCGTTTTCATCCGGTGTGATGTTGGATGAATAGATAATGCCGAACGGGCTCTTGACTTCGCGACCACCCGCATAAGGTTGACCACCGGGTGCGGTATGGCAGGCTGCACAATCGGCCATTCTGGCGAGATATTCACCCCGTCCCTGTTCCGGTTTGAAGTCCGGAGAAAGAGCTTCTGTCGGGCCGGTTCGTTTGATTGGCACAAACATGATTGCCAGAATGACAATAATTGCAAGGATTACCAATCCAATAATAATTTGTACTAAACGTTTCATCGGATGTTTCTCCTATGCCAAAGGCCGCGGGTTTTTGAGGTAATCGGACTTGATATTTTCAAGCATCCAATAGGTCAAAGCGCCGAGCGTTCCTGTAGGATTATGCTGGATGTTCTGCGGGAACGCATTGGCACCCGGAATAAACAGATTGTGGTAATCCCAGTGTTGGAGATAACGGTTCAATGCCGAACGTTTGGGGTCTGTACCCATAATCGCACCACCCACAGTGTGGGTTGTTTGATAAATACGGGTATCATATTGCTGGCCCTCTTTCATCGCCGGTTTCTGGCGATATTCATCAGGACCAATTGCCTCGGCAATCTTGTTGATCTTGTCTGTGATGAATTGCGACATCCTGATTTCATTATTGTGCCAGTTGAACGTCATACGCATCAACGGACGGCCGAATTTATCTTTATAAGTCGGGTCAAGATCAAGATAGGCATCACGATAGGACATAACCGAACCGTGCTGGCCGATCGACATGGCATGTCCATACCAATCGCCAACAGCCTTTTTCCATTCAGCACCCCATGCCGGTGTGCCACCTGGCAACGGCATATTGCGAATTGGTTGGCCGTTGGTCTGGCCTGACGAAATACGGCTGCCACCGATAAAGCCTTCTTTGGCCATATCGATCTGGTTGAAGCTGTAATCATCAAGATAAGAACCGTTACAACCGGTACCGACAAATGGATTGAACACTTTGTCTTTGAAGAACAATGTGCCACCGCCAATAGCAGTCTGGTAGGCATAGTTACGGCCGATAACACCTTCACCGGTAATCGGGTCATAGGGTTGACCGAGACCGGAAAGCAACAACAGGTGAACATTGTTGATCATGAAACCGCCAAGAATAACGAGATCTGCCGGCTGGAAGAATTCTTCATTCTTTTCATTGACATAAGTAACACCGGTTACAGTCTTGCCATCTGCAGATTTTTCAATACGCAAGACTTCCGACTTAACCCGATATTCAAAATTCTTATAACGTTTCAAGGCAGCCAGAACACTGACTTGCGGTGAAGCTTTCGAATAATTGAGGCAGCCATAACGTTCGCAGAAACCGCAATAGTTACAAGGCCCCATCTGCATACCGTAAGGGTTTGTATAAGCCTCGGAAGCAATAGCCGACGGGCACGGAAACGGATGAAGCCCGATTTTCTTTGCACCTGCTGCAAAGAGCCGCCCATTATAAGTATAAGGCAAAGCCGGCATAGGATAGGGGTTCTTGCGCGGGCCTTCGAATGGATCGCCACCTTCCTGAATTTTACCGTTCAGATTGCCGGCAGTACCCGAAACGCCTACGACCTTTTCAAACATATCGAAATGTCTTTCCAGTTCGTCATAGGTAACGCCCCAGTCCTGAATGGTCATATCTTCCGGAATGATATTGCCGAAAGTTTCTTCGATATAGGAACGGGCTCTGAGCTCTTCCGGCTGTGCACGCCATGTCATGCCGTTCCAGTGGATACCGGCTCCGCCAACGCCGATGCCGGGAAGAAAAGAACCCAATTGGCGATAGGGAAGAGCGACCTGATCAAGGCCTCTACGAATCGTTAACGTATGATCGCGCGGGCGGACAGCGGTACCGAGACGAACACCGTATTTCAATTCGTCAGCAGGCTTCGGATAAGCAAAACTCGGAACGGTATCGCGGTCTTCACCACGTTCGAGTGCGACAATTTCCAAACCTTCTTTTGCAAGTTCGATGCCACTGATTGCGCCGGTCCATCCGAGGCCGATGATGACAACGTCTTTCTTCTTCATTGTTTGTGTCATGATTTAAGCCCTTTGACCTGAGAGTGAAACGGGCCCGAGTTTATAAGGAACATTGTCCTTTTCGACCCATTCGAGGAAGCTTGCACGTGCACCGGGGAACCCGATGTAAACCCATGCAGCCATGTCATAATTGCCACCATATTGGGGATCTGCGAAATAACCTTCCTTGGTGTTTTGCAAAAGGAACGAGAAGAAATCGCCAGAACGCAATTCAGCAATTTCGACTTCATCCTTTTCGATACGCTTCAAAGCTTCATCCTGTTTTTCAGCGGGAAGCTCGGCAAAAATCGCACCATATTGGGCTTTGCACCATTCATTGATCTTCGGAATAGCAATGCGATAGGCTTCGGCAGGTGAAGGTTCTGCCTGATAACCTGTGTAACGCGGTGCATCACGATTGAAAGGTGCCTGCCTATACCAGTGGTCCCCTTGCCCCCATGGATCAGCCATTTGCTTATCAATGAAAACCGGAACACGTGCTTCCAAAGCACCGGGTCCTTTCCCGTCTGAAGGGATGATTCGGGCAGTAGCGGCCATCACAAAAGCCCACTCTTCAGCGTTAAAGAAAGACCGCTGATAGTTTTGTAAAGGAACTGGCCCTTGTGGCTGTGCCATAACGTGACGGGCCGATAATGCGGCGGCTGCACATGCTGCTGCCCCAATAAGAAGGCCCCGCCGCGTAATGGACAGGTTGGTTGCGTTCAAATTTTTTCGTGTCATAAATACCTCCACGAGCGAAATACTGTGCCCTCGTTACACGAATTATGGCAAGATTTAAGCAACAAGACCGTGAGCTCCGAAAAAGTGATAAACCTTCAGTTGATTGTCACATTTTTAAACGTTGATATCTTTATCCATTTTCTATTTTTTTGTTTTCGTTTATGCTTCGTTAAAAGTTTGAAAAGGGGGGGATATTCTCGTGAAACAGAATCACTTGATAGTTTTCGTGCTCGCCCCTTTATGGATAGCAGGCTCGCTCGTCTTTTCTTCTGCCAGAACCCCGTCCTTCGAACCTGAAGGTCGCTATTGCGGTTTCGTCTATAATGCCGGTTATCTGGTTCGTTCCGAGGTCGTGCTCGGCAAAACTGAAGATGGCCGCTTAATCGGCACCATGACTTATCGCGATGGGGACGATGTCACCAAGGGGACGGTCGAAGAAATTGTAAAAAAGCAAGGTCGTGAACGATCGGTCGAATGGAAAGATAAATACGGTTCCGGACTTGCTATCTGGAAATTTGATGAAAAATTTGATGAATTTGAAGGCCTTTGGGGAACAGGTATGAACATTCCCCAATATACTTGGACAGGAAAACGCTGCAATGACGTCACCAGTTAAGAAAAACGGAACTGTGATTCCCCGCATTCTTTCAATTGCCGGAACCGACCCTTCCGGAGGTGCGGGAATGCATGCCGATATCAAAACCTTTTCGGCAATGAAAACCTACGCCATGAGTGTTGTCACAGCCGTTGTCGCACAAAATACGCAAGGTGTTCGGGCATTCAAAGCCATGGATGCCGATTTCGTCGCTGACCAGATTGATGCTGTTTTCGAGGACATCAAAGTCGATGCGGTGAAAATCGGCATGGTGGCCAATGCTTCAATTGCCGAAGTTATTGCCGATAAGCTTATCCATTATGGCGCAAGCAATATTGTTCTTGATCCGGTCATGGTGGCCAAAAGCGGCGATTTATTGCTTGAAAACGATGCCATAGAAATTATTCGTAATGTACTTGTACCAATGGCTGCCATTATCACTCCCAATCTGCCGGAAGCAGCGGTCCTTCTCAAAACAAAACCGGAATGGTCACTTGAAGAAATGAGGAAGTGTGCACCCGATATTCTGGAGCTTCAATGCCGTTCTGTCCTCCTTAAAGGCGGGCATCTCAAAACCCCGACAAGTCCCGATATTTTTTGTGACCGCCACGGTGTTATAGAACTTGAAGCGCCACGCATTGCGACGAAAAATGACCATGGCACAGGTTGCACGATTTCGGCAGCCATTGCCGCTTTATTACCGACAACGCCACTTGTTGATTCGGTGCGTTTTGCAAAACGCTATCTGACCGGTGCACTTGCCGCTTCAAATAAACTCGAAGTCGGACACGGGCATGGGCCTGTTCACCATTTTTATGAATTATGGCAAGACGGGATGATCGGCGACTAAACTTTTATTCGTCCGGAAGTCTTGAAAACCGGTCGCGATAATTTTGAGGCGAAACATGAAGGTGACGTTGAAAAACCCGTCTTAAAGTTTCTTCGCTCCCAAAGCCACATTGGCGAACTATCTTTTTTATCGACCAGTTCTGTTCAAGATATTGTCTTGCAGCCTCAAGCCGGAAAAGCTCGATGGCTTTGCCCGGCGATGATCCGGTATCACGCGTATAAAGGCGGGAAAAATTCCGTTCGCTCATACCACATTTTTCGGCAAGCATTGCAACCGACAAGGGGCGGGAAAGATTTTTCATAACCCATTGATTGAGGAGATTGAATCGTTCGTCCTCGCAATAAAAATCGAGAAGTTCGCTGAACTGGCTTTGACCACCCGGACGACGAAGATAGACAACCAATTGACGGGCAACGGATTTTGCCAGATCGAACCCCAAATCTTCTTCCACCATTGCCAAAGTCATATCTATACCGGAGGTGATTCCGGCAGATGTCCAGATTTTACCGTTGCGAATAAAAATTGCTTCGTTTGTCCATAAAACATCAGGATAATCCTTCCGGAATTCGTCTATCCTGCTCCAATGCGTTGTTGCTTTTTTCCCGTCAAGCAGCCCGAGCTTTGCCAATGCCAGAGAGCCGCTACAGACCGATGCTATGCGCCGCGTTTTCCGGTTCATCATATCAATCCATTGAAGCATGGCTTTGTTTGCGGCAAAGCGGTTGATGCCGCGACCACCGCTTATAATAAGCGTGTCAAGGTGATCGGGAGCCAAGGACAAAGGTCCAACTGCCAATTCCAGCCCGCTTGTCGTTCTGATTTTGTCATTCTCGGCAATTGTCAAAAGTTGGTAGGGCTTCACGTTACTTTCATAAAGGTCATTGGCACTGGCATAAAGGTCATTGGCGCTGGAAAAAACCTGCATTGGCCCCGTAATATCGAGCAATTGCGCATCATCAAAGCAGACAATAGCAATCGTTTTTGGCGCAATGGTTTCCGGTGCAATGGCTGCCAAAAAATCAATCGAACATCTCTTACTTGGCTTAAATTGTGGGGTCTTTGTCATGACTGCCAATCTAGCGTGCTCTATGGTTTTTAAAAACATATTTTTAAAAAGGGATGATCAATGACCATAAAAGCCGGATTTTTTATTTTTGATGAAATGCAACTTTTGGATTTTGCTGCACCCTACGATGAATTTTGTTCAACTCCTGAAATAGAGGTTTCTCTCATTGGAGAAACCTTGAAGCCGATTACAACGACGAGCGGTTTATCCTTTGCGCCCGATCATGATATCAGCACAATCCTTCCGCTTGATGTTCTGTGCATTCCCGGAGGAGATGGCGTCAATCAATTTATCAATAATGAACCGGTACTCGAGTTTTTCCGTAAAGAAGCAAAAGAAACCCGCTTTGTCACATCGGTTTGCACCGGTTCGCTTATACTGGGTGCAAGCGGCCTTCTCAAAGGCCGCAAAGCCACAACCCACTGGAGCGCCATGGAATTTCTACCGCTTTTCGGAGCAATTCCTGTTCAGGAACGTGTGGTTGTTGATGGTCATATTATAACCGCCGGCGGGATTACTGCAGGTATGGATTTCGGCTTGGTCATTATCGCAAAACTTCTAGGCCAGGAAACGGCCGAAAAAACGCAATTGCTCATGCAATATGATCCCGAACCGCCGTTTGATTGTGGAACACCTGAGAAAGCCCCGAAGGCACTGGTGGAGCAACTTCAACAGGAAAATAATACTGACGAACGGAAAAAAATTATCCGGAAATGGCAGGAAAAACACGGATCCTGACGAGCTGTTGCGCGTCTTGATTGTCAAAACGATAAAATGAATTTTTTAAAAAAAATGCCGGTATAAACCGGCATTTCAAGCATAATTGAGACTCTCCGCTGTTTTATAATAGACCGGAGGAAACCATCGATAAACGATGGTTCAAAAGGCTTACCAATAGCCCAATATTTTCCACCAGATACCGCCAATAATTGCGAAGACCAGAAGATTGACGACACTCATCACAAAACCCACGCCCCACCAGCGGCCAAGAGTGACGTAACCCGAACCGAAAATAATCGGTGATGTACCGGTGGCATAGTGGGTCAAGCACATCATGATTGCCGAGGCGGCAGCCATCAGCAACATGAACAGATTAATATAATCACCGGGAATGAGGTTAACACCAACCATCAGGAAGGCCAGCATCATTGCACTGATGTGAGCTGTCGTACTTGCAAATACATAGTGGGTATACATGAATGTCAGGATCAATACAGCCATCGCTGCAGGCCAGCTCATGCCGCTTGATTCAATAGCAAAGCGCAGTCCGTCAGAGAACCAGGCAATAACACCAAGTTTGTTAAGCTGTCCGGCCAACATAACCAGCGCTCCGAACCAGATGAGTGTATCCCAAGCACTTTTTTCCTTGAGCACATCATCCCAGGTCAGTGTTCCGCATAACAACAGGATGACCAGACCAACGAATGCAACTGCCGTCGGATCAACCGAAAAAGACGGGCCGAACAATGCTGCCGGAAGACCTGCCCACAACAAAAGCATAATGACGAATGTGAGCAGCATAATAATTTCCGGCGCTTTGATCTTACCCAGTTTCTGCAACTCATCATGGGCAAAAGTGACAGCATTCGGAGTAATTTTCAGTTCTGGCGGAGAAATCAGATAAATGACAAACGGCATAAGCAACATGGCAACAATGCCCGGTACCAACATGCACAGTGCCCAGGTACTCCACGAAAGGGTAAAGCCTTGATGGGTTGCTTCGGCAATATAATTCACAACCAGCGGATTCGGAGCTGTCGCTGTAATAAACATGGCCGAGCTGATCGGATTTGCGTGATAATTGACTAGCGCAAGATAAGTACCAACTTTGCCTTGCGTTCCTTTCTGGGGAACAGAATCATAGGCAAGGGCAATCGAGCGCATGATCGGGTGAATAATACCACCGCAGCGTGCTGTGTTGCTGGGGGTAAAAGGAGCAAGCAATAATTCGCAAAGTGCGAGTCCGTATCCGATACCGATGGTTCGTTTACCGAGAAGACGAATGAAATAATAGCCAATCCGTGCACCCAAACCTGTTTTAATCAGGCCGCGCGAAACAATGACCGAAATAACAATCAGCCAGATTAGCGCATTATCCATGGAACCCAGCGCATCGGCGACAGCTTTCGGAGAGGTTGGTGATGTCACCTTGGACAACATGACCACGGCAATCGTAATCATCGACATGACGCCAAGAGGCATAACTTTAAGAATGATGCCAAGAATAGCTGCCACAAAAATGGCTACAAAATGCCAAGCTTCTGCAGTCAAACCGGCAGGCTTCGGCGACATATATAAAGCCCAGTAAATGAGCACACAAATAATACCGGGAATAATACGAAAAGGTACATATTCCGATAGTTTCTGGTTTAATTTGCTTAGGGATTGCATCAATATAATCCTTTATGAAGGCTTCTCCAGTAAGGGTTTTATATAGAAGATTTCAGTTTATAGACCAGTCAAAAGAAGCCTTGGTCTCATGAAACATCCACATCTTAATATCACTTTGAATGAAACTGGCAATAATATGATTTCTCTTGCCACATTATCCAGATTTGAAACGAAAAACGATAAAATCTCATATTGATAGAAATAACGTTATAGGCAATTTTCGTTTAATTGATACTTTTACCGCCGTTTTTCATATAATCGACAAACTTGGTTTCCGCTTTATAGGTAATTTAGTACTTCAATAATTACCTCCACATATTGTTCTCAAAACTGGAAATCTCTTCTCCGAAGGCCCCGAACAATTCTCGTATAATGCCATTTGGTAAAGACACCCTGATTGGCGAGGTATTCTGCCCGCACTATAATTGTTTTTCTGTTCATTCTTAAAGTTCAACCAGCCCTTTATTAAGATGCGGTCTTTCAAAAAATCTGCTTCGCATAGTGCCTTTGTCTTCAAATGACCAGTTACCATATCATGAATTATATCCTGTTTGTGTAGATTACCGGCAGTGTGTAACCATGTTTCCTCAATACAATGGACAATAGTTGCCGAGCAATCTTGACCGGTCTTTTGACAATGTCATTATCGGTATATCGTGACCGGAGACACAGAAAGACAGAAGACCATTTTGTATGGAAGGGGTAAACTTCGATAAAAAGTCGGGTAAAAAATTTCTTCCAACTTACCCACCCTCTATCAAAAATTCTGGAGGAATTTAAGGTTCTCCGACCATTCTGACAAAACGAAGAACACAAGCTTCAATTTTCGAATTGCTTGATGATTTTGTCCATATCGGCAACTTTCAAATCATGATCAAGATAGGCCTTTTTATCGGATAATTCGATATCCAAACCATATTTGGTTTCGTATGACAAAGTACCTTTTTCAATCGAAAAATCGATCACATGACCACCCGTTGTCCGGTTTTTGTCAACGAGATGAACATGAAAGCCGGCAACCGAAACATTCTGGAAAAATTCCGGCGTCCAAAACCCGATAAGCTCCCCTTCAATGTCTTTGATATCTTCAACAATTTGGTGTTCAGCCACTTCCATGGCGTTTTTAAAACGCTGATCAAGCTCCCTCGGTCTCCGCACCTTCAAATGATCGAATTTGCCTTCCAATTTTATTGCAACGAACACATTGTCGAACTTCAGATGTTTCGACAATTCCTCATATAGAGTTGATTTCGAAACGTATGAAATTGCAAAACTCGCCTCGGGGGCAAATGTTGTAATTTGCGCGAATGGCATTCTTTCTGTGTCATCCATTATTCGTAATGGTCTGTTACCTTTGGCATCCCAAAAATGACAACAATCAATAATGACTTCTCCAGTCAAACCTTCCGAACATCCCAAACCGAAATTTCCATGTTTTTTAATTTCCGATATCGGAAATAAACCATCAAAAACTCCCATCATAAGAGCATTAACGCCTGAAAATTGGGTAATTTTTTTTGTCATTATGTATTTTCCTATTTAATGACAGCATAGCACAGGACAATTTTCGCCTTTTGAAACGAACTATGTTGTAGATAGCCATAACTTCTAAAAGTTCAATAATAGGTTGTGTCAACAATGACAAATATTGAGGAAATGAAAACGGGTGTTTTCCAAAAGAAATCTTGCTTTTCCTGATCGCATTTAATTAACACATTAAATTTATCTACTTCGCATTCACAAACCCGACTTTCAATTCGGCCTAGCGGAACGCAAAATACATGTAAGAATATTCTATAATTTGAAAAACGAATGCGTGGCATGAAAATATAAAGAAACAAAGAGAACAAAAATAGGCGGGGCTCGCGGCACAATGGCTCGGCAATCGACACCGTTCCAGCAAGCCTAGGCCTAGCCAACTTATAAAACTTTCGCATTTATAATTGGGGATAAATTGGAGCGGGCGATGGGATTCGAACCCACGACCCCAACCTTGGCAAGGTTGTGCTCTACCCCTGAGCTACACCCGCTCACAAACCGGAAGCGCTTCGCTTCGGTCGTGCCTATATGACCCAACCTTGCGACGATTGCAACATAAAAAATAAAATTCTTTCAATATTCGTTTTTCATGCTTTAAAAATCGTTGAAAATGTTGATTTCCGGCCAAGGCTCCAATAAAGCTTTTAAGAGGTTTTAGAGGGAGAAGTGATTATGCGACGTTTGGTTCTGGCAGCCGCAGCAATTTTGGCATTGGGAAATTTTTCATTTGCAGCCGATAAAGTGAAAGTCGATATTACGCAGATTGTTGCCCATCCGGCTTTGGATGCTGTGCGCAAAGGCGTAGAGGATGTCCTTGCAAAAGAGGGCTACAAGAATGGCGAGAATCTCACCCTCAACTTCCAGTCAGCACAAGGAAACATTTCCACAGCAACCCAGATTGCGCGCCAATTTGTCGGTGACAAGCCGGATGTGATTGTTTCCATTGCAACGCCTTCGGCACAAACCATGCTTGCAGCGACCAAAAACATACCGATTGTTTTTTCGGCAGTTTCAGACCCGGTTGAAGCAAAGCTCGTACCGGATATGAAGAAACCCGGTGGAAATATTACCGGAGTATCCGACCGCTCGCCGGTTGAAGAACATATAAAACTCTTGAAAGAAATCAAACCCGATCTGAAAAAACTCGGCTACCTTTATAATGCTGCTGAGGCCAATTCGGTTTCGACCTTGAATGTATTGAAAAAGCTCGCAGAAAAAGAAGGAATCGAGGTTATCCCCTCGGCTGCACCGAAATCATCCGACGTGCAGGCAGCAACCCGTGCCCTTATTGGCAAGGTGGATATGATTTATGTACCGACAGACAATACAATTATCTCTGTGCTAGAAGGTGCAACGAAAGTAGCAGCCGAATCAAAAACACCGCTTTTTACGGCTGATCCGAGTTCGATCGGGCATGGTGCCTTTGCAGCCCAGGGAATCGATTATTATGATTCGGGGCTCGAGACCGGTAAACTCGTTGTCCGTATTTTAAAAGGTGAAAAACCCGGAGACATTGATGTTGTCACTCCGGAAGGGAAGAATGTGGCGATTGACCTTCAAGCTGCAGAAAAAATGGGGGTTGTGATTCCCCAACCGGTCCTTGATACGGCGGCAAAAATTATCAACAAATAAGGTATCCTGACGGTGGAATTTTTCGATACTGACATAATTGCAAGCGGGGCAATTGCCTCATGAGTATGTTTGCCTTCACCGGTGCTGTCGAGCTCGGGCTTGTTTATGCGTTTGTCGCTATCGGAGTCTATTTATCGTTCCGGATTCTCGATTTTCCGGATTTGACGGTGGACGGTTCGTTCCTGCTAGGCTCGACTGTCTGCGGTGTCATGATTCTATGCGGTTTTAATCCGTGGTTTGCCATGTTTTCGGCTTTGATTGCAGGAATGATTGCCGGACTTGTTACCGCACTTTTGAATTTGAAATTCGGCATTCTGAACCTCCTTGCATCCATTTTAACAATGTCGGCGCTCTACACCATTAATCTTCGCATTATGGGAATTATGGGGGTATCGAATGTCAATCTGGGTTTGGCAGATACCGCGCTCACACCGTTTTATAATCTGTTCGGATTGCCGGATATGATTATCCGCCCGCTTTTTGTTGGTATTCTCGTCATCATTGTTGCTTTTCTTGTCTGGCGTTTTCTGGAAAGTGAAATCGGCCTTGCCATGCGGGCAACCGGAACGAATCAGCGTATGGCGAAAGCTCAGGGAATCAAAACCGCGCTTCTCATTTATGCCGGTATGGGGTTATCCAATGCTCTGGTTGCTCTTGGCGGGTCGCTTTATATCCAGACCGCTATTGCCACCGATATCACAGGAGGTGCAGGAACCATTGTCTTCGGGCTTGCTGCCGTTATTATCGGCGAGACATTGTTTAGAACCCGAAATCTTTTACTGATTATCATAAGCTGCATTGTCGGTTCTGTCCTCTATCGTGTTGCTGTGCAATTTGCATTTGAAGGCAGTAACCTTGGTATTGATACATCGACAGACTTGCAGCTTATTACCGCTTTGATTGTGGTATTGACTCTTGTTTTGCCGCATTATCTGGGGGCAAAAAAGCATGATTGAACTGCAACATATCGGCGTAACATTCAAAGCCGGAACGCCCTTGGAAAAACAGGCTCTTATCGATCTCAACCTAAAAATTGAACGTGGCAGCTTTGTAACGATTATCGGCTCGAATGGTGCTGGCAAATCGACCATGCTTGGCGTTCTTGCCGGAGATATTTTGCCCAATGAAGGCAAAGTCATTATCAACAATATTGATGTTTCGAGAAAATCCACAGCCGAACGGGCTGGCATGATCGCACGGGTTTTTCAGGACCCGCTAGCAGGAAGTTGCGGGTCACTCACTATTGAAGAAAATCTTGCCCTTGCCGCCCGTCGCGGAAAACGACGGGGGTTGCGATCGGCTCTGACAAAAGAAAATCGCGAAATATTCCGCGCACGCATTGCCGCTCTCGGTCTTGGACTTGAAGACCGTATCCAGAACCGGATGGACAGTCTTTCGGGCGGGCAGCGTCAGGCTTTGGCGTTGATTATGGCCACGCTGTCAGATGCCGATGTTTTGCTGCTTGACGAACATACCGCCGCACTTGATCCGGGAATGGCCGAATTTGTCATGAAATTGACAGAAAAAGTCATCAAGGAAAACAATCTGACCACTTTGATGGTTACCCACTCTATGCGGCAGGCACTTGATTATGGTGATCGTACCTTTATGCTGCATGGTGGAAAGGTAATACTTGATGTGCACGAAGAAGAACGCAAAGGTCTTGATGTGAGCGACCTTGTCGGCATGTTCCAAAAGGTCAGAGGTGAAGCGCTCGACGATGACAAGCTGCTGATGGATTAACATGGCGCAGAAAAAAGCACATGAAGTCGACGGTTTCCTTTCACGTTTACAAGCGCAATACCCCATTGTTCTGATTTACGGTCCCGATAAGGGGCTCGTTTCCGAACGGGCTTCGAAATTTGCCAGGCTCACCGGTGTCAAACTTGATGACCCGTTTTCCAATATCAGGCTTGAAGCGGCCGATCTTGAACGTGACCCGACGCGCCTTCTCGACGAAGCCCATACGGTTTCGCTGTTTGGCGGAAAACGGCTCATCTCGATAAAAAACGCCGGCAATGGACGAAATCTCACCGAAGTTGTCAAAAAACTTGCAAAAACCGGCCTTGAAAATGTTTATCTGATGATAGAGGCCGGAGATCTTAAAAAAGGTGCAGGCTTACGTTCGGCTGTGGAAACGGCAGCATCAGCCATGGCACTTCCCTGTTATGCCGATGATGCACGCTCGCTTGAAGGACTGATTGATCAGGTGCTCGGTGAATATCACCTTGCCATTTCGCTTGAAGCAAGAAAATGGCTCAGAGAGAGTCTGGGGGGCGACCGGCTTATCTCGCGCAGTGAATTGGACAAGCTTTGCCTTTATGCAATGGACAAGAGCGAGATTACGCTTGATGATGTAAAAGCTGCCGTGAGTGATGTAAGCGGCCTCACTTACGATGAAATTATCGATGCTGTACTCATTGGTGATCTTGTCGGCTTTAACAACCGTTTCGACCGTCAGGTTGCAACCGGCAATGCGCTTTTTTTGATATTAAGCGCAGCCGAGAGACAATTCCAACAATTGCAAATTTTACGCCAGCAAGTGGAAGTCGAGGGGAAAACGCCCTCTTCCGCTATTGCTTCAGCGCGTCCGCCTATTTTCTTTCGCCGACAAAAAGTTATGGAACAGGCACTTACCCGTTGGACATTGAAGCGGATTGCGGAAGCGATGGAGCGGTTACAAAAAGCCGTTCTTGAAAGCAGAGAAAATACAGCTCTTGCCGAACCGATTATCCGGCAGGCACTCCTGGCGCTTGCTGTTCAATCCAGGCGCCAGAACTAGTTTTCGATTTTAAGCAGTGGGCTTAACTGCGTTTGACGTGTTCAATATAAAGTTCGCGTAAGCGCAATGTTACTTTTCCGGGCTTTCCATCGCCAATTTTACGCCCGTCAACGCTCAAAACAGGAGCTGCAAAATTGGTTGTCGAAGTAATCAACGCTTCACTGGCAGCATAGGTTTCTTCCAATGTAAAAAGCCGTTCTTCGACATTAATGCCGTTTTTGCGGGCAAGCTCCAGAATCGTACCGCGGGTAATACCGGGCAAAATGGAGTGATCCAACTGGCGGGTGACAAGTGTTCCCTGACGATCGACAATAAAGAAATTGGAAGAGGTTGCTTCGGTCAGATAGCCATCCTCGACATAGACTGCATCGTCAACGCCCTCGGCATGGGCGTGGGTCTTGGTCAGAGACGAATAAAGAAGCTGCGTCGTCTTGATGTCGCGGCGGCACCAGCGGCCCTCTTTCACCGATATCATTTTCAACTGCGGCATTTTTTGAAGATTTTTGACAATGCCTGTCTGGGTGAACATGAAAAGGCAAGGCTTCAATTCACTATTGTCATAAACAAAATTACGATCACCGGCGCCACGCGAAACCTGAAGATAGACAGTGCCGTTGTCAAGACCGTTTCGCTTGATAAGCTCGCGATGAATATCGAGAAATTCATCTCTATCCACGTTGAATTCTATCTCCAGCGCTTTCAGAGAATTTTTCAGCCTTTTGATATGTCCGTCAAAGTCGAGAAACTTTCCGTCAAGAAAAGAGGTGACTTCATAAACGGAATCGGCAAACATGACAGACCTGTCAAAAATTGAAATCCGGGCATTTGTTTCATCAAACCAATCGCCGTTGACATAAACGGTGCGTGTCATTGTATTTTTACCTCTTCAACATCATTCACCAGCGAAAAACATTTATCATGCCGGAGAGAATCCGGATATTCCGGTTTTAGAAACCGGAAGCCTTCAACTCTTTCCGGACGATCATTTTCCGCGTTTAAAAATCACTATGGAATTTTGGCTAAACTTAAGGCAGATTTGGCAGAGCAGCAATAGCCGAGATGTCGCGGCCGATCATTTCGTGCCGCTTTTTTCATAAGGAAAATATCCGATGGCAGAACCGATTGCTTTTGTCAGCCGTAGTGAACAAACCGAAAGGGATAACTGGTTAAAAGTCCTTTCCGAAAATTTGGGCGATGAAAAGATTGTTGATTTCAACGATTTGAAACCGGAAGATTATGGCGCAATCGAACTTGCCATTGTTGCAAACCCCGATCCCGCCCAATTGAAAAAACTCACAAATCTGAAATGGATACAAAGCCTGTGGGCAGGTGTCGAACGGATGGTGAAGGAATTACCCGAAAATGCACCGCCAATTGTACGGCTCGTTGATCCCGCTTTGACCGAAGCCATGGCCGAAGCTGTTCTTGCATGGACGCTTTATTTAACCCGCGATATGCCGCGCTATCATCGCCAGCAACAGGTGCGGCTCTGGCAAGCTCATAGCTATAAGCCCGCCTCACAATGGAAAATCGGCCTTCTCGGTTTAGGTCAATTGGGAAGAGCTGCAGCGAAATTGCTGACACTTACCGGATTTCAGGTAAATGGTTGGTCAAAGAGCCAAAAGACACTTGATAATGTCACATGTTCGAGCGGAAAAGCCGGTTTTATGCGACTGATTGAAACAAGTGATATTGTCGTTCTCCTTATACCGCTCACTAAGGAAACAACGGGGCTTCTTGGACAAAATGAATTTGCCCATATGAAAAAGGGAGCAAGCCTGATCAATTTTTCCAGAGGGCCTGTTATTGATACAGATGCTCTTTTTGACGCTCTTAATAATCGTCAGCTCGATCATGCGGTTCTTGACGTTTTCGATCAGGAACCTTTGCCGCCCGATTCGCCCTTATGGCTGAATGAAAATATAACCGTGCTTCCCCATATTTCGGCGCCTACAAACAAAGAAAGTGCCGCAAAAATTGTGGCGAAAAATATAGCAAATTGGCGAAAAACCGGAAAATTGCCGTCTGTCGTCAACCGGATGCGCGGCTATTAAAATAATATCTAGACAAAGCCAAAGAAAAACCACCAAAAACCGGCTTTAGAAAAATTGGTGCGGAAACCTTGCTTTCGTCATAATCGTTATATAGGTAAACTATATAACAGAATGGTATATCTATGTCGGTCAAAGCAACCTTATCTTTCACAGAAGATCATATCGGCTCGGTCGGGCGGGAGCGCATCAAGCTTCTTGAGGCTGTCGGCCGCGAAGGTTCGATTTCTGCGGCTGCCCGTTCTGTCGGGCTTAGCTACAAGGCTGCATGGGATGGCATTAGCGCCATGCAAAACCTCGTTGCAAAACCGCTTTTGAAAAAGAATATCGGCGGGAAAAATGGCGGTGGTGCTACCCTGACACCGGAAGCGTTAAAACTCATCGAAACTTTTCACCATCTTGAAACCGGACTTGCCACAATGATGAAGCAAGCTTCCGATAATCTGTCGGAAATAGGTTTGAGTTCGACAGGACTTTTACAAGGTTTCATGATGAGAACCTCGGCACGCAATGTTTTATCGGGTCACATTTTATCGATCGAAAGTGCAGTACCTGCCGCATTTGTAACCATCAGTATTTCCCGAAAAATCGACATCAAAGCCGAAATTACTGAAAAAAGTGTCGAACGGCTTGGACTTGTCAAGGGGCGTCAGGTTGCAGCTCTTATCAAAGCACCCTTTGTGAGGGTCGTACCTTTTGAAGACAAGGACAATTTTTCTGAACAAAATCGTATTCCGGGAATTTTACAATCAATCACTGTCGGCAAAAAAAGCGTCGAGCTTAACGTTGAAATTGGTGAAGACAAAACACTCATCTCAACTATGAGACCGGATGACTCCGCACTTCATGGACTGATGGCCAATCAACCTGTTCTTGCGCTTATCAAGGCTGAAAACATCATTATTGCAACATGTTAGGAGAAGACAATGAAATCCGAACTCGCTTTATCGATAGGTCTGTTGCTGGCAAGTGTAACCTTTGCCCATGCCGGTGAAACCGTTGTTGCGGTGGCTGCCAATTTTACTGAACCCGTCAAGGAAATTGCCGAACAATTCAAAGAAAAGACCGGACACACGGCAACACTTTCATTTGGTGCCACCGGTAATTTCTATACACAAATAAAGAATGGTGCTCCTTTCGAGGTATTTCTTGCTGCCGATACCGAAAGGCCAACCAAGGCCGTTGAAGAAGGCTATGGTGTCAAAGGAACAGAGTTTACCTATGCAATCGGCACATTGGTGCTGTGGAGCGCAAAAGATGACCTTGTAAAGGGTCCTGAAACTTTGACGGATAGCAAAATTACCCACATTTCCTTCTGCAATCCCGATGCGGCTCCTTATGGCAAGGCGGCTGTCGAGACAATGGATGCGCTCAAAGTTCACGACAAAATCAAGGACAAACTTGTCGAAGGGCAAAACATTTCGCAAGCCTACCAGTTTGTCAAAACCGGAAATGCCGAAATCGGTTTTGTTGCACTTTCGCAGATTATCAATGAAAAAGGCGGCTCGAAATGGATTGTTCCACAAACCGACTATAACCCGATCCGTCAGGATGCCGTGCTTTTGAAAACCGGTGAAAATAATGAAGCGGCAAAGGCTTTTGTGAGCTTCCTCAAAGGTCCGGAAGCGGCAACCATTATCAAAAAATATGGCTACACTTTGCCGGAAACAAAGTAGAAAGCATGATGCTACTTTCCAATGAGACATGGACCGCGATCAAGCTTACGGCCGAATTGGCGACGGTAACCACGTTTTTTCTGATGGCTATCGGAACGCCGATTGCTTTGTGGCTGTCGCGATCCAAAACTTATGGAAAAGAAATCGTCGCATCCATTATCTCCATACCTTTGGTTTTGCCACCAACAGTTCTGGGCTTTTATCTTCTGGTGTTTCTGGGACCTAATGGACCGGGTGGCTTTATTGCACCATGGTTCGGCATGGATAAATTTGCCTTCACTTTTGAAGGGCTGGTCATCGGCTCGGTCATTTATTCCATGCCTTTTGTTGTTCAACCCATCCGCAATTCATTCGAGGCTATGGGAAGGCGGCCAATGGAAGTCGCGGCAACGTTGCGTGCTTCGCCATGGAAAGCATTCTGGAAAGTCGCCCTTCCGATTGCGAGCCCCGGTTTTATGACTGCCGCAGTTTTGGGGTTTGCCCATACAGTGGGCGAATTCGGTGTTGTGCAGATGATTGGTGGAAACCTGCCCGGCAAAACGGCCGTGATCTCGACCACCATTATGAGCTATGTCGAAGCCGGTCAGATGCATGAAGCCAATGTTCTATCAATCATTATGGTTATCTTTTCATTCTGCATCATTCTTACTGTTTCACTCTTGCAAAAATTTATGCAGGCACGAACATTATGAATGAAACTATTTCTGTCGATCTTAAAGGGACACTGGGCAATTTTTCGCTCGATTGCACGTTTCATGCACCGCTTCGCGGTGTCATTGCGCTTTACGGCCCTTCCGGATGCGGGAAAACTTCAGTCTTGCGCGGCATTGCCGGACTTAACCGGTTTTCAGGAAAAGTCGAGATCGGCAATGAATGCTGGCAAAACGAAACCGGTTTCGTTCCTGTTTATAAACGTCCCCTCGGCTATGTTTTTCAGGAAGCTAGTTTGTTTCCGCATTTGTCTGTCAGAAAGAACCTTACCTTTGCTATGGCGAAAGGCGAAAACAATCTCTCGCCGACTTTCGACGAAGTGGTGGAATTTTTGAATATTGCCCACCTTATCGATCGTGCGCCGCACAACCTCTCCGGTGGTGAACGTCAACGTGTGGCAATTGGCCGTGCTCTCTTGTCGCATCCCAAGATTCTCCTTATGGATGAACCACTATCGGCACTCGACAAACGGTCGAGAGATGAAATCCTTCCCTTTCTGATTGGTTTGCGTGACCGTCTTTCAATGCCGATCATTTATATCACCCACGATATTTATGAAGTCGAACGGTTGGCCGACACATTGGTGTTGATGGATAGTGGCAAAGTTATTGCCTCCGGCAGTTTGAGAGAAATCGAAGCAAATCCTGATCTGCCGCTTGCCAATACTCGCGAAGCTGCTGTCAATCTTGATGGCTATGTCAAATCCTATAACGAACATACCGGCCTTGTCGAAGTGGATGTACCGGGTGGCACGTTCATTGCCCCGTCCGCACCTTTGGCAATAAGTAAAAAAATGCGCATTCGCATTGCTGCCAATGATGTGAGCCTTGCTGTCGAAAAACCGCTGAAAAGCTCGATCCTCAATGTGATGCCGGCGCGCATTCTGACAATGCGAGAACAAGGGCATTTTGAAGTTCTGGTCAGACTGGAATTGGGTGATAATGGAAAGGGAGCGCATTTTCTTTCACGCCTCACACGCCATTCATGGCAAATATTAGGGCTTAGGGAAGGAATGGATGTTTATGCCCAAATTAAAGGCGTTGCCCTGATCGACCAGCAAGAGGGGTAACTCTTTCAAGATAAGTTCTCGCGAGTTCGACTGTGCCTTGCAAAAAAGTTTTGCGAAGCTTTTTGGCCGTTGGCGTTTGATTGTGCGTTTCAAGCCATGCTGTCAATTGCAACCGGCGCATCATGATAAGATGGACAATCATATCTGCCATTTCCCGGTTTACCGGCATCACTTCTCCATAACCTTCAAGCCATGCATTGATATAGCTTGGCACAAATGGATTATCTTCGATAAAGCTCAATGCGTTGGCAAGATCCAATCCGAACCAAGAAAAGCCGCAATCATCAAAATCGATCGCGGCAAGGTTTTTGCCATCAATCAACAGATTTGCAAGCCGCAAATCGCCATGGATAAGACCGTAATGGGCTTTATCTTTTGGGAAAGTTGAAGAAAAAAATTCAAGCGTTTTATCGCAGTGTTCAAGAATTTCACGATCGGCAGGTCGAAGATTTTCGGCCTTTCGCCAATCTCCCCAGATCGCATTCGGGCCGATCATTGTTTCATAAGTCCAATGTTTACGAATGAATCTTTCCGGCCTTACCCAATTCATGGATTGGCGATGCAATTTGGCGGAAATTTTGCCAAGTTCAAAAAACCGGCGCACAAGCGCCTTATCAGCTTGAGGTTCTTGTCCCCGTATAAACGAAAAACAGGCAAGCCTGAAAATGCCCGCTTCGACAAACAATTGACCGGAACGGGAAGTGAAAAGATGTGGAACCGTTACAATGCCGGATTGCTCGATTGCCTGAAGCCAAAGGAGTTCGGATAAAATTTCATCATTTTGATGATAGGAAGGCCGATAAACCCGTATAATTCTTGTCTCGTCCCCGAAAGTCACCCGAAAAGTCGCATTTTCCGATATGGTGAGAAGGTCGATGCGGGCGCTCTTGGGAATATCCCAACAAGCAAGATTGTTCCTTATCAAAGTCGGGAGGTCGGTTTCGGCTTTATTGATCATCGATGTAACAGAAACACTGCCTGTTGCCCGAACAAATTCCAGGCTCCCAACGGCAATTTGCCTTTGACGGGTTTTCCCTGCCGATTCAACACCACCGCTTCTTCGATTTTTGCCCCTATTTCATTGACCAGATCGATAAAATCCTCAATCGTGCAAAAATGGATATTCGGCGTATCATACCAACTATAGGGAAGCTCTTTGGTAACCGGCATACGGCCGAGAAAAAGCAGATGTGCGCGGGCGCGCCAATAACCGAAATTGGGAATGGAGACAACGGCCCTCTCGCCAATGCGTAAAAGTTGTTCGAGCACGACCTTCGGATTGTGCGTTGCCTGTAAGGTTTGCGAGAGAATAACATAATCGAAACACGAATCCGGATAATAGACGAGATCGCTATCGGCATCTCCCTGAATGACCGAGAGCCCTTTAAGCAAACATTGGTCAACACCCTGTTGCGACAATTCGACACCGCGCCCATCGACATTGCGCCGCGTTTGCAACAGATAAAGCAAACTGCCATCGCCACACCCGACATCAAGAACACGGGCGCCCGGCCTGATAAAATTGGCGATCACTTCAAAATCGGTACGGGATTTTAGTGCCGACAATAATTCTTCATCCTCGTTCATGCCGTCAATCCCCTCTGTTCTGCGGCCGCTGTCAGGAAACTGTGAATGGCAGAAAACATCACCGGTTCATCAAGCAGAAAAGCGTCATGACCTTTATCGGTTTTGATTTCAACAAAAGAAACCCGCGCTCCGGCAGCGTTGAGTGCGTGCACAAAAGTACGACATTGTGCGGTGGTAAACAGCCAGTCACTGGAAAACGAAGCGACAAAAAACCGCCCGCGCGACCCCTTGAAAGCGTCTGCCAGTTGGCCACCATATTCGGCTTCAAGATCGAAATAATCCATCGCACGCGTCAAATAAAGATAGCTATTAGCATCAAAGCGCTCGACAAATGTCATCCCCTGATGACGCAAATAGCTTTCTATCTGGAAATCGGCATCAAAACCGAACGTTATCTGGTCTCTATTTTGTAAATTCCGCCCGAATTTGCGATGAAGTGCCGCTTCCGAAAGATAGGTGACATGGGCTGTCATTCTGGCAACAGCCAAGCCTTTTGTCGGGCGTTTTCCTGCTTCGAGATAACGCCCGCCCAACCAGTTGGGATCAGCCATAACGGCTTGTCTGCCAATTTCATCAAAAGCGATATTTTGCGCCGAGTGGCGCGCACCGGTCGCAAGAATAACAGATGAAAACACTTTTTCCTTATAGGCTGCAGCCCATTGCAATGCCTGCATTCCGCCCATGGAACCACCAACCACACAAAACAACGTTTTGATTCCCAGTTTTTCAACAAGCATTGCCTGTGCGCGCACCATATCGCCTATCGTGATAACAGGAAAATCGAGTGCATAGGGCTTTCCCGTTTTCGGATTTTTCGATGCCGGACCGGTAGAGCCGAGGCACCCTCCTAACACATTGGAACAGATCACATAATAGCGTTCGGTATCAATAATTTTACCGGGCCCTACCAATATATCCCACCAACCGGGCTTTCCGGTTACCGGATGGGTGTTGGCAACATGTTGGTCGCCAGTCAAAGCATGGCAGATTAAAATGGCGTTGCTTTTGTCTTCATTCAATGTGCCATAGTCCTGATAGGCAATCTGGAAAGGCGATAAAACAACGCCGCTATCAAGCTTTAGCGGCTCGTCTGGCCCGAACAGCGCTACTTTACTATCAGGAAAATCGGCTTGGGAATTTTTCGCGCCGGAAGATTTTCCGGACGATTTTATTTGTGTCATGTCGGTTGCACCGTCTAGAAAGAAAAATAATAGCTAGTCGCCTCCTCTGACAAATGTCAAGATTTTCTCTCGACTTCGGATGAAAGCAAGGGTATTTCGTAAAATATTAAACTACCAGACCGGATAAATATCGATGAAAAAAGATGTTCTTGTTGACCGTCCACAGCCTAGAAAAGGTATTCTGGACATTGCAGCTTACGTTCCCGGATCAAGCGAGGTAAAAAATACAAAGAAAGTTTTCAAACTTTCTTCAAACGAGTCGCCGCTTGGGCCCTGTCCTGCAGCGATTGATGCTTATCGGCAGGCCGCAGCACATCTTGAACTCTATCCGGATGGTTCGGCCACACCGCTTCTTGAAGCCATTTCGGAAGTGACAGGACTTGCAAGAAGCAATCTGATGGCGGGAAACGGATCGGATGATTTGTTGAGTCTTTTAGCCAATACCTATCTTACAGCCGGTGATGAAGGTATTATGACCGAGCACGGCTTCGGTGTTTACGAAATACAAATCAGAGGGACCGGTGCAAAACCTGTTATTGTGAAAGAAAAAGATTGCCGAATTGATATTGATGCCATTCTTGACGCAGTAACAGAAAGAACAAAAATCGTTTTCATCGCCAATCCCGGTAATCCGACGGGCACCTATCTGACAGCAACCGAGGTCAAAAGGCTTCATGCAGGGCTGCCTAAAAATGTGCTTTTAGTCCTTGACGGTGCCTATGCCGAATTTGTCACCGAGGATGATTACGATACCGGCGTAGAACTTGTTTCTGTCAACGAAAATGTTGTCATGACACGCACATTTTCAAAAATTTACGGGCTTGCCGGTTTGCGTGTGGGGTGGATGTATGCGCCCCTTCATGTCATTGATGCGGTCAACCGTATTCGTGGGGCTTTCAATGTCAGTGTACCGGCACAGGCTGCTGCAAGTGTTGCTTTTCGCGACCGTGCCTATCTCAAGAATGCAATAGCCTATAATTCAAAATGGCGTTCTTGGCTCACACATGAAATCGAAACGTTGGGGCTTAAGGTTACGCCTTCTGTCACCAATTTTCTGCTCATCCATTTTCCGGCAGACAAGGATAAATCGGCCGCTCAGGCTGATGATTATCTGAAAGCCAACGGGTATATTTTGCGCCGCGTTACCGGATACGGATTTCCGAACGCGTTGCGCCTTTCCATTGGATCCGAAGAAGCAAATCGCGGCGTTGTCGCCACATTGAAAAATTTTTTGAAGTAGAAAAATGTCTGAAGTAAAATTTAAAAAAATCGCCCTTATCGGTATCGGCCTTATCGGCTCTTCTCTTGCCCGTGTCATCCGGCAGAAAAAATTGGCCGATCATATTGCCATTTCCACCCGCACAGGCACAACGCTTGAACGGGCACGCGAACTTAAACTCGGTGACAGCTACACCACCGACAATGGCAAAGCGGTTGAAGATGCCGATCTCGTTATTGTTTCGGTTCCGGTCGGTTCATCTGGTCAGGTTGCAAAAGAAATTGCACCACATCTAAAACCCGGTGCCATTGTTACCGATGTCGGTTCTACCAAAGCATCGGTTATCCGCCAGATGAAACCGGAATTGCCCGATAATGTCATCTTTATCCCCGGTCACCCCATTGCCGGTACGGAATTTTCCGGTCCTGACGCCGGTTTTGCCGACCTTTTCATCAATCGCTGGTGCATTTTGACCCCGCTTCCTGATACAGATGAAAAAGCAATCGCCAAATTGACGCAATTCTGGGAAGCCTGTGGTGCAAAAGTTGACAGAATGGATCCCGAACATCACGATCTGGTTCTGGCAATCACATCGCATTTGCCACATCTTATTGCCTATAACATTGTCGGCACGGCCAGCGACCTTGAAAAAGTCACTAATTCCGAAGTCATTGCCTATTCGGCTTCCGGTTTTCGCGATTTTACCCGTCTTGCCTCTTCCGACCCGACAATGTGGCGCGACATCTGCCTGAACAATAAAGACGCTATCATTGAAATGCTCGGACGTTTCAGTGAAGACCTCGCTTCACTCCAACGCGCAATCCGCTGGGGAGATGGTCAGGCTTTGTTCGACCTTTTCACGCGTACACGTGCCGTAAGACGCGGCATTATTGATGCGGGTCAGGAAGTCGATGCACCCGATTTTGGTCGTCAGGTTGCTCGCAAACACCCCGAAGATCTAAAAAAATAACCGGACTTCACAAAGAAGCGTGTTTGCCAAAATTAAACGCGCTTCTTTTAACTATCTCTTATAACCGGATTTGTCTGAGACGATCGGTTCATGTCCGTGTAGCTCAACAGGCTTTCAAAACAAAAAGCAACAAGCGATAAGCAATGATTGCCCATATTTGACGAAGAAAATAGGGCGCCTTCTTGTTAATCCGGATTTCTTTTATGCCAGCGTCGGCTCGGTTATATCGGCTTAATCAATGTGCCGTTTCGCCTCTACAGTCGTTGAGCCATTTCACCATTTGTCATTATTTGAAATCGTCAAGGCTCGGCGTTTTTTCAAGAAGCTCTTGCTGCGTCGGCAAAGAATCGTCAATCTTTTGATAGCGCATTTTCTCCGGCAATTCGGATGAATTGGAGGATTGATCGCGCTGCATGACTGCCCGCGATAACAACATGAGTGTGACAGGTGTTGTTACGATAATAAATATTGCAAGCAATATAGAATGGGAAATGAGTTTGTGACCACTCACCGTTGAATAGATGATCGAGGCAATGATAATGCCACTGACACCCCAGCTTGTTCCAAGCGTTGGCATGTGTAAACGTTCATAAAAGCTTTTTGCACGATTAAGACCGATGGCGCCGATCAATGTCAGTCCCGAGCCTAATAGCAGGAAAAACACAATGACGATAGAAAGCCAGAGAGGAAAGTCTTCAATCATTCGATCACTTCCCCGCGCATCAGAAATTTGGCCAAAGCCGAACTTGAAACAAAGCCCAAAAGGCCAATCACCAATGCGGAATCAAAATAAACAGTTGTGCCAGAACGCATACCGAAAGTGACGAACAACATTAAAGTCGCCGTATAAAGTGCATCAAGGCCCAAAATTCTGTCCTGAGCACGCGGTCCACGGATCAGGCGAATAAACGACAAGATCATCGCAAGTCCCAGAAACAATTGCGCAATATTGATGCCCCAATAAAGAATAACAATACTCATTGGAATATCTCCAGAAGCAGACTTTCATAACGATTTTTAATGAAATCTCTCCAATAATTTTCATTATCCATATCAAGATCAAGAATATGGACAAGAAGACTGCTATCCTTGCTATGATAGGCAATCCAGGCAGTCCCGGGAGTTGCTGTCATAATACAGGATAATACAGCAAGTCCCGTATGGTTTTTAAGTTCAAGCGGAACAGTGATGAAACCGGATTGTTTCCGTTTTGCACCGCCGAAAAGCACATAGAGGGCAACCTCATAATTCGACTTTACAATATCGATCGTAACACGAAAAAACAGCCTGATAACCGAGCCCCAATTATGGATATGCACCTTCTGCGGTTTTAATAGCCGCATTAAAAACCCGCCTGCAAGTCCAACGACAATGCCGATGATCCCCTGCCCCAAGGTAAAGCCGTTCAAAATCATCCACATGAGAAGAAGCGACAAGGTCAACAATGGATAGGGGATTATGCGTTTCATTTCCCACCCCTTTCAACATCAACCTTATCAATAAGTCCCGCCGTTATTTCTTTTGACGGGATCGGTCTCACTGCTACGGTTTGCTGCGGCAAAACACTGTCGATATAATTTTGCGGATGATGCAATTCTTCTGCGGCTTTTCCCATATAGCCTGCTACCGGACCGGCAGCGATGGTCAATAGAAGACACAAGCCGAGCAAGCCTGCAACGGGAGCAAATTCTATCACTTGCACGCGTGGCACTTTCCCTTCAATCGACGCCCAGAAAGTGCGGATGCCGGTTCTCGTCATGGCGATAAGTGCGGCAAAACCGGAAAAGATGAGAAGAGCGACAAAAGTCCAATCGCGCGCGCTTGGTTGGTAACCATCGCCATTTAGTCCATCCGGATTGAAAACACCGGTAATCATCATGAATTTTGCAACAAACCCCGAAAATGGCGGCATACCGATAATGAGAATAGCTGTTATTCCGAAACACGCTCCAAGAATTGCAAGCGTTGCCGGAATATAAGTGCCGACCTCATCCTCTTCATCTTCCTCGTCTTCGCCATAAACTTCCATTGTTACCGCAAGAACATTGGCTGCTGTATCCTGACTACGTTCGACGAGTTCGACGAGCAGGAAAAATGCCGCAAGCGACAAAGTGGAGGAAACAATATAAAAAAGTGCGCCAGCGGTGAGCGAAGCATTGCCGGTTCCGATAGCAGCAAGCAGCGTTCCCGACGACACCAGAACGCTATAGGAGGCAAGCCGTCCCAGAGCCTGACTTGCAAGCACTCCGATAAAACCGAATATCAAAGTTGCGAGCCCGCCATAAAACAATATGTCATTACCAAAACCGGTTAACGTTCCACCATTTGTTCCAAAGACCAGTAATGTAAGCCGCAAAACAACGTAAATTCCGACCTTGCTCAAAATAGCAAATGTTGCACCGACTGGTGCAGCAGCAGAACTATAAGTCGGTGTCAGCCAGAAGTTGAGTGGCCACATGCCGGCTTTGACCAGAAAGGCAATTCCGAGAATTGCCGCGCCGGACTCGAAAATAATACGATCGGCCGATTTGAGAGTTTGGAGCTTCAACGCAAGATCGGCCATATTCAATGTTCCGCAAACACCGTAAATGAGAGCTGCGCCTATCAGAAAAAACGAAGAGGCAATCAGATTGATCACCACATAATGCATACCGGCGCGCACCCTCGCCAGCCCGCTACCATGGAGGGCAAGCCCATAGGATGCTGTCAACATAACTTCAAAAAACACAAAGAGATTGAACAGATCTCCGGTCAGGAAAGCACCATTTACACCGGCAATCATGAATTGCATGAGAGAATGGAAGTGTGGACCGGCTTTATGCCAATGGGCAGCCGAAAATACCAATGAAGCCACCGCAAGAATGCTTGCCAGAAAAACCATGGCCGCACTTAACCGGTCAAGCACCAGAACCATTCCAAAAGGAGCTTGCCAATTTCCGAGGTTATAAACCTCTGCATGGGGTGAGACATCAATAGCGCGCCCGATCAACCCGATAGAAACAAGAACGAGTAGCCCTATTGAAGAAAGGCTTATCCATAATTTGAGTTTGCGGCGTCTTTCATCATAAAAAAGCAGAAGTGCCGCAGTCGCAATAGGAAGGAGAATGGGCAGAATAACGAGATGGTGAAGAAAATAATCAATCATTTATTTTCCCTTCCATCGACGTGGTCCGAACCGGTTAATCCGCGTGAAACAAGCAGAATAACAAGAAATAATGCGGTTGTGGCAAAACCGATCACAATGGCTGTAAGAACCAGAGCTTGCGGTATCGGATCGGCGTAATTTGCCGGATTGACAGGATTGGAAGGGTCAACAATCGGTGCTGCATTCGAACGGGGACGCGCCATTGAAAAAATAAACAGATTAACCGCATAGGAAATAAGCGAAAGCCCCAAAATAACCTGATAGGTTCTTGGCCGCAAAAGGAGCCAGATTCCTGAACCTGCAAGCACACCGATACCGAGAGAAAGAACAATTTCCATCAGCGTCCCTCCTCTTTTTTAGCAGTTCTTTTACCAACGCGATAATGCCGGATTGATTGGTGCGCTATCGCGATGAGCATCAGCACAGTTGCGCCGACAACGAGTGAAAAGACACCGAGGTCGAACGCCATAGCACTGGCTGTCGGCATTTTTCCGATAAACGGAATCTTCGTATATTGAAAATAGGAGGTAAGAAAGGGGAAGCCGAAAAACCACGAACCGATACCGGTTACCAAAGCCAGAAGAATACCGAAACCGATCCAGCGCAGCGGTAATACTTTCAGATGACTTTCCACCCACCGCGTTCCCGATGCCACATATTGCAGAATAAATCCGATAGCCATAGTGACACCGCCGGCAAAACCGCCACCCGGCAAATCATGCCCGCGCATGAACAAATAGACCGCAAAGGCCATAATAACCGGAAAGAGCCAATGCATGATAATGCGTGGAATAACAAGATAATCGGAAACTGTGTCACCAACCTCCCGATCGGGCCTTGCTTCGTCAAAAGCCGACTGGACCTGTTGTTGCGTTGGTGCCTCGATGCTTTCAACTGCCGGACGGAAACGCCGCAACAGGGCAAAAACGGTGAGCGCTACAATACCGAGCACCGTTATTTCGCCCATTGTATCAAAGCCACGAAAATCCACGAGAAGTACATTAACGACATTGCGACCACCCGCATCGGAATAGGAATGGGTGAGGAAAAAATCTGAAATTGTTGCGCCTTGCGGACGGGTCATCACACAATAGGAAAGCCATGCCAAACCGCCCCCGCCGGCAATAGCAATGAGCAAATCGCGGCCTCTTCTCAACCATGGCGTAAAACCGTCCGGCATAGGGTCAGGTGCTTGCAAGCGTTTGGGCAGCCATCTCAGCCCCAAAAGCAGAAGAACGGTTGTGACAACTTCCACAACCAATTGTGTCAATGCAAGATCGGGGGCGGAAAGCCACAAGAATGTGGCACAGGTCATAAGCCCCGTTACGCCTAAAAGTATCAACGAAGCAAAGCGGTGGAATTTTGCCTGCCATGCAACCAATATTGCGCAAACACCACCGATCAGCCAGATAATTAAAAACGGTAGATCAAGCGGAAAAAGCGGCAATGCACCCGCATCAATCCATTGATTGCCGGCAATTAACAACAAGAGTGCAACGATGGGTGCAAGGATAATCCAGCGTGCTTCCACTTGCAGACGACGGGTCGAAAGAAAAGCCTCGGCCGAACGCGCCCATTTCCATGATATTGTTACCAATACGCGTTCAAAAATACGCTGCCCTTTCAAATGTCTGAAAAATGGCGGCCCACCTTCACATGATTTCAGATATTTGCGCGTGAGAATATAAAGTATAAGCCCGCCGATCAAAGCAATGAGGCTCATGACAAGCGGCGTATTGAAGCCATGCCAGAGAGCGAGATCATAATGCGGTGTTTCAGCCCCCAATACAGAATGGACCGCTGTTCCCAATATGCCACCGATGGCAAATTTCGGAAATATGCCGATGAGAAGGCATAAAAACACCAACAGCTCGATGGGAAAACGCATGAAATGCGGGGGTTCATGCGGCGTTTTTGGCAAATCATGCGGCTTCCCGCCAAAAAATACCCCGTGGATAAAACGCACCGAATAGGTAACACTCAACAATCCCGCGAGCGTAGCAAGATAAGGTGTACTCTTGTCGAGCCATGATTCCATGTGAACTTCAACCGCTTCGGCAAAAAACATTTCCTTCGATATGAAGCCGTTGAGAAGCGGCACACCTGCCATGGCAGCACTTGCAACCAGCGCCAACGTTCCGGTAAACGGCATATAGCGGAAAAGCCCCGACAATTTGCGCATATCGCGGGTTCCCGTTTCGTGGTCGATAATGCCCGCTGCCATAAACAATGATGCCTTGAAAATGGCATGGTTGACGATATGGAAAATTGCTGCAACGCACGCAAGCGGGCTTGCAAGACTTAAGAGCGTGGTTATCAACCCGAGATGACTGATTGTCGAATAGGCAAGCAGACCTTTAAGGTCCTGCTGGAACATGGCAAAATAGGCACCGATCAAAAGCGTGATCAAGCCGCAAAGCCCGATAATCCAGAACCATGCTTCTGTTCCCGACAATACCGGCCAGAACCGCACCATAAGAAACACACCGGCTTTGACCATTGTTGCCGAATGAAGATAGGCAGAAACCGGTGTTGGTGCGGCCATTGCATTAGGGAGCCAGAAATGGAACGGAAATTGTGCGCTTTTTGTCAATGCTCCGAGAAGCACACAGACAAGTGCCGGAATATAGAGCGGACTTCTCTTGATGAGTGAACCCGAATTCAACACCACATCCAAATCATAACTGCCGACAATATGGCCGATAATCAACATGCCGACAAGAAGCGCAAAGCCGCCGAACCCTGTCACCGTTAGGGCCATGCGTGCGCCGTCACGTGCACTTGCATTATGGTACCAGTAGCCGATCAAAAGAAACGAGAAAATACTGGTGAGTTCCCAGAAGATAACGAGGAGAACAATGTTGCCTGACAACACCATTCCGAGCATCGAGCCCATAAAGGCAAGCAGGAATGAAAAAAAACGCGGAACCGGATCGGCCGGATTCATATAATAACGGGCATAGACAACAACGAGCAGGCCGATACCCGTTATCAGAAGTGCAAACAACCAGGAAAAACCATCTATCCGCAAGGTGAAATTCAATCCCCATTGCGGTAACCATGAAATATCAAGCCTTATAACATTGTCGGCTGAAATGGCCGGATAAAGCATAATGGTGCAAAACAGTGCCATAAGCGCAATCGCACCGACAAACCATGCCTCATTATTTTTTGCTGTGGAACGAAAAAAACCGATAATGGCACTACCAACAAAGGGAAGTATTACCAGCAATATCAAGATTGCTTCCCGTGTTGTCATTATCTGTACACCATCCTGTTTTTCGGGGCCTCGTTTCTATATAGGTCACCGGAAATGAATCGGTTTTACCTCAATCCCATATTGGATTTTTTCAAGCATATAACGCAAGCCTTTTCAAAAGTTTAATGGAGAAAATTTTGCCGTTTTTTCCAAATTTTCCTCATTTCACCTGAATGGGGCGTTTATGAAGTCCGATTGTCATCAATCGGACGATGTTCATTTCGGACTATAATAATGCGATACACATTGTTTTCGCGGACCGTCAAAAGGCTGGTAGCTGTTATCGGAACTTGTATAGGACTTATATTTTGATGAACAAAAATCGACATGGTTTTTGATAAGCCATGGCTTGTCGTCGTCTTTTTTGGATTTTTGTGACGCTTTTTTAGGTTTCACATTGGTGCTATCGGCATGTGCTCCCGGTTGAAATGCTGCTTCCGGATACCACCAGCCATCAGTATGTTTTTTATAACCGGTACGGTGATGACGATAGCCTTTGAACCCGTTCAATTCGCCACGGCTCGTGCTTGTAATGGCAGAGGATTCTGTTGTTTTTGCGTTTTGCGCAATCACGAGATTTTCATCAAGATCGGCAGCAAGTGACGAAAAAGTCGCAACCAAACCGATCAATGGCAGTCCGACAAACAAGCAAAAAGATTTATTGAATTTACGCATTAAGAATCCTTCCCGGAACGAGACAAGAAAATTATAGCAGACATCAAATCGAGAAAACTGCACTCTTTTTTGCTATAGTTAATGAAGAACATATTTGCGCTTATAGAAATGTGTTTCTATATGTGGTCGAGGCTTTAAGAGCCATCGGAAAAAACCGGATATTGCAGGATTTAAAAATGCTTCAAACGCCCTATTACCTTGTCGACAAATCGAAGTTGCTGCACAATATGGAAAAAATTGCACGTCTTCGTGAACTGTCGGGTGCCAAATCGCTTTTGGCATTGAAATGTTTTGCAACATGGGGCGTTTTCGATTTTATGGCGAGCTATATGGATGGCACCACATCGTCATCGCTTTATGAACTGCGTTTGGGAAAAGAAAAATTCGGCAAAGAAACCCATGCCTATTCGGTTGCCTGGGCCGATTACGAAATTGATGAAGCGATCACTTATGCCGATACAATCATATTCAATTCCATCAATCAGCTTCATCGATTTGAAAAAAAATCCGAAAATATCGGGAGAGGTTTGCGATTAAATCCGGGGGTCAGTTGTTCCGGCTTTGACCTTGCCGACCCTGCCCGCCCTTTCAGCCGTCTTGGCGAAACAAGTTACGAAAAGATCGAAGCAGTTTTGCCGCTCGTAAACGGTTTTATGATTCATTATAACTGCGAGAATGGCGACTTCGCTTTGTTTGACCGGATGCTTTCCGATATAGAACAAAAATTCGGCCAACTTTTTCACCATGTAGAATGGGTGAGCCTTGGCGGCGGTATCTATTTTACCGGTAAAGATTATCCGCTTGAAGCTTTTGCCGACAGGCTCAAGCGTTTTTCGGATAAATATGGTGTTACGGTTTATCTTGAACCGGGTGAAGCTTCGATTACCAATAGCGCAACACTTGAAGTTACAGTTCTTGACACAATGCATAATGGCAAAGATCTTGCGATTGTTGACAGTTCCATCGAAGCCCATATGCTTGATCTTCTCGTTTATCGGGAAAAAGCGAAAATTTCGCCAAATCAGGGGGCGCATGAAATTATGATTTGCGGCAAATCATGCCTTGCGGGCGATATTTTCGGAACCTTCCATTTTCCTGAAAAGTTGAAAATAGGCGACCATTTATCGATAGAAGATGCCGCCGGCTATACAATGGTGAAAAAAAATTGGTTTAATGGTCTTAATATGCCCGCTATTGCGATAAAAGAATTGGATGGAACCATTCGTGTTCAACGCGAATTCGGGTATAAAGACTATTGTGAAAGCCTTTCGTGAAAAAGGCGCCAAGTTTAACAAAGATTTTGAAAGCAGAATTTAGGAGACAAACCGGGAATGAAAAAGAATATCCTGATTATTGGCGCAGGTGGGGTAGCTCAGGTGGTTGCTCATAAATGCGCCCAACATAACGATATTCTCGGTGATCTTCATATCGCATCACGAACATTGCAAAAATGCGAATCGATCATCGCATCCGTCAAAGAGAAAAAATCCATGAAGGTGAAGGGTGTGTTCGAAACGCACCACCTCGATGCGATGGATGTAAAATCGACGGCAGATCTTATTCGCAAAACAAAAAGCCGGATTGTTATCAATGTCGGCTCGGCTTTTCTCAATATGTCGGTTCTTTCCGCCTGTATCGAGACCGGTGCAGCCTATATTGATACCGCCATTCACGAGGACCCGCTAAAAATATGCGAGACACCCCCCTGGTATGGCAATTATGAATGGCCACGCCGCGAAGAATGTGAAGCACATAAAGTAACGGCCATTCTCGGAGCAGGATTTGACCCCGGTGTGGTCAATGCTTATGCAGCGCTCGCCCATCAGGACTATTTCGACAAGATCAGCGACATTGATATTATCGATATTAATGCCGGTAGTCACGGGCGCTGGTTTGCTACCAATTTTGATCCGGAAATCAATTTTCGCGAATTTACCGGTCAGGTCTGGTCGTGGCAGGACAGCAAATGGGTTTCAAACAAAATGTTTGAAATCGGCCACGAATGGGATTTGCCGGTTGTCGGCAGGCGCAACACCTATATGACCGGTCATGACGAAATCCATTCTTTGTCAAAGAATCTTGATGTGCCGAACATCCGCTTCTGGATGGGGTTTGGTGAACGTTATATCACCGTGTTCAATGTATTGAAAAATCTTGGACTTTTATCCGAACAGCCCGTAAAAACCGCCGAGGGTTTGGAAGTTGTTCCGCTTAAAGTGGTCAAAGCTGTTTTGCCGGACCCGTCTTCGCTCGCACCGGATTATACCGGCAAGACCTGTATTGGCGACCTTATCAAAGGTGAAAAAGACGGTAAACACCGTGAACTGTTCATCTATAATATTGCCGACCACAAAGAAGCCTATCTTGAAACAGGTTCACAAGCAATTTCCTACACAGCCGGTGTTCCGGCCGTGGCAGCGGCTATCTTAGTGGCACTTGGCGATTGGGATGTAAAAACCATGGCCAATGTGGAAGAATTGCCACCGGAACCATTTCTGAAGAAGCTTGATGAAATGGGGCTGCCCACCCGAATTCGCGAAGGAAAAGAAGATAAAAAACTCGATTTATAGCTTTAATGACTGACAAGTGCCAGCAAACCGGAAGGTTATGATGCAAAAGAAAAGCCGAATATATTTCAAAACAATCTCGAGATTATCGAGACATTTCGCTTTTCTTTTGGCTTTGTTTGCCGGCACTTTTTGCTTTTCTTCACCGGCATTGAGTGAAGACGAGACAGCACCACAACCAAAACTGTTTGAAAAATTTTTACCGAAGGCACTGCTTGAACAAAAAAATCAGGCAGAGCCGCCCGTCTGTTCGGGTGAGGATTTAACTAAAAAATTTTCAAAAGAAGAAAACCGGAAATTTTTGAGCCGTGCCGGAAAAATAAAAAATGGCAATGCGCGATTCTGGAGGGTTGAAAAAAAAGGAACCGAACCATCCTATCTTTTCGGTACAATGCACGTGACCGATCCGGAAATCGTCAATCTCGCTCCTAGAGTCAAAACAGCACTTGAAAATGCAGATCGTGTCGCCCTCGAATTGAGTGAAGCAGCAGATGATAACGGTAAAGCAATGGCAACAAAGCTTCTTGCCTCTCCTGATTTTCTGACTGCCAAGAAAGGTGAACGTTTCAAGGATGGACTTTCACGGCAGGAATTCAATAAACTCAAAGCTACATTTGAAAACCACAACTTGCCTTTTGATCTTATCTCCAACAACAAACCATGGTTCGTCTGGATGACATTGAGCCTACCGGCCTGCGAGGCGCGTCGGGAGGCTCATGGATACCATGCACTTGATGTAGAAATCGGGCAAAACGCCAAAAAACTCGGAAAACCGGTTATTGGTCTTGAAACATTTGATGAACAATTGTCTGCAATTGAAAAACTGCCTTTAAGTTTTCAGGCAAGATCAATTGAAGACTACCTCGAAAACCCCAAATTTTACGTCAATATGTTTTATACCGAAACACAACTTTATAAACAAAGTCGCATTGGAGAAATTCTGGTTCTTGATACAATGTTTAAAACAACGATCAGCAAAAAAGATCAGGAAATTTTCAAAGATATTCTGGTGACAAAACGCAACTTACGCATGTCTCAACGCGCACTTCCTTTGATTGAACAAGGAAACAGCTTTATAGCGGTTGGTGCAGCGCATATGGTTGGCGATAGCGGGCTTGTCGAACAATTACGCAAACATGGCTATAAAGTCAGCCCCATCAAATTCTGACAATTTTAAAAGCAACAAGACGGCCGAAGGTTTTCTTTTGCTGCCAATATTGAAGGCTCATTAAGGCGGAAAATTACGACCTCATGCGGCCCGATTGCGGCAGGTACCGGATAAACGCGTTTCTCTTTTTCAGTCCGGTCATTTTTTTCTATTAAATCAATAATGATTTCTTTAAATGGGAAAGCTTGAAGAGAATCCCTATCACGGCTTTCGTCGATACGAATATTATCGTCGTGTTTTCCTTAATTAAAAACGGGAAGCACTGAATAGAAGCCACTCCTATTCCAAGCTGACACCAGAATTCCGGAGTGACCTTATCAATCCGGTTTGATTTAAATAAAAAGGCCGCCCGAAGGCAGCCTTTTTGAATGATATGTCAATTCACTTACATATTGATCGGTTTTGAAAAAGCGGCCAATGCAGCCTCTTTTACAGCTTCGGACATTGTCGGGTGAGCATGGCAAGTCCGTGCCAGATCTTCCGATGAGCCGCCAAATTCCATCAAGACAGCAATTTCGTGAATCATTTCACCGGCACCGAAGCCAAGGATATGGCCGCCCAGAACCTTGTCGGTCTTGGCACAAGCAAGGATTTTTACAAATCCGTCAGTCTTCAACATAGCGCGGGCACGACCATTGGCAGAGAAGGGGAACTTGCCAACACGATATTCGATACCAGCAGCTTTGAGTTCTTCTTCGGTTTTACCGACAGAAGCGACTTCCGGCTCTGTATAAACGACACTCGGGATCACATCATAATTGACGTGGCCTTTCTGGCCGGCAAGAATTTCAGCCAGAGCAACACCTTCGTCTTCCGCTTTATGGGCAAGCATCGGACCTTTGACAACATCGCCAATAGCGTAAATTCCGGCAATATTCGTTTGCCAATGTGAATCGATATTCACCCGACCACGTTCATCCAGTACTACACCGGCCTCTTTGAGACCGAGCCCTTCCGTGTAAGGACGACGACCGGTAGCAACGAGAACAATATCAGCTTCGAGAGTTTCAGCCGAACCACCTTTGACAGGCTCAAAAGTAACTTTTGCACCGGATGCGGTTTTTTCAACGCCGGTTACTTTTGCGCCGAGCTTATATTCAATGCCCTGTTTTTCCATGAGTTTCTGGAACTGTTTGGAAACTTCACCATCCATCGGCCCAAGAACCTTGTCGAGAAATTCGACGACTGTGACTTTTGCACCAAGCCGGCTCCAGACCGAACCAAGCTCGGAACCGATCACACCGGCGCCGACCACAACCATGTGATGAGGTACCTTGGAAAGCGACAAAGCACCGGTTGAGGAAACGATAACTTTTTCGTCAATATCGATCTTGAGACCGGGAATACCGGCAACGTCGGAACCTGTTGCGATAATGATATTTTTGGTTTCAAGCGTCTGTTTCGAGCCATCTTTGGCAGCAACTTCGACTTTGCCTGCACCAAGAATTTTTGCCGTGCCGTAAACGGTGTCAATCTTGTTTTTCTTCATCAAAAACGCGACACCGCTTGTGTTACCATCAACAGTTTTCTGCTTGTGGGCCATCATGCCGGCAAGGTCGAGTTTGGGTTTGGAAACCGAAACACCCAAAGCCTCGAAACCGTGTTGGGCTTCGGCAAAAATTTCGGAAGCATAGAGCAAAGCTTTGGAAGGAATACAACCGACATTAAGACATGTACCACCCAATGTATCGCGCTTTTCCACGATTGCTGTTTTTAGCCCGAGTTGCGCTGCCTTGATTGCCGCAACATATCCACCGGGACCTGCTCCAATTACCACAACATCATAAGACATTCTTTTTCCTTTCGTTACGGCCGCTGAGACCTGAAAATTCTAAAACTTAAGAGGCTTTCTGAAACATAAGCCTGATACTGAATGCGATGAAAACGGCTCCGCAAAGGCGATCAATCCATTTGGCAGCGCGTTGATATAATGAGCGAATGGCAGGGGTTGTCATAAAAATGCCAACCAGAACAAACCATCCAATAAGAAGTGCCGACATCGACAGGCCATAGCAAAACTTGACTGCCATAGGCGTTATCGGTGCGACAAATGTCGAGAAAATAGAAAGAAAGAAAAACACCGCTTTGGGATTAAGAGCATTGACGGTAAATCCGGCAAAAAATGCTTTTTTCAAACTCTGCCGTGTTTTTTTACTTTTCATATTTTCGTTTTTTTCACCCGCAATACCACGCGAGGTAATGCTTTTAATGCCGATATAGAGAAGATAGAGAACACCGAGCCATTTAACGACATTAAACAGAATAAGGGATTTCGAGATGAGCAACCCAAGTCCCAGAATTGTGTAACTCACGTGAAAGAGCAAAGCCGCGCCGATGCCGAAAGCGGTTGCAAAAGCAGCCTCACGCCCATGAACCAGAGATTGGCGCAAAATCAATGCGAAATCGGCTCCCGGCGTTATTGCCGCAATTGCGAATACTGCCATCAATGTTGACCATTCGACAAAATAAGGAGCCATCAATTATCTCCAGAAAGCAGCAAAAAGCATGATGACCAATCCGAAAATGGAAACCAGCCAGACGATGCTACGGATGTAGGGGATACCCAAGAGGTAAAGCGGAATATAGATAATTCTTGCTACGACCCATATGGAGCCACCGGCCACGGTTAACATGATGTTATTGGGTGCAAAATCACCGAGCAACATCAATGCCAGAAATGCCGGATAAGTTTCGCGGTAATTGGCACTCGCTCGCATTGCCCGACCGGCATAAACAGATTTCGGTGTTTCTCCGCCATCTCTTGGTCCGGCGTTCCAGCTTCGTCCCAATTCACGTGTTGTGAGAAAAGCCTGCAAAAAAATATGCACCAACAACAATATGACGCTTATGGCCAATAATGCTGCTGGTGCATTCATTTACGACTATCCTATTTTAAAGATCGATAACGAGACGTTCCGGATCTTCAAGGCATTCTTTAACGCGAACGAGGAATGTAACAGCTTCCTGACCATCAACGATACGGTGGTCATAAGAGAGAGCCAGATACATCATCGGACGGGCAACAACTTCGCCATTGACAACGACAGCACGTTCCTTGATGGCGTGCATACCCAGAATGCCCGATTGAGGAGCATTGAGGATAGGTGTCGACATCAATGAACCATAAACGCCACCATTGGTGATGGTGAATGTGCCACCCTGCATATCGGCGACAGCAAGCTTGCCATCACGTGCGAGACGTCCAAGACGACCGATTTCTTTTTCGATTCCTGCGATTGAAAGCTGGTCTGCGTCACGGACAACCGGAACAACAAGGCCTTTGGCTGTACCAACAGCAATACCGGCATTGACATAATTTTTGTAAATAATGTCGGTGCCGTCGATTTCGGCATTAACAGCAGGAACTTCTTTCAAAGCGTGGCAAACAGCCTTGGTGAAGAAGCCCATGAAGCCGAGCTTGACGCCATGTTTCTTCTCGAACATTTCCTTGTAGCGTTTACGCAAGTCCATAATAGCAGACATATCCACTTCGTTGAAAGTGGTGAGCATCGCCATGGTGTTTTGTGCGTCTTTCAAACGACGGGCAATGGTCTGGCGCAATTTTGTCATGCGGACGCGTTCTTCACGTGCAGCATCTTGCGGCTGGGAAGCCACGCGCGGTGCAGCAACAGGAGCTGCGGCCGAAATGCCTTTTGCAAGAGCATCAAGAACATCGCCTTTGAGAACCTGTCCACGCTTGCCCGAACCATCAACCTGACCGGCTGACAAATTGTTTTCAGCCATGAGCTTGGCTGCCGAAGGAGCAGGCTGCATCGAGCCGGAAGCGGCTGCAGGTGCACTTGCTGCCGGTTGTGGTGCAGGAGCGCTCGGTGCCGGTGCAGGCTTTGGCTGCGGAGCAACATTGCCGGCAGCACCCGCCTCGATCGAGCCAAGAAGCGCGCCAACTTCGACATTGTCACCTTCTTTGGCAACAATTTCTGTCAATTTTCCTGCAACAGGCGAGGGAACCTCGACTGTTACTTTATCAGTTTCAAGTTCAACCAAGGGCTCGTCCATAGCGACAGCATCGCCAACTTTTTTGAACCATTTCCCAATGGTTGCTTCAGTAACGGACTCGCCCAGAGTAGGAACACGGATTTCATTAGCCATAATTTTTTTCCATACGTCAGAGTGATTTGAGAATTAAGCCAACGCGTCTTCAAGGAACGCGGCAAGCTGTTGAAGATGTTGCGACATAAGCCCGGTTGCAGGCGAAGCACTTGCAGGACGACCGGCATAACGGGCGCGAGGATATTTCGCACCGATATGAGCCAGTACCCATTCAAGATACGGTTCGATAAATGACCAGGCACCCATATTTTTCGGCTCTTCCTGACACCAGACGATTTCCGCCTGCAAGAAGCGGGAAAGAACAGTGATCAAGGCTTTTGCCGGGAACGGGTAAAGTTGTTCAACACGCAACAGATAGACATCATCGATTCCGCGTTTCTCGCGCTCTTCGTAAAGGTCATAATAGACCTTGCCGGAGCAGAGAACAACGCGACGGATCTTGTTGTCTTTCTGCAACTTGATTGCCTGATCCTTGAGCTGTTGGGCGTCATCGAGCAACAAGCGATGGAACGTTGTATCGGCTCCCATATCGCTCAACGAAGAAATGGCGCGTTTGTGACGCAACAAGGATTTCGGTGTCATCAAGATCAAGGGTTTACGGAAATCGCGTTTGATCTGACGGCGCAAAATGTGGAAGTAATTTGCCGGTGTCGTACAATTGGCAACTTGCATATTATCTTCTGCACATAGTTGCAGATAACGTTCAAGGCGGGCTGAAGAGTGCTCAGGTCCCTGACCTTCAAATCCGTGTGGCAACAGGCAGACAAGGCCGCTCATACGCAACCATTTGCGCTCGCCCGAAGAAATGAACTGGTCGAAAAGAACCTGTGCACCATTGGCGAAGTCACCGAATTGGGCTTCCCACAAGTTCAAGCCGAGCGGTTGTGCCAGTGAATATCCATATTCAAATCCCAATACACCTTCTTCCGAAAGCATCGAGTTGACAGGTTCATAAATGGCCTGACCCTTTTTGAGATTATTTAACGGGATATAGCGGTTTTCGTTTTCCTGATCATAGAGAACAGAATGACGCTGGCTGAATGTACCACGTTCGACATCTTCACCGGAAAGACGAACTGGTGCACCTTCGATAACGAGTGAACCGAAAGCCAAAGCTTCGCCGGTTGCCCAATCGATTCCTTCACCTGTTTCAAACATTTTTGCACGGTTATCAAGGAAACGCTTAATGGTCTTGTGAACATGGAAATCGGCCGGAATGTCAACAAGACGTTCACCAATTTCTTTCAGTGTCTTGATCGGCACACCGGTTGCGCCACGACGTTGATCGTCGGCATTGTCGGCGGCTTTCAAGCCCGTCCATGTGCCATCAAGCCAATCGGCCTTATTGGGCTTATAGGAAGTGGCTGCTTCAAACTCTTTTTCAAGCTTATCGTGCCACTCGCGCTTTTGCTGGTCGAGTTCTTCCGCCTTGATAAGGCCTTCTTTTTCCAGCTTCTCGCCATAAAGTTCCAAAGTGGTTTTATGACCACGAATGGCTTTATACATCAATGGCTGCGTGAAGGACGGTTCATCACCTTCATTGTGACCAAACCGGCGATAGCAGAACATGTCGATAACAACCGGCTTATGGAAAATCATGCGGAATTCTGTTGCAACTTTGGCAACATAAACAACCGCTTCCGGATCATCGCCATTGACGTGGAAAATCGGCGCGTCGATCATCTTGGCAATATCTGACGGATAAGGCGTCGAGCGACCGAAACGCGGATTGGTGGTAAAGCCGATCTGGTTGTTGATGATGAAGTGGATCGAGCCGGCAACACGGAAACCTTTCAGCCCCGAAAGACCCAATGTTTCCTGAATAACACCTTGGCCTGCAAAAGCTGCATCACCGTGGATAAGAACCGGCATAACTTTTGCGCGTTCACTGAGCGGAACCAGATCACTGCGGCTCGGACCGGCAAGCAAATCCTGTTTTGCACGGGTTTTACCGATAACAACCGGGTCGACAATTTCGAGGTGGGACGGGTTGGCAAGAAGTGACAAATGCACCTTGTTGCCATCGAACTCGCGATCGGAAGATGTACCCAGATGGTATTTCACATCGCCCGAACCTTCGACATCGTCAGGCTTATATGAGCCACCCTTGAATTCATGGAAGATCGCGCGATGGGGCTTGGAGAGCACCTGCGAAAGAACGTTAAGACGTCCGCGGTGAGCCATGCCGAAAACGATTTCTTCAACACCAAGAGCACCACCGCGCTTGATGATCTGTTCAAGAGCCGGAATAAGCGATTCACCGCCATCAAGGCCGAAACGCTTTGTGCCCTTATATTTTGTATCCAGAAACTTTTCGAAACCCTCGGCTTCTACGAGCTTATGGACAATAGCCTTTTTACCTTCAGGCGTGAACGATACCCAATTGTTCGGGCCCTCGATTCGTTCCTGAATCCAGCTTTTTTCTGCCGGATCGGAAATATGCATGAATTCGACACCGATTGTGTTGCAATAGGTGTTTTTCAATATTTCCAACATCTGCGGGATTGTTGCATATTCAAGCCCGAGAACATTGTCGATAAATATCTTGCGATCATAGTCAGCCGTTGTGAAACCATAGGTCTCAGGCGACAATTCGTTATAATCTTCCGGTGCTTCACGCAATTGTAACGGATCGAGTTTCGCATGAAGATGGCCGCGTATACGATAGGCGCGGATCATCATAATTGCGCGCACTGAATCGCGTGTAGCCTGAATAATATCGGCATCGCTTACAGCCGAACCGCCTTTTTTGGCTGCTTCTGCTGCTTTGCCTTTGAGCTTGTCGCCCATATGTTTTTCAACAGCCGACCAATCACCGTCCAGAGCCGATACCAGCTCGCCAACCGGTTTTACCGGCCAGTTGTCACGCTGCCAGGATGCGCCTTCAGCATTTTTCAGCACATCTTCCTTATTATCTTTTAAATTATCGAAAAATTCACGCCATTGCGGATCTACGCCAGCGGGATTTTTCTCATATTCGGCATAAAGCTGATCTATATAGTCAGCATTGCCACCATATAAAAACGAAGTTTGTTCAAAAAGATCGTTTGTCTGGTCCTGCCTTGCCATATATTCTGCCGGAACACCTGTTCCGTCTCCTTAATATCCGCGGGAACACCCTACGAATTGGTGTTGAAGAAGCATTTGCTTCTGTTAAAAAAATCAAGCCACCCGAACCAGTCGCCCGGGTGGCTTTTACTATTAATCTTTGAGAACCTCGACGAGGGTCTTGCCGATTTGTGCAGGCGAGGGAGAAACACGAATACCGGCTGCTTCCATAGCAGCGATCTTGTCTTCTGCTCCACCTTTGCCACCGGAAATCACCGCACCGGCATGGCCCATTGTACGGCCCTTGGGCGCTGTACGACCGGCGATAAAACCGACAACCGGTTTTTTGCGCCCTTTCTTGGCTTCATCAATCAGGAATTGGGAAGCGTCTTCCTCGGCAGAACCGCCAATTTCACCGATCATAACGATCGACTTGGTTTCGTCATCTGCAAGGAACATCTCGAGTACGTCGATAAATTCAGTACCCTTGACCGGATCGCCACCAATGCCAACAGCTGTTGTCTGACCCAAACCTTCGACCGTTGTCTGATAAACAGCCTCATAGGTCAAAGTTCCCGAGCGCGATACAACACCGACCGAACCTTTCTTGAAGATCGATCCTGGCATAATGCCGATTTTGCATTCATCAGGTGTGAGTACACCGGGGCAGTTCGGACCGATAAGGCGCGATTTCGATTTTCTCAATTTTGCCTTGACCTTGACCATATCAAGAACCGGAATACCTTCCGTGATACAGACAATAAGGCCAATTTCGGCATCAATTGCTTCCATGATTGCAACCGCAGCACCTGCCGGTGGAACATAGATCACCGATGCGTCGGCACCGGTCTTGTCCTTACCTTCGGCAACAGTTGCGAAAATAGGCAGTTCTTCACCATTGGCGCCATGCCAGGTCTCGCCACCTTTTTTCGGGTTAACGCCACCCACCATTTTGGTTCCATGATAGGCAAGTGCCTGCTCGGTATGGAAGGTACCTGTTTTGCCGGTCAAACCCTGTACGAGAACTTTTGTATCCTTGTTGATAAGAATCGACATGACTTCAAGCTCCCTTCACGGCTGCGACAATTTTCTTGGCGGCATCGTCAAGATCATCCGCCGAGATGACATTCAGACCACTTTCATTAATAAGAGCTTTGCCCTTATCAACATTCGTGCCTTCAAGACGAATAACCAGAGGCACTTTCAAACCGACTTCCTTGACCGCAGCCAGAACACCTTCGGCGATAACATCGCAACGCATAATACCACCGAAAATATTCACCAATATGCCCTGAACGTGGGGGTCGGCTGTAATAATCTTGAAAGCGGCAGTTACGCGTTCCTTGGAAGCACCACCACCAACATCAAGAAAGTTTGCCGGCTCGCCACCATAAAGCTTGATGATATCCATCGTTGCCATAGCAAGGCCGGCACCGTTGACCATACAACCGATATTGCCATCAAGAGCGATATAGGCAAGATCGTGTTTGGAAGCTTCGATTTCCTTCGGATCTTCCTCTGAAGGATCCCGCAACTCGACAATGTCGGGGTGACGGAAAAGTGCATTATTGTCGAACGACACCTTCGAGTCGAGCAACCGCAAATGACCGTTTTTCATGACGATCAGCGGATTGATTTCAAGAAGGCTCATGTCTTTTTCGACAAAAGCTTTGTAAAGAATCGGGAAAAGTTTCAATCCGTCTTCACGAGCAACACCATCAAGCTTCAGAGCATCGCAAAGTTTTGCGCTGTCTTCAGCAGTAACCCCCTTATCCGGATCAATCGGAAGGGTGAGAATTTTTTCCGGTGTGTCATGAGCAACGGTTTCGATATCCATACCGCCTTCTGTCGAAACGACAAAGGCGATCTGTCCGACCGTACGGTCAACGAGGATCGACAGATAAAGTTCGCGTTCAATATCGGCACCATCTTCGATATAAAGACGATTTACCTGTTTTCCGGCCGGACCTGTCTGCTTGGTGACGAGTGTTTTGCCAAGCATTTCTTTGACATTGGCAACAACTTCTTCAACCGATTTTGCAAGACGGACCCCACCTTTAGCATCGGGACCAAGTTCTTTAAACTTACCCTTGCCGCGACCACCAGCGTGAATCTGGCTTTTAACGACATAAAGAGGTCCAGGCAATTTTTTTGCCCATTCCTCTGCCTGCTCTACAGAATAGACAGCAACACCATTTGCAATCGGTGCGCCATATTCATGAAGCAGACGCTTGGCCTGATATTCATGGATATTCATTCATTTTTCCTTTTCTATTATGGGCCGAAAGTCCGGTCCCGGAAAATCGGTGTATCCGACTTAAGTGAATGAAAAAGTGGGGCCACCCCCACTTATTTCAAGTTTGGTGCTAGTTTTAAGCAAGCTTCACAAAGGCCATGAACAGCATGAACAGATTTATCGAAAGCTTCCTTTTCTTTCTTATCAAGTTCAATTTCGATAACGCGTTCAACACCGCCAGCGCCCAAAACAACAGGAACACCGACATATGTGTCTTTAACGCCGTACTGGCCAGAAAGATGCGCAGCAACCGGTACAACACGCTTTTTATCTTTCAGATAAGCTTCTGCCATCGAAATGGCCGATGCTGCCGGAGCATAATAAGCCGAACCGGTTTTCAACAAACCAACGATTTCTGCACCGCCATCGCGGGTACGCTGAATAATTTTTTCGAGCTTTGCTTCGGTTGTCCAACCCATTTTGACAAGATCAGGTAAAGGAATACCGGCAACTGTCGAATAACGGGCAAGCGGCACCATCGAGTCACCGTGGCCACCCAGAACAAAAGCCGTCACATCGTCGACCGAAACCTTGAATTCTTCGGCGAGGAAATAACGGAACCGTGCAGAGTCGAGAACGCCAGCCATGCCAACAACCTTATTAGCCGGCAAACCTGAAAATTTCTGCAAAGCCCAAACCATTGCATCAAGCGGATTGGTGATGCAGATAACAAATGCGTCGGGAGCGTATTTCTTAATTCCGGCGCCAACCTGTTCCATAACTTTGAGGTTGATCCCGAGAAGATCATCGCGGCTCATTCCGGGTTTACGGGGAACACCTGCGGTGACGATTATAACGTCGGCGCCCTCGATAGCCGCATAGCTATTGGCGCCGGTATATTTGGCGTCGAAACCTTCAACCGGTGAAGATTCGGCAATATCAAGACCTTTACCCTGCGGCACACCCTCGGCAATATCGAACAAGACAACGTCGCCAAGTTCTTTTAATCCGATCAAGTGTGCCAATGTGCCCCCAATCATCCCTGAACCGATGAGAGCTATTTTATTGCGTGCCATTCTGGTTTCTTCCCTAAAAATACTGTCGGAAAAATAAAGCAGATTTGCTCCTCGCCGACATGATCAAAACTCCCCTCATTTTTATCCGGCTTGAAAGCCCGAATAAAAAATCGGGTTTGTTAATACTCCCGTATAGATTCGACCTGCGACAAAAGCACAGTCGTAAAACCTACACCTCTTACGTCGATAGGCTGAATCGCCGAAAATTACAATAGATTTATCTAAAGCTAATAAAATCAATCGGTTATATTGACTTCACTTTACGTAAACGTCAATTTTTCTTCACTTTTGTGCGTCAAATTGACACAATTTAAACGTGTTTACCGGTTTTTTGGCTTTACTGACCCTGTTTTTCGGTCCAATTGGCCAAATATTCCTGACTTTGCATTTCAAAAAGACGTGATGCAGTGCGTTCGAACTCGAATGTCTCGGTCGTCTGGTTCTTTCCCTGATAAAGTTTGTCAGGGGTTGCAGCCGCCGAAATAAACAATCTGATATGCCGATCGTAAAGCGTATCAATCAGTAGAATGAAACGTTTTGTCTCGTTGCGATGCTCGTCGTCCATAATCGGGACATTGTCGATGAAAAATGTATGATAGCGTTCTGACAAAGCGAGATAGTCGGACGCTGCCAACGGGATGTCACACAGATCAATATAGTCGAAACGGGCAGCATCATTCACAACGCGCGGTACATGTACCGGATGTCCTCGCACTTCGACAATTTCGGATTTTGCGGTTTTTCCCTGTTCGATCAAAGCCCATGCAGCATCCATCTTTTCCTGTGCAACATGGCCGAGAGGTGTAATGTAGACAGGTTTTCGGTCAGCCTTTTCCAACCGGTAATCGGTATCGGCATCCAGATTGAAAACCTCGACATTTTCTTCGAGAATTTTGATAAAAGGCAAAAATAGCTGCCGATTGAGACCGTCTTTATAAAGATTATCAGGTGCTACATTGGAAGTGGCAATAAGCGTCACACCATCCTTGAATAAAGCTGTAAACAGTCTTGATAGCACCATGGCATCGGCAATATCGGTAACCGTAAACTCGTCAAAACAAAGGACTTTGGCTTCTTTGGCAAGACTTGCCGCAACCGGAGGGATAGGGTCGTTCTGTTTGGTCTCGCCCCGCGTCAATGCCTGCCGGTGACGGTTAATCCGGTCATGGACATCTGCCATAAAATCATTGAAATGGGCGCGCCTTTTGTCACCATCAGGGAGACACGAAAAAAACAAATCCATGAGCATGGTTTTTCCACGCCCGACTTCCCCATAAACATAAAGACCACGGACACCACTGTGGTTATCTTTATTTTTACCGAAAAGCCAACCAAGCGGCGAGCTTTTCTGTGATATCCGTTTTACCGATAGTTCATCAAGAAGACGGTCAAAATGGGAAATCAACGCAATTTGCGCTTCATCACGGCTAATTTCGCCGTTTTCAACCAGAGCATCATAGCGCTCGCGCATTAATCCCATCAACAAGCCCCTTCTTGTATCAAAAACGAAGAGGCCGGACGTTGACGGCCTCTATAAAAAATTCTGCTTAACGACTCAGTATAACAGATTGACCGTTTACTGTATTGCCCTCGAACCGGCTTTGACCAGCTGAATAAAGCGTGGCAACCGGACTTCCTGAACCATCATAGAAATTCAGTTGCTTGCCACTCACTGCCCATGAAGCAACTTTCGAGAAGGCTTCCGGACAATGCAACGGACCGGCGCGATAGCCTTGACCATATTTTGTTTGCGGTGTCGCAATCTGACAATTGAGCCCGCCAACCGAGGCTTTCCATACACCGGCAATTGCTCCCGGTGTCAAATCGGCAGCGTTTGAAGGTGGCTGAAGGCTGGCGACATCTGTTTGCGACTGCGGGACACTGCTACTTACGCTATTATTGGGCGCTGACGGAAAATTATCCGGCGGTGGCAACTCGGATTGGCTGACACCACCCGAACTTGCCGGACCCGGCATAACCACTTGCGGTGGCTCACCACCGCCATTGTTGCCGAATCGTGAATTCGCACAACCGGCAAGCATTGTTGCCATAACGGTCAATACCAGAAGTGAATTCTTCGAGACTGTCATATTCCTACTTTCTTCATCGCATGATTGCGCAGTAAAAATCCGTACAAAGGAAAGGCACGATGGTTAAATTTTATTTAAAGACTATACATAGCAAAAAAGTGTCAGAAAAAAAGAAAAACCTCCACTTCTCTTCATGATTCACAAAGAAACCGAACAATGAACGGGACTTTGTTACGACCAGAAAAATTGATATTATTGATAGATTTTTTATAACATATTGTTTTTATTAATATTTTTTAAAACCGATCTATTCCGCAATGCTGTTTACCTTAAATCGAGAAATTATCAGAAAGCACAATAAAATATGACCGGAAACCGGCTTTGAACAACGGGAACCGCAATCATTTACAAAATCCGGACAATATTTTTAACATTTCCGGGTTTTATATATCTCTGGTCTATTCCGACTGTTTAAGCTACTTGTGCTGGAATTTTTTTAAAGTTTCAGTCATATTATCGCAATAAAGATCAGCTAGATGGCAAAATATGATCCCTTTTGAAAAAATGAATGGCCTCGGCAATGAAATAATTGTTGCCGATATGCGTGAGGCCAAAACCGATATGACACCGAAAGCTGCTATCGCTCTGGCAAAGAAAAGCGATACGGCGTTCGACCAGATAATGGCAGTCCACAAGCCGACAAAATCCGGTAGTGATTACCACATTGTCATATGGAACTCGGATGGATCCAAGGCTCAGGCCTGTGGAAACGGTACACGTTGCGTCGTTGAATGGCTCTATAAACAAAATCTGGGCGATAATTTCAAACTGGATACAGCTGCCGGTATAGTCAGAGCAAAGCGTCGTGAAAACGGTTTGGTGTCGGTCGATATGGGGATTCCGCATCTTGAATGGCAAGAAATACCTGTGTCACATGCTATTGCCGACACCAATCATGCCGATATTGGTCGCGGGCCGCTTCGTGATGCCTCGCTGGTTTCCATGGGAAATCCGCACGCAATTTTCTTCGTTGGCGATGATATTCAGAAAATAGCTCTTGATAAATATGGTCCCGAACTTGAACATGACCCGTTTTTTCCCGAGCGCTGCAATATTTCGATTGCCCACGTCACATCGCCCACTTCTTTAACTTTGCGGACATGGGAAAGAGGAGCAGGCCTTACACGTGCTTGTGGTACGGCTTCCTGTGCAGCAACTGTTGCCGCATCAAGACGTTCGCTTACAAAACGGCATGTGACTGTAACTCTACCGGGTGGAAAACTCGATATTTTATGGGATAAAGACAACCATATCATCATGACGGGACCAACGGAATTCGAGTTTAGCGGTGAGTTCGATCCGGTTTCGGGTGAACATCAAAGGATTTCGTAATGGCAACTGAAATTGTCACCTTCGGCTGTCGGCTTAATGCATTTGAATCGGAGGTTATGCGCAAAGAAAGTGCTGCAGCCGGCCTTGATAAATTGGAAAACGGCGCTGTCATCTTCAACACATGTGCTGTCACGGCCGAAGCCGTCCGTCAGGCAAAACAGGCAATTCGCAAAGCAAGGCGCGAAAATCCACTTGCACGTATCATTGTGACAGGCTGTGCAGCCCAAACTCTGGGGCAGGATTTTGCCGATATGGATGAAGTTGATCTGGTTTTGGGAAATGAAGAAAAACTGCATGCCCATTCCTATCGTCAACTTCCGGATTTTGGTGTCAACAATTACGAAAAACTCAAAGTTAACGACATCATGGACGTGAAAGAAAACGCTCCCCATATGGTTGACTCGATCGAAGGTCATTCGCGGGCTTTCGTGCAAGTGCAAAACGGCTGCGACCATCGCTGCACATTCTGCATTATTCCTTATGGAAGGGGGCCGTCACGCTCCGTTCCAATGGGTGCGGTTGTCGAACAGATAAAACGCCTTAACGGAAACGGCTATCAGGAAGTTGTCCTTACCGGTGTTGATCTTACGAGCTATGGACCTGATCTTCCCGGAAAGGCAACGCTTGGAAAACTTGTCGGTTCGATTTTGAGAAACGTTCCCGATCTTGCGCGTTTGCGCCTTTCTTCAATAGACTCGGTAGAAGTCGATGATGAATTGATGGAATTACTGGCTTATGAACCACGGTTGATGCCACATTTGCACCTTTCACTTCAAGCTGGCGACAATATGATTTTGAAACGCATGAAGCGGCGCCATTTACGCGATCAATCTATCCGGTTTTGCAATGATTTACGCGAAAGGCGTCCCGAAATGGTTTATGGCGCCGATCTTATTGCCGGTTTTCCGACAGAAACCGATGAGATGTTCCAAAACACATTGGCGCTTGTTGATGATTGTAAACTGACCCATCTTCATGTCTTTCCCTATAGCCCGCGGGAAGGCACACCGGCCGCCCGTATGCCACAGGTTGATCGCCATATTGTTAAACTGAGAGCGGAAAAACTGCGGCAAGAGGGGCAAAAAGCCTATAAGAAGCATCTCGAGCATTTACAAAACACCGAACACATGATTCTTGTCGAACATGATGGAATCGGCCGCACGGAAGATTTCACACTGACTAAAATCGACGGTGCAATTGCCGGAACCATCGTTAAAGGCCATATTGTCGGCCAGGATGGCGACAAGCTTATTGCCAAGCTCACCGAACGTAACGCTGCCTGACCGGGGATTTTTATGGCTAAAGGTTTATTTAAAAAAGTTTTTTCTTTTGGCTCGAACCCGAAAACGGATTCTGAACCCGAAGGGACAAAAGACACGGCAACACCCGCTTTGTCACCTTTTGAAGCCTATAAGGCAGCTCAGGCAAAAGAACAAAACAAAACCGCTAGCACTGAAAAACCAGCCGAACCGAAACAGGAGCGGCCGAATACTCCATCGGAAAATCAAAACCCTGCTTTAGCCGAAAAGAAAAAGAAAGAAAATCAACCGGCAAAAAAACCGACAGTTCCGGAAGCGGAATTTGTTGGTTCACAAACTGTAGAGACAGCGGAGACTCCAAGTAACCATGCGAGTGAAAAAACCGTAACAATTACCGACAAGGTAACGAGGAACGAAAACAAGGTCATCAAACCGGATTTGCCCCTCCATGAACCAAAAAAAATGTCATGGTTTGAACGGTTGAAAACCGGTTTGGCCCGTTCATCGCGCCAACTTGGTGATTCGATCGGTTCCATTTTTACCAAGCGCAAGCTTGATGAAGCGACATTACAAGATCTCGAAGATGTATTGATTCAAGCCGATCTTGGTCTTGAAACTGCTATCCGTATTACGGATACCCTAGCATCAAGCCGCTATGGCAAGGATATATCAACCGACGAAGTACGCACGATCATGAGTGACGAGATCAAGAAAGTACTTGAACCGGTTGCCCGCCCGCTTGAACTCGACTTGAGCCATAAGCCACATGTCATATTGGTTGTCGGTGTGAACGGAACCGGAAAAACCACAACAATCGGAAAATTGGCAGCCAAACTTACCGCCGGCGGATTAAAGGTGATGCTGGCCGCTGGCGATACTTTTCGTGCTGCTGCTATCGAACAACTCCATATTTGGGGAGACAGGGTCAATGCACCGGTTGTTTCGACAAAACTTGGTGCCGATGCAGCAAGCCTTGCCTATGATGCTTATGAAAAAGCCAAAGCTGCCGGAAGTGATGTTCTTATCATTGACACGGCGGGACGTTTGCAGAACAAAACCGAACTTATGGACGAGCTTGCCAAGATTGTGCGTGTTTTAAGCAAGCATGATCCGGATGCGCCACATACTGTTTTGCAAACACTTGATGCCACGACCGGCCAGAATGCGCTGAACCAAGTGGAAATATTCCGCAACATTGCCGGTGTGAACGGCCTTGTCATGACAAAACTTGATGGAACAGCGCGCGGTGGTATTCTCGTTGCAATTGCAGCAAAATACAAATTGCCGGTATATTTTATCGGGGTAGGAGAGGGTATTGATGACCTCGAGCCCTTTGCAGCTTCGGATTTTGCCGAAGCAATAGCAGGAAAACACGAATGACCAATTCACTTTTTGAACCCGATCCCGAAGATACCAAAGCGGTAAAAGAGCTCCATATGTCACCGGCGCTCAAACTCATTCTGGAAATGGGGCCGTTGGTGGTGTTTTTCTTTGCCAATTACAAGGGCGAATGGCTTATCAAACATGTTGGTCTGTTTCAGGGATTTGAAAAACCGATTTTTCCTGCCACAGCAATTTTCATGGTTGCCATTGTTATTGCACTCGTGGCCTCTTGGATTATTGCACGAAAACTCCCGATCATGCCGCTTATCTCCGGTGTATTTGTATTGATTTTCGGGGCTTTAACGCTTTGGCTCCATAATGATACGTTCATCAAAATGAAGCCGACAATTATCAACACACTCTTCGGCCTTATCCTTTTCGGTGGTCTCGCTTTCAATAAATCGCTTCTCGGCTATGTGCTTGATTCTGCCTTTCAACTTGATGATGAAGGTTGGAAAATTCTAACACGCCGCTGGGCATGGTTTTTTATTTTTCTTGCTGTGTTGAACGAATTGGTATGGCGTAATTTCAGCAATGATTTCTGGACGACATTCAAGGTCTTCGGTGTCATGCCGATCACCATTATCTTTATGATTGCACAAATGCCGATTGTCATGAAACATGCAACCTCGCCGATAGGTGTGAAACAGACAAAGCTCGACGAATAAGTCGAGAATTTTAAAACCGATGGGATTGAAACAATGGAAATTACACAGTTCATCTGCCGCAGTGATAATTTCGGAGTGCTGCTTCATGACGAGGCAAGCGGGCTAACTGCGGCGATTGATGCGCCGGATGCCAAGGCAATCCGTGAAAAGCTTGACCAAAAAGGTTATAAGCTTGATGTTCTTTTCATAACCCATCATCATATGGACCACATCGAGGGAATTGCAGCCCTTAAAGCCGTTTATGGCACGAAAATCATTGGTCCGGAGCGAGAAGCCGACAAAATTGGTGGGCTTGATGAAGCGGTGAATGAAAAATCGGGCTGTAAATTTGCAAAATTCGATGTCAAAGTGCTTGAAACCCCCGGTCATACTCTTGGCTCGGTTTGCTATTATTTTCCTGAAGACAAACTGGTTTTCACCGGTGATACATTGTTTTCTCTGGGCTGCGGAAGACTGTTTGAAGGAACAGCCGAGATGATGTTTTCGTCGCTTGAAAAGCTCAAAGCTCTTCCTGACGATACAAAGCTTTATTGTGGCCATGAATATACCAAAGAAAATGCACGGTTTGCTCGCTCGGTCGATCCTGACAATGTTGCGCTCATCAATCGGGCTGCTGCTGTTGACCGGCTTATTGCAGTCGGGGAAACCTCACTTCCGAGCTCGATCAAAGCCGAGAAAGCGGCAAATCCCTTTTTGCGCTGTAATGACCCAGATATACGCCACACATTAAAAATGCAAAATGCTTCGGATGTCGCTGTTTTTGCCGAATTGAGAAAACGCAAGGATCATTTCTGAATGTTTATCAAGCGATTTGTCATTGCCCTTTGTCTGATAGTTTTTCCAGTTGCCGCTTTTGGCGACGACGCCTCGAAACAGGATAATAAGCAGAACGAGTTCTATCTTTCACCAACCGGTAATCCCAAGGTTGTTGCCGAATATCCTCTCAATGAGGAGTTTTTGGTGAAAATGGAGAATGTACAAAAAGAGCTGTCCGATGCGTCCATCAAGCTTTCTCAATCCGAAACCGGTAATGACGCGAGCGTTGATGGCCTTGTCAAAACGATTTCCAAAAATGAACGCATAATGAACATTTTGAAAAAAAATGCACTTGAACCGAAAGATTACGTCCTTGGTTATCTGGCCCTGCAAGCCTCTCTTGCAGCAGCTTCTTCTCTCGACGATCAGGATGCACTTTTTGATGATAGCGCAACAGTTTCAAAAGAGAATCTCGAATTCGGAAAACAATTTGCCGACCGCATCCGCAAACTGCTTGATCAATAAATTCGTCTTAAAAACAATATGTTAGTATATACCCGACAGAATACCATGTGCTTTGCGGCATAACCGGATAGTAACAATTGTGGCTAACGTCTCGTCACACTTTGAGGAGTAATCGGATCCGCCGTGAAAAATAGCAAAAGGCGGGGTCATTTTCCGCTATTTTCTAATGAATATTCGGTTTGCAAATAAAACAATGCCCATGGCGAAGCCATAACAAAATTCCGACAAAGCAAAGTCTTCCGGAAATATCCCGGAATAACTTACCTCAAGCAGTCAATGCCCGAATTGTTTGATAGAAAAGCCTGTTTGGCAAAAGTATTTTATAGAAAAACATTCGGTTTTTTCCCGAAGAACCATTTTAGCAGTGCAACGCCAAGTCTTTCATCGGATTCTTTTAGCGAACCCGAAGCAAAACCGGTTTAATCAATCGTGAAACCTCGGAAAATTCCTAGTTTTGTAAACGCCTGCAGATATCATCGAGCTGCTCCAGCGAAGAATAATGGATTTTTACGTCCCCGCCTTTTTTCCCGTGTTTGATGGCAACTTTCATACCGATAACATCGGCAAGAAGTTTTTCCAGCGACTTGGTGTCGGCATCTTTTTCTGTCGGCGTGCGTCTTTTTGATTTGGCATTTGATTGACCATTTGCCAATGCTTCAGCCTGACGAACAGACAAGCCGTCACGGATAATTTTCTCGGCAAGTGCCAAGGGATCTTCGACTGTTATCAGACAACGGGCGTGGCCTGCCGATAATTGCCCCTCATTGATGAATTGCTGAACTTTAGCAGGTAATTTTAATAGTCGGAGTGTATTGGCAACGTGGCTGCGGCTTTTTCCGATCACCTGAGCGAGGTCAGCCTGCGTATAATCATGCTCGTCAATGAGTTGTTGGTACCCCATCCCCTCCTCCAGAGGATTAAGATCGCTTCTTTGAACATTTTCAATAATGGCAAGTTCCAAAGCGGTACGATCATCAACATTGCGGATAATGACCGGTATTTCGGTGAGATTAGCACGCTGTGCAGCACGCCAACGGCGTTCCCCTGCAATCAATTCGAAGCGGTTTGGATGATCGGGCGATGGACGGACGACAACCGGCTGCACAACTCCATGCTCACGAATAGACTGGGCAAGATCATCAAGCTCGGTTTCCGTAAAATTACGTCTGGGATTTTGCGGATTACGAGAAATAAATTCAATAGGCACCTGCCGTTCCGACGAGGTATTTGGAGCTGCGAGCGGCTTATCAAGACCAAGATCAATATCGCCAATAAGAGCAGCAAGACCACGTCCAAGCCGTTTTTTCGATTGATCGTCACTCATATCTATTTCCTCGTCTATTTCCTCGTTTTTTCTAAATTTATTTCTTAAGCTGCACGTAATTGGCGTTCGCGTTGAATGACTTCCGAAGCAAGTTGCAAATAGGCCTGACTGCCGGCACATTTCAAGTCGTAAAGAAGAGCCGGTTTACCGAATGACGGCGCTTCCGATACACGAACATTGCGCGGTATGACGGTTTGATAAACTTTGTCACCCATAAAGGATCGCACATCCTCTACAACCTGATTGGAAAGATTATTACGGCCATCATACATGGTAAGCACAATACCTTGTATTTCCAACGAAGGATTGAGGGAGCCACGAACCTGTTTTACTGTTTCCAACAGTTGACTTAGTCCTTCAAGAGCCAGAAACTCGCATTGCAAAGGTACGAGAACAGAATTGGCTGCCCCCATAGCATTGAGCGTCAAAAGATTGAGAGAAGGGGGGCAATCAATCAATATATATGAAAATTTCTCGGTTACTCTCGGATTTTTTCGTAAGGCATTTTGTAGCCTCTGAATACGGTCATTTGCCGGTGCAATTTCCATTTCTATTCCAAGAAGATCAAGGGTCGAGGGGACGACATAAAGATTAGGAACTTCCGTTTCCAATGCCGCGTCATTAACCGATGTGCCCGAAACAATAACATCATAGGAAGAAAGGAGACGTTGATCACGATCAATCCCGAGACCTGTGCTGGCATTTCCCTGAGGATCAATATCCATCACCAGAACAGTTTCTCCAATTGCCGCAAGTGCTGTAGCGAGGTTAATGGCTGTCGTTGTTTTACCAACTCCACCTTTCTGATTTGCAATGGCGATAATGCGTGTTTCGCTCATTTTTCTCACCCCTTACGTGGATTGATCTTGCTAATTTCAAGAATAACGGATTGACGATCAATTTTACTTTGATGAATTATCGAATTGAATGTCCAGTTTTGTTCGGCTTCGGCCATTTCTTTTTTATAATCACGCCCCTTCTGGAATAGGGCGGTTGCACCTTGTTCAAACCATGGAAGCGTTAGTTCAAAGAGCTTCCCGAGCGATGCCAAAGCGCGTGACGTGATAATTTCCGGTTTTTTAATGTGAATGTAGCTGGTTTCAATGCGACATGTATGGACAGTGGCAGGCAAATTGAATTCAGCACTGACACTTCTTAAAAATGCCGCCTTTTTGCTGTTACTTTCGACGAGATCAATGTGAAAACCGCTTTTTTCTTTCAAGAGAATCGCCGTTACAATTCCGGGAAAGCCACCACCCGAACCAATGTCGCACCAGTTTTTTGCATCTGGTTGAAGTGCTGCTATTTGTGCACTATCCAATATATGTCTAGTCCAGAGCTCGGGCAAAGTAGCATTCGCAATCAAATTGATATGTGATTGCCACTTTTTGACAGCTTCCTCGAAGGCCATCAAACTGGCCGCTGTTTCACGTGAAACAGAAGGCACGATTTCCTTCAACGTCAGATATTTTTCTTCAACCCATTCTGTCATCAGGCGCTTCTCCTGTTTTCGCGGTTCAAGCGCTGGATATGGGTAATGATGAGGGACAAAGCTGCCGGAGTCATTCCGTCAATTTTTTGAGCTTCTGCGATGGATTGCGGTGCGCGCTGACGAATTTTTCCTTTAAGTTCATTGGAAAGACCTGAAATCACGTCAATATCGAGTTCCGCCGGAATGCGCAGCCGTTCATCCCGTCGAAGATTGGCAATATCCTGAGCTTGTCGATCAAGATAAACTGCGTATTGAGCCTCTATTTCCAATGTTTCCGCCGTTTTTTTATCAATCTCGCCAAGAATAGGCCAAATATCGATTAAGCGAGACAGTGACATTTCCGGATAAGCCAGCAAATCATAAGCACTACGGCGAATTCCATCATGTTTTATCTGCAACCCTTTTTCCGTAGCCTCGTTCGGCGTGATCGCTACCGATTGACAAAGGTCACGCGCTTTAGTCAATAAGTCTTGCTTATATTGAAAATGCTGATGACGCAGCGAGCCTACAATACCCCATTCCAATCCCAACGGTGTCAACCGTTCATCCGCATTATCCGCCCTTAAAGACAAGCGAAACTCTGCACGCGAGGTAAACATCCGATATGGTTCACTGACACCGCGCGTAATCAAATCATCCACCATAACACCAATATAGGCAGTTGAACGGCTGATGGTGATTTGATCTTTGCCGGAAGCTTTGTTCGCAGCGTTCAGCCCTGCAAGTAAGCCTTGTGCGCCGGCTTCTTCATAACCGGTTGTTCCGTTTATCTGACCGGCGAGAAAGAGACCTGAAAGCGCTTTCAATTCCAATGTTGCATAAAGCTGGCGCGGGTCGACGAAATCATATTCGATTGCATAACCCGGTTGCAACACCTTGGCGTGTTCCAAGCCTTCGATGGTCTTGATAAAGTCGAGCTGGACCTCTTCCGGCAATGACGTTGATATACCGTTTGGATAGACCGTATCATCATCCAGTCCTTCCGGTTCCAGAAATATCTGATGACCGTCACGCTCTCCGAATTTGACAATTTTGTCTTCAATCGAAGGACAATATCTAGGACCTATACCTTTAATAGCACCGGAATACATTGCCGAACGATGAATATTATCTTTTATGATCTGATGGGTTTTGTGATTCGTTCGGGTAACCGCACAGTCAATTTGTGGTTGGCGAATTGTTTCGGTTAAAAATGAAAATGGTACAGGATCGTCGTCAGCAGTCTGCTTTGGAAGATTGTCCCAATCAATTGTCTTTTTACTTAACCTTGAAGGGGTACCGGTTTTCAATCGCCCTAACCGGATACCATATTGTCCAAGCCGTTCACCAAGGAGATTGCTCGGTTCTTCGCCCATTCTCCCCGCAGGCCATGTCTTTTCGCCAATATGTATAAGCCCACGCAAAAATGTACCCGTCGTCAAGACCACAGCACCGGCTTCAAGCTGCCCATGAGCCTTACAGATAACGCCCGTTACAGCGTTATTTTTTACAATAATATCAATTACTTCGTCTTCTATGACCGTGAGATTTGGCTGTTCCGAAATCAATGTCTGCATAGCTTTTTTGTATAATTTTCGGTCTGCCTGTGTACGCGGTCCCCTAACGGCTGGTCCTTTTCTCCGGTTAAGCAAACGAAACTGGATTCCGGCTTCATCTGCTGCACGACCCATCAGCCCGTCGAGTGCATCAATTTCTCTCACAAGATGTCCTTTTCCGAGGCCACCAATTGCGGGATTACAAGACATTGTTCCAATTGAAGCAAAATGGTGGGTAACAAGTGCCGTTTTTGCACCGGTACGTGCAGCCGCACCAGCAGCTTCACATCCGGCGTGTCCGCCCCCAACAACAATCACATCAAATTTATCAGTCAATTTATTATCAACACCATTATTTTAATCACGTTTCACGTGAAACAATAGAAGAAACACCTTTTTCGGAGAACTTCTAACCAATTAATAGTTCTCTAACATATGAGATGTTTCACGTGAATCATTATTTTTGAAGATTGAACATCTAATTTCCAAAATGTTTCACGTGAATCACCAATTTACTGTTTCACGTGAATCAATTTTTCGAAAATCAAGTTCCAATTATTATGAACGACTCATTTGCCTATGCAAAATTGCGAGAAAATTACGTCCAAAATATCTTCCACATCAATATCGCCGGTAATACGACCCAGTGAGTCTGCAGCAAGTCGTAAATGTTCCGCTCTTAGAGATAAATCGCGGTCTTCATATCGAATCGCGTGATCAATTTCAGAGATAGCCGTTTTCAAAAGCGTTAATTGCCTTTTTCGGGCAGTCACCACTTCTCCGACATCATATGAAAAGCAAGAACAGAATGAAGCAATCGCTTTTACAAAAGAATCAAATCCTTCACCGGTTTTGGTCGAAAACTGGATCGGCCATTTTTCCAATGACCCTTTTGCCAAATCAACTTTATTTCCAACATGCCAAATGTCTGCATCAGTTTCAGGAAGTTCTATCGGAACCGGATTTGACAAGTCATCAACCAGCAAAACAAGATCGGCGTCTTTCAGTCGATTATAGGCAACCTCTATACCGAGTTTTTCAACTTTGTTCTCTGTCTCTCGCAATCCGGCTGTATCGGTCAATAGAATTTGATATCCATCAATCACGATACGGGTTTCCAAAGCATCGCGTGTTGTGCCGGCTTCATCTGTAACAATTGCAACATCAAAACCTGATAACTTATTGATAATACTAGATTTTCCTGCGTTTGGTGCACCTGCGATGACAATTTTTATACCATCACGCATGGAGGCTACACGTTCGCTTTTCTCGACAAATTCGGAAATTGACCGGCTTAAATTTCGTAAATTATCCCAAACAATCTCGCTCACAGAACCCGGAACATCTTCTTCATCGGAAAAATCAAGCTCTGCTTCTATCATGGCGCGGGCCTTGATAAGATTGTTTCGCCAATCTCTATAAAGCGCTGCAAGTTTGCCCGTCGCTCCCATTATGGCTAGTCTTCTTTGGCTTTCCGTTTCCGCTTCGATTAAATCAGCCAGCCCTTCTGCTTCTGTCAAATCGAGCTTGCCATTGATAAACGCCCGCCTTGAAAACTCACCAGGTTCTGCCAAACGACATGCATCGAACTTCTCAAGCTCGTTCAAAAACCGGTCCACAACGGCTTTGCCGCCATGAAGATGAAATTCCACGCTATCGTCACCGGTAAAACTATGTGGTGAGGAAAAAAACACTGTTAATGCATTGTCCAGAAATTCGCCTTCTTGAGACGTAAGTTTGCCATATGTCATTAAACGCGGTGCCGGAACCTTACCGAGCAATGTCTTGACGATCGTTTTGGTCATATCTCCCGAAACGCGAATGACTGCGACCCCTGAGGGAAGTTTTCCGCTTGATAAAGCAAAAATAGTATCCACTGTTGTTATCCTCGTTCGTCAAAATGTCTTATTGAAGCTATGTCCCACATTTAGCAACGCAGAAACGCATTATAAAAAGCCGGCCAATGATCTACAAATCATTTGAAGCAGAACTTTATAACCATTTTTGACAAAAACTTCGTTCCGCTTCGCCATATCAAATTGTGCTACCGCAGATATATAAAAACCGCCCGAAAAATTTTCCGGACGGAAAAAGCTACATATGTATGTTTTGAAAAACACCTGTCAGACATGATCCGACGGGGCACATTCCCGATCAAGTGACCGGAGATCAGGTGTTCTCCGATCATGTATTTCCAAATCAGGTATTCCCGAATTACGTATTCCCGAATTACGTATTCATTGAGTCGAAAAATTCGGCATTGGTTTTTGTCTGCTTCAATTTATCAATCAAAAATTCGATCGCGTCGGTTGTGCCCATCGGAGCCAAAATACGACGCAAAACAAATATTTTTTGCAAATCCTGACGGGAAACCAACAAATCTTCCTTGCGGGTTCCGGATTTCAAAATATCCATTGCCGGGAAAATTCTCTTATCGGCCACTTTCCGATCAAGCACAATTTCAGAGTTGCCTGTTCCCTTGAACTCTTCGAAAATAACTTCATCCATACGGCTACCTGTATCAATCAATGCCGTAGCGATAATTGTGAGCGAACCGCCTTCTTCAATATTGCGGGCTGCACCGAAAAAGCGCTTGGGGCGCTGCAGAGCATTGGCGTCAACACCACCGGTCAATACCTTACCTGATGAAGGAACGACAGTATTATAAGCGCGACCAAGACGGGTAATCGAATCGAGAAGAATGACAACATCGCGACTCTGTTCAACAAGGCGCTTCGCCTTTTCAATGACCATTTCAGCGACCTGAACGTGGCGGGATGCCGGCTCGTCGAATGTTGACGAAACAACCTCACCTTTGACAGAACGTTGCATATCGGTCACTTCTTCCGGACGTTCGTCAATAAGCAACACAATCAGAAAACATTCCGGATGATTGGCCGTAATTGAATGGGCAATGTTTTGAAGAAGAACTGTCTTACCGGTTCTTGGCGGTGCAACAATCAGCGCACGTTGTCCTTTACCTAAAGGCGAGATCAGATCAATGACCCTTGCCGACATATCCTTGTTTGTCGGGTCACTCAACTCCATTTTCAACCTCTCGTTCGGATAGAGAGGTGTCAAATTATCAAAATGGATTTTGTGACGGATTTTCTCCGGATCTTCAAAATTGATCGTATTGATTTTTAATAGTGCAAAATAACGCTCGCCTTCTTTAGGACTGCGTATCGGTCCTTCGACCGTATCGCCGGTTTTTAATGAAAACCGCCGGATTTGGGAGGGTGACAGATAAATGTCATCGGGGCCCGGAAGATAATTGGCATCGGCCGAACGTAAAAATCCGAAGCCGTCCAGCAAAACTTCCAGAACACCTTCACCTATAATTTCAACATCCTGAAGGGCAAGCTTTTTCAAAATGGCAAACATCAATTCCTGTTTGCGCATTAACGAAGCATTTTCGACTTCCAGTGTTTCGGCAAAAGCTACAAGTTCAACCGGCGTTTTGCTTTTCAGCTCTTGTAGTTTCATCTGTTGAATATTCTGCATCCAATATAAACTCTTGTGATTATGGAAAAATATTTTCCTTGAAAAAGTGCCTTATTCAGAAACTTTGGAAAATAAAAAAGGAGGGTAAATTCCATCTACCCCCCTTGCCTTAAGAAATCAAGCCATTTTCACTCAGAACGGTTTTACAATGACATCAATCACAGCGATGATCATGAGCACTGTGGGCACTTCATTCAAAATCCGCCATGTCTTTTCGGAAAAGTTATTTCTATCCTCGGTAAAATGGCGAACTCCGCGGGATAACAATCCGTGATAGCCGGAAAGAATAACCACAACGAGAAGTTTCAGATGCAGCCAACCACCCTGAAGTGCATAAACTTCCCATGCCAACCAGAGTCCCGTAACCCACGATGCAATCATCGCAGGATTGATAATTGCCCGCAACAACCGTCTTTCCATAACTTTGAACGTTTCGGATTGTTTGGATCCCGCTTCTGCCTGACAATGATAGACAAACAAACGTGGCAGATAAAACATACCGGCCATCCAGCAGATGATAGAAATCACATGAAAAGATTTAATCCATAACGTCGATTCCGGATATTTATCAGGATTCACGTGAAACAATGCCCATAAAACAACCACGACAATCAATAGCGAAACGATGGCGCGAAGCCAGATTGTCCCCGTTGTCATATGCGTTTTAGAATTCGTCATTTGTTAAAATTCCTCACCAGTTTGACCAGTCTTTCGACGTTTTTGATAGGCGTTTGTGGTGTTATTCCATGCCCCAAATTAAAAACCAAGGGTCCATTCCCGAGATTTTCCAGAATAGTCTCTATTCCTTTTTCAAGAGCAGTACCACCCGAAACCAGCCGCAATGGATCAAGATTTCCTTGTACGGGTGTTATTTTTTGTAGTTTTTTGGCAAAGGAAAGCGGTACAGACCAATCAAGTCCGATGGCCGTTACCCCTGTTTTTCGAGCAAAATTTTCGTAAAGTGCACCGGCACCTTTTGGAAAACCGATTATCGGAACTTCCGGAAAAACTTTTCTAATCCGCCGGACCATCCGGTTTATCGGATAAATAACATATTCATCAAAACTCTGTTCATCCAGAACGCCGGCCCAGGAATCAAAAATCTGTAAAACCTCAGCTCCGGACTTGACCTGATTGACAAGATAGTCAGCCGAAACATCGGCAAGAAGTTCAAGAAGAGTTTTCATTGCTTCCGGATGATTGAAGCCGAACAATCTGGCAGGAGCCTGATCCGGAGTGCCATGTCCGGCAATCATATAGGTTGCAACAGTCCACGGAGCTCCACAAAATCCGATCAGTGTTGTGTCATGAGGTAAAGCATTTTTGAGAAGAGAGAGAGTTTCAAAACTCGGGATCAGTTTTTCCTGAGCCTTTTCGACATTTAAATTTTCAATTTCGTTTACTGATAGAGGATCAAGAATTGGTCCCTTTTTTTCTTCAAAACGTAAATTCCTTCCTAAAGCATGGGGTACAACGAGTATATCCGAAAAGAGAATTGCTGCATCAAAACCGAATCGTCTGATCGGTTGCATTGTGACTTCAAAAGCAAGTTGAGGGTTATAGCAAAGATCAAGAAAGCTTCCCGCTTTTTCCCTAACTTCCCGGTATTCCGGCAGGAATCTTCCAGCTTGCCTCATCAACCAGATTGGTGGGGGAGATATTGTTTTACCACTTAGGACTTCAAGAACTTTTTTTGTCATGGCTTATGTTGGCTTTTCCAAAGGAGGGTTTCAATAAAGAAATTATTTTGAATCTTGGATTCTGATTCTTAGAGTCTGTGTTTTCTGTTAATTATTTATTAACCTTTTTTTATCCACAGAATTGGCGAGATTTTTGTAAGCCGGAAAAACCTGCTCACAGCAACCTTATATTTACCCGATTAATTTTAATTTGATACATAAAAACAACGACTTTCTTCAAATTGTGAAATAAAAATCGTAAAGTCGTTGAAATTCCAAAACAGAAGGTTTTCCCCGTAATTCAATTGCCCGCTTTTGAATTTCCCACAATGGCTTGGCTTGTGTATAACATCATGGAGTTATCCTCACATTTTTTTGGTGTGCACAAA